>NZ_JAOXLZ010000003.1:0-174589 GCF_025792345.1 Virgibacillus sp. LDC1
GTACCCGTGAGAGAGCCGTTCGCAACGTGAGTACCGGATATCGTTTCCTTCGCAATCTTGCTTCCCGTAATTCCACCGTCCTGCACAAGTTCCGTTGTGATCGCGCCCGCTTCGATATGCTGCGAACCGATGCTGGAGATTTGCAGGTGATGGGGAAGAACGGCCCCCTCCGCCAGCTGCCTCGATTTTACGGCCCCCGGCTGCAATTGATCGACGCCAACGCTGTCCGGTTGCAGGTGGACATGACCGACAGACTGATTTCCGAGATGTGCTGCGTTGATGGAGTACGGCGCCAGGTGATGGCTCTGAATTGAGAACAATTCAATATGCTTGGAGCTCACAGCGCCTTCGGCGAGATGTCCGCTCTGGATCGATTCTCCGGCGACATGTTCAGGAAGGATGGCGCCGTTCGTGATATGTGCGGACTCGATGCTCTCTGCCTGAATGTGCCGGGCATTGACGGAGCCGGAAGCAAGATGGCGGCCGGTAACCGATCCTTCATCCATATGCTGTGATTTGACAATATCCACGCCCAGGTGGTCAGACTGGACGCTCGCTTCTTGCAGGTGCACCGCTGAAATGGAGAGAGGCTTGATCTTATCACCACTCACGGCGTTCGCTTGCAGCGCGGCTCCCGAGACTGACGAAGGCGAGAGGTGGGCTTCCGTAATGGATTGTGGCCCGATTTTTACGCCCGGGATGCTGCCGTCCGCGAACAACGCTTCCGCTGAGCGGCTTTCATCGGCCAAATGGCTTAACGTGATGGATTTTTTCTTCAAGTGATAGCCATGAATGGCTTCCTGCACGATATGTTTGCCCAGGATGGATTCCAGTCCCAGATGTGCGCCCTCTACAGCCTGCGGAGCAATTTTTTCCGAAGTAACGGCCTTGTTCTGAATGGCTTCTGAAGTCACCGAATTCGGCGAGAGATGAGTGGATTGAACAGCTTTTGGAGCTATTTTTCCAGCAGAGACACTGCTCTCAGCCAGTTTATTTGAAGTTACGGCAAGGTCTGTCAGTTTATCCGTGGACACGCTTTCCGGAGACAGCTTCGGCGAGGTTACCGCATGGTCCCCCAAATGTCGAGGCGCAATTACCCCATCGCCGATCGAGGACTCCACGATGCTGCCTGCAGCAATTTTATCTGTCGTTACCGCACCCTGTGCGAGTGTTTGTGTCCGTACGCTTCCCTTCTGCAGATGGCGGCTGGCAACAGAGCCATCGGTCAGATGAGGCTCGCGAACCGCACCGTTTTGCAGGGCTTCGGCGCCTACACTGCCTGCTGACAAGTGCTGCTGCTGAATGGCTTCATTGGCAATATTGCCGGAGGTTACGCCATGCTTAGCAATTATGGCTCCGCCAACCGATCCAAGCGCAAGCTTTTGGCTCGTCACGCTCTCGGGTGCCAGCGTCTCTTCGCCGACGGAAGCGGGCTGAAGATGCTGTTTTCCGATCGATCCGTCAGCCAGATGCTGTTCCGCTATCGTTTTGGGCTGAATGGCACGCCCTATGACGCTCTGAGGCGCGAAATGCTGAGGTAAGATGCTGCCCTCGGCAATATGCTCGGCATTTACTGCATCCGCAGCGAGATGCCGGGTATGAATGGCATCCGATGCAATCTGGTCCGATTCGACCGCGCTCTTTGCCAGATGGCGCGTTTGAACGGCTTCATTGGCAATTTTGGTAGGGAGTATGCTCTGGTCCGCGATTTTCGAAGCCGTAACCGCCTGTTCAACCAGCTTCACCGTATGGACGGATTGATCGGCGAGCTTGGAGCTTGTGACACTGGAATCAGCCAGATGGCGGGGGGCAACAGCGTTGATGCCGATCTGATCGGAACCGATGGAGCCGAACTGGATTTGCCCTGATCCTATGGCTCCGTCCGCTAAATGGCGGGCGCTGAGCGAGCCTTCCTGAATATGCCCGGCGTTGACGGCACCGTCAGCAATGAGGCCTGACCCGATGCTGCCGGCAGCAATATGCTCCGCAGTTACGGCCTCGCTGGCCAAATGTTTGCTCTCGATGCTTTGCGGTTTTATGTGAGAACCCGAGATGGTATCATCGGCAATTTTTTTTCCTGTTACGGCACCTTCACGGATTTTGGTCGAAGTGACTGCATCCTCGGCAAGCTTGGAGCTATGGACGCTCTCATTAGCGAGATGGCGTGTTTCTACGGCGCTGGATGCGATTTTGTCTCCTTGAACCGCCTGGTCTTCGAGCAGGTCGCTCGTCACGAGTAGCTGTTGAAGATGACGTGCAGTAATAGCCCCATCCGCGATTTTGTCGCTGACCACGGCGTGGTCTGCCAGCTTCTGCGAGGTTACGCTGCTATCCTTGATCTTGCTGGCATTGACGGAGCCGTCTCGAAACTTGCGCGTAGACAAGATGCCATCCATCAGATGTTCTCCTGTGACCGATAATGGCGCGATTTTTCCGGAGGTTACAGCTTCGTCGGCAAGGTGCAGACTGGTGATGCTGTAATCCTGTATGGCTTCAGGCCCGACGGCACCACGTGACAGCTTGGATGCTGTGACCGCTCTCGAAGCGATCCGGCTTTCGGTTACCGCATATTCCCCTATGTCCTCTGTATATATGAATGCACCCTTAATTTCAGGCATTTCCTTTTCCATAATCAGCTGCACATGCTCAATCTCTATCTCGGGAAGGGATGGGGGATCGGTAGGCACGGACGGAGTGTCAGCGGCTACAGCATCTTCTGTAGGTAAGCTGGAATCTTCGTCAGATATCGATAGTGGAGTGTTTTCTTTGTTTTCCTTGTTTTGTTTGTTTTCTTCTTGTTTTAATTCCATAAGGCCGATAAGATCCTCATCCAAATCCATAATGGTAGCAGCTGAAAGGATGTGGGCATCTTTATCTTTTTTGAGGCTGCGTCCTTTATTTCGCTCAAGCAGATCAAGCTCCCTTGTATGGGGATCTACCCTGTAGGGCTGGGAAGAGGAAGATGATGGGTTTTTCTTCTTTTTCTTCAAAACAACACGCTCCTTCCGAATACTCATCGTCTCCGGTATCATATGCAGCCGTTTAGGCGGCTGTCACTGGTCTTTTGGGATTCGACAAACGAAAGAGCAGCGTAACATGGAAAAGGACCCGGCCAAAGGCCGAGTCCTTGATTGAGCGCTAAAAAGCACATATAAAATTTAACCCCTGACGGCCAATAACGGCTGTACAGTCGGTTCCGTATTTGAAGTTTCTTCAAGAATCTTTGCTTCTAAAACGACAAAAGCCCTGCCTCTCTTTCGTCCTTGCGGCTCCGATGACCGCTCCAGTGTGAATCAGAAAACTGTTCCATAAAACTCTTACTCGTAGGGTCATAAAATAGGAATTTGCACTTCAACAGAGATGTAAATAACCATGTTTCGAGGAACTAACGGGGTTAAACTTCATATAACAATTACTTATTATAGCACACGTGCTCGTAATAAGCAAAGATATTCAAATGAATATTAGAATGTCATGCAAAAATGCTTGATTTTTTCCTGAAATCCAACGATATTCATATTAACAGTTTTTTCTTGCAAATTCTGCTGCTGCGCTCTTAAAATTGTAGCATCATGTCGAATACGTTCAGAGCTCATATGCCTTGCCGATGTTATCATCTGTTAATGAAAGTAGGCGTTCCATGCAACTGTATAAGTCTTTTCTTAAACAGCTAATCCGGAACTATATGATCGGGTCCATTGCAGCTGTGCTTGTTGTGGGTGGCGTATTAATGGTAACGACTCTGGAAATTCCTATTGAGGAAGGCGTGCGTCTTGTGGTCATACTGGCCATTTCGTTCATGGTGATGATTGCGTCGGAGCTGACCGTCTTTCTTCGGCATTTACGACCGATTCACGCGGGGTTTAATGAAGGGAATACGGATTTGGAAACGTTGGAAAAAGCATATTTGAGTATACACCGCATGCCGCGTTTAGCGGTATACCGCATATTCGGACCTCATCTGCTCGGTTTGTCGCTTCCGGCCATTCTGCTTACGGTTTGGATGATGGAGCAGGGAAAATTGAATTTTCCGCCGTTCTATATATGGCTGGCTTGTCTTGGGGCGGTCCTGCTAGCCAGCTGTCATGCCATGATCGAATTCTTCCTGACGATCGCTGCTATCCGTCCGCTGATTAAAGAGATTCGGCGGCAGGCGTTGTCGCGTTATGGCGTGGATTTCTCCCTTGAGGGCCATGTATTCATGGCGATTCGGACGAAGTTTCTGCTGAGCACGATGCTGATCGGCACCTTTCCGCTGTTTCTGTTCAGTCTGGCGGTGCAGATTCGTCTGGAGGGGCTTAGTCAGATCGTAGCACAGCAGTACTGGGGCTGGGCGGGATTTATATTGCTGCTTGGTGTCGGTTTTGCTTATATCGGCGCCTGGCTCTTGACCCAGGATTTACAGCGGCCGATCCGGCAGCTGTACCGGGCGATGAATGAGATTAAGGAAGGGCGTCTGATTCAGACCTCCAATCTCTATTCCGATGAGTTTTCCAATCTGATCGCGGGTTTCAATATGATGGTTCGCGGACTGCAGGTGCGCGAGGAGCGGAATCGCAAGCTGCTGGACAGTTACTTTGCCGCCCTGGCAGCGGCGCTGGATGCCAGAGATCCTTACACGGCAGGACATTCGCTTCGGGTGGCGGAATATTCGGTGTTACTCGGCCGGCTGGCTGGACTTAGCGAAGAGCAGATAGATCTTTTGCACAAGACGGCATTGCTGCATGATATCGGCAAGATCGGGGTTCGGGACAACATTTTGCTGAAGGAAGGAAAACTGACGGCAGAGGAGTTCGATCAAGTAAAGACTCACCCGGCTCAAGGAGAGAACATTCTCCTGCAGATCGAGCCTGCCGATGCCATGGCACCTTATCTAGAGGGGGTGCGATCCCATCATGAGCGGTATGACGGGTGCGGATACCCTGACGGTTTGAAGGGGAAGGAAATTCCGCTGTTCGGCCGGATTATTGCCGTGGCCGATGCCTATGATGCCATGACGTCGGACAGGCCGTACCGCAGCGGCATGAAATCCGTTGATGCCTTGAACATACTGGAAGCCGGCAGGGGAACCCAGTGGGATCCCGAATATGCGGGCATGTTCGTTAAATATATGAAAGCGGAGAAGAAGGTCATTACGATCCGCTAGTGGTAATAAGCAGGGAATCGCTGCTGGTTCAATAGAATAGGAATAAGAAAGAGGCCGTACCTGTGCAGGTAAACGGCCTCTTTATTGTGTGACTGTCGTTAACATATCACTGGACCCCAGGACAGCTAAGCAAGTGGTTGCGATCTCCATGCTGCTCCCGTCGTTTTGGCTAGGGATGAATGAAAACCGGATATCATATCATCTGGTGAGCCGTATCGATTTCCGTGCCTTCTTCATGCTCCACATGCTTCTGTTTGCGATGCATCCAGCTAGCCAGCCATGTGCTGATCTCATACAGACCAATGAGCGGGATGGCAACCATCAGGTGGGATACGAGGTCAGGCGGCGAGATCAGCGCTGCAACGATCACCAGAACGACATAGGCATACCGCCTCATCGTGTGCAGAATGGCCGGGCTTAATATTCCTATTCGCGTTAGAAACAGGACGACGACAGGCAGCTCAAAGGCAAGGGACAGCGGGATAATGATATTGAACATGAACCCGAAGTACTGGGAGACACCATATGTTTCCACGAGTTCCATTTGACTGTTGATTCCCGTCGTAAAGGCAAGACTCATGGGGAAAACGACAAAATACGCGAAACAAACCCCTATGATAAAGCATAACGCAGAGAAGGGGATAAACCGGAGAGCTGCTCTCTGCTCGCGGTTATTCAGCCCCTGATTGACGAACAGCCATATTTGATAAAGGGCAAATGGCAGGGTAGGAAGCAGCGATAATACGATGCTTATGCTCATATAGATGCGCAGTCCGTCCCATGGCGAGAATACGTTCCAGGTTACCTGAAAGGCTGGCGAGTGATGTTTCAATACGGATAACATATGGGGAGCGGCAATCAAGCCGGCAGCCATGCTCAGAATGAAGACGGCGGCCACCTGAAGGATCCGCTTCCTTAGCTCGGCGATGTGCTCCAGCATCGTCATCGTATTCTTGAACTCCATAGTCTCGTTCACTCCTTTCTACATCATCGGAAGATGGGCGTGCAGCGCTGTTTTTTCGTTTTGTTCAATTCTTTAAGTTCAAATGTATTAAATCCCTCCTGCATTTTTTGATGGATTTCCTGGATGATCTTCACATCCTCAAAAGAATATCGGCGATTCCCTCCCTTCGTACGCTCCGGAAATATAAGCTTCCGTTCCTCGTAATACCGGATTTGCCGTTCCGTCAAGCCGGTCAGTTCGCAAACAACCCCAATACTCATCACCTTACTCTCCATGATCTTTACCTCCTATGTAAGTATTGTTAACCCTGAGCTGCTGTAAATGGCTTGGGATTAAAACCGAAGAAGATAAAACGGCAATAATTTGGGCTTATTCATTTTGTTTGGAAGGATTTATGACATTATTTTATGAAAAACAGGGTGAAAAAGCAATCACTTTTCAAAAATAAAAAAATCATGTAAGAATTCCTGACAAGTTTTAAGTCAAATCTTGTTTTCTCTGCTAAGATCGGCTCATGAATCCAATCACACAAACTAGCGAAGGAGTGAACGAGGGTGGCTACAAAAGAACAACCAAAAGAGATGACCCGGAGGCAATTTCTGACGACTGTTGGCAAGGTGGGCGGCTCTGTCGCTGTCTTCAGCTTGATGGGTACGATGGGGCTCCTTACACCGGAAACGTTGAAAGCAGCGGGATATACGCCTCCCGGGAAGGATGACTTGAACTTAAGCGGCCGCGGCGGCAAGAAGATTATTATTCTCGGCGCAGGGATCGCGGGTCTGACGGCGGCGTATGAGCTCGGTCTTGCAGGTTACGACTGTACGATATTGGAAGCGAAAAGCTTCGCCGGTGGGCGCAACTGGACGATCCGCAAAGGAACCTCCGTGGCCGAGATCGGATCCGGCCGCCAGACGTCCCGCTTTGATAACGGACTGTATTTCAATGCAGGTCCGATGCGGATTCCGCAGTTTCACGTCACGCTGGATTATTGCAAGAAGTTTGGCGTAGCCATCGAGCCATTCAACAATGTGAATGAGAGCGGCTATTACTATAACGAGAACGTGGGGGCTTTATCGGGGCAGCGCGTCCCCAAGCGTGCAGCCAAAGCCGACGTGCGCGGATACGTGGCCGAGATGCTGGCCAAAGCCGTGAATCAAAATGCGCTGGATCTGCCGCTGACGGCGGAAGAGAAGCTGAAGCTGGTCGATTACCTGAAGGCCGAAGGAGATCTGAATCCGGACCTGTTCTATAAGGGATCGGAGCGCGGCGGATATAAGGATGAACCGGGAAGCCGCCTGGATGCGGGTGTGCTCCGGGATCCGTTCGATTTGAAGGCGATCATCAATTCCGGCTTCGGGAAATATTTCAGCAACGAATACGGTTACGACCAGCAGATGATGATGTTTCATCCCGTAGGCGGCATGGACGCCATCGTTAAGGCATTTGAGAAACGGGTAGGCAGCCGGATCAAGTACCGGGCCGAGGTGAAGGAAATTCGCCAGTCTACCCCTGGTGTGCGGATTGTGTACGCGGACGGCCATTCCGGCAGAGAGCAGGAAATCCGCGGCGATTACTGTATCTGCACCATACCGCTGACGGTGCTGAAGAAGATCCCGGCCGACTTCTCGCCGGAGATGTCCAAAGCGATCAGCAGCGTTGGCTACGCCTCCGCCGGTAAAATCGGTTTGCAGTTCAAGCGGCGCTTCTGGGAAGAGGACGAGTATTTGTACGGCGGCAGCAGTTTGACGAATATGGACATCACGCAAATCTACTATCCGCCGACAGATTATTTTGGGAGGAAGGGGATCCTGCTTGGCTATTATGCGTACGGAGGCATCGCTGATAAACTCGGCGGCATGTCGTATGCCGAGCGCGAGAAACTGGCGTTGACGCAGGGTGCCAAAATCCATCCGCAGTATCCGAAGGAGTTCGAGGCATCCTTCTCGATCGATTGGAAGAAGACCAAATACCAGGAGGGGGGCTGGGTATCCTATTCCGCCAATGATAGGAAAACCTACTACCCTACCCTCTGTAAGCCGGATAACCGCATTTACCTGGCAGGGGAGCACATCAGCTACATTACGGCCTGGCAGGCAGGCGCCATTGAGTCCGCCCGCGAGGTCGTAACCGATATCCATCAGCGCGTGATGAAAGCATAAATAGAAGGGAGACAATTCCAATGAAAAATAAATTGAAGACGATCCTGGCGCTGGCCATGCTGTTCAGTGCCGTGAGCGTGACCGCGTATGCGGATAACGCTTCTGCCCATAAGAAGCCGTCCAAAGCCACACTCTCCCCGAAATTTTACGGCAGTCCTACCTCCTCTATTTCCAGCGGGGTTATCGTACCCGAGGGAGCTTCCTATCTCTTTACAAGCGGGACGGTTCCGCCCTTACTGAACAAGGATGGCAAGACGATTTATGAGCGCTATGGCGATACGAAAACCCAGGGGATCGGCATCTTGAAAGAAATCGAGAAGCAGCTGAAGGAGCAGGGACTGACAATGAAAGATGTCGTTTATTTGAGAGTGTACCTGACCCCGGATGCAGCCAAGAACGGAACCTTTGATTATACCGGTTGGTTTGATGCTTACGCCCAATTTTTCAATATGAAGGAGAATCCCATTAAGCCTGCGCGTTCCACCGTGGGAGTAGCCAGCCTCGTGAACGCCGATTGGTTGATTGAGATTGAAGCCGTCGCCGTGTACCCAAGCAAGGATAAGAAGAAGTAAGTTGTTATGATTCCATGAAACTAGCCGATCCAAAGCGGCTTCGTTTCCAAAAAGCACAGTCACCATCACTTATTAAAGGAGTTGGGTCCTTATGTTCCAAAATGTCGGCTTTGTCGGATTGATGATGATTTTGATTGTCGTGCTCATTCTGTTCGGGCCTTCCAAGCTGCCGGAACTTGGCCGGGCGGTGGGCCGCACGTTATCTGAATTCAAAGCTTCCGCAAGAGAACTGGTTGGGGAAGATAAAGAGGAGGAAAAGGACAAGGAGAGGGAAAGGGAAGGGGCGGTCATCAAACTGAAGGGATGATGTGGAAGTTTTTGTTTCTTGGGATAGGAAATCGGATGTGCATGCGGAAGTAAAGCGGCCCCCGTGGATCTATTGAGATCTATGGGGGCCGCTTTTTTGAATGCTGATCTTTGGGGAGCGGTTCAAGATTGAACATCGTGATGAATCGTTTGCCAGGATTCAGAAAAACTCCTGAGGGGTATACACAAGTACAGGCAATTCTACATTTCATCATTCATTACTCTAAGAGGAGCTGATATTTATGGATAGCAACGTATTTAAAGGGAAATGGAAACAGATGAAGGGTGAAGCGAAGAAGCAATGGGGCAAATTGACGGATGACGATCTTGATGTGATCGACGGCGAGAAAGATAAATTGGTTGGCAAGCTGCAGGAACGTTATGGGCACACGAAGGATGCGGCGGAGCGTGAATATACGGATTGGAGTACAAGATACCGCGACTAGTCCATAAGACGATAAGGGAGGCAGAACGAATCATGTTGGAATCCCGGGTTGTGACCGGCAAGGTGATCGATATTCGTGACGGCAAGGTGTTTACCTTACACGGAGACATGGTCAGCACCTATCATTTGGGATACTATGAGATGATGAATGAGGAATTTCTCCCTGTCACGGACAGTCAGCAGGCGGCAGCGCCCACCGCGGGCCTCATGGCGGAGGAAACTGCCGAATCCTCCGGCTGGCTCCGCAGAGAGTGGAAACCGCTGACCAGTTTCATAACCGCTTGGAGAAAGAGTGCAAATCGAGCCTGATTTGCACTCTTTTTTTGTCTTTTTAGGCGTGGTTGTCCAGATCATGCGCCATGAGAAATTCATGTGAGTTTTATATTTAGAAAGTCATATTGACTTGGGTCCGATGCGGTGTAGAATGAGGTCAAAAGGAATCATGAATGGAGGGTGGGTTTGAGGTGGGAATGGTTGCACTCGTAGTTGGGGCCACGGGGCTTGTGGGGCGTATGGTAACCGAAGAACTGCTGGGCCGCGAGGAGCTTGAAGAGGTTCGCGTGCTGGTACGAAGTCTTCCTGATATTGCGCATCCCCAGCTGAAGCCCATCCTGGTGGAATGGGATCGGCTGGATCGGTACAGCGAAGCTTTTTCCGGCGTCCATAGCGTGTACTGCTGCCTGGGAACAACGATCAAAAAGGCCGGTTCCCAGCAGCAGTTCCGCAAAGTGGATGTGGATTATGTCATCAAGACAGCCGAGTTGGCTAAGCGGCACGGGGTGAGACAATTTATGGCGGTCAGTTCTGCGGGCGCCGATCCGAAGGTGCGTAATTTCTATCTTCGGACTAAGGGAGAGGTTGAAGAAAAGCTGGCCGGGATCGGTTTTCGGGGGCTGCATCTGTTCAGACCGTCATTATTGCTGGGCGAGCGGCCCGAGCGGCGGTTTGGAGAACGGATGGCATCGGTTCTCATGACTTCCCTCGACTTTGCATTCAAAGGTCCGAAGCTGGCTCCATACCGGGCCATACCCGCGCGGAAAGTAGCCAAGTCGATGGTGAATATCGGCTTAACGGATATGAAAGGCCACCATGTATACACCAATGAAGTCATCCATGTTCTCGGCGAGGCCGTCGATTAAATTTGCCAGAGTACCCGTGGCAGATTACAATGTACACAGATAGGAATACATAGAAAGGGTGACATATCATGAGTAAACATATCATATCGACCAACAAAGCCCCGGGAGCCATCGGACCTTACAGCCAAGCTGTTGAAATCAACGGATTCGTATATACTTCAGGCCAGTTGGGCCTGAATCCGGAAACGGGCGAGTTCGGCGAGGGGGTTCAGGAGCAGGCGAAGCTGTCGCTCAACAACGTAAAGGCGATCCTTGAAGCTGCCGGGACAAGCCTGGATCACGTGGTGAAAACCACGGTATTCCTGAAGGATATGAACGATTTCGCGGTGGTCAACGAAGTCTACGGCAGCTTCTTCTCCGAGCCGTACCCTGCTCGCAGCGCCGTTGAGGTTGCTCGTTTGCCGAAGGACGGACTGGTTGAGATTGAAGTCATCGCCGTTAAGCAATAAGCGTTATTATCAGATGTTAAAAAGGAGCTTTGCCTGCATTGGCAAAGCTCCTTTTTTATGCACTATGAAAATTGCGTATTGAAACTAATCTCCTGGATGAGCAAGAACTGTGCTTTTTGTTAAGACCCGGTTTAATACCGGGATCGTCTCCGATTGCGCGTAAAGAAGAGCCATATAGCATATACGAGCAGGACGATAGAGAGTACGAAGGCGGTCATTAAGATGCTGTCGGTCTCCCGATGCTCGGCCGCGATCGCGATGTAAGCCCAGGTGAAGACCAGCGGCACGATGCTGTCCCGGTAACGCTGGCCGATCAGGAAAGCGAGTAAAGCACCGATGCAGAGCAGCACAATCCCCAAAGTGGTCTCGCGCAGGCCGAAGAGGCTCCAGTCATTCTTCTGAAACACGATCCCGACATTGACAATAAAGGCAGGGCACACCCAGCCGATATATAGGCTGAACGGCAATTTCAGACAGAACTTCTCGCCTGACGTCGGATAGTCTATTGTATGCGTGCGCACATATAGAACCCACAGAGTTAACAGCAGTAACAACATCGCCACGACAGACCATTCAATGTACAAATAGTGCCATAATACAAGCCAAGCCATATTGAATACGCAGCTGACTATAAACCATGGCCCGATGGATCTTACGGAATCGCGGTTTCCGGTGTCACGACGCAGCTGGTAGATGACAAAAAAGAGCAGCAGCACATAGATGACGGACCATATGGAAAAGGCATAACCAGCGGGAGTGATCGCCGTATAATACATATCCGATATCTCCCCGGTTGTTCTGCCGCCTAGGGGCAGCATGCCTGATAACACATTCACGGTGATTACCCCGGCGAAAAACAGCAGATTCCACCAGCGGTACGGGTTGGTGCGGTACATACAATCTCCTCCTGATATCAGTCTGGAATATATAGAATATACCCAAAAGAATGAATATCAAGCCAGCGAACCGGGTAAAGGACGCTGGCCTTCCCCTCAACTCATATGCTTCTTGCGGTATTCGTTGGGCGTGAAACCCTCCATCTTTTTGAATACCTTACTGAAATATTTCTCGTCTTGGTAACCGACCATCTCCGCGATCTGGGCGATCCGGATCTGGGGATTGAGCAGCAGCGTTTTGGCTTTGTTGATTCGAATCCGCCCGAGAAAATCCGATAACGTCACGGCGAATTCCTGTTTGAATTTACGCGAAATGTACTCCCTGCTAAGAAAGAACTTCCCCGCAATTTGCTGAAGGGAAATCTCCTCATGATAGTGCTGCTCCAAATAGCGGGCAATGTCATGAATGATGTGGTTGTCCTTGGAATGGATCTGGGTAAGGACCCGGGATGCCGCATAAAGCCTTCCGCTGATCTGTTCGCGCCAGCGGTCCCAGCAGATCATTCCGTCCTCGCTGTAAGGAAGCGCGGAGGGGAGATCCTGCGAGATTTCAGCGTCTTCGACGGGTTCCTGCGTGCTTTTCACTTCATTTTCCGTCCAGTGATACTGGATCCAGTCCCACTCCGAATTCCACCTCACCAGATGCTCCGGCGATACGAGATCCCTCTCGCGTACATCCTGGAGCCACTCTTCCGTGGCTGTCTCAATGCGCTCCTTACTCCCGCTGAGTGCAGCCAGCTTGAATTTCTCCTCGTAAGAGGAGAGACGCAGGGTGCGCGAGCCTTCGCTTTCAACGGCACGTTCGCGATGGATGCGGCATTTGCCGGTTAATAAATTGCGGCTGCACAAGGCTTGGACGGCATTTAGATAAGCCTTCGGCAGATCATCGGGAAAGGCGCCTGCTTTGGCGGCACCGAAATGGCTCCGCCTGCGAAGGGTGGAGAAGAACCCGTCATTGATTCGTTCCAGCACGTCGTTAAAGGGAAGCCGCGGATTCCAACAGAGCAGAATGATTTCCCCGGGTTTGTCGATGTGTCGAAAGGCAACCCCCTGATCCATCAACAGCTCATTGCAAATATTGATGAGCGTGAAGGATAGCAGATGGCGCCTGTTGCGGAATTTGGACAGCAAAGCTTCGTCAAATTGATCATCGCGCAGCACGGCAACGTTATAGGTCAGGCCGATTACCGGCAGCGTCATCCGGTTCCGCAATTGAGAAACCACGCTGTCCCTGTTGCCGTAGCCGTTAACGAGATCCGAGAGCAGGCGGTCCATATAGAAAGGGGTCATCTGATTCATTTCGATATTCTGATTGGTTATCTGCTGCCGTTTCTCTTCCTCGAGCTGCCAGGTTTGAACCGCTTTGGCCAGCGCCTCGTTCAAGCTGTCCGGTTCAACGGGCTTGAGGATATAGTCAATGCCTCCCGAACGGATCGTATGACGCACATATTCAAAATCATCATATCCGCTAATGACGAGCACTTTAATATCCGGTTTCGTGGTATGCAGCCAGGTGAGCAGCTCCAGTCCGTTTTTGCGGGGCATTCGCATGTCGGTCATGACAATTTGCGGCTTGCTCTCCTCGATTAGTCGCACCGCTTCCTCCCCGTCAGCGGCCTGATCGATTTCCGTGATGCCATGCCGCTCCCAGTCTGCCAGAAGCCCTATTGCCTCCCGCACATGCTGTTCGTCATCTACGATCAATACTCTCATTCTACTGTTCACTCTCCCATGCGTTGATATCGAGCGTGACCCTGACGCCGTGAGGCACGACATTCTCTATTGTTAATCCAGCCTTGTTGTCGGAGTATAAGTTCAAACGCATCAATACGTTTAAGAGCCCGATCGAATCATTGCCGGCATCGTTTCGGTCAGGGTGACCGTAAGCGGTCGCTAGCTTGCTGCGAATCGAAGCAAGCTCTGCTTCTTCGATGGATGACCCGTTATTTTCAACGACGACGATCAAGCGGCGATCTTCCGAGATGCGGGAAGACATGGATATATGGCCGACGCCGGCGTGTGTATTCATGCCATGCTTGAAATAATTCTCAACAATCGGCTGCAGGATCATCTTCGGAACCGGAGCCGTAAGGCTCTCCGGATCCAAATCCCAAGTAATGTCCAGCTGGTCCCTGAACCGCTGCTTCTGCAGCTCAAGGTACAGCCGCACATGGTTGATCTCATCCTGCAGCGTTACTTTCCCCTCGCTGTTGCGCATATTGTAGCGCATCATATTCGCCAGCGAAGAGAGCAGGGAATAAATTCGCGGCACATTGTGCTGCAGGGCCAAGGTACCGATCGACTGGAGCGAATTGTATAGGAAATGCGGATCAATCTGGGCCTGGAGTGCCTTCAGCTGATTGGTCTTATTGGCGATTTCCAGCCGGTACTCACGCAGGATCAGGTTGTTGATGGTGTCCATCATGGTTCGGAAGCGGCGGGAAAGAATCCCGATCTCATCCGGGCTTGTAACGTCAATATCCACGTCAAGCCGCCCGGTTTTCACCTGATTCATATAGCTTGTGAGTTGTTTAATGGGTCTTGTAATTCGAATGGATATCCATAGGGTGCCAAATATGACAATGAACAGTGCTAATATCGCAATAATCGCGTTAATACTCGTTAGTTCTGTCGAATGTTTGTACAGCGTTTGATGCGGGATTTGTTTGACAAGCGTCCAAGGAGCGTAAGGCAAATCGAGCTTCTCGTAAACGATCATCGCGTCTTCGCCATCGTAATATCCATTATCCGCTTGAGCGATTTCGCCCATTAGCACAGGGTCGTCCAGACGTTGCCCTCTCTGCTGCGGATCCGGACCATAGATGATGCTTCCCTTGTCATCAATCAAGTATAGCTGTTCTTCCCCTTTAGCATACAGTTGGTCGCAAATGGCCAAAATACTGTCAAGCTTCACATCGATCGCCATAAGGGCATATTGGTCGGGTGACGGCACGTTGGTGATGGATCGATAGAAGGTGAAAACTTCAAAATTCAGAATGTCCGCAGGCCGCGGAGGGAAGCCGTAACTGTGCACCTGATGGACGGGCTCGATGGCCGTATTGCCCGGGCCAAACTCTTCTATTTTACGGTACGGCGCCTGCCGGAATTCCCTGCGAGGCAGATTGCTGGATACCTGGGTGGACTGACCTGTCAAATGATTGTGCAGATAAATTTGATGCACGTCCTGCGTGCCCGTTTGAATGGCCTGCAAGGTCGTATACAGCTCGGCTACAACCCGGTGATTATCGGGATCTAAGGCAAGGTTGCGCAGAAAATGGGGATCGGAATATACGGACAGGGAGGCGCGGTCGATGCCGCGCAAATAGTTCATCAGATTGGTGGCTCCTTGATAAATCAACCGTATATTTTCATCCACTGTCTGCTCCTTCACGGACTCGCGGGTATGCGTAAACGTAATGAGCAGCGAGAGCAGGAGCGGAATGGTTGTGACAGCGAGCATGAACGTGATCAGCCGGGTCTGGATGCTGCGGTATTTCATGAAGGATCACCCCCTGGATTATCGAATGGGCATAAGCGCGTATGGTCAATATTTTACACCTAACGGTTCATGATTCTCCGTGTTTATTGTTTACAGGTTACCGCATAATGGCTGTACATCATACAACAACTTAACGAAAAGGGGAGATCAAGGGATGAATCGAAAAAAATCTTCGGCGCTGCTGCAGCAGTTTCTTTTCGTGGGACCCTCCACTATTTTTTTCATCCTGATCATGATCATTCCGTTCCTTCTGGGTCTTTATTATTCCTTCACGAACTGGAATGGCGTGTCAAGCAAAATCGACTTTGTCGGCTTTGATAATTTTGTTACCATTTTTACCAATGATGATAAATTCCGTGATGCCTTCTGGTTCACAACCCGGTTTACGGTGCTTGGGGTCATCCTGACGAATCTGCTCGGATTTTTACTGGCATACTTCCTGACCAAGCCGCTTAAGACGCGGAACGTGCTCCGGACGATCTTCTTCATGCCAAACGTCATCGGCGGCTTGCTGCTCGGCTTCATCTGGCAATTTATTTTTGTCAAAGGATTCGCGGCGATTGGCAATGCCACAAACCTGGGATTCTTTAACCTGCCGTGGCTCGGCACGAAGGGAACTGCCTTTTGGGCAATTGTAATCGTTTTCGTATGGCAGACGGCCGGTTACCTGATGGTCATCTACATCTCCTCGCTCAACAACGTGCCGAGGGATATTCTTGAGGCAGCCGAAATCGACGGCTCGAGCAGAGGACAGGTACTGCGGTCCATTATTATACCGCTTGTCATGCCGGCGGTTACGGTATGTTTGTTCCTGGCGATTTCCTGGTCCTTCAAAATGTTCGACTTGAACCTTTCCCTGACCAAAGGCGGACCGTTCGGCTCCACAGAGTCGGTGGCCATGAATATTTATAACGAGGCTTATACGAATAACCGTCTCGGACTCGGAACGGCGAAGGCAGTCATCTTTTTCATCGTGGTTGCCATCATAACAAGTCTGCAGGTTCGATTCACGAAGAGCAAGGAGGTTGAAGCGTAATGGAGACCACGAGAAAATACCGGCTGAACACCATGGCCACCGAGATCATCATGATCATCGTAGCGCTGCTCTTCCTGGTCCCGTTCTACTTCCTGTTCGTGAACTCCGTGAAAACCTTCGGCGATCTGTTGACGGACTCAGCAGGGCTTCCGACCACTCTTGAATGGAGCAACTATTCACGGGCGTGGGATATCACCAACTTTCCGCAGGCGTTCTGGAACTCGCTGGTCGTTACGGTTGCCAGCAATCTGCTGCTGGCGATGTTAAGTGCCATGACCGCTTACCAGATGGTTCGACGGAACACGCGTTTTAACCAGATCATGTTTGCACTGTTTGTAGCGGCGATGGTCATTCCGTTCCAATCGATCATGATTCCGCTCGTGAAAGTGACGGCAACGCTTGGCATTAACAACAGCTTGTACGGGCTCATTATTTGTTACCTGGGCTTCGGGGTTCCGCTGAGCGTGTTCCTGTTCCATGGCTTCGTGAAATCGATTCCGATGGAGATCGAAGAAGCCGCAACCGTGGATGGATCCAGCGGCTACGGCGTATTTTTCCGGGTGGTATTCCCGCTGATGAAGCCGATGTTCGTTACGGTCATTATTCTGAACACTTTGTGGATCTGGAATGACTATCTGCTTCCATCCTTGATCCTGCAGTCCGCAGAGCTACGGACCATTCCAATTGCTACTTTTGCCTTTTTTGGGCAGTATACGAAGCAGTGGGATTTGGCTCTTCCAGCGCTGGTGCTGGGGATCATGCCGGTCATTATTTTCTTCCTGGCCATGCAGAAATACATCATTGAGGGCATTACGCAAGGAGCGGTGAAGGGGTAGCCGTCAAACGGTCAATTCCTTCCCCCTCAAAGATCAATATAATACCTGATTTAACGAAAATAGGTTGATTATACTGAAAAAGTAAACGCTATCAACGAATGCAGCACACGATGTTATAGAAGAAAAAAAGGGAGGATTCACAATGAAGAAATACGGTAAGCTGCTCCTGGTCATGGTTCTGGCGTTCTCCACGCTGCTTGCAGCCTGCGGCGGCAAAAATGAGGACAATCAAGGCGCTGATGGTGGCGCCGAAGGCGGAACGAAAACGATTAAGATTTTCCAATTTAAAGTCGAAATCGCCGAGGCTCTGAATAAACTGAAAGCCGAATACGAAAAAGAGCATCCCGGCGTTAAGCTGGACATTCAAACCGTTGGCGGCGGCTCTGATTACGGCGCGGCGCTGAAAGCGAAGTTCGCTTCCGGCGATGAGCCGGACATTTTCAACGTTGGCGGATATCGCGATCTCGAAACGTGGTTCGAGAATGTCGAGGATCTGTCGGACCAGCCATGGGTGAAGGATGTTGTTGACGTTGCCAAAGAGCCTATGACCAAAGACGGTAAACTGTACGGACAACCGATGACCATCGAGGGTTATGGATTTATTTATAACAAAGACTTGTTTGAGAAGGCAGGAATTACCGAGCTTCCTAAGACACTCACGGAGCTTGAGGAAGCAGCTAAAAAACTGCAAGCGGCCGGCATTACGCCATTCGTGAACGGATACCAAGAGACCTGGATTTTGGCCAACCACTTGCTGAACATTCCATTCGCCCATCAAGAAGATCCGGATGCATTTGTCAAAGGAATGAATGAAGGCACGGAGAAACTGGTAGGCAACGCGAAATTCGACGAATGGATGAGACTGTTCGACCTTACCGTTCAATACGGGCAGAAGAACCCGCTGACGACGGATTACAACACGGAAATCACGACCTTTGCCAGTGGTGAAGCGGCCATGACCCAGAACGGGAACTGGACGCAAGTGCAAATCGACGGCATCAATCCGGATCTGAACATCGGCCTTCTGCCAATGCCGATCAATGACAATGCCGAAGAGAATGACAAGCTTCCGATCGGCGTGCCAAACAACTGGGTCGTGAACAACAAATCGAAGGTGAAGGATGAAGCCAAGGAATTCTTGAACTGGCTTGTCACTTCGGAGACCGGTAAACGTTATATTACGGAAGAGTTCAAGTTCATCCCGGCACTGACCAGCATCGAAGCGAACAGCGAGACGCTTGGCGACCTGGGCAACGATGTCATGAAATACAGTAAAGAGAACAAAGCGCTTAGCTGGGAGTTCAACAAATTCCCTGACGGCGGCATGAATGAATTCGGCAGTCAGATGCAAGGTTATGTGGCTGGCAATGTGGACAAGAACCAATTGTTCGAAGGCATTCAGAAATCATGGGAAAGCTTGAAGGCGAAGTAAGCACGAGAGTGGCGCTCTATATAGCTATACCTTCGAAATGATCCATTGACGTGAATAGAGGCTGTCCCTAAGTATATTGTCTCTTGAAAAACAGCCTGGATTTCCATTCATGCATCATAAAAGGTCGAAGACAGACTCATTTAGAGCGCTGGTCTTCGACCTTTTTGCTTCTTGTTGCAACATACTTCAGTTTTGGGGACACCGTCTTTATCATTGATAAGCATGAACCTCGTGGCTAAAGGGAGAAGAAGAATCGGAGCATGGTCACCATTAATAATGATTGCGGATTAGCAAATAAATAATCAGACCGACAACAGGGAAGAACAACAAGCCCAGCACAACCAGAATCGCAAATTCGGGGCTGCGGCCTTTTCGCCGGGCGTCATTATAACCCCATACGCAGACGGCAATGTGAAGAAGGAAGAAGAAAAGTCCCAGCAATAAAGTCAAAATCCCGATAACACCAACACCAACAAAACTCATAATGAAATACCCTCCCGAGCTCTAAATGTATGATCTACATACGGTCGATCGGCAGAAGGGTCGCAAAAAAACGAAAAGATTTGGAATTTTCCTGCTGGAGCAGCCGAAGATTGTATAAGAATACGGATATTTTATTAACCTATATAGGAGAATTCTGCAATACATAGATCACAACGAAATAGTAAATACATGGTATGATAAAGATTGACGTTATTTTGGCGTGGGAACGATTTCGCATCGTTTTGAAATGTTGAAGCTATCGTATAAGATAGTAATAATATCTATAAAGCAGGAAAAGACGGGAGACAACGATGAATCAACCGCTCTATGGCGTATGGTTAGGTGACGTATTCTTTTGTTTTTCCGGTGAGGTTTCGGAACCGAGAGTGGACGCATGGAGCCGCGTGGTCCGTACCTTTCGCAGACCGGATGGAACCCGTCCCTTCGCTAACGCTTCCCTCCGGCTTGCCGAGCTCAGGTATCCGGCCAAAGTCCTCGGATCGAAAAGCACACGGCGTCCGGAACGGAAGACACTTGGCGGACGGACGATGGAAGGGCTTGCTCTGACACCGGGAGACGCATTTCAATTGCTGATCTCGCTGGATCCTGAGTATTATCAGGCTCAGGGTCTAAGCGTCGGTGAAGAAATGGAATATTGGGTACAAGCGAGCAGATTTGCATTGGAGCTGCTACTGCAAGGGAAGTTTGCACCAGGCACGGCCGAGGTGCCTTCCGTGGGCAGACGCCGGACTACGATGCAAAATATAAAAGCGGTATGGAAGCCGCAGCTGTCTGCCGAGGATGCAGCGCGCTTTCTGCAGCTGGCAGCGAATATCCCGCCAATTGCCATTGGGACGCCTGCAGCTCTTGCCGGATTCGATCCTTCTACCCGTGAGGAAGCAGGGGCTATTGTGCTGTATTCTTTTCTGTGCAGCGTGATCGACAGCCAAGCCCGGGCGGCTGTCCGTGAATCGGAGGATAAACTTCGGACCTATCTGGCGAACTACCGGCGGGGACAATCACCACTGGCGGAGCTTTGGTGGAACAGCCTATTGACCGTCAGTCGGGATATTCCCATTCAAGGGACGGCTGAGGAAGTCAGCGAGCTGGAGGAAGCCGTTGAACGTATTGGAGGGACGGCGTTCCCTTATGCCAGCGGGGAGGATCAGCCTCCCGAGAACGGAACCATTGGACTTGGGCTGCGGCTTGAGCCGCCCCTGGATGAGAGCCACAAGGACTGGAAGGTGTCCTTTTGGGTACGAAGCCAGGAGGACGAAGGTTTATTGATGCCTGTCCGCAGCATATGGGGAAATCCCGAATCCGATCAGCTGATCCGTGGACGGATGTATTCCAGGGCTCAGCTGCAGCTGTTAATGAAGCTGGGAGAAGCGACAGAGCTGGCACCGGAGCTGGCCGCAGGCTTGTATGGGCGTGCTCCCGAGAGCGTGTCGCTGTCGCTTGACCGCTTGTCCACGTTTATGAAGGAATCGGTTCCGAAATTAACGGCGAGCGGAGTCACGGTTCAAATGCCTTCACGATGGAGCAGGGAAGGGCGCCGCCGCGTCGGCTTATCTCTCAAAATGATGCCGGATGCAAGACCATCCGGTGAGGCGCATCCGCTGCCGGTGTTAGGCATGGAGCATCTGGTCAGCTTTCAGATCTCCGCAGCGATGGGAGGCCAATCCCTGACGCGCGAAGAATTGAAGTTTCTGGCCGAACAGAATCTGCCTTATGTCCAGTTCCGCGGGGAATGGGTTGAGGTGGATCTGAAGGAGATCAACCAAGTGCTGCGTTTCATGAAGCGCCATGAGAAGGGCGAGATGGAGCTCGCGGAATGGATGCACCTTAGCGCTGATATGGATGGAGAACGCCTGTGGAAAGGTCTTTTTATCGAAGAAGTGGAGACAACGGGTCTGCTATCTTCCTTACTGGATGGTGAAACGGCCCGCAAGCTGCCGTCCCGCCCAATTCCTTCCTCGCTACATGGCGAACTGAGACCGTATCAGGAACGGGGGTATCAGTGGCTTAGCGTGATGCGCGATTTGGGATTCGGTGTTTGCCTTGCCGACGATATGGGACTTGGAAAAACCGTGCAGGTCATCACTTGTCTGCTGGAGCGTCTCAATACGGAATCCGCTGGCGGACCGGTGCTGATCATTTGCCCGACTTCGCTTCTGGGCAACTGGCAGCGGGAAATTCAGCGTTTTGCACCGGATCTGACCTTACATGTGCACCATGGCGTTCGACGTCTGCGTGGAGAAGACTTCCTGCAGGAAGCGGCCAATCATGATATCGTGTTAACCACCTATCACTTGGCGGGAAGAGACAGCGGTGATTTATCTGCGATCCAATGGTCGAGCGTGGTGCTCGATGAAGCACAATATATTAAGAATTACCGTACGAAGCAGGCGCAGAGCGTCATGAAATTATCTGCGCCACACCGTATTGCCATGACCGGAACACCGGTGGAGAACCGTTTGGCGGAGCTGTGGTCGATCTTTCATTTTCTCAATCCGGGATATCTCGGCTCCTTTAACACCTTCCGTCAGCGCTATGCGCCGGGAGAGGGGCAGCAGGAGAGATTCCGTGAGCTTCATAAGCTGGTATCTCCATTCATGCTGCGCAGACTCAAGAGCGATCCGGATATCCGCAAGGATCTGCCGGAGAAGCTGGAATTGAAATCGTATTGCCCGCTGACCGAGGTTCAAGGCGCGATGTACCAAGCGGTTGTCGATGAGATGATGGGACAGATCGAGAGCCGGACGGGCATGGCTCGCAAGGGACTTGTGCTTTCCTCCCTCACTAAGCTGAAGCAGATATGCGATCATCCGCAGCTGCTTCGACGCGACGAAGGACGCGCGGTGCGTGCGGAGTCCTCGGGCAAAATGGAGCGCATGCTTGAAATCCTCGACAGCATTTCGGATGTCGGTGAATCCGCGCTGATCTTTACCCAGTATGTGGGCATGGGTGAGCTGCTGGTAAGCATGCTTGGACGTAAATACGGGAAGGAACCGTATTTCCTTCATGGCGGGGTGCCAAAACGGGAGCGGGATGAGATGGTACGGGCATTCCAGGCAGGCGAGGGGACTGAGTTCTTTGTTCTGTCGTTAAAAGCCGGGGGCGTAGGCTTGAATTTGACCCGTGCGAACCATGTGCTCCACTATGACCGGTGGTGGAACCCGGCGGTCGAGAATCAGGCGACGGACCGTGTATTCCGGATCGGTCAGCACCGTAACGTTCAGGTGCACAAGCTGATTTCGCAGGGAACGCTGGAGGAACGGATTGACGAGCTGATCGATCAGAAGAAGGCGTTGTCCGAGCAGGTTGTCGGGTCGGGCGAAACCTGGCTGACGGAAATGTCGGACGGTGAGCTTCGCCAGTTGATTGAGCTGCAAGAGCAAGATTGGATGTAACCGGATGGCATACGGCGCGTGAAGCAGCCGAAAAAACATACAGAAATGGACGCCAAGGAGGTGTGGGCTATGGAATCTGCGGAATCGGCCGGACGGATCAGGCTGGAGATCGAACCGGGATGGTTAAAGGGGAAAGTAGATGAGGCCGTCGAATCATCAGGGACCTGTGAAGTCAGCATTCAGGTAAAGACGCTGAACCCTGCTGCCCGTGAGGCGGTGCTGGCTTATCTGGAGGAAGACCCGCAGGCGTTGTACCACCTGCTTTCAGGACAGGATACTCCATGGCTGGACGAGCTGGCGCCGTCGCCCCTGCAGGGCGAAGAGCCGGCCGCCGATGCCCGCTGCACCTGCGGCCAAGCGGCCTGCGGGCATGCCGCAGCCTTGCTGGCTGCCGCGGCCCAGCGGCTTGCGGCAGAGCCGCTCCAGCAGCTGACGCTGCTGGGGCTGCCGCGGGAAGCGCTGCTGGCCGGCGTCTTCGACGCCTGGGCCAAAGCAGCCCCACCGCCGGCAGGCGGCTCTGTCGCAGAGCAGGCCACCCGCGCGAAGGAGAAGGGGCCGTCCGGTCCTTCTCCGGGCGAATGGGTGGCCGAAGCGGCGGCCGAGGGCCGATTGCACCGGCCCGGCCCGCAGCTTAGCGAGCTGGCGGTGCAGCTGTCACCGCCGCCTCCGGCAGATCAGCTGGGCCCCGTCGGCGACTGGACAAGCTTACTGCCTGGCGTTCGCGGCGCTTCCAAAGCGCTCGGCGTGATAGCCCGCGGAGCGGCCAAGCAAGCCGAGCAGAAGCGCCGCAGCTTGAAGTCGCCGTAGGTATGGGAATCCATCCATCACGGAATTGAATGAATTTGTTAGAAGCGGCGCCATAAATCGGGGCAATCTGCCGGATATCTGACCTAAACGGAGATGATCCGGCTTGATTCGACAGCCGCTCGTTTGTCCTGCTCATTCTGAATAAGGTACAATGAGTGCAGGACAAACCGTGGGAAAGGAAGAAGCAAAAGATGAATGCATTTTCGGGAAAACGTACACGATTTACAAGCGTAATGCTGTCATCCTTGCTGTTAGCAGGGGCCATTCTGGCAGGCTGCCAATCGGATGATGCGGGTTCCGGTAAGGAACAGGGTCAGGAATTGCAGTCGCCGGCAGAGGGCCAGGAAGGAAACACGCTTCCAGAGGGCGACTCGGGCAATGGTGAGACAGGGGCTGAGAATCAGCCGGCGGATCCGGTCATGGCGAAGCGCAGCGAGAATGCACTTCAGGCCACGATCCAGGAGAGCGGCGGCAAGCAGGTCGTAACCAACGCAGAGGCCGTTACGGTTGTTGTAAATAAGCAGCGCAGCTTGCCGGATGGTTATGAACCAAGTGATCTCGTGGAGCCGAATGTTCCCTTTTCTTTTGATGAGCCGCATGAAAAACGGCATCTGAGAAAAGAGGCGGCGGACGCGCTCGAGGAATTGTTCGATGCGGCCAAAGCGGACGGCATCGAGCTGCGTGCCGTATCGGGATACCGTTCTTATGGCCGTCAGAAAACGATATACGAGAATAATGTTCGTACCAAAGGGGAAGCCGAGGCTAACCGTGTGAGCGCGGTGCCGGGTACGAGTGAGCATCAGACAGGCCTTACGATTGACGTGTCCAGCCCAAGCGCAGGCAATGCGCTGGAAGAAACGTTCGGTCATACGGAGGAAGGGCAGTGGCTGGCGCAGCGTGCGCCGGAATTCGGCTTCATCATTCGTTATCCGGAAGGGGCCGAGGATATTACCGGCTATGTATACGAGCCGTGGCATATCCGTTATGTAGGCAAGGATCTGGCGCCGGATATTGCCGACAGCGGCTTGACGCTGGAGGAATACTTCGATGAGGCGAACATTAAACTGTAAGCTGTGCTATTAGTCGTAGGATAAACGGGACTTTTTATCCTTGTACCCCGGCTTGCGAATCTATAAAGTAGAACAGGACCTGCGCAAGGCCGGGCGATGTTCTTGTTATACGAATGAATCCCGGAGCGGCTTGGCTCCGGGATTCATTCGTATTTTAAGAGATAAGAAAGCATAAACTTCAGAGGTTTACCATCCTGATCTAGCAAGGAAAACTTTCGCTAAATGCGGTCTGTCTTCTGAGAAGATACATCGAATGCGTTTTTCTTATGGACTGACTGTCTTTACTTATTTAATGGCGAGTCTTCATAACCGGGATCATCATAGCCAGTGTCGTTTAGCTTGCCAAGGATGTTCATGTCCTCAATGGTTTTGCGGGTGCGTTCATCTCCATGTTCATGGAGAAAGTGGTAGAGGTTTATCGTTCGTTCATCGTATTGATCGGCAGCATCATCATGATCTGCCGACTTATAAGGGACGAATGTCCGTTTAAACGCATACCGATCGCTGCTGCTGACTTCATAGAGGAGCCCCCTCAGCTTTGAGACCTCTTCATCATCCATATATACGACATATTCGTTCGTATCGTTCGGTACATCCTGGATCAGATTGTGATTGACTGAAACATAATACGTCTTTTTATCGTTTGTCATATTAAATCCCTCCAGACTTCGGCAGCTAAGGGCTGCACGGAATAGGACGCGGCTGTAAGCCGACAGTATCCGGCATGGTACTGTCCAGTTTTCTAATCATATACACGTTCGGGACCTGGATGAATCAGCAGCGGAGTTGGAAGGGGCTTCCTTTTTCACATGGGGCAAGGAATTTGGTATGATAGAATCACCATGGCGGCAGTATACTGGACGTTGAGGAGCATATCATCACGATGAGTAGTATGCGATCGGTAAAAACATGGGGTAGCGGGGTTTATGGCTAGCTAAAAATCGTTAATAACCTTAATGAAGAGAATATGACAATGTGCCGGCAGCCCGCCGGTGAATCGGGATATGAGAAAGAGGAGGATTCAGAAATGAATATTTTACAAAAGCTCAAGGATGGAGCCAACCGCGCAACTGAAAAGGCTCAGCACGTGGTGGAAGTGAATAAGCTCAACAGCCAAATTTCCGAAATCGAACAGCAGAAGAACTCATATTACTTACAGATGGGTAAAGTATTCTATGAGGGCTACCGTCAGCAGGATATGACGATGGCAGAAAAAGAAATGGTCGAGCTTGCACAAACCTGCGATGGATTGCAGGAGCAAATCGAAGCGATTCGGAACCGCATTGCGGTCCTCAAGAATGAGCGGGTCTGTGAATGCGGGCGGGTGGTCGCGCTGGACGCGAATTTCTGTCCGTATTGCGGAAACAAGCTTGCTAATTTGATTCACCCCGAGAAGTCTACAGCGGAAGAACCAAGGGAGCCTGAGCGCAAGATCATGTTTGATAAACATGAATATGCAGCGGCTGAAGAACAACAACAGGAACAGGACCCATTGCATACGTACGATTACCGTTCGAATCCGGATCCATACGAGCCGGACATGTATGAACCGGAGCCGGAACGGCAGCACGAGGACATGGAGCCGTCTGAACCTGAGGTTGATCCGGAACAGCTGCGAATCGAGCAGGAAGAGCAGGAGAAGGAGCGCCGTCACTGGGAAGAACTTGAGCGGGAGCGGGAGAGGCAGCTGGAACTGGACCGCCGCATTCGTTTCTGGCAGGAGAATAACCAAAGTCAGGACTATGTTGGTGATGAAGAGGAGACGCGCGATATGGTGAAGTGCCAGATTTGCAGTGTCGACCTGCCAAAAGGCTCGAAATGGTGTCCGCGCTGTGGAGCTGAACAGATTTAAGATATAGGGATTCGGACGATCATGCCCTTGCGCGAGTATGAATAAGACAGTGTGAATGATAGAGCAAGCGTTCGAGCATCTTGGGAGGACTAATATTATGGAACAATTGCTGCATCATTTGCGGAATTTGGGATTTACGGAGATTGAATCGAAAATTATGGTGGACCTTGCTGAGTATGGGCCGGCGGGTGGTTATGAGGTAGCTAAACGACTTGGAGCTTCGCGCTCTAATGTCTATGCAGCCATGCAGCGTTTGGAGCGGCAAGGGGCACTTGAGCGAATGGACGGGGAACCCGTCCGTTACCGCTCGCTGAAGCCGGAGGAATTGACGCGGATGATATCCAGCCGTGTGGAGGCATCACTCGCTTTTGTTGAGAAGAGCTTGCCGCGAGGAAGCGGTACGGCTGCTCCCTTTCTCAGTATGGAGGGAGATCAGGCGGTGCTTGATGTGCTCGTCCGGGAATTGAAGCGAGCGAAACAGGAGATCGTGGTTGACGTCTGGCGTGAAGAAGCGTCGCTTCTGCGTGAACCGCTGGCAGAGGCGGAGGCTAGGGGAGTCAAGGTGCTATGGGCTTGTGACGGCCCGGACCAGGGACTCTCAAGAACGCTGGCGTGGTCTGGGTGGAACGGCCTTGCAGAGCGCAGAGGAGGCGGCCGGAAATTTTCCTTTGTTGTGGATCGGCAGTGGTGCATACTAGGGATGCGCGGCGGGGAATATGATACAGGAGCGGTCATCACGGAGCATCCGGTACTGGCGGAGCTGCTGCTGCACCATTTTACTCAGGAGATGGTATTGTTCCAGCTGGAACAGGATATGGGTGAGCAGCTGGAAGCCCGTTATGGAGAGCACTTCGGTCTAATTCAGAGCCAGTATCTTAATGCGGAAGCCGAGACTGAGGCTCAGGAAGACCAGGCTGCGGAATCGAAATCCAACTCACTGGCGGATTATGAAGCTGATTCTGACCCAATGGACGGGGATACCAATCGAAATACGGCCTAGGGTCCAGGCTGAGCTCATGAGGAATCCCCTCCAGAAGTGACTTTTATCACAGTTAGGCATCATGGTTCATCGTACAATGTAATAAACATATTAGATAGGGACGCCGGGATTTATCTTGGCGTTTATTTGCTTAAGATCACTTAAGATCAGCAACAGGCTGGAATGAAAGTTGCAGCTGGCAGGAGTGCATGAATGCAGCGGTTATAAATCGCAATCATGACAACCAAGAGAAGGGGGATGAATGAGCATGGAATGCATCGTTCATTTTACAGTGGGACATAAGGAAGAACCTAAGAGGCTTCGGGGATTGATTTTTGTTGATAAAGGAGAGAACCCTACAGGTCAGCAGCTGCTCGATATGTTTCATGAAATGGAGTACAAGGTGGTACCTGACCCGCATGATGAACTTCTCTTTAAACCGGAGAATCCCACGGAAAGTTATACTTATATACGTGTGAATGAGCTCGATATGGGTCAAGAAAAATATACGGAAGACCGCAATCTGAAATCGCTGCTGAACGAGCTGCTGCCTAAACAACGCACGGGCTTGTAGCGGCCTGCTGGAGATCATACTGATGCTCGCAAAGAAATGAATAAGCCCATCTGCCTTCCGCTAACGTCCGCTGGGATTTGTAAAATCCGCTTGTTATAATGGATGTACGGAAGGGGATGGAGATGTTTATTTTTGCAGGAATTGCGGCATTGTTCATTTATGGCTTGCTGGTTTATTATATTGGCCGAAGCGTATGGAGCTGGATGAAACCGGGTCCATCCATGGTACTCAAATGGATATACATAGTCGTGCTGACCGTGGTATCGACATCGTTTATTTCGGGGCGGTTCTTCGGTAACCTCACCGTCCTGAGTGTGATAGGATCATATTGGATGGCTATTTTCTATGTCCTGATCATCCTTCTCCCGTTGATGCACATCATGCTGTGGCTGCTGAGAATGACGGCATTGCGAAGAGATGGCCTGGAGAAGGCGGCTGGATTTATCGTGTTGGTGCTAATGGTCGTTGTGATCGGTTTCGGTTCGTTTAATGCTTATAGCCCAACGGTCCGCGCTTATGATATTCACGTGGACAAAGAGCCAGGCACACTTGAGGAGCTGAATATCGTCATGGCGTCCGATATGCACTTCGGCGTCCTGTCAGGAAAAGCCCACGCTGCACGCATGGTGAAGGAGATCAATGACTTAAAGCCGGATCTGGTATTGTTACCAGGCGATATCATCGATGACGATCTGGATGCATATTTACGCCAGGGGATCGATCAGATTCTGACCGATATCCAGGCAACGTATGGTGTGTATGCCTCGCTTGGCAATCATGACCGATTCGAAGGTGAAATTCCGGAACTGATCGCGGCTCTTGAGCATAGCGGCATGACGGTGCTGTATGATGAGAAATTGACGGTGGAGGGCCTGACGCTGGTGGGCAGACGGGATAAACAGGATCAGGAGCGGGCCGAATTGTCCACGATCATGGAGGGGGCTGATTTGTCCAAGCCAATCTTTCTGCTCGATCATCAGCCAAATGCGCTGGAGGAAGCGCAGCAGCAGGGCGTGGACCTTATCGTTTCTGGGCACACGCACCGTGGGCAGGTATTCCCAGCACATCTGATTACGGAGGCCATGTTCGAGAATGATTGGGGGTATCTGCAAAAAGGCCGGATGCATTCCATCGTGTCCTCGGGCTACGGTTTCTGGGGACCGCCGATTCGTCTGGGTTCCCGGTCCGAGATTGTACAGATCCATGTTACATTTCAATAGATGAATTTGTTGGACAAAGCCACCTGTGAGGTGGCTTTTTTTCATGTTAGATATTTTGGGAAAATATTGTATCCAGAAGGGATCGGATTATTGTATGATCTTTGCTAGATAAAACACTTTGTGTGTAGGGGGGTTAATGGGGTGGTATCGATTAGGTTTAGAAAGATTGGAATGATGGCATTAGCCGCTGTACTTGCGGGGAGTGTATTTGGGGGAGCAGGCGAAGCTAAGGCAGCAGCATCAACGGCGCCTATTCCAAGTAAAGAGGGGCTCGTTGCCAGCAACGGATTGCCTATGGGTCAATCCATTACGATTGCCGGAGGGCCCGATCAAGTAGCTGGCCTATCTTCGTCATTGGCTACAGAAGGACTGCGCCAACCAGGCAGCGTAGCTTGGCTGCCCGATGGCTCCGTTGTCGTATCTGATACGGCGAATCATGTCATCCGTAGAATTAAGGACGGGCAGAGTACCATTCTGGCAGGGGCATCCTTGTCCTACAAGCGCGACGGCGGGGGACTCCCGATCGGCGGCCTGCTGGATGGCCAGGGAGAGCTTGCTTTTTTTAACCGGCCATCCGGGATTGCGGTGGATGGAAAGGGGCAATTGTACATAGCCGATTCAGGCAACCATGCGATTCGAAAAATCGATCAAGATGGCAAAGTGACTACCATAGCGGGCAGCGGACGGATTGGGCTGAAGGACGGCAAGGCTCAAGATGCCTTGTTCCACGAGCCTCAGGACGTTGCGGTTACCGAGGACGGCATTCTGTATGTGGCGGATACGCTGAACCACGTGATTCGGCGGATCTCTCCGGATGGGGAAGTAACGACCATTGGCAGCCCGTCCACCCGAACTGTTCAGGTTCGCGCCGGAGTCATCGCATTGGCAGGGGACTACAAGAACGGATCGCTTGCTGAGGCGCAATTTAACGAGCCGGCAGGTCTCGCGCTTGACGGTAAAGGCAATTTGTATGTCAGCGATTCGGGCAATCACGCGATTCGCTATATCGATTTCGGAAAAGGGACCGTTTCGACGGCTGCAGGCAGCGGTCCGTCATCCGATGTCTACGCCAAGGACGCGTTATATGCAGATCCGGGCTATCTGGACGGAGCTGCGGGTGCAGCCCGCTTCAACTCGCCTCGGGGACTGGCATGGAGCGCGGATGATGGGCTTCTCATTGCAGATTCCCATAATCATGCCATGCGTCAACTGAAAGGCGAAAGCGTAATCACCATGGCCGGCGGAACCAGAGGTTACGCGGATGGAATTGAAAGCGAGATCCGATTCAACGCGCTGGGGGATATTTGGGTCGCTTCGGATAGTGGGGAGCTGTTCATCGCGGACCAACGCAATGGGGCCGTCCGGGCATGGTCCAGCTATAAGACGCCTGATGCCTGGCAGCCAAGCCAAGGGATCAGCGCAGCTTACGGGGATCAGGTGGCCCAACTGGGCGACTTGGCCGTTATGAAACAGGGCCAGATCGTGGTGCCTGTCAGAACGTTAGGCTCGCTGCTCGGAACCCGATTGAGTTATGATGCCAAGAATAAGGAAATGACATTAGCCCTTGGCGAGGATGTCATCACGGTGCAAGCCGGAGATCCCAATATGACCCGGGATCAGGCGGGCAAAGAAGTTTCCAGAGCGGAGACGGAAGTTGAGCCGTATATCGCCAACGGTCAGATGATGGCTCCGCTGCGAGCGGTGGCCGAGCTGATGGGCAAGGATGTCCAATGGAACGCCAGTGACAAGCTGGTTATCATCCGGGATTTGGCTGAACGAGAAACGAAGCCGGGTGACGTTAGCTTCAGCACTTCGAACTTTACTCCTCGACGCATGCAGATCGTGGATATCACCGGTTCGGCCAAGATCCGTTACGGCGGATATGCGCAGGTGGATGCCTACAAGGGGATGATGCTGGGCGAAGACGATGAAATTGTTACCGGCTCCGGCACGGGAGGCGCCAAGCTTCGGATCCTGGATACGGACGATGTCATCACTTTAGGCAATGACACAACGTTGGTGGCCGAACAGCTTCGCAAGGCTGGTATCTCCAACGTAACTCGGCTGAATCTTGAGGCGGGGCAGGCTTACTATGATGTAACCGACCTGACCCGGTCGAGGGATCGTTTCGAAGTGCGGTCTGGTTATGTGACGAATAACGTGCGAGGCACGCATTTTATAATCACCGTCAACCCCTTAACAGGAATGACAAACGTAGTGACGGCTAGCGGGAAAGTAAGCTCTTCGATGGTGCCGACAGGCACAGAAGGGTCCCTGCCATCCGGCACGGTCACGATTAGTCCTACGCAACAAATAACGTTAGGCGGTTCACAAGCGGGACGGCCCCCTGTACAATTCATCGATATGGAGGATTTGATTGGGAACGCCTCGCCGGAAATCATTGCTCAGCTCATTAAGAATAAGAACGACATCGACCGGGAGAACGAGGAGCTCCTCGAGAAGAAGCGGCAAGAATTACAGTCCGGACAAAGCGGAACCGGGGATTTGGACTTGAATATGAAATCGCCGGAGGATTTGTCAAGAATCACAAATAACTTGGATCAAATTATCGGAAACATTGCCAAAGAGGCTCTTGATAAGAAGAAAGTAAGCAAAGAGGAATTAGAAAAACTTATTAAAGAAGCAAACCGGGATTCGGAGAAGAAGCTTGATCTTGGCCAAGTGAAAGATTTGGATAAACAAGCCGGACTCGACCCTGCTCTGGAGCAGGCGCGCTTGGAAGCACTGAAGCGTAAGCAGGAAGAGGTTAAGAAGAAGCAAGATCAACAGCAGGATCTGCTGGATCAGCTGCAGCAGCATCTCGGCGATATGCTGGCTAAGATCGAGCAGCAGAAGAAACAGCAGGATGAAGCGAACAGGAAAGCACAGGAAGAAATGAAAAGGAAGGCTGAAGAGCAGCTTCTTCAATCCTTAAGCGCAGAGGAGAAGGCACGTTTTCTCCAGGGCAAGAAAGAAGCGGAGCAGGAGAAAGGCGTTCGGCAGCCGACGCCGGTTAGTCCGGTCGGCGGCTCAGGATCCGGAGGCAGCGTATCTCCGCCTGTAACCGGTCCGCCCGTGACCGAGCCCCCAGTGACTGAGCCTCCGGTAACGGAACCTCCTACGACGGAGCCGCCGGGGACCGAGCCTTTCGTGAAGGTTGTATATAGCGATGATATGAGCAGTGAACTGTCGGCCCGCCCGGACAATTATTTTGGATCCATTCATTTCGAGACGAAAGGCTTGGCCGATGACCTGGAAGTTCAAGTCAGGGTGACGCTGACAAGGGATGGAAGTCCGGTCGTGGGTCTGCCTGTCCGTCATGGCGAGCAGACGGTGGAATCCAACGCAGAGGGTAGCTTTACCCTGCAGTCTGTTGATGGCACCGGCTTTAAGTTAAGCGAGGTCGCTTCGCCGGATACTCCGCTGGAGTTCTATGCCGAACTGCTGGAGCCGGGCAGCTATACGGAGAAGATTGAGCTGTTGGAGATGAAAGACGATTCATTGACACCGCTTGGAGAAAGCGTCCGTTCCATCCAGGTCAGTCCCTTTTCGCAATTCGAATTCGTTGGCGAAGGGCCGTTTCCGGCAGCCCTTGATATGTATTGGGGATTTTATTCCAAGGCGTACGGACTGAGCGAGGATACCCGGGTTGGCTATGAATTGACGATACTCGATGACCATGGTCAGCCGGTAAGTCTGGGCGTACTCGGATTCCGAATGAAGCCGCATGAGCCGGGAACGATTCCGACGGAGGGGTATGAGATCGCAACTCCCGATAGTGATGGGGTATACCGAGTGAACGCAGGTTTAACCGCTGGCGACATGGAGCTGGAAGGGAATGGGAGCGATATCTTGTTCCGTTGGCAGCAAGCTCATGTCGGGACTTATACGCTCCGTATCCAGCTGGTTGATATAAACGGCGATGTATCAATGCCCATCGGTGATCCTCTGGAATGGATCATAAACGTTGTGCTAACAAATTAAATGGCCTTGCAGGCTGTCCCATGAAACATATGGGGCAGCCTTTTATTCGTTTTAATTGACCAGCCGTTTATTATTTCCGTAAATTTTCACTTTATTTTTTCATAGAGAATGCGTTATACTTCATTCATTCGGAAATATAACATTTACACGTAAGCATTCTAAGGAATTTGGATATCATACATTTTCTCGTATAGGTGCAGGAATCGGCCTGCATGTCTCTACCCGATCACCGGAAATGATTGGACTACGGGTTATAGCAGCAGCGGACAAGCCAGGTCATTTCCATTTGATCTCTATGGCTCACGGTGCGTTTTTGCTGCTTATGCCCACTTGTTTCTTTCCCGGCGAATCGGTGAAAGGAGGAAGTGGGCTTTTTTGCTTGGAATGTGAACAAATTTTAAGGGGGAGCATCATGCAATTACTGCAGAACAAAGTGAAAGAGGAAGGCATTGTATTAAGCGGACAGGTACTTAAGGTGGATTCGTTCCTGAACCACCAGATGGATCCGGTATTGATGAAAGAGGTGGGAAAGGAATTTACGCGATTGTTTAAGGAAGCGAACGTGACTCGTGTATTGACCATTGAATCCTCCGGCATCGCGCCCGGCATTATGACCGCCCTTGAGATGGAAGTGCCTCTCATCTTTGCACGGAAGCAGAAGTCGCTGACCCTCCGTGAGGATATATTCGTGGAGAAGGTGTATTCCTTCACCAAGCAGGAGACCAACGAAATTACGGTCGCGAAAAAATTCATCAAGCCTGGCGATAAAGTGCTGATCGTCGATGACTTCCTTGCCAACGGCGAGGCGGCATTCGGGCTTGCCCGAATCGTAGAGCAGGCGGGTGCCGAAGTAGTAGGCATCGGGATCGTCATTGAAAAAGCGTTCCAACCAGGAGGACGCTTGCTGGCCGAAGCGGGTTATCGGGTAGAATCGCTCGTACGGATTGCATCACTTGAAGATGGCGTAGTGACATTCGCATAGACCGAAAGCTAACAATTTATTGGGGGGAATCAAGAAGCCATGGAACAACAGAAACAAGCGGTGCAAGAACCGATTTTTGATAAAAATCGGAGTCCGGGTAAAACCTTTTCGCTGGGTTTGCAGCATGTATTGGCGATGTACGCAGGGGCTATCATCGTACCGCTTATCGTTGGCGGGCAGCTCGGCTTAACGACGGAGCAGCTGACTTATCTCATCGCCATCGACCTGCTTGCATGCGGGGTCGCAACCTTGCTGCAGGTATTCGGCAACAAGTACTTCGGTATCGGTCTTCCGGTCATGCTCGGCTGCGCATTCCAGGCCGTAGGTCCGATGATCATTATCGGACAGCAGCATGGGATGTCGGCCATTTACGGAGCGATCATCGCTTCCGGTTTATTTGTCATTCTGTTCTCCGGCTTATTCGGTAAGCTGATTAAGGTATTCCCGCCTGTCGTTACAGGCTCTGTTGTTACGATTATTGGTTTGACGCTGATTCCCGTAGCCTTGAATGACCTTGGCGGCGGTCAAGGCAGCGAGGATTTCGGCAGTGCGCTCAACATTTCCCTTGGCTTCGGCGTTCTTGCCTTCATTATCATCATGAATCGGTTTGCCAAAGGTTTCTTGCGTTCAATTTCAGTGCTTCTGGGTCTTATTCTAGGCACCGTGGTAGCCGCATTTTACGGTGGAGTGGATTTAACCCCGCTGCGCGAAGCTGGCTGGTTCCGTGCTCCGCAGCCCTTCTTTTTTGGTACGCCGGAGTTTAAGCTCGTTCCGATCATGACGATGATTCTGGTGGCGATTGTCAGCGTTGCCGAATCGACGGGCGTATTTATGGCGCTTGGCAAAATCGTGGATCGTGACATCACATCTAAAGATCTGTCCCGTGGTTACCGTGCGGAGGGCCTTGCGATTGTGGTAGGCGGTATTTTCAATTCGTTCCCTTATACCACATACTCTCAAAACGTGGGTCTGATTCAGATGAGCCGTGTGAAGACGCGCGACGTGATCGTTGTGGCGGGGGGCTTGCTGGTTTTGATCGGATTTGTTCCGAAGATTGCGGCTATGACGCAGCTGGTACCGACTTCGGTTCTCGGTGGGGCCATGGTAGCCCTGTTCGGCATGGTTGTATCTTCCGGTATTCGGATGTTAGGAGATCAGGTAGACCTTAACCGTCACGAGAATCTGTTCATTATCGCGTGTTCCGTCGGCATGGGCCTGGGTGTGACAACCGTACCGGGTCTGTTCGCGAGTCTGCCTGACAATCTGCGTATTCTTGCCGATAATGGCATTGTGGCAGGCAGCTTGACAGCGATTGTGCTGAATCTGATCTTCAATGGTTTGAGAAATACGAAGCCCACTCGCACAGATCAAGGGGAAACAGCAGAAGGGCATGCTGCATAACCAATGCTCCTGAAGCAGCCGGATAACCTCCGGCTGCTTTTTTTAAGATAAGACAGTATCAACTACAGGAGCTTACCCTCCTTATCTCGCAAGAATAATTTCTGCGATTAGAGGTGGTCTTCTGAGAAAAGGACGTTGATAGCCTTTTTTTTGATCCGGTTCCACAGGTTCCAACCAAAAATGGCTGCCTCCCTAGAGTGGAGGCAGCCATTTTTAAGTGAGTTCACCAAGCTTTATACGCGCTGCATTTGTTTCTCTGCAATATTGCCGATCCAGGGCAGCTTGAACCATTTTCCCTGAATGGCGTTGGCCATAAGCACCAGCCACATCAAGACGCCGACCAGCGCCAGGAGGGCGGAGGCCAGAAGGCCGATGATGGGCACCGCGCTCGACAGCAGGTGAGCGACAGCCAGGACGCCAAAGGCCAGCAAGGACTGCAGAGCATGAAATATGACGTAGCGGCTTCTCTTTTCTAATGAAAGAAACAGAATTCCTCCGACCATGGGAAAAAGATAGCACAGCGTAGCCGCCAGATTCTCGGGAAGTCCTGTGGACGATTTGAAAGGGGACATCTCATCAACTCCTTGTCTTAGACCGGTTCTGGGGTAGGGCAAGCTTTATACCTTACCTTATGAGCCGATGGGACAAAGTATGATGGTTAAATCCCGAACTTATTTCATTTTTAATTGCAGCAGATACTTCACGAGAGCATCCTGCTGCTCCTGCGTGAACCCGCTGCTTTCGTCGACCCAATACTCATGTCCCTGACCGGTGACATGGGTGTCTCTCAGCCTTGAATCCTTGCGGTTCGCCTCGACGACCTGCAGTCTCAGCTTACGGTCTATCAGGGCTTTCAGGCTGTTGTAAGGGTCCGGGTGAATCCCTTTCATAAGCGTCTGCGTTACGCCGGTTTGCGTCAGCTTTGGCCCGACCGCCACGCCGCCGTCGTGCAAATACGGTGCGGACCATCGAAGACCGATCAGCCCTTTGACTTTATAACCGCCGTCCGACGGCTTATGGCCGAAACCTAACTCGATCTGCTCGGGGTCGATATCGTCCAGCGGGATTTTGGTTATCTTGGCGTCCGGTGGGATCGGCACAGGCGTATCGGGCGGGTAGAACTCCGCTTCGCCAAAAACGTTCTGCGTACGCTGGAAAGCCTTGGCCCTTGCAGGCTCGGTACCGATTTCAGCCGCGCGCATAATGCGGTTATTTGTAAAGAATCCGCCAGCGTGGCAAGTGATGCATTGCGCCTTTTTAAATACTTCCGCTCCGAGGTTGATTGTCTTGGCATCGGAGGTTTCCTTAGGATCAGTTTCAGGCGGACGGATGGTATTTTGATAGGCGGACATGGCGTTCACTTGCTCCCCGGCTTTGAATCCCGGCGAGCTGATGTACAACCCGTTCGGTGCGATGGCTGAAACTTTCGGGAAGTTTGGAATCTTAACTGCCTCATTCACGCCGGGGGTTCCGGGGTTGGGATCCAGCCGGTTAAAGAATTCGGTTGGCTTCAGCCCGCTGCTCGGATCATAGCGAAACTTAAGATGGGCTGCGTTTTGCAGAATGGTGCCTACATAAATCTCTTTGTCGATCCCCCATAACGGTTCGCTAACCTCGGTTTGACTCAGGGTATCCGTGTTTTGGGCGTGAACATTGTTGCTGAAGGTGCTAAGTCCCTTGAAGGGTCCCACGGTAGCGAAGCCGCTCCAGCTGTAGGGGTGATCGCCCTTCGTAAACATATCGGGAATTTGGGTTACGTCGCTGACCAGATCCACGGTTGTATCGAAAGTGCCGGGCATCCATTTGACCAGATTTTCGTCAACGGCTTTCTCTAGCAGGGCGGGGTCCGGCAGCGCTTCGGTTTTTCCTTTGGAGTTAACAACCGTACGCTGCTCGTTCTTTACATAATCCACCAGGTTCGCAACGTCCGTATGGGTGAAATATGCCGCGCTATTCGGCGCCAGCGCCAGCATTAAACCGAGGTTCAGGTCGGAGTTGGGCGCACCCTCGACGATCATTCCCGTCTCACGGTTGACAGTTGCATGGCAGGCCATGCAGCTAACGCCGATCCGGGTTTTGCCTTCGGCATATTTAAACGTGATGCCAACGGGGGCATAGGCTCCCTTGGCTACATCAAAGCCAGTATCGATCTTGTCCCCCTTACGGAAGGACTTGCCGCCGACGGTGACATCCTGATCAAGTTCGACTCGTAAATTGGTGGTTCCCTTTCCCTTCAACTCCGCGAGGGCTTTGGCAACATTCTTCAGCTTCATCGGACCGTCGACTATCCCCAAAATATCGGTTAGGAATACCTCATTGCCAAAGGACTCCTCATACAGTGTACGGCGTCCTAAAGCAAGCAGTTCTTTCGTCACCTCCACCGCGCCATTGGCGGCTGTTAAACGGGGATCTTGATCCTGAAGGGCGGTACCGGGAACCGTAAGCGTTTTGCCCCAGATATCATACTGGCGAATGAAACCTCTTTGCTGGGCTTGAAGCTGCGTGGTATTCTCCAATTTATGTGCCGGCGGTATATAGGCGTATTCCGGCTCCACGATGTAAGCAATAAGCCATAGGGCTCCTACGATGGCGATCGGGATCAGCCATAACAGAAACCGTTTCGGTATTCGCATGTCATATCACCCTTTTATAAGCAGGTCTGATGAATCATCTCTTCACTGCCGATATGCAAGGGCTTTAATCTACTTCCACATCATGCCGCAGCGGAGATTCGGCATTCACCTGTTTATCAGGACCTTTTTCCTTCGGAACAAGGCGCTCATCTGTCATGCCTCGATGGTGGTTTTCAAAATCATACTCCGCCAGCCGCCACTCCGTGGAGCCCTTCTGCGGATCGAACGGGAATTCGTCGCCTCGTTTCAAATATTCCTCCCGTCCCCATTCATTCGTGTATGTTCCGTCTACTTCAACCTCTTCTCGGGAAATAGGGTGGAGATCCTTGTCTTTACCGGACATGTCGCATGCTCCTCTCAGGCTTGATTTTAGAAATGATTCATATCGCATAAAGTAACCAGAAAGAGGAGGTACTATCCGCTGTAATTTGCATGTAAGTCAGATTACGGGCTCGGGAAAGAACGGAATCCTCCTCCTGGTGTAGGGAAGGGCAGAAGTTGACGATCTTTCAATTGTATGGCGGTGACGCAGCGGGTTTTGATTTTAAATCATCAAGAATATAGCGCTCCAGCAGAAACCGCGGGTTCTTCCAGCGGCTGACTTTGCTGTCGGCTGTAAATACGACAACCGTATCCAATTGGGGGAAAAGGTAAATTTGCTGTCCTCCATGGCCGTGTGCAAGCGCAAAGGGAGTCCCGTTCTGAATGCCGGTCCACCACTGGAATCCGTAATCGCCAAAGCCGGGATAGCCCTTAACCTGTGGAGCGAGTGCTTGCTTAAGCCATGATTCCGGGATGAGCGTGGTGCCTTGCCACCGTCCTCCATTCAGGCAGCAAAGACCGAATTTGGCCATGTCGCGGGAGGTGAGATAGAGGCCGACGTGACCCATGCTGTGGCCCTCGGGGCTTGGGGACCAGGCAGCATGGCGAATCCCGAGCGGTTCGAATAAATGTTGTCTGGCATAGGCGTAAGCGTCCATTCCGGTACCCTCGCTAATGGCTACGGAGAGCAGATGGGAATCCGTGCTCCGATATTGAAAGAGGCCCATTTCCTGTTCAATGACAGGAAGGGATAGCGCGAAGCTTGTCCATTTTTGGTTGCGGTGGAATCGGTGAATGAGCGGTTCCCCTAGCTTTTTACCGGTTTGCCATGCAAAGCCTGAGGTCATCGTCAGCAGATGATGAAGGGAAACCTTTTGCAATAGCGGATGGGCTCGTTCGGGAACATATCTTTTGAAGATATCGATTGCAGAGGAATTCAGATCAGGCAATTCGCCGCGTGAGCGGGCGATGCCGCATAACACCGACGTAAAACTTTTGGTAGCCGACCTGAGATCATTCAGCGAGGAAACGCCATGACCGTTGTAATAGCGTTCGTAGATGAGTTTGCCGGCATGGAGCAGGAGAAAGCTGCGCATTTTCGGATATTGTTTCTGAATGATCAGATCGACCTGATCAAGCGTATCAGGGCGAAGCCCTGCTTCTTGAGGATCAGCGGCAGGAATAGGTGAGCCTAAATCGACGGGGGAGTGCAGGATCGACTGTGAGTTCGTCATGATCTGTAAGGCCTCCTTGTATTTGAATATATATTCTGAGTATCAATTTGTGGTATTCCTTGATATCTGGAGTCGGCGGGAGGTTCGTTTGAATGTATCTTAACCAATTCCGGGCACAAAGGATGACCTGATGAAAAAACATAGCACAAGAAAACATTTTTTGGGAAAGATGAAACAAACAGAAGAATATGATATAATATATTAATGATTCAGTTGCATGCTGTTAGGGTATGTATAGTGTCAGGTGCATTGGTAAGTTGCTGAATATCAACCTAATGGTCACCGTAAGAACTGCAATATGGCTTCAACTTAATGAGGTAGATCTTTTCGGCATTCTCTTTAAACGGAGTAATTTTATTCCACACGTTTTGGGAGGGATCCATCATGGCAACGAAAGGTCACAATGAGGTTAAGGAAAGTCTGCGGGAAATGACACGAATTTTCCGGCCTAAAGATCCGAAAAAATTTGTAAAGGAGTATGTCCGGAAGTACCATATTATGGGGGGCTATGAAGAAGAGCTTACTCTTGTTGTTGAGCATGAACTTGGCAAGCTGAATTCCTCCGTTTCGTAACCTGTAACAGCACCTGGTCTATAGAAATATCACCAACACGCATCGCATCTTCACCTTGTTAATGACTAATGATATGAACCATTTAGAGTTTATGGTTAAACCGTTTTTGGGACAAATGTCCCGAAAACGGTTTTTTTGCGTTGGCCAGTCTCTTTTAAGTCAACAGGCTCATACTTCCTCGAAAGTCCATTTCCTAGGGGTATTTTGCATCGGTCCCTACATATATTGTTAGCAATCGATCCGTAAAGGATATAAGGGAGTGGACAGATGTGAGGACACAGCTCAGACGGAAGGAAGAAATCGGATATATCCGCGAGGCGGGACGTATATTGGCTGCGTGTCACCGTGAAATAGCGAAAGTCATCAAACCGGGGATCACGACGGGCGAGATCGATGCCAGGGTCGAGAGGTTTTTGGAGAAGAACGGGGCTTTTCCCGAGCAAAAAGGATATAAAGGATTTCCATACGCAACTTGTGCTTCGGTCAACGAGGTGGTGTGCCATGGATTCCCCGACCAGCGGCCGCTGGAATCCGGGGATGTTGTGACCATTGATATGGTGGTGAATAAGAACGGGTGGCTGGCGGACTCCGGCTGGACTTATGCGGTAGATAGGGTTTCAACGGAAGTAAGCCGGCTGATGAAACACACCCATGAAGCCCTGTTTAAAGGGATCGAGGCCGCCCGGCACGGTGCAACCTTGGGCGACGTGGGTCATGCGATTGAGCAGGTTGCCGAAAGGGAAGGCTACGGGATCGTTAGATCGCTTGTCGGTCATGGCATCGGCCGTGCCATCCACGAGCCGCCCGATGTGCCGAACTATGGAGTTCCCGGAAGGGGACTCAAACTCAAGGAAGGAATGGTCATTACCATCGAACCCGTTTTTACCCTGGGCCCCTCGGGCGCCGTGTTCTGGGGGGATGATGGCTGGACCATTTCCAGTGCGGATGGATCGGTGGGTGTCCAGTATGAGCATACGATTGCCATTACGCGTGGAGAAGCGGTTATCCTGACGGATTAAGATTCCGAAAAATATACCATAATAATAGGAGGTTTTCTTCGTGAGGCTGTCTGGGCTTTTCGAAGAACACCTCCTTATAGCATGGGTGTCCAGATAAATGGGGGAAGGCTGCATATAGATTCAAAAAGGCGGAAATGACTGTATATATAGCTATGAAGGCTGTCGCTGACGGGGTGTGAAGAATGTCGAATGATGGGTCACAGGAGGGGAGATACAGTTTGAAAGCGATTGCAAAATCAGTAATGGCGCGACTTTGACGACTTTTCGAACAATTTGTGAACTCCCTGTGAATGATTGACAAAAGCAACCCATGAACTTATATTTAATAAGTGATTGCTTTAATTGACAGGATTACTTCATCCGTGATTGTGCAGGTAGATTACCGCTGTTTGCGCCGGATGGTAGTCTACGAAAATCGGAAAAGTGGGGTAGATCAATGATGAAACGGTGGCAGGCTGTAAAGCGTCTTCTTCCTTTGATGGCCATGTTTGCTTTGGTGTTATCCGGCTGCGGCCGAGAGGATTTGTCGGTCTTAAGACCACAAGGTCCGGTAGCACAAGGTCAACTGGATTTAATTAAGCTCTCCATTTCGATTATGATCGTCGTAATGGTTGTGGTATTTGGAATCGCCGCATACGTGCTTGTTAAATTCCGTCGAAAGAAGGGACAAGATGAAATTCCTGAGCAAGTAGAAGGTAACCATAAGCTGGAGATTATTTGGACGGCGATTCCGCTGCTCTTGGTACTCGTGCTTGCAGTTCCTACTATTCAAAAGGTATTTGCTTATGGAGAGAACGACTGGAACAATCCAGATGCAGTTAAGGTGGAAGTTACTTCTCACCAGTTCTGGTGGGAGTTCAATTATCCAGACTACGGCGTAAGAACCGCTCAAGAGCTGGTTATTCCTGTAGGCAAGAAAATTGCTTTCCAATTAAAAACGAATGATGTGCTTCACTCCTTCTGGGTACCATCGCTCGGCGGCAAGATGGATACAAACACAGAAGGCAGCGTTAACTACATGACTCTGGTTGCTGACAAAGCAGATACATACATTGGTAAATGCGCAGAGTTGTGCGGTCCTTCTCACGGCTTCATGGAATTCCGGGTGAAAGCGGTTGACGATGCGGCATTTGACAAATGGGTTGCGGCATTTAAAGAACCTGCTGTGCTTCCTGCCGATGCGGCACTCGGCGAGAAATTCAAGACCAACTGCCTTTCTTGCCACGCTGTGGGCGACCAAGGCGGAGCCATGGGTCCTAACCTGACCGGCATTGGATCACGTGAGACGATTGCGAGTATCTTGCTGAACGACATAAGCGGCAAACCAGGCACAAAGCCGACGAAAGACAACCTGGTGGAATGGCTGATGGAGCCTCAGGCTGTAAAACCTGGCAACACGATGCCTAATCCGAAGGATCTCGGCTTCAGTGACGAAGAAATCGAGCAGATTGCCGATTACTTGGCCAATTATAAGTTGGATTATTAATACAGCAGCAAGAACTTTAAAAGGGGGTACAAACCTTGGCTCACGCTCATGCTCAAAGCCATAGCGTCAAACGCTACACGGGGTTAATGGATTGGCTTACAACCGTTGACCACAAGAAAATCGGGATATTATACCTGATAGCGGGCGGCTTCTTCTTCGGGATTGGCGGTATTGAAGCGATTCTGATTCGCTTGCAGCTGATCAAGCCGATGAACGATCTGGTATCGGCTCAAGTATTTAACGAATTGATTACAATGCACGGAACGACAATGATCTTCCTTGGCGTTATGCCAGTTATCTTCGCCTTGATGAACGCGGTTATTCCGCTTCAGATCGGTGCACGTGACGTCGCATTTCCATTTTTGAACTCGCTTGGATTTTGGACGTTTTTGTTCGGTGGACTTTTGCTCAATCTTAGCTGGATTATGGGCGGCGCGCCTGATGCGGGCTGGACATCCTATACACCGCTTTCCACAAATGACTACTCGTCCACGCACGGTGTAGACTTTTATACCATAGGTCTTCAGATTGCAGGTCTGGGTACGTTGATCGGTGGTATCAACTTCCTGGCTACCATCATAACGATGCGTGCACCTGGAATGTCCTTCATGAGAATGCCGATGTTTACATGGACGGCTTTCATTACATCGGCCATGATCCTGTTTGCATTCCCTGCAATTACAGTAGGTCTCGTATTGCTTAGCTTTGACCGTTTGCTCGGTGCCAATTTCTTTGATGTTGCGGCTGGCGGTAGTCCCGTATTGTGGCAGCATATTTTCTGGATCTTCGGTCACCCTGAAGTTTACATTCTGATTTTGCCGGCGTTCGGTATTATCTCCGAAGTTATTCCGACATTCTCCCGTAAACGTTTGTTCGGATACAGCTCCATGGTATTTGCAACCATCCTGATCGCCTTCTTGGGCTTCATGGTTTGGGCTCACCATATGTTTACGACGGGTCTTGGACCTGTAGCGAATGCGCTCTTCTCCATCGCAACGATGTTGATTGCCGTTCCTACCGGTATCAAAATCTTTAACTGGCTCTTTACGATGTGGGGCGGTCAAATCCGCTTTACCAGTGCAAACCTGTTCGCGATCGGTTTCGTACCGACCTTCGTTATGGGTGGGGTTACCGGCGTCATGCTGGCATCTGCTCCTGCAGACTTCCAGTTCCATGATACGTACTTCGTTGTAGCTCACTTCCACTACGTTATCGTTGGTGGTCTGGTATTCGGTTTGTTTGCCGGATTGCATTATTGGTGGCCAAAAATGTTCGGTCGCGTACTGAACGAAACGCTTGGAAAATGGACGTTCTGGTTGTTCGCCATCGGCTTCCATATGACATTCTTCGTACAGCATTTCCTTGGATTGCTCGGTATGCAGCGGCGGATTGTCTCATATCTGCCGAACCAGAATTTTGACGAGCTTAACTTTATCAGTACCATCGGCGCAATCTTGATGGGAATCGGCGTTTTGGCCTTCTTGGCAAACGTTGTGATTACTTCGAGAAAACCGGTTGGTGCTCCGGCCGATCCATGGGAAGATGGCCGTACGCTCGAGTGGAGTATTCCTTCTCCACCGCCAGAGTACAACTTTAAGCAAATTCCGCTTGTTCGCGGCATTGACGCTTATTGGAAAGAGAAGATGGCAGGCAATAAAGAGATGACACCATCCGAACCGGTGGGTCCGATCCACATGCCTTCGCCAAGTATCCTTCCGTTTGTGATGTCACTGGGTCTGTTTATCGCGGGTCTTGGTTTCATGTTTAGCACGGAGGACTTCTCGAATTCGTTCATGAGCTTAATCTTCAATAAATATATCGTTCTGATTGTTGGTCTTCTGATTACGTTCGCGGCAATGATCGCTCGTTCCCTGTACGATGATCATGGATATCACATCGAAGTTGAAGAACTGGAAGGGGAGGGTAAAGCATGAGTCACGCTGAACATGTAAACGGCGAACTTCCTCACGAGCCGGAGAAGGCAACACTCGAAGGCCGTAATAAGGTTCTTGGTTTCTGGCTCTTCCTCGGTGGAGAGGCCGTGCTCTTCGGTACGTTGTTTGCAACGTTCCTGGCGCTTCGCGGGCAGAACAACGAAGGCCCAACCGCAGCCGAGCTGTTCTCTCTGCCGATTACGGCAGCAGCAACGCTGATATTGCTTGTCAGTTCCTTGACCAGTGTGTTCGCCATTCAGGCGCTCCACCGTCACAATATCGAGAAGCTGAAGTTGTGGCTGATCGTAACCGTTGTTCTGGGTCTTGGGTTCCTTGGCCTTGAGATTTATGAGTTCTATGAATATGTTGTGCATGAATCGTTTAACATGAAGACGAGTGCATTCTCGTCTGCATTCTATACGCTGGTTGGCTTCCACGGTGCCCACGTTGCTTTCGGGGTTGTGTGGATCAGCCTGTTGATCGCTCAGCTGTACAGAAAAGGGTTAACCGTGGTTACAGCACCTAAGGTATATGTTTCTGCCATGTACTGGCACTTTATCGACGTTGTATGGGTGTTCATCTTCTCGGTCGTATACCTTCTTGGAAAGGTGGGCTAAGGAATGACTGCAAATCAACAATCTAATGAGGGGCCTACAGTTAAACACCGCCATCGTGTGGAAGGCCCTGAGAAACACATTGTTGTCTTTATTTTCTCCATTGTCCTGACTGCGATTGCTTTTGCGGCCGTCGCAGCCGGTGGCATCAACACAGCATTTACGATCATCATTTTGCTGGTTATGGCTGTGTTGCAGGTGTTCGTGCAAATGGGTTACTGGATGCACTTGAAGGACAAAGGGCATCTGATGCCAATCCTGTTTATGATTGGCGGGTTCTTCGTAGCTAGTACCTGTATTGTCATGGCACTGTTCTGGGTTTGGTGGTAAAATGAAAAAGAGGTGGGCTACTTCAGCCCCCTCTTTTTTTAAATCGTAGGCAGGTGTCACAATTTCGACAGAATTTAACCCGTTATGGGGAGGTTTTTGCATGCTGGGCTTAGAATATTTTAGTTTTGCAGATAAATGGAGTCCCTTGTTCCTGGCATTTATGCTGCTCGTAACAGCAGGCTACTTCCTGTTGACCGGGCCGCTGAGCAGTCGATTCGAAGGGAGTGCTCCGGTTTCCGCTGGAAGGAAAACACTGTTTGTAGGTGGTATGCTTGCGTTCTATCTTGCACAGGGTGGACCCATTGAACTGCTGGGGCATACGATGTTCTCGTTTCACATGGTCAGTATGGCAATGTCCTATTTAATGGCGATGCCGCTCTTGATTCTGGGTATTCCTGTTTGGATGTGGCGGGCCTTCGATAAGGTCAATCCGTTTAAGAAGCTCGGTTTCCTTGCGCGTCCGATTGTTGCCGCGGTTCTGTTTAACGGCTTGTTTTCCTTTTATCACATCCCGGTTATCCATGATTTTGTTATGTTGAATTTCTGGGTGCACCGTTTGTACTATCTAATCCTGTTTATCGCCTCGCTGCTGATGTGGTGGGCCATTATTAACCCGATCCCGGAGAAGGACAAGTCCTCAGGGCTTTTGAAAATGGGATACATCTTTCTCAATATGGTCTTGCTGACTCCGGCGTGTGGGCTCATTATTTTCTCAAGCGAGCCGATGTACGCAACCTACAGCGATCCTGTGGTATGGGCGAAGGCAATGGGATACTGCGTAGCTAGTGATACCTCGGCATTGCTCAGTCAATTTGGCGGACCTGAGTTCTTCGGCTATCTGGAGCCTGCGATTGACCAGCGAGTGGGCGGGATCATCATGAAGTTTTTCCAAGAGATCATTTTTGCCTCGATGCTGGCCTATGTGTTCTTTCATTGGTACAAACGAGAAAATCAGGAAGACGATCCTTTGCCTAGCGAGATTCCTCCCGGCAAGCTCAATCAGGCGTAAGAGGATTATTGAAGGGGGATCCATATGGATTGGTTTTTTATATTTCCCACGGTCAGTACAACGTTTATTGTCATCAGCGCCGTGCTGGTAGCGATTGGCTGGGGTCTTATTATTAAGGGGAAGCGCGAAGCCCACAAGAAAGTGATGATCTGGGCGGCCATCGCCGCCGTCATTTTCTTTATCATCTATTCCTCGCGCACCGTATTCATCGGCAACACGTCATGGGGGGGGCCCGATGATCTGCAACCGTATTATCAGGTATTCCTGGTCTTCCACATTGTGCTGGCTACCGTAGCCGCGGTCTTCGGAATTACGACATTGACCCTTGGCTTCAAGGAGAAGTATTCCAAGCACCGCAAGTGGGGCAGAGTCACGTCGATCATCTGGTTCTTTACCGCCATTACCGGCGTAGCTGTGTATACCTTGCTGTACCTGTTATATCCGGGCGGGCATACCCAGCCTGTGTGGAAAGTGATATTTGGAATGTAAGCGTGGGAGAACACCCGTCAGAGAAATCTGGCGGGTGTTTTTTATATTGGGCAGGGCGGCTCATTCAATACCAACGTGAGGGCAGAGGTGGGGGAGTGTATCCGCTCCGGTCGCTGTTGAAACCAGGAAACTGGGATGAGATAAGAGGGTTGTTTCCCGGTTTCAAAGGCGAACGCCAGGTCTCCTCCACGGCTACACTCCCCTTGTGCAGAGAAGCTCTTGAATGAGCCGCGGCAAGGGAGGGTGGCACCCGACAGGAAGCTTCTGACGGGTGTTTAGAGTGTGAGGGCAGTGGTGGGGGAGTGTAACCGCTCCGGTCGCTGTTGAAACCAGGAAACTGGGATGAGATGAGAGGGTTGTTTCCCGGTTTCAAAGGCGAACGCCAGGTCTCCTCCACGGCTACACTCCCCTTGTGCAGGAAAGCTCATGAATGATCCGCAAGCAGGGTGGTAGCAACCGACAGGAAGCCTATGACGGGAATTTTTTTACAACTTCTATTGACACTGTTTATATACACACTATATACTGTGTATAAAGATATATACAGTGAGCACAGTAATCACACTAAGCACAGTAAAACTTAAACTGCGATGATAACAAAATGAATATATGAAGAAATGAAAGGGTGAGACGCATTGCAACAGGTTTTCCATAATGCGATGAAGATCGTAAAGAAAGACTTCGTTAGCGACAAGCTGCAAATGGTATGGACCATGCTGTTTATGGTGTATATGGGATTTGCCACAAGCGTTATCATTGACAATCAGTTTGAACATTTGAATGAGTACATCAACCCACTGATTGACTTTCTATTGGTATTCTACGCTCCGTTGTTGGGGTTTCTATTTAGCAGGAGGTCTTTCCGCTATCTGAACGAGGATTCGTACACCCGGATGCTGTATTTTTACCGGAGTATACCGGTACCGGCCTCGGCCATCTTCGTAAGCCGGATCATGTACTCGCTGATTGCTTTTGTCATAAACGGCATCGTATTATTTGGAGTCATTTATGCGATAGGCAATCATATTAGAGCCGCAATGGATTTCCCGAGCTATATTGCATTTATACTGACCTGGATCGGCATCGGATTTTTAATAACGGGACCCTATATTTACTGGGAACATATGTGCAGTGGTAAGAGGTACTTCGGAAATTCCCTTCTGGTGATGGCGCTAACCTCCGGAACTGCCGTTATGCTTAGCTTGCTGGGCTACAGCATTTTTTGGTTCGTTGTGAGAGCCTCCATGAAATGGGGCCTGTTATCTCCGGTCATGTGGGGATCGCTGATTGTTGGACTGGCGGCTATGCTGCTTATGAGCAAATTAACCTACATTCGGCAGCAGACCCGGGATTTATCATGAAGGATATGCAGATGAATCCGTATGGCATTCTAATGGATCGGATTTATGTACTAGAGAAAAGCGAGGTGGTAAAAGGTGCGACTTCTGATACAGATCAATGAAAATAGCGCAGAGCCTTTATATCACCAGATTGAAACACAGCTGCGCTCGCTCATTATTAGCGGTCAGATCGAGGAGGGAACGTTATTGCCATCCATTAGGGAATTTGCCGGGAATCTGAAGTGTAGCGTTATTACGGTGCGCAGGGTGTATCAGGATCTTGAGAATGAAGGGTTGCTGCGAACGAGACAAGGTACGGGAACTTTTGTTGCTGGTGTCGGCGACCAGGCCCGTGAACAATATAAACGCGACGCGGTGATTGAGGCGTTAAGGATAGCAGTGGATAAAGGGCTTTCCGTTCAATTTAATGAAGATGAATTGAAAGAAATGTTCATGGAAGTTGTTCGGGAAAAATATGACGCAAAAGGAGGTCGCTAACATTCCATGGAACCGCATGTTATTGAATTTCGTAATGTCATAAAACGACGGAAAACGAAAACCATCGGTCCGATCCAATTATCGATCCCTCAAGGGTATATCGTTGCCCTTGTGGGACCTAATGGTTCGGGAAAAAGCACGCTGCTGAACATGATGATGCAGACCGTGTTTCCGGACGAAGGGGAGATTACCTGGTTCGGTGAATCTCACCCGAGAGAGCTTCCGATCTCCATTCGAAAACAAATGGGATTCGTACCCGAACAGCTGAGCGTAGAGGAACAGCATATGACGGCGGACGAAGCGGCCAGCTTTCGTGCATCCTGGTATGACACTTGGGACGGTTATTTTTTCGATGAGCTGCTATCCCGGTTCGATGTCCCGCGGGGCGTAAAACTTCGCAAGATGTCCAAAGGGGAACGGCGCAAGTTTGAGATCGCCGCTGCACTTGCCCCTAGGCCCAAGTTTTTGCTCCTGGATGAACCTTCTTCCGGCCTCGATCCTTTCGCTTGGAAGCTGATGATCGATCAGCTGCAGAAAGTGATGAAGTCCATGGATACAACGATTGTGCTCTCCACCCATGTGGTAGATGAAATTCGGCGTCTGGCGGACTACGTCATTCTCATCCATCATGGGAAGCTGCTGGGCATGGTGGAGAAGGATTCGCTCCTGGATAACTGGAAGGAGTGCTGGATCCAAGGGGATACCTCCATTGCCGAGGAGCTGCCGGGTATTCTGAGCTGCAAACAAGAGACAGCGACTACGATTTCTTTTATAACAACGGAATGCTTGGAAGTGGAGAAGATCCTGCAGTCTGCAGGCATCCCGTTCATTCAGACCCGTTCCCTGGAGCTGGATGAAGTGCTTCGATTATGGATTGACGGAAACATTCCTGCCAACGTGCAGAACTAGGATAGAGAGGGGTTTTTACGATATGCAACGCTTGCAATTAGACAATGTAGTTAAGATTTATGCAGACAAAACGGCGGTAAACCGGATTTCGCTTCAGGTTGAGGAAGGTGAAATCTACGGACTGCTCGGGGCGAACGGAGCCGGCAAAACAACCACCATGCGGATGGTGCTTGGGCTGATCTACCCGGATGACGGAACGATCCTGTATAACGGCAAGCCGTATAACAAAGAACTGCGTCACATTATGGGTTATTTGCCGGAGGAGCGCGGGTTATACCCGAAAGTGAAAGTCAGCGAGCAGATTTCCTACTTGGCACAGCTGCGGGGCATGTCCGCGAAAGACGCGGATAAGAGTCTGAAATACTGGTTGGAACGGTTTGAAGTACCTGACTATTACGATAAGAAGATTGAAGAGCTCTCCAAGGGTAACCAGCAAAAAATGGGCTTTATCGCAGCGGTTGTCCATGACCCGCAAATTCTGATTCTGGACGAAGCCTTTAGCGGACTGGATCCAGTAAACGTCGAACTTCTGAAATCAACGGTAAAAGAGCTTCGCGACAAGGGCACGAGCATTCTGTTCTCCACCCACCGGATGGAACATGTCGAGGAGTTGTGTAAGAACATTACTATACTGCATCGCTCCAATACGGTAGTGAAGGGGAACCTGAAGGATATCAAATCCAAGTACCCTCGTGAAGAAGTGGTGCTCGGTACGTCGGGTGAAGTCCGAGGCCTTGAAGCCCTGACTGGCGTAACGGCTGTGGAGCGAACAGAGGACGGCTACTCCATCCGGATCAGCCAGGTTGAGGCAGCGCAAAACATTTTGAATACAGCCATGTCGCAAAGCACGATCCATCGGTTTGAAGTGAAGGAGCCGACACTCAACCAAATCTTCATAAAGGCGGTAGGTGAATCCAATGAATAATATGTGGACCGTTATCCGATTTACATTCATGAATAAAGTAAGAACGAAGTCCTTTCTCGTTTCAACCTTGATTTTTGCACTCATTATTACGATCGGGATCAATCTTCCTTTTCTGATCCAAATGTTTACGGGAGATAAGGCAGGATCCGAAGAAACCACCCGCATCGGTCTGGTTTATGGACAGGAGCAGACGCTCGCCGAACAACTGGAGACTACTTGGAGTAACCTGCCGTCAACCTCCTATGAATTCGTCAAATACGAAGCGGCAGATGAGGCAGCTCTGAATAAGGATATTAAGGATGGCGTAATCGAAGGTTATTTGAAGTTTGAAGCACAAGAAGGCAATGCGTTCCCGACCGTGGTCTACAGTTCTGAAGACGAGGCCATGAGCCCGGAACTGCAATCCAATCTGCAAGCAGCGCTGCAAGTGGCGAAGACGCGCAGCATTGTAGAAGGATTGGATTTGTCCGAAACGCAGATCAATGAGCTGAATACGCCGGTTCAAATCGACACTCGGGGTATCGACCCTACAGAAACAGGTAACGCAGGCGGAGCTTCCGGTGAGAATGAAGGGGCTTCGGAGGTAATTAACTACATCGTCGTGTATGCACTGATTATTCTCTTCTTCTTCACTTTGATGGGAACAGGTAACATGATCGCTTCAGAAGTAACGACAGAGAAGAGCTCCCGCATTATGGAGATTTTGATTACAAGCGTATCTCCGCTGAGCCAAATGTTTGGTAAGGTTATCGGCATGTTCCTGCTGGGACTGTCACAGATCGCGGCATTTGGAGTTGTGGCCGCCGTGAACTTGATGCTGCCGCACAATATGGATACATTGAAGGACATGAATCTCGATCTGACAGCGATAGACCCGATGCTGCTGGTGTTCGGTTTGGTCTTCTACATCCTTGGCTATTTCTTGTATGCGATGCTCTACGCGGCCATTGGTTCGATTGTCAGCCGGACCGAGGATTTGGGGCAGGCGGTCATGCCGATCACGATGCTGTCGCTGGTGGCGTTCTATATCGCGATCTTTAGCCTAAGCGCTCCGAACTCGATGCTGATGAAGGTGTCTACTTACATCCCGTTCATCTCGCCGACCACGATCCTGGTACGGATCGGACTTGGTAACATTCCAGTATGGGAGATCCTGCTCTCGCTGGCCATCCTGGTCGTAGCCATTCTCGTCTTCGGCTGGCTGGCTGCGAAAATCTATCGCACCGGTGTCCTGATGTACGGCAAGCGCCCTACATTCAAGGAGCTTAGAAAAGCGATGAAGGCTTATAAGATGTAAGCATAGACAGTACAAGAAGTTGTGAGTAATGGTTATAAATGAGACAGAGTTTATTAATAAATGAGACTTTTTATATTGTTTAAATGAGACTAAATGAAAAAGACTAGCTAAATAGATCCTTGATTTAGCTAGTCTTTTTTCTTTTCGGAACAAAAAGAGAAATTAAATCTATTTATTCCTTGTTAAGAAAATGAGGATCCAAAATATGTTTATAAATGATATATACTGCTACCCCATGCTATCCGAGAGAGCACGACATATAGGAGCACACGCTAAGGCTGTTTTTGTTTAACCTTCGCAGGAATTAGCAGTCCTAATGAAGAAATTGGAAACACAATAAAGATAATTAATTAACTCAAAGATGCAGGTGATTACCATGGATGAAGGAAGTAAAGGAAACTCATTTGAAACAAGCACCATTGAACATCTGGAACAAGTAAGTGAAATACTTCAAAACGGAGATATTGATGGAGCCAAAGAATTCATTTCAAAAATGATTGATGCAACAAAGGAATACAAGCATCAGGTGGAACATGGGAGAGCACGGAATGGCGGCTATGCTGATCTTGTCATGCGGCATCTTCGTGCGTTTATTTCTCCTATAATCATACGGAGTGAGGACGAAATCCAAAATGGTACTTGCTTCTTTGTAGAGCTCGAGGACAAAAGCATTGCAGTAACGAATCATCATGTGATTCAACATTGGTTGGATTTGAAAAAGAAAGGCATTCAAGCTGAATTTAGAATTGGGAATGTCATTTACCCAAATGATCTCGAGCCCTTTATCATAGATAGCTGCCAGCAGTTGGATTTAGCAACTATCTTAGTTCCACCAGACATTAAATTGGCGATGGGGGACATTGGAACGCTATTTTATGAATATGAACCTCCTGTAACCGTTAATAAAGGGGATATGGTATTTGCTTTGGGTTGGCCCGGAGCTCTTCGAGAAGATCAGATTAAACAGAGCAATATTTACGTTGCGACGATTCTTGACGAAGTAATTGATACCACAGATCGACGATTCATTATTCAGTTTCATCGAGATGATTGGACGAAGAGATTCGGCGAGAAAGAGATCGCGGATCTTACCAGCCTAGGGGGATTGAGTGGGGGACCAGTTTTCTTACTCAGCGATGGTTATCTTCATCTCGTTGGTGTTATTTATGAGAATATGGAGGGCTTTATTGATGGTGTTCAGTGCGTTCACTTTAAGCATATTAAACCTGATGGACACATTGAAAGCCATAATAAATAAGTAACTATTAGAATATTGGTTTACAGTTCCATGCCCTTTAATCGAACTAATTTGAATACCTAACGGCAGACTTCTGATAAAAAGCAATCTCATTAATTCGGGATTGCTTTTTATTATATATTTCAAAGCAAGCGGCAGGCGATGATTTACGTTCTTGTCATCCGATTTTTGATGTCGTTCAATTAGCATTATTCGGGTAATTGTAGTATTTACTTTTGTACGTTTCTTTTAAGAAAATGTCGAAAGATAAAATCTTGACTTCATTTCCGATGTGCGACAAGTACATGACTCATTCCCAAAGGTGTTATCCGTATATGAAGTCGGGCCATCTTTATGGTCGGAACACAAAACGACTGGTTAGTGCAAACGAATCCCTTAATATATGTATGATTACAGCTCAGGCTTCGAGTCAAAATAGAATTTGATAAACAGGGATAATTTGTAATTCCAGAAGGGTTGAAGGAATAACTTGTCGAATTATAACAGTTCATACTAACTAATGAGGAGTATATCAAAGTGAATGATGAAATGATTTTTGAAAAATCTATATATCACTATCGTTTTGGAACTGATATTATGTCGAATAAAACATTTGACCAGCAAAAAAAAGAAACATCTTTCTTGTTGAAACAACATTTTAGTAAAGCTGAAAATCTTCATTTTCTTATTGGCTCAGGTTGCTCCTTACCGGCAATACCTTTGATGGGAAAAACATTTTTGAATATAAAGGAAAGTAACCCACACTTACGGGATGTTCTTGGGAAATACGCTGGAAGCAACGCAGATATTGAAGGTTTTCTAAATTATTTAAAGACGACCCTGATTGTCACTGAACCGGATTCTATCGAATATGGCATGTTTGAGGATGCATTCAATATCACAAAAAAAGAATTACTTAGATCCATAGTTGTTAATTATTTTCCTGACAGTAGTTCAGACCAAGAGGGTGAACGAAATGCAGCTACTTCCCTTAAATATTATTTAGAATTTTATAATAGATTGTTTTATCATCGTGAATTTAATAAGCAATTATCACCGGTTAATATTTTTACTACCAATTACGATCTATTTAATGAAATAGCAATGGAACAATTGGGGATTCATTACACAAATGGTTTTCAAGGATATGTGAACAGAACATTTGACCCATCAATTTTTAATTTGCGTTTGGTTGATGCAGAAAATAGATACAAAGATAAATGGAATGCAATTCGTCGTTATATCAAACTATATAAAATCCATGGCTCTTTAGATTGGAGATATGATCAGCATCTAAAGTCAATTAGACAAAGTGAATTCAGTCTTGATAATTCAGGTGAAGTTATAATCTATCCCACGGTTCATAAACACTTCGAATCTCAACAAAGTCCTTATTCAGAGCTGTTTAGAGAATTTTCGCTTAACCTACAAAAGAAAAACTCAACGTTAATTGTCATGGGATATGGTTTTCCTGATGATCATATTAATCAACTTATATCGCAATCGTTACATAATGAAGATTTTACACTGATTATCTTTGGGAATAAAAATGAATTGAATGCTTCAAATTTTTGGAGGAAACATAAGAATCGACACAATATTCATTTCATTGGTGGGAGTATTAATAATATGAATGATGCTCATTATTTTTCAAATATAATTGAACTACTAGGAGACGAAATAGATGATGCAAAGCCAGAATAGTATTGGGGTAGTCAGTCATGTCTACTCCTACAAGTTGGTTATGGAAATCCATGATACGAGTAGAATCAACTATAACTTCAACGGAGATCTCTATGTTTGCGAAGGGATAAACACCTTTGTTTGCGTTTATAAATCGTATCACCACAAATTTATATATCAAATTATTAGTTTATCTGAGAATGAAAAGCCATTTGATAGAATAGGAGAGGAATCAAGATTTTCTAATAAAGCGTTTTTTGAAGCAGTGCCGATCGGTGAAATAAAAAACGGAGAATTTAAATATGGACTATCAAAGTTTCCTATGATCGGTGATGATGTTTTTTTGACATCCAATGAGGATATGAATAGTGTATTCAACTCAATGGATCCAGACTTTTCAATTGCGCTAGGCCCTCTCTCGAGTTTTGATTCATTTTCGCCAATGTTTTCGATAGACAAAATTTTAACAAATCATATGAGTATATTAGGGAATACTGGTTCAGGGAAATCCACGACTGTTCGAAAATTATTAAATGAAATATCTAACACGATTAAAAATTCAAAAAGGGATATTAATTCTGCGAATTTTTTGATTTTTGATATACATGATGAGTATGCTTCTATTCAAAAGGACAATTCGTTTACTGTAGATGTTAATGATTTATCAATTCCATTGGACACCTTATCCTTAGAGGATTGGATTAATCTTGTACAGCCTTCATCTGCAGTACAGCTCCCAATATTAATGAGTGGGCTTCGACTAGCAAATTTACTTGAGAACAACGAAAATGGAATCTGTGATTGGGTAAAAGTATACTGTGCATTAGAACTTTATAACAATGTACAAACAGAAGTATTAGGGAAAAGAACAAAAATTATAGCATTACTACAGGATATAGGCGACACAAGAATCACAGAAAGTTTGACACACTACAGTTCTCAATATGGGAATTTTCAATCAACTCATGAACAGAAATTTAAAGAGAATTTACACGAATATATTAAAGAAAAATCACGTCACGAGTATAGCCAATGTAAGGAGCTTATAAGTTCACTCTTAGAAAAGGCAGATTGTAAGTTGTCCCAACTAACAAATTTAGAGGTAGGTTTAGAACTTACTTTTTTATTTGAAGAAAGTAAAGGGAACTCACAAATTCGATCCTATTGTGCAACATTGATGACTCGAATTACCAATATAATTGGAACGTATTCAAGATCATTGTTTGAGGATACACCAGAAAAACGTAAGAACTTTACTGAACTTTTGAATTTTAATAAAGGTTTTACGATTATGAAGGTTTCCCAACTAGATGATAATGATCTTTTATTTTTTACAGGTTATATATTAAGAATGATCTACCTAAGACAAAGAGCTAATCGTATTTCCGATGACAAAAGTAATACCATTAAAGAAATATTTCACTTTATATTTGATGAGGCACATAAATATATAACAGAGACTAATATTGAGAATATAAAATCTATTAGAATATTCGAGCAAATTGCTAAAGAAGGAAGGAAATTTGGGATCTTTATGATATTAGCAAGTCAAAGGCCAAGTGAAATATCTAAAACCGTCTTATCACAGTGTAACAACTTCATTCTGCATCGGATTAGAAATAATTTAGATATTGAACAGATGAGGAAAAGTATCCCTTATTTAAGTGATTCTCAATTAACCAGAATATCCTACTTAACAACTGGAGCAGCGTTATTGGTTGGAGATGCTTTTGCAATTCCCATGGAAATCATTATTGATGGCTCAGAATATGGTCTTGCTTCGAGAACAAACTTACCATCTGAAGTTTGGAGAAGAATAGAATAAAACACTCATCACTTAAACCGAAGAGAATTGGGCTGTTTATTTAGGGTATGGCACACAGAATACCGTCAGTACCGCTATTCAAAACCTTGGATTTTCACGACATGTGGCAACTGCTCAGCATCACCGATTCATTGATTTTAAAAAATGGCAAACTTCAGGGGATAAACAAACAGTCGCTTTTGAAGACGATTAATCTTGACTCAGTTGATCAGTAGAAATCGGTTCACTGCTTCATCTTTGAATAGTAATGATTCAAGCTCCAACAGTCTAGAAGTGAATAGAGTAGTCCGTTACGTCATGAATACATACGCCATCATAAGATATATCCGCATTATGGGTAGAAATTTTGAGTTTACATTGGTTTTTGATAAGAACGAGCATACTACTGTGAATGTTATCGGTTTGATTGTAACTGGAGTGCTTGATTATTTCGACGTGCTTATTCGAGCTAGCAAGACTGTACAGAAAAAAATAAATTGTGATGTTGCGGGCTAACTAGCAGATTTCGCTTCGTACGGTCTCTCATTACCGAAGTTGTGGTTGAACTTAAATCGGACAGTATGAGAGAGCACGTTAGTAACTGGTATTAGAAAGGATAAATAAGATATTTCTCTCATTCACACTAATTCTCTGCCTATGGAGGTGGTAAAAATGATATCCGTTACTATGTTTCCTGCAAAAAATGGGGATTGTTTCCTTATATCATTCGGAGATGATGTGAAAAAACACATACTAATTGATTGTGGATATGCTGAAACATATAAAAGGTATTTAAGAAAAGAACTAATTTCAATTGCAGAAAAAGGGGAGTACATATCTTTATTCGTGTTAACCCACGTTGATCAGGATCATATATCAGGGGCCATTCCTTTTCTAAGAGAAAATAATAAGAGAAAAATCATTGAAATCTCCGAAATATGGCACAACAGTTACCGCCACCTACAGTTTACTAAAGTTAAGGGTGGAAGTATCGATGCGTTAGAAAAAAAGGTACTTGATGAGGAAATAGCATTGGGCAGTACAATAATCGAAAATTTTGAGGGGGGAACCATAGATTCCGAAATAAGCATTAAACAAGGTTCAACGTTGGCATCATTAATTTATGAAGGTAAATACAGTTGGAATAAGTCGTTTGATGGAAAAGCAGTGAGTTTTTCTGTCAATCAATTTGTTGAAGTAAACGATATGAGTATGTGTATCTTATCACCTGACAAAGACAAACTAAACGCCCTTTCGAAGGATTGGTTAATGCATTTGCAGAGCTATAAATATAATTTTAATTTTACTGATGATCAAATATTTGACGATGCTTTTGAATTTTATATGTTAGGTAAACCAGAATTCAACATTGTTGATGAGAGCATCTCGAGGGGGACAATAAATGATTTGGATCAATATTCAAAAATGGAACAAAATGAAATCGATTCATCAGTAATAAATGGATCTTCAATTGCGTTTTACGCAGAGTATGCAGGTAAAAAACTTCTATTCCTCGCCGATTCACATCCGGATATTATATTTTCAAATATTGTAGAGTTGGACAAACTAGGCTTGCTTAAAGATAGCTTTGATCTTGTTAAGATATCGCATCATGGTAGTGAGAAGAACATAACATCAGAGTTAGCTCATTTAATTCCATCTCAAAAATACCTAATATCTACTAACGGTAAGACACATGGCCATCCAGATATAGAAGCAATAGCGAGAATTATAACTGCAGACAAGAAAGGGCATTTAAAAGAATTTATTTTTAATTATCCTACAGAGACAGCAATAGCGTTGAACAACAAGGAATGGATGGAAAAATATAATTATTCGGTAACCATTGCCGATGGCGACAATCCAGTTATTGTAGAGCTTTAAAAAGGAGGCCAGTATGGATATTTGGATAGGGAAATCGATTCCGAAGGTTGAATGTGGATCTCAGAAGGGCACAGCATTTCTAGTTTCCCCTAGCATTGTCTTGACCGCAACTCATGTGGTTAGAGAGTGCTTAAACGATGGGGAAGAAATAAAGCTTACTTTTAGAGAGATTGCCGGTTTTGAGCAAATAATCGTAAATGCAAAACCTTTGTGTATTAAGGATATTCACGAATGCCCAATCATCGCATTACAGTTAGATAGAGAAATGAATGAAGTTAGGTCACTTGAGTGTGTAGATTATAAGTTTAAATCAGCAGCAGAATGCTTTAGTTATGGTTATCCACCAGCGCGCCCTCATGATGGGACATCAATTAAATTAACTTTAATAAATTATAAAGAATCTTTAGGTCTCCGCGACTGGGACTTGGACTTAAGAATTAATGATAGTATTAAAAATTACCAAGGTGTCTCTGGGGCCCCGCTTATTCTTGAGAATTGTGTAGTGGGTATAGTCCAACGCCAAGTCACCGAAGCTGGAGAAGCAAGTCGTTTATCTGCTATAAGCTTACATCCATTCACAAAGTACTTAATGTCAATAGGAGTTCCTCTTAAGGAGAGAATAAGCACTAAAAAAGTCTCTTCTCCGCTAAATTACCCTATAGTACAAGGGCATATTCCAAGAAAAATAATTCCAGCCAATAAATACAATACGATTACTTGGTTGATTAATAGTGAAGATTTGAAAGATCCATTAGATGTTATTAGGGAAGATAAACTTGTTGTACTCTTGGGTGGAGCTGGAACAGGGAAATCTATTGAGTTGAATTATATAGCTTCAATCTGTTCACAAATTTCATCAGGTTTTGTACCAATACTTATTAAATTAAACAAGTATGTTCCGCGTAGTTTAAATGAAATCATTAGTGATTACTGGTCAGACTGGACTATGGTCCCGGACCATGAATTATTAATAATTTTGGATGGTTTAGATGAAGTTGAAAGCCACTACAAAAGGGATACGATAAAATACATAGAGTTGTTTGTAGAACAACATCCTGATATCCATGTTATTGTTTCTTGTAGACGTAACTTTTATCAATCGGAAAATGAATATTTTTCTGGAACCCTCCAAGGGTTTAAAACATATCTAATAAATGATCTAAATCAAGAGGATATTGACTCTTATATTAATTCAGTGTTAGGAACAGAAATATCAAAAGGTTTCAAAAGTGCTCTACAAAGAAGCAATCTGAGGCCGCTGATGGAGATACCTTTTTATTTAGTGAGAATAATTGAGATGTATTCAAAGTCAGGGGCATTGCCAAATAATAAGGCGGACCTCTTTCATTACTTAATTACCCAAAGTTTACAGAATGATATTCAGCATTTTAAAAATGCTATGGATTTGAGTAAAAAACAAGAGAAATTAACGTTCTGTTTAGAAACGGTGGCGCTCGCCATGGAGGATTTAGGAAGGAATTATTTAACTAATCAAGAACTTGAACTGATTATAAGCGAAGAGAATCAGCACCTATTGACACACTGTACACTCTGGAAAAAGAATGAGGAGCAAAACGATGTAAGATGGCAGTTTGAGCATAATAACTTTCAGGAATTTTTTGCAGCCAGGATTCTTTCAAAACAGGAAATGGAGCTAATTAAGGAGTTTCTTGCATTTCCTCCAGAAAAAAATAAAGTAATTCCAAGTTGGGTAAACACTTTGTCTTTTTTGGTTAGTTTGTTGGACCCTAGAAGTAAGAAGTTTGTTGAGTTATTGGAATGGCTTAATGAAAGCGATCCCGACATGGTAATCCATTTTGAAGCTGATCGAGTGGATGAAGAATTACGGACTCAATTATTTCAAAGTATCTTTGTTTTTTATGAGGAAAGGAATATATGGATAAATAGGGATAAGTTCGATCTCAAAACGTTAGCCTACTTTGGACAAACTGATGCTAATGTGGAATATCTAATGAGTAAAATATCGGAAGGACACTACACTACCCGTATAAATGCCTTAAAGCTTTTGAGCTTTATGCGAGCTCCTATTTCCAAAAAATCAATGATTCGTGACAGAGTAATTGAGATTATTTTAAAAAAAGACGAAGAACCGGTTGTTATAACTGCGGCATTAGGTGTGCTAACTAGATATAAGATTCGCTCTGGTGAGCAAGTTGAACGAGTAATAACAGCTACCAGATTATCTTCAAATGACACAGTTCGCACTTACTTATACCAATATTTAACTGAATGTGATTTGATAGAGGAGAATATTGATGTTTTTCTTGAAGGTATCCATTACGTTGGAATCGATATAAATAGTGAGGAGTCAAGGTTAATTAATGAAAAGATTGAGTTAGAACGAGGAATAGAGAGGGCAAAATCTCCGGCTAGTGTGAGCAGGATTTTGACTTTTCTCAGTGAGAATATAGAAAAAATTGATCATTATTTCTTGAAAGATAATCTTGAAGTATTTGGGTCAAACGCTGCAATAGCATATGAAACCGATAATAGTATCTTTAATCTAGCTCTAATATTATTTGAGACACTACACAAAAACTATTGGGATAAAGAGGCAAAAGATTTCTCCATCTTCTTTGATAAAAGTTACACGAAGCAGAGAGCGATAAGTTTATTACTGGAAAAGCGTGTTGAGAATGGAGTTAATCTTAGAGCATTAGGTCTGTTGGTTGATGAGGAATCCATTGAATTTGTATCACAACAATATCTTGAAGGAAGACTATCAACTGATGATATCTGGATCATCCAGCAAGAAATAAGGCCGTACGATATATATATGGCTTTTAACAAACATATGAATGAAGTATCAGATAATAAGTTTGTATTTCAGCAAAGAAGGGACTATGAACAAGAGAGAAAAGCTGGGCTAATGCGTGATATTCATCTTTTATTTGATAAAGAAGCGTTTCTAGAACATGCAAGAAAAATATATATTGCTGAAGAGAAGGAGACCTTCAATCAAGAAGAGATTATTCATGCACGAGTTCATAGACTCGAGCGCGAGTACTCGGCACTTGTGATTGATCAAATCTATCGCGTAGCTGAAACTGGCGACATCTCCTATGAAAAGCTAGTTGAAGAGATTCAATCATGGGATTGGGACTATTTTTGTTTAAGAAAGTTATATAACATTATGTCTTCATCGGCAGATGTGGAACTAACTGATATACAGACCCGGTGGGTTTCTGATTGGTGTATTAAAAATGTCAAATCTATTGATTTTAAACAAGCTTGTCGACGTAGTCCAAGTGGGGGATACACTGTAAGTAAGTTAGCAATAATCTTATGGTATTTCCAAAGAAAGTATAATCTAAACTACCCAACGAAGGTTATGCTTGATATGATTTCGTTTGATTGGGTTGAGGGTAGCCAAATGGTGGGGATTAGATATTTAGAATCCTTTCTTGATATTGAAACAATGTCTGAACGAGTGTGGGAAAATCTTCAGGATGGAATAGAAATAGACGATATCCTTAACAATCACATTGATTTTTGTTGTAGACATTCCATTCAAGATGTATTACCTCATGCATTGCGAATTTGTAATGATATCTCAAGGAATACCTCATCACGAACTGTTGCTTTAAAGGCTTACTTAAAATTATCAAATAGGCTGCAAGAATTAATTGATAACTTGCCTAGTATCCGTGATGATTTTAAGTGGGAAATAGTTAGGCAGCTATTTGAAATTGGAAAAGGACCAGATTGTGAAAAATATCTATTATCCTTACTTGATACAACTCTGGAAAATGATAACGCGTTACAACCAATAAAGTTTCTTATAACCCTACAAAATCTTGATGCGCTAAAAAAGTATGTTAACTGGGTAGAAATGAAAGTAAAGAAGGGAAGTGTAATTAACCAGACAGTTCCTCTAAGTGCAATAAGGGATATTAATGCGCTGCCGTACCTAATTGAGTTACTTCGTTTGACTTTTGACGAAGGCTTTAAACAGAACAATTTTGAGCGTGTAGATTCCGAGATCAACAGTGCAATCACCAATGTTGCAATTCAATCGTCAGAAAATTTTATAACGGTTAAATCTTCCTTGGAGGGTTTTATTAAGGAAAATACTCAATTCAAACACATTAATTTTCTCTATGTATTCATTGAAGACATTGAATCCAAGTATTATATTACGCTCCAAAGTGGACGTGATATTTCTGAAGTGAAACGGAGGTTGCAATTTATTGGATTATAAAGTTAACATCGTTCAAAGGCTTGTTTATTACACTAAATAAAATATGTTTCGTAGGTAATTGGCGCGATCATATTTTTTTTCGGAAAGTCTCAGTTGTAGGTGTTAAAAATAAGAAAAGTCTCAATAAAGATCTTACAATGTCTCATTCGTAAGCATTAGATCGATCGGTTTTGTTCACTTTTAGTCTCATTTGTAACCATTACGCACAGTTATGGTTGCTGAAAGCAAGAAAGTAGAAGATAAGGGTTCGCCATAACGACAATATCGGTATGGCGAACTCTCATCAATCTATGATCATAAATGAAGCCCCATGGCGGTTATTCTTTGTCACAAACTAAGTAGTTTCAAAACTACACGAGAATAAAGGAGATTACATAAATGAAAAATTGGAAAAAAATGCTCTTGTCCCTCGCGATTTCGGTTGGTTTGCTCGCTTCGGCAGTGCCTGCCATGGCAGCGCCACAGCAGCCGGCAGTAAAAGTCGATAACCAAGTTGTTCACTATTCGCTTGGTACACCGATGATAGATAAGGGCACAACGCTTGTTCCGCTCAGAACAACGCTCCAGGCTCTGGACGTGCAACTGACGGGTGCTGCAGATGACACCATTACTGCGGTGGTGGATGGTAAAACCATTACCCTGAAAGGCAAACTGAAACGAATCCATGGTGTAACCTATGCGCCCATTCGGGTTGTTGGGGACGCTGCGGGTTATAAGGTTAGCTGGGATGCGAAAACTCGCTCCGTTCTGCTGGTTTCCAAAGAAACGGAAACCGTGCAAGCGGGTGGCCGCGGCTTCATGTGGGAAGTGGAGAGCAACGGGAATACGGTGTACCTGGTAGGCTCCATGCATATCGCGGATGACAGCTTCTACCCGCTGCGTCCGGAGTTTGAAGAAGCATTTGCCGAGGCGGACTATTTGGGTGTCGAGATTGATATCAGCAAAGCGGCTGATGAGGAGCAGCAGAAACTGATCATGGATCTGGGCATGTATCAGGATGGGACAACCTTGAAGGACCATGTATCCAGTGAGACCTATGCCAAGCTGGGCGAAATTCTGAAGCAAAGCGGCATGCAGCCGAATGCACTCGATGCATTCAAGCCTTGGGTTGCCGAAACCACAATTAGTAGTCTGAAATCCGTGAAAGCCGGGTACGACGCATCAGCTGGAATCGACCTGTATTTCATCCAGAAGGCCATCGAACGCAAAGTGCCGATTCTGGAACTGGAAACTTATGAATCCCAGCTGGGCATGTTTGATAACTTCTCCAAAGAGCTGCAGGAGAAAAACCTCAATACCGCCCTCGATAACTTCGACGTGCTGGATGAGAGCGTGAACCAGATGGCCGAAATGTGGAAAACGGGCAATGATGAGCAGCTGCTCGAGTTCACAAACAGCATATCGGGTGACGAGGAATATAATAAAGCGATGCTGATCGACCGCAACATCGGCATGGCAGACAAAATCGACGGGTATTTGAAAAACGGCAAAAACGAAGAGTATTTCATTGTGGTAGGGTCAGCCCACTATCTGGGTGAGCACGGCATCGTGAAGCTGCTTAAGGATAAAGGCTATACTGTCGTTCGCAAATAAATAGCGGCAGGGTTGTAGTCTACGGGAACCAAAACCTTCCAATGATCGTCATTCGATCACTGGAAGGTTTTTTAATGGTAAGAAAGGGGCATGCCGAATCTGTATCTAAATGATTAGCAAAGCAATGCAGCGCTTTCATTTCTCCAAAAAAAGAGTTGATAATTGGGAAATCATCCTCTATGATATTGTCATCAGACCGATATGGAAAATTAAAGCACTTTAACTTTTATGTTTACATCATCCTATGAATGCCTTGAAACAGGGCAAACTTTATATTGAAAGTTAAAGCGTTATAATTTTCATAATAAAAAGAAAGGTTGGTGTTTACGTGACCCATCGCGAAAGCCGGCGGCAGACGTTATACATGTACCTCTTCATTGCTCCATGGCTTATCGGTTTCCTTGTGTTTGCCTTGTATCCGATTCTGTCATCCCTTTATTACAGCTTCACGGACTATGACATTATCCATCCGCCGAAATATGTCGGCCTGGCGAATTACATCGAAATGTTTCACAATGATCTGTTTTGGAAATCCGTTGTGGTAACGGTGCGGTATACGTTTATAAGCGTACCGATCCAACTGCTGCTGGCACTCGGATTTGCGCTCCTGCTCAATACGAAAATACCGTTCCGCGGATTTTTCCGCACCGCCATGTACTTTCCGAGCATGGTATCCGGCGTGGCGATGTCACTGCTGTGGTACTGGATCTTTAATCCATCGATCGGCCTGTTCAACTACGTTCTGTCCTGGTTCGGCATCCGTGGCCCATCTTGGCTCATGAGTCCGGATTATGCACTTTACGCTCTGATGATTATGTCCTTCTGGACAGTAGGCTCAGGCATGATTCTGTTCCTCGCGGGGCTCATGAGTGTACCTGCAAGTCTCGTGGAAGCCGCCAAGCTTGACGGTGCGGGACGCTTCCGGATTTTTCTGAATGTGACGCTTCCCATGATCTCACCGGTGCTATTGTTCCAGCTGATTATGGGGGTCATTGACTCCTTCCAGGTATTTACGCAAGCGTATGTCATGACCCAAGGCGGTCCGAACTACTCAACATGGTTCTATGTTTACAACCTGTACACCAGCGCCTTCAAAGAATACCGGGCTGGATACTCCTCCGCTCTCGCGTGGGTTCTGCTGATCGTTGTCATGCTGTTTACGGCACTTATTATGAAATTCTCGAACCGTTATGTTCATTATGAAGGAGGCGGACGCAGATGAGTAACATTCCGGCAGCCAGTCCTTCGACTTCACCTTCTACGAATAAACGCCGGCGCAAAATCGATGCAATAAGCATTGCCAGCTTTATTGCCTTAGTGGTCACTACCTTTCTCATGCTCCTGCCTTTGTTTTTCATGGTCTCGACCTCATTGAAATCGAAGAAGGAACTGCTGAAGTTTCCTCCGACCTTTTTGCCGGATTCCTGGCAGTGGAGCAACTACAAGGAAATTTTCGAAACGCTGAACTTCGGCCAAATGTACATGAACAGTCTCATTATCGGCATTCTCACCGTGGTCGGCACCCTGTTGTCGTCGTCGCTGGCAGGCTACGGCTTCGCCAGATACCGGGGCAAGGGCAGCAACCTGTGGTTCATGCTGATGCTCAGCACCATGATGCTTCCTTATCCAGCGATTATGATCCCGCAGTTCATTCTTTTTTCCAAGCTGAACTGGATCGATACGTTCTTGCCGCTGATCGTACCTGCATTTTTCGGCTCGGCATACAACATCTTTTTGCTGCGCCAGTTCTTTTCCACCCTGCCGGATGAGCTGTTTGACGCCGGACGCATGGACGGTTGCGGCGAGCTGCGGATGTGGTGGCGGATTGCCTTGCCTCTGTCTGGCCCGGCACTTGCAACCGTTGCGATTTTTGCCTTCATTTACAGCTGGAACGACTTGCTGACACCCGTGCTCTACCTAAGCTCATCGGATAAATTTACGCTTCCGGTCGGTATGTCTTCCTTCACCTCGTCGCGGTTTCGCATTCCGCCGTGGCATCTGCTCATGGTTGCCTCCGTACTGGCCATGCTGCCAATTGTCACTTTATTTGCGATAGCCCAGAAACGATTCGTTGAAGGAATTGTACTTACAGGCATCAAGTAAAGACCCGCCGCAGCGGCGGCAAAAAAACTTGAGTATATGGGGGACTGTAGATCATGAACAAAAGAAGGATTAAAAAGACCTATGCACTTCTGCTTGCGTTCAGCATGCTCGTCGTATTGGCATTGTCCGGCTGCAGCGGCGGCAAATCAGCGGGAGAAGTGGCTCCCGCAGGCAAAGGCGATAGCGCCGGCTCTTCAGGCGAGCAAGTAACGATAACGCACTACACCATGGATTCGGAAGACCGCACGTTTATTGAAAAGCTGGTTCCGGACTTTGAAGCCAAGCACCCGAACATCAAGGTCAGAATAGAAAAGGCACCTTACGAGCAGTTCGACAGCAAGCTGCAAACGCTGATCGCCGGCGGTAAATCGCCTGACGTGACAAGCCACTATGGCTACGGTGGCTTTGCGGAATATTTCAACAAAGATATGCTGCTTGATATGAGCGACATGATAAAAGAAGACGGATTTAAAGCATCCGATTACAGCATCCCGGATGACCTCATGGAAATCTATACCGTCAAAGACCATGTATACGGTATTCCGGTCAATATGTATGTGACTCTCATGCTCTATAACAAAGACATGTTCGATGCTGCCAATGTTCCTTATCCTCCAAGCGATTACGAGGACAAGAGCTGGACGTTTGACAAAATGGTCGAAGATGCAAAAAAAATGACTCATTTATCCGACGATATCGCTAAAACACAGTATGGCGTCGACTTCACATGGTCCGAACGCGATATGCGCCCACTGTATTTCGGCGTTGAGCCATACTCTCAGGATACCTGGACTAACGGCGGCGTGCCTTCAGAGACTCATTTCGATTCTCCTGAAGTGATCACAACCTATAACAAACTGTTTGACCTGATTTTGAAAGATAAGGTTTCCCCGACGACGGAATGGAGTAAGAGCGTAGCCGGGCAAAATGGCGATGCATTCGTAACCGGCAAGATTGGCATGACCGTCAGCGGTTCCTGGAGCCTGGCCGGCTCCAATGACTTCCCGTTCAAGGTCGGCGTGGCTGCAGTTCCTGCCGGCGGCAACGAGAAGATCCGCAGCGTGCTGTTCGTCGATCCCCTCTTTATTCTGAAAGATTCCAAGCATCCGAAGGAAGCTTTTGAATGGATCAAATATCTGGTCAGCGATGAAGTTCAGGAAAAATCCATTGACCTGAGCGGCGGCAACCCTCCTGTCAATACGAAGGCAGCCGAGGCTTATTACAAGCATTTTGAGGGCATCGATCCGGAAGATGTGAAAAAGGTTTACGAAGGCGCCGTCAAATACGGCTTTGAATCCTACAATCACCTGATCACCAACTACTCGCAGATCAACGACATGTTCATCAACGAAATGCAGCCGATCGATACCGGACATAAGACCGTTGAAGAAGTGATGCCGACGATCCAGAAAAAAGTCATGGAAATTATCAAACGCTAAAACAAACTTATCGCACCGTCCCAAAAGGGGCGGTGCTTTTGTTAAATTAGCTTCGCGGCCAGGCCTCCGTGCATGTATACTAGTGTTAAGTCAATGTAAACGTACGGAAAATCTGCCGCAAGGAGTATAAACCATGAAGGTTAGTATATTTGACGTAGCCAAAAAATCAGGACTCTCCGTCGTGACGGTTTCACGTGTCTTAAACGGTGCCGAATCGGTTCGAGAGAAAAACAGACTTAAGGTTCTGGAGGCCATCAAGGAGCTTGATTACCGTCCCAATGCGGCTGCCCGGAGTTTAGCACGCGGTAAGACAGGGATCGTCGGCTTGATTGTGACCACCCTTCAGGACTCTTTCTTCGACGCTGTGGTCAAGGAGCTGAATGAGGTGCTGGCACTTCACGGTTATTTCCTCGCCATTTCGGTCTCTACGGGCATAGGCTCCGACGAAGCCCATTATCTGATTCAGGAAGACCGCGTGGACGGACTGATTCTGCTCTCACCAATGGAAGAAGACAACTATATCGTGGAATTGAAACGGCGGAATATCCCTTATGTCCTGATAGACAACCAGAAGCCGGATAATGACGCTTATTCCGTCACTATAGACAACTACAAAGGCGGTTATGCCGCAACGAAGCACCTGCTTGATCTCGGCCATACCTCCATTGCGCATATCAGCGGGCAGGATATGTTCCGCAGTACGAGAGAACGCCGCAGCGGCTTTCTGCAGGCGCTTGAGGAAAGGAGCCTGGCGCCGTTCGAAATGATTACGGGCGATTTCGAAATCGACTTTGGCTATGATGTCTGCCGTAAATGGCTGCGGGAAGGACGACTTCCTTCCGCCGTATTCGCAGGCGATGACAATATCGCGCTCGGGGTTATGAACGCTCTTCTGGAAGAAGGCATCCGGGTTCCAGAACAGGTAGCCATTGTGGGTTATGACGATCAGTATATTTCATCCAAGCTGCGCCCCCATTTGACAACGGTCCGGCAGCCTACTGACCGGATTGGGCTTGCCGCAGCGGATATGCTGCTAAAGCGCATGGATGGTACGATGAAACGAGGGGGCAATGTTCGGATTGACCCTGAGCTTATCGTAAGAGAATCTACGTTCAGACCTGCAGAAAGTGCGTCCGAATAAATAGAAAAACATAGAGTCCGTTGTTTCATTCAAAGAAGAGTGCCTGGTTCCCGTATTTACGGGGACTTTTTCTTTTTTATCGAATGTACGAGTAGATGAGTATGCAGCTTCAAATACCATACATCGGTTAATAGATCAATGACTCGATGGAGTGATTTTTTTGTTTTTCACCGAGTTGTCGGAAAGATACGATTGTTTTTTGAACGAGAGGCTTTCGTGATTCATTTGAGACATGGCTTCGTTATAATAACGTTTAAATATCGGGTATGTACTTATTAGGGTCAATTCCGATCAACGAATGAACAGGGTTTGAAAGGAGGCAGTATCTCGTGGTTATAGATACGGTGCTGTGGAGCAAATGGCTGACGGGGCTAACCTTGGCGTTTCATGTCATTTTTGCCACGGTTGGCGTGGGTGTTCCGTTAATGATTGCCATTGCCGAATTTGTCGGTATACGTAAGAAGGATCCCCATTACACGCTCATGGCCAAAAGATGGACGCGCGGGTTCGTTATTTCGGTGGCGGTTGGCGTGGTGACTGGAACGGCGATCTCCTTGCTGCTTGCGCTTGTATGGCCGAACTTTATGCAAGTGGCGGGGAATGTTATCGCGCTCCCGTTATTTATGGAGGTTTTTGCGTTCTTTTTTGAAGCCATTTTCCTGGGGATATATATGTACACGTGGGATCGGTTCCGCAACCCGTATATCCATTGGCTGCTGACGATTCCGATTGTTGCCGGGGCAGGCATGTCCGCTGTTTTTATTACGACTGTGAACGGATTCATGAATCAGCCTGGAGGCTTTGTCATGGAGGCAGGCCACTTTACGGCGGTTAACCCGCTGCAGGCGATGTTGAATACGGCGACGCCTTCAAAAGTATTCCATGTTCTAACCTCGGCCTATTTGACGGGAGCTGCCCTGCTGGCAGGAATCGCAGCCTACGTGATCCTGAGAAAAGGGGCCACGGCATATTACAAGAAAGCATTGAAGCTCATGATGGCGGTTGTTCTGGTGTTCAGCTTGCTGACAACCTTAGCCGGGGATATGTCGGCCAAGTTTTTGGCGGAGCATCAACCGGAGAAACTGGCGGCAGCAGAATGGCATTTTGAAACGGAAAGCGGTGCGGATTTGATATTACTGGGCTGGCTTAATGCAGAGCGGGAGGTCATGGGAGCTATCCACATTCCGAAAGCGCTCAGCTTCCTGGCCTTTGGAGACTTTGATGCCGAGGTAAAGGGGCTGGAGGAGTTTCCGCTTGATGAAAGGCCGCCGCTGCTTGTCCACTATTTGTTTGATTTCATGGCCGGGATCGGTTTTGTTATGTTGGCCGTTGCGGTCCTGTATTTCCTGTTTTTGTTCTGGAAGAGACGCAATGAGCTCAACAAGTGGCTGCTTCGGGCCATTGTTTTTAGTGCGCCCCTTGCTTTTTTGGGCGTTGAAATGGGCTGGTTCTATGCGGAGCTCGGGCGGCAGCCATGGATTATCCGCGGATATATGCGCGTAGAGGAGGCGGCTACCACTTCACCGAATGTAAGGATTCTCTTTTTCCTCTTCCTGCTATTGTATATTGTGCTAGGGACCATGTGTGTCTTTGTACTGAGACGCTTGTTCCGTAATAAACCGGCAGAAGCCGAGCTGGACGAGTTCGTGAAAGAGAAACGCGATCAATCCACGGGAAAGGGTGAGCCGGTATGATCCATTACGAGTTGATAGGCATCTCGGTTCTTTGGCTGTTTTTATACGGCTATCTAATCATTGCCTCCATTGATTACGGTGCTGGTTTTTTTGCCTTCTATGCCCGTCTGACGAAGCAGGACCACCTGATCAATCGATTGATATCCCGCTATTTATCGCCGGTCTGGGAGATTACCAATGTGTTTTTTGTCTTTTTCTTTATCGGCATCGTCGGTTTTTTTCCGGACACGGCCTATTATTATGGCTCTGCGCTGCTTATACCGGGAAGCATCGCCATAATTCTGCTGGCGATCCGCGGCTCCTTTTACGCGTTTGAAAATTACGGCTCCAAAGAAAATATCGTGTATCTGTTTTTATATGGAGCCACAGGTTTGCTGATTCCGGCTTCCTTGTCGGTAGCATTAACGCTTTCCGAAGGCGGTTTTATTGTGGAAAGAGGCGGGGCTGTTTCTTTGGAATATTGGACACTGATGACGAGTCCGTTGTCGTGGAGCATCGTTGCATTGGCCATCGTATCGGTGCTGTTTATAAGCGGATCGTTCCTGGCCTTCTACGCCTCCCGGGCGGACGATCAGCCAGCGCTAAAGCTGGTGCGCACCTATGCCCTGTTTTGGAGTACGCCCACCATTATTGCCGCGCTTACGGCATTTATTTTCCTCAGTCAGCATAATGAGCGGCATTTTCAAAACATGATGGATTTATGGTGGCTGCTGGCGCTTTCCGTCGGTTTTTTCATGATAGCCGTATGGCTGCTGTACAAAGGACGCCGCTACGGACTGGCTTTTATTTGTGTCATGCTGCAATTTTTCTGTGCGTTTTTTGCATACGGTATCGGGCAATATCCTTATATTCTGGATCCGTACATTACCATTCAAAGCGGAGCCACGCATGAGTCGATGGGCGCTGCGCTTGTGGCAGCCTTTATCGGCGGTCTATGTCTGCTGATTCCGTCTCTTATACTGGTCTTCAGGCTATTCCTGTTTGATGCGGATTATGTAAAAGGCAAAAAATAATAATCGTGTGTGGGTATCACTTCATTTGGGAGCACCTTGCAGCGGTTTGGTATAAAGGAGGGGAGTTAGTTGAGGGGGAAAACCACTCTGCTGGCTGAGCAAATGTCCGCACAAAGGAAACGGTTGATTCTCTTGGGGTTCATGTCGCTTGGGCTCGGTGCAGCCATGGCAGGCCAAGCCGCGCTGCTCGCCGAAGCGGTCCAGAGGATTTTTGTGCAGCGGGCTTCCTTTTCGACGGTTGTTGTCATACTTGGCGCCTTGCTGGCTGTGATGGCTGCGCGGACGCTGCTGTCTTATGGAAACGGGATCATCGGCTTGCACATGGCTGCCAGTGCCAAGACGGAGATGCGAGCAGCGGTGCTGCGTAAGCTGGCCCATGCTTCCGTAGCTTCCGCGTTTCGTGGACAAACGGGCGGAAAGGTCAGTGTGGCGCTGGATGCCGTAGACGAGGCCGACAGTTATTTCAGCCAGTATATCCCGCGTATGATAGAAGCCTCCATCATTCCTGTCCTGATTCTGGTCATTGTTTTTACGGAGCATATGAATTCCGGCTTGATTATGCTGTTTACCGCCCCCTTTATCCCGATTTTTATGGTGCTTGTGGGGCTGAAAACGAAGAACAAATCGGAGGAGAAATTCGCACAGCTGGCCGAGTTTTCCGGTACGTTTCTCGACTCTCTTCAAGGGCTGGTTTCGCTCAAGCTGTTTGGTCGGACGGAACATCAGCAGCAGGAAATTGAACGCAGCAGCCTTGGCTATCGGGATGCAACGATGGGCATTTTACGGATTGCGTTTACCAACACCTTCATGCTGGAATCCATCGTCATGCTTAGCATTGGTGTTGTTGCGCTTGAGCTGGCGCTGCAGCTGCTGGTTTTCAAAACGCTTTCCTTCCACACCGCCTTTTTGATCCTGCTGCTGGTGCCCGAGTTTTACAGCCTGCTAAAAAACACGGGAACTGCTTTTCACAGCGGTCGTACCAGCATGGGGGCCATCCGAAAAGTAGAGGAGATGCTCACGGAAACAAGGGAGGCAGGGGCAGTGACAGATGGGCAAGAGAGCGCCGGGAAAAAAGACAGAACAAACGGGGACAATCCGATGGATACGGCGGATAAGCCTGGGACAGCCGATCTGGGTTTGATTCGGATGCCGCCAACCATCGAACTGAGGGATGTCCGGTTTCGGTATGCGCCGGATTCGTTCGAGCTTGCAGCCGGCGCCATGTCGTTTGGATCAGGGGAGCAAATCGCCATCGTCGGTAAAAGCGGATCCGGCAAAACCACCTTGCTGCATCTCATTGCCGGACTGCTTGCGCCAACGTCGGGAGAAGTGCTGGTGAACGGACGTCCGCTTGCGCAATACGATGAGGCTCACTGGTTTGATCATGTTAGCTACATTACCCAGCATCCGTATATTTTTGCCGGCACGTTTGCCGACAATATTGCGATTGGAGCGGGCAAGGACGTCTCCAGGGACGAAGTGCTGCAGGCGGCGGAGGCCGCCGGACTTGCTGCGGTTGCAGCCGAGTTGGAGCAGGGCTATGACACCTTTGTCGGCGAAGGGGGCCGGGGATTGTCAGGCGGCGAGAAGCAGAGGCTGGCGCTGGCGCGTGCTTTTTTGAAGCAGCCTGCCGTTATTTTGTTTGATGAGCCCACCGTCGGATTGGACTTGCACACCGAACGCGTCCTACAGCGGTCCATTGCCGAGCTTGCAAGCAAAGCGACCATGATTACCGTGGCGCACCGCTTGTACACGATACGGCACGCAGACCGGATATTGTTTATGGACAACGGAGCGCTGCTGGACAGCGGGCGACATGATGAGCTTCTAGCGCGTCTGCCCCAATATGCTGATATGGTGGATGCCCAGCGGAAAGGGGGACTCACATGAATGAGCTGGCTATTTTAACCAAGGCGATGATTCAGGAACGGAAGGATATTGCCATCGCCATTATCGGAGGATTCGTTGCGGGCATCGCAGGTGTATGCCTCTTCGCCGCAAGCGGGTATGTGATCTCCCAGACTGTATTTGCCCCGCCGCTCTATACCTTGATTGTGCTGACGTCCCTGGTAAAAATACTGGGTTTGCTGCGGGCGGCAAGCCGCTACGCGGAACGCTTGTATTCCCATCGGGCGACATTCTCTCTGCTCAGCCGTTTGCGTACATCCTTTTTTGCCAAGCTGGTTCCTTTGACGCCAGGGATATTGGGCAAAAAACGGAGCGGAGAGCTGCTCGCACGGATCGTCGGAGATGTAGAGAGCTTACAGCATTACTTTCTGCGCGTCGCCTATCCGCCTGTCATTGTGGTCATGGTATTTCTGGCTACGGTTTTGTTTACTTCCGCCTTTTCATTCTGGATTGCCTGTTTGTTTGTGCTGGGGATGCTGGTAACGGCTTTTGTGGTTCCGGGACTTGTTCTCCTTGGGCAGAGGAGGATATATGGCCGCGTTCGCCAAGAACGAGCGGCGCTTTCCACTGAAGTGACCGAAATGCTTTACGGTTTCCGCGATTTGAAAGTATACGGGCAAATGAAAAAGCGCGAGCAGCAGCTGCAGCGCACCTCGGCCGCATTGGCAGCGGAACAGCAAACGGCAGCCCGGCATTTGCTGCGCGGGCAATCGCTGCATGTTTTTGTATCGTATCTGATTTCATGGGGCGTACTGATTCTTGGCGCTTATTTGATTATGGCCGGCTCGCTGGCCGGCGTATTTCTCGCCATGCTGGTCATGGCTTCGCTTACGGTGTTTGAAGAAGCCGCGCCAATGGCCACACTGCCTGCTTATAAGCTGGATAGCGAACATGCGGCAGCTCGGCTTGCGGAAACGGTTCATGCCACAGATAAGCAGCCGCCGCAGCCAAGCGGTGTCCTCCCTATCGGGAAGGCCGTTTCCATTGAGCTGAGCGGTGTTTCATTTCAATATGAAGATGAATGGCGCCCAGCGCTGAAGGACATTTCCCTCTATCTACCGCCGGAATCTAAAACCGCCATTGTCGGGCCGAGCGGATCAGGGAAAACCACCCTCATCGAATTGCTGCTCAAGCTGCGTTTACCGACAGACGGCCAGATTCGTTTGAATGATACTTCGGTTACGGAACTGGATGAAACGAGCATTTGGCAAGCCTCAAAGGTGGTGCTGCAGCACAGTCATTTCTTTCGGGGCACCATTCGGGACAACCTGCTGCTGAATGAGGAACATCATTCCGATCAAGCGTTGTCGGTTATACTGGATAAAGTGCAGCTGCCGAACAAGTCCCTGGACGATAGGGTGTACGAAAAAGGGGAGAACTTGTCGGAGGGAGAGAAGCAGCGCTTAGCCTTGGCCCGGGCGATGCTCCGAGAGGGACGCTTATGGCTTCTGGACGAACCGACGTCTTCACTGGATTACGTTACGGAGCAGCGTGTTTTTCAGCATCTGCTGGCGCAAGCGGTTAACGATACGCTTGTTCTGATTTGTCATCGGCTGACCGGCTTGGAAGAGATGGACCGGATTGTAGTCATGGACCAAGGCAGGGTCATTGAAGCGGGCACGTATGCAGAGCTGATGGAACAAAAGGGATATTTTTACGAAATGAAACAAATTGAGCTGCAAATGATCGGCGAAGACGGATCATAGGAGCTGAGCATTACGGCTGATTTCAGCCATTGGTGCTGCGTAACCGAGTCTTTGCTGGAGGATTATGCGGAAGATATGGAGGTCGCTATTCGCCGGACCGTCCATATTCACGCGCGCGTAGGCTATGCCCAGGGCCCGCAGGTTCCCCATCCCGGGGCGCCTGAATATAGCCGGGAGCTTGCGGCCTTTGAAGCATGGTGGACACGAATTGTCCAATACCGGAGCGAGCAAGGGTTCAGCTATACCAGCATGACGCCTGAATTCGGGCCTGCCCATTCCGGTTACATGCATACGCTGCCCTTCACAGGAGCTCCTGTTACGGATCTATGGGACGTAAACGAGTGGATGGCCAAACGAATTTCTGAACGGATGACACCATAACAAAAGAAACTAAAACAAGCCGGACCATGAAGGTTCCGGCTTGTTATTCGTTCGTTTGGAAAGTCAGCCTTGTCCAATCATTCACGCACGGCCGACAGCCATCCAAGCATGCCCCGGACCACGCACCGTGCGCACGGGGAGCAGGGTGCACGACGTACAAGAAGGAGGACCGTTTGGGTATGCTGTTGAGCCGTCTGTTCCCGCCCCCCTATTACAAATTAGAATAAAACAATGCCGGCAGCGCCGGCCATGAGAAGAATCAACAACGGGTGAAGTTTATACTTCAGCAAGAGAAATAAACAGGCTCCGCAAATCAGCAGCGTAGGAATGAGGCCCCCGATGAGCCCTTCGCCCTCATCGGGATACCCAAAATGAATAGCTGCATATACAATGAGTCCTGTCGTTACGGGACGCAGGCCGTATAAAGAAGATTTTACCCATGGATTGCCCCGCATGCGATAGAAGAGGGCGGAGAGCAGCACGATGACAACCAGCGACGGCAGGATGATGCCCGCGGTGGAGACGGCGGCTCCGATATAGCCGGCCGACTGGTAGCCAATCAGCGTAGCGGCATTGGTGGCGATCGAACCGGGCGCCATGCCGGCCAGCGCCACGGTCTGCTGGAATTCCGCCGTAGTCAGCAGCCCTTTTTCCGCTACCTCCTTCTGAATGACCGGGATTACCGCATAACCGCCGCCAAAGGACACGAGGCCTACACTTATGAACATCATGAACAAGTCCCAATACATGTTTCAATCGCCCCGATTCGTTTCGCTCAAATGTAATATTCCAGTTCCGGGCAGCTGTTGATCCTTGCCTTCTTCTCTGTATTCGCTTGAAGGCCCAGCCGTTTTTTGATCTGAATGACGGCCATTCCGCATAGTAAGCTTAGCGCAATAAGATAGAGGGGGTGCACGCCTGTAAACAGCATCACGGATACGGTGGCAAGGGTGGATATCATTGTCGTCACATCGAAGACGGCATATCTGGCCATCCGGTAAGCAGCGACGGTGATCAACGCAATAACGGCGCCATGCATCCCCTTTAAAGCAGCTTCAACCTTGGGTTGATCCCGAAAAAAAACGGCACCTACGCTGATCAGGATCACGATCAAAAACGTGGGGCATGTCACGCCAAGCACGGCCGAAACAGCCCCGGCAATACCGGCCTGCCGGTGGCCGATCATCGCGGCAGCATTTACACCGACTCCGCCGGGAGCGGAACCGGCAAGCGAGATCAGCTCACCGATTTCCTCCTCGTTTACCCACTTTTTCTTGCTCACCACTTCGCGCTCAATTATGGGCAGCATCGCATATCCGCCTCCGAAGGTGGAGGGGCCGATGCGAAAGAAGGTCCAGAACAGCCGGGCCAGCAGCGTTAACCGTTCTTTCAGACTGCTAAAGTACACGTTTATCCTTTCCATTAGGCGTGATGAATTCTCGGCATCGGCATCGGCTCCTTGCCAAGCTCGGCCCAGATATACTTAAGCAGAAGCTCTGCCTTCAGCTGCTCGTACCCCGGGTCGTCCCATAAATTGCGCAGTTCGCCGGGATCCGCTTCAAGGTCAAAGAGCTCGCCGTAGGTTTGGTTGTAATAAACGGTGATTTTATAGCGCTGCTCGATGTACGTTTTTTGATGAATCGTCGTAGGCTCATGACGGAATTCGCAGAGCGCGTGCTGCCGCGCGGCGTCCGCGTTACCGAGCCACACATCCTTTTGGTCGATGCCCGTCATCGCTGGCGGTATCGGTATATTGCAGAAGGATAGAAAGGTAGGGGCCAGATCGACCAGGGACTGCATCGCATTTGTCCTTTTTCCGGCAGGCATCCGTCCTGGATATCGTGCAATGAATGGAAGCTTGATTAAATCCTCGTAATGGAACCCGCCCTTGGCTTGAAGGCCGTGCTGGCCGAAGAAATGTCCATGATCGGTGGTGAAAACAACGATCGTATCCTCCGACAGTCCCAGTTCATCCAGTTTATCGAGAATGCTGCCGATATATTTATCCATCATGCTGATCATGCCGTAATACACGGCGACCAGCTTCTTCTTGTCGTACTCCGTTAACCTGGATTTCGAGCCGTATTCGTAATAATGATGGGAACGGTAGCCGTGAATGCCGAACCCGGTTTCAGCGAGATGGGAAAAATCCGGATCTTCTTCCTGCGTCAAGCGGAAGTGCGGCGGATTGCGGTCATGCTCACCGGGCGTCAGGGATGGGATCGTGAGTTTTTCCGGATCATACATCGAATCCCATGGTTCCGGCACCAGATATTCCGGGTGCGGGTCGAAGAAACTCGCCCACATAAAGAAAGGGTCATCCGCCTTCTGATATTGGTCCAAAAGCGCATTGGTTCGCTCGGCGATCCAGGTGTTGTAGTGGTATTTTTCCGGGATGGGCCAGGTGTAGGTTTGGGAAGGATCCATGGTTCCCGTAGGCGGCAGGAAGTAATCCCGCCAATGGGCACATCCTTGCTCCTCCAGCCATAGGGCATAATGTTGTCCGACATGGGCCTCATTCGTATGGTTGCGGGCCAGCTCGACGTGATCAAAGCCGTAAAAAGGACCGTGAAAATTCCGCCAATACTCCAAATCCTGAAGAATCGGGTAGGCCTCCACGGATGGGTAATCTTCCGTTGACTTCAACGGCTGAAAATGCGCTTTTCCCACCAGTGCGGTCCGGTAGCCTGCGTCTTGGAAGCTCTCTCCCACGGTATGGCGGTCTTCCAGCAGCTTTGTCCCCAAGGTCCAGGCTCCATGCTGGCTCGGGTACTGCCCCGTAATGATGGAAGCCCGGCTCGGCGTGCAGGTCGGATTGGGGCAATATGCCCGATCGAACGTCGTTCCTTGACGTGCGAGGCGGTCCAGGTTCGGCGTAGAGATTTCAGGCTGAAATGCGCCGATTGTATTCCAATGCTGCTGATCGCTTGTGATTAGCAAAATGTTAGGTCTTCTCGACAAGTGTAATCCCCTCCTAGTATGATGATATTGGAAATAACGGGTTATAAAAATAGCGGGGTGTTATATTTTTATTGTCATTTTGTTATTCTTGATAGAAAAAATGAAGGAAGAGGAGGGGAGCCATGATGCAGGAATACGAATACGAATATGCGGAGTTCATCTATTATACGCCGGGATATTTGGATAAAGAGGAACAGATCTGGCCTGTCCGGGCCGGGCGAAGCATAGCCAAGCCCAATTACAGGGTCGGACCGAAACGAATCGAGTGTTACAGCCTGCATTTTGTACATGAAGGCAGGGTGCGGCTGGAGTTCGAAGACAAACGAGTGGATCTGCAGAAGAATGATCTGTTCTGCCTGTTTCCGGGTCGGACCTATTATTATCACCTGCTTCCCGCGGATACACCGCTTCAGATGAGCTGGTTGGCAGTGGACGGGAACAGGGTCAAGCCATTATTGGAGCTGGCGGGCTTATTCCCGGAAAGCCCGTTCGGCAAACAGATGATATCCTCTAAGGTCAAAGAATCCTCCGAACGCGTGATTGATGCCCTGGCCGCAGTCGAGCGCTGGAAACCGGCGGTATCGCTGGAGCTGCACGGCTTGATTTATGGGCTGCTCGCCGGGATGGTCCCGGATATGGCTTCCGCACAGCCGACGGAACTTGCAGGATGGATTCACGAGTGTTTGGATTATATGGAGCTGCATGCCACCGAGGGAATTTCCGTACAGCAGGTTGCCGAATTCGCGGGGGTGCATCGGTCGTACTTCTCCAATATGTTCACCCATCAGGTAGGAATGCCGCCATTAAAATACCTTCAGCGCATACGAATGGAAAAGGCAAAACGGTTGTTACAAGAAACGGACGCAACGATTACCGAGATTGCCTTGTCTCTCGGCTATCCGAATTTGTATTCGTTCACCAGGGCTTTCAAGATCTATTATAAGGTGCCTCCCATAACCATGCGCGGAGCTCAATGCTAACCGTACGGACGGCCATACATTTTTGTAAACGTTTACGATCGATTTCTTCTGACCTGGAAAAAGGAGACACGCCCCATGAAACTCTCTACGATTCAAAGGTGGATATCACCGAGACGAAGCATTCAAGGGAAAATCTTCATTGCGTTCAGTGCGGTTACGCTCGTATCCATTGTCTCTATTACGGTCATTGTGTATATGAGCATGCGTGAGACGATCATGCAAAATGCGATTACCTCGGTCTCGGACAGCATCAGGCAGGCGGATGAATCGCTGAATATGATGCTAGAAGAGATCGACCGGCTGAACACCGTCGTGGTGACCAACAAAAACACGGTGATTGACACCTTGCTGAGCCCTCATGAAGAAATTAGCTTTGAATGGTTTCAAGAGCAGAAACGGATCGATGAGTTTCTTTCCGTTCTGATCGATTACAAGCCGTATATTTCACGGATTGCCGTGGTCGGTTTGAACGGCAAGGTGTTTTTCTCGGGTGGCCCGTGGCTGGACAAGACGGTTTTGGGGACCGGAATGATGGATTACATGCTCCAGAATGGATCGCGTCATGCGTATTTCAAGCAGACCGGGGTGTCGGATGCCATCACGGTCGGGCGGGAGATCCGGTATAACCGTGAACCGATCGGGGTTGTCATGGTGGATTTGAATTATGATTTCATCCAAAAAACATACGGCGTAAAGCCGACCACCGATAGCATGGTCTATGTACTGGACAAGCAGGGCGGGTTTGTCTATGAGGCCGAATCGGCGCCATCCTTTGCCCCTTCATTCGAGAAGATCCTCAGCATCCATGGGGAGCTCGCAGGGAATGGGGATGCCATCAAGCAAACCATTGACGGCAGAGACTACATCGTCGTCAGCCGCCAATCCGGTTATACGGGATGGACCACCCTGGCTCTGATACCGATGGATTCGCTGCTTAGCGAATCGACAAGGCTCCGTAAATTGTTGGCGGAGGTATCGGTTATCGTCTTTATTGTTGTCCTGATCGGTTCGCTGCAGGTATCTTCCCGAATCACCCTCAACATCCGGAGGTTGAAATCCCTGATGATGTTCGTGAAGGAAGGGAATCTGACGTTCCCGAGAAAGGAAATCAAAGGCAAGGACGAGACAGGGGAGCTTTACAGCGTCTTTATCAGCATGGTGGAGGAATTGAAGCGGCTGCTGGAAGGGATACGGGTCAGCGAGAAGGAGAAGCGGGAGGCCGAGCTAACGGCGCTTCAGGCACAAATTCACCCCCATTTTTTATACAATTCGCTCAACACCATCAAGTATTTGGCCAAGATGAACGGCGTGCCGAATATCGAAGAGGTGTCGGGATCGCTGATTGAGCTCATGCGCGGCGTTCTGGGCAATTCGAGCGAATTTCTGACGGTGAGGGAAGAGCTGGATTATGTTGAACGCTATATCTCGATCATGAAGTACAGGTATATGGAGCCGATCCGAATGGTTACCCAGATCGAGGACGACGTCTTGCTGGAATGCCGGGTGCTGAAGCTGATGCTGCAGCCCCTTGTGGAGAATGCCATCATTCATGGAATCGGATTAATGGAGCAGGAAGGGCTCGTGCTGATTCGCGTATGCGATGAGGGCAGCGACCTGAAGATTGAAGTGATTGACAATGGCAAGGGCATAACGGAAGGGCAAAGGGCGCACCTGCCGGGCGAGACGGGCAAGAAGGGAGAAACCTCCCGTTTTAGCGGAATGGGCGTGCGCAGCGTGCATGAGCGGATCGTTCACATGTACGGCGATTCGTACGGCGTCAAGTTGTACAGTGAACCCGGTTTATATACGAAGGCGGAGATCCGGCTGCCGAAAAAAATGGAGAGTACGGACAAATCCCGACAAGAGGTGATATAAAGCCATGTTTCAAGTGCTGCTCGTTGATGATGAGCCGCTCGTGCGGCATGATCTGCGAACGTTATTGGACTGGAATGAGCATGGATTCGAATTATGCGGCCAAGCGCATAACGGATTAATGGCCTTGGCCATGATTGAGCAGTCTCCCCCGCATATTGCGATTATTGACGTGAATATGCCCGAAATGAACGGCGTAGAGCTCAACCGGGCGATTAAAGAACGATTTCCACTTATTCAGACGATTATGCTCAGCAGCTATGATGATTATGACTACGTGCGGGAGTGTCTGAAGAACGGCTCCATCGATTATCTGTTGAAGCATCGGCTGGACGGTGCAGCGCTGGTCACCCTGTTGAACAAAGCGGTACTGGAGTTGCGGCAGGAGGATCGGTTGCTGGATGAACGCATGGCTCACGAGGCCGTGGCCGAGAGGCTGAATCCCGTGCTGATTCGGGATTATATCGTGTATCTCGCTAGCGGGCGGAAGGATGCAACCATGGAGGTTGAGGCTTTTTCACAAAAAAATCGCCTGTACACCCACGCGTTAAGCTATGCGGCAGCGGCTGTGCAGATTGTTCCGTTCCTGCTGCTGACGGAGTCATACAGCGACGTGCAAACGAACCGACTGGTTCAGCAGGTAGTCGATATCATGCAGCAGAGTTTGGGCGATATTCAGGAGCGGACGGCGGCTTACGTGGAGGATGGAAGGTTTATTGTCGTGTTTGCGTTCGAGGAGCGGAGCGAACATGCCATAAAGAACGAGATAGCCGGACAGATGAGAAAGCTTCAGCATGCGATTGAGCTGTTCCTTAATTTAAAATGCGTGGTCTCCGTCGGACATGTATGCACCAGCTTGTCTCAACTCGGCTCAAGTTATAGCTCCGCTGAGCGGGTGCTCGATGCTTCCACGGCGGAGTCGACCGGAAGCAGTGCCGCTCCAAGAATACCGGGCCGGGCCGGCGGACTTGCTGGCGGAAACCCTAAGCGCGTATCTTTGACGATCGAGGAACACAAACAGCTTCTGCTTTCGATTGAGAGGCTGGACGTCGAAGACGTGCATGGGTTAATCTCCTCCATCTTTGCTTCGATCCGCCATCTGCCGATCCATTCGCATACGGTCCAGATGGTCGTCAGCGAGCTCATGTTAACCGGGGATAAGGCATGGAAGACATGGATGCCATCTGCGGAAAATGCGAAGGAGAAGATTCCTTCAAGAAGCGAGCTCGGAAGAATCGGCAGTGTTGGGGAGTTAGTGTTATGGCTGCAATCCTACTATGCGGGCTTGCTTGGCCTGCTGAAGCAGCACCGTGCAGCGGGTCCGTATTCCCGGCATGTCACGCAGGCCGTTCATTTTATTCTGGAGAGGTATCCGGGTTATGTCACGCTGGAGCTTGCCGCCGGCGCAATCGGCCTGAACTCTTCTTATTTAAGCAGAATCTTCAAGGAAGAGACGCAGCGGACGTTCTCGGAGTATCTGAATCGGGTACGGATCGATGCAGGGCGGAAGCTGCTGGAGAGCGGCAAATACTCGATCAAGGAAATCAGCAATCAAGTGGGTTTTACGACCCATAACTATTTTTTCAAAGTATTCAAGGAAATAACGGGGGTAACCCCGCAGGAGTATTTGAACCGCTTGGGAAGAGGATAGGCTAAAAAACCCAGTATTCGGATCGGCAGGAGACCGTGCAGGGAACCCGCCTTTCAAGAACCGTAAAATATGTGGAGTAAATGGTCATATTTTTGTAATGGGCCGTCTTGAAGGGTGGATTATAATAATCACACACCAGGCGGTAAACGCTTACAAACGCGCTTGGTGAATGAAGAGATATGGGGGTCGCTTATTTATGCGTAAACGCTGGGGAAGAAACGCGGTCATCACGATGCTCGCTTCCAGCTTGATGCTGGCCGGATGCAGTTCCGATGGAGGTTCGAAGAAAGAAGCTGCGCCCGAAGGTACAGAGAATGTCGTTCATGCTACAGGGTTTCCGATTGTAGAGCAGCCCGTGGATCTCAAGATGTTCACCCGGATTGCACCCGTGAACGGTCCGTTCAAAGAGATGCCGGTGTTTCAGGATTACGAGAAATTAAGCAATGTGAAGGTCGAATTCATTGAAGCGCCGACGGACGGTTTCCAAGAGAAGAAAAATCTGTTGTTTGCCTCCAATGAGCTGCCGGATGCCTTGTTCCGTTCCGGCCTATCGCCGCTGGAAGCCGTTCGCTACGGATCGGCAGGCCAGTTGATTCCGCTGGAAGGCCTTATCGATGAATATGCGCCGAATTTAAAAAATTTGATGGAGCAATATCCCGAAATTCGCTCGGGCATCACGACGCCGGAGGGGCATATTTATGCGGTTCCGGGCATTGTGACGCTGGGCGCGGCGCGGACGGATAAGAAATGGATCAACCAGATGTGGCTGGAAAAGCTGAATCTGGAGGTGCCGGAGACGACGGACGAACTGTACGAGGTGCTGCTTGCCTTCCGCGACGGGGACCCGAACGGCAACGGGAAGCAGGATGAAATTCCGATGACGGCCCGAGTCGGATTGGCGGTCGTTGCCGCGATGAGCGGCTCATTCGGTCTGGATACGCAGCTCGGATACAACATCAATATCGAAAATGACAAAGTGAGCATCTGGATGGGGAGCGACAAGAATAAAGAGATGCTGATGTATTTGAACAAGCTTTACAAGGAAAAGCTTTTGGACCCTGAGATATTCTCGCACACCGAAGCGCAATATTTGGCCAAGCAGGGGTCGGGAAATGCAGGATTCTTCTTTGACCAGACCAACAATAACTTCTTGTCGATCCAGGACCAATATACCGGAATTGCGCCTCCGGCTGGCCCGAACGGAGATCGGATGCAGAGCCAGGCCTTGCCGATTGCGCGGGATTTTGGAGCCTTTGCCATCACGTCCATTAATAAATACCCGGAAGTCACGATGCGCTGGATCGACTATTTCTATAGCGACGAAGGATCGACACTTCTGAGGTTCGGCAGGGAAGGGGAACATTATGAACTCAAGGACGGGATTCCGTTCTATACAGAAGATTTCCTGAAGGATATCAGCAATCAGGCCAAAATCACGCCTTACGCCGGGGGAGGGGCACCTCATCTCATCAGTGAGCAGGTTGCTTCTTTCATCAATCCGCCGCAGGTACAGGAGGCGCAGCAGAAGCTGGATCCGTTCATGCCGGAGGTTCGTTATGCGGCTCCGATGTTTGACGAGCAAACCGCGCAGCAGGTCAACATTCTGCGCAACGACATCGACAAATATTACGAAGAGCAAAGCACGAAATTCATTGTTGGCGCGCTTAGCTTCGACAAGTGGGGAGAATTCCAATCCACGCTCAAGAAGATGAAAGTAGACGAGCTGGAGAAATTGTATCAGGATGCCTATGACAAGATGCAGAAATAATGCTGCTACATCATGGATAAGGAGTGGATGCCCATGAAGCGTGTCAAAGCTGATACATCAATGGCTCTGCCTCGAAGCGATTCGAGGCGGGGTTCCCGCCTTTTAAGGCAAATGGCCAAGCGATATGACCTGTATCTCATGCTGCTTCTGCCAATCATCTGGTATCTGGTCTTTCATTATGGTCCGTTGTACGGGCTGCAAATCGCGTTTAAAAATTTTAATCCGGCAAAAGGTATCCTCGGCAGCAGCTGGGAGGGCTTCGGGCATTTCGAACGCTTCTTTGATTCGTATTATTTTTGGCGGCTGCTGTGGAATACGCTGTCCATCAATTTGTTTTCCTTGTTGATCGCCTTCCCGATTCCGATCTTGCTGGCGTTGATCATCAATGAAATACGCAACAAGACTTTCAGCAAATGGCTGCAGAACATTACGTACATTCCGCATTTTATTTCGGTGGTCGTGATCGTGGGCATTCTGAACGTGTTCCTCTCGCCCAATAGCGGTCCGATCAATCTGTTGATTGAGGCCGTCGGCGGTACGCCGATTCGTTTTCTTGAGGAAGCCGGCTGGTTCAAGACCATCTTTATCGGCTCTAACATATGGCAGAACATGGGGTGGCAGTCCATTATCTATATTGCGGCGCTCAGCGGGGTGAACCCGCAGCTCTACGAGGCGGCCAAGATGGACGGGGCGTCGAGGCTGCGGCGCATCTGGCATATCTCTTTGCCGGGAATCGCGCCTGTCGTTATCATTTTGCTTATTTTGGATATCGGCCATTTCATGAACATTGGCTTTGAGAAAATATTGTTGATGCAGAACAACTTGAATCTGGAATCGAGCGACGTCATTTCCACGTTTGTCTACACGACAGGCATTTTAAAGGGAGAATACAGCTACACGGCAGCAATCGGGCTGTTTAATTCGGTCATCAATCTGATCCTGCTGCTGTTCGTGAACCGGGTTGCGCGCAAGACGTCGGAGACAAGCTTATGGTAAAGGGGGGACGTGCCATGTCCAAGCCGTCGACAGTAAAAGAGGCCGCGAATGAACGGGTATTCGATGTCATCATATATGCGATCGCCGCGATCATTATCGTCATTGTGCTGTACCCGTTGATTTTTATTGTCAGCGCTTCGTTCAGTGATCCGACAAGGGTATTGAACGGCGAGGTTTGGCTGCTGCCGAAAAGCGTAACGCTGGATGCTTACACGAATATTTTGCAGAACGAAAAGATTTGGACGGGATATCGCAACACGATTTTCTATACGATCGTTGGCACAGTGATGAATATTGTGATGACGATTTTGGCGGCCTACCCGTTATCGAGGCCTGACCTTCCGGGGCGTAATGCGATCATGGTGTTTATCACGCTGACGATGTTCTTCAGCGGGGGCTTGATTCCAACGTATCTGCTGGTCAAGGATTTGGGAATGGTCGATACGATGTGGGCGCTGATTGTCCCCGGCGCCATTGCGACTTACAATCTGATCGTGATGAGGACCTATTTCCAATCGAGTATTCCCTGGGAGCTGCAGGAGGCCGCCCATATCGACGGCTGCTCCAATTGGAGGCTGCTTTTCAGTATCATTCTGCCTTTATCCAAGCCGATCCTGGCCGTCATGGTGTTGTTCTATGCGGTCGGCCACTGGAATTCGTTCTTTAATGCACTCATATACATCCGAAACGAAGATCTGCACCCGCTTCAGCTTGTGCTGCGCGAAATTCTGCTGATCAGCCAATCCGATGCCGTGGACGGCAGCGTTGGACTGGAGGATAAAATTTTGCTTGCCGAAAGCATCAAATACGCGGTCATTATCGTCTCCAGTTTACCTGTCCTGCTGATGTATCCGTTCGTGCAGCGGCATTTCGTTAAAGGCGTCATGATTGGCTCGATTAAAGGGTGATGCCGACATGATTGCACGGCTCAGCCTAAAATTCCATGGGAGGTTATATTCTTGAATACGAACGCAACGATTACCATTGATTGCAGCCGCAAGAGCGAGCATGAGATTAATCCGTATCTGTTCGGTCATTTTGTGGAGGATATCCGGGACCATATGGAGGCGATGCTCGCGTTTCCGCTGAAGGACATGGATTTTGAAAGCGATGCAGAAACGAAGACACCGGTATCGGGAAGCTGGCGCGCCTATACCAACGGGCGAAACACCGGGTACGCGATGGAAGCCCCGGCACCCCGACATTCGGGACGCGCCCAGCGCATCCGCATCCTGAGCGATGACGAAGCCTATGCCGGCATTGCGCAGAAAGCGGCATTAAAGGGTCCGATGAAGTATACGGTCCGGCTTGTTGCCCGCGCTTCCATTGAGCTTCAATACGTAACGGTCGATGCCGTGGACCGGCGCACGGAAGAAACGCTTGGACAGCTTCGCATAGAGCTGGCAAGCCACAACTGGCAGGAATACGAGGGAGAGCTCTCCATAACACGCGCTTGCAGCGATGCCGAGATCCGGGTGTATGTTCCGGCCGAGCATCCAAGGTGGATCGACCACGTATCCACCGGCATGCTCTGGATCGATCACGTGTCCCTGCTGCCGAACGATAGCATCGCCATGGTGAAGCGTGAAGTGATCGAGATGACAAGAGAGCTGAATGCGGGCATGATGAGGCTCGCAGGCAATTATATCAGCGCTTACCATTGGGAGCATGGCATCGGCCCGGTCCTGGAGAGACCGGTCATGTACAACGAGGCTTGGGGAGGATGGACCAGCAAATATTTCGGCACGGACGAATTCATCCGCTTTTGCCGCGAGCTGCAGGTGGAGCCCCTGATTTGCGTGAACGACGGATCGGGTACCCCTGAAGAAGCCGCACAGTGGATCGAATACTGCAACGGAAGCGCGGATACGCCGATGGGGGCTTTACGTGCCCAAAACGGCTTCCCTGAGCCGTATAACGTCAAGTATTGGGAAATCGGTAACGAAGTATGGGGCCAATGGCAGGTCGGCACTTGTACAGCAGAACGGTTTGGCGAGCGGACGATATCGTTTGCCAAGGCCATGAAGGAGGCGGACGCTTCCATCGTGCTGCTGGCCTGCGGTCATTACGACCAGGAATGGAACCGGACCGTGTTGGACCTGGCAGGCGAGTATATGGATTATTTGACACTGCATTTGTATCACGGCTACGGACCTTTCGGCATGAACCGCGAAACGCCGGCGGAGGAACGTTATAAGGCGATTGCCTCTTATCCCGAGTGGACCCGGCACCATATCCGTCAGACGACGGAGCTGATTGAGTCCAAGGCGAAGCACAGCCACGTGAAGCTGGCGATCACCGAATATAACACGATGTACTATCCGAATACGGTGCGAAAAGGGCTGCCGAACGAGCACACGTTAGGAGCCGCGGTGGCTAATGCCGCCAACCTGAACGAAATGATTCGCTGCAGCGACATGGTGCATATCGGCAGCTTCTCCGATCTTGTTAATGGCTGGCTCGGAGGATGCATACGTGTCGGGGATTACTATGCGGATCAGTATTGCGGCAAGGAGCCCGGATGGAGCGGGCTTCCGCTCACGATATACGGGACGCCGACCTATGAAGTGTTAAAGCTTTACGCGAATCGGGATGTTCGGCGTATTCTCCCCGTCCAAGCGGAATGCGGAACTTTCTCCGTGGCATCAAGCAAGAAGACGCCGATGGAGCTTGATGCGCTTCCGGACCTGGACGTTGCGGCCGGGACGAATGGCGACGGCAGCAAAGTCACCGTATTTATCGTGAACCGAAGTCTGGAGGAGGTAAAGGCCGTACTGGATTTGCAGGCCTTCGAGGCTTCCGGGGAAACGATTCTTTATGAGATCACCGGCAATTCTTACGATGATATTAACTCCGTATTCCAGCCGGATCATATTGTGTGCAAAGAAAGCAGGGTGCCGGCAGAGGCATGGCGCCAAGGTTACAACTTGAGGCCTTCATCCGTTTACGCGCTTGAATTCAAAGCGAGTGTATAGCGGCGGAAGGTACAGAGAAATGATGTAAGCTCCATAACAAATCGCTGCACCAAAAAAGTCGGACTGCGCTGGCAGTTTCGGCTTTTTTGGCGCAGGCGATGGTTCAGGTTCTACATAAAGTCATGAGTGAATGAGCCTGCAAAGAAAAACGGAGTCTTACATGATTCATCGTTTAACTTATTTTGGGGAAGTGTAAATAGAGACTAAACACAAGGATGGGGTGATTGAGATGTCAAACGAAACCGTAGTGAACCAGGAAGCGGTCGAGACCGTGAAGGATATTATCAAGGATATCGAAACGGCGATGTTCTCCACGATATCGGAGGGCGGGATCAATTCCAGACCGATGCAAACGCAGGATATCGAATTCGACGGCGATTTGTGGTTCTTAACGAAGAGGGATACCAGCAAATATCAAGAAATTATGGCCAATCCCAACGTCAATGTCGCTTATGTCGGCAAATCCTATGTATCGATTCGGGGAACGGCCGAAGTCGTGGATGACCTTGAGCGGAAAAAGGCGCTTTGGAATGCGGCATATGAGAAGTTTCTGCAAACGTCCTACGACGATCCCAACATGATTCTGATCAAGGTGGATACAGATACTGCGGAGTATTGGGAAACCGGAAACAAAACGAAAACGGTCAAAGCCTTCTTCAAGAAAATGGTGGGCCAAGAGCCGAAGGGTGACTCGGATATAAACAAAACCGTAGATCTCCATGGATAACGAAATACGTAACAAGATAATGGAAAAACCGCAGGATCCAGTCACGATCCTGCGGTTTTTTCCTGTAAGTTGAACCAGCCTGCACGGATCCCACCAGGCGAATGCCATTATGGTTATGAATGGATGAACAATAGATGAAGCGTACATTTTAATACATAACAGGGCATATTTAGTACCACGTAGGAATATACCTCATCAAACAAGTGAGAATTATGTGAATTCGTGCTGGAATCCGCCCTCAAACCATAACGTGCAACTGGATGGTTTGAGGGCTGCCATGATATAATTTTTTCATAAATATGAAAAATAGATTCCAGGAGAGGAGGTAGTACATTGGGAAGGCGTTATTGCAAATGGATCAAATTGCGGAATTAGGCGGTAATATTTTCAGCGAACTACCTCTTTTTCATGGAAATATCGTATATAGACATGACCTGTTCAGATGCATAACCTATGGCCTTTAATTCAATCTGGAGGTGAATCCCTCTGAAGAGGGAAATCATTGGACATTATTACCATCACTAATTTAATCATACTTGCCATACTGATAGCGTTGACCGCTTTTTTCGTAGCGTCCGAGTTTGCTGTCGTTAAAATCCGCATGTCGCGGATCGATCAATTGATAACGGAAGGAAACAAAAAGGCGGTTGTTGCCAAAAAGGTAGCCGGGGATCTTGATTACTATCTCTCGGCCTGCCAGCTCGGCATTACAGTGACGGCGCTCGGGCTCGGGGCCATCGGCAAGCCGGCCGTTGAACGTTTCATGTACCCGGTATTCGATTGGTTTGACGTATCGGCTTCAACGGCCTCGATTGCCTCTTACGCCATTGCGTTCATTCTCGTGACCTTTTTGCATGTCGTGGTGGGGGAGATGGCGCCCAAGACCTTGGCTATTCAATTCTCGGAAAAGATGACGCTGCTCCTTGCAGCCCCGCTGTATTGGTTCGGAAAGCTGATGTATCCGTTCATTTGGGCGTTAAATGGAGCCTCGCGCGTGCTGCTTCGTTTGTTCGGCGTGAAACCTGCGCCGCATGAGCAGGCCTACTCGGAAGAGGAACTGCGCATTGTCATGGCACAGAGCTTTCAGGGCGGCGAGATCAATGAGACCAAGCTGGCTTACATGGAAAACGTATTTTCGTTTGATGAGCGTGTGGCCAAAGACATTATGGTACCGAGAACGGATCTGATCACCCTGGATAAAGGCATGAAACACCCGGACATCGTCCGTATCCTGGATGAGCACAACTATACGCGGTATCCTGTCATCGAGGATGGCAGCAAGGATCGGGTGGTTGGCGTCGTCAACGTGAAAAAGATGCTGCCCCACATCGTGGCCGGACGAGACCGCAAGCTGGAAGAATTCGTTCGGGATCTCCCGGTCGTCCTTGAAATTACGCCGATCCAGGATGCCATGCTGAAGATGCAGCAGGAGCAGATGCATATGGCTTTGGTGATTGATGAATACGGAGGTACGGCGGGGATTCTGACCCTGGAGGATATCTTGGAAGAGATCGTCGGGGAAATTCGCGACGAATTTGATGAAGATGAAGTAGCGGATATCCGCATGATCGGTGAACGCGAATACCTGATAAGCGGACGGGTTCTCTTGGAGGAGCTTGAGAAGCGCTTCGGCTTGGTATTCGAGAATAACGAGGAGATGGATACGATCGGCGGCTGGATACAGTATCAGAAAGGCACGACGGCTCAAGACGGCGATGAGATCCAGCATGGCGAGCATGTATGGGCCGTAGCCGAAACGGACAATTTCCAGATCAAACACGTCATTCTCAGACACGGGTGATCAAGGGCATAGCGTGATCCCGTGCACATTCAGACCATAACTTTTTTGGAGGTGAATCCCTCGCCAGAGGGAAATCATTGGACGGAATAATCGTGTTAAATTTATTTTTGGTAGCCGTGTTTATAGGACTGACTGCATTTTTCGTGGGCGCCGAATTCGCCATATTGAAGGTGCGGCTGTCCCAGATCGATCAATTGATCGCAGAGGGGAATAAACGGGCGGTCACGGCCAGGAAGGTAGCCCATGAGCTGGATTACTACTTGTCCGCTTGCCAGCTTGGAATCACTATTACGGCCCTCGTGCTCGGCGCGCTGGGCGAACCGACCGTCGAAAGAATGCTGCACCCGCTGTTTGAACGATTCGACGTGCCGGCGGCGGTGGCAACGGTACTCTCTTATGCCATTGCCCTTGGGATCATTACGTTCCTGCACGTTGTCATCGGGGAACTGGCACCTAAAACACTAGCGATCCAATTTGACGAGAAAATGACGTTACTGCTGGCACCTCCCTTGTATTGGTTTGGGAAGATCATGTATCCGTTTATCTATGCACTGAATGGAGCTTCACGTCTGCTGCTTCGATTATTCGGCGTAAAGCCCGCAGGGCATGAAACGGTCCATTCCGAAGAGGAATTGAAGTGGATCGTGGATCAGAGCTACGAGAGCGGCGAAATTAACCAAACCGAGATGGGGTATTTGACCAATATATTTGCTTTTGAGGAGCGCACCTTGCGGGAAATCATGGTCCCGAGAGATCGCATCGTCACGGTAGAACGAGGGTGGCCCCTTGCCAATATCCTGGAAGTTCTCGGGGAGTACGACTATACCCGTTACCCGGTGACGGAAGCGGGACGCACGGAGGATTTCATCGGGTTTATCCATACCAAGGAGATGCTGACGGGCATAGCGGCCGGAAGAAACTGCAGCGTGAATGACTTTATTCATGACATGCCGCGTTTTCCGGAATCATCTTCGATCAAGGACGTCCTGATCAAGATGCAGCAAATCCGTGTGCATATGGCTATTGTCGCGAACGAATCCGGCGCGGTGATCGGGCTGGTGACGATGGAGGATATTCTGGAGGAAATCGTGGGCGACATTCGGGACGAATCGGATCGTCACGAGCTGCAGGGTGCACAGGCCTAAGCGATGGCGAACTAGCATCGGGCACGATCTAAGAATAGGAAAATGCTCTTTAGCTACCCATCCGGTGGCGAGAGAGCATGATCTTGAATCATGGAAAGAGCAGCTTCTAATCTTAGAAGCTGCTCTTTGTATTTGTTTTATAGAGGGGTTTAGCGTGCTGCCCCCATCGTAAAGCCGAAGCTGTACGTACGGTTGGAAGGTAGCGTAAATTCTTCGTGGATCGGCGCTCCCCAGCTGTCGTCACCGCCCACGCCCATTTGCTTATAGTTAATGCGGAGGACGGTTTTATCGCTTGGCGGGAGCTTGTACATATGGTCGCTGCCCTCGAGTTCATCCGGCGTCCACGGCAGGGCGCATACCTCCATGAGGGAGGAGCTTTCGAATCGTAGACCTTCCCCGCTGCTTCCTTCGGTGAGACTCGCGAAGCGGACATCCGTTTTGTTCCCGCATTCTTGAGGTCTTAGATAAGGAACGAACTGACCGGCTGCTTTTCCTGTGTATCGACCGATTTTGGCCCCCGACTTCCGGTCCCAATAATTATCATGCGGCCCCCGCCCATACCAGCTGAGCATATCGAGACTTTCATCCAGCAAGAACAGCATGCCGATTTCCGGAATGTCTGGCAAGCCGCTGCCCGGGACAAAGGTTTCTTGCACGCGGATGGTCCCATCCGGGAAGATTCGATACTCCAGAGTCAAACCGGATACGGGATGTGTCTCAATCTGATAGTGACTGGAGACCACGACGGCAGGACCTTCCGTATGCCAGCGCAGAGCCAGCAGCTTCCGCTGATCATGGGCCGTTCTCCATACGCCGCAGCGTTCGGGGAGCCGGTTGCCCAGATCGTTATCGGTGACGGCCCGCCAGAAATTCGGTCTGGCCGGTGCGAGCAGGTATTCCTTGCCGGACTGCGCGTAAGATGTCAGATCGCCGGTGCCAAGGTGGAAGCGTAACGAAACGGCAGGGCCCGAGATGAGAAGCTCTTCATCCGACTCGGTAACTTCCAGAGCCTGCGCGTTTGCAAGAGTGTCTGTTTCCGGTTGGTTCGCCGCTATATAGGTCGTTAGCGCGAACTGCTCCCAAGCCTCTTCATGCCCCGCTGGTGCCCACTTGGTGCTCTCCTTCCGAACGAGGGAGACGGTGAGAATCGCTTCTTTTTCATCGTCCTCGATAGGGGAATACGGAATCTTGATTTCGGAATGGTCACCGGGCTGGAGCGAGAGCTGGAGCGTGCCGGATTGGCTTTCTTCTCCGTTCAGTTGGATCTCCCATTTTACAAGATACGAATCGAGATTGGTAAACAAGAAACGGTTGCTGACCCGAATCCGGCCTGCGGCAGGGTCCAAACATTCAAACTTGACGTTCTGGTAGCATTTTTTTACTTCGTCCAGCTTGGGGGTTTTGCTGCGGTCCGCGAAGATCAGGCCGTTTCCGCTGAAGTTGCCGTCATGCGGCGTTTCGTTGAAGTCTCCGCCATACGCTAAATATTCGATTCCGTCCGCCGTTTGGGTGCGGATCGCTTGATCGATCCAGTCCCATATAAAAGCTCCCTGCAAAATGTCGTACCTCTCAAACAGCTCCCAATACAGGTGAAGCCCGCCGCAGGAATTGCCCATCGCGTGACTGTACTCGCAAATGATATAAGGCTTGTCCGGGTTGCTGTTGGCATATTTCTCTACATCCTGCGGTTTTGCATACATGGTGGATTCCATGTCGCTGGCCGCTTCGGACGCCCTGTAATGAAAGATTCCCTCGTAATGAACCAGCCGCGACGGATCGGCTTCCTTCAGAAAATCGTGCATGGCAATGAAGTTGTCGCCTCCGAACGATTCATTGCCAAGCGACCAGATGATGACGGAGGGGTGATTCTTGTCCCGTTGAAACATCGAATTGCAGCGGTCCAATACGTTGTCGCGCCACTCGAGCTTGCTGCCGGGCACCGTTTCTTCCAGCTCCTGCTGTCCATACGTCCAGGTTCCGTGCGTCTCCAGATTCGTCTCATCGATCACATATAAACCGTATTCATCGCAGAGGTCATACCATACGGATTGATTCGGGTAATGGGAGGTCCGTACCGCATTAATGTTATGCGTCTTCATCAGCTCAATATCGGTGATCATGTCTTCACGGCTAAGCGCCCGCCCGGTATCCGGGGAGAATTCATGCCGGTTCACGCCTTTGAACAGAATGCGCTGACCGTTGATTCGCATCAATCCGTCCTTCAGCTCGAAGCGGCGGAAACCCGTGCGGCAGCTTACGGCTCCGCGGCAAGCTCCGTCCGTATCCTTCAATGCCAGAACGACGGTGTACAAATAAGGTGATTCCGCGCTCCATTTTTGGGGCTCGGGAACGTCCATGCTCAGGGTGAAGCTGCCCTCATCGATAATGTAATCCGCTATGGTGAGTGCTTGTTTCTTGACCAGCTGACGGTTCTGATCGTATAGAAGCGCCTCAAGCTGAAGCTTGTCCTTATCGATGGTTTCATTAAAGTAATTCGTAACGGTTGCATTGATCTGCAGCTCGGCATTCCGGTATTCGTCATCAAGAACCGGGCGCACGAAGAAATCGGAGATATGGATGGCAGGGACGGAATAGAGGTAGATTTCGCGAAAGATCCCGCTAAGCCTCCAGAAATCCTGGTCTTCCAGCCAGCTCGCGTCGCACCATCGGTAAACCTCAACAGCCAATTTGTTCTTGCCTTCGATCAGATAAGGAGTAATGTCGAACTCGGCCGGCGTAAACGTATCCTCGCTGTATCCGGCCATCTCGCCGTTCACCCATACATAGAAAGCGGATTCAACACCTTGGAAGCTAATGTAAACGGGCTGTTCCTTCCATGTGTCCGGTACCGTGAATTCACGGATGTAGGAGCCTACGGGATTGTATCTCGTTGGCGCGAAGGGGGCTTTTAATTCAGGCTCCAATTCGGACCAAGGGTATCTAACATTCGTATATTGAGGATAGTCATAGCCTTGAAGCTGCCAATGGGAAGGGACGGGCATATCGGCCCAGCTGCCGGAATCATAGTCGGCCTCGTAGAAATTTTGGATGCGCTTGTCAGGGGTTTCGGCAAATGCAAACTTCCATATCCCGTTCAATGACTGATACCAAGGGGACATGGAGTGGGCATGGTTCAACGCCTCAGACTCCGACGGAAACGTCATCATGTAAGCATGGGCTTTGTGACGGTTTAGCTGATAAATATTCGGATTATTATTCCATTCGGGATAACCGTTTGCAGGTGCCTGGTAAATGAATTTGGTACGCAATGGGTTCAGCTCCTCCTAGATTATGGTTTCCTTCTACTGTCAGTATAGAGGTTAATTCGGTCCAAGAGTATAAGGAAGTTGCGTTTTTCTATTAAAAACGACATCCGGATTACACACGAGAGCGGTCAGCAGAGGTGAACAGAGCCTTTTTGCAGGAGTCAGGCCATATCTTGATGTGCGTGTTCGCCTTCAGGCATTTCACAGTTTACATTGGAGAAGGTTTATGAAACAATGGTTAGTAAATGATCATTCACTAACTGGAGAGAGGAGATTACGTTATGGTAAGACCTCGCGAATTCCAAGATGAGGCTATCTTCTACGGTGTCTACCGGGCACTGTGCAAAAAAGGCTACGGTCAAGCAGCATTAACCGACATCACGCATGAAGTGAATATTTCGCCGGCAGCCCTAATGAAGCGATTCGGTTCGAAGAAGAATTTGTTCCTGGCCTACAGCGATTATGTTATTGAATTAACCAGGCATGCCTTTCAAAAGGCCAGCTTAACCGATCAATCCAGAATTGATGCATTAAAGGCCGTGTTTCGGGATGCGGTTTTACATATGAAAGATCCTGTTGAATTGGCTAACCATACTTCCTTCTATCTGGAAGGGACGAATGATCCGGATTTGTTGGAGAAGACCCGGTACCGGCTGCAGCTGATCGATGAGTTTACCCGGCAGATGCTGAACCAGGCGATTATGAACAAAGAAATCGCTGGATGCGACGTCGCTATGGTTAGCAGGGTACTGCAAGCCGCGATTAGCGGAGCCATGATGATCTGGATTAAAGAGTCAAACCGAACGCTGGAGGAACTGTTTGATGAGTGCTTTCAGGTGATATTTGCTCCGTTACGGAATGCAGGTACGCAATAATTCAAATATAGCAAGGAGGATTCGTTATGCCGATTTTCAAAGGAAGGGAAGTCGAATTGTACTATGAAGTAAAGGGAGAAGGAAAACCGCTGGTTTTTACGCATGGGGCCTCATGGAATCATAAACAATGGCGACAGCAAGTCGATTATTTCTCCCGTCAGTATCAAACCGTGGTGTGGGATGTTCGGGGACATGGTTCGTCTTCCTTGCCGGACGGAAAAGTGGATTCGGAGGATTTCAGCAGGGATCTGGCGGATTTGCTAAGCGGACTGGGCATTGAAAAAGCGATTCTTTGCGGGCTGTCCCTGGGCGGGCATATTTCGCTGCAGACTGCCGTTCGCCATCCAGACAAGGTCGCAGCCCTTGTACTGATCGGTACGCCGTTCACGAATGCGTTCAATTGGTATGAGCGAATGTTCGTGCCGCTCAATCGCTGGTCAAGCTACTTGATGCCGATGTCCTTATCGGGAAAAATGCAGGGGAAAATGCTATCCAAGTATAACAAGGGCAATCAAGCTTATATAGAGAAAGCCTTTCGTTCCATCCCGCATTCCAACTGGGTTCGGATATGGGATGCGGTGACCCGGATGGACAGCACGCAGGATCTGCATAAGATTCATTGTCCAACCTTGCTTCTTCAAGGAGAGAGCGACACGATGATCCGAAGGCAGCAGGAGTACATGCAGGAGAGAATTGCGAATTCGCGATTAAAAATCATCCGGAACGCTCACCATGCAACGAATTTGGATAACCCGGATGAAGTCCATGAAGCCATCGCTTCATTTCTGACGGAGAACGCGTTGTAGACTTATACCGGAAGAGGGGTTTAAAGCTTGACGCTTTGATCTGGGGATAGGTATAATATGTAAAACCTACTTTAAGGAGAGATTTGTTGTTCTTAACTTTGTTTGAACCATAGGTCGGAAGAACGCTTGACTTGACATAGCTGTAGACAGGCTAGGTTTCATTCAATATGCATTCTTCGGGGAAATATGGTGGAGTTAAGAACTGCGGAGATCAAGGAAGCCTTGGGTAGACTATCCTATTTGCGTCTTGGATCCGCGTTGTTTCTGCAGCGCGGATTTTTTATTAGATTATTGAAATTGTACGTTTTCAGCGAAGCTGAACCATTCGATAATCACAAGAAAAACTTCATCTAAACGCGGTCTGTCCTCTATGAAGTGCAAATCGATGGATGTTTTTCTTATGGATGCAATTAGCACGTAGACTTCATATAGAGGCGGAGAATGACTCGAGTTCATTTTCCGTCTTTTTATGTTTTCTAATAAAAATAATCAAAATCTTGAGAAGGACAGGTGAACCACATTATGGAACTGGAAACTAAGCGTTTACTGCTTAGAACATTGGATCTGGATTTGATCGGCGCGGCGGCGCGCCGAGATCCGAAGGCATTCGAGGATTTAGGATACCATAGCAACGGCGAATGGCCGGGACCCGACTTTTATGAGGCATTGCCTTTTTTCCGGGAGTTGTTGATCAAGAATCATGGCACTCGGGGCTTTGACTCATGGATTATCGTCGACAAAGCCACGCGCGATATTGTTGGCGGCATCGGATTCCTGGGAGAGCCTGATCCGGAGGGCAGAATCGAAATCGGCTTTGCCACCAATCCAAGCCATCAGCGGCAAGGGTACTGTCATGAAGCGGCGCAAAAACTATTGGATTGGGCTTCGCATCAGCGGGACGTCAAATCCATCATCGCCAGAAGTGAACCTGGGAATGCGGCTTCTCAGCATGTTTTGCTTAAACTGGGATTCCAGAAGAGTCACGAGGATTCGGAATTCATACACTGGATATATCCGAACTAAAGGGGGGAGCGGCGATCGGTGATCCCCTTCATTGACACCCCAAAATAGGGTTGCTACAATTTTAAGTATATATCCATCGGAATACAAGGGTTAGCAAGGAGGGGACAAACTTGAATCGATCCGGTTCCACAGATCCATTCATACGTAATGAACGCGAAGCCATGATCGCAGCTCGGGCCGATACGCTTGGGGCAAAATTCGCAGAAAGAGCTCCACGGCACGATTTGGAGGGATCGTTTCCGTTCGAGAATTTTGATGACCTGAAGGAGTCGGGCTATCTGAAGCTGACCGTACCGGCATCCTTTGGAGGAGAAGAAGCATCCGTATACGAAATGGTGCTTGCCCAGGAAAGACTCGCCAGAGGCGACGGCTCTACGGCGCTGGCGGTCGGTTGGCATATCGGGCAAATACTCCAGCTGCGCCTATCCGGAGCTTGGCCGGAGCCGTTATTTGAGAGACTCTGCAAGGATGTTGTGGCCGAAGGTGTGGTCATTAATGAACTGGCAAGCGAACCTGCGACAGGGAGTCCCAGCCGGGGCGGAAGGCCGGAGACCACGGCACGGCGGGTGCCTGGCGGCTGGCGCATTACCGGGCGCAAAACCTTCAGCACGTTAAGCCCGATCTTGAAGCAATTTGTGGTTACGGCTGGTATCGAGCATAGCGAGAAGGTCGGTGCATTCCTTGTGCGCAGCGGACCCGGGGTCAGGGTCGAGGAAACCTGGAATACGATGGGCATGCGGGCAACGGGAAGCCATGACGTGATCCTGGAGGACGTCTTCGTGCCGGAGACGGAAGTCATTCGGGGACTCGATTACGAGAAGCCTGAGTTTCCCGTGCCAACGGAAGGCATTCTGCTTCACATACCGGCATGTTATATGGGGATTGCTTATGCCGCGCGCAATTTTGCCATTGATTTTGCCCGTCATCATAAACCGAACTCCTTGACGGTCCCCATTGCCGAATTGCCGAATATCCAAAGACATATCGCCGAAATCGAAGTGGACCTGCTTACGGCCCGCAGCTATTTGTATCAAACCGCCGACCGCTGGGACAAGGAAGTGGAGAACCGCGCTGCGCTTAAGCCTGAGCTGGGTCTTGCCAAGTATGTTGTGACCAATGCAGCGGTCCGGATTGTTGATCATGCTATGCGGATCGTCGGAGGATTAAGTCTCTCCCGGACGCTCCCGTTGGAACGAATGTACAGGGATGTTCGGGCGGGTCTTCATAATCCGCCGATGGACGATGTCGTGCTGACGAATCTTGCCCGTCGGGCCATTTCGGAAGCGGAGGAGTAGGGGAAGCAGGCTTCTCAATCTGATTGCTCGAGAGAATGGATCACTTGTTGAACCGCAGGGATTTACGGATAGAAACCGCTGGAGAGCTGGCTCCGGCGGTTTTTTGCGCTTTACGCACCGGACATTCCTTTCGCGGCTCCATTACAAAATCCCCCGCATCTTCAGCGACCTGTTTCATATACATACACTTAGGTTAGGATGGCGGGCTAACGGGTATAAAACCTATCAGTACGTGCTGCAAGGGTCGATCAGATCAGATCATGAGGAGTTAAGATGAAAGGAGATATGAACCATGGATTCTGTGCTGTATTTCGGCTTGGCCGTTATCTATGCCGTGCTGTTTCTGTATGGTTGTGTGCTGCTGAAGCGGGATGCGTCACCGGGCCTTCGGTACTTGCTTCTGATCGTAACGGCCGGACTGGTCTGGGATAACGGCGTGATCGGCATCGGGAAATATATCGGGGAGGGAGACCTGCTGGAGAGGCTAAACGTTGCGCGTTTCTGGGTGCATGCGATGGCAACGCCGCTGCTTGTGCTCGTGTCGTTCGATCTGATACGCAAGGCCGGAAGCCCTTGGGCCAACAAGCTGGCCGCCGCATGGGGAGCCTGGCTTTTCACCGCGGCCCTCATCGTGCTCGAAGTGGTGACGGAGACGCTGCAGCTCAAGCTCCAGCCCTCTATGGAATACGGAGCGCTTCGTTACGTTTCGACCGAATCCGGGGGGCCGCCGCTCATGGTCATCCTGATTCTGATCCCGCTGCTGACGGCAGGCATTATCGTATGGCGGAGGAACAAGACGCCGCTGCTGTTCATCGGCACGGTGATGATGGCAGCCGGGAGCGCCATCCCGATTCCGATCGAAAGCTCGGCTGCCACGAACGTATTCGAGCTGCTGCTTCTTATATCCCTGTGGCTGACGGTTCGCAAGCTGGCCTCCGCCCGCACGTTGTCTTTTCGATAGAGAATGGATGCAAGCCGCGTTTACGCTCCGAGGTGAACGCGGTATTTCGCGTCTCCAAGCATACCCCAGGCCACCCACCGTGCGCACAGGGAGCAGCGCGTCTTTTGGCATTCAGCAAACCTTCAGCTTAGCCTAAGCCAGGCATAACATTCCCTTAAGTTTACTTTCAGATTCCCTCTCTATACTTCAAATTGTAAGACAAACCCTGACCCTAAAAGGAGAGATGACGATGAATCCGATAAGTAAAAAAGTATTGGTAAGCAGCATGGCGGCAGCGATTGTGCTGGGAGGAGCCGGGTACCTTCAGAACAAGGTTTTTGCAGCAGCGAGCACGGACGCTTCAACCTCCGTATCGGAGGATGGACAGACGGGGACAGACTCATCAGCTGCGGATGCAGTGAAGAACCGAGATGGAAAGTGGATGGATTATAAGGCGGGCGGCCCTCGCGGCGGCAATATCGTCAAAGAGACGGCCGAGATCCTTGGGCTCACGGAGGCCGAAATCCGGACGGCGCTTGAAGCGGGCAGCACGTTTGCCGAAATTGCCGAAGGCAAGGGAATGACCCAATCCGTGTTTGTCCAGAAGCTGACCGAGCTGGAAACCGCCAAGATCGATGAACGTCTGAGTGAAGGCAGCATGACGGAAACCGAAGCAGCCGAGTGGAAAGAGGCTCTGAGCGCGCGCCTTACACAAATCGTGGAGAGCAGCGAAGCCGGTTTTGGAAAAGGTCATGGAAAAGGCGGCCGAGGTTTCGGCCAATTCGGGAATCCGGAGGAAATCGCAGCTTTGCTCGGATTATCGGAGAACGAGCTGAAGGCGGAAATGCAAGAAGGGAAGTCGCTAGCCGAGATAGCTGCCACGAAGGGGATTACGGAGGATCAATTGGTTCAGAAGCTGAAGGATCAAATGACCGAGCCCTTGAAGCAGTGGATTAACGAGAAGCATACGGACGCTGATAAATCCGCAGCAGCAACGGCGAATACGACAGAGGAAGCGAAATAACATTCTGAATTGGATCGCTGGGGAAACTGGATGATATTCTGTTAAGAATACATTCAGTTTCTTTTTTTGTATTTAAGAAATTTATAATTTTTTTTGCACAAAGTGTTGACCTTAACGTTACGTGAAGGTGTACATTGATGTTGTCAGGAGGTGAAACCATGGAATACACGGTGCAAAAGCTTGGAAAGTTGGCGGGAATAAGCACACGGACGCTCCGTTATTACGATGAGATTGGCATTCTGAAGCCGGCCAGAATCAACTCGTCAGGATATCGGATCTATGGGCAGGAGGAGGTCAATCAATTGCAGCAGATCTTGTTTTACCGGGAGCTCGGTCTTCAATTGGACGGGATCAAGGAGATTCTGACCTCGCCATCCTTCAACCGGACCAAGGCGCTCCAGGAACACCATGCGCAGCTCCTAGACAAAAGAAGGCAATTGGATTTGCTGATTACCAATGTGGAGAACACGATCGCCTCCGCCGAAGGGAGAAAAACCATGAGTGACCAAGAGAAATTCGAAGGATTCAAGCAGAAGCTGATTGATGATAATGAAAAGAAATACGGTAAGGAAATTCGCGAGAAGTATGGCGAAGAGACTGTAAATAAATCCAATGCCAAGCTGAAAAACATGACGCAAGAGCAGCATGAGGAAGTAACGCGTCTGACTGATGAACTGTACAAGACGCTGGCTGAAGCGTTTAAGCAAGGCGATCCTGCCAGTGAGCTGGCTCAGAAGGCGGCCGATCTTCACAAGCGCTGGCTCACCTATTATTGGAACGATTACAGTAAAGAGGCCCACGCAGGCCTCGCTCAGATGTACGTTGACGATGAGCGTTTTACCGCCCATTACGATGAGAAGCAGCCCGGAACGGCAGTGTTCCTCCGCGATGCGATTCTGATCTACACGGGCGCGAATCCTTCATCATAGGAAGGCAAGTTGAAGCAGCCGCCTGCCATAACTGACAAGACCCTTTCCCTCCGCTAAACCCGTGGAGGGGAGGGTCTTTTTTATATGGTATCGCTTGGAGGTCCATGCTCTGCTCACCCTGCTGCCGAGTAGGGGAGTACCTAAACAATCGTCTCGACTTTCGGGTGGAGGGTCCCCGTCGAAACCATGTCCTCCAATTACCACAATTAACCTCTTGTTTCCGAAGGGGAAGTAATGGTTAGATGAAACGTGGACTATTATACACAAAACCTACACCATGGGTGATGACTTATATAGCGAGGGTAGAGTATGGATCAAATTGTACAGCATGTAGTGAATATTTTTAATGATTTTTTATGGTCTAAGCTGCTTATCGTATTGCTGATTGCCGTTGGCCTGTATTTCACGGTGGGGACCAAGTTTCTGCAGTTTCGCCTGATCGGCGAGATGTTCCGGGTGATTCGCGAACCCAAAAGCAAAGCAAAGGGCAGCATTTCGCCTTTTCAGGCATTTGCCATTAGTATGGCTGCCCGTGTCGGGACAGGGAATATAACCGGGGTTGCTCTGGCCATCTCGCTTGGGGGACCTGGTGCCGTATTCTGGATGTGGATCATTGCGCTTATCGGTTCGGCATCCAGCTTTATCGAGAGTACGCTGGCCCAGATCTATAAAGTAAAAGATGGGGCGGGTGGTTACCGCGGCGGTCCCGCTTATTACATGCAGCAAGGATTAAAGAAACGGTGGATGGGCGTGTTGTTTGCGATCCTGATCACCTTGTCCTTCGGTCTTGTCTTTAATGCGGTCCAATCCAACACGATTACGATTGCCTTCGAGAATTCATTCGGTACCGATCGTTTAACCATCGGAATTATGATGGCGGTGATCTTCGCGGTGATCATCTTTGGCGGCGTGAAGCGAATTGCCAAAATGTCGGAGCTGATCGTTGTTGTATTGGCTGTGGTGTATGTCGGTGCCGCGCTGTTTATCGTACTAGCCAACATCACCAAGCTGCCGGAGGTTTTTGCGCTCATCGTCAAAAGCGCGTTCGGCTATGAGCAGGTCGTTGGCGGATCAATCGGTGCCGCCCTCATGAACGGGATCAAAAGAGGACTGTTCTCCAACGAAGCCGGCATGGGGAGCGCGCCTAACGCGGCAGCTACCGCAACAACAAGCCATCCTGCGAAGCAAGGGCTGGTGCAGGCGCTGGGCGTACTGATCGATACGCTGGTCATATGTACAAGCACCGCCTTCATTATTCTTTTTACCGGTGCTTATCAGCAGACCGGACTTGATGGAATCGCCCTGACCCAGGCTGCGCTGGGCATGGAGATGGGGGCATGGGCTTCCGACTTCCTGGCGATTATGGTCTTCTTGTTTGCGTTCAGCACGCTGATCGGCAATTATTACTACGGGGAAACCAATATCGAATTTTTGAAGTCGAATCGGGCGTGGGTATGGGTCTATCGGGCTTCCGTGCTGGCTATGGTCATCTTCGGCTCGGTTACCAGCGTGAAGCTGGTGTGGGATTTGGCCGACCTGTTCATGGGATTGATGGTGATTGTGAATCTTGTGGCGATCACGCTGCTTTCCCGAACAGCCTTTGCCGCGCTGAATGACTACTTGAAGCAGAAGCGGGCTAGTCTTGATCCTGTCTTCACTAAAGACAGCATCAAAGGGCTTCAAGATGTGGAGTGCTGGGACGGACAAAACAACCCGTCCTCTGAAGTGCAATAATATAGAATATCATGATATGGGATCGTTACGGTAGCTGCGTGTCTTTAGCTGCTGTAACGATTTTTCTTATTTTACCGTAACATTTGCGGGATCAAACCGTTGTCTAAATGAGAAGGTGAAGAGGAGATGGATGCGGAGTGATGAATCGGATGACCTGGCGGACAAGGGTAAAGCAGCTTATGAATGCTTTGTTAGCTGCGTTGATGGTATTTTTGTTTTATGGCTTGTATTATTCAGCCGTCTACATCTATCATGAACAATCCGGCCTGAACGATAAATTTTTAAGGTCTGTCATGACAACGGTTGAATTGCATGAGAGTGGACTTATGGTAGATAAACGCGGCTTATCTTCGGTAGAAGTGACGCCGTTCTTCACCCAGAAGAAAACGCTGAAAGTGTATAAGGATGTGGGGGAATGGCAGGTGATTTTCGGAGAGCTTCATGCGAAGAAGAGGTTAGGGGGAGGATTGACCTATTCCATTGAAGAACGCGGACTTTATCTGAACGGAGATGTAAGAAATCCCTTTTACCTGCACTCTGCGGTGCTGGAGGGTGGGAAGAATACAGACTCCTCTCATCCGAATGGTGCAATGAACCAGTTAGAGAAACTTGAAGACGGCAACGTAGCGGAATTATTCTTCTCACTTCGAACGTTGAAGTCACCGGAGCAGGTCTTGGAGCTCCTGTCGGACTATGATGTTAGAGCGACCAATATGGCTGTTTATGCTGGTGAACTGAAGGAATTCAAGCTGGGTAATTATAGCTCTAGCAGCGCTGGTCACACGATTCCCCATCTTACATTGAGGCCCAGGGTTATGTTTGACGATAACCATTTCCTTTCTGCCTGGCATACTTTTTTCTCGCTGGAGGCAGGAATATCGGACGATGTGCAGCAGCTGATCGCCGACGTTGAATGGATGACCAACAATATCAAATATAACGGTGCGGATGATGACAAACACCGGCTGGCCTACTTGAAGAAAAATGGAGTTCAAGTTTATGGAGCAACCGTTACGGGACCTGTACGGGAGCTGGAGAAGCTGAAGGAGGAGTCGGAATTCTGGGGATTCCGTTTGGGCCGGATCGAGGTATGGAATTGGAGTTAAGACAGCTTGCGCTGCCTCCCTTTGTATAAACCAAACAAGAAGGAGCTGGTGGGTCGCACAACGGTAGCGGAGAGGACGAAACGATTCTATACAAGCAACAGTGATGGGACGAAACGATTCGTACACGGAGCGTCTCCTAACAGAAAAAGGGGGGATCCCGTCAGATCTAAGATCTTTTTGGGCCCCCCTTTTGTTAAGAATAAGCAATACTAGACCATGCCGCTAAGTCATCTTCATAAACTAAGTTAAATATTTATCCCGTAGAATATTCAGGTGATGAAGCTCATGCCCTGCAATGACATAGGCGGCCGCCCGGGCGGAGAGCGGGTAATTGTTGAATGTGCCCTGACGCAGCAGTGCTTCCTCCGTCAAGCTTCCAACCAGCGTAATGGTAGACTGCCGGACGGCAGCATAATCCTTAAGGGCTTCCCGTAACGGAAGATGGCTGAAGGGAGAGTTCTGGACAAAAATCTCCCGGTCATACCCCGAAAATTCACGGGCATCTCCACGCGCGATGTAGAGAATGCGGTAATTCCATAAGCGCTCTACATCGGCGATGTGTCCAACCACCTGTTTTAGACTCCATTTCCCTTCCGCATAGCGAACATTCGCTTGTTCTTCCGTCAGATCGCTGAGCGATCTTAGCGTTTCATCATGCTGTCGCTGCAAAACCTCGGCAATATGGCCTTCGGGGACAAGAGAGACGTATTTTTCGGCGAGGGGTAAGTATTCATTAGAATCGGGCCTTGTATTCATAACAAGTTCCTCCAGATCAATTAATAAGAGCTTATGTTAAAAATATGCCGACAGGTCAAAATGAATGAATGATCAGGTTGCTTGCGCCCAGATCAGATGGACGATGCCGTTCCAGTAACGTTCCGTCTTCACGATATTCAGTTCCGAGGCATTCGCGATATGGATCATGTCCCTATTAAAATGACAGCCGGATATCCGCCGTCCTGCGGGGTTGATCAGGTGCTGCATGGCGCCAAGGAATCGGTTCGTGCTCATGCCATGCTCCAGTAAATAAATGCGGCCGCCAGGCTTGGCCCAGCGGTTGATTTTATTCAAAGCTTTGACCGGATCTTCATAGCCGCATAGCGACAAGGTGGATACAACGCAATCATAGGAACGTTCCGGCAGCTCCAGCGTTTCGATATCCCGTTCCAGGAAATTGGCCCGAATGCCAAGCTCGGAGGCCATACGCCGCGCACGGTTTAACATCTCGGGACTGAAATCGACAGCCGTGACGTTCACCTTGTCGCGTTGATAAAAGGGGAAGTTCGCGCCTGCGCCGACAGCTACTTCAAGCACGTTACCCTCTACATCCTGAAGCAGCCGCTGTCTCCACTCACCGAGCCTGCGCTGTCTGGTGTTTCTTTCATATATCGCTGCCTGCTTATTGAACTTCCGAATGAGGGATTCTTTATTCACGCGGGATTCTCCGGGCAACGCCGGTTTTGACCGCCGCTTTCACGACAAGCTCACGAATGGCTTTTACGACGTTCTGGTTAAATACGCTTGGAATAATATACGACGGGTTGCGTTCCTCATCCGATACAGCGGATGCAATGGCTTCGGCTGCAGCCAGCTTCATCTCCTCATTAATCGTGGTCGCTCGGCAGTCCAGGGCCGCTCGGAAAATACCAGGGAAGCAGAGGACGTTATTAATCTGGTTCGGATAATCCGAACGTCCGGTTGCAATGACGCCTACAATATCCTCAACCTCTTCCGGTTTAATCTCCGGCGTAGGGTTTGCCATTGCAAACACGATCGGATCTTTAGCCATGGCCTGTACATCCTCACGACGAAGCAGGCCGCCGGCAGAGAGGCCGATGAATACGTCGGCACCTTGGATCACTTCGCGCAAGGAACCTTCAACCTTATTCGGATTCGTATGCTCTGCGTACCATTGCCACATACTATTGTTGTAAGTTTTTCCGGCAACCAGTGCACCTTCACGGTCTACGCCAATGATGTCTTTGACACCGGCCGACAGGAGGATTTTGCTGCATGCTACGCCTGCAGCTCCGATTCCGCATACCACGATCCTAACTGTATCGATGGATTTCCCGACAATTTTCAGCGCATTGATCAGTGCCGCATACAGAACGACCGCCGTGCCGTGCTGGTCATCGTGAAACACAGGAATATCCAGCTCATCCCGCAGTCGTTGTTCGATCTCGAAGCAGCGCGGGGAGGAGATATCCTCCAGGTTAATGCCTCCAAAAGCTGGAGCCATTGCTTTGATGCAGGCAATAATCTCTTCTGTATCCTGGGTATCCAGGCAGATCGGGAAGGAGTCTACGCCCGCAAACTGTTTGAAGAGCATCGACTTTCCTTCCATGACTGGCATGGCCGCATAAGGACCGATGTTGCCCAAACCGAGCACGGCGCTTCCGTCCGAGATGACGGCCACCGTATTTCTTTTAATGGTAAGCGTAAAGGCCTTTTTCGGGTCCTCTTGGATGGCTGCACATACGCGGGCAACATCTGGTGTATAGACGCGCGACAGGTCATCGCGGTTTTGGATTGGAATTTTGGGCTGGGTTTCGATCTTGCCGCCGAGATGCAGCAGGAAGGTACGGTCCGAAACGTTGACGAGCCGGACGCCTTTTAGATTTTTTATTGAATTTGTAATTTTACCGATATCCACGCTGTCCGTGACCGTGATGGTAATATCGCGTACGGTAATGTGGCCGCTCGCCTGAATGACGTCGATGGCGACCATGTCTCCCCCGGCTTCAAATATGGCGGATGCAACTTGACCGAATTTGATTTCCTGTGTATTCATCTCTAGTCTGAGGATAATGCTTTTTCCTCCGAGTCCGTTGTTTTCCATTACTACCTCCAAATGTTTGATCGATTTCGTCCTTCTAAGTGTATGTAACTGTGCAAAATGTTAACGTTATCATAGTTCGCTGAGCAGTGGTCAATTTCCTGTTTCATTGCAAAGAAACTGTGATATATATAGGAAGAATTTATTGGAAATGCGAATGCTACGGAGTATAATCGAAAGCATCTTATTGTGAAGGAGAGAGCTGCCATGAATGCCAGAATCGAGGAGCTTGAAAAGCGTTTAACGACCCAGCATCATAAAGACCTGTTTCTTCAGATGAAACATACGTTGAAAGCCGTTGATGATTTGGCCGAACAGCACCGGGTCTACCAGGCCGTTCAGGCACTCAGTGGTACACGTATTGTGGGGACGGAGGAAAATGTTTATTTTGACACCTTGAATCAGGTCAAGGAACAAATTGTGCATACCCTGGAGCTTACGATTGAGGATTTGGAGCACAAAGGGGATAAACATTACAAGAAGCATTTTAAGGACGGCGTGGAATAGGAGTAAGCTGCACGGTCTGGACGGATAGAAAAACATGGATAAAAGCATGATTCCCCCAGGGGAGGCATGCTTTTTTTGTGATTTTTTTTCTGCAATTTCCGAGTGTTATCATAACATTTCAGGTTACATAATTATCCAATTTCATTGAAATGTGTAACAAATCGTTGATTAGTGTTATGGGATACGGCTTTCAGATGCTTTAAAATAATGATAGTACTGGTAAAGCTTGGACGATGGTTGAGCAAGATTTCCAAGTTCAGTCAAGTTTCAGTCAAGTTAAGAGGGCAGCTACTGTATCAAAGAAAGGGAGGTGGCCTGAGCAGCCGGAGGTTATGTAAACGCTTCAATTATTATCTTTTATATTAAAGGAGGATTAATTGTATGACTTTAAGTTTGCCGAACAAAGCTTGGCTCAAGCATCTAATCATTGCCGGTTCCACGATGGTAGTGATGACCTTATTCATGGTCTTATTTGCAGATAAGGCTTTTGCCCACGGATATGTCGATTCTCCAGGCAGCCGCGCCATTCTGTGTAAGCAGGGGCAAAATACCGATTGCGGCGCAATCGTGTATGAGCCTCAAAGCTTGGAAGCTCCTAAAGGCTGGCCGAACGCAGGCCCGGCCGATGGCAAAATCGCCAGTGCAGGCGGCGCGTTCCCTAAACTTGATGAGCAATCCGCAACTCGTTGGAGCAAAGTGAGCATTTCCCCGGGAACCACAACGTTCCAATGGCATTTGACAGCCAACCATGCAACGGCAAGCTGGAAATACTACATTACGAAAGACGGCTGGAATCAAAATGCTCCGCTGAGCAGAGCTTCGTTTGATCTGACGCCTTTCTGCTCCATTGACTACGGCGGTGTAAAACCTCCGACAAACTATGCTTCCACTTGTAACGTTCCTGCTAAATCCGGTTACCATGTCATTCTGGCAGTATGGGAAGTAGCTGACACAGCGAACGCTTTCTATAATGTCATCGATGTGGACTTTGGCGGCGGCGGAACTCCGAACCCAGGCGTACCGGCACCGACAGGACTTACTTCCCCATCCCAAACCAACAACAGCGTTTCCTTGGCATGGGCAGCCTCTACAGGTGCTTCCAGTTACGAAATCTACCGTAACGGATCCCTTGTGGGTACATCCACTACCACCTCCTATACCAATACGGGGTTAGCCGAAGGAACGTCTTATACGTATACTGTGGTAGCCGTAAGCAGCACGGGCAGCAAATCATCGGCATCCGCCCCGCTTACGGTGTCAACATCCGGAAGCTCAACGACCTATCCGGCATGGAGCGCAACAGCCGTTTACTTGGGTGGCAGCAAAGTCAGCTACAACGGCGTGAACTATGAAGCAAGATGGTGGACTCAAGGCGAAACTCCTGGATCTGCCGAAGTTTGGAAGGTCATCCCTTAATCGATAGTGTGAGAGGATCCGGCGTCTAATGACTGCCGGATCTTTTTTTAGCAGCCGGGCAGGGAATGAGAGAGTCGGGGAATCTTTTCTTTGGTTACTTCCATTAATAAGCGTAGAGGAAATAGCTTCCGTCGGCTACGCATCGCATTGACCCTGGTGGCTCCTGGAATTACCTATCGAAATGTTGTGGGCTCACTGACTGTAAGGTGTTCTTCATTCGATGATTTCATGGTTTCGTCAACTTTAACGGACTCTAGTTCCGTTATTTAAGATCATAACCCGATTTTTCACAATGTACCGGACTCCAGATCCGCTATTTCGAGAATTACAGGAGCAAATACCGATTAAAACAGCAAATAAGATCCGCAGGGTCCGCTAAAGTTACTAAAAGGGTTGTTTTCTATGAAATAAGGTATTCTGAGTCCGTTAGGAAGTCCTTATACCAAAGAACAAGTACATCGTGCGCACTGTGCTCCCTGTGCGCACGTTGCGTGGTCCGGGGCATGCTTGGATTGGCTGTCGACCGTTGAGTTTTGGACGTATTGAATGACATGGCGATCGTATGTATGGACGTTCAGTGAATTTCTGCTTATTGCTTTTTTGTGGTTTTAAGTGGGGATCGCGAAAAAAGAGCGAGTATGGATGGTAAACATAGCAGTGGAATATAAATAATCAAGCTGCCGGCAAGCAGCAGCTTGATCTGGGCACCCCTAGGGGTGCCTATTGTGTTTTCTGCAAGGAGTATGTCCAGGTATGCCAAGGTACGCAAGGTGTGCAAGCCTCAAACCCTGTACACGGTAATGCCCCGTTCCTGAAACGGCTTGATATCCGAGTCGGAAGCCTCCGTGCCGGTGACAAGGGTATGTATCGCGCTGTTGGGAGCAACCGTGTGCAGAGACAGCTTGCCGATTTTGCTGTGGTCGGTGACAACGACAATTTCGCCGGCGGCCTGTATCATGTTCTGCTTGGCCGGGACGAGCAGCGCTTCCGGGTGCATGAGCCCATGCTGAGGATGCAGGGCAGGGGTACCGATGAACGCTTTCTCGACGTGCAGGGATTTCAGCACATGGTCGGTAAACATGCCGTTTAGCATGTAACTCGAGGGGTACAGCTCCCCGCCGGTCAGGATGACTTTGATGCCCGGAGCATCACGAAGTTCGACGGCGACGTTCATATCGTTCGTAATGACCGTAATGTCCGAGCGGTGCACAAGATGCGTTGCAATATGAAGGGTGGTTGTTCCCGAATCAATGATGATATTCTCCCCGTCTTCCACGAGTGAAGCCGCGAGCTGACCGATGCGTATTTTCTCGTCCCGGTGAAAGTTGGTTCGCTCATTAAAGGACGGCTCGTTATGCGTCCATTGCTCCATGATGACCCCGCCATGCGTGCGTTTCAAAGCGCCTTCCTGTTCTATCTCCGCCAGATCGCGGCGGATGGTGGCTGTGTGAACACCGAATTCCGATGCCAGCGCAGCAACCGTTGCCGTTCGGTATTGTCTTACATAATCAATGATCCTTTTCTTTCGTTCATGTGCCAGCAATCAATAATTTCTCCCTTCCTAAATGGACAATGAGCTGTAGAGGTGCGTTTGTACATACAATGCGCACTTTTGCTCTTTTATGCTTAAGGACTCCATGTCTATCTAGTGTACTCCCATTATGTTAATGCCATGTTAAATCCCTTGATGCGAAGCGAATTTACAAAATCCGTACGAAGGTCTAACACTCTCCTAATATTGCACATCTACAATCGAATTAAATAAAAATGAACAAAAGTGATCATTACCTGTGCATTTAATGCGTACTTATTATCAGGTACATGTAAGGGATTTCATTTTTATGGATTCATTTATTTTTCGCTTGTCATGACAGCATCATTACACTTTCGTGAGGGGGATCGCTCTTGGCATCCATTGAATTTGTGAAAGTAAGCAAGTCGTTTGATCGTCAAACCGTCATACAGGACCTGGATCTTACCATCGAGGACGGAAAATTCACCGTGCTGGTCGGTCCGTCCGGTTGCGGAAAAACAACGCTCCTAAGGATGATCGCGGGCATTGACCCTCAAACCTCCGGTTCCGTTCTTATCGATGGCAAGGATGTTACGCGAATTGCCCCGGGTAAGCGCGGCGTGGCCATGGTATTTCAGAATTACGCGATCTACCCGACGATGTCGGTCCGCGAGAATATCGAGTTTGGACTCGTGAACAACAAGGTTCCCAAAGCCGAGCGTACACGTCTGGTGGAGACCATAGGGGCAACCGTTGGACTGAACGATTACTTGGATCGTAAGCCTTCCACCTTGTCCGGCGGGCAACGGCAGCGGGTGGCTTTGGCCCGGGCGATGGTTAAGAATCCGTCCGTATTCCTGATGGATGAGCCGTTGTCCAATCTGGATGCCAAGCTGAGGGTTCAGATGCGGATCGAGCTGATTGAACTGCACAAGAAGCTGGGAACGACCTTTGTCTATGTGACCCATGACCAAATCGAGGCGATGTCGATGGCAGACACCATCGTGCTCATGAACAAAGGCGTCATTCAGCAGGAAGCGCCGCCTGAAGTGGTATACCGCGAGCCCAGCAATCTGTTTGCGGCCCAGTTTATCGGGGTACCCCCCATGAACATTGCGCCGCTGGGCGACGATCGTACCACATTCGGTTTTCGTCCGGAGAGCGTCGTGATCGGCACAGAACCGGAATCGTTCCATTATACGGCCAAGGGTGAGGTCATCACGCGTGAAATGCTGGGCTCCGAGACGATTTATCAGGTGAGGACAACGGAGGGTCAAGCATTCATGGTGAAGTGCCAAGATGACAAATTCCATGTCGATCAGGAGGTATATCTCGGCGTACCGGCGGATAAATTGTTTTTCTTCGGGGCGGATGAGAACCGGATCGAAGAGCAGGACGTCCGCTATAGGGAGTTCATGGAGCGGCTGAGAGGGCTGGCTCATGGATAAGAAGCGGATCTGGGAAGGGATCAGGCCCTATGTGCTGATCGCGCCGGCCATGGCGGGGATCATGCTGTTTGTGATGTATCCGGTAGGTTATCTGATTTACTTAAGCCTGTTCAAATACAACCTGATGAACAAGGACAAGAGCAAGTTTGTCGGACTGGACAATTTCACCCAGATTCTGGGCCGTGGGGATTTTTACAAAGCGCTCTGGAACACCTCCGTCTATACAGTCGGCGTCGTGATTCTTACCATGCTGCTGTCTCTGTTGATTGCGGTGTGGCTTAACAAAAAGGGGCGTTTCAATTCGGTCGTTCAGGCCGGGATTTTCACGCCGCACGTCGTTTCCATCGTGTCAATCTCCCTGGTCTGGCTGTGGCTGATGGAGCCGAATCAAGGACTTCTCAACTATCTGTTCAAGCTGGTTGGGCTCCCGCCGTCCGCATGGCTGCAAAGCTCCAAGACCGCATTGATATCCGTCATTATCGTATCGGTCTGGCAGGCCATCGGTTATTACACCCTGATTATCGTGGCGGCCCTGCAGAGCATATCGCCAAGCATCTATGAAGCAGCGGCGCTGGATAATGCCAGCAGGTTCAAGGTGTTTTACAAAATCACATTACCGATGATTTCGCCGCAGCTGTTTTTTATCCTGATCATCATGACGATTGGTTCCTTCAAAGTATTCGACACCGTTCAGGTGATGACGGGCGGAGGACCGAATAATGCAACGACCACGCTTGTGTATTACATATACGGCTTCCGAACGACCAATATCGGTTATTCGGCCGCGACAGGCGTCGTGCTCATGGCGATTATCGGATTACTCACATTCATCTATTTCCGGCTGCTGTCCAAGAAGGTTCATTATCAATAAGGCCTTGGCCATGCAGAAAGGAGGCACAGTTTGAAGACCTTTGACTTAAAAATCGTATGGACGGCGCTGGGCTATTTGCTGAAGGCTGCAGTGCTCATGATTTTCATCTTCCCGTTCCTGTGGATGATCTCCACATCGCTCCAGACATTCCGGGAAACGATGACGTTTCCGCCGACGTGGTTTCCGGCCTCACCGCAGTGGGGCAACTTCGCGGAGGCGATGAATGCAGGTCCTTTTCTGACCTATTTCAGGAACTCGGTTGTTGTCACCGGATCCATCATCATTCTGCAGTTCCTGATCATGATTCCGGCCGCGTATGCATTTGCAAAGTATAAGTTTCCGGGAAAAACACTGCTGTTCGGCATGATCCTGCTGGCATTCATGATTCCGGGCCAGGTTACGTTCATACCGGTCTATCTGATGATGGCGGATTGGGGATTGGTCAAAACCCTGCTGCCGCAGATCATCCCGTTCATCTCGAATGCCTTCGGCATCTTCCTGCTGCGACAGTACTTCATGCAGATTCCGGAGGAAATCATTGAAGCGGCCCGGCTTGATAATGCGACTGAATTCAAAATCATTCGGAAAATCATGATTCCCATGTCGAAGCCGGCACTTGCTACCATCGCGCTGTTCAGCTTTGTCAGCCACTGGAATGACTATTTCTGGCCGCTCGTCATGACCGACTCCGCTGCCGTCCGGCCGTTGACCTTGGGGATCGCCATGCTAAGGGAGACCGAGGGCATCAGCAACTGGCACATCATTATGGCCGGCAATGTGATGCTGGTGGTGCCTATCCTGCTTGTGTATGTGTTCTGCTCAAAGCACATCGTGAAGGCTTTTGTTTATTCAGGCATTAAATAATTTCAGGAAACGACAGGGTTCAGCAATTCACAATCGAATGATTAATGGAGGAATGAGTCATATGAAATCCAAATGGTATACACTGCTATCCGTCATTATGCTGTTCAGTTTGCTTGCCGCGTGCGGTGGTGGGAGGACTTCCGGTAATACTGGCGAAGCGCCGGGAAGCGGGGGGACCGAAGCCCCGTCCGGAGACAAGGGGAAAACCACGGTTCAGTTCTGGCACTCGCTGGGCGGTAAGAATGGGGAATACATGGACGCACTCATCCAGCGCTTTAATGCATCCCATGAGGATATCGAAGTAGTAGGCACCTTCCAGGGAAGTTATGACGAGACGGTAACCAAGCTGCAGCAGGCGATAGCATCCGATACCGGTCCGGATGTCAGCATGCTGGAGCGAGCCTACGTTCAGATGTTCGCCGATTCGGAAGTGCTTGAGGATCTGACGCCTTATCTTGAAGGCTCTGGCATCAGCGCCGATGATTTTACGGCGGGGCTGATGGGACACTCCATCTTCAATGATCAATTGGTATCGCTGCCGCTGAACCGTTCCACCCCGATTCTGCATGTGAACAAAACCTTGCTGGATGAGCAGGGGCTTCAAATTCCGACCACATGGGAGGAGCTGAAGGAGGTCGCAAATGCGCTGGTGGTCAAGGAAGGCAGCGAGTATAAGCGATACGGCGTTACGATGCCTTATGACACTTGGTATCCGATTGCCATGATCTCGCAGGCGGGCGGAACATTCTTCAATGATGATAATACGTCAATCGGCTTCGGGGATAACGGCGCCGGCGCCAAGATGTTCACTTACCTTAAAGACCTGCAAAGCACAGGCGCCTTGTATTATCCGCCGGCTCAGGATTCCGGCAACATTGTGAACAGCATGTTTGTGGAAGGCAAGGTCGGCATGATGTATCAATCTACGGGATCGATTGGCGGGCTGTCCAGCGCGGTGGATTTCGATTACGTGACGGCATTCCTGCCTAAGGACGAAGTGTATGCGAATCCGACCGGAGGGGCGAATGTGACCATGCTGTCCTCTTCCAAAAACAAGGAAGCGGCATGGGAGTTCATCCGGTGGATGGAGATGGAAGAGGAAGGCGGTCTTGAATTTATTTTGCAATCCGGTTACCTGCCTTTCACGAAGAAGATGGTGGAGTCGGAGCAGATCCAGGAGCTGTGGGCCAAAGAACCGAATCGCAAAGTCGCCTATGATCAGCTGGAATTTGCCGTTGATACCAATAAGGACGTGGCATGGCCGGAGATTATGCATGAGTTCTTCTCGGCCATGGAAGCGATCATGTATGACAGCAAGGATATTCCGGCTACGCTGGATACCTTCAAGAAAGAGACGGAACGGATTTTGGCCCAATAACAACTGGTAAAGGAGTGGCAGGACATATGATCGAACGACTACGGGAACCATCCTGTATGATGGTGGCTGCACACCGCGGGTATAAATCAGCTTATCCGGAAAATACGCTGCTGGCCTTTCGCAAGGCGTTGGAGTTAGGGGTAGATATGCTGGAATTTGATCTCCGGCTGACCCGGGATAAGGAAGTGGTGGTTATCCATGATGCAACGGTACAGCGTACGACGAGCGGCGCTGGCGAGGTGAGGGATTTTACGCTTGCGGAACTGAAATCTCTGGATGCGGGCGGCTGGTTCGCCCGGGAGTTTGAAGGATTGAAGATCCCGACGCTTGCGGAGCTATGCGAACTGCTCCGGGAATATCCCGAAGTTCTGTGCAACGTGGAGATTAAGCCAAGCCCCGAGGCCAAAGAAACCGCAGACCTGGCGGTTGATGTGCTGAACCGATACGGGTACCTGCCGCGCTGTGTATTCACCTGCTTCGATGCAGAAGTTCTGACCCATATTCATGATACGCATGGTCTGAAGACACAGGGTTTCCCTGGTGAGAAAATGTCCCGATTTGTCTTCGGCGAGGATGGAGCCTACTCCAAGATGTGGGCAATCGGCGTGGAGATGTCGCTGCTTACGCCTGAGCTCGTTGCCCGGTTCCAGGAACAGGGGCTCCTGGTTTGGAGCTATTGCCCCGACGATGAGGAGGGTGTTCGCTATTCGCTGGAATGCGGGGTCACCGGCATGACCTGCAATGACCCGCTCCCGGCGATGGCGGTGATCGGAAAGAAGGGCACGCCGATATGACCTCCATTTTATCGAATGTCCGAAGTTTGGCGGCGGATTTACCTGATGGGCAGCTTTCGAATCTGGACGAAGTGGAGTCTATTCAGATCCAGTCCGGAGCTCTGCGTGAGGTCGCGGGTTACCTTGAGACGAAACGGTGGACCTCGGTGGTGATGGTCGTAGACGGCAATACCTATGACATAGCGGGCCAGCCGCTTGCGAACCTGCTGATGAAATCCTCGATTCAGGTCCAAGTCACCCGGCTTCTTCCGGATTGGAAGGGAGATGTTATCGCGGATGAGGTTTCCCTGATTCAGGTCATACTGGATATCCAGCAAAGCGGGGCGAAGGCGGTGCTGGCGGTAGGCGGGGGAACGATTCACGATATTAGCCGGTACGCTGCTTATACCTCGGGTATCCCGTTCATCTCGGTACCCACGGCCGCTTCGGTGGATGGATTTAATTCCAAGGGAGCGCCCATCATTATACGGGGCGAGAAGAAGACGATTCCGGCCATTGGACCGAGCGCGATTTTTGCGGATGTCGATATTCTCATGTCGGCACCCCCGCAGCTTACCGCAGCCGGGTTCGGGGATATGCTGGGCAAGTATACGTCGCTGTTCGACTGGAAATTCGGAAGCTTGGTGGCTGGCGAACCCTATTTACAAATCTCGGCGGATATTACGCGATCCGCGCTCAATCAATGCGTGAACGGGGTAGAGCAGATTGGGAAGCAGAGTGAGGAGGGGGTGCGCATCTTAATGGGTGCGCTCATCGAATCCGGTTTAGCCATGCTGCTGTTCGGTCAATCCCATCCGGCTTCGGGCTCGGAGCATCATCTGTCCCACTATTGGGAGATGGAGTTTATCCGGCTAGGGGAGAAGCAGCTGCTGCACGGAGCCAAGGTAGGTGCCGCTTGCGTGGAAATCTCGAAGCTGTATCACCGTCTCGGGGAACAGGGGCTTGAGATGAATATAGGCGCCTCCCGAGGTGTGGATGACATTGCACTTCGGATCACGCAGCACTGGAACGAAATCCGGTCGCATATAACGCAAATCCCGGAGCCGGAAGAACTGGGGGATCTGATGCGAATGGTCGGCGGACCGGCTGGGGTGTCGGAGCTTCCGATCCAAAGCGAGCTGCTGAAGCGGAGCCTGGGTGAAGCCCACAAGGTTCGATTCAGCCGATACACGCTGCTCCATGCCTACAATGAACAGGGATATCTATTCGTAAACTAAGGATCCACATGCAATGAAATAAGGCTGTTCCCTAAAAGCAGATCATTCTGCTTGATAGGGGACAGCCTTATTTACTTTTATCCAACTGTGCTTTTATTCCTCCGTTCCATATAAACTCAAGTAATTCCTGCAACATGTTAGTAACGACTAAAGATATATGAAAAAAATTATATATTCAAGTCTTTTGGACTAGGTAAACCCCTGAGCATTTCGCATTACCACGTCGATGTCGAATTGTGTAAAATGTCTCATCAACCTATCAAAAAATGAACATACCCTACCGATAACTAATAAAGCGGAGTCTTATTTCGCCATTTTATACCATAATTTTTTGACGTAATTTGTTCATTTTTGTTTGTAGAGAGAAAAGTCCTTACAGAAAAAAGAGCACTTGCAAAAATTTTGGACGAATGATCGGATAGGACCCAGGCACTATTTTTGGGAGGGTTTATACAGCATGCTTAAGAGTCTCAAGCAAAAAATGATTACAATGATTTGTTTGCTCTTGCTAGTCAGTCTTGGATCCGTCTTTGCCGTAACTTACAACCGGTCCTCCGATTTGCTTCAGGAGAGTTTGGACAAGGAAGCACAGCTTAGCGCGGAGAAGCTGGCGCTTCAGATCGACCAATTTCTCGACGTGGAAATTGCCAAGGTTGAAACCATTGGGAAATTCGTCACAGGGAATAAAGCGCAGGATTTGCAATTGATACAAGCGGCGCAGGAAGTGAACCCGGAATTTGAGACCTTTTTCTTCTCATACGATTTGACAGGGAAGAACGTCATCAACTTTCTGGGCGAAGTGACCGACGTGTCCGACCGCGTCCATTATCAGGAAGCCGGGAAGGGCGAAGGTAAGCTGGTTGTGTCGGAGCCGGTGCTTTCCAAGCGTACGGGCAACAACATCGTTACGATGATCATTCCGTTGATGAAAGATGGAAAACAGTACGGTTACATGGGCTCTACCCTTCCAATCAACGAGGTGCAGAAAAAAGTATCCTCCCAGACCTTCGGAGATACCGGATACGCTTTTCTTCTAAGCAAAGCGGGAACGTTCATGTGGCATCCATCAGAGGAATTCGTCCTTCAAAAGAAGGTCGAAGATGTGGAAAGCACGGAATTATCGCAAGCTTTTGACAAGGTGCGTCAAGGCGAGCTTGGAGAATTCGACTATGTACTGGATAACGTTGAGTACTCGGCGGCCTACGCACCATCCAACTTAAACTGGGGCGTGTTCGTAACGGCACCGACCCAGGAGCTGAACGCTCCGATCAAGGAAATGTCGTTTACTTTAGTCATTATCTCGGTTGCTGCCCTGTTCGTTTCTGCCGCTGCTGCGGTTTGGTTCACGGCACAGATTGTCCGGCCGATCCGCAGGCTCAACACGGCTGTTAAGGAAGTTGCAGCGGGTGATTTGACCAAAACCATTCAGGTTAGCGGCAAGGATGAGGTTGCCGTCCTTTCCAGCGATTTTAACCAGACGGTATCGCATCTGAAGCATCTGGTCATTGGGGTGAACGATTCCTCCCGCCAAGTCATGTCGGTCACGGATACCGTTTCGAGCGGGGTGGATACGGCCATGGACAGCGTGGACCGAATCGGTTCTTCCATTCGCCAAATTGCCAGCGGAGCACAAGCTCATGCTTCAAGCTCCAACGAAATCGCGACATCCATGAGCGACATGGCCAGCGGAATCGTCAAAATCGCCGAGACATCCTCGATGGTGTCCGAAGCCGCGCAGGAAGCTGCTAGTCAAGCGGAGACCGGATCGGTTGTTGTTGAGCAAGCCGTGAAACAGATCGGCAACATCGGCGTGGGCACGTCCAAGGTCGGCACGGCGATTGAACGTTTGAATGAGCGTTCCTCGGAAATCGAGCAAATTTTAAGCTTTATCACGGAAGTGACCTCCCGGATCCGACTGCTGTCCCTGAACGCTTCCATCGAGGCTGCCAGAGCGGGCGAGCATGGACGCGGCTTTGCGGTCGTGGCTGAAGAAGTCAAGAAGCTGGCTGGACAGTCCGAGGTATCAACCGATCAGATTGCAAAGCTGATTACGGAAATACGTGAGGATACGATTAATGCTGTACAGGTCATGGACGTCAGCCGGAAGGATGTACAGGATGGCATCGCGCTGATTGAAGAGGTACGCGAGAAATTCGATAACATTCTGAGTGCGACACGCAACGTGGCTGATCACATTTTGGAGGTATCGGCGGCTTCCGAGGAAATGTCGGCGGGATCCGAACAGGTCAGCGCTTCGGTTGAAGAGCTGAAATCCATTGCGGATTTGACTTCCAATGACGCACAGAATGTGACCGCCGCCGTGGAAGAGCAAATTTCAACCATCAAGGAAATTTCGAACTCCGTTAAACATCTGGAGACGGTCGCTCAGGAGCTTAGCAAAGAGCTTGCCAAATTCAGTCTGTAGCATTCCCTAAATCTTATGGACCGCACGTAAGGGGACTTGAGAGGGGGGATGCCTGGAAGCAAAGAAACTCGAATCGTAACCGTGTAAGGCAGTAAGTCAGGGGAAGTACCAGCAAGACGATGATCAGAGTGTTTCAGGCAGATCGATGCCACTGCCAACCAAAGGGCATCAGGATGTACAACTAGATGAAAACTGGAGGAAACGAAGACATGGCTAAGAATTGGAAAAAGGTATTGCTAGCAGGGGTAGTCAGCTTATCATTGGTAGCAACGGGTTTTGCTGCAAACGAGGTGCTCACATCACCGGAGGTATCCGCTAAATCGGCTTCGACCAATGCACCCGGACAGCTAAAGAAACAAGCGGCTTCCCAGCTTGACGAAATTATCGAAAGAGGCTACATCCGGGTTGGCATGACAGGGGATTACAAACCGTTTACATATTTGAATCCTGTTACAAAAGAGTATGAAGGTTATGATGTTGATGCGATGGAAGAGCTCGGTAAAGATCTTGGCGTGGAAGTTCGCTACGTCAACACCACTTGGTCCAACATGATGAAGGACTTGCAGGCTGATAAATTCGACATCGCAGTAGGCGGCGTTACCCGCAACACGGCAAGACAAAAAACGGCTTATGTGTCCCAAGGGTACATTTCCTTCGGTAAAGCACCGTTGATCCGTGCCGAAGACAAAGACAAATACCTTACAATTGAAGACATTAACAAACCTTCGGTTCGCATTGGTGTCAATCCAGGCGGAACAAACGAAGTATTCGTACGCGAGCATTTGACGAAAGCTAATGTGACCGTCGTTCCAAACAACCTGGATATCCCGCATTTGGTAGCGGACGGTACGTATGACGTGATGATTACCGATACGATCGAAGCGATTACGTATGCAAAAGCAGATTCCAGACTGTATGCTGCATTGACGGATAAGCCTTTCACGAACAGCGAAAAAGGCTACATGATTCCTCGCGGCGACTTTGAATATGCAAGCTATCTGGAAATGTGGATTGACGAAATGAAGCTGCAAGGCAAGTTTGCCGACATTCATAAAAAATGGTTGGAGTAGGTTGCATCGGGCTATGAAACGATAGCCGAACCTTGCCAGCAGATCAGGATGAAGACCCTGATCTGCTGGTTTTTTTTATGTCTATGGGAGGGTTCCGTTTCAACGGATCTAATCCATAGGATACTTTCAAAAAACTTTCTCTATACGTGATCTGTTTTCTGTGAAGGAACGTCGAATAGACGTTTTTTTCTGTTGTCTTACACGGTATCTGGAGCGCTGCCTTGGAGCCCGGAAGGTTTACCAACCAAGCAAAAAGGGTAGTAAATAGACATGGACTTTGACCAAAACTACATCAGGATATGAAATGGGGGGCAGACCATGAAGCTTGGTAAATGGATCGCGGCGTGTTTGGTGATCGTACTAATGCTGGCCGCATGCGGTGCAACAGAGGAATCGGGACGCGTGCAGATTGAATTTTTTCAAAATAAGCCTGAAGCGAAAGGTTCCTTTGATGCACTAATTGAGAAATTTAATCAATCCCAATCCGAGATCAAGGTTGTTCAGGTAAATCCGCCGGATGCGGAGACCGTACTCAAGACAAGAGTCGTCAAGAATGATATTCCTGACATTATCGGCATGGGTGCAACCGATACCTATTCATTGCTGGCGCAAAGCGGCATTTTTATGGATTTGACGAATAATCCGCTGCTGAGTCAGGTGGATGAGACCTATGTCCAGATGCTGAAAGACGTAGCGGGGATGGACGAGGTTACGGGCATTCCCTATTCAACGAACGCTAACGGCGTGATGTACAATACGGAAATTTTTAAGGAATTGGGGCTCAGCGTTCCCAAGACCTGGGACGAGCTGTTAGCTACGGCGCAGAAGGCCAAGGATGCGGGGAAAATCCCGTTCTATTTCACTTATAAAGACGATTGGCAGACGGTGCTGCCGTTTAACGCATTGGCATCCAATCTGGAAGGCATTGACTTTTACATGGATCGGCGGGAAGGCACGGTAACGTTTGCCGAGAAATACCGGGAGATTGCGGATAAGCAGCTCGCGCTGATGGATTATGGCCATGGGGATAACTTTGGCAAGAACTACGCGGACGGCAACCGGGATTTTGCGAGAGGCCAATCCGCCATGTATATCCAAGGAACCTGGGCGATTCCGGAAATCCGGAAAGCGAATCCGGATGCACCGATCGGCTTCTTCCCTATGCCAACCGGCAATAAACCCGAGGAGAATAAACTAATATCGGGCGTCGATACATTACTTGCCATATCCGAGGATTCGAAGCATAAAGAGGAGGCCCAGCAGTTCATTCAATTTTTGCTGGAGCCTGAGAATAGCAAGCAGTATATAACGGAGCAAACGCTGTTCTCCACCGTTGAGGGCGTGAAGCAGGAGGATCCCGCCGTCGCAGAGCTTCTGCCTTATCTGGAGCGGGGCCAGGTCATCGATTTTGCCGACCACTACATTCCCGCGGCGGTGCAGCTGAACTCGGTGATTCAATCCTTCCTTCAGAACCGGGATATCGACGGGTATCTGAAGAAGCTGGACACCGAATGGGACAAGGTAGCTGACAGGCGTTAACGGGCGGAAGGCGGTATTTTCTTCACACGATATCCAAGAAGCATTGAGGAGGACCCAACATGAACAAGCGGCTTATGCCTTATTACTTGATGACCGTGCCGGCGGTCGTGCTGTTCTTCGTATTTCTGACGCTGCCGGCTTTGCAGGGGGTGTATTACTCCTTCACGAACTGGAACGGATTCGGCGATAACTTCGATTTCATCGGATTCAAGAATTACGTCAATCTGTTTAAGGACGGCAACGTGGGCAATGCGTATTGGTTCACATTCAAATTCGCGGTCGTGGTAACCATCCTGATCAACATCTTCAGTCTGCTGATTGCCATGGGGCTGAATGCCAAAATCAAAGCGAGGAATTTCTTCAGAGGCATCTACTTTCTTCCGAATATTCTGAGTGTGCTGATTGTTGGTTACATATTCAACTACCTGTTCTCGAATGTGTTCACCATTTGGGGACAGAACCTGGGGATCGAGTGGCTGTCCACCAATATCCTGGGCAGTGAACAGCATGCCTGGATCGGGATTGTGGTGGTAGCGGTATGGCAGGGCATAGCGTATAACACGATCCTGTATCTCGCGGGGCTCCAGACCATCCCTCACACACTGTTTGAAGCGTCCAATCTCGATGGGGCGAACCGCTGGCAGGAATTTTGGAAAATAACGTTTCCGCTGATCGCGCCGTTCTTTACGATCAACATGGTGCTGGCGATGAAGAATTCCCTGATGGTCTTTGATCAGATCGTCGCCCTCACCAACGGCGGTCCGGGCCGGGCGACGCAGTCGATCTCCCACCTGATTTATACGGGCGGCTTCGAGGGAGGAGAGTTTGCTTATCAATCCGCGAACTCCGTGATCTACTTCATCCTGATTGCAACGATATCGATTGTGCAGATTCGGTTCCTGCAGAGAAGAGAGGGGGACATGTAATGCGGACGAAAACCAACTGGACGGTGATGATTCTCATCACATTGGGTACGATACTGATCTTGTTCCCGCTGTATATGACGATCACGATTGCGCTTAAAACGCCGGAGGACATGCTGGCTTCCGTATTCGGCCTGCCGAAGGAGCTTCATTTCGAGAATTTTACGAATGCCATAAAAATGACCAATTTCTTCAACGCGCTGGGCAACAGCGCCATGGTAACGACAGCAACGGTGGTGCTGACCCTGCTGACCAATTCGCTCGTCGCTTATGCGATTGCCCGCAATATGAACCGGAAGTTCTTCAAAGGCTTGTACTTTTATTTCATCAGTGCCATGTTCATTCCATTCCCGATCATTATGCTGCCGCTGGTCAAGCTGACAGCCGGGTTTAATATGACGAATCTGGTCGGGCTTACGATCCTGCATACCGTATATGCCTTGGCATTTAACGTATTTGTGTACGTGGGTTATATTAAATCCATCCCGGTTGCGCTGGAGGAGGCGGCCCGAGTGGACGGTACCTCGACTTGGGGGACCTTCTGGAGGATCATATTCCCGATTATGGCGCCGATCAATGCGACGGTGGGCATTCTGATTTGCCTCTCGACCTACAATGACTTCCTGCTGCCGCTCATCATTATCAGCGATACGGATTCCTATACGCTGCCGCTTGTGCAGTATATATTCCAAGGGCAGTTCAATACAGACTTCAATCTGGCCTTTGCTTCATACCTGATGGCGATGCTCCCGATGATCATCATCTATCTGTTCGCACAGAAGTGGATCATCAATGGCATTACGCAGGGAGCTGTGAAATAAGGCTGCTTCCTGCCTTATCCTAGGGCCCCCTTAGTCCTCACCATCCTTTCGCTGCAGCAGGCGGGGGCTGGGGAGCCCACGATCAGCGGCATGTACATGTACGGCCCATAATAACAAAAAGCTGTATTCCAGCATGATATCCATGATGTCATGCCTGGAAATACAGCTTTTTTGCTGCCATAGGATTCTATTGAATTCTATTGGCATAAGGGACTCCTTGCTTATGGCTTGCTATTTTATAATTGCAGCATTTCCCGCTTCTCCGCATCCGGGTCCTCGATGACCCTGCTGTCGTTGTTGAATATCATCGTTGAACGCGATGCCCGATCATAAGCAGGCCACGGCAGCGCCTCTGTATCCGGTGAGCCATTGCGCGCAAATGCAATCCAAGCATCCTGCATCCGGTCGGACAGGGCTTGCGTAGCGGCATCGACTTGAACACCGATGTTCTGAAACAGCGCCAGCGTGTTGAATACAAACGGGATTTCCAGGGCGTGCATCGCTTTGCCGAGAACCGGATGATTCGGCAGCGTCCAATCGAATCGGTACATCCATACCGGCGCGTGTTTGCTCTGAGCGGAAGCGAACTGCAGGGCCGAGCGCCAGAAATACAGGTCGGTCATAATCTGGGCATGTCCGTCGATGCTGTACGGGTACTCCTTGGTGATTGGGGCGGCATCCTCAATGCCGGTCATCATCTCCACGGTGCGGACAAGATCGTTCTCCTTCACAAGCGGCATGTCCGGCCGGAAGAACAAAGCCCCTTCATCGTGATTTGTTCCGATCAGGATCGGCACGTCTTTGGCCCAGCCCGATTGAACAGCCTGCAGCGGATCATGAGGCAGCGTGTCCGGTTCCAGCACCGGCTGGAAGATCATGTTGACGCCGGCTCCAATTCGTTTCTTCAGCCGTTCCCCGGCTTCAAATATTTGCTCACCTGTGAGGGATTCAAGCTGATGGGCCTTATCAGGCGTTATGTCCAGCTCCTTAAGCAAACCAGCCGTTACCATCTTTGCCTGTTCCGGAGCCATGACCTGGGCAGCACCGCTTTGCATGATGGCCCGGTGGAACAACCCTTTGGCTGCCGGCATTGCAAGTAAGGCTGCAATGCTCATGCTGCCGGCCGACTCTCCGAATACCGTCACTCGCTCTGGGTCGCCGCCGAAGGCCGCGATATGATCCCGCACCCATTGCAGGGCGGCGATCTGGTCCAATAAACCGGTATTGGAGGAATAGGCTTCACCGAATGGAGAGAGATGGAGAAAGCCGAGCGGACCCAGCCGGTAATTGAGCGTTACCACAATCACGTCTCCACGGAGAACGAAGGGCGCGCCGTTATAGCTTGGCAAGCTGCCCGAGCCTGTGACAAAAGTGCCCCCGTGAATCCATACCATGACGGGCAGCGGCTCCGCCGGCGTGTTCAGGGGTGCCCACACATTGAGATAGAGGCAATCCTCGGACACCGTTTTGGTCACTCCTCCGCCAAGCATGCTTGAGGTGGATTCAAGCGGTTGAAGGCACATGGGGCTGAAGGCGGTAGCATCTTTTATCCCGTCCCATGGATCGGGGGACATGGGAGCACGGAACCGAAGCGGACCGATCGGTGGCTTTGCATAAGGGATTCCCTTCCATACACGTACTCCGTTTTCCGAACTGCCTTGAATACGCCCGTCTTTTGTTTGAACGACAAGTTCTGACATGTTCTCGCTACACCCTTTCTCTCTACTCTATATATACACTTTACCAAGTTAGCGGCATAAGTTCAAAAAAGCACGAATCATGTGAAATATAGGCAGGAATGTCATGTCACATGAAGAATGTAACAGGGTGGAGTAGTATTCGCGCACAACGGATACGGCATCACCTTTTGGTCCAAGTCATTACAGGTATACTGGAGGGATAAGCATGAACATAGCGATTTTGGGCTGTGGAACGATGGGAACGGCCTATGCGCACAACTTGGCGAAAATGCCGGGAGTAACGGTGACAGGCGTGGTTGATATTAACGCCGGGCGGGCTGAGCAGGCAGCAGCTTTGACCGGGGCGAAGGCATACACGGATGTAGAGTCGCTGTTTGAACAAAAAGATTTGGAAACGGTTGCGGTGTGTCTGCCCACCTATCTCCATAAACCGTTTGTACTGAAGTTAGCTGAAAAAGGACTGCACGTGATCTGCGAAAAGCCGGCAGCATTAACGCTGGAGGATGCACAGGAAATGAAGGCAGCCTGCGAGAAGCACGGAGTCCGGTTGTTTATCGGACATGTCGTCCGGTTCTTCCCGAACTATCATGACGCTTATCGGCAGGCTCACTCCGGAAGCATCGGAACACCGAAGATGGCTCACTTTAAGCGGTACGGTTCGTACCCGCAGGGTATGGATGGATGGTATAACGACCCAGGCAAGAGCGGCGGTGTTATCATGGACCTCATGATTCACGATATCGATTTTGCCTGCTGGCTGTTCGGGGAAGTGGAGTCGGTATATGCTTCCATCGTTAAGCGGGATGAGCCTGAAATGGAGTATGCCCAGCTTACGCTTCATTTTAAAAATAGCGCAATCGCCAGTCTAACCGGCTATTGGGGGTATCCCGGACCGTTTACAACGCAGTTCGAGATCTCGGGAGACCAGGGAATTATAAGATTTGACAGCAATCAGGTGCAGTCTCTGGACATTAAACTGGTGAATGCGGAGGCAGGCGAGGGAGCAGCCGTACAGGTTCCTTCAAGCCCAAGCCTATATGACCCTTATTATAACGAGGTGCAGCATTTTATCGAGTGCATCCGAAACGGCAGCGAGCCGCTCGTAAGTATTAAGGATGCTTGCTACGCCGTTGAAATCGCTCAGGCAGCGGAGCAATCGGCCCAGACTGGACAGCCCGTGATGATCGGAGGGACGGTTTCATGAAGAAAGTTAAAGTAGGCTTTATCAGCTTTGCCCATATGCATGCAGCGAGCTATCTATTCGGCATGCTGAAGCGAGATGATGTCGAGGTGGTCGGCGTCGCCGATGAAGACGCGGAGCGCGTGCGCCCTTACTCCGTGGACCGGGGCATACCGTATTATGCAGACTATAATGAATTGCTGGCACAGGAACTGGATGCGGTTGTCATCTGTTCGGAGAATGCGCGTCATGCGGAATTCACCAAACTTGCCGCTGCGGCAGGTAAGCATGTGCTGTGCGAGAAGCCGTTAGGCTTGTCCGAGTCCGAAATGCTGGAGATGATTCAAGTGTGCAAGGATCATGGCGTTCAGCTCATGACGGCTTTTCCTTGCCGTTATATTACGTCCGTTCGTCAGGCGAAGGAAGCGATTGACGCAGGGCAAATCGGCGAAATTTTGGCCATGAAGGGAACCAACCGGGGAACCATGCCGGGCGGCTGGTTTATCGAACGGGAGAAATCGGGCGGCGGCGCCGTATTGGATCATACCGTCCATGTGATGGACCTGATGCATTGGTTTACGGGCAGCAAGGCAGAGGAAGTATACGCCCATGCGGAAACGCTCTTCCATGACACAGAGATTGACGATGCCGGCATGGTCCACGTCAAATTCGCGAATGGCGTTGTTGCTGTACTGGACCCAAGCTGGTCCCGTAATCGCACCTTCCCTACCTGGGGGGATGTCACGCTTGAGATCATTGGCACCAAGGGTGTGCTGAACATTGATTCCTTTGCTCAGAAGAACGATGTCTACAGCGATGTAACTGGTAAAGCGGCGTGGAGCTTCTGGGGCGATGACATGGACGCAGGTCTCGTCAACAGCTTTATCGACAGCATTCGCGATGGCAAGCCGGTCGAAATAACGGGGGAAGACGGCTACTATTCTGCCCGTGTAGCCATTGCAGCGTACGAATCCGCAAGCACCAAGCGCACCGTTCAGCTGAAGCCGCAGGGATAGTGCGGTATGCGGCTTAGCCGTACAGCAGAATGCGCTCGGCTATATAATGCGGGAGTGCCCTGGAGTTCGGGGATCCACCGAATTACAACGGGTAGAGGAAACTGTCATCAGGGATGACATACATTTTTCCTGCCCGAGACGAGGCTGCTGTGAATCACGGAGCCAGGCCTCTGTTGAGGCGCGTCTTAGCTTTCTTATGGCATGAGTTCGCTTGCAATAGGCCTCTTCGATGATCGTAATCGAAGGGGCTTTTTTTATTTCAGAAAGATTAAATTTCAGAGCTTGAGCCTCCCTGATCTCCGCAAGAAGACAGCTTCCGCTATTTGCGATTGGTTTTGCGAGAAATCACGTCGACAGACGGTTATCTTATGTTGGCAAAAAAGATCAAAAACGCTCTTCTCCCGTTTGGTATCCTAATAACAAAGGAGGGCCTGACCTTGAGTACCCAGCGTATCATCCAAAAAAGTATAGCGTACATGGAGCAGCATCTGGAGGAGCAGCTGACCCTCACGGATATTGCATCCTATGCCGGTTTTTCGCCATATCACTTCCACCGCTTGTTTCGGAAGGAGGTTGGCATGAATATCGCGGATTACCTTAGAAAACGAAGACTCTGTTATGCAGCACAGCTCCTGCTGCACTCCGAGGCTGCGATTATCGACATTTCCCTGCACTGTCACTTCGAGAGTCAGGAGTCGTTTACGAGAGCATTCAAAAAATTGTACGGCATGCCGCCGGGGCGTTACCGCAAAATCTTTGCGGTTCACGCTCAACACTCAAGCTACCAAAAAGGAGAGGATCATATGCAGCAGCAAACGCAATCCGCATTAAAAGGCTGGTTTCTGAGCGGAAGTCATCCGCATGATTATGAAATCGGCGTCGACCGGTCCACCGTCCACCAAGGAAGCACTTCCGGTTACCTAAAAGCCCTTACCCCAATGGAAGATGGCGCTTTTGCGACCATGATGCAGCAGTTCAAAGCCGACAAGTATGCGGGCAAGCGGATGCGGTTCTCCGGCTTTGTCAAAACCGAGAACGTCAAAGAATACTGCGGGCTGTGGATGCGCGTCGATAATCGTGCGGAAGACGTGCTCCAATTCGATAATATGAATGACCGGCGCATTGTGGGCAGCACGCACTGGAATCACTATGCGATCGTGCTCGACGTACCCGAGGACAGCGCCACGATTTCGATCGGTGTCCTGCTGATGGGGACAGGCAAGGTGTGGGTGGACAGCTTCCGCTTTGAAGAGGTGGATCTCAGCGTACCTACGACGAACCTCGACTTTCACTATGAGCTGCTGGAGGAGCCCGCCAATTTGTCGTTTGAAGAGTGAGGCGGAGGGGTTTCAAGCTGCTATTGAGAATGAATGAATCCTGGCTCATCGATGGATAGGGGATTCCCCGTACAACCATTAGGCAGAAGTCCCTCCTTATCGGAGGGCTTTTTCTTCATGGATGAATGGTTGCGCTGCACCATATTTACTCCTATGATGGTCTTGAGCAATTATCCCTATCATTCTGACAATCATAGAGAGCATTTAGCGCATTAGAAACTTTTATCATCCGCATCTTTTCTTGTCCACGATATTTCTGAAGAGTACGAGTATCTATTTACCAAAAGGAAGGTGTACGATGCAGGTAATAACGCTATGCGGCTCGACCAAGTTTAAAGCACAGTTTCGGGAAGTCGAAGCTGCGCTTACGTTAAGCGGACATATCGTTCTTAGTGTCGGTTTTTTTGAGCAGAGCGACGGGATCGAGATCACGGAGGAGCAGGAGCGGAAGCTTAAAGAGCTGCACTTCCGCAAAATCGATATGTCGGACGAAATCTTTGTAATCGATGTGAATGGCTATATTGGAGACAGCACTCGGGCTGAGATTGAATACGCCAGCTGTCATGGTAAGAAGGTACGGTATTATTCAAAGGACCAACTGTAGTAGTCTGCTCCTCGAAGTACCCGCATTTATGATATTCGTTGACGGACAGAACGGACGTTGTTTACTAAAAATCGGTCTTCCGGACGAGCTCGATATCATTCTCTGTATATCCGTTTTTACGAACTAGGATTCAGGATGGGCACTAGCATTCACGCCCATAGCAATAATATTGAATCCATATGCTTTTTTTGTTATAATTCCCAAATGGCGGTGGTGGATTCAATGGATATTTATATGGTTATTCAGCAGTTATATCCGAGTTTCTCGAAGAAAGAACAGTTGGTAGCGAATTATATTCTTCAAGAAGGTCAATCAATTAATAACATGAATATATCTGTGCTGGCGAACCATGTTGGTGTCTCGAATGGGACAATCACGCATTTTTGCAAGAAGATTGGTTGCCGTAATTTTGCCGAATTGAAGGTTCAGTTGGGCAGGCTTCGTACTGCGACGGCTCCTTCGGCGGAGGACAATATTCTCATACAAGTATCTAAATTCTATCAGACGGTCATTGAGCGTTCGAATCAATTGCTGGACATTACATATTTGCATCGACTTGCTGAAGCGATTAAGAGCGCAGCACGAATTTACATATACGGAATCGGGAGCTCGGGACTTTCAGCGAAGGAAATGATGCTTCGCTTGCTGCGTATGGGCTTCAATGTGCAGAGTATTACGGATTCTCATTTAATGCTGATCAATAGTTCGATCGTGAACGAGAATGATTTCGTTATTGCGATTTCCAGTTCAGGGGAAACGTCTGTCATTGTCGACGCAACCAGAATTGCAAAGAATAATGGGTGCAAAGTCATCTGTCTGACCAGCTTCTCCGAAAGTACACTGGCGCAACAAGTGGACTCTTTTATTTTGGTCTCCAATACATTGTTTGTTGATAAAGAAAGGTTTGTAAATAGTCAATTTTCCGTCATGTATGCGATAGATATTTTATGTATGATCTTACTCGAGGATGCGGATTTAAATAGTCGGATGCAAATTACAGTGAATACGATTCTTGAACACAACCGAATGGATTAATAATAAAGCTTTCATCGTACCTGTGAACCTCAGAAGTTGACGTATTTTTCGTCTGCTGGAGGGCACAGGTTTTTTATTGTGATTGTTCATACTAAGTGTCATAGATTAATTACCAAAAATAAAATTATTTCAGTTAAATTATATTTACTAAAATAATTTCATGATGTAGAATTGACATATCGCGATGGAATACAATGATTGATCCAATAGGAGGAAAATCCATGTTTAAACAGTTGCAAAAGCTTGGTAAGTCATTTATGTTACCGATTGCAATCCTACCTGCTGCGGGTTTGCTGCTTGGGATTGGGGGAGCCTTATCGAATGCGAATACGATTGCTGCATATCCGATTCTGAATACGCGGTTTTTACAAGCTGTTTTTCAAATTATGTCGGCAGCCGGCAATGTTGTGTTTGCCAACTTAGCGCTAATCATGTGTATTGGTCTTGCCGTGGGGCTAGCGAAAAAAGATAAAGGTACTGCTGCGCTGGCGGCAGCCGTCTCGTTCCTGGTTATGAATGCATCGATTGGTGCAATGATCACGGTATTTAATCCAAGCGTTGAATCCATTGACACCGGAGTTGTAGGGGCTATTGTCATTGGTATCCTGGTTACTTATTTGAACAATCGATACCGTGGGATTCAATTACCTTCCTTTCTAGGATTTTTTGGAGGCTCACGGTTTATTCCGATCGTCTCATCTTTTAGTGCTATTTTTGTAGGCGGGATCTTCTTCTTAATCTGGCCTACGTTTCAAGGCTGGCTGGTAGCGGCAGGGACTGCTATAGCCGGAATGGGATATTTCGGTACCTATTTATACGGATTCTTGCTTCGTCTTACAGGTGCTGTTGGTCTACACCATATGATTTATCCGATGTTCTGGTTCACAGAGCTGGGCGGTGTCGCCACGGTTGCAGGTCAGCAAGTGGTGGGTGCGCAGAAAATCTTTTTTGCCGAACTGGCTGATCCGAATCATGTTGGAATGTTCTCCGAAGGAACCCGTTTTTTTGCAGGACGTTTTGCTACGATGATGTTTGGTCTTCCTGCGGCATGTCTTGCGATGTATCATTGCGTTCCGAAGCACCGTCGCAAGCTTGTGTTTGGTTTGTTCTTTAGTGCAGCGCTGACATCGTTCCTGACAGGGATTACGGAGCCGATTGAGTTTATGTTCTTATTCGTCGCTCCTTGGTTATATGTGATTCATGCGGCTCTAGATGGTCTATCCTTTATGATCGCGGATATGTTATCCGTTCGTATCGGGAATACCTTCTCTGGCGGGGCCATCGACTTCATGCTCTTTGGGGTTCTGCAGGGGAATGCCAAAACTAATTGGATCTATGTCATTATTGTGGGGCTTTTCTGGGCTGTCATCTATTACCTTGTGTTCCGCTTCTTAATTACGAAATTCAATGTGGCGACACCGGGACGTGAAAGTGATGGGGAGAGCGTATCGGTTGAAACCAAGGACAGTATTGGAGAGACCGCGATGAAAGTGCTGAATGCGCTTGGTGGCAAGGAGAACCTGGAAGATGTCGATGCATGTATTACAAGACTTCGTGTTGCCGTCAAAGATGTATCGAAAGTAGATAAGGATACAATCAAAGAACTGGGTGCTACTGCAGTATTGGAGGTAAAAGGCGGGATTCAGGCTGTATTTGGCGCAAAAGCCGACTTAATTAAACAAAAGATAAATGAGGCTATTGGAGAAGAATAAAAGAGGATAGGGCATGGAGGGAACATATTGTGAAACGAGGATTAATTGTATCATGTCAGGCTTTGCCAGGCGAACCGTTGCATAGTTCATTTATTATGGGACGTATGGCCATTGCGGCAGCCGAATCCGGTGCGGTGGGGATCCGTGCTAATAGCGTTGAAGACATCGAGGAAATAAAGAAGCAAGTTGAGCTGCCCATTATTGGCATTATCAAAAAAGAATATCCGGGCATGCAATCGTTCATTACAGCGACCATGACCGAAGTGGATGCGCTTGTTGGTACGGGGGTTGAGATTATTGCTGTGCAAGCAACGATGGATCAGGATGAGGCATTCCTGCAATCGATCTTTACAAAATATCCTTCGCAGAAGTTCATGGCGGACATCTCCACAACGGAAGAGGGGTTGCGAGCAGATCGATTGGGGTTCCACTACATTGGAACGACACTCATTGGTTATACACCGCAGTCTCAGCATGTGGAGAAGTTCACCGTGTTGGAAGAACTGATTAAGCAGTGTAAGAAGCCAGTCATTGCAGAAGGCAACTTCAACACACCGGAGCAGGCTGCAAAAGCGATCGAAATGGGAGCTTATTGTGTGGTTGTAGGCAGCGCCATCACAAGGCCGCAAATCATCGCGAAATGGTTCTCGAATGCGGTAAACGAAATTCTATAACAAAAGAGATACAGTTGTATGATAGCTATCCGCGCATCCTTAATAAAAGGCGGGGCTGTCCCAAAAGTCATTGAAGATGACTTAGGGACAGCCCCGCCTTTTTTCAATCTTGTGCATTCAATATTCATGAACGAACGGTTCTACAGATAAAGCACCAACGCAATAATAGCAGCGAGCACGATCCGATAGATCGCAAACGGCACCAGCTTGATCCGGTTAATCAGCTTCAGGAAGAAGCGGATGGAGATCAAGGCGAAGACGAAGGCTGCCACGAAACCGGCGATGAAGAACGGAAGAGCCTCCAGCGTGAAGTATTCCCAGTTCTTCAGCAGCGACAGCAAGCTGGCTCCGAACATGATCGGCACAGCCATAATGAAGGTAAAGTCAGCCGCCGCGCGGTGACTCATGCCGAGCATGACGCCTCCGGAGATGGTGGAGCCGGAGCGGGAGAAGCCCGGCCAGAGCGACAGACATTGAATCAGTCCGACGCTGAATGCCTGCCTGTACGTAATTTGATCGACAGTGACCACTTTCGGCTCTTTTTTCGAGCTGACCTTGTCGGCAACGATCATGAAGATGGCTCCGATCACAAGCCCGATCAGCACCGTTTCGGTAGAAAATAAATGCTCGTCAATAAGGTCTTCGAACAAGACGCCCAGCACGCCCGCCGGAATCAAACCGACGATAACCTGGCTGAGTCTCAGTCTGCCCGTACCCGCCGGTACGCCGGCTTCTGGTTTTTTGCGCTTGAGTCCCAAGAGATCCAGGAAGCGGTCCTTGAACACCACGATAACGGCGAGAATGGAGCCGAGCTGAATGACGACCTTGAACGTGTTGGCTACGTATTTCGTCAGAAACTCCTCGGATTTCAGCCACATATCATCAACGATGATCATATGACCGGTAGAGGATACAGGAGCGAACTCGGTCAGTCCCTCGACGATTCCCAGAATAATTGCTTTGAGGATGGTTAAAAAATCCATGACCTATAGTCTCTCCCTTACAAAAAATATTAAATATAATGATATGAATGATGAATGGCATGAAATGCGTGTGATCCAAAGCTGACTTAAGCTGACTTTCTCCGCTTGCGGAAGAAAAAGAACAGGAACGAAATCACGGCCACAGCTATTACAGCATAAGCGATATTGGAATAGACGTCCATGAAGGCCACGATATTTTCCCATGAATCACCGACAGCGGCTCCCACGCATACCAGAATAACGTTCCAGATCAGGGTACCGATGGTCGTGAAGAGCAGGAACATGCCGAACTTCATGTTGGACATCCCTGCCGGGATGGAGATCAGGCTCCGGATCAGTGGAATCATACGGCAGAACAGCACGGTCCAGTAGCCGTATTTATCGAACCAGGCATCCGCTTTGCGGATGTCTTCTTTTTTGACGCGGAGGATATGCCCCCAGCGATCCACGATTTTTTCAAGCCGCTCAACATCGAGCAGGCGACCAATTCCGTACAGAATAACAGCACCGGCTATAGATCCGATCGTAGCTGCAATAATGACGCCCGGGACCGTCAGTTTCGTGTAGGTGGTCATAAATCCGCCGAAGGTAAGAATGACCTCGGAGGGAATCGGCGGAAATACGTTTTCCAGCGCAATCATCAGCAGGATGCCGACATAGCCGAACTTCTCCATAATGTCCGTAATCCAGTTTTCCAAAAGTTACACCTCTTTCAAAAGATAAGGATGTCTCTGCCATCCTTTATATAAGGGTCTGCTTCAGCTTGCGCAGATACTGGCTGCGGATGAAAAAGAAGTACAGGACCTGCATCATCAGGAAGCTGATCAGCACAATGCCCATTTCAGCCGCAATGGATAAATAGAAATAGCTTTGCAGCGCGATGAAAGCAAAGATGCTGTGCACGATCGCAAGGCTGATCGGTACAAAAAACAGCAGCGCCAGCTGTCCGGTTACGATCCGCCGGAACTCCTTATCCGTCATCCCGATCCGGGATATCGTGGCATAATGCCTGCGGTCGTAATCCAGATCGGCATAGAGGCGGAAGTACAGGAAGCTTCCTGCCGCGATAAAAAACACCGTGCCCACAAGCAATGCCGCGAAGAGCAGCATATTGTACAGGCTGTCCCGAAGGGCAAACAGCGTGCCGCTGACCGCCAGCGCGTAAGGCCGGTCCATCTCATAACGCACGGCACCGCTCGGGGCCAAGTGAGGGACGATGCCCTCGGTCTCCGTAAAATCATCCACGTAGAAGCCGGTGTACCGTTCCTGCCGGACCGGATCCGTGACAGCGGCGAAGATGTCGTCGCTGACGACCAGTCCGCCGAAACGGGAATCGTCATCTATCTCCGGCAGCAAATATTCCGGCACGCCGACATGATCGGAATAACCGATTTCACGCAGCCGGATGTCGGAATCCCGCAGCCGGTAAGAAGCGTAATCCCGGTTGCGGATATAAGCTCTGTCGTTTTGCGAAGCAATGAGGACAAGGGCCTCCTCGCCGCTCGGCGGCTGTTCGTTAAACGGCAGTCCCGCCATCACGACGGCCGCCTTATAGTCGGAGAACGAGATCAGTGTCAACGGAATCTCCGATGGACCGACCTGCGCCGATGCCAGTACGGCATCCGTATATTTAACGCGAAACGATAGCGTTTCAAACGGTATTTTTCTCGATTCAAGCTCATGCCGGATTTCGTTCAAATGCTGCTCCTCGGAGGCATCTCCCGTTTTGGCGAGATAACCGATGGCGGCTGGGAAGTCCTCGTTGAACTGCTTCGTGAGCACCGGGATGGAGGCAAATACGCCTACCGAGCAAAAAGACACGGCCAGCACGATCGTCACCATCGAGAACATCTGGGCATGATCCTTCAGCCGGTATTGCAGGCTGGATAGCGAGATCAGCTTGGTCCTTCTCCAGGCTAACCGGCGGCTTTGCTTCAACCTCCGCACGAGAGCAACTCCAAGCTGGGTATACAACAGATACGTGCCGATCATCGTCATTAAGGTAACCGGAAACATGCGCAGCGCAAGGGTCGATGCGCTTGTCGTGGCCGCCAGGCCGTAGCTGACCAACAGCAGGGCAGCCGCCAAAATGGATAACCACGGCGATGTCCTGGGCGCGGTTTTCGGCCGCTGTCCGGACTGGAACAAGTCGATTAGCGCTTTGGGCCGCAGCAGCCAGGGTGTGCACAGCGAGATGATGAGGAACAGCAGCACATAACTCGCGATCGTCAGCCCCAGCGCGCGCAGGCTCAGTCGAAACGGCAGGGGCGGGACTCCGAGAAAGGCTGAGCCTGCCATCAGGAACAGCTTGCCTGTAATGATGCCGAACAGGATGCCCGTTGCAATCGCGCTTACGCCGATGATCATATTTTCAAGAAACACCATCTTGTTAAACTGGCGGTCCGTCATGCCATGCATGAACAGAATGCCGAACTCGCGCTTACGGGTCTTCAAGAAAGCCCCGACGGAATACAGCACGAAGAAAAACGAGAATACGTACATAATTAGCTCTGCGCCAACCATCGCCTGGATCACAACCGGATAGAACATCTCGTCCGTGATGGAAGGGTGAAACAGGAACAGCGCGCACACAAAGAAAATCATGACGGAGAATGCACTGCTTAAGAAATATGCCGCATAGGTCCGCTTATTCCTCAGGACATTCCTAAAAGCGAATTGTCGAAAGGTCATGACTTCCTCCTCCCAGCAGCGCCAGCATGTCGATGATTTTCTGGAAAAAGGCTTGGCGGTTGTCACCGCAATACATTTCATTATATAGTTGACCGTCCTTGATGAACAAGACGCGGTCACAGTAGCTGGCTGCCACCGGATCATGAGTGACCATGAGAATCGTTGCGGAAGCCTCTTTGCTCGAAGCGGATAGCGTCTGCATCACTTCTTTGGAGGCTCTGGAGTCCAGGTTTCCCGTGGGCTCGTCGGCCAGAATCAGGGACGGCTCCTGAATGAGCGCCCTGGCGATGGCGGTGCGCTGCATCTGTCCGCCGGAAATCTCGTAGGTATGCTTGTGCAGAATGGACCCAATGCCGAGCCGGTCTGCGATCCGGTTCAGCCGGATGCCCATTTCGTCCAGCGGCATGCCTTCCAGCGTCAGCGGAAGAACGATGTTTTCCTCAACGGTCAGCGTATCCAGCAGATTGAAATGCTGGAAGACGAAGCCCAGCTCCCGGCGCCGAAACAGAGCGGTATCGCTCCTGCTGAGCAGATGGGGATTGCGTCCGCCTATGATCACTTCCCCGGCCGTGGGCTGATCAATGGTGGCAATCAGATTGAGGAGCGTCGTTTTTCCGCTGCCGGAAGGTCCCATAATGCCGACGAATTCGCCTTTGGCGACGTTGAAGTGAATATTGCTCAGCGCTTGGAACGCCACTTTGCCCTCGTAGATTTTGGATAAATGCTTGACGCTCAGGATGGGCATATCTTCACTCCTCTATAACGATGTTATCATTGTAAAAGATTCGTTTGCGTCCATGCCATATTCGTAACTTACAGTTACCTTACAACCTTGTAAGGTTTCTTTTACTGATGTAAGCAGATCGGGGAATAAGCCGCAGCGCTCTTAAAGAGCATGTACTGCCGTTCCCTTCCATCTGCCGGTGGAATTTATGGTGCGATGCGGCCTGCAGAATCCGCAAAAACGATGCGGACCGTCGTTCCTTCATCGACCTTGGATTCGATTTCGAAGGCATGTCCAAGCTTATCGCATATTTGTTTGACCAGAAACAGTCCCATGCCTGTCGATTCCTGGAACCGGCGACCGTTCTCTCCGGTGAAATAAGGATCGAACACCCGTGGCAGGTCGCTTTGGGGAATACCGATGCCCTCGTCCCGGATTTCAAGCACAATTTGATTCCCCCGGATGTAGCCGTTGAAAAAGAGGGTGCCTTGTTCCTTCAGCGTATATCGAACTGCGTTGGTCAGCAGCTGTGTCAGCACAAAAGAAAGCCATTTCTCGTCCGTGGCTACCGTTAATCCGGAATCGATCCGGATGGACGGGTATATTCTCCGCCGGATAAACAGACGCTTTTGCTCGGAGGTGACATTCCGGACGATTCGCTGAAGCGGCAGGTTTTCCACATGGAAATCATGCTCGAATGTATCAAGCCTGGCAGTATACAGCACCAGATCAAGCCCTTTTTTGAGCCGGTCCAGCTCGTCGCCGATCGCGGCAAAACGGGGATCATCGTCATCCTGAAGAATCAGGTGGATGACTGATATCGGCGTTTTCATCTGGTGGGCCCATTGGTTGATGAACTGTAGATGGCCTTCAATCTTATGCTTATAGTTATGCAGATCCGTGGTGTAATGCCGGAACTGGGTTTTCAGCAGCTGATGAAGCGCTTCGGCGAGCGGGGTATGGGAGGATTCTGCCGAGGATTCGCCGGTGAGGGATTCTCCCGGGAGCGGCTGCTCCAATCGTTTATAGAAGGAACGGTTGGCAATGAACCGGAAGGCCAGATAGCCGAGCAGCAGCAGTAAGCTGATGATGCCCGCGTACAGGCTGACCGTCAAATTGCGATAACCGTCCAGCCTGTAGATCAGGGTTACGACAAGGAGCTGGGCGATATAGACAATCATTAAGGGACGCTGCTCTTGCAGAAATAGCCTCATGCTTCGTCCCCCCAGCTCGGTACCAGCCGATAGCCGCGCCCGCGCACGGTTTGAAGACCGTCCTCGATTCCGAGGGCGGTTAGTTTCTTGCGGACGCGGGTGATGTACACATTCAGCGTATTATCGTCCACAAAGGCCTGATCATCCCATATTTTCTCCAGGAGCCGGTCCCTGCTGACAATCTGCTCGGGCTTCTTCATTAATTCGTCCAATATTTTGGCCTCGGTATGGCTGAGCTCCGCTTGGGTCTGTCCGAGCGAAACGGAGAGACGCTCAACGTCAAGCGTGAGTCCGGCAACGCTGAGGACACGCTCATTCTGACCGGCAGCATAGGAGCCGTAGGCCCGCCGGAGCTGGCTCTTGATTTTGGCCATGACAATCTCGTAGTCAAAGGGTTTGGTTATATAATCATCTGCGCCGTTCTCCAGCGCCATCACCTGGTCCATTTTCCCGTCGCGGGCGGAGATGAAGATGATCGGGCAGGTGGAGAGGCTGCGGAACTGTCGGCACCAATAATAGCCGTCGAATTTAGGCAAATTGATATCCAGGAGCACAAGATGAGGGTCATAAGATTCAAATTGATCGCGTACCGTCTCGAAATCATGAACGGACTGCGTCGCGTAACCGAATTTATGAAGATACTCTTTCAGTAGGCCGACCAGCCCGGCATCGTCTTCGACAATGAAAATTTTGAACATATCGATCATAGTCCCTTCATTTGACATTCTCGTACCGTCTGTATTGTACCAAATTGTCAGGATATAAGGAAAAATTACGTGAGCGAAGACAGTAGGTGGCATTAGGGAGAGTGGGGGGAGTTTGCCAAACAAATAACTATGATAAATCCAATCGACCAGTCTAAGGAGATCATGAGCATTCATGATCTCCTTTTTGTTGTTTTCTGATTTCGTGTTATTTAGCCATCAAGGAGGGGATGAATGATACCCGGCCATTCCGCACGGAAAACCGTTCCATGGTTAACCGTGCTGTCCACGCTCATCTGACCGCCATGCGCGTTAATAATGGACTGGGTGATGGACAGTCCAAGACCTGCACCGCCGTGCTGTCTGGTCCGGGATTCATCGATGCGGTAGAAGCGCTCGAATAGATGGGGCAGATGCTCCTTCGGAATCCCGGCTCCATTGTCGCTGACCAGCAGTACGGCATGGTCCTTGGTTCTATCCACCGTGACGGTAATCCGCCCTGTGGCAGCATCGGTATGCTGTACCGCATTATGAAACAGATTGTAGATGATCTGCTTGATCTTGTCGGAGTCACACCGGCACAGCACGACTGCTGCTTGAATCGTTACGTTCCTGCCTTGGGCAAGCATCCTTAAATGGGGCTCCATCTCAAACAGCAGCCGATCCAGCCGGGTATCCTGCAGATGAAGCTCCGGCTTGCGGTCAAGCTTGGCTAACAGAAGCAAATCCTCGACCAGTTTCTTCATGCGCTTGGATTCCCCGTGCATGCTGGATAGTGCAGCATGCAGCTGCTCTGGGTTGTCGGCGGCCCCGCGGCCAAGCACCTCCAGAAAGCCGTGAATCGAAGTGAGCGGCGTTCGCAGCTCATGGGAAGCATCGGCAATAAACCTCCGCATCTGCTCTTTGGCTTCGCGTTCCGTTTCAAACGCATCTTCGAGCCTTTTCAGCATACCGTTAAACGATTCCGCCAAGCGGTCAATCTCCCGTTGACCCTGCACGGCAGGAATACGCTCCGCCAAGTTTCCGGCGTCGGTGCGTTCTACCGTTTCGACCATTCGGTTCAGCGGGTGGAGCGTCCGGCGCAGCAAAGGCAAGTACAATGCAACCCCCGCAGCCATGGCAAGTATAGCCAGTACGGCAAAAATCAGCAGCTGCCGCAACAGAACGGCATGCAGCGGCTGTGCATCCATTCCAAGCTGCAGTATACCGGAAGGGCTGTTTGGGCTGCCGTAAGGGCGAAAGACAACGATCTGCTCGGTGCCTTCGGTATTGTCAATCACTTCATACGCAACGGGCTGGCGCTCTTTGAATTGCTCCAGAATCGAGGTATAAGCCCCTGCTGTCAGCTGCGGTGCGGAGAGACCGGTGTCACTGGTCAGGTCGGTGTAGTTTCCGTTCGCCGCGATCTTGGCAAGCGACATATTCGGCAGAAAGAGCATAGGTCTATCTCCCTGACGGGGGTTTTCCGGAAGGGCTTCGTTATTTCGCTCAGCAGGCCGGTTGCGCGGCTCCCGATCAGGCTCCCATAGCTCCACGGGGATAGAGCGAGCCTGGAGGGAAAGCGCCTCGGCTTGATTGCGGAACAGGGCATTTTTCATCAATACATATTGCAATGCGCCGATCAGCACAAGCAGAAGCGCCAAGACGATGAGGGATCGTGACAGGAGCTGCGTACGTAGCGACGGAGGTCCGGATGAACGTGCACGGTTTCGCAAACTCATGGCAAATCGACCCGGTAGCCGGCTCCGCGAAGCGTGCGAATGACCCGGTGTTCCTTATCACCGAGCTTCTCGCGCAGGGATCGGATATAAACCTCCACGATGTTATCCTCTCCGCCAAAGTCGTAATTCCACACAATATTCAAAATGTTCGTTTTACTCAACACGCTGCCGTGTTTGGTTACAAGCAGTTTAAGCAGTTTATACTCCGTGGGCGACAGCTCAAGGGCCGCCTCCTGGTATGCAATTTCTTTCTTCCGGTCATCGATGGTGAATGGGCCCAGCCGGATTTCACCCAGCAGACTCGGGAACTGATTGCGCAGCCTTGCTTGAATTCGGGCAAGCAGCTCTTCGAAACTGAAGGGCTTGGCCATGTAATCGTCCGCTCCAATCATGAGGCCCTTCACGCGATCATCAATCTCGTCCTTCGCGGTAAGCATAATGATCGCGACATCTCGACCCTCCGCCTTCAAACGTCTGCATACCGCAAGTCCGTCCATTCCCGGCATCATCACATCCAGTACGATGATATGCGGCTCGAAGCGGCTTGCTTCCATTATCGCACGTTCCCCATCGGGGGCCGTTCGCACTTCAAACCTTTCATTTTGCAGACCAAGCGCCAGAAACTGCAGTATATGAGGCTCGTCATCCACTAGCAAAACGCGAATACGATGCATTGATTCCATAGCACAAAACTCCTCTTATCTCATTCCTTCAACTTTATCATACGTGCTCTAGCTGAATGAAGTCTGAACGTGAACTGAAAATAAACTGAAAATACACTGAAAAGTGATTCGCAAATATGCATTCTCAATAAGGGAATTTAAGGATGTTGATATATATTCTGTTATCGTTAATACTATCTTAAAGCCGAGATAATCAATGCAGCACCTGTTCAAGGTCAATCATGGATAGGTGAAAGGAGGAGACTGGACATGATAGGAAATGTATATCCACCCGAGAATCAGAGCAAGGGCTCTCTCGATGGAGGAAGGATAACGGAGCAGAAGCCGATCGGTTTCTCCGGAGAAGGGTCTGCCGTGACCCGGGTGGGACCGCTTTTCTATTGGTCCTGGTTCCGTTCGCCCGTCGAAGGTTATATCGCGCCTCATCCCCATCAGGGTTTTGAAATCGTGACTTATATGATTCAGGGAAAGGGCGTTCATAAGGATTCGCATGGCACGCACGATGAGTTGGGGCCTGGAGGCCTGCAATTGATGAGGGCCGGCTCCGGACTAACGCACGAGGAACGTCTGACTGGGCCGGATGCAGAAGGATTTCAGATTTGGTTCGAGCCGTATCTTCGCGATTCATTGAAACAGAATCCTGCCTGTCGTCAGTATCGACCGGATTCCTTTCCGGTAACCCGCATACAGGGTGGGCTGGTTAAAACGATGATTGGCGGTTCCGCACCAACCGATTTATCTGTGGATGTGAGGATGCTGGATATTCAGATTCTGGCCGGGAACGAAGCTCAGTATGAATTGAAGTCCGGCAGGAGAGCAGCTGTGCTTGCCGTAAGGGGAGCAGGCAGCTTTTGTGGCGAAGAGGAAAGCCTTCTATTTCGTCAGCGGGACTTTATGGTAATGGATACGAAGCAGGGCGAGACGCTAAGCCTTAAGGCGCAAGACAATGTGAGGGTCATCCTGATTGACGTACCGGAAAACCCTGGGTATCCGCTCTATTCCAAGAGGCCATAAGGTCAAAAGTTTACAAAATTGTAGTGGAATGAAATTTAGGATGTACGATAAACTAGAGTCTGTCAGATGGGGACACCCGTTTGGACAGGCTTTTTTAGCTTTTTTTAGCTGTAAGAAGGATCGAAATATATTCTCTCATGCAACAATAGTAAGAAAAGATACGTATATATGGTAAGCAGAAAGACCCAACAGAGAATTCCGGCGTTCGTTATACCGGGATGGTTGGGTTATTTTGGCATGTTTTATTTCTATAATAATCTATTTATACTAAATTTAAGTATAAAAAGAGACTAAAGTCCTCCTCTTTGCCAATAGTTGGCATGCGTTTTTGTGAGGATGGTAGCATGCGTCCCGAGACATGGCCTGTCTATAATGATTGCGGGATCACGAAAATGACAATTTCGTCATTCCACAATCTAACGAGATGGGGGAGATACTTATTTTCTCGAAAAAAAGCTTTAAACAATTGATGGCCGGAGCGCTTCTATCAGCAGCTGTTCTTGGTTCTTACGGATATGGGTCTGTGAATGAAGTGGCTGCTGCCAGCGTACAGTCTGTAACAAAAGGTGTAGCAAGCTCGAACGTGTACATGCGCAATCAGCCTTCGACTTCTGGTAAAGTCTTGGATCGTGTGTATAAAGGGGATAGCGTTCAAATTCTGGGCAGCAGCTCAGGCTGGTATAAGATCAAAACTTCGGACGGCAAGCAGGGTTATGCTTCGTCTAAATATATTAACCAAAGTAATGGATCTTCTAACAATTCCGGCAATTCGGGAAGTACCGCGCCCTCTGCCAGTGCCAGCGTTGAAAAAGTAATCAGTGCAGGGATGAAGTATCTGGGCACGCCATATGAATTCGGTTCTAACCGCAGCTCAACGAAAACCTTTGATTGCTCGGCCTTTGTCCGCCGCGCATTTATGGACGGCGCTAACATTACGCTCCCAAGCGATTCCCGCAAGCAAGGGCAGTACATCAAGGACAAAGGAACAGCTGTATATAACGTTAATCAATTAAAACGCGGGGACCTGGTATTCTTTATGAGTTACAGAGGTTCATCGGCATCCGCTTATGCCGGATTGGACAAGTCCAAACAGCGGATCACCCATGTAGCTATTTATTTGGGAGACAATAAGCTGCTGCATACGTACTCGAAACAATCCGGTGGTGTCCTTGTAGGTACCTTCGGTGATTCCTGGAAAAATCGCTTCGTGCATGGCGGAAGCGTCCTGTAACGCATCATTATCAATTTTTATTAAGTATATATTCTTACTTAGAATGTGATAGAAGGACTGTCCGAATAGATCTGAATGATCTTTAACGGGCAGTCCTTTGTTGTTTGGGATTTGCTTTTCACCTTTGATTTCAGTATGGTGGACAATAGAGAACGGACAGCATCAAGAAATGGACAGGAGGGACGACGATGAATGGTGGGCAGCGTTCCCATATCAAACCGGGACTTGAGGTTGATATCGTATTGAAGCAGGATCAGCGAACGGGCAAATTAACCCGCGGCGTGGTCAAGGATATTCTGACCAATTCTCCGAACCATCCGCATGGCATTAAAGTACGCCTTCAGGATGGCCAGGTGGGACGGGTAAAGAACATTTACGAGTCTTGAAATTCGACGCAGTCCTCGGGTTACAACTGGGCTGTCATTAATAGAACCGTTTGACTATAAGTCGATCCAAAACTTCGCAATTTTGAGGAGTATTGGATGCGACTTTTTTGCATTTCTGTGCAACATTGCCTTCTGACCATCCGTCTGGAAGGTTGAGGTGAAATTGAAGATGAAGATGAAAAGCTACCTTTCTATGGGGTTTATCTTGATGGTTATTATGCTAACAGGTTGTGTGAAGCAGGAGACACTAGGGGCGGGTCCGTCTGATCCTTCATTGAATAGAGCTGCCAGGGAAAATCATGCAGAAGTTTCCGACGGGGACTTCTTGTATCGCCTCGTTAGCGAGAAGGGGCAGTACGAGCATGGGGATCAGGTTCAAGTATTCGCGGAACTGGAGTATATAGGCGAGCAGGATGAGGTTACGATTGGCCATGCAGCCTCCGCCTTTTTTTTCCCGATGAAAGAGCTCACAAGAGACTATGACATCAGTTACGCCATGAATGAGCCTTATATTACGACCACGCTGAAAAAGGGGGAGCCCCTGCGCGAGTATTATAAAATGCGTAGCGGATACGGCGGTAAAGACGATAAAAAGTACAAAGATTTCATCCTTTCCCTGAAGGATGGCTTTCCGGGCGGGCGCTACGTCGTCTACGGATCCGCGGATTTCGTGATTGATTCACAGTCGAACGGCGCGGACCAGGGCGATTCGAACGGGGAAGAGCCCAAGCGCTATAAGATACAAGCCGAGATCGAATTCAGTGTAAGTGAAGAGAAGAAGTAATAAGAAATACAAAAAAAGGGGTATCTCACAGAACTTATCGACCTGCGAGATACCCCTTTAACTTTCTTATTGGAAGCCTTGGCCTTGATGTGTATTAGGAAAACCCTGTTGGCCAAACGAAGGCTGAATGTGCTGTGTTTGGTTGTGAGCTTGCACGGAATTCTCGACTTGTCTAACGATCTGAGAGATTTGCTGATACTGCTGCATCGCCTGTTGATGGCCTTGAAGGGCAGACTGGATCATCTGTGCCGCTTGGCGCTCACGCTGAGCGAGCTCCTCAAGGCGGGCAGCATTTTGCTGCTCTTGCTGTATCAGCTGCTGGTACATAGCCGAACCCTGCTGCGTTTGCTGGGTCAACTGCTGAAGAATCTGCTCGCATTGGCGAATTTGCTGCGATATTTGCGAGTTGTTGTTATTCATTTGGTACATGGTGTGTATTCCTCCTAAGAATTGTGGTTTCAAATCCTTGGTTAGTGTACGGAAGAATACGTCAAATCATCCTGATTATAATGTGAGCTGCCCTTCCAATATGTGGACAAATTCCTCCAGAAAAGCTTGATCCTGCTGGTCGAAACGGTTCTTCAGCGGACTATCGATATCGAGAACGCCATACAAAGCGCCATCCACCATCATCGGAACTACAATCTCGCTGTTCGAAGCTGCATCACAGGCAATGTGCCCGGGGAATTCATGTACATCGGCAACAAGCAGTGTCGTCTGTTCAGCAGCAGCCGTGCCGCAAACGCCGCGATTCATCGGAATCCGGATGCAAGCGGGCAGTCCTTGGAACGGCCCGAGCACCAGTTCTTTGCCATCATAGAGATAGAAGCCGACCCAATTCGTATCGGACAGAAACTGCTTAAGCAGCGCCGAGGCATTGGACAAATTGGCAATGGCATTGGGCTCATCGTGTATAAGTGCTTTTAGCTGGTTCAGGACCTGGGCGTATTGCTCGCTCCGGGTGCCCTCATAGGGTGTGTTTTGAAACATGTGGTTATCCGCCCTTCCTTTATTCGCGTTGGTTCAATCACCTTAGTATAAGTATATGATATTCGTCAAGGGACAAGCCATGGGAAGAAAAACTCCAAGTGAATCCGGCTGATTCCTCTTCCAGGCGCAAGGGTAATGTATGACATAACCAGGTATCAATTTAATCAGGTGGAGGGAGAGAACCTTAATGCGGGCAGATGTACAGAATTTGTTTATCGGTATTCATATGCTCTATCACGCCCATGAGCGGGATCTAACGATTAGCGAGATGCAGCCCGAGCTGGAGCGCCATGGATATAAGGTTGGCGACAGGGAGGTTAAGCATGAGCTCGAACGCTTGACCGAAGAGAACTTCCTGACGGCGCACGGTGAAGGATACAGCCTCACGGGAGCCGGGATCGAGGAATTTAAAGAAATTCAGAGCAGGCTTAAGGAGCTTTGCGATGAAGTGCTTAAACCGGTGAATCCGAAGAAGGCAGACTCCATGGCGTAAGTAGCTAACAGCATAACATTAAAAGAAGCCCCCGACTCACGCTTTCTTATGCGTGCAGGCGGGGGCTTTTTTGGGCTACCGGTCTAAACCGTTTCAAGCGAGCCGTCCAGCTCAAGCTGGAAAGGATGCGGGGCAGGCGCTGCCTCCGTTTCCGGCTGTGACACCCGTTCAGCTTCTGGCTGAGGTGCTCTCACGGGTTGATCTATATGTTCGCGAAGGAAAGAGTGCACGCTCTCCCGATATTGCTTGGGATCAATATGATAAGCGTTCGCATGGATAGCGCCTTCGATTAGAAGAAGTTTTTTCGGGTCCGGTTTGGCCTCAAACATCTCGATACTCATCCGGGTAGGCACGTAATTATCCTTGGTGCCATGGATGAACATAACCGGAAGCGTGCTGTTCCGAACAGCACGGATCGGGCTGACCTGATCCAGGCTGAATCCGGCTTTACGCCGAATTCTGGCGTTCACCCAGGACAGGAACGGCACAGAAGGGATTTTGTTGATGCGCGTAAGCTGATGCCGCATTAAATCCGTCAAATCGGAATACGGGCAATCCGCTATGACAAGCTTGACCTGCGGATCGGCAATGGATAAATACTCCAGCACGGTTCCCCCTCCCAGCGATTGTCCATGCAGCCCGATGGCCACATCCTCGCCGTATTTGCGGGTAATCCAGCGTACCCACGCTTGCACGTCGTGTTTCTCATAATAGCCGTAGGTGGTATAACGTCCTTCGCTTCGTCCATGCCGGCGCTGATCAATGAGGAGCACGTTGTAGCTCTCTTCCGTAAACAAATCGATGAATTGGGTGGATACAGCTCGCGAACCGGTATAGCCGTGGGCAAGAAGCATCCAATGCTTGGAGCCGGGATTGTTCTCAATGGCTGCGCCGCACAGCTTCAACCCGTCAAAACTCGTGATCGCCACTTCGTTCTTTTGAAGCGATTCATATTGCTCTCTGCTGTACAGTCCGGCTTTTTCCAGTACCGTGAACAGCTTAAGGTCATTCTTTACGCGCATCCGCGTAATCTGCAGATATCCGATTTGCGTAATGGCAGCGGCAATGACAACGACGGTGAACAGCAAGACAATCGCGATATACATACTCAGATGACTTCCTCCTTCTTCCGCACTGTACAAGGGAGCCGTTACAAGCATATTGACGGAAGCCTCCCGAATCCATCAATATATATACATCCAGCTCTAAGGTGTTGATGGGGGACCAGGATACGGATTGATTTTTCGCTATTCTCTTATATACACGAACATAGTATCACCGGAAACAGCGCATACAAGTCAGTTTTTTTGCAAGGAGGTTCGAAAACCATGTACGTCTGCGAGGGAATCATTCCGGAGATAAAAGGCCGGCGATTACGGCTGCGAAGAATGGAGGCGGAAGATGCGGAAGCGATGTTCCGCTGCTGGTCCGATCCGAAGACAACCGCTTTTCTGGATTTGCCTCCTATGCATTCGGCTGAGGACGCAAAGGCATTGATTCATTGGCTGCATCTCCTTGCCGAGCAGGACGAAGCCATCCGCTGGGGCATCGAAGTCATCGAGACAAGACAATTGATCGGCAGCTGCGGATTTAATATTTGGCAGCTAGAGGGTGCGTTCAAGGGCGAGTTCGGCTGTGAGCTAATAAGCACTTACTGGGGGCAGGGCTTCATGTCGGAGGCGGCCGAAATGGCTGCAGCATTTGGGTATATATCCATGGGACTAAACCGGATCGAAGCTTTTGTTGATCCGAGAAATGAACGGGCATGCCGATGGTTTATGGAGATCGGCTATGTGCGCGAAGGCGTTTTACGGGATTATCGCCATACGCCAAACGGTTATGTGGATGCCGCCGTTTTTTCAAGGCTAAGAAAAGATTGGGAAAGGCCGATAGAGAGGCAGGAGTTGTAATATGCTGATTCAATATGAGAAGGGTAACACGCTTCTTCATCGATATGATCCATTAAGCAAGCTGGTGATATTATTTTGCACCGCCGTGATCGCCATGCTGCTTGATGAGGCCTGGCAGCAGGCGTTATTCCTCCTGCTATGCATAGGACAAGCCCGATTTGCAGGCCAGGTGTCAGGCAAACAGTTGCTGGGAGGGATCCGGCTGATTGCGATCGTTGCAGTGCCCTATTTCATTCTGACCAGCCTGACGGTCAAAGGAGAAACCGTATGGCTGCAGTGGGGACCCATCACTCTGACGGTAGAGGCTCTGGACGCTGCGGGTGCCATGTCACTCCGCATGTTTACGTTGTTTCTGACCTCGATGGCTTATATCTTGACAACGGATCCGAGAGAATTGGTAGCCGAGTTGACCAGACGCCTTCGAATCCCTTACCGGTTTGCGTTTGGCGTATCCGCTGCGCTGACCTTCATTCCGCTGTTGGAGGAGGAGGGTGCCCATATTCTGGCTGCCCAGCAGGTAAGGGGCCATCGCCTGCCCAAGGGTCTCGGAAGTCGCATCGGTTACGGATTGAAGTTTGTATCAGCTGTCCTGCTTAATGCGCTGCGTCGTGTTCAGCAAACGGCGGGCGCAATGGAATCCAAGGGATTTGGCGCGTATCCGGACCGAACGTATCGTACGGAGGTTAACCTTCCTTCATGGGCGGTCGCATCGGCGGTTTTGTATGTACTGGCAACGGTTTTCGTGTGGTGGATTGTCTAAATTGTTAACCGTTAATAACAAAAATAAGGTTGACGTTAAGAGCGGAAGCATGCAAAATATGAAATGAAGCATCCGAAAGTGTTAGTACAGCCGTCATGGCTGGAAATAAGGAGGACTACATTTGAATTCATCATCGCAGAAAAAATGGTTTGCTTTTACGACGCAGGAAATTATTCTGATGGCGATGCTCGCTGCCGTCAATGCCGTTCTAACTGTATACATAGGGCCGGTTAACAAGCTGCTGAACAGTCTTGGCGGACCCATCGCAACCTCGACGACGACGGGCATCTACATGGTATATGGACTCTTGGCTTATTACATCATTCGAAAACCGGGAACGGCGGTTGTCACGTTTGCGATTGGCGGCACGATTCAGGCTCTGACGGGGACGGTGTACGGCATCGCTTCGTGTTTTGTTGCCGCAGGCTGCTACATGATCGTGGCAGAGACGATTTTTGCCATCTACCGCCACAAAAAGTGGAGTGCCGGCGTGCTCATGCTGGTCGGCGGTGCGATGGTACCGCTCTGGTTCCTGTTCGCGGCCAATATGTTCGGATATACGTCCTGGCCGCTTGAAGTGCTTGGCATCGCGCTGGTTGTGCGCATTCTGAGCGGCGTGCTCCTCTGCGGTCTGTTAACCAAAGTGTTAGGAGAGGCGTTAGTGAAGACAGGCCTGCTTCGCCGGTTTGCCGTCGCCGTGAAGGGATAGCTCCATGTCAGGAACAACGGTAATATGCCGAGACCTTGGATTTCTCTATGATGGAGAGGAGCGCCCGGTTATACAGGATTTCCACCTGAAGATCGACCAAAACGAGTGGGTCGCTATCCTCGGGGCCAGCGGCAGTGGGAAGTCGACGCTTTGCCAACTGCTGAGCGGCCTTCTTCCGCGGAGCGGCGGAGGCGCTAGAACTGGGGAGGTGCTGCTGGATGGCATGGATCCCGCAGCGGCGCCGATTGCCGACGTGGCCGAGGCGGTAGGGGTATTGTTTCAGGATCCGGATGCGCAGCTCGTTCAGGGCATCGTAGAGGACGAGGCGGCCTTCGGGCCTGAAAATATGCGGGTTTCACCTGCCGAGATTGAGGAGCGGGTGATTCAGTCCCTTGCGGCGGTCGGGCTGCTGGACCGCCGGACCGATCCGGTGCGCAGCCTGTCCGGCGGACAGCGGCAGCGCACCGCCTTGGCCGCGGTGCTGGCGCTGCGCCCGCGGCTCTTCGTCTTCGACGATGCCTGCGCCAGCCTGGATGCCGCGGCGCAGGCGAACTTCCTGCAGCTGTGCCATAAGCTGCAGGCGGAGGGCCGGACGCTCATCACCGCGTCCGGCCGCTTTGACGATGCCGCGCGTGCCGCACAGCGCGTCATCGTCCTGGACGGCGGGACCGTCGTGCAGGACGGGCCGCCGGAGGAGCTGCTGCAACGCTGCGGGGAGCAGCTGGTGCAGCTGGGCTTGCTGCCTCGGCCCGCAGGCGAGGCAGCGGGTGCCGCCGCCGGGGACCAGTCTGTCCCGGCGGCAACTCTCCCGCATCCGGCTGGGCGCCATGCGGGGACGCCGGTCCCAGCAGGTTCCATGCCTGCCGCGGTATCCCATGCGGCAGGCGGCAGGCTGTCTGCGGCCTCCCCGCTGCTCCAGATTGATTCGCTGACGTTTGCGTATCCCGGCGGTCGGGAGGCGCTGCGCGATATCGAGGCGGTGATTCATCCCGGCGACTGGGTGCTGCTGACCGGGGAGAACGGATCGGGCAAAACGACCCTCAGCCGCCTGATCATGGGACTGCTGCCGGCTCCGGCAGGCAGCATACGCTGGCAGGGGGAAGATACAAAGGGAATGGCCGTCTACCGAAGAGCCGAGTTAATCGGCTACGTGTTCCAGCAGCCGGAATATATGTTTACGGCTCCGAATGTTTGGGAGGAGCTGATCTACAGCCTTCATGGCGGACTGTCCGTGAAGAAGCGCCCCGAGCTGACGGCTGGCCAGCAGCAGCGAGCCGGGTTTCTGTTGGACAAGGCGGGACTTACGGATCGTCTTCAGATGTCTCCCTATTTGCTCAGTCAGGGCGAGAAGCGTCTCTTAAGCATCATCAGCCAATTGATGCTGGAGAGATCGCTGTATATCCTGGACGAGCCGACCTCGGGAATGGACTATGCCGCCATCGAGAAGGTAACCGAGCTGTGCCGTTATGTCATCGGGGAAGGCTCGGCCATCCTGATGATCACGCACGATCCCGAGCTTATGAAGCGATATGCCACTTCCTTTATTCATCTGCGGAACGGGAAAATGTCTGTGCAACCATCGCGGTAACCTTTATAATAGAAATGTTACATGATGTGAAAGCGCTCCTGGTAATCGGGAGGCGCTTTTATGCTGTTGGCCCCGGTTTTTTATCCGTATCCATATAGGATACATACGGGAAACATGTCGGCAGGAACAGGAATCATGCCGGGGCTGTCTAGAGTAAAGGGGACGAAGGAACGTGGGTGTATTAAAACAAGACAAACGCAGTTATATCCTGGTCGGTATTCTGTTATCCACCTTTATGGCTGCGATCGAAGGAACGGTTGTCGGTCCGGCGGGTCCGGCGATTATCAGCAGCTTCGGCAGCGTAAGCCTGATGAGCTGGATTTTTACGGCCTATCTGCTAACGATGGCCGTAACGACGCCGATCTTCGGTAAAATAAGCGATTTATATGGACGCAAGCCCGTATTTTTATACGGCTCGCTGATCTTTCTCGTAGGCTCATTGCTGTGCGGCCTGTCGCAGAACATGACGCAGCTGATCATATTCAGGGCAATCCAAGGGATCGGGGCAGGTGCCGTTATCCCGGTAACCTTTACAATTGTCGGAGACATTTACAATCTGGAGGAACGAGGGAAGATTCAGGGGATGATCAGCTCCGTATGGGGAATCTCCTCTCTGATCGGACCGCTGCTTGGCGGGTATTTCGTGGATTACCTATCCTGGCACTGGATCTTTGTCTTTAATGTTCCGTTCGGGCTGTTATCGATATGGCTGATTTTCCGTTATTTCAAAGAGGAGCGCACCACCCGCGAAGTATCGATCGATTATGGGGGAGCGGCCCTGTTTACCGTGGGGATGACGGCGCTGCTGTTTGCGCTCGCGGTAGGCGGCGGAGAGAGCTATTCCTGGACTTCTCCATTCATGCTTGGTCTGATGATCGGTTCCGTGGTGCTGCTCGCTGCGTTCCTGGTGGTGGAGAGTAGGGTGAAGGAGCCGATGCTGCCGCTCCATTTATTCAAGATCCGGGATATTACGGTATCAACGGTAGCCAATATTCTGGTCAGTGCGCTTATCATCGGGTTGACCACGTATTTGCCGCTGTGGATTCAAGGCGTTCGTGGCGGCAACGCCACCTTGTCGGGTCTGACGCTGGCCCCGATGTCGATCGGATGGCTGATCGGCTCGATTATCAGCGGGCGCCTGATCGTTAAATCCGGTTCTCGGAAAACGGCGATGATCGGCGTCGTACTCCTCATAATCGGAGCGGTCGGATTGGCGTTCATGCATAAGGATACGGCGCTGGGCGTGCTGCTGGTCTTTACGTTCATTTATGGAGTCGGCTTCGGTTATATCTCCACCTTGTTTCAGATCATCGCGCAATCCTCGGTCGGTTACGAGGTTCGCGGAGCTTCCACGGCGCTGAACTCCTTCATCCGGACGTTCGGTCAAACCGTGGGCGTAGCGGTGTTCGGATTATGGGTCAATGCCGGAATTGCGGGCAGGCTTGCCGCTGAGCCGGATGCGGCCGGCATTACCAGCGACGACATTAACAAATTGCTCTCTCCGCATGGAATGGCTGAACTGCCGGAAGGGTTAGGCAGCCTGCTGAGCGGAATATTGGAGGGAAGCCTCAATTCCTTGTTTGTGGTGATGGCCGTGATGGCGGTGATCTGTATGTTGATCGTGGCCGCCTTCCGCAATGCGCCCCCTGAACCGGAGGCCAGAACGGAAGAGACTCAGCTGTCAGGCCATTGATCGATGGACTCATGCAAGGCATATATTTCATATTATAAGTTTAACAGGACCCCCGCTCTCTTTGAGGCCGGGGTCCTGTTTTTTTGTTTCATGCGGTTCTTGGTGGACTGCAAACGGCCATCTCGCAGCAAATCCCTTCGAAAGTGCCCGGAATCTTGCTTTTATGCCCTACACGGCGCAGGGCGAACTCCGATATAATAAACATATTTCGCTTTATAAATGAACTTCTCCCACTACATAAACCAAGGGGCTGCCGATGTATGTCCAAATTTAATCTGTTTCGAAAAATCGTTTTGTTTATTTTCCTGATGTTAATTCCCATTGTCGGCCTCTATTTCTATTCGAACCAAACCACGACGAACGTGCTCAGCAAGGAGCTCAGCCAATCGAATACGAACCAGCTCGTCTTCTTTCAGAATCAGGTGAATACCAATATCGATATTTTGGCATCGTGGCCGAATTTGCTGCTGCATGACCCGGATATTTCAAGCTTTCGGGATATTTATTTGCAGGATAAGTATCTGAATCTGGACGCGATTAACCTGGTGAAGCAGATTCAGACAAAGCTTAGCATACAGGAGAGCTCTTCGAACTGGCGCAGCCATCTGGCGATTTATTCCCCGTCCCTCGGGCGGGTGGTCACCGAAAGCGACGCCGGGTTTTACTCGCCCGAGGAGCTCGCGGAGGACGTGAAGCCGGGGTGGCAGGTCACTCCTTATGATGAGGGGAGCGATCGGCGTTTCCTGTTTGTCTGGTATTCGGTTGCACCGTATTCCACCCAGGATCATACGGGCAAGTCGAATACGGTGATCAAGGTTGAATTCGACAGCACCAATATCCAAGATATGCTGGACCGCTTTAAGAGCGACGGAAGGAGCGACCCGTTCTACTATAAACCGGATACGGGCGTCATCTACAACCGTACCGCGGACCAGGAACTGATTAACCACATGATTGCGGAGCTGGGCCGCGAATCCTTGCTGGACGTGGAGAACCGCGTGAAGGAAGTGGACGGCAAAACCTATTCGGTCAGCATCGTATTATCGGAAACGACCGGATGGTATTTGATCGACTATATTCCGCTATCGGACATTATGAAGCCGATCCATACGTCGAACAGGCTCTTTTATATATCGATCAGCGCACTGCTCTTGATGAGCTGCCTCGCGGCATACCTGCTGTACTCCCAGGTTCAGGTTCCGATCAAGCAGCTGGTTTATGTGTTCCGCAGGCTGCAGGCCGGGGATTACTCGGTCAGGATGAAGGTATCGGGCCGTAACGAGTTCAGTTTTCTGGCTACGAGATTCAACTCGATGGTGGAGCAGATTCAGGAGCTGTTCGAGCATGTATACATGGAGAAGATCCATGTCAGGGAAGCGAAGCTGAAGCAGCTGCAGTCCCAGATCAATCCCCATTTCTTCTACAATTGCTTCTCGTTTATCACCAGCATGGCGAAGCTTCAGAAATACGAAGCCGTCGTGGCGATGTCGCACAACTTGTCCCGGTATTTCCGCTATACCACACGCCAGGAAAGGGAGCTGGTTCCCTTGTCGGATGAGGTCGAGTTCGTTACGCATTATCTGGAAATTCAGCAGATGCGAATGAGGCGTCTTCAATATCATCTCGACTTGGCGGAGGAAGCAGAAGGCATAGAGATCCCGCCGCTGGTCATTCAACCCTTGGTGGAGAACGCCGTGCTGCATGGCATTGAACCTCATTCGGCCGACGGTGAGATCAAGGTAACCTTCCGGATTCTGGACGGCGTTGCCTGCATTCAAGTGGATGATAACGGAATCGGCATGAACGGGCGGAAGCTGGCTGAGCTGGAGGCTCGGCTGAACAGGCCGATGGATCAGGAGATGGGCTGCGGCGTCTGGAATGTTCACCAGCGGATGCGGCTGCGTTATGGCGAAGAAGCCGGTCTGCGTTTTGCGGCATCTCCGCAAGGCGGCGTAAGGGCTGTGCTCTATTGGCCGCTGCCGGATCGCTTGGGGGGAATCAATCAAAGTCAGGGCAGGGGGCAAAGAGTTGATGAATATCTTATTGGTTGATGACGAGAGTTATGTCACGGAAAGTTTATATCTGACCATACCATGGCGTGAGCTGGATATTGAAGAAGTATATCAGGCTTCTTCTGCCCTGGAGGCGATCGACCTGCTGGAGGAGCAGGACATCGATGTGGTAGTTACGGATGTTCGGATGCCGGTGATGACCGGTCTGGAGCTGATGGAGACCATAACCGAGCGCTGGACGCATATCCGCTGCATTTTACTTACGGGTTATTCGGATTTTGAATATGCCAAGCAGGCGATTCGGCTGCAGGCATCCGATTACATTTTGAAGCCGGTGGACGATGGTGAATTCATGCGAAGCGTGAGCTCCGCTTTGGCATCGATCCAAGAGGAGCGGAAGGAGCTTGGGCACTACCATCAGTTGCTGTACAGCCGGAAATCGGATCTCGGCATTCTGCGGAACAGCCTCATGCATGATCTCTTGCTGGGACGCGAGATGTCGCGGCATTCACTCGATCACAAGCTTCATGAATATGAAATTCCGCTCCAAACAGACCAGCGGACAATCATGCTGCTGATTCAGCTTGGGCAGAGGTTTACGGGAATGGACGACCATTCGGTCGGCCTCATGGAATATGCCATCGGCAACATTGCTGAGGAGGTATTTGCCGAGCTGTTCCATGTGTGGTCCAGCAAAACGCCGCATCATGGTTTGATTCTGTTGGCTCAGCCCAAGAGAGAGTCGAAGGCTGGTGAAATGGAGACATTCGCGGATTCCCGCGAATTGAAACGGTATATCACCCAGTTTCAACAGGATGTGGACAGCTATCTAAAGGGAAGCATTTCGGTTCTCGTGTCAGCCTCCTTTGATTTTCCGGGGGAATTGGCATCCGTTTACCGGTCGGGATTAAGCTCGCTTTACCTCTGGGGAAACGGAGATCCTGAAGCTATCCGTTTCTCCGAAGACCATGATGTCCGGCTGCGTGAGCCTGTATGGGACGTAACCCAGGCGTTTGCAAAGCCGCCGAGCCTGCTGCATCTGCTGGAGACAAGGCAGTGGGATGCCGCCCGAGACAAAATAGAACAGGTCTTTGCAGAACTTGAAACCGTATTCATTGGGCAGACGGCGTTGTATGAAATATTTTTATCAGTTGCAAATGCCTATATGTACCTTGCTCATAAGCAGGGGCACACCATTCATCAGCTGGACCAGGCGGGCTGGGACCCCTTATATATTCAGCAGGTGGTTCAGTCGGCTGCCAAGCTGCGCTCCTGGTCGCTTGATATGCTGAACAAACTTCACGATATTTCGTCCGAACAGGAGACAACGAGCAAGAGCCATATCATCAAACAGGTCCAGGAGATGGTGACTGCCGATTCGGGTCATGACCTGTCCGTCAAGACGATTGCGGACCGGGTATTCCTGCATCCGGTGTATTTATCCAAGATTTATAAGAGCGAAACCGGAGAGGGACTCGGCGATTATATCATCCGCAAGCGAATGGAGCGGGCGTTATATCTGCTGAAGCATACGAACAAGAAGATTTATGAAATAACAGCTGAGCTTGGATACCAGAATCCGCAGTATTTCAGCAAGATGTTCCGGAAGCACTACGGAATGACCCCGAATGAATACAGAGACCAAGGATGTTGCTAAAGGTGCAGAAATCTTCGATTCGTGACATAGGATGCGGCTGCCGGCCCCTCTATAATTAAACATGTAATCCATAAGGTGGTAGAAGGGGGATTTAACGATGACCGCTAGAAGAAAGAAATGGTTCCCGATCCTGGCCGCGTCCTTGCTCCTGGCCGGATCCTTGGCCGGATGCTCCGGCGGCGAGCCGAAGCCGGAAGCGGCGCAGCAGCCAGCCGAATCCAAAACTGAAAACGTCTACAAAGAGAAATACGATCCGGAAGTTACGATTACGACGGTATGGGGCGTTGATCCGACGCTGCAATTCAAGAATGGGGAAACGATCGAGAACAACGTGGCTACGAAGTGGGCAAAGGAGAAGTTCGGCATCAATATCAAATCGCTGTGGTCCATTACGGATACCAACGGCGCTTTTGCGACCAAGCTGCGGCTGGCCATGTCCTCCGGACAGGAGATGCCGGATATCGTCACGCTTGGCACCGAAAATCAGCAGCTGGCCCAGGATTTGATCGATTCCGGCATGTTTGCCGAGGTCGGCACGCTGTTTGACCAGTATGCATCGGAAACGTGGAAGAACGCAATGAATCTGGATTCCAATGTGTGGAATCAATACAGCCGGAACGGTAAGCGAATGGGGCTTCCGGTACTGGATTTTGCCTATAATCACGACTATGTATTATGGATCCGGCAGGATTGGCTGGACAAGCTGGGGATGAACGCACCGAAGACGATGGATGAGCTTGAGCAGGTGATGGATGCTTTCAAGAACCAGAACCCGTCCGGTCTTGCTCCGGATAAAGTCACGCCGCTGAGCATCGGCTTCAAAACGTCCATGAGCACCTGGATGGGCGATCCGTCATGGATATTCGGCGCTTATGGAACGCTGCCGCAGCAGTGGAACGTGGCTGAGGACGGAAGCCTGGAATACGGCTCGGTCCATGCAGGCATGAAGCAAGGCTTGGTGAAGCTGAACGAGTGGATGAATAAAGGATACATTCCGAAGGAAGCCGCACTGTGGGATGAGAACAAAACGGCGGAGCCGGCCGTAGCCGGAACGGCCGGCATCATTCCGGGGCCCTATTGGATGAGCGGCTGGCCGCTGATCGATACCGTAAAGAATGCGCCGGAAGCCGTCTGGAAGCCTGTGCAGATTCCGGCGGGCCCTGACGGCGTTGCGATGCGTCATGGAACGCAGTATACAAATGGCGTTACCCTGATCCATAAAGATATGGAGCATCCTGAAGCCTTCTTCACGTATCAGAACTATCTATTCGATAACTTTGCCGTATCCAAGGAAGGCGGCGAATTTGCCAACGGGCTGTTCGAAGGTTACGATTTCGAGCTCGATGCCAATGGCGAAATGGTGCCGAACGATCAGATTCAGGGCGGTTATGTCAATGTCGTCCGTTATTTGCTGGTCCGCGATGGGGCTCGGATTCCGGACGAGCAGATGAAAGCGCTGCTGAAGCTGGCGAAAGGCGGGAAGCCGGAGAGCCGCCTCGAAAAGGATGTGGCGGTCAATTATGGCAAGGATACGCCGGCCGCTGCGGAAGTGCTGCTCTCCCAAGAGGAGATCTCCAAGAAGAACATGTTTACGGGACCGGTAACCGCCACCATGAAATCGAAGTGGGATTATCTCCTGAAGATTGAGAACCAAACCCTGAACGAGATCATTTACGGCAAGCAGCCCGTTGAATCGTTTGATGCATTTGTGGAGACGTGGAAAGCCGGAGGCGGGGAACAAATCACCAAAGAGGTTAACGAATGGTACCAAAGCGTGAAGTAGTTGTGGTTACCAAGAAGGGCGGCCTGCCAAGAGGCCGTCCTTTTTGCTCCATCGGAGCGGCTGCAATTTGATTGCTATCGTGCCATGAATATTGGTTTTGTGGGCTACTGCGCTCCGTGGGACGGGTCCTATAATCAAGAGGTAGATTGATTTAACGGGAGGATCTTGGATGAAGAGGATGAAAAAAACATGGCCTTTCCACGTCATGCTGCTGCCGGCCCTTATCTGTCTGTTCTTGTTCAGTTATTTGCCGATGGGCGGCATCATTATGGCTTTTCAGGACTATAAGCCGTGGGAGGGCGTTGGCGGCTCCGCATGGGTGGGCTTGGACAATTTCCGATACTTGTTTGAAAGGCAGGACAGCATGCAGGTCATATGGAACACCTTTGTCATCGCGGTGATGAAAATCGTGTTCAATCTGCTGATTCCGTTCGTGTTTGCCATTCTGCTGAATGAAATCCGAAAAACGGCGCTTCAGCGGAGCATCCAGACGATGGTGTATTTGCCCCACTTTTTGTCATGGGTTATCCTGGGCGGAATTTTGATCGAAATGCTCGCGGTGGACGGCTTTGTCAACCGAATACTGGCCGCTGTCGGCATCGATCCGATCTTTTTTCTCGGAGACAATAACTGGTTCCGGTTCACGGTGATCGTGTCCGACGTATGGAAGGAGTTTGGCTACAATACGATTGTGTTCCTGGCTGCTCTGGCCGGCGTTAGCCCGACCCTGTACGAAGCGGCAGAGATCGATGGAGCGGGACGCCTGAAACAAACGCTACATATCACGATCCCTTCCATGATTCCCATCACGATCGTTGTCGGGACATTGGCGCTCGGCAACATCCTGAATGCCGGGTTTGACCAAATCTTCAACCTGTACAATCCGCTGGTATACGAGAAAGGCGATATCATCGATACCTTTGTATACCGTACAGCAATCCTGAATGGCGAGATGGGGTTCGGAACGGCTATCGGCCTGTTCAAATCCGTGATCAGCATGGTCCTTATTCTCGTATCCTATCGGCTGGCCTACAAGTGGGCGGGCTACCGTATATTCTAGCAGAGCGAAAGAGGGAGAGCCATGTACCATAAAACGATGGAATACCGCATATTTAACGTGTTTAATACCTGCTTGCTTGTCGCGTTGGCCATTCTCTGCATCATTCCGCTGCTTCATGTGCTGGCGATTTCGTTCAGCTCCAAAGCGGCTGCCGACGCCAGTCTGGTGGGATTATGGCCGGTCGAATTTTCACTGGAAGCTTACAAGAAAACGATCAATAACCCGGCATTTTTGCACTCGATCTGGATTTCGATTGCACGTACCGTACTGGGAACGGGTTTGACGCTCGCCGTAACCTTTCTGGCCGCATATCCGCTGTCCAAAGAGAACCGCGTCTTCCGCAGCCGCAGTGTTTATTCCTGGCTGTTTGTGTTCAGCATGGTGTTCAATGGCGGTCTGGTGCCGTTCTATATCGTGATTCAGAAGCTGGGCTTGATCAACTCCTTCTGGGTGCTGGTGATTCCCGGCACGGTGAACACCTTTCTGGTGATCCTGATGCTGAACTTCTTCAGGGGGATTCCAAAAGAACTGGAGGAAGCGGCTTTCATCGATGGAGCCGGCCATTTCAAAACGCTGTTTAAGATTTATTTGCCGATCTCGCTGCCCTCGATTGCCACGATTGCGCTGTTCAGCATGGTGTTCCACTGGAACTCCTGGTTTGACGGGCTGCTGTACCTGAACAATGCCAAGGACTTCCCGCTGGCCACCTTCCTGCAGACGGTCATTATCCAGCGGGACATGAGCTCGATGAGCATGAGCCCGAAGGAGATGGAGCTGCTGTCCCAGACGACGGTGAATGCCGCACAGATCTTTATCGGTGCGGCGCCCATCCTGCTGGTTTATCCTTTTTTGCAGCGTTTTTTCGTTAAAGGGATGACGCTGGGTTCTGTCAAAGAATAAGAGATGCGATCCTATCAGGAAACAGGAGGTTTAACTTACTATGAAACGAACGTTTAATCCGATTAGCCCGCGCGTTCCGCACATGCTGCATGGCGCCGATTATAATCCGGAGCAATGGCTCCGCTATCCCGAAGTGCTCGAAGAGGATATCCGGTTGATGAAGCTAGCGAATTGCAACGTGATGTCCGTCGGCATATTTTCATGGGTTTCATTGGAGCCCGAGGAAGGGGTATTTACGTTTGATTGGCTTGACGGCGTATTGGACCGTTTTGCCGCCAATGGAATCTATGCCTTTCTGGCTACGCCAAGCGGCGCAAGACCGGCCTGGATGTCGGAGAAGTATCCCGAGGTGCTGCGGGTGAGCGAGAAGCGCGTCCGTAACCTGCACGGTTTCCGGCATAATCACTGTTATACTTCTCCGGTCTATCGGGAGAAGGTCCATACGATCAACAGGAAGCTTGCGGAGCGGTACGGCAACCATCCAGCCGTCATCGGCTGGCATATCTCGAATGAGTTTGGCGGCGATTGCCATTGCGACTACTGTCAGGACGCATTCCGGTCTTGGCTGCAGGCGAAGTACGCCACGCTGGAAGAGCTGAATCATGCCTGGTGGACCGCATTCTGGAGCCATACGATTACGAAATGGAGCCAGGTTGAATCTCCGGCACCCCACGGGGAGACGCAGGTCCATGGAATGAACCTGGATTGGAGACGGTTTGTAACCGATCAGACGGCGGATTTCATCCGGCACGAAACGGAACCCCTCCGCAGGGTCAATCCATCCCTTCCCATTACGACCAACCTGATGGAATATTTTGAAGGACTGAATTACTGGAAGTTTGCTGATCTGCTGGACGTGGTGTCGTGGGACAGCTATCCGACCTGGCATGATCAGGGCGGGGATGATGCCGTTCAGGCAGCCCGCGTTGCCATGATGCATGATATCATCCGCTCGATCAAAGGCGGACAGCCCTGGATGCTGATGGAGAGCACGCCAAGTCTGACGAACTGGCAGCCGGTGAGCAAGCTGAAGCGTCCGGGTATGCATTTGCTGTCCTCCATGCAAGCCGTTGCCCATGGTTCGGATACGGTACAATATTTTCAATGGCGCAAGAGCAGGGGATCGAGCGAGAAGCTGCACGGCGCCGTCGTTGATCATGTCGGTCATGAACACACCCGGGTGTTCAGCGATGTGGCTGAGGTCGGGGACTATCTCAAGAAGATGGACGCCGTTGTAGGAACGGGGATTCCGGCGGAAGCGGCCGTCATTTTTGACTGGGAGAACCGTTGGGCCATCAATGATGCGCAAGGTCCGCGGAACAAGGGAGTCAAGTATGAGGAGACCGTTCAAGAGCATTACCGGGCTTTATGGAAGCAGGGAGTCCCGATCGATGTCATCGATATGGAACAGGATTTCTCCAAATATAAACTTTTGGTCGCACCCATGCTGTACATGGTGCGCCCAGGCGTGGGCGAGCGGATTCAACAATTTGTGGAAGAGGGCGGCACGTTTGTTGCAACGTATTGGTCGGGAATCGTCGATGAGTTTGACCTTTGCTTCCTCGGCGGATTTCCGGGTCCCCTCCGTAAGACGCTCGGCGTATGGTCGGAGGAAATCGATGCCCTCCATGATCACGATGTCAATGGGATCGTAACAAATGACGGAGGGGGGCTTGGCCTGGCCGAGGCTTATGAAGCCGTTGAGCTGTGCGACCTCATTCATCTGGAGACGGCGGAGGCACTGGCCGTTTACCGGTCCGATTTCTACGCGGGGCGGCCAGCCTTGACGGTCAATCAGCTCGGGAAGGGCCGAGCCTATTATATCGCCTCCCGGAACAGGGAGCCTTTTCATTCCGATTTTTACAAGAGGCTTGTTGAACAGACAGGCGTGCGCCGGGCGCTGCCGGTGGAGCTGCCTTCGGGCGTAAGCTCATCCATTCGTACGGATGGTGAGTCGGACTACATTTTTGTAATGAACTTCTCTGGCGAAGCGAAGCGGGTCACGCTGGACGGAACCCGGTACAACGATTTTATCTCGGGCGAAGCTGTGGATACGGATCTTGAGCTGGAACCTTATTGCGTGAAGGTTATCACGCGTAACGTAAGCATGTAAATGAATCCGTTAGTCCGCCAGACATATCCTCATATAAGGGCAGGTGCCAGCATGCTGGCACCTGTTTTTTTTCAGGAAGTATAAACTTCGAAGCAGGGACCCCTGATATCGCAAGAAAACCTTCCTTTGTACATTTTTATTTTGCTTGGAAAAGGACCGAAAATGTTGGCATTATGCCCTGTGGCTTCATTTGGGTAACGCTTACAATAAGGGAGTCACTTGCGCAGTGAAGAAATGACAAAGGAGGTATCATGATGACTGAAGCTGTGAAAGGGGTTTGGTTCAAGATGTTTCTTTGCGTGTCGATGCTTGCGTTATCGTTTGGCTTTTCGTGTAACGGCTCCGCCGGGGCGGCGCCTGCTTTTGCAAAAGGGGCTGACATCAGCTGGGTCCCCGGTATGGAAGCTCAGGGGTATAAGTGGAAGGACAAGAACGGGGCTCAGCGCGATATTCTGGACATTCTGAAGAACGATTACCAGATCAATTCCGCAAGGATTCGGGTCTGGGTCAATCCCAATATGAATGATTATATGAACGGCTATCTGAATGCGGAAAAGGCGGCCGAGCTGGCTCAGCGTGCCAAGAACAAAGGCATGAGCATTATGCTTACGCTGCATTACAGCGATTCCTGGGCGGACCCGGGGCAGCAGAACAAGCCGTATGCCTGGCGTAATTTCACTTTTCAGCAGCTGATGGATGCGGTCTATTCCCATACCGTCTATGTGATGAACACCATGAAGAACGAGGGCGTTACTCCGGATTGGGTGCAGGTCGGCAACGAAACCAACAACGGGATGCTGTGGGAGGACGGCAAAGCTTCGGTGAGCATGAAGAACTACGCATGGCTCGTTAATACGGGGCATAATGCGGTGAAGTCTGTCAGCGGTTCTACCAAGACGATTGTCCATTTATCCAATGGCTACGATAATGAATTGTTCAAGTGGAACATTGGCGGCTTGATCAGCAACGGCGCGAACTTTGATATTATCGGTATGTCGCTGTACCCGGAAGTAAGCGATTGGTCATCGAAGGTCGATCAGACGATAGCCAATGCCAAAGACATGACGTCCAGGTTCGGTAAAAGCATCATGATTAGCGAAATCGGCATGGATTACAATCAGCCGGCGGCAGCCAAGGGCTTTATTCAGAGCATCAAGACCAAGGTGCGAGGTTTAGCGGGAGGTACGGGGCTGGGCGTGTTCTACTGGGAGCCTGAAGCAACGCCGGGATACAACGCGGGATACAACAAGGGGGCCTGGCAGGCGGACGGGAAGCCGACCATAGCCTTGGAAGGCTTTAAAGACTGAGCGTTTCTAACCAGTACATTCAATAAGAAGAACCCTGAATTCCGAGAAGGAGGAGGGTTCTTCTCTTTGCTTTTTCAGCTTTGCTGGCGTACGATTTGCACCTGTTCCGCATGTTTTCCCATTTTACTCAGAAGTCCAATCAGTTGGTGCTTTTCTTCCTCATCCAACCCACCGAGGGCATGCTGGATGTGACGCTCATGCAGGGGGTAAAGCTTCTGCATCAATTGTTCTCCGGGCGGGGTCAGCTCGGCGTAAATCACTCTTCTGTCCTCGGGACAGGGTTTGCGGCGCACATAACCTTTTTCGACGAGCTTATCAACCACATAGGTTACGTTTCCGCTCTGCAGGAGCAGCTGTGCCCCAATCTGCTGGATGGGCTGGCGGCCTTTATAGAACAGTACTTCCATTACGGCAAAAGAAGTTGGATTAAAGCCTTCGATTTTACTTCCATTCACGACATGCTCGTTGACGCTCTTGAATGACTTGGCAAACACCCGATACAGGTGCATAGCAAGCTGTGTATCGCATTCATGTGACACCTTCATACATTCTCCCGCCTTTGATATGGACTCATGTCCTGAATTACTTCAAATCTAAGATTACGCTGAAATGAATAAATTCAACATGTGATTTGTCACAATGCGGCCGAAACATTTTCATCCTGCGGCTCGATATCAGCTACACCTCCAGCCCGATACGCCCTCTGAACACCGATTCTATAATGAAATTATTCAAATGTGATGAAAAAGGGTGGGGAACATGAATCAAGCACAAATCGTGGAATCAGAGGGACTTCAACCGCTGCTGCGCAATCGGAACTATATGCTATTGATGGGCTCCCAGCTGGTGTCCAACATGGGAGAGTGGCTGTATATTATCGCGCTCTTAACGCTTGTCGGATTAAAATGGCAGGCCGCGCCTTGGGAAATAACGGCGATGACATTGTGCATGGCCATTCCCGTTTTGATTGGCGGCCCTGTGGCAGGATGGATCGGTGACAAGTATGACCGCAAAAAAATCATGGTGATATCGGACGTGGTCAGAGCTTTTATCTTGATTGGGGTTTTGTTTGCAGGCAATCTAATACAAATTTATATACTGCTGATCGTTAAAGGCTTGATGGATGTCCTGTTCTCTCCTGCCAAGAGCGGCAAGATCAAAGAGATCGTAGACCCGAAGCACATCGATCAGGCGGTGACGATCAGTTCATCGATCGAGCAGATGTCCAAAATCATCGGGCCTTCCTTGGGCGGACTATTGATGGCGTTATTCGGCATTCAGTTATGCTTCATCATCGATGCCGGGGCTTTCATCGTATCGGCGCTGTTTTTGCTTGGCGTTCCGGGTCGGAAGCTGCTTAAGCAGAAAGGACTGATTGGTGAGTCGCCAAATGAAGCGCGAAGCGGGCAAGACACACAGAAAAAATCCTTCTTCAAGGAGATCGGGGAAGGGCTGCAGCTGATCTATGGCATGCCGCTGCTGCTGGGCGGCGTCGTTACGATATGCGCAGTCATGCTGGTGCTGCAGATGGCCGATTCCCAGATCGTAACCTTATTCCGGCTGATCCCCGACGTATCGGATGATCTGCTTGGCTACTGTATTTCGGCCAGCGGCTTGGGCACGTTGATCGCAGCCATGTTTGTCCGCAAGCTGAGCTGGAGCACGCTTGCCAAGATGGGCGTAGGCTCTGTCGCGGCAGGTTTGGTATTTGCCGTATGTGCCGTAGTGGTCGTGATCGAAATGCCACATCTGCTGCAAAGCGTAGTTTTGTTCGGTTCCTTCTTTTTGGCGGGTGCAGGCGGAGGCTTTGTGCTTGTTCCGTTCCAGATGCTGCTGATGAAGAGGACCCCTGAGCATATGACAAGCCGCGTATTCGGGACGGTCAACAGCCTTACAAGCGGTGCTGTGATCATAGGACCTACGCTCGGCGGCGCACTTGTAACAGGCATGGGACCTGTGCCGACTTATATCGTTGCAGGGCTTGGAACTGCTGCAGTGGGTGCCGCGCTCCTGTTATGCAAAAGCAGAATCGAACGGAAGGATGAGGATTTTGCCGCAAGGAGCGAAGGCCTCATGGTCCCTGAAACTTCTACGATATAATGAAAGAATGTTTCGCTAAATGCAACGAATTCCTGTCCATCTGCGTAATACTGAGAATAGGATTAACGGATGGGGTGTTAGGATGCATAAGATTCAAGAGAATGGACTTGAGCCCGAGCCGGTGCTGAAGGTGGATATTCAGCAGGCGGGTTACGAACCAGGCCGCCCGCGCATACGGGATATATCGTTTCAAGTGGTGCCCGGCGAGCTCCTGGGTTTGATCGGGCCGAATGGAGCCGGAAAAAGCACAACCATAAAGACGGTGCTGGGGCTGCTTAAGGATAGTAAAGCCGACGTCTATATTGCGGGCAATCCGCCCCGATATGCTTACGTTCCCGAGCAGCCCGTGTTTTACGAGGATTTGACGCTGTGGGAGCATCTGGATTTGGCAGCTGCCGCATTTGGAATGGATGATGAACATTTCGAGGCACAGGCCGATCAGCTTCTCCGTCAGTTTGGAATGGAGTCGGTGCGCAATGAGCTGCCGGGAGGCTTTTCCAAAGGAATGAAGCAGAAGATGATGCTGATGATTGGCTTTCTCTCCAAGCCGGACGTTTATATTGTAGATGAACCGTTTATCGGGTTGGACCCCCGGGCCACCCGAGATTTCTTGAATTTGCTGCTTGAGGAGAGAAGTCGAGGAGCCGGCGTATTGATGTCCACCCACGTGCTGGATACCGCAGAGAAAATTTGCGATCGCTTTGTGCTCATATCCGGAGGGCGGATTGCCTCGGAGGGCACGTTGGATCAAATCCAACAGGCCGCTGATCTTCCCGGCGCATCGTTGTTTGATTGCTTCGATGTGCTGACATGAAGGAGGTGATGGACATGGATCGCTCCTATCATTTTAGCCATCTTGGCACCCTCTTTTGGCGAAGGGTGACTGCTCATTGGAAGAATCAACGCGATAATCTGGCAACCGTGGTCGACTGGATCGTGATGCTGTACATCATTGTTCCGGGTCTGCTCCTGGGAGGCGGGCTCTACCGCGAGTTATGGACGAGCCCGCTTCCCGTATGGGCACAATTCTTCCCGCTGCAGGCGGTGGTAGGCATCCTGCTCTTTATGTTCTCCGGCAGAGTGCTGCTGTTCCTGGAAGAGGCTGACGTATTGTTTCTTCGCCAGCAGCGGGGCTGGATGAAGGGGTTAATGATCAGAGGAATGGCGTACAGCCATACGGTCTCAGCGATCAAGGGATTGGTCGTCACCGTGCTTGTGCTGCCAATCCTGGTCAGGGAACACGAGATAACCGGCATTGCCCTGGTGACCTTGCTGGTGATTACGGCTGTATGCGCCTGGTGCGCGAATCTATCAACCGCTATGATTCGTTCCAGCTATAAAGGCTGGCGGAAATATGTAATGACTTATCTCGTACGCTGGCTCTCATTCGGACTGCTAGCGCTGCTTGTTACATTTTGGCTTGAGTCGTATATGGTATTGTGGGCAGCTGCCTTGATTCTGCTCATGGTGTTATTGCTTCTCAGCCGTAAGCGGCTTGCCATGCAAGGGACCTTCATCGCCGATGCGCGTGAGGATGCAAAGACAAGGGTCCAGTTGACGGAGAAGCTGTTGGTTCAAGCCGTCGGCAAACCTCCAAGTGTACGAAGTAAAACCTGGTTTATGCGCAAGTCCGGCCGATTGTTCAAAGGTACACCGGAGAAGAGGCTGGCCGATGCGGGGTTAAAGGCGATTCTGCGCCACCCTGAGAGCTTGTTATTGTACATTCAGATTACGCTGGTTGGCATTCCGGCGGTCTGGCTGCCGCCGCCGATCATCAAAATCATCGTTTATCTTGCTCTGGTATTGATGATGTCGTATTGGCTGAATACAAGGTGGGCGGTGTTCGCCAAAGCGGAATTTATGCAGGTGCTCCCGTTTACGAATCAGCAGCATCGTTCGGCTGGTGTCCTCGCGGTCCGAACCTTGCTCGCTCTTCCCGCCTTTCTTTATTCGCTCGTGGCTGGACTAACGCTTTTACATGGGGGGATCGGATGGATCGCCGTGCTTGCACTGACTGTGCTGGCTGTCATGATCGCGCCATCGCTCATGTCTTGGCCGGTCTACAAGGAGGAGAGACACCCGCAAGAATAACAAAAAGCGCGCTGGATTGCTCCAATGAATGGGGCATACCAGCGCGCTTTATTTAAGATATCAGAAAGTATAAACTTCGAAGCTATGGACGTTTTTCTTATGATTTGTTTATCGCTTCGGCTTCGGCTGCATGCTTGCCTGCGGTATAACCGGTCGCAAAGGCAGCTGTAATATTGTAACCGCCGGTGTATCCGTGAATATCCAGAATTTCACCGCAGAAGAAGAGGCCGGGCATCAGCTTGGATTCCATGCTTTTGGGCTGGATCTCCTTGAGGCTGACGCCACCGCCTGTCACGAAGGCCTCCTTCAGCGAACGGGTGCCCGAAGCGCGGAACGTGAACTTTTTTAGAATGGAGGCAAAGGTTGTCAGTGCTGTTTTGGATATTCCGCTGCAGATCATATCGCTATCGATGGACGACTTGGATAGCAGCAGGGGGATCATTCGTTCCGGCAGCACGCCTTTTAGCACGTTTTTGATGCTCTTTCTTGGCTCATCCTCCAGCCGCCCTTTGAGTTCGGCCTCAAGCTCTGCTTGGGAGCGATCGGGGAACATATCGATGGCCATGTCCACATTCACGATATCAAACTTCCGCTGCACCTGGCGGATGAACTGACTGCAGCGCAGCGCGATTGGACCGGACACCCCGAAATGGGTGAACAGCATGTCTCCCCGGTGGGCAATCACTTTTTTTCCTTTCGGATTCCAGACGGACAGCTCGACATCCCGCAGTGAAAGGCCTTGCAGCTCTTTAGAGGCAATAAACGGCTCGGTGGAGACGATAGGCACTTCGGTTGGATACAGCTCCGTGATGGTATGGCCTGCCGCTTCAGCCCATGGATAGCCGTCCCCCGTGGAACCGGTTTGCGGAACAGACTGCCCGCCGGTTGCAATGATCACGCAGGAAGACTTGATCGCTTCCCCGGATTTCAGCTCAATCCCGGCCGTCCGGCCGTTCTCATAGAGAACTCTCTTCACCGGACTGTTTGTCCGGATGTCGGTACCGAGCTCCTTCACTTTGCCAATCAAGGCATTCACGACGCTGGAGGCTTTATCCGTCACAGGAAACATGCGCCCGTTGTCTTCTTCTTTGAGGCGGATACCAAGCCCCTCGAAAAAAGACATGATATCCTTGTTGTTCCAATGCTGAAAAGCACTATATAAAAAACGGCCGTTTCCCGGGATGTTGGCAATCAATTCATCCTGTTCTTTGGCATTCGTCACATTGCATCTTCCGCCGCCCGATATGCCTAGTTTACGGCCTAGTTTATCTCCTTTATCGATCAGCAGAACAGAAGCTCCCCTTTCCCCTGCAGCCACGCAGGACATCAATCCGGAAGGTCCGCCGCCGACGACAATAATATCATAATCAAGCATGTTTGCTCATAGCTCCTTTGGGGGTATATCAATTAATAGATGAATCTTATTATATAGGATTTTTGCGAATTATCCCAAACCTCATGAATAGGACATAGGATGGAGTTTCCCCAGGCTTCGAAAGAGAAATTACAAGATATTGTAATATGATGTCGCCTATGCTTTAATCAGAAATATTAGATGCGTCGTCCAATTGAGGTGATCGATCACTGTGCTGAGCCTATGGAAAGATATTTTGCTGCAAGTTTTGCTGTCTGGTACACTCATCTTTCATCTGCCGCTTCTCCTCGACAGACATCTAAAGTGCCTGAACAAGAAGCATCCGGATGATCTGCTTCGATTTCGCAAACATATTGTCATCGCATGCGGGATTAGCATCATATTATGCATTTTGATCTCGGCCATGAACGATTATTACGTACCGATCAACCTTGGCGTTATCCCGTTATTTTTAGGCATATTATACGGAGGTCGTCGTTCAGGGCTATTTCTTGCAGCTATGTATATCACATGCCAAGGGCTGATTAACGGCTGGTCAACGATCGGCCTCATTCTGAATATGCTGGTTCTGGGGTACTCGCTATTACCCTGGATTACCTCTAATTTCAAGAAAGGCTCCATGACCGAAAAAATTTGTTGGCTGTGGAGCGCGCTTATTCCGGCTATGCTGATTATTGTAGCCTCCCACGCGATTGAAGGAAAGGTTAAGAATAATGATCTGAATCCGGATACGATATTGGTGACCATTCTGTATATGCTGATCGGCATTTTTTATTCAGGAATGATTGTATATTGGATCGAATTAACATGTGAGCGCCTGGGCGCTGGCCAATACGATGTGAAGAACAGAGAGTGGTTATCTTTAACGAAAATGATGGAGATGATTCCTTTAGGTATGGTCGCGGTGGATCGAAGCGGCAATATCATCGCTTTTAATCAACCGCTTATCCGCAGCTTTCGAAACGTGTTTCCTAATCTGACAACCAAGGATGTCATCGGCAGACCCTTATTTGACTTATTGGACGGCATGATTCAAAAGGAGCATCTGCGCAGCCGGTTTCAGAGAGCTATGGATGGAATCGAAAGCACCGGCGAGATTATGCGAAGCGCTACCCGCGTATATTCCACAGGCATCTACCCGCTTATACATAATGGGAACGGCGACATCTTGGGTGCGGTAGGTATTATGGAAGACATTACGGAGCTGGAGAGACTACGGACGGAATTCATTAATGTAGAACGTTTAAGTTTGGTTGGCCAAATGGCGGCAAGCATAACCCATGAGATTCGCAACCCGATGGCTGTCGTCCGCGGATTCTTGCAGCTGATGCAGGAGAAGAGTCCGGATACGCTGGACCATTATTACCGGATCGTCATGGAGGAGCTCGATCGGGCCAACGGTATCATCAGCGATTTTTTATCCCTCGCCCAGAACCGGGTTGCAGAGAAAGAAGAGTGTCACCTGCATGACATTATCCATGAGCTCAGCCCGCTCTTGTGGGCCGATGCGAATTTGCGCGGACAGAGCATTGACCTGAAACTCGGAAATGGGATTCCCCACCTGTACCTGAATGCCAAGGAGATGAAACAGCTAATTCTGAATCTGTGCCGGAATGGGATGGAGGCGATGGACGACAAGGGGACGTTGACGATCGAAACCCGGCTCGATGGGGATCAGGCCCAGCTTTATGTTGCGGATACAGGAATCGGAATCTCCGAGAATGAGCTGGAGCGTTTGTTTGAACCTTTCTTTACGACGAAGAGTAAGGGAACGGGGCTAGGACTCGCCCTGTGCATGAGCATTGTACAGCGTCATCACGGGACCATTGATGTGAAGTCGCAGCTAGGCGAGGGAACGGTTTTCATTATTTCCTTTCCTGTCCACTCGTACCAGCAAAGCTTACCGGAATCCCAGAGCGCTGCCGCTTCCGAATAAACGGGCTGATAATTACGCATCATAAGGCAGAGCTCAGGGTAAAGGAGGGATTCGGATGAGTAAAAATGATTCCAAACAACAGGAGCAGCAGGAGCGTGAAAACAAAGATCGCCGTGGCGAGCCCATCGTCGACAAGAAAAAAGATGGGGTAAACTATCCTGCTACCTAGTTATCCGAATGGAACAATAAAAGACGGGCGGTATCCTATTTTGTGATGCTGCTCGTTTTGTATTTTCTTGCTTTCACTCTTTAGGATTGTATAATATAGATATCGATGAGCTGTTATAATTCGAACAATCTTGTTTATATAAGGAGTGAAGCAGTTATGGGTATGTCTTTTGACCGATATATGCGCGATATGATTCAACCGATGCGGGATGAGCTGACCAGCCTGGGAATTAAGGAACTGACGACACCAGAAGAGGTGGAGGAAGTGCTTCCAGCAGCGAAAGGCACAACGCTGGTCGTTGTAAACTCCGTATGCGGCTGCGCAGCAGGGCAAGCGCGTCCAGGAGTAGCCAAAGCGCTTGAGAACCAGGTGAAGCCGGATCATTTGTTTACTGTGTTTGCCGGACAGGATAAGGAAGCAACGGCTAAAGCCCGCGAGTATTTTGCTCCGTATCCTCCATCCTCCCCATCGATTGCTCTGCTGAAGGACGGGGAATTGGTGCACTTTATCGAGCGTCATCAAGTGGAGAATCGTTCTGCAGAAGAAATCGCGGCGGATTTGACCGACGCATTCAATCGCTACTGCCAGTAATCGGCAGTTACATAGGCCCCGAAGCATTCGGCATATTCCGAAGCCGCGGGGCTTTTGTTATAGATATAGAATTTATAAGTTATCAGCTACGCTGATGAAATTCTATATCGCAAGAAAAACTTCCGCCAAATGCGGTCTGTCTTCTAAGAAAGTACGTCTATAGACGTTTTTGTTATAGATATAGAATTTATAAGTTATCAGCTACGCTGATGAAATTCTATATCGCAAGAAAAATTTCCGCTAAATGCGGTCTGTCTTCTAAGAAAGTACGTCGATAGACGTTTTTGTTATAGATATAGAATTTATAAGTTATCAGCTACGCTGATGAAATTCTATATCGCAAGAAAAATTTCCGCTAAATGCGGTCTGTCTTCTAAGAAAGTACGTCGATAGACG
>NZ_JAOXLZ010000004.1:0-81693 GCF_025792345.1 Virgibacillus sp. LDC1
GTCGATAGGACGTTTTTGTTATAGATATAGAATTTATAAGTTATCAGCTACGCTGATGAAATTCTATATCGCAAGAAAAACTTCCGCTAAATGCGGTCTGTCTTCTGAGAAAGTACGTCGATAGACGTATGAATGAAGTACTTCAGAAAGAGAGAACATACTGAAAGGAGTCATATATCATGAGCCTACAAGAACAAATTATCGCAGAACTGGGTGTCAAACCTACCATTAATGTGGAGGAAGAGGTACGCAAGCGCGTTGATTTTCTGAAAACCTATGTAAAGAACTCGGGCACTTCCGGACTGCTGATCGCGATTAGCGGCGGGATTGATTCCGCTGTGGCTGCCGGTCTGTGCAAGCGGGCTACTGACGAGCTTACAGAGGAGACCGGTAAGGAATACAAGACACTCGGGGTGTTCCAGCCATACGGCGAGCAGGCTGATATTTCCGACAGCTACGCGACGGCGAAAGCCTTCGATTTGAAATATACCGTCGAGACCAATATCGAGGAAGCCGTGAACGAGGTTGCTCTAGAGGTTGAGCACGGCCTGAAAAATATCGGCGTCCATAAGCATATGAGTATTCCCGGTAAAGGCAATGTGAAAGCCAGAGTGCGTATGGTGGTACAATATGCGTTGGCATTCGAACAAAATTTGATCGTTGTCGGCACGGATCATGCTTCCGAGGCGATTACCGGCTTCTATACTAAGTGGGGCGATGGAGCAGTGGATATTACGCCGCTGAGTTCCCTGAACAAGCGTCAGGTCCGTATGCTCGCATCCTATTTGGGGGTTCCGCAATCGATTCTGGACAAAGCGCCTTCTGCCGGCCTTTGGGAAGGTCAGACGGACGAGAAAGAGCTCGGAATCAGCTACGAGGATAACAGCGATTATCTGGAAGGCAAGACGATCAACCCTGATGTTCAGCAGAAGCTCGAGAGTTATTACGTCAAAACCGCGCACAAGCGCAATACGATTCCAGGCATCTAACATACGAATTCCCAAGCATAAAGCCTTCCGGAGAATCCCCTCCGGAAGGCTTTATATTTAGCGAGGCACTAGGTATACATAATATTGTAGGTCGGTTTGAGAACGCCGTTGGCATATTGCTTCATATCGACCAGTTCGAGTCTTAGTCGCGGCTTGACACTGCCGAACAACGGAACGCCGTCACCAACCATTACCGGGTTCACCTTCAATACAAGCTGATCGATCAGTTGATGCTGAAGCAGGCTTCCTGCTAATTCTCCGCCGCCGCACAGCCACAGCTTGCCGTCCGTCTGTTGTTTGAGATTATGGATGTACGGGACGGCGTCCTCCTTGACTAGTTCAACTTCATCATTGGATTCGAATTCTAATGACCGTGAGAATATATAATGCTTGAGTCCTTTGTAACCAGGCTCCCCCGGCTTAGCACCCATCTTAAATCCAAACTCATACGTTTTACCGCCCATCAGTACAGCCTCAAACTCCTGAATGTCGGCCAAGAAGTCCGGAACATGTTCCCCGTCGAATAAAAAGAGGGTGTGGTCGATTCTTCCATCCATCATGGCTTGATCGGCGATAAAAGAGTCAAGCGAAACGGCAACGTGATAAATCAATGAACCCATAACATGATTCCCCCTTAAGTTATGCTATTTTGTACAGTCTATATGGATAAAATTTGAAATACAACAAATTTATTTAATTCATGGTGTTGTAACACCGTTGGTCTCGCGTTGACGTACATCGACTGATACAATAAGTAGGAGTATATTTTTTGGACAGGAAGACTGGATCCATGAAGGAGAGCGAACGATTGTGATCTACGGAATCGGACATGACGTGCTGGACATGAAGCGAATGGAGATGTTGATGACAGGCCCGCATGGCGAGAGGTTCATGAAGCGCGTGCTTACGCAGGACGAGCAGGTCATCGCGGCCGGCAAGGGGGCGAAACGGACGGAGTTTGTTGCCGGGCGCTTTGCTGCCAAAGAAGCGATATCCAAAGCCTTCGGCTCCGGAATCGGGGGTGTAATCGGGTTCCGTGATATCGAAGTGCTGCCAGGTGCTCTTGGCAGGCCTGAGACCCGTCTATCACGGGAAGCCTGGGACCGTCTCGGAATGGAAGAGTCCGCACATTATGCGATTCATCTGACGATTTCGCATCAGGCCACGCTGGCTTCCGCTTTCGCTGTGGTTGAGAAGATAAAGTAAGGATGACGAAGGAGATTTTTATAGATGCATAATACGGAACACAAACCATACTTCAGCCACGAGCTGCTGAATTGGTATGAGATCAACAAAAGGGATTTGCCATGGCGCAGGCATCGCGATCCCTACTATATATGGGTATCTGAAATTATGCTGCAGCAGACCCGGGTGGACACGGTAATCCCGTATTTCCACCGGTTTATCGAGCGGTTTCCAACGATTCAGTCGCTTGCGGATGCGCCGGAGGACGATGTATTGAAATGCTGGGAGGGCCTCGGCTATTATTCCCGGGCACGCAATCTTCAGGCAGCCGCAAGGCAAGTGACAGAGCAGTATGGGGGCGTTATGCCGAGCGGAAAAGATGAAGTGTCGGGACTTAAGGGCATTGGTCCTTATACCTCGGGCGCCATTCGCAGCATCGCATTCAACATTCCTGCCGCAGCAGTGGACGGCAACGTGATGCGCGTGCTGTCCCGCTATTTTTTGATTGAAGAAGATATTATGAAGGTGAAAACCCGCACCAAGATGGAGGAGCTGGTGCTGACGCTGGTTCCGGACGGTCGAGCCTCGGATTTCACCCAGGCGTTGATGGAACTGGGGGCGTTAATATGTACGCCGAAATCGCCCAAATGTCTGGTATGCCCGGTGATGGAGCATTGTACAGCGCGTCTTGAGGGCAAAGAGGAGTCTCTTCCTATTAAGACGAAGGCCAAGCCGCCGCGTCCCGAACACCGCCTTACGGCGATCGTAGAGGGCACCGGCGTGCATGAAGGGAAGATTCTGATCCGCAAGCGTCCATCGACCGGTTTATTGGCAGGGATGTGGGAGCTGCCGCATGTGATTGTATCGACCGAGGAGAGCGGCGTTCCAGCCGTGATGTCCGAGGAGACGGCAATGAGCCGCTTGAGGGATGCCTTGCTGGAAGAAGGAGTTCCGGTCCTGCCGATCGGCCATGTGATGGACGCCGAGCATACCTTTAGCCATATTCAATGGAATATGGGCGTGTACCGCTGTAAGTGGCAGGATGTGCCGCCGGCAGCCCTGCAAGCAGCCGAGAGTGCAGCGGCGTATGAGACAGGCGAAGAGAACTTTCGCTGGATTCACGTTCACGACATGGAACGCTACGCATTTCCGAATGTGTTCATTCGGATTTTGAACTCGTATTTCTCATCTTAAAGCCGTAATTTCCCATGTAATGGGGGATATAATGATGAAACGGAATGGCTCGTAAGGAGTAGTGGAGCTTTGCATAGCTGGAAGAATGCGCTTCTTTACATTTTTGGCATCGGGGTGTCGAACGCCATTATGGGTCTAACCCTGCAGCAGCGGTAAATAACACGTAACAGCATGAAATAGTGATAGAAAAAGGCTGCTTTAGCGGTAGACAGGGTCTACAGCTGAAAGCAGCCTTTTTGGTATGATATCGGTTTTTAGTTAAGCGATATTATTTCGCGTTATCGTAACGTTTGCCGACTTCTTCCCAGTTCACTACATTCCAGAATGCGGAGATGTAATCAGGGCGTTTGTTTTGATATTTCAGGTAGTAAGCATGCTCCCAAACGTCCAGGCCGAGGAGAGGAGTTTGACCTTCCATGATCGGGCTGTCTTGGTTCGGCGTGCTGGTTACTGCCAGTTTGCCGTCTTTAACAACGAGCCAAGCCCAGCCGCTGCCGAAACGAGTTGTAGCCGCTTTTGCGAAATCTTCTTTGAATTTATCGAAGCCGCCCAGCTCGCTGTTGATAGCATCAGCCAATGCGCCAGTCGGTTGTCCGCCGCCGTTTGGTCCGATAACTTCCCAGAATAGGGAGTGGTTAGCATGGCCGCCGCCGTTGTTGCGAACCGCTGTGCGGATGCTTTCCGGTACAGCGTCAAGGTTAGCGATCAGATCCTCAAGGGATTTCCCTTGAAGCTCAGGAGCGTTCTCAAGAGCAGCGTTCAAGTTGGTTACGTAGGTATTATGGTGGCGATCATGGTGGATCTCCATCGTTTGTGCGTCGATATGAGGCTCGAGCGCGTCGTTTGCGTAAGGAAGTGCTGGTAATTGAAATGCCATAGTAAAAACCTCCTGTAAATTTAGTTTTTGGTTATGATGAAAGGTCTTCCTTCATCAGGAAGTCTTTATCATCCCGGAGCAATGGAATATGTAATCCGGCTACACTACATATATTAAACCGTTTTGGGTGATTAAATCAACTTTTATGTTTGAAAAGTCCGAGAGGGCTGATTTATTGCACGATGGAAAGTTGTTTCAGCGCAATGAATAATAATGGAAAACTTTTCTGTGAAACTTGTCGTTATATATATAGTCTTGAACAAATCTATGATCGAAACGTCGATATAGAAGGGATATGTCGAGGTAGAAAGGAGTCGGTACATAACATGAATAGTACAAAGTTCAGAGTGACTGCCATTCTGATGGCTGCCATTCTGGCTGCGGCACCGCAAGTGGAAGCTGCGGCATCTAAGACGCAGCCATCGCAAATCACGAAGTCGAATGCGCAGAAGGGTGCAGCGCTGGCCTGGAGCGTGAAACTTGGCAACAACGTCACGGCAAAGCTTGACCATGCCGACGTATGGCAGCAAACCGGTACGAATGTGGCGGTATTTACACTGACTTATAAAAACGGGGGGAAAAGCGCAGCGCGTCTGGTATCTTATTTTCCCAAGGTGGTGCTTCCCGGCGGTTCCGTGACGGCAGCCAATCCCATTTCCAAGGATCTGGCCAAGAAGAAGGTAGAACCCGGGCAAAGCCTGAGTGTAACCTATTATGCGAAAACCGACAGCAGCTCCTTGTCCGGCATGAAGCTGGTGATGGATGTATGGAATCCGCAAGTCAAAGGCTACCTGCAGCGTGTCGGAACGTACAGAATGCCCGCCAACTATTCAGCAGCCGTACCATCCGGCTTGACCTCCAAACTGAATCTGGGCGGCACGCCGGTTACCGTACAGGCTGAATCGCTGGAGATCATCAAGTATGACGGCAAAGTCATCGCCAAAGTCGGGATGTATATGACGAACCATGGCGGAAAGGTATGGAATGACCGGGGGTTCGAACCGTACTTGGTGACGGCAAGCGGCAGCTCATTCCCTCTGCGTCATGAGGCAGGGGCCGAGGGTGTGCCTGTTCAGCCGAAAGAAAAGAAACTTGTTTATTACATAACGGAAGTTCCCTCCTATCTTAAAACGGCGGGTTTGCGTTTCTTGTGGACCGAAAACGATGAAACGCTGAAGCTGTCTTTGCCGGTCGCATCCTTCAAGCTCCCTGCGGCAACAGCTCCAAAGTGGGATGTCGCGGCTGGCGCGGCCAAGAAGTTGACCATCAAGGGCATTCCGGTCGATGCCAGAATCCGCCAAGCTTCGCTGCGCGCCGCCGGGGGACAGGGCATATGGAATATCGAGATGGCCTTCAAGAACAAAGGGAAAAAATCGGTGGAGGTTCCGGCCTACGAGTATGCAATTAAAGCATCCGAAGGCTCCTTCCATCCTTATACCCCGGATAACAAAGCGGGTTTGACGCTCCGTCCCGGGGAAGAGAAAACGATGGTAATGGAAATAACGCTTCCGCTTGATCTCAAGCAGGACCGGTTGAAGCTGCAAATGATCGGGGCATCTGGCCCAGTCGGCTCATCCAAACCGCCGGCGAACTCGGATGAACCTGGCGGTGAGTCGACCGTCGAGGTCCAGGAGTCGTTGACCCTGCCGATTGCATACTTTGCCATCCCTTATCAAACGGAACGCAAATCATCGATTGGCGTGGAGTACGATGCGCAGACGGCGAAAGGATTTGCATACACGCTGGAATCCATGCAGCGGCTGCCATGGCAGGATCAGGATCTGATCGTTGCGAAGCTGCGTCTGCGGAATACTCAGGAATCCAAATCGCTGCCGCTGCCTGAGCTTAAAGTGAACGTCACAGCGGACGAAAAGACAACTCTGACCGGTTCGGAGGTTATTGCAGAGGAGCAGGGTTCCCTGATTGCCCCGGGGTCATCAACCGAGGTGTATGTCATGGCTCGGATCCCATATACCAAGGATATCCGTTCGCTCCGCTTCGAGCTGTTTACGCAGCAGGATACAGCCAAAACGTCGTTCCTTACCATGACCACGTCAGGCATGACGCAGTCGATCAGCACATTGGAGAAAGGGAAGCCGTATACAGTTACCGCGATTGGTAAGCGCGCAGAGGCGCAGGAACGGCGGACGGTCATCTATGAAGGCCTGGACTCCGACATTGTCTATTCCGAGTTCTTGCTGACCAGCAATGAACAGCGCCGCGTTCAAGCAGCGGTGCTGAAGGGGTATTTCCAAAGCACGGATGGCAAGATCTATGAAGCGGAAACCATTCAGCCGGAAGCCTCGCTTCAGCCGGGGTCCAAGCAGTCGATCGTCTTTTGGGCCAGAGTGCCGAAGGGGGCTGCAAGCGAACTGGGGCTTGCTCTGGGTACGGCAATGACCGGAGGCAAGCTTGCGGAGACGGGCAAAGACGCTACCGGTGTCATGGGCGTGAAAAAATTGATGCTGAATCCGATCAGACCAGCCGTAAGCTCCGGACTGACGAACCTCGATTGGTATCCTTACCACGTTTCGGTTACGAAAGCGGTAGGACATCTGCAGGAGGGCAGTTCTTCCATTCCGCTGAATATCACGTTTGATGTGAAACGCAGCGAGAGCATCATTGCAGCGGACTCCGGCCACAAGCTGATTTTAATCATCAAGGACAGCCTCGGGCAGACACAGGAGCGTACGCTCACGCCAGGAACCGATATCCAGGTGCCAGGTACCCGGTCGGTGTCGATGGAGCTGTCGGATGAGCAATACAAAAAACTTCGCGGCGGTTGGTTTAACTTAACCCTGGTGGACGAATTCCAGAATGAGCGTATCACGCTCGGCAGCCAAAGCTACAATCTGATATTCACGCCTACCGCAGTTCCCGACGAGGAGAGTTAAATTAAGAACCGGAAAGGAATAGCGAACATGTTGCGTTTGGAAAATGTATCGCACAGCTTTAAGAACGGTAACGAAGTGTTAAAAGTGCTCCATCATATCCAGTTCGAAGTCCAGAAGGGTGAGATGATTGCCCTGCTGGGCAGTTCCGGGTCGGGCAAGTCCACGCTGCTCAACTTGATGGCAGGACTAATGAAGCCGACGGAAGGCCATATTTATATTGCCGATCAGGATATTGTCAAATACGGGGAAAACAAGCTTGCAGTCTTCCGGCGCAAGCATATCGGATTTATTTTTCAGGCCTATGAGCTGATCCCGACGCTCACGGTTCGGGAAAACGTGGAGCTTCCCCTGGTCTTTCAATCCGTTTCTCCGTCCAAGCGCCGCAAGAAAGCGATGGAGCTGCTGGAGATGACGGGGATCGGCGATAAGGCTTCATTGTACCCGTCCCAGCTGTCAGGCGGACAGCAGCAGCGCGTCAGTATTGCTCGCTCATTGATTACCGAGCCTTCCGTTATTTTTGCGGACGAGCCGACGGGCAACCTGGACACCAAGACGGAAGAGGAAATTATCCGAATCATGATGGCGCTGAACGAGTCCATGAAAACGACGTTTGTCATCGTTACCCATGAGATGGAAGTCGCTGCTCAAATGAAAAAAACGATTATGCTCCGTGACGGTTATCTGGTTCAGCCGGAGGACTATACAGCGCCAGCAGCAGGTCAACGGGGGCCAAACGCCCCCTCGCCCCTGTCTGGGGTCCCGGTTCATGCGGAGGAGGCAGGTGAGGTCAGCTGATAATTTTAGACAGCATAAGGCTGGCATGGGGACAGATTAAACGCCGTAAAGTGGTGACAGCCCTGTGCATGACCGGTATTTCGATTGGATGCGCGGCAATTATCGTAGCGATCAGCATTGGCAACGGTGCCCAGAATTATTTGGAGACGGAAATTATAGGCGGCATGAAGCTTGACGAAATTACGGTGACTCCGCAGGGCTCAAGCGGGCAAGGTGAAGGCAGCGGCCCCACGGTCGGAGCTGACCGGGGATTGCTTACGGATGATAAGGTTCAGGTGATTCAGGGCTTTGATCATGTCAAATCCGTTATAGCCACCAAGCAACTCGGGTATTTTAAAGCCATTTCGTCCGACAACCTAATCAACGACGGCTTTAACGTTGTGGCCGTGGACCTGTCAAAGCTCAAAGAGCAGGGTAACAGGTTCAAGGAAGGCGGTCCGCTTGATCAGATCGGTGCTATGGTGCTCAATTACGGAGCAACAACCGGATGGAAGGATGCAGAGACGAGCGAAAGATTGATGAATATGATCAATACCGATCCCAACAATCCGAAGATATGGGAAGAATATCAGATGTATGAGAGCACCGTATCGGAAATGAACGGTAAAAATATTCAGTTGGAGCAGATGGACGCTGACAAGAAACAGCTTAGCCCGCAGCTTTATGTTGGAGGCGTGCTGGACGTGCCTACGGGGAGAGATGCCCAGTTTGCGATCTATGATCGTCAGGCCTATATTTCCTTTGATACGGCGGAATGGCTAACAAACAGTTTGAACTTGCAAAATGGGACAGCTTCGAAACAACGGGTATACGATAATCTAACCGTCAAAGTGGATGATCTGCAGAATATTAAACCGCTCGAGGATTTGATCTCAAAGCTTGCGCTTAATGCGAGCGACAATCTGGCCATGCGTGATCAGGTCGCTTCCCAATTGGATACCTTCAAAGCGATTGCTCTCGGCATCGGCGTATTTATCCTGTTATTGGCCTCGATATCGATCATCGTAGCGATGACGATGTCTACGCATCAGCGCCGTAGACAAATCGGCATCATGAAGGTCCTGGGGGCGAATATGCCGCAAATCCGCAACATGTTCATCGTAGAAGCCAGCCTGCTCGGTTTGCTTGGCGGATTGCTTGGCATCGTATTCGCATTTTTGATCATCAAGGGGCTAAATTCATTCATTATGGCTTCGGCGGGTATGTCTGGGCTGCAAATTGCGGTTACGCTGGAGACGCTGCCTATCGGCATTGCATTCGCTGTGATGACCGGAATCTTCTCAGGGATCTATCCGGCGATCAGTGCAGCTAGAACGAATGCACTTCTGGCCATCAAGCGGGATTAGGATAATGAGTTTCGGAAAGGAAGCTAAATCGGTATGATAAAAAAAATTATAAAATGGACGGTTATCGTTGCCGTGCTGGGCTTGGTGGGATATTGGGGATATGGACAGGTGAAACCGAAAGAACCCGAGATTCCCATGATGGAAGAGCCGCAGGTCATCTCATTTCCCGTAACCGAGGAAACCATCGTCTCGACCGTGCAGGTCAAGGGAACATCCGAATATGGGCGGGAGACCAATGTCTACGCACCTTTTGAAGCGAAAGTGGAGTCATGGAACGTCGAGAACGGCCAGCAGATCAAGAAAGGCGATGCGCTTTTTAAATTGGAGCAAACGGCCATTCGCCAGCAGCTTCAGCAGAAGGAAGCCGAGCTGCAGAAGCGGAAGCTGGAGCAGGAGCTGAAGGAGTTCACGTTAAATCAGGACCTCGATAGCGCCCCGGCGTTAGCAACGGAGGCCGAGCGCCTTAAAATGCTGGCAGACCAGGAGAATGCTCGGCTGAGCAGTCAGCTGGACGAGGTTACCAACGATATTGAGCGCCAGACGCTGGCCGACTTGAATGACAGGCTGAAGAAAGCTACATACCTATCGCCTGCAACAGGCCTGTTTCTGTTCGATCCGACGCAGCAGCGGCCGCAATCCGTGACGGCGAACCAGTATATCGGCAAAATCGTCGACCTGGATTCTCTTCGATTAGTGGCATATGTCGGGGAAAACGATATATTCAGCATTAAGCAGGACATGGCGGTTGAAGTAAAGCTGCCGTCCATCAAGGATCTAAAGCTGAAGGGAAAGGTGTTGGAGGTGGCCAAATTTGCCGAAACGACGGCTCAGGAGAAGCAAACTTCCCAGACACCACAGTTTAAGGTGATCATCTCGCTGCCGAAGGAAGAACGTTTGATCGGCGGGCTGACGCTAAACGGAGATATTGTAACCAAACGGAAGGATAAGGCGGTTGTCGTTCCTAAACTTGCCGTTATGACGGACGGAGGCACCTCCTATGTCATGGTGGACAAGGGAGGCGGCCAGATTGAACGGCAGGATATTGAGACCGGCTTGCAGACGCTAGATAAAGTCGAGGTTTTGTCAGGGCTGAAAGCGGGCGACACCGTCGTTCTTCAATAAATATCATGATCGAAATACAGCGTTCCTCAAAGGCACATTGCCGAGAGGACGCTGTTGTTTTTTTGCTTGCTTTATTAACGGCGGGGCTGGGAAAGTCTGGTCGTTTTATTAAAATATAGATCTCAATCAGGAAGAAAAACCTTGGGAATTAATGGGTGTAATTTTAACAGTGAGCTAATGGTTTAGCAGCAGGAAACAAACCTATCATTCCACAAAAATATGGAATATTATCCAGCTAAAAAGATGAAAACGCTTCATATAAAGCGCTTTCAGAAGAAAACTCGTGAATTTACGATAAAGATGTGGTTTAATGGACAAGGAAAGAGGATTTTCGGGTTTTTTGTAGTAACCTAAATGTCAGGTTTGCGTTAACGGAATACTAGATTTTTGTAAACCGGGTAAACCGCATCATGCTAACGAAAAGGGAGATTTTGAAATGCATGTTCGTTCCTTTCAGTTGAGTGACTGTAACCCCGTAACCGAGCTGCTGCAGATTGCTTTATCGGAAGAATGCTACGAAAACACGATGGAGCCCTTCTCCAGGCAGCTTGCTTGGGACTCCGATCTGATTATGGTGGCTGAAGAAAACGGTGAAATCGTTGGTGCCTTAATCGGTACGATCGAGCGCAATCATGGTTGTTATTACCGCATTGCCATTCATCCCGACTATCGCAGAAAAGGGATTGGCAAAGCCTTGATTTCGGCAATGGAACAGCGTTTTCAATCACGAAAAGTCAGTCGGATCATGGTAGCCGGAGACGAGCACAACGCCGCAGCCATGCCATTTTATGAAGCCATGGGATACGGTGCCAGCCAAATCCTGCGGTCGTTCCAGAAGCTCAGTATCCTTGGTCAATCGTAGTCATGACATAAGCGGTACATACGAGCGACGCAAACGGCGGCTTTAAGCTTCGACAGAGATAAGAAACGACATTTTTTCGATATGAAGCATATCTTTCAGCCGTTGCAAATGGGTGGGAGATATGCTTTTCTATTAATGTACCTTTTTTGAAGGTGCCGCCTTTGGTACCCGAAGGCGAAATCGAAGTAAAGTAGGTGTAGCATGGGACAAGTGATTTCTCCGGATTCAACTGAGCATGGCGAGAACAACGGACCTCAGAATCAACCTGGCAAGAAGAACGGCTGGGCCGCCGAGCTTTGGGATTGGGTAAAGACGATTGCGATTGCATTTGTTATTATGGTGCTTCTAAATATGTTTGTGTTCAATCTTTCTATGGTTAAAGGTGAATCTATGCAGCCGACGCTGGTAGCATCGGAGCGGCTGTTTATTAATAAAGTGGTATATCGCTTTTCCGAACCGAGCCATGGCGATGTCATTGTGCTTAAGGACCCGAGTGATGGCCCGGATAAGAAGGAGTTTCTTGTAAAGCGTGTCGTGGGCGTACCTGGGGACACCATTGAGGTAAAGGACCAGAAGCTGTACGTGAACGGAGTTGCACAGCAGGAAGGGTATACCGATGTTCCGATCGAGGACCCGGGCTTTGAGCCCATAACCCTGGAAGAGGGCCGCTACTTCGTTATGGGAGATAACCGCCATCTTGGAAAGAGTAAGGACAGCCGCATGTTCGGCAGCGTGAAGGAAAGCGACATCGTCGGCAGGGCGGAATTTATATTCTGGCCGTTGTCCGAGATCAAAAAGCTGTAGCTGAAAAGACAGAACATCATCCCAGGAAAGGAGGCGCTGGAGAATGACCTACACACTCGGCTCGTACGCTCCTCCGCCTTCGGTATGGGAGGAGCTCAAGCAGGAGCTCAAGGCCGTTGCGCCTGAGCTTGGCATTGATGATATTGGCTTCGCTTCGGCGGAGCCGTTCGAATCCTTGAAGAGCATTTTGCAAAATCATCGGGATAAAGGGTATGAGTCGGGCTTTGAGGAGTCGGATCTGGATAAGCGGGTTACTCCGGCCCTTCCCGGTACGGAGCCGAAGTCCCTGATCGCCATTGCCATAACGTACCACTCGAAGATGGAGAACCCGCCCAAATCGGAGCCTGGCAAGTACAGGGGGATTATGGCGCGGTCCGCTTGGGGAAGGGATTATCATCATGTGCTCCGGGAGGCCATGAGCCGTCTGGAGGAATACATTAAAGAACGCGTGCCGGATGCGAAGCTTGAAAGCATGGTGGACACGGGCGCGCTTGTCGACCGGGCGGTTTCGCAGCGAGCCGGAATTGGCTTTAGCGCCAAGAACTGCGCCATCATCTCTCCGAAGTTCGGTTCCTGGATATTCCTCGGCGAAATGGTAACCAATATTCCGTTTCCGCCGGATACGCCGGTAACCGAGGACTGCGGGGAGTGCACCAAGTGTATTGACGCTTGCCCAACCGGCGCGCTTGTCGGTCCCGGGCAGCTGAATGCCCAGCGCTGCGTTTCTTTTCTAACCCAGACCAAAGGGTTTCTGGACGAAGAAGCCATGCGAAAGATCGGTAACCGGCTGTACGGCTGTGATACCTGTCAAATTGTTTGTCCGAAGAACCGGGGCAAGAATTGGACTCATCAAGAGGACTTCAAGCCCGATCCTGAAAAAGCCAAGCCGCTGCTCCTGCCCATCCTGGATATGAGCAACCGCGAATTCAAGGAAACGTTTGGAGATACGTCCGCGGCTTGGCGCGGACGAAAGCCGATTCAGCGCAATGCTGTCATCGCGCTTGGCAACTTTAAAGATAGTTCAGCTGTGCCGAAGCTAAGCGAGGTACTGCTGAAAGACCCGCGCCCGGAGCTGCGGGGAACCGCTGCATGGGCTCTGGGCCGTATTGGAGGCGAAGAAGCGTTGAACAACTTAGAGAAAAGCATGAAATCAGAAGGGGATTCCCAAGTACGAAATATGCTGCAGCAAGCCTTGAATAAACTGAAGTCTGAACCAAATGAGAATGAGTCATCTGCTGGAGCGCAAGCCGCCGCAGACGACAATAGCAACAAAGCGTCTGATTCTTCGAATGGGGGAACGAAAGCCCAGCCTGAAAGTCCTGTTATTCAGGGAGTTGAGCCGATGGCCATTCCTGAAGGAGGACCGGAAATTTTGTATTACGATGAAATTCAATCACCGATCGGACCTTTGACGGTCTGTGCAACGGAGAAGGGCCTTTGCCTGATTGAGTTTGGCAGCTTTTATGTGAAGGAAGCGGTCATCCAGCAGTGGTCGCGGACCTGGGCCGGTAATGGCGGTTATCAGCGCGATGAAGCAAGATTAGCTCCTATGACATCGCAGTTGAAACAGTACTTTTCCGGTGAGTTGAAGGAGTTTGACATAAAGCTGGATATGCGCGGAACGTCATTCCAATTGCAGGTATGGGAAGCTTTGAAATCCATCCCCTATGGAAATGTTTGTTCTTATAAGGATGTAGCCGAATCCATCGGTCGTCCGAAAGCCGTTCGGGCGGTAGGCGGTGCGAACAACAAAAACCCGGTGCCGATTGTGGTGCCGTGTCATCGGGTGATTGGTACTGACGGTACTTTGATCGGATATGCCGGCGGACCGGAGATCAAGCGCATCCTGCTGACCCTGGAAGGGGTTATGCCGGGACGGAATGGGCAATAAATGATCAAGGTGCATGATTAGGGCGGCTTGCTGCCATGTATCCGTTATTTTCATTTGCTGTGGCGAAAAGGACATGCTATGATAGGTTCGTGTATGCGCCATTAAATGGTAGATATTAGTATAGTAGAAGGTGGTCAAGTGATGGATATAGTCATTCCGATTATTACATTGATCGTGGGTCTGGTTGGCGGATTTTTCATCGGCGTATTTTATCTCCGCAAGCAATTGGAGAAGATGCAGAACGATCCGCAAATGCTGCAGAAGATGGCAAAACAAATGGGCTATAACATGAACAGCAAGCAAATGCAGCGCGCACAGCAAATGATGAAAAATCAGCCTATGCCGGGTAAAGGGCAAGGCCGTAAACGCAAACCATAATGAAAAAAGCCCGCTCCCGTCTAAATGAAATGACGGAGGGGCATTTCTATTTAAAAAGGCCGCTAACAGCGGCTATAAGTTAACCGTTTGCTTTTTCTATGGAACGAAAAGGGGGATGTACTGTGGCGGGTGTAAAGGATTATGTGAACAATAAAGTCGGCGCTAACCGAGAGCAGATCGAGTATCATGTAGAGCAAATATTGAAACTGATCGGTGAAGATCCCCAGCGTGAGGGGCTCCTTGAGACACCGGCCCGTGTGACACGGATGTATGAGGAGATCTTTGCGGGATACGAAGTGGATCCCAAGGATGTTCTCGGGGTTACCTTTGATGAGAATCATGAGGAATTGGTTATCGTGAAGGATATCGTATATTACAGCCAGTGCGAGCACCATATGGCGCCGTTTTTTGGGAAGGTCCATATCGGTTATGTTCCTAGCGGCAAAATCGCCGGCTTGAGCAAGCTGGCACGTCTGGTCGAGGCGGTTACCCGCCGTCTTCAGGTGCAGGAACGCATCACCTCGCAAATCGCGGATATTATGGTGGAGGCGCTGCAGCCAAACGGCGTGATGGTCGTTGTGGAAGGCGAGCATCTGTGCATGTGCGCGCGCGGTGTGAAGAAGCCGGGCAGCAAGACGGTCACGTCAGCTGTACGAGGTACCTTCCAAAGTGATTCGGCGCAGCGTTCGGAATTTCTGTCTTTGATTAAAGACTAAGCATGATCCAGAGGATCAAAAAAGGCTTCGCCCACGGAGGCGAAGCCTTTTTATGTGCTCAATAATGATTGTGAGCTCATATGATAATCGATAGGGGGAAGGGCTCCTCAAGAAGCGCCATCCACTTGTTTCATATATTGCACATACTGGATGAGTGCGTGTTTTTGCTCCTCAATATCCCGGATACGGCGGGACATCTCCATAAAGAAGGTTTCAATCTGATCGCGCAGCACATTGGCAGACTGTCCCTTCCAATCCTGCAGACGTGCGTACATGACCCGTGCTTCCTGTTCGTCGGCCCGAATGGCTGCCAGCAATCCTGTCAGCTCGCGTTCGGCTTGAAGCAAATCATCCAGCTCCAGCAGAATCTCTCGACTCATCTCCATCCCTCCCGGTAGCTTTTGTATTGATCTTTACCCGCTGTTGTCTGTCCGTTCAAATAAATCCGCCTTGAATTTAATGTATTGAACGATGTCGGTGGTATGCTGCAGATGCCATTGACTCATCGACATGATGGATGTATCCAGCTGCTGGACAATCGGCTGCAGACGTCTGCTGTGGCTGGAGAACATGTATTTGGAGAGACGCTGCCGGATTCCTTGGATTTCGGCATCACTTTGATGGGCGTGTGCTCTCCATTTCTCGGCTACGCTTCGCAGCTCGGCAGGGGTCACCTGAATGGTTCCGGAGGAGCCTCCGACGGAGCCGCCTAAACCTAAGCCTAAATGGCTCATCGGCCCACCCAGGCCGAACAAGAGACTGCCATGGGCAGGTATTCTGGGCGAATCAACGGCTTTGTCGGTAGCGCCGTCGTACAGAGGATTTGAGATGTAACCATCCTCGAATCGATAGCGGTCAAGCTGATGATAATTGGGGCCGCCCAGTGTATTATCAATTTTTTCCTTTATACTAAGCCCGTCATTGGCGTCTTTATAACTGGAGTCTATGTAATAGGTTGAACCGACGTGGCCATCGAAGCCGCCGAGCGCACCGCTGCCAATAATGTCGCCAGGATGGACGAAATTAGTGATTTGAGAGTCAAATTCCCCGTTCTCTGCCTTTCTTCTGGCTTCAGGGGAGAGGCTCCCGATGACCGAAGGAGCACTGAAGGTGACAGCCGACATGCCCGTATAGGCGGCAGCATATTGTGCATTGGCTCCCCCCAGGGAGTGCCCCGTGAGGGTGAAATCAACGCCCTTGTATTTCTCCTTCATTTCCAGCGCATAATCCTCGGCTTGATACAATTGGTTGGTTCCTAATATATCCGTTTTTTTATCGATTTTCCTCGATTGTTCACCGAACCAATCCGTGACATCGTTAATCCCCGTGGCTTCTTTGACTTTGTCTACATGGTCCGCCCAAGGTGGCCGAAATTCCGGAATCTTTCTTTTGATCTCTTCAATGCCAATATCCGCATCGGCTAAATAATCGGGGAGGGCATGGGATAAGTCTTCGCCTGCCTCGGTGCCCCGGTAAGCGATAACGGCCTGATTCGTTTCCTTGTTGTAGAAAGTTACCGCATCAAAACCTGATATGCTGTTGCTCTTATAGTCCTCAAGGACCTCCCATCCAGGCAAGTCCTCAACGGTATCTTCTTTTTTCAGATCGAGATAAGCCGCTTCTGACATCAATCGGTATGTCTCGTCATCCACTTGCGGTGAACTCAAATATACTCCCTCCTTAACATTCAGCAGGATCAGAACCTGTAGCTACAGCCAAAAGGCAGCACAACCCATCACTCACCCTTAATCGCTTTTCTGAGCTCCGGGTTCATCACGAAGTTGGATGTCTCGCCTGTGTTGAAATCAACGGATATTTTAAAGGTTTGTTCAGGATGATCTACGACAAACCCTTCGAGGTTGACTTTGTCCGCTACGATAGAAGGCATCATCTCTTCCTTGGTAATTTCTACATCCAAGTTGTATTTCTCTTTAAAATGCTGAACGGCTGTGGTTTTAGCCTTCGTTATGACCTCGTCCGAGCTGTCGTCTGTAGTGGCTTGGTTATTGTTCACTGGCTGGCATCCTCCAACTATTAAAATGATAAGCACAAAAGTAAAAATAAAAACACGTGATTGGAACTTACTCTTCACACTGACCCATCCCTTCAGTGGTGATGTTCTGCTCTTACAGGCGCGCTGAATCTTGCAGTCTTACATGGAGCCATCATTTCTCTTCGTTTCGCCTTAGGCAATGCAGAGACTGCTTATCAAGCTTACTGTCATATCATAATCCAGCATATGGGAGCGTTCAACCGAATAAATAACCAGATATGTGGTAAAAAAGACCTAACAATAGGCTCGGGTTACTCCTTAGCTTGAATAATCTTGTCCAATTCGGGGCTCATGACCAAGTGCCCGGTTCATGAGTCACCCCCTGAATATTGATAAACCCTCCTTAAACTCCATAAGGGAAGTAAGGAGGGCTATAGACATCATACCCAATATTAACCAATATGAAGCAGCCCAGCAAGGCTTTGAATTAAAAAGGCTTCCATTTCAGCTTACTGGCATGCTTGAAGCGCTCTGCAACCTCCGGCCAGTAGACCACGTTCCACCAATCCTTGATGTAGTCCTTGCGTTTACTTTGATGTTTAAGGTAGTAGGCATGTTCCCATACGTCCAGAGCCAGGAGAGGGACGACATCCCACTGGGAGAGATTCTGATGTTTCTCAGCCTGCAAAATTTCAAGTCGATGGCTGCGTGGACTCCAGACAAGGATCGCCCAGCCGCCCCCTTCCACTTTGTCTGCCGCCTCGCTAAAGTGCTTTTTAAAGCGATCGAAGCTTCCGAAATCCTTCTTGATCTGTTGGGCCAGCTCACCGCCAGGCTCGCCACCGCCCCTCGGGTTCATAATGTTCCAGAAGATCGTGTGCAGATAGTGGCCGGCACCATGAAAAGCCAGCTCGCGTTCCCAATGCTTCACCAGCTCGAAATCGCCGCTTTTTCGGGCCTCCTCCAATTTCTTCTCCGCCTTGTTCAGACCATCGACATAGCTTTGGTGATGGACGTCGTGATGAATCCGCATGGTTTTCTCGTCAATATGAGGCTCCAGTGCATTATAAGCGTAAGGCAGTGGAGGAAGGCGGTGCCCGCCAATCGGTACGGCCTTGCCGCTGTCTCCCATACCTTGAATGGACAATTCAGCCTCAGGGGGAGATGGGGGAGGGGAGGCGGCCTCGTGAAGCGTCATCGATTGCATCGGCATCTCTACATCCATGAATCTTTCCAGTGCTCCGGCGGAGTTGAGGGTCTCGAGCGTATTCAGGAAGTATTCGGACTCTCGAATCACATGATGCACGACCGTGCCGGCGAGCGGCACTTTCCGAATGGCCTCGCTATTCTCCTTCAATCCGTGGAGCTGGCGGATGAACTCTCTGGACTGCTCGCAGGAAGCGCGCAGCAGCTGCTCGACTTGGGTCAGTACTTGAGGCGAAGGAGGTCCGTCATAACGGAGAATGTGGCGCAAAAGTTCGTCTGCTGCTTTTTCCGTATCAGCGAACACCACCGCCCACTGATCCAGCATTTTGACATAGACCGGCTCCAGATCCGGCGCAATGGCTTTGATGAGTTCAGTATGCTTCCTTTCCTGATGTTTCCAATAGCGAATCTCTTCGAGTAATCGTACCGGGAGCTTCGCTCCGTAAATAAATAACATGTCCGTTCCCTCCAGTATCAGGTTCACTAAACACACTATATTCATATGGCGGCCTGTATTATGAGGGGGAAATAAAAATAACCCCGCTGCATCAAAGCAGCGGGGGAGATGGATCGTATGATGAATGGCTATTTTAATAGTGAGTGCATTTGTTAAAAATATTAGGATTCATCCGGAGTTTCCAGTTTGCCTAGAAAGGTGGATACTCTGCGCAGATATTCTTTAGGGTGCTCACGGAAGATGAGCTCATGATGCGCCTCCTCTACAATCCAGGAATCCGAATCCGTATGGGTTTGATTGGAAGCAATCTTCTCGGCGATCGGGTAAGGTGCCTTATCGTCTTTCGTTCCGTGGATGAACAAGGTCGGGAACGGATAATCGTGCTTCTTCACCTCATTGTAAGGGATCTGATCCAGACTTGTGCCGTTAAGCACCGGGAAGAGCAGCTCCAGAATCTCCAGGGAAGGATGGCGCGGGAGATTAATCTGGTTGTGAATATTGTGATAAAGCGTGTCCGGCTCCAATAAAAAGGCGCTGTCCAGAATCATGGCATCCACATCCTTGGTCTCAAGCCCTGCCTGCAGTGCGGTGCCAGCCCCCATGGAGAAGCCCCAGACGACAATTTGCTTCGCGCCGCGCTGCTTCACATGTTCAATGGCTCCAAGAAGCTGGCGTTTCTCCTCTTTGCCACCGGTCGCCACTTCCTTGCTGGTCTGGGAGGCAAAGCCGTAATCAAACATGAGCACATTAAAATTCATGTTGTGCGCGTAGTGGGCGATATCGTACATCGGTACCCAGGTTTCCTCCCGGTTGGCGCCGTAACCATGGCTGAGCACGATGGTTTTCGAAGAATTTTCGGCCGGTATATACCATCCATTTATATTTCGTTTGCCGTCAATGGAGTGGAACGTGACATTCTCGTAATTCATATCTTTAGCAAGCTTGGGATTGGAATAGAGCGGAGCAACCGTCGGATTCGACAAAACCCAAGCAATATAGGCATGAAGCGCAATAAAACAGAAAACGAGAAAAAAAACGACAGATAATAACAACGCTAATATAATATGCTTTAAACGAACCAAGCCGGTCGACAGCTCGGCCGGCGTGTCATTTAATTGGGAGAGTGGGGCGTTACTACCAGTCGTTGTGCTCATAAGTGGCCCCTCCTTACCATATAGTCTGGATATGTTTCGTTAACATGAAAGAGTTGAAATTATAATAATCGTATGCCCGGAAGCCTATAAAGTCAATGCAAATCCATAGATTGTAAGACAACTGTAAAGTCCCTGTCTCCATGGTTTACTTTTGAGAAGAATTCTCATATAATTCTTGTAACCAGGTTTCATAGAATGAAACAGGAAGGAGCTGGTCGGGATGGAAGACCGTAAATTAACGGTGCGTGCTGTAGAGCGGGCACTTGATATATTGATGTGTTTTACGAAAGACAGTGAACTTGCCCTCACAGAGATTTCTACCCTTATCGGATTACATAAAAGCACCGTCCATCGACTGCTAACAACGCTGGAAGACAAAGGATTCGTTGTGCGTAACAAAGAGACGGAGAAATATCGGCTCGGCTTGAAAATATGGGAGCTGTCCATGCATCTGTCCCAAAGCGACGACCCGGCGATTCGCCTTCTGCCCGCGATGGAAGCCTTACGGGATCGCCTTGGGGAAACGGTGAGTTTGTATTTAAGAGACGGTTCGGATCGTCTTCGGATTCAAGCGGTTCAGAGCAATCAGGGCATTCGGCGGGTCGCCCAGGTCGGAGTACGACTGCCGCTGTCCGTGGGCGCCTCCAGCAAGGTTCTGGTGGCCTTTGCGCCACCGGCCGATCAGGAGGAGCTGCTGAATGCGCCGGATTGGCCGGAATCTGTCGACCGCATCGTTTACCGGCAGCAGCTGGCCGAAATATTGGAGAAGGGATACGCGATCAGCATCGAAGAGCGCGAGCCTGGGGCTGCTGCGGTATCGGTACCGATCTTCGACCGGAATGGTCAAGTGGCGGCAGCACTGTCGATGTCAGGGCCAGTCACCCGCCTGTCAGCGGAAACGCTCCGCGAACATGCGCCCATCCTGATGGAGGCGGCACGGGAAATGGGAATGATGATATAATATTCATTCTATTGCCGGAGTGCGGACAGCATCACTATAAGTTATTGAATGACCGGGCGACTCCATGTGATACAGCTTTTTAGAATCAAAAAGGACCGTTCCCTACAATCTTGGCGATTGGGGAAACGGTCCTTTTGTCGTAGCGGCTCATCTATATAATAGGTAAGCATCATTTAGGTCAGCTTCATATTCTTTTCCTCTATTTTCTGATTGAGGATCTCATGAAAGGTGAGGGGTTTATCCTTCGATTCCTCTCTTTTGGGCGCAGCCACCGGCTGCGGCCGCTGGTATTGATAATGGAACGAAGCCATCGTATGTATTTTGATCATAGGTACCTTCCTCCTAGATATAGATTTCCGTTAATGTTTTTTACCAATTAACCTCCGTGGCACCATTCGAAACGGAATATCCAATATTCAGGAGGGAAGTACCAGATCATAACAAAAATCCCCATCATCACTAGTGGATGATGGGGATTTGTTCCTAAGGCTAAAGCGCCTGTAAGGAAGACCTTATTGGTTCGATGCGATCATTTGACGCAGTACCGTTTGGAGGATACCTCCATTATGGTAGTAGTCCACGTCCACCATGCTGTCGAGACGGGCGATGGCTTGGAACTCGAATTGGGTTCCGTCTTCGCGCGTAGCGACAACCGTCAATTCCTGGCCTGGCTTCACGTCGTTGCTGAGGCCTAGAATATCGAATGTCTCGCGGCCGTTCAGACCAAGGCTCTTCCAGCCATGACCTTCCTGGAATTGGAGCGGAAGAACGCCCATGCCCACAAGGTTGGAGCGGTGAATACGCTCGAAGCTTTCAGCCAGTACAGCTTTGACGCCGAGGAGATACGTACCTTTTGCCGCCCAGTCACGGGAGCTTCCTGTGCCGTATTCTTTACCTGCGATAACGACGAGGTTCTGTCCGCCTGCTTGATAATTCATTGAAGCATCATAGATGGACATCACTTCTTCCGTTGGCAGGTAAGTGGTTACGCCGCCTTCCGTACCTGGAGCTACCTGGTTACGGATCCGGATGTTAGCGAAGGTACCGCGCATCATGACTTCGTGGTTACCACGGCGGGAGCCGTAGGAGTTGAAGTCTTTGCGTTCCACGTTGCGGTCGCTCAGATATTTGCCGGCTGGGCTGTTCGTTGCAATGTTACCCGCTGGGGAGATGTGGTCCGTTGTAACGGAATCGCCCAAGAGAGCAAGCACGCGCGCTTCCTTGATGTCCTGGATGTCGTTCAGGCCGTTGGCGAGGCTTTCAAAGAATGGCGGGTTCTGGATGTAAGTGGATTGATCGTCCCACTCGTACAGCTCGCCTTCAGGAACAGGAATCTTGTTCCAACGCTCATTGGCGGTAAACACATTCTCGTACTTCTCACGGAAAGCATCAGGGCTAACGGCTTGACCGATTGCTTCGCGGATTTCCGCGCTCGTTGGCCAGATGTCTTTCAAATATACAGGCTCATTGTTCGGATCGTAGCCGATCGGCTCGTTCTGCAGGTCGATGTTGACTGTGCCTGCCAGGGCGTAAGCTACAACCAGCGGCGGCGAAGCCAGGTAGTTGGCTTTGACTTGAGCATGCACGCGGCCTTCGAAGTTACGGTTACCCGACAATACGGCAGCGACCGTCATGTCGTTGTCGGCAATCGCTTCGCTCACTTCATCCGGCAATGGACCGGAGTTACCGATACAAGTTGCACAGCCATAGCCTGCAACATAGAAGCCGAGAGCTTCAAGGTAGTGCAAGAGACCGGACTTCTCGAGGTAGTCGGTTACGACAAGGGAACCTGGAGTCAAGCTGGTCTTCACATAGCCGGGCTTTGTCAGGCCGCGTTCAACGGCTTTCTTTGCCAGGAGACCTGCGCCGAGCATAACGCTTGGGTTTGACGTGTTCGTACAGCTGGTGATGGCTGCGATAACAACAGCACCCGTTCCCATCTCACTGGTAGAGCCGTCTTTATGATTAACTTTAACGGTTTCTGCAATTTTCTCATCGCTGAGGCCGTATCCACCTTTGTCGATTGGCGTGCGGATGATATCGTTAAAGTTTTGTTTCATGTTGGTAAGCTCGATACGGTCCTGCGGACGCTTCGGACCAGCCAAGCTCGGTACAACCGAAGCGAGATCCAATTCGATCACATCGGAGAACTCAGGGTCCGGCGTATCTGCCGTACGGAACATGTTTTGCGCTTTATAGTAGCTCTCCACGAGTTCAACCTGCTCATCGGTGCGGCCCGTGTTGCGGAGATAAGCCAGCGTTTCACTATCAACCGGGAAGAAGCCGATGGTAGCGCCGTATTCCGGAGCCATGTTGGCCACCGTGGCGCGGTCAGCCAGGCTGATGTTAGCCAGGCCAGGTCCGTAGAATTCTACGAATTTGCCTACAACGCCTTTCTTGCGGAGAAGCTCGGTTACCGTGAGGGCAAGGTCAGTCGCAGTAGCGCCTTCTGCCAGGCTGCCTGTCAGCTTGAAGCCGATAACTTCAGGCGTTACAAAATACAGCGGTTGGCCAAGCATGCCGGCTTCCGCCTCGATACCGCCTACGCCCCAGCCCACAACGCCAAGACCGTTGATCATGGTTGTATGGGAGTCCGTACCTACGAGGGAATCAGGGAAAACAAGCGTTTCGCCGTCAACCGTCTTCGTAGCTGCTACGGAAGCAAGGTATTCCAGGTTAACCTGGTGAACGATACCCGTTCCCGGAGGAACTGCGCGGAAGTTGTTGAATGCCGTTTGAGCCCAGCGGAGGAAGCGGTAACGTTCTTCGTTTCGCTCAAATTCAAGCTTCATATTTGTTTCCAGAGCTTGGTCGGTACCAAAAGCGTCAACCATGACGGAGTGGTCAATAACGAGGTCAACCGGAACGAGAGGGTTGATCTGTTTAGGATCGCCGCCGGATTTTTTAACGGTGTCACGCATAGCTGCAAGGTCTACGACAACCGGAACGCCGGTGAAGTCCTGCAATACGATACGGGCAGGAATGAACGGAATTTCCTTGTTGTTGTCGCGTCCTTCATTCCACTTGGACAAGAGTTTTACATGATCTTCGGTAATTGCGCGTCCGTCGAACTGACGCACAGCTGCTTCCAGCAGTACCCGAATGGAGAAAGGAAGCTTGGATACACTGCCGTATCCTTGCTCTTCGAGCGCCTGCAGGCTGAAATAACGGTAACTTTTACCGCCCACCTCTAGGTTGCGGGAGATGGAGAATTGATCCTTTGCTGGCATTGATGAACCTCCTTAAGTCATTTCATAAATCGAATAAAAACAGTTTGAGTTAAATCCTGTGGTTTCACTAGATGAAACCTAATTTCATAAATTAACTACCTTAAGTATACCGTTTTCAACTCGCTGCGTAAAGCATTTTTTATAGAAGAAAAGTATTTCAAAAAGGTGAAAACAAGCCCGTTTTTTATCCGAATGCAGTCGCTGTAATCCCGGTGTTTCTGTATTCTCTTGACCGAAGTTCATAGCCTGAACATTTTCTTCATATAGTTGTGATAGGGAACAGCGTGAAAGGCAAGGTTAGAGGAGGAGAGTAGATGAACAGTCTGAAGCAAGCAGAGAAGCCTTGGAAGCAAGCTCTATATATTTACGTCAATCAATATAACCAAAATCGCGTGGACTATTCTTCAGGCCTGAAAGAGCAGATTGTAGCGGATCTGAATTTCCTGGTAGAGAGAGGAGAAAGGCAGTTTCGGCTGCAGTCGTGGTATGCGCAGCGGGAGGTTACGCCGCTAAAGAGCGAGACTCGTGCCCGCCTCCTGCGTATTCTGAGGGAAACGGAGGATGATGTGATCGCGGACGTGCGGCTCCACAGCGTATTTTATTATGAAAAAAGAGGGATGACGCACCGGGAAGATACGGTTTTTAGGGAGCGACTGACGCTGATCCGGGACGGGGATGCGTGGTTGATCGTTGGCATCGAACGTCTGCAGGATGAACGCCATCCCCTGCAAAGAACCGATGTTCCGGCAGCAGGCTCGGATGGGGCCGGAAGAGAGCCGTCCATTCCCTTTATGAACGGCCGCGTATACGCCGCCGGCAGCAGCCCGCGGTCCGGCCGTTACGAGCGTGAAGCCGCAGCTGCTTATGCCGACCGTTGGTGGGATTCCGGGAATCCGGAGTTTGAGGAATTTGACGTGGATTGCACGAATTATATCTCCCAGTGCCTCTTTGCAGGCAAAGCTCCAATCCACTATACTGGTAAAAGAGAAACGGGATGGTGGTACAAGGGATACGTAAACAAACGGGAATGGTGGAGCTACAGCTGGGCGGTATCGAACAGCTTTGCGCATTATTTGAACGCCAGTACCTCGGGGCTGCGGGCCGAGCAGGTGGAGCGTCCCGAGCAGCTGATGCTGGGGGATGTCATCGTGTACGACTGGGACGGTGACGGCGCGTTTCAGCACAGCACCATCGTCACGGCGTTTGACGCGGGCGGCATGCCGCTGGTTAATGCGCATACGGTGTCCAGCCGTCATCGCTATTGGGACTACCGGGATTCCTACGCTTGGAACGATAACACCGAATATCGGTTTTATCATATCCCCGATTATTTTTAAGATGACAGCATGTCATGCTGCAATACGGACAAGAGAGAGGTTAACATGGGACAGGATAAATTAACGGTAGGTTTAGTATACGGGGGGAAATCCGGCGAGCATGAGGTGTCATTATCCACGGCATTCGCGGTCATGAACGCTTTTGATTTTGATAAATATGAGATTGTTCCGTTTTATATTTCCAAGCAGGGTACATGGAGAATCGGCAGCAAGCTGTCGGCTCCTTTTGCCCAGTTGGAAGAATTGAAGCTGGCTGAAGGGGATGGCACGCAAACAGCGCTGAACGCCGTGTTCAGCAGATTGTATGGCCAAGAGACGCAGACGGTGGATATTATGTTCCCGCTGCTTCACGGGACGTTCGGGGAGGACGGAACGATTCAGGGACTGTTCGAAATGGCGGACATTCCTTATGTGGGAACCGGTGTGCTTGCGTCGGCAGCGGGGATGGATAAAGTCGTGATGAAGAAGCTCTTCGCCCAGGCGGGATTACCGCAATGCGAGTACTGTTATTTCAATCGTACCCAGTGGGAGCGGAGCCAGCATGAAGTGCTGAAGGATATCGAGGACAAACTCGGATTCCCGAGCTTCGTCAAGCCGGCTAACCTGGGTTCAAGCGTTGGGATATCCAAGGCTAAGGATCGGGAGCAGCTTAAGGCGGCGATTGAATCCGCGCTTCGGTTCGATGACAAGATCATCGTTGAAGAGTTCGTGGATGCGCGCGAAGTGGAGGTCAGCGTGCTCGGCAATGATGAGCCGATGGCATCCGTTCCGGGTGAAATTGTCTCTTCCAGTGAATACTACGACTATGCGGCTAAATATACGGATGGACAGTCACAAATGCAAATTCCGGCCGAAATCGAACCGGATACGGCTGATCGTCTGCGCGACCTCGCCATTACCGCGTTCAAAGCGATTGAAGGCGGCGGCATCACGCGGGCCGACTTCTTTGTCCGCCGCTCGGACGGCGCGATTCTGATCAATGAAGTGAACACGATGCCGGGCTTTACGCCGTTCAGCATGTACCCGCTCTTGTGGCGGGAAACGGGCGTATCCTACCGCGAGCTGCTTGACCGGATGATCGAGCTGGGCCTTGAGCGGTACAACCGTAAGCAATCCCTAATTTATGAGAATCAGGCGTAAGCCGTCACAATAGGATATGAAACACCAGGGGGAGTCCGCGCTATTCAATACGGCTCCCCTTGAGTCTAATATTTTGGGATGAAAGGAAGATACGTGATATGGGATTTCAAACCGAGTTCAATTCCGTTTGTAAGTTTAAGAGTGAGCAGGAGCTCTATGAGCTGCTGGAATACGGCCGCGGCAAAATGCTGAAGGATGGCCTTCGGGTATTTCCGACAGGACAGAAGGTCATTGCTTATACGCCGGATAACCAGGCGGTGGCGATCGTCCTGATCACCGCGTGCGTATCGGAGATTAACTTCCAGGGCCGCGAGGTCACTTCGGTCGAGCTGCAGCTGATTCGCAAATTGACCGATGAGGAAGCACGCGTACAGACAGCACTCGCTCACGAAATGTTTTTTGGAGACCATGCATGATTGTTCGTTTCGGTTATGTAGCCATGTCCACGGTTGTGCAGAATGCTTCTCCTTCCAAGACGATGACCATGAAGAGTTTTATGAAGCTGAATGACCGTGAGGCCGGCCTGCACAAACTGGAGCGGATCGCGAATGAGAATCTACATAATACCCTTCGGCTTCTGAAGCATAACGCGGCTCACGATATCAAGGTGTACCGCTTCTCGTCCAAGCTGATTCCGCTGGCCACGCATCAAGATATGCAGGATTGGGATCCGTTCCCGGCTTTGCGGGAAGGCTTTCAGGGCATTGGGGATTTTGTGAAAAAATACGGGATGCGGGTATCTTTTCATCCGGATCATTTCACGGTGCTGAGCACGCCGCGTCCTGAGGTGCTGGTCAACTCGATCCGTGATCTGGAGTCGCACGTCCATATGCTGCAGGCGATGGAGCTGCCTGCTTCCATGAAAAATAACATTCACATCGGCGGCGCCTATGGAGACAAGCCTTCGGCCTCGGCCCGATTCGTGGAACACTTCCATGAGCTTGAACCGCATATTAAGGAACGGCTGACTCTTGAAAATGACGACAAAACCTTTACGGCGCAGGAAACGCTGGCCGTATGCCAGCAAACGGGGCTGCCCATGGTGCTCGATATCCACCATCAGTGGGTCAACAACGATGGCGAGGCGCCTTGGGAATTGTGGCCGGATATTCTTCGCACCTGGGAGACGCCGCTTGCGCAGGCGGATTCGGACGAGGCGCAGCCGCTGCCGCCCAAGATTCACGTATCCAGTCCCAAGAGCCCTACCGATATCCGCAGCCATGCGGATGGGGTGGATGTCGTGCCATTGCTGGCGTTTTTACGAAATATTGCGGGGGCTACGCCTAAGGTGGACGTTATGATTGAAGCAAAGATGAAGGACGGCGCTTTGTTTGATCTGATGAAGGATTTGGGAGATTATACGGCAGAGGGCGTAACCATTCTTGACGGTGCCTCCATCCAAGTGAACCCTTAACCCGATAAGATGAGCTTGTTAACACTTGCAAGTTGATGGATTTTGGGTTACGTTGGAAGTATCCAAACAGAGATTCCCCTTAACACATGACATCGGATAAAAAAGTTCGTTCTCGCCAAGCATTCAGGTGCACAGCATAGGACGGACTTTTATTGAAATAGGCGGAAATTTCGCTTAGCTGCCCTTTCGATTACTACAATGACTGAATAGGATGTAGGGATTGTCAAAAATCACTAGATTTATATAGAAAGTAGAGTGAGTGCTTTGAACGAGAATGAAAAGATTCCTTATGTTGTCAGCAGTAAGAGTTACACCGCCGTTGCCATTAATTGCGCCGCCAAAGCGGGTGAGTGGATTAAGAGCAAGCTCGGTACCGTCAAGCAGTTGAGCACCAAGTCTTCGGCACAGGATATCGTAACCGAGGTGGACAAAGGTGCCGAGCAGATGATCCGCAAGCTGATTTTGACGCACTTTCCGGATCATGCGATCCTTGGAGAAGAAGGGGTTGCCCCGGGTACCGATGCCTACGCGAAGGCACTCGAGGACGCCAAGGACGAAGAGTATCTCTGGATTATCGACCCTGTGGACGGAACGACGAACTATGTTCATGGATTTCCGTTTTACTCCGTTTCGATTGCACTGGCTAATCATGGAGAAGTCATTGTCGGCGTTATTTACGACCCTTCCCGGGACGAGTTGTTTGTTGCGGAAAAAGGAAAAGGGGCCTACGTTCACGGCAACCCTACCTATGTTTCCAAGGAAGATCAATTGTCGGACAGCTTGCTGGCCACGGGCTTCCCGCTGGACAGCACGGTCAACCTGCCGCTGAATATGGCGGAGCTGCAGGTGCTGCTGCCGATGGTCCGTAATGTAAGAGCCGGCGGATCCGCTGCGCTTCATCTTGCTTATGTGGCTGCCGGCCGGCTCAGCGGATACTGGGAGCACGGCTTGAGTGCTTGGGACGTTGCCGCAGGCGCGCTATTGGTTCAGGAGTCCGGCGGTAAAGTAACCGATACGGAAGGAAAGTCATACGACCTGTCGGTCCGTCATTTGGCGGCAACCAACGGGCTGATTCATCAGCGTTTTCTGGATACACTAAAGGACGCGGGCGAAGCTTTGGTTCGCTAAAGGCCCGGGACAACAGAGGATGCAGATCACTTACAACCGCTTGATAAAGGAGTGTGCTTACGATGAATGAGAAGTCGGATCAGGATTTGGAGCGCCAGCTCAGCGAGATGTTAACGGACGGTGAAATGCAGAAGAAGGATCGGGAGAAGGAGGAGCGCAGGCTTCTCTCTCCGAAATACGAGATCCGGATTCAGACGCAGCTCGATCCCATTGTGGAGGAGACGCAGAAATACCGCAGCATGGCGAAGGAAGTGGATGATCGCTATGACAAGTACATGGAGAAGGCAGTTAAGAAGGATAAGCCTGAGGATTCAGGTGAAGAAGCTTGATAACGCTTTAAGGGATGATTCCGAAGCGGGCGCATATCTATTCATTAAAGGCCGAATCAGGAATGGACAGCATAGAGTGAGCTGTCCATTTTTTTTATGATAACTAGCCAAGATAACAATGCTCAAGATGGCTCAAGTTGGAGTCACGAGGTTTGACCTTGTCCATAGGGGGAGAGCGCGGTGCGAGTTCGGCTTCAAATTTATCATGTTCTGGGAGGCGCATCAGGGGCAGCCTCCATGATGCTGTGGTGCATCCTGATCTTCTTCAACCCCTATTCCGATGAGATCAGCTGGAAACCGGCCTTAACTACGTTCGTCATGCTGTTTCTTCCAGCCACTTTGGCGATGCTCGCGGTGATGTACTCATACCGATTGCTGCTGCTGGTTGCCTTTGGATGGTCGATCCTGCCAAGCCTGTATTTTGCATCCACGCCTGGAATATTTGCTTGGTTTGGAGTTACCTCCCTCGGCTATTTATTCACTTTTCTTATCATGAAACCTTATCCTCCTGGTTGATTCGGTACCATTCGCAGGTTGCCGGTGGTAAAATAAGGCTGTATCAAGATAATTGACGTTAAGGGAGTGAAGGCATGTTCAAACAATGGAAGAAGGGGCTGGCGGCAGTAACCGGCACCTTGACGCTCGCGGTGGCACTGGTTGGACCGGGCGTTGCGCCGGCTTATGCCGATGAGATTACAGCCAAGGATACATATCATATTGTAGCGTTGGGGGACTCGCTGACCGTTGGGTATGAGCCGGGAATGGATCTGAACAGCAAGCCCTACGGTTTTGTTGACCGGCTGTATGAGCAGGGTTTGTTCCACGGCCGGACCGAGGTAACGAATCTGGGGATCGGCGGCCTGAAAACCGATGGGCTGAATCATTACGTCAAGGCCGTCTTGGATGAACGCGCGATTACGGCGGAGGAACTGCAGCCGGGGCTCAGCGGCATCGATCCGCGCACCAAGCAGATTGGTGCTGACGCAGCGAAAGCCAAGCCGGTTATCGCCAATGCGGATCTGATTACCATTACCATCGGCGGCAATGACATGATGAGTCTGGTCAGTACCGTGGAAACATTAAGCGACGAACAGCTGAAAGCAAAGATGCAGGAACTGTTCAAGATCTATACCGATAATGTCTCATCCGTCATTACCAACTTGCAAGCCATCAATCCGGATGCCGCAATCGTGGTGGCGGACCAGTACAACCCGGTGCCTAAAGTCGCTGACGAGGTCGCATACGCTAAACTGCTTGCAGCATCTGGAGAGTTTACGAAGCTGGTGGAAGGCGTAGCTGACAGTTTTGCGTCTCAGGGCGTGGATATCAAGGTGGCCCATGTTGCGAAGGAATTCGTGGGCTCCGAGCTGACGATGACCCATATCCTGAAAGATGATATTCATCCGAACCAATATGGATACGAGACGATGGCCAGCGTGTTCGCAGAGACGATCTGGGGCAGCTACAAGAATCCCGCTGTTCAAGAACAGGGGCAGCCGATGCGTATCATCGTGAAGGGGCAGGAGCTGAACACGCCGTATAAGCCGATCCTTCGCGATAACCTGAATTACGTAGCGATACAGGATATCGTAAATGCTGTGGGGGCGACGACCAAGTGGGAAAATAAAACGTCCAGTGCAACGATTACGTTGGGAGATCAGACGGTGGTGGTGAAGATTGGCGCCAAAACCGTTCAAGTTAACGGAACGGCTGTACCGATCGATACGCCGGCTTTCCTGCAAAAAGTAGGGAAAGAAGATAAAACCTACGTTCCGCTCGCCGTGATTGCATCCGGTCTAGGTTTTGATGTTCAATACAGCACCAAATTGCGTACCGCATTCATTAACCTGTAATTCCATAAGCAAGCTGCACCGGCTGGAAGGAGCCGATGCAGCTTTTTTTTGTGATTACCGGTTGCGGTGATGGCCTAGGAGAGATATCCATTTGATTTCCCCTGTTTGGTTGACGGCCCAATAGAGAACATGCTGGAGATATAGGTTTAGGGATGCACTTGCACAGCGGTGTGATGTTTCTAACATGAGTAACTCCAAGCAGGTGGTACAATACGACATCATTTCCTTTCATGAATGGTTTGACATCAGATCAGAAGTTGAACCCAGATCCTGACAGGATGGAGAGTGGAGATGCATGAAAGTGGCAGGGAAAGGGATGTTGAATGTCGAATCTTGGAAGAAACATAGATAGGGCAATATAGGGGGAACTAGGAATGAATGGACCGATGATCGTTACATTGTCTGTCTTGGCCGTGGCATCCGCATTGTTCATGTCGGGGAAAGTGCGGTCGGATTTGGTCGCGATCGGCGTGTTGATGGTACTGATGTTAACGGACATTTTAAGTCCGGCTGAAGCCCTTTCGGGCTTTTCCAATTCGGTTGTCATCATGATGATTGGTTTGTTTGTTGTGGGCGGCGGCATTTTTCAGACCGGATTAGCCAAGATGGCAAGCGGAAAGCTGCTGAAGCTTGGCGGCGGAAGCGAGACCCGGCTCTTGATTATGATCATGCTGGTGACGTCGCTCATTGGCGGATTCGTCAGTAATACCGGCACGGTAGCAGTGATGCTGCCCATTGTTGTCAGCCTGGCATTCAGCGCAGAGATCAATCCGGGGCGGCTGCTGATGCCGCTTGCTTTTGCGAGCAGCCTGGGCGGCATGCTTACGTTAATCGGTACGCCGCCGAATCTCGTGATTCAGGAGACGTTGATCAACGTAGGTTACGAACGGCTGTCGTTCTTTGCTTTTTTGCCGATCGGCCTGGTGTGTTTGGCAACGGGGATCATCGCGATATTGTTCCTTCGCCGTTTTCTTCCCAGCGATGAAGAAGGGGGAGCAGGTAAACAGGGCGGGCGCTCGCTTCGAGAACTTGCCAAACAGTATCAGCTGACTCAGAACCTGTATCGGATTCAGGTCGGAGCCGATTCCTCCATTCGATCCAAGACATTGCGGGAGCTGGACATTCCGGCGAAGTTCGAGATTAACGTCATTGAAATCCGCCGTAAAATGTCGGCCAAGAATCAATTCTTCAAAACGATCAACCAGGAGATCGCAGGTCCCGAGACCGTGATTGAGGAAGACGATATTCTGTATGTGAACGGCCCGTTCGAGCGGGCCTCGGAGCTTGCGGAGACGTATGGGCTTGTCATGCTGGACCAGCGTGTACCCGAGCATCGGAAACGTGCCGAAGAGTCGCAGTACGCCACGAGTGACGTCGGCATTGCCGAGGTGATGCTGACGCCGTCCTCGCGCCTGATTGGCCGGCTCGTCAAGCATTCGGGCTTCCGCGAGAAGTATCGGGTGAACATTTTGGGAATTCAACGAAAAGAACAGTATCTTCTGCATCATCTGAAGGAGGAGAAAATGCGCTTTGGTGATGCCCTGCTCGTTCAGGGCACCTGGAAGGATATAGCCCTCCTGGCTGCCGAGCAAACGGATGTCGTGGTGGTAGGGCAGCCCGTGGAGGAGTCGCGCAAATTGACGATGGACCACAAAGCGCCGATTGCGGCCGGGATCATGCTCTTGATGGTGATCCTGCTGGTGACCGAATGGATTCCGGCGGTTGCCTCCGTGATGGTTGCTGCGGTATTGATGGTGGTGTTCGGATGCGTGCGCAACATGGAGGAGGCCTATAAGACGGTCAACTGGGAGAGCATTGTGCTCATTGGCGGCATGATTCCGATGTCCATTGCCATCGAGAAGACGGGAGCCGCCACGCTAATCTCGGATATGCTGGTCCATTCGCTGGGCAGCTATGGCCCGCTTGCCCTGCTGGCAGGGGTGTACTTCACCACCTCGCTGTTGACGCTGTTCATCAGCAATACGGCCTGCGCCGTATTATTCGCGCCGATTGCACTCTCGGCTGCGATCCAGATGGGAGCCAGCCCGTATCCGTTTCTGTTCGCCGTCTCCATTGGGGCGAGCATGTGCTTTGCATCACCGTTCTCCACGCCGCCGAACGCGCTCGTCATGTCGGCAGGCCGTTATAAATTCAGCCACTACGTGAAGGTCGGAGTGCCGCTTCAACTGGTGATTGGCATGGTCATGATGGCGGTACTGCCGCTGTTCTTTCCCTTCTAAAGGAATTTGCATATGAACACCTCTATGTTGGGTCCGGTAGGGTCCGACATGGGGGTGTTATTCAATTTGGCTGTAATGCATACTGGATCTTACTTACCTATCAGGCAAATTTGCTCATGGAAAGTCAGTTAACAACTGGCATGCTAGCCTTAGTAAGCAGGAAATCCCCCGACCCGAGGTTAATAGTTGAATTTGTGACTTCCTGCCTCATCGTAAAAATACGCATCATTTGCGTAGAAATGACTACGCTGGTGCCGCTGGATTGTTGCTATGCTTGAGAAAGCCGGAGGTGCAAGGACCGATGAAGAACCGCTTTAAAAATCCGCTGGGACGCATGAATATCAAACAGCAGATGATTCTGCTGTTCCTGGTGCTGGTCATCCCGTTGTTTGCGCTAAATGCCTACGGGAATTCCATGGCCGGTCAAATCCTGAAGCGTCATGTGACCAATGCTTATATCGAACTGAACAAGCAGAACTTCAAGCTGATTAACCGTGATATTGAAACCGTTAACAAAGTAACCTCCACGGTCATCCAAAATTCGCAGATCCAGCAGCTGGATCCCTTTGCCGAGGGCACCGTTCTGGAGCGCGTCAAAAACTACGAGCGGCTTGAAAAGATGCTGTTGTCCTTCTCCCAAGAGACGGATGAACGCGAACCGGTCTATTACTCGCTCTATGTGTACGACCCGGACAACAGCTACTTCTTTGCTCCCTATTACCCTGACCGCAGAAAAGCGGGGGTGTATTTTTTCTCCGACGAGAAGGAGAAGCCGGCATGGTTCGATGAAGCCGTGGCAATGAAAGGGAACGGGTATCTCAAGCGCATAGCGAATTTGTCACCGCCGGTACAAGGACGCCAGGATCAAGAGACCTTAAGCTATGTGCGGGCCGTTAACAATATTTATCGGGGCGGTACCATCGGCGTTTTGGTCGTAACCAATCTGGACGCGCGGATCGGCGAGTCGTTATCGACGGTATCGATACCGGATGGGGAACTGTATTTTACCGATTGGAACGACCATATCCTGACTTCGTCGGTACAAGGCATGGCAGGAAGGCTTGAATTGCCGCCTGAAGCGGATCCGGGCCATTCCACCATCGGTGTCATGGACGTGATTACGTCGGATTTTATCTATGTCATCGATTATAACTACGTGCTTCAGCAGAAGCTGGTCTACAAGGTGCCCGTCAAAACGCTGCTCGCCCAGCAAAGCGAGATGAAGCGCGTCATCCAGGTTATCTCCATCGCTTACTTTGCCGTGGGGCTCATTATCGTTTTTTACTTCTGGCAGTCGCTGATGACGCCGCTCCAGAAGCTGGCGCATTTCGTGAGAAGGTACGAACCGGGGAACGTTGTGCCGGAAACCCCCTATAGGCGCAGAAAAGATGAAGTCAGTGTCCTCATCTCCACGATCTATGACATGGCCCGCCGATTGAATGATCTGATCCACTACAAATACCGTATGGATCTGAAGCAGAAGGAAGCGCAGCTGCAGCTGCTTTATCAGCAGATTAACCCCCATTTGCTGTACAACACCCTGGAAAGCATTTATTGGAAGAGCACGATGGAAGGCAATACCGAGTCAGCCGAGATGATCAAGGATTTGTCCAAATTGATGAAGATCAGTCTCAGCCGGGGCCGGGATCTTATCACGCTCGGGGAAGAGCTCGAGCATGCGGGGGCTTATATCAATCTTCAGTTGAACCGTTACGACTATCAGTTTACCGTCCGCTGGGAAGTGCCCGAGTCCTTGCTGGTGAACCATGTGCCGAAGATTACGCTGCAGCCGCTGCTGGAGAACGCGATTATTCATGGCATTAAAAATATGGGCGAGGATGGAATCATTCGGATTTCAGGACATCTGGAGGATGGACACTGCCTACTCGTCATTGAAGATAACGGCTTCCGCCCCGTAAACTACGAGTCCATCCACAGGCTGCTCCATAGTGAAGCGCCGGACCCTTCGCTGGGCTACGGCATCCGCAATATCCAGGAGCGGATCCGGCTGCATTTTGGAAGCCGCTATGGGCTGGAATATGAACCAAGAGAAGAAGGGGGAACCCGTGTGACCATTACGATCCCCCGAACAGAAGTTGCAACCATTACCGCAACCGGACAGGAGGTTTCCTGATGTATAACGTTTTGGTGGTAGATGACGAACCTTTGATCTGCAAGGGCTTAGCCGGGCTGTTAACGTCCTCGGGCCTAGCCATCGATGGGATTACTACGGCCTACAGCGGGCAGGAAGCGCTGGATTACATACGGATGGGGGATATCGATCTGCTGGTTACCGATATCCAGATGGGCGAGATGAACGGCATTGAGCTGATGCAGCAGGCAAAGATCGTAAAGCCGTGGGTTCAGACGATCATTATTTCAGCCCATGAAACATTTCAATATGCGCAGCGGGCGCTTCAGCTCGGAGCCAAGGATTATTTGATTAAACCGCTGAACAGCGAGCAGTTTCTGGATTCGGTCCGCAGCGTGCTGCTCAAGATGGAACGACCGGCACCTCAGGTGGAGCATTTTCTCATGGCCGATAATGAGCATTTTCGGATGGAGGAGCCTCCGTCCGAGCGAATAGAGCGGCTGAACCAGCGGCTCTCTACGGAGCTGGATCAGCCGGAGCTGGTCGGTCTAGACGAGTCGGAGCTGGGCTTGATCGGTCCTTATTTTGCGGTGATCAAGATGAAGCTGGGCCTAACGAAAGACAGCGGCGCTTCTTTTTCCAGGCAAGATCTAAACCTGATTCAATATGCCGCGCTGAATATTGCCAAGGAGCTGCTGGAGCAGGAGCCGCACACCTTCGTATTCTATTCGCCGGAGCGGGACATCAACATCATCCTCCAATGGAGCGAGCAGGAGATGGAGGAGCATGCGAGCGGCAAGATCCACCATCTGGAGATGATTGGCCGGAGCCTGCACCACCATGTGGAGCTGTACCTGAAACGAAGCTGTACCGTAGGGATCAGCCAAATATTGAGGGGGCCGGAATTTTTGAGCGTGCTTAGCCGTCAGGCGGACAAAGCGATGCTGTGGAGCGAGCAGCTGCATGATTTCCATGTGTTTTATTACGGGGATTTCAATTGGCATAACTATGCCCAGGAGACGTCGCAGGAGGTGCTCTCGAGCCAGAGCAACCGGATCGTGGAGAATACGAGGCAATATATCGAAGAGCATTACCGCCAGAAGGGATTGACGATTCACGAGGTAGCCAAGAGCAATCATGTAAGCCCGAACTATTTGAGTTATCTGTTCAAAAAATATACCGGCAGCAGCCTGTGGGAGTATGTCGTGAAGCTGCGGATGGAGGAGAGCAGGTCTCTGATCCTGAGCACGGATCTCCGCCGATACGAAATCGCGGAGCGAGTCGGCTATGAATCCCCGGAGCATTTCAGCAAAATCTTCAAAAAATACTACGGCGTCAGCCCAAGCGAGTTAAAGAAGTAAGAACGGTTATACTTCACATAGTTTTAGACATGTTCGAAGACTCCCCGCCTTTTTACAATTAAAGCTGGACATTTAATAAAGGAATGAGGGAGTCAGATGGAAGAAACGGCCATGCCGCAAGGCCAGGCTCGGATCGAGCCCGGTCATCGCACCCGAAAGGAGCATAAGCGCAAGCCGCTGTGGAAGAAGTATTTATGGGGGTATTTGTTCCTCGTTCCGGCGATTGCGATCTTTATCGTCTTTTTGTGGGTGCCGATCTTTAAAGGGATCTTTTACAGCTTTTTTCATATCGATTTCGTAAAAGGAAACACCTTCGTCGGGTTTGATAATTATGCAAACGTTCTGAGCAATCCCGACCTGCTGCTTTCCGTTCGAAATACATTGTATTTCATGCTGTTAACGCTGGTCATCGGCTTCTGGGTGCCCATTGCGGCCTCCATCGCCATCTCGGAGCTGAAGCTGTTCCAGGGCTTCGCCCGGATTGCGGCGTATCTCCCGTTTGTCGTACCCGGCGTCGTGCTCTACGGCATGTGGAGGTGGATGTATGACCCGGTAGGTCCGATCAACGCCCTGTTCGGCTTCTTCGGGGCAGAACCGGTATCGTTTATTTCGGATAGCCGTTTCTCCATGGTGTCGCTTGTCGTGATGGAGACATGGCAGCAATTCGGCTCGGCGATGCTGATCTATCTGGCCGGCGTGCTCAGCATACCGAAGGATTGGTATGAAGCCGCCGAAATCGATGGTGCGGGCGTATGGGCCCGGATTAAATACATTACGCTCCCCTCGATGCGCAATTTGATTATGCTTATGCTGATTCTGCAGCTGATCGGCACTTCGCAGGCGTATCAGTCGCAGCTTGCGATGCTGGATGGCGGACCGAACAAGGCCACGCTCACCTATGCGCTTCTAACCGTAAAATACGCGTTTAACCAGCTGGATTACGGGGCAGGAACCGCTATGGGCATTTTGATGTTTCTGGTGCTGAGTTTGCTGGGCATCCTGCAATTCAAGATGAACAGGGAGGAGTACTAGGATGAAAGAGAGAGGCATACTGTCCGCTTCGGATTTGAGAAAACCGTGGAACAAGGCGGTATACGGGTTTATGGTGCTGTGCATCGCGGTGATGGTCTTTACGATGCTGTACCCGATCGGCATGACGATGTTTAACGGGCTGAAAAGCAATCAGGAGATCAACACGTTTCCGCCGCGCTTTTTTCCGTCGGAATGGCATTGGGGTAACTTCCCGAAGGGGTGGGAATACATCGATCTGCCGATGTTTCTGAAGAATACGCTGCTTATTTTTGGCGGCAATCTGCTGGTGACGATTCTGGTACTGGGCTTGGCGGCATTCAGCATATCCCGGATCCGGGTTCCCTATCACCGGGCCATCTATTTCTTTATTCTCATGACCTTGTTTATTCCGGCGTCGAGTTACATGATTCCGAACTTCGTCAATTTGAAGGAGCTTGGGCTGCTGAATTCCTATTGGGCCTTCTGGCTGCCGGCCGGAGCGAACGCATACTTCTTCCTGCTGATCAAAAACTTCTTCGATGGCATTCATCCGGAGATCTTCGAGGCAGCTCGCATTGACGGCGCTTCGGAGTTGAGCAGCTTCCTGCGGATTGCCGTTCCGCTGTCCGTTCCGATCTTCGCAACGCTGGCAATCTTTATTTTCTCCACGGCATGGAATGACTGGTTCTGGCCGTCGCTGGTCATGCAGACGCAGGACAAGTACACGCTGGCTACGGCCATCTACAAATATGTCATCAACGCAAGGAGCCTGGACAGCAGCGTGAAATTCGCGATTCTGTTCATGGTCATGGTGCCGCCGATCTTCGTATTTCTGGTGTTCCAGAAATTCATTATGCGCAGCGTCAGTCTCTCGGCCGTTAAAGGATAGGGCAGCGTGTACAGCATCGTAGCCCTGCACATGATCGTCATATGAATGCACATCGTCCTTTCCGGGTTTCGATTCTATGATGGAGATAAGAAAGGACATTATTATTTCAATAAGGAAAAGGGGAGTATCCATGCGCAAGTTCTCAGCACTACTGATCTGCCTTATGCTGTTCAGCTCCTTGCTCGCCGCATGCGGCGGCGGCAAAGCAGCGCCGGAGGTCGGCAATAAAGACGGAGGGACCGCCAATTCGGGCGGAACGACTACAACGCAGACAGAGGAACCGAAAGAGGATATCGCGGATCAAAAGATAACGATTAAGATCCACTATCCGCTGCCGGATGACACAACGCTGCGTCAGCAGGAGGATGATAAAATCGCCCGTTTCCAGGCGAAATATCCGAACGTGACCATCGTGAAGGATGACTGGCAGTACAGCGTCAACGAAATTGGGGTCAAGATGGCTTCGAACGAAGCACCGACGTTTTATAACACTTGGGCTACGGAAGCACAGCTGCTCGTGGAGCGGGGTTGGGTGGCCGACATTACGGAGTTCTGGAACGACTGGGAGTACAAGGACGACATGAACCCCGTGCTGCAGGATCAATTCATCGTGGACGGCAAGGTGTACGGCGTTACGCAGAACGGGTACATCACGTCAACGATTGTGAACAAGAAGCTCCTGGATGCGAAGGGCGTGCCCGTTCCGCCAATGGATTGGACATGGGACGACATGTACAACACAGCGAAGGGCGCCGCAGATCCGAAGGCCGGCATTTCCGGAATCGCGCCGATGGGTAAAGGCAATGAAGCGGGTTGGAACTGGACCAATTTCCTGTTTGAAGCTGGCGGGGACATTGAAGTGAACGAAGACGGTAAAGTGAAAGCGGTGTTTAACTCGGAAGCCGGCGTGAAGGCGCTGGACTTCTACAAGAAGCTGAGATGGGAAGCGAATGCCATTCCGCAGGACTGGGCCCTTGGTTGGGGCGATGCCGTCAGCTCGTTCCAGCAGGGACGTACGGCGATGGTCATTGCGGGCGCATTTGACGTGATCCAGCCGGCATTGAATGAAGGGGGCATGAAGCCTGAGGATGTGCTTGCGTATCCGATGCCTGCGATGGAGAAAGGCGGAGCACATCACGGCATTTTGGGCGGCAATTACTTGGTCATCAACCCGAATGCCACGAAGGAAGAGCAGGAAATGGCATTCCGTTACATCACGTTTGATTATTTTACGGACGATGCGCTGAAATCGGTGGAAGATACGATTAATGCCCGCAAAGCCGAAGGCAAATACTTTGTTCCGACCCCGCTGGAATATTTCAGCGATGATTCCGAGTATGCCGCGAAGGTGAAAGCCATCTACGATAAGTACGACAACGTCTACAAATATGATCCGCAGCTCTTCAGCCTGTTGGAAGGCAAGCCGGAAGCGCAATTCGGCACCCAGGATTATTATGCCGCGATGTCCAATGTCGTGCAGGAATCGTTCTCGAAGGAAGGCACGGATTCCAAGAAACAGCTGGACGATACGGCCAAGTTGGTTCAGGAGAATTTCTTCGATAAGATCGAGCAGAAGTAAGGGTACTGCCCCGGATGGGATTGGGGAACATGGCAGCACAAAAGAGAGACGCCGGAGCGGCGTCTCTCTTTGCTTTTTCATATCCTTGGTTATAGTTGCAAAAGCCGGGCGAAAGGTCAGCCCTTCTCAAGCACGGCCGCTGATTCGTACCCGGATCCCGACACGAATCAGGCGGCTTTTTTGTATAATTTTTCATTTTTACAGCGTTCCTACGAAAAAGAGCCATATTGGTGATTACGATTGGCTATGATTATGACGGCCTTAAGCCAAGTGACACAACGCTGCTTACTTGGAATCCGCCTTTGGAATGATCGTCTTGGCGATGCGGATCAGCTCTTCGGCAGCGATGTCACCCGTGGTAGCGTTGAGCGAAAACATGTAGTGATGTCCGGTGGTTGGTTCTTCATAGACCCAGTCCAGCTGTGCCAGCTGCGCCGAGTTTCCGCCGTTCCACGTTTTTTGCAGCACATCCTGCCCGTTGATCTCGATTTTCCGGCTGGTCATGCCCGTGCTCTCATCCCAGTAGGAAGTCACGCTTCCGTGGTCCCCGTTATTCAGAATGGTAAGGGAGACTTTTTTATTGCCGCTGGCATAATATACCGTCGAAAGCCAGAATTGATCGGTGAACTTCACCGGCATCAGGGCGTAGTCCTTCCCGGAGGCTTTGGCTTTCTCAAGCAGCTTTTTGGCGATGTCGGCTTTTTCCTGCTCGGTCAGCGGGTTCACGTCAGTCTCGCGCTCCATGTGCACGCTGGCGTTATTGAACGTGTATGTGCCCGAACCGGAAAGCTCCTTGGCCAGCGGCAAACCGGGCACGTTCACCATGCTTTGCAGCTTGGCGAAATCCTTGACGGCATGTGGAGTGGATTTGATGTCGATGGCATGCTTCGGATTATCCGGTACGACATAAATGATGGCGGCTTCGCCCGGCATGATCTGTTCGTCCCAGATGGTGTTCATCAGATGTATACGGTTCAGTTCCTCTTTTGAATAGTCCTTACGCGAAGGCGACTCTGCGTTCGATTTCTCCTCATAGACTACCTCTCCCTTGCCGTTGGTTAAAGAGTGGTACTTTACTGCTGCGAAACCGGTCGATGCGGTAAGCAGCATGCCGGTAATTAAGAGAATGCTCACTTTGTTTTTCACGAAAAATCGCTCCCTTTTAAGATGTTTTTTCCGAATTTGGTTCATGACGCGTTCCTGGAGGGCCGCCCCGAGCGGCTCAACCCTTTGAAAGAGTGGTTTCAGGTCCTGGTCGTTGTCCATGCTCATTCGTTTCTTCCCCCTCGGCCATGGCATAATGTTTGCGGAACTTGGCTGCGGCCCGCTGAAATTTTTTCCTAAGATAGGTCGTGCTTTGTTGCAAAATAAGGCTGATCTCGTGATAGCTCTTGTCCTCGACGCAGCGCAGGATGAGCAGGCTTCTTTCCTCGGCGGTTAGCCTGGCCAGCGCACTGAGCACGGACGGATTGTAGTATTTGTGCTCGATGACCTGATCGACATGCCTGTTATCCTGATCCTTCTGATACAGAAAGGGGAGGTATCGGGATAGCTTTCGCTTGCGGAGGTAGTCGATGCACTGGTTGGAGGCGATGCGGTACAGCCAGGCTTCGAAGGGCTTGTCCGGTTCGAATTTAGATAGATTGCGATAAGCTTTCAAAAAAGCTTCCTGTGTGCAATCTTCGGCTTCGGCATAGTCGCCAAGCATGTGATAGCAATAGTTGAAGATGGCTTTGTGGCAGCGGTTCATGATCAGTTCATATTTGTCGATCTCTCCCTTTAAAACATCAGCAGCGATCTGATGGAATGCTGGTTCATCCAAGTGGTTTCACCCCTTTACAATTTGTATTACGCTTGGGCAAAGCACAAATGTGACAAATGGATTTAATAAATCTTGTTTGCAGGAGAGGGCATTCGGCAAAATCGAGTTGGAGTAAGCGGTGCCCTGTATGGATTGGGGAGAATTCTGCAACAAAAAAAGAGAGACGCCGGAGCGGCGTCTCTCTTTGCTGATTCATTTTCTTAGCAATCGTGGCTTCATTTGGACCAGTGGTTAATCCTCTTCGAGCCCGGCTGCCTGGATTCGATATTTGGAATCAAGGGAACCACAGCTTCCCGCAATCTTAATAGATCGCCTTAGCATCCGCCGGCAGCTGCCGGACATGCTGCAGGAAGGAGGTCACGCGCTGATCCTGTCCCATATCGTATTCGAAGCCCAGCTGTTCAGCGACATAAAGCGCGGTTCTGCGGAACAGCGCTCCCATCGTAAACAGCGCCTCCCACACCTCTTCGTAGGTTCCGCGAGGGTAGGTGGACATCAGCTCGTTCCAGCTGTCCGATGACAGGTAGTTTTTCAAGTACTTGCCGTTCTTGCCTATGCTGAGCGAGAAACCGGTCTGGGTACCTACCTGCCACCCCAGCATTTTCATCAGCATCGGACGCATGATGTTGTGAAAGTGGTCTTGGGCATACAGTATTTCTTCCCGCCACAAGCCCTTGGCTACATACGTGGATACCCACCAGAATTCATTGCAGCAATCCTCGAAAAAGGCTGCCGACGGGCGCTTTACCCAGAAATCCTCGTCGGACGGAGCAGAAACCTTAGGGAAGGTCTGGTCTTTATCCATTAAGATCTGGATCAGTTTGTCTTCTCTGCAGTATTTCTCCTTCTCCTCAATGGGAATCAGGGTCATGTCAATCCGGTTGCCGTCGGTAAATAACATCAGGTACGAGAACCAGCCTCCAAGATCCGGGGGAAACAAGGCCATGTCTTCCGGCGTCTGCAGAATCAACCGTTCCCCGAAAACGTCAATCCAGTTCGGATCCTGAATAAAGCTGTCCATGTCCGTTACGTGAAAGCTGATATCGTAATCCTGGAAAATATCCTTCGGCACGTTGGGATTCGTTCTGGAGCCCTCCAGGGTCACGGCCCGAACCCGTTCGTCGCGGGCTGCGTAGCCCAATACCAAATCCATCATTTCTTGTTCGCTTCTCATGTTATCCAGCCTCCGCATTCATATTTAGATGACTCAGGTTTCGAATCGGACAGGTCAGGAGGTCCACGAATCCGGACCGTAGAAGCATGGCATGGATATGGAGCATGTTATAACTTGTTCAAGCGCTTTTTCATGGGGAAAACTCCTTTTCGTGATTTCTAATATATCTAAATTAATTCTTCATGGCCTTAAAAGATTCCTCCGCAGCTTCAAGCGTAGCCTCGATGTCGTCATCCGTATGGGCGGTGGTCATGAACCAGGCCTCGTATTTGGAAGGAGCCAGGTTCACGCCGCGGTCCAGCATATGGCGGAAGAATGCGGCAAAGGCTTCGCCGTCGGTGTCCTGCGCTTCATCATAGTTCGTGACCGCATGATCGCAGAAGTGAGTGGAGAAGGAACCCCGGATGCGGTTGATCGTGAGCGGAATGCCGTGGCGGTCAGCGGATGCCTGCAAACCTTCCGTCAGCTTGATGGTCAAGCGCTCCATTTCTTCATATACGCCTTCACCCTGCAGAACCTCCAAGCAAGCGATTCCGGCAGCGATGGAGGCGGGATTACCCGCCATAGTTCCTGCTTGATAAGCTGGGCCGAGCGGTGCGACCTGTTCCATCACGTGTTTACGGCCGCCATACGCGCCGATAGGCAGACCGCCGCCTATGATTTTGCCAAGAGCCGTAAGATCCGGCTGAATCGCTTCATGATTGGCCAGACCCGCATAGGTTTGGGTAGATCCGTAGTGGAAGCGGAAAGCGCTGATGACTTCGTCATAGATGACCAGCGAGCCGTTGTCGTGCGTCATCTGGCATAAGCCTTCGAGGAATCCCGGTTTCGGCATCACCATGCCGAAGTTGCCAACGATGGGCTCCACCATAACGGCAGCCACATCATCGCCCCATGCGTCGAGGGCAGCGCGCAGGCCTTCCAGATCGTTGAACGGAACGGTAATGACTTCCGTTGCAATGCTTGCCGGGATCCCGGCACTGTCCGGAATGCCGAGCGTGGAGGGGCCGGAGCCTGCAGCTACGAGGACAAGATCGGAATGGCCGTGGTAGCAGCCGGCGAACTTGATGATTTTGTTGCGCTTGGTGTAGGCGCGGGCCACCCGGATCGTGGTCATGACCGCCTCGGTGCCGGAATTGACGAAACGCACCTTATCCATGGACGGGATGGCGGCCTTCAGCATTTTGGCCAAGGTGATCTCAAGCTCGGTCGGCGTCCCGTAGAGGGTACCGTTTTGAGCTGCCGACGTGATTGCAGCTGTAATATGCGGATGGGCATGTCCGGTTATGATCGGGCCGTAGGCTGCTAAATAATCGATATAGCGGTTGCCGTCCTCGTCCCAGAAGTGGGATCCGCTTGCACGTTTCATGAAAACGGGGGCACCGCCGCCTACGGCCTTGAACGAACGGGAGGGGCTGTTTACGCCGCCTACGATATGCTGCAGCGCTTCTTGATATAGAGTTTCGGAACGGTTTCTGGATGTTGACATTATAGTTAAACTTCCTTTCTTCATGAAGCAGGACAGGAAGCTAAAATGACGTAGCGCCCTGTCCTGATTGCTGTATGTGTATTAGTTACGATCCGTTGTTGCAGATGGAACAGTGGAGCTTTCAGCGTCGCTCTTCTCGGTATCGCTGTTCTCGGAATCACCTTCCGTGCCTTCGCTGCCTTCGGTCTCAGGGTCAGGCGTTGGCGGGTTCATGATATCCTGGATATACTGTTTCAGCGTATCCGGATTGCCCACCGTTAGAACGGCAGCGCCGCCGATATGTTCTTCCTTCAGGAGTTTCATCGGCGGTACCTGTTCGCTGCCGCTCATTTTACTCTTGTAGGCAACGTTCGCAAGCTTCCACATATCCTCGACATCGAGATTGGTATCAATGTACGGGCTGACGGACTTCAGAATGTCCGGAAGCTTCATGATGGACGTGGTGGTCTGCATTTTCTTGGCTACGGCCTTCAAGAGCTCGCGCTGACGCTCGGTGCGGGTAAAGTCGCCCATCGCATCGTAGCGGAACCGGACATATTGCAGCGCCGCGTTGCCATCCAGATGCTGCATGCCTTGCTTCAATTCGATGTCGTATTCGTTTTTATCTGCTTTACTGGCATAATTCATGTCCTTCTCAACATAGAAATCAACCCCGCCGACGGAATCAACCAGCTTCATGAAACCCTGGAAATCCGTATAGACGTAGTATTGAACCGGAATGCCCAGCAGATCGCCTACCGCCTTCATCGCCGTATTTGGGCCGTGCGTGATGGCCGTATTGATTCGGTTGCGGTCATATCCGGGTATTTCTACGTAAGTATCGCGCAAAATAGAGAATAAGTGCATTTTTTTCTTCACCGGATCAATCGAGGCAACAAGCATACTGTCGGAACGAGGAATTTCCCCTTCCTCAAAACCGCGTGCATCCACGCCCATCAGCAGAATGTTAACCGTCTCCGTTCCTTCCCACTCGGGCGGCGCCGGCACTTTGGCATCTACCTTTTCAATTTCACGAAAAGGGGAGGATTCACCTGATTTCTGAAGACTTTGTAAGCCGTCGTAGAACGATGCCGCATAATAAATGCCATAACCAATAATAGCGGCGAGGATGAGGCTGACACTCCATATAATCGTCTTCTTTGTTTTTTTGGTCATTGTGTTCTTCCTTTCGGATTACGCTGATGAATAAATTCGATAGAACATTTGAACATTCGACATTCATTCTATTATAATTTTTTTCGAAAAGACAATCAATTTTCGGGACTAAAGTCCGTAAAGTAGGAGTGGAGCCTTATCGCAGATCAAACACAGTTGACAGTCGGAAGCCAAGTGCCGGATTTTTCACTTCCGGCTTCGAACGGGGAGAAGATAGCTTTAAGCGATTTTCGTGGACGTAAAGTCGTGCTGTTCTTCTATCCGAAAAATATGACCCCAACCTGCACCGAGGAGGCTTGCAGCTTCCGGGACCATTACGGAGCCTTGGAGCAGGCGGGCGCAGTCGTGATCGGGATTAGCCCGGATCCGCTGAAATCCCATGCCAAATTCATCGATAAGCATAGCCTGCCCTACTTGCTCTTGTCTGATGAGGAGCATAAGGTTAGCGAAATGTTTGACGTCTGGCAGATGAAGAAGATGTTCGGCCGCGAGTATATGGGTATTGTACGCTCTACCTTCTTGATTGATGAGCAGGGAAAGCTGGCAGGCGAGTGGCGGAAAGTGAAAGTGAAAGGTCATGTCGAAGCGGTTCTCGCAGCCGTGCTGTCATAGCTATATGAAGAACGGTCCCTCAGCATGCCTGGAAAGGCATGATAAGGGACCGTTTTTTTAGAGAAATAAGACCAGAGGTATAGGCCGGCGAAGGGACCGCAGGAGGCCACCGGCTCCCTCAGCTGCTCGCCCGCGTTTGGCTATTTACCGAAAACGAGCTGTTTCGGGCCGGCAGACATAGGATCCCCTGTATGCTGTAAAAACGAGCTGTTTTTGAGCCCATTTGGACACTCGATCCGCTATTTACCGAAAACCGATCCATTTGGGAGGCCATCCGGACAGAGGATCCGTTAATGCACCCAAAATCACGAATTTAGCCCGCAATATCTTGCAATAGCGGATCTCATGTCCTCATACCTCCATTAAAGGGCAGAAAACAAAGGAATAGCGGAACCACAGTCCTCGAATATCATCAAATATCGCTAATCCAGGAGAATCGAGCTGTTTGGGAGTACCATGCGGATCCTGTTGCCCGTCATTCGCTTGGCTCTCCGTCGATTCCAGGGCCCAGCCACAACACCTGGCTTTTAGCCGCGTTCACGGCATTGCCCCAAAGGTTCCGCTCCTCTCAAGGGTGGCGGATACGACATTGCCAGAAGAACCGGTGAAGACTCGCACGACCGCACCATTTTCTTGTCTGACGGGATGTTCTATCATCCCTTCCGGTTGTAAAATATCAAATCCTAGTCTTTTTTTGAAACGCCCTCCATATAATCTATCAGGAAGCCGAACTCATAGAAATGATGGAGGTAGAGTTGATAATGAAAAATATGGTGCGGGTAACATCAATTGCGGTATTTTTCGGCGTATTGGCATTGCTGATTATGATCGGTATGGGGCTTGAGGTCCAGCGGCCGATAGACATATATGTGGAACAGTCTCCTCTGGCATCGCCGCCAATGACAGTAACTCGGCAGGATGTACAGGTGAAGCCGGAAGAGGCAAGCAAGCCAATCGTCACGACTGCATTCAAGAAACCATCGGCCGTGAACGCCGCACCTGTTCAATATAAGAAACCAAGTGACAAAACGGTATACCTGACATTTGATGACGGGCCATCGGATCTGACGCTTGATGTGTTGGATATTTTGAAGCGGGAAGGAATTAAAGGCACGTTTTTTGTACTGGGCAAGGAAGCGGAGACCCGTCCCGAGATTATTAACCGCATCTACGAGGAAGGCCATGTGATCGGGAATCATACATATGATCATCGTTATGACAAGCTCTACGGGCATTTTCAGGATTTCTGGGGACAGATTAAGAGAACGGAGGAAATCATTCGTTTAATTACGGGTGAGCGGCCGCAGCTGGTCAGAGCTCCCGGGGGGACGGCCGGCCATTTTGACGAAGCCTATTTTCAATTCATGAAGCAGGGGGGCTATCATGTATTTGATTGGAACGTCGACAGCGGCGACTCCAGGTATCGAGGCGTCCCGGTTAAAGACATCGTCAAAGGGGCAACCACGAAAGTGAACGGCAACGAGGCCATTGTGCTTCTTCATGACGGTAAAGGGCATGCCGAAAGCGTAAAGGCTCTGCCGGACATTATTTCATATTATAAAAAGCAAGGCTATGCCTTTGATGTACTGTCTCCGGAAATCCAGCCCGTACAATTTCGTGCCCAGCAGAGTGCACGGAAGGCTTCGCAGCCTTCAAAGCAGTGGATTCGCGAGCATGTCGCAGCCAACGCCGCGCTATTTGAGACTGGGCGAACGCTGGCCGTGGAATTCGGAGGAATGGAGACTGCGTTTTCGGCAGGGGAATACAAAATGGTGGACGGCCGGTTGATGGTACCGCTGCGTTCCCTGGTGGAGCGGCTCGGCGGAAGCGTGTCTTGGAAGTCTCACAACAAGACCGTGCAGGTGACACTGGCAGGGAATCGCTGGGAAGCAGATCCGCTTAACGGCTTGCTATTCCCCATGCAAACAGGGGGCAAACCGGTGTCTTCGGATGTTCATTTAATCGGCGGCACCGCTTGGATTCCGCTTCGGGAAGCGCTTGACTTTTCCGGCCGACCTGTTACAAGAGTGACATATGAGGAAAGCGAGTATCGCGTTCTAACTTTGTAGTCGAAAATTGCATTTTATGTTTGTAATTATGCTTCACAAGTTATAGACTAGTACTTAGAGATATTTATCACAATCCCTAAGATTGTTTCAGATTAAAGGAGGGGGAGGCTTCCCCCTGCTTTATTTTTGGCGATAGTGAGTCACCCATAAGTTCGCACTTTTGTACGTGATGCATAATAGATACCGGTTATCCCAAAATTAAAACTAGCCGGTTCGATCGTCGCCAAGTCCATCTTGGGAATTCACTTAAAGAAAAGGAGGCAATTCTTTATGACAGAAACATCTTCTCCACAGCCGTCCGAAACTCCGGAAAATGTTGTAGGAAACCAAGAAGCTGCGGCGTCCAGCCGTCCTGATGTGCTGCTCGAACAACTGCTCAAGCCCGAGGTTCAGGAATCCCTCACAACTCTCGTGGACAATCTTCCAAAACTTACGGAAATGCTGACCGTCATGACTAAGGCATATGACTTCGGTAAATCCGTAGCTACGGATCCCGTGCTTGCGGAAGACACCATGGCTTCCCTTAGCGGATTCGCGAAGCCAATCACGACAGCAGCAAAAGGCGTTGCATCTGCAGCCATCGAAGCCGGAGACCGTGTACACGCTCAAGGCGACCAAGCTCAGATCGGCGTATTTGGTCTGATGAAAATGCTGAAAGATCCTCAGGTTCAAAAGGGTCTTCGCTATGCTCAGGCTTTTTTGGACGTTCTTAACGAACGTGACCAACAAAACAAGCGTTAATCCATAAATCATACGAAGAACGGAGGATGGTCATGTCTAAACATATTTTAATTTTGGGCGGAGGCTACGGCGGCTTGCTTAGTGCGCTTTCTGCACGCGAGCATTTTGGTGCTGCTGCAAAAATCACGCTGATCAACCGTTTCCCAACCCATCAGATCATTACGGAATTGCACCGTCTGGCAGCAGGCAACATCGCAGAGAAAGCAGTAGCTTTGCCGCTCGACAAGCTTCTGCGCGGCGCGAACGTTGACCTGCGCATCGGCAACGTTAAGGAAATCAAGCCGGATGAGCGTTCGGTTTCCCTCGATGACGGCGGAAACTTCACATATGATGCCCTGGTTATCGCACTGGGCAGCGAAACGGCATTCTTCGGTATTCCGGGATTGCAAGAGAACAGCTTCATTCTGAAGTCCGTGAACGATGCGAATCGTCTGCGTGCTCATGTGGAGTCCCGCATTGCGGAATACAGCAAAACGAAAAACAAAGCGGACGCTACCATCGTGGTTGGCGGCGGCGGTTTGACAGGCGTTGAGCTTGTTGGTGAATATGCCGATATGAGAAGCGAGCTGGCTCGCAAATACGGTATCGACCCACAAGAAATCACGCTTTATTGTGTTGAAGCAGCTCCTTCCATTCTGCCAGGCTTCCCTGCCGAACTGGTTGACCGCGCGACAACAAGCCTGCAGAAACGCGGCGTGAACTTCCTGACCGGATTGCCGATTACCAAAATGGACGGCACGACCGTTGAACTGAAAGACGGCAGCACGCTCGAAACCAGCACCTTGGTATGGACGGGCGGCGTACAGGGCAACTCCGTTGTGGCAAACTGCGGCATCGAAGTCAATCGTGGACGTGCGGTTGTCAACGAATTCCTGCAATCCGCATCTCACCCTGATGTTTACATTGCAGGCGACAGCGCGGTGGTCATGGGACCAGAAGGTCGTCCATACCCGCCAACTGCACAGCTGGCATGGCAAATGGGCGAGCTGATCGGCTACAACATCTTCGCTCAATTGAATGGCGGCGCACCAGCTTCGTTCACCCCGGTATTCTCCGGTACGCTCGGCAGCTTGGGACGTAAAGATGCCATCGGTACCATTGGTGCTAACAAGACTCAATTGAAAGGTCTGCCTGCAACCTTGATGAAAGAAGCAAGTAACATGCGTTACCTGTCCCACATCAACGGTTTGTTTACACTGGCTTACTAAGCCTAGAAGGCGGCATTATATCAACATATAAAGAGATGGACCCGGAGTTTTTCGGGTCCATCTTTTTTTTGCGCAGACAAACATAAGCAGATGGACTTAGGGACATCGACATGAAAACATAATACGATGATTACACCCGGGAGCGAGGAAGGCAATATGATCTTCAAACGCGTGCTCCGGAGGGGATGTTAGAGAAGGAGGTAAGGGAAAGGCAGAAGGTGAGAGTCCAATTGGTAGAAGAAAGAAGGGCAAACAGTTATGTAAGCGCTATCGTAAAAGGTCCGCAATTTTCATTTTATGAACGGAGGGAGCATGTATGCGGGGATATCATCGTCTTCATTCCATTGTCATTCAACTGTTTTTGTTTTTTTTCATCGGCACAACACTCCCGGTTCTCATTATGGGGTTCCTGTCGTATAACAAATCGGCCTCAATCGTGGAGGAACAGGTCAGTAAAGTGGCTTCCCTCACCATCACCCAAGTCAGTGACAAGCTGAATATGTTCTTCAAGAAACTGGACGATTCCTCGATGATGGTGCTGAACAGCAAGGTGGTTCACGGCATTCTGGAGGATCAGGATATCAGTAAATATGACCTGACGTTGAAGGTAAAGGAGGGGAAGGACCTGCTGACCTCCATCATGATTAACTCGCCGGAGATATTGGACGTGTACGTGTTTGACGTGCAGCGGAACAATTCGGTCCTGAGCGCCGATTCCTTGATGTCCATCCCGGACCAGTGGGATTCTTCTTGGTATCGATCGATACTGGAGGCGAACGGGCAGGCAGTATGGTTCGGTTTGTCCGATACCTCCTACCTGAAGCAAACGGGAATGGGATTTCCCGTGTTCGGGCTGGGCCGGGCAATCCGAAGCTGGGATACGGGGGAGATTGTCGGGGTGATGTTCATCGAGATTATGGGAGACGTCCTGATCGATGAATTAAACCATGTCCAGTTCGGCGACACAGGGTATATGTACGTGGCCAATGACGAGAATCGTTACTTTTACCATCCCGATCCTTCAATGTACGGGAAGCAGTCCCCGATCAAGCTGCCCTCGGGTTTGACGGAATATAACCTGAACAACAAAAAAACGCTGATGATCCCTTCGCGCCTGAACAACGGCTGGCATGTGGTCGGCATGGTGCCGCTGAAGGAACTGACGGCAGATTCGGCGAGCATTCGGAGTTTCACGGTCTGGATTGTATTCGGATCGATCCTGGCGGCGATCGGCATCGGTTATTTCATGACGCGGAGGATTGGCAATCCGCTCGTTCATTTAAGCCGCTTGATGCGCAGAAGCGAAGCAGGTGATTTGTCGGTCCGCAGCAAGAATGTGGGGCCCAGTGAAATCGGCCAGTTGGGCCGAAGCTTCAACAAAATGATTGAGCAGATCGATTTGCTCATCAGGCGAATCGCTGCGGAGGAATCCGAGAAGAAGAAGGCGGAAATCCGTGCGCTGCGGTATCAGATCAATCCCCATTTTCTTTACAATACATTGAATTCGATTCGCTGGATGGCCAAGCTTAATCGGACGAATGACGTGGATCGATCGGTCACGGCCCTTGTTCATCTGCTGGAGGGGAGCCTGGAGCGAAACGGCGTGTTTATAAGGCTTGGAGATGAACTTGAGCTGCTTCGGAAATATATGATCATCCAGAATTACCGTTATGACCATCAAATTGAGCTGAGGATCGACTGCCCCGAGGAAATGGAGGACCTTTATGTTCCCCGGATGCTGCTGCAGCCGATTGTGGAGAATGCAATCTTTCACGGGATTGCCCCGCTTGATGAAGCCGGCGTCATTACGATTCGGGTAACTTCACACCAGCAGGATGTCATGGTTCGGATCGAGGATAATGGAATCGGCATCAAGCCTGAACGAATAGAGGGACTGCTGTCGTATGAACAGGATCACTCCAAGCACGGCATGACCCGCATCGGGCTGCGTCATGTTCACCAAACAGTCCAGCTGTATTACGGCAGCCGCTATGGGGTATGGGTGGAAAGCCCGGAAGGCGGAGGAACGCGGGTCACGATAACGTTTGCGAGGCAAAGGGGTGAAGATTATGTACAGAGTGCTGCTCGTGGATGACGAAGCGATCGCACGTACAGGACTGCGCTCGACCTTCGACTGGGAGAAATATGGTTACCGGCTTGTGGGAGAAGCCTCCAATGGACAACGGGCAATGAAATGGATTCTGAAGGGGGATCTGGACATTCTGATCACGGATATCGCGATGCCGGTCATGGATGGCTTGGAACTGACCCGCCGGACAAGAGAGCTTTGTCCTTGGGTGAAGGTGCTGCTGCTCAGCTGTCATAGCGATTTCGCATTCGTGCGCGAAGGCATAAGGCTTGGCGCTTCGGATTATATTCTCAAGCCGACGCTGGATGCGGAATCTTTGGGTGCTGTGCTGGATCACATGCGTTCGAAGCTCGAAGAGGAGAAGCAAATGCAGCGGATTCTGACCGAGCATGAGCACCAGCAGCGTATGAATCAGAAGAAAGCCGCTGAGAAAATCCTCTTTCAGGCGCTGTCCGGAGAACCGGGGGCAATCGCCAATCTGGAAGCCCAAAATCTAAATGGCGCTTATATGCTGGCCGTGCTCCAGCTTGACTCTGATTCAGGGGCTGGTGCAGCCGGGGTGCAGCCCAAGGATTGGCATGACGAGATTGAGCGATTGATGGGGCTGTTATATGACCAGGTGCCGGAGGCGCTGGCAGTTCGGCTGGAGACGGACCGGATCGCTGCCTACGTGCCTCTGCGGCATGCAGGAAGGGTGCCTGCTTCAGAGCATGAAGCAGCAATCCATCTGCCGGCCCGATGCACCATGGGGCTCAGCAGGAGATATAACGGCATGGATAAGCTGCAGGAAGCGTTTCGAGAAGCTAGCGAGAGCCTGGAAGGCCTCTTTTTTCATAAAGATAAACAGACACTGCGGGCAGAGGAGCTCCCCCTGACCGATGCCGATTCGGCTCAGGAGAGGCCGTCTGCCGAGCTGCATGCCCTAAGAGCCGCGCTGACGGTTGGGAACATGGACATAAGCGGAGAGCGCCTGCAGTCCATCATGCTGCGCTGGCAGCCCGGAAGGATGAAGAAACCGTCGGTCATCCGAGAAGCAGAGGAGCTTCTGAGCTTGCTCGCTATGTTTCATCTTCCCGGCGGCCCGCCGCTTCCACAGATCGGGGAAGTGGGCAAGCTTCGCTCGGTGGGGGAAGTGAAGGAGCTGGTCCTTCAAGGCTTCCATACGCTGCGGGACGAGGCCATGCGTCACCCTGTACCGGAATCTACGCTGCATGAGCGAATCGTGCTGCAGGCCGTTCAATATATTAACGTACGCTTTACCGAGCCGATCTCCCTGCAGGAGGTGGCGGACGAAGTGGCCGTCAGCCGCAACTATTTTAGCGAATTGTTTAAGCGTGTCACGGGACACAACTTCATTGACTATGTGATTGATCTGAGGTTGAAACGGGCCAAGGAGCTGCTCTCCACGACATCGCTGCGAGTGTATGAAGTGGCGGACCGCTCCGGATTTAATGACGTGAAATACTTCAGCAAGCTGTTCAAGAAGATGGTAGGCATGACGCCTGCGGAGTACCAGGGACAGCAGCGGAAATAATGGGAATTCATAGGATCGGAAAAGAATCCACTTTTTCGGAACATAATCCGTTCAAAAGCTTTTTGTCAAAATTTTATAATTAAAGCGTTTACAAGAGCTGTGCCAGCGAGTCCAAATCTGGTTTGAATGGAGGAAATGAAATGACAAGGAAACAGGTGAGAGGGTCATTGCTTGTAATCATTCTTCTACTATCATCCATACTCCAAGCGTGTGGAGGCGGCGGAACATCAGAGGGTGGGGAGTCCGGAAGCGGTGAGAAGGTCAAGATTAAATGGGCAACCTGGGGAAATCCCGGAGAGCTTAGCCGCTTTCAGGAGCTCACGAAGGACTTTAATAAGAAGCACTCGGACATTGAGGTCGAATTTATTCCGATTCCGGGCGAGTATGATCAGAAAATATTAACCCAATTAACAGGTGGGACCGCTCCGGATGTCTTCTACGCAGGGGACGCCCTGGTCGTGAAACTGATCGAGAATCAGAGCATTGAGAATTTGACGACGTATATGGAAGCACCGGAAAGCGTGATCAAGAAAGAGGATTATTTTGAAGGCTTGTGGGGCGCAGCCGTGCGGGATGGTCAGACCTTCGGGGTACCGGTGGACTGTAATCCGATGGTGCTGTGGTACAACAAGAAGGTGCTGAAGGAAGCAGGGATTACCGAGATGCCGGCCGATCTTCAGGCGAACGGTCAGTGGACCTGGGACAAATTCAAGGAGATGTCGGACAAGATCCGGGACAGCAAAAAGTACGGCTACGTGCTGGATAACTCTTGGAACAGCTACCACAGCTGGGTTACTTCCAACGGCGGTCGGGTGTACGACGACGAAGGGAATTTCGTGGCAGCTTCGGATCCGAAAGCAATGGAGGCGTTCCGCTTCCTGTACGACAACGTGAAATCCAAAAACATCACCTTCTCCGGCACGCTTCCCAAAGGGCAAGGCGGAGATGCCATGTTTATGTCCAACCAGGTCGGATTCGTTGCTGCAGGCCGCTGGTACCTGCCGTTGTTCAAGAAGAATCAAGGACTTGAGTATGACGTGGTCACATGGCCAACCAATACCGGCAATAAAATCGAGCCGGCCGGTATCCCGACCGCATACATGGTGATGAACAAGGCATCGAAGAATAAGGAAGCGGCATACACCTTCTTCTCCGAGTACGTAAGCAAAGAGGGTCAACGTTTCCGCCTGCAGGGCGGCGGCAATGCGGTCCCGTCGGTACAGGGAACGGATGAAGTAGTGCTGGAAGGGAATCTGCCGGAGCATGCCCAGTTATTCCTGGACGCGCGTGAGATCGGGTATTCCCTGACTCCGTTCGAAGCCGGCATTCCCGGGCTTAGCCAGGATATTACGTCCAAGTTCGAGGCGTTGTGGCTGAAAGATCAGGATCTGGAAAGCTCCTTGAAGGATATTCAGGATATGGCCAACAAGAAAATTCAGGATTACAAGAGCGGCAAGAATTGATCCAGCTCTGGGGAGGAACGGTGAGATGAAATGAACACGCAGCCTGCAGGAAGCTCCGGAGCCGCTCCTTCTCCGGAGCGGATTCCGGAGAGGAGAACAACCTTAAAGAGCAAGACGTCCGACGGTTTATGGGGCTACTTTTTTATCTTTCCCCAGATGATCGGCTTGATCGCTTTTTCATTGGTCCCTCTCATCTCGGCTTTTGTCATCAGCATGATGAACTGGGACGGCATGGGAGCCAAGAAGTTTATCGGTCTCCAAAATTTCGTGTCCCAGCTTCAGGATGAGGAGTTCCACATCGCACTGGTGAACACGGTGTATTACACGATTCTGTCGGTACCGACAGGCATCGTTCTCGCCATGCTGGTAGCGGTAGGCTTGAACCGGGTCCGCGGGAAGATTCTGTACCGGCTGATCTACTTCATGCCGAACATTACGATGTCCGTTGCCGTCGCGGTTGTGTTTATGTGGCTGTTCAACGCCGACTTCGGCCTTATTAACATGTACCTGCAGCAGTGGTTCGGGATAACGGGCCCCTCTTGGCTGACGGATTCCAGGTACGTGATGCCTTCGATTGCCCTGCTGAGCGTCTGGATGGGGCTGGGAGGCAACATGGTCCTGTTCCTTGCCGGGCTCCAGGGCATATCAAGAAGTTATTACGAGGCAGCCGAGATTGACGGCGCCGGCAAATGGCAGCAGCTGATCCATATTACGATACCGCTGCTGTCCCCGACGACCTTTTTCGTAACGATCATGTCCATCATCGGTTCCTTTCAGGTGTTCGACCAGTCGTTTGTCATGACCTCCGGCGGGCCGGCGAAGGCGAGTTATACGCTTGTCTATCACATCTACGAGACCGCCTTTGCGGACTTTACCTTTGGCAAGAGCACGGCGTCGGCGGTCATCCTGTTCGTGATGATTCTGTCGCTCACCTTGTTCCAGATGAAAATGTCCAAGCGGTGGGTGCATTACGAAGACTGATGGTCGAACCTTTAGGAAGGAGGGAACATGAATGATACATCGGGGATTGAGGATGTCCACCGTGGTGCTGCATATCGTGCTGATCATAGGCGCCTGCATGATGGCGCTGCCGTTTGTATGGATGGTGCTCAGCTCGCTCAAGGATTTGTCGCAAGTATTCGTCGTGCCGCCCAAATGGATTCCGGACCCGTTCATCTGGTCCAATTATAAGGATTCGCTGACGGCGCTGCCGTTCGGGCGTGCGTATTTCAACAGCTTCTACATCAATATCATCGTCGTGGTTTCACAGCTGATTACCTGCTCCATGGCGGCTTATGCTTTTGCCAAAATCACGTTCCCGTTCCGGGAGCCGCTGTTCATTCTGTTTCTGGCAACGATGATGGTGCCGGGACAAGTGACCATTATTCCGCTTTATCTGATCATGAAAAATATCGGATGGCTGGATACGCATCTGGCGATTATCGTCCCTTCCGCGCTGCTGAACGCCTTCGGGGTATTTCTGCTCCGGCAATTCTTCAGAGGCATTCCGAAGGAAATGGAAGAGGCGGCCATCGTGGACGGCGCGAATCGCTGGACGATCTACGCCCGGATCATGATACCTCTAATCAAACCGGCTTTATCGGCACTCGGGATTTTTACCTTCCTCGGGATGTGGAACAACTTCTTTAACCCACTGATTTTTCTCAGCAGTACGGATAAGTTTACCGTGCCGATGATGCTGAATTTGTACCGGGGCATGTATGCCACGGATTGGACGCTCATGATGGCCGGGGCATCCATTGCACTGATCCCGGTCCTCATCGTGTATATCATCGGACAGAAATACATTATCGAAGGCGTTACTTTATCCGGAATTAAGGGGTAGGCGAGCTTAAGCAGCCCGTAAGCGGAGTTCTTGTATAAGGACCCCCGCTTACGGGTTATTTGTGTTCTGACCAGGATACCAATATAAAGCAGAGGAGCTGCAGTATATTCTCACAGATATACTAGTATGGTAGTATAAGGTAAAATGAGTACGCTTACATCTAACATATCATGAAGGGGGACGAGGGTATTGTTCAATGTACTTCTGGTGGACGATGAACCATGGGTTCTGGAAGGACTTCGAACCATGATCGATTGGAACCGGTTTGGATTTCAAATATGCGGAGAAGCCCTGAGCGCTCCGGAAGCGCTAAAGTTAATGGAACAGTTGAAGCCCGAGCTGGTGATGACGGATATCCACATGCCAGTCCTGAACGGCCTGGAATTGATTGAGCACAGCAAACGGATACTGCCTCTTCCTCCGAAATTCGTTATTTTGAGCGGATATGATGATTTTGGATACGCGCATCAAGCCATGCGCCAACGGGTCGCCGAGTATTTGCTGAAACCGATTGATGACGAGGAGATCGAGGCAGTGCTTGCCAAGCTCAGCCATGAGATCCAGGACGAACGAGACGCTGAACGCAGCTACCGGAAGAAAGCCGGCCTTGCCGTCCATTATTTGTTGAACCGGCTCATTCGGGAAGAGTTGAGTCCTGATTTGGCCGAGCAAGCCAGCAATGCGATGCAAATCCAGGGCGAGCCGCTGCTGCAGTGCCTATTGATTGAAACAGGGATTACTGAAACGGGAGTGGATTGGATCGAATGGATGACCGATTACGGGCCCCCGAGCTTACTGGGATGCTTCCAAGACAATAGCGGGAGCATCGGAGTGGTGCTGCATGTCGAGCATTCGACTCCGGATGAGGTCATGGAGACTGCGCTGCAGTTGCAGTCTGCTCTGGCCCGGGAGCTTGAAGGGCCGGTTATCGTGGCGTTAAGCGGCACAGGGGAGGGAATCCAGGCGATCGGAAAGCTTTACAGGCAAAGCGCGGAGGTGCGCGACGATAAGCGAAGCCAAGGCCGAAGCGGCGTGTTTTGTTGCCAAGAACCGAGAGGAGCGGAGCGGCTCCGGGGACTTCCCTGCGGATGGATGGACGAATTGCTTTCCATGATTATGGCGGGGGAGCATGCGTCCATCGAGTCATGCTTGGCGCGGATTTTTACGGGCATGCCCGATCATCTCCTCCACCTGAGGGCTTTTCAAGCCGATGTGGCCGATCTGGAATTGAAGCTGTGTCGAAGAATCGCGGAAATGAATGGAGATCCGGATCTATTCATGAACCGGCTGCAAAGGAAGCTTGGTCATCTGAGTGATGCTTGCCATAAAGCGCCGTTGAAGAATTATATGCGGTTGCTCGCGTTTGAGGCCGCTTCGCAGCTGGAAGAGTTAAGCAAGCTTAACGAGCACAACACCATTTTTCAAGTGATTCAGTATGTCGACCGGGAGTACCGGAGCAGGCTTCAGCTTCAGGATTTGGCACGACATTTCCATATGAACGCCACCTATTTGGGGCAGCTGTTCAAGAAGCATGCTGGCAAGCCGTTCAAGGAATACCTGAATGACAAGCGGATCGAGGAGGCCAAGCTGCTGCTGAAACGGAGCGGAATGAAGGTTTCCGAGATTGCGCTCCATGTCGGGTTCCCGAACGCGGACTATTTTATCCATAAGTTTAAGTTGACAACCGGGATTCTGCCCTCGAATTACAAGAATCATGTTGAAAGCAAGCAGCGCTAGACCGGGAGGGTGCCTTCATGAAGAGAATGTTCAGGCTGGGGAATTTCGTCAACGATATTCCGTTGAAAACTAAATTTTTTCTTATTTTTGTCATTGGTGTACTGCTGCCTATTCTGGTGGTCAACCTCATCTTTATGGATCGGATGTCGGAGCTGATCCGGGAGAGAGAGGAGCAGAACCTCGATATCTCGATGGAGCGGGCTAGGAAGGATATTCATAATTTCATCGACGGCGGGGTGGCTGTCAGTCATGCGCTGAGTACGGATAAGACCCTTTACGAAATGCTCGATCGCGAGTATGAGTCCCAGCTGGACTTCTACGAAACCTTTGATGAGCAGCTCCGGAATCGGGTAACGAGCTACATACCGGTTAACAACCAGATTCAGCGGATTAGCATCTTCACCGAAAATTCCACCATTGTGTCCGGCGGCAATTATCATGTGATCAACGATAATGTGCTCGAGAGCGACTGGTATGCGTTGTGGAAGAGCTCGGCCCATCCGGTGCTGGTGGCGGCATACAGGGCTACGGAGGCAAGCAATTCGGCTTCGACGGTTCCGTATTTAAGCGTCATTGAGAAGATGGATTATTTTGATAGCTATTCCACTTATGAGAAGCTGCTTCGCATCGACATCGACCTGAGCAAGATCTATGACGTTATTGTACGGGAACGCGATTATCTGGATATGTATTTGGTGAACGAGAACAATGAGATTATTATGTCGGCCAGCAGCGGTTATGAAAGAGGGAAGTACAGCGCATATTCGAAGCTTGACCTGGAGCAATACGATGAAGAGGATCGGCATGTGTTCTCGATCGGAACGGCCAGGTACGTGAAGGGGTGGAAGCTGATCGGCATCAACCGGGGGAGCCGGATTACGAGCGCCATGCTGGATATGCAGCTGTTTACCGTTGTATTGGCAGCGGTTGTTACGCTGGTTGCGGCGGTCTTTATTACCGTTATGCTCCGGTCCTACAATTACCGGGTGAAGCGTTTGTCCCGTCATATGCAGAAGGTGAGCAACGAGAAGTTCGACTTGATTGAACTGGACGAAGGCCGGGACGAAATCGGCGGACTCATCCGGAATTTCAATCAGATGACAGCGAAGATGAACTCCCTGATCAACAATGTGTACAAGCTGGAGATTCAGAAGAAAAGCCTGGAGATGGAGCGGGTTCGGGCTGAATTGAACTTTTTGCAGAGCCAGATGAATCCCCATTTCCTGTTCAATACCCTGAATGCGATATTGGTGGTCTGCACGAAGAATCGATACACGGACGTGACGGATATTATCAAAAGCTTGTCCAAGCTGCTTCGCAGACTGCTGAGCTGGAGAGAGGATTTGGTCTCCGTGGAGGAGGAAATCAGATTTATCGAAATGTATCTCAAAATCGAAAAATTCCGCTTTCGGGATAAATTCGAATATCAATTCAACATCGATATGGAAGCGCTTCATTATAAAATTCCGAAAATGAGCATTCAACCGCTCGTTGAGAATGCATGCAAATATGGACTGCAGGCGATGGATGGAGCGGGTCTGGTGACCATAAGCGCTTCAGTTGCCCGTGATTATCTTCGCATCGTCATTACGGATAGCGGTAAGGGCATTGAGCAAGGCAAGCTACGGGACATTATTCTCTCGGTTCGCAACGAGCAGTTCTCGGGCAACAGCTTCGGCATTCGAAACGTATATCGGCGGCTGGAGCTGTACTACGACGATCATGTCATTTTCAACATTGCCAGCACCCCGAATCAAGGGACAACCGTTTCATTCGAGATTCCGATCCGGCTGTTGGAGTCTCGGGAGCATGAAGGCGGAGAGGGGGAGAACCATGCCTTTCAAAGTGCTGTTGATCGATGACGAACCGGGTGCGCTGGAAGGGCTGGCGCTGTGGATCGATTGGGAACGCTTGGGGTTTAGCGTCTGCGGAACCGCGGGCAACGGAGTGGAAGGCTTGAAGATGATTCATGGGCTTGCGCCGGATTTGGTCATTACCGATGTAAACATGCCGCTAATGGACGGGCTTCATATGATTGAAACCTGGCAGCAGCATCACCGGGATAGCGGTGTGAAATTTGCCATCATGAGCGGCTACAGTGAATTTGAATATGCAAGGAAGGCATTGCGGCACGGCATCCATCACTACATGCTGAAGCCTATTATTGCAGAGGAAGCCGAGGAGGAGCTCGGCAAGATTCATGCTGAGCTGATGCAGGAGCATCGCAGATTAAGCCTGAGCGCGATTGCTAAGAGGGAAGAGGATGTTTCGCTGATCATGCAAACGCTCTTGGAGATGCCGCTTAGGGCTAGCGGCCTGTCGAGGCTTCAGGTTTTATCCTCCGCCCATCAAGAGTGGAACGTATGTCTGATCCAAGCAGAGTCTGCCTTGTTTCCTGACGTCAAGGAAACCGTCGCCCGCTTGTCAGCCCACGCGAATTCGGAGTATGTCATCGATCTGGAATCGAACCGGCTTGGTTTGGTGAACGGTTATTCCCCTGACAACGGGAGCGTACCCTCAGGCACGATCCGCGAGCTGGTCCGCCATTATGCAGGACAGCGGCTGTTTATGGCTGTAGGAGAAGGCCAGCAGTCTCTGGTGCATATCCATCGCTGCTACGAAACCGCCAAGGAAGCCATCGAGCATCAATTTTACGATCCGGCGTACGGCGGGATGATTTCATATGAAGAGGTACGGGATCGGCCGTTTCATTATCGTTACCCCACGAACCTAATGGATGATGTCATCAGGTCCGTGGAACTCCTCGACAAGAAGGGATACCGCGAGGCTGCCGGATTGGCTGCGTCCAGGTTTGCGGAGCAGCGAATCGCGCCGGGGATCGTGAAGAAAATGGTGATCCATGTTTTGTATAAAATCATGGATTTGGTGAGGGAGGCGGAAGGTGCGGAAGCTCGAATCCTGGCAGCCAAATCCAATGCAGCTGGATTAACGGACGGAACCTTCCATTTGAACGACTTGATGGGTGAGCTGCTGCGCTTCGGGGAAGAGTGCATCGAGCTTCTTCTCAAGGAGCAGGCCCGGCATTCGCAAGGCATAATCCAGGAGATTAACGATTATATTCGGCAGCACTACCGGGAGAATCTGACCATTAAGCGATTGGCGGAGCTTTTTTATCTGCATCCCGTCTATCTCGGCCAGCTACTGATGCGTAAGAATGGGATTGGCTTCAACGAACTCATACATAATTTGCGGATTGAGGAAGCGGCCGCGCTGTTGAAGCAGAACAAGCTGAAGAACAGCGAAATCGCCGAAAGGGTCGGCTACACCCACTACAACCAATTCCTTAAGCATTTCGAAAGAAGATGGGGCATGGCACCGAATGAGTTCAAGAAGAGGATGTTCTAAAGTTTTTAAGGTTAATGCTTTAATTATAGTATAGTCCGCCTTTGAAAGCGCTTTTACAATAAAGGAAGGTTACATGAAGAGGCGTATCGACCAACGATGTAACCACATTATGACGGAGGTGCTTTTATGGGGGGTAAGACAAAATCATGGCTTCGGCTCAGCACGGTGTTGCTGTTGTCGCTTTGCATCGTCCTTACGGGCTGCGGGGGCGGAAACGGGAATAGCGGGGCCCAGCCGGAAGCAAAGGACTCCGCAGAACAAACAACACCCGGGACGGACGGGGATAAGATCGAACCATTTGAGGTGAGTGTTTTTATCGGTCAGCCCGACCAGCAACCAACACCTGACAACAAGATTTATAAATTAATCAGGGAAAAGACAGGAGCATCCTTCAAATTCGAGTTCCTGGCAGGCGATATTGACCAGAAGCTCGGCGTTATGATTGCAGGCGGCGATTATCCGGACATGATGACAGCGAATCAAAAGCTGACAGCTGCCGGTGCCTTTATCCCGCTCGAGGATTTGATTGAAGAACATGCGCCAAACTTGAAGAAGCATTATGAGAAGTACTGGAACATGATGAAAGACCCGAATGACGGTCATATTTACAATCTTCCAAACTACGGTGTAACGAATGCGGACGTTAGCTCGTCTTGGTATTCGGGCCCGGCTTTCTGGATTCAGAAGGACGTGTTGGCAGAGGCGGGATATCCAGAGGTTAAAACCTTGGATCAATATTTTGACTTGATTAAACAATACAAGGAAAAGCATCCGACCATCGACGGTACGCCGACGATCGGCTTTGAAATTCTGAACTATGACTGGAAAAACTGGGGGCTGTTCAATGCTCCTCAGCATTTGATCGGTCATCCGAACGATGGCGGTGTGGTCGTTAAAGACGGCAAGGCGGAAATTTTTGCCGATAAGGACTATGCCAAACGCTATTATAAAAAGCTGAACGAGATGAATACCCTGGGCATCATCGACAAAGAAACGTTTACTCAAAACTTCGACCAGTATATGGCGAAAATCTCCAGCGGCGCAGTTCTTGGTATGTTTGACCAGCACTGGAACTTCCAAAGCGCAGAAAACGCGCTGATTACCCAGAAGAAAGATGAAAGAACATATGTTGGTCTTCCGCTTGTATTTGATGAAGGCATCCGGGATCATTACAAAGATCGTCCGGCTCTGAACCTCAATAACGGGTTCGGGATTACGGTCAATGCATCCGAAGAGCAGGCTATCAGAATTATTAAACTATTGGATACGCTGATTCAAGAAGATTGGCAAAAAATCTTGGCCTGGGGGATCGAAGGGGAAGATTACATCGTCAAAGATGGCCGATTCATGAAAACGCAAGAGCAGCGCGATCAGTTTACCGATGCAACCTGGAAGCTCGCGAATAAAGCCGATTCCTTCTACGGCCAAGCCCCAAAAATGGAAGGTTTATTCTCGGACGGCAACGCTACAGATGCGGCTGCCCAGCCTGAAGAAATTCTGGCAGGCATGAAAGAGTATGACAAGAACTTCCTCGCCCAATATGGATTCAATAGCTATGTCGACTTCTTCAGTCCGGCTCCCGAGAACGACATCGCTTACCCGGCATGGTCTGTCGACCTGGTAGACGGATCTGAAGCGAAAATCGTGAATACGAAGCAAAATGAGTTGTCCACGAAGTACTTACCAAAAGCCATTCTTGCTAAACCAGAAGAATACGATAGCGTCTGGGATGAGTACGTCACTGAAATCCGCAAGCTCAACATCAAGGCTTATGAAGATCGGATTAATGAAGTGCTGCAATGGAGAAGAGACACTTGGTCTGTTAAGTAAGGCAACGGAAGGTACATGAATCGGAAACGGGAAGGCTTCATGCCTTCCTTGTTTACGAAATATGGGGTTTTGGGGAGAACAAACTTATGGAAGAGACCTTTGTCAAAGACTCTGCCGTCCGGAAGCCTAAGACAAACAAGAAAATCACCTGGGCCGTACTCAAAGAACAGAGACAGTTGATCTATATGTCGGTGCCTCTGATGGCTTACATCATCTTGTTTGCCTACGTTCCTATTTGGGGATGGACCATGGCTTTCCAGAACTACAAGCCGGCTAGAGACTTTAGTGAACAGACGTGGGTAGGATTTAAACATTTTGAATTTCTTTTTAAGGATGAAAGTTTCCTGCAAGTGCTTCGCAATACGCTCGCAATGAGTGTTATCAATATGATTCTCGGCTTTACGACTGCAATTATCCTTGCATTGTTACTGAATGAAATCAAGAAAGTGGTTTGGAAAAGAACCGTACAGACGATCTCCTATCTTCCGCACTTTCTATCCTGGATCATCGTAACCGGGATTGTGGCGACGAGCTTGGCTTCGAACGGAATCATCAATGATATCCTTATGAAGCTGCATCTCATCAAGGAGCCGATCCAATGGCTCAGTGAAGGCAAATACTTCTGGGGAATCGTCGGGGCGTCGCATGTTTGGAAAGAAGTCGGCTGGAATACGATTATATATTTGGCTGCGATGGCATCCATCGACCCGGCGCTTTATGAGGCTGCCGATATGGACGGGGCAAGCCGCTATCGGAAAATGTTCCATGTCACTTTGCCGGGCATTAAGCCAACGATCATCATTCTGTTGATCATGCAGGTCGGTCACATTCTGGAAGCAGGCTTCGAGGTTCAATACTTGCTGGGCAACGGTCTTGTTGTCGACTGGTCGCAAACGATTGACATTTTCGTGCTGAAGTACGGGCTTGCCCAAGGAAACTACTCATTAGCAACGGCTGCCGGTATATTTAAAACGGTCGTTAGTGTGACGCTGTTATTGATTGCAAACGGAGTCGCGAAACGGCTAGGGGAAGAGAGGCTGCTATAATGGCAAATCAAACAATCAGCCCTGGGCCAGCAACTGCTGCCGCAGCGCCTAAATCCGTCAGAAAAAAAAGAGTAGAGCCGATCCTTTTTAATACGTTCAATACCTTGTTTATGATTGGTCTTGTCATTGTTACATTATATCCGTTCCTGAACACGATCGTCGTTTCCCTGAATGCGGGGAATGATACGATCCGGGGCGGTATCTATCTCTGGCCGAGGGAATTTACTTGGCAGAATTACAAGGCGGTATTTGCTTCGGGAACGATATATGATGCGTTCTGGATTTCCGTGGCACGAACGGTGCTTTCAACGCTGCTGAATCTGGTCTTGACCACGATGCTGGCGTATACGCTGAGTCGTCGGGAATATGTGTTCCGCAAGCCGATTACATTGATCTTTATTCTGACGATGTACTTTAACGCCGGTTTGATTCCTGGATATTTTCTGATGAAGGACTTGCACCTGCTGAATTCATTCTGGGTATATGTGATCCCGTCGATGATCAGCGCATTCAATATGATCGTTATCCGGACGTATATCGGAACGATTCCGGAAAGCTTGGTCGAATCGGCAAGAATTGACGGAGCCGGGGATTTTAAAATCTTCATCCGGATCATCTTCCCGCTGTGTAAGCCGGTGCTGGCAACCATTGCGCTTTTCGTGGCCGTGGGGGCTTGGAACTCCTGGTTCGATGCATTCATCTATACCTCCTCCCGCCAAGAGCTGAGCACTTTGCAGTATGAGCTGATGAAGCTGCTGTCATCCAGTATGAACGCGAACAGCAATCCGGCAGTGGCTGCAGGAGCCGGGATGACGCAGGACGCTGCGGTGAACATGGTAACGCCGATTTCGATTCGCGCTGCCGTAACGGTTGTGGCTTCCGTTCCCATTCTGGTGGTATACCCGTTTCTGCAGAAATATTTCGTGGTCGGATTGAACGTGGGCAGCGTAAAAGAATAACCAAGGTTTTGCTAGAGGACAGACCATAAATGCAACCGATGAGGAGGCAAGCATGCCGTGTCTAAGAGAACAATCATTAGGAAGACCAGCCTGATGCTGATCGCGTTCATGCTGCTCATACCGCCTAGTTGGAGTGCGGCGGCAGTTGAACCGGCCCATCCCCCCGCTGATCAGGATCTTGTGATTCACCATCATTTTGACGGCGGGACGGAGGGGTGGTTTAAGCGGGGAACGGAGACGGTGACTTCCGCTACCTATGCCTATGAAGGGACAGGGAGTTTGTTGACGGAGGGAAGGACGGCGAACTGGAACGGACCGGGGTTTAATCTATCCGCCACGAATCAGCTGGACAAGGGAGCTACCTATGAAATTTCCGCTTTTGTCCATTTGAAGGAGGGCACCCAAGGGTCTCAGAAGCTTCAGCTTGCCATGCAGCAAACCGGAGCCGAGCCGGAATACGTGAACTTCAGCATTCCGGTTGATGTATCCGCCGATGGGTGGGTAGAGGTAAAAGGCAATTATAAATACGATGTTAATGCCTCAGCCTTGCAGGTATATTTGCAGAGCCCGAGCAGTCCGGACGCCGCTTATTATATGGACGAATTCAAGGTCCGGTTGATTGAGCCCGCACCGGACCCCGGCAATGAGATTCCGGGGGGAGAGAATACGGTCGTATGGGATTTTGAAGACGGAACGACGATGGATTGGGGACCACGCGATTCGGAGACAGTAGAAGCTTTGCCAGAAGCAGCCCATAGCGGCGGCTACGGATTAAAGGTCCATGATCGGACGAACAACTGGAACGGGCCCAGCCAAGATGTTAAAGACATCATGGTACGCCAAAAAACGTATACAATCTCAGCCTATGTCAGGCTTGAGGAGGTCCCTGCCGCTGCGGTCAAAATATCGCTTTCGATGGAAAACAAAGCGGCGGGCGCAGCAGACACGTCCTATACGACCGTCGCCTCAGCCTCCGCGAGCGGTACGGAGTGGGTGGAGCTGAGAGGAACCTTCGGTTTCAGTTCGGATATGGAAACATTGAAGCTGTATGTGGAAACCTCGGATCTTTCCAATTTCTATGTCGATGACATTAAGCTCGCTCTGCCGGGTTCCATTCAGACGGATATTCCGGCACTGAAGGATGTGTATCAGGATTATTTCGAGATCGGGGCAGCGGTAGAGCCCAAGCATCTGTCCGGCGTGCACAAGGAGCTTTTGGATTACCATTACAACTCGCTCGTTGCCGAGAATGTGATGAAACCGGAATCTCTCAATCCAAGCGAAGGAACCTATAATTTTACCAACGCGGATCTGATTAGGGATTATGCCAGGGATCATGGCATGAACCTCCGGTTCCATACGCTGCTGTGGCATCAGCAAGGGGCCGAATGGATGCTGAAGGATGATCAGGGCCATTATCTTGAAGCTACGCCGGAGAATAAAGTGCTCGTCCTTCAGAGGCTGGAAGCCTATATCCATGAAGTGGTCGGCCGCTACAAGGGCGATGCCCGCGATTGGGACGTCGTGAATGAGGTCATTGACGAAGGGCGTCCGGATGGCATGCGGGACAGTCAGTGGTACCGAATAACGGGGCTCGACTATATTCGGACCGCATTTCATGCGGCACGTGATGCAGCCGGTCCCGAGGCCAAGCTGTACATCAACGATTACAGCACGCACAATCCGAAGAAACGCGATTATCTGCTGAATCTCGTGAAACAGCTGAAGGCGGAAGGCGTTCCGATCGATGGCGTGGGCCATCAAACGCACATCAATATCAGCGGGCCGTCCATCCAGCAAATCTCGGATTCCATCCGGATGTTCGGCGAGGCGGGCTTTGACAATCAGCTTACCGAGCTGGACGTTTCGGTGTATACGAACAATACCGACGCGTACCAGACCGTCCCTCAGGAATTGCTCGACAAGCAAGGTTATCGGTACAAAGAGCTGTTTGAAGAGCTGAAGCGGCTGGACCAAACGGGCGTCGATGCGGGTGTGGAAGGAGGCTGGATCAGCAATGTTACCATTTGGGGGATTGCAGACGACCACACCTGGCTGCATGATCGTCCCGCGGGTACAGGCCGCCAGGATGCTCCGTTTCCTTTTGACAAGCAATATCAGGCCAAGCCTGCTTATTGGGGAATGGTCGATCCTTCCAGGCTAACGATTGTGAGAAAGACCGGAGCGTCTGTGGAGGGTAAGGCGGTCATCGACGGACAACCGGATTTTGCCTGGAATCTGGTTTCGGCACTTAAGACAGAGCAGCTAGGATCGTTATCTGCTGAATTTAAGACACTATGGGACAAGGACCATATCTATGTCAGGGTTGACGTGAAAGACGGATCGATATCCCCGGGAGATCAGGTTGACATCTTCGCAGTGGTGAACGGTACCCTGCAAAAAGTCCGGATTCAGCGTGGAGCCTCCAACACGGCAGAGACCACGGGAGGTTACACAGGGGAAGCCCTGCTTCCGCTTAACGGAGAAGGATCGCTGGGCAACGACATTTATTTCGATGTCAGAGTGACGGATTCCGGCACGGATGACGGTTCCGAGCATGGCAAGAATGGGGCAATGGTGTCCTGGAGCGATCTTAGGCATGCCCAGGAGAGCGATCAAGACGGACTCGGCATTCTTACTCTCGCTGCTGCGCCGAACTTGGCCCAGGCCCGCTATGGCACCCCGAAGGTGGATGGCGAGCTCGACGGCATCTGGAAGGAAGCCGGGGAACTGGCAACCGGCGTATGGGTTGAGGGTAACAGCGGCGCGACCGCTAAATTCCGGACGCTCTGGGATGAGAATCACCTGTACGTTTATGCCGTCATTAGCGACAGCTTGTTATCAGATGCGAGTCCCAACGTATGGGAGCAGGATTCGGTAGAGATTTTCGTGGATCAGAATAATGGAAAGACGGATGCCTACCAGGAGGATGACGGACAGTATCGGATGAACTTCAACAATGTGCGTTCTTTTGGCGGTCATGCGGGCGAGGATAACTTCACATCCGCAGCGAAGGTGACCGACGGCGGATATGTCGTTGAAGCAGCGATCCGCCTGGATAAGATCAAAGCTGAGAAAGGGACAGTCATCGGGTTCGATTTGCAGGTGAATAACGATGAAGACGGTCAGGGTACAAGAGACAGCGTGGCCATATGGTCGGATCCGACCGGCCAATCCTATCAGAACACGTCCAGGTTCGGCGTGCTGGAATTCACGAAGAGCTCCGCTCCTGGCGGAGGCAATGGAAACGGCGGAGAACATAACGGCGGCGGTAACGGAGGAAGCGGAGGAACCACGGGCGGAGGCGGAAGCAGTACGAGTCCGGTTCCGAGCACGTCTTGGTCTTCACTTGAAATCCGGAACAACGGCGGGCGGATCATCACTGCTGTCTCGAGCCAATTCCTTCAGCAGGCGTTGGAGAAGGCGGCAGCTGGGACAGAGGGGACGAAGCGAGCGGTTGTGGACATCCCGGCTCAAAAAGGAGCCCGGTCCTACGATATTCAGCTGCCGGTTAAGTGGCTGCTGGGGAATCCGCAGGCAGTTCTTATCCTCCAAACGGAGTTTGGCACGCTGGAACTGCCAAGCATGTTGATTCAGGGAACCGGTGTAACGGATACAGAAACCGTCACGCTGCGTCTAGCGAAAGCTTCGGGCAGCAATCTGGATGCGGCCCTCCGCGAGAAGATCGGCGATCGTCCGGTGTTCCAGATAGAGGTTCTTGCCGGAGATCGGGCCCTGTCTTGGAAATCGGGCAAGGCTCGCCTACTCTGGTTGGTGCCTTATACACCAACCCAGGAAGAGCTGGCACAACCGGATCATATCGTTGTTAGGAAGATCGATGCCAACGGGCAAGACCGGCCTCTTGCAAACAGCCGCTATGATGCGAAACAGGGGATCGTGCATGCAGCGCTGCCGCATGGCGGCACGTTTGCAGTCGCTTCCGCATTCAAGACGTTTCATGACTTGAAGCATGTACCGTGGGCGATCGATGCGATCGAAACGATGGCATCCCGTGGAATGATTCAAGGGGAGACCGAAACGAGATTCAACCCGTTGAACCCGATTACTCGAGCTCAATTTCTCGTTATGCTCGTACGCGCGCTGGAGCTGGAGGGCTCGGGCGAAGGCCAGGCAGCATTCGGAGATGTTACGTCTTCGGCATATTATTACGAAGACGTGCAGATCGCCACAGAGCTTGGACTGGTTCAAGGTGTCGGAGGAAACCGTTTCTTGCCCGACACGCCGATGAAACGCCAGGACATGATGGTGATGACGCAGCGTGCTCTGGAGGCAGCCGGCAGGAAGCTGGAAATGCAGGGGTCACTGGATTCTTTTGCTGATGGGGATCAGGTTGCTGAGTATGCCAAATCGAGTGCAGCGCTGCTTGCCGGCTCGGGCATCGTGAACGGCATGAATGGCAGCTTTGCTCCACAGGCTTACTTTACGCGTGCTCAGGCTGCGGTGATCCTTGACCGGATTTGGAATTGGAAATGATGAAGGCCGTGAATCGTTAATGCGATGATCTGATGTGAACGATGAAAGCTAGCATGTAAGTAGAATGGTGTTGAAGGCCAGCCGTAGCAACGGGCTGGCCTTTTTCGTGGTTTGGTGAGTATCGTCAAGAACTCTCCGAACCAGGTGCTTAGGCAAGGCCGACCGTACCTATATAATTCATGCGGGGCAGGCCAATCCTTTTCTAGCAAAAGACGTCTATCTTCGTGCTTTCTTGGAAAACCTATTCATAGATTCAAGATTCCAAGTTACCGCTATCTAATAATCTATGAATATAGGTTGGAGGTTGATGTTCTTGTTTAGTTCATCCGTTCATGCTGAAGAAGCAAATCATCCGGAGTGGGCACCCGAGCTTCTGGGGAGGGTTACCCAACGGATCGGCAGTGTCATTGTAGGACATGAGGAGCAAATCTCGTTAACGATGATTGCCTTGCTGGCCGGAGGACATGTGCTGTTGGAGGATGTGCCGGGAGTCGGGAAGACCATGCTGGTGAAGTCGGTGGCTGCGTTAATCGGCTGTGATTTCAGCCGCATTCAGTTTACGTATGATCTGATGCCAGGGGATATTACAGGGGCATCGGTCTATTATCCCCATACGGGGGAATTCGTATTTAGGCCAGGACCCGTGATGTCCAATATTGTGTTGGCCGATGAAATTAACCGGGCATCGCCGCGGGCACAATCCGCGCTGCTGGAGGCGATGGAAGAGGGACGCGTCACCGTGGACGGTCATACCTATCCGCTGCCTGCCCCCTTCTTCCTGCTGGCAACGCAAAATCCTTATGAATATGAAGGGACAAGCCGCCTGCCGGAGGCGCAGCTGGATCGTTTTTTGATGAAATTATCGCTGGGATATCCCAATATGGAAGGTGAATTGGAGCTGCTGGAGCGGGGGATGGGCAGTTCCAGATTGGATGATCTGAAACCGCTCATGATGGGTTCCGAGCTCATCCGGATGCAGCAGATGGTCTCCCGTGTATTTGTGGATGACACCATAAAACGTTACATGGTCAGTGTGGCCGATGCTTCCCGAAGACAACAGGGCGTGACTCTGGGGATTAGTCCGAGAGGGACATTGGCGTGGCTCCGCGCTTCACAGGCAGCTGCTTTTTTGACAGGTCGAATGTATGTCGTCCCTGATGATTGTCTACGTGTTGCCGTATCTGTGCTCACCCACCGGATTCATCTGTCCCATGAGGCACGCGCTGCCGGCGTAACTCCTTATGAAATGGTGGAGTCCATCATTACGAGGTTTGATTTGCCGCGCCAGCGCAGCCGGAAGGGAAATCCGTCATGAGACGCCGTCTGCTGGAATGGTCGAGAGGAGCGGCCATCTGGTCCGTTTCGTTGGGCCTTTATGTTTGGTTAGGCGGGGAATCGCTGCGGCTTGTATGGTGGGCATCCACGATTCTATTGCTTGGCGGGGCTTTGACGAGTTTGCTGGGCCCAACCCGAATCACCATTTCGCATACAAGCTTCCCTTCGTGCATACAGGCGGGGGATTCTGCTCAGATGACGGTTCGAGTAACTTATCGTTCCCTTCTGCCCGTGCCGTGGCTTATCATAACCGACCGGATCGGCAGCAGGGAACATCGCAAGCTGTTGTTCCCCGGCATGAAGCGAAGGCTCGAGTATACCTACAGACTGAACCAGGTTCCCCGCGGAGTCTGGTCTTCAATCTATAGCGAGGTGGAATGGGGCGATATGTTCGGTTGGTTCAGGACAAGCCGGAGTGTGCAAAGCGATACAGGCGGCATGATCGTGCTGCCAAGACCCGCCGAGTGGCCGGAGGCCCAGGTGCCCAAACATGGAAGCGATATGGACATGGAAGATGAACGTATACGCTTTAACGTTTGGAATGAAATGAGAGGTTCAGGCGTGCGCGATTATGTTCCCGGCGATCCCATGAACCGGATTCATTGGAAGAATTCCGCGAAGCTCGGACGCTTGCAATCATTCATGCCGCATGAGGGCTATGGATCAAGGCAGGGGGTTGTGCTGGATACATCGCTCCAAGGGTATGAAGGTCTTGGCGCTTTGAAACCGGAGGATGCATTTGAAGGCGCGGTATCTGCGGCAGCAGGATTTGTATCCCGGCTCATTCGATGCAGAATTCCCTATCAATTATGTATGGATGGAGCGGGTTTAGAGGGCCAATCGATCGAACGCAAAGGCGTATCCAAGGAGCAGCAGAATACGTTGGTGCCGCTTGCCTCCGTTCAACTAGCCGGGAAAGATCCAGTACGGAACCAAAGTTTCGAGAAGTCTCTTTCTCCCTCGCAAAAGAATACGGATTGGGCGATTATTACGGGCGTTTTTCATCAGGGTGCGGCTGTCGCAGCAATCAACCTGCTCAATGAGGGCAGCAGGAAAGTTACCATCTTCTGTACGCAAAGTGTAAAGCGTCTAAAATCGACTGGAAATTCAAGCTCATGGGTTAGTCCATTGGAGAATCAGGCGCAGCCGGAGTGGGCACGAGAGTTTTTCAGCAAAGGCGGGAGGCTGGTTTATTTGCATGAAAAGCCGACAAATGGGAAGCCAATGCAGATAGGAGGTGCCGGCCATGATCGAACCGGGAAGCTCGCCCGTTAGGGATGGAGGCCATCGGAAGACCGGGATATCCGGAGCCTGGAGCGTCCCCCATATTTTCGTCTCCCGATTGTCGCACGGAACGCTTCTTCACCGCATATTGATTACGCTGCCGGTTATGGGACTGCTGTCAGAGTGGCTCTTGCCGCTTCGGGATGCAGGGGACATGGGCGGCCATCTTATGCTCCAAACCTTATTCATCTGGGCTTTATTCTTGCTGCTGCAAGGATTATTTACGTTGCGGGGCTGGGTGTGGCTGCCGCTGAACGCCGTTCTGGTGGTTTGGCTGTGTGCCCGTTTGTTTGAATACAGCCGTCCGCTGGCATGGCTGACCGATTATGCTTCGGATATACTACCGGGTGACGTTTCGGTATTCGGAAATGCATGGGAGTTTACTGCCTTAAGCCAGGAGACGAGAACCATCATCCTCCTTGTCGGTTGGGCGATCATGGTATCAGCGGTCCATATGCTGGCTTTGTATCGCCGAACCGTGTGGTTGTTTGGCGGTTCGACGCTGGTTTATTTGGCAGTGCTGGAATCCGCCATGGAGGAGAGCATATACCGTGATATGCTGCGGGCTGTACTGTATATTTTACTGGCCCAGGGTATGATGCTGATTCTTAAGCTGAAGCAGGAAACCGTTGAGGGATCCTATAGTGGAACTGATATCCCCGAGCCTGTTCGATCCGGCCGCTTATCCGGGCTGCCAGTGCTTCGCTGGAGCCTGGTGGTGCTGCTTGCTTCCTGTTTGATCGCCGGAATTCCCCGAGTGGGAGGAGTTTTTAGCGAGCCTTCGGCGGGTGTGGGATTAACGGTATCCGAAATGGCGGAACGACTGACGGGATGGGGGGATCGAATCTGGGGAAACGCGGAACCGTCGATTCCTGCCTCTCAGGTTGCCGGATACGCTTCCCAGGGAAAAGATTTGGGAGGTCCGCTGACGCTGAACGATGCGTTGTATTTTACCGCACAATCGCCTGAACCGACTTATTGGCGGGGAGACACGTATAACCGGTATGATGGGCGGAAGTGGGATGCAGATCCCTCGATCCGCAAGCCCGTCAAGCTATCCGAAGACCTGAGCGACATCCTCCCCTATTGGGAGCGTCCTAATGGAGACAGGCTGGTCCAGACACTGACTTTTGAACAAGATACCCCCATCCAGACCGTGCTGTCCGGAGGCCTTATTACCCGCGTGAAGGAGATGCATTTCTCCAAAGAGAGAGGTACACCGAGGCTTGCCGTTGACAGGCTGTCCGAAACGGTATCCTTGCAAGGCGAGAGGGCGGTATCCGGTTATACCATAGAAACTCTATACCATCAGCCGGAGGAGCAGTTACTCCGTAGTGCGACTGACAACGATCCCGAATATTTGAAGGAGATGTACCTGCAGCTTCCCGAGCAGCTGCCCTTCAGGGTGAGGGATTTAGCAAGGGAGATCACATTGGACGCTGTGAATAGGTATGAAAAGGCGCAAGCTATCGAATCCTATTTGGAGCAGAACTATACCTATTCCCTGCAAACATCCGTGCCTCCGGAAGGCAGGGATTTTACGGATTATTTTTTGTTTGATACGAAGGAAGGGTACTGCGTTCATTTTGCTACGACCATGACCGTGCTGCTCCGATCCGAGGGCATACCCGCACGCTACGTGACCGGATTTGCACCGGGTGAGCGGGTGGCAGGTACTCTTGACCGCTATGCGGTAGCACAAAAGAATGCGCATGCGTGGGTTGAGGTTTTTTTTCCGGGACAAGGCTGGGTAATGTTCGATCCAACCCCAGGCTTTGGCTTCGGGCAGATGTCCACGCCTCCGCTTGCCGGTGATTCCGGTTCTGCCGGGCTTAAGTACTGGAACAGCTTGTGGAATTCCATGATTTACGGAGTTGTTAAAGTACTCCTTCTGATAGCCGCCATCGGTCCTGTGATGTTTGGGGGCGTACTCTTATTGGTTCTTCCCATCCTAGTGGCAGTTATGTATCAAATTCCGACCGTGCGCGAAAGTTTGGCCTTCATGAGGATGGCCAGAACGATAGCAGTAAGCGGGCGGGAGGGACTCGTATCGGCCTCGGTCTGGGTTTGGGACAAGCTCCAGCGAAGGTTTGGAGAGTTAGAAAGAGGGCAGACCATGCGCCAATACGTCAATGCCTTGTCGATTGCAGATACCGAATTCAGGGCGGAGCTGGAGCAGTTTGCACAGCGCTGGGAGCGGGCGGCATACCATGATGAACCGTGGTCCCGTACTGAAAAAGTACTCTTTTTACGCCAATGTATTCGAATTGTCAAAAAACTGGCATGAAAACAAAGGGCCCTCTTTCTTGACGGTATGAATTAGGGTTGCGTATAATTAATTTCATTAATCAAGGGAGGCCCGGTAATGAATAAGCCTAATGAAATCATCGTCGTTATGGACTTCGGTGGACAGTACAACCAACTTATAGCACGTCGTATTCGCGATCTTGGCGTTTATAGTGAGCTTCTGCCATACAACACGCCCGCCCAGAAAATTAAAGAACTTTCCCCGCGCGGCATTGTTTTCTCAGGAGGTCCTTCCAGCGTGTATTCCGAGAATGCACCGCATGTGGACCCCGCCATTTATGATCTGGGACTGCCGATCTTCGGCATTTGCTACGGCATGCAGTTGATGGCTCAACAGCTGGACGGAAAAGTAGAACGTGCTTCGAAACGTGAATACGGAAAAGCCGAATTGGAATTTGCTCCGAACTCGATACTTGTCAAAGGGATTGAGCAAAAACAAACGGTATGGATGAGTCACGGTGATCACGTGGTATCGCTGCCTTCCGGCTTTAAGCTGGATGCAGGAACGGAATCCGCTCCGATCGCTGCAATGAGTAACGAGGATAAGAAGCTGTACGCTGTGCAGTTCCATCCGGAGGTTCGTCACTCCGTCCATGGTAACGAAATGATCAAGAATTTCTTGTACGAAGTGTGCGGTTGCGAAGGCAACTGGAGCATGGAGACTTTTATCGAGGACCAGGTTCGCGAAATCCGTGAAGTCGTCGGCGAACAAAAAGTGCTGTGCGCGCTGAGCGGCGGCGTTGATTCCTCCGTTGTGGCCATGCTGATTCACAAGGCCATCGGCGATCAGCTGACATGTATGTTCATCGATCATGGACTGCTGCGCAAGGGCGAGGCCGAGAGCGTGATGGAAACCTTCGTCGGCAAGTTTGATATGAAGGTCGTTAAGATTGACGCTCAGGAACGCTTCATGTCCAAGCTGAAAGGCGTAGACGATCCGGAGAAAAAACGGAAAATCATCGGCAACGAGTTTATCTACGTATTCGATGAGGAGTCCAGCAAGTTTGATGATTTTGCATTCCTGGCACAAGGCACGCTGTATACCGATATCGTTGAGAGCGGTACGGACACGGCGCATACAATCAAATCCCACCACAATGTCGGCGGGCTGCCTGAAGACATGAAATTCACGCTGATCGAGCCGCTCAAAGCACTCTTTAAGGATGAGGTTCGTAAAGTCGGCGAGGAGTTGGGCTTACCGGATGAGATCGTTCACCGTCAACCTTTCCCTGGCCCGGGTCTTGCGATTCGCGTACTGGGTGAAGTAACGGAGGACAAGCTGCAAATCGTTCGTGATTCCGACTACATCCTGCGCGAAGAGATTGCGAAGGCGGGACTGGATCGCGAGATCTGGCAGTATTTCACGGCACTTCCGAACATGAAGAGTGTCGGCGTAATGGGTGATGCACGTACGTATTCCTACACCGTAGGTATCCGTGCGGTAACCTCCATTGACGGCATGACTGCGGACTGGGCGCGTATCCCATGGGATGTGCTCGAGAAGATCTCCGTACGTATCGTGAACGAAGTCGAGAATGTCAACCGTATCGTGTATGACGTGACTTCCAAACCACCAGCAACGATCGAGTGGGAATAGTTTTTATACTGCTGCACTAAACCAAAAAACCTTCAAATCCACACTGTGGGATTGAAGGTTTTTTATGTGTGCTTGTAACACACGAATTTTTTTCCTTTAACCAATGGACGGATAGGAGCCAATCGTTTGGATTGTATGCATCTTTTGTGAAATAAGATGAATAATACGTTAGGGTGCATTGTTAAGAGCGAGCTTTAAGGCAGAACCAAGACCTGAACCTGTGAGGAGGAAAAGAATGAAAGCTATCGTCATTGATCGTTATGGGGGCAAGGAAGAGCTTCAGGAAAGAGAAGTACCTAAGCCAACACCGCAAGCTCATCAGGTTTTAGTCAAAGTGGCTGCCACCTCGATCAATCCAATTGACTGGAAGCTCCGTGAAGGCTATTTAAAACAAATGATGGATTGGGAGTTTCCGATTATTTTGGGATGGGATGTTGCCGGGATAATTTCGGAAATTGGGAACGAGGTAACGGATTGGAAAGTGGGAGATGCAGTGTTTGCCCGTCCGGAAACCACCCGTTTTGGCACATATGCCGAATATACTTTGGTGGATGATCACCTGCTGGCGCGGAAGCCTGCTGCTATCTCATGGGAGGAAGCCGCATCCGTTCCGCTCGCAGGACTGACTGCTTGGCAGGCGCTTTTTACACATGGTGAACTGACTCAAGGAGAGAAGGTATTGATCCACGCAGGCGCAGGTGGCGTTGGCATGTTCGCTATCCAGTTTGCCAAACAAGCGGGAGCTTACGTTATAACGACAGCCAGGGAACGTAATCATGAGCTTCTGGCTCCACTCGGAGCTGATCGGATTATTGACTATCGCACGACCCGATTTGAAGATGTATTATCGGATGTGGACGTTGTGTTCGATACGATGGGCGGTGACGTTCAGAAGAATAGCTTTAAAGTGCTGAAAAAACATACCGGGCGAATCATATCGATTGTCAGCGATTTTGATGAAGAGCTGGTAAGGGAATATGACGTAACCGCCAAAAATATATGGCTGGATCCCAATGGTCAGCAGCTTCAGGAAATAGCCGACCTGTTGGAGCAAAAAAAGATAAGATCAGTTGTGGGAGCTACGTTTCCTTTTTCGCAAAAAGGGCTCTACGATGCCCACGCATTGAGTGAGACCCATCATGCTGTCGGTAAAATAGCAATAAGCTTCTCCTAAGGAGCACAGTGCTCCCTATTTCATCCTGCGTGTGGAAACAATCCGGCTTCGATCGCGTCTGCTACTATCACGAATGAAACGCCTCTCGAACGGATTTCAGTGATCATGTGCGCATGGGAATATCAATTTCCGAACATTTCTTTAAATTGACAAGTTTAATATTCGTTTTTGTTATTGACAAGGTTGGGCGTCTCGTCCTAGAATATGTGTAGAAACTGACATGACAACTACAAATAACGAGCTTTTTCGTATAATCCCGGGAATGGGCCCGGGAGTCTCTACAGGTCACCGTAATGATCTCGCTACGAAAAGAAGAGCGGCAATATAATGATGCGGACTCGTCCAGCATTCGAGATATCGGCCTGCAAGATGGAGCAGCGCTCCATCTTGCAGCAGCTGGTTATTCGATAAGGATGCTGCCCTGCAGCATGCGAATGATTGTTTTGCGGCTCTTTTTTCAAGCGACGGCCCTGGGGATTTATTCCTTAGGGTCTTTTTTTGTATGTTGCCGGTCATTAATTTTAAGGGGGATATCTCTACAATGGAGCGTTTCTTTAAACTAAAGGAACACGGAACAAATGTAAGAACCGAGATTATCGCAGGCTTGACGACCTTTATGACCATGGCTTACATCCTGCTGGTCAACAATTTGTTCCTGGGTCCTGATGGCGCGGGTATTCCGCAGGAAGGCGTATTTTTCGCTACTGCAGTAGGTGCCGGCCTTGTGACGATGGCGATGGGCTTCTTCGTTAACATTCCGGTTGCGTTGGCGCCTGGTATGGGTTTGAACGCATATTTCATGACAGTTGTATTAAGCTCGAACGGAGCGATTACCTGGCAGGCCGCACTCGGTGCAGTATTTATCTCCGGTATTGTCTTCATTATTCTCACGGTAACCAAAGTCCGCCAAATGCTGTTGACTGCGGTACCGAACAACTTAAAGATTGCCATTACGGTCGGTATTGGCCTGTTCATTACCATCGTTGGTCTTAAGCTGGGCAACATCGTGACGGCTTCCATTAACCCGGGAACGGATATTACTCATCCGGTACCAGGCGGTGCCTTCAATCTTGGCCTGGGGAATTTCGTTGAGAACAAGGATACGCTGCTTGCGATCATCGGCCTGTTCCTGATTGCCATCCTGATGGTTCTCAAATTGAAGGGCGCTTTGCTTATCGGTATCGTGCTGACGACGCTGATTGGTGTTCCAATGGGAGTAACCGATCTGTCAGGTCTGAGCACTGCAAGCTGGATTCCTTCATTTGATAATCTGGCTGTCGGTCAGATGGACTTGAAGGGCGCCCTTGGCATTGGTCTTGTAGAAGTTATCTTCATCTTTACATTTGTTGAATTGTTCGATACGTTCGGTACATTGGTTGGTACCGCAGGTCGTGCGGGACTCCTGAAGAATAAAGAGGAAGGCGAGAAGAAGCTTGGTAAAGCGATGCTCGTGGATGCTGGCGGCGTAAGCGCAGGCGCATTCCTTGGAACCAGTACAATCACAGCTTTCGTAGAAAGTACTTCCGGTGTTGCAGAGGGTGGACGTACTGGCTTGACTGCGGTTACTACAGGCGTACTCTTTATTCTGGCATTGTTCTTGGCTCCGATTGCTCTGGTTGTTCCTTCGGCTGCTACAGCTCCAGCGCTTGTCATTGTCGGTGTACTGATGATGAGCCAGGTGCGGGATATCGAGTGGGATGATTTCATGCAGGCATTCCCGGCATTCTTGACCATCATCCTGATGCCTTTCACTGGCGGTATCGCTAACGGCATCTCTGCCGGTATCATTGCTTATGTCATCCTGGCGGTATTCGGCAAGTTGATCGGACGCACAGATACTAAGGTGCATTGGCTGATGTGGATCCTGTTTGTGATCATCTTGATCCGGTACGCTTTCCTCGGTGCCGAATAGTTTCGGAATTCTATCTCATAATAAATGAACAAATAGAGCGAAGGCTTCGGGTATCTATCCGGAGCTTTCGCTTTTTTATTTCTGAAATGTAGATATGGGTGATAGATAAGATAAAAACGATGCGTATGACTCATGAACGGTTGAGGAAAGTTGGTAGCTTACTCAGACATTCTCCTATGGATGCACATAAAGCGGGACGTTTCGAATCTGAGATTCAGTGACCAAGTAGACATGTCATCAAGAGCAGAAAACATTGAGTTCTTTCTTTTCTGTCAGCTACACTATATTAGATAGAGAGCATTCTATGAAAAAATCTTTTGAAAAAAGACTTGCATTCAAGATCCGCGCATGGTATATTATATTTCCGGCCAAGAAATACGGTCGAAACAAACGCTTGAGTCAACAAGCCAAAATGAATTTGAAAAACAAATTCAAAAAAAAGCTTGCAATGATCGAGTGGATGTGATAAGATATAAGAGTTGCTGGTGCGAACGAGATTCGCCAGTAACGAAGAAGTTGATCTTTGAAAACTGAACAACGAGTGAGTAAAACGAACCACTTCGGTGGGACGTTGAAATAGAGAATTGAACAAATTCTCGTCAGTTAAGAAATGAGCAAGTCAAACTTTATTGGAGAGTTTGATCCTGGCTCAGGACGAACGCTGGCGGCGTGCCTAATACATGCAAGTCGAGCGGACTTGAAGGAGTGCTTGCACTCCTAATGGTTAGCGGCGGACGGGTGAGTAACACGTAGGCAACCTGCCCTCAAGACTGGGATAACTACCGGAAACGGTAGCTAATACCGGATAATTTATTTCACAGCATTGTGGAATAATGAAAGACGGAGCAATCTGTCACTTGGGGATGGGCCTGCGGCGCATTAGCTAGTTGGTGGGGTAACGGCCCACCAAGGCGACGATGCGTAGCCGACCTGAGAGGGTGAACGGCCACACTGGGACTGAGACACGGCCCAGACTCCTACGGGAGGCAGCAGTAGGGAATCTTCCGCAATGGGCGAAAGCCT
>NZ_JAOXLZ010000005.1:0-747812 GCF_025792345.1 Virgibacillus sp. LDC1
TCAAGATGAGATTTCCCAACTAGTAAGACCCCTTGAAGACGACGAGGTAGATAGGTTGGAGGTGGAAGTGCAGCAATGCATGGAGCTGACCAATACTAATCGGTCGAGGGCTTATCCAAAAAATATTTCAATGTGCTGCAAATTCGTTTCGTATCTAGTTTTCAGGTGATCAAGCATCTGAGCCGTTTGGTGGCGATGGCGGAAGGGTTCCACGCGTTCCCATACCGAACACGACCGTTAAGCCTTCCAGCGCCGATGGTACTTGGACCGAAGGGTCCCGGGAGAGTAGGACGTCGCCAAGCGAACAACCATAAAGACCGTTATCGAGTCATCGATAGCGGTCTTTTTTGTTACACATAAAAAGTAATCATGAATCATCAGAAAGAAGGGTACCCTGGGGGGCCCTTCTTTTCTTTACCTTAATAAGCTTCCTTCTCTAACATGTTTTCTTAGCTTAATATCTTTCCAAGATCAGCTGTGTCTTCAAGCCGTCCATGGGAAGCAGCCAACCGTTAGACTCGAGGGTATCCATAAGCTCTGAGCGAAGCTGGGAAGCAACCGAGACATCGGATGTTTTAAAAGAGATTTCGATCAGATTCTCGGTTCCTGTGCCGTCTGCATTGCGAATCGGCCAAACTTCGAGGCTCATTTTCTGGCCATTCCAAGATCCTTCATAGCGGTAGAACGTCAGCGGTCCATGAATTCGGGACTGTGAGAGCTTTTGTTCACCCCAATTCGGGGAGGACCATTTTTTGAGCTTACCTGGGAGTTTGTCCAGCAGTAAAGCCAAGGCGTCTTGTTCGGACGGGAGTGTTGTGCCGGTTGTATTCGTGCTTATTTTCTTGGTGTTGGAGAAGCTAAGCGTTTGTTTGCCGTAGCCCCAATCAATCTCGGCCTCGTAATTGTCATCCGAAGCATCAAAGCCTTCCTGGTTCGCCAAGCTGAGCGCGGCGTTAATATCTCCATTCACGATGGGATACCGTTTCTTATAGGTGAGCTCGTAGTTATCTTTGTCCTCTTTTTTGCGAAAGCGGACGTTCCAGCCTTCAGCATCCAATTCCAGGTTGTCCGTATCATAATAAGCTACACCGATCGCTTGGGGAACAGCGGCCAGTCCGAATGCTTGAATGACTTCGCTCCGCAGGCTTTCGCCGTTTTCCAGTACGCTTTCGGGTTTGGCAAGGAACTTCACCTCATACGAAGGCACGGCATTGGCATCGGCTGAAACCTCAGCTGTCTGGAGTCCGGTGAATCCACTTCCTAGAGCCGCGAAACCTACCATGAAAGACAACGTCAGCTGTTTCCATCTTCTCAATACAATCACTCCCATAAGCTGGATTTAGGTACACAGCTTACTTTAAACGCTGAATAATTGTGAGTTGTTAACGGGGGATGGCGAATGTATCAAATATGTATAGAATTATTGAATACCGACATACATTTTTTGTTAATCTATCCATCTGACTTACAGCATAAACTCCCCTTAATCACAGGATCTGCTCCAATTGGGTGCCCACTTCGCGCAAGACCTCTTGAAAACGCTGAATTTGTACGGAGGGAAGTCGGTCTTTATTCTGGACACTGTATATATGCCGGGATGCCCGGTGGCCGGGAATCGGCATAACGTGCAGTACACCTTCTTGCTGCTCCCGCTGTACCGCCATCCGTGACATGAAAGAAATATGGTCCCCCAATAACACAAGTTGCTTGATCGCTTCGAGCGAGTCCAGCTCCACCGGGCTCCGCATATGCAAACCATGCTGCTCCAGCCAAAGGTCGGTCAGCTGCCTTGTGCTGGATTCACTTCCATGCAAGGCGAAGGGACTGCGAATAATCTGCTCGGGCTGCAGCGAATCCGATTTTGCCAGCGGATGGTCAGGTGAAGATATTAGGGTCAGATCATCCTTGCACAAGGACTCGGCCTGGAGACTGGAACCCGTAAAGGGCTCTGATGAAATAATGCCCAGATCAATCTGGTGCCGTGCCAGCATGTCGCGGATAACCGGTGAAGGCTTGACGGATAAGGAGATCCGTATGCCGGGAAACTCACGGGCAAAGGTATTCAATATCGCGGGCAGCAGATAGGTGGCAGGGACATAACTGGCTCCAATGTGCAGCGTTCCCCGATATAAGCTGTCGTATTCGCGGACGACACGCTCCGACTCCTTGGCAAGCGCGTTAATTTTTACTGCATAATGCAGCAGAGCTTGTCCGGCCTCGGTGAGAAATGTTTTTCCGCTTCGGGACTCGAACAGTCGGACTTGCAGTTCTTCTTCCAGTGACTTCATATGAAAAGTAACCGTGGGCTGCTTAATGCCAAGTATTTCTGCCACGCTGGTCATATGATGATGGCGGTCGATCAGCTCCACAATTTGCAGCTTCATCAGATTCATTCGTATATCTCTCCCTTGGTTATTCCTTATTTATGCTCTCTATATAGATTTAATCTATGAGTATCAACAGAATTCAAACAAAAAGTTAATTCCAAGTTTACATTAGTCTAATACAACGCTTAAACGTAACCCTTACACTGGAAACAGCTTAAGAAGACAGGTTGGGATCGAAAGTGGATATTGAAATCAGGGGCATTGAAAAGTCATTTCAGGGTACACCCGCGTTGCTTCCTACCGATTTAAAACTGCGTCATGGTCAATTCACCACATTGCTCGGGCCGTCAGGCTGCGGCAAAACGACACTGCTGCGGATGATCGCCGGGCTGGAACAGCCGGACGGAGGAGAAATCTATGCGGAAGACCGGTGCATCTACTCCGTGCACAAAAAGATTGACGTTCCAGCGCACAAACGCAACTTCGGGATGGTATTTCAGGATTTTGCCCTCTGGCCGCATATGACGGTATACGAGAACGTTGCCTTTGGATTAAAAGCGGCCAAGCTTAAAACGGATCTCAGGCAAAAAGTAACCGAGGCGCTGGCCATGGTCCGCTTGGAGGGGATGGAGGACCGTTATCCGCATCAGCTGTCCGGTGGACAACAGCAGCGGGTTGCATTTGCCAGAGCGGTAGCGATCCGTCCGGCACTGGTACTGTTCGATGAGCCTTTGAGTGCGCTGGATGCCGTGCTTAGGGAGGAAATGCGGATCGAAATGATGTCGCTTGTGAAGGATATGGGGTTGACTGCCCTTTATGTTACACACGATCAGGTGGAAGCCATGTCGATGTCGGATGAAATCGTGGTCATGCGGAAGGGAGAGGTCCTGCAGCGTGGAACCCCGGAAACGATATATGAAAGCCCTAGTCATCCTTTTGTGGCTTCGTTTATCGGCAAGTCCAATTGGCTGACCGTCGATCACTCCATGGTGAGGCCGGAGCATGTGACCTGGAGCAGGACAAGCTCGGAGGATGTATGCTATCAGGCAACCGTGCTAAGCGTGAGTTATGTCGGCGAGCGATACGAAATACGCTTACAGGTGGATGGTTTGGACAAATGGACCGCTTTCCTGGACAAGAGGGTACCAGTCGGAGAACGCGTGAATCTGTACGTGTCTCCACATACGATCTGCCGGATGGGTGAAGGACCAAGTCATGATACGAACACGAGCATGCAACAAAATACTACAAAACACACGCCTGCTGCTGCAGGCTAAGATGAAGGGGAGTTGGGGAGAAATGAGTCAATTGAAATTACGGAGAAAAAGCGCGATGCTGTTGCTGGCATCGGTCATGAGCCTAAGTCTGTTTGGATGCGGCAGTACCCCAAATGGGGGTTCAGTTACGATGCCGGCACAAGATACAGGCAAATCATCTGCATCGGGGAGTACGAAAGTCGGAGGCAAGCTCGTACTCTACAGCGCAGGCCCTCAAAAGCTTGCCGACAATATCGTGAGCGGTTTTGAAGCCAAGACCGGAGTGAAGGTAGAGATGTTCCAAGGCACAACGGGCAAAATTTTGGCACGGATGGAAGCGGAAAAATCGAATCCGGTCGCGGATGTGGTCATTCTTGCATCTCTCCCCTCCGCACAAGCGCTGAAGGCGGATGGGCTGACATTGCCTTATCCTGAAGCCGCGAATGCTGACAAGCTGAATAAGGATTGGTCCGACGCCGAAGGAAACTATTTCAGCACTAGCGCATCGGCGCTGGGGATTGTATACAACACCAATCTGGTCTCGGCCCCGCCTCAAAGCTGGGCGGACTTAGGGATGCCGGAGTGGAAGGATGCGGTCAATATTCCGGATCCGACGCTGTCGGGATCGGCGCTGGATTTTATCACGGGCTATTTGAGCGTGAAGGGCGACGCAGGCTGGGAACTGTTCGAGAATTATAAAGCCAATGGCACGGCTATGGCAGGAGCGAACCAAGAAGCACTGGACCCTGTGATCACCGGTGCCAAGAGTTTGGTTGCCGCAGGCGTGGATTATATGGCGTATTCGGCCAAAGCCAAAGGCGAGCCGCTTGACATTGTATATCCGGAAGAAGGAACCGTCGTGAGTCCGAGACCGGCTGCGATTTTGAAATCCAGCCCGAACGTGGATAATGCCAAGGCTTTCATTGACTACTTGCTGTCTGACGAAGCGCAGAAGCTGGTGGCGGATGCCTATCTGATTCCGGGCCGTGAGGATGTGGAGGCCGAAGGCCGGACCAATCTGAAGGATATTCCGGTGTTTAAAGTGGATTGGGCTTGGATGAATGACCATGGGGATGAGACGGCGGCACGTTTTTCCGAAGTATTCAAGTAAGTGCATAAGAGGAAGCACAGGAAGGCAATGTGAGGTGAACCGCAGTGAGACCTGTCATCATGGACAGTCAGCGATTTTTACGAAAAATGGGCGTTATTCTCGCCCTTTTTCTTCTTATTATAAGCATTGGTGTGCCATTGCTGCTTATTTTCTGGCAAAGTGTATACCCAGATCAGCACTTTGATTGGCTGGCGCCGATACGAACGATAGCCGGTCATGAGCTGTCCGGCATTTTGCTGCAATCCATCTGGCTGGGGATATGCGTGGTGGCAGGATCGACACTGCTCGCGCTGCCGCTCGCCTGGATGATGGCCAAAACCCGGTTGGGACAGCATCGGTGGGTGGACGTGATTTTGATGATTCCGTTCATGACCCCGCCGTATATCGGTTCGATGGGCTGGATTCTGTTTATGCAAAAGGGCGGATATTTGCAACAGTGGCTGCCGGGAGCAGCGAGATGGAGCGATTCCTTCTTCAGCTTCGGAGGTATGGTGCTGATCATGAGTCTGCATTTGTTCCCGTTTCTCTACCTGCTGCTGCGGGACGCTCTGATCCGGATCGGCGGTAATCTGGAAGAGGCCGGAGCGGTTCATGGCGCAAGCGCAGGATACCGGTTTAGAAGAATCATATTGCCGCTGCTGTTATCCTCTTACGGTATGGGCGCGATGCTGGTGTTCGTCAAAACTATTGCGGAATTCGGTACCCCGGCAACGTTCGGTCGACGCATTGGCTATTATGTGATGACCTCGGAGATCCACAAATATATTTCAAGCTGGCCCATCGATTTCGGTAAAGCGACCTCGCTCGCGTCGGTCCTGCTGTCGGTTTGTCTGGTGATGTGGTACATGCAGTCTACGATCAGCCGGAGGTTTACCTATCGTCTTGTCGGTGGCAAAGGTCAACGCTCCAAAAGATATTCGCTGCGCGGCAGCAAAGGCGTCGTCTGCGCTCTATACATCGGTTTGCTGCTGATATTGTCTGTCGGCATTCCTTATTTTTCTGTCATTGCGGCATCCTTGATGAAGCTCCGGGGAGCCGGATTATCCTTGGATAATCTGACGTTTGCCCATTACAAGGAATTGCTGTCCTGGGGATCGGTCAGCCAGAAAGCGCTTGGTAACAGTCTGGGTCTGTCGCTTGCAGCATCTACGGTTGCCGTTCTGCTCGGTACCGGCTTTGCCCTGACGATAGGCAAGTCCCAGGCACGGATGCAGCGGGTCATTGATCTGTTAAGCCTCTTGCCGAATACGGTACCCGGCATTGTGATGGTGGTCGGTTTGATCCTCCTCTGGAATGCGCCATGGATGCCGGTTACGCTCTACAATACCTACGGGATGGTCGTGCTGACGTACGTCGTGCTGTTCCTTCCATATACGGTGCAATACGTGAAGGCCAGCTTTACGCAGGTTGACGGTACTCTGTTTCAGGCGGGGCAGGTATTTGGAGGCGGTCCTCTGCTTATACTGCGGCGGATTCTGCTGCCGCTGATTATGCCCGGCATGCTGGCAGGATGGATCATGACCTTCACGATTGCGTCACGGGAGCTGGTCGGATCACTGCTCATTCTGCCCCCATCGATGCAGACATCGGCTACATATATATTTGCCCAGTTTGAGCAGGGACAGGTATCTCTCGGGATGGCGATGGCCGTTGTCTCCGTCGGCATGACGGTGCTGCTGTTGCTGCTGGTCGAAGCTATGAATTCTAAAAGAAAGTGGAATGCATCATGATGAAACTGACAGTGTGGGGCGGTGCAGGCGAGCATGGCCGCTCCGCCTATTTACTAAGCGGCAGCCAGGTTCGTTTGCTGCTGGATTGCGGCGTCAAGAAGGAAGGATCGGGAGACTATCCCATGATCCAGCAAGAACAGGTGCCGAAGCTGGATGCCGTGTTTCTGTCGCATGCCCACGAGGATCATTCGGTGGCGATTCCGCTCCTGTACCGGCTTGGCTATCAAGGGGAGGTATGGACTACCCGGGAGACGGCAGTCCAGTTAACGGCCTACTTTGCCTCCTGGAAAGAGTACACGGCAAGGGCAGGCGTAGAGCTTCCTTTTATGGATGAAGATCAGTTGGCGATCCGCTACCGGTATCTGGAGGAAGAGGCGGAGAAGTTGACGTGGTTTGAGGCGCTTCCGGGCGTAGAGATCATGTGGGGACGAAGCGGCCATATGGTGGGGGCTGTTTGGTTTTTCGTACAGGCTGAAGGAAAACGGATCTTCTATTCTGGCGACTACACATCGGAATCGCTGCTGCTTGAGGATGACAGCCCAGCGCTGGTAGACAAGCCCTCTTCCATGCTGCTGGATCTGGCTATAGTGGATGCGGCTTACGGGACCGACGCTAATTCACAGGCCGATAAACTGAAGCAATTGGAACAAAAGATTGAGAGCACGCTGCAAACCGGCGGGAAGGTATTATTACCGGTGCCGGCCGCCGGCCGAGGGCAGGAAATGATCCTATGGGCATACAGGAATTGGGGCCATGTGCCGATCGTGATCGAAGCGCCGCTGATCGAAGGGATGAAGCGACTGCTTGGACGTTCGGAGTGGCTTCGCAGCCAGGAATCCGATCAGGGAATGAGGGATCAGCTGGAGTCATTACTGAACCGGAACGATTGGATCATACCCGCTAGTGAGGCGGAACGTAAGTCCTTGCTCCAGAAACACGGGGCATCGCTATGGTTCGTAACCGATGGGATGATGCAGTCGAATCTGGCGCAGTGGTACTATCACCAGATGTCGGGCGATACCCGGAATCTGGTTCTGCTCACAGGTCATGTTTCCAAGGGGACCTTTGGACATCGCCTCCTCCAACATCCGGCATCGTACGGTGTCTGCTCTGTCATGAAAATCAGGTATAAGGTACACCAGGGCCTGGCGGACGTGCGCCAGATGATAACCGGCGTTCCGGCACTGCATACCGTACTCGTCCATGCAGACAAAGGAGAAACGGACCGGTTACGAGACTGTCTGACAGAGGAAGCATCGGACCCCAACCTCCACATTTATTCCATGTCGGCTGGTGAGGAAGTATACTTTTAGACGTGATTAGAGTACCTTTATCGCTCCAGCGATAAAGGTTTTTTTGTGGAATGGCTGTTGTGTGTTTAGATGTAGGTGAAGTTGGTGAAGGCTGTAATGAACAGTTATAAAAATAAATTAGTACCAAGTACTAGTACTTGGTGATATAATAACTATAAACTTGGAGGTGTGAATGATGAGCCAATCAAAATCAAGAATGACGGCAATCGGGACCTATGTTCCTGAACGGATATTAACCAATGCGGATTTAGAGAAGATGGTTGAAACGAGTGATGAGTGGATTGTGCAGCGAACAGGCATGAGGGAACGACGGATTGCTGCCCCGCATGAGTACGTGTCGGATCTTGCCATCAAGGCTGTAGAGGATATGGTTGATCGGTACGGCGTTACCGTGCGGGATGCCGATATGATTCTTGTGGCCACAAGCACGCCGGAGTATTCTTTTCCCAGTACAGCTTCCCGGGTGCAATCGAAGCTGGGCATTGCAAGCACGGGTGCGCTGGATCTGAATGCCGCTTGTGCGGGATTTGTATATGCACTACAGATGGCTGACGGATTAATATCCGGAGGAGCCTACCGTAAGATTCTGGTTATCGGTGCAGAGACCTTATCGAAGATTACGGATTACACCGACCGAACGACATGCGTATTGTTTGGGGATGGCGCCGGTGCCGTATTGTTGGAGAAAGATGAGGAATCCCCAAGTGTGATAGCTTCCGTATCGGGCACTTTTGGCGAAGGCGGCATTCATCTGTATAAAACAGCGCTCTCCGAGCAAATGGACGGCACGGAATTAAAGAGCGGCTGCCTTGTTCAAAATGGGCGTGAAATTTATAAGTGGGCCATTCGGAACATTCCGGACGGCGTCCGTGCCCTTTTGTCCAAAGGAGGCATGACCGCAGAAGAAGTGGATTGGTTTGTCCCGCATAGCGCCAATCTTCGCATGATTGAAGCGATTAACGAGCGGGGGCCATTTACAATGGACCGCACCTTAACCAGCGTCGAGTACCGCGGGAATACGTCGGCAGCCTCCATTCCGCTTGCACTCCAGCTGGCGGTGGATGAAGGACGGCTGAAAGCGGGAGACCACGCCCTACTCTATGGGTTTGGCGGGGGAATGACCTATGCCGGCTCTATCGTAAAATGGACGATATAAAATCGTGACATGAAAACGATGGAACGAACCACCGATTATGGAGAAGCGGATGACTCCGGAGGAAGCGGGACTCACAGTAATGGTCCACGAACCGGAGGAATAATCCGACTGACGAAGTGCTGATCCAACGCGAGAGATTCATCATGTTAATCCATAAGACCGCTATCGACATTCGATATGCGGTTTTTTTGTGCTGCGATTTTTGGATGAACGAACCTGAATCGTAATAAATTCAACTCAAATTCGAAAGTTTACCACCTCAAAATTTGGCGCCGCTTTCATTAGACTAAAGAGGAAAAATACGTTTCATGGAAGAGGGGTAGAAGAATGAAAAGGTTTAAATCATGGAGCTTGCTGCTCCTGAGTATCATCATGGTGTTCACGCTGGCCGCATGTGGAGGCGGTGGCGGCAACGGAAGCAGTACGGCTGAATCTCCGGGGGGAGGCAGCAGTGAAGGGACGGACAATACGAAAGAAGGAACAGAGTCCACAGAGAAAATCGAGCTCTCCTTCTGGTCGCTGGGAACGACCAACTATGAAGATCTGGCGAAGGAATACACGAAAGAACATCCGAACATCACGTTCAAATTCCAGAATACGTCGGACCAAACCGCACATCACAACAACCTGACGACAGCATTGTCCGCTGGCTCGGGCGCGCCTGACATTTTCCAATTGGAAATCGCGTTTATGGAGCGTTTTATCAACAACCAGGATAAATTCTACAATCTGTACGATCTCGGCGCCAAAGACTTAGAAGGCAACTACCTGGAGTGGAAATGGAAGCAGGCCACATCGGTTGACGGCACCTTCCAACTTGGTTTGCCAACAGACATCGGCCCTACGGTCGTCTATTACCGTACGGATCTGGCTGAGCAAGCCGGACTGCCGACGGATCCGGACGGGTTTAGCGCAGCGATTGATTCATGGGACAAATTCGCCAGCGTAGCCAAGGAGTTCACAAGCAAAACAGGAAAACCGTTCGCCGACTTGACGGACCTGGTATATAACGGGGTACGCGACCAGTCCCCGGATCAAATCTACTTCAACAAAGAGGACGGCTCCTTTATCGGAGATACGAACCCGCAAGTGAGAAAAGCTTACGACTTTACGGTAAAAGGAATTCAGGAAGGCTGGATCGGCAACTGGATTCTGTGGTCTCCTGAATGGCAAAAAGCGATCAATGATGGAGACTTTGGCGTCATGCTCGGCCCGGCTTGGATTGCCGGCACGATCCGCAATGCCAAGGATACCGCAGGCAAATGGCAGATTGCCCAGCTTCCTGAAGGAGCAGGCAACTGGGGCGGTTCGTTCCTGACCCTGCCGAAGGAAGGCAAGCATTCGAAGGAAGCCTACGAATTCATCTCGTGGGTGCTGAACAAGGAGAATCAGCTGAAATCGTTCAAGGACAGCGGCCTGTTCCCGTCTATCCCGGCGGTGTACAGCGAGCCTTCGTTCACGGAGGAGAAGGATGAATTCTTCGGCGGCCAGGTGATTTCCGAAGCGTATGCCAAATCGGCGGAACGCATCAAGCCGGTTTACTACGGACCGCTTCATGACCAGACCGACACGATCATCAAGAACGCGCTCAAAAACGTACTGGAGAAAAAAGCCGACCCGCAAAAAGAATGGGAAAGCGCCATGAAACAAATCAAGACGCTGGTTGATCGCAGCTAGGAAAAGGATCATTCCTCGCTAGCACGTTCATCCCGCAATCCGTCCGAATCCGAGTTGGGAGGAAGCTCTCTTCGCTCGGATTCGGATTTATCCTTACCTACCTGGAGGTGCATCATGGCAGACACAGCAACGGCAGAATCGCCGAAGCCGGTGCCGCAAAGGCGGCGCTTGTTGACGGAGACCGTGCGCAGCCGGTTTACGGCCTATACGTTCATATCGCCATTTTTCATATTGTTCGCAATTTTTGGCCTGTATCCGATTCTTTTTACCATCTATTTATCCTTCTTCAAGTGGGACGCGCTTGGACCGATGAAATACGTCGGCTTCAAGAACTATGAGCTTATTACAAGCGACCCGACCTTCTGGATCGCGTTTAGCAACACACTCATTATGGCTTTGATGGGAACCGTGCCGCAGCTGATTGTGGCCTTATTTGTGGCGGTTATGCTCAACTCGGCCTTGAACAAATTCAAGAATACGTTCCGCATTCTGTATTTCATGCCGAACATCACCTCCATCGTTGCCGTGACGCTCGTGTTCAGTACGATGTTCGGCAACAACGGGATGGTCAACTGGCTCTTGAACACCTTCGGTGCGGAAAGCGTACCGTTCAACTCCGGCTGGTGGGGAGTCAAAATCGCGATATCGACCATGGTTATGTGGCGTTGGATGGGTTATAACGCCATTATTTTTCTGTCGGGGCTGCAGAGCATTCCGACCGACATTTATGAAGCGGCCAAAATCGACGGCGCCACCCGAGGCCAACAGCTGCTTTATATCACGCTGCCGCTTCTTCGGCCATTCATTCTGTTTGTTACCTTGGTATCAACGATTGGCGCGCTCCAATTGTTTACGGAGCCTTATGTATTCCTTGGTCAGTCCGGCACGGGTTCTACGCGTCAGGAAGGGGTAACGATGGTCACTTATCTGTATAATGAAGCATTTAAGAACGGATTTTTCGGTACGGCAGCGGCAACGGCGGTCCTCTTGTTTATCGCCACCATTCTATTCTCGGTGTTAAATATGATGCTGGGCCGAGAAGGTAAAGATACGGGAGGTAAAAAAGCATGAGCACAGTCGCCATAAGCCGAAAAAAACCGGATGAACCCGGTGTTGTCGCTAAATTTTTCTTCTACCTCTTCATGATCCTTGGCGCGCTGGTCTCGATCTTCCCGTTCTACTGGATGTTTGTCGTGGCTACGAATGATAAGGATGCGGCATTTCATATTCCGCCGCTGCTTACGCCCGGCACGCAGTTTCTGGATAACTTCGCGCGCGTGCTGGAGCGAACGGATTTTTTCAGGGCGTTGATGAACTCGGTCGTGGTGTCTACGGCCGTGACCTTGTCCGTTGTGTTCCTCTGTACGCTGGCGGGTTATGCTTTTGCCAAGTATGAGTTCCCATTAAAGAAGACGCTGTTTGTCTTTGTCATTGCCACGATGCTTGTGCCTGCCCAACTGGGCGTGCTTCCACAGTACGTCATCATGGCCAAGCTGCACTGGATCGACAGCTACAAGGCGTTGATCGTGCCCGCTATGGTCAATGCCTTCGGCATTTTCTGGATGAGGCAGTACATCGCTTCTGCCGTTCATACCGAGCTGATCGAAGCGGGGCGGATCGATGGCGGCGGACATTTCCGGATTTTCTGGAACATAGCTATTCCTGTGGTAACACCGGCGATGGCTACACTGGGAATTCTGAATTTCATGAATGTGTGGAATGATTTCTTCTGGCCGCTTGTCGTATTGAAAAACAGAGAAAATTACACCATTCAAATTGCGCTGCAGCAATTGTTCACCAATAAGGACGGCCTTGATTTCGGGATGATCATGTCCGCTACCTTCACGGCTACGCTGCCGCTTCTCATTGTGTTTCTATTGTTCAGCCGCTATGTCATCGCGGGTCTGACATCAGGCGCGATAAAAAGTTAACATGCGGGGTGATGTCCTACAGGGAATGCGGGCTGTCATGAAGAATAATAGACATAGTAGAGTGGAGGGAGGAAGGATCCATGAAACTCCGCCGAAAGATATTGCTGGCTATTATTCTTCTGGTCTTCATTCCGGTCATCGCGCTGGGCGGGGTATCTTATTACAGCTTCTCGGAAGCGATGGAGAAGAAGTCGAATGATTTTTACTGGATTTCGCTTCTGGAAACGGATCGGAAGCTGAAGTTCGCCTTGAATGAAATCACGACGATTTCGAACTCGGCGATCACCCAGCAGTCGGTTCAGCAGATGCTGAAGCAGCCGGAATACGCAGTTACCTACGAGCAGCGGCAGGAGATCAACAATTTGATCAATCATCCGATGATTGCGTCGTTTGCCTTTTATTCGAACGACCAATTGCTTTATCATACGAATAGCGGAATGGAGCTTCAGGAGCTGAGGCACCAGGAATGGTATGAATCGGTGGAGAAGGCGGAAGGGCGCCCTGTATGGGTCGGTCCAGGCGAGAACGGCTCTGCGGCATCCGGTTCTCCCGTTTTGATTCAATCCAGAGTCATTAAGGATTATTACTCGCTGGAGGATATCGGGACCGTCGTGATTTATGTGAAGCCGGATCTGCTCGATCAGGTATTCTGGGAGGCGGCAACGCTGAAGCAGGGGGATATTTTGCTGGTCAACAAGCAGGGGCGGATCGTGTTCAGCAAGTCAGGCGGGCATATCGGGGAGCGGACGGCATTCCCGTTTCTGTCGGATAGCTATACGAATGGAAAAGGCTATTATATCGATCAATATGCAGATGAAAAATCGCTGATCACGTATTCTCCTTCTCACAATAAAGAATGGTTTCTGGTCGCCATCACACCAAGCAAACTCATCTCGGCCGAATCGGTCTCGATTCGTAATCTGGCCTTGATTCTGGGATTGATCTCGCTCGTGTCGGCATTTCTGTTCGACCGTTTTTTTGTGCGCAGAATGGTGCGCAGCATCATCAGCGCGGTAAACGGGATGAAGCGCGTTAAGCAGGGTATCTTCGTTCCGATCCCATCGCATAAAGTGGCGGAGGACGAGACGGATCTGTTAATTGACGGCTTTAACCGGATGAGCACGCAGATTCAGGAGCTGATCGGACAGGTTGAGACGGAACAAGCACGGAAAAAGGAAGCGGAGATGCAGGCGCTGGTCGCTCAGATCAATCCGCATTTTATATACAATTCACTGGAATCGATTAATTCGATGGCCGTGCTTCAGGGAAACAAGGATATCAGCAAGATGGTGGTCTCCCTTGGTAAGCTGCTTCGCATCAGCATCAGCGAGCATCATGAGCTCATACCGGTCAGCATGGAGCTGGAACATGTCCAGCATTATATGCGGATACAGAAATTCCGATTTGAGGAAAAATTCGATTACGGCATTGAGCTTCCGAATGAACTGAGGCACTACGTTACACAAAAGCTGATTATTCAGCCGATTGTTGAGAACGCTTTATATCACGGGATTGAGCCGATGGAGGAAAGCGGATTGATCTCAATCAGGGTGTCCGAGGACGGCGAGGATATCGTGATCGATGTGGAGGACAACGGTCCGGGCTTTGATCCGGAAACGCTGATCAAGCTATGGAATACGGACCCGGGACAACTAAAGAAGTATCGCGAGAACGGGGTCGGTCTGAAGAATGTACATGAAAGGCTGCGGATCCGGTTTGGCAGCCGTTACGGATTGATGATTTGTTCCTCGCCCGGTTACGGCTCCTTGATACGAATCCGAATACCGAAAATACTGACATGACAGGGGGTGCTGCAGAGTGAGATGGTTTTGGAATTGGGGCTGGATTGTCGGATATGCCACTCTGTTGGCGCTGTCTGTCGCGTGGGTTACGGTGCAGAGTCAGGGACCGGCCCGGGAGGAACAGCCCGAGAAAATTACGCTGACGTTTCGGCATTTCTGGAACAAGGAGCATGACAGACCGGTGCTGGCCATATTCGAGAGCATTGTTCGCACGTATGAGAAAGCGCATCCAAATGTAAAGGTGAACTTTGAAAGCATCGATCAAACGATTCACCGGGAACAAAAGCTGAAGAGCGAGATGGTCACCGGTACGCCGCCGGATATGTTTGTCCTGTTCGGCGGAGCCGAGATCGTGCCCTATGCCAGATCCAACCGGCTGATGGATTTAACGGATTTTTTGCAGGATACCGGTCTGAAAGATAAATTCAAGGATCTGCACCATTGGACCTTCAACAATCGGATTTACGGTCTGCCTTTTGAGGGGCACGCGGAGCCGATCTATTATAATCGGGCTTTATTCCGTCAGCTGGACCTGGAGCCTCCGAAGACGCTGGATGAGCTGAATGAGGTGATTCGGAAGCTTCGCGAGAACGATATTATTCCCTTTGCGCTTGGGAACGAAGACCGCTGGCCGGCAGGGATTTTTGCGCATTATTTCATGGATCGGTACGCGGGCCCGGAGCTGATTGACCGTCTGGTTGAAGGAGAGGATCAGGTCAGCTTTGTGCATGAGTCGTATTTGGAGGCGTTTGAGCAGCTGGAGTCGTGGATCAACGCAGAAGCGTTCAGTCCGAACGCAAATAATATTTCCACGGAAGAAGCGATAGCCCAGTTCACCGAAGGAAAGGCGGCGATGTATCTGAACGGCAGCTGGGATATCACGCTGTTCCGGAATGAGGATCATCCGGATTTTCAGAATGAGGTAGGCGTCATTCCCTTTCCCTCCCTTCTTCCCGGCGAAGAACGGTCCTTGGCAGGCGGATACACGATCGGGATCGGGCTGTCATCGGATTTGGATGAGTCAAAAAAGCAAGCGGCTTTGGAGCTGCTGGGCATGTTCTATACCCCAGAGGTGCAGACACGGCTGGTGTATGAAGGGCTCCGCGTTCCTTCGATGAAGATTGCCTATGATTCAAACAAAACCGGGCCGGTGTTTGCCCAGGTCACGGAATTGATGGAGGAATCCACGAGTACGTTTTTGCCATACGATAACAAGCTGTCACCTGAGGTGAACCGTTTATTCCTTAAAGTGATCGAGGATATGATTGGAGGACGGACGCAAGCTGCCGCCGCACTGGAACAGATTCAGAAGGCCTCGGTGCGCTATTGGCAGCTTAGGCGAAACACGGTGCCGGAGTAACCAAAAGAGACAGGGGGGGAACATCATGGGCGGATCGGACGGTAAATTCAGAGTCATTCTGGTTGATGATGAGCCGATCATTCTGCGCAGTCTAAGGGCAGCCATTCCCTGGGATGAGCTGGATCTGGAAGTCGTAGGGGAGGCTAAGACAGGGGACAGCGCTCTGAAGCTGGCGCGTGAAGTGTCGCCGCATATGATCATCAGCGATATTCGGATGCCGGGAATGGATGGCATTACGCTCATGAAGGAGCTGAAGGCGGATCAGGCACGGCGGATCATTATTTTTATTAGCGGGTACGGTGAATTCGAATACGCAAGGGAAGCGCTGCGCGAAGGGGCATTCGATTACTTGCTGAAGCCGATCGATCATGATGAGCTGACGGAGACGATAGCCAAGGCGGCCAGAGCCCTGGAGAAGCAGATTGCGGATGACCAAATGCTGCACTCGATCAAGGTTCTATCGCTGCTGGCCCGGGAGCGGATGCTGACGGAATTTATCGAGGGGAACCGAAGCCCCTTGCAGCATATGCAGTGGCTGGAGGACAGCGAGCTGGAGCATGGATACACGATGGCCGTCATTCAATTGGATCATTACTTGCGGCTTAACGAGTCATGGAGCATGGACGAGAAGCGCCTGTGGCTGTTTGCCGTACGGAACGTCCTTGAGGAATGGTCCTTGCAGCATGGCGGGTTAACGGTATTTCCTTTCCGTAGCGGGGAATGGGTGCTGCTGTTTCCGAACCTGACGAGGGAGCGGCAGGAGGTCATCGGCCGGGATCTGGTGCAATTGATCAAGCGGAATACGAAGCTGTCCTGCTCGGTCGGCTTCAGTCCCAGTATGGCCGGGATTGACCGCTTGGGAACGGCTTATGAGACGGCGGTCCGCGCGTTATACCAGCGGTTCTATTCCGGGGAAGAGGGTGTGTTTGTCGGGACTCCCGATTCCGTCATGGAAACGGCCAGCGAAGCGAAGTATCCGAAGCATCTCGAGTCGCTCATGGTGGAAAGCATCCGCACGCTTCACAAGGAGCGGCTGCTGGAGCTTTTTGACGAGACCAAGGCTTATATCGAGGAGCATGCCTTCAGCCGGGAAATGACCGAGCGGGTGCTGCTGGAGATGAGCGTTGTGCTGTATCGGCAGTTTGAGCATATGAAGGTGCTGTTTGAGTGGTCGCTGGAGGAATTGCTGCAGGAGCTTCATGCATCCGGCACCCTTCAGCAGCTGATGGATGTCATTAAAAGCCATTTCAGCAAATGGATTGCCGAGAGCCGGTCGGGGCAGGCCAAGGACAATGTCCAGGCCGTTATGGGTAAGGCCAAGGATTATATCGCGGAAAATTATCAGAAGGATCTCAGCATTGAAGAGGTTTCGGAGCTGGCGGATTTGAGCATCAGCCATTTCTGTACCCTGTTTAAGGCCACAACGGGATATACGTTTCTGGAGTACTTAACGGAATGCCGGATCGAGAAGGCCAAGAGCATTTTGCTGAATACGGATGTGAAGGTATACCAGGTAGCGCCGCTGGTAGGGTATCAGGATCCTCGATATTTCACGCAGGTATTCAAGAAAATAACAGGGAAAACGCCCTCCGAGTATCGCGAAGAGGCGATATCCAAGACATAAAGAGGCTTATGCCTTGTTCGTGGTGTTAATTGGCCAATCCTATGAGGATAGGTTTCAGTACAGCAGGGAATGAATAACAGATCCATTTTTTCAGGTTTGATCAGGGAAAAAGGGAGCTCTGTTATTTTTATTTTAAATATCTTAATATTAAGACTTGACGATTTAAGGTTTAAATACTAAACTGAGATTAAGCAACAGATACACAAGATAAGTTAAAGAAGCAAGGATGAAGCTGCTTTTTCGAATAAGGCGTTTATCCAAACAGGACAGGTGCCTAGGATGGTTACCAAGGTTTCATTAATGACGAATAAATCATATAGATGGAGGTTGAAGTCATGAAGTTTAAAGGAATTCATCACGTATCCGCGTTAACGGCTGCGGCTTCGCGCAACTTCGAATTTTATACAAAGGTGCTTGGCATGCGTTTGGTTAAGAAAACGGTGAACCAGGACGATGTGTCGGTATACCATCTGTTTTACGGCGACGAAAAAGGAAACCCCGGGACGGAGCTTACCTTCTTCGAAATTCCGATGGCCGGCCGGACCCGTGAGGGAAACAACAGCATTTCGGCAACATCCCTGCGCGTGCCCAGTGACCGCGCATTGGAATACTGGACCCGGCGGCTGGATGAACACGGGGTAGAACGCGAGGAGATCAAGGAACGCGCCGGCCGATTAACACTTCTCTTCAGGGATTTCGAGGGGCAGCGCATCATTCTGGTTTCGGATGAACATAATGAGGGAGTTCCTGGGGGCATCCCATGGGAAAAGGGTCCGGTTCCGGCGGAATACGCTATCATCGGTTTAGGTCCGGTGCAGCTGACCGTGCCTAATCCGGTGCAGACCGTGAAGGTATTAACGGAGCTGATGGGCTTCCGCTACAAAGGGCACTATGCTTCGCCAGTTGACGGGCAGCCGGATATCCTGGTCTTTGAGACAGAAGAAGGCGGTACGGGAGCGGAAGTGCACGTGGAGGAACGAACGGACCTTCCGCAGGAACGGCTTGGCCGGGGCGGCGTTCATCACGTTGCATTCCGCGTCGAGGACGAGGAGGAGCTCCGGTCCTGGATTGATCGGATTGGCGATGTTGGATTTTCGAATTCAGGATTTGTCGATCGCTTCTACTTCCGTTCCTTGTATTTCCGGGAACCTAACGGTATTCTGTTCGAGGTGGCCACCGACGGTCCGGGCTTTGACACGGATGAGCATATCGATCATCTCGGCGAATCCCTTGCGCTGCCGCCGTTCCTGGAGCCGAAGCGGGAACAGATTGAAGCCAACCTAAAGCCTCTCCACACCATTCAATAATGATGGCTCATATCAACGAAGCAAAGAGCACCAGGCAAGCCTCCAATTTCGGGGCGGTTGCCTGGTGCTTTTTTATAGATATCAGAAGTATAAACTTCGAAGGTGGACTTCCTGATATCGCAAGAAAAACTTCGTCTAACTGCGGTCTGTCATCTGCAAAAGTACGTCGGTAGGCGTTTTTCTTATGATCTATTCATACAGCCGTGAAATGGCTTTTGCGGCTGTGCTGACATGCTCGCGCAGCTCCTGCGGAGCAATCACCTCGATTTCCGCTCCGCAGCTTAGAAGAAATGCCGAAGCCGATTCCAAGGTGTTGAATTCCAAATCGGCCTCAACCCATCCGTCGTGCTGACTTTCCAAGTCGCACCGGATTATTTTTACGTATCGCTCCCGCTCAAAGCGTTTGATCAGAGAAACGGTCATTCGAACCTGTGCCGGATACTGCGGGAGATTCTGCATGAACCGTGCCAGCGACTCCTCCCAATACTCAGCTAGATTAAAATCAGCCGGGCGCTCGAAGGTATCCTCGGACATGACGGCATCCACGATTCTCGATACACGGTAGGTTCGCAGCTCGCCTTCGGATTCCGCGACCACATACCAGGTGCTGCGTTTGGCAACCAGCCCCAGCGGATGAATGATTCTTTCGGCCCGCTCCTCCCCCTTCATATATTGTATTCGGATGATACGATCCAGCCATAGCGCCTCCTGAAGCACGGTAAGATACGGATGGGATTCATGGTAGGAGTGCCAGCCTGCGCCATCAATATGGATTTTCTCCCGAATAATTTCGGCATCCTGCCGAATGGAGCGCGGGGAAGAGGCCAACAATTTCTGATATGCTGCATCAAACTGCTTGCGGATTCCCAAATCCCCGATCAGCGGGCTGTGACTGGAGACTAGCAGGGAGATAAGCTCGTCAGGCGTCATCCCGGTCAGGTTCGTTCGATAGCTCTCCTCCAGCACCCAACCGCCGAGGGAGCCTCTTTCCGCATAGACGGGAATACCCGCCGAGCTTAAGCTTTCCATATCGCGTATGATCGTTCGTTCCGATACCTCGAGCTGCTCCGCCAAATACCGGGTATTCTTCTTACCTCCGTTCTGGAGCATCAGCATAATGGACAATAGACGATCCGCCCTCAAGTCATGTCACCTCTTTAATATCTGTAGAAGATAATTGTATTGTAGCACGGATATAAGACAAGGGATGTCATATATGACTGATACGATAAGGATGTTGAGAACATTCAGTATACAGGTTGGAGGTCTCGCTATGAATAAGAATGATCATAAGCCATTACAAGGAAAAGTAGCCGTTGTTGCCGGAGCCACCCGAGGGGCTGGCCGCGCCATTGCGGTGATGCTGGGCGCCGCTGGGGCAACGGTTTATTGCACAGGACGGAGCGTACGGGGTCAGGTATCGGATATCAAGCGGTCCGAGACGATTGACGACACGGCGGATATGGTGACAGAGCGAGGCGGAATCGGCATCGCCGTGCAATGTGACCATACGGTGGAGGAGCAAGTAAAGGCATTGTTTGAACGGATTCGTGAGGAGCAGCAAGGACGGCTTGACATCCTTGTCAATGATATATGGGGAGGCGAGAACCTCACGCACTGGAATATCCCGTTCTGGGAGCAGTTTCTGTCCGATGGATTGCTGATGCAGGAACGAGCGGTTACCACGCACATGATCACCAGTTATTACGGTGTTCCGCTTATGGTGGAGAACGGTGGGGGATTGGTCATTGAGGTTACGGATGGATCTACGTATCGATATCGCGGGAACTTGTATTATAGCCTGGCAAAAATTTCGGCGATCCACCTGGCTGCAGCCATGGCGGAGGAGTTGCGTCCCTATCAGGTAACGGCACTGTCCGTTACGCCGGGATTTTTGCGTTCCGAACAAATGCTGGATCACTTTGGCGTGACGGAAGACAATTGGCAGGATGCCGCAGCGCAAGATCCGCATTTCATCGAGTCGGAGACCCCCTATTTCCTGGCGCAGGGCATTGCGGCGCTTGCAGCCGACCCCAGTGTTGACGACAAGAGCGGCAAGGCGCTAACCAGCTGGGATTTATCGGATGAATACGGGTTTAGCGACATCGACGGACGCAGGCCGCATTGGGGCAATTATGCGAAGAAGCAAGGACTTCCTCTTACTTAAAAAAGAAAGGGGAGCATGTAAAAACAGGGTGACCTACCGCCATGATGGCAAATAGGTCACCCTGTTTTGTTGTGGATTTTATCGGTTCATTCGCGAATACCGTTGGGTGATCTGGATCGTGCAGTTGCCGGTAACTCGCATCATGAAAGCCAAGAATCCAGGTCAATCAAGTTAGGAACGGCCGCGTCTCATCGAACCCATGATCAGGCTGACGATAAAGACAAGCACGACGGCGCCGATCAGAGCAGGTAGGATGAAGAATCCTCCCATTTCCGGTCCCCAAGATCCAAGCAGAAGTCCACCCAGCCAAGCACCGACAAAACCAGCAATGATGTTACCGATGATACCGCCGGGAATGTCTCTGCCCATAATCAAGCCTGCAATCCAACCAATGATACCACCAACGATTAATGACCAAAGAAAACTCATTGTTTATCACCTCGTATAAGTTATAGTTGTTTGTGCCTTACTATTAACCAAAGACGTGACTTTTAAACCGGATGATGATGAAATCACTTTTTTCCAGTAGTCGAAATACCATGACATTCTTTGATAAATGCGGGGCTTTTGATTATGCTTGAATTATTCTGAGGTTGAAAATAATAAAGGAGCTGGCATGGGACGCATGGTTGAGAAATGGATAGAAGAATATACGATTCAATCGGTTGATGCAGATTTTAAAGGGGATTGCCGTTGGTCTTCGCTGCTCAGTATTTTGCAAAGAGCGGCTGACCGGCATATTGAGGCGCTCGGGATTAGTCGCGAGGAGATGATCGAGCGGGGAATGGGCTGGATGCTGATTACACTGGAGCTTAATATGCAGCGGATGCCAAGGGATATGGAAACCGTATATGTTGACACTTGGAGCCGCGGGTCTAAAGGAGCGCTGTGGCATCGGGATTATCGAATAAAGAACGGTGATGGCGAAATGCTGGGCGAAGCCCGCTCGGTATGGGCGCTCGTGGATATTCATAAACGGAAAATTTTGCGTCCGTCCATGTTTCCATTCGAGGTGCCGATCGGTCAGGAAACGGTTGGTGAACTGCCAAGCAAAGCCGTATTGCCGGAAGGAGTACAGCTGGATGAGGCGTACACGTATATGGTCCGGTACAGTGGAATCGATACGAATGGTCATTTGAATAATGCCCGTTATGCAGACCTGTGCTTTGACGTGCTGGATGTGCAGGAGCTTCGGGAAGGGCAGGTGACCGGCTTCAAGATTACATATCATAACGAGGCCAGGCTGAAGGATACGATGCTGATCAGACGTTCGGTCGAAGAGAACAATCGGGTGTACGTACAGGGCATATCGCCGGATGGGACCAACTTTTTTGAAGCGGCTATCGTTAGGGAATCATAAACCATCAGGCAAATTCTTCTCGGAAGGGAAAGGGCGCCTGACGCTTCATGGAGGGAGAACGGATGTACAAAATTATGATTGTTGAGGATGACCCCAAGCTGGCGGGGCTGCTGCAATCGCATATCGAACGGTACGGAAATGATGGGAAAATCATCGAGGATTTCGATCATGTGCTGGAGCAATTCCACGAGATAAAGCCGCATGTCGTTCTGCTTGACGTGAATCTGCCAAGCTTTGACGGATATTATTGGTGCCGGCAGATCAGATCGGTATCCACCTGTCCGATTATTTTCATATCCGCTCGGAACGGGACCCCCGATCAGTTACGGGCGCTGGAGAACGGCGCCGATGATTATATCACCAAGCCGTTTGCTTATGATATCGTCATCGCCAAAATCCACAGCCAGCTGCGCCGCGTATATGGCGATTATGCGGCAGCATCCGCCGAGCGTACGGTGGAGAAGGACGGGCTGGTCCTGTATCCCGAACGGATGGAGCTGATTCTCGAGGACCGGACATCCATACTCACGAAAAAAGAAACAATCCTTCTGGAAACGCTACTGAGCCGGAGCCCCCGGCTTGTGACGCGCGAGACGATTCTGGAGAAGCTGTGGGATGATACGTTCGTTGACGATAATACGCTCAGCGTGAATATTAACCGGGTGCGCAAACGGCTTGCGGAGTTAGGGATTGAGAATGCGCTGGAAACGATCCGCGGCTCCGGGTATCGGCTGCACACGGTTTGGAAGAGGTAAGGTAAGGCTATGAAAAAGCTATTTTGGCGTGAGCAACTGCCCTTGATTTTATTTACGGTCGCCGCGTTGTTCGTGGTGCTGCTCGTATTCTGGTATGACGGTTATGATCATCCGGTGACAGCGGCTTATGCGGTATTCCTCGGTCTGACCATTCTTGGCGGATACCTGGCATTCCGGTATTTCACGCACCGGGAATTCTATGAGCGGCTGTCACAGCCCATCAGGTCGCTGGAGGAATCGATCAAGCATAATGAATCGGCCCCACTGCCTACGGCCCTTAGCGAGCTGATGGAAGAGCAGTACCGTCAATACCGCACGGTCATGGAAGAGTGGGAGCGCCGACGGAAAGAGCATATGATCTTCATGAATCAATGGGTGCATCAGATGAAAACGCCGCTGTCCGTCATTGAGATGATCACGCAAGAGGATGATAACGATTCCTTCAAGAGTATATCCGAAGAGTCTGATCGGATTCGGCGCGGGCTGGAGATGGTGCTCTACATGTCCAGGCTCGAAACCTTTGAACAGGATTTCAGCGTGGAGCCCGTGAAGCTTCATCAGATTGCAGTCGAAACGGTCCACGAGAACAAGCGCTACTTTATTCACAGCCATGTGTATCCGGAAGTGCGAATAGACTCGGATCTCACCGTCCAGACGGATGCCAAGTGGCTTCGGTTCATCATGCTGCAGCTGCTGTCCAACGCCATCAAATATTCCGCCGGTACCGGGCTGAAAGTGACGATCCAAGCCCACCGGAGCGAGGATCGCCGCCATGTTGTGTTGGAGATCACGGACCGGGGGATGGGCATACCCAAATCCGACATGAAGCGGGTGTTCGATCCGTTCTATACCGGGGAAAACGGGCGCAAGCTGAAGGAATCCACCGGCATGGGCTTGTATCTCGTCAAGGAGGTCGTCCATAAAATGAACCATCGAATCGAGCTGGAATCCGAGCCGGGGAGAGGAACGACCGTGAGGTTGATTTTCTCGGGGTGAGACTCGGGACAAGTAGTCCTGTTGGCGTCTGACTGGCGATGGCTTATGATGTTAAGTAAGGTTGTTGGCTGTTTAAAATTAAAATAACAGTATGGATTTAGGCGCCGAGTAGGGTCAATCAGACCATATTTAAGTCATTCTTAGATTATGGAGCGTTACAGTAATCCACATAAATACTTTATGATAGCACCTTATCTCGGATAAACGATGGTTATTGAAATCATCATGAAGCCCTGAGATAAGGTTCTTTCTTTTGTTTTAAATCATGTGTAGGTATCGGCACACACCAGCGAAAGAGGACGAAACGATTCCGAAGAAGCGAAGCGGTCGCCTTTGCACCCGAATTTTCACCACAGTGTAATCGTTCAGAAAATTTGGGGGCGACGGCGAGCGTAGGAACGTTACGTACTTGGAGCGGTCTAAAGAAGCACAGAAGTTACGTAATCGAAAGCAGTCTAGAGAAGCGCATAAGTGACATACTCGAAGCGTCCTAGAGAAACGTACAAGACGCATTCAGATCGCCTTAGCGTAATCCAGCTGTAGATTTGTCATTAGCGCATGAATCTTACACCGATGTAAGATTGGTGAAAGAGTGATCGATAGGAGAAGCTCCGGGGATGCTATACACTAACCTTACAAGATCGAAATAACGAAGGTGAGGTTTACAAGATGGAAATTCTAAACGTGCGCAATCTGGGAAAGGTCTATAAGGCCGCGGTGTCCCACGAGGCGCTTTCGAATATCAATTTGAGCATCAACGAAGGGGAATTCGTTGGCATTATGGGGCCTTCCGGCAGCGGAAAAACGACGCTGCTTAACATGATATCCACCATCGACCGTCCCACATCCGGGGAGATCACCATCGGCGGGGAAGATCCGTTCCGTTTATCCCAGGATAAACTGGCCATGTTCCGCCGCCGTGAGCTTGGATTTGTCTTTCAGTCCTTCAACCTGCTGAATACGCTGACAGTCAAGGAGAACATCCTGCTGCCCTTGGCGCTGGACGGCGTGGATCTGGATGAGATGAACCGCCGGGTCGGTATATTGGCAGAGAAGCTGGGCATCACATCCATTCTGGACAAGCGAACGTATGAAATATCGGGGGGACAGGCGCAGCGGACAGCAGTAGCACGGGCTATGATCCACGTACCGAAGCTGGTTCTGGCCGATGAACCGACGGGGAACCTGGACTCCAAATCGGCGCGCGACGTCATGGAAATTATGGACCGGAGAAACAAGGAAGACAACGTGACGATGCTGCTGGTCACCCATGATCCGGTTGCCGCAAGCTACTGCAATCGGGTGGTGTTTATCAAGGACGGACAGTTGTACAACGAAATCACGTACGGTGAGAGCCAATCGGCCTTCTATCAAAAAATCATCAATGTGTTATCGCTGCTGGGAGGTTCGGGACATGAATTTTCGCCAGTTCGCCATTAACAATGTCCTGCGCAGCAAGCGCACGTATATTGCCCATTTCCTGAGCAGTGCCTTCTCCGTCATGATTTTCTTTACTTACGGGCTGCTGTCGTTTCACCCGCAGCTGAAGGACGGCCTGGTCTCCTCCAGCGGTACCATGTCCATGCTGGGAACGATGGGCATGACGGTATCCCAGTACATTGTGTTTGTTTTTTCATTCTTCTTCCTGCTGTATTCGGTGGGGGCTTTCATCAAGGTCCGGAAAAAGGAGTTCGGCATTCTGCTGATTCTCGGCATGTCCCGCAAGCAATTGAACCGGATGCTGTTTATCGAAAATATATTGATTGGCGTTGCGGCGATCGTTGCCGGGATTGGGACGGGCATGCTGTTCTCCAAGCTGATTCTGTTAATCAGCGCCAAGCTGCTGGCTGTGGATACCGGACTTCCGTTTTATTTTCCGCTCCAATCGCTGATCATCACGGCAGCGGCTTATGCCGTTTTGTTCCTGCTGATTGCGCTGTTCTCCTCGTTCATGCTGCGGAAGGGTACGCTGCTTGCGCTCGTGAAAGCAGAGGAAAGCCCCAAGCCGCAGCCGAAAGCATCGCCTTGGCTGGCGGTTCTGGCTGTGCTGTTGATTGGTGCCGGATACGGCATGGTTATGGTTTTTGCGATTCTTCAAATTTTCAATCTGTTTCTGCTGCTTGGGGGCGTTGTATTCGTCATCATCGGCACGTATTTTCTGTTCACCCAGTTCAGCGTGTTCTTCATGCGGTACTTGCAGAAGAAGGAACGATTTTTCTTCCGTCGAACCAATCTGCTGACGATATCGGAGCTGCTGTACAGAATCAAGGACAATGCGGTGATGTTCTTCCTCGTATCGGTCATTTCGGCATCTGCCTTTACCGGGATCGGTACCACGCTCGCGATCGGGGATCCGGGACTGTCGGCCATGGAGAACCCTTATGCCTTTACGTATTCCATGTATGAAGAGGATGCGGACAGAGGGAATCGACATCTGGATATCATCAGGGAGGAGCTCAGAAAGAGCGGATTCGATTACAAGGAAGCGGAGGTTACCCCGATTTTCTCGGATAACGGGGTGAAGCTGATTAAGCTGAGCGAATATAACAGTCTCATTCAGTCGCTGGGTTACCCGGCAGAAACATTGAGCGATCTTGAAGGGATCTTGACTCCGGGAACGGTAACGGAGAAGAACAGCTACCGAATTGATGGTCCCTTGAATGATCAGTTCGAAGTATTAATCGGCAAGAAATCGGAAACCGTAAAAGTGCTCAAAGCTGAAACGTTCATTGCTGTACCGGCAACCTACGGCGAGACGCTGGTCGTATCCGACCGTTTGTACGAGGATGCGTTCCAGGCACAACAGGATCAGGAGTACGGTTATGCGGCATACCATACGTATTACGTACAGGATTGGAAGAATACAGGGGATGTGTCTAGAGCGATTTTGGATCGTCTCAAGGAGAATGAAGACTACAGCTATTATCTAAAATCATTGTATTTGGATTGGAAAAGCGCCCAGCAGCAGAACGGGATCCTGCTTATGGTGAGCGGCTTGGTCGGCATCGTGTTTTTCACCTTCGCGGCAAGCTTTGTTTATTTCCGGCTATACGCGGATCTTGCCCGGGATGAACAGCAGTATCGCATGATAGCCAAGGTCGGTCTCAGCAAAAAAGAGCTTGGCACCATCATTACCAAGCAGCTTGTCATTATGTTCTTTCTGCCGATGCTGATTGCACTTATTCACAGCGGCGTTGCCTTCGTAGCCCTGCAGCAGCTGGTAGACTTCTCGATCGTAGGGCACAGTTTGAAGATTTTCATATTCTTCCTGAGCATACAGATCATTTATTTCTTTATTACTCGCTGGCGTTATCTGGAGCGTCTCAACAAAATCATTCAGTAAAAATCACCGTTTCTTCGTTGAAAAGTGCCAAAACGGGTATGTTATTACAAGAAGCACTTACAACGAGAAATGGGGGCGATTCCATAATGAATGACCACAGCATGTTAAAGACGGGTGCAGTAGAGCCCGAGGAGATTACGCCGGATATTCTATCCTTGCGTACCGTCATGGTGAACATCCAGATGGTCGGTACGCCGGGAACCGGAGACTGGGTACTGATTGATACGGGACTCGGAAATTTCGAAGGCTCCATTGTAGAAGAAGCTGAGAAAAGATTCGGAAAGCCGCCGGTTTGCATCGTGCTTACACACGGCCATTTCGACCATGTGGGCAATGTAAAGGAGTTGGCCGATCGCTGGAACGTCCCCGTCTATGCTCATCGGGATGAGCTGCCGTACCTCACGGGAAAGGAAGACTATCCACCGGGAGATCCAAGCGTAGGCGGCGGATTGATGGCCCGCGTTGCCCCAATGTATCCGAACAAAGCCATCGATCTGGGCGCAAGGATACAACCTCTGCCGGAGGACGGCAGCGTGCCGGGTCTTCCTGAATTCAAATGGATCCCGACACCGGGTCATAGCCCAGGCCATATCTCCCTTTTTCGTGAACGGGATCGAGTCCTTGTGGCCGGAGACGCGGTTATTACGGTGAAGCAAGAGTCAGCGCTTGCCGTCATCGGGCAGGAGAAGGAGCTGCACGGGCCGCCGATGTATTTTACCCCGGACTGGGATCTGGCGCGTGAATCGGTTCGCCGCCTGGCAAGCCTGAATCCCGGAATTCTGGTCACGGGGCACGGGGTCTCCATGCGCGGCGAAGAGCTAACGGCTTCGCTTGCGCGGTTGGCCCGGGACTTTGACCGTTTGGCCGTTCCCGAACAAGGACGATATGTGGATAAGGGTACGAATTGAATGAGAACGGATCTAATCATGCAATTCATGATATGAACGATTTATAGGCTGAACGAGACACCGTGAGGGCGATGACCTTGCGGTGTTTTTTAATATGATAAATATTCAATATGGAAATGATTAGCGGAAATGTGCGAAGATGAAGGTAATTGTAACACCAGCTTTTAAAAAAATAATGAACTGACGTGAACCTGAGCACGTTCTCAGGCATCTAACTTATGTAAGGCCAAGGAAGTGTTGCAAAGGAGGTCTCCCAACTTGAACAAGAAATCCAATATAGAGTGCGATGTTCAGCTTGCCAAGCGTGGGGATCGGGAAGCCTTTAGCCGGCTGATCCACGCTTGCGAGCGTAATTTGTATGGACTAGCCCGATTGTATCTGAAGCGGGAAGAGGATTGCGCGGATGCGGTACAGGAAGCGATTTATAAATCCTTCATCGCTATCCCTACCTTGAAAGAGCCTGCTTATTTCAAAACATGGCTGTCCCGTATTCTCATTCATGAATGCCTGCAACTGCTGCGCTCCCAGCAGCGGCTGCGCAAGGTTGATCCTACGGATGGGGGTGCCGATGCACTGCCGTATGAAGCGATCGAACTTAACGAGGCCGTGACTTATCTGGAAGAGGATTTACGCAGGGTTATTCAGCTTCACTATTACCGGGATATGCCGATTAGCCATATCGCCAAGATCGTAGGGATACCGGAAGGAACGGTGAAATCCCGGCTGTACCGGGCGCGCGCTATTTTGGCGGAAAGATTGGATCCCTCCACGGAAAGGAACGTGAGCCATGACCCGATAGTAGGTAAGGAGTCGAGTCGGAATGACTTTGCTCCTATCATAATAACGATCCGGACGGCTAGGTTTGTCGGGGATTACGATATCATTTACAGATCATGGGGTGTTGCGGCTTAATGGGAACGAATGCGAATGTCAGATTGATGGACAAATCCGATCTTGAAGCATGCTCCGAGCTGATGCTCAAGGTTTTTAGCGGCGAACCCTGGTACGACCAGTGGGACTCTGTACAGCATGTGCAGCAATACCTCGCAGAATTTATGGACAATCCGGTATTCCTGGGGTTTGTTATCGAACAGGATGGTAAGATCCTGGGGGCTTCTTTTGGTCATACGAAGAGCTGGTATAGCGGTAAGGAATACCATATCCAGGAGTATTATATCGATACCGGTTGGCAGGGCAGCGGATTAGGCTCGGCATTAATGAATGGAATGAAGGCATACCTAAGCTCGGTTCACATTCATTGCATGGTGCTGCTTACGGAAAAGGATCTTCCCGCGGAGAATTTTTATCGGAAACACGGTTTTGAAGTGAAGAAGGATATTATTTTTATGGCCAACAGGTTTTAGTCGGCAGGATTCATATCGAAAATAAGGGAGCTGTCTTGATGTCGGTGCGTGTTCTTAACTAACCAAATTGTATAGGACTCTGGCTTGTGCTTTTTGCGGCAAAAACCCACTTTATGTGAGGTTTATTTGTCATGGCGCGATGGGTTTGAGTCCACCTGGTTAAGAACACAACAGCCATCCCTTATATATTGACTGTACAGCCGTGCCCTGAGCACGGCTTCCCGCTCGGGGGACAGAAGGTGGACGATGGTTCATAGACTTCTGTCCTTTTTTCATGGCCGCAGCACGTATGGGGGTCACGTGTGTTCTTTTCCAGGGGCAATGGCAACACCATATCTCAGGAAAAGAGCGTGAATCACATGATCCATTATATAGAAGAAGTGAAAACCAAGGTTTCTCTGCAGGAGGGCGTCCAGGTGATCGAACAGCTGCTGGTAGCGAGTTATATGCGGCCCGGTATATCAACCAAAGAGCTGGCACGTCATACGTATCTACCGGTTCCGGTCGCTGCGGCGATCAAGAAGGAGCTCATCAAGGCAGGGGCTCTCATTCAAGAGCGGGGGGTGCGCTGCACCTCTGCCGGGAAGCTCTATGTCGAACAACAGCTGGGATACGGAGGAATCGATATAGATTTGTATCAAAAGCTACTAGCCGGCGACACCGATTGGCGCACTGAGCTGTCGGATGTGCTCGCAAGACTTACCGAGATTCTGGAGCTGCGTCCCCAAGTCGATGTACAGATCGACCAATCCCAGTGCACGGTAGAGACGAGTTTAAAGAGGGCGATTCTGTCTCTGAGGGAGCACAGCCTGATCGGGAAAAACATCCTGTGCGTGGGCGATGACGACCTCGTGAGCATCTCGCTGGGTCTGCTGCTTAAACGGCTGTTCCCGAACGCAGAGGACCAGAGAGCCAACATTACCGTAATGGATATCGATGAGCGATTCCTCCGGTTTATCCAGCATGCGGCTGCAAAAGAAGGCTTATCGGTTACATGCAGGCATATCGATCTCAGGCAGCCTTTGCCTGAGGGCTGGGACGGGCAATATGACTGCTTTTTCACGGATCCGCCGTACACGCTCCCAGGGCTGACTCTGTTCTTATCCAGAGGGATTAGCGCGTTGAAACGCGAGAAGGGATGCCCCATCTTTCTCTCCTTCGCCCACAAATCTCCCGATTTCACATGGTCCATGCAGCGCGAATTCGTCCGTATGGGTTTGTCGGTAAAACAGGTCCTGCTTCATTTCAATCAATATATAGGAGCGCAGATGATCGGCAATAGCAGTCAGATGATCGTGCTGACAACGACGGAATTTACGGTGCCGCATTTGACGGACACTTTCGAGGATGAGCTCTACACAGGCGAGGTTAGGCGCACGCTTCGAACCTACAGATGCATCCAATGTCAGGGCGAGCTGCAGGTGGGCGTGCAGGGTGATTTTTCCACGATTGAGGATTTGAAGAAGCAGGGCTGTCCGGTATGTGCCAATCCTACGTTCACATGGCTGGCTAAGAAAACGATCTGACTTATCTTTGTGGAAACAATCGAGGGGAGGTTATAATAGGGGAACAGAGGAAGGAGAGGGCTATGAAAGTATTAGTATTGGCTGAGAAGCCGTCCGTTGCGAAGGAAATTGCGAGAGTAATGGGCAGCCGGGAGAAGCAGAAGAATTATTTTGAAGGACCGAAATATATTGTGACCTGGGCGCTTGGACATTTGGTAGGACTTGCCGAACCCGAGGACTATGATAAGAAGTACCAGACTTGGGTTCTAGAGGATTTGCCGATCCTGCCGGATAACACAAGGCTTAAGGTGCTGAAGGAAACAAGCCACCAGTTCAAGACGGTTCAGCATCTGATGAAGCGCGCGGACGTCGGCGAGATGATTATTGCCACCGATGCCGCCCGTGAAGGAGAACTGCTGGCGCGCTGGATCCTGAAAATGGCGAAGTGGAACAAGCCGTTCAAGCGGCTGTGGATTTCTTCCCAGACGGATAAGGCGATCAAGGAAGGTTTTGCATCACTCAAGCCGGGGCAGCAGTTCGACCGGCTGTATGAGTCCGCACGCTGCCGGGCGGAAGCGGATTGGATGGTTGGACTGAATGTGACGCGTGCGCTGACGACCAAATTTAATGCACAGCTGTCGGCGGGCCGGGTTCAGACGCCAACGCTCGGGATGATTATGGACCGGGAGAAGGAGATCGTGAATTTCCGCTCCCAGGAGTATGAGACGCTGCAGGCGGATCTGGGGAGCTTTGAGGTATCGTGGCGTCCGTCCGGCGGAGACGGTCGTTTATTCGAGAAGGATAAGGCGGCCAAGCTGAAGCAGAAGCTGGAGGGCAGCACCGGAAAAATCGTCAGCGTGAAAAAGAGCGAGAAAACTGAACCGCATCCGCTGGCATACGATTTGACCGAACTGCAGCGGGATGCCAACCGTCGATTCGGATTCTCGGCCAAGCAGACCTCGAATGTGCTGCAGCGCCTGTATGAGCAGCATAAGCTGGTCACCTATCCGCGTACGGACAGCCGTTACCTGACATCCGATATGGTCGGAACGTTGAAGGAGAGACTGTCGAGCATTGCGATCGGACCGTATGCGTCCATTGCCCGCCCGCTGCTGCGCAAAAATTTATCGCCAGGCAAACGGGTCGTGGATGACAGCAAGGTTACGGATCACCATGCCATCATTCCAACCGAACAAACCGTGCTGCTGAATCAGCTGTCTGTCGATGAACGCAAGCTGTACGATCTTATCGTACGCCGGTTCATCAGCTTGTTCTATCCTCCTGCCCGCTACGATAACGTATCGGTTACCGTTCAGATTGAGGGGGAGCAGCTCTACGCGAAAGGGACTACGATCAAGGACAGCGGATGGCGCGAGGTATACGGCGGCGATTATGATGATGACGCTGATGACGAGCAGGACGATGTTCAGGGCCAGTCTTCAGGCAAGCTCCTGCCGGAGCTGCGAGAAGGAGAGTCGGTGAAGGTGGTCCGCTGCGTGCTGAAACCGGGACGTACCCAGCCGCCGAAGCGTTATAACGAAGCGGCGCTGCTCTCCCAGATGGAGAAGCACGGGCTTGGAACCCCCGCGACCCGGGCTGATATCATCGAGAAGCTGGTTAGCTCGGACACGATCGAACGGCAGGGGCAAACCCTCCATCCGACAGGCAAAGGCAAGCAACTGATTGAGCTTGTCGCTCCAGAGCTAAGAACACCGGAGCTCACGGCGCGTTGGGAGGCCGAGCTCGAACGGATCGCAAAGGGGCAGGGCAAGCCGGAGCCGTTCTTGCGCGGAATACGGGACATGACCAAGAAGCTGGTCACGGATGTAAAGGGAAGCGATGCGGAGTACAAACCGCATAATGTTTCAAACAGCCACTGTCCGGATTGCGGCACCAGGCTGCTTGAGAAGAAGACCAAGCGCGGCAAGCTGCTAGTATGTCCGAGCGACGATTGCGGATACAAGCGTTCAGGCGAGAAGCGTCTGTCCAACCGCCGCTGCCCGCAGTGCCACAAGAAGATGGAGATGAAAGAAGGCAAGGCGGGGCTGTTCGTGCAGTGCCTTGGCTGCGGCATTACGGAAACGCTGAAGAAGGACGCCAAGCATGTGAACAAACGCGAGGAGCGGAAGCTCGTGCAGCAATACAGCAAGCCGGAGTCGATCGGCTCGAACCTGGGCGACCTGTTGAAGGCGGCCCTTGAGCAGAAGGGGAAGGAATAGTCTGCAATGGTGCATCTCCCAAGGCTTGAAATGCGTTTTTCTTGCCGTTGTTAGCATAACCTCGGGTGCAATAGCTCATTCTACGGACAGGGGGTGATTTGCATGCCGAATCATAAAGCAAGAAAAACCGAAAACCAGCAGAACAAATCAAGCATTCTTGAGGAGAGCAAGACCCTCAAACCGAAAAAGGCTGCAGACTATGTTCCAAGCCTGAATGAAATATCCAAGAATGAATCATAAGTTTTCGTAGTGGTTGAGCATGATCTGGTTGTCATTATGCCGGACACGGGTCCGTTGGATTTATGATCTCGGCCGTGTCCTAATAATGGCATTCATAGATGGCTTGGTCATGGCTAAGATTATTTAGCCGGCATTGTCTTCATTAGCCTGCGGTTTTATAATAGCGGTAGAACGTAAAGCGAATGGCTGATTGGGCAAGATCGATCAGTTGGAATGGGGGTGCGTGAACCAACGTGAGACCTGCACTGATCGTTTGGTTTATTTTTATCAATGCGGTAGCCTATCTGGTCATGTCCGAGGATAAGCGGCGTGCCCGGTTGGGACGGGATCGCGTTCCGGAGAGAACGCTGTTTCTGCTGGCTGCCATTGGCGGGGCCTTGGGTGTATGGATTGCCATGTACCGCAAACGTCATAAAACGAGGCATTTATCATTTAAACTGGGAGTGCCGCTGTTGTTAGTCGTGAATGTCGCGCTATACACGTACTTCTGGGGATAAGTCTGTTTAATCTGAACTACATAGGAACATCGCAGCAAGTCAGCAAGCTCGTTTCATATCGGTATGAAGTTGTTTAATAATAAGTAGTAGGTCTTTTCATTATAGAAAGAGGTGGCCTGTATGCTTTTTACTAAAATTCTTCTAGCTTACGACGGCTCCAAAGCAGCGAACAAAGCGCTCGGACGTGCGGTTGAACTTGCCAAAGTAACGCCGGGAGCTACGCTGGATGTCATTCATGCTTACGATTTTCCGCGTTTCTTCGTTGGGGAAGGGCTTGCCCCGATTCCAGCTTCACTAAATAAAGATGTCTACGATCTTGCCGTGCAGACGACAGAAGAAATCCGCGAGCGGATTGAGAAGTCAGGCGTCACCGGGCAGGTGGAGATGATCCAGGGTCCTCCGGCTGAAGTCATTCTGGAGTACGCGAATCAGAATGGCAGTGATCTTATTGTCATCGGCAGCCGGGGTCTTGGCGGCATCCGCGAGTTTGTACTAGGCAGTGTCAGCCATAACGTGGTGCAGCATGCAAAAATTCCGGTACTGGTCGTAAAATAAAGTTTGTTGGGATAGTGGGACGCTGAGGCGTCCCTTTTTTTAAGAGATGAGAAATGATAAACGTCAGAGGCTCCCCATTCTTATCTCGCAAGATAAACTTCCGCTAAAAACGGTCTGCCTTAGAGAAAGTACGTCGATCGACGTTTTTCTTTTAGCAGCGGTCCGTTAGGAGGGTAGGTGCTTTAAAGTTAGAGGAGGTTTATATGGAAATTATTCTTCTTATGGTCTTGGTTGTTCTGGCCGGTCTTATGGTCTCCAGCCGAATGACGGCAATGGAGAAGCGAATGAAACAGCAGCAGAACACGTTAAATCAAATTGCAAACCAACTAGGAATACCCGAGCCGCCGGTTCATGCTCAAGTCAGACAGCTGCTGACGGATGGACAGGATATTAAAGCGATTAAAATCGTAAGGGAAGAATTAGGATTATCTTTGGTTGAAGCCAAGCAATATGTAGATGCAATCAAGTATGGCGAGCAGTAGACTATGCTTTTTTCAGAGAACAGGGCGTGATGGAAAAGGCAGGTTTCTTTCGGTTATAGATGAGGTGTTGCATTCTCCAGGGTAAGTTCCCAGCATCCGCCGCGGTATTCGATCTTGAACAGCCCGGTGTTCGCCGCCGGGAAGAACGGATTCTTATTGCTCCAAGCCATATCCTTAATGAGATGATAAATGATATTGATAACTCCCCCGTGAGTGACGACCAATACGTTCTCATGATCGTTAACCGCAAGCTGATCCTGGCATAAACTCGTGAAGGTTTCCTTAATCCGCATAAAATTCTCTTGGGGGCTTTCACCGCCAGGGTATTTTTCGTCCATCCGTAAGCTTGAAAAATATAATCCTGGATACCTCTCCTCTGCTAAAGAGTGAGGTATTCCAGCGAGCAGACCGTTATTCATCTCCCTCCAATCCTCAAAAGCTTGGAATGGGAGGCCAAGCTTATCGGCAATGATGGCGGCAGTCTGATCGGCTCTCTGCAAATCGCTGCATACGATTCGATGGATATTAAAATCATGACGATGTTGATCTAAGTACTTCCCCAGCTTCTCCGCTTGCCTGATTCCTTCCTCTATGAGTCCCCGCTGGCTCCAACCTCCGCGGTACCCTTCTTCATCTTGACCATGCCTTACGAGATAGATAGCCATGGGTTCCTCCTAAGAATAGATTCTGTTTGCGGCATTCAAATATAAATGTCGGGTTAGATGTTTTGTCGTATTTAATATTAGTGACGGTTGTTAAGAATTCGACATTCGCTTTTATCTTCCTTGTAAGTAACCACAATGAAAGAGCAGAATATGCCTTATTTTATTCTGCGATAATACTTTTCCCTTACCCTCTATGCAGCAGCAAAAAATCTCGTTGAATATTCTCTAGCGGAGCGGACGAATCGTGGATGGAGAAGCGCAAGCTTTCGCCTTTAAACGCGGGAAACAACCCTATATGGTTCAATCCAGTTTCCCGTGTTTAACAGCGATCGGAATCACGATGCGTCAGCGCAGCGCGGACTATGCTCCTCATGTACTGCTCACGGCCTTTCATGTCCGACCGTTGCCCACACCTTTTATAAAGCCCGCAAACTTCAGGAAGTTTTTGCTGCTGCATGCTTACTCCCTAGATACGAACATTATTTTTTGTGTAAATCCGATTGTTCGTGTTTAGGTTGACATTAGGTGTCAGAAATTGATAAACTGAGGATGTTAAGGTTCAAAATAACTTATGAAGCGTGATTGATGAAATTTAATATTTCTCGTATAAAGCCGGGGATATGGCCCGGAAGTCTCTACCCGGAAACCGTAAATTTTCGGACTACGAGGGAATACAAACGGTGCGGCTACGACGGGGCTTGGTTTCAGGGTTGCCTCTTTGGCGGCGGATGCGCAAGACTCTTCTGCTTGACGCAGGCAGCAGCGTTCGTAATCCTTGTATGTCCGAGACCTGCACAGACTTTGTGTTTACGGGATCGGACTTTTTTTTCAGCAGTTAACCATACGATTGTCGAATTTCGAAGAAAGCGGGGGTAACTCATGACAGCACAAGTAGGAGTCATTATGGGAAGCCAATCAGATTGGGATACGATGTCCCATGCATGCCAGGTGCTAGACGAGCTTGAAATTCCTTATGAGAAAAAAGTCGTATCCGCTCACCGGACACCGGACCTGATGTTCCGTTATGCCGAGGAAGCGGAAGGCCGCGGGCTTCGCGTCATTATCGCCGGAGCCGGCGGAGCCGCTCACTTGCCCGGAATGGTCGCTTCGAAGACGGTATTGCCGGTCATTGGCGTTCCGGTTAAATCGAAAGCGCTGAAGGGGCTGGACTCATTGCTGTCGATCGTGCAGATGCCAGGGGGCATTCCGGTAGCAACCGTAGCGATCGGCAAGGCGGGAGCCACGAACGCCGGATTGCTCGCAGCCCAGATTTTGGGCACTTCGGATGCCGGGATTCGGGAAAGAGTGCAAGCTCGCCGTGACCGTATCCGGGATGAAGTGCTGGAAAGCAGCGATAACCTATGATGAAGAACGGAGCACAGCAGACGAAGGTCTCTGGCAAAAAGCTACTGCCTGGTTCCGTCATTGGCGTACTTGGCGGCGGCCAGCTCGGACGAATGATCGCGCTGGACGGAATCCGGATGGGATATTCGTTTGTCACCCTCGATCCGACGCCGAACTCCCCGCTTGGCCAGATGGCCGAGCAGGTTACAGCTCGTTATGACGATGTGGAGGCTGCCCGGCAGCTCGCGGCGAAAGCCGATGTCATTACGTACGAATTTGAAAATGTCGATGCAGGCGTGGCCCAGCTTCTGGAGGAGCAGTCTTATGTTCCGCAAGGAAGCAAGCTGCTGTACACCACACAGCATCGCTTGCGCGAGAAGGCCGCGATCGAAGCGGCCGGTGTACCGGTTGCGCCGTATCGTGAAATAACAAGCTTGGAAGATTTACGGTCTGCCGCCTCTGAACTTGGACTTCCGTGCGTGCTTAAGACCGCCATGGGAGGTTATGATGGTAAAGGGCAAGCCGTTCTCCGCAGCGAAGACGAGCTGGAATCAGCCTACAAAGAGCTGGCCGCCAGCGGGACAGAGCTGGTATTGGAGAAGTTTGTAAAGTTCGCGTGCGAGATCTCCGTGATCGCGGCGCGTACGCCCAGCGGCATCGTGAAGAGCTTCCCTCCGGCAGAGAATGTGCATGTCAACAATATTTTGCACTTGTCGATTGTACCTGCTCGTGTGACGAGCGAAGTAAAGCGCAAAGCATGTCAGCTCGCAGAACGCGTGGCTGAAGGCTTGGGAGCCGTTGGCCTGCTGGCTGTCGAGATGTTTGTGACCGAGGACGGGGAGCTGTTCGTGAACGAGCTTGCCCCTCGTCCGCATAACTCGGGTCACTATACGATGGAAGCATGCTCAACCTCCCAATTCGAGCAGCATGTGAGAGCGATATGCGATCTGCCGCTCGGGGACACAACGCTGCTGAGCCCGGTCGTCATGGTGAACCTCCTGGGGCAGCATCTGGAGGAAGCAGTACGGCGTTTTGGAGAGCACGACGCGCTTGCAGAATCTCTCGGCGTTGTGCCTAAGCTTCATCTATACGGCAAGAGCGAATCGAAGGTCAACCGCAAGATGGGACATATCAACCTCTTGTGCGGGGATGTCGATGCAGCGCTCGAATGGGTAGAGAAAATGAATATTTGGAGGCAGGATTAAACGATGATTGAACGTTACAGCAGACCGGAAATGCGGGCGATTTGGACCGAGGAGAACAAATTCAGAGCATGGCTGGAAGTGGAATTGTGCGCATGCGAAGCATGGGCGGATCTCGGCGTCATTCCGAAGGAAGATACCGTTAAGCTTCGCCAGAATGCGACCTTTAATATGGATCGGATCTATGAAATCGAACAGGAAACCCGCCATGATGTCATCGCTTTTACCCGGGCGGTATCGGAAAGCCTTGGCGAGGAGCGCAAATGGGTCCACTACGGCTTGACTTCGACGGATGTGGTGGACACCGCGATGGGATATTTGCTCAAGCAAGCCAACGATATTTTGGAGCAGGACATCCTGCGCTTTATCGGTATTTTGAAAGAGAAGGCACTGGCCTACAAGCATACCCCAATGATGGGCAGAACGCATGGCGTACATGCAGAGCCGACAACCTTCGGTTTGAAAATGGCGCTGTGGCATGAAGAAATGATCCGCAACCTGGAGCGTTTCCGCCACGCGGCTGACGGCGTGCAGTACGGCAAAATCTCGGGTGCTGTCGGCACGTACGCCAATATTGATCCTTCGGTAGAAGAATTCGTCTGCCGCAAGCTTGGCACGAAACCGGCGCCGATCTCGACCCAGACGCTGCAGCGTGACCGGCATGCGGAATACATGGCAACCCTTGCGCTCATCGCTACTTCGCTTGAGAAGTTCGCTACCGAAGTCCGCGCGCTCCAGAAGAGTGAGGTTCGCGAGGTGGAAGAGGCATTCGCCAAAGGACAAAAGGGTTCCTCCGCGATGCCGCATAAACGGAATCCGATCGGTTCGGAGAACATCTCGGGCCTTGCGCGCGTCATTCGCGGTCACATGGTTTCCGCTTACGAGAACGTGTCGCTCTGGCATGAGCGGGATATTTCCCACTCCTCGGTAGAACGTATTATCCTGCCGGACGCTACGATGCTGCTGAACTATATGCTGAACCGCTTTGGCAATATCGTGAAGAACCTGACGGTCTTCCCGGAGAACATGAAGCGCAACATGGCTCGCACATACGGCGTTCCTTTCTCTGGCCGCATCCTGACGAAGCTGATCGACAAGGGCTTCAGCCGCGAGCAAGCGTACGACACCGTTCAGCCCCGCGCCATGCAGGCATGGGAAGAGCAGCGTCAATTCCGCGAGATTGTGGAATCCACGCCTGAGATCACCGAGGTGCTCAGCGCCGAGGAGATCGAAGATGCCTTTAATCCAAGCTGGCATCTGAAGCATGTGGATACGATTTTTGCCAAGCTGGGACTGGAGTAGTTAAGAAATTTGAATTAGGGCCTGAAGGCTCTATGAACTTGAGAATCACTACAACGGAGAAGGCGGAATTGTTTTGTAGAAGCGTCAGCGGTCTCCTGAAAGCTTTCCGTAGGAAAGCTAGCATCGAAAGCATATGCTGCCCCCGGATTTCAATCTTTGAATCATATTTTCAAGGAAATCTGGGGGCAACAGGGATCGGAAAAACAATCCGCATTCGTAGTGATGAATAAGCTGAAGACTTTTAACATGATACTGAGCATTCTATTTTTCATCCGATAGAAATACAGGGAGCGACAGTCTCAAGCCGAGCCATACGTCGTCCCAAGGGGAGGAACACATGACATTACCGGCATTATCGACCGCCACGCATCTGGTCAACGTACCGCTGCTGTACAAGGGCAAGGTTCGTGAACTATACGACCTGGGCGAGCATGTACTCATTGTAGTAACCGACCGCATTTCCGCTTTTGACTATGTGCTGGAGCCGCCTGTACCAGCCAAAGGAACCGTTCTGAACAAGCTGAGCGCCTTCTGGTTTGAACAAACGGAACAGCTTATCAGCAATCATGTCGTGCATACGGACGTGAACCTCCTGGGCGATGCCGTCAAGGACAAGGACCTGTTGGATGGGCGAATCATGGTGTGCCGCAAGGCCGAGCGCATCGATATCGAATGCGTGGTTCGCGGATACATTACCGGTGGGGGCTGGAGGCAGTATCAGTCCTCGGGAGAGGTCAACGGCATTAAACTGCCGGAGGGCCTGCGCAAGAATGAGGCATTTCCGGAGCCGATCTTCACGCCGGCTGCCAAGAACGATGTCGGTCATGACGAGGACATTTCGCTCTCCCGCATGAAGGAGCTTGTCGGCGAGGAGCTGGCGCTGCAGCTGCAGGACAAAAGCCTGATGCTGTACAAGTTTGCCCGCGATTACTGCAGCGAGCACGGCATTATTTTGGCCGACTGCAAGTTTGAGTTCGGATTGATCGATGGAGAGATCATTTTGATCGATGAGATTTTCACGCCGGATTCCTCCCGTTTCTGGGATGAGAAGAATTATGCGCTCGACATTGAGATTGACAGTATGGATAAGGAGCCTGTGCGCACGTATCTCGCTTCGTCCGATTGGGATAAGAACAGTGAGCCGGATCCCCTGCCGCCAGCCGTGGTGGAGGAGACGACGCGCCGCTACACCGATATTTACAGCCGAATCACGGGTGCAAGCCTGTAAGCTTTTATAAACCATTTCATTCATATATACCGAGGAGGAACAGGATACAATGTTGAAAGCAAAGGTCTACGTCACGATTAAGCAGAGCGTATTGGACCCTCAAGGGGTAGCGGTGCAGGGTGCGCTTCATTCGATTGGGTACAAGGAAGTGGAAAGTCTGCGGATCGGTAAATATATGGAACTTGAGCTGGGTACGGACAACCGTGAGGAAGCCGAGCTGCGAGTGAAAGAAATGTGCGAGAAGCTTCTGGCGAATACGGTGGTTGAGAACTACCGTTATGAATTGGAGGGCTAAACCAATGAGATTTGCAGTGCTGGTCTTTCCTGGCTCCAATTGTGATATTGACTGTTATAAGGCGGTAGAAGAGACGATCGGTCAGCCGGTGGATTATGTATGGCATACGGCAACGGATCTTTCCCCATACGACTGCATTTTGGTTCCGGGCGGATTCTCCTATGGAGATTATCTCCGGTGTGGTGCGATTTCCCGATTCGCCCCGGTTATGAGCGAAGTGGCGAAAGCGGCAGAAGAGGGCAAGTATATTCTTGGCATCTGCAACGGATTTCAGATTTTGACGGAGGCCGGACTCCTTCCGGGAGCTCTGCGCCGCAACGATTCGATGAAATTCCGCTGCCATGACACGGTGCTCAAAGTGAACAATAATACAACGCCGTTTACCCGCGACTATGCGGAGGGACAAGAGATTGTCATTCCGATCGCGCATGGCGAAGGCAACTATTACTGTGACGAAGAAACGCTTCAAAAGCTCCGGGACAACCGGCAAATCGTATTTACGTATCAGAACAATCCGAACGGCTCGATCGAGGATATCGCGGGCATCTGCAACGAGCGGGGCAACGTGATCGGCATGATGCCGCATCCGGAGCGCGCGGTGAGCAGCCTGCTCGGCTCGGATGACGGTAAAGCAATGTTTACATCCATATTACAGGCATGGAGGGATACTCATGGCGCAGCAAAAGTCCGTTAAGGAACCGACGGCAGAACAGATCGCAGAGCATCAGATTTACAAGCAGATGGGAGTTTCGGACAGCGAGTACGAGCTGATCTGTTCCTTCATGGGACGCAAGCCGAATTATACGGAAATCGGCGTATTCAGTGTCATGTGGTCCGAGCATTGCGCCTACAAAAATTCCAAGCCGCTGCTTCGTCGTTTCCCGACAAGCGGCCCGCGCGTCCTGATGGGACCGGGCGAGGGTGCGGGGATCGTCGATATCGGCGACAACCAGGCAGTTGTATTCAAAATCGAAAGTCACAACCATCCGTCCGCTGTAGAGCCTTATCAAGGCGCAGCCACGGGCGTTGGCGGCATTATCCGCGATATTTTTTCCATGGGGGCAAGACCGGTAGCGATTCTCAACTCGCTTCGCTTCGGCAAGCTGGAGAGCGATCGCGTTAAATATTTGTTCGAGCACGTGGTGTCCGGCATTGCCGGTTACGGCAACTGCATCGGGATCCCGACGGTAGGCGGCGAGGTGGTATTCGACGAAAGCTATGAGGGCAATCCGCTGGTCAATGCAATGTGCGTCGGCGTTATCGACCATGATAAAATTCAGCGCGGCGTTGCAAAAGGGGTAGGCAATCCGGTCTTTTATGTCGGGCCTCCAACTGGCCGAGATGGCATTCATGGGGCGACCTTCGCTTCCGTAGAGCTGACGGAGGAATCCGAAGCGAACCGTACGGCCGTTCAGGTCGGCGATCCGTTCATGGAGAAACTCGTGATGGAATCCTGCCTTGAGCTGATTGATTCCGGCATCGTGCTGGGCATTCAGGATATGGGCGCGGCTGGTTTGACATGCTCCAGTGCGGAAATGGCAAGTAAAGCAGGCAATGGTCTTGAGCTGTACCTGGACCAAGTGCCTCAGCGCGAAGAGGGCATGACGCCTTATGAAATGATGCTGTCGGAGTCCCAGGAACGGATGTTGTTCGTGGTTGAGCCGAAGCATGAAGCCCAAGCACGAGAAATCTTTGAACGCTGGGGTGTCATATGCGCCAAAGTCGGCAAAGTGACGGATGATGGTCGCCTGAAGCTGATCCACCACGGTGAGGTCGTAGGCGACATGCCGGTTAAAGCGCTCGTCGACGAATGCCCGATCTATAACAAACCATCCCAAGAACCGGCTTATTACCAAGAGCAGGCTGCGGTGGATACGCTCCGTTATGAAGAAGTGAAGGATTTGGGCGGTGCCCTTAAGAAGGTGCTCGGTTCGCCGAGTCTTGCAAGCAAAGCATGGGTATACAACCAATATGATTATATGGTTCGCACCAGCACGGCCGTTCGTCCGGGTTCGGATGCTGCCGTCGTAACGGTGCATGGAACGCGCAAAGCGCTCGCGATGACAACGGACTGTAACGGACGTTACGTCTATCTCGACCCTGAGCTTGGCGGCAGAATCGCGGTCAGCGAAGCAGCGCGCAACATCGTGTGCTCCGGTGCAGAGCCGCTGGCGATTACGGATAACCTGAACTTCGGAAGCCCGGAGAAGCCGGAAATTTTCTGGCAGATGGAAAAAGCCGTGGACGGCATGGCGGAAGCTTGTCGTGTGCTTGAAACTCCGGTTATCGGCGGAAACGTCAGCCTCTACAACGAGAATGCCAAAGGCGCGATTTATCCGACGCCGGTTGTCGGCATGGTTGGCCTGATCCATGATACGGATCATATTACAACGCAGGGCTTCAAGGCGGAAGGCGATGCCATCTATGTGCTGGGCGATACCCGTGACGAACTGGGAGGCAGCGAGTTCCAAGCGATGATTCACGGGGTGTCGGAAGGCAGACCGCCGGAGCTCAACCTGGATACCGAGAAGAAATTGCTCGGCGGCGTACTGAAGGCTATCCAATCCGGTCTGGTACAATCCGCGCATGACGTGTCGGAGGGCGGACTTGCAGCCGCACTGGCAGAGAGCTGCATCAGCGGCAACGTTGGGGCGAGCGTGCAGTGGTCAACCGATCTGCGCAGCGACGTAGCGCTCTTTAGCGAGAGCCAATCCCGGATCGTGCTTTCCGTGTCTCCTGATCATAAGAACGCGCTGGAGAAGCTCCTGCAAGAAGCGGGCGTTCCATTTACCGCGCTTGGCGTAGTCGGCGGAAACAAGCTTAGCATTAACATTAACGGTGCTTCTGCGCTGGAAGAATCCGTGGAGGCTTTGAAATCCGTCTGGGAGGATGCCATTCCATGTCTCATGAACTGATACCCGAAGGACTGTGGACAGGGGATTACTACAATGAGGGAACAGGTCAGAGCGATATTTTCGATACATTAAAAGAAGAGTGCGGCGTATTCGGGGTGTTTGGGCATTCCGATGCCGCCTCCCTTTCCTATTACGGGCTTCACGCCCTCCAGCACCGCGGCGAGGAAAGCGCAGGAATCTGCGTGGCCGATGGCGAGAATTTCAATTATCACCGCGGTATGGGGCTGGTAAAAGAAGTATTTGATAAAGATAAGCTGGAATCGCTGCAGGGCAGCATGTCGATCGGGCATGTCCGGTATTCGACCAGCGGGGACAGCAGGCTGACAAATGCGCAGCCGCTCGTCTTTAAATATCGCGAGGGCAATCTGGCGATCGCAACGAACGGCAACATCGTGAACGAGCCGAAGCTTCGGCGCGAGCTGGAGATGGCGGGCTCCATTTTCCAGACGACCAGCGATACGGAGGTCATTGCGCATTTGATCGCACGTTCGCCGAAGGATTTTGTCGAGGCTGCCAAGGATGCCTTACAGCGCCTGGTGGGCGGCTTTGCGTTTCTGCTCATGACCAATGACAAGCTGCTCGTCGCCTCGGACCCGAACGGACTCCGTCCGCTCACGATGGGGCGCCTGGGCGATGCGTATATCTTCACCTCCGAGACCTGTGCGCTTGAAGTCATCGGGGCGGAGGCGATCCGCGATGTCGCTCCCGGGGAACTGCTGATCCTCGATCGGAACGGGCTTCGGGAAGAGCGTTATACGGAAGCGGGACGCAAAGCGCTGTGCGCGATGGAATATATTTATTTCTCCCGTCCGGACAGCGATCTGAACGGCTCCAACCTGCATTCGGCCCGCAAACGGATGGGCAGCAAGATGGCCCTGGAATCGTTCGTGGATGCGGATGTCGTTACGGGCGTACCGGATTCCAGCATCTCGGCCGCGATCGGTTATGCCGAGCAAACGGGCATTCCTTACGAGCTGGGATTAATCAAGAATAAATATACGGGCCGGACGTTCATTCAGCCGAGCCAGGAGCTGCGCGAGCAGGGCGTGAAGATGAAGCTGAGCGCGGTACGGCGCGTCGTCGAAGGCAAACGGGTGGTCATGATCGATGACTCGATCGTACGGGGAACCACGTCCCGCCGGATCGTTAATTTGCTTCGCGAAGCGGGCGCGACCGAAGTGCATGTGCGGATTACGTCGCCGCCGTTCAAGAACCCTTGCTTCTACGGCATCGACACGCCGGACCGCAGGGAGCTGATCGCCTCCGAGAAAAGCGTCGAGGAAATCTGCCGGGAAATCAACGCGGATTCCTTATCGTTCCTGAGCCCGGAGGGCCTCATATCCGCTATTGGCGGTTATGATGAGCAGAGCCCTAAAGGCGGGTTGTGCATGGCATGCTTTGATAATGATTACCCGACGCAGATTGATTTTAACGGGGAAGAGAAGATGGGCTGCAGCTGCTGATTCTGCAGTGGACAGCCATTTTTTCTAGGTTTTATCCTTTAAGTGCGTGTTCAAAAAGGTCGGTTTTCAGCACCGAGAAGGTTGGATGAAGAAAGGGACTGAGGAGCGGAGCGTACGTCTGGTACGTGAGCACCAGAAGGCCTGGCTGAATTCAAGATTCGATGCTGAGTGGCTTCCTGATTCACTTCGTGTTAGATATAGAATTTATTCGTTATCAGCAGAGCTGATGAAATTCTATATCGCAAGAAAACCTACCTTTGAATCGCGGTCGCTCATCCTTGATTGGCCTCGATTGGTTTTCTTATCAAAAGAGAGCTTTTTGAACAACCTCTTTAAGCTGATTATTGATTAAGCCCATAAATGATATATGAATGGATACTTTCGTCATAACGAAAAAGGAGTGTTGTGCGCGTGTCGGATACTTACAAACAAGCAGGCGTGGATATCGCTGCAGGCAACGAAGCGGTAGAGCGGATGAAAAAGCATGTCAAAACGACTTTCAGACCGGAAGTCATGACCGACCTCGGGGGTTTTGGCGCACTGTTTAAGCTGAATAAAGACCAATATGAAGAGCCGGTACTCGTCTCAGGCACGGATGGCGTCGGCACAAAGCTGAAGCTCGCATTTGCGATGGACCAACACGATACCATCGGCATCGATGCGGTAGCGATGTGCGTCAACGATATTGTGGTGCAAGGCGCAGAACCGCTCTTTTTTCTCGACTATTTAGCGTGTGACAAGGTCATTCCATCCAAAATCGAATCCATTGTCAAAGGGATCGCAGACGGATGCAACCAAGCAGGCTGTTCCCTGATCGGCGGAGAGACGGCGGAAATGCCGGGTATGTACAGCGAAGGCGAGTATGACATCGCGGGCTTTACCGTAGGGATTGTCGACAAAAGCAAAATGATCAACGGGTCGAATATCGCGGCAGGGGACACGGTGATTGGTCTAGCATCCAGCGGCGTGCACAGTAATGGCTTCTCGCTTGTCCGCAAGCTGCTTCTGGAGGACGCCGGCTACTCCCTTCAGCAAGAGCTTCCGGAACTGGGCGGACGTCTTGGTGACGTGCTGCTCGCACCGACCAAAATTTATGTGAAGCCGCTGCTCGGACTGTTGAAAGAGATCGAAGTAAAGGGCATGGCGCATATTACGGGCGGCGGATTCATCGAGAATATTCCGCGTATGCTGCCGGATGGCGTCAATGTCGACATCGAATACGGTGCTTGGCCGATCCTGCCGATCTTTAAGCTGATGCAGGAAAAAGGCAGCATTTCGAACAAGGATATGTTTACGACATTTAATATGGGAATCGGCATGGTGCTTGTCGTCAAGGAACAGGATGCAGACGGGGCGCTTCAATACCTCCGTTCCGCAGGCGAAGAGGCTTATGTGATCGGCCGCGTGACCGAAGGCGAGCGCATCGTAACCTTCACGGGAGCTGAGGTTTAATGAGATCGTTTCGGATTGCGGTTTTCGCTTCCGGCAGGGGCAGCAACTTTCAGGCTTTGGCAGACGCGCAGCAAAGGGGAGCTTTGGGCGGCGAGATCAGCATTCTGGTATGCGACAAGCCGCAGGCTCCCGTCGTAGAGCTGGCTAAAGCGGCGAATGTGGATGTATTCGCGTTTCAGCCGAAGGAATATGCCTCGAAGGAAGATTACGAACGGGAGATTGCGGCGGAGCTTCAGCAGCGCGGTGTCGAATTGATTGTTCTTGCAGGATATATGCGGCTGCTGAGCCCTTCCTTTGTCGAGTTCTATAGCGGCCGGATTATCAACATTCATCCTTCGCTATTGCCTGCTTTTCCAGGTAAAGACGCGATTGGCCAAGCGCTGGACTATGGGGTGAAGATGACCGGTGTCACGGTTCATTTCGTGGATGGTGGCATGGATACCGGACCCGTTATTGCTCAGAAGGCGGTAGAGATCAAGGAAGGCGATACGGCGGAAGTGCTGGCACAGCGTATTCACACGGTGGAGCAGAAGTTATACTCTGAAGTCGTTTCCTGGTTCGCTCAGGGCCGGATTTCGTTGAACGGGCGGAATGTGACGATTGCGTAAATTGCTTTTGTAATAAAAGCGGACAAGGTCTTACAGTGAATCGACATGTTCGATATTTCTCGGGAAATAATTTGCAATTATGGATCTTCGACAGCATCTACGGAATCAAGACAGGCTTACTTAGTTGATTTTCATTCAAAATAGGGGGTATGAACGTGGGTATCAAAAGAGCTTTGGTCAGCGTTTCGGATAAAACCGGCATCGTGGAATTTTGCCGCGAGTTGTCTTCATTGGGTGTAGAGATCATTTCGACAGGGGGAACCAAGAACCTCCTCGCCAAAGAAGGAGTTCCTGTCATCGGTATTTCCGATGTGACCGGATTTCCGGAGATTCTGGACGGACGCGTCAAAACCCTTCATCCAGCTGTGCACAGCGGCTTGCTTGCCATTCGCGACAGTGAAGAGCATCAGCGTCAGATGCAGGAGCTGGGCCTCGATTACATCGATATGGTCGTGGTGAACCTGTACCCATTCCAGGAAACGATCGCGAAGCCGGATGTCGAGTATGAAGATGCAATCGAAAATATCGACATTGGCGGTCCAACAATGCTGCGTTCGGCTGCGAAAAACCATGCTTTTGTGAGCGTGGTTGTCGATGCTGCGGATTATGGCAGCGTGATTGAGGAGATCCGGGGCGGCGGCGACACGACCTTGGAAACCCGTAAACGTCTTGCAGCCAAGGTATTCCGTCATACGGCGGCCTACGATACGTTGATTTCCGACTATTTGTCGAATGTGACAGGGAATCCGCTTCCTGAGCGCTTTAGCGTAACCTACGAGAAAATTCAGGACCTTCGTTACGGTGAGAATCCGCATCAAAAGGCGGCATTTTACCGTAAACCGCTGGCACCAGCGGGTACCTTGACGACAGCGGAGCAGCTGCACGGCAAAGAGCTCTCTTACAACAATATCAATGACGCGAATGCGGCATTGCAGATCGTGAAGGAGTTTGACGAGCCGACCGTGGTGGCGGTGAAGCATATGAACCCTTGCGGCGTCGGCATCGGGACGAATGTGTTGGAAGCTTATCAAAAAGCTTACAATGCGGATCCGACATCCATCTTCGGCGGCATCGTGGCGGCGAACCGGACGATTGACGCGCCGACGGCAGATCTGCTGAAGGATATCTTCCTTGAAATTATCCTGGCACCTGACTTCACGCCTGAGGCGCTGGAGATTCTGACGAAGAAGAAGAACATCCGTCTTCTGAAGATGGGCGAGTTCGGCTCGGCCAAGGAGCGCCAAAGCACGCTTGCCGTGACAACCATCGAGGGCGGCATGATTGTACAAGAAAGCGATGTGCATTCCCTGGATGTCGCAGACCTGCAAGTTGCAACGGATCGTAAACCTACGGAAGCCGAGCTGAAGCAGCTCCTCTTCGGCTGGAAGGTAGTCAAGCACGTGAAGTCGAACGCAATCGTATTGGCAGCGGACGACATGACCGTTGGCGTTGGCGCAGGGCAGATGAACCGTGTCGGTTCCGCGCGCATTGCGGTGGAGCAGGCGGGGGAGAAAGCCAAAGGCGCCGTTCTCGCTTCCGATGCGTTCTTCCCGATGGGAGATACCGTGGAGCTTGCGGCGAAAGCCGGCATTACGGCCATCATTCAACCGGGCGGCTCCATTAAGGATGAGGAATCCATCAAGGCAGCCAACGAATACGGGATCGCCATGGTCTTTACCGGCGTGAGACATTTCAAGCACTAATTCATGCGTTTAAAAAGGGGGCTTCGCTGCAGCCTTCAGGCTGCAGCTGAAGGATCACCTTTCATTCAGCAGCATATAGAGGCGACGCCGCTCTTTCGAGCGCGCCGCCTTTAAGTTTAAGGGGGCAAGAAGGTGAAGGCGACCTCACGCTTCGCCCTGTAAATCATTCATGTTATGAAATTTTATCGGTGAATTTGAAATGAAGCGGGAGGGAAAACCATGGATATTTTGGTTATCGGAGGCGGCGGAAGAGAGCATGCCATCGTATGGGCATTGGCGAAGAGCCCGAAAGCGGATAAGATTTACTGCGCACCCGGCAACGCCGGCATCGGACAGCTGGCCGAGTGCGTGCCGATTGCGGTATCAGAGTTTGATAAGCTGGCGGTATTCGCCGTGGAGAAGCAAGTGGGACTCATCGTCGTCGGTCCGGATGATCCGCTGGCTGACGGCATTGTGGATGCATTTGACGCTACAGGCATCCCGGTATTCGGTCCGCGTAAAAATGCAGCCGAAATCGAGGGCAGCAAAACCTTTATGAAGGATTTGCTCCATAAATACGATATTCCGACGGCAGCTTACGCGAAGTTCGACGATTACGAGGAGGCGCTTGCTTACTTGCGCCAGCAAGGTGCGCCGATCGTCGTGAAAGCAGACGGGCTCGCAGCCGGCAAGGGCGTTACCGTTGCACGGACGATCGAGGAAGCCGAGCAGGCCCTCAGCGATATTATGCAATCGAAGGTGTTTGGCGATGCCGGAAGCCGGGTGGTCATCGAGGAGTTCCTGGAAGGCCAGGAAATGTCGATTTTGGCCTTTGTGGATGGTGAAACCGTGAAGCCGATGTCGGCGGCACAGGATCATAAACCGGCTTATGATGGAGATCAGGGACCGAATACGGGAGGAATGGGAACTTATTCGCCATTGCCTCATATTCAGTCATCCATCATTGAAGAGGCGATTGAGACGATCATCAAGCCTACGGCCAAAGCGATGGTAGCCGAAGGGCGTCCGTTCCGGGGCGTTCTGTTTGCCGGATTGATGATCACGCCGGACGGCAAACCGAAGACGATCGAATTCAACGCCAGATTCGGCGATCCGGAAACGCAGGTCGTATTGCCGCGTCTGAAGACCGATCTGCTTGACGTTTTCCTTGCAGCCGTAAATGGAAATCTGGCTGATCTTGAGCTGGAGTGGAGTAACGAAGCAGCTGTATGCGTCATTCTGGCTTCCGGCGGTTATCCTGCATCGTATCCGAAAGGAATTGCGATCACTGGGCTGGACAACGAGCAGGACGGGACGATTGTATTTCATGCGGGCACTTCTCGCGATGCCGATGGAACGTGGAGAACGAATGGGGGACGTGTCCTGGGCGTTGTCGGTTTAGGGGCTGATATTGCTTCAGCACGTGCGAAAGCCTATGAACGGGCAGAAGCGATTGCATTTGAAGGGAAGTTTAACCGGACGGATATTGCGCTCAAGGCGCTGCAATAAGCAAGCTTCATTCGCTAACATCCATGCAAAAAAATGGAGGGACTGCCGCCGATCTGTATTCAAAGATCATGAGCGGTAGTCCTTTCTTGCTGTTATCGGAAATGCATAAAGGGAGTAAAGCTAAGATTTAAGTTCGCCTCCTGGTAGGTCGGGCTTAATCATTTCTAATTCACATTATTGTGCAAACGTTTGTTCAACAAGCAACCATTTATTATGCATTCTTGTCTCAAATAACGTGTGAAATGACTGAATTGCACAGCATATGCACAACTATTTTTATGATAACTTACGAAATAGAGTGAATAGTGAAGGTAATAAGAGATTATATGCTTAAAACGGCTAAAAATGATCTGTGCAAACGTTTTTACATTCGATATTAAATGTTGTATGATGTTTTCAGTGAATGAAGCGCTTTCTCAACGGGATTTTTCCAAAGTATCTCGTCAGATGCTACATAGAAAAAGAGACGCTGAAAATTTTCTGAAATCGTTTGCGCAGATTTCCAACATTTTCTGATCATTTATTGAGAGGGGTAATCATGGAATGAAGATGAAGAAACTACTTACGCTAGCTGCAACCTTCACGTTGGCGTTCTCCATTACAGCGTGCGGAGGAAATTCACCTGCTCCTGCTGCTGAGGCACCTGCTGAGAATCCACCGGCCCAGGAGACGCCGGCCGAAAATACAGAAGCACCAGAACTTAAGCCAGAAGAAGGCGCTAAATTGATCGTATGGGAAAGTAGAGACGAAAGAGCCTACACGGATGCGGTTGCAAAAGAATTTACCGAGAAATACGGCGTTGAAGTAACCATCGAAGAATTGTCTCCAACCGACCAAGTTACCAAGCTTCAACAAGACGGACCATCTGGATTGGGTGCTGACGTTGTACTGTTCCCTCACGATAACCTGGGTAAAGCCGTAGCTACAAACCTGGTTCTGCCAAATGATTACTTCGAAGAAAAAACGAAGAGCAGCAACACGGAAGCCGCTATCCAAGGCGTAAGCTATGACGGCGTTCTGTACGGATACCCGCGCGCTGCTGAAACATACCTGATGTACTACAACAAAGACCTGGTAAAAGAAGTTCCAACAACGATGGAAGAAGTTATTGAATTCAGCAAAACCTTCACTGACAAATCCAAGAACAAATATGGATTTATGTTCGAAACAGGTAACCTGTACTTCGCATATCCATTCCTTGCTTCCAATGGCGGCTACATCTTTGGTAACGGCGGCGCAGATGTCAACGATATCGGCCTCAACAATGAAGGCGCAGTCAAGAGTATGGAAGTTTACGCAAGCCTGAAAGAAATCCTTCCGGTTAAATCCGGCGACATTACGCCTGATATCAAGCGCGGACTGTTCACATCCGGCGATCTGGCTATGGACATTAACGGACCTTGGGAGCTTGGCGGATACAAAGAAGCGCTTGGCGACAAGCTTGGCGTTGCTCCAATCCCAACGATCGGCGGCCAGCCTGCTGTATCGTTCTCCGGTATCAAAGCTTGGTACGTAAGCTCGTTCACGAAATACCCGCAAGCTGCTCGTTTGTTTGCTGACTTTGCAACAAGCAAGGAAGCGCAATTGAAACTGAGCGCATTGGTTGGATCGGTTCCAACCAACAACGAAGCTCAAGAAGACGATCAAATCAAGAATGACGAGTATGTATCGGCATTCACAGAGCAATTCAAATCTTCCCAACCGATGCCATCCGTTCCTGAAATGGCTAACGTATGGTCTCCTGTAGGCGCTGCGCTGGCTGAGATCTGGGATAACAACAAAGACGTGAAAGAAACGCTTGATAAAGCTGTAAATCAAGTGAAAGATCTCAACAGTGGTGGAGCTGGCGAGTAATTACGTTCTTATATAATGCGAGATAGATGAAGAAGTTCACCCGCCGAACAACCGGCGGGTGATTCCTCGATTATATGGAGAGGAGAATGGAGGGAGCATGCGTCAACATCGTACGACAGCAGCCGTATTATCAGCCATCTGTATGGGTCTGGGTCAGCTTTACAACCGGCAATGGATCAAAGGCGTTCTTTTACTTATCGTAGGTATATTCAGTCTGTATTACTTCATCAACAACCTGGGTGATGCCATCTGGGGAATGACAACTTTGGGGGAACAGGGAAGCCATTTAGAGAAAGTCAACGGATTAACCCAAATGGTAGCAGGTGACCATTCCATCAATCTGCTGATTGAAGGACTTATCACCATGATTATGTTTGCGCTTTTTCTTATTGGGTATTATGCCAATATCAAAAACGCATATAACGCTGGAAAACTAAGGGAACAGGGTGTGAAACCCAACAATTTCAGACAGACCCTTTACTATATTTTTGAATGGAAATTTGCGCAATCTTTCCTGACACTGCCGGCCATCGGTATTTTGTTTTTTACGGTTATGCCGATTATCTTCATGGTCATGCTGGCGTTTACGAACTATTCCGCACCAAACAATCTGCCGCCGGCGAATCTGGTTGACTGGGTCGGTTTCAAAACCTTCACCAATCTCGTCGCATTGAAATCGTGGAGCCACACCTTCTTCGGCGTCCTGACCTGGACGATCATCTGGGCTGTGTTGGCCACGGTAACGACGTATTTTGGCGGTGTGCTCGTTGCATTGCTTATTCAACAAAAAGGAATTCGTTTCAAAGGCGTATGGCGTGTCATTCTGATCATTCCATATGCGATTCCGCAGCTGATTTCTTTGCTCGTGATGCGTAATATGTTTAACGGACAATTCGGACCGATCAACCAGTATTTAAGATATTTCGGTTTGGAAGGACTGCCATGGCTGACCGATCCGGTCTGGGCCAAAGTGACCGTTATTATCGTCAATATGTGGGTAGGTATTCCGGTATCCATGCTACTTGTCATGAGTGTCCTGACTACAATACCGAAGGATCTTTATGAAGCGGCCGATGTGGATGGGGCGACCGGATACCAGAAATTCAAAATTATCACCCTGCCGATGATTTTGTTCTCGACGGCACCGGTACTGATTACGCAATTTGCCGGTAACATTAATAACTTTAACTTGATTTTCCTCCTGACGAACGGTAACCCGGTTGTGGGTGACTATCAATATGCGGGGGCGACGGACCTGCTGGTAACCTGGCTCTATAAACTGACCCTTGATCAGCAGCGCTACAGCATGGCATCGGCCATCGGTATCATCATCTTCATGATTATTGCGACCTTCTCGATTTACAATTATCGCAGAACCAGATCCTTTAAAGAGGAGGATATGATCCAATAATGGGAATTAAAATGAGAAATGCGATTCGCCTGACGGCAAGTTACATTACGCTTGTCATCATCGCGATCGGTTGTATTTACCCGGCGCTCTGGATTATTCTGGCCTCTTTCCGTCCCGGAAAGTCGTTGTACAGCAAATCCTTGATTCCAGAATCTTTTACGCTCAGTCATTATAAAGAATTGTTTACGTCCCAAAGCTTTCTGTTTGGCACGTGGTACATGAATACGTTGAAAATTGCGATATTCTCCATGATTATCGGGACCATTCTTGTCCTGCTTACAAGCTATGCGGTATCCCGGTTCCGGTTTAAAGGCCGGCAGAATGCGCTATCGGTCATTCTCGTGCTGGGGATGTTCCCGGGCTTCATGAGTATGATCGCCCTGTATATCTTGCTGAACTCCCTGGATCTGCTGAACACGCATGCGGCGATGATTATCGTGTATGCGGCTGGGGCACCGCTAGGCGGAACCCTGATCATGAAGGGCTTCCTGGATACGATACCGCGAAGCTTGGATGAAGCGGCGAAGATCGACGGAGCCACCAACTTCCAGATTTTCCGCAAAATCATTCTGCCGTTGTCGAAGCCGATGATCACGTATATGGGCTTGACCCTGTTCGTTGGTCCGTGGGTAGACTTTATCTTTGCCAGACTCGTGCTCCGGACAAAAGAAAACTGGACGCTCGCCGTCGGTTTGTGGGATCTCGTCAACTCGACTCAGGACAGTAACTTTACGCTGTTCGCTGCCGCATCGGTACTGATCGCACTGCCGATCACCCTGCTGTTTGTGTTCCTGCAGCGTTTGCTGGTCGATGGCATGACGGCTGGTGCAAGCAAAGGGTAAGGTACGGATAGCTAATCGTATGGATTCATCATTAGACAGATAGATAGAGAGAACATCGAAGAGACACAGCCGGTAACCGCTAGCTGTGTCTTTTTGCATTTAAACATCGATGCAGGGGGACATCTACATATGAACATGATGAGACGTTTTCAATTCAAAGCAGTTGGGATGAAGCTGTTTGTTATCTTTTTTACCACGATCGTGCTGTTATCCTCAGCGTTGGGCATATTATCGTATTTCATCTCCAAGGACACGGTGATGGATCAGGTGTCGGAAGCGACTTCGGGGCAGATGATGCAGGCGGCGGACAAGCTGGATTTTCTGCTGGCCCAATATGAAGCCGCTTCCCGTCAGTGGGCCTTGGATACGGTGCTTCGCGAGGATCTCATTACGGTGAGTACTGCGGATATCGGCATTCGGGACAAAACGCAGGCCGAGAACCGAATCCGTGAGAAGCTGAACGGGATGGCATCCTCGGATAAACGTCTGCAGGGCATGCGTCTGGTTGCGCCCAATCTTCAAGCTCAAAGCTCCTATAACTCCACGGGCTTATCGGGCATGTCATCCGCGGATAGCGTGAAGGCGAAGATTGACCGGATTATACAGGCCGATGGCGAACCGGTATGGTTCCCGACAGAGGTGCAAGGCTTTATGGAGAACGAGAAAACCGCCACCATGACGATGGGGAGATTGCTGAAAAACCTGAAGAATCCGGACGCGCAGTACATCCTGCTGATCGATATCAAGGACGAGGCGGTCGGAGAGGTGCTGGCGAATTTAAAAATAGGGAATAACGGGCAGATGCGAATCGTGGCCGATGACAACCGGATCGTGCACGACATGGACACGGCCCAGCTGATGCAGCCGTCCACAATTACGGTTCCTCAAGAGGCCGAAGAAGGAGGGATTTATTACACCGCCGACGAGCAGATGGTGGTGTATACGCCGCTGAAGACGGCTCCTTGGCATATGGTCGGCTTTGCTCCCGTTAGCGATTTCGTGCAAGCCACGGACAAACTGCTGGCCGTGACGCTTGTGGTCATTGTGGCCGCGATCCTTATTGCGGTACTGATCGGCTATTATATGATGCGTTCCATCGGCCGCCCGCTGAACCAGATGTGCAGCCTGATGGAAGAGGGAGAGCAGGGGAATCTGAGGGTTCGGACGGAGTTCCGGCGGGCGGATGAAATTGGCCGTCTCGGCCACAGCTTCAACCGGATGATGGGGCAAATTTCGGCTTTGGTCGATCAGACGAATGCTTCCGCGAAGGAAGTGCTGGTAACGGCGGAGGAGTTGGCGGAAGCATCGAAGGGAACCTCGTTGACGGCAGGTGAAATCGCATCGGCCATGGAGCAGATTGCACAAGGAAGCGGAAGCCTGGCGATGGAAGCCGAACGGGAGAATCAGCTGGCTGAGAACATTGGCGTCCAGATGAGCAAGGTTTCGGATTCGAATCAAGTGATGGGGGCAGCGGCTGATCGGGTGCTTCGGGTGACGGGAGAGGGTGCCCGGCATATGGATAATCTGGTGGAAAAATCCACGCGGATTAATCAGGTGAACCGGGCCATCGTCCAGAATGCGGAGAAGCTGAAGGATAATACCGCGTCGATTCACAAAATATTGGAGCTGATGTCGGAGATCACGCATCAAACCAATGTGCTGTCCATTAACGCGACGATTGAAGCGGCCCGTGCGGGGGCAGCAGGCAGCGGCTTCATGGTCGTAGCCAATGAAGTGAGGAGCTTGGCGGATCGTTCCAAGGAATCGATCCATACCGTAGGCGCGATGATCAAGGATATCCGGACTGAAGTGCAAGGCTCTGTTGATGCATTGACGTCGGCATCACCGCTCTTTGACGAGCAGCTGCATTCGGTTCAGGAAGCTCAGGGCGTATTTGATCATGTTCGCCACGAGATGGATGCTCTTTTAACCGAGATCCGCGAATCGACCCGTTCGGTAGAGGTACTGATCGGTTCCCAGCTTACTCTGACCGACTCGATCTCGGAGGCGAGCTCGATTGTGCAAGAGACGAGCGCCGCCACGGAGGAGGTTGCTTCGATGTCATCCGAGCAGTTCAAGGTGAGCGAGAAGCTGGTTGCCCTGTCTTCACGCTTGGAGGAGCTGTCGGAGGGATTGCGCAAGTCATTGGTGATGTTCAGGACGTAAATAGTTTTTGTATAGTGAGACGCTGCGAGTACGTATCGTTCCTCCAATCGCTGTTGCCCCCAATTTTCTTGGGATTATAATTCTGCAGTAGAAAATCGGGGGCAAAGGCGACCACTATCGTTTTTCCGGAATCGATTCGTCCTCTCCGCTGCTTCGTGCTATGCGTACAACCATTTACGCCTAGGGTGTGGGAGGGGATGGACAAAAAGCCGATGAAGGGGAACATCTTCATCGGCTTTTTGTTGGTAGCGTGTTACTCGGGAGTGCTGGGATATAGCGAGGGATCGTTGAGTTGCCCCGTCTGCTTGTTGAGTTACTACCTGCTGGGACACTCTCCCTTTGGGAATCGCTCATGCAGTGCAGGGAACGTTGAGGTGCTTCGTGCGTAATATGCTATTGCCTGGAATTATGAACTGCATGAATAAAAACCAGCTCTGGGACAATTCCCGGAGCTGGTTTTGTTTAGGTGCTGCTCTTAGCAAAAGCCTATGGGTTGCAGCCACTGCTTCGCACTAATGGTGGCCGTGCCGCTCGCCGGAGCGGTTATGATGTGGTAGCATGCGGCGTGCTAACAGCTGTCGGCTCGCATCCGAAGTGGTAGCATACGGCGGGCTTACGGCTGCCAGTTTACATTAATCGTGGCCGTGCCGCTCGTTGGAGCGGTGAAGGAATGGTTTGATCCGCCTTCCCACGTTACCGTTGAGCCTTGTTTTTTCAGGAATTTGAATTCAATGGTTTTGCCAGCAGGCACGCTGACGTCATAGTACCAGGTCGGGTACTGATAGATGACCTGATTATATAACGGACCGATGGCTTTGGCCGGGTCCCAATTACCAAGCTCGCTTACGCTGCCTGCCAGGTACACGTTTTGTCCGAGCGCGGTGGTGGCATTGTTCACGACAAACCGGACGCTGACTTGATCCCCGGTCAGCACTTCGAAGTTGTCGTGCACATTGCTTGAAGTGCCAGCGCTATTGGCGACTTTAATGTTATATACACCACCGGCAACCGCAGGGATCTTCACTTTGATCTGCGTGTCTTCCCATGCCGTAATGTTAGCGCCCGTTACGGCCGTCGAGCCGAAGTATACCGTGCCTTTGGTTGCGCCGAAGCCGCGGCCGTCAATGGTGACGGTTGCGCCCGGTTTGGCCATCATCGGTCCTACGTGCCCGATGGTTGGCGTAGTCACGGCGGTGGTGTACTGCCATACGGCCGTACCGCCGGCAGCCAGCGTAAAGTTGGAAGCCGCTCCGCCTGAGCCAACGGTCAAGCTGTTGCCGTTCAGAAGTCCGCCCAGCACGTCGGCATAGCTGCCGGCAGGCAATGAAGTCGCCAAGCCGGTAATGGAAGCCGGCGTGTTCACGTTACGGTTTACAGCGATAAGCGCTACGTTGTTGCCGAATTTACGTTCATAGATCAGCACATCATTGTTGATCCAGCGCTCCTGCGTCGTTCCATAGGCGATGGCCGGATTGGATTTACGCAGCGGCGCCAGCTTTTTAATTACTTGGTAAGCGGTAGTCGTCGTAGAGAACGAAGGAATCCGTGCCCGGTTGTTAGGATCGTTCCCGCCGGACATGTATTGTTCGGTTCCGTAATAGATGGCCGGCACCCCGCGTGAGGTAAGCGTGAAGGCCAAGGCCTGTTCCAGCTTCCGGCGGTTGGCGTTGTTATCGTGGAAACGTTCCATGTCATGGTTATCGATGAATGTGACCTGATCCTCCACTTGGGCATAATCGGTTGCCGAGCCCTCCAGCATGGACTTCAGACCGTACATATTGTCGGTGTTATCCCTGAATACCTGGCGTACCTTCTGTGCGAAACGGAAGTCCAGCAGGCTCATGCCGGATTCGTTGGCGAACTTATGGTTTTCGGCACTCACTTCGTTCACGCCAAGGAACCATTCGCCGAAGGTGAAGACCGGCTTATAGTTGTTAACGGTGGCCATGAAACTCTTCTGCCAGCCAAACGGCATATGTTTCACCGCGTCCATTCGAATGCCGTCAATGCCCAGATCGAGCCACATTTTGATGGCATCTTTCAGGTAGGTATCCACGGTGCTGTTGTTGTGGTTCAGGTCAGCAAGGTCGTACAGGTTTTTGTAAATCCCGTTCTCTGTCGTCGAGAAATCGGTGCCCCCGTTATGATGGAACAAATTCTGCGTATCGTTTGTGTATCCGCCGAGCAGGGTGCCGTTGTTGTACAGCTTCCCGTTCTCCGCGAACGACGGCTGGTCCGAAGAAGCGGGAGAGGTGTGGTTCGGTGCGAAGTCGATGATGACTTTAATATTCTTGGCATGAGCGGCAGCGATGAGATTCTGGAAATCGGCGATCGTGCCGTAAGCCGGATTCGTTTTCTTGAAGTCTCTGGCCCAATAGCCATGATAAGCGGTGTTGTTCACGCCGGAATAGTTGATGACGCTGTAGATGTTCTCGACAGGCTGGGAGATCCAGATGGCGGTAACGCCCATGCCGGTCAGGTAGCCGTCGTTGATTTTGTTAATGATCCCTTGCCAGTCACCGCCGCAGTACAGCCTTAGATTAGTACAGGTACCGTCAAAGGCAGGTCCGGTCGGGTTGTTGGCCGCATTGCCGTCGGAGAAACGATCCGTAAAGATTTGATAAATGACATCCGTGCTGAAATTTTGCTTGTTGGATACCGAAGTATCCGGGGCTGCATGGGCTGGGCCGAGCAAGCTCAGGGCCAGGGACAAGCTAAGGGCAAGAGCGGTTGTCAGTTTGTAAAACTTTTTCATCGTAATTCCTCCTATGTAGTTGATATAGAGAAGGTTGGTTTTACTAGCTTATCGGCTGCTTGAGCATCACCTCCCATACAAAATCGGGCAACAAAAAACCCCGGAATCTCCTGTAGAGAAACCGGGGTTGTTCCATACCGGGTGTGCGGTTACGGAATGCATGGCCCTTAAATTATGCGAGTGTTTGATTTCAACAATATTGTAAATGAAAGCGAATTCAAGTGTCAATACGTAATATCCAAATAAAAGGAAAATGTATGTAGGATATGGTGAAATTAAATTTTATTATTGCTAATTATTATTGAAACAAAATTTTACAGGTCATATAATAGGTCTAGGAAACGTTTACATTTTCAAAGGCGCTGTGGATTTAAATGATGTGTCTGTTATTCAGTATTCCAAACTTAAGGCTTGCAGCAAAGGAGGAAGATGGATGGCGAGCAGCGCGGAAGTCGGTGCAGAGCAGCTGGGCTTGGCAATCAAGGGAGTGAAAGCGGCGTGCACCGCCATTGAACGCGAAATAGCCGCGGGTACGACACCGGGTGCCGTACTGGGCGTTCTGCATGAAGGCAGGGAATGGTTCTACGCAGCCGGCTATGCCAATCCCAAGCCAGCGCAGGGGCAGCCTGTGCCTGTCAGCGAGGATACGTTATACGATTGTGCATCCTTAACCAAGGTGGTGGTTACGCTCCCGTTGATTCTGCAATTGATCGATGAGGGAATCTTGACCTTAAGCACAAAAGTGAGTGACATTCTGCCTCCATTCGGAACGGCAGGCAAAGAAGAAGTTACGGTAGGCCAGCTGCTGACGCATACTTCCGGGCTTCAGGCGGATATGAACCTGCATTCCCATGGCTGGGACAGGGAGCAGATGTGGAACGCCGTTCTTACAGCACCGCTCGTGACCAAGCCGGATACCGAAGTGATTTACAGCGACTTGGGATATCTGACGCTTGGACGCATCATAGAACGGTCGCTCGAACTACCTTTGGACCAAGCGTTTAAGCGATGGGTGTCGGATCCGCTGGGCATGCGTCAGGCTACACTGACTCCTTCGCCGGAACAGCCCGGCCGCTATGCTGCAACGGAGTATGAGGATACCATCCAGGATCATCTGTGCGGGATCGTGCATGACGAGAAGGCCCGGGCCTTGGGTGGTGTATGCGGCCATGCCGGCTTGTTTGCCACAGCAGGCGATCTGCTGCAGTACACGCGAATGTGGCTGGAGCAAGGGGCGATCCCGGCAACGGCGAGTCCAGAGGCGGAGGGCGGGGAATCCCGCATTTTATCTCGGGCTGGGGCTGTTGCGGCCACTCGTACCCATACAGGACATATGCATGGCTCCAACCGTGGTCTGGGGTGGGTACTGAAAGGGGATAAGATGGATGCTTCCGGTGATTGGATGGGTCCTGGCTGTTATGGACATACCGGATTTACCGGAACCAGCATGTGGATCGATCCCGAGTTGGATCTTGCGGTCGTTCTGCTGACAAACCGCGTATACGGGGGGCGGAGCAGCAGCGTGGCTCAGCTGCGCGCACAGGTCCACAACGCGCTGACGGGAGCCGTGGCATGGTGAGACGGGGATGCGGCGGCGTATGGTTGACAGCCATCCAGGCATGCCCCGGACCATGCGCCGTGTGCACAGGGAGTAGTACGCACGATGTACACAATAACCGTCGTTCAATTCGGCAGGGGCAGCGGCAATCGGGAGGCAATATGACGCCGGATGGACATTAGCAATAACCAAATTGAGCCGGTTCATTTATGGAACTTGTAAATAGATGTACCGCCCAGTACATGAAATATTTTGGTTAATTAAGATGAACCGGTTGCACGCCGTTTTGCGGCAATCGCAGCCAATCCAAGGACTTACGACAATAAGGAGGGAATACGCAATGACGAGTTTAACCTACAGGTCTTACCGGCCTGGGGACGAGGACGGTATCACTGCGCTGTGGAACGCCTGCCTGCCGGGAGATCCCATCACCCGGCTCCGCTTTCGGAATTTGGTGCTGCTCGATCCGAACTTTGATCCGCAGGGACTGCGGATTGCAGAGCAGGAGGGCCGCATGGTGGGCGTCCTGTATGCGGTGCGCCGGAGGCTGCCGATGATCGGCACCGAGCTGGAGCCGGATCACGGCTGGATCACCTTCTTCTATACCGATCCGTCGGTTCGAAGACAGGGTGTAGCGTCGCGGCTGCTGCAGGAAGGCGAAGACTATCTTCGCGGTCATGGGCGCAGCAAAGTCTTTTTCTCCTCGTATGCCCCGAATTATATCGTGCCGGGCATCGATGGCGAGCGATATCCGGAAGGCTTGGGGTGGCTTGCGGCCAGCGGCTTTACCCGCAATTACACGGCGGTGGCGATGGATCGCTCCCTGGTCGATTTTCATATGCCGCCGGAGGTAACGGAGCTGAAGCGGCAGCGAGAGGAAGAAGGCTTTACCTTCACGCTGGCCCAGGACAGCGATTTGGTGGAGCTGATCGAGTTTGCGACGGACGTGTTTAACCCGGATTGGGGCCGGGCGATTCGTGAGGGACTGGTGCAGCGACTAAGAACGGATCAGATCCTGATCGCGCGCGATCAAGGAAAGCTGGTGGGATTCTGCCTGCATAACGGATATGAAGGTGTGACTGAACGCTTCGGTCCGTTTGGCGTAGACCCGTCGATGCAAGGGAAGGGCCTCGGCAAAATCCTATTATATGATTGCCTTGCTCTCATGCGGGCTCAAGGACTGCACGGTGCCTGGTTCCTCTGGACGGGTGAGCAAAGCCCCGCAGGACATCTGTACCGCAAAGCCGGATTTCACGTGACGCGCCGGTTCGATATTATGAGCAAGCCGCTTCAATAGATTCTACTACTTTTCATACAAAAGGGGAGATCCGATTTGACGGAAGCAAAGCAGCATCATATTTTGGCGATTGGCGGACATGCGGGCGATATGGATCTAACGGCAGGAGCCGTAATCGCTAAATACACGCAGGCTGGCCACAAAGCAACGTTTCTTCATTTAACGCCGGGGGAGAAGGGACACCCTCGACTGACGCCCGAGGAGTACGCGAAGCAGAAGATTGACGAAGCTCACCAATTTGCTGATATCGTTGGCGCGGATGTCCGCTTCCTTGCTTACAAGGATGCCGAGCTGCCGCTTGATGAGGAAGTGAAATATCAGGTAGCGGACGTCATACGGGAAGTGAAGCCGGATATCATCATTACGCATTGGAAGGAGAGCATTCATAAGGACCACTCCAATACCCATTACATTGTGGAGGACGCCCGCTTCTATGCGGGGCTGAAGACGATTGAACGGGAGCTTCTGGCCCACTATGCCCAGCATTTATACTATGCGGACAATTGGGAGGACCCGTATGATTTTCATCCCGAGGTATTCATCGATATTCCGGACGAAGCCTATGAAACGTGGGTGAGAGCCATGAACGTGTACGCTTATGCGCGCGGGGAAACCTATGGCTTCCCGTTCATCGAATATTACAAAGCGCTCACGATCGTGCGGGGGGCTCCGGTGAACTTCAAGCGGGCTCAAGCCTTTGCCGTTCCGAGAGGCGCGTTAACTAAACGATTACAATTTTTCTAAATATATGGTTTTACATCCAGACAACTGGAATAATACCTAATGAAATCACAAAAAAATTGTGAGAAATGCCAAAACATCCACTGACATTATACCTATCTTTTGATATAATGAGTGATGTTACGGGGGAACACGTACGGAATCATATATAGAGAATACAAACAGGAGAGGAAGTCTTCCATAGTGGAGGCGTCCTCTCTTTTCGTTTTGTTCGTCACCGGTTGTGATACACAGGCTACGGGCGATATAGCGTTTCCGATTGCAGCTCTGGCGTGGAGGGGGAGGGTCGGCTGTTGCATTTTTTAAAATCCATGGTATGATGTATTTAAAGAATCTTAAAATAAAGATATTATAACAGGATATTAGGGCAACCTTTGATGGGGATTGCGACCTAATTTATGATGTGGTTTTTAGGGCTGCCCTTGGTCCTATTGAGCTATTCCAGGGCATTCTAACATTAATGGTGTCAAACGGAAATCTAACCTTATCACCAATCGGAAGGAGACTATAAACACATGGAACATACGCATATTTACCGCCAGGGAACTTCCCCGGAGGCACCAACCTTACTATTGCTGCACGGTACCGGGGGGAACGAGGAGGATTTGCTGCCGCTGGCCGAGATGATCTCGCCAACGTCGAATGTGCTCGGGGTCCGCGGGAACGTGCTGGAGAACGGCATGCCGAGATTTTTCCGGCGCCTGGCCGAAGGCGTGTTTGATATAGAGGATCTCGTGAAGCGCACGAACGATCTGAATGAATTCCTGAACTGGGCAGCCGCCGAGTACGATTTTGACCGCAGCCGCATCGTGGCAGTCGGGTATTCAAATGGCGCCAACATTGCCGCAAGCCTGCTGTTCCACGAAGGGGACGCGCTGCAGGGGGCCATCCTCCACCATCCGATGGTTCCGCTGCGGGATAAAACCTTGCCGGATTTGACCGGCGTACCGGTCTTCATCGCGGCCGGCCGGCGCGATCCGATGTGCACGCCGCAGGAGAGCGAGGATCTGAACGAGCTATTGAGCGGGGCAGGCGCGGACGTGAAGCTGCATTGGGAGAACGGGGGGCATCAGCTCAGCCGTGCAGAGGTCGGGATGGCCGCTTCCTGGTTTAAGGAGAAGTTCCTGTAATACCGGGCATGCCAAGATCCATGATGCGTTCCCTGTCTAATCAAGTAAAAATGAAAGCGAATATGATCAAAATACCGTCAATGCGTTGGCGGTATTTTTTTTATACTTAACCCATCGAATAAGAATCGAGGGGGTCCGACATGGCACAGACAATGGAGACGATGAAGAAGCCTGGCACCCAGCCGACGCGGGGGTACAAGTCCCGGGGATCCTTGCAGCGGGGAGAGAACCTATGGGGGATCGCATTTGTAAGCCCGATGCTGATCGGCGTTATCATTTTGGTGCTGTTTCCGATATTGGCAACGCTTGTGCTGGGGTTTGCCGATTGGAATTTCGTGCAGGGCTGGGACGGCATCCGGTGGGTCGGGTTTCAAAATTTCCGCCAGCTGCTGGAGGATGACATGTTTATCAAGTCGGTTCGCAACAACATCTTGTTTCTGTTGACGGTACCGATCTATATGATGATTTCGATGGCGCTGGCCATTTTGATCGACCGGTTTGTATATATGAAGGGCTATTTTAAAGTGGCTTACTTCATGCCTTACATATCCAACATCGTGGCGGTTGCCGTCGTATGGCAGGTGCTGTTCCAGCCTTCCTACGGGCCGATCAACGAAATCCTCCGGACGCTCGGGATGTCCAATCCGCCCAAGTGGATTGCCGATCCAAATTTCGCACTGATTTCCATTATGCTGATTTCGATCTGGATTTCCATTGGCTTCAATCTAATTATCTATATCGCTGGGCTGCAAGCCATACCGAAGGATCTGTACGAAGCGGCGGACATCGATGGAGCGAACGGCTGGACCAAGTTCAGGCGCATTACGCTGCCGCTGTTGTCGCCGACATCTTTTTTCCTGCTGGTAACGGGGATTATCTCCACATTCAAGGTGTTTGAAATTATTGCCGTCATGACCCAAGGCGGGCCGATTGGCTCCACCACGATGATGGTCTGGTACTTATATGATACAGCCTTCATTAATCTGAAGGTAGGTTATGCATCGTCCATTGCCGCGGTTTTGTTCGGTTTTGTCATGCTGATTACGCTGGGACAGTGGGCCGCTCAGAAGAAGTGGGTCAACTACTAGGAGGGAGGGCGCTGCTTTATGGGGACAAGAGTCGGCGTTGACTTGCGCAAGCTTATCGTCACGATCGTGATGTTCGTGGTGAGCATTCTGTTTCTCCTCCCTTTTATCTGGATGCTGGTGACATCCTTTAAGGTGGAGAGAGACGTATTCGTATATCCGATTCAGTGGATTCCGCGGGAGTGGAACGCGATTCAGAATTACAAGGAGGTATGGTTCGGCGATTATCCCTTCTATCTCTATTATTGGAACTCGATCAAGGTCAGCCTACTGACCACGATCATCTCGGCCATGGTATCCGCCCTGGCTGCCTACGGCTTCTCCAAAATCCGGTTTGCCGCCGGCAATTGGCTGTTCATCATCGTGCTGGTGACCTACATGATTCCGGGCCAGGCCATCCTGATCCCGCAGTTTATTCTCTACCGCAACATCGGGCTGTTCGACAACCATTTCGGCCTCATTATGCTGGGAAGCTTCAGTGTGCTCGGAACGTTCATGCTCAGGCAATTCTTCATGGGGGTGCATCAGGAATTCATCGAATCTGCCAAACTCGACGGTGCGAACCATCCGCGAATCTTCTGGTCCATTGCCCTGCCGCTGGTGAAACCCGCTGTGGCCACCTATGCGATCCTGCGGTTCATCTGGACGTGGAACGATTATCAGAATCCGCTCATCTTCCTGCGGACGGACCGGCTGTTCACGATTCCGCTGGCGATGCAGAAATTCACGTCCTTGAGCGGAGAATTCTACTCCCTGATCATGGCGGCTGCCGTGTCGGCGATATTCCCGTTGCTGATCGTTTTTATTATCGGCCAGAAGAGCGTCATCGAAGGTATTGCGCTGGGTGGGGTCAAGGGCTAGGACTCTCGGGAATGAATGGGGTAAAAATAGTTCCAACATCAGTAAAGATTGTTTTATGGTTAAGATGTAAGCGCTCTATATAATGTGGATAGTTACAGCTAGAATCGTCACGACCTTACATACCGATAGATATCAATGGGGAGGGGTTATAGACAATGATGAACAAGAAATGGTGGTCAGGCGTTCTCACGGCCGCGATGGTGATCGGCTTGCTGTCCGGCTGCGGGGGAGCGAAAGAGGATGGGGCGCAAGGTGATTCCGCGCAAGGCGGAGGCAAGACCAATCTGAGGCTGTACACGTATGGCACGGAGGAAGCTTACAATTGGAAAAAGACGCTCCAAGCCTATGAAGAGGCAACGCCGGGGGTAACCATTGAGCTGGTGCAGCTCAGCGAGAAGGGAGATACGCAGGAGGCGTTCAAGAAGCTTGACCTGGAGGCGGCATCCTCGGCCCAGATGGACATTCTGATGTTCAGCGATCCGGCAGGTTATGCGCAGCGGGTGGCGCTCGGCATGGCGGAGCCCCTGGATGACTTTATCGCGAAGGACGGCTACAGCGTGGAAACCGATTATAAAGTGGATACCCGCCTCGACGGCAAGGTCTACGCGCTGCCAGGCAAGTTCAACCCTTGGTATGTGCTGCTGAACAAGGATCACCTGGAGGAAGCGGGACTGCCGGTTCCAACGGACTGGACCTGGGACGAATATGCGGATTATGCCAAAAAATTGACCCAGGGCGAAGGAGCGTCGAAGCGCTACGGGACGTACTTCCATGGCCCGCAAGGGGGCGGATGGCTGGAGTTTCTGAAGCTGATGATGGCCAATCAGCCTCAAGATACCGACTATTTGAAGGCCGACGGCTCTTCCAATCTGGATAACCCGACCTTCAGGCAGACGCTGGAGCTGCGCGTGCGGATGGAGAAGGAGGACCAATCCTCTGTGCCTTATACGGACATGATCTCCCAGAAGCTGAATTACCGGACGCAATTCTTCAATCAATCCGCAAGCATGATCACGATCGGCAGCTGGATGAACACGGAGATCGGCGGAACGGATAAAGTGCCGCTGGACTTCAATGTCGCCGTAGCTCCATTCCCGAAAAACGAGGAAGGCGATCCGACGGGACTTACGCCGGTCACCACGGATTACGTGGCGGTGGCTGCCAAGTCGAAGCATAAGGAAGAAGCTTATAAATTCGTCCGCTGGTACACAACGGAAGGGCAAATCGTGCAGGGCAAGAACATTCCGGCCTGGCAGCAGGTGAAGACCGAGCAGGTGGAAGAGATCATCGACACCATTCTGTCGGGCACGAAAAGTCCGGAAAAGGTAGACAAGAAATCGCTCGTGGACACATTGGTTGCCTCGAAGGCCTCGGCCATCGTGCCGCCTGCGCCTTATCAGGCGGAAGTGTACGAGGCGGTGAACGAGGAATACGAGAAGCTGATACTGGGCAATCAGGATATTGACCAGACCATCGCGAATTCGCAGGAGCGAGTGAACAAAATTATAGAATCCAACAAAAAATGATCTGGTATAATAGACAAAAAAATCGGGACGAAACTCTTCGTCCCTTTTTTTGAATTCGCGTACATTATTCCCGTCACGCCATACCCGAGGTGGATCCTATGCCCGCACGATTGAAGAGCCTGATCCCTAGCTCCATCAGGCATAAGCTGATTTTGGCTGCCGTCACCTGCATCGTCGTTCCCGCCATCGTCAGCTTGATTCTGTACAATTCATTAACGAAGGAAGCCTTGAGGCAGCAGGCGGTATCCAACGCAAGCGATGCCCTTCAGCTGGTCCGCGGATCGGTGACGAATCTGCTCTTAAGCAAAATCAATATCGCCAATTACATTCAGATGAATTCCGGCTTGAATTCCTACTTCAAGCAGGTGGTCTCCGGCAACGAAGATCCGGATCCTTATCGCAGGTTCATGGAATCCAACCGGGTATTGGAGCATCTGGACAGCTTGACGGTCGTTGGCGAGAAAAGTTATGTCACCGTCATTCTGGAGAACGGCTCCTATTACATGAATTATTCCGTAAGCGATTACAATCCGCTTGATTACAGGCAGCGCCCCTGGTTCGGCCAGATTTCGGAGCTGAAAGGCTTGGAGTCCCTATGGACGGAGCCGGAGGCCACGATGTTCCGCTCCGACCAGATTGATCATCCGACGCAATTATCGGTGGTGCGCACGCTCCGGCTGCCGGATTCCGAAATTTACGGTTACGTGATCGTGACGTTCATGGAGGATCAGATCAGCGGGATCTTCAACTCCCTTTCGGAAGGCAACGAGTTGGTGCTGCTGGATGCTGAGGGAACCATCGTTTCCGGCAGCCATCAGAGCCAGATCGGAACGACCTTTGCCTATCTCGAAAATTTGGATCAAGAGAAGCCGTATTCAATCGTGCCGATGAAGGGGGAGAAGCAGCTGATGGTACACCAGGACATCCCGTATGCCGGGTGGCGTCTGGTGCTGATGCAGCCGTACAAGGATGCGATCGTCAATATCAACTCGATTTTCAACCGGGTGTTCTGGTTTCAGATGTGCTTCTTCCTGATCTTTCTGCTGCTGCTCATTGCGCTTGTCCGCGCGTTTACCAAGCCGTTAGTCAAGCTCGGCAAAGTGGCGACCTCCGTGCAGCGCGGAAACCTGGAAGTGAGGTCGAATGTTCATGGCAATGATGAGGTTGGACGGCTGGGGCATTTATTCGACGACATGCTGGACCGGTTCAAAGCCATGATCTCGGAAATATCCGAGAACCAGGCGAGAAAACGCAAAGCGGAGCTCCGAATGCTTCAAGCCCAGATCCATCCCCATTTTCTGTTCAATGTTCTGAATTCGATTCGGATGAAGGTCATGAAGCGGGGCGATCCCGAAAGCGCCAAGATGATAGGCTCCCTGTCCGTGCTGCTCCGCATGACGATCAGCCGCGAGGAGGACGAGATTGCGCTTCACGAGGAAATTGACCTGATCTCGCATTATGTAGCTCTCATGAACCTTCGGCAGAAGGAGGAGGTCAGGCTGGAGCTGGATATCGCGCCGGAGGCTTTCCTCTTCAAGGTGCCGCGCTTTTTTCTGCAGCCGATCGTGGAGAATGCATTAATCCATGGGCTCAACCAGCAGGCAGGGACGATTCGAATTGCAGCTGCCATGAAGGGCAGGCACCTCGTGCTGACGGTGAAGGACGACGGGATTGGCATGGATGCCGCCGTCAGGGAGTCGATTGCCCGGAGAATCCAGGGCCGATCCGACGGGTCTTCGAAACAGGAGGAGGCAAGCGGAGGCAGCTTCTCTCATATCGGTCTGCAAAATGTGATGGAACGGATGAGCATGGTGTTCGGCGAGGCTTTCCAATGCCGCGTCTACAGCGAGCCTGGCCAAGGAACGGTGATCGAGATGTTTATACCGGAAAGAGGGAATGCGGATGTATAACGTGATGCTGGTGGACGATGATTATCCCGTCATCGAGCTGTTGTCGGAGGCCATCTCGTGGAATGAGCTGGGCTTGAATCTGATGGGAAGTTATGAGAACGGAATGAGTGCCTGGGAAGATGCAAAGTCTTCGCCTCCGGACATTCTGATTACGGATATCGGCATGCCCAAAATGAACGGGCTTGAGCTGTCCGCACGCATTAAAGAGGTGAAGGCCGATGTACGGATCGCCATTCTGTCCTGCCACAACGAATTCCAATATGCCCAGCAGGCCATGCGCCTGAACGTGCAGGATTATTTACTGAAGGACACACTCGATCCCGAAGAGCTGGTACAGCTTCTGAGGCGGTTCAAGCAGGCGATGGACGAGGAAGCACAGAAGGGCTGGGAGCAGTCACGGATGATCCATCTGGTGGACGAATCCAGGGAACTGCGGAAGGAGCAGAGCCTCAAAAATTTCATCCACCAGCCCTTGCTGTCCCCTGAAAAATGGCGGCATGAGCTGTCGGAATATGGGGTGCTGAAGCCGGGCTATCACTGCCTTCCCGTGGTCGGACATCTGGAGGATGTGCGGGAGATCAGGCACCGCTTTGCCTCCAACCAGACGCTGCATTTTGCCCTGGGCAACGTGCTGCGGGAGGTGCTGGATCAATTAAATCCGGATGCGGTGCATGTCCTATACGATGCAAAGTCTTCGCTGCTCCTGTTCTCGTATCGACCCGGCTTGGGCAGCAACATATACGATGAGGCCACCGCCTGCCTAAAGGAGGTGCAGCGGACGCTCGAACGCGTGCTGCGAATCCGCATGTCGTTCCTGATCGGCCGGGGCTGCGCGGATCCTGAAGGCTTAAAGGCAGGGCTCAATGAACTGCTGGCCTGCCAGCATCAACGATTCTATCTGGAGCCGCAGGAGATATCCAAACTGAGCGGAACGCTTGAACAGAAAAGTGTGCCTGGAGATCCCGATCTCTTCGTTTATTATGACCGGGCCAGCTCGGAGCTGCGGGAATCACTGCTTGGAAAAGAGGGTTCCAGCGGGCCGAGCGACACAGTCGATCGGTGGATCGTTTGGATTCAAGGCAAGCGGTATGCACCGGAATCGGTCAAGGACTGGGTATTGAAGCTCCTGCTGGATCTAAAGCTGAGGCTTCATCTCCTGCATTCGCTGTCACCCGCGTATACGGCCGATGCGCTGCACAAAGAGATCATGGACATGGACTCCCTGAACGAGCTGAAATCCTGGCTTCACGATTATTTGGAATCCACCATACAGGCTATGGACCGGGGATTCGGGGGCAGCCGAAGATCGGAAGTGGCGGAGGCCTGCAAATACGTGTCCCTTCGGCTTGACCAGAGGATCACGCTGGATGACGTTGCCGGCTGCCTGCACCTGAATCCGAGCTATTTCAGCCGCATGTTCAAAAAAGAAACCGGCGTCACCTTCATCGAATACGTCACCCGGATGAAGATGGAGCGGGCCAAGGAGCTGCTGCGGCAGACGGACCGCACGGTCGGGGAAATCTGCGAAAGTCTGGCTTACGACAATGTGAGTTATTTCAGCAAGACATTCAAGGCGTATGCGGGGGTAACCCCCGTAGAGTTCCGAAACGGTTGAAAGGGCGTCTCCAACAGGGGGAGAAACGGGAAGGAGGAGGTTTTAGCCCGATGAACAGAATACAGGAGCTGACAACGATCGTGAACGGGATGGCTCCCGCCGATCTGCGGATGTATTACCAAGGCGGGGACCAGAGGTCCTTCTGGGAAGGCATCCGGCTAAGCGAGGATTACGAGCAGGACATATCCGAGATTCGCGAGGAAGGGGAACGGCTGCTGTCTGTTCCGAACCCGCCGCTGACGTATGACTTATTCATCCGGTTTGCCCGGCAGGGAACGAGGCTGGATTATGAGAAGGTGTATTTCGAGCGAAGGCTCAGGCTGAATACGTTTGCCCTGCTGACCCTTCTCGAGCCGGATAAGGAAGCGTATCGGACGGCTCTTCAGGAGATGATCTGGTCTATCTGCGATGAGTATACCTGGTGTTTGCCGGCGCATCTCAACGCGGAATCGCCGGGCGGCATAAAGGGGACGATTGATCTGTTCAGCGCCGAGACCGGGTTTACCCTCAGCGAAATCCGCGTGCTGCTGCGGGACCATCTGCCTTCGCTGCTGATCTCGAGAATCGGGGAGGAGGTTGAAGAGCGGTTATTCATCCCTTTCCTGAGCCAAGAGCACGGCTGGGAGACGGCCACGCACAATTGGTCTGCCGTCTGTGCCGGCTCCATCGGCTCCGCCGCGCTGCTGCTTATGGAAAGCGGGGACTCTCTGGCGAAGGTTCTGCTGAAGACGGAGCAGTGCATGGACTATTACCTGCAGGGCTTTGGTGCGGATGGAGCCTGTCTGGAAGGGCTGGGATACTGGAATTACGGGTTCGGTTATTTTGTGTATTATGCCGATTTGCTGCGCAAGCGCAGGCGGGGCGCGTTGGACTGGTTCCTGGTGGAGAAGGTCGGCCGCATCGCCTTGTTTCAACAAAAGTGCTTTTTGGGAGGGCAGGCGGTCGTCAACTTCTCCGATTCGCAGCCGAAAAGCACGGTACATATCGGCTTGTCTCATTATCTGGCTGGATTGTACGCAGACTTCGAGTCTCCGCCGCAGTCTCTCCGGTCGGGTTACCGCGACGATCATTGCAGCCGCTGGGCTCCGGCTTTGCGCAACCTGATCTGGCGGGATCCATTGATGACGGGAAGCGATTGGGGAGAGGCAAGTTATTATTTGCCCGATGCCCAGTGGCTGATCTCCCGCAGCTCCCATGGAGGCGAAGTGTACGCGTTTGCGGCCAAGGGCGGCAGCAATGGCGAGCCGCACAATCATAATGATCTCGGGCATTTTATCCTGTACGGCGCCGGGGAAGCATGGTGCTCGGACCTTGGCTGCGGGGAATACACGGCGGAGTATTTCGGCGAAGGCCGGTATGGCTATGATTGCAACGGCTCCCAAGGCCACTCCGTGCCGATCATTGACGGCCATGTTCAGCGAGAGGGTTCGGATAGCGCTGCGGTTGTATTGGAAGCGGCGACGGGTGAAGCCGTGGATCGGCTGCGGCTGGAACTGACCTCAGCCTACCGCGTTCCTGCACTGCGGGCATTCACGAGGACGCTGGAGTGGAACAAGGAGGGAGATCAGCCAGAGCTAACGCTGAGCGACCGGTTCACGTTCGATTCGCCCCCAGGCAGCTTGGTGGAGCGGATTGTCACCAGGATACCGCCCGAGCTGGTGCTGATGGATGGCCGGCGGGTTGTCGCGTTACGGGGAGCGGGAACTCATGAGCAAGCAGAGGCAGGAGGGCAAGAAGCCGTTCAGGCCTTGGAGAAGAAGGGCGAGAGGATTGCGGCTGAAGAAAGAACCGGGGAGCAGCCGGCTCAGGGCCAAGGGGGGAACCGGGAGGGACCGGCTCAACACCGAGGAGGTAATCGGGAGCAGCCTAAGGTACAGGACACTATCCCGGGTCCTGCTTTTTCCATAGACGACAGGCCCGGCCTGCTGATCCATTATGACATCGAGCTGGTGGAGCCAGAGCTGACAAGGCATACCTTCCGTGATCACTTCGGCAAGGAAGCGGCCTGGTATGCCGTGGATTTTAACGTGAAGGTCCCTGGCTTGCATGCGAATATCGATTTCAGATTTCAATTCATATGAACAGAGGAGTGGAGAGGGATGAAAACGGAAAACGCTTTGGATTGGGTGACGGAAGCCTGGGAGAAATCGCTTGCGAAGACGCAGCGAAACGTAACGCGGGTCGGAGCAAGGTTTCCGCATGCCAGCCAGAATGGAGTCTACCAACTGGAGCCGCCGCATTGGTGGACGGCCGGCTTCTGGCCGGGCATGCTGTGGCTTCTGTACAATGACAGCGGCCTGGCGGAGCTTAGAACCACCGCCGAGCAGTGCGAGCTCATTCTGGATGACGTGCTGAACGAATATGTACGTCTGGATCACGATCTCGGCTTCATGTGGACGCTGACCAGCATGGCTTCCTACAAGCTGACCGGCAGCGAAGAGTCCAAGATACGTGCGCTCAAGGCAGCCAACTTCCTGGCGGCACGCTTCAACCTGAAGGGCCACTATATTCGAGCCTGGAATCCGTGGTCGGAAGGGGAGGATAACGCGGGCCTTGCCATCATCGATTGCGCCATGAACATGCCCCTGTTGTTCCAGGCGTCGCAGATCAGCGGCGATCCCCGCTATCGGCATATGGCCGAAGCGCACATGGATACGGTGGTCCGAGACTTCGTTCGGCCGGATGGTTCCGTCTATCATATCGTTCGATATGATCCGGCAACCGGTGAGCGCCTGGAAGGGATCGGCGGGCAGGGCTTTGCGCCGGAATCCGCCTGGTCCAGGGGAACGGCGTGGGCGATCTACGGCTTAACGCTTGCCTACCATCATACAGGCAAGTCGGTATACCTCAACACGGCCAAAACGGTTGCGCATTTCTTCCTGGCGAATCTGCCGGAGGACCATGTGCCGTTCTGGGATTTCCGCGCGCCGGATGAGGCCCGTATCTACCGGGATTCCTCCGCCGGTGCCTGCGCCGCCAGCGGCCTGCTGCTTCTGGCGGACAAGGTGGAACTGGGGCAGGGGGCCGTATACCGGACGTCCGCAGTCCGAATTCTGGAATCGCTGTACCGGAATTACGGTACGTGGGACAACGATAAAGAGGAAGGCCTGATTCTCCACGGCACTAGTCATTATCCGGAAGGCCGGAATATCGACGTGCCCCTGATTTACGGCGACTTTTTCTTTGTCGAAGGACTGGCGCGGCTAAGAGAGAAGGGGCCTTTTTACTGGGAATAAAGGAGATTGAAGCGGACGGATGGGGTACAAGGACTGGGGGCAAGACCAGGACCTGAGTTAGGAACAGAAAAAAAGAAAAGCTGAGGAACAGCAGACGTACCCGGAAGAGGATAAGAGAAGAAGCACTGGGAAATGGATAGTAAGGTAGATTCTCAGGAAGAGAATAAGAGAAGCAGGTGCTCGGGAAAGTCATAAAAGAAATACATGCGAGTAAGAGGATAAGAGATGTAGAAGTACAGGAAATGAATAAGAGAAGCATTCCGGAAATGGAGTGAGAATTTAAAAATGAGCATACAGGCTGCAAGGAATCTCGGTCGCGGCTCGACCCATCCGGTTGCCCGGAATCCGCTGCGAACAAGAGAGGACGTGCAGGAAGCACTCACCCAACTGCTCGAGCCTCTGAATACATATTATAGCGAGGGGCGCGCACGATTAATCCTCGACCGTTCGGGTGTCGACGCCTATGCCGATATTGCCGAGATGGAGGGCTTCTCGCGCGTGCTGTGGGGACTCGTTCCCGCCGTTGCCGGAGGCTCCCATGGCGACCTGTGGGAGCTGTCTCTGCAAGGGATACGTTCAGGGACCGATCCGGAGCATTGGGGAAAGGTTAAGGACTATGACCAACGGCTGGTGGAGATGGCGGTATTCGGATTGGCCTTTGCCCTGATTCCGGATCGCATCTGGCAGCCGCTGAGCGAGAAGGAGAAGTCTAATCTCTATCAATGGCTCGATCAGATCAACTACCATCCTTGCTATGATTGCAATTGGCTGTTTTTCCATGTATTTGTCAACGTCGGTTTCCGCAAAGCAGGCTTACCGTACGATGCGGGGCAGTTGGAGAACAATCTCCAACGAATAGAGGAGTTCTATCTGAATGCAGGCTGGTATAGCGACGGAATCGGGGGCACAGCGATTACTACGTGCCATATGCTTTTCATTTCTACGGCCTGATCTATGCGCAGCTGATGGGAGAGGAGGACCCCGAACGCGCTGGTCGCTACAGGGAGCGGGCGGCGTTGTTTGCACGAGATTTCGTCCACTGGTTTGCCCCCGACGGGCCAGCCGTTCCTTACGGGCGCAGCTTGACGTACCGCTTTGCCCAGTCGGCCTTCTGGTCGGCTGCGGCTTATGCCGGACTGGAAGGGTTTAGTCCGGGCCAGCTGAAGGGGCTGGTCCTGCGAAATCTCAGATGGTGGTTTCAGCAGCCTATTTTTGACCGGGACGGCGTGTTAACGGTGGGGTACGCTTATCCAAACCGAATCATGTCGGAAAACTATAACGCGGCCGGCTCCGTGTACTGGTCGTTAAAGACGTTTCTGATCCTGGCTTTGCCGGAGGAGCATCCGTTCTGGACGGCCGAGGAGCAGGAGCTGGCGGAGACGGGAAGTATTTCGGTCCAGGAGCCTGCACATCTGGTCCTCTGCCGTGACGAGCAGACTGGTCATGTGGCCGCCTTCAATACGGGCCATCCGTCTACCAACGAGCATACGCATACTTCGGCCAAGTACGAGAAGTTTGTATACTCTACCGCCTTTGCGTTCAGCGTGCCGAGGGCGGAATGGGGACTGGCTCAAGGTGCTTTTGATTCCATGCTGGCGCTAAGCGAAGGTGATCGACTGTACCGGGTCAAACGTTTAGGCGAGGAGACGCGGATTCAGGAGCATGTGCTGTATGCCAGATGGAAGCCGTGGAGAGACGTGGAGGTACGGACATGGATAGCTGCGGGGCTGCCTTGGCATATCCGCATTCACCGGATCAGCACGGGCAGAATACTTGATGCTGCAGAAGGCGGTTTTGCATTAGGTTTAGGATCTCTGGACAGCTCCTCGGCGGGAGAGGGAGTAGCATCTGCTTCCGGTACCTTCGGCACGAGCGCCATCTATGGCATGCTCGGTTACGATACGGCAGAGCTCATTTATCCCCATGCCCAAACCAATCTGCTGCGTCCCCGAACCGTCATTCCTACGTTGAGGGCGGCGCTCAAACCCGGAACCCATTGGCTTATATCGGCCGTGCTTGGTGATCCAAGCGCTCCGGTCATCGAAGAGCCTTCCATGGAAGCCGTGAAGGAGGGGCTGGGCGTAGAAATCTTACATCGTCAGATTAAGATAACCACGCAGAATGGGAATGTTATTGTGATTCCGATGGACTGATTAGCATGCCGTCATTCGTAAGCTGGAGGCGGATTCGTCTCCATACCCAATAAAACCACGAAAGCCGGGGGATTGATAACCCCGGCTTTCTTGCGCTTCATATAAGCACCTCATCCTCCCTGATCGTGGCGATGGGCTGCAGAAATTGATGATCGAAGGGCCGGAGCTCAGTCCCTGCCCGAGCTTTATTCACCCAGTCCGGATTGACCAAGGCGCTGGTGCCGATCGCAACGAAGTGCGCATGGCCTGAAGCCAAGAGTCGTTCCGCGACAGCCGGATCACCGAGTTTTCCGTTCGCGATGACGGGAACGCTGCTATACATGGTGGCAAGTTCGGCTAAGGTCGCCTCACCCTCAGCGAAAGCGGGGGCGTAAGCTTTGTACTCCGTCGTGTGAATGTAAGACGGTGAAGCCCCACTCAATTGACCGAATATGATCTTGGCATCCTCCACTCCCTGAGCCCACTTATGATGAAAATCGTTCACCTTGCCCTGGGAAACCCGAACACCCACAATATAATCCGAGCCAACGGCTGAGCGAATGGCTTCCAGCACCTCAACGACGATTCGAATCCGATTCTCCGTGGACCCGCCGTATTCATCCGTTCTGTGGTTGGTGTAATCGGTTATGAATTGATCGAGCAGATAGCCGTTTGCCGCGTGGATTTCAACCCCGTCGAATCCAGCGGCCTTGGCGCGAAGTGCCGCATGAGCAAAATCCTGAATGGTTTGTTTAATCTGAAGCTGCGTTAACTCCCGAGGGGTGGCGAATTCTCCGCTTCCTCCATGATCCTCAAGCATGGCGCCCACCGGCTTCACCGCTGAAGGCGCAACCGGGACGAATCGATCATGCTGAACCAGGGCCCCGGCGTGCATCAGCTGTGCAATGATTTTACTCCCCTCCCGATGAACAGCTTCGATGACAGGCTTCCAGGACGCGGCCTGCTGGTCATTGGCCATGCCGGGTTGGTTGAGATAACTCTGACTCTGTACGGCATCCGGATAAAGGCCTTCCGTAATGATCAGACCGAACCCGCCCTTCGCGAATCTCTGATAATATCGAACCATTCGGTTGTTAGCCAGGCCATTCGGCTCTGCGCTCGTTCTGGTCATGGGTGAGAGTACGGCGCGATTGGGCAGTTTCAAAGATCCTAATGAAGCTTCGGTTAGCAGGTTGGGATATGAATGCATGGTTGTATCCTCCTCATTGGTTGATCAGTCTTATTGCGACCGACGCTTGTTAGTGGGTATGATCTGATTGTATTTCGCATGGTCTATACTGTAAAATGATAGAAATTAATATATGTATCAATAAAAATGATACCAAGAAGGTGAGCTGGATGGACTTAACGGATTTGAGGGTTATATCCGTCATTGTGGAGGAAGGCAGCGTATCGGGAGCTGCCGAGAAGATGGGGTATGTGCAATCCAACGTGACGGCGCGCATACGCAAGCTGGAGTCCGAGCTGGGTGTTCCTTTGTTCGACAGACATCCAAAGGGCGTCTCCCCCACGGAGAAGGGGCTCGTTCTTCATCGATATGCCAAGGAGATTCTCGGCATGGCTGAGGAAGCCGTTGCAGCAGTGAAGGAGCCCCCTTATCCCAGCGGTCCGCTTGTGATCGGCGTCGTGGAGACGATGGCGACATCGCCATCCTTTATTCAAGCCTTGTCCGAATTCCAACGAATCTATCCGGAGGTCGCGCTGTCTCTCGTCAGCGGAACTTCTCCACAGCATGAGGAAAGCATGCTCCGTCGAAAATTGGATGGGGCATTCATTACCGGTGATTATGACAGGTCACGGCTGGAGAGCGAGCTGGAAATCCGGGAGGAGGTGTCGCTGCTTGTTTCGTCGGAGAAATACGGAGAAGAGGAGACGTTCGAGGCGTTCGGTCTATCGGGTGCTTCTTGGATCGTGTTTCCCAAGGGATGTCCGTTCCGGAAGTCTAACGAGGAATGGCTTCGCAGCGAAGGGATCGCCACAGCAAACATGATCGAGATCAGCACATTGGAAACGATGCTCAGCTGTGTACGAGCCCAATTGGGTTGCGCGCTTCTGCCGGCATCGGCCATTCCTTGGTCCGATCCAAGTTTAAGGGCCTACCCCGTTCCGGATGGGTATCGCATTGCCACGACACAGCTCGTCCGTCGCAATGAATCATTCCGCAGCAAGGCGTTTGCTGCTTTTGCAGCATGCGTCAGAGAAGCGGGCGGGATAGGTTCGACTGGAAATCAGGCCTCATGCTCTTGAAATCATCACCATTTTGCGAAGGCTTGCCAGAAAAGGGCGGGATATTTTCATGAAAAGTGATACAATGATAGAAATACGTAAATAAGGGTAGCGGAAGGATCAACGTTTACCTGGCAGCGAAGTGGGAGTGTGATCGAGAGAATGGAAGAGACGTATACGGCAAAACGGGCAGTCAGCATGGAGGACATCGTGCGCGCACACCACGTGCTTCGTGAAGTGATCGTACGCACGCCGCTGCAGCGGGACGCTGTGCTATCGGCTAAGTATGACTGCGAAGTGTATCTGAAGCGCGAGGACCTGCAGGTGGTTCGCTCCTTCAAGATCCGCGGCGCTTACAATATGATTCGCAGCTTGTCGGATGAAGAACGCAGCAACGGCATTGTGTGCGCGAGCGCGGGTAACCATGCGCAAGGGGTGGCTTTCTCCTGTAACGCGTTGAATATTAAAGGCAAGATTTACATGCCGAGCACGACCCCGAACCAGAAGGTGAAGCAGGTGAAGCGTTTTGGCGGGGGCAGTGTTGAGGTCATTCTGACAGGCGATACCTTCGACGATGCATATGCTGAAGCGATCAAGGCCTGCGATGAGTATGGCATGACCTTTATTCACCCGTTCGATGAAGCGAAGATTATCGCGGGTAACGGAACGATCGGGATGGAGGTTATGGAGGAGCTGGACGCGCCGGCCGATTATATGTTTGTCACCATCGGCGGCGGCGGTCTTGCGGCTGGCGTGGCAACGTATGTCAAAACCGTCAGTCCAACAACGCAAGTTATTGGCGTTGAACCGCTCGGGGCTGCGTCCATGATCGAATCCAAGAAGCAGGGTGAGGTCGTCACCATGCACGAGATCGACAAATTCGTGGATGGCGCCGCCGTGAAGCGTGTCGGGCAGCTGACTTATGATATATGCTGCGAGTTGGTTGATGACATCGTGACGGTTCCGGAAGGAAAAGCCTGCACCACCATCCTTGAGTTATATAACGAAAATGCGATCGTTGTAGAGCCTGCCGGGTCGCTGGCCGTGGCTGCGCTGGATATGAACCGGGACCGGATTCGCGGAAAAACGGTGGTATGCATCATCAGCGGCGGCAATAACGATATCGACCGGATGCAGGAAATCAAGGAGCGCTCCTTAATTTATGAAGGGCTGAAGCATTACTTCATGATTAACTTCCCGCAGCGTGCGGGAGCACTCCGCGAGTTTCTGGAAGAAGTGCTTGGTCCCGACGACGATATCGCACGCTTCGAATACACGAAGAAGCATAACAAGGAAGACGGGCCGGCCCTGGTGGGCATCGAGCTGTTAAGGCCCGAGGATTACGGTCCGCTGGTAGAGCGGATGCAGCGCAAGGGACTGGATTATACAGAGCTTAACAAGAACATGAACTTGTTCAATCTGCTGATTTAAGAGGTATACAGGCCGCGATAAATAGGCTCAGACTACGATTAAAAGCCGGATTCTCCTACAAACGGGAATCCGGCTTTTTTATACATATTCATTAGGGTGGGAATCTTGCTGAACCATTGGGAATGGTCTGTGGTTCGTTTGTCTAGTCGAGCGGAACCGCCTTCGCACGATACTGCTCCACTTCCTGGGTCAACTTGTCCTTGTTGCTCTCAAGCACTTCAGACCAGGACTTTAGCTTTTTCAAGAGAGCGCTTTTGGAGACGGTGTCGCTGTCTTTGAGGATGTTATCGAAGGCTTGCCGCACTTCGGGGTCCAGAAGATTGTCTTCGTACTTGAATAGCGGTGTATTGTTATAGCCGTAGAATAAGCTTAGCTCAGTAAAACGAAGCTTCAGCTTCACATCAGCGGCTCGGTTTGATTTGGGATACGTCGTAATAAAGGCCTCCTGCGCAAGTCCACGTTCAATGACCTCGGACCAAGGGATCACCAAGGCGGCATCACTGACGGCAGGCTTTTCGGATTCCACGATCATGATGTCGATATAGGCCTGAATATCCTTATTGATATAAGGCTTGTATGGTTTCAGTGTCGTATAGTCGATAATCGGGAAGATGACGCCTTCGGTCGTATATAGTCTGTAGCCGCTGTCCCGCAGGTTGATGAGCACCTTGCGAAGGGTGTCGTCCTTGGTTTTGTTAATGGTGGTGTTAATCGGTTCCCCGAATTTGTACAGGTTCATCAGTTTATCTTGAATGCCGATTTCATACACCTTGTCGGTTTTGGCCGGGAGCGCATCATTCATCGCATTCTCCAGCTTGAGCACCAGCATGGTCGCCTGATACGTGGTTACGCTGCGGATATGCTTGGTGATGTAAGACTTGGCATAAGCCACGTCGGATTCCTTCAGCAGTTTACTGGCTTTGTTGTAAACCGCATTGCCGAAGGCAGTAGCTTTACTTGAGACGGCGGTTGAACCAGCTTGGGATACGGATGCAGGTGCCGCGTTAGCGATGACGCCAGTCTGGATCGATAGAATAAGTGCAAGGATGGCAGCCATCGCGGATTTTTTTGATTTTGACATATATCTTCCTCCCTTACCACACATTACCCTTATCCTATCATCTTCTATAGAACATTAGTTTACAATGAACGAAAAAATATTAAAGATTTTGTTATGCGCCGGACGCGAATTCATGACGAGTTTGTATTATTTGCTCGAAAAAAGAAGTTTCGTCCCTGCGATTCCGACCAGGAAGATAACGAGACTGATCCATGGCGCTATCGTCAGAACCGGCAGCAGCCGCCCCAGCCATACGCCGGCAACCAGAATCACTACGGTAATGGCGACATAAATCCCCATATTGCGGACATTAATCTTGCGCTTGTCCTCCTCCGGTTTGAAGGTGTCACTCTTCATCCATCTTAATAGTGCGTGGATAAGCACATAGGAGCCGCCTGCGATCAGAATCAGGGTGGAAATACGTACCTGCGTCATGCGCTCAACCGGTCCCCCGGCCCACATTGTGATGAATCCGACCAGCGCTTGGACGAAAAAAAACCAGGTTAAGGCAATCCATGGGATCATGACATGGTATTGGAGACTGCTGAGGCCTTTCATTTTTGGCAGCTGCTCCACCAGCTCCTTGCAGTAGGACTCGGGATCGCTTCCGAATACATCCTCAGCACTTTTGCCTTTGGCTTGGGCATCCAGCAGGTGCTGGGCGATTTCGAGCAGCAGTTCCTCGCCTTTTTGCTCCTGCACGGAGCTGCTGCGGATATAGACAACCATGTCTTGGTAATAGCTCAGGTTGTTTGGCTTCATGGCATTCTGGAGTCGGTTGTTCTCTTTGATCATCTGTTTGGTATTCATCTTTACTGTCCTCCGCGGGTTAGAATATGGTCCACACTATCTTTAAGCGTTCCCCAATGTTCCTTGAATTGTTGAAGAACGTGCAGGCCTTTATCGGTCAAATTGTAATATTTGCGGGGCGGCCCCCCGGCACCGGGCGCAGGCCGTAGTGTACCTTCAATAAGCTGGTCTTTCTGCATGCGAAGCAGCAAGGGATAGATGCTGCCTTCGCTTACAAACGTGAGTCCACTGTCTTCCAGCAGCGTGCTAATCTCATAACCATATACCTCCCGATGCTCCATAAGCGAGAGAATGCAGCCTTCGAGAATGCCTTTTAGCATTTGACTTTGGGTGGTCATGAATGGGGTTATCCTCCTTCAATTATATTGCTATGCAAGGTAGTGGGGCGCATTGAGGCTGAGCTACGAATGAGAATGATCAATGACGAGTGATGGCGATGGTGGATGAGAATGACAATAACGAACGACAAATGATAATGGCGAATGACAATGGCGAATGACCAATGGCAATGGCGAATGACAATGGCGAATGACCAATGGCAATTGACCAATGGCAATGGCGAATGACAATGAACAATGGCGAATGACAAATGGCAATTGACCAATAAAGAATAAAGAATAATGAATAATGAATAATGAATAGCGAACGAACAACGAAAAATAAATAACGAATAGTCAAAAGCCAATAGCCAAAAGCAAAAACCAAAAACCAAAAACCAAAAACCAAAAACCAAAATCATAAGCCAAAAGTAATAGCAATAGCAATAGCAATAGCAATAGCAACCAGTCAATACGCACCTTGTTCCCTACAAAATGAATGTCCCTGCAACTACCTTGTTATGCAATATATCATATCAGCAACATACTTGCAATGCAAGGTAGCTAGAAAATATATGTCGTATTCGTGAACCAGGTATAATTCCCCGGCTCCTATTTCACAATAATAAGCATTCTAAGCAATAGACGACACTCTAAACATTTAGGGATAAGAAGGAGGAGTTCTCAGGTGAGTGCTAACTTTTATGACGATGAATTGCATGGTGGAGACGCTGTGCCGGCAAACGGGCAAGAGGTAGTCGCGGGCAGCAGTGCAGCGGATGGGATATTTGGCCAGCCTGAAGGAGCATACGCCTCCGAGGGTGATGAAACAGGTCTGTCTGCCTCATCCTTATGGGAGAACGACCCTGTCGGGAAGACCTGGATGAACGATTGGAGCGGACGAGAAGAGACCCATGCGATGTTTCGCCAGAGTTATGAGTAGAGGTTAAAGATGCGGTGCGAAAACTGGATGAAGGTTGAAGTGGACAAGAAGAGTTGCACGCTGGGTTTTGCAGAGCCGCGAGTGGATGCTGAATGGACCATTTCTTAACCTATGTAGCTTTAGTAGAAGGTTGAATCGCTGCATAAGGTTGATTTTTAGGAGCCAAGCATGGCTATAATCTCGCCTCGCTTCAGTCAAAATCCACTCGCATCGCACTATCATATCCCACTATCTTGTCCTTACACTGCAGTTCGCCGTCTGCCATTTGCGTTGACAATCCATAATCACGATGCTAAGATAAGTTTAACTAATCCATATTAATCTTATCGGAATTATTAATATTATGATTACGGCGCGTTATCGCAAGGAGGAATCGGCATGGAACGGCAAATTACAATCCGGCATAATCAAGAGGAACTTACGGCAACTATCCATTACCCATTAAAAGAATCGGCCCAAGGCGGCCGCTGCAATCGGGTACCGTTGGTCATCATCTGCCACGGCTTTGTTGGAAGCCGGATCGGCGTGGACCGACTGTTTGTCAAAACGGCGCGTGCGTTTGCCGAAGACGGGTATATGGTGATCCGGTTCGATTATATCGGATGCGGAGAGAGCTCGGGCAATTATGGCAGCGAGGGTCTCGACTCGATGATTGCCCAGACGCGTTCCGTTCTCGATTATGGACTCAGCTGTACCGATGTCGATCCGACGCGCATCACACTCATTGGACATAGCTTGGGCGGCGCTGTCGCCCTGCAGACCGCCGTTCGTGACCGGCGCGTGAAGAATCTGATCCTGTGGTCTGCGGTAGGATACCCGTTCAATGATATCGTCAAAATCACCGGCCGCGATGTGTACGACACCTCTGTTAAGTCGGGATCCGCTGATTATTTGGGATACTCGTTTACCCCGGTCTTTTTCGATTCGTTGGCACAGGGCCAGCCTTTCCAGGAAGCGATCAAGTTTACGGGCAATGTGCTGGTGATACATGGTACCTCGGATGAAGTCATTCCGGTGGACTACGCTTTCCTGTTTCAAAAAGTGTTCTGGATGCGCCAGGAAGGCCGCTGCGATAAGGAGATCATCTTCCAGGCTGATCACACGTATTCCGCCGGGCCTCAGCGCGAGCTGCTCCTTCAGCGGACACGGGATTGGTTGAACGAACAGGAGAACATTCAGCAGGAATGGCAGCACTGGATGATTTAAGGGAGTTATTTGGCATAATGGGCGATTTAACGGTACAATAGAGTTGTCCCTTGATTTTGAAGCTGGAGGTGGCATCGATGACGTTACCTGCTTTATTTATTGCCCATGGTTCGCCGATGATGGCCCTGGAGGACAACGAGTACACCCGCTTCCTTGAGCAGTTGGGGCGGGAGCTGCCTGCACCTAGGGGCATAGCTGTATTTTCTGCCCATTGGGACGATCCGGATCAGCGGCTGACCGAAGATGCCGAGCATGGTACGATGCATGATTTTTACGGATTTCCGGAGGAAATGTACCATATCACGTATCCTGCCCCAGGCAGCGCGGAGCTGGCAGCTCAGATTCGTCAGCGTTTTGAGGCAAATAATCTGCATGCCAAAGCCGTCACCGGCCGTGGACTGGACCATGGGGTATGGGTCATTCTGCGCAAAATGTACCCCGATGCGAATATTCCCGTGGTGGCCTTGTCCGTGGACTCCAAGCGCTCGCCTAACGAACAATATTCCATCGGTGCGATGCTGTCCGATTTGCGTGAAGAAGGCATCCTGATTATCGGGAGCGGCGGTTTGGTGCACAATCTGCGGATGGTGCATGAGAGCGATGAGCCTGATGAATGGGCGGCTGCATTCGATGAATGGATTGCGAAGCAGCTGACGGAATGGAATCTGAGTAATCTGTTTGCGTTTGACAAAAAAGCGCCTCATGCCGGCGATGCTGTCCCTTCCTATGGACGGGAGCATTTTGTCCCTTTGTTCTATGCAATGGGTGCCGCCGATAACGGCCGCAAGGCAAAGCGATTGTTTCAATCTTACCAATATGGCAGTTTGAGTCTGAACTGCTGGTCATTCGAATAATGAGATGCCGGGCTTGGTTCACAAGCTCGGCTTTTGTTGTGTTTGGGGGCTGAGGGATAGTGTGTGGGATTTCTGTTGGCAGCAAGTCGGGGCAGATGTCTGTGGGAAGAAGCAGGAATAATGGGGCTGTTGTTGGTTTAACCCGTGCACTTGGTCAGTCCGTCGGCCCGGCAGTATCGGACCTTAGATCCGCTATTTTCGCTATCGGCTCGTTTTTGCGGGGTTTATCGGACACAGAATCCTTTAAGTTGCGGATAATTGGCAAAATGATGGCTTAATTCGGTGAATAACGGATCTCCGGTCCGTCAGTGTTAAAAAATGGGTGCTTTTAGTCAAAATAAGGTTCTCTGAGTCCGCTAAAATTGTAAGTTGCTCAGAGTGTCGTATGTAAACTCGATGTATGACAACGCTCGAACGTAAGTACAACGCTCTTCGGACCTCTGATCCGCTATTTTCGCTATCGGCTCGCTTTTGCGGGATTTATCGGACACAGAATCCGTTAAGTTGCTGATAATCTTTAAAATGATGGCCTATTTCGGTGAATAACGGATCTCTGGTCCGTTAGTGTTAAAGAAATGGTGCTTCTGGTCAAAATAAGGTTCGCTGTGTCCGCTAAAATTGTAATCGCTCTGAGTGTCGTATGTAAACTCGGTGTATGACAACGCTCGAACGTAAGTACAACGCTCTTCGGACCTCAGATCCGCTATTTTCGCTATCGGCTCGTTTTTGCGGGGTTTATCGGACACAGAATCCGTTAAGTTGCTGGTAATCCGTAAAATGATGGCCTAATTCGGTGAATAACGGATCTCTGGTCCGTTAGTGTTAAAGAATTGGTGCTTTTAGTCAAAATAAGCTTCTCTGAGTCCACTAAAATTGTAAATCGCTATGCAGCGTCGTATGTACAACGCTCGAACGTAAGTACAACGCTCTTCGGACCTTAGATCCGCTATTTTCGCTATCGGCTCGTTTTAGCGGGATTTATCGGACACAGAATCCGTTAAGTTGCTGATAATCTTTAAAATGATGGCTTAATTCGGTGAATAACGGATCTCCGGTCCGTTAGTGTTAAAGAAATGGTGTTTTTGGTCAAAATAAGGTTCGCTGTGTCCGCTAAAATTGTAATCGCTCTGAGTGTCGTATGTACACTTGGACGTATGGCAAAGCTCTAACGTATGACAACGCTCTAACGTATGACAAAGCTCTGACGTATGGCAAAGCTCCAACGTATGACAAAGCTCCAACGTATGACAAAGCTCCAACGTATCATAACAAAAACAGCCCGGCTTGATTGCTCAAGTCGGGCTGTCTAATCAATAGTGTAGAATTTATCTTCTACAGTTAGCTACTTACCGTGTTATGCCGTTTGTTTTTTGAACGGTGTGTGCGTGGTTCCGTCGCCCTTGGTTGTTTTATGAGTCATTTTGTTCCACAGGCCGCGGAGGTAAGGGAGAACCCAACGGTCGAAACCGATTTTACCTGCGTTGGCAGCAGCGACGATGATCAGCACTTCAAGCAGTAGCATTTGGGCGTTGGTGCTCACGGTGCCCGAGAAGAGGAATGCGGCGTTCATCACAAGTCCCATCAGAGCAGCGAAGGTGGTGAAGGTACCGAGTATCAGACCGACCCCTACGAGGAACTCACCGAGCGGGATGATAACGTTGAAGAGCTTCACGCCCGGCAGTGCTCCGTGTTCGAGGAACGCTGCCCACCAGCCTTGTACAGCGGGGTGATCGCCGGTTGCTTTGGCAATCGCGCCTTGCAGGAAGCCTCCTGCGTCAAATCCGCCCGTCAATTTACCCCAACCTGCCGTCATCCATTCATAACCGATGTAGATCCGAATGATGGTCAGCAGCCACATTGCCAATTTGTTTGTTCTCAGCCAGTTGTTAAACATATAAACCACTCCTTAAAAGTATGATTTATTTTTTATGAAAGCTTCCTTGCCAATTCTCGGATGTGTTTAAGTTCTGCGATGTGTTCTTTAGGAAGATGATCATCTCTCTTTCATGTCTTTATTATAAGTGAAATAAATCACAATATATGTGATTTAAATCACATTCGTGATAAATATCATAAAAAACTTTATATTCGTGAGTTGGCAGGTGGTAAGTTACAGGTGGCAAGCGGTAGGGATAACAAGCGCAATATAGAATGGGGAAGAAATAGAGGACAAGGAGATGTGTAAGCTAACAGTATGATGCTCATAGTGAAGAATGGCTGCTTGCAGGATGGTTGCCAGTAGGCTAATAAGCAGTAAGTAGTATGCAGTAAGCAGCAGAAGCAGTAAGGAGTATGCAGTAAGCAGAAGCAGTAAGCAGAAGCAGTAAGCAGAAGCAGTAAGCAGTAAGCAGTAAGCAGTAAGTAGTATGCAGTAAGCAGTAAGCAGTATGGAAGCAGTAAGTAGTAAGTAGTATGCAGTGTGAGTAAGTAAGGGCAAAGCCAGTAAGTAATAAAAACGAAGAGAGTAGTAAGTGCAAAACCAGCAGCCAGTGAAGTGGTAAGCTGGAGAGACAGAAAGCAATAAACAAAGCAGTATGTAGTAGATGCAAAACCAGTAATAAGCAAAGTAGTAAGAGAGCAAAAAGAAGTACGTAGTAAGCAGTAAGCAGTAAGCAGTAAGTAGTAAGCGCAAGGCAGCACCCTGTAGGTGGGAGCGTGTGGATAGAGGAAGGAGGGATATCATATCGCTAGAATCATTGGGTTCGGTGTGAATTTGTTAAAAGGGGCAAATTGTTTATAAGACACGGATGACCGGTACCGATGGCCGCGATCACCCGTAGATTTATTGATGAAGGCAAGCAGTAAGAGATCGGAGAGAGGAGCATCTTCAAACTTTCTGTAAGACAGTTGAAACGAGTTGGAGTTACCTTAGGAGTTGGAGTAGCCAGGCGACAACTTCTCATGATGAGAAGCAAGCGGCCGCCTTGTGATTACTTTGGCTTTTTCGTTAGTTTACTCCCGCATTCCTTGTAACTTCAGACCGCTTGATTCTGTAGAGAGGACGGGTCGCTGCTGATTTTTGCTTTGCGCGTGAATTTATCCTGGAGGTAGGGCATGAGCCAGCGGTCAATCCCGATCTTTCCGCTGTTGGCAGCCGAGAGGATGATCAGGAATTCAAGCAGCAGGAGTTGACCGTTGATGCTGATGGAACCGGAGAAGAGATACGCGGCGTTCATCACGAGCCCCATCAACGCGGCGAACGCAGTGAATGTGCCGAGAATGAGGCCAAGCCCGACGAGGAATTCGCCCAAAGGAACGATGACGTTGAACCATTTGACGCCGGGCAGCGCGGCATGTTTTAGGAATACGGCCCACCAATCTTGAACCGCAGGCTGCTCACCCGTGGATTTGGCGATGGCCCCCTGCATAAATCCGCTTGCATCGAAACCTCCCGTTAACTTACCCCAGCCTGCCGTCAACCACTTATACCCGACGTACACCCGAATGATCGTCAGCAGCCACATTGCGATTTTGCTTGATTGCAACCATTGAATAAACACCAGTACCACTCCTCCAATGAATAATCATTCTCTTTTTTGTTTTCAGATTTTTGCAAATTTGAAATTCGTAAGCCGCGACGAAAGCCGAAAAAACAGCAACGATCTATATAATGTCGTATCCTAACAAATTATTCATATTTGCAAAAAACTGTATTTAAATACAGTATTCGCATAGCTGCGATTTGGCATAGGTTCTTGGCATGAAAAAAAGACGGCGGAGAACCGGAGTTCTCCACCGTCTTTGTATGATCGTTACGATGTTAAGCTGTTCGCTTTTTCAGATGAGTTGTCGGCGCTTTGGGCTCATGACCGCGGTGGGTCATTTTATTCCACAGGCCACGAAGGTAAGGGAGTACCCAACGGTCGAGACCGATTTTACCAGCGTTGGCAGCAGCGACGATGATCAGCACTTCAAGCAGCAGCATTTGGGCGTTGGTGCTCACGGTGCCCGAGAAGAGGAACGCGGCGTTCATGACCAGTCCCATTAGGGCGGCGAAGGTGGTGAAGGTACCGAGAATGAGTCCGAGACCTACCAGGAATTCACCGAGCGGGATGATGAAGTTGAAGAGCTTCACGCCCGGCAGTGCCGCGTGTTCGAGGAACGCTGCCCACCAGCCTTGTACGGCGGGGTGATCGCCGGTTGCATTGGCAATCGCACCCTGCAGGAAGCCCCCGGCATCAAATCCGCCGCCTGTCAATTTACCCCAACCTGCTGTCAGCCATTCATAACCGATGTAGACCCGAATGATCGTCAGCAGCCACATTGCCCATTTGTTTGTTCTCAGCCAGTTGTTAAACATATAAACCACTCCTTAAGTGAGTTTTGATTTTTTGGATTAGGACATTACGTTGTTTCTAATGTCGTTGTTGTTGGTTCTTGTTGCCTTGGGAAGTGATCACCTTCTCTATGTCTTTATTATAAGTGAAAATATTCACAATAAACGTGATAAATATCACAAAGTTGTGAACGTTTCGGTATGAGCGCTCCGCAGAGGGGGTTATATCCAATGTGGGCACCGATTTCTGGGTGCGCGATGCCTAGTTAGGAGCACGCTTGGATGGCTGTCAGGCTGCCATTCACCTGCTTTCTGCTTAGAGCCATAAAGTACTGCTAGATCTATGTCATCATGTTATCCATTATCTGTTTGTTACGTTTAACGATCATTGTTGGGGGTTGTTGACTCCAACATTATCAGCGATGCGATCAAGACGAAGCTTTTTGTCCAAAATGTTTTAGCACATCATTTCATGATGGATTTCATAAAACCTAAACCTATAAAGTAACAGGCAGCACAGGAGAAAGGATTAAAGATTGTCCTCGATTGTTTCCGAGAAGCCTGTTGTTTGAATCAAGCGATATAGAAAATAGAGAGCTCGCGCCTGAAGTTTGATCGTTTTGTGCAGGTAAGCTTGAATACTTTCAGAAAGCTTCATCGCATGCTCGATGTTCTCTAGCTCTAAGCGTGCAATGGATTGTTTTAAGTTTACGGTTTCCTCGGAATAAACGGAGCTCTGCAGTACCTGAATCATCCTAATTTTAAAAAGATGCGATTCATTATAAAGACGGTAATCGTTATCAGGGTCTCGCTTTGCAGTGAACAGGCCGCTCTGCTCCCAGTAACGGATTGCCGATTTAGGAGCCCCTGTCCGTCTGGAAACCTCGTGGATGCTGAAATATTGGTTAGAGTCGTTAGCTCGACTACCTTCAGAACACGATTTCAACTCCCTTACCAGTTGATCCAAACTTACTTTTTCCCGATGCAGCATAACCTCTCGATCCCTGACGATCCACAATGCGTCATCCAACTCATTTCGCCCAAGACAATGTATTACCTCGCTCGTTACTTCCATACCGAATGCGGCAGCCATGGCTTGAATACATGCCAGATAAGCTTCATGCCGTTCTGTGTACATCCGATATCCATTTGAAGATCGATCTGCAGGAGGTATCAACCCCTTCGCTTCGTAGTTCCGTAGAGTACTGCTACTTAACCCGTATTTCTCTGCCAGTCTTTTTGGTCGAAAGCTCATGTGATCCCACCTTCGTAAAAAATGCATAACATTAAAACCATTGTAATGTTATTCTGGATTTCTTATTGATTTCCTTCATATTTGCCTCCTAAACCTTCCAATTGGCTTTCATGTTGTATGATGAAAATAATCCATTTCAAGGAGGAGTTTATATGACAGTAAAACCAGTATTGCGTTCGGACATGACCATTGAGGAGATTTGTGTGGCAGGTAATCAATATATTGAATCGGTATGGAAAACACGATACGATTCGATGTTTGATGAGTTAACGATCGCTTTTCGTGAAATCGAGGATGCTGCCTATGGGCTCTATTTGGATCAGTTGATGCCCGCACTATTTGAGAGCCTTGAAGACGCCGGGTTCGAAGCAATGGAGCCCCTCAAGGAGCATGATTTCATCATCGGTAAATGTTTGCTATTTCGCAATTCGCTTGAAAAATGGGGAACCGAGGAAAATAGGGCTAGAATATTCTGGAACGTGATACGTAGTAAGAATGGTCAACAGCCCATTGGAACCTTATTGACGGAAATCCCTCATTCTCATCTGAAGTTCGACATTCCCAGGGCACCTGTACTATATTCGCTGGGCGATTATGAGAGGGAACAAATCGCGCGAGGGATTCGAAGGATTAAGGAATAAGAATTTATGGTAGGGGACTATTCCTATTACATGCATTGAACGGTGAGCCGTTCGAAGATCAAGTATTGTATCATTATGAGGTCATCGGGACCAACTACCGCTCTGAGGGATGCCGGCGATGAGAAATCGAAGGAACCGTCACGATCGGTGACCTCTTGCTTTAACAAGCCGTGTCATTGATGTGGGATTGCTCCTAAAATAATAGGAGTTATCTTTGCCCAAAAAAGGCGCCCTGGCTATGGGCGCCTTTTTTTTATATTTATCGTTGATTTCCTTTTTAAGGCCTCCGTGGCACTCCAATACTGCTACGTTTACTGAGGTCAGAAGTCTGGGCATTAATGAGACCGTTAAAAGATCCTCCAAAAGGGTCGGTGTTATATTTGATAAATCCTAATTCACCTACAACACCAAGTGAATCAGGAAAAGTTTTATTACCTTCTGCCATAGGCTGGGCTGTACACTCTTTTTAGAGACCGAAGTAGCATGCTTCTTCACAAAATTCGCATCCTCCTCACTTAACTCTTCTCCGACCTCATAACGATCGTTAATTTCATTCAACTTTTCTCGAATTTGAAGATCGGATAATCCTTCTTCAGGCGCTGCGAATGCCATACCAACTGCGCTAAGAGTTAGTCCCATAACAAGTAATGGTATCAAAGCCAGCCTCATGATTTTCTTTAACATAATAAAATCCTACCTTTTTGTATTTTGAACCTTATTAATTGTGGCTCTAATAGTATAAACACCTAGAAACAGGAAAAAGTTATGGGAAATATTAAACTATGGAAGACCTTAATTTAAGAGAAAAAAAGAGGGGAATTCAGATCAACTCCAATTACATATGTCCAAAATATAGCCTTTGACTAAGCAAAGAAGAAAAGGACCTGCGGTGTCAGGTCTTTTTCTTTAGTGAATATCGAAGACTTGCTTTAAGAAATCGGGTTACCTTTGATATTCATCTGGATGTATCCCCTTCTATATACAGACAAAGGACGATACAGACAAAGCACGGATTTTGTGATTAAATGTAAACTAAAGTTGAATTGTCGGTTGGGAATTTTGGGGAAATAGGTTGGAAATTTAGGGTAATAAGTAATGGGAGCGTTCATAGGGGGAAACCATATGTTTAGCAAAGGGTCTTTGTCTTTCCAAAAATTTGCTTGGAGGACAAGCTTAATGTCGATGGCGACAGTTCTTATGCTGTCGGGCTGCGGAAGCGATAAACAGCAGGCGGAATCAACGCCGGCACCAGTGGTGGAGGCTCCGGTCGAGCAGCCGATCGAAGTGCCTCAAGAGGAAGCGTCCTCTCCATATAAGGCACCGCTGACCGGAATGCCGTTAGAAGCGTCACTGACGCAGCGGCCGCTGGCCGTTATGATCAATAACGCACCGGCGGCCAGGCCGCAGTCGGGTCTGGGACAAGCGGACATGGTATATGAAGTGCTGGCGGAGGGAGGGATCACGCGACTGATCGGCATATTCCAAAGCCAGAGCGGGATTGAGAAGATCGGGCCGATTCGCAGCATTCGTCCTTATCTGATCAATCTAGGCGAGAGCTACGGCGGGGTGCTTGTACATGCTGGAGGCAGCCCTGAAGCTTATAGCATCATCCAAAAGCAAGGCAAGCAGGATATGGACGAGATCGGAAATGCAGGCGCCTACTTCTGGAGGGCCAAGGACCGCAAAGCGCCGCATAATCTGTATTCCAGCGACGAGAAGCTCCGTGAAGGAGCAGCCAAGCTCAATTATGGCAACGACGTGAAGGTGCCGCAATATTCGTTCTATTCCGAGCCGCCAGCTGCAAGCGGCGATGGTGCGGAGGGAACGGCGCCAGTGGGTGTTGTTTCCGGTGAACCCGGGGAGAAGGTAGAAATCAAATTTTTGCTAGACAGTTATGTGGTGGCTTATCAGTATGACGGTTCGTCCAATACGTATAAACGATGGGTCAATGGATCGCCGCATGTGGATCTCAACGATAACGTTCAGTTGGAGGCTGCGAATGTCATCGTGCTCGGGGCGGATCATAAAGTGCTGGATGATGTGGGCCGGCTTGCCGTGAATGTGGAAACGGGCGGGAAAGCGATGCTGTTCCAGCGCGGAGAAGTCATCGAGGGGCAGTGGGTACGTGCAGCGGGCGATGCGATTCGTTTCGTGAAGGACGGCAAAGAAGTGCCGTTGGTACCAGGAACGACGTATTTCAACATTGTGCCGAATTCGCCTTCTTTTGAAAGCCATGTGACAATCTCGAATCCTTGATGCGCAAGAAGTGGTTTGAGGATGCTGTGTCGGGATAATTTGCACGCCTACGGAGATGTTAATAGGCAAGGGAATTGAAGCGATATCCATGCATCTTCTATTTTGTTAGTTCCTTACATTTTTGAGTGTTACTTTTCTATACACACCCTGCCATGGATGTGATAAGATAGTCAAGGTTGTCTATCTTTTGAGGGCGTTCGCGGCAATTTATCGAAAAAAGGGGTTAAGAGTATGAAATTGAAGAAGAAGGATATATTCTTCCAAACGCTGGAGAATATGGCCGATACGGTGGTACAAGCCGCAGATTATTTTTCGCAGCACGTTTCCAATCTTCAAGATGTGCTTGAATTTGCCAATGAAATGAAAAAATACGAGTCCCAGTGTGATACCTATACGCATACCATCATTACTGAGCTCAACAAAACGTTTATCACGCCAATCGAACGCGACGATATTATGGACCTGACAACCAGCATGGACGATGTGATGGACGGATTGGAAGCAACGGCATCCCGTTTCTATATGTACAATTTGGGGAAACCTGACGAGTACATGGTACAGTTTGCCGAAATTTTGCGTCAATCGGCTTACGAAATTCAGAAGGCCATTCATTTGCTCTCTCAGAAAAAACTTCTGGCTATTCGTGAGTACACGATCCGCTTGAACGATCTGGAGAACCAAGGCGACGAGCTGCTGCGCATCTGTATCAAGGATCTGTTCGCCACCGTCTCTGACCCGATTCTGCTGATCAAGAAAAAAGAGATTTACGAACGTCTTGAAACGACCACGGACACCTGCGAAGACGTGGCAAATATGCTGGAATCCATCATTATGCGCAACTCGTAAGGGAGTCCTGAACAATGGATACAACGATGTTAGTATTAGTAATTGTTGTTTTTTTGGCGCTTGCATTTGACTTCATCAACGGGTTCCACGATACGGCGAATGCCATTGCAACGTCGGTATCAACCCGGGCCTTGAAGCCGCGGGTAGCCATCTTGCTTGCAGCCAGTATGAACTTCATCGGTGCGATGATGTTCACAGGGGTTGCCAAAACCATCGGCGGCAGCATCGCGGATCCGACCAAGCTGGATAACGGGATCGAGGTTGTTATTGCAACATTGCTTGCAGCCATCATCTGGAACCTGGTTACCTGGTGGTTCGGATTGCCTTCATCCTCTTCCCATGCCCTGATCGGGGCATTGGCCGGTGCGGTATTCGTCGGCGCGGGAAGCGACATGCTGAATTACGGCGGATTTAAGGATATCGTGTTGGCGTTGGTCCTATCGCCTATCATCGCGTTTGTGATCGGTTATCTGGTCATGCAGCTGCTTAAGGTCATCTTTGCGAAGCGCAGCCCGCATACGGTAAATAAAGGCTTCCGTACGATGCAAATCTTTACGGCAGCACTCCAATCCTTCACGCACGGTACCAACGATGCACAGAAGGCGATGGGGATTATCACCTTTGCTCTGGTTACCTCCGGTCAATTGACGGAGATGGAAGTTCCGCTCTGGGTTAAAATTTCTGCAGCGACAGCGATGGCGCTCGGAACCTCGGTGGGTGGCTGGAAGATCATCAAGACCATGGGTACGAAAATTTTCAAAATCGAGCCGATCAACGGGTTCGCAGCTGACTTCTCGGCCGCATCCGTCATCTTCTCGGCGACACTGCTTCATCTGCCGATCAGTACAACGCATGCAATTACCTCGGCCATTCTCGGTGTAGGCTCAGCAAAACGCTTCTCCGCCGTGAAATGGTCCCTGGCAGGCCGCATTGTGGTGACTTGGTTTATTACGATTCCCATTACGGCTGTACTGGCAGGAGTCATCTTTAAAATTCTTTTCTAAAACATAATTACACATAGATCATGGATAGTAGTGGGCCAATCAGGAATCGATTGGCTTTTTTTGTTTAATGAAACCGAAGGTGCCAATGGAAGGAGTGTTGATCATGATTCGCACGTTAGCGATTACACCAAGCTATGAAGCCGTAATCGGGCTTCCGCTCGAAGAGATTCGAATCGAGGATTATGCCTGGATCTGGGCCGATTTCAGTGAGCCCACGCCGGAGGAGGCCCGGATGCTGGAGAGCTATTTTCATTTTCACCCGCTGGCGGTGGAGGATTGCCTGCATATCCTGCAGCGGCCGAAGCTGGATTATTACGAACAGATGCAATTTTTTGTCCTCCATGCCCTTCAGCCGGATACCTTGCAAGCCGTCGAGGTGGATCTGTTTCTTGCACCTTCGTTCATTGTCTCCTTCCACGAGAAAGCACTACCCGAAATGAATGACGCTTGGGAACGCGTCACCTCGATCGCCCGCAAGGGTCCGCTAGGCCAGGACGGTCCAAGCTTTACGGCTTATACCATCATGGATAAGCTGGTGGATCAGTACTTCCCAAGCTTGTTTGCCATCGAGGATGAGCTGGCCGAACTGGAAAGCCGAGGCGAGAAGGATTCGGTGGAGGAGCTAATGAATCAGGTGTTTGCGCTGCGTTCGAGGCTGCTTCGCCTGCGGCGGACGGTCGTGCCGATGCGGGATCTGCTGTACCGGATCGTGAACTCGCAGCATTTGGAGCACCACGCGCACCATGCTTATTTTTCCGACATCTACGATCATCTGCTGAAGCTGGCAGACATGATCGAGGCCGACCGCGAGATGACGGCAGATCTTCGGGATAGCTACATATCAGTGAATTCGAACCGGATGAATACGATCATGAAGACCTTAACGGTGATCACGACCATCTTCATGCCGCTCACCCTGATTGCCGGGATATATGGGATGAATTTCGAGAACATGCCGGAGCTGGAGTGGCATTACGGATACTTCTTCGTGCTTCTTCTCATGTTTGTGCTCGGCGGCGGCATGGTGTTGTGGTTTATGCGCAGAGGCTGGTTTAAATAGAGAGGTTCATTTTGGCGTGAACATGGTGATGCCATTCGGAAGTAGAGGTTGGTTAGCCAGCGTATCGGTCGGTCCAAGTCCTTGCCAAGTCCTTATCTAATGAGGGGAAGGTTGTCCTGCACCATAAGACCAATGCTAAATCGCTGGGGTTTCTTGTTTCTCCGTAAGGGGTAAAGGCTTGCAGAGGAGGGACTGCATATGAAACTTAGGCTCAGACCACATCCCAAGAAGCGTTCATCGCATCATCCAGATGAGCCTTTGCGTTCCCGGCTGCGGCGCCGGATGCTTCGCTTGGCATGGAAACGAAAACGAAAGCTGGCCGTGACGAACCGCTATGAGGTGGGCATGGTCATTAGCGAGATTGCGACCGGCCTGTTGTTCATCACAGGCAGCATTCTCATGTTCTATCCCCATATGAAGCGAATTCCGACCGTTCTGTATCTGGTGGGCAGCATTATGATGCTGCTGCGTTCCGGTCTGCGCGGCTCCTATTGGTTCCGGTTAAAATCACTCGAAAGCGCCGAGAATAAAGAAGCCGGCCCCGAAGAGGACTGGACGCGCTGATGAGGATATCATCGTGTTGATAAAAAGGATATGGCTCCAGTCTAGGTAACCGACTGGAGCCTGCTGCATGATGTATGATGGTTCGGATGATCCCGCCTATGGTGAGCTTCAAACGTATCTGCTAAACCAATCGTGTCAGATATCCTTCGATGATCAGAGGCTGCGGTGTTTTTTGAAACTCATGGCAAAGGTTTAAAGTCTACCGATTTACATAGGTTAACGGCGACGTCTGCCTTTACCGGATGTTTTGCGCGAGCCGGAGCGGCGCCGGCTTCCCGAGGAACGGCGTCTTCTCGGTTTATATTCGTAGCCGTCTTCATTTTGGTCCGTAAATGCGCTTGGTGAGGATCCGCTGCCACCTCCGCCTTTCTTCTTGCCGAGTGCGCCTGCAAGCAGAGAGACGATAGGTGCAAGCTGCTGGAAGCCCTGCATGACCTTTTGTACCTTGCCAATGTTGTTGACGATGCCGTCGATGCCCCCCATCCGATCGATGAGGCCCTTGATGTCGCTCATATTGTTGACCCCGAGTCCGCCGAGGAGCTTGCCTAATCCACCTCCACCGCCGCTGCCGCCTCCACCGCCGAGGAGACCTGCCAGACCGCCTCCGCCGGAATTCGTAGATGGAGCCAGAGCCGAAGCTGAAGCCTCCATGTCCGTTACACCGTCGGTATATGGATATAACGCGGTTTCACCGACTTCCGGATAATCGCTGTATGGCGTGATGCCAGGGTATGGCGATGGCGCCTGCGGCAGTGATTCATATTCATTAAGCGAACGCTGGTTGTTAGTGGGTCGGCGGTGATAATAGTGAGAATGACGCGTCATGATATCACTTTCCTTTTTGAGTTAAGATACTATACTGTATGATACGGGCGGGCGATGGGTTTAGGCGGATGTCCCGATTTTCGGGATAGGAGCGGAATCGGGCGATCGCCCAGGAAGATTTTGGCGAGCGCTGGAGCGGTGAAATGTGAGCGTGCATAAGGGATGCTGCCCCTGGGTAATGGTTGTCCTGTAGTGCGTGAAATCGTTAATGCTTGAAAATACTAGTTCCGCTCGGGTACAATGGGAGTGCGAGTGTTATACACAGTAACAATAGGGGATGATCATCCAGTGCAATTAAAGAAGCTAAATGATAAAAGCATCGATCAATTATTCGAAGCGATATTAACCCTGGGCAGTGTGGAAGAGTGCTATGTATTCTTCGATGATCTCTGCACCGTTAACGAAATTCAGTCCTTGTCGCAGCGGCTGGAAGTGGCGCGCATGCTGGGCAAGGGATGCACATACAACCAGATTGAAGCAGAAACGGGAGCCAGCACCGCAACGATTTCGCGCGTGAAGCGCTGCCTGAACTACGGCAATGACGGATATAAAATGACGCTGGAGCGTTTAGGACGTTAAGATATGACGAAACCGGGTGTGCTGGTTATTAGTCATGGTTCACGTGAACAGAAATGGGTGTCGCTTGTGGACGAAGCCGTCCAGAAGCTGGCCTCTCATATGGATGTACCGGTCGTCTCTTCGTACCTGGAGCTGGTAGAGGGCCGTCTGATTCAGGACGGCATCACGGTCTTGGAAGATCAGGGTGTCACCGACATTGTGGTCATTCCACTATTTGTCTCGTCCGGCAGCACACATGTCGACGAAATAGCTTATGCTATAGGAGCGAAGGCCGTTCCGGACATGGAGACGGACCTGGCACCGTTTCGGGTTCGGTCCCGGGTTCATTTTGGTACGCCGATGGACGACGACCCCGAGATTGCGGCTATGGTATGGGATAAGGTGAAAGAGCTGTCCGTGAACCCGGCGAAGGAGGTTATTCTCCTTGTCGGACACGGCAGCCGGCATGATCTGTTTCGCAGCCGCTGGGAAAAGGGTATTAACTCTTTGGCACAGCGAGTTAGCGAGGTAAGCGGAACAAGCGCAGATTATGCTTTACTCAGTCCCGGCGATGTTCGGGACAAGGTAACAGCATGGATGGAGCGCGGCTGCGATGTGATCGTAGCTCCGCTTTTTTTAAGTGAGGGGTATTTTACGGAGAAGGTTATACCCGATCGGCTCGAGGGGCTTGAATGCCGATATTCCGGCAGAACCTTGCTTCCGCATCCGCTGCTGCCGCAGTGGATGGAGTCGCAGGCTAAACTTCTTCTTCTATCCTTGAAATCATAAGTAGGTGGCGTATCGTTCATGAGAAATGCAAGGTTAATCTATAACCCAACCTCCGGCCGGGAGGAAATGAAGCGTCGGCTTGCTGATATATTGCACCGTCTGGACAGTGCTGGCATCGAAACCTCCTGTCATGCAACAACCGGAGAGGGGGATGCGACCCGTGAAGCGGCAGATGCCGTCGAACGCGGATACGATTTGGTGATCGCAGCCGGCGGAGACGGTACGCTGAATGAGGTCATCAACGGGATGGCCGGCAGGGATAACCTCCCGCCGCTCGGTATTTTCCCGCTGGGCACAACAAACGATTTTGCGCGGGCGCTCGGCATCTCGAAGAACTGGGAGGAGTACTGCGATCTGGTGATTCGGGGCGAGACGCGTCCGATTGACGTGGGTAAAGCGAATGATCGCTACTTCATCAATATTGCGGGCGGCGGCACGCTGACCGAGCTCACCTATGAGGTGCCAAGCAAGCTGAAGACGATGATCGGGCAGCTGGCGTATTATTTGAAGGGGATCGAGAAAATGGTCAGCCTCGCGCCGCAGGAGCTCATCATCAATGCCAGCGGCCATCCGGCGATCCATGACGAGTTCATGGTGTTCCTCATTGCCAACAGCAACTCGGTCGGCGGCTTCGACAAAATCGCGCCGGGCGCAAGCATCGATGACGGCTTGTTCGACGTCATTGCGCTGCGCAAGTGCAATCTGGCGGAGTTCGTGCGTGTGGCTACGCTGGCCCTGCGCGGCGAGCACATCAACGACAAGCGAGTCGTGCATTTCCGCACCGACTATATGGAGGTCGTCTCTCCGGGACCGGTTCAGCTGAACCTGGACGGCGAGTTCGGCGGCGTTCTGCCGGGCACGTTCCGCGTTCTGCCGCAGCATTTGCGGATTTTTGGCTGAGATGTTTGGCTGGTAGAGAGGCGGTAGGCATGGAACGCGCGTAAGGCGTGATGGTTGCTGCTGAGTGCTCAGCGGGGACTGACCGCATTAGCGATGGATAGGCGATTGGGGCGATGGGCCATTGATCGAGATGGAACAGGCCGAGGATCGCCGCTTAGGCTCCAGGCTCTTGTAAGTAAATGATTGGATTTGCAGGCTATATGGATTGAATAACATACGAGGCTCCCGTATAATGATGGACGTGAGCTTGTGCGCTAAGCTCCCTTGGGGGAGCTTTTTGTTGTTTAAGCGAATGAAGGTTAACGGAAGATCATCCGCTTTGATTATGGATGGTGTTCCGATTGGGAATATAGAGTAGTAAGGGACAAGTTGAACGGAAAGAAGTGAACAGCACACCATGAAGAAGAACCGCAAGGGAAGCGACACGCGCCGCAGCGGCAAGCCGGCGGCTTCGGCGGCCCTCCTGGACCTGCCGGTGGCCAAGAACGACGAGGTCGTGATCGATATTATAGGAATGAACCATGACGGGGAAGGGGTCGGCCGTGCCGACGGCTATACCCTGTTCGTTCAGGGCGCCCTGCCGGGCGAGAAGGCCCGGGTGAAGGTGCTCAAGACCAAGAAGCAGTATGGCTACGCTAAGCTGCTGGAGCTGGTTGAACAGAGCCCGAACCGCATCGCAGCTCCGTGCCCGATCTACGACCAATGCGGCGGCTGCCAGCTGCAGCATATGAGTTATGCCGGACAGCTGGAGTGGAAGCGCCAGCTGGTGGTGGACAACCTGGAGCGGATCGGGAAGCTGCGGGTGGTGCGTGAGGCGGCAGTTGCTGGAGAGATGCGTGTGGACGACGAGCGGAGTGGCACAGATGGTGGAGGGGACATTGAGAATTCTCAAACCAATGGGGCGAATCATGCCGTGTCCGGCGTTGAATCAGATCAAGAGGGGATCCTCGTGCGGCCGACACTCGGCATGAGCGAGCCTTGGCGCTATCGCAACAAGTCCCAGGTGCCGATCGGCGTAACGGAAGGCGGCCTGGTCGGCGGCTTCTACGCCCGCGGCAGCCATCGGATCGTGGACATGGAGACGTGCCTCATCCAGCACGAGCAGAACGACGAGGTCGTCAGCCGCGTCAAAGCCATCGGACGGAAGCTCGGCATTACCGCGTACAATGAAGAGACAGGCCAAGGCCTGCTTCGCCATGTGGTGGTGAAGATCGGTTTTGCTACCCGGGAGATGATGATTGTGCTCGTGACCAATGGCGAGCGGATTCCGCGGGTGAACGAGTGGGTCGCTGCGATCCGTGAGGAGCTCCCGGCTGTGGTGAGTGTTTGCCAGAACGTGAACACACGCAAAACGAACGTGATTTTCGGGGATGTAACTCATGTCCTGTGGGGGCGTGAGGTCATCCATGACTATATTGGTGATGTGAAGTTCGCGATATCTGCGCGTTCCTTCTATCAGGTGAACCCGGCTCAGACCGAAGTGCTGTACGGTAAAACGGTGGAGTACGCAGGATTAACCGGGGAAGAGACCGTGATCGATGCGTATTGCGGCATCGGGACGATATCCCTATTCTTGGCCCAACATGCCAAGAAGGTGTATGGGGTCGAGATCGTGAAGGAAGCCATCGAGGATGCGCGTGCGAATGCCGAACTCAATGGTATGAAGCATGTAGAGTTTGAGGTTGGTGCATCTGAGGATGTGATTCCACGCTGGAAAGAGCAGGGCATCGAGGCGGACGTCATCGTGGTCGATCCTCCGCGTAAAGGGTGCGATCCGCGCTTGCTAGAGACGATTCTTGAGATGAAGCCTGAACGGGTTGTTTATGTGAGTTGTAATCCGTCCACGCTGGCAAGGGATTTGCGTGTGTTGGAGGATGGCGGGTATCGGACGGTAGAGGTAACGCCGGTGGATATGTTTCCGCATACGGTGCATGTGGAGAGTTGCGCACTGTTAGTGCGATAGGTGTGGAAGGCAATTAAAGTCATCTCAAAGCAGATAAAGTCGTGTTAAAGCCTAAAGTTGTGTTACAAGCCGGGCGAAATTCAGGTATCCACTCCTGTTTTTCCTCGGTTTTTTTATTGAATCCTTCCCCCTTCATTTTTCCATAGTCTTTCTTCTGTTTTTAGCACGACTTAAATTGCCTTTTTGGTCCCGATCTTGATATCCTCCTGCCGTATCATTAAAAACTGTGGAATTAATTTAGAAAATGGAAATAAAGTAAGATAATAGTAAAGTAAAAACCTGTGGCATGTCTCATGGGAGCGCTACAGATAAATAAAGAACAAGGAGGTTTGAAAATGACTAATAAAAGGTTTTCTTTTAAGCCCTTATCACTTTTGGTAGTTTTAGCAGTATTTCTATCCACATTTTGCACAGCCTTACCGTCAGTGAGCGCAGCCGCTAGAGGAGCATGGGCTCCAAATACCGCATATGCAGTAAATGACACAGTAACCTATAGTGGAAGCACTTATACCTGTCTTCAGGCACATACTTCTCTCGTAGGTTGGGAACCGTCCAATGTTCCTGCTTTATGGCAGAAAGACGGTAGCGGCGGAACTACGCCACCAACCACACCACCGACAACGAACGGAGTAACATTCTATGCAGATATAAACTATGGAGGAAAAGCAGTGACACTCGGGATAGGCAATTATACACTGTCTCAGTTAAACGCAAACGGAATTCCGAACGACTGGATGTCGTCTCTTAAGGTTCCAAGCGGTTGGACGGTTGAAGTTTATGAGAATGATAATTATGGAGGAAACAAGTGGACCTTTACTTCAGATTCTTCCTGGGTTGGCAACACGATCAATGACAAAATGTCATCGGTCAAGATTTATACGGGTTCACCACCTCCTACAGTAACTAAGCCTGCCGAGGTTCCAAGCCATATATGGACATATGTCATGAATGCGGACAATGCCTATGGGAAAGGCGGAGATTTTGCTTTATTGCTAAGTGCAGTTATCAAAAAGGAAAGCAGCTTTGGAGCCGGTTTACCAGGTAGTCCATCGGCCGGGGACGGATTGATGCAGGTAGAACCAAACACACGCAATGCGTATTTATCTCAATTCAGCTCAAAATTTGGCCGTGCGTATAATCATAGTAGTGAACAAGACCAGGTATATCTGGGGGCATTAATTTTAAATGAGAAGATTACGAAGTTTGGAAATATCTACAACGGATTATTACACTACAACGGTGGAGATAACTGGTATCCAGGAGCTACGGATTCTTATGGCCGTCCTATTTTGGCAGATCAATATGCAGATGCAGTTTATGCTACTTATAAGGGCTATGGCGGTAAGAATTAGGGGGTTACATTGATAGGTAAATTGAAAAATAGCGACGTGGAAGTTTCCTTGTTGAGTGGAAGCGGCTTATTTAATTTGAAAGGGCATGAGTTACCAAGCAGATCATTGCTTGCATAACCCATGCCCTTTTTTCTTTATCAGGTTTTCTTCGACTACTAATTAGGCGCCAAGGAACATGTTCATGTCATCTTCCACATTGGTAATGCCGCCGATACCGAAGTTTTCCACGAGGACTTTGGCAACGTTAGGCGACAGGAATGCAGGGAGTGTAGGGCCCAGATGAATATTTTTGACGCCAAGATATAGCAGGGCAAGCAGCACGATCACCGCTTTTTGCTCATACCAGGCAATGTTATAGGAAATCGGCAGATCATTAATATCCTCAAGGCCGAATACTTCCTTCAGCTTCAATGCAATCACGACGAGGGAGTAAGAATCATTGCATTGACCCGCGTCCAGGACCCGCGGAATACCGCCGATTTCGCCTAGATCCAGTTTATTGTATTTGTATTTGGCACAGCCTGCAGTTAGAATGACCGTGTCTTTAGGAAGCTCAGCCGCGAAATCGGTGTAATAGCTGCGGGATTTCATTCGTCCATCGCAGCCGGCCATGACGAAGAAGCGGCGGATCGCCCCGGATTTCACGGCATCGACGACTTGATCGGCCACGTTCATCACAGCGGCATGAGCGAAACCGCCGATGATCTCACCCGTTTCAAGTTCCGTTGGAGCCGGGCATCCTTTCGCTTGCTCGATTAGTAGGGAGAAGTCTTTGGGAGCACCGTCTTTTCCTTCTGGAATATGGCGGACACCCGGAAACCCAGTGTTGCCTGTTGTATATATACGGTCCTTATAACTGTCTTTCGGCGGAACGATACAGTTGGTTGTCATTAATATCGGTCCGTTAAAAGCTGCGAATTCGCTATTCTGCTTCCACCAGGCATTCCCGTAATTGCCTACAAAATGCTCATATTTCTTGAATGCCGGATAATAGTGGGCAGGCAGCATTTCACTGTGCGTGTACACGTCCACGCCGGTTCCTTCCGTCTGCTTCAGCAGCTCCTCCAAATCCTTCAGATCATGGCCGCTGATGAGAATGCCGGGCCGGTTGCTTACCCCGATATTGACCTTCGTAACTTCCGGATTTCCATAAACCGAGGTGTTCGCTTCATCCAGCATCGCCATGGCGTTGACGCCGTATTTACCGGTTTCCATCGTCAAAGCGACCAGATCCTGCACTTCAAGGCTGTCGTCAAGCGTGGCGGCAAGTGCACGGCGCATAAAACGGTTTAATTCGTGATCATCCTTCTCCAGATGAAGCGCGTGGTACGTATAAGCTGCCATCCCCTTCAAGCCGTACGTAATCAATTCGCGCAGCGAGCGGATGTCTTCATTGCGGGTCGAGAGGACACCCACCGTACGTGCTTTTTCATCAAAAGCAGCTTCGTTATCCGCTTGCCAGACGGCAGCATCAGGGAGATTGGCGGTTCCTTCCGGATATTGTTCGTTATAATAGGTACGCACCTCGCCGCGGAGCTCGATCGCTTCCCGGATTTTTCCCACAAAAACCTCGCGGTCAAAGTTGGCGTTCGTTATCGTTGCAAACAAGGAGTCCATCATAAACAGCGATACGCGCTGTTCAAGCACCTCCGGCAGCCGGACATCCAGACTGAGAAAAGAGATACCTTTCAGCAGATAAATCAGCAAATCCTGCAGGTTTGCCACATCATGCGGTTTGCCGCATACGCCGACAATGGTGCAGCCTGTTCCTTTGGATGCTTCCTGACATTGAAAGCAGAACATGGACGGCTGATGCTTTAAGGTCTCTTGGGCGTTGTTATTCATTGTTTCTCCTCCAATTTCGTGATTATTAGTCGTAAGGTCAGTATAAGATTGCCTCGCAATTGGACTGTTGAAGACAGTATACTTCGCTCCCACAACCGACATAGTGATTGGAATCACAATTTCTTAAGTAGTGAGTTTAATCACAAACCTGGTCCGTTTCTTCTTTTAAACTGGAATTAATGACCTAAGAAGAAATGAGGAGAGAACATGTCGATTTTGCCTCAAAAGAATGAACTGGGATTTTTCGAGATCCGTCTCGAATCCATCGGCGGGCTTGGCGCCAATCTGGCCGGAAAAATGCTGGCCGAAGCCGGGGTTACCGGCTCCGGACTTAACGGTTCGAATTTTTCCAGCTATGGTTCGGAGAAAAAAGGGTCGCCCGTAAAGAGTTTCGTAAGGTTCTGCGATCTCGAGGTGGAAATCCGCGATCACAGTCCCATTGAGCAGCCGCATGTCGTCGGCGTATTTCATGAAGCATTGTATAAGACGATCGATGTCATAAGCGGATTACAGCCTGATGGAACGGTGCTTGTGAATACGACGCGAGACCTTTCCGAAGTGGCCGCGGATCTGAACATGACGCAGGGAACGCTGGCCGTAGTGGATGCGCTGAAAATTTCCGTTGAGGAAAAAACCAAAGTGAATACGGCCATGCTGGGGGCTTTGTTCCGGATTTGCAGCTTCCTAGACCCGGACGATATGCGGCAGGTGATCCGCACAACATTTGAGAAAAAGCTGCCCCACCTCGTGGAAGCGAATGTGCGGACCTTTGACAGAGGTTATAACGAAGTCCAGTTCCTTTCCTTGGGAAACGGCTCAGAGCTTATAGACCCAATCGCTTTCGCAAGACCGCAGCCGATGCTTGGATATGACACGCAGGAGCTGGGTGGGATTCTGAACGTTACGGCGAACAGTGTCCTGAAGGATCTTAGCAGCTCCCGGCAGGGATATTTGCCAGAGTACAAGATAGAGGACTGCATTCACTGTGCCGCCTGCGATACAGTATGTCCGGATTTCTGCATCGTGTGGGAGCAGAAACCGGACAAGCGCGGGAATATGCAGATGTTTATGAAAGGCATCGATTATCAATATTGCAAAGGCTGCTTGAAGTGTATCGAAGCTTGTCCGACCACCGCTTTAGCCGCCATGTTAGAAGAGCCGCATTATGCGGAGCAGCACCGTGTGCCGCAATTTTTTCCCTATTTAACTGCGGAGGGAGTCCGATCATGAATATGCAAATTCAAGAAACAACGGAGAACAAGCTGGCGGCCGCTCAAACGGCAGTCTTTGAATCGGGCAACGAAATGGCTGCCATGGCGGCTGCCCAGATTAACTATCACATTATGGGTTATTTTCCGATTACACCTTCTACGGAAATCGCCCAATATCTTGATATGATGCGTACACGCGGCGAACATGACATCAAGCTGATTCCGGCTGACGGCGAACATGGCTCGGCGGGGATTTGCTACGGTGCGGCCGCAGCCGGAGCACGGGTATTCAATGCTACTAGCGCGAATGGTTTCCTGTATATGATCGAACAGCTTCCTGTGCAGGCGGGCACACGTTTCCCGATGGTCATGAATTTGGTGACGCGTGCAGTCAGCGGACCGCTGGATATTCGTGGTGACCATTCGGATCTTTACTACGGCCTGAACACTGGCTGGGTGATTTTGACCGCTCGTTCACCGCAGGCCGTGTATGACATGAATATCATGGCGCTGCGTATCGCGGAACATGAAGACGTACGCCTGCCGGTCATTGTAGCTTATGACGGATTTTTCACATCGCACCAGAAACGCCGGGTACACATATTTACGAAACGGGAAACCGTTCAGGCGTTTGTAGGGGAAAAGGCTCCTGAATATCCGCATGTGCTGGACGAGAACAACCCGATCGTTGTTGGGGCTTATATGAACGGCGACGATTTGATGAATAACCACTACCAACAGTCCAACGCCATGTACCGTGCGGGCGAGGTATTCAAGGAAGTGGCAGAGGAATACGCAGCTGTATCCGGAAGATCCTATTCGCCGCTTGATCTGTACCGAATGGAAGACGCGGAGGTGGCTTTATTCCTGCTCAATTCGGCGGCCGAATCCTCCAAAGACGTCGTGGATCGGCTGCGGGCGAAAGGAATTAAAGCGGGCATAATCAGCCCCAATATTCTCCGGCCGTTCCCGGCAAGAGAAATTCGCGAGGCGCTTATAGGTGTCAAAGCACTACTGGTTGGCGAACGTGCCGATTCTTACGGTGCGCACGGAGCCAATCTGACCCATGAGGTCAAAGCGGCCCTGCAGGAAATCCGTGGTCCGCAGCCGATTGTGCTGTCCCGCATATTTGGTCTTGGCGGGAAAGACTATTACGCGGATGACGCGGAAGCTTTTTTTGCCTTGACGATCGAGGCCATGGAGCTCGGTCATGCCAACGTGCCGTTTGATTATTACGGCCAAACACCGGGAGCTGAGGAGCAGAGGCTGCAGCCGGTCATTGCCCCGATGAATGGAGACAGCTTTAAATCGGGCCTGATCACCGTAAAGGTGGATGAAGAGACAAGTAAATTAGCCGTCAAAGTGCCGCCGATGCGGGCGCTTGCCGCGAAACCGAAACGGTTTGCTTCCGGTCACGGAGCCTGCCCGGGCTGCGGTATTTTCCCGGCGCTGGAGCTCTTTTTCAAAGGGATTGAAGGCGATGTCGTTACTTTATTCCATACCGGCTGCGCTTATATCACAACAACGGGTTATCCATATAACTCGCATAAGCAGAGCTTCATTCATAATTTGTTCCAGAACGGACCGGCTACTTTATCCGGCACGGTAGAAGCGTTCCTTGAGAAGAAACGCCGCGGGGAAATCGAGGTTCCTGAGGATTTCACTTTTGTGATGGTGACCGGCGACGGCGGCATGGACATCGGGATGGGTTCGGCCATCGGGACGGCGCTGCGGGGCCATAACCTGATCATTCTGGAATATGATAATGAAGGCTATATGAACACCGGTGCGCAGCTTTCGTACTCCACGCCATTAGGACACATGACCAGTACGTCCGGTGTCGGCAAACAGCAGCAGGGCAAAGCGTTCCATCATAAAGATACGGTACAAATGATGGCGGCGGCGCATATTCCGTATGTATTCACGGGGACGGAAGCATTCCCGCAGGATCTTGTGAAAAAGGCGGCAAAAGCGCAGTGGTACGCCCAGAATGTAGGTACCGTCTATGGCAAGCTGCTGATCACATGCCCGCTGAACTGGAAATCGAGCGACAAGGATGGGGAGAACATCGTCCGCGCGGCCGTGAATTCAAACTTCTTCCCACTGTATGAAGTGGAGCAAGGAGAAACGAACATTACGTACGATCCTGAAGCGAAGAAAAAACAGGTGCCGCTCAGCGACTGGCTAAAATACATGGGCAAATCAAGACATCTGCTCAAGGAAGAAAACAAAGAAATGCTCGGCGAATTTGAAAAAGAAGTGGAGCGGCGCTGGTCGATTCTGAAAGCGAAACACGAGAACCCGCTGCTATAAAATATTCAATACAGCATACTAGGTTTACAACAACGGAGCGGGCATTGTCCCGCTTCTTTTTTTGTTTAGGTATGGGCGTATCGTTATGACTATGGAGAACTATAACCCAAAAGGTGCTTTTTAAGTTATAATAATTAAAAATTCGTGAAAAAACGGTGGGAGGGTTGATCATGCAGAGATCCTGGTACAAGCGTCTATTGCTCTCCTATATGCCCATTTTTGTCATTGTGATTACCTTTATATTTTTTGTTTTCTTTCAGCTGTTCAGCGAACAGAGCCGGCGGGAGGCGCTTAATGCCAATAAATCGCTTTCCTTGCAAGCGATGCGCATGGTGGACACGTCGCTGAAGGTGATCGACAATATGATCGTCCTCGAAAGCATCAACAGCAAGGCTTTGAATGATTTTTTCAAATCATCTGCCGTTGGCGATCCATATATTAATATTCAAGCTGTTCAGAAGCTCAAGGAGATTATTAATTATTATCCCTTGATCGATTCGATTTATCTGGTGAGGAATTCGGACGGCTATGTGCTCAGCAATGCCACGAATGGATACATAAGTACATATCCGGACCATGAATTTATTGAACAATATCAAGTATCGAAAACGCCGAAATGGACAGGCGCGAGATATTTCGAACAATTTAAAATGAAAGGCGGCAAACAGGTGGTCAGCCTGGTCAGAGGATCGCCTTATATGAAAAACGACTTAGGCATGATCGTTGTCAATGTGAGCACGGAATCCTTGAACAAGCTTACCGAAGAGATGCTGGATTCCAACATGAGCTTCATTCAGGTTCAGGATACCTCCGGAAATCATTTGTTCGGCACCAAAGCGGATCGTCCGCCATCCCAAGTCAATTCCCAGTATGTATCAAGCTATACGAATTGGAACTATGGAAGCGGTTTGTTGAACAACGGTTTTGTAAGCGCTGTCTCTTATCTCTATAATCTTTGGTTTATCATAGGTCTTGGCATGATTGCCATCGGCTTCCTATGGATGATTTATGTTTCCAGGCGAAATTCCAAGCCCATTGAGGAGATAGCTGCCCGTTTCAGCAGCTATTCGCTTCCGGTGGTGAGCAGTAGCCGACATAAGGGGAAGCTGGATGAATTCGCATTTATCGAATCCGCCTTTGACAGTATACTGGAACAATCCAAGGAATATCAGGAGAAATACCGGGAGGATCTCCATGTCAGGACCCGGTTTATGTTCCGCCAGCTGATCGAAGGGGACTCACCTCTATCTGTATCCGAATGGAAGTCTGAAGCGGCTCGACTGAATTTGCCGCTGCCACTGGATCGATATCGTATTCTCATCCTGGAGATTGATAAGTACGGGGATTTCTGTCGGGATTATTCCAAGACCGATCAAGATCTGCTTAAATTCACTCTGCGGACGGTCGTGGATGAGATCGCTTCGAAATGGGACTGCCGGCTGTGGTCGGAATGGACATCACCTCACAACCTGTCCATTATTCTGTTTGAAGAACGGGATCAGGACAAGTTTGAGGAGGCCGTACTGGTTCCGATTGCGGAACAAATCCTGGCATGGACGCACCAAAACTTGAAATTTACAATTACGATGGGAATGGGTCGGTCGACAGATCAGATTGGCGATATTCCGCAATCCTATAAAGATGCGATGCAAGCCTTAAAGTATAAAATTGTGCTCGGTGAGAATCGTTTGATCCGCAGCGAGGATATTTCGAGCCATGGCATTGTCGAGGTTTATACGCATTTAGGTGAGATTCGTGCAATTATCCAGTCCTTCAGAATGCAGAAGGAGCAGTGGAGCGAGGATTACGATCAATGGTTTGAACAGCTGAAGAACAGCTTCTTGACCAATGATGAAATATTCAGCCTGATGAATTATCTGGTTTATTACACCGGCAGCGAAATGTCGCGACTAGGCAAGGAGATTTACAACAAGTGGATACAGGAGGAATTGCCGAAGCTGACGGTAAAGGTAGACAATTCCTATTCCCTGGAACAGCTGAGACAGGAAATTAAACAAGTGCTGACGGAGCATTATGAACAGATGAAGCAGATTCATCATGACAACCAATACTCCAGCATCATTAGAAACATATGCGATTTAATTGAGCGTGACTATGCCAATCCGGATCTGTCCCTTGAAATGCTGGGGGATCGTTTTCAGCTGAACGCCAAATATGTGAGCAAATTGTTTAAGGAAAATACCGGACAAAGGTTCGTTGATTTCCTGATTGATATCCGTATGAAGGAAGCGAAGCGGCTGCTGACGGAAACCGATTATTCCGTGCAGGAGATCGCAGAGCGGGTCGGATATGCCCATGCTATTTCGTTTACCCGCGTTTTCAAGAGGACGGCTGGAGTTACCCCGGGCGAATACCGGAATGGCCGGAAGGCCAAGGAACGGGGAGAAAATGATTCAGCAGTAGAAAACGGTTAAGGCGGCGATCATGGATCGCTGCCTTTTTTGATTGAGAATGAACCCGCTGTTAAGGCGTTCTATCCGCCTTGAATGAACCCTGATTCGCTTTCTATGAGGAGGCTCAGGCGAAAATGGTTAGTCGTTTTTATTTTTGTTTCTTGTTGCCGGGCGTCGTTGTTGTATACACTCGGTTTACATCGCAAGGACCTGAAAGTAGGAATGGACGAAAGGAGTTAACCCGCATGCCGAGACTGAACGCTAGGCTTCAAACCGAACCAAGCCTGGAACCGAAACCTCCCATAATATTGAAAGCGTTGCCAGAAGTGAAGAAAGGAAGGTCCAGAGGAAAACAAATTAAGCGTCATTGGCAGTTGTATCTCGTTCTCTTGTTACCCGTTCTTTATTTGATTATTTTCAAATACATACCGATGGCCGGTATTGTAATCGCATTCAAAAATTATAACGTCATCCAGGGAATCTGGGGCAGCGACTGGGTCGGACTGAAATATTTTCGCCAGTTCTTCGATTCGCCGAACTTCTGGCTCTACATTAAGAATACGCTTGGCATTAGCTTCTACGGATTGATTGTAGGCTTTCCCGCACCGATCCTGCTGGCACTTGCGCTGAATGAAATCCGCAACGGCCTATTCAAGAAGACGGTACAGATGGTTTCATATGCCCCTTATTTCATATCTACGGTGATTATGGTTTCGATCATTATCGTCAACTTGACGCCAAATGTGGGGATGATCAGTAAGTTTTTCGAGATGTTAGGTATGAGCAATACGAATTTTATGGGTATACCGGGTCTGTTTAAGTCCATTTACGTCTGGTCCGATGTTTGGCAATTTACAGGTTACGGAGCGATTATATACATCGCAGCACTGTCCGGCGTTAACCCGGAGCTGTACGAATCAGCCAAAGTAGATGGCGCGTCCCGCATCCAGAAGATTCTGAACATCGATATACCAAGCCTTATTCCCGTATCGGTCATTCTGCTCATTCTCAATCTGGGCAACATCATGAAACTAGGATTTGAAAAAATATACCTGATGCAAAATCCGCTTAATTTAAGCACGTCGGAAGTCATATCCACCTATGTGTACAAGGTTGGTTTGCTGGGCTCTAGCTTCAGCTTCTCAACGGCGATCGGTCTCTTCAACTCGGTCATCAATCTTATTCTGCTGGTGTCCGTCAATTACATCGCCAGAAAGCTGTCGAACAGCAGCTTGTGGTAGGCCTGTTCTACGCAGCCAGTAAACAATAGCAACTTTGGAAAGAGAGGAGACCCCATGTTCAAAAAAGCCGCTATACGTGAATCGAAAGGCGACCGCCTATTCATGTTCTTGATCTATCTGTTCTTAACCCTGGTTCTCATTGCTGTAGCTGTACCATTAATCTACATCGTAAGCTCGTCCTTCAGCTCGCCTCAGGCGGTTACATCGGGCAAGGTTTGGCTGTTTCCCGTAGATTTTACGCTGGACGGCTACAAGGCGGTATTCAATAATCCGCAGATCGGCGTCGGCTATCTGAATTCCCTCTTTTATACCGTTGTCGGCACCCTCATCAATGTAACGCTCACGATTATGCTGGCTTATCCGCTGGCGAAGAAGTCGCTTTACGGCCGCAATTTCTTCATGGTTCTGCTGGTGATCACGATGATGTTCGAAGGAGGACTGATTCCTTATTACCTCGTCGTTAAGAATCTCCATCTGCTGGATACGCGGTGGGCCATGATTTTACCGGGGGCACTGGGGGTATTCCAGGTTATCGTCGCAAGGACGTTTTTCCAAACCACGATTCCCGATGAATTGGCGGAAGCCGCGGAGCTGGACGGATGCAGTGACATCCGGTTCATATTCAGCATTGTCCTGCCGCTGTCCAAACCCATTATTGCGGTCATGACATTGATGTATGCAGTCGGGCATTGGAATGCTTATTTTGATGCATTGATCTTCTTAAGGAATCCTGACTTGTTCCCGCTTCAAATCATTCTCAGAAACATTCTAATTCTGAATTCAGTCGATGCTTCCATGATGGCGGATGTGAGCCAGATGCAGGCGCAGCAGGGGCTCAAGGATTTGCTGAAATATTCCTTGATCGTTGTTGCCAGCTTGCCTGTGCTTATCATATATCCTTTCGTCCAGAAACATTTTGTCAAAGGCGTCATGATCGGCTCGCTAAAGGGCTGATCATGACAGAGCGATCATGGTTTCAAGGAGGTGAGGCTGTACATTATTCAGATACGGCAAAAGCTGGTGGAGGCAAAAGCATAGGAAGGGGCCAAACGCCCGAAATACGGATGATAAACGGGGGGTATATTCGATGGAAAAGAGCATGAAGAAGAAAAACTGGCTAGGTATCATTAGCTGCCTAATGGCTGGCATGCTGCTGCTTAGTGCCTGCGGCGGAACCAATTCCGGCAATCAGTCAACTGGCAAGACGGCCGACAACGGTGCTGCCAATGAAGATTTATTTAATGCTGTTGGTTCCTATCCGATCGTGAAGGAGCCGATGACCATTAAAATGTTCGCGCCTCAGTTTGCGTCAATCGAAAACATGGATACCAACCTATTTACCAAACATCTTGAAGAGAAGACGAACATCAATATCGCTTGGGACCTTGTACCGGAAAATGCCTTGAACGACCGCAAGCAGCTCATGCTGGCCGGCGGCGATTATCCTGAAGTCATTCTCCAAGGGAATTTGACCAAGGAAGAGCAAATGAAGTATGGGTCGCAAGGCGTGTTTATCCCTCTGAATGATTTGATAGACCAATATGCACCCAATATTAAGAAAGCGATGGAGGATATCCCTTACATGAAAGCCTCCATCACGACTCCGGACGGCAACATCTATGCATTGCCGCAGGTCAATGAATGCTACCATTGTGACAATGCGCTCAAAGTGTGGATCAATAAAAAATGGCTCGATAAAGTGGGACTGCCTGTTCCAACGACAACGGACGAATTTTATACGGTGCTGAAAGCGTTCAAAGAGAAGGATCCGAACGGCAACGGCAAACAAGATGAAATCCCGCTGACAGGCTCGGATGAAATGTGGGCAGGCAACGTCTCCGCCTTCCTGATGAACTCGTTTATCCTTGATGATTACGTCGACAAGGGTTCGGGTACGTTCCTCCGCGTCATGGATGGCAAAGTTGATTTTACGGCAAACAAAGAAGAGTGGAAGCAAGGCCTCCTTTATCTGAATCAATTGTACAAAGAGGGATTAATTGATCCCGCAGCCTTTACCCAGAATGCCGATGCTGTTCAGCAAATGGCCAACCGGGAACCGGACAATATTATGGGTACGCTTTCAACTGCATTAATCAGTTATGCTTACAGCATGGATGATAAGGCGCCGCGTCATAAAGATTATGTTGCCCTGCCTCCGCTAAAAGGCCCGAATGGTGTGCAGCAGACGCTGAATTTTGCGGGAATCGCTGTCTCACAATTTGCGATTACGAATAAAGCGACGAGCGAGCAGCAGATTGCCGCCATCCGGTTAGCGGATTATCTGTATACGGAAGAAGCGATCGTGTTGCAGGAATATGGCCCTGAAGGCAAAGGGTGGCGGAAAGCTGAATCCGGAGAAAAGGGTATGGATGGAAAGCAGGCTAAATATACGGCTATTCCTATCCCCGACAAAAAGCCGACGCATAATGACGGTTGGGAGCAGATCGGTCCATCACTGAGAACCTACGCTTATCGCGCGTCATGGACAGCTCCTCAGGATCCGCTCGCTCCCGATGGATACGGTACCCGTCTGAATAAAGTCTCCGAGGAATATGAACCGTATCAATCCAAGGAGCAATATCCATCGGGATTGTTCATAGCGCTTGAAGATGCCGAGCTCGTAGCTCAGATCAAGACAACGCTTGTCGACTACGTGAAATCCAATATGGCCCAGTTTATTACAGGCTCCAAAGATATTAACAAAGAATGGGATGCATATGTGAAAGGGCTGGACGGCATGCAGCTGAACCAGTACCTGGAAATCTATCAAAAGGCATTGGATGCCGGAAAATAATGCTAAATCGGTTCCCTGCGCACGGGTCTCCCTTGCGCAGGGGATCATCATTTTCTTAGAAAGCAGGTGTATGATTCAATGAATGAACTTGCAAAGCCATCTCCGCAGCAGCTGGCATGGCAGGATATGGAGCTGGGTATGTTCTGCCATTTCGGTATGAATACGTTTTGCGATCAGGAGTGGGGAGACGGAACGGATTCAGCGGAAATCTTTAATCCGGAGCAGTTGGATGCACGGCAGTGGGCCAGGAACGCAAAACGCGCAGGCTTCAAGTATCTGGTATTGACCGCAAAGCATCATGACGGATTCTGTCTGTGGCCGACAAAAACGACCGATTACTCCGTGAAGTCCAGCCCATGGAAAGGCGGCAAAGGGGATGTCGTCCGTGAGGTTGCCGATGCCTGCAGAGAGGAAGGGCTCCAGTTCGGATTATATCTGTCCCCCTGGGATCGGCATGAACCTTGCTATCCCGATAAAGAGGCTTATGACGATTTTTATGCGGAGCAATTAACGGAGCTTCTGACCGGGTATGGACCGTTGGTCGAAGTGTGGTTCGACGGAGCCGGTTCCCAAGGCAGGGAATACGATTGGAACAGAATCATCGGTCTGATTGATAAATACCAGCCGGATGCGATGGTCTTTAATATGGGGCGCCCAACGATTCGCTGGGTAGGGAATGAAGACGGCGTTGCGCCTTATCCGTGCTGGAATACGGCCACCACGGCGAAGGAGAGCATGTTCACCAGCGATATGATGACCTGGATGGAAGGGACTCCGTCTTGGGTACCGGCTGAATGCGATGTTCCGATCCGCAAGCGTCACTGGTTCTGGCATCCTGACGATGAAGCAAGCTTAAGAAGCTTGGAGGAAGTATTGGATATTTATTACCGCTCGGTCGGTCATGGCGCTACGCTGCTCTTGAATATATCCCCGGACAACCGCGGACTGCTGCCTGAAGTGGATGTGGAGCGTGTTATCGAATTCGGAGATGAAATCCGCCGCAGATTCGGGCTGCCGGTTGTCCAAACGAGTGGAGAAGGAACCGAGCTGCTTCTGAAGCTGGAGTATATTCAGCCAGTCAATCACGTCATTATCATGGAAGACATTGCCCATGGGGAGCGTGTGCGTGAATATGTGCTCGAAGCATTCAGCCATGGCGAATGGAAAGAGCTTGTACGTGGAAGTGCGATCGGGCATAAAAAAATCGACCGGTTCGACACGGTCGAAACCGATCAATTGCGGGTTCGTATTCTTTCCAGCGTGGAGCAGCCTTTGATCCGCAATTTGGCTGCATATCACGTGGAATGAAATTAGTAAAACCAAGAACAGACTGCCACGGCAGTCTGTTCTTGGTATTTGGTACTTCGTCTATATTTCTTAAGTGGAGCTTAGAAAATACGGCATGGGTATCTTGATTTTACGCGCTAATCACGTTACCGCAATAGTCGCATTCCTTCTCATCATTAGCATGCACGATGATCCTGGCTCCGCAGCTCGGGCATTCCATGGATCTAGGTCCGCGCCCCCGATCCTCGCTTTCATCGTATTCGTATTCGTTGTCTTCATATTCCTCATCACCATATTCGTCAACATATTCTTGTTCATAATCAGCATCATAGGCTTCATGATACTCTTCGGGCTCAAGTTCGAGGATGCCATTCTGAATTCGGCCGAAGGGCAGCATGTGCTCCGTGATCATAAAATCCAAGTCTCGAATGACGTGACTGGGAGATTGTTTCGTCTCTACGGCGATATGATCCATTTCTCTGATCCTTCTGTTCATAACAAGGTGGTAATACTGGTGCAATAATAGGCTGAATTTGCTGTCTGCCCGGCGGCCCAATATGAAAAAAACGATAGCCGGAATTAGAAGCATTATTCCATATATCCAGGCAGAATCCCAAAAAAGTTGAACATCCTCAGGGTTGTTAAAGTCAAAAGCTAAAATAAATAACCCCATGATTAAAATAAAAGTATAAACCCAAAGCCATCCAATCAGTCGATGATTTCTTCCCTTGCGAGCGTGATGAACATGAGTCGTAAGTACACGGAATAATGTCATCAAGAGACCGACGGGATATAATGTGAAGGCGAGTGTTAGGATGACACGGTCGAACTTGGAATATTTCGATTTATAAGGTAAATAATCTTCCATCTTTAGTACTCCTTCTCATACGGTACTATCAAATGTATGTATAATGGTCCTAATATACGATCATTGTATACGATTTATGGTCTTTGTTGTTGCATTATTTGGAAAAAAACAGTGCGGACATAAGGGGGACGGCAGACAAGGAAGCCTGGATGAGCTGTCTAAACGAACCTAGAAGCAGATATTCCATTCAATATGCGGGACATGTTATGGGTTGTTTTTTGGCAGGGGTTTATTCATACTGAATAAGATGTGCAGATGAATACCGCGCCCCTCAGGGTTTGAAAATATAGGAGGAACCATGTCCTGGAGCAAATTGAAGCAACAGCTGGAGAGCTTTCTCAGTCCTGCATTAGCTGGAAGAGTTGAATATCGCGCAACCGGTTATCGTTATTTACCTGATAAAGCAGGGCTTTGTTATATTTCGGTAGATAAAAAGAACGTACTTAATATGAGTGATAAAACCAGCTCCATAAGGTGGTATCAGACGGAGCTGGAAATTAAGAATGATCCCCATATCCAAATTCCGATCAGCGATGATGAATTGGAAGCTGTCAGAAAGGAAACCAAAGGGACCGTTCCAGAGGATCGTCTAAACGTCATTGCAAGAAATAGAAAAGTGTCCGTACTTGCAAAGGAGCTTTTGTCAGCACAGGCTGCATTAAGTAAATCCAATTTTGTCGCTACAGCGAATAAGTTCTTATCTACTTCTATAGAAGAAAGCATGGAGAGCGATGATATCTTATTGAATATTCTAGCTTTGGTAGACAGACGAGTTGGCAAAAAGCGGATTGTAAACATGGCCGAGAAGATGAAGTTAAAGCATCCGATTGTGCAGTATTTTTATGAACTGCGGCGCCGTGCGTGATGAGCATGAACTTGCATTGACGGGTCACATCGCTTTAGGAGTGCTTTCACTGCTACGATTAACATATACTGCCGTTTGATTTACGCTGCTTAAACATGCTATAAGTGAAGAAAAAGCAAGGACATGAACAGGTTGTATTTACTATTTTGGGATAAAGATTTGTCCTGGTATGTATAGAGGAGTATTGGATATGACAGATAATTTTTGGCGTGATTTACCGCGGCCTTTCTTTATACTGGCGCCCATGGAAGATGTGACGGATGTTGTGTTTCGCCATGTCGTAAGTGAAGCAGCCAGACCGGATGTGTTTTTTACGGAGTTTGCGAATACCGAGAGCTATTGTCACCCGGATGGGAACCACAGTGTGCGCGGACGTTTGACTTTTACGGAGGATGAACAGCCGATGGTAGCCCATATCTGGGGAGATAAGCCGGAATACTTTCGTCAGATGAGTATCGGCATGGCGAAAGAAGGGTTTAAAGGCATCGATATTAATATGGGTTGTCCTGTAGCGAATGTAGCGGAGAATGGGAAGGGGAGCGGCCTGATCTGCCGTCCCGACATTGCAGCGGAACTTATCCAAGCGGCCAAAGCCGGGGGACTGCCCGTCAGTGTAAAAACAAGGCTCGGTTTCACCGTGGTAGACGAATGGCGCGATTGGTTAACCCATATTTTGAAGCAAGACATTGTGAATCTGTCCATTCATCTGCGGACAAGAGAGGAAATGAGCAAGGTCAACGCTCACTGGGAACTGATTCCGGAGATTAAGAAGCTTCGTGATGAGGTTGCACCCGATACACTGCTAACCATTAACGGGGATATTCCTGACCGTCAGACCGGCCTGAAGTTCGCTGAACAATACGGTGTGGATGGCATTATGATCGGGCGCGGTATTTTTCATAATCCATTTGCTTTTGAGAAGGAGCCGAGGGATCATAGCAGTGAGGAATTGCTTGATCTGCTGCGGCTGCATCTGGATCTCCATGATCAATATTCGGCACAGATGCGGCGCTCCTTCAGCGCACTTGTCCGCTTCTTCAAAATCTATGTCCGTGGATTCCGAGGGGCAAGTGAACTCCGAAATAACTTAATGAACGCAAAGTCAACAAGTGAAGTACGTGCGCTGCTCGATGAATTTGGAAGCAAGGATCATGATGAGGTAGAGGAACGCGGAAATTAAATGGACAGTGAATTGGAAAACATGGCCGACTTGGCTGTGTTTTTTCTTTTGGAAATCTCATCCGTCATTCTTGCTATATCTTTTAGCTATAACTAGTTATGAGATTTTGGTATGCCTTATAACTCCTCTCGTCGTGATATGATATCGCTATACAACGAGGGGGTTATGTACATGACTGATAAGTTCCAGATCGTAGGAAGTTTGTTGCGGCCCGAAGAGCTGCTGAAATATAAAACGCAAATTGAACATCGTGATGATATCCAGTATCCGTTCTATGAAAACTTCGAAGGGTATGCCGAGTGCGAGACCGAGGCGATCAAACAGGTCGTGAAAAAGGAAATCGAGCATAACCTGTCGGTTATTACGGACGGCGAATTCTCCAAATCGATGTGGCATCTGGATTTTGTGTGGGGCTTTGACGGAGTTGAGCGGTATATCGCGGACCATGGCTACTTTTTCCGGGATGTGGACGGCACCTCGAAATATGAAACACGCAAAGATATCGGCCTGCGCATTACTGGCAAACTGAGCGGAAAGAATCATCACTTCATTAAGCTGTTCAAACAGCTGCAAGATACGGCTGGAGATCAGCAAACGAAACTTTGCGTACCGTCTCCTTCCCATATTTTCGGTGAGCTTTCCTGGTCGGATAACATTGGCGGCACGGATGCTATTTATCAGAACAAACAGGAGCTCAAAACGGGTCTTGTGAGCGCGTATAAGGAATTTGTGGCGGAATTCGCTGCGGCTGGCGGCAAAATCCTGCAGTTCGATGATTGCTTATGGGAGCTGTTTGCCGACGATAACCCGAACTCTCCGTTTACAGGGGAGCATATTAATCAAGCGGAAGTACAGGGTCTCGCCACGGAATTTATTGATATAAACAATACCGTGATTGACTTCGGTCATAGCCTCGGCTTGAAAATGTGGACACACAACTGCCGCGGCAACTACGATTCCCGCAACATGGGCGGTGGATCTTATGCGAAAATCGCCAACCTGTTCCTGAAGCAATTGAAATATGACCGCTTCTTCCTGGAGTGGGATGATGATCGTGCGGGTTCGATTGAAGCACTGGAGGTTTTCAAGGACAGACCGGAAACGGAGATTGTTCTGGGCTTGCTGTCTTCCAAAACCAATACGCTGGATGATGAAGCACGCGTCATCCGACTGCTTGACGAAGCATCCAAAATCATTGATAAGGATCGTCTGCTGCTCTCGCATCAATGCGGCTTTGCATCCTGCGATGGCGGTAACGAGTTAAGCGAAGCCGAGCAATGGGCGAAAATCGACCAGGGTCAACAGATTGCCAAGCAATACTGGAATAATTAGATTCGGATAAACATGATCTTGAGCTAAAAGGGATGACTCAAAGGGCCGCTAATGGACCCCGCGAGCCATCTCTTTTTGTATGCAGCGTGTTCCTCTGTTCAAAAGCAGAAACTACGAATCAGGTCGTGAATATGAATTGTATGCCTAGCTTCTTCTATACATCAAGCAGGCTGCAAAAGGCCGATTCCGTAGGCGAAGTCGGTCTGAAATGTCGCATCGAACAGGAGAAGCCTTCGCTGATGAAGAAGTTATATACTCCCAGGATGCTCTACCGGAATCATGAGCATGAGGCGATTCGTCTGGCGGCACTGGATATTTAGACCGTGCTTGAATAGAAGGGCTGTTTGGGGTGGATGGTTGCATCCATAGAATAGCCAGGTATGAATATCAAACTTGCATTATTTAATTTTCCGGGAGGTGAGCGAGTTGATGCTATATTTAAGTAACTTCAAACTCTCTTCGACCATTTCCAGCAACCCGAATATATATCCCGATCATGTGTTCAGGCACATGGCAGGGGAAGTTCTGCTGTTTGATCGAATCACGGTATTATACGGCAGTAACGGCTCCGGCAAATCCACCTTGCTGAATCTGATCGCCAACAAATTGGGAATGGCGGGCGCTGAGCGAATGGCCACTTATGGACACAGCATCTATGTTCAGCGGTTTATCGAGGAAAGCAGCTATCAACTCGGGCATGATGATCAGGAGCGTCCCCTATATAAGCTTCCCGATGGGAGCCGGTACGTCAAGTCAGAGGATCTGTTGTATGAAATCAAGAAAATACAGCAGGAAAGCGCGCTTCGCGAAGGGCTGCTGCATGAACAGTTCGTACAGGGAAAGAGCAAGGCTGAGGTAGAAGAGCTGGAGCAGTCGTATGAATTCAAGAAGAAGATGGATATCATTCAATTCGCTCAGGAGAAGTATTCGAACGGGGAAAGCTCGATGCAGTTTTTTGAGGAATATTTGCTTCCCGGGAAACTGTATTTATTGGATGAACCGGAAACTTCGCTTTCGCCGGCGAATCAAATCAAGCTGGCCGAGCAAATGAACGATTTGGCGCGTTATTTTGACAGTCAATTCATTATTGCCACGCATTCTCCCTTTGTTCTGGGTACGCTTCATGCGAAGATCTACAATCTGGATGCCAAGATTTTGCAAACGGCAGAATGGTTTGAGCTGGACAATGTACAATTCTTTTACCGATTTTTTCATAAGCATCAAAGATTGTTTGAATGAATAGGTTCAAGTAGCCAGAAGAGGTATCCTTCGAGTGAGGATATCTCTTTTTGGTATGGGTATTTTATCCACCTTGGCATATTGCCTGCTTGAATGTTGAACGTATAAGGATTGGAAGACAATTTGGCAGAGCAATGAAATGAATTGATTTTTATGCAGAAAGTTGTATAATCTACTTAATTAACGTTAATTAAAATACAGAAAAGGGGATGAACATGACCAGAACGAAGCTGAAAGAAGCTGCGCTGAGGTTATTCGGACAGAAGGGCTACGACGGTACGGCATTATCGGAAATCGCGAAGGAGGTCGGCGTCAAAACACCGGCAATCTACGCCTTTTTCGAAAGCAAGGAAGATCTGTTCATGACCGTTTTCGAAGAATCGATGAGCGCTTATAACGAATATATCCAAGCGATGGCAGAAACCAGCAAAGGAATGCGTACGGAGAAAAAACTGCATGCACTGCTGCTTCGCCAATACGATTTCCACCGGGACAAGCGGGAGCTTGCCGCATTTGCCTTCCGGTACTTAATTTTCCCGCCGGATTTCTTGCTGGATCGGATGCAGGAGGCGTTTGGGCGTTTCGATACGCTTCTGAGCAGCATTATCGGCGAGATCATGCAGGAAGGTCTGGATCGCGGCGAATTGGCCATCGTCCCGATGGAGACACTGGTGGATTCGTACCTCACCTTGATGGACGGGCTGGGCATGCAATATTACTACTATAAATCGCCGGAGCTGTTCGAACGGAAACTGAAACATGCCTTTGAGATGTTCTGGAGATCCGTCGAAGCTTAGGCAATCAACAAGATGGTACAGAAAGCAGAGGGTGGAACATGAGCAACGATACGAAAATAGAAGATTACGAACGGGAGCCCGTACCCCAGCATTTGCGGAAATCGTGGCTCTCGATGGCATTTGTCTGGATTGCGATTGGTATTGACCTGTCTGCAATGTTTCTGGGTGCGCAGCTCGGCGCGGGCATGAGCATCGGTGACTCGCTTACGGCGGTCATCGTCGGTTCAGCCATATTGGGTATAATCGGGGCTGTCTGCGCATATGTGGGAGCCAAAACGGGCCTGTCGACGGCCATGATCAGCCGTTTTCTGTTTGGGAACAAAGGGGCGTTAATCGTCTCGGTCATTCTCGGCATTTCATCGCTGGGCTGGTTCGGCGTTCAGGTCGGCTTCTTCGCTTCCAACTTCCAGACCGCGTTAAGCGAGCTATGGGATTGGCATTGGTCGCTCTGGGTACTGTCGATCATTGGCGGACTTCTGATGATGTCCACAGCGATCTGGGGCTACAGGGCGATTGAAAAATTAAGCGTCTGGTCGGTACCGCTGCTCGTCGTGTTTATCATTATCGCGCTGGTGATGGCGCTTAACGGGGAAGGGGGAAGCACCGTCTGGTCACCGTTTGAGGGTGAGGCCCTGCCGATGGGGACGGCGATATCGCTGGTCATCGGTATCTTTATCCTGGGAACGGCGCTGTCCCCTGACATCGCGCGCTGGGCCAAAACGCCAAAGCATGCGGTTACCGCAGCGTTTATCGGTTTCTTTGTTGGCAACAGCTTCATGACCATCATTGCGATCTTCCTGTCGCGTACGATGGATTCCGACGATCTGACGGGCATTCTTCTGACGCTCGGACTCGGGATTCCGGCGATTATCGTGCTGACACTGGCACAATGGACGACCAATACGAACAATTTGTATTCCGCGGGGCTGGGTTTCTCCGTTGTATTCAAACGGGTGCCTAAATCCGTGATCACGATTATTGCAGGCTTAATTGCAACAGCACTTGCTTGCTTTGGTATTTATGACCGTTTCATGACGTTCCTGACGTACATTACGATGCTTGTCGCACCGCTGGGCGGCATTTATACGGCTGAGTATTTGTTGGTGAACAAAAATAGATTCTCGTTTGACGGGCTGGACAGCAATCGGAGCTGGATTCCCCGCTCCATCGTCGTATGGGTCATAGCCACGTTCTTCGGGTTCATGACAACGATGGCCCCGGATGGGCTCGGATGGTTTCAGGTGACGCAGGTTCCGGCACTGGACAGCTTCTTGATGGCATTTATCGTACAAGCAATCATAGGCAAATGGGTAGTAAAGAAGGGATGAAGGCATGAACAAGGCAACCAGATTAACCACATTGGATGAACAGGCCATTGAATATATCGCGATCGGAGCTGCGGTGCTTGGCACGGGCGGCGGTGGAGATCCTCATGTCGGAAAATTGATGGCCATGGAGGCGATCCGCAAGTTTGGCCCGGTTCGAATCGCCCAGCTCGAAGAGTTGGACGATGAAGGGCTTATCGTGCCGGTATCGATGATCGGAGCACCGACGGTGATGCTGGAGAAAATCCCTTCGGCTGAACAGCTGACCAAGCCGCTTGATCTGATGGAGAGAGAACTCGGCCGCAAGGTGGATGCCGTTATGCCGATCGAGGTCGGCGGCGGCAACTCGCTCGTTCCGGTCATTGCGGCGGCACAGCGCGGAATTCCGCTCGTCGATGCCGATGCGATGGGGCGTGCGTTTCCCGAATCGCAGATGGTGACGTTCCATCTGGAAGGCATCCCGTGCAGCCCGGTGGCGATGGCGGACGAGCGAGGCAACAGCGCGCTGATGCATACGATTGACGGCGTGTGGGAAGAACGGATGGCGCGTGCGCTGACGGTGGAGATGGGGGGGTCTGCCTCCATCTGCGATTATCCGGTATCTGGCGCGCAGGTGAAGCAGAGCGCGATCGGCGGCACGCTGACGCTCGCCTATGAGATCGGGCGGACGCTGTTCGAAGCGAAGCAGCGGAAGCTGAATCCTGTGCGCGAATTGCTCGCGAAGCTGAATGGCCATGCCTTGTTCCATGGCAAGGCCGTGGATATCCGTCGCCGCATGGACGGCGGCTTTACGCGCGGCGAAGCGGTATTCGAAGGTACCGGTGAGAACAAGGGAAGAACGATGCGGCTGTTTTTCCAGAATGAGTTCCTGCTCGCCACCGTTGACGATCAACCGCTCGCCATTACGCCTGACCTGATTACGCTGTTGGATCAGGATACGGGTATGCCGGTGACGACGGAGAACTTGAAGTATGGTGCCCGGGTGACGGCAGCAGGTTTGCCATGCGATGACAAATGGCGCACGCCGAAAGGCATCGAGACGGCCGGGCCGAGATACTTCGGTTATGACTTTGATTACGTGCCGATCGAGACGTTGGCTTCGAAAGGAGGTGCGGCGAAATGACGCAGGTTACTACGACTGACACAAACCAGGTCTACCGTATCGGGATTGACGTGGGTGGAACGAATACGGACGCTGCCCTGCTGGATTCCGACTTGCGCTGCGTGCACAAGGTGAAGGTACACACGACTGCCGACGTGAATGAAGGCATCGTGGAGGCCGTTCGCCGGCTGCTGCACGAAAGCGGCGTGGATGGAGCAGACATTCGCTATGCGATGCTCGGCACCACGCATTGCACAAATGCGATCGTGGAACGCAAGCATCTCGGCCGGGTCGGCCTGATTCGTATCGGCGCTCCGGCAACGACAGCCGTTCCGCCGCTGGCCGGCTGGGACGAATCGCTGCGCGCGGCAGTTGGGCCGTATAGCTATGTCGCCTCAGGCGGCTATGAGTATGACGGCCGCAAGATCGCCAATCTTGATGAAGAGGAGATCGCCGAACTGTGCCGCCGGATGAGCGGCGAAGTCGACGCTGTGGCGGTATGCGGCGTATTTGCTCCTGTGAACCGAGAGCAGGAGAAGCGCGTTGGAGAGATCGTGCGCGAAGTGTTGGGTTCGGACATGCCGGTTACCTACTCCAGCGAGATCGGCAGCATCGGATTGCTGGAGCGGGAGAATGCCTCCGTGCTGAATGCGGCGCTGCTGCAAGTCATTGCGGGCGTGGTGCGCGGCTTTGAGGAAGCGCTGAACGGCTTCGGCATCCATGCGCAGCTGTACATTTGCCAGAATGACGGCACGTTGATGAAGAGCGAATATGCACTCCGCTACCCGATTCTGACGATTGCGTGCGGACCGACGAATTCGATTCGGGGCGCGGCGCATTTGTCCGGGCTGAGCGACGCGCTGGTCGTCGATATCGGCGGCACGACGACGGATATCGGCGTGCTCGTGCAAGGCTTCCCGCGCCAGTCGTCGGCAGCGGTGGATATCGGCGGCATTCGCACGAATTTCCGGATGCCGGACATTTTGTCCATTGGCCTCGGCGGCGGGACGATCGTCCGGCTGGACGATGCAGGTGGTGTAACGGTTGGCCCGGACAGCGTGGGCTACAAGCTGACGACACGGGCCCGCATTTTTGGCGGAGATACGCTGACGACGACGGACGTAGCCGTGAAGCTGGGCCGTGCAGCATGGCCGGGCACAAACGCGGATACCGTGGACGAAGCTGTATGCGGTAAGGTGGATGCCGTCATGCAGCAGATTCTGGAGGATGCCATAGACCGGATGAAAACGAGTGCCGACCCGGTCGATGTCATTCTGGTCGGTGGCGGCAGTCTGTTGGTACCGGAGATGCTGGCAGGGGCAAGCCGAATCATTCGGCCGGATAACTATGATGCGGCGAACGCGATCGGCGCAGCGCTGGGTGAGGTTAGCGGCGAGTCGGAGCGAATCTATTCGCTGGACGACTGGAGCTATGACGACGTCATCCGCGCTGCGAAGGAAAGCGCCATGAACGAGGCAGCTGCCGCTGGCGCGAATCCGGAGACCGTACAGATTGTGTCCGTCGAGGACATTCCGATTGCGTATTTACCGGGCAATGCGCTGCTTGTGAAAGTGAAAGCTGCGGGTAAGCTGTAACGCGCAAGGCATTAGCCTCGCTTGGCAGCTTTACGGCCACATGAGGAGTGTGAGCATAGCTAGCGAGCGTTCGGATATCGGTGTTCGGCGGCAACGGCGTGCGAACAGAGTAACATGAAACATGAAATGGTGATACGGAACGAACCCGTATCACCATTTTTTTATTCCGAGAGCATGACTCCCCTGATGAACTTGGCGCAAGAAAAGCAGGGAACCATCAATAGGCCGATAATCAAGCGGCTTGTCTTCTTTTTGATATTTTCCATGATGCTGCGGGTCCGAGATAAGGAAAATACACACAGTGAAGTCAGAGGCTTTTTTCAAGGGGAGGTCCTCGACTCGGGTAATCAAATATGCAACAATAGAGGATCAGGTGCACAGGAGAATGGACCCTAGGCACAGCAATGCAAGCCGCAAGATCGCTTACCAATTTACGTTCCAATAATTTATACTATATAAGCTAGAATATATCTAAGGAGCTGCCGAATCCGAAATGAACAAAAAAGAAGTCGCCAATATACGCAAGCAATTTAAGCTGGATCACGATTTAATGAATATTTACGATATTCTCAATGTCTATATTACGAATGAAACGAATGAAATCTATCATTGGGAGCGCCTGCCGTTCGAGCTGGTGGATCGGGAGAAGCAAGAGTTATACATGGGGAATTTCAAAAAACTGCTGACCGGCGAACTGGATCAAAAATTGTTCGAATTAAGGTTTCAGGAAGCAGCGGAGGAACCGGCGCAGGTCATGCTTCACCAAGCTCTCGTGTCGGGTGATCCGGAAGAATGGCAGGACTTGATGCTGATGCTGGTGGATCGAATGCTGAAGGATGCCCAATATGAGCGGGATATGGTGGTCACGTTCGTTCGGGGACAGTATTATATGCCGACCAAGGCGAGAAACGATGAAGCGGAAGAGAGCGAGAAGAACGAGGTGTTCGCCCATCCGTTCATTTTATGCAGCGTGAATTCTACGGAGAAACAACGGAAGACGCTCTTGTTCGATTATGTGGAGCGGGAGTTCAAGTACAATGTCATTGTAGATCCGATTATCAAGTTAAGCACGCCGGAGCAAGGATTCCTGTATCCTAGCGTGACGGACAATTATTCCGATGTGAATCGTATTTTGTATTGTACGGGAAAATCGAATTTTCCGGATCCGCATTTTGTCGAACAGGTCTTGAACGGAGAAAGATCCGTGACGGCACTGGAAGAGCGAGCGATCTTCGAAGATATCGTCAAGGAAGTGGCCGGCGAACAGCTCGATTCAGCCACCATTGCCCAGGTGTACGAGGAAATCAACCGGGTGATCGAAATTAACGAAGAGACGAAGGAGGAAGAACCTCCGAAGCTGGATTATAAAGATCTGGAGCGCGTATTGAACGCAAGCGGTGTGGAGGACGTGACGACCGAGAAGGTGGAGCGGGCATTCGAAACCATCGTGGACAACAAGAACTATGAAATGAAAGCAACCAGCGTCATGCCGAAGTATACTTCCAAATCCATTAAGATCGAAACCAAGGTGGCTACGATTTCGATTAGCCCGCAGGATTTAAGGTATGTCAAACAGGTGAATTTCCAAGGTAAACGCTGCATCATGATTGAAGTCGACGAAGATGTCGCGATTGAAGGGTTTACGCTAGCTTCAGAGACGCTTTTAAGTTAAATCAGTTCCATTTCAGACAAGATCAGGTATCGTACGTAGGAACAGACCGCTATCCCACAGTTGGATGGCGGTCTGTTTGTTTTTTGCCTTTTGGAAAATTCCTTTCTGATTCAGCAATTGTAAGCGCAGAAGAAGAAAAAATGTGAGGTGGGAGCCCTTCCGGATTCTTCGGATGGGTTCTTTGTTTGCTTGAGCCTCGTGTTTCCTCAGGAATGGAGGGGAATTCCCTTAGCGAGTAGTTGAGCGAAATCCTTCTTGAGGATGATGATGAAGATAAGTATCCGGGGCTGCTCCATATCGGCGAGCAAGGCTGCAGCTACGAAACAGGGGAATACCGGAGCAAAGGGATCTATGTCGACCTGGATAGCTGAAAGGCGGTTTTCACCTATGAAGCGAACTTCCTGGACTGGTACGAGCTTTGGCTGGATGAGACCTAAGAACACACACTATCTTCACATCTTAGTTGATAATATATTTACAAGGGATAAATACCTTTTTGGGTTCTACTACAAGGACTTCCTTCTATACATAAGGAAGTCCTATGCAAGGATAAACGAGTAAAAAAATCTAAATGAAATCTGTTCGAAATTATGGATTTATCTAATGAAGAAAGGGGGAGCCCATGATCAAGAGTTTACCGCATGAAGTGCTTGTCGCGATACAACCTCATGAACCTTATGACGTTATCTACTGGATGTTATGTGATCGAAGGTTGGATGGCGAAGGTTTCGCGAGTACGTATTTAATTCTGAGTAAGGAAAAGCTTTTCGTTGTGTCATTCCCAGGGGATGAGGCGAATGTAGAGTCCATTGATATTGACAATATTGAAACCGCATTCACCGTCAATTTAATCGCCTCCGGTATCCTTGTTCTAAAAGAGGGCGAGGAGCGGGCCATCGGAGCATTTACGAATGGACAGATGGGGAGTGCTGCCAAGTTTGTCTCGATCTTTACTAAGATGAAGAAGAAAGAAGACATTCGCGATGAAGATGTTGAAGATCGTCAGGAGAACATCACTTGTCCAACATGCGGAATGAGATATCCCGAAGAAGGCAGGCCAATTTGTCCGAAATGTATGAAGAAGCATGCCATCTTCTCTAGGCTGCTTAGATTTGCTGGACAGTATAAACTTTTGATGTTTTTCATTGTTCTATTTATGCTGCTCAATTCGGCTACAGGCCTTGCCATACCCTATCTGCAAGGTACGGTATTGTTCGACCAAGCACTTGGGAATACCGGGGACTTCGCTGGACGAATTGGTCTCGTGATCCTACTCATTTTCGGTTTTCGAACGATTTCCTTATTGTTCGGGGTTCTATTTAGCATGATCAATGCCAGATTGGCGGCGAATGTCGTATTTGACTTGAAGGCAAGCGTGTTCGCTGCGATGCAGCGGTTATCGCTTAGTTTTTTTCAGAAAAAACAAACCGGTCAGCTCATGACCAGGGTTAGCAATGATGCGCAAGAATTGCAGTATTTTTTCGTGGATGGCATTTCTTACTTTATCGTCAATGCCATGAATATCGTCGGTATTACAACCATTATGTTGATTATGGACTGGAAACTCACATTGATCTGCTTCATCCCGATTCCATTTGTCTTGCTGCTGATCCGATGGGTGTTCCCTAAGCTTTGGCGGTTGTCTTGGCGGAGACACAGACGTGTGAGCATGCTCAACGCCATGATCAGTGATACGATACAGGGTACGCGAGTCGTAAAAGCATTTGGAAAAGAACGTCAAGAGCTTGAGCGTTTCCAGAGAGCGAATTCATCCTATTCTGAATCGGAACAGTCCTTTAACCTGATGAGCAGTACAATCTTCCCGATATTAACGATTGTTACTCAATTCGGGGGCATCTTAATCTGGGCTTTCGGTGGTTGGAGAGTGATGCAAGGTAGTCTCTCGTTCGGTGAAATTATGACTTTTGTAAGTTATATTTACATGCTGTACGGTCCACTGCAGTTTATGAATAACATTGTCAATTGGTGGTCCAGTTGTATGAGTGCGGCACAGCGCATTTTTGAAATACAGGATTCCGTTTCCGATGTTGTTGAAAGGGAGGATGCGGTTCCTCTGGAGCGCTTGAATGGTGATATTCGACTTTCCCATGTCACCTTCGGTTATGAGCCGAACAAGTTGATACTGAAAGATGTGTCAATGCATGCCAAACCAGGCCAGATGATTGGTGTCGTAGGACATTCGGGTGCAGGTAAATCCACACTCGTGAATCTGATTTCTCGCCTATATGATGTTACAGATGGTGAAATCATGATAGACGGAGTTAACGTGAAGGATCTCAAAATCGATACGATGCGTAAAAATATCGGGATTGTGTCGCAAGAACTATATGTGTTCATGGGAACAATTGCCGAGAATATTGCTTACGCTGATCCTGAATGCTCGATGGATGACATCATTAACGCTGCTCGAATTGCGAATGCGCATGATTTCATTGAAAAGCTGCCTGATGGTTATGACACGATCGTAGGTACTGGAGGTCATATTCTATCTGGTGGAGAAAAGCAAAGAATATCCATCGCACGAGCGGTTCTGCATAATCCCAAAATTTTAATCCTGGATGAAGCAACGGCCTCACTGGATACCGAGACGGAACTTCAAATTCAAGAAGCACTTGAAACGTTAATTCAAGGCAGAACGACGATAGCGATTGCACATCGGTTGTCTACATTAAGAAATGCGGATTACTTACTGGTTATGGATGGAGGCAAGGTTGTTGAAGAAGGGACACATGAACAATTAATGATGATAAAAGGCATATACCATGGCTTAGTACAAAAGCATGATGAAGCGCTGAGCATGAGAAGGGTGGGTTAATCTTTTAATGCATATCACGGAACCTAATCAATCCGATTTGTCTGTCGCAGCGAGCATGAATTATTTAACGGCTGATAACACAGTGTTTACAAAAACAGAAGGCCAAATGCTTATGGTTCAAGTGAATGATGAAAAATATCCGGCGGTATATTTGCACTGCTCCTTCCCACACACCAATAGAAGAGTATATATATCGGTACGCACAGGTGAGAATAAAGAAATTGGCATCATCAAGTCTTTGGATGAAGATTTTCCGAAGGATACCGTTAGCCTGCTTGAGGCGCAAATAAAAATGAGATATTTTGCTCCTGAGATAACGAAACTGATCAGAATTAAAGAAGAATTCGGGTACTCCTACTGGGAAACCGAAACCGTTTCCGGGAGTGTACGGTTTACGGTTCGCAGCGGCGGAGGGAATGTGAAGCTCGTAACCGATCGTAAACTATTAATTATCGATGTGTATGGGAACCGATTCGTCATCGAGGATATCAAGCATCTAAGCGAAAAGGAATATCGACTGGTGGAAATGTATATATAGGGGGGGGGCTGCGATGAACCTTCAATTTAAGCTATCAGAGCAAGATCTTCTAGCTGTTCAGCAAGCCTTAGGAGAAAATATTACGTATTGCGTCCCCGCCGATTTATCGTTTGACAGCCGAAGAACGGATGGTTACTTTGTGATTGGGGAGACCAAGTGGGTCCACGTAGACAATGGGACAGTTACCGAAACCTGTGGTATTCATGAGGCACATGATTATAAGGTTGTTCCTTTAATCGGCAATGTGATCATGGAGGCGACGCATATGCAGACCCCGAGGATCATCATCCGGTGCACGATGCAGCATGCGGCAAGGCTCTCTTACATCGCTCAAATTCTGAATTACATGGCTTCGAACAGTAAGATCCGAATCTACAACAATGAGAGCGAGAGTGTATGTTCACAATGTGGCGGCTACCTTGTTAAAGGTACTAGGTTATGCCCGAAGTGTATGAATAAAGGAGCTGCCTTTAAGAAACTCTGGGACGTTTCGAAGTCGCATTGGAAAATATTGATCACGGCACTCGCCGTTTTATTAATCATGTCGGCTGTTACGTTAACAGGCCCTTATTTTCAAAAAATACTCGTGAATTCGGCTTTGCAGCCGCCAGACGGCGTAAACCCAAGTACGCGGATATTTCTAATGGCTGTCGCGGGGATTGCATTTGGTTTAGTGGCAGGAGAGCTGCTAGGGGTATTAAGGGGTAGAATTATGGCCCGTGTAAGCTCAAGAATTGCAGCGGATCTGCGTAATTTTGTCTTTGAGAAGGTTCAAAGCTTGTCGCTTGGATTCTTAACCTCGCAGCGTGCTGGCGATATCATGAACCGAATTAATTCTGATACAGACCGCATCCGGAATTTGATTCAAGAAGTATTTTCGATGGCTATTTATCAAGTCATTATGCTGGCCGCTGTGAGTTTCCTGCTATTTCATACCGATTGGCAGCTTGCCCTTATTATTATTTTGCCGGCGCCCATCGTTGTATATATTCAATATTTTGTTTGGAAAGTCGTGCTTAGAAAGCTCTTTCGCAAGCAGTGGCGGGTTCATGATAAAGCCAATTCATTCCTGCATGATGTGCTGAGCGGGATTCGAGTGGTTAAAGCATTCGGTAAAGAGGCGCGGGAGATTAAGCGGTTCAGAGCCTATCATCGGGAGTATGCCTTAGCTACAATCCAAAGTGAAAAAGTATACAGTTATTTATCGCCTATTTCTCATTACTTGATCCAGATTGGACAATATTTTGTATTGCTAGTAGGCTGCAATATGATTCTGGGCGGGAGGCTGTCCCTTGGCGAATTAGTTCAGTTTACGGGTTACGCAGCCATGATCTATGGCCCACTTGGATGGTTAATGAATATGCCTAGATGGATCGCGAACGCCCTAATTTCTGTCGAGCGTGTATTCTCTGTCATTGATGAACAGCCGGAGATCATCGACACGGCGAAGTCCACGAAGCACAGGATCGATGGGACGATAAGTTTTAAGAATGTTACCTTCGGATACCAATCATATGAACCCGTGCTCAAGTCCATCGATGTCGATATCAAGCAGGGGGAAATGATAGGACTCGTTGGTCACTCGGGATCGGGAAAGTCTACGTTTATCAATCTCATCACCCGCTTCTATGATGTCAATGAAGGAACGATAAGCATCGACGGTGTGGATATTAGAGATATCAAGCAGGAGGATTTACGTTCTCAAATCGGGGTTGTGCTGCAGGAGACATTTTTGTTCAGTGGAACGATCATGAATAATATCAAGTATTCAAAACCAGAGGCAACGATGGAAGAAGTGATACAGGCTGCAAAAATTGCCAATGCTCATCATTTTATTAGCCAGTTCCCAGACGGTTATGATACCAAACTGGAGGAGAACGGGAATAATATTTCAGGTGGTGAAAGACAGCGGCTTGCCATTGCTAGAGCCGTGTTGAACAATCCTAGAATCCTAATATTGGATGAAGCAACGGCTTCGCTAGACATCGAGACAGAGTCGGAAATCCAAGAAGCGCTGCAGCGTGTCACCAAGAACCGGACAACCATTGCCATAGCACATCGACTGGTCACATTGAAAAATGCGGATCGACTTCTTGTACTGAATAAAGGAGTCATTGCAGAAATCGGGACCCATGAAGAATTAATCGAGAAGCAAGGAATATATTACAAGCTGGTAACGGCCCAGCGAAACATGTCTAAGACCCAAACCGAACGGGTGCTGGAGCCCACCTTGCATACTTGATGCATTCGGATACTGCAAGCCCGGAGGATAAGCGGCCCTGATTCCAAAAAGATAGAACCTATCCCGGTCTTTGTCGGGATAGGTTCTTTATCCAAAGAGGGGAGTTCGGTCATAAATGCTTGAAGCGATGGAAAGGGAACGAAAGGCGAGTCCTTTGTCCACAGTTATATTAAAAATTCACACGAAACACACATGATAATCACTGGAAATTCACACCGGATTATGAATTTTTTGATACATTATATCTAATCCATTCATCTGACATATCCAAAGGAGGGGGCGCGTCACTAAATGTATATTCTGTACGATTTAGTGTAAGGGCTTACATGGTGAGCCTACAATTCGAATGGGGGGCATTTTATGAAAAAGTTCAAAAAACTACGGTTTATGTTACTTATTTCTACGTTCCTTGTTTCAATCTTACTCTCTGCATGCGTAAGTCCAAATAGTGATGAAGTTAAATCGGATGAGAATAAGACAGAAGATGTAACCGATTCAGGTGAGCAAGTGACGATTAAATTTATGACACCTTGGGGTGCGGAAGAAGTTAAAAGCCGACTTTCGGATGCACTGGAGGCAAAATACCCGAATATTAAAATCGAACATATTGGTGCATTTGCATCTGCTGAGAAAATCCAGGAAGCCAATGCCGCGAATAATTCTCCAGATATTATGCTCGTAACCGATCCGTTCGTGACATTAAACGAGTTGGAAATGACCTATCCTTTGGATAGTTTGATTGCTGAAAGTAATCTGGATTTGACTAAATTCCGTGATGGCGCAATTGATGCCATTCGATTACGTGATCCGGAACAGCAGGGCCGATTACTTGGCTTACCATTTGAAGATGTTGTCGTGAATCTATTCTATAACAAAGATATTTTCGATAAGATGGGTATTGAATATCCAAGTGAAACACCAACATGGGATGAAGTTCTCGATAAGGCAGCGAAGCTTGCAGGAAAGCATGGTGACAGCAAATACGTTGGCTTAGCCACACGTGGCCTATCCCAAGCGATGCTTCAGTTATCCGCTCCTGGTACAAATCCGGAAACAGGAGAAATTATGTTTGAGAAAGATCCTGCTTTCGCTAAATATTTTGATTTAATCCATCGTGTCGTGAGTATCCCGGACAATGTTCCCGCTGAATCAGAGAAGGATGATTTTGGCTTTGAAAAAGGGAATGTCGCCATGATCCTGTCCTTTGTAAACAGTGCTAATTTATATGCTCATACAGAAGGTTTGAATTTCGGTATGTCTGCGTACCCAAGCTGGAGCGAGCTTCCGGGTGTATTGCCAAACAACGTACCGCTTACACTGGCTATTAACCCGAACAGTGAACACATTAAAGAGGCGTTTCAAGTGTTAGAATTCGCAGTTTCTGATGAGAACCAGAAGAATTTATCCATTGGCGGAGCTCCTCCAGTGGTTAAGAACGCTGAAATACGACAATATATGGCGGGCGAAGATAATGTAGGCGTTTATAACATTGATGCTGCCTATAAAGGAGAACCGGCTAAACCGGTCTATTCACCTTTTGGTCCAGACATTTTCTATTACGAAGCCAACATTATTGATGATAAGACGGCAGAGTTTATTAAATTGAACGACAAGGAAGACATAAACACATTTTTACGCAAAATGGTAGAGGAATATGATGCGTTATTGAAAGAGAAAGAGAGCAAGAAATAAAGTCATGCATTATACCAGATTATGATTAAATAAGGAGAAGCAGGCTTGTATAAGAAATGCCTACTTCTTCTTGTTCTTATTTTTAATTCGTGCTGCTTATTTTAGGGAAGGCTGTTAGGTGATAGAATATATGGATATTGAGTTTACTAAATTATGGGGGGAAGAAGAAATATAGCATGAACATTTTAATCGTTGAGGATGATGAATCAATTTGCAATATATTACAATCATATCTGGTGAATGAAGGTTGGACGGTATATACCTCGGAAGATGGTAATGATGCCCTGCAAAAAATTCATAACTTTAAAATTGATTTGTTAATTCTGGATTTGATGATTCATGGCATACCAGGGGAAGAAGTTTGTCGGAAAGTAAGAGGGTCTTCCAGCATGCCGATCATTATGATTACATCCAAGGCTCGAGAAATCGATACGATTAATGGTCTTAATCTAGGTGCGGATGACTACATTACAAAGCCTTTCCGTATGAAAGAAGTCATCGCTCGAATTCGAGCTCTGGAGCGAAGAATGAATATGCTCTCTATAAATAGCCGAACTGTGATGCGATTTAACAAAGGAAGACTTCAAATCAACTTTGAATCGAAGGAAGTATATGTAAACGGTAAACTCGTGAATTTAACGGTTACAGAGTTTAAGCTGTTAAGTGTTTTGCTCAAAAAACCAAATAAGTTATACAGTCGACAAGATTTATCTTATGAAGTTCAAGGTTATCGAGATATTGGGGACGGGAGAACGACAGATACGCATATTAAAAATATCCGCAAAAAAATTGAAGAAGATCATAAAAATCCGGTTTATATTGTAACTAAAATTGGTGCGGGGTATAAATTTACGTTCCATCCGGATGATGATTACTAATGGAACTGTGGAATAGATTACGCCAGACCCACTGCATTCTCTTTATCACCCTTAGTTTGACGTCTTTGTTCTTTTTGTTAGCGGCCTATTTCTTATTCCGTGTTTCATTTGATCGTTCCATAGAGGTTTATAAGATGAAGTTTGTAGAGGATCAAACGCAGAAAATTGCCTTTACTTTGCGCACTCATCTAGAACCGGGCAAGCTATCGATCGAGAAGATGGACTGGCTTAAACAGGCAGTTAATGTATATTCAATGAGCGTACGTTATTATGCTCCGGACCATGAAGAAGTTCTGTATGATTCAGGGCTGGAAATTCAGCAATATGGCCGGCCCTTCACGGCGAGCAGTCCGATTTATGTCGATGGCCAGTTAATCGGAGTTTTGGATGCTACGGTTGATTTGGATCATGATTTCAATCTTCCTTCCGTATCGTTTTTTTCGTCTGCTTTATTGGGAGGTAGCGGTGGTGTTGCCATCATCTTATTATGTCTTATAGTAGTTATCTGTTATCTTCTTGCCAAGCGATTGTCGAAGCCGCTTCGTTTAAGCAGCCTTCAGGCGAAACGTATTGCTGGGGGGCATAGGGACACTTTAATTACGGAAACGGGAACGTTGGAGCTGAATCAGCTAATTACTTCGATGAATAAGCTTGTCGTAGATTTGAATAACCAAGAACACTGGCGGGAACAATCGATGCAAGATTTAACGCATGAACTTCGTACTCCGCTAACTTCGATGTTATCCAGAATGGAAGCGCTTATTGATGGGATTTATCCAGCGAATGAAGAGAATTTAAATCGGATTTACGCCGAAATTGATCGGCTATGCCGCCTTGTGGATGATGTGGAAAAACTGTCTGAAGCAGAGGGAGCTAAATTCCAGCTGGATACCGAATTAATCGATATCCGTAATCTAGTGAAGGATGTTTACGAGAATTTAATCTTCTTAGCTAAATCCAAAGATATAAATTTTACCCTGCATACCATCTATACCCCTTGTCACGTGGAAGTAGATCCTGACCGTTTCGTCCAAATTATGACGAATATTATATCCAATGCGATCAAGTATACGGCAATTGGAGGGAGCATCGATGTGGGAGTCACGATTGATCACAAAGAAATGGTTACTATTTATTGTAGAGATAACGGCATAGGGATATCTGAGCATGATTTGCCGCTTATTTTCAACCGGTTTTATCGGGCAGATAAAGCCCGTACTAGAGATACAGGTGGAATTGGAGTTGGATTAAGTATTGCTAAAGCACTGATTGAAGCTCATGGGGGAACTGTTCAAGCAGAAAGTAAGATAGGTGAGGGTTCGATGTTTCGAATTGATATTCCGTTAGTCCGATCGCCCAAAAACGAGCTGCTGGTGAAGTCCTATTCGCCATATAAGTTGTGACGGAGGTTTTACTTCATCATGAAAAAAACATTCCGCTTGCTAGTCAGAAACCCATTAATTATTATGTATCCGATTATTTTGGATGCGCTATCATTCATTATAGGGCTTATGATTGTTGGTTTTATTGGAGTACCTTCACTATCCATACGTCTTATTCTGGAGATGGGGATTCCATCGGTCAGTTATGTGAGTAATATTCCGCAGCTCATCAATCAAATGCAGTTTATGGGTGATACGGTATCCGTGAGAGCGTGGATTCCCGTTATTTTCATGCTGTTGCTGATGGCTTTTGCTCAGGGGGGTTATATCGCTTCTTTGCGTAATGTTGTGGAAGGCAGTCCCATTTCAATCGGCCAATTCATGAAGGACGGCAAAAAATACGCGGTCCGCTTTATCTTCTTGTTTATGATCATAACAGCAGCAAAGACAGCAATTACAACGTTATTGGCAGCGTTTCTAGGTGTTATCGGACTGTTCCTGTCCCTCGTTATATTTGTAGTTCTCCGGATCATCTTTATTTATGTAGAATATTGTATTGTTGTTGATCAATTGAATGTTGATGCAGCGTTCCGTCAGAGCAGACGTTATTTTCAAGCGTCAAGTTTTAACACGTCAGGAATTATTATTGTCATGATGATCAGTTCAGGCCTTATTAGCTTGCTACTTCACTATTTATGGAGCCCAGCAGCATTAATTATCGCGATACCTATTTGTGCCGTTGTCATGGGTGTTATTCAAATTGCTTTCATGCAGCAGTTGTTGTTAAACAAAGCATCTACATAAAAAAATGTAATGAATCCCTAATACATAATTAATCTTTTTAAATAGCAGTAAGGACACTTGTCCTTACTGCTATTTATCGTTTATGGATCATCACATGAAATACGCAGCATCTTCACACCACCTTCACAACAGAATTGTTAAGATTAGAAAAAAAGTTGAGGGGGGTCTTTGTGATAACGAATTCGATGATCAAACCTACGCATAGGCAGTTAGAGTATCAGAGCTGGGAGTTCGGCCTGTTTTTGCATTTTGGTCTGCGTACATTCTATGAGGGGTATGTTGATTTTGATAAGCGCCCGATGTCACCTTCGGCATTCAATCCGGTTCAGTTAGATTGCGAGCAGTGGATTCGAACAGCTAAAGAATCTGGGATGAACTATGCGGTATTGACAGCCAAACATCATGACGGTTTCTCTAACTGGCCATCGAAATATAGTTCATTCACGGTTGCTGAGTCCCCATGGAGAGAGGGAACAGGGGATGTGGTGAAGGAGTTCGTCGCCGCTTGCCGTAAGTATGATGTGAAACCTGGATTATATTATTCTCCATTTGACGGCTCGGCAGATTTTTATAATCAGGATGCCCGTGCATATGATGATTACTTTGTTAATCAAATTACGGAACTGCTTGGAGATTATGGAGACATTGATATTCTGTGGTTTGACGGTTGCGGCTCTGAAGGTCATGAATATGATTGGGCAAGGATTATGGGTGAGATTCGAAGGCTGCAGCCGAATATTTTAATTTTTAATATGGGCGATCCTAATTTCCGGTGGGTAGGTAATGAAGACGGGATTGCACCGATTCCTTGCTGGAATGTTACAGATGCAACGGAATTCTCGATTTTAACCCAGCAGAAGGATGCATTGGGTGAACATATATGGTTACCTGCTGAATGCGATGTACAGATGCGGGCGAATTGGTTCTACAGTGACAGTGATGAGCACACCATCAAGAGCCTGGATCAACTTATGGGCTTGTATTATTATTCGGTAGGTCGAGGCGCTAACTTGCTATTAAATATCGGACCGGATCGAGAAGGTCTGTTACCTGCGAAAGACACAGCACAGTTACAGGCAATGGGTGATGAGATCCGTAGAAGATTCGATCATCCTATTGCTTCAATCGAACAGTGTTCGCAGAATAAGTCAGGATGGTCTTATGAGGCAACGAAACCTCATCTAATCGATCATATCCTGATTCAAGAGGACTTAGCGAACGGAGAACATGTACGGAGCTTCCGGATTAACGTCACGACTGAAAAAACACATCGGTCCATCACGGTGTACGAAGGAAGAAACATTGGGCATAAAGCAATTATTCGCATCCCTGCGATTAAAGTTCGGGGTCTTCAATTAGAAATAACAGATTATGATGGTGTGCCTTCAATCCGCCAAATGGCTATCTACTATGTGGGGGGGACTCGAGAACAATCTGAGCATCAGCCAGAGAAGTAACTAAACCCGTACAATACGGGGGGATGCTTTTTTAAAAATTTGTAGTTCATATATGTGAGGGGGATGAATTGTGATGATAAACCGAAAAATGTGGAATGTACTTATGATACTGTGCCTTATGTTTACCATTTTTGTAACCGCTTGCAGTAACTCGGATAATACAGCTAATGAACCGGAAAGCCAATCTGAAGCGGCGGATACCAATAATACGGATACAAACTCGGAGGAAGGCAAGGAAGAGGAACCGAACGAGCCTGTCAAACCATTTAGCGATGAACCCGTAACGCTGAAAATAGCGACGCCGTGGGGAATCGACTATTTCACACCGAGAATGATTGATCCGATTCAAGAGCAATTCCCCCATGTCACCGTCGAGCATGTTGACTGGAACGGAACGGCTGAGAATATGCAGGAATTAAGCGCGCAGGGTATTGTTCCTGATATTGTATTAGGTTATACCGGTCAAGCACCGTTTGAAGAACTTGAGATGGTATTCGGTCTGGATGACATGATTGCTGAGTATGGCGTTGATTTAAGTGGTGTCAATCCACAGCTGCTTCAGGAATTACGTTCAAGGGACAAAGAAGGACGTCTGATTGGTCTTCCGGATGCTGGCGATGTTCTCGCATTGTACTATAACAAAGAAATATTTGACCTGCTAGGGGCTGAATATCCGACTGACAATATGACTTGGGATGAACTTCTTGACCTGGCGAAGAAGCTAACCGTCAAGAAGGATGGTGTTCAATACAGTGGCCTTGATTTAGGGGCCATGCCCACGGCGTTATTTAATCAATTATCGATGAACTATACAGACCCGGAGACAGGTGAAGTATTGTTCGATAAAGATCCTAAATTTGCAAAGATGATGGAAGTTCTCAAGAAATATTTCAGTATCCCTAATATTTATAATCCGGAAGAACCCAATAAGTTTGAAGGCAAAACAGCAGCGATGGTCGTGAACTGGCATGGCTTCCTAACTTGGTTTGGTGGAGAAGTGGAAGAGAGAGTTGAATATGAGAAAAATATGGATATGGTTCCCGTTCCGTCGTTTGCAGATATGCCGGGAATCGCTCCTAAACCAGGCGCTCATCCATGGATTATCAATGATTTCAGTGAACATAAAGAAGCAGCATTGCAAGTGTTAACCTACGTGATCTCCCCTGAATACCAGATACAATACCGGATGAGAATGGGTACTCCTTCCGTATCCTTAAGCCAAGAGGATGGGAAATTGTTCGGTGCAGATGATCCAACGTATACAGGCAAAAATGTGACTGCGATGTTCCAAAATCCATTTGCTGAACCTCCCGCACGTAAAAGTCCATGGGATCGGCATGTCGCGTTCAGTGAGGCACTTACTAAGTTTGCGACTACCGATTTGAATATAGCGGAGTTTACACGTGTGCTGAAGGAAGAGTCAGAAATCAAGATTAAGGAAGAGCAATCCAAGAAATAAACATGAAATGCATTAGGGGGAGCGTTATATGAAGCAGAAACGCATATTAGTCCTACTGTCAGTGTTTATTTTATCCATTTCAATGTTGTTGTCAGGGTGCAGTACGGATGGTGGTGGCAAACAGGAAGACACAACGGAAACGGTAGCCACGGATACACCATCTACGGATGCGCCATCCTCAGATGCGAAAACAGGGGATGAGCAGGCCGTATCGACAGATGAGATTACCATCAAGATTTTGTATCCATGGGGACAAGAGGCGTTCGATAAACTTTTTAAGGATATTGATGAGAAGCTTCCGAATATTAACGTGGAATTAGTTGACTCCCAGGCACAATTGGAGCCATTGCAAGAGCTGAACGCGAAACAAATCGTTCCCGACATCATTTTTGCCAATTGGGGAATCGACGCGCTACAAGAGCTAGATATGATCGAACCGCTCGATGGTTTGATCGAATCCCATGAATTTGATCTTAGTGGCATAGACCCCTCCATAATCGCTTACTGGCGATTAGTCGATTCTGAGGGCAGATTGCTAGGGATGCCTACAGCTAGCGACAATTATGCGTTGTTTTACAACAAAGAGGTGTTCGATCTGTTTGGCGTGTCTTATCCAACAGAGGATCTGACGTGGGATGCTGTGGTTGATCTTGCGAAGAAGCTGACGGGTGAAAGGGACGGCATCCAATATCATGGGCTAGAGATGGGCCCTGGATTTGCAGGAACAGAAGCCTTGGTGCCTCTAAAACAATTAAATGTGAACTTGACAGACCCAGAGACCGGTGAGGTATTGATAACGAAGGAACCGGCGGTTACGAAATACCTGGAACTGATGAAGAAGTTCTACAGCATCCCTGGCATTTATAGTGATGATCCGGAAGTCAGAAAGGATTATTCCTTTCAAAATAAAAATGTCGCTATGATCGTATCTTGGCCGGGATACATTAAATGGGGCATTGGAGATCCGGAAATCGCGAAACATATTCAATCCGTACCTGTGCCGGTATGGCCGGAACTACCGAATATTGCACCAGCTTCATTCTCGCATCCATTCATTATTAATAAACACAGTGAGCATAAAGATGAAGCATTTCAAGTTCTTGCTGAATATGTATCTCCCGAGCATCAGACTAAATTAGCCAGAATTGGTGACCGCCCTGTACTAACCGATCCGAAAGTTTCCGAAGAGTTTGGCGCGGAACTTGAAGTGTATGAAGGTATGGATATTAGCGCATTCTTCTCACGTGAGCCAGCCATTCCAACAACGATCAGCAAATGGGATCAATATGTGGATCTTTCAGGCAGTCTTCTGAAATTCTCGGAGTCAGATATGAACATTCCAGAGTTTCTAAGAGTATTACAGGAAGAATCCGAGGCGAAAATCAAAGATGCCATGGCTAAGGGACAGTAGAGGTTCCCGGACCAGATAAGATTCAAACTATCTAGATTGAACTAATGAAAAGAAGAACCTCAACGGAGAAGGCGGAATTATTCTGGAGAAGCGGTAGCGGTCGCCTTTGCACCCGGATTTCAACCATTTTTAATAGATTGATAGAAATCTGGGGGCAACAGCGATCGGAAGAATAATCCGTATTCGTAGTGATGCTCGGGCTGAGAATCTTTAGTTCAACTTATATAAGTAAGGATTGGGGAAAAACGGGATCTGCAAAGGAGGAATTCCAGTGTCGAGAATTATATTTAATCATGTTCACAAACGTTACGGGAAATATAAAGAATACGCGGTGAAAGACTTTAACCTCGAAGTTGAGGATGAGGAATTTCTTGTCTTTGTAGGTTCTTCAGGATGTGGTAAGTCGACAACATTACGTATGCTAGCGGGATTAGAAGATATTTCAGAAGGCGAAATTTACATTGGCGATACCATTGTGAATGATATGCCGCCTAAAGATCGTGATATATCGATGGTATTCCAAAACTATGCGTTATACCCGAATATGTCTGTCTACGATAATATTGCCTTTGGTCTGCAAATGAGAAAGCTTCCGAAACATGAAATTGAGTCATCGGTTAAACGGGCTGCCCGTGTACTAGAAATTGAAAACTATTTGGACCGTAAACCAAGAGAATTATCTGGCGGTCAGCGTCAGCGTGTTGCACTAGGTCGGGCGATCGTTCGTACACCACAGGCATTTCTTATGGATGAACCGCTCTCCAACTTGGATGCTAAACTGCGCGTGCAAATGCGTTCGGAAATTATTCGCCTTCACAAAAAAATCGGTGTTACAACGATTTATGTTACCCATGATCAGATTGAAGCAATGACGATGGGCGATCGTATTGTGGTCATGGAGAAGGGGATTGTTCAACAGGTAGATACGCCAGAGGTCATTTATAATGAACCAGCTAATCTGTTCGTTGCCAATTTTATCGGAAACCCGCCGATGAATTTTGTGACCGGTAAAATTGAAGAACGTGAAGGGTTCCTTGAATTCCATACGAAGCGCTTCGGGCTCAGGCTCACAGAGAAGCAGGCTCATACGATAAGACAGATGAATCTAGTAGATCGAGGAATCATTATTGGAATGCGGCCAGAAAACATTAGCTTTGAGGAAATTATGTTGGAAGCGTATCCACAATCGATTATTAACGGAACGATGGAATTAAGTGAATTTGTTGGATCTGACCGTTACTACCATATGAATATAGGGCTGGAGAAATATCTGGTTGCCCGCGCTCACCCACGCTATCACTTTGATGATGGAATGAGAACTGCTGTCGCAGTGGATATGAACAAAGTATTGTTTTTCCATAAGGATACAGGGATTCTATTAACAAAGTGATGGAGGGATACGAATGGTAAAGAGAAGTGCTAAATTTCTTAACCGATTATTGCTCGTTATCTTATCCGTAGCCCTTATAGGTAATCCGGTATTGCCAGGTAACGCACAAGGGGATCCCAAGACTGCGGAAACAAGCAGTCCGGATGCACTTACTCAAGATTTGTCGAGCCATGAACCCTATTTTTATACCATATCGAAAGATTGGGCGCAGAAAAAGGTTCCGGTGGGAACGAAGGGGCTTGAGATTGACGCTAAATCGTATCATGCGAAGTCGGATGATGCGGTCGTCTCCGTTGGCTCCTATGAAGGCGAGCATGATGTTCTTCTATGGTCTCAGCCTAAAGGCTGGGTAGAGTACAAAGTAAATGTAGATCAAGAAGGTTTATATGAATTGGCTGCGGATTATCACCCGTTTCTTTCAAAGGATGGGCTCGGTCGCCAGTCGGTGATCATGAGTGTCCAGATTAATGGGGAATATCCGTTTCGAGAGGCACATTCCGTCCCGTTGGAACGGCGATTTTCTGAAGTGAGGCCTGAGAAATATGATGAAGAGGGTAATCAAATACGCTCATTAATTGACGAAGAAGCGGGTTGGAAAACGACTTCTTTTCGTGATTCTGAGGGGTCTTATAGCCAACCGTTGCAATGGCATTTGAACAAAGGGGAAAACACGATTCGTATAGAGACGATTCGCCAGTCGGTCGCGCTGAAATCATTCCGTTTACAAGCCCCTAAGAACATAGCTAATTATGAAGACGTGAAAAAAACGTATCCAACTCATGCAGCGAGCGGCAGTAAGGAAGCCATTGTCATCGAGGGTGAGCAGTTCAGTCTTAAAAACTCCTCTTCGATTCAAACGCAATACGATCGGAGTCCGTTATCTGAGCCTAAGTCGCTCGATCTCGTTCGATTTAATACGATAGGTGGTACGGGCTGGAACAAAGGCGGTCAAGCGGTGACTTGGGATTTTGAAGTTCCGGAAGATGGCGTATACCATCTGACATTCCGTGTGAAACAAAATTTGCGTAAAAATGCTACGGTATTCCGAAATATTTATATTGACGGTGAAATTCCTTTTAACGAAATGAAAAATTATCCGTTTCCGTATGACAGCGACTGGAAAAAGGTAACGCTTGCTAATTCGGATGGGGAATCATTTGATTTCTATTTCACCAAAGGGAAGCATTCGATCAAGATGGAAGCCACTGTCGAGCCTTATATCCCCGTCATAGCTGACATCGATCAAATGTCGAAGGAACTTCGCGATGTTTCCAGAGAACTTCGTATTGCCACAGGGAACAGCACGGATGCGTATCGCGTATGGAATATCGAGAAAGATATCCCGGGTATGACCAAGAGACTTGAAGTATTAAGGGATAGCTTCAACAAACTTACAGATGAAATGCTTGCCATCAACAAGGTAAGAGACAATGTGTCACAATCCTTTAAGTCCAGTGTGCGAGATCTGGAAGATTTATTGAAAGATCCGAATGAAATTCCTTATAGTCAGTTAACCATCGGAACGATGCAAGAGAAGATTGAGGCCCAGCGTGTGGATTTGATGAATACCCCGCTGCAAATTGATCGAATTTATGTAGCTGCCCCCGATACAAAATTGCCTAAAATCGAGGCGAACTTCTTCGAGAAATTGTGGAACTCGATCGTTACGTTGTTCTATTCCTTTACAAGCAAGAACCAGCTTGATCGGAATGCAGAAGATGAATTGAATATTTGGATGTTTAAAGGGCGTGATTACGTCGATGAGCTGCAGCAGCTTGCCAATGAACGTTTTACGCCAGAGCATGGCATTAAAGTGAATATCAATTTGGTCCAATCGCCAGATTTAGTAGTTCTCGGTAAAGCAGCCGGGATATTACCTGATATAGCGATTGGGGTACCGAGTGCATCGATCTTTGATTATGCATTACGTAATGCCATTTATGACTTTACAAAGTTCCCGGATTCGGAGGAATTGTTAGATGAATTCCATCCAGGTATTATGCAGCCTTACCGTTATGACGGTGGCGTTTATGGGATACCGGAGACGAATAACTTTAACATTATGTTTTATCGCAAGGATATTATGAATCAGCTTGGCCTATCGGTTCCGGATACTTGGGATGATGTATACCAGATCCTGCCGACGTTATTGCAGAACGAAAGTAACTTCTATATCCCGCCGGATAACTTCTCGTATCTGTTCTTTCAAAATAACGTGGAGTTGTATTCGAAGGATGGACTGACAAGTGCATTGAATGACCCGAAAGCTTTTGAAGCGTTCAAAGAATGGACGGAAATGTTCAATGTGTACGGGATGGAACGACAAGTGAACAGTTTTTATCAACAGTTTAGAGATGGAACTATGCCGATCGGTATTTCAGATTTCAATACATACATGCAGCTACTGGTCGCAGCACCGGAAATTATGAATGAATGGGCAATTGCTCCTATTCCTGGAACAAAGCAGGCAGACGGTACGATTGCAAGATGGGCTGCTGCGGGAGCACCGACAGCGAACGTTCTTTTCAATGATACGCCGAAAGAGAAACGCGATCTCGCTTGGGATTTTGTGAAATGGTACATGTCCGAAGATATTCAAACCGAGTTTGGACTTAATCTGGAGCAATATCGCGGTGAAACATTCCGCTGGAATTCAGCTAATGTTCATGCGTTTGCGAATATGCCTTGGAAACAGGAGGATCTCAGCGTTGTTTTGGATCAATGGCAGTGGATGCAAGAGTGGCCCAATGTACCGGGAGGATATATGACGGCTCGAGAACTCGGTTTTGCTTGGAACAATGCAGCCATTGATCAAGTAAATCCAAGGATTGCATTAGAGAAGGCGGTTAAAGAAATTAACCGGGAGATGAAGCGTAAACAGCAAGAGTTCAACTATATCGATGAAAACGGGCAAGTATTGAAGAAACTCGATCTGATCCGGATTACAGAACCTTGGGAAGGAGCGATTCTGAATGACAGATAATGCAGCAGCCCTTTCTGAGAAGATGAGCGGAGCTCCTACCAAGCTCGGTAAGACGAAGCCTAGTATTTCGGAACGGATCCATTATTTACTGAAAGACATGTGGAAGTACCGGTTATCTTACTTATTTATTTTACCGTTTATGGCGATGTTCATCATATTTATTCTGATTCCTGTTGTTTCAGGTATTTTGTTAAGCTTCACCTATTTTAATGCCTTTGATTTTCCATCATGGCGTGGCTGGCTTAACTATCAGAATTTATTCTCACAGGACATTATTTTCTTGCAGTATGTATTGCCTAACTCGTTTAAGTTTGCCGTATTCGTAGGGCCGGTTGGTTACATCTTAGCCTTTTTGTTAGCCTGGTTAATTGCTCAGTTGCCAACAACGATGCGCACTTGGTATGCACTTGCCATGTATGCTCCTTCGTTATCTGCAGGTGTTGCGATGGCAGTCGTTTGGACGGTTATGTTTACCGGGGACCGATCGGGTTATATTAACAGCTTTTTGCTCAAATGGGGAATCATTGATCAGCCGGTTTTATTCTTACTCGATAAAGACTACTTGCTCAATATTATGATCATTGTCTCGATTTGGTCATCCATGGGTATTGGTTTCTTGGCCATCTTGGCCGGTATTCTCAACGTGGATAGACAATTGTACGAGGCAGGACGAATTGATGGTATATCGAGTCGTCTTCAAGAAGTGTGGTACATCACCATTCCAATGATGAAGCCGCAGATGATGTTCGCAGCCATTATGGCGATCGTTCATACGATTAAATCCGGTGGTATTGGGGTTCAATTGTCGGGTACGAACCCGACCCCGAATTATTCGGGTCAATTATTAATTGATCATATCAATGACTATGGATTTATTCGTTTCGAACTCGGTTACGCGAGTGCGATTTCTATCGTCGTTCTTCTGATGTGTTATGTGTTAAGTAAATTTTTCGGTTATTTATTCGCACCGAAGGAGGATGAATAATGCAAGAGGCACGGATGACTGCCATGCAGCGGAAATTAAAGATAAAATGGAGCGATTTTGTATTAGCTCTGAGATTGATCGATCGAGCACAAATATGGATTGCCATCTGTATCTTACCGCTTGCCATTTTCATGCTCCTTCCGCTCATTTATTTGTTCAACCATGCATTTAAACCATTACACGAGCTATTCATGTTCCCGCCCACATTTATTGTTAGGGAGCCGACAACGGGGAGTTTCTCGGAACTGTTTGCCATGACGGCAAGCACCATTGTGCCGGTATCCAGGTATGTATTCAACAGTATTGTGGTTACCTTGTTGTCTAGCGTTGCCATGGTGATCACAGGAGCGATGTGTGCCTATCCTTTATCAAAGCATCCGTTCCCAGGATCGAAAATAGTGCTCGGTTTAATTATGCTGTCGTTGCTATTTGCAACAGAAGCCATCGCCATTCCGCGTTTTATCGTCATTCAAAGCCTAGGGATTATGAACACTTATTTGGGTCACGTACTGCCCCTTGTCGCGATGCCAGTGGGCGTATTCCTATTAAAGCAGTTTATGGACCAAGTGCCTAACGAGCTGCTGGAAGCCGCGAAGATCGATGGCGCGAAAGAATTCACCATTTTCCTACGCATCGTTATGCCCATCGTTACACCTGCCATTGCAACGATTTCAATCCTTGCTTTCCAATCGGCATGGGGGAACGTAGAGACTTCAACTTTATTCATGCAGGAAGATTCCATGAAGACGCTCCCGTTTTACATGAGCACATTAACATCTGGGCTAAGTAACTCGGTAGCTAGACAGGGAGCGGCGGCGGCAGGAGCATTGATCATGTTTTTACCGTCATTGATCATCTTTTTGATCTTCCAGAGAAGAGTAATTACGACTATGGCGCATTCGGGGATCAAATAAGCAGAGGAATGGGGGAGGTGTACCGTGCGCAACCATCAAAGCAAATCGAAATATGTGCTTTGGCTAGTCTGCTTGATTGCACTGACTGGATTCCCGATGATCGCAAGCGCTGATGTTCCTTATCGTACCTTCACAGAAGATAGTTATGAACGTACGATTATGACGCAATCTGCTTATTCTCCGGTCGGCGTATTAGCGCAGGAAATTCCAGTAGTCAATGAAAAGGGTGAAGTAGAGTATACATCGCTGCAACGCCCTCAAGATCTATTCATCGCAGACAACGATGATATTTATATTGCGGATACCGATAATAATCGGATTGTTCATCTGAATGAAGATGGTGAGCTCGTTCGGATAATCACGTTACCAGAAAGTCCGCTAAATCAACCACAGGGTGTGTTTGTGGCCGGTAACGGCGATATTTACATTGCGGATACAGGTAATAAGCGGGTTGTTCACCTTGATAAGAATGCGAAATTATTGAATGAAATTGGTCGTCCTGAATCACCACTCATTAATGAATCCTTCGTATATGAACCGACGAATATGGTTATCGATAAACGCGGCTTTATCTATGTTGTATCGAAAGGGAGTTATCACGGGATCATCCAATTTACCCCTGAGGGGAAATTCGACCAGTTCTTCGGTACGAATAAAACGGAAGTAACGCTGATGGATATCATTCGGAGACAGTTCTATTCGAAAGAGCAATTGAGTCGGCAAGTGCGATTGCTGCCTGTAACGATCCGGAATATAGATATCGATGATCAAGGCTTCATCTATACGGTTTCCGGCTCCAAAACAGAGCAAGTCAAGAAATTGAACATTCGCGGCGAAAATATATGGAAAGAGATGTCGTTCAATGAACGATTGTTTTCCTTAGCTTCCTTAGAATCGGATGAATTGATTGAGAAGCAGCTTACCGATGTCTCATTGGACCAGAATGGTAATGTAACGATTATTGATAAATCACGGAATATTGTTTCCCAGTATGATGCAAACGGAACGATGTTATTTTATTGGTCGGGCCGTTCGGCCTTAGGTAATTCGCTGGTTGGATTAACAACTGCACCTGTTGCAGTAGAAACCAACTCGAACAAACGCCTTTATATTTTGGATGAGGCGCTGAGCCTCATTCAAGTGTATGAAACGACTGAGTTTGGAGCAACGGTTCACGAAGCTTACAAGTTAATGGAGGAAGGCAAGTATGCAGAAGGGGAGCAATATTGGAACAAAGTACTGAAGCTGAATGCTCATTTCTCTCCAGCTTATAAAGGAATCGCTCAGGCCGCATTTTCTCGCGGTGAGTACGAGCGGGCTAGAGCCTTGTTCAAGCTTGCAGGAGATGGTGAGGGATACTCAGACTCATTCTGGCAAATTCGCTTGCAATGGTTCCAAAAAAACTTCTCGACCTTGGCGAACTTTGCTATTATAGCCGGCCTCGTATTATGGGTGTTTATCAAGCTCAAGAGAAAATTCAATTTCCGAATGATGCCGAAATCGAATAAGTTGAACAGTCAAACCTGGTTCCAGCAATTAAAGCATGTATTCTACATTTTGAAACATCCCCTAGACGGATTTGGTGATTTGAGATATTTGAATAAGGGTGGCTACATCAGTGCTTTCGTTATTCTCATATTAACGGTGGTCATGCTTCTGGTGAAATCGTTCTATACGAGTTTTACATATAATCCAGTGCCGGTCTATGCAAAAGGTTCAACTTATATGCTCACAGTCTTCTTGGCCGTATGGTTATCATGGGTGGTATGTAACTATCTGGTAGGTTCGATCAAGCAAGGGGAAGCAAGGTTTAAAGATGTATTCGTTGGAAGCTGTTATTCATTGTTCCCGGTCGTGTTACTCGGGATCCCGCTTGCTCTTATTTCGAACATCTTTACACAAAGCGAAGCATCCATTTACAGCTCTATTGAGGTAGGTATGCTTTTGTGGAGCGGGCTATTATTCTTCTGGAACATTCAAGCGCTGCAAAACTACGGCGTTGGCGAAACGGTATTGAACATTACACTTACGGTCATCACGATGACCATTATGTGGGTACTTGTGTTCATCTTAATCGGACTCACATCCGAATTTGGCAACTTTGTTTACACGATCTATCAGGAGGTGTCGATGTGATGCGCTTATTACGGTCCAAAACACGATTCATGGTAGCTGCGATCTGCGTCTTATTCGCGTCGACGCTCGTCGGTTTTATGTTTGCTACATCCGCTTCAACCGATAAGAAGCAGACCGAGGTTCAAACTACGGCACAGACTGAAACGCAAACGGAGACCAAAAGGGCACCTCAGACGAGTACGACAAAGACAGTAACCCCTGCAAAATCAAATGGAAAGTTGCCGGATGAAACCCAATTTCAAAGGATAGCGGAAAATGAGAAATTTTTGCTTAAAGCGGATAAGGCCACCGGTCATTTTACCGTAACAAGTAAAACGACAGGAGAAGTATGGCGCTCTTTTCCTAATCCGAAGGATTGGCAGGATAAGCTGAATACGGATGCATGGAAGTTGCATCTTGCTTCACCCTTTATGTTCCGTTATGTAGAGTTTAATCTGCGTAAAGATTTGCTGAAGGAGACTAACCTTTATGCTCAAAAAGGGGGAATAAGCCAGTTCGAAGTAACGGATCAGGGATTTAAAGTGATGTATGACATGCCGGATCTTGGCTTCATGATTCCTGTAGAAGTAAAGCTCGGCGAAGATTTCGTGGAAACGAAAGTGTTGGCTGAAGGTCTTGTGGATGAGAAAGTCATTCCGAAGGAAGAGCCGGCGGCAGCTACGGTTGATAAGGATGGCAAAGAAATCAAGAAACCGAAGCCCAAGAAAGATCCGATGGCTCGCCTAGCGTCCATTCGCTTATTCCCGTTCTTGGGTGCACAAACTTCGGATGACGAAGACGGATTTCTATACATTCCAGACGGTCCGGGCGCTTTAATTGATTTCAGAGAACGTCGTGCGGGTACACAAAACCTCTATACGGAACGTGTTTATGGCGACGATTGGGCATACAGTAACCGCAATACCATGTCTGATCGTAACCCGATTACCATGCCGGTATTCGGGATTAAATCGAATAAGCAAGCACTCCTAGGAGTCATTACAGAAGGTGAAGAGTACGCGAACGTGGTTGCAGCACCTTCGGGATCATTCAGTCAATTCAACTGGGTTGCACCAGAGTATCAGTACCGGTTCAAGTTCTTCCAACCGACAGATACGAAGAAACTTAACGGTTACCTGACGTATAGCAAAGAAATAACGAAATCGGATCGTGCGACCCGTTATTATATGATCGATGAACAAGATGAAGAAATTAGCTATGTTACATTAGCTGAACGTTATCGGGAATTATTGATGACAGAGTCTGCGATGAAACCGTTAGAAGGTGAACAAGCGAAGCTGCGGCTTCAGCTGCACTTACTTGGCGGCGATACCGAAGACGGATTTTTGTGGGATTCCTATCTACCATTAACAACCACGAAAGAGGCTGAAGCCATCGTCCAGGAGTTGTCTGCACTCGGTGTGGATAACATGGATATCACTTACCTCGGATGGCAGAACGATGGATACAGTAAGTTCGGTGGTGACTTCCCCGTTCCAGATGAACTTGGCGGTAACAAGGGAATGAAGAAATTTACCGATTTCGCCCATTCGAAGGGCTATGGGGTTTATCTTGATGCCTCTTCCTATACGTATAACAGAGGCGGTAAAGACGGATTTCGGAAGAATAGAGACGGTCTTCGTGACCTAGCTTCTTCTGTCATTGAATCGATGAATTGGGATAGCAGACGGAAGACGTTTGTCAGTCCTCAATTTATGAAAGGTGTTATAGAAGAAGATCTCCAAGAAGCGAAATCATTAGGAATCAATGGCTATGTATACGGTCAAGGAATCGGATCGTTCTTGAATACGGACTTTAATGAGAACTATCGAGCGACAAGAGAACAATCAAAGGAAATTCAGAGCCAATTGTTTCAGAAGGCTAAAGAAACATTCGGCAGCGTAAAAGGGGCAGGAGGTAACGCATACACCTTCCCCTATATCAGCCATATGGACAACATGGCCTCTAACTTCTCTTATGACATGTTTATCGATCGTGTCATACCATTCGCCCAGATTGCTCTTCATGGTCTGACAACATACTCATTCGAGTATGCGAACTTGAGTGATGACTATGCGGACAATTTCTTAAAGGGAATCGAATACGGCGCAGTACCGTCGTTTGTCGTAACGAACGCTTCATCACAAGAATTACTTAAATCACTTTCTCTGCATGAATTCTACAGTACCAACTACAAAGACTGGCTTGAAGAGATCGTGTCACAGTATCAAAAGTACGAAGAAGCACTTGGTGATGTGCAGAACGAGTTCATTACAGGCCATCGTGAAATCGTAGGCGGCGTATTTGAAACGACTTACAGTAACGGGAAGCAAGTCATCGTGAATTATAACGATCAAGAGGTTCGTGTCGGGAATGTTGTTGTGAAAGCCAAAGACTACATCGTAAGCAAAGGAGGTGCGTAGTATGGCCCCAAAGCGAATACTCTCTGCTAAGAGATCTCGAAAGCTGGAAGGGTCGTTATTTATTGCACCGTGGTTGATCGGATTTATCGCTTTTTTAGGATTTCCGTTAGTCTTCTCACTCTTTATGAGCTTTCACACGGTAAAAATATTGCCGAAAAAAATTGTGTACGACTTTGTTGGCGTTAAATATTACCGGGAGATCTTGTTTAACAGCTCGGATCTATACGATAAGTTAATTCCGTATTTTCAAGAAGTCGTCATCATGATCCCGGTTATCGTCATATTCGCCTTGATGATCTCTATTATGCTGAACCAAAAACTGCCCGGTCGATTTTTATTCCGTGCCATCTTCTTCTTACCGGTTATCTTCTCTACGGGTGCTGTGCTGATGTCATTTATTAATCAAGGGGAAGGCAACCTGGGATTCCTTGAACGATTTAATATTGGCGGTTACATGGATATGTTCCTTGGGGATAGCTCCTGGGCGAAACCCGTAAAGACCGTATTGAATCAGTTTGTCCTCGTTTTATGGTATTCCGGGGTACAAATTCTGCTCTTTATTGCAGGGCTGCAGACCATTTCAACATCTGCGTATGAATCAGCTCGAATCGATGGTGCTACACCGTGGGAAGTATTTTGGAAAATAACCCTCCCAGCGATGTCACCGTTTATCCTGCTGAACTTAATTTATACCGTTGTAGATATGTTTACGTTCCCGTCCAATCCTGTCATTAGTTTGATTAATACAGGAAACTACGGATTTAATAGTGCACTGGCATGGATTTACTTCGCTATTATTCTTGTATTCTTGGGAATTGTCATTCTCATCTACAGTAGAATTAACCGGAAACATGTCGGAGCAAATCGTTAGTGAAGGAGGGAGGCAGAACATGAAGGTTGAAATAGCGACGCGTGTGAAACAAAAGTTCACGACGAAACGTGGATTACGACAAGTGAAGTATACGATTCTAGGTCGAGAGATGAATCAAGGGCTGTTATTTAAACTAGTCTTGTACGGAATATTCATCGTAACCTCCTATGTGTATATGAACCCGATTTTAAAAATGCTCGTGAAGATGGTCATGAGTGCCAAGGACTTAATTGATCCAACCGTGACATGGATCCCGTCTTCCGTCTACTTAGGTCATGTGGTCGAAGCATGGAAGCTGCTGGATTATCCGAAGTCTCTCTCCATCAGTATACTGATTGCGATTTCGACTGCTGTGCTCCATTGTATTTCGTGTGGGCTAGCGGGCTATGCCTTGGCAAGGCTCGATGTCCCATTCAAGAAGACGATTCTATTCCTCGTCTTCTTGGCATTCATTATTCCGCCTCAAGTTGTTATTTTGCCTACGATTATGGTGTATACGAAGCTTGGGTTGAATGGTCATTTATTAACCTTAATTTTGCCTTCTATTTTTGGGTTCGGTGTTAAGGGTGCACTCTTTGTCATCATTTTCCGTCAATTCTTCTCCACGCAGCCCAAAGCATTGGAAGAAGCGGCACGGATCGATGGTGCTAGTGCTTTGAGGTTTTATGTACGCGTTATGTTTCCGTTGGCAAGACCAGCCATTCTCGTCGTTCTGTTGTTCTCGTTCGTCTGGACTTGGAATGACACGTACTACCCTAGGATGTTCCTGGGTTCAAGCGGCGATATGCCGTTAGCACTGAAAATGTCATTTATCGATAGTCAGTTGACGACGTTTATTACGAATGGAGGACTGCCGGAATATCTAGCTGAACCGATTAAAATGGGTGCAAGCTTCCTGGTTATATTGCCTCCGCTTATTCTTTACCTCGTTGCCCAGCGTTACTTTGTTGAGAGTGTTGAACGTACAGGTTTGGTCGAGTAGACCTGGATCCATCATTTGGGATAATACAGGAGGATTATGAATGAAGAGAAAATCGATTTTTCTAATCATTACTTTTGTATTCATGCTAACCACATTACTTTCAGGTTGTACCGGCAATGATTCGGTAGATAAAGCACCGGAAGCTGCATCCGAAGCGAAGCCTGCTGGGACTAACGAAGAAGCTGCACAGGAAGAAGAAGTGGATTGGACGAGTAAAGCTGTGACGGATTTCAGCGAGGAGACAACGATCACCATTCAACATGAATGGGGCATAGATCAGATTGCTCCTCTCATGCAGCCCATTGAAGATAAGCTTAAAGCAGAAGGTAAGAATATAACCGTTCATTGGATTCAAGGTGATTCCACTTCGGAAGCATTGCAAGAATTGAACGCTAGTGGTGTCATCCCGGATATTATTTACAGCTCCAAAGGAATTGATGGTTTGAAAGAGCTGGATATGGTTGAGCCCATTGATGACTTGATGAAGATATACGAAATGGATGAAACCAGTATCAATCCATCTGTCATATCCTTGTTCCGCTCCTACGATGATAAGGGTTCCATGGTAGGTGTACCTACGTTTGCTGATACCATTACGTTATTTTACAATAAAGAGATTTTCGATATGTTTGGCGTTCCTTACCCGACAGACCATATGACATGGGATGAAACCTTTGAGTTAGCTAAGAAGTTGACCGGAGAACGAAATGGTGTAAACTACCGTGGTCTGGAGATGGGCTATACGAACAGCCTGACAAGCGAAGCGCTCGCACCTCTTAAAGAAATTATTACGAATGTCGTGGATCCTGAAACCGATGAAGTATTGCTTACGAAGGAGCCGGCAGTCACAAGATATTTCGAATTGATGAAAAAGTTCTATAGCATACCAGGGATATATGAACGTGATCCGGATAAACAAGCAAGCTTCTTTGCCGGTGGAACGGCTGCGATGTTAGTGTCTTGGCCGACATATCTGGAATGGGGAATTCCTGAAACTATTCGACCGAATGTAGATTCGGTTCTCATGCCAATCTGGGGAGGGGAAGATCAGTTAGCGACACCAACGCAAGCCCATATGTATGTATTGAATAAATACGGTGAGCAAAAAGATGCAGCTTTCCAGTGGATGAAAGAAGTCGTTGCGGAAGATATGCAGATGAAGTTCTCGGCTGCAGGATATCCGACGGTATTGAAGAGTCCGGAAGTTATCGCGGCATTCGGTAGCGAAAAGGATATTTACGAAGGCAAAAATGTAAAAGCGTACTTCCCGGAAAACGCAAGAGTCATTGAAGGTAGAAAATCGCAATATCAACGATTAGCTGAAGGTATGATTACCGAGAAACTGAAGGACTTCGCAAACTCGGATATGAATATCGCCGAATTTTTGCGTAAGCTGGAAGAAGAAATGACGATTAAGATCAAGGAAGAGAAACAAAAGAAAGAACAAGGTCAATAAGAACCTCTGGTCGCTTGCATACGATTTGGTTAAGAACCTGAGGTCATCGTCTCAGGTTCTTGGCGCTATATAGCTTTGCGCACTTGTTGGACTATTTTGCTGATTAAATCTTCACACTATCTCTATGGGTATTCATGTATTGTAAAAACAGGGGATGAATCAGTCAAAAAGCGGGGAAGGTGAATTCTTGATGTATGATAAGCTTCCAGTCCTGAATCCAGAGGAAACGATTCCGATATTGCAGGATCAATTCTATTATCCACCTTATATTACGCTTGCCCATATGTACAAACCTCCAACGGGTTGGTTTATGATACCTCAGCAGATTAGTCAATATCAGCTTCTATATGGAGTCGATGGGAAAGCGGATAATATGATGAATGGCGTTAAGTGTCCGCTCGGAAAAGGGGATATTTACATCATTCGCCCCGGTGCTGTTCGATCATTGCAACCATCTAAACATGATCCGTACGTAGGAATAACCATTTCATTTCATTTTGGACTGTCCAGGTCGCCAATAGAATTCATGTTTGGAAAAGACTACATTAAGGGGAGCGATCCAGATGGATCGTTACTAGGCAAACTAATCCCCTTAATCCAGGCCATCCAGCAGCATTCGTTGACAAGTAATATGCTTGCCCAAGGACTGTTGTTACAAATACTATATGATTTGGCTAATAGCAATCCGGTTGATGGAACAGCGAAGCAAACCACAAAAATCAATGCAAAGATGGTGAAAATCTGTAATTACATTAAAGAAAATTATAGTACGACGATTCGTTTGGACACGCTAAGTGAGATGACGGGGCTGAGCAGAAACTATATCATACGGCAATTTCGCAAGTGTTACGGTATGACGCCGTCTGATTATCTGGCTACGATTCGCATAGAGAAGGCGAAGCAGCTCGCACTTGAAACCGAGCTTTCGATCAGCGAGATTGCGAACCAGGTCGGATATACGGAGCTGCACTCATTTAGTCGGATGTTCAAAAAACGAATGGGAATCAGCCTAAGTCAGTTTAATGCAACGCTTATTTCGTCGCTCGATATCGTCTCCCCCCTGGAAGAATCTTAGGGGGTTATTTTTGTTATAAAAGTGTTACTCTGGGCTAAATACTTCCAAGGAGTAGCCGAGTAAACTATGAATTAAAGACCGGATTGAGAACGCTTCCGAAGGATAGAGAATAGCTCAAGTTGATTCTGGATTCGCTTGTTCAAAGGTAGGAAATCCGGATCGAATGGCTCTTGCATTGATTTAATCCATTATTTTTGCATCGGTATTATGAGTTAATGACAATGGGAGGGTTTATGTATGAGAAGAAATGGTCAAAAAAGTCTAGGCCTGCTGTTCATGTTGTGTCTATTGTTCATGTTCGTTCTGGGAGCATGTTCATCAGGAGAAAGCGGTGAAGTAACAAATGATAAGCCAGATACAACCGAATCCACCGAAAGAACGAATGCGAACTCGGAAGAACAAGCGGAGGAACCTGAACCTGTAGAAGTGAAGCAATTCTCGAATGAACCCGTTACGTTAAAGGTAGCAACCCAATGGGGGGAAGAAAATTTCCAGAACAATTTTGTTCAAGATATGAAGGAGCTGGTTCCCCATATTACATTCGAATATGTGGATTGGAATGGAACGGCTGAAGGGATCCAGGAGATTAACAGCGCAGGGACGGTTGTGGACTTACTAACGCCCAACCTGGGGGTGGATGTGCTGCTCGATCTTGATATGGTACAGCCGCTGGATGAGATGGTAAAAGAGTATGGGATCGATTTGAGCACAGTGGACCCGTCGTTTATTGCTTTGATTCGTTCCCAAGACCCTGAAGGACGGCTGATCGGATTGACGGGCAATGGAGGGATTTATGGTCTCTTCTACAATAAAGAAGTATTCGACCTATTTGGTGTTCCTTATCCGACGGACAACATGACTTGGGATGAAATCATTGACCTCGCTAAGAAGACGACAGGTACCCGCGATGGAAATCAATACGTAGGATTGGAGTTCGGCTCGGATACGGTGGATGCTGCACTGTTACAGTTATCCACAACATTGACGGATCCTGATACGGGGGAGGTATTATTGTCCAAAGATCCGAAGTTTACGAAGTATATGGAACTCATGAAGAAAATTTATAGTATTCCAGGCATCTACAATCCGGAAGAACCAGATAAGTTTATGCAAAAAACAGCTGCAATGGAAATCAACTGGCATGGTTTCCTGACTTGGTTCGGAGGGGAGACCCCGGAGGAAAGAGCAGAATTTAAGAAAAACATGGACATTCTGCCGGTACCATCCTGGCCTGACATCCCAGATACGGCTCCAGCCGTTCATACGGCACCTACCGTCATTAACCCGTATAGCGAGAATAAAGAAGCAGCGCTGCAAGTCCTTCAAGCGATTATTTCCATCGAGAATCAAACGAAGGCTACAAGAAAAGGCACAATCCCGGCTACATCCGATGTGGAAATTCGCAAGCAATTTGGTGCAGATAATCCAGATCATCAAGGTAAAAATGTTATGGCCATGTTCCAACATCAGTTTGCGCTTCCTCCTGCTAGAGCAAGTGTATGGGATAAATACGTTGATTTGAATGGGGCTATGCAGAAGTTTGCGACCTCGGACATGAACATCCCGGAGTTTATCCGTGTGCTGGAAGAGGAATCTGCGATCAAGATTAAAGATGCTATGAATAAACAGTAAGAGAGTTTCAGACAAAATGGATGCACGGAATAGGAGCGAGTAAATCATGACAGATATGCTGCATAAGGAAGGCTGGACCCTCGTATTTCATGAAGAGTTTGATGGCCCAACGCTCGATCAGACGAAGTTTTCCCCCTACGGTCTATCACATTGGAAGACGTTAGAGGAAGCAGAGGCGACCTATCAATTCCGGGATAGTTGTATCGTGTTACAGCTGCCTGATGAGCATAAGCGTGTATCCGCGATCGTTACGGGGATGCGAGATGGACTGCACCGTTACGGTGATGATCTCGGGCTAAACCATCATGACCGTGCCTTCATGAACCTTGTGACGAAATATGGTTACTTCGAGGTACGTGCGAAGGTGGCGAAAGGGAGCGGGCTTAATTCAGCTTGGTGGATGATCGGGTTCGAAAATGAGAAAGAGCAAAATGCCGAAATCGACATTTTCGAATTGTTAGGCAAAGATACGCGTTTGCTGAATACAACGCTTCATTCACTGCGTGATACGAAATTGAAGTATGCCCATATTCCGTATCGAACGGATGTGGACTTATCTGAAGATTTTCACGTATACGGCTTTGAGTGGGATGAATACGGTATGAAGTTCTATCTGGATCATGAGCTATATTGGGAAGTTGATCAGTCACCGGATTATCCGATGGTTACCCTGCTGCAAATTAATGATGGGGATGGAGGATGGATTGGCGATCTGGATCGATCGATTCCGTATCCGAAGGAATTCCTCGTTGATTATTTAAGGGTATATAAGCGCGAGGGGATGCCCACGGAGCTCATTCCGCTCGAAGGAACGGAAGGCAATCTCGCCCGGTTTGCCATTAGCGGAGTAGGTAACGATATTACCTGGGGAGATTTGTACAATGCGCAGTCGCATATATGCTATATCAATGACGGAGATCCGAATACCGCTCTAATCAGCAAACCGGAAGAGTCATTACCTCACTATATATATTTGGATTGGATGGAACCGAAAGTATTGGATACGGTATCGTTAACGACACGAGCTGGATTGAAGCAAGGTCCGACACAGTGGGATATTGAAGTATCTCCTGATGGTCTAACCGATTGGCGTAAAGTGGGGGAGTCAGGGCAGGTCACATGGAGCCATCGTGAGGATGAGCTAGAAACACACGAAATCACGCTTGCACAAGAAGAACGTGCGAAGTCGATTCGAATTGTGATTCAGGCATTCAATGGGAGCCAAGAGGCAGGATCGTATTTGATCCAGGATATCGCTGTCTATTTGAGCGCAAAGGCGTAATGTTGGTAGCCGAAATTGCAGCAGTCGCATCCAATGCACCAAAATGATCGAGGCTTTTGGTATAGCAAGGAAACCATATTGAAATATATAACGAGTTCAGTCTGCAACATGAATTGGGGATTTTTCTAAGAGAAGGACTCCCCCAATACAAAATTCAGTTTGAGCGTGGTTTTGTTTTATAGGGCTGTGGACAATGATGTCGACAGCCTCTTTGTTGTACTGGATAATATAGTTCTACAGAATCATATACTACAATAAATAGGAATATGTTACTATATCATTAACTGGATTTACCAGTGAATCATTATATAGCAGACAAAGGAGATAGAGAAGTGGCTTTCATCTTAGGGGTACTAGCAGTGCTGTTAATCATTTGGAAGATTTACGTTATTATCCGAATGATCTTGCACCCGATGTTTTGGCTCGGGTTGCTGTACAACACGCTCCTATGGGGCGGTTTTATTTATGTCATGCATCATTCGTACGAGATACATATGGGTGACAAGCTGTTGATTGTCATAGGGGTAGCAGCAGCGCTTTTCTTTTTTACGAGCAGAACGTTCAGACGGCCATATGTCGTTGCTTTTTGCATAGCGACTCTTGGGCTCGGTGCCATGATGCTTGCAGATTCTTATTTTGCAGACGATATGGAAATGGCGGATCAGTACGAGGATCCTGGTGTGCACCATGTGGAAGATCATGAAGTCAGCGGTTATGTGCGTGCTGACGGAACACCCGTTAGCGGATATCATCGAGGCGGATCGGACGGTTATTTACGCTCTAACCCGGATGATATTTTGGATAACAACTTAAAGTGATCATATAAGACTATTAAATTCGCATAGTATGAAATAGAATGGTAGTTTTAATGTGGGAAGGCCGTAGATTGTAACGTCTACGGTCTTTTAATTTGTTGAAGCCATGTTTCTTATGGCGAAGCGGCTTACTATTAATAACATGCATCCGCAAATCGGCCACAGCCTTTTTTCTATATAGTGAAGAGGATATCAGCAGATTTCTACAGAATAACTTGAAACTACACTCATTGTTGAGATTTGAAGGGGATTTGTAATGAAGTAAAGTCGATCATGGTTGAATCATATTATTTTCGTGGATAAGAAAGGACGATTTAATGAAACGTTTATTAACGATTCTCATACTTTACATGACAGCTCTATTAACAGGCTGCGAGAAGGAGCCCGGTTGGGAGACGATGCAGCTTCTAGATGAACAGGTCGCCGAAATTCGGATATCGGCATTCGAGAATTGGGACGAGATGAATGAGGATACACTGCTGTCCTTTAAGGAAGCAAAAGATGTAAGATCATTTGAGGAAGCAATCCGTACTGCTCGCAAGCAGCCAGATGATGCCAAACGAACGGACCCGGATTACGATGTAATGGTCATCTATGCACAGCAATCGCCCACCCATGCCATCAGGCTGTGGCTAGGGGAAGAGGGACAGGAAAGTGTATTCAGCTACGGTTTCAAAGATTGGGGAGAAGATGTATATGTGGTTTCGTCCAAACATACGGATCGGATGAGAGAACTCATTCTTGCAAGAGGGGCTGTAAAAGCCGTTGCCTGCATATCCTGCTTCATCAGTTTCGCATTATATCGAGTGCTATATTTATTTGTTTATCGCTTGTTCGTATCTTTGGTATCAATGACTCCATCATCAGGAGGGGATGAGGCGAAGAAGAAGACCTACAAGTTGAAATATATGGCCGGAGTTACACCAAGTACCTATAGATTGGGCAACTTTGAAAGGGCAACCAGGCTGAAAGTACCTTTTATTATCCGTTTAACTTCCTTTATATCTAGCTTGTCGCGACTTCCTGCATTAAAATGAAAGGCATAAGAAGACGGCAGGAGTGTGTCGAATTATGGACGGATCATATAAACGTGTGACGGAAGCGACGTATTTGGCAACTGAGAGAAGCGATAAATATCGGGCAATTCTTCGTCATTTTTATATTCAACACGAGCGTTTGCGAGAGTTTTTATTCCCCGAGGAGATTTATAACCATCTAAGAGAATCGGCCTACTTCAAAAATTATGAATTGGACGAGCTGCACAGTGACCTGGCCTCTCTAGTGAGGTGGGGGAATCTTCGTGCTCAACAGGAGAGCGGGAAGGTCAAGACGATTGAAGAGTTCAAGAAGAAAAGGTTTCGGTATCAAATAACGCCTTATACAGTAGAATTTGAACGGATGCTCATTCAATTTGAACATCATTCTGACCAATTTGGAGGCTCGCTGGAGAAATCTCATTTTGAACGGATGTATCAAACGCTTATAAGAATAAAGCAAGCTTCCGATGAATCCGCAGAACACTGCGCACAGCTTTGGGATGATGTACTGACGTATTTTAAAAAGATCACCCAAAACACGTCTGACTATTTCGCTTATTTACGAAGTGAGGATGCGTCAGAGCAGATGAAATCTGAGGCATTCTATTTATATAAAGATCAATTTACCCGCTATTTACGAGATTTTATTATTAATCTGCAGCGGACAGCCGCTTCCGTTCAGGATGTTATGATCTCGCTGTCGCGTGAAAGTATGCGGACCTTTTTCAAGAAGGTATTCCAGCATCAGGAGAATGTATTTCGGTTTGAACGATTAGGTGAAGATGTAAACCGCGTGGCAGAACTGGAAATGACCTGGCTGAATGTGAAGGCCTGGTTTATCGGTGATGATGCCGGAGAAAGTCAATATGAAAATGTCCTCAAGCAAACGAATGAAGCGATTCGGCGGATGACGAGAATCATTCAGCGATTGGGGGAAAGGAACCTGCTGCATCGCAGCCGAAAGGAGGATTATCTTCATCTGGCTGAATGGTTTTCGAATATGTCTTCTATGGAGGAAGCGCACAAGCTGTCTTCGATTGTATTCGGACTGTCGCACACGAAGCACCTTTATTCGGATCATATTCCTACAGAAGATATCTATACTGATGTGTGGGAAGAAACGCCGATGGCTCATGAACGGCCCCCTAGGATCAGGATCTATCGGGAGAAGACTAAAGCCAATGCAGCAGAGAGTCATCTGGAAGAGAAAACACAAACAAAGGAAGCTTATCTGAAGCAGCGAGCGTATGAACAGCAGGTCATCGAGCAGTATTTGTCTGGCAACAGGATCGAACTGGAGAGTCTGCCAATCATCGAGCCGTTTGTACGGAAGCTGTTTCTATCTTGGATTGGAAAAGCGATGGCCAAAATGGATCGCACCATCAAGACGGAATATGGCTATGAAGTGAAGGTGGAGCTGGACCCGAGTCGGGTCATTAGGCTCCAGGCTGATGACGGACATATGGACATGCCGGCAGTTACGTTGCTATTCACGGGAAAGGAGAAGGCCAAAATATGAGTTTGCGTGAGGATGAATTTGATGACCAGACAATGGATGCTTTGGCTTTGCTGTTTGAACAATTTTGGATTTTGCGTGATGAAGAGCCAGAGTCCTACCGGCTGGTCCGTGATCGTGAGCTTAAACTTAAGCGATATCTTCAAGACAAGTTTGGACTGGATCTGATCGTGCATCAGCATTTTGTCAAGCTGGAGAAAGTCCCCGTTGAACCGCAGAGATGGATGGGAATTCAGGCATTTCAAGAACCGCTGGATTATGCAATCTTTTGCTGCGCGCTCGCTTACACGGAGCAAAAAGGTGTGGACGAGCAGTTTTTACTGTCTGATTTAACCGAGAGAATTCAGGAGCTATACAGAAGTGAAATCCCACTGGACTGGACCCTGTATCAGCATCGGCGTTCGCTTGTCCGAGCTTTAAAGCAGGTGGTTGACCTGCGGCTGATTAAGACAATTGACGGAAGCCTGGAGCTTTTTCAAAACAGTGAGCAAGAGGAAGTCCTCTATGAAGTGACGGTGTATTCCCGATATTTCATGAGATCTTATCCCGATGATTTGTTTAAGTTCAAGACGATCAAGGCGTTAATGGAAAAGGAGTGGGTGCGGCATCAGGAGGATCAGCGGCGTAAGCGGGTTTACCGCAGACTGATGATGACCCCGTTTGTTTACCGAAAGAGTGAGGAAGACCCTGATTTTGCCTATATTCGTAATTTTAGAAACCGTCTGCGCGAGGATTTTGAACAACATACCCCATTTCGACTGGAAGTGTTTAAAAATGTTGCGATGCTTACGTTGCCAGATCCCAAAAAACGCTATACCTTGTTCCCGGATATGAGCGGAATTGCGGATGTTGCGCTTCACGTGATAGCTGTTATTAGAGAACAGCTGGATAACCTGTCTATCAGTGATTTTGGTGAACTTCGTCTGCCGCTCGCACGGTTTCAAACGATTGTCAAAGAAACTAAAGACCTTTTTGGCCATGGGTGGGCGAAGAAGTACCGCGATCTGACCTTGGAGGCATTGTCGAATGAAATCATTGCTGTGTGGACTGCGTGGGATATGGCTTTGATGGAAGAAGAGGAGCCGAACATGTTGACCATCCTACCAGGTGCAGCGCGTATGATTGCTTTTTATCCTAAGGATTATAAACAGGAAGGGGAGAGGACTAGTGACAGCGAAATGGAAGCTGAACCGGGCAGGGTTATTTAACTTTTGGTACTACGACAATGAGATATTTGATTTTGAAGACGGTAAATTGCTGCTTCGAGGCACGAATGGTTCCGGGAAATCGGTTACGATGCAGAGCCTGCTGCCTGTACTATTGGATGGAAAAAAATCACCGGATCGCCTAGACCCGTTTGGCTCGAAATCACGGCGGATGGCCGATTATTTGCTGGGTGAGAAGGAAGTCTCCAACCGGGAAGAGCGAACCGGATATTTATTCATCGAATACAAAATGGAAGGCACGAATCAGTACCTGACGACCGGAATGGGCATCCAGGCTAAGCGAAATCAGAATTTAAAGTCGTGGGGATTCGTCATTACGGATAACCGGCGGATCGGATATGATATGGAGCTGTCTAAGCTAGTCAATCAAAACGGGGAGCGTAAGCGGTTCCCATATTCCCAGACGGAATTAACCACAATCATTGGTGCCGGTGGAGAAGTAGCAAACTCTAACCAAGATTATATGAAGCTGGTGAACCGGTATGTATTTGGATTTGAAACGATTGAGGCTTACGATGATTTGATCAAGCTGCTGATTCAGCTCCGCAGTCCGAAGCTATCCAAGGATTTTAAACCGACTGTAATATACGAGATTCTGGAAGAAGCGCTACCTCCGCTGACGGACGAAGACCTGCGGTATCTATCGGATTCCATTGAACAAATGGATCAAACCAAGCAGCAGAAGGAGCAACTGGAACGAGAGGTAAATGCGTTAACCAAGCTTAAGGATGCCTATGAGGCCTATTCCAAACGGATATTTTCGGATCAGGTGAAGGAATGGAAACAGGCGAAGGAACGATCAGACAAAGAGGGTCAAGAGGCGGAAAGCTTGCGGGATAGAATGTCTGAGCTTGAAGTCGACATTGAGGAAAGTAAGAAGAGACAGCATGATTTGGAAATCAGAAAAGTCACATTAAGTGAGCAAGAAAAACGTCTTAGAGCCCATGAGATATTTCGCCTGGAGGATGAGCTGCAGAAGAAGTTGAAAGATCAGGAGTCACTAAAGCGTGACATCTTAAATCTAGACAGCCGGGTAGAATCAAGAGCGGGCAAAGAGAGGGAAACCCGAAGAAGAATAGACAACCTCGAAATGAGTGTGAACCACAAGAAACAGCAGCTGCGAGATGCCGTAGAGGACCTGGAATACGAGGCGGAGGAATGTGCATTTACACAGCATGAGCTTAATGTGCAAGACTATGAACGAAATGAAGGAGGAACTTTCGGTTTTGATAACTGGAAAAGAGAGATTGAACAGCATACGGTGAGGCTCGAAGCAGCTTTAATGGAGCTGAGGCAGCGTGATTCGGTGATTCATCAATTTCAGGATAAAAATCGGGAGCTGAGCAAAGTCAAGCAGGCGCATGATGCGCTGCTTGAGGACGAGCGGAAATGGCAACGGTTGCTGTCTGATGAGAAGCAAACATTGATTCATCAGATTCATCTGTGGGTGGATCAGCATGATGTTTATCAGGTTGATGATACAGTCAGGCAGCGCATGATGCGGATGATTGACCACTTATTCACGGAATATGAGTATGATGAAGTAAAAGAAGTTTTTACACCTTTCGTACTAGCATATGAGGATCAGCTTCGGACCCGGAGAGCCGATTGTATCCATCAGAAACAACAGGCTGCAAAGGAACGCGAACAACTGGAAATGAAATGGAAGGAAATGAGCGCTCAGCGGGATCCTGAACCTGAACGGCATGAAGCAACATTGGAAGCACGTAGACAATTAGACGAACAGTCGGTTATTTATAAGCCATTGTATGAAGTCGTAGAGTTTCACCCGGATGTTCCAATCGAGGTTCAAAGACGTCTTGAAAGCACGCTGGCTGAAACAGGTCTGCTGGATGCGCTGGTTACGCTCAGAGATATTGAAGCTCAGCATGACCGGGTGTTGTTGGCAGAACCCAAACTTTTTACTGCCACATTGGCGGATTACTTACAGCCGGATGCGGAGCAGCGGACCATCCCATTTGATCGTGTCGAGGCAATACTTCAAAGTATTGAAATGAATGGTGAGGCTCCAGTTTACTTTACAGAAGACGGACATTACCGCTTAGGTAACTTGAAGGGCCATGCGCTGCCGCTGGATGAGGCGCGGTTTATCGGCAGAGAAGCCAGAAGACGCTATCGTGAGCAGCTTCTCGCTGATTTGGATCTACGGATCATAAGAATCGATGAGCAGATCTCCACACTAGAGGATCATAGGCTTCTGATCGATGATAGGCTGCAGCTTTCTAAAGAGGCTTGGAGCAATTTTCCTTCAAGTAAAGACGTCATGACTTGCTATAAAGAGCTGAAAGAGACTAAGAGTGAACTGACACGTTTTGAAAAATCCATCAAGGATATATCGGAGCAGCTGGCCAAGATGGATCATAAGCTGCAAGAGAGCAAACGAAAACTCTATGATCTGACACATGGTCTTGCGCTGGAACTCAAAACAGAATTGTATCAGCAAGCCTTGGAAAAGAGTCGGCAGTATGAGAAACGATTGAATGATATTCACAGAGAACACGAGCATTGGCTTCGCCTGCTGGAGAATCAGCAACGCGAGAGAGAGTATTTAAAGGATTTGGAATCGGAAATCGATGAACTGCGGGGAGAATTGGCGGTTTTGAAGGATAAGGCCGTGGCGCTCGAGCAGCAGATTCAGGATATTATCCAGCAGCAGGAGCTGAAAGGTGCAGAGGAAGTGAGACGCGAGATTAAGAATGTTTCCCGGGATTTGGATCAGCTGAATTTGGAGCTAGGGCAATTATTAAAGAACATTCCATTTCTAGAGGCCAGCTGCTCTACTACCCGGGAAAAGCTTGCGGAGAAGGAAGGACTTCATCTCTTTTGGAATCAAATGAACGTCGTCTGGAGGGAAGCAGTAGAGAAGGAATGGAAGCGCGGAGTGATCTCTCCAGATGGTGAAGGTATGGATGAAAGGATGCTCAGTCAATATGCAGACTATAAAACTGTTAAGGATAAGTCTGTTATGGAGGGGGATCTGACGAAGCTATTTTACAATCTGCAGCCGGATCTGGCCGAGCATACAATTGCGCAGTTTACTGAAGCGCCTGAGCTTGCCGACTGGATGAAAGAGATAGACAGGGAAGAATGGAAGCCTGTCATAGACCAGTGGAAAGCAAAGAATACCCGAAATATCATAGAATTTGACCAACGAGGTGTGAAGATTTCGCCTTCAGCACTATATGATAGTGTTTCCCAGGAGTTATCCATTCAGGAAACACGTCTTGATGAACTGGACAAGCAGTTATATGAAGAGATTCTGCTGAACTCTGTAGGGCACAAGCTTCGGGCTCGCATTCGCCGCGCCGAGCAGTGGACCGAGCAAATGCGTGAGTTAATGGAAAGCCGGGACACATCCTCCGGACTCAAGTTCTCCATACGCTGGAAGCCAAGATCAGCCGATTCGGAGGAGGAGCTGGATACCCATGAGCTGGTCACGCTGCTGAAGCAGGATGCCCATGTGCTGAATGAGGATGATCTTGGACGGATTACGCGTCATTTTCGCTCCAAGATTCAGTCGGCAAAAGTGTGGCTTGAGGAAAAAGGTGAGGGACAGACACTGCTGCAGGTACTGAAAATGGTGTTGGATTATCGCAAATGGTTTTCTTTCGTTTTGTATTATGAGCGCCCTCATGAACCTAGACGAGAGTTGACCAATCATCACTTCTTCAAGTTCAGTGGCGGTGAGAAAGCGATGGCGATGTATATCCCGCTATTTACTGCATGTTATTCACGTTATAAGGAGGCGGCATCAAGCGCTCCGTTTATTATCTCACTAGATGAAGCCTTCGCTGGTGTGGATGAGAACAACATCAATGAAATGTTCGAGATTGTGGAAAAGCTCGGCTTTAATTATATAATGAACTCCCAGGTACTATGGGGGGATTATGAGACCGTTCAGTCCTTATCAGTCTGCGAACTGGTCAGACCGAAGAACGCGGATTACGTAACCGTCATCCGTTATAAGTGGAACGGACAGGAATTGTCACTTAAGGCCAGTGAAGAAGGTGAGTATGATGAGCAGGAAGCTGGAGGAAGCCCTCTTATATTTTAAAGGGAAAAAGGGATATGATGCCCTTTTTCTTATTTTTCGCAAAAAATATGAATCACTTGGAAGGTTCGGAGGAGCAGCAGATCTTACGAGTTTCACAGATGAGGAGATCGAGGAGATTGCTGTATTCATGGGTGAATCCCCTCATCATTTGGTACGAAAAGGGAAGCTCATGCTGTCTCACTTTGAACAGCGCACGCAGCAGACCCGATTTGCCGGAATTACCCTGCATGAGCTGCTTGAGGCATATTGGGGCGAGCAGATCCAATCCAGGAAGGCCGTAAAAGCTAAGCGGGAAACCGCTCAAGGGCAGAAGCTTGATGATTACAAGCAGTGTTACCCCGGACTTATGCGATGGTTTACCTATCTGGAAGGCAGAACGAGTGACACACAGTGGATATGGCGTCTGCTTCTTGAACCGGGTTTTGATGAGGATGTTGAAATTATAGCTCACGCCTACGCTAACCTGCCTAAGCATATGGAGAGGTATCCGTTATTCAGTCAGCGTATAACCGGCAACCCTCATACATTTGATATCAGCGAGTTGCGAGGCAAGCTATGGGTTCATTTGCTGCATGTGATGGCTGGGGGGCAGGGGGCTCCCCCGTCTAAGGTAGAGGCGCTGAATGAGCTACTGCTGCAGTATAACCTGCTGAGAGATGACATCCAGAATTTTGTCACTCAAGCGAATCTGCTTGCTTACACAGATGACCGCGAGCATCCGGTATGGAGAGCTGCTGCAGATGAAAAATGTGTGATGAATGTGCCTATGCGGGAGTTAATCAAGGTAAATCGAGTGACTGCGGCTGAGCTTGGCCACGCCGGAACAATGTCCAGCGTATACATTGTTGAAAATTCAGGCGTATTCTCAGCATTGCTGGATGCTGTTCCGGACGCCCCCTTGATCTGCACCCATGGACAGTTCAAGCTTGCGGGCTTGCAGCTGATGGATCTGCTTGCCAAGGCAGGCCACACTCTATGCTACAGCGGGGACTTCGACCCGGAAGGTCTAGCGATGGCTGTTCGTTTTAAGGAAAGATACGGGGTGCAGGCTCGATTATGGCGCATGACCGAAGCCGATTATTACGCATCGACTCCTGTGGTGGAATTAGGAGATCGAGTGTCAAAGCTAATCTCAATCCTTGATTCTGAGCTGGGCGAGGTTGCTCATGCATTAGGGGAAACAGCAAGAATAGGTTATCAGGAAGGAATATTACCGCTGCTTGTTCGCGATCTACTGTCCTGGAAAGGTGAAGATAAGATATAAAATCCATAAACAGCTTAAAATAAACCCGAGCTATCTGTAATAAAAACTCGTGCCAAAAACCGAATAAAGTAGGGATGGTGAAATCAGAAAAGGATGAATAGAGAATGGGGAAGACCCAGATCCATGAAGTCTTTCCCCGTTTGTAAAAAACCATATTAGCACTAATCCTTCTGAAACTTGATAAATCAACTATTTCTTCGTATTCACTGACCTTCACTATCCTCTATCTCTTTTAAACTCTTTCCCTCTTTTGTTTTCCACTCTGTAAGTCCGTTCGCATGACCTCCAACAACAAAGGCAGCAGCATAGGAAGGGCTGCGGAATAGGATGCTCTCTTGTAATACACCGTCCTGGTCTATGTTCGCTTTTTGTCGGGCTTCTTTGACACCTGGTGGGATGCTGTCAGAGTCAAGAGTCTCTACTAGACTTCCTTTTAACACAACAAATCCTTCATTTGTTTGTTTACAACTAGCATGAATTAAAATTCCGCTTTTACGACTTTTTCGATTCAAGGAGAGGAGCAAATCTTCGTCCCTAGGTGCTTCTGACGTGGTATCTGGGTCCGGCTTGCTAGTCAGTGGTTCAAACAATTTGTGACCGAGAGTTCCTATTACAATTTTGGCGTAATCAATAAACTCTTCCAATTCGCTTTCTTTCTCTTCGGTAATGTTCCCGGAAGTAGGATCATTGCCGTTTTTAACTACATATCGATTGGCATCGGTCGCAAGTCCACAGAATCGATTTTCGAGATAACTTATCTCCGTAGGACCGAATGAGTTATTGGAGGTAGTAAAGACGACAGCTTCAGTCCAATAATCTTTGTCTGAGTTTCTTCTGTGCTCAATCAGTCGTCCAAGAAGGCCTTCTCCATTTTTGCGCACACCAGCTTGTCCGATGTATACAACATTCTCGCCAGTTTGATCAGACGTACCAAACAAAAAGTATACACCGCTTTGGGATAGGTCTCCACGTCCCTTGCACTTATCAAGTTCGGTACGTGGGATCTTATAAGCCAAGCCTGTCCAATTAGCTAAAGTACACTTGATTCTACCAGTTGGAGTACCGTCCATTAAGAATAAGTTGATGCTTTTTCCTCGTAAATCCATTACTTTTCCTCCAGTCTGTCTTAGCATATACACTCGTCTTCGAATAGCAGATGGTCGATCTCTTGGTTGATCAGCTTTTTTTCAGCGCTGGAAAGACTTCGGAGATCGACACAGTCTGTTCTTCCAGATCCGCCAATTTCATCGTATAAGTGGCCTTGGTATGGCTGAGTCCGAGCCGGTGCAACATGACGGACATGCATTTTTTCGGTGTAACGTTCACCGAATTCCCGTTCAAAAAAGAGCATGGCTAGCTGAGCGTCAGGTATACTTGGCTTCAATATCCACATCTACCGGGCGTTTATTAGCAACGGTGTCTGCAAGAATCTCTTCCTGTTCATCCGTAAGCCGGCGAGGTTTGCCAGGCGAAAGGCCCTGTGTAAGACCCTCGAGCCCTCACGCTCATAGCTATGGATGTATCTGGCGGTCGTCTTCTCCGTCCGTTTGATCATCTTCGAAATATCTTTAAGCTCATTGCCATGCTAAATCTATATAGAAGGCTTAACCTGCCGATGGTAATCGTTGAAAGGACCATTCGAAACCACGTTCACTCCTATATCTCTATTGGGATTCAAACGGAACCAAACAACAGTCGCCCATTGATTACCGACGACCGGTTGCTTAACTTGAATGGTGTTTGATCCTTATATCATGAACGGGGGGATTATTTTTCTTATGATTTATAAGGTGATATCCCTGATCCATCCAACTATTCATTTAAGATTCAGTCAAATACGCATAAAGCTTGCTCTCTACCGAATGCTCCAATACCAGATTCATATGCACGACAGAGATAGAATCACCATTCTTATCGAGCATAGAAGCTTGGACGGCACTATTGATATCGGGATGCGCTTTACCGAGATAATAAAATTCCGTTCCTTCGGCATCGTCCTTTTTCACGAATATATGAAGGTCTATCTTTCGCTTGTCAGCCTCAAGAATTGTTCTAACTTCTTCGGATTCAAGCGTACGTCTACTTCTTGTCGACCACTTCATTACCTCTGAACTAATAAATTCCTCTTGGTAATTCGTACTTGCATCGACCCCTTCATGTTTGTGATAGGTTATAAAGATAGGACAGGTCTGATGCTTCGTTTTGTATCCATACATCGTGGAACTCTCATCACTATGCCAGTTCAAGAGTTTACAGGAATCCTTCCGGGAATATTTCTTGTACAACGTAAGTTGCTCATTATAGGCATATTGCTCACTTATACGAGAAGCTGTCTGAATAAGATCTGAGAACATATCCCTGAAAAAAGGGTTGCTTTGCAAGGAGCCCAACATCGACGAATGAAGCATATATTGTTGCTCTTGCGTGAACATGACCACCGGGGTGTCTCCATATTTCTTCCGCGTTGGTTCGGTGAAGAAGGACATGTCCAGTACACGTTTGACGGAATCCATCGTTTCGTTATCTGTAGAGCATCCTATATCATAAAGAGTTTTTATGTACTCATCATAGGATACATGCTCTTTCGTAAAGAGTAGTTCAAGTAGTATGATTTCATGCGGACGCTTCCCGGTCAGAATCTCGGCAGATAACATCACAATATAATTCTGTTCTTGTTCGGATAAGTGCGGGACACTTTCTTTAATTCTATGTAAAAAATGATAATAGCTTGCGTGTTCGTCAGCAAAAATAAGCGGATCGACTGAGTCATTCTCTATAAAATCGATTAATCGAGGTATTCGATTCAGTCGATTTTTAAGTTGGAAATAGGTTTCTCTAAGTATCTTTAGCGCTGTTAAATTGCTGTTGCTAATCGATCGAAAGATTTGCTGTCTTGCTACCTCTTCGAAGTTGATCGTTGAGACGCCTTTTATATAACTGGTATCCTTCATATGACGGCGGATATTGTCTTTGTTCTGGGATCTATCTCCAGATAGTGCAACTGGGATCAAATAATTATTCTTATAATTTCCAATAAAATCGATAATAGTAACGAATTCTTTCTCAGAATGTTTACGTAGCCCTCGTCCTAGTTGCTGTACAAACACAATACTCGATTGGGTTTGTCTGAGCATGACGACTTGATTAATACAAGGGATGTCGATCCCCTCATTAAAAATATCCACCGTAAGGATATAGTCTAGGTTACCAGCTTCGAGTTCAGTTACATAGCGGATACGTTCGTCCTGACTGTCATCACCTGTTAAAGCGATCGTTCGATAACCTCTGGTATTCAGGATGTCAGATAACTGTGAGGCTTCCTCTTTACGACTACAGAAGATCAGGCCTTTTACCGCTTCTCCGGAATAGCCGTAATATTCAATTTTTTCAATCAAGTAAGAAACTCGTTCGTCCGCAACTAATTGCGAAAGCATCGCTGTATCATCGATCGTTTGGCCGTTATATTCAAAATCTATAACTCCAAAATAGTGAAACGGACATAGCATATCTTCTTCTAAAGCTTCTTGCAGTCGAATTTCATAGGCAATATTATAATTGAATAATTCGTAGATATTAAAATCATCGGTTCGTTCTGGTGTTGCCGTCATACCAAGTAGAAATTTAGGTTTGAAATAATCGATGATTTTAAGATATGAATTGGCTCCGGCTTTATGGACTTCGTCAATCAAAATATAGTCAAACACCTCAGGATTAAACCCTGATAATGTAGAGGCTTTGGAAATCGTCTGGACAGTAGCGAATACATATTTGGCATTATGATCTTTGCTTGTACCGGATAAAATACCGTAATCGCTATCATTGCCGCCGATGATACGCTGATAATCGAGCATGGCCTTTTGTAAAATCTGTTCCCGGTGGACAATAAATAGCATTCGGTTGGGAGCAAAGTTCTTGACGTCAAATGCGGATAGATAGGTTTTTCCTGTCCCCGTAGCCGATATGACCAAGCCTTTATGTTCTCCTGACCTGCGTAAATCCTGTAGATTCTTTAACGCGTTCTGTTGCATTTTATTTGGAGAGATAGGGCTAAAGACAGTCTGAGGAGTTTCAGGAATCAGAGGCAGCACGGTATGAGCCTTCCGATTTACCTTTTGAACCTCTTCGTATAGAATTTGATACGCATCAATCCATTTATCGGATAGTGGGACAGCATGGCTCCATACCTTGTCAAATTCACTCTGGAACTGTTCTAAAAGTCCACCGTGTTTAAACGAGGTTAGTTTTACATTCCACTCATAGTTGGATTTTAGTGCGGCAGCTGTCAGGTTGGAGCTCCCCATAATGATAGTGGAATGACCCACATGGTGAAATAAGTATCCTTTGGCATGAAAGCCACCTAGATCTGTCAATCTAACTTCAACATTTGTGATCTTCAGCAGCTCTTTGTAGATTTTAGGCTGGTTGAAGTTCAGATAATTGGAGGTCAGAATTTTACCAGTTATTCCTCGTAGTTTAAGATCAGCTAGATGAGACTTGAGCGTTGCTAGTCCACTCTCTGTTATAAATGCAACGGAGAAAGTAAAGGATTGACAGCGATCGAGTTCTTCTAATAGTGGGGTAAGCACATAATGGCTCGTCTCCGTATTGTTTACTAGAAGCTTAGGCTTATATTTTTCCAGAGACTCCTGCTGATGGTTAATAAATGCCCAGCTTAAGGAATCATTTAAATGTTGAATCGGATTTTCCATGTTATTTGATCAACTTTCCTTGGATTTTTTTTACAGCAGGTATATCAGCAGGTGCCCAATCCAAAGATAGTAGCTCTTGCGGAGACAACCAGGAAATGGCCACATGTTCAGTCAGTGTAGGTTTCCCGCTTATCAGATGACAATAGAAAGTAGTCAGATGAACATAACCAAAGTCGTATTCATATACGGTGGTTTCGATCGCTTCCCCAATCTCAATGACACAGTCCATTTCTTCGTCAATCTCACGTTTTAATGCAGCCTGAGGCGTTTCGCCTTCTTCGATTTTTCCACCTGGAAACTCCCATTTGTAAGCCAATGTTTTAGTAGCTCCACGCTGGGCACAGAGAATTTTCCCTTCTTCGATGATTACAGCTCCAACGACGTGAATATGTTTCTTCATGTAAAGTTACCTCCAGTTAAGCAGGCTGATGTTTATGTCAGCATTTTGATTTTGCATAATAGTTATTGGTGAATTCTGCATAAAAGCTTATTCTATTTTGTTTTGGGATGTCGGCAATACTTGATGAATGCCATAGGCGCTCATAAGATCTATAATAAGAGCTCCTTATCCTATTAGTATGATACTATAGGAATACATAATTAACCATGTAAAGGATGAGAATCTATGCCGGTTTACAATAAGCTAGTTCGGGATCTTATTCCCCAAGTCATTGAATCTACAGGCAAAGAATTTCGCACACGGATCTTAGATGAGGAAGAGTATAAGAAAGAATTGATCATAAAGCTCAAAGAAGAGTCGGAGGAATACTTTGCCGCTGGAAGTTCAAAGGAGTCGTTGGAAGAACTTGCAGATATGCTTGAGGTGATCCGGGCGTTGGCTGTTGTACATGGAGCAACATGGGAAGAGCTTGAGGCTTTGAGAGAGAAGAAAGCGGAAGCTCGAGGCGGATTCCAGGAACGGGTGTCTCTAATTGATGTCGACGACAACGCTTAATGTCAAACTGATTACGGAAAACTTAGCAGATGATTTAATCACCGGGATGCAGAATGCTTCCGGAATCTATATTATGACTTCCTTCGTTATGCAGTCGGGAGTGCGTTTATTGGCGCCCCATTTGAAAGGTGCGATTGAACGGGGAGCCGAGGTAAAGGTTCTCGCTGGGGATTATTTATTTGTTACGCAGCCGGAAGGTTTGCAGGCATTACGTGATATCGATCCTCGGCTGGAGGCAAGGTTATGGCGCAGTATGGGAACTTCCTTTCACCCCAAAGCCTATTTGTTTGACTACGAAAACGGTGAAGGGCTCCTTATCGTCGGTTCCTCTAACTTTTCCATGTCCGCCATGAGAATGGGGATGGAGTGGAACCTGGCTATGAATGCAAAGGCCGAGCCTTATACGTTCCAAGTCGCATTAGAGAAGTTTATGCAGAACTACTTCTATCACGATTCCACACTCCCCTTAAATGACAACACCATTTCTCTGTATGAAGAGGAGTATCGGGCGTATCATCGTACAAATCCAGAGTTAATTCGAATGATAACCGAAATGGAGGAGAATGAGTACCGAACCGAAAACGCTAGCGATCCTGTAGAGGATAAGGTTTCTGAAGACGATCAAGCGACCATTCATCCACGTTTTGCTCAGATTGATGCTCTTGACGCTCTAGAGAGAACGTTAGAAGAAGAATATGACAAAGCCATGGTCGTTATGGCCACCGGACTCGGTAAAACCTATCTAGCAGGCTTTTTTGCACAGCGTTTTCAACGCGTACTGTTCATTGCGCATCGCGAAGAAATTCTCTATCAAGCCAAACGGTCATTCCAGCGCATCATGTCGGACAAAACTTTCGGTATCTATAACGGTGTCAAAAAAGAAGGGAACGCGGATTGTGTGTTTGCTTCAATCTACACGCTTGGGATGAAGAAGCATCGTGAATCATTCGCACCTGACGGGTTTGATCTTATCGTGGTGGACGAATTCCATCATGCAGCTGCAAACTCATACCAATCGGTTATCCAGTATTTTGAACCGAAATTTTTACTGGGCATCACGGCAACACCAGACCGAATGGATGGGAAGGATGTGTATGCGCTTTGTGATGGCAACGTCGCCTACCAGATTCATTTCATTGAAGCCATCCGTCGCGGCTGGTTGTCCCCGTTCCAATACTATGGGGTCTATGACGATACAGATTATTCATCCATCCGGTGGCTTGGAACGCATTATGATGACGAGCAGTTGACTGCAGCACAGTTGAGAGAGTCGCTGGCTGACAAGATCTACGATGCCTGGAGCGAGCATAAGCAAACACGGACGATTGGCTTTTGCTCATCGATCCGACAAGCGGATTTATGACGGTGAAGAGAAGAAAACGGCAAAGGAACCGATGATCCCGACTGTGCCGGATGGGTGTGAACTCCATTTGGAGACGTCCGTTATTAATCTTCTGGATGAATTAAGTCGTAAGAAACTGCCGCATCGCGAGCGTCTGCACCGTTCTTTCCTAGGTCTCAAGAATGAGCTCGGTCGAATCCCTACATATTTGGAGCTTCACCTTCATGGCAGCTCGAACAGCTGGGAATATTGGAATGAATTCGGTTCTTATATCGGATTTCTCCTCTGGGCCGAATGCTTAACGAAGGAAGAAGAGGAGATTTATTATCAATATGAGGCTTGGATACGTATGTCGAGAAGACCGTCATACCAAGAGTTATAAAATGATCGTGCTCCTGTATATGCTCGAGCGTGGGACCGAACATTGGGCAGAATCGGTTACTCCTCAGGAAGTAGCGCCATTCTTCCATGGGTACCTAATGGAAAAGGAATACCGAAGAAGAATCGATTTCTCCGATAAGGATTCGAAACGCCTCTGGGAATACAATGAGACCGGAGTTAGCCAGCTAATTGAGCGGATGCCAATGACAAGATGGGGATCTTCTAAAGGAAGCATGACTCGCTTCGAAGATGGTGTGTTTAGTCTAAGATTGGAACCTGCGCCTGAGCATCAATCCATTATGCACAGGTGGACGAAAGAGATTTGCCTATATAGGTTGCACCATCATTTTGAGCGTAAAGAGCAGAAGCAGGGACCCCTTCAGTGATGAGGGTGTCTCTTCCCCCCTTAACTGAAAGAGGACCTATCTTTATTCAACTAATAGGCAGGATTGTTAAATTCATATGTGGAAAACCGTATCATAAGTAGGGCGAAAATTTGGTGCAGGTAAGTGATCAAGTGTTGAGGGAAAATGTTGGATAATGAGACTAAGAGTGTCTAAGTCTTTGGTTTTGGTTTTTTTAGTAAAATCAACAATGTCGCTCTCTATTAATTTAATGTGTGATAGACTTTGTCGTTTTTTGGAATGAATTAAAGTAATTTCAGGAAATAATGCCCAATAATTGAGGGACTAAATCTCATGAATATAACCGAACTGAGAATTAATAACTTCAGATGTTTTTGTGATAAAGAAACAACTGGCTAATATAATACCCGATGAAGTCACAGAAGATCGGTTAAAGCAAGCCGCACTGATCATGGGACGAAAGTAGCTATCATCCATTCTGCCATGTCAGCGGAAGGGGTACGCTTAAAAAATCTTCTCGGCCTCCTCATATTGATAGTATCTCAAAACCGCTAATTAGTTTTAATTCAAATTGATAATGAAATATCAAAAAGCGAAAACATGTTCGTTTTTCTTGAGTTTAATTATATATTTTATGGTACAATTTAACTATATAATTTTGCATAGATAAGGGGGGAAATTGAATGGCTTTATTTTCAAGAAGAGACTTAATTAATAAAGCAAATTCAATAGTTCAGAAAAGTTACAATACGAAAACGGCATCGAAGATTTTAAATGAGGGTTACAATGCTTACAATCCATTTAAAACTTATGATATTTTTCTGTCTCATAGTTACCAAGATGCAGATGTGATTTTAGGACTGAAAAATACATTAGAGGAAAAGGGATATGAGGTCTATGTAGATTGGATAGAAGATAGACAAATGAGCAGAGAGAATGTAAATGCCCAAACAGCCAACCAATTGAGAAATAGAATGAAAAATTGTAAGAGTTTGTTTTTTGCTACTTCGGATAACTCTACAGATTCAAAATGGATGCCGTGGGAATTAGGTTACTATGATGGTTATAGAGGCAAAGTAGCAATACTCCCAATAAATAACTCTTCATATCAAAAGGATTCTTTTGAAGGCCAAGAGTACTTAGGACTCTACAATTATGTTATTGATAATTATGGTGTGTTATATATTAAATATTTAAACGGAACATCTAAAAGTTTTAGAGAATGGGTCTCTGAATAAAAGGAGGAACTGTTTTGGTATTTAGTAGGGAAATTAATAATTTTATAGATGAGTATGTTAGTGCATTAAAGGAAGGAAATGCTGCAATTTTTGCAGGTGCAGGTTTATCCATACCTTCAGGAGTTGTAAATTGGAAAGAACTATTGAGACGTCCTGCTTCAAGGCTAGGACTTAATGTAGATAAAGAAAGTGACCTAGTATCGTTGGCACAATATATCTATAACGATTCCAAAACAAAAACCCCTTTGACGGAATTGATAAATAATCACTTTAGTCAAACTGGTAGAATAAACCGCAACCATGAAGTCATTGCAGAATTGCCTATACGAACTTTTTGGACAACTAATTACGACAAACTAATTGAGCAAGCCTTAATGCAAGCAGGAAAGAAACCTGATGTTAAAAAGCGAGTTAATGACTTGCCCGTAATTAAGAGTAAAAGGGATGCCATTGTTTATAAAATGCATGGTGATGTCGAAGTGGCAGACGAGGCTGTTTTGATTAAAAACGACTATGAGTTATATGAAAAAAACAATCAGATGTTCACTATTGCCTTAAAAGGTGATCTTGTTTCTAAGACATTTTTGTTTATTGGTTTTAGTTTTGAGGACCCTAACTTAGAGCATATATTGAGCAGAATTAAAATCTTGTTAGATGACCATACCCGTACCCATTATTATTTTATTAAAGAGGTTGCTGAAGAGGATTATCCAAATAATGCAGAGGGGAAAGATCAATTTCAATACGATAAAATCAGGCAAGAATTAAAATGTGCCGATTTAGAACGTTATTCTATTAAGCCCTTAATTGTTAAAAAGTATGAGGATATAACATCAATTTTAGAAATTATCACTGAAAGGTATAACCGAAATAATGTTCTCATATCTGGAAGTGCACATGTATTTAATGACTATAAAGTATCGGGACTTAGAGCAGAAGATTTTATTCATAAAATAAGTAAAATGTTGAATCAAAAAGAATTCAAAGTTGCAACTGGCTTTGGTTTAGGGGTGGGAAGTGCAGTTATAAATGGAGTATTAGAAGGTATGGAGGAATCAGGTACAAGAAATATTAATGAACACTTAATTATGAGACCATTCCCTCAATATGCTACAAACGGGAAGGATATTAGCCAATTATGGGAAGAATACCGTCAGCAACTCATAAGTGAATGTGGAATAGTTATATTTCTGTTTGGAAATAAACTTAGTAAGAAGCAAGGATCAGACGAAGAAACAGTTGTAGACGCAAATGGTGTTATTAGAGAGTTTGATATTGCAGTAGATAAAAATGCAAAAGTAATCCCTATCGGTGTAACTGGATATGCAAGCCGAAAGTTATGGGAAAAGATAATAAATGATTTTGATAGATATTACCCAGATTTTCCACAATTAAAAGGCAAGTTTAATAAACTAGGTGAAGACGGAATTGATTTTGATCAACTAATTAATATAGTCGGAGAAATAGTTACAGAAATAAGAGGAGGAGAATAATGTCTAGAAAAACTTTTTTTAGTTTTCATTTCGAAAGAGATTCTTGGAGAGCAGGTCAAGTAAGAAATAGCGGCCTATTTAAGGGGGATAAAGCAGGATTTATTGATAAGGCTGAATGGGAAGAAGTCAAAAGAAAAGGTGATCAGGCAATTAAAAGGTGGATTGATAAACAATTAGAAGGTACAAGTACAACCGTTGTACTAATAGGGAGTGAAACATCTGAAAGAAAGTATGTTGGTTATGAGATTGAACAAAGTGCAAAAAGAGGAAATGGACTGCTAGGTATCTATATACATCAAGTCAAAGATGTAAATGGAAGAACGGATACTAAGGGTAAAAATCCTTTCGATAATTGGTATTATGAACGCAACGGAAAGAATGTCTATTTCTCAGAGATATATCCTACCTATGATTGGGTAAATGATAACGGCCGAGAAAATTTAGGCAAATGGATTGAAGCAGCCGCTAAGAATGCTGGAAAGTAAAATCGGGTTTTTACGTTAAGGGAACAAGTTGTTAGTAACTTGTTCTCTTAAAGTTTTTATAATTGGCTTGGTTAATAGTCTATCTTTTTCTTTTCCCAATTGAAATTTTCCATTAGCTTGTAGGCTTGTTTTATCGATACAAATAGAGGGTGGATACAGTTCCGCCAAAATGGTTTGCAAGTTCCATTAGGAACTGGAATCAATTATAACTTCAGTATTAAGACTGAGTTCCACAGAAAAATGACGGATTGTAATATAATGTGGACAGCTACTGGAAATAAATAAAAAACGGCCCATGACTGGATTAGTTAGAATGAAGGTTCCTACGCCACACATTCACACAAAGAGAATCCGCCATTAGCTATACCCATCTTAGCAGCAAGATAGAAATCCTCCATTGCAGGGGAAAAGTACCAGGGCGATTGCCAAGGAACTGAACAGACACCCTGCTACCATTAACAGGAGCTCCGCCGAAATGGAACTCGGCAGTCCTACCAAGCTGAGTCCTCTCAGAAGAATGCGGAAACAATCATAGGCAGCGTCAAATTGACTGCTCCAACTATGAGAAGAGTGTATCGATTATACTATTATTTACAGAGGTCTCACACAGCAAGTAGTGTGGAAACAGATGCTGTTCAAGCTAAAGTGATACAGTTACTGGAAGTTAAAGATGGATTGTTGAAATTGAGAACCATAGAAAATTACTGAATTAAAACAACCGATCAAAGGCGAAGAAGTTGAAATTCAAAGCGGAGATGTTTTAATCACAGGCAGGGGCATTGCAATGAAATTTACCGTTGTACCTGATCTAGAAGGAAATGGACCATTATATTTATCGGCTAACTTTATTGGGCTCCGTGTCATTCTCTGAGGTAGATCCTCTTTTCTTATTAGCATTCTTTGAGAGCCCATTGGTCGTTCCTTGCTTAAAGGTGCTTCATTACCAATTCTTAATGTAAAGGATATTCAGGATATTCCGATACCTGAGCAAAGCGCCGCGGAAATGGCTCAAGTAGGGCTTAAGTATTAAAGTATTGTTCGAGAAGAACGACCGTATGCAGACCTTAGAGGAGGTCTATAGCAATTTTGGGCTAAGTAAGGGATATAAAAAGAAAGAGTGATTAACAGGATTCTAGGTATGGTTCGTTGAAACTATTAATAACACATGGGTATGTTGACCTACATTGGAGGATCTGTAACCAACCGGAGATTATTTGTACCCCTGTGGTCAATAGTAACACTAGTGAAGACAAGAGGAGTATACAATGGCTAAAAAGAAAGAAACAAAACAAAAAAGTATTGAAGAAACACTTTGGGACTCAGCTAATAAACTACGTGGCTCAGTGGAGCCATCAGAATATAAACACGTCGTATTGGGACTTATATTTCTGAAATTTGCTAGTGATAAATTTGAAGAACGTAGAGAAGAGCTGATTTCCGAAGGAAAAGAAAAGTACACAGATATGGTAGAGTTCTACACCATGAAAAATGTGTTTTACCTGCCCGATATTTCACGATGGAGTTTTTTGATTGAAAATGCAAAACAAGAAGATATTGCGCTAAAAATTGATAGTGCACTCTTTACTCTTGAAAAGAACAATCCATCTCTTAAAGGTGCTCTGCCTGATAACTATTATTCGCGATTAGGTCTAGATGTAAGTAAACTAGCTTCTTTAATTGATACAATCAATAATATTGACACTCTTAAAGACAAACAGCAAGACATTGTGGGGCGTGTTTATGAATATTTTCTCAGTAAGTTTGCACTGGCAGAAGGAAAAGGCAAGGGAGAATTCTATACCCCTAAAAGTATTGTAAACCTTATTACAGAGTTGCTTGAACCTTATAAAGGTAAAATCTATGATCCTGCTTGCGGGTCGGGCGGTATGTTTGTTCAGTCTGTAAAGTTTATTGAAGCTCACCACGGAAATACAAAAGATATTTCTATTTATGGGCAGGAGTACACCTCTACCACTTATAAGCTGGCTAAGATGAATCTTGCTATCAGGGGCATTTCTGCCAACCTTGGCAATACAGCCGAGGATACTTTTTTCAAAGATCAGCACAAGGATTTAAAAGCCGATTTCATAATGGCAAATCCCCCGTTTAACCAAAAGCAATGGAGAGCTGATACTGAGTTGACAGATGATCCGCGTTGGGCAGGTTATGAAGTGCCCCCTACTGGAAACGCCAACTATGCTTGGATTCTAAATATCGCCTCTAAATTATCTGAGAATGGTGTAGCAGGATTTTTGTTGGCCAACGGTGCATTAAGTGGTGGTGGGGATGAATATAAAATTCGCAGAAAGCTGATTGAAAACAATTTAGTAGAAGCCATTATAATTCTACCACGAAACCTATTTTATACCACTGACATCAGCGTTACACTTTGGATTCTGAATAAAAACAAAAAAGCCCGAACCGTTGAGCAAAATGGAAAACTGAAAAAATATCGTAACCGTGCAGATGAAATCCTCTTTATGGATTTAAGACAAATGGGAGTTCCTTTTGAGAAAAAGTACGTTCAATTTTCAGATGTAGAGATCGAAAAGGTAGCAGCTACTTACCATAATTGGCAACAAAGTAATTATGAGAATACCTACCAGGATACCGCGGAATTTTGTTACAGCGCTACGCGGGAAGAAGTAGCTATAAAAGATTTTTCCTTAGTACCCAGCAAATATATTGAGTTTATTAACCGAGATGAGAACATTGACTTCGATGAAAAGATGACATCGTTGCAATCAGAGTTTGCTGATTTATTAAAAGCTGAGGAAAGTTCTAAAAAAGAGTTACTATGTGTATTTAAGGAGTTAGGTTATGAAATCAAATTATAAACGGTTAGGTGACTATATTAAAGAGGTAAACAACCGTAATACAAATTTGGAGGATGTTAAATTACTTGGAGTAAGTATTCAAAAGGTGTTTATTCCATCAATAGCCAATACAATTGGCACTGATATGTCAACTTATAAATTGATAACAAAGAAACAGTTCGCTTATGGACCAGTAACATCAAGAAACGGCGATAAAATTTCTGTGGCTTTACTTAACGATTATGAAAAAGCGATGATTTCACAAGCATACACAAGTTTTGAAGTGATTGATGAAAATGAATTGTTACCTGAATATTTAATGATGTGGTTTCGCAGATCCGAATTTGACCGATATGCCAGATTTATGAGTCACGGTAGTGCAAGAGAAATATTTGGTTGGGAAGAAATGTGCAATACTATTCTCCCAGTTCCAACCATCACCAAGCAAAAGGAAATTGTAAAAGAATACAATGTGTTGGTGGATAGAATAAATCTGAACAACCGCCTTATTCAAAAATTAGAAGAAACCGCACAGACTATTTATAAACAATGGTTCGTTGATTTTGAGTTTCCTGACGAAAACGGTAAACCCTACAAATCAAATGGTGGTGAAATGGAAATTAGTAAGAAATTGGATAAGGAAGTTCCTAAGGGGTGGAAGGTTGATTCTCTAAAAAATATTACTTCAACTATAGATAATAGAGGGAAAACACCACCACACAGAGAAAAGGAAACCAATTTCCCATTAATCGAAATTGGTTCCATTAGATCAACAGACAGAATAATTGACTATGATAAATGTGAAAAATATATAGATGAAGATGTTTATAATAATTGGTTTAGAAGCGGCCACCCTACAAAAAAGGATGTGCTTTTTTCGACAGTTGGTAGTTTAGCAGAAATGAAAATTTTTTGGGGTACAAAGGGTTCAATAGCACAAAATATAGTTGCATTCAGATGTAAAGAAAATATTGGTCTCTATATATATCAATTGCTATTAAATTCGAAGAATGATTTGGTTTCCTATGAGATTGGATCCGTACAAGCAAGTATTAAAGTATCTCATATTGTCGATTTTAATTTGCTATTGCCAGATAAAGAGTTAACAAATAAGTATGAAAAATACGCAGAAGCAATTACAGAAAACATATTTTTATTATGTGAGCAAAACTTAGTTTTAAAAAAGTTAATTCATATCCTATTACAAAGGATGACTCAGACATGAAATTTACAGAGGTAACCTTAGAACAAGCCGTAATAGAATTATTTAAAGCTGAAAACTATCAGCATCAAGATGGTAGGTACATTCACAAGGAAATGAGTGATGTACTTCTACGAGATGATTTAAAAACATATTTGCACAATCGATATTTAGATAATGAGATTACAGTAAATGAAATAGATAGCATCATTCGTCAAATGGAAGTGTTGCCTTCTTCTGCTCTGTACAATAGCAATAAAGCAATTATCAAAATGATTTCTGATGGTATTGTTTTTAAACGAGAAGACCGCAGTAAGAAAGACTTATATATTCAATTGATTGATTTTGAAAATTTAGACAATAATCTATTCAAAATAGTCAACCAATTAGAAATACAAGGTTACGAAAAACGCATTCCTGATGGAATTGTATATGTCAACGGTTTGCCTCTAGTAGTACTAGAATTTAAGAGCGCAATCAAAGAAAACACTACCATTAAAGATGCCTTTACACAGCTTACAGTTCGCTACCGTAGGGATATTCCAGAGCTTTTTAAATACAATGCCCTATGTGTTATCAGTGACGGAGTAAATAACAAATCAGGCTCACTATTTGCTCCTTATGATTTCTTTTATGCTTGGCGTAAAATAGACGGCATTGAAGCATTGGATAGAGAAGGTATAGATTCACTCTTCACAATGGTAAAAGGTTTGTTTAACCAAAAACGTTTACTCGATGTTGTTCGCCACTTTGTATTTTTCCCAGATACAAGTACTAAAGAAGAAAAGATTGTTCCACGCTATCCGCAATACTACGCAGCCAACAAATTACTTGAAAGCATTAAGCGCAATATGAAACCACACGGTACAGGTAAAGGCGGTACTTACTTTGGGGCAACAGGTTGTGGTAAGAGCTTTACAATGCTTTACCTCACAAGGCTTTTAATGCGAAGTGTACATTTTCAAAGCCCAACGATTGTTCTGATAACTGACAGAACTGATCTTGATGATCAGCTTTCAGGGCAATTTACCAACGCTAAGGGTTTTATTGGCGATGACTTAGTAGTAAGTGTAGAAAGCCGCGCCGAATTGAAAACCTATTTGCAAAGCAGAAAGAGCGGTGGAGTATTCTTAACTACTATTCATAAGTTTAATGAAGACACAGACCTGCTTACTGAGAGAACAAATGTAATTTGTATTTCGGACGAAGCCCATCGTTCGCAAATCAATCTCGATCAGAAATTAAAACTTACTAAATATGGTGTAGAAAAGAAGTATGGTTTTGCCAAACATTTGCACGATTCTTTACCTAATGCCACTTATGTAGGTTTCACAGGAACTCCAATTGATGGCACAATGGTTGTTTTTGGTGAAGTAGAGGATTCTTATACGATGATAGAGTCAGTTTATGACGAGATCACTGTAAGGATTGTGTATGAAGGCAGAGCTGCCAAAGTGAATTTGAATAATACCAAGCTACAAGAGATTGAAGACTATTATAAAGTATGCGAAACAGCTGGTGCCAATAAGTATCAGATAGATGAAAGTAAAAGAGCTGTAACTCAAATGGATGTTATTCTTGGTGATCCTAAACGTTTAAAATTAGTGGCAGAAGATTTTGTAGAGCATTACGAGAAGCGGATTGAAGAAGGTGCAACTGTAAAAGGTAAAGTAATGTTTGTGGCTTCCAATCGTTCGATTGCTTATGAACTATATAAACAGATAATTGCCTTGCGTCCACAATGGGCAGAGATCAGGGAATGTGATGAAGGTGTAGAGCTTACAGAAAAAGAAAGACAAGAAATAAAGCCAATTGAAAAGATTAAAATGGTCATGACTCGAAACCAAGATGACCCCAAAGAGTTGTACGATTTACTGGGTACAAAAGATTATCGAAAAGAACTAGACAGGCAATATAAAAACGAAAAATCAAACTTCAAAATTGCCATTGTAGTAGATATGTGGCTTACTGGTTTTGACGTACCTTTCTTAGATACAATTTACATAGATAAACCTATTCAACAACATTCCTTAATTCAAACTATATCGCGAGTAAACCGTGTATATGAAGGGAAAGAGAATGGTTTGGTGGTAGATTATATTGGCATTAAGAGTAATATGAATGTGGCGTTAAAAAAATATGGTGTAGTAAATGGTGAAAACTTTGATGGCACTGACAAGGCTGTTGTTATTGTAAAAGACCAATTAGATTTGCTGGCGAGGCTGTTCCACAAGTTTGATAGTTCCGCTTATTTTAAGGGAACTCCATTACAACAATTACATTGCTTAAATCGAGCAGCAGAATTTGCACAGCAAACAGAGGAAGTAGAAAAGAGATTTATGGCAATTGTTAAGAAACTTCGTTCCGCATATAACTTATGTTGCTCAAGTGAAGATATTAACCAATCTGAGAGAGACCACATCCACTTCTATTTTGCTATCAAATCTATCATTCATAAACTTACTGTAGGAGAAGCCCCTGATACCTCTCAGATGAATGAGAAAGTAAGACAGATGATACAGGAAGCATTGATTAGTGAAGGTATAGAAGAAATATTTAAACTCGATAAAAATGATCCTAATAATAATGTGGATATATTCAGTGATGAGTACTTGGCGAAAATTGATAAGATCAAATTACCAAACACTAAGATCAAGCTCTTACAAAAGCTCTTAGCCAAGGCCATTGAGGAGTTTAAGAAAACCAATAGAATTCAAGGTGTAGATTTTTCAAAAAGATTAAAGAAACTGATTGACGTTTACAATGAAAGAAAAGACTTTCAAGCAATGCAAAGTGATGTATTGGAGGATGTCGCGGACCGGTTTGCAGATTTGTTTGAAGAACTTGTAAGAGAACGAAACTCATTTAAAGACCTTGGAATTGATTTTGAGGAAAAAGCCTTTTACGATATTTTGAAGGCGATTGCCGAGAAATATAAATTTGAATACGCACACGATAAACTGCTGAAACTCTCGCAAGAGATTAAAAAAATCATTGACGACAAAGCTAGATACACTGATTGGTCGCACCGTGAAGACATCAAGGCAGAATTGAAAGTAGATTTGATTTTAACACTTGCTGATAATGGATATCCACCAGTTCCTAAAGATGAAATATTTAAAGAGATTTTTGAACAAGCAGAGAATTTTAAGAAGTATAGAGTGGATTAACTTTTGTACTTCCGTGTTTATTTGGTGGGGGGCTTGACTATCTAGCGCTTATGAAATACCCAGAGTAACAGAGTGCTTACGGTGAAAGTCCCCATAAACTATTATCAGGACGCTTTCTAGGTAGATATATTGGTGATATATTACATAACACAGTTTCAATATATATTCATTATTTTAATTCCCACTGTAGTCGAATGATATAGGGAAAAGATTGCAAGAGGTTAGTAGTTACCACAGTTTATAGTTGATTTCTAAAGAGGCTTGGCGAGGAAAAAAAGAAGAGTAGAAACTGAACTTATAAGAATTGAAAAAGATATAGACCAAGAACAGGCAGAATTGATAGAAGTAGAAGATGAAAATGATGAATTAATGGAGATTGAGGATCTGAATACTGAAGATAAATAGAAAAGTGGATCATTCAATTGAAAATATTGAATAATCCATTTTTTAGCTATCAAAGTTGAAGTGGCTAATAATTTCGTTGATATAGCCCCATTACGGTGAACTGTATCATAAATAGCATGAGTATTTTGTATGAGCAGAGACGTTTGTGGGGGGGAGTAGTAAATCAACCTTGGTCGGAAGGCAGAACGGTCTCAAGGGCAATATTTCCGGCCAAGCTCTTATGAGACGGTGAAGCATCGGTTCCCAAGCGTAGCTTTACACTGAGAAGGTATGCTAATCCGCTGCCATATTTTCATATGAGGCTGACTGGATTTCCAATCAGCCATTTTACTATGTATGATATTTACTTATGGTTAAAAATCGCTTTAAGTACATTCTTTGCCATAGCGATTTGCTGAGGATTTTGGTGTTCGAGCATATGCATTATTTCTTGAAGATCAGATTGTGATTCTTCGTTACTTTCAACATTGGGATAGATGAAGAGTTGCGATATTTCTACCTCTAATGCTTCAGCAATTTTTGCAAGATTTAACAGAGCAACGTTTTTTTCTCCCCGCTCGATTTGTCCGATATATGAAAAATGAAACCCACCTTTTTCTCCTAGAGCTTCTTGCGTTAATCCTTTTTCTTTTCTTAAGTCACGTAAACGAGCACCTATTCGTAGAAGGATCTCTTTATCCGTCATTATTCCACACCTCACTACTAAAAAGTGTAGATAATATCTCAATAGCAATACACTAGCGTTTGAATATCGAAAACAATACTTATAAATATTAATTTGTTGTATAATGATAAATATAAGTATTCCCACTATCCATGAATTCATAACATCCGGGGCAATGTTTTCAATATGAGTCGTACAATAATCAAGCGGGAGTTGAACGTAAGTGGAGAATCATTCAACCTCCAAGAATACTGACAAAGATGTGATGAAGACCTCAAAATTACAGAGAAGCGGATCTACTCAAGCTAGAATCATTGATAGGCTACATGAACGCTCACAGATTTATATGAATTCGGCATTTCGTTTTACACACCAATCCTCAGCTCATATTTGCATTGTGCTAGGTGATCGAGCATTGGAATCCATGCTGATGGCGATGTATATAAAAGATAAAAATTTGACTACTCCTCCTCATTCACTGTCCCTGAATGACGTAGTTCAGCTTACTGGTAGGGAGTCAGGCCTTGATTTGGATACTGTCATGTTTATTTATTCCATTCATTTTCTAGCAAGTTTCAAAGATACTGCCTTCCTTCAAAAAATCCAAACAGCTCATCTTCGGAGGTTGTTAAGGAGAGTGGACGATGTACTAGCTAACTTATCACGAAGAATTGCAACCTCTAGCTCAGGAGAGTATCAATCCATATTTTCTAAATGAGATGAATCCTCTCAGGTGCAATTCTTAATGATAAAAAGGATCTTGTAACACGTGAGCCCAGAGGAAATCTGGGGACAATCAGCGAAACCTCATCTCGAAGTTCAACGGCTTCAAAAAGTACCAAAACACAGCACACTGCTATTGAAATTTCTAGAAAATTGATAAATGAAGATTATATTACAGCAAATATTCTTATTTTATCTGGAGGCGGATTTGAAAGACTGATGGAGTTAATTACAAAAAAGTTCAAGGGGATTCTGTTGATCGTATGGGTGGAACGGGTGCCAACGAGGTTGATCTGATTCTTCGGGGAGGAGCGGGAATTGTTTTTTTACCGGAATGTGATTCCCCTTCATGCCAACTGCTCACAAGAATACATGAAATTATCCATGCATTTCTTGGATAGAAATCTGCTTTACGTCAGTTTATTATTATGCAACAGGGCGTTAAAATCCATGTTAAATGCCCTATATATAAAGGAGGAGGGAAGACAGCCTACGTCAGACATTTTACTAGAAGATATGCTACGGATTTTCCCCGAAGGCTCCGGGATGAATGCCGAGTCGTTGATATTTATACAATCTTTATCCTTTTTGTCACAGGAGAGCTCTTTAATCAGTAAAATGAAGCCTACACATCTAATGAACCTGATCAAGAGAGCGGATGAGCTCCTTCTCCAAATATCCAGCCTGCTAGAATTGCCTTACCAATCATACCACTCCGTTTTAAAATATAGGACCTAAGACAAGTACAAATAATTCTTTTCTAAACATATTCAGTGCAAGCAAGCAGGGGAGAATAATGAAGGATAATTTAATCCATCTATTCCCCCCCTTTTTCCGGTATGTCATGTTCCGTGACTCCCTTCATCCTACAACTCCTATCATAATGGTCATATTATTGAAAATCCCGCTCGTAATAAAGTCCCGCTAATAACTGAGAAAAAGATCCTAGTTATAAAGTGACATAGCAAGGCCTCGAGAACCTTTTCCATATAATTCTAATGAAGTAAAATATTTAAGTTAACTATGATCGGAGATCGGATTTAATCCCGAAAGCAAGATGGAGAGGTTGTTATGAGTAGAATTTTGGTCACACCGGAGATGTTGCTGCACGTTGCAGTGCAATGCTCCAGGGCGCATGAACAACTGGAAGCGAATATACACATGCTGAACCAGAACATCCATATGCTGGAGTCTGGCTGGGAAGGTACGACCAGATCCCGTTTTTATGCGGATTTTAAGCAGGCGCATCGGGAGATGATACTGACCACGGAGCATATCCAGCGTACAAGTCTGGAGCTGAGAGGGATTGCCCAACGATTTAAGTCAGCAGATGAGCGGGTACAACCGATCCATATTGCTGGGCATGTGCTGGGAGCGTACCCTATGATGAGGGGACCCGCAGGCCATAGTGCCGTAGAGGATGCCGGGAGAAAAGCGGAGGAAGCCTGGAATTCGGTGCAGCAGGAAGCCGGGAAGGCATGGGACACCGTGAAGCAAGAAGCGGGGGAACTATGGGAGGGCGTAAAGATCGGGGCAACCCAGTTAGGGAACTCGTTAAAGGATACGGCGATATCCTTGTACGAAGATCCGCTTGGAACCGGGAAAGAGATGCTCTATAATGCAACCATCGGGACGGTCGAGGATATTCACGGTACGATGGTATGGGCGGGCAGAATGCTTTTTAGCGATGAGTACCGCGAGAAAATAGCCGAAGACGTAAAGGCAGAAGTCGATTCAGCAGGCGGTTGGTCCAAATATTTGGGACAGGGGGCGGCTTTGATCCTTGGAGAGGCTATCCTCAACCGTGCTGGAATTAGGGGTAGAGGCCCGCTGAATAAGAAACATGATGATCTTGGTGGCGGAAATAGTGGCGGTAATGGTAGCAGTGATGGTGGCGAGCGTGGCGATGATGTTGACGGTAAGAAGTCGGGGAATGAGGGAACGGGAGATGCTCCTAGAAATGAAATAAGTGAACAGGTCAGTGATGCTGAAAAATTACAAAGGCCATACCATCACTTAGTAAACGTCGATGGGTTAAAGAGAGGTGGCAGACCAGGAATATCTGGTGGTCACAATATGGATAATTTTTATACTGCCCTGCAAGAAGATGCAAGGCAGTACGGACTGAGTGTGGAAAAAGATTATATTATAGGTGAACCGAAGAAACACCCCATTGAGGGGATATATGAGGTAGAGTATCAAATACCATCCTTACAACGAACTGAAAAAGATAAAAGTATTTTTGAACCGATAAAGGACCCGGAAGGCAATGTGGTAGGAAAGAGAGTAAATGACCCTAAAACAGTTTATGATCCAAATATTATCTCTAACGAAAAAATGTATAAATGGGGGAAAGCAGCATTAGAACCACAGATACAGGCCGAAAATGAAAAAAACGGAATAGTTAAAGGCGAACTAGATGGTTTGAAGTTTATAGGATTTGTAGATGAAAACGGAAAAATAAAGAATTTTTATCCTACTTTTGATTATAAGGACTAAAGGAGACAAAAGAAATGTATAGAATACTTACAGAAAAAGACGAAATTGACAAACTGGTGGAATCTTATTTCTGGGTTATTGATTTCCTAAGGGCTTTGGAATATTTTGGGGATATTGAGAGACATGGCTATGGATCAGGTCCACTAGAGGTACAATTTTCATCCTATCATGAGCCAGAGGAGGAGTACTACATTGGAGATAAGAAAGTGTGCTTTATAGGAGAGCCCCCAGCTTATGACGAAGATGTAATGGCAGTAATTGAGTATGATGAATTTTATAACTATTTAATTATATTTAGTGCAAAACATCTTGACGAGCACCCAGAAGATAAAAATAAGATTAATACTTCATTAGAAAAAATAAAAAACAGATTAGGTATATAACTTGAATAAAAAGATCGTAAAAACCTGCCAAGCCACAATGCGAGCTATCCGTCCGTATTGTGGTTTTCTTATACCCTTGTGTCAGCTCTCACCTAATGCCGAATGAGTCGGGAAGCTGAACCACCTCAAGATGATATCGATTCCCTTCATAACCTGATACAAATAACGATTATCCAAGTCCGTTCCCGAAACTGCTCTTTGGTTTGTTCAGCCTTTTCATCGGCCTATAACCGCCTGATAATATCCATTCCGAGGTTCAAACGGGTGATCCGCAAGGACGTGAGTCATGGTAATAGAAAATTACATTCCTGATCGCGGCGACTTGGTATGGCTTCAGTTTAATCCCCAATCTGGCCATGAGCAGTCGGGAAAACGCCCAACCCTTGTCCTCTCACCTGCGCAATACAATGGAAAAGTCGGCTTAGCCTTGTCCTGTTACTTCCAAGGCTAAAGGTTACCCATTTGAGGGGGTTATTCCACAGGATTTACCGATTGAAGGGGTTATCCTGTCTGATCAAATTAAGAGCCTTGTTTGGCAATCTCGCCAAGATGAAAATTTTATTCACTACGAAAATGAGGTGAGATAATGCGAGTAAAGTGTATAGAAAATAGCAATAAGCCTAATTTAACTATAAATAAAATATATACAGTTTATGAAGGTGAGTTCATAGCAGATGCTTATGAAAGACTGTATATTATGTTAAATCAAGATGATTACGAAAGTGTAATTCCGTATAATGCAAAAGTATTTTGAAATCAGTTCAGATAAAAATCCTAATTATTTCGAAAAAGAAATATCAGAAAATAAGTATAGGATAATTCATAATCTTATTAGTTATGACAAGTTTGTTTAATGCTATATGATGAAGCAGGTACTTCAGTAGATGATTTTCGGAGTGCAAAAAAAGATATATACAAATTAGAAATGAGCAGAGAAGAAATAGGCAAAATAATAAAGGGAGATAATCAAGATGAACTAGATAATATACAGAAACAAAGGATAGTAACTTTATTGAAGAGATTATTAGATTATCACATAAGGAAATGAATAAACGTATGTTTACTCAAAATGTAGAAACAGCATTTTTGTATTTGAGTGAATTTAAAAATGATTATGTTAATAATTTTTTTATCGAATATTTATCTGAAAATGAAAATGAAAATGAAAAGGAAAATGAAAAACTAGATAAAATCGTAAGTGACTATTTTAACGCTTAAGAGTGACCAACACTTGGGGTGGACTATTAGCTTTATATCTAGTTTCTTTTCAGAGACCTAGTATGGAGAATGACAGAATCAATATAAGTAGGTCGTTCTACTCCACCGGACGGAATATGCCTCATACATAACGAAAAGAACCACCGTAAACAGGCCGCTAACCTTTTGAATCGAATCATTTTATTTAGACAACTACTACTTACAATTTTGTTTCTTATTATCTTAATATTACCAAAATAAAAAAGAATCATAAACTCTCGCATATGTACCAAACATGATATTGAGACATATGTTCTATTGATCTATCAATTCAATGGCATTAAAGTACGTCAAATCATTATATAAAAAATTACATAAAATAACTTTTTTTATATTTTTTTATTAAAAAAACCGAACTTTCTCTTTATTAATCGTGTTATAAAAATGAAGAAGATGAGCTACTTTGTCTTCAGTAAACAATAATTACATACAAACAAAGGGAGAGTGAAGATTTTGAAGAAAAAAGCCAAATTTTTGTCAGTACTAACTGTTGTAATGTCAATCTCATTGCCATCTTTCGCATTTGCAAATGAAACTGCAGCTACAGTTAGTGAACAACAGCAAAAGATTAATGCAGCGGTAGAAGTGGTAGTTAACCAGGATAACGAACCGAATAAAGAAAAGTACTCCTTAGGAATAGATCCTATACAAATTGATGCTCAGTTGTTCTATGACAGTGTGGCAGGGAAAGCATTCGAGGAGCTAACAGAAGATGAATTAACGAAAATGAGAGAGATTAATAGTGGTATAAGATCTTATGTTGAGTCTCTTGAAGGTAATTCTGGAGTTATATCTCCTCTACAATATCAAGAAAGTGATCTTTCTAAAGGTATTGAAGGTGTAATGAACTCAACATCAGGACAACTGACATATGGAGATATAGCAGTTGCTTTTGATAACGCAAACGAAGCTCGTGATATTGGAACAGAGTATGCTAGATTAATGGGATATTCAGTTACTTGGGATAACCCTGCTGATGCTTATAGACATTTTGCATGGAATTATTTTAATACGAAAGATATGAATGCTAACAAAGCCAGATTAATAGGTGATAACCATGAGTTAGCGTTAATTGGTGCAAAAAAGGCTGTTAATTACCCTGGTAGCCTTGATGATAAAATTGGATATGGCTTATTACAAGCCTACGATGTTCGTGATAAAGCCCGAGCAAGTAGCTCAGTATTTAACTCTAATTTCGATAACTCAAGTGTTATGGATTTAATAAATAACTCTAAAGGAAGACAATATGCCCTCAGCAACTATAACCATGTATCCGATGCTTTCATTGCAGCACACTTGACTCACAAAGTTTTGATTGGCTATCCTTCTAACGTTACGTCCAGCATTCGAACGACTGCATGGAATGCATTCAAATAATTTTTCAAAAGGGAGCTCTTTACGGTGCTTCCTTTTGAATTTTGTTAGTATATGGATGGAGGTTAGCATAGGAGGAACACAAAATGATAGGTATTATTATAGGAATAATCTTCTTTTCATTTATAGGGATCTATACGGTTTGGTTTAGTGTCAAACAAATTAAAAATGGTCTAAAGAAAAATCAAACCAGTGCTATAATAAAAGGGTCACTTCTTCTTTTGGTAGTAGCGATCCTTACTGTAGCGTTCTACAATTTAGTAAGATCATTTATTATAGTTTATAATGCCTAATTTTAAGGGACTTGAACTTTTGTTCAAGTCCCTTTTGTTTTCAATACCTTGTTAACCTGCCTTGACAAGAGGTACAGTTCATAAGACTCGCCACCTTCCTAAAAGCATCCCATATTCTAAGATGTAAGAAGCACCCCCTTGATTCACAGGATGCTTCCAATAGCAGCCGCTCATGGCTCCTTACGTTTTTTTCAGGCACATCCGGGGCGTGAGTCGTATCCGTTGATCATAGCAAACCACGCAGCTATCCTTCATGCAAGGGTGGCTATTCTCATTCGAGAAGGCCATCCCTACGGCAAACCCCTGCACTACGGATACCTGCGCGGTAAGGGCCCTATGACGGCTACGACACACGGATGTTTGCTCTTTGAAAACTACATACGCCAACGCTTAACCGGCAGACGGAAAACTGCTCATCAAACCAAAATCAAAAGAACGCTCATCGCCGCTTGGCTAGACCGGCCCCCGAAGACGGATGTTAAGTAGGGGGAAATCAGTTACAGGAGATGATTTGTATGTATATTGCACAATTACTAGACAAGGATCAGAAGGAGATTGCATTGAAGCTGAAAAGTAAGCTGATAACTGAGGGCTATTCAGAAAATGAAATCACTCAGGCAGTTAAAGATGGAGTTAATAGCAAGGTTTCTGACGTATCTTACCTGATTGACTAAGATTTTTTCCCTAAAAAAAGATGGATCTATCAAAGGAGATGAAGTTTAATGTTGAGTCACAATAAATTAAATGATTTCGTGGTGGCTGCTCAAATGACACGCATGCGGGGTTAGATCAGTTTTTTCAGGATTTATTGGTTTTGTTTGAGTTCGGCCAATTTGATGACGAGGTAACGCTGCATATATCAAAGGATCTGCTGGTGGACCACTTGAATCAATCAGTAAAAGAAGTAGCTGAATTGAGACCTTTTGTAGATGAACTGTAATGCGATCTTTTAAATTTGGTGGTGGTATAGATTCTGAATCGTAAACTGTAAATAATGCTGACTCTTGATTTTCATTGTTGTCTAGCATCAGAGGAAATCGGTTGTCCTTCATTCGTCTCTTGTTGGCATAATTAATAGAGTTGTAGTAAATAAGATTGGCCATATACGTGATAAAACGACGATTTATATCCTCATTCTTTTTCAAAATAAGACCCCCTTCCTTTTTGAAGAGAACACTCCTACTTAATAAAGAGTTTTATTAGAGCTTTGATAAGCGGCCTATTTCTTTTTGTTCGGTTCAATGCTAAGACAATCGTAAAAACAAAAAAAGAGGACACCAAAGTCTTAATAGACTTGGTGCCCTCAAGAGATTGTACCACAAGAATCATTTTGCTGAATTCTTAGATCTTCTTAGATCTCTTTCTCAACGGCTTTCACTTCAACGTCCTCACATCCACCGTATTGGACAGGACATCCACTTCATTCGGAATAATCCCTTTCTCAAACATATAATCGGCAACCGCTTGCCAACGTTGGCGGACGGTGTCATCAATCGGATCAAAAGGGTATAAAGAGCCTTCCAGCTGCTGACGAGCGACAGGTTCGGAGACGCCTTGGATGTCCTGAATTAATTGGACGGTGTGATCGACGTCGTCGGATAGAAGCGCGGACTCTTCATTCAACCCTTCAAATAGTTCATGAACGAGTTCAGGATGCTCCTTCAAGAAGCCCTTTCGCACAATATACACCGTATCATTGTCGGATTCGATGTCGCCTGCGGAAATGACCAGCTCTGCACCGAAGTCGACGAGTGCCACGGCGGTGAACGAACCCCATGTCGCCCAAGCGTCGACTTGCCCGCTTTCAAAGGCGGGCCCTGCTTCCGTTGGCGGAAGATAGACAATTTCGACTTCGCTTGCATCGAGTCCGCCTTTCTCCAGCGCTTTATAAAGTAGGTATTCGCCCGTGCCGCCACGGTTGACGGCGATCTTTTTACCTCGAAGGTCGGAAGGACCCTTAATGCCCGCTTCAGGCTTGGCTACAATGCCTTGATTCTGCTGATCGCCTGGCTGCTTCGTAAAAATGGTGAATTCGGACGATCCACCTACAAGAGCGCTAATTGCGGCCGTAATCGAGCCGATCGTAATATCGATCGAACCGGCGTTTAACGCCTCGATCGCCGGAGACATGGCGGCAAAACCGCCGGTTTTTTCAATTTTCGCTCCGGCTGCTTCAAGCCTTTTATACAGGGGCCCGTCTTCTTTGGATAAACTTAATGGCTGAGCACTGCGCAGTATGCCTAGACGAACAGGTACCGCTTCATCCTCAGCATTGGCTTCGTTCGCTTGACCGGCTTTACCACAAGCCGATAACGTAACTAACAGAAATATGAATAGTACATGTAAGCTTATTTTTCGCATAGGACACTTCCCTTTTTGCCTGATCATTTAGTGGATCTGATGAGCCCAATTGAAAACCTTCTCCTGTTCTTCTTGCATCGGCGTGGTTACCGCTTGTTGATCAATGCGTAGATGGGGCAGGATGTATTCTCCTACACGGTAAGCTTCTTCGAGCAGTGGAACACCGGAGAATATAAAGGTTGAAATGCCAGCATCTTGATACTCTTTCAAACGCGCCAGAACGGTTGCCGGACTGCCAACGATCGTTGTGCCCGGACCTGGTCTTACCAGACTCATCCCGGCCCACAAATCCGGATAAATTTCAAGCTCCCGAGCGTCTTTGGGAATTTGGCCGTTGTGATTGCGAAGCATGCGCTGCTGCCCCACCGAATCGCTATTTCGAAGGATGGTTTGCATGTTCTCCACGGTTTGCGGATCCATCGTCTTGAGCAGCCGATCCGCTTCTTGCCAAGCTTCTTCATCCGTATCGCGAACGATCAGATATAGCCGGATGCCATATCGCATGGTACGCCCTTGCTCAGCAGCTAATGCTTGAAGATCTTTGATCTTCTCTGCGATTTGCGGTGGCGTTTCCCCCCAGCTCAGATACGTATCGATATGCTTGGCTGCCGTGACATGAGCTGCTTGAGACGATCCGCCAAACCAGAGAGGCGGCGTTGGCTTCTGCGTGGAAGAGAGTTGTAAGGCTTTGCCTTCGGCGGTAATATACTTGCCATGGAAATCCAGGTTTTCCCCGGCCACGGCTTGTTTCCACACCTGAATCCATTCATCCGTGTAGGCATAGCGTTCATCATGCCCAAGCGTTGAACCATAGGCGCGCATTTGCGCCGTGTTTCCGTTCACGATGTTTAATAATACGCGTCCTCCGGAAAAATCATCGAAGGTTTGTGCCATTTTCGCGGCCAGCACGGGTGAAATCAACGGTGGATGAACAGCGATGAGAAACCGCATGTTGTTCGTGCTGGATATGAGGGATGATCCAAGCACCCACGTATCATGCGGGCCCGTTGCCAGCAATGCGCCGGTAAACCCTAATTGGTCTACAGCCGAGGCAATCTGCCTTAGGTAAGGTAAATCGATTTTGCGAGCGCCCTCCGTTGACCAAGGGCTGCGGCCATCCGGTGCCGTTAAATACCAATACACTTCAACGTTGTCTTTATGTGCAGCCACGTTATTCTCCTCCAATTTCTACGGGTACAGGCAAAACGGCATCTGAAACGACAATTTTCTTAGGCAAAATGTGCTGTCGTGCTAACAGATCGGCAACCCGCTGCTGTTCAGTTATGAATTCTTCGGTAATCGGCTGCAGCCCCCAAGGCCTCCGCCGTAGTGCCGCTTCCCATGAATCCACGGAAGGCCAATGGGGCAAATCCCGTGCAAAAAGCTCTGCCGCTTCACGCGTATTTTCTTGAATCCAACCTTCGGCCAGCTGCAGAGCTTCGACAACGGCCTTGAGCAATTGCGGCCGATTCGTCGCAAAATCTCGGCTGGCAAACCATACGGAACGATGAGAGATATGGGAGTCAAGCGGCACCAGCGTACGAATGAGTCCTTTGTTATGCAGCTCCGTCAGCTGCGGGTCGTTGCCGACCCAAGCCTCCACTTTCCCGGCCAGCAATGCGTTCGCCCCCTCATTGCCTATATCAACTCGAACGACATCATCATAAAGAAGGTCTTCTTTATCTAGGGCGGTTGCTAGAAAACTCGTATGCCATGACCCTTCGGAAAGCGCAATGCGCAACCCTTTCAAATCTGCAACGGATTGCACCGGCGTTGCTTTGCGAACGACCAAAGCTCCGCTAGCTGTACGAGGATTCGATACCGCAACGTACACAATATCGATATCCGAAGCCTGCGCGGTTAACGGCGGCGTAGACCCAGTACCTCCAAAGTCGATTTCTCCGGAGGCGATACGTAGAGGCGTCTTCGCTCCATCGGTGTAATCGACCCAAGCAACGGATGCGTTATGGTCTTTAAGAATCTCTTCTAAAAAGCCTAAGCGGCGCAATACGAATAACGAATGATTATTGGGATGAACGCCGATGGTTACGTCTGCTTTACTTTGAGTCATGTGAGGGACACTCCTTTGGCAATGTTTTGTTCAGCCGCGGCTAACGGTTCTGGAAGGCTCCAGTCCCATACGTTCACGGGATTCGGGAGAAAACCATGTTCGAACAGGAATCTGCTCTGGGCATCAAGCGCCGTTAAATAGTCTTCGCGTAGTGCCGGTCGAAGCGAAATATTACGATAAGCGGAGGCTACATATTCGGATGAAGCGCCGGTTTCTTTTGTAACGACCCGAATGAAATCATCGGGATGATCTTTGGACCAATCGGCGGCACGAAGCAGAGAAGTGAGAATCTGTTCCACGATATGCTCCTGTTCCGTCAAGGCCGTATCGACCGTCACGGTTCGGGGCACGCCATTGTTGACTCGCACCAGCGGATCCGGATGGAACCCGAGCTCGATCACTTCCTTCACAGCAACCGTACGAGCGGCCTCAAGCCCGGTGGCTCCTTTGACAAAAACAGCATCGATCTCGCGTCGCTGCAACGCCTCGATCTCGGTATTCCATGAATCCCTTCTTCCTTCAGGAATCGCCTCAAGATGAACGATGTTGACATCATCCAGCGTAAGATTTGCAAGGGAGAGCGCATTATGAAAACCGCGAAGCGCTTGGGCCGCTCGAAAATCAATCTCTAAATAACGATGGCGAGGAATTCCGATTCTTTTTCCGCGCAAATCGCCAGGCCCCTGAATATCCGAGTCGGGAAGGGTAAGGATCGCTTGATATTCATCGACCCAGCTTAGTCCGATCAGCCGCGTATCGCTCCCGGTAGAGCGGGCCCATAAAGCCGGAATGTTTCCTCCTTCCCGCACCAGGAAAGGCAAGGTGTGATTAAAATGCGCATGAGGCAAAGCGTGATTGGCGTCTCTTGTTAGTTCCGCCGCCGTACATCCGGACTTTTCAAGCTCCTGTTGAAGAAGCCCTAGGTCAAGGGCCAAACTGGCTGCTGTCGGAACCGGGCAGCGTGTAATCCTAATTTCCTTCACGATTTCTTGCGGGTTATCGATGTTAGGCATGCTTCAGGGCTCCTTTCTTTTTTCGGTTTCACGTCCGGTCATCACTCGCTTGTGATCCACCTCCTTCAAGAAATGGTTATCGAATGGCCATCCCAAGCGGGATGGTGTTAGAACCTATGACCCTTTCTTTAAGGGATAGGGGAGGTCTTCTGCTTCATGTCGGCTTGCCATTTCGGTTATGCCCATGACCCGTTTCAGGATGTGATCGATAAATGCCGCCACTTCGGCATTTCCCCGTTGACGGGGGCGCGGGAAAGGGACGGCTCGATCCATCGCGATCCGACCTTCTTCAATGAGCACCACGCGGTCGGCCAAGACGACAGCCTCTTCGACATCGTGCGTAATCAAGACGGTCGTGAATTGCTGCTGCTGCCACAGCGATTCGATTAATTGCTGCATTTCAATGCGGGTCAATGCATCCAGCGCTCCTAAAGGTTCATCGAGCAGCAATAATTTTGGCTGGCTGGCGAGTGCTCTTGCTAAGGCGACTCGTTGTTTCTGACCGCCGGACAGCACGGACGGCCATTCATTGGCCCGTGTACTCAGCCCAACCTGTTCTAAAGCGGCTTCGGCTTTATGACGGTCTTCTTTTCGAAGTCCGATCGCAACATTATCGATGACCTTATTCCAAGGCAACAGCCTCGCATCTTGAAACATCATCCGAGTTTCGGGATGTACTTGCTGAACCGGATGGTCATTGATCCATATGTCTCCCGACGTGGATGGTTCCAATCCGGCGATCACGCGTAATAACGTGCTTTTCCCGCAGCCGCTTCGCCCGATAACGGCAATGAACTCTCCTGGCTTCACTTCTAGCTCAATGCCTCGAAGCACAGATTGTTCGCCAAAACTTTTCTGTAATCTTGCAATATGAAGGTGCACACCATGGGTAGAGGAATTCAGGGTCGACACATCCTTTCAGAGCTTAGTTTTGATAATTCGGGTTCCATTGTAAAAAGCGCTTCTCTAAGAGCTTAGCGATGGAATCGGCCAGCTTTCCAAATAAGGCATAAAGCAAAATGGTAAGCAGAATGATATCGGTTTGCATGTATTCTCTTGCGTTCATGGCCAGAAAGCCGATGCCCGAATTCGTAGCGATCGTTTCGGATACGATTAGGGTCAACCACATGATGCCTAAAGCGTAGCGTAGTCCGACTAGAATGGAAGGCAGTGCGCCAGGCAGAACGATTCTCCAAAAGAGCGAAGCGGAGCGCAGCCCGTATACGCTGCCCATTTCGATCAATCCGTTGTCCACGGAGCGGATGCCGTGCAGGGTATTGATGTAGACCGGGAATAACACGCCGATCGCGACCAAAAATATTTTCGACTCCTCGCCAATGCCAAACCATAGAACGACTAGTGGAATCATCGCTAGATGAGGAACATTGCGTATCATTTGAATCGTCGTATCTAACAATTTTTCAGCGATGGATGATAAGCCGTTCATAAAGCCCAGTACAAGACCGATCCCCCCGCCGATTAAGAAACCAATGAACGCTCTTTGAAAGCTGATGGAGATGTGTTCGATTAATTCTCCTGACAACAGCAGCTCCCTGAAAGAAAATAAAACGTCTTGAGGCAGGGGGAGTATTTTTCTCGATATCACATCAAGATTGGATAATATGGACCACAGGACGATTAGTAAGATGGGGAGAACCCAAGGCAAACATTTTCCGATCAATGGATTGGAAAGGAACTTTCTTATCACTTCAACTCACCTAGCTTTCAATAATAGGATGGTAAAAATAAAAGGCCACAACTCCAGCAGTATCTGCTGAGGCTGTGACCTCCATTTGAATGGTCGGTATCATTTAATGATTAATAATTCCTATAAGTTTAATATGGATTTGATTATACTTCTCCATTTTAGTTTCGTCAACCTGAATTATGTGAGTTCATTGAAGAAGTTATGTTAAAATATGGTACACTATGAATTCTCTCTCATTACGGAAAATACTTACTTGATGAAGATTTATAGGAGTGTTTCATATTAACAAAAAAATAGTCTTGTTGTATGTTGTTCTTGTTGCGTCCATCATAACTTCCTGTTCGCCAAGAAATCAGGAGCGAATAGAAGAATCCATTTTGATACCATTCAAGCTGTCAATTACATGTACGTTACGGATACGAGTAAGGAGCATTACATGAAGGAATTTGAAGGGAGTCTTAAAAAGGATATCGACAAATTTGATGCTTCCGAAAAGGAATGGATACTAAATTTAATAGGACTTGAAGGCTGGAAAAAGGTTTCAGCATCAGACTTTATAAATTCTTGATTGTTACTGCTTAGGAGCGGAAGCTTATTTAAAAGATGTTTACGTCGAGGAGGTTGACCCAACTAAATGAAAGTAACTATCGAAGAACTTCTCCATGTATTGGGAGAGCATCACAAGGAGGCACACGGCATTCCGGAGGCGGATATTCAGGCCAAGGAACAGAGCCTGGGCTTTCCGTTACCGACTGTCCTGCGGGATTATTTTAAGGTTTTGGGACATTCCCCGCATATCACCCAAGGGTGCAATAACCAATATGAACCGCTACCTCTGCAGGGTTTGTTCATTCCCGATGACACGTTTTTTACGACAGATAAGGCGTTTCTGGTTTTCTATCAAGTGGAGGAATCCGTAATATATTGCGGGATCCGAATTCGGGATTTGGAGCAGGAAGATCCACCGGTCTATTTGTGCGCGTGGAACTCTCCCGACTGGCAGCTGGAAAATCGGTCGCTTCAACGCTTTCTCACTGGCAAGGCACTTGTTCAGTTAGGCGTTGAGGATCGGCTGCCGTATTGGGCCATTTTTGATGAGAGTTTGTGGAGCTTGTCCGACTATCGCAGATATATGCATCTAGAGGAGTCGGAGCATGAGATTGAGGAAGGGTCAGAACTGAATGCGTGGAAAATCTACGTGAAGGACGATGTGCTGATCGTGTCTGAAATCGACGTATCCGAAGAGGAGACGGATGAACTGTTGGCTGTATACCTGGCGTCCTTTGAGCAAGCTAGTTTGGAGAAGTTGCTGAGGGAGATGGGGAAAGCAAACAATTTGCCTACTTTTCGAACGAATCTGTCAGAAGAGTGATGGATTGAGGAAGCAAGTAGGAAGTGGATGTACCTAAGGGCTTTCTCTTATATTTTTTTGGATTACTTGGACTTTTCTGTGTTTACAATACTGGGTAATATTATGGTACAATATGTATATAATAAAGTGAAGTGAGGATGCTGCTAACACCCTCACTCCTAACAACAGCCGCTTTTAAGGGCGGTAGGCAGTTATAGGGACTAGAAATAGGTCGTTATCCCATCTACGGGCGGCCTATTTCTTTTTGTTTTGGTTCAATGCTAAGACAATGGTTACGACCAATCCGACCAGCGTGACAAGCAGCGAACCGAATTGGATCATTAATGTCAGAGCATCCTTAACCTCCACAGGCATCACCTCCCTTCCGGGAGACTAGCCGACCGCCCATATTAGCCATTCTGTTGTTATGGTTAATTATACCATAATAATAGAAGAGCGCCTATCTTATGGGCTGGTTCCGAAAGCTGGTTATAACCGTATTACCCTTACAAAAAAGCCACCCCCAAAGCCTACGACAAACGTAGTCTCTTTGAGGGCAGCCCCATTTAACCTTACATACAACTCCAATACCTTGCTCTACAACCTACTTTGCACTCGGCAGCAATTTATTCAGCAAGATTGCTGCAAGCGAAGCAGCCAGAATCGGTGAGCCGAGCAAATATTGCACGAACGTTGGCAAGGTATACAAGAAATCTTTAGGAATAAGCACTAACGCTAACGTCAAAATCATTGGGATAGCGATAATGTACATTTCTTTTTCGCCGATTTTTTCGTTCTTCATGACCTGGATCCCGTTAATCGAGATGATGCCGCAGACAATAGCGAATACGCCGCCGATGACCGCGGTTGGGATCGAGGAGATCAGCGCGGCCAATTTGCCGGAGCACCCGAAGAGGACAAACCATCCGCCAACCGCTAGAAAGACTCTACGACTGGCTACGCCTGTGATGGAGATAATGCCTGCATTGGTGGAATAGCCGGTAACCGGCGTGGAGCCGAGTCCTGAAGCAATCAGGCAGCTAATCCCTTCTCCAATCACCCCGCGGTTAATGTTCTTATCCGTTAACGGTTTATCAATGACGTTACTGATGGCAAACCATGTACCTGTGGTTTCTGCCAGCAGTACGAGATAAATAATGATCATGGTGATGATCGCCGAGAAGTCGAACGAGAAGCCAAAATCCTTAAACGGAATCTGCGGCATGCTGAACCACTTGGCGTTTGCAACAGCGCTGAAATTCAGCACACCCATAAAGTTGGCCGAGATACATCCGATAATTAATGCGACCATCACGGACGTAACTCGGAATATCGCGCCTCTCGTCCGGAACAAAGAGCCCAGGATTACGAACAGGATGAGTGCAGCCGCTGAGATTAGGGCCAGCAGCACGTTTTGATTGATGGTAGCGTCCGTGGCGCCGTAGATATTGTCTCGAATAGCAACAGGCAATAACGACAGACCGACGATGAAGATGATCGTGCCTCCGACAATGGGCGGGATGAAGGATGTAACGATTTTATTGAAAACTCCCGTATATCCTAAAATAATCACGAGGATCGCGCCAATCAAGCTCGCGCCCAGCACGGAACTCCAACCCATCTCCCCGCCGCCGCTGGCGGCATAAATGGCGACAATCGCGCCGAGTGGAACATAGGAAGGACCCTGCGCCATCGGCAGCTTCATACAGAAATACGTTTGCACGATCGTGGCTAGCCCGGCCGCAATAAACGTGGATTGAATCAATGCGCTGGACTGATTGGGCGCCAAGCCGATTAACATGGCAATCAGGAAAGGGACGACATAGACGTCCATCGCGACGACATGCTGTAAACCGAGAATGGCGGATTTTCCGAATGAAATCTTACCGTCGGGAGGAACCGTTAAATGCTGTGATTTTGTTTGCGCGTCATTTAGCTCTTCTGCTTGTGTTTTCACTCCGCTGGACACCTCGAATGTTAGGATGAATTGCTTTTTGAACAACCTCTATCTTTCTTAACGCGTATGAACCTTTTCCCCTTGTACCCACACCTCGCGGATATGCTCAGGCCGTGCCAGATACATGATTTTCTGAAAAATATCTTGTGCGTCTTCAAACTCATCAAAAATCGGCAGCTTCGCAGATGGAAGTCTCGTATCGATCACCTGCACATCCCATGCGTAGTTTTCTTGAATGCGACCGATCGGCAGGCTCAGACTTTCACCGCCTCCGGCCGTAGCCAGATAGAATGCCTCATGAATCGTAATGCGCGACTTAGGTACGCCACGATTTTCCGCAGGAAGGGAGGTGTTCACGCCATCTTCCAGCATCCTGGAAGACATCACGGCTTGTCTTATGTTATCGAAGAGACTGGGCGAGAAGCCGCCGGATAGATCCGAGCCTAAACCGATCTCCACATTTTTGGCATGGAAGCGAGCGACCGGGATGACGCTGTTGGCAAAATACGCGTTGGATATTGGGCAATGCGCGATCGCGGTGCCGGTGTCAGCGAATAATTCAGCATCCTGGTCATCAAGGAAATTACAATGAGCCATCACCGATTTATCACGCAGCAGGCCAAAATCATGCAAGGCAAACGCATCATTTTTCTGGAATCGATCTTTCACATAACCATGCGCCCAATCGCTTTCGCTGCAGTGGGATTGCACATATGTATCGTATTTAGCTGCCAGCTCGCCTAAACCCTTCAACCCTTCATCGGTACAGCTTGGAATGAAGCGTGGGGTGACGACGGGATACACGCCTTGTTTTGTGGTCTTGGCCAGTTCCTGTACAGCGATAATAAATTCCTCTGTATCCGCCAGCGCTGTGGATGTGTTCGCATCGCGGTAGTAACCCGGATTCTGCTCGGGATCGTCCATGACGACCTTTCCGACAAGTCCGCGCTGGCCTTTGCTTGCACAGATTTGGGCTAACAACAAGCTGGCTTCTTTATGCACCGTGGCAAAATAAAGGGCCGTCGTTGTTCCATTGGCCAGCAGGGTGCTTACGACATCGTCGTAAACCTTTTGCGCAAACTCCAGATCGGAAAATTTCGATTCCAGCGGGAAGGTATAGGTATTCAACCAATCATAGAGCGGAATGTCCAATGCGGTTCCGGATTGAGCCCATTGCGGCGCATGAACATGCAAGTCGACAAAACCGGGCAAGAAATACTGTCCTTCCTCTAAACGATGAAAGCTGTCGGTGCCTTGATATGTATCCAGCAGGGATTGGTAGTCGGCGTCTTCCGGCGCTACGACTCGCTCAATCATGCCGTCTCCATTGATGCAATAAAGATAGTCTCTCAATACTTGAATTTCTTTGGGAGATTTGCTTGAAAAAGAAGTCCCTTGAAATAATAACATATATTTACTCATGTTTACCGCCTTAATGTTCGTTTTTTGGAGCGCTTTTGTCATTATAGTCCGTGGAAAAAGAGATGTCCATAGTTTAAAGGCGAATAGATGGGGGGGATAGCGATCATTCATCCTTACTCAACAGTCTCCAACATAACTCCCGCCTTCATTAAATCATTCAGAGGATGGAATCTCAGGCGCTCAAGGGCAACTATTTCAGATGCTGGTTGGTGTAAGAATTCATAACGAAGGTCATGCGATTGGCAATCACTCCTACAACCATCCTCTATGGACTAAGGTCTCGCTGCGGCAGTTTCCACAACAGATATCCCGTCTCCACTCTTGTAAGATTTATTACTTGATGTCTCTGTTGCAGTATCGTTAAACGAATCACTTGTTCCATAAGTGACATTCCCGAACATGAGTGCATAATCTATGGATAAGTCTATGGACGAAGGGAACAGGGAATGTTCGCATCTTATTTTTAGAAAGCCATCCCAGGTGGATCTGAGGGCTTTCCCAACGAATAACTCCATTCAAGAAAAACAGCACAAATACCGTTCGGAGATTGCTCTCATCGCGAATGCTTATCCGAAGCTATATCGCGAAGAGCCGGATCATTCGCGCTTTCGGTGGAAATTTATGCTAACGAGTGATACACCTGCGGTAAGGCGTTATTTTACACCCGGAAAAGACCTGGTTACTGCCGGGAACAAAGAAGAGATGAAAAGAGTCATTCACTATTATTTGAACCATCCTGCTGAAAGAAAAGCCATTCAACACCAAGGCCAGATAACGGTCAGAAAGTATATGTATAAGCATAGAGCGCAGGAGATTATACAAGTCCTCAAGCGCAAAGGCATTATAACAGCGGACGACTAAAAAGAAGCCATGATCCCCGGCTTAACTCTTCGGGAGAGTGAAATACAGTGAAATTACAAGCCAAGTCAAAGTCAAAATTGCACATCAAAAATAAAAGAGAAATGATCATAAAGAAAGGGTATAAATATCTTTCAACACCTTATCGTTTGGGAGCAAAACCTTTTCAGACTGATGAATTTGACTGTAGTTCATTTGTTCAATATCTGCATAGTCATTTTTGCATACCTCTCCCCCGTACCTCCCGCCAGCAAAGTCTGCTTGGTAAGAAGGTAGAAAAAAAGGAGCTGCAACGAGGAGACTTGTTGTTTTTTACGAATCGATGGCGTTACAGGAGAAAAGGGACAAAGAGGGTGGCTCATATTGCTATCTACCTGGGGAATAACAAAATGCTTCATTCATGCAAGGAAGAGGGAGTAACCGTATCTAAATTAACCGAGATTATTAATGAATCCAAAAGCAAGCGGTGGATCGATTATTACCTCTTCGCGAGGAGAATTCCAGATTGCGTTGAGGATAAAATGGGGATAACCAAAAAGTAGAATATCAGGCTCTTAGTCTAAAGGGAACAAGGCAGCACTCGGACGGATCTTCTATAAGGAATCCCAAATCGACTTTTAACGAGGAACTGACGTCAATCATATTGACGCCAGTTTCTTTTGTTAGATCGTCCTTTACACGAAGATTAGAAGGTCGATCCTTCTAGAAGAGGATATCAGCTGGCCTCCACAGAATAACTTGAAGCTGCAATCATTTTAGAGATTTGAAGGGGATTTGAAATGAAGACAAAATTGATCATGGTCGAGGGTCTGCCGGGATTCGGTAAATCGACGACATCCCGTATGATTTATGATATTTTAACCGAACGAAACATCGAAGCCCGACTTGTAATGGAAGGGGATGTTGACCATCCGGCAGATTATGAGGGAACGGCGTGTTTGGCTGAAGAGGAATTCGGGCGGCTGCTGCAAGCCGCAGGCTCCTTTAAAGAAATATGGATCGAACGGGCCGCCAAAAAAGGCAGCTGGTATCTCCTGCCCTACCAGAAGCTGAAGAACGAATACGGTACCTCTTTTCCGGATGACCTATATCATTCCTTGTCCAGGCAGGATATTTACGAGCTTCCGCTGGACCTCAATAGGAGACTCATCACCGAACGGTGGGAGGCATTTGCGGAGCAGGCGTTGCATGAACCTGTTGTCATGATTTTTGAGTGCTGCTTCATTCAGAACCCGGTGACCGTCGGCATGGTGAAGCACGATGAGCCGGAAGACCAAGTGACGGACTACGTGCTGGGGCTGGAAAAAGCGATCCTTCCGCTAAATCCCCTACTGTTCTACATTGAGCAGAACGACCTGGAATACGCTTTCCGCAAGGCCATTCGGGAACGCCCGGAGACTTGGTATTCAGGGTTCGCCCATTACTACACTGGACAGGGCTACGGCAAACATCACGGTCTAGACGGCGTCGAAGGGACTCTGCAAGTATTGGAAGCTCGGCGCGAGCTGGAGTACAGGATCTTGGACAGGCTCGGACTGAATAAAGAGCGAATCAACAACTCCCATTATGACCATGAGACGTACAACACCATGTTGATGGACAAGCTGAAGCTGCATGGGGTTATCCATTAACAGGATTTTGAGTATAAGGAAGGACGATTTGATGAGGCACTTTTTAACGATCATGCTGCTCTATATGACGGCTCTATTAACAGGCTGCGATAAGGGCCCCGGTTGGGAAACGATGCAGCTTCTGGACGAAGAGGTCGTCGAAATCCGGATTTCGGCATTTGAGTCGTGGGACGAGATGAACGGGGATACACTGCTGTCTTTCAAGGATACGAAGGCTGTAAGGGTATTTGAGGAAGCGATCCGTACTGCTCGCAAGCAGGCGGATGCTGCCAAACGAACGGCCCCGGATTACGATGTGATGGTCATCTATGCCCAGCAATCTCCAATTCATGCCATCAAGCTGTGGCTAGGGGAAGAGGGAGAGGAAAGTGTGTTCAGCTACGGTTTCAAAGATGGGGAGGAAGCTGTATATGTGGCCTCGGCCCAACATTCTGATCTGATGAGAGAACTCATCTTGCAAGAGGGGCGCTAACGCAGTTAGCGGAGTGAATCTTTCTCTTTTTAGTAGGTTATTCGATCCCTATACCTGTCTTGGGAATCAATGATTAACGCCGAAAGCCCCAAATCCCATAATATGACGGTTGAGATGTATAAAATCAGGGTATTGGGAGATGAATGGATACCATCATCAGGAGGCGATGAAGTGAACAAGAAGAACTACAAGTTGAAACATATGGCCGGAGCGTTTCTTGCTGGAGCCATGCTGTTTTCAGGATTTTCGCTGGCGGCTGCGAATCCCGAAGGAACCTTAGAAGCGATTAAACACACGACGTCTAAAATAAGCTACTACGTCAACGGCAAGGACCATTCGACACCTGCCGGCCAATTTATGAACCAAGGGACGGCGGCCCCGGATTCCATTATTCACAACGGCACGACCTATGTGCCTGTTCGCATGGTTTCTGATCTGGTTGGCCAACCGGTGTATTGGGAACAAGCTTCCAGGACGATCTCATTGGGACTTCCTGTGGTCAAGCTGTACAATGCGACGGGCGAGTCTGTTGGTTCCGCTACCTTGGAACAGATCAATGACGGGGTGAAGGTAAAGATCACCGCATCGGGCCTCACACCCGGCAAGCACGGATTCCATGTACATGAGAATGTGATCCAAGGTGGAGATTTTAAATCTGCCGGAGGGCACTTTAATCCAACCGACAAGCATCATGGCCTTGAGAATCCGCAAGGAAGCCATGTCGGCGACATGCCGAACCTGGTCGTAGGCGCAGACGGTAACGCGGAAGCGGAGATGATCATTCAGCATGGAACTCTTGAAAAGAACCAGCCGAACTCGGTGCTGGGACGTTCGCTGATCATTCATGCCGGCGAAGATGACGGCGTAACCGATCCATCGGGCAATTCCGGCGACCGTGTGGCCGGGGGGAATATCCCGGAGTAACCTGACTAGCTCCAGGTAACATGTGGTTTGCAGCATATGAAATCCAGTGAAAAACGCATCTCTTTAGGAGGTGCGTTTTTTTATTGATTCACTACTAATCGTCCATTACTGTTTACAAACCGCTCCTTCGTTTCGGTTATACTGGAGCGGTTCTTCTATAATCGAAATCAAGATATACATCGAGTCGAACATCTTAAGCCAGACGGAGCACACGAAGGAAGTCATCCTTGCGGAAGCTTTGCAGTAAGATTCGGGGCATGTCAAATTAGAGGCAGGAACCCCATTTAAACTCTCCGCATCATACGTGCTAAAATAGAACCATCATACGGAGTTATTGGAGGTATCTTCATTGATCATTCAACTGGGCGATTTTGAAGTGAATTCCGGGCAATTGGTTGTCGCGGATCCTTGTTATGAATTGGATACGAACATTATTATCATGGGTGTGTTGGAAGCCGTATTGAATGGAACCTGGGTAGGGGAAGTGGAGAAGGTGGAGATCCCGGACTGGGGCGAAGCCAACGCTAAGCTAACGGCTTACCATCGTTCGGCAGCTGAACAGGGGGCATTCCTGGAGTGGATCAAGTGTCCATTTGTAGCTGGGGTGGATAGCGGGCAGGTTGGGATTTTTGATATTCAAAAGTACCGGATTCCTGACTCGGATGCGACATCGGACACCTCGGATACGGATACGGAATGGTATTACGCGTGCTGCGACATCACCGAGAGCGGGGAAGAAGCGGGCGTTCTGGATGGAGGCGTCGTATCTCGAACCGGTATGGGCGATGGTGCATACGGCGTGTATAAGGCTGTGAATGAGCAGGATCAGGTGGTTGGCGTAAAAATTGTGTTTATTAAGAAGTAGTCGAGTGCTATAGGAAACTGAATAAGAGCAAGTGCAAACAGCCATGGAAGGTAACCCTTTTGTGGCTGTTTTACTGAATGAACAGAGGAGGCGGAGCAGCTCTTAGAGGAGTTACAGGAAGGTTAGCGAATAAATAGGGAATCCACTTTAAATCGAAGGTGATTCCATGAGTTTTAGGATTAACAAGAGTGAGCAGCACGCCAAGAAGGCTCTACCTGCATACCTAATCGGTCTGTTCGGAATGTTATTGTCGGTAGTCATTGCCCTCGGCATATTGAGTCTGACGGACTTCGAGTTATATTCGTATTCCATCTTGTTTGTTCTTCCTTTGGGTGCGATTGCCTTGGGTATGATTTCAACGTCGGTTTATACTTGGCGAATCGTAAGCAGAGGCTATAAGCCGTCCAGGCAACATTATGTGGTTTCATTTCTCATGGCGTTCATCACCTTTTTCTTGATTCAATATGGTGAATATCAAACAACGTATGTAACTGAAGAACATACGATCAATCATCAGTTTAAAGGGGAACCTATCCGCAACTACACCGATGAGCAGGATAATGTCCTCACGTTTCCCAATTACCTTGCCTTTAAACTGAAGACTGGCGAAACAAGCTTCATACACCGTGGCGGCGAGGTCATTGAAATGAATTCATCCTCAGGTTCCAACTGGTTCAGTTGGAGTTTGAGCCTTGTTGGATTCCTGTTGGGTAGCACATTTCCAGGCTGGTTCTCCCAGCAGGGCACGCTGCACTGTACGGCATGCAAACGAGCGTATGTGACAGAACACAAGCTGGGAGAGCTCACCTTTGAGAGAGTCACTGAGCTCCACGATGTTCTTGTTCAAGAAATCCAATCCGATAATTTCAACGCTTTTATAGACATCGTCAATCGATATGATATTTTCAAAAACGATGAAGCCCATGATCTTCAAGAAACCTACGGCATTAATATAGGTGTCTGCCCAAACTGCAACCATGGATATGTAATCATGAGACATTACTCTCGCATTGATGCAGAAGGAGGCTCTTTCAGCGAAGATAATAAAAAAATCGTACTTCCAACTACGGGGGCGTTTGCTGCACAGGGGTTTCGTTATGTGAAAGCGGTGTAACTTTTAAAGGCTCCGCCTACAAATTTGTTTGATGGATGTTGCGGAATCATCGTAAAAGCAATGGAACCTCAAGCAATATCTTAGCCGAGCGAAAACTCAGGGCCGCTCCCTGTATTCGCTCGGTTTTTCTGTTATAACATGCCTCCTTGAACTTGAAACAAAATTGAGACAGTCTTTATTCCATTGTTATATTACACTTAATTGAAGTTGTTGAATTTTATCAGATCACGTCGTGTTTCTATGACTCATCGATGATTGTACTGATGCAAAGGAGAAACCTGTTTATGAAAAAAATGTCCATCATGCTGGCAGTAACGCTCATTTTTTCGATGGTGCTTGCTCCCTTGACTTCCGCTCTGCCAGTGGTCCGGGCCGGAAACGACTCGGTCCCGGCCGAAGCGGACGGTTGGGTGTGGGTCAAGACCGCAGAAGAACTGGCTTATATCAATCGGAATCAAGCATCTTACCTGGATCGGAAGATCCGATTGACCGACGACATCGATATGACCGGGTACGATTGGTTGCCCATAGCCGATGAAGCGACCGTCTTCAGCGGTATTTTCGACGGAAGGGGACATCGGATCGAAGGTCTCACCATCGATGGAGGAGCTCTACAGTATGTCGGCTTCTTCGGCCGCGTATCGGGGACCATCCGTAATCTAAGCATTTCCGCACAAGTCAACGGCGGCAGCTATGCCGGCGGTTTGGTGGGACATCTGATGGGCGGCAGCATCATCAACTCGCATTCACAGGGCACGGTTACAAGCGGTAATACGGGTACTGGGGGCGTGAGCGTAGCAGGCGGGTTGGTCGGGACGGCCTATGGCGATTCGACCATTCTTCGTTCCTCTTCATCCGCTGCCGTTAAGAGCGGCAATGCCTCCAATCAGTATGCCGGCGGGCTGGCCGGTTCTCAGGGAGCAGGCAGCATCATTGAGTCGTATGCCACCGGAACGGTCACGAACACGGCGGGCGATCACTATTTCTTTGGGGGCGGATTGGCCGGACAATTGATATACGGAACGATCGATAATAGCTATTCTTCGACTGCAGTCATGCAATCCGGAAGCGTCACCTATTACACAGTTGGCGGCTTTATCGGAATCATGACGTATGCATCGATCAACGCTTCGTATTACGATAACGTTGCATCGGCTCAAGCCATCGGCGTTGGTAGCGGGGATACATTGGGGGCGCCGCATCTCACAGGCCTAACCACCAACGAGATGAAGACTGCCTCCAATTATGGCGGCTGGGATTTTGCGAATACGTGGGCCGTCGATGCCGGTGTTAATGGAGGTTATCCTTTTTTGCGTCCCGTCATCTTGACAACCGATCTGCCGCGGGCGGTCAAGGAAGATCCTTATTCGAGCGCGATTGACGCTTTCGATGGTTCAAGGGGAGGGCTGACTTGGAGTGCCTCTGGGCTTCCCAATGGCCTAACGATGACTGCCTATGGCACGATTGAAGGCAGCGCTACGGTGAGCGGCACGTTCCCGGTGATGGTTTCGGCGACGGATGCGGGCCAGAACACCGTTAGTGAGGTGCTGACCCTGTACGTGGATGAATCAGCACCGGACATCAACGAGCTTGATATTAGTCCAGGCAGAGTGAACGGTTCGACAAGCGTGATGGCTGTTTCAGGCGATCCGGGGCATACGTTTGCTTATCTACTCGGGCCGGATGCCGGTATACGCCCCTTATTGGGGGATGCGCTGCCTAGCGAAGCGGTCTCCTACTCGTTAGGAGCGGACATTGTGGATCCCATTCCGGGTCAATATCTTCAGGTGTTTGAGTTTGATACACTGCAGCGCATTCAGGCATGGAGCAGCGTACAGGTGGAAGCCGTCCATATTCGAGACCAAGTCCGCGTGACGGGAGTGACGCTGGATCAGACAGCATTGTCCCTTACGGCAGGAGGTGCTTCACAGAAGCTGACAGCCGTACTTGCGCCGGCGAATGCGACGAACCAGACGGTATCCTGGAACTCCAGCGATTCAGCCGTCGCTCAGGTGGATCAGAGCGGTGAGGTGACGCCGATCGCGGAAGGTACGGCGGTCGTTACGGTGACAACCGCCGACGGAGGGTTCACGGCCACCGCAGCAGTGACGGTTCAGTCGGCTCCAGCGGCTGCGGGGACCGTGATCGGCGCAGTCTACGGTACAGGTAACACACCGCTGGCCGGTGCGGCGGTATCGGTGGGCGGTACGAAGGATACGACCGACGCCGAGGGGAGATTTGCGCTGAATAACGTAGCGGCAGGCCGCCATGCACTCACAGTGACGGCAGCAACGTATAACGATTACGCGACAACCGTAAATGTGTTAGCTGGGGAGACGGTCGACGTAGGACGCATCGATTTGAGAGCTGCCAATACCTCAGAACCGGAATCCCCATCCTATAGCTGGGTTCCTCCTGTTCCTCCCCCTATCCCTACACCGGACCCAAGGACGGTCGTAACGATCAACGGCAAACAAGTTCGGGTAACCACCAAAAAAGAGCAGGAGCATGACGGACGCACCGTTCTGAGAGTGATACCGGGCTCCGAGATGGTTCGGTCATGGGTCGCTAGCGAGGACGATATCGTCATCGACATCGACAATGAGGATCCGGTGGTGAAGGTCGATCTTCCTGTTGAAGCACTGCAGGTTCTCCTTGCGGCGAAGCCGAATGCAGCGATTCGAATTGGGGTAATCGGGGCAAGCTACCGCGTTCCGCTGCACGTGCTAAGTGACCTCCCGAACCGAGTGACGGTAACGGTCGTTATTGCGAAAATGACGGATTCCGCAAGCCGCGAGCTGGATGAGGAATTGACCCGCCAAGGGTATGACATGCTGGCGGAGCCGACGAGCTTTGAGTTATACAGCGACGGCGAAGTAAGAATTGAAGCGGAAGGCACGTATTTGAAGAGGGCATTCTCAATGAACGCTGCGACAGAACCCGACCGTTCCACCGTCGTATGGGTAGACGGCGCAGGGAAGCCGCGCTTCGTCCCTTCCGTTTTTGAAGGGGAGACAGCGACTTTTTATTGCGCATATAACGGTGTGTTCACCGCGGTTCGCTCCAACCGAACCTTCGAGGATATCCAGGGACATTGGGCGCAAAGCGACATCGAGCGGATGGCGAACAAGCTGATCGTGAACGGATCGGCTGACGGCACGTTTGATCCTAACCGTACGGTAACCCGCGCCGAGTTCGTCGCGATGCTCGTGCGTGCACTCGGACTGGCCGAGAAGCCGCAGCTTTCTTCCTATTCGGACGTGGGGTCAAAAGAAGCCTGGTATGCCGGTGCGATAGGCGCCGCATCCGCGGCCGGCTTGATTGAAGGTTACGCTGACGGTTCGTTCCGACCGGACGCTAGGGTCACGAGAGAGCAGGTGGCGGTTATGCTGGGCAGAACCGTTCGATATGCCGGCGAGCTTCCACCGCCGGATGCCTCCGCATTGGAACGCTTCGCGGACCATGCCCAGGTATCCGGGTGGGCCAAGGGACCGGCTGCCGAGCTGCTGGCCGCAGGCGTGATCGAAGGCGTCGGGAATGCTGCGTTCGCTCCGCAGGCGTTTGCCACGCGCGCCCAAAGCACGGTTCTCTTAAACCGAATGCTGCACTATTTGAATTTCATTAATTAATTGCAGCTGAACAGCTGACGCGTACATTCTAACCGAGAATGTGCGCGTTTTTTGCGTTTATTCCGTAATGGAGCCTATTCGTAGACTCGAAACATAGTATAGTATAAAAAAATAGCAGGTTTATTAGTTGTAAGATTCAACGGGCGAGAAGCGGATGGAGTGAGGATGTAACGAATGGAGAAGATTTCAAAACATCGCATCATCGGTTTGGATCGGGAAATGAAGAGTTTCACGGATTGGCTGGCGGATTCCCGGGCGCAGACATCCATTTTTTCAATATCAGGGATTGGCGGTATTGGCAAAACAACGCTGCTGCTTCAGATGGCCCGCACGGCAAGGCAGTCCTCGGTGCGTTCTCTTTGGCTGGACGGGCAAGGGGGCTTAACGACGTCGGGCGCTTTTCTTGCGAGTCTGGAGATGAGTCTGGCAACCGAATACGGCAGAACCAGGGCTCCGGAAAACGCGCTGCTGCCATACATCGTTAACGAGCTTCAGTTGCAGCGTACCGTGCTGTTCATCGACAATGGTGAAGAGATCGCACAGCTGGAAGGGTGGCTGTTCTCCAGCTTTCTCCCTGAGTTAAAGTCTGCCCGCGTGTTGATCGTATGTGCCTCACGCAATGGATTGCCGCTCAAGTGGCAGACGAATCCGGAATGGAAATCCCAATTGCATAGCTTCCCTTTGCGGCTGTTTACGCGAGAAGAGGTCTACGATTATTTAGGCGGCAGCGGCTTGGGTGTGGAAATGCAAAGGGTTATTGCCGAGAAGACGGAAGGCCATCCGTTGTCGCTTGCTTTGACCGTGGATCTGCTGCTTTCCGAATCTGCGGAACAGTGGGATGTATGGCGAGAGGTTCCTGCTGTATTGAGCGCCGAATTTTTGCGGGAAGCGGCTTCTCCCGGCGTGTACCGTGCGCTGACGGTTTTGTCGCTTCTGCCTGCAGCCGACGAGAAGCTGCTGAACCGGTTGTTGGACGCACCCTTGGAAGGGGCGGACTATTATCATCTGAGGGCACTTTCGTTTGTACGGGATACGGTGGATGGGGTATTGCTGCACCAGGTCGTCGCTCGAATGTTACGGGATGACTTCGCTCGCAGAAACCCCGAACAATTCGAAGCGGTTCGCCATCAGGCGTTCGTTCTGCTGGCGGAACGATTCCATTCGGTCGATCAACGGATGCAGATGCGCCTGAGCGCCCACATTTTGGAGCTGTACCGCGAATTTCTTCCCCCGGCCCATGCGTATGCCAATTTCGCATCAAGCCTAAAGCCCGGCGAACAGAAACCGTTCGGGCAGGAGGATCTGCCGTATTTGCAGCGTTTTTTGAAGGCGTCTATTCTCGGTTCCGACTGGCAGTCTGAACTGGTTGAACCTGCCGATTGTCCGGTTTTGCTGGAGGAGCTTGCAGCTCATTTTCCTGAGGGAATCTTTATCGTGCGGGATGAAAAAGGGAAGCCGCTGGCGTTTTGCGCAGGCGTATGGCTGCATGCCTTGAGTTTGCCATTGTTGGAACGATATGCGCCTGGGTGTAGGGGGATGCTGGGAGAAGAGGCTTCTTCGCTGCATCGGCTTCCTCCGGAGGCAGCCGATACGATATTCGTGCTGTTATCCGCGGTAAATTCCGAACAGAATTTGTATCGTCCCGAAGAGTTGGGGGCTTTGCTGATGCAGCAATGGCTGGTTCATATGACTGGCGGTCTGCGGGGGATTTTGGCGGCGGGGGATCCGCAGTTGAATTCTTTATTGTCGATTCTGGGATTCAAAGCATGCGGGAAAGCGACGGGATCTAAGGGCATCGAATTGACGACATGGGAGCTTGATTTTAGGCAAACAACCTTTGATCAGTGGATTCAGCGGATCATCCGGCAAACGGAGACAGCAGCAGGTCAACCGACATATCAACGGGAGGATGAGTTTCCCCCGACCATTGATAGAAGCGTAATGAAGCAAATGCTGGAACGGCTGTTCGACCCGGACAAGCTGGAGGTACTCCCTATCGTTCGGCGATTGGGTTGGGACGGGATGCAGGTGAGGGACATCATCCAAGGGATTCTGGCTGACGCACGTTCGATGGAACCTTTGACGCTATTGGAGAAGGAAATTCTAATCGCAAGTTATCTGCGCAAGGACCGGAACAAAAGCCAGCTCGCAGCCTCCTTCCATATGAGCAGAGCCACCTTTTACCGCCATACGCGTTTGGCAGAAAAGCATCTGGCTTTTGTGCTAAGCGATTTGGTGAGGTCAGAGTTCTGAGCACATTAGATAAGATATAGGATCAAATAGCCCGTTTATGCGGGCTCCTGCATAGGATTCCCAGCGGAAAAACGCATCTCTGTAGGAGGTGCGTTTCTTACATGAAAGGCCCCAATCTTCCAGCTTGTAAACTCTAATGCCTTTGATATGAAGGACTCTGGAACCTTTTCCATATCCTAGAAGATAGGTACAATAAGGTCCAATGAAATATTGGAGAGGATGCAAATGCCTAGAATACTGGTTCCGCCCGAGGTATTGATTCGGGTATCGGAGGAAGCCGCCAGGTCAGCGGAAGAGCTGGAAACGACCAAGAATCGGCTGGACCAGCAGATTACGTATATGATGTCTTCGTGGGAAGGAACGACCCGTTCGCGGTTTTTTGAAGATTTTCAGCACGCCCACGGCGAAATGAATAAAACGATTGAACATCTGCGGATCATCGGCCAGGAGTTGAAAACCATTGCCTTTCGGTTTATTTCAGCCGATATGCATGAAGATCTCATGCTCACGGCAGCTGCAGCGAGCGCTGCTAATGAACCCAAAACGTTCTGGGACCATGCGGGGGACTTCTGGCAGGGGCTGCAGACCGGTGCCAAGACCGTGGCCAATTCGGTAAAGGATACGGCGACCTCCTTAGTAGAAGATCCGCTTGACACCGCTAAGGATATGGCCTATAACATGACCATCGGGGCGGTCGAAGAGGTCGTCGACACGGCGGTTTGGGGAGGCAAAATGATCTTTGATGCCGACACCCAGGAGAAATTCGCCGCAGACGTCGAGGCGTCGGGCGGTGCGTTCAATTTTGCCGGACAGCAAGCAGCCATGACGATCGCCGGCTTGGTCGGACGCCGCTTTGGTGTGAAGACTCACCCACACCTGAAGCATGATTCGGGTGGGGATGGGGGGACCGGGCAGGGGGGAACGGAACAATCTCCAGTCCCAACAAAACCGGGTGGAGGAAGTAATCCAAATGATTTTGTTAACCCGCACTCTGAAAAGCACATGTTTGATCCAAGCAAGCCCTCAACCCCTAATCGTACACAATATGGTCAAGATGTTGATGTAGAGGGATTAAGGCAAGAAACCATGACTAATCCTGATAAAGCATATTCAAACTGGCCGAATCCTAATAACCCTAACTCTCAAAGAATAACCAAGTATTATAAAGAGTTTGACGGTAACATTAGTACTCCTGACACGGTAACAGGAAGCCATAGAGTATTTGAAAACTTGGATGACCCTACGAGGAGTTCCCATTTCCCTTACTTTCCAAGAAAATAAATTTGGGTGGTGTAAAAATAAAATATGAATGACTTGTTGTATCATGCTTACTTATCTGAAGGTCATGAACACCATGTTTCAATGCAAGAGATTATGTCAGTCGGTATTAACTTTATGACTAAATCAAACAACAGATATAGCAACGGTGGTAGGGTAAATCTTGAGATTACAGAACGGTTCAGACCTTTGAATACACCAGATTGGGTTAACTTCAACGAAGCAATCGGAGTAGATCTGGTTAGTCGTTTTACTAAATCTTTTTGTTTCCCGGTGTTTACGAATAGGATCCTAGTCTTTGATGGTGATATTTCTCTTTCTATATACGATCAAGCATTTTATGAGGATTTGAAGGATACCGATGAAGAAGCACTGAATTTTGATACAGGTGAAAGTATTGAATATTGGATAAACTTGTATTGGGGGAGTCTGATGACACTCGAACAATACAATGCAACGAAACCATATTCAAAGCCGGAAGTATTAGTCTTTGACTCCATTCCTAAAGAGATTATTCAAGTCTGTGAATAATAAATTTTTGAGCCTTGGACTGGCTTATGCTTTTCAATGTTTATTTTTCTAAGGGAATTTGAAGAGTGAGGGTAAAACTCAAATAATTATATTTATTCGATTGCTCATTTATAGTTGGTGAAGAAACTACCCCCAAAAAAAAGACGTGACATGGAAATGATCGCCCGGGGCGATCCTTCCTATCACGTCTTTTTGTCGTAGACTACCCTTTATTCAGCAGCCGATAAAGCGTGAGCGCCAATTGAATCTGGAATAGCTCGTCTGCGTTTTTTAAGCTGGAATTCAGCAGCTCTTTGATTTTGTCGATGCGATAGATAAAGGTGTTGCGGTGGATGAACATCGCCTTGGCCGCTTCCGTCACGTTCTGGTTGTGCATGAAATAGTATTCCAGCGTGGAGATGAAGCTGGTGTTGAACGTTTGGTCATGGTGATGGATGACGCCAAGTGTGTTGTGGAAGAACTCCTCCATCTCGGCAGGCTTGATATTGGAATCGAGAAAATGATAGACGGCGTAATCTTCAAAATGAGATATGATCCGAATGTCTTTGAATCGCTGCATCAATCGCATGGCTTCCTGGGCTTCGAAGAAACTTCGATGCAGGGAAGAGAACGTTTTATACTGGCTGCCGATGCCGATTAGAAACTGTGTTTTCTTCATTTCTCGGGTCAATAGCTCGACCAGTTCATTCGCGAAGGCCTTTGTTTCATGGACCGTAACCGGAGGTTTATGCTCGTTCTTCCCGACTAATATGATGATCTGCTGGCTTCGGTAGTAACAGGTAAGCTCCCCGTTGGCTTTGCTGGACAAGCCGTGGATCAAATTGACGCACTTCTTCACCATATGCTCCAGCTCGTATTTGCGGTACACGATGTCCTTGTAGTTGTCCAGCAAGGTCGGTTCGATATGGACAACCATGCAGTAATAGGTATAGTTGATATTCAGCCCATGCAAATCCGACTGCGAATGCAGCGTCTCGGTCGAGGTGATGCTGCCGGACAACAGGTCGTCAAAGAAATCATGCCGGATTTTGAGCTTGGCTTCCTCCAGCTCTTTCGCCTTCATGCGATCGAGGGCCAGAATGGTAGAGCCGTGCTCTAACGCCAAATTATCGACTTCGGTCAGCTTGCGAACGGTTTGGAAGATGACGATGTATCCGTACACATGGCTGGACACCGAGATCGGCATGATGCGGCATTTAAAGGTTTGATGCTTGTGATCGTAGTCGCGCTGGATCGATTTCTTGATTTCGCTTACGTATGTCGGGATCGCCTCGGTAAACCCGGACGGAAAGATGGGCCTGTTCTTCTGGAGGGACAAGAACTCATGCAGCGGCGTCTTATTATCCGGATGATCTGTATAGCAGAGCAAATTCCAATCCCGATCAAGAATCAGGATCGGATTATGGACGATGTCGGCTAGCTCCGCTGAAATTTGTTCGATGCCGCCCCCTTCCAGCGGGATTTTGAACAGCGCATTATGCAGATCGAGCGATCTGCGATTCAGAGCGTCATAATCGGCATTGGTCTTCTCATTAATGATCGCGATCACCTTGGACAGCGTGTATTCAAAAGGGAGCTCCAGCAGCGGAAGCCCATACTTGTTCGACAGATCGATCATGTTTTGCGGAATTCGGTCAAAATAGCGTTTCATTTTGATGCACAGTCCCGCGCAATTGTTCGCGGCCAATTCATGAATGACCCGATTCTGCAGCTCCTCGCTATCTTTAAAAATATATCCGGTGGATAAGAGCAGCTCATTCGAAGCCAGCCAATCGAATACATCCGGATTTTCAATAATGTTCACAATGGATATTTGGTGATCGATTCCTGCTGTGCCTGCAACGAGCTTAATGCCCTCGATCGCTTGGATCTGAAGGATGTCCCTGATGGTTAGCATTCTTTAACACCCACCTTTGTTTTTCGATCTTCATTGTGCAATGTGCACAGCGAATACGGCATGTTTTTAGTTTCGCTGTACAATGACCGGAGCATCTCCCTGGATTACAATAAGGGTGTCAGGAGCGGTTTGTAACTTTAACTGTGATATAATTCACAAAATATCCTTTTGACCGTGGAAAGCTATTCACCTGTTATATGTTCTACGTTTATATACCGGCTGAATTTGAATTCAGTATAGCATTTAAATTCCTTTATCTACAACCGAATGCATGGCGGTTTCAAGGTGAATGAAGCATTCAAAGGGATAGCCTGACGCAGGGCGTTACCTGCCCATTCGTTAGTGAAGGAGGCGATAAAACGGGAAGTTACGGGAAGATAGCGAAGACGGAGTCCGTTTCTATTGTAAGCGCCGCCATCTCGTGCGACGCGGAGTTTCTTCAAGACATGAGCAGCTTGAAATGGGATGGGTACGTACACAGTATTTTTGACCGAACAGTGAACCTGCAATGCCGGACGAACGATGAATTATACACGATTGCCAATCGTCAGATGGACAATGCTCCGAATACGCTGATCACGGACATGGGCAGCTTTTCCAATCGGGGGCTGGTCGTTGGAGACCGGGTCTATGCGGAGCACGATCGACTATACGTCGGGAAGGCGTTGGTCCTTACGCTGCGGGACGTCCGCGTATGGAGGAGCAAGCTTCCGTCATATGCGGATGACGAGGGAGTCCTAAGGAGCAATGCAGCTGCAGCGGCTTCATTTATTGAGATTCACGGCAAGGCCGGTGGGATGAAGCGATCGGCTGAGACCGTAAACTCTATTGATCAGGAAATGGAGAGGTTGCTGAGGGAGCGCTCGACGGGACTTCTTGAAGCGCTATCCAAAGGCGAGGTCAGTCTTGCCACTCATTATGCAATTCAACTAATAGGCTTGGGTCCGGGTCTGACTCCGTCGGGCGACGATTTCTTGGTCGGATTGTTTACCGTTATGAATCTAACGGAGGGTCCGCTGTTCCAGATCCGCCATGTGTGCGAGCAAGTTGTGGCAGCAGCGGCTGATAGGAGCAATCCGATTAGCTATATGGCTTTAAAGAAAGCCGCAAGCGGCCAGGTAAGGGAATCCATTGGAGAGTTCATGCACCATATGATCCATGGCAGTAAGACTGAAGTTATACCTAGCTTATCCAGGGTACTCGATATCGGTTCTACATCAGGAACGGATATCGCGCTCGGGCTCGTGAACGGCTTGAAGCTTAGCATAGAAAGAAATGGGAGGTAAAGCATGTCGACTAAAGTTGTGATTAAAAAGAATACGTACTTTGATTCCGTTTCATTGATGTCACTGTCAACCAAAGCGAATCAATTGGAAGGCGTGGATCAGGCCTTTATCGCAATGGGAACGCAGATGAACAAGGAAGTACTGGCCAATGTCGGTCTCATGACCCCGGAGCTGGAGGAAGCCAAGGGAAGCGATCTGATGATCGTCATTAAAGCGGTCTCTGAGGAATTCGTGGAAAGCGCTTACGAAGGCGTCGAAGCCCTATTTAACAGCAAGGGAAGCGAGGCAGGAAACAGTGAACTCACGTTCCCGACGATCGACTCAGCCGCGAGAAATCTTCCTTCAGCCAAGCTGGCCGTCATTTCTGTAAACGGACTGTTCGCAGCCAGAGAAGCCAGAAAGGCACTGGAGAATGATCTCCACGTCATGCTGTTCAGCGATAATGTCAGCGTGGAAGAGGAGATCGAGCTCAAGAATATGGCGCATGAGCGTGGTTTGCTCATGATGGGACCGGACTGCGGCACGGCCATCATCGGAGGCGTGGGGCTGTGCTTTGCGAATCAAGTGCGACCAGGAAGCATCGGGATCGTTGGCGCATCCGGCACGGGAAGCCAGGAGGTCAGCGTTCGGGTTCATGATTTTGGCGGCGGAATCTCCCAGCTGATCGGCACGGGTGGACGCGATTTAAGCGAACGGGTTGGCGGGATGATGATGATGGACGGCATGAGGGCGCTTAACCAAGACGAAGCAACCAAGGTCATTGTCCTGATCTCGAAGCCGCCGGCCAAGAGCGTGGAGGAGAAGGTGCTTGCCGAGATCAAGAACATGAGCAAGCCTGTCGTGGTGTGTTTTATCGGCGGAACGGAAGAAGCGGTCGTGAACGCCGGCGGACATTTTGCCAAAACAACGAAAGAAGCGGCGTTGAAAGCCGTTATCCTGTCAGGCGTAGACGAGAGTACCATCGATAAGCATCCGCTGAACCTGCCTCTCATCGAGGAGATCAAGGCCAAGCTGACGCCGGAGCAAAAATACATCCGTGGATTGTTCTGCGGCGGAACGCTGTGCGACGAAGCCATGTACCTGGCGATGGAGCAATACGAGGATGTGTACAGCAACATTCCGAAGGATCCGAAGTATCGCCTGCAGGATATCCATGTGAGCCAGGGCCACACGTTTATCGATTTTGGAGATGACGAGTTCACCAACGGCAAGCCTCACCCGATGATCGATCCTTCTTCCCGGATTGCCAGATTCAAGCAGGAAGCTAAAGATCCGTCGGTTGGCGTTATCGTAATGGATTTCGTTCTTGGATATGGAGCGCACGAGGATCCGGTCGGGGTCATGCTCCCGGCGATTGTGGAAGCCAAGCAGGCGGCCGAACAAGAAGGAAGGCATCTGGAGATTATCGGCTATGTACTGGGAACGGATCTCGATACGCCGTCTGTAGAAGACCAGTTAAATAAACTGGTATCTGCGGGAGTTACTTATGCCAGCAGCAGTACGAATACAGGGCTTCTTGCCAGAGGCTTCGTCGAGAAAGGAGTATGACATGAGCAGAATCAACGAGCTGTTTAACAGCGAGCTTCATGTACTCAATGTGGGTCTGGAAATGTTTAAAGACGATATTTTGAAACAAAAAGGGAAGGTCTCCCACCTGGAGTGGAAACCGCCGGGCGGCGGCAAGCCAGAAGTGATCGCACTGCTTGACAAGCTGGATCAGCCGGACGTTCAGGAGAAAATCGAAGCGGCGAATAAGCTGGCCGTGGAGCGGATCATCAACTCCCAGCCGGTATTGATCGGTTTCGATCAGGCGATTCATGTCGTGCCGGGCATGACCAAAAAGACGATCCTGCACGCAGGTCCGCCTATTACGTGGGAGCGAATGAGCGGTCCGATGAAGGGCGCGGTGACGGGTGCACTGGTTTTCGAAGGCTTGGCCAGCAATCTGGATGAAGCGGCGGAACTTGCGGCATCGGGGGAAATCACGTTCTCGCCATGCCATGAGCATAACTGCGTAGGCTCGATGGCCGGGGTAACCTCAGCCTCCATGTTCATGCACATCGTGGAGAACCGGACATACGGCAATATCGCGTACACAAATCTGAGCGAGCAGCTGTCCAAAATCCTGCGGATGGGCGCCAATGACGAAACGGTCATCGCCCGTCTGAACTGGATGCGAGACGTGCTGGGCCCGATGCTCCGGGATGCCATGAAGTTCTCCGAGAATGGCATCGACCTTCGCCTCATGTTGTCGCAGGCGCTTCATATGGGAGATGAATGCCATAACCGCAACAATGCCGGCACGACGCTGTTAATCCAAGCGTTAACGCCGTTGATTCTGCGGACGGACTTCCCTACCGAGCAGCAAATTGAGGTCTTTGATTTTGTGGCAAGCAGCGATTACTTCTCCGGCCCGACCTGGATGGCGCTCTGTAAATGCGCACTGGATGCGGCGCATGGGATTGAATACAGCACCATCGTGACCACCATGGCCCGCAACGGCGTCGAATTCGGCATTCGCGTCAGCGGCATGCCAGGCAATACCTGGTTCACCGGACCCGCGCAAAAGGTGGTTGGTCCCATGTTCGCAGGTTATAAGCCGGAGGATTCAGGCCTTGATATTGGCGACAGCGCGATCACGGAAACCTACGGTATCGGCGGATTTGCGATGGCAACCGCTCCGGCGATTGTGGCGCTTGTCGGCGGAACCGTGGATGAAGCCATGAATTATTCAGTCAAGATGAAGGAGATTACGACCACGGAAAATCCGAACGTCACGATTCCTTTATTGAACTTCAGCGGCATTCCAACGGGCATTGATATTCGCAAAGTGGTCCAAACCGGCATCATGCCTGTCATCAACACGGCCATCGCGCATAAAGACCCGGGAGTCGGAATGATTGGAGCGGGTATCACGCATCCTCCGGTGGATTGTTTTGAACAGGCGTTACTAGCTCTTAGCCAGCGCACGCAGTCATAGAATGGTGCCCCTTCAGGCTTGCGTTAATGCCTGAAGGGTACCTGAAGTGCTAGTTCTATAAGAGGTTGTTCAAAAAGTCCGCTTTTGATCACGAGGCAAATCGGGAAGCTGGTTCGGCATCGAATCTTGAATTCAGCCAGTCCTTCCGGTGCTCACGTACCCAAAACGTACGCTCCGCTCCTCAGTCCCTAGCTTTATCCAATCTTCTCGGTGCTGAAAACCGACCTTTTTGAACACGCACTATAAGTGTAATGATCTAAGGAGGCATTTATATGGATCAGGTACTCATGAAAATGTTATGGAAAAAAGGAGATTGGGCTGCGTTCTTCGGCTTGCTTGCCAATAATCTAACCAATCTGCTGACCATGATTTCACTTTTGATTTTTGTTGTAGGTTTTCCGGAAGATATGGTCTACGGAAGAGTAGTCCCTGCCTTCGGATTCGCTATCTTTATCGCAAGCATGGCTTACGGTTGGTTTGGATATAGGCTGGCAAAGAAAACGGGCCGCAGTGACATAACCGCACTGCCGTCAGGTCCGAGCGCCCCATCGATATTTACCGTTACTTTTCTGGTGCTGATTCCGGTATTCCGACAGACCAATGATGCAACGTTTGCGCTGCAGATCGGTCTGGTATGGTGCTTCTTCGAAGCCATGATCCTGGTTGTGGGTTCCTTCTTGGGCGATTTGCTCCGAAAAGTAATTCCAAGAACCGTTCTCTTGTCCTGTTTGTCCGGCCTTGGATTGCTGCTGCTTGCCATGAACCCGATGCTGCAATCATTCGAAACACCGATTGTCGCTTTTATCGTACTGGTTATCATCTTTATCAACTGGTTTGGTAAATCTCCAATATTCAAAAAAATCCCGACCGGTTTTCTGCTCCTAATTGCCGGTACCGTCCTGGCTTGGGTATTCGGATTGCAAAATCCAGAAGCGATTACGACGGCGTTGTCTACACTGGGCTTTAATCCGCCTGAAGTTCACATTACAAGCCTGTTCCAAGGAATCCCTCATGCGCTGCCGTACCTGGCATCGGCTATTCCTCTGGGTCTCGCCAACTATATTTTTGACTTGGAAAATATCGAGAGTGCGCATGCGGCCGGAGATCCTTACAATACCCGGAACGTCATGCTGACGAACGGTGTGGCTTCCAGTATCGGCGCATTCACAGGCAACCCGTTCCCGGTTACCGTGTACATTGGGCACGCCGGTTGGAAATCCATCGGCGCAGGCCTTGGGTATACGATTGCATCCGGCTTTGCCATGTTAATCATCTCGCTCTTTGGAATTGGAGCGTTGCTCCTGTCCATCATTCCGGTTGTCGCGATTGTACCGATCCTGGTCTATGTCGGCGTGGTCACGGCCAATCAGGTTGTCCGTGAGACGCCTAAGAATGAAGTGCCCGTTATCTTCATCACTTTATTCCCTTGGATCGCCAACTGGGCTTTAACGCTTGCCAATAACATCTTTAACGCCGCTGAGACGACGGCTTCCAAGGTTGGCATCGATTTGTTGTTAAGCAAAGGCGTTTATTATAACGGTCTGAATCATCTGGGGAACGGCGCACCGCTCAGCAGTTTGATCTGGGGCTCAATTGCCATCTTCGCCATCCTGAATAAGCCGCTGCGGGCTGCCGTGTTCGCGGTCATCGCAGCCGTCCTATCCCTGTTCGGCATTATCCATGCGCCTACGGTGGGATTTGCCCAAGAAACACTGATGCCGTTCGTATACGCATACCTGATGGTTGCGGCACTGTTTGTTTATAAGCATTTTTCCGATCTACGCGATCCGGCAAACCAACTGCAGTCAGAATAATAGCGGAATATGCAGGTCCGCAAAATAAGGATTGAAACCATAAAATGAGGAGGTCACTCGATGAATGCGGAAGCAATGAATGACGAACTCATTCTGGCATGCGACCGGGGAGACTTGGCTGCGGTTGAGCAGTTATTGGAGCGTGGTGCCGATGTTCATCACAAGGACAGCCAGGGCCGGACGGCTCTAATGGCTGCAACACAGAAAAACCATGTCTCCCTTGCCCAAAAGCTAATCGAAGCCGGCAGTGACGTGAATGCAAGAGACATCACCATGTTAACCCCATATCTGTGTGCAGGAGCTAACGGTTTTCATGAAATCCTGCGGATGACTATTCACGGAGGAGCGGATATCACAAGCGTGAACCGGTTTGGGGGAACAACGCTGCTGCCTTCAAGCGAAAAGGGATATTTAAGAACCGTTCAGATTTGCTTGGAAGCAGGCGTTGCCGTTAATCATGTGAATAATCTGGGATGGTCTGCGCTGTTGGAGGCGGTTATTCTCGGGAACGGGGGGCGGCTGTACTCTGATATCATTCAGCTTTTGGTTGAAGCAGGGGCCGACGTGCATTTGAAGGATCGTGACGGAAAGTCTTCCCTCCAGCATGCTGTAGAGATGAAGCAGCATAAGGTAATCAAGATTCTCAACAAACAAGGCGTAAGTTTCCCAGGCAGCATCCAAAGAGCGAAAGAGCTGGCTAGGGAAGAGAAATATGAGGAAGCCATCTCGATCATAGACAACGCGCTGGGGGAAGAGGGGAATCCTGCCGACCTCTACTACTACAAGGGCTATTTTTCCGGAGAATTAGGACGTTATGACGAGGCTCTGGCAGCTTATCATCAAGCGCTGTCGCTTGATCTCGGCGATCTCGACTTCTATTTCTATACCGCCAATGCTTATCGGATGATGAAGCGTCCTGAAGAAGCCATTGCCGAATATGATAAAGCGATTGAGCGGAAGCCGGAGGAAACGTTCTACCGCTATCATAAATCCAATTATTTAAGAGAATTGGGCAGGCACGAGGAAGCCGTCATCGTGATGGATCTGCTGTTAGCCCAGCAGCCTTGGCGTTATGATTTCTCATTTCACAAGGCGAACAGCCTGAGATCGCTCGGTAAACACCAAGAGGCTGCCGATGCGATAGATCATGCAATCATGCATGATCGCACCAATGCGCTATATCATTACCATAAGGGCCAATCCTTAAATTTGCTTGGTAACTATGAGGCGGCGATGGAGCAGATTGACCAGGCAATCGAATACGGTCCGGATCATGCGGATTATTACTGTGAGAAGGTTTGCAGCCTGCTGGAGCTTAAACGGACGGAGGAGGCCATGGCGCTTATAGAACGTGTGCTTACGGTTCATCCGAACCATGGCAGAGCCGAAGGATTGAAAGAAAAAGCAACGGCTGCCGCACGAAAATAATTCTGCAGAATCAATGCCTCTTTTCGGAATTTTCCACAGCCTCGGGCACGATAGGGATGAATTGGATACTAAACGCTATAGCTTGTTATGTCCCCGCGCCTTACGGCTCGTCATAGAGGATCACGCAGCTGGAGCAATCGGCTGAACGACCAGGAGGATTGTCATGAATAAATTTGTAGTTGTAGCCATTGGCGGAAATTCGTTAGTGAAGGATAAGGGTCGCGAGTCGATTAAGGATCAGTACGAAGCGGTATGCGAAATTGCAGCCAACATTGCGGATATGGTGCAAGCCGGCGTCAACGTGGTCGTTACGCACGGAAACGGGCCGCAGGTAGGCTTCGAGCTGAGAAGGAGCGAGGTGGCTTCCGAGGTCATCGGCATGAATGCTGTTCCGCTCGTGAACTGCGTGGCGGATACGCAGGGTGGCATCGGCTACCAAATTCAGCAGGCGTTAACGAATGAATTCATCCACCGCCGCATCACGAAAAAGGTAGCAACCATCATCACGCAGGTTGAGGTCAGCGAAGCCGACCATAACTTCCGCGAGCCTTCGAAACCGGTGGGTTCCTTCTTCACCCTGGAACAAGCCGAGGAATTGAAGCGCGAGCATCCTGAGTGGGTGATGATTGAGGATTCGGGCCGGGGATATCGAAGGGTTGTTCCTTCGCCTGCGCCCATTGATATTGTCGAGAAGGATGCCATCCGTTCGCTGATCGAGTCCGGCTGTATCGTGATAGCCGTCGGCGGAGGAGGCATTCCCGTCATCAAGACGAAGGAGCATACCTACGAAGGCATCGATGCGGTGATCGATAAGGATTTTGCCACAAGTTTATTGGCAGAACAGGTGGATGCGGAAACGCTGATTATCACAACGGGCGTGCCCCAAGTATTCGTGAATTTCGGTACGCCGGATCAGAAGGCGCTCGAAGAAGTCACCGTTGACGAGATTAAACAGTATGTGAAAGAGGGGCATTTTCCAAAAGGCAGCATGCTCCCCAAAATTGAGGCGAGTCTCAATTTTCTAAAGAAGCCGGGACGCAGAGTTATCATTACGAACCCGGAAAGCTTAAGCGATGCCATCAGGAAACAGGCCGGCACTCATATTGTGAGTTAATGGCGCAAGCGGTTGGCTAATGAACCGCCATATCCACGTTTTTAGAACGAAGACCCGAGAGAGGGATACTTTGAAAAAAGTGCCTCTCTCGGGTTCTTTGCGTTTATATTAATAAATTACGCTTTCAAATAATTAAAAAGAGGAAAAAACACCATATATTCGAATATACTCTAGAAACCATAAGAAGAGAGGGATACGCTGATGAATATGCAGACGCTAGCAGAGAAAACGAGTGCCGGCTTGTTTAACGATATCCTAAAACGTGACTTTTCGCAGGACATGATTTCTGAATTGGAACAGATGAACGCAGTCCAATTGGAAAACAAATTGAAAGACACACTAGCAGTGCCGATAAGCATATCCAAGCTAAAGGTATTCGAATATCTTCAACTGTATTATTCAGCATCTTGGCAGAATCTCTTCATGGAGCTGCATATGCCCCGTGCTATAAGTCTTTTGGAAGTCGGCGCAGGCGATGTCATTTACATTCCAAAGGCTGTAGACGCCTATTCCCATGAAGCGGGGTCCTATGTGACGGCCAACCTCAACAGGGACCTGACACGAAATTTTCAGGAGAAAACGAAAGGAATGGACGTCAACATACGGGTTGTTGGGGACGATGCCGCCAATATCGGTTTATATTATCCAGAGTCCTCTTTTGACGTTGTCGCTTTTCATCATGCCATTAATGATATCATTCAGACCATTATCGCCAACCGCGAGGGCATAGATACCGAAAATCAGGATTGGTGGTCAATCGAACCTCAAATGCTGCAAGCTGTGATGGAGTATCATCGCAAAGGTACGCTAAAAGATGCAGCGTATCAGGCGTTTATCCAAATCATAGACACAAGCTGTAAGCAGTTAAAAAGCGGAGGATACATGATATTCGATAACATTACCTATGCCGGATATGATGAAATGGGGTATTCCTCCGAATTTCACAACGACTATATACAACTGGCTAGAAGCTGGATCAGCGAAGCGAATCTAGGTCTGGAAGAGATCGAAGTCGATTCGTATGATAAACAATGGTGGATGATATGGAGAAAAGTATGATGAACCGCGCCTGGTTGAAAAAGGAAATGTTGCCGGCAATAATAGAATGGGGCTCCAATTCCAAATCTATGTAATTGTCAGGAGTTGATACAGTAGTGAGTAAGCCGGTTATGCAGGTCGCTCTGGTCGTCGGACCGGATTGCGATATGGAGAGCCAAGCCGTAAGAGCGGCTCTGGAGTATTTCGGGGTACGCGTTTTTACATATTGGATCGGAAGGCCGAATGATCTGATCTCCGTTTTGTCAGGGGATGATATATATGAAGGCACCGATATGATCTTGTTGAACTTTCATGGGGATGAAGGCAGCTTGATCATGCCGGAGCTCGGCGAAGAGGTATACGAGGAGGATGAGCCGAAGGGCGGCTTCGGGCCTGCCGAAATTAAGCGTTATGCGAAGCTGGACGGGAAGACGGTGATCGCGAACGGCTGCTCGCTGGGGGATCCGGCACTGGCCGACGCCTTCCTGGAGAAGGGCTGCAGGATGTATATCGGGCCGGATGACTATCCGGAAGGCAACGATGCGCTGATGTTCGTTCTCCGGCTGTTCTATGAGATCGTTCAGCAGGGACGGGACGTGAAGGAAGCCTTTGCGCAAGCGGTGGCAATGCGTGGTGAGCTATCCATGTACCGGCTGTATGAACGACAGGAATCATAGATAAAGATTCTACACCCCTGCTCAAGCCTAGCAGGGGTGTGTGCAAATATATAAGTGCGATAGAGTACCTCTAGTATCTAGATTACCCTAATCTATCCATTCTTCTCCTCGAAATATTCCTGATACTGACTCGGCGTGACATGGGCGTACTTTTTGAAGATGCTTATAAAATACTTGTAGTCGCTAAATCCGATATCCTGCGCGATGGTATAGACTTTGTTATCGCCTGACTTCAGTAAATCGATCGATTTCTGAATGCGATAGCGATTGAGAAACTCGTTGAAGGTGTAGCTGGTCTCTGCCTTGAATTTCTGGTTCAGGTAATAGGCGCTTAAGCCGATCTCCTCCACGAGGTCATGAATGCTGATCTTCTTGGCATAGTTCTCCTGTACATATGCGATCATTTTGGCCACGTATTTGGAGGTCTTGGTTTCCTTCTCCAGAAATTTGCTGTTTAGAATCTCTTCCTTTTCCTGCGGATGATTCGAGATCACTTCATATTTGCGGATTAAATCCACTTTGGCTTTGGCTGATTCGAGTGCCGCTACCAGCTGCTCATCCTCTAAGGGCTTCACCAGGAACTCGGTGACGCCTAACTGGAGTGCCTGCTTCGCAAGGTGGAATTCATTATAACCGGAGATAATGATGCTGCTGAAGGTATGCTCCTGCAAACCTTCCCGAATCATTGAAATGCCGTCCTTGATCGGCATGGTGATGTCGGTAATGACGATATCCGGCTTCAGCTCGCAGATCTTCTCGTAGCCATCCTGCCCGTTCAGTCCTTCTTCAATGACGATGCAATCGTATTGAAGCCAATCGATGCTGAACCGTATCCCCCTGCGAATCATATCTTCATCTTCGACCAGCAGTACTTTAAACATGATATTCACTCCATTCGTAAGGAATTGTAAGTGCCACGCAGGTACCTTTTCCTTGCGCGCTGTCAATGTGAATGCCGGATTCTTCGCCATATAAAAGCACTAAACGACGATGAACGTTGTACAGACCGATATGCTGCGTCGTATTCGTCTGACTTTGCAGAATCTGATTCACTTCCTGCAGGGTCTGCTCACTCATGCCTTGCCCGTTGTCGCGAACTTCCAGAATGAGCTTGCCGGTTGATGTGTAGATGTTGATCTCAATCAGCACATCACTTTGATTCTCATATCCATATTTGATAGCGTTTTCGATAATCGGCTGCAGCAGAAGCTTGGGGACGTATACATCCAGCGTTTCCTCCGCTACGGTAATCCGATATTCCAGCCGATCATTGAACCGAATTTGCTGCAGCTTCAGGTAATCCCGTACATAATTCATGTCATTCTTCAGCTGGACATTGCGATCATGTCCGATGCTGTATCGAAGCAAGCGGGAGAGAATCAGCACGATGTCCTGGGCTTGATTCGCGTCAATCTTAATAGCATAGCGCAGGGTTTCAAGGACATTAAAAATAAAATGCGGATGGAACTGCGATTGCAGCTGCTTTACCTCAATAATCGTGCGGAGCTCCGACAGCTCTTTATTTTTCTCGATCAATTCCTTCAACCGATCCAGCATCACATTGTACTCATCGCCGAGAATTTGAAACTCGTCGTTCGTCTGAATGTCGACATAGCCATTGAAGTTTCCTTCGCGCAGCTGGGCCAAGGCATGAATTAATTTATCGATCGATTCGGAATTTCGGGTCGACATTTTGTTCGCCAGGAACTGGATCAAGACCCACAGCAGAAGGCTGGCCGCGAGGACAAAGAAAGAAACCGTATAGTAGGTGTATTGCTCCGATTTATAGGAATTCAGCGTAATGACTTGAATCGGCGTGTCAGGGATTCGCTTGGCATACATATAATATTTGCCTTCGTTCAGCAGAACATGTCCCTTGTTATCGACCTTCGGGCTGAATTTGTTGAGAACGCCTTTGGTCACATTGCTGGTCGTGGCAATGATGGTATTATGTTCATCGGTGATCATGGCGATCTCATTATTTTGTTTGAAAATCACCTTCTGAATGTCCGATTCGTACAGCTGATAGATGATATAGCCTATCGTCCGCTTGTCCTTAAGTATGGCCTTGCCAAACGTGTAACTCGTATCGCGATCATGCGAATAACGAAAGCTGTTCATTTCGGTAAGCGTGTCGCCGGGCCGCTGATCAATTCGATGAATGAGATTGCCGAAGGCAAAATTGGAATACAGTGAATCCGCCGGGGCAGAGCTTGCCAGGAAGACCCCATCCGTATTGACGATATGAAAAATGCTCTTGACCTTCTGCTGGTTGTTGAAATCATAAAATGCGGAGTACACTTGTTCGCTGCCCAAATGCGAGCTTACATAATCGATCACGGTAGGAGAGACGGCCATCCGATTAATCTCCTCGTAGTACTGCTGATAAACGCCGGATATGGACTGACTGATGGACTGGGCAGCTTCGGTCGTTTTTTGGGTTAGGTTCATTCTGCCATTAATAATCGTGAACGCCAAAAACAATACGATTAAGATGGAGAACGGGATCATCGTATAGATGCGAAATAAATGACGGGTTGATTCCTTGAAGTTGCGATAATGTGTAGGTTTCATGCTGCCCTCCATCTGCGATAAGCCCCTCGATCCTATTATACCGACTGGCGGTAGCCGCAGATCATCCAAATACATCCAAGCCGGCCTTCGTGCTGCAGGTGCCGACTTGGATGTAGTCTACTTTATGATTTCATTACATTTACATGGAAACTTCCTTTTGTCCAGAGAGCTTCAGGAAGACAAGCAGTGACACCACCGTAATGACGGTAAGAATTGTGGATAGGGCTGCCGCCACGCCGTAGTTCCCGCGAATGACCTCGGTGTATATGGCAACCGTTACGGTCTTGGTCTTGCCTGTATACAGAATGATCGAGGTGCTTAATTCGGTAATGATGGTAATCCAGCTTAGGATCGCGCCGGAGACTACGCCTGCCAGCATCATCGGAAGCGTAATCTTGAAGAACGTCTTCATCTGGGAGGCCCCCAGACTGATGGCTGCTTCCTCGATCCCATCGTTAATCTGATGCAGGATGGCTGCGCTGGATCGAATCGTATATGGCAGGCGCCGGATGACAAATGAGATGATCATGATGACGGCCGTTCCGCTTAAGGCCAGCGGCTTGTTGTTGAACGTGATCAAGAGAGCAATCCCCAGAATGGAGCCCGGGACGATATACGGGAACATCGTGAAGATATCCAGCGTATTGGTTAGCGCATTCTTTCTTCGAACGGTTACGTAAGCAATCAGTATCGCTAACAGGATAATGGCGACCAGCGACACGATGGCCAAGAAGAACGTGTTCAGAATGACCCCGCCAATATTACTGAAGGCATCCCGATAGCTTTGGAGTGAGAAGCCTTCGACGAAAATTCTGCCGTTGGATTTCAGGAATGAAGTATAGATGACGTAGAGCTGCGGCAGCAGCGCGATTAGCGTATACAGATAGATAACGGCATGAGCCGCGATATTGCCGATCCCTTTTTTCTTCTTGGTTTCAATGGGATGCAGTGCACTCATCGTAAAGGATTTACGATTGGCTACGAATTTTTGCAGCAGGAATATCGTTGTGGCGAAGAGAACGACAATGACGCTGATCGCCGCTGCAAAGCCGTCATCGCCGCCGACCTCACTGATGAACTCGTTAAAGATCAGTACAGGAACGGTCTTGTATCCCTCGCCGATCAGCATCGGCGTACCAAAATCGGCAAGCGCGCGCATGAAGACGAGCAGTCCGCCTGCCAGCAAGGTTGGCGTAATGAGCGGGAGGAGCACTTTGCGCATTTTGCCAAAGCCTGTATAACCCATGCTCTCGGCAGCTTCCATCAGCGATTGATCCATATTCTTCAGTGCACCTGATACATACATGAAAATCAGAGGGACCATCTGCAAGGTCAAGACCACTAATATCCCTGTAAATCCGTAGATATCCGGCATCGTAATGCCGAATGTGCTGCTAACGAATTTGGTAATGACGCCGCTTCTGCCCATCAGCAGGATCCAGGAGTAAGCGCCAATGAAAGGAGCCGACATCGAGGAGATCAGAATCATGACCCGAATAGCCGAACTGCCTTTAATCTTCACCGTTGCCATGATGTACGCCAGCGGCGTTGCGATAATGGCGGCAAGCAAGGTTACGCTGACGGTGACTTTCACGCTGTTGAATAGGGCGTTTAAATAGTAGGGCTTACTGAAAAACTTCGTGAAATAGGCGAGGGAAAAATCGCCTGTCGTACCGTTGTACACACTCTTGAACAGCATCGTAAACAAAGGCAGGGCCAGAAAAAGAATGTAGAACACAAAGATCAGTAACGAAATGTTGGTCCAGACATCAAATCGTTTGCGCGTCTCTCTCATAGCCGAGCGCCCCTTGTATAGTTCAGTTCACCTGTTGCATCATAAACATTAATCTTCTCTTTTTTCGCCTTGAGATAGATGACTTGACCAGGTTCAAGGATATGTGACGTTTTCGATTCCTGCGTAATCTCCACGCGTTGACCGGACGCCAAGTCCACAAAATAATGGGTGTTTTGCCCCAAAAATACGCTGTGTACAATCGTTGCTTTCATGCCGGTTTGGTCCTCGGTCAGAATGAACTCTTCCGGCCGAACCGAGATTTGAACGTTCAGAGCGGAAGCCTGAGCAAATGCATTCGGAACTTGAATGTTTGACAGTTCTTCCGAATAGCCTGAACCGAACTGCAGGGCATAGCTGCTGTCTGCCGATTTCGTTAATTTGCCCATGATAATGTTGGTACGTCCGATAAAGGTCGCAACGAATACGTTCGCAGGGCGCTGGTAAATCTCCTGTGGCGTTCCGAGATGCTGAATCACGCCGGATTTCATGACCGCAATGCGGTCGGATACCGCCATGGCTTCCTCCTGATCGTGCGTGACGTAGACGGTGGTAATCCCGACTTCTCTCTGAATGTCTTTAATTGCGTTACGCATGTCGACCCGAAGCTTGGCATCCAGGTTGGATAGAGGCTCATCCATCAGCAGGACATCCGGCCGGATCACGATCGCTCTGGCTAGCGCAACGCGCTGCTGTTGGCCGCCTGACAGGTTCTTCGGCATGCGATCTTTATAGGGCTCAATCTGAACGACCTTTAGGATGTCATCCACCTTGGCATTAATCTCCGCCTTGGATAACTTTCGATTCTCCAGTCCGAACGCGATGTTTCCATTGACGGTTAAGTGAGGGAAGATCGCATAGCTCTGAAAGACCATCCCGATATTCCGCTTGCCCGGTTCCACCTGGTTAATGACGCGATCGTTAAAATGAATGGTTCCGCCTTCAATGCTGTTGAAGCCGGCGATCATGCGCAGCAGTGTGGTCTTGCCGCACCCGGAAGGCCCGAGAAGGGTGAAGAATTCACCCTTCTTGATCTCCAGGGACAGCTCGGGAATGACGGTTGTGTCACCGTATTTTTTGATTAAGTCTTGAATGGTTATGGTTACGCTCATGGTTGTCACCTGATTCTATAGTTTATTTAACGCTAGTGAATAAATCGACATAACGCTCAACGATCTCGGATTTATGCTGGCTTACATAGTCCGTGTCTTCATCAATCATGTGGATTTCTTCGTAAGGCTTCATATGGTCTCCAAGCTTTGTGTCTTGGCGAAGCGGACGGTTCGTTAATTGCGTTCCGAACGCATCCTGTGCTTCTTGGGACAGAATGAAGTCGATGAATTTTTTGGCATTGTCCATATGCGGCGCATCTTTGATAATGGCGGATCCCGCATCCAGGAATACGGCGCCTTCTTTCGGATATACGATTTCTACCGGAGCGCCGTTCTTTACATAGGTGCTGGAAGGGTCTTCGTAGGTAAGGCCGACTACATATTCACCGTCCGCCACGCTTTTGTGAACGGCACCGGAACCGCTCGCGATTTTGCCGTCCAGGTTCTCGATCAGTTGACCGACGTAGTTCCAGCCTTGTTCGTTCTCATAATCGCCGCCCATCGCTTTCAGCATATTGGTTAACTGTGCGAAAGCAGAGCTTGAGCTTGCCGGGTCAGCGGAAGCAATCTTCCCTTTGAGCTGCGGGTTCAGCAAATCCGCATAGCCTTCGATTTTGATGTCGCCGATCAGGTTTTTGTTCACGAGCAGCACGCTGCCATCCGAGATATAAGGGGTAGCGAAGCCCGACGTATTGCGGTGGCCTTCCATTAAGTTCTTGTCTTCAGGTGATACGTAAGGCTCGTATAAAGCTTCATTTTCACGGAAACCCGCCATAGAACCACCGAACATCACGTCAGCGTATGGGTTCTGCTTCTCGGACTGTAAGCGCTTAATAATTTCGCCGGTCCCAGCCGTTACAAGCTCAACCGTAATCCCGGTCTGCTTCTCGAACATTGGAATGATGGTTTTGATAATTTCCTCGCTGTTCGGACTGTAGATGACGAGCTTATTCGACGATCCCGAATCGGAATCGCTGCTTGCGCAACCGCTCAGCACCCCTATGATCAACACGCAGGTTAACAGTAAAATCGACAGCTTTTTCATGTATAATCCCCCTTGAACAAAAGTTCATTTCGTAATTGCATGTTCATTGTAGCAAGCTTGGTACCGTTTACATAATCCCATAATCCGCAAACATCGTCTAAAATTCGCAACCTAATTTGGAGTAGACAGGACCTGAATAGGTATATTTTATAGAATTATCTTAGATCGGTTAGGGCAAGATATGGTCTGGAACAACGACTGGCAAGAAGGAGCTGTTCCTATCACAATGTCGAGGGAGTGAGATGGATGGCTAATAAAAATGATCGTAATCAAAAGGTTGATTCTGATCGCGACACGACCAACATGGGTGTTGACGCTGGAGAAGCTTTAGGAACCGCGGGTGGTGGCGTCGTGGGTGCTGCTGTAGGTTCCATTCTGGGTCCAATCGGTACGATTGCTGGTGGTATCGCAGGCGCAGCATTGGGAAACAAAGCAGGCGAGACTGTGGAAAATGACGACAACGATTCAAAATAAACGGCGTTAACACTACCATCTGTACGAGTACAAATAAGAGGACCCGGGGAATCCGACGCCCTCGATAATTTGAAGCTGCATGTTTAGATAAAGAACCGCGCTCCCGCGCGGTTCTTTAATTTTTACGTATTAGTTCTATGTAGTAGTAAATTTAAACTTATCTTCGCTTGACTTACCACTACACGATGTAGTAAGTTTTAATCACTACATCGTGTAGTGATTAAGTTCGTTATGGACGCATAACGACGTAAAGAGGTGTTCACCGTGAACCAGGTTCAAAAATTATCGGATACTGAAATGGAGCTAATGGAGGTGATTTGGGAGTGTACACCGCCTGTCACATCCACCGAACTGCTAGGTCTGTTTGCCCGAAGAGGAAGAGAGTGGAAAGCGCAGACCATTTCCACCTTCCTATCGCGTTTAGTGGATAAAGGGGCACTTTCGGCTACGAGGCATGGACGGACAAATCAATATATGCCTCGCATTTCGCCTGAAGATTATAAGCTTTTGGAAGCGCAGCACGTCCTGGACGGATTATATCAAGGCTCGGTCAAAAACCTAATTTCAGCATTGTATGACGGTGAAAAGCTATCAGATGAAGATATTGCAGAGCTGAAGCAATGGTTTTCGCAAAAGTAGGGGGGCTTATGAATACTATTCTCGAATGGCTGTTTACCCTTACCGTTGCTGGAAGTGCCGTCGTAGCCTGCATTCTTGTACTGCGGATCGTATCGATCCATGCCGTTCCTACAAAGTGGCGCTATGGAATTAGCATAATGGCCGTAGGCTTTTATCTTTTGCCCGTAGTTCTTGGTATTCACTCGATTTCACCGTTTTTTATATTCGATGGAACAGCAACCGTCCCCATCGTGAACGAGTTGCCTTCAACTGTGCAACATGCGCTGCCCGGTCCATATCTAGCGACTCATCCGGAGCAGTTCATCCCAGAACAGACCATTTCAGCAAACGTAGCCCTTCCCCTCATTGTCTTATGGGCGACCGGTGCTATAACTTTTGCTGGATGGCAGATGTATTGTTACCGCAGGTTTTTAAAGAAACTAGAACATACGCGTACCACTGTGCCGATAAGCAGCGAAGCTGCCAAACAGCTCCCTTTCATCAAGGAAGCCCTTGGTATGAAAAGCAACGTCCGGCTTTTCTACAGCTCCATCATTCGGACTCCTGTTCTTGTCGGCCTGCGGAAACCCGCCATTTATCTCCCTATCGAGAATACCGTTAACGTGGACATGGTGATCCGTCATGAGTTGATCCATCTGAAACGGAAAGATTTATGGGTCAAAGCGTTTACGCTTGGAGCAAGTGCCTTACATTGGTTTAACCCCTTGGTACACATTCTTCGCAAGGACATTCACGTATGGAGTGAGCTGTCTTGTGATGAAGAGGTCGTAAAAGAGATGTCCCATGCCGAGCGAAAACGGTATGGGGAGACGATTTTAAGCGTCGTAGCAGGATCGAGGAATTTACCCGTGCAATTTTGCGCTTCCTTATCCGGTGACGGCAAACAATTAAAAAGGAGATTAATGATGATGCTTAATGTAAAGAAACAAAAAAAGAAAGCATTGTATCTCACGATAGCAGCAGTGTTCTTAGTTACTGTAATTAGCACATCAGCAGCGGCATGGGCTTCTAACAATACGCCCAGAGTCATTGGGAATGAGGAGAGTCATGCTGAAGCTCGACCAACAGAAGCGGTCCCTAAAGCGGTACCTTCTGAGACAGTGGTTGAGAATGAAGAAAGTTATGTTGAAACTCAGCCAGAAGAAACTCGTCCTGCACCTGTAGTTGAGAATGAAGGAAGCAATGTTGTAACTTATCCAACGGAAGCTCGTCCTGTAGCTGTCGTGGAGAATGACGGAAGCGATGTTGTAGATGATCCGAAAGAAACTCGTCCTGCAGCTGTAGCTGAGAATGGAAGCAGTGTTGTGGATTATCCAACGGAATCTCGTCCTGTAGCTGTTGTTGAGAATGAAGGAGACGATGTTGTAGATGATCCGAAAGAAACTCGTCCTGTAGACGAGGGCTCTAGGAAGTCTCAGCCAAACGAGACCCCCCGGGTACTTCCATTACGATAAGATCCATGACGCTTGAAGAACTAGCTGAGTATGATTTTGATAAATAAGAAACCGTCAAAAAGATGGTTTGATGCTCAAGAGTGACGAATTCAACATAAACGATGAACGTTAATTAGAAAAAACGAAAGAAGAGGGTGCTCCCTCTTCTTTCGTTTTATACAGAATGGCACCAGATCGCATTTGTAGTTGTAGCTGTAAAAGCCCGCCTATGGTACGATATGTAGGATCGGCAAGCGACCAAGCTGGCAAATCGTCATACGATCATAGACATGGGATTGGGGATAACATCTTGAAGACGTTTAAGAAAGTTTACATAGAAATCACGAGTATTTGTAATCTCGCCTGCACGTTCTGCCCGCCGACAGAGCGTAAGGCCAACTTCATTAAAGTGGAAGATTTCGCGAAAAGATTGGATGAGATCAAGCCGCACACAAGTTACATTTATCTGCATGTGAAGGGAGAGCCGCTGCTCCATCCGAAGATTGATGAGCTGCTGGATATTAGCCATGAAAAGGGGTTCAAGGTCAATATCACGACCAACGGTACGTTGATCGCGAAGAACCGGCATAAGCTGCTGGGCAAGCCAGCCTTGAGACAGATGAACTTCTCGCTCCACAGCTTCGACGGACATGTTGGTTCAACCAATCGTGAGGGATATTTGCGGGAGATACTCTCCTTTGTTCGTGCCGCGGAGGAGCATAAAGTCATCTTTTCGTTCCGTTTGTGGAATCTGACGCAGGACAACCAAACGAACCTGGAGAAGAGCCGTAACCGCCAGACACTCGAAATTTTGGAGCAGGAATTCAATCTGGACTACCGAATCGAGGAAAAGGTTGAACCCGGCGGTGGCGTGAAGGTTGCCGACCATGTCTATCTGAACCAGGATTATGAGTTCCAGTGGCCAAGTCTAACAGCGCCGGAGGATGAAGGCAAAGGCTTCTGCCATGCGCTTCGCAGCCAGGCGGCCATTCTCGTAGACGGGACGGTTGTCCCGTGCTGTCTGGACGGGGAAGGGGTCATCAATTTGGGCAATATTCATCAGAAGTCCTTCTCGGACATCGTCGATGGGGAGCGAGCGAACAACCTGGTGGACGGATTTTCACGTCGGGAAGCCGTTGAGGAATTATGCAGAAAATGCGGGTATCGGCAGCGGTTTGGGGCTTAAACAAGAGGCGGAGAAAAATTCCGCTTCTTTTTTTATACCGATGTATGGTATCCTTATATGTTATGACGTAAAGGAACGGCTTGTGGAGACTCGATCATGAGATGCCCCATGTTACGTGATGAGACAATATAGGTATTTACCTTAAAGGAGACCCCATGACATTTCAAGATTTAAATATATCCCCCGTGATTCTCAAGGCTTTGGCGAAGGAGAATTACAAGACGCCAACGCCTATTCAGGCTCAGGCGATCCCGGCTGTGTTGGCCGGCAGAGATTTGCTGGGCTGCGCGCAGACCGGAACAGGGAAGACCGCCGCTTTTTCGGTACCGATGATCCAGCTGTTGAATCAGCAACCCCCTAAACCAGGCATGGGGCGCCGCATTCGCGCCCTGGTATTGTCGCCTACCCGGGAGCTCGCCCTGCAAATTTCGGATAACGTCAAAGCCTACAGCCAGTTCACGAAGCTGCGTTCGACCGCGATTGTCGGCGGCGTTTCGCAGAAGACGCAGGAACGGGCGCTTCAGCAAGGAGCGGACATCCTCATTGCTACGCCAGGCAGACTGCTGGACCTTATGAATCAGAAGCACGTCGATTTGCAGCATGTGGAGATTTTGGTGCTGGATGAGGCCGACCGCATGCTCGATATGGGCTTTATCCATGACGTGAAGCGTATTATCGCCAAAATGCCGAGCAAAAAACAAACGCTGTTCTTCTCGGCCACGATGCCTGCGGAAATTACTCAGCTTGTCCAAACCTTGCTGCACAATCCCGTAAAAGTCGAGATCACGCCGGTCTCCTCTACGGCCGAACGGATCGAGCAATCGGTGTACCTGCTGGAAACCGGGAATAAGCAGCAGCAGTTGAATGAACTGATGAAGGACCCGTCCATCGTGTCGGCCCTGGTCTTTACCCGTACGAAGCGGGGAGCTGACCGGGTTGCGCGCGGTCTGAACAAGGTGAATATTACGGCTCAGGCCATTCACGGCGACAAATCGCAAACCAGCCGCCAGACGGCGCTCAACAATTTCAAAAGCGGGGCGACCCGCGTCCTGGTCGCGACGGATATTGCCGCTAGAGGCATTGATATCGACGAGCTGTCGCATGTCATTAACTTCAACCTACCGAACATTCCCGAGACGTACGTTCACCGGATTGGCCGGACGGGGCGGGCAGGACTGAGCGGAACGGCGATATCGTTCTGCGAAGTGGACGAGGTGCCTTTTCTCCGGGATATCGAGAAGTTAATCGGAAAGTCCATTCCCGAAGTGAAGGACCATGCCTTCCCGATGTCAGGCTCCTTAAGAGCCGCTAAGGTAGACCGATCGCCGAAATCGGGCTCGGCCAAATCCGGCAAAGCCAAGTCAGCAGCGGTTAGATCGGCTAAACCGAAGGCCGATACCACCCGTAAGCCAAAGACCGACACGGCTCGTAAGCCGAAATCAGGTGCAGCTCGTCATTCGAGCACGAATTCGGCACGTAAGCCGAAGGCGGAAGCCGTCAGTAATCCGTATTCAGAGATGGCACGTAAATTCAAATCGGAAGCTGCTCAGAAACCTATGGATGGCCAAGCCCGTAAGCGCAAGCCCGAGGGATTTAATAAAGGAAGCAAGACCGGCAGATCCTCGTAAGCAGAAATAACGATAGTGACGCAGAAAGCACCCTTTCCCACTTATGAAGTGGAAGGGTGCTTTTTTTTCGGAATGGAATGGGAGTTATGCGCTCTTTCTCCCCGCCAGAAACAGAAACAGTGGGATTCTGCTCCTGCGCTCATAGGTTTCTTCGTTTAAGAAATGTTCTCGCACAGGTCTGGATTCCCTTAGGTGTTCCACGGTAAAGCCGGCTTCCTGCATCGCCCGGAAGTAATCCTCCACGGTTCGATGGTACTTATGAACGGTGCCGCCGAGCCATTGTTGTTCCCGGTAGCCTTCGCTGAAGTAATGGTCCACGACCCAGTTCGTTCGTGTGCCAGACGGCTGAAGCGTGGAGGTAATGACGGGATGCTCGACGGAGAAGACAAACCTGCCGCTCGGCTTCAAGCTCTGATGAATGCATTGAAAGACGCGCTCGATATCCTGCAGATAATGAATGGCGAGCCTGGAGAGCACCAGATCATAGGAATCGCGGGGATATGCAAAGTCCTCAATCCTCGTATGCACAACGGTTCCGTTGTTGTAATCGGTCAGGTTGCTTGAGGCGGCTTCCACCATATTACGAGAGCCTTCAATCCCCACATACGCAGCACAGCCTTTGTTGAGCATTTCCACGCCAAAGCCAGCATCGCCGCACCCCAGGTCCAATACATGCCGATCCGAGATATTCCCCAGCAGCTGCCAGATGACGGGTTTCTCCAATGTATCGTTGGCGTTCTCCAGCCCTTGCCGCCGCTCCATGTACTTCTCGAAGTTCGCGTCGTTGTCATAAAAATCGGATCCGTGATAGCTCATAAGCACCTCTTTCTAGGAATCATCCTGCCTTATGGTTCATTATAACGGATCGTTCCTCCCGGAATAATACCCAGACCGCGATTAAAATATAAATAACCGTGCCGATATGAATCAAGAAGGCACGTCAATAGGCACCAAGGAGCAGCTCCTCTCATATGGTACATGAGCGGACTTTTTCATTGAGGAGGTTACTTTTCGAATGTACGGTAATTACTATCATGTACCAGGGCCGATGACCAGGCAGAGAGTCTCCATGCAGCAAGCTCAAGAAATAGCACTTGCCCGTGTGCCGGGTCAAATCGTTCATGTCGATATGGATTTGGAGCATGGCGTGTTGGTCTATGAAATATTTATTCTGACATCCGACAACAGATTGTTTGAAGTTGAAATTCTCGCGAAATCGGGAAGAATCCTAAAGGTTGAGGAAGAAGACGACGCGGATTAAGGCGCCATTAGGAAAAAGCAAATAACCGAGTGAGACGTGGAGAAACCCGCGTTTCGCTCGGTTTTTGATCTGTGCAGGAGGTTAAGTTTCGGTTGCTTCGCCACCTCCAGATATCATGTGATTCCCATGACGAAGAAGTGGAAGAATCATCAAGAATCCAGCGAGAAAACATGCACCAGCCAAAGCGTATACGTAGGTTAGTGACATAGCCTGCTTCAATAGGCCGGAGCATCCCATTGTGATCAGCATGGCTCCGGTCATGAGCGGCGTACGGACTCCGGTGACCCGACCGATGTAGGCTTGTTCCGTTTGCTGCATGACCAAGGTATGGTTCCCGATAAAAATAGCCGGCTGCAGCAGCGCAATCAGGAATTGCGAGAGCATGGTCAGCCAGAGGATTGTCGACAGACCCAGCAGGAGAATGCCTGCGCCGTTCACGATTAAACCCAACATCAGTAACCGACCGGGAGCGATTCGGGAAGCGAGCATAAACGTTACGATCCCACCCAGGATTTCGCCGACACCGTAAGGGATGGTAATCCACTGCAAGTCCTGAGCGGACAAGCCTAAGCGTTCGGTCACCAGAAACACGCTGAGCGGGGAGATCAGTCCCACCCCAAGACCCACAACCATGAAGCAGAGGCTTAGCCGCAGCAAATCTCTTTTGAATACAACATAACGAATGCCGGCGGTCATATCTTGAAGAATGGAGGGAACTGCTGTTGCAGTGTTCATAGATGCCTCTTGGTCTTTAGGCACAAGCAGCATAGCTAGGGCAGATAACATGAACCATCCGCTCGTTAACACGAGGGCAGCCGATATGCCCCATTGCTGAAACACCCATGTGCCCAGAATCGGACCGATGATCATGAAGAGAGAGAACAGCGTTTGCAGCAGCGACATGCCAATGGAAGCATCTTCGTCCCGCACATGGATTTTGAACAGCTTCATGCCCGAGGGCTGGGCAAACTGCGACAGGATGGAAGAGCATAAGGTTGCGAAGAATACAGCGCCCCACGAGCCGGATTCCAGCATCAGAAACACGATGAAGACGGAGCAGGCACTGAGTATCTCGCACCAGACGATGGTTGCTTTAGGACGCCAACGGTCGGCAAATACACCCCCAATGAACGAAAACAGAAAGATGGGTCCATATTCGGCGACGGAAATCATGGAAATGGCAAAAGCATTCCCGCCTGTCATGTCCATGACATACAGCAGGACGGCAAAATTTCGGATCCATATTCCGAGCTGGGAGCATACATTGGAAATCAGGATCGCTCGGACGAAGCCGTTGTGGAGCAAACGGATGGAGCTTGGCATGATGATATTCCTCCTTACAGAATCAATGCTGGAACCTATTTTGCGGCCTCCTGTAAGGTAAGAGTCAATGGTCAACCGCCACCAGGATCGTGTAAAGTAAGATTAAAGGTTGTTGGAGGAGGGGTGTCATGTTTATCGTCAACGTAGAAGGGGCCGTCTGCAAGGACGGGCAGTGGCTGATGATTACGCGGAGCATGAAGGAAGAGCATGCGGGCGGAACACTATCGTTAGCCGGAGGCAAAGTCGACAGGGAGGGGCACACACTGGATATTTTGGAGCGCACGGTGAAGCGGGAGCTTTACGAAGAAGTTGGCGTCGAGGTGAAGGAGAACGTCACGTATGTCTACAGCTCTTCTTTTGTAACGGACGATGACCGTCCTGTCATCAACATGGTGTTCCTGTGCGAGTATGATAAGGGGACGCCTTACAGCAAGAGTCCGGACGAGGTCGAGTCGGTACAGTGGATGACGCTGTCCGAGATCATGAATCACCCCAAGGCACCGCCTTGGACGAAGGAGAGTGTGCAAAGAGCGGAGGAGGCACGGCGCAAGCTAACCTAAGTATTTTTCATGGAAAGAAGAATTCAACGAATTGGCGGTGTGGTAATGAGCAATCTGTTGCAGGTCAGAGTGACCGGAATCCTGATTGAAGACGAACGTATTTTGCTGGTCAAACAGAGTGTTTCGTCAGAACGTGGCTGGTCGCTGCCCGGAGGAAGGGTAGAGCAGGGGGAAACCCTGGAAGAAGCCATGGTTCGAGAAATGGAAGAGGAAACCGGGCTAATCACAAAAGTGAAGAAACTTCTATATCTATGCGATAAACCGGATTCAACGCCCTCACTGTTACATATTACTTTTTTGCTGGAACGTTTGGAGGGTGAAATCCGACTTCCGTCGAACGAGTTCGATCTCAATCCTATCGGCGATGTGGTCCTGGTCCCCATCGCAGATTTAGCGAGCCATGGGTTCTCCGAGAAGTTTACGACGATCGTTAAGCGAGGATTTCCGGAGTCAGGAAGCTATCAAGGCCTCAAGCGTAATATTGGATTATAAAGGAGGAGCTGGTTTCATGACCGCGTGAAGGCTTGAAGCCACCTATGTAAAAAAGAATTCATAAGCATTTATTCCCTATATTTGGCGGCAGGCCGTCCTCTATAATGGAGTTGCACAGATATCAGGCTGTATTTCCTGCGATTCGTTTAACAAAGGGAAATCGCATTTTGGACGAGCTGTGTGATGGGTTCGCAACAATATTAGAGAGATTATGAAATAAAGGGGATATGAAACATGGCCAAAACAAAACGGGGCCGCGCACTCTGGAACATGCCATCGCGTGGCCGCGGCACATGCCCGGTATGCAGCACGTCTCGCATCAAGCTCCTCTACGTCGCCAACAAGTCGGACGGCACGGCGATGAAGGTATGCAAGAGATGCCAGAATGCCGATCAGTCCAGAGTCGACGCAGCTGTCGTGTAAGACGCGGTTCGTCGGTTATCTGCATGTGAGTACGAAACTTGAGTAACGATAGTCATGCAGCAGCCCGCTCCTTACGAAAATGGAGCGGGCTATTTCATGTGCGTGAGATTGAGGAGGTTTACTTTGAATTTCAGATGGGATAATATCTAATTTAACGAATCGCAAATTAGATGTTCGTCAAATTGTGTAGGGAGTGAACATATCCATGCAATTGGATAAGGTAGTTAGTTATCATAAGGCGCTTGCAGATCCGACGCGAATTAAAATGCTGATCCTGCTAGCCGAAGGCGAATTGAACGGACAGGTTTTGGCCGAGAAGATCGGTGTCACGCCGGCAACGATCACGCACCATGCAGCGAAGCTGCGGGAAGCGAGCCTGATCAAAGAGCGCAGGGATAAGAACACGATCTATTTCTCGTTAAACCATTATTTCATCAAAAATAGTGCAACTGCTACGGAAAATCTAATCTACCAAAGAGTGAGGCCCGAGGGCGTTCCGGAGCGCTTGGAGGAAGAAGATCAGCGGACGAGGGACGCTGTTGTGAACAATTTTTTCACTTCCGAAGGAAAGCTGAAGAGCATCCCTGCCCAGCTGAAGAAGAAACTTATCGTGCTTACGCATTTGGTATCCCGGCTGGAGAAGGGACGGAAGTACACCGAGAAGGAAATCAACGAGTTTATTCAGGGTTACCATGAGGACTTTGCGACTCTTCGCCGGGAGTTCATCATGCACCATTTCATGTTCAGGGACAACGGGGTGTATGAGCTCAATCCGCAAGAGATGTGGGCACGGTGGGAGGATCTATCCTAAATGAAGGAGGATTCACTGCTATCCCAACAACGGATAGAAGATGCTAAAGCGGGGGATTTTGAAGCTTATCGGATGATTGTCAATCAGTATTCCAACCCCCTGCTATCCGTTGCATACAGTGTACTGGGGGACTTCCACGAGGCTCAGGATGCCGTACAGGAGGCGTTTTGCATATGCTGAACGATCCTGCCAAGCTTGGCAGCTGGCTATATGCGATTGCGCACCGGACCAGCCTCGATTTTGCCAAAAAGAAGCAAGCGAAAGCTCCCGCTGCACGAAACGGCTCCATCATCTGACATTATCACGCCCTGGCTGGAACAATATGTGATCCATGATTCCGTCTGGGGGGGCCTTGCAAGAATTGGAGGAGAAGAGTAAATCCGTTGTCGTGCTGCACTACTTAAGCGAGTGGTCCATGAAAGAGATCGGACAGTTCCTTAACATGTCGGTATCTGCGGTTGAAAGCCGAATACGACGTGCCAGAGAAGTCTTAAAGCAGCATCTTGCCCGTGACTTCGAGCATTATTTCCATACCCCCAGTGGAATTTTTTTATCCATCGTAATATTTTCCTGCAGTCTATAAAAACTAATCCCTTTTTCATTCAGATCATTAACAACACTTATAAGTTCCTGCATGTTTCTTCCAAGTCGATAATCGCCAAACAACGATTGTGTCTCCGCTTCGAACAAAATCTAATGCCTCAGTTAATCCATCCCTTTTCTTTTTAACTCCACTCCCTTTATCTACAAATTCTCTCACAACCAAAGGTCATATAAAAAAACGAAACAACTCCATTAACTTATCTCTTAGGAAGGATAATGTTCTATGCAATGGTTTTAATCTTTTATATGGATATTAATATTTCAATACGACTTGACATGTGAATGGATTATCGGTATGGTGTGAATGAGTTCACACTTCACATTAAGGAGTAATCTATGCCAAAAAATTCGTTCTATCGTTTAGATGAAGCAAGGCGCGAGGAGATATCTAATAACGCTATGCATCTTTTTGTTGATAATCTTTACGAGGATATAACTATGAAGATGGTTTTGGATAGTTTGTCCATGCACCCCGGAACATTTTATCGGTATTTTGAAGACAAAGATGACCTTTATTGTCTCTTAATACGTAATGTGACCCAGAAAAGAGCTGCGTATTTCAATAACAGTCATGAAGATTCCCTTTTCCGATTTTTCCTTACTGGCTTATTAGGTAACGTTAATGGCATTGTGACCGAGCCACTGAATGAGTTGGAAATCAAACTCACTGAAACACTCTTACACATTCCCGAGAACATTCTACTTAAAATATATCTAAATGTGTTAAAGGGCGAGTCGTTCCCCTTGATCAAGGACATTTTACGCCGAATGAGGGTTGATGGATATCTCCGACCTGATATTGACGACGACCTGATTTCTTTTATGTTTGAGTCAATGCAGTTTAATTTAGTCATGTTTTTTAGGGAATTCGGTATTAAGGACTCTAAGCTGCAATTTAAGATTAGCAAGTACTTTGCTGATTTTATGGGTCACGGGCTGCTTGAAGATCATAAATATTCTGAAATGGTTAGCGATATCAAGAAAGCCAGGGAGTAGATATGATTCACTGAAGCTAGGATGTAATAGTTTCACCGTTTTGAAAAGTGCTCATGGCGCAGCGTATGTATTTCATATTCGCCACTTTTATTAATTAAGGGGGAACAAGTAAATGAAAACTTATGACGCATTTCCAGAACCAATTGGCGGCTATACTGTCGGTCGAACCCAGATGGATTTTGAGTACACGGCATCAGATCACTCAAAAAGAGAACTGACGGCGTTTGTGTACTATCCGTCCGACAGCAGCGAAGGTAAGGCTACATCAACGTACATGTTTCCTGAAGTCTACGAGATGTTTAATGAGCAGCCACTTCTCACTGCGTTGAAGGATGTTTTCTCTATAGATATCAAGACCCAGTGTTACGACGACCTTGCTCTCTCCGGGAAGGAAAAGCGCTATCCGGTGTTATTCTATGTTTGCGGCGGGGGCGGTTCTCCAGAATGGGGTACAGTGATCTGCACAGACTTGGCAAGCATGGGATATGTTGTGGTAAGCATCGGCCATCAGAATAGCACGATGTATAAGCGTAAAGATGGGCGCCTGTTTAATGTATCAAAGGATTTTTCGGATGTCATTTTGGCGTTTTCCGAAGATCCGGAGATGCTGGCGTTGGCTGGTAAGATGGAGATGCGGCCTGACGATGAAACTGCCATTGAGATGTGCCGTAACGTGCTTACACTGCCGATACTTGCCAAGGTAACAGAGTATAGTGAATTACAGGCAGAAGATGTAAGGTATGCAGCCGATTATCTTTACAAACTGGACTCTGGAGAGCTGAATTCCATCTTTAAGGGCAGACTGCTGCTTGACATCGGCATGGGCATAGTCGGACATTCTTATGGAGGGCCTACGACGGCGATTGTTTGCCGGGACGACGACCGGTTCGCCTGCGGGATTGGCTTGGATAGCGGTGCGTTCGGCCTTCAGGGCAGCGACCTTAAGAAACCCTTCTTGCTGCTGTTTTGTGAACCTAACTATAACATGAATGCGATAATTGGCGCTAACAATAGCATGGAAACCTATTATTTCTCTGTTGATCGTGCTGCGCATTTAGATTACTGCGACATCGTGTTTACCAGTGTTAATGAGGAACTCAGAGGCGAACGGGATGCTATGGAGATGCGAAATCTTGTTACAGACTATACGAAGAACTTTTTTGATCATTACTTACTGCAGAAGGCTGTAAGTGTGGAAAGTCTGGCATACGATGGCGTGGACTTGATCAAGAAGACCAGCAACAAGTGACATAACCGAGAGGTTGCTGATAAACGCATATCAAAGAGCTAGCCGTACAGACACTTTAAAAATATTCATATTGAAACCTGCCATGACTATGTCTTTTCATACTTCGCTACCTGATTGCCGTCAGCCGAAATATTATGAAAATTTCTGTTCGATAAAAGTTTTAACATACCACTGCTCACGGTACAGAGTCCTTGCAGTGCTGTTCAATATAGTCCACTACTCGGCGCGGGGATAGGTTGTAATCGTTGACAGAATAAAAGTCGCTTATGGTCGAGCCGCTGGTTGATCACGGTTTCTGCGGATTGCAGTTCAAATTCAAGGATCTCGACGGCAACAAGTTTAATGTTTGGCAGGATGCACCCACGAGCTGACGGATAGAACACTGGAATGGATAGGCAAGCACTGGCTCGAATGAGGCAGATGGCTTGCCTTTTTATGTTGTTAACGCGAATTCGCAGTTTGACAGCTCCAGTTGAGGTGACTGAAACTCCACATGATCAGTGGACAACGGTCATAACGAATCTGGTAGTTTAATTCCCCGGCAACGTTTACAATAGGGAATATAAGGGTTAAATGCCAAGTGAGGTGATTGGATGGAAGTCTACCGCTGCATGAACCATCCCGAGAGGGAGGCCGTCGCTCAGTGCACGCGCTGCGGAAAGCCGGTATGCGAGGAATGCCATAATCCGGAGACGGGCCGCTGCCGCTATCGCTGCGGTGAGATGAACCCCGTTCCCGGCATGCCGGGACGGCCTAGGAACGTATGGGTGACCGTAATCGTCTCCATACTGGCTATCTTGGGCGGTCTTGCGCTGCTGCTGCTGACGATCTGCGGAGCCATACTGTTTTCTTATTAACGCACGTGTTCCTAGTTCCGACAAGCGCAATTTTCAATTCAGTTATTATTTCAAGGAGTGGACAGATGGAGTTTCCTGTTTATTTGTACCTGGGTTCCTGGCGGATTCATCCACATGTGTTGTTTGAATCGCTGGCTTACTTTATCGGCTTCCGCGTGTATTTATGGACCCGCAGGCCGAGCGGCATGACCAAGCTGATGAGCCTGCAGATTCTGGCTGGAATCATCGCCGGCGCGGCCATTGGCTCCAAGCTGCTATTTTGGCTGGAGGATCCGGCTGCCACTTGGGAACAGCTGCGCCAATTCCACCTGCTATGGGGAGGCAAGACGATTGTCGGCGGTCTTCTGGGCGGATTGATCGGCGTCGAGCTGACAAAGCGCTTGGTGGGATGGAAGCATTCCACGGGTGACGATTTTGTTTACCCGCTGATGCTGGGCCTGGGACTCGGACGGGTTGGCTGTTTTCTGACCGGCCTGGATGACCATACCTATGGCACGCCGACGACCTGGTTCACAGGCGTGGATTTTGGCGACGGGGTTTATCGCCATCCGACTCAGCTGTATGAGATCCTGTTCCTGATCGTGCTGGCCTTGCTGCTGCTTCCGCTGTACCGCCAAAGCCGCGGCAGATCCACTCGCGAGGGCTACGTGTCCGGGCGGATGTTTCAATGGTTTATGGCCGGGTATCTGCTGTTCCGCCTGGTGATCGACTGGATCAAACCGACGCCGCATCCTTACCTGGGACTGAACAATATCCAATTAGCCTGCATCGCGGGCCTCATCTATTATGCATGGCTGATCGGCGGCAGAAACCGGCTTCGCCGCTTCATGCCGGGTTCCCATCTTCCAAGTTGACCAAAGGAGTCTTGATTATGCCAAAAAACCGGCCTTATCTGTATCATGAACTGACGAATAGCATATGCACGACCTGTTACCGCAAAGTGGAAGCCAAGATCATCGAGGAGAATGGCATGATCTATATGCTCAAAAGATGCCTCGTTCACGGTCCGGAAAAAGTGCTGATCGCCACAGAGGCCGATTATTACCATCAGACGCGAAAGTTTATCAAGCCGTCCGAAATGCCGCTTGTCTGGAATACGCCGATCCGTTACGGCTGTCCTTATGACTGCGGGCTCTGTCCGGACCATGAGCAGCACAGCTGCCTCACGCTGCTGGAGATCACGGACCACTGTAATCTGCAGTGTCCGATCTGCTTCGCGGAATCGTCGCCGCATCGTACCTCGTACCGGTCGCTAACGCAGATCGAATTCATGCTCGACCGGATCGTGGAGAACGAGGGGGAGCCTGACATCGTGCAGATCAGCGGTGGTGAGCCGACGACGCATCCGGATTTCTTTGACATCCTGGACATGTGCAAGAGCCGTCCGATCAAGCATATTATGGTGAACACAAACGGCATCCGCATTGCCCAGGACCGCGATTTTGCGCGGAGGCTGGCCGAGTACATGCCAGGATTCGAAATTTACCTGCAATTCGACAGCTTTGAGGCTCATGTGCTGAAGGAGCTGAGAGGGGCCGATCTGCGGCGCATCCGCCAGCAAGCCATCGATCACCTGAATGAGTTCAATATCTCCACGACACTGGTCGTCACGCTGAAGAAAGGCCTCAATGACGGCGAAATCGGCGATATCATTCAGTATGGACTTCAGCAAAAAGCGGTGCGCGGCGTCACCATTCAGCCGATACAGGCTGCGGGCCGGCTGGAGGGGTATGATCCGGCAACCGACCGGTTGACCGTGAGCGAAGTGCGGCGGATGATTATCGACCAGTCCGAGGTATTTACGGATGCGGACATTCTGCCGGTTCCTTGCCACCCGGATTGCCTGGCCATGGGCTACGCCTTGAAGCTGGGCGGGGAAGTGCTGCCGTTGACACGGATGATCGACCCGGAAATCCTGCTCGAGGGCGACAGCAACACGATTGTGTTTGAGCAGGATCCGGTGATCCGAGGCAAAATGTTTGAGCTGCTGTCGACCGGCCATTCGCCGCAATCCTCTGCGCTTTCCCTGAAGAGCCTGCTCTGCTGTCTGCCGCTGGCGGCCGTGCCGGAGCAGATTACCTATGACAACGTCTTCCGGGTCATTATCATGCAGTTCCTGGACGCCCATAACTTCGACGTCCGTTCCGTCAAGAAATCCTGCGTCCACATCATGCATCCCGACGGACGAATGATCCCGTTTGACACCTACAACATGTTCTACCGAGACGACAAGGAAGAGCTGCTGAAGGAGCTGAAGGAAGAGGTTGCCACCGCATGGGACCGGTAGGAAGGCTCTGATATTATGGCTCAATGGCTCCGAAACCGGAGCGGATGAGGCGATATAACACTTGAGAAGAAGATAAGCGCTTTGGATTCCTATTCATTCCTAACTACATAGGGAGGCGAGAATTGTGCAGAACAATGTTCCTGAACCTGAGAAGGTATCCCCTTATCAGTTGGATCAGAACATGAAGATCGAGAACCATGGAGCGGACGAACGGATATGGTATTCCCCCCAGAGGGGGCCGTTTCAGGTATCCGGATTTGGCTGGTTCCATACAGAACGCATATATCGCAGACTGCCTTCGGTATCGGATGTTTACATCCGACCTGAGGTGGATGCGTTAGCGAACTGCACATCGGGCGGTCAGATCCGCTTTCGCTCGAATTCGCGGAGCGTGTCGGTCCGCGTGCGTCTGACCGCTGGATCCGGTATGTACCACATGCCCCCAACGGGGGAGTGCGGCGTGGATGCGTATATCGGCGGCCCCGGCCATTGGCTGCATGCGGGAACGGCTCGTTTTCAGGCTGGCCAGGTGGAGTATGAGAGCAGCATCTTTGATTCCGGGACAAGCGAGGCACGGTCGTTCCTCCTGAATATGCCCTTGTACCAGGGCGTCGAAGAGATATGGATTGGACTTGAACCAGGGGCCGAGGTTTGGGCACCGGAATCCTATGATTCTTCCAAAAAAGTGATTGTATACGGAACATCCATTACGCAAGGCGGATGCGCGTCACGGCCCGGCATGTCGTATACAAACATCTTAAGCCGCAGGTGTCATCTGGAGTTTATCAATTTGGGTTTCTCCGGCAACGGAAAAGGGGAGTCGGAGCTTGCGGTGCTGGCCGCTCAAATTCCGGAACCCGCATGTCTCGTCATTGATTACGAGGGTAACGCCGGGAGCACTGAGTCTTATCGACAGACCTTGCCTCTATTTATCGAGACTTACCGCAAGGTTCATCCGGAGGTTCCCATTATCCTGATATCCCGCATCCGCCATGGAGCCGAGTCGTTCAAGCCGGAGATTCTCGAAGGGCGGCTTGCGCGGAAGAAGTTCCAGATGGATCTTATCCGGCAGCTGACCGAGGCGGGAGATCATAACCTAACGTTTGTCGATGGATCGGATTGGTTAGGTGATGATCCCGGGGAAACGACGGTTGACGGGGTTCATCCGACGGACCTCGGCTTCAAGCTGATGGCGGACCGGCTTGAGCCTGTGCTCAGGCAAGTGATTGGCGATGGTGCATCTGCAGCAGGGCGATAAGGCAGCTAACAGGTTCAAATGTTAGCGTATGGGGGAAGTCACATTAGCGCAATGAAACGTTCATAAGCTGAATCGTTAAAGGGCCCGTTCCTGGCTGGAACGGGCTTTTGTCTGTGCCGTCGTCTAATTCAAAACTTTTGATTGTTTGCCTAATAAATGGGGTGTTATGATAACAAATAGCTAATGACTATAACGAATAACGAACCGATTACGCTAAAGGATGTGTGCAGGTTATGGCTGGAAAAGTCACGATGCAGCAAATTGCCGATCATCTCGGCCTTTCAAAATTCGCAGTTTCTAAAGCGCTTTCAGGTAAATCCGGCGTCAGTTTGGAGACCCGGGAGAAAATCGTGAACGTCGCGACCCAGCTCGGCTATTTTGCCAACAAGTCGCCGAAGGCCGGAGGCAAGAAGAGCGAAACCAACGCCGATGGCAGCCAAGCCGCAAAGGAGACCGTCATCGTGCTTGTGCCGAATGTCCGTTACCAGACGCGGGATTCCCTGTATTGGGGGCGAATTATCGATGGCATCACAAGTGGGCTTGAGCTGAGGGAGACGGGGATGGTCATCGTGACCGACCAATTTAAGGACAGCTTTGCGAATCTGATTAATCCGAGCGGGGTGAGAGGCATCATCGGCGTCGGATTCATCTCGTCACAGCTGCTGCTCGAAATCCGCAGCCTGGATATCCCCTTCGTCTTGATCGATCATGAAGATCCGCTGATTCCGTCGGACTCCCTGTTCATGAACAATGTGGAGTGCATGAGACGGGTAACCAATTATCTGACGGGGTGCGGACATCGAAGGCTCCAGTTCGTGGGCAACATCCGGTTCTCGCGCAGCTTCACGGATCGTTATCAAGGGTACCGCTCCGTTCTCGGCGAGCAGGGCTTACCGCTGGATCAGAATGAGGAGCTGCTTAGCTTTGAAGGGGACAACCGCTCCGAAATGACGGATGCGCTGGAGATGATTATAAGCCGGATGGATGAGCTGCCGACGGCCTTTGTGTGCGCGAACGACTCCATTGCCATCTGCGTCATGACGGTGCTCGGCAAGCTGGGCACCAAGGTGCCCGCAGACTGCTCGGTTACTGGCTTTGACAACATTGAGGATGCGGCTTTTGCGGCCCCGTCTCTGAGTACCATTCACGTCAACAAGGAGGCGTTCGGACGCAGGGCAGTGGAGATGCTGATGAGACGAGTGGAGCAGCCGGACAGTCCGCTGGAAAAAATACTGCTTGCCGGCGACTTTATGCTTCGCGAATCCACGGCTTATGCCAAGAAGGTCGAGTGATGTGAATATGCGCGTCTACATCACCCGTCTATGGAAGGAGCGGCCGGCCGGACGCTTGGACCGGAAGCTGTTTGTGGTCTTTCTGTTTCTGATTATCCTGCCGATCGGACTCATCACGTATTTTGCGGCAGAACGCTATACGGCCACCATCGAGAACAATACGGTCGCCTACGTGTCCCAGCTGTCGAGCAAAATGATGGGCAAGCTGGACGATTACGTCACCGATATGATGAAAATTTCGATCATTCCCTCGTACCTCAATGAAATTCAGTCAGGGCTTGAGATGTCGAACCGCTACTACCAGGCCGAAGGGGAATCAAAGGAACCGGCAAGCCTGAACGAGAGTGAGCTGAAGCTCCAGATTACGCGCAAGGTCGAGCGGAGCATCTATTTCATGAACAACATCAAGGAAGGCACGAGTAACGTGTACTTGTTCGATCTTTACGGCAACCCGTATTACGTGGTCAAAAGCGGAGGCAACCGCTCGAATCTGCAGCAGTATTATGACAACTGGCGCAGGCTCGCCACGGAGGCCGGCGGACGACCCGTGCTGGTCAGCACGCAGGAGATCGCCGTGTCCGCCGGCAGCAAGCAGTATATGTTCACGGTTGTCCGCGACATTATCGATAAATCGTACCATTCCATCGGCACCATTGTGGTGGATGCCAACATCGGCGTCATTGAGAACATCGTCACCGATCTGGAGGAGACCACCCACGGCACCACCTTCATCCTGGATGACAACGGCACCGTGATTTATGACAGCGAGAAGAAATATTTGTCCCGCAGCATGACCGACAATGCCGCGCTTGCCCAGGCCACCGGTCACGAAGGAAGCTTTCGTCTTGAGGTCGACGGCGAGCAGCAGCTTGTTGTTTACTGGAAATCGGAGCAGACCGGCTGGCTGATCCTGATTACGGTGCCGGAGCGGCAGCTGATGCAGGATGCGCTTAAGACCCGCAAGATTACGATTGCGGCGGCTGTCGGCGTTACCAGCTTTGCGCTCATCATTTCTCTTATTCTGATCTATGCGCTGACAAGACCGCTGCGATCTATCGTCCATCTGATGAAGCAGGTGCAGACCGGCAAGCTGGATGTGGTGTTCCCGGTCCGAAGGCGTGACGAAGCCTCGCTGATCGGGGTCTCGTTCAACCGGATGATGGCACGCATCAAACAGCTCATCGACGATATTTACACAATGGAGAAGCGGAAGAAGGAGGCGGAGCTGGAGCGTCTTCAGCACCAGATCAATCCGCATTTTATTTACAATACGCTGGAGACGATTCGGATGACGGCCGTCCTTCACAACGATCATGAAGTAGGGGATATGGTTCAGCTGTTAGGGCAGCAGCTCCGTTACAGCATTCATGCCGGCAGCGAGGTCGTAGAGGTGAGGCACGAGTGGGAGCATGTCAAAGCCTACATCGAGCTGCTCAATTACCGGTACGGTGAGCGGTTCGTGTTGACATTGCCGAATGATTCGGCAGCTAATTCCATTCGGGTGATGAAGCTGCTGTTTCAGCCGATCATCGAGAACGCCGTCAATCACGGCTTTGACGAGAACAAACCCTTGCTGCATCTGACCATTACCTATGCCATGGACGGCATGAACCATGTTTTTACCGTTACGGATGACGGGCTGGGCATGTCGGCAGAAGCGCTTGCCAAGCTGCGCCGCATATTGGATCAGGCGCAGCCTCAAGGAACGGACGGCCGGGGAGTCGGGCTGCGAAATGTGCATGAGAGACTTCAACTCCGATACGGCAGGCCTTACGGCCTTTCCGTAGACAGCGAGGAAGGGCAGGGCACTACCGTTCGGATTACCTTTCCCGCGGAACATGTAGAAGAACCGAGAACAGGAGGACTTGCGAATGCTGAACATCGCCGTGGTGGATGATGAGGAACGGATCAGGCTGGGACTTGGCAAGCTGATACGGGATGCAGGCGAGCAATACCGCGTCGTGGGGACGTTTGCAAGCGGACAGGAGCTGCTGGATCAATGGCATGAGCTCCAGCCTGACCTGGTCATTACCGATATCAAAATGCCGCAAATGAGCGGGCTCCAACTGATGGCGAATATCAAGCAGATGGCCAGCCATACCAAATTCGCCGTGCTCAGCGGTTACAACGATTTCGAATATGCACGGACCGCCATGCGGCAGGGAGCCCTGGAATATTTGCTTAAACCGGTCAATATGAAAGAGCTGCTGCGCATGCTGGAGAACGTCGATGAGCTGGTTAAGGGCGAGCAGAACGAGCGCAAGCTGGAGTCAGATGATCTGGTCAGCTTCCTGTTAGGCACGGATCAGCGAACCATGCCGGAGCATCTGTTCGAGGAAGTCTGCAACCGGCTGGATCAGCAGGCGCTGTTCCACGGATATTACGCCGTGCTCCTCCTTCGCACGTTCCCGGAGATGGCGGAAGAGAGACTGCTTGCGTGGACGTCGGCTTGGGGGGCGGAGCGGAAAATTATCGGCTGGGAAGGAGGAAGGCAGGCGATCCTGGTGTCCATTGCGGAGTCCAGCCATGCGAATATGGCGAGAGAATGGGCGGCCATGCTGCTGCAGCAGCTTCCCGCGGGGACTTCGGCGAAACTCGGCATCAGCGGCGTGTTCAGCGGAAGCCGATGGCTGCCGCAAGCCTATATGGAAGCCGCTAGCGTGCTGGAGCAGGCTTGGTACAGCGACGAACGGCGCTGCTCAGGAGGCGAAGGCAGACCGCCGGTTCAGAAGGAAGAGCGCTACCGGCTTGTCCGTTCGCTGGATAAACAGCTGCTCCCGGCACTGCGTGCCGGTGAGTATACACGCTTGTCGGCCGCGGTGGACTCCTGGCTGGATGAGTTGGCTTCCCTGCGGCCCGGCTGGGCCGAGCTGAAAGAGGCCTGCCTGACCCTGGAGTCGCATGTGGCGGAAGAGATGAAGCAGCGCGGCATTGACGCAGGAGATGTGGATTGGAACCTGGAACCGGGGAACAGCGAGAATTGGCGTTCGTTCGCGGGGAGGCTGAAGCGCGCTGTTGAGCAGGCCGCCGGGCTTCTGGATCAAGGGAAGGGTGAGCATCGGGCCGTGGAGACGATCAAGGGTTATATTCAGCAGCATTATACCGAGGAACTGGAGCTTCAGCACCTCGCCGATCTGGTCTATTTGACCCCGAGCTACTTGAGCAAGCTGTTCAAGACCGAAACGGGCGAGACGATTACCGACTACTGCATCGCCGTGCGAATCGAGCATGCCAAGCGGCTGCTGAAGGAGGATCACGGGCTCAAAACATACATGGTTGGCGAGCGCGTGGGCTACCCGGACCCGGCTTATTTTAATAAAGTGTTCAAAAAAATGACGGGGAAAACGCCGAAGGAGTACCGCGATTTTGTTAGGTGACTGTTATCTAAATTGAGGACAATAAAACCAAACAAAGTCTATTATTTTTCGCGGCGCTGTCTTTTATAATGATTGAAAACGGTACCATTTCATCCAGAAAGCGAGGAAGGGAACGTGTTCAATTTCAGTTATAAAACGCAGCGCTATCTTATTCTGTTCGGTTTCCTTGCCATTCCAGTACTCTTGTCCCTGACCTTCTCGTATTATCCGGCGCTATCGCTGTTGTATTACAGCTTGACGGACTGGTCGGGTCTCGGCTGGGATATGAACTTTATCGGCTTTGACAATTACGTTGAGATTTTTACGAAGCCCGAAGTGTTCAGTTCACTGAAGAACAATCTGTATTATCTGATCGGGGGACTCATCCAGGTCGTGTTTGCCCTCTATTTTGCCGTCATTCTGACGAGCAAGCTGAAGGGGAGGAACGGCTTCCGGGTCGCTTTGTTCCTGCCGTACGTGCTGCACAGCGTAGCCACGGTCATCATGTTCAAGAACGTATACCACATGGAATACGGCTCACTGAATACGCTGCTCGGCGCGCTGGGACTCGAGTCCTGGCAGCAGAGCTGGCTGGGCGATAAGGGGATCGTGAATTTTGCCCTGGCGTTCATCTCGATGTGGAAGTACATGGGGCTGAACATGGTCATCTTTATCGGGGCGCTGCAGTCGATACCGGGCGACCTGTACGAAGCGGCCTCCATCGACGGGGCATCGGGCTGGCAGAAGTTCCGTTATATCACCTTGCCTAGCATACGGGGCGTGCTGGAGTTAATGCTCATCCTTACCTTGACGGGCGCACTCGAAGCGTTTGATATTCCGTTTGTGATGCTGCTCGGGGCTAACGATACGTCGACCTTTGTCATCAAGACGGTGGATACGGCGTTTAAGTATCAGAACTTCGGGCTGGCCTCGGCGATGGCGGTTGTGCTGCTGATTATCGTGCTGCTGTTCATTGTCATCCAGCGGAAGCTGCTGTTCAGGGAGGAGAAGCAATCATGAGAAGGGAACGCTCGATCGGCTTTACGATATTTAACTATTTCACGCTGGTTGTCGCTTTGTTTGTGGTGTTCTTTCCGATTTACTCGATCTTCGTGGGAGCGTTCAAAACCCAGGTCGAGTATTATCAATCCGGCCTTAACTTGCCCGACAATATCTTGAACTTCGATAACTTCAAGCGGGTGATCGATATCGGGGATCTGGGGCTCGGCTTTCGCAATATCCTGATCGTATTGGTCATTTCGGTGGTCGGCAATATCCTGTTTGGCACCATGGTCGCTTATGCGGTCGGACGGTTTGAGTTCAAGATGAAAAAAGCGATCATGGGCATGTACCTGGTCGCCCAGGTCATCCCGATGGTCACGACGCAGGTAGCTACCTTCAGCGTCATCCAGAGCCTGGGGGCCTACAACACGATGTTTGCGCCGATTCTGCTGTACCTGGGAGCCGATGTGCTTCAGATCGTCATCTATCTGCAATTCGTGAACAGCATCCCGCGGGATCTGGATGAGAGCGCCATGCTGGAAGGAGCGTCCCTGTTCAAAATCTACCGTTCCATCATCTTCCCGCTGCTTGCACCGGCTACGGCCACCTTGGTCATTCTGAAGAGCATCTCGATTTACAACGATTTTTACACGCCGTATCTGTATATGCCAAGCCAGGACCTGAAGGTGGTATCTACCGCAATCTATTCCTTCATCGGTCCGAACGCGGCGCAGCTGAATGTGATCTCGGCAGGCATTCTGATTATCTTCATTCCGACGGTCGTGTTGTTCCTGTTTATGCAGCGGTATATTTTTGCGGGCGTTACGAACGGAGCAGTCAAATAACGAACACTAGACGATGAAGAAGAGGAGACTCGATATATGAACTCGACGAACACGTGGACGGAAAAAGTATGCGGCATGACATGGGGATGGACCGGCGTGCGGGGATCCTGGACGGGGCCTGAAGCTGCGTTCTCCATGGAACGCATGGCAGAGATGAACGTGAATTGGGTGGCCATTGCGCTGTCTGCCGTGCAGTCAACGCCGCAGTCGACGGAGATTCCGTTCCGGGAGGAACCGACGGTGACGGATGATGAGGTGCGATGGGCCATCCGCAAGGCGAAGAGCATGGGCCTCAAGGTGTGCTTGAAGCCAGTTGTTAATGTAGGGAACGGAACGTGGCGGGCCCACATTACCTTCTTCGACGAGGAGGTTCCGGGTGAGCCGAGCTGGGCCGAATGGTTTCGCTCCTATGGGGAATTCATTCGCCATTATGCTGAAATTGCAGAGGAAGAGCATTGCGAGATGCTGTGCGTGGGCTGCGAGATGGTACAGGCCGACAAGCGTGATGCGGAGTGGCGAGCTCTCATTGCGGATGTCCGTAGCGTCTATGGCGGGCTGGTGACGTATAACTGCGATAAATATCAGGAGGAGCGCGTGCGCTGGTGGGATGCGGTAGATATCATCTCCTCCAGCGGCTATTATCCGATCGACCAGTGGGAGGAGCAGCTGGATCGGATCGAAGCCACGGTCCGCCGATGGAACAAGCCGTTCTTCTTCATGGAAGCCGGCTGTCCAAGCCGCGAGGGCTCTGCAGCCCGCCCGAATGATTGGTCGCTGCCCGGCGGCCCGTCGGAGGAGGAACAGCGGCGGTATTATGAAGCGATGTTCGCGGCCTGCGCCAAGCGAGAGTGGATGCAGGGGTATATGCTGTGGGATTGGCCGGCACGGCTGTACAGCGGGGAGGAAGCGTCTCTGAATGATGATTATTGTATGTACGGCAAGCAGGCCGGAGAGACGGTGAGGAATTATTATGCTGCCGGAATCCGGGTTTAAATTGGAATCCGTTGGGCTATCTCAGGTTAAGCCCGGTATCTGAACAGTTAGAATAGAGGTTTAGCATCGCACCGCATGCTGCTTAACGCACGGTGCGATTTTGCTATAGAGGGGAGATTTTCTGGAGCCTAACAAGAAAATGATGTGTTAGCATAATTTATGACAATAAAAACAAAAACACTTCATTTGTTTTGGGCGTGTTAGCGATTATCATTTGAAATGTAAGCGATATCAGTAAACGCTTCATGAGGATGCAGGAAGCGCAACACATTCAACGTACAGGGGGAAGACGAAATGAAAAAAAGATTCACGATGGCACTGCTTCTGCTCTTAACCGTATCATCCATTTTGGCCGCCTGCGGAGGGAATAAAACAAATAACGCAGGTACCGAGACGCCGCCGAGCAATAACGCAGGCAGCGAGCCAACCGAGGCATCCGGCGAAGCGGAGCTTGGCGGCAAGCTGAAGGTGCTGACGCACCGCACCGACCTGGTGAATGACGGCACGCTGGACAAATACGTGGAAGCCTTTAAAGCGAAATATTCGAAGGCCGAAATTGAATTCGAAGGATTGACGAACTATGCGACGGATATTCAGGTCCGTCTGACCACGGGTGAAGCCGGCGACGTGCTGATGATTCCGACCGGTCTTGCCACCTCGGAGTACAGTAAATATTTTGAGCCGCTGCCGGATGCGATGTTCGAGGATGTCTATTTTGCGGACAATACCCTATTCGAAGGGAAACGCTACGGAATCTCTACGGGTGTGAATACGCAAGGGATCGTATATAACAAGAAAGCATTCGAGGCCGCAGGCGTCGATAAAGTACCAGCCACGCTGGATGAGCTCTACGCGGCTGCGGAGAAACTGAAAGCGGCGGACATCATTCCGCTGTACATGAACTTCGGGGCCCAATGGACCATGGGCAACTGGGCGGATAATTCGGCATGGTACGTGAACGGGGATCCGCAGTTCGCCTCGAAGCAGGTAACCGAGGAGGCGCCGTTCCAGGTGGATAATGCTTGGGGGATCCTTGCGAATATCGGACGCACCTTCGTGCAGAACGAATGGGTAGAGAAAGACCTGTACACGAACAACTGGGAGATTTCGAAGGGCGAAGTGGCTGCCGGCAAAGCGGCGATGTACTTTCTGGGCAACTGGGTAATCCCGCAGGTGATCGGTGCAGGAGCAGCTTCGGAGGATATCGGCTTCTTCCCGCTCCCGTATGATAACAGCGGCAAGTACAACGCACCGCTCGGTTCGGATTACTTCATCGCTGTCAGCAAAGACAGCAAGAATAAAGAGCTTGCCACTGCTTGGGTCGATTTCTTCGTGAAGGAATCCGGCTATGTGGAGGATTCCGGCTTCATGCCGATCATCAAGTCGGCAGAGTCCTCCATCCCGCAGCTTGCCGAATTCCAATCGTTTAATCCTACGTTGATCGAGAGCGAAGCGACCGATCCGAAGTTTAACGAAATCGCCAATAAAGCGCAAATCGGCATCGGCACCGGCGATTATGTTCAGGAATATATCGTGGCTGACGACCTGCAGGCAGCGTTCGACAAGCTGAATGCAAAGTGGAAAGAAGCCAAAACCGCACTGGGATACTAGTCCGGGGGATATAACGGGCTCCGTCTCGTGCTGTTCTTGCAGTCTTACTCTGGATGATCAGGGTAAGACTGTTTTACTTTATTACTCTATAATATGGATTGAAGAGGAGGCGGATACATGAAGAGGATTTTGTTGCTGGGCGATTCCATCCGGGAGGGATATGAGCCTTACGTTAGGGAAAGGCTGGCTGGCCTTGCAGAAGTTGTGGCACCGGGGGAGAACGGGCGCTTTTCGTTTTATACGCTGTGGGGCGTCAATCTCTGGATGAAAGAGCTGGGGACGCCTGATATCGTCCATTGGAACAATGGACTGTGGGATGTGCACCACGAGGCTCCGATGGTCGAAACGCTGACGCCGATCACCGATTATGTAAACAATTTGAAGCGGATTGCCCACGAGCTGCAGCGGACAGATACGCATATCGTATTTGCCACGACGACGCCGGTGCATCCGGAATCCGAGGGCAGAAGCAATGAAGAGATTGATGCCTACAATCAGGCAGCGATGGAGGCGCTTGTGCCAATGGGCATTACGATTCATGATCTGAACGCCAGGGTCAAAGAGGATCTGAGCGGTTATTTGTCGGATGACCACCTTCACTTGAACGAGGAAGGATACCGGATGTGCGCCGACTCGGTGGTGGGGATGCTCGGTCGCTATCTGTGACGTTTGGGCCAGGCCAATGAGCCTTAAGGCGCGAATCTATGGAATCTTTACCAAAAATGGCATAAGTCTATTATAGGTTCTAACAAATTTGTTACATCCTACTTGCGTTATGACGATATTATAGAATAATATGAAGGGGCGCGGCTTTCATAGAAGGGACCCGCGCTTTTTTGCTATCTAGCTTGCCTGGACACCTTCTTATCGGAAGCCCCCCCTGTAAGAGAGTGTTATGACGCGGAAGGCCGGCATGCCTTAAGGGTCTACAGGCTTGAGGTGCGCATTTTCATATTTTCCATGTATAATAGAAGAAATCATTCAAATAGGAGCTAGGAAATGAAAAAGCTAGGAAGAAACGATCTATGTCACTGCGGAAGCGGGAAAAAGTACAAAAGATGTTGTCTTGAAAGAGATGAACGCACGGTATACGGTAAAGTCATCCAGTTCCCTGGTGCGAGAGCAGCAGAGCCTAAGCTACAGGTCGATCAATTGCGGCAGATGATTAACGACAAGCTGGGATGGATGGACTGGAACGCTGATGAGCATCGTGAGCTTGCGGAGTCTGTGTTTCCTCAGATCTGCCGGGATTATGAGCTGCAGGATGATCAGCAGCTGTTTCAAGTGTTCAGCCTCCTGATGGTCTGGAACAGTTTCTCCAGAGAAGCCAATCCGAAGTACCGCAAACAGGGCGGATATGCAAGTGCGTTAGAATATATAGTAACTTCATCGCTTAACATTTCAACAACGAAGTCCGATATCGCGAAGAAGCATGAGGTTTCCGTTGCTACGTTGACCCGCAACAGCGGTCAGATCCAAGATTTCATGGATGGCGTAGCGGCATCCGGTGACGACGCGAACGTCGAGGATGAGGAATCCGATAGCGAGGTGGACCAGGACCTGTCCCTGGGACGCTAACATCGCCAAAGTGAAGGATCCATAACAGAGTGCGGCATGTGCGCATTCGGTTTCATAGCTGTGACCGCTCCTATTCAAGTGGAGCGGTCATTTTGCGTTAATCCATAAATCGGCGTTTTCGCATGACTGCTTTCCCGATCTTGGCAGAGATTCCACGTGAACTTGTCAGCAGCCAGCCTAATGCAATGCCGTATAGCAGATGACCTGCCAGCCAGAATAGAAGGGCAGCGAAGTCGGACAGCTCCGGTGTGCGAACGGACAAGACCGTAGTCGGATACAGGACAAGTCCTACGACCATACAGACCAGGGAGACCCAGGATAAACTTCGCCCGCGAGGCCAATTCTTCTGCTCCAGAAAGACGGCCAGAGCGATACTCAGCAGGACGGAGATGACGAGATGCAGCGCAAGCTCGATAGGTTCGGAGAGCTTCAGTTCCTTCAGGACAGGTACGTAATCAACGTTCAGCAGCAGCGTATAGACCTTCACCGAGGTGATGTGCTCGATCATTTTAAGGAACAGCCCGAGGAGAATGCCTGAGGCGATGCCTGCCCAGACCGGCCGGTTCAGCTTCCATGTACTCCACATGAGCGATATCCTCCTTTGCTGTTCATTGTATGATACTTGTCAATCAATGGGAAACCGAAATTCTCGCTTTACACCCATAGAACGCCATCGGCCTAGCCTGTTACCGGTTTTGTTTAGAAATTGTATAGTTCGGTCCTATACTCTAGTTCTATAGACTTATACAGCTGGAGTGATAGGATGACAGACGAGTATTTTGACGAAATGCGCAAGTTCGGCCATGAGGATGAGATGAGGTACCGGATATTGATGCGAGGGGTAAAGAACCTGTTGGAACAACGGAAACGTGAAAAATCCAAGCTGTTCAAAGGACTCCCGCATCGTCAGAGAAAAAGAGACCTGCGCCTAGGTAAATGGTCATGATGAATCGATAGCGGAGCAGTCGTGAGCAACAGCAGTAGAAGCATGGTGATCGTTACGTTTGAATACAGGGACCGCCTTCCGCCATGGGGGCGTTTTTTTTTGCATATTTTTATGTCTTTCTATTCGCGTCGGCATTTGTTTTCAAAAATGATGGACGGGTTAAAGCAGATACGCTTACTCGTTTGTCTCTGCCATCCCGGCTGCCCCTCGTATCATGTTTTTGTGAAACCTGTTTTAGATCATAGCTCCATACTGTTAAGAAACGCCTAAATCAAAAAGGCCGGCTCCTGCCGCTTGAATGCGAAAGGGAGTCGGCTTAATTGCGCTTTATACTACACCGGTGCCAGTTCTGGGGCTGGAGTCGGCGTTGTTGGTTGTTTGGGTTTGGGTTCCGCCGATTCCAGCTTGACGGCTGAAGGCCGACGCATGCCCTTCCCGCGCGGGACGCACATCGGGGTCCCGTACAGTGGGTCCGGAATGATCTCACACGGCAGCTGGAACACGGTCTGCATCAGCTCGGAATCGATAATATCTCCCGGTTTGCCCTCTGCCTTGATGCTCCCGTCGCGAATGGCGACGATATGATCGGCATAACGGCAGGCCAGATTGATATCATGCAGCACCATGACGATGGTCCGTTGTTCTTGAACATTTAATTCATACAGCAGATCCAGTACTTCGATCTGGTGCGTCAAATCCAGATAGGTGGTCGGTTCATCGAGCAGAATGAGCGGCGTCTCTTGTGCCAGCGTCATCGCGATCCAAGCCCGCTGGCGCTGGCCGCCGGATAGCGAGTCAACCGTACGGTCAGCCAGTTCGGTCAAACCCGTGGATGTCAGGGCCGCCGTGACTGCTTCCTCATCCTCGCGTGACCATTGACGCAGCCAGCTCTGGTAGGGATAGCGCCCTTGCTTCACCAGCTGCATCACCGTCAGCCCTTCCGGAGCAGTTGGTCCTTGAGGCAAAATGGCGAGCTTACGCGCCACGTCTTTGGTGGACAAGCTTGCGATGTCGGCTCCGTTCAATACAACCGAGCCGCGCTGCGGTTTCAGCAGCCTGGCCATGGAGCGCAGCAAAGTGGACTTGCCGCAGCCGTTGCTGCCGATAAACACGGTGATTTTACCTATAGGCACGGTTAAATCCAGATTTTCGAATATAAAGTCTCCCCCATAGGACAGACCCAATCCCTTTGCTTCCAGCGTATTCATGACGCCAGCTCCTTTCGGTTCTAGAATCGATTGCGGTTACGATACAGCAAGTAGAGGAAGAACGGCGCGCCGATCGCGGCGGTGAATACACCTGCCGGAACGTCGCGCGGCAGAAATGCCGTCCGAGCTACCAAGTCCGCGACAAGGAGCAGAATCGCACCGATCAGTGCGCTGACCGGCAGGACGCTCCCGAAAGATGGACCCACCAGCCTGCGGGCCATATGCGGTGCCATCAGACCGATGAAGGCGATGGCGCCGCCGATCGAGATGGCTGCTCCGGCCAGGGCGACGCTGAGTCCGATCAGGATCAGCCGCTGTTTCTGAACCTGGGCGCCGGTGCTGCTTGCAACGTCGTCTCCCAAGGCTTGGATGTTCACATTCCGGGCCTGCAGCCAGGTAAGCGGTAGCAGTACAGCTACCCAAGGCAGCAGGGTCAATACATCCTTATCCCAGGACATGCCGTAAATGCTGCCTGCCATGAAGGTAAGGGAGCGGTCGGCCAACTGCAGCGGACCGGATATGATCAGCATGTAGGAGATCGATTTGATGGCGGCTGATACCCCGATCCCGATCAAGACGAGCCGTAGCGGCGATACGCCATTCTTCCACGCAAGCACATACAGCAGTCCGGTAATGAAAAAAGCACCAAGGATGGCGAATAGCGGCATCCAATGGATCGATACGGTGCCTGTGAATATGAAGATGAAGAGAACGGCTCCTAGCGATGCTCCCTCCGTTATGCCAATGACATCGGGGGAGGCCAGGGGGTTGCGGATGACGCCCTGCAGAATAGCCCCCGCCACCGCGAGAGCGGCTCCGATCAGCACGGCGATGATAATTCGGGGCAGCCTTAGCTGCATGACGATGACCTGCTCCATGGGCGGAGCATCGCCGAACAATGCTTTAATGACATGAAGCGGCGAAACAAACTGGCTTCCCGTTCCTGTGCTAAGAATCATGGCGGCGATGCAAAGCACGAATAGGATCAGGCATACCCATAGTGTTCTTCTCTCCAGCATAAACGATACTTTAGCGTTCCTGGAGCGGAATATGCGGTGTTTACTCATTGTGCTCGTCTTCCTTTCCTGGCTATGTACACGAAGAACGGCACGCCGATGATTGCAGTCATCACGCCGACCGGGACTTCCTTCGGCATGGCAATGTATCGGGAGCCGAGATCGGCCGTCACCAGCAGAAGTGCGCCAAGCACCGCGCTGTAAGGCAGAATCCAGCGATAATCATTTCCTATTAAATACCGAACGATATGCGGGATGATGATTCCGACAAATGCGATGGGTCCCGCAGCGGCAACGGAACCTCCGGCCAGCAAAATAACGGCCGCTGCCGCTAACAGCTTAATGAGGGCTGTTTTTTGCCCAAGGCTCTGGGCGATGTCGTCTCCCATGGAGAGGGCGTTCAGATGACGGCCCAGCAGGAGTGCAGCCAGCATGCCAACGGTCATGTACGGCCACACGGCTGCAAGTTGGTTCAAATCGCGTCCGGCTACCGAGCCGACCAGCCATACCAGGACCTGATCGAACATTTTGCCGTCGGAGAGCATTAATCCCTGTGTCAAGGAATGGAAGAAGGCGGCTATGGAGGCACCCGCGAGGGTGATTTTTACCGGCGTCATGCCGTCCCTGCCGATGCTGCCCAGGAAAAACACGATACCGCCGCTTACCGCGGCCCCGATCAGCGCGACCCAGGTAAGGGATTGGAGTCCGCTTATGCCCAGCCAACCCGCCGACATAATAATGAAGAAGGCCGCACCGGAGTTCACGCCCAGCGTGCTGGGGGATGCAATCGGATTGCGGGTGATAACCTGCATGAGCGCGCCCGCAACAGCCAGGCTTGCTCCTACGGCAAGCGCAATGAGCGCCCGGGGCAGTCTTGCTGTGAGAATGATCAGATGCTCGTTGCTCCCGTTGAAGTGAGTGAACGATTCCCATACCTGATGAAGAGGTATGTTTGTTACTCCGAATGCGATGCTGCACATAACGGCAGCAGCCAGCGCCAATAGCGATATGAATAGTCCGAATACGCGCATATATGCTCACTTTCTTAAGTCCATGAATAATTAAGTTCATATGAATTTTAGGTGAAGGGACCCCATCTGTCAATGATCTTGATAATCATTCTCATAAATATCTTGATATTTTTCATAAAACCCTTTATAGTTTTGAATCAGTGATTGATAATGATTTTCAAGTAGAGGGATATGACACAAGGGGGATTTAGATAGGTATGGGAAAAGGAATGGCAAATAAATCAACGAGAGGCCTCAAGTTTAGCTTGCTGGCTCTCATCATGATCGTGATCCTTGCCGGGTGCGGAGCAAGCCCAGCGAAAGAAAACGCAAACAGTACCGGCGGCGACACAACGAATGCTGCAGGTGGTAACAATGAAAGCGCAGCAAGCGAATCGTATGAAGTTACGCATGCGATGGGTACGGAAACGATCAAGGGAACGCCTCAAAAAGTGGTGGTTCTCACGAACGAAGGAACAGAGGCCCTTCTCGCATTGGGCGTGAAGCCTGTAGGTGCCGTTAGATCCTGGACAGGCGACCCATGGTATCCGCATATTAAAGACCAGATGGAAGGCGTTACCGTTGTAGGGGAAGAGAGCCAGCCGAACATCGAGCTAATCGCCGGCCTGCAGCCGGATCTGATTATTGGCAACAAAATGCGTCAGGAGAAAGTATATGAGCAATTGAAGGCGATCGCGCCGACTGTTTTTGCCGAGGATCTTCGCGGCGAGTGGCAGACCAATTTTGAGCTGTATGCCAAGGCACTGAACAAGGCATCTGAAGGCGAAGAGCTCCTGGCTGCATACGACAAGCGGATTCAGGATTTCAAAGAAAAGGCCGGAAGCAAGCTGGATGAGACCGTCTCCGTGGTCCGTTTCATGGCAGGCAAGACGCGCGTGTACCATACCAATACGTTCTCGGGCGTCATTTTCGAGAAAATCGGTATCGCCCGCAACGACATGACCAAGAACGCCAAGGACGATTTCGTTGACGAGATTACGAAGGAACGTTTGCCTGAGGCAGATGCCGACAGACTGTTCTACTTCACTTATGAAACCGGGGATGGCGGTGCCAACCAAACCGAGCAGGAATGGATCAACGATCCGCTGTGGAAAAACCTGAACGTCGTCAAGAACGGCCAAGCCCACAAAGTGGATGATGCCATCTGGAATACAGCAGGCGGCATCCTGGCAGCGAATCTGATGATTGACCAGCTGCAGGAGTTTTACGGCATTCAGTAATGAATGAATGAAAACGAATGCTGCATAGGAAAAAGCTAAAAAAGGAGTCACCCCTCAAGATCTGAGATCTTGAGGGATGACTCCTTTTTTGTGCATCGCCGGGTCGCCAGTACCGCCGCGTCGCCAGCATAGCTGCAAGGTAGCATCGCTGTGTAGCCGGTACGGCTGCGTTGGCAGCATAGCTGCACGGTAGCATCGCTGCGTCGCCGGTACGGCTGCGTTGGCAGCATATCTGCACGGTAGCATCGCTGTGTCGCTGGTATGTAACTGCATGCCACACTGTACGCCAGCACAGCATAACCAACTCCCCCTGCTTCTTGCCGCTACCCCTGACCTGTTAACGGACTCCAGTTCCCTTATTTTCTTAATTCGCACCCAATTGTTAAATCTAACGGACTCAGGATCCCTTATTACCGCAATAAGGTGCCTATTTGCCATCATATTCTATAAATAACGTATCTGGTGTCCGTTAGCTCTCGAAAATAACACCCATTCGGCTAAATAACGTATCCTCAGTCCGCTTGCCGCCCTCGAGCAGTAGCAACAAGGCCAGCAGTCGAACCAAGATGAGTAGTAGCAAACGAGCGCTAGAACCAAGATGAGTAGTCGCACCAAGATTAGCAGTCGCAACAAGATGACTAGTAGCAACAAGGCCAGCACTAGCACCAAGATAGTAGTAGCAAACGAGCAGCAGCACCAAGATGAGCAGCAGCAAAAAGATCACCTGTTAACGGACTCCAGTTCCCTTATTTTCTTAATTCGCACCCAATTCTAAATCTAACGGACTCAGGATCCCTTATCACCGCAATAAGGTGCCTATTTGCCATCATATTCTATGAATAACGTATCTGGTGTCCGCTAGCTCTCAAAAATAACACCCATTCGGCTAAATAACGTATCCTCAGTCCGCTTGCCCTCGAGCACTAGCCAACAAGGCCAGCAGTCGCACCAAGATGAGTAGTCGCACCAAGATGAGCAGTAGCAAAAAGACCAGCACTAGCACCAAGATGAGTAGTCGCACCAAGATGAGTAGTAGCAAAAAGACCACCTGTTTACGGACTCCAGATCCCTTATTTTCTTAATTCGCTCCCAACTCTTAAATCTAACGGACACAGGATCCCTTATTACCGCAATAAGGTGCCTATTTGCCATCATATTCTATGAATAACGTATCTGGTGTCCGCTAGCTCTCGAAAATAACCCCGATTTGGCTAAATAACGTATCCTCAGTCCGCTTGCCCTCGAGCACTAGCAACAAGATCAGCACTAGCACCAAGATCAGTAGTAGCACCAAGATCAGCACTAGCACCAAGATCAGCACTAGCACCAAGATCAGCAGTAGCACCAAGATCAGGACTAGCACCAAGATGAGTAGTAGCACCAAGATCAGCAGTAGCACCAAGATCAGCACTAGCACCAAGATCAGCAGTAGCACCAAGATCAGCAGTAGCACCAAGACCAGCAGTAGCACCAAGGCCAGCAGTAGCACCACGACCAGCAGTGGCCTCAGCTATCTACTCTGAGTTCCCCCGTTTTCTACCACTAAACCATAGCTACTTAAAATCATGCGGTTCTACATCGTTTTGGTTGGTAGCCATCCAAGCATCCCCTGGACACCGAATCCATCCACGAATCCATCCGTGCCCTCCCTGTAATGACGCTTTTGCTTCGCTTCCACCTTTTTACGAAATCTTCACCACAATGTCCGCTCCGGCAACATAGGCCATCGCCTGGATGTATTCCGGGTCTTGGGCTCGTCGTTCCATTTCCTCAGAAGTGAGGTCCTCCATTCGCGTCTGAATCCACCATAAGTTGCCGAACGGGTCCCGTACCCGTCCCACCCGGTCACCGAAGAACAAGCTTGTTGGCTCCGTGACCGAGACGGCTCCTGCGGCCAGCGCTTGTTGGTAGACGGCATCGCAATCCTCAACATATAAACGGAGGTATGCCGGGCTATCCGGCCATTCCGGCTTCGCGTCAAACATCATCACGACGGCATCTCCGATTCGCACCTCGGCATGGCCGATGATACCATCGCCAACATAGACGCGGGCTAACTCTTCGGCTTGAAAAGCCTGCTGCAGGAATTCGATCAGCGCTGCGGAGTTTCTTGAGATGATCCACGGTGTCACGGAGGTGTAGCCATCCGGAATGGGTTTAACCGCTTTCGATGGGTTCGTCATAAATACGCTCGCTCCCTTAAACTTCATTTATTTGAGCTCTGATGTACTCATTATGCGGGGGCATATATGACAACCGAGCGTCAGTGTTCCCAAAACAAGTTTTGGGCATACGGCTATTTAATTTAGCAAAATAACCACCGCCACCGTAGAACATTATGATCACCCGGTCATGAAAAGGTTTCAAGCGTGGAGTTCCGTCCGCGGACGGTTCACGTTTGACACGACCCACAAACCTATGTACAGTATTAGACAAAAGAATAGGAAGTCCACTAGGGGAGCCGTTAGCGGCTGAGACAAGAGCGTATCTTGGACCCTTTGAACCTGATCTAGTTCGTACTAGCGTAGGAAAGTGGAGCCTTCGTATATGAGGTCTCGGTGCGTTTTTTGGCGCACTCGGGCTTGTTGACGAAGCCGCTCCAGTTTTCGGGGGCGGCTTTTTAGCGTTGCCTGGAAACTCGTGACTTACGGACTTCCTGCTCTTCAATATGTTGGAGGTGGGGACAAAAATGAGTTTCACGCAAGAGCTCCGTCAGCAGGCGGAAGGTATTTTTCAAGCAATCTTCGATCATCCCTTCGTAAAAGGCATTGCCCAGGGGAATCTGGAGCGGGAGCAGTTGATTCACTATGTAAAACAGGATTTTGAGTATTTGAATGCCTACATGCGGATTTACGGTATCGCCATATCTAAATCGACCAGCAGGGAAGAGATCGCGACCTTTAACGAACAGATTTCGTTCATCCTGCACAGCGAGGTGCACCCGCATCAGAATTTTTGCGCAGCAGCCGGGGTGACCTATGAAGAGCTTCAGGGGTATCCGCTTGCTCCGTCCGCGCATCATTATATCCGTCATATGCTGACGGTGGCGCATGAGGGCAGTCTGGGCGAGATTATGGCGGTACTCCTTCCTTGCCCGTGGACGTACCTGGAGATTGGTCGCAGGCTGCTGGATGAAGTGAAGCCGGATGCGTCCCATCCATTCTATGACTGGATTTATTTCTACGGCAACCGGGGGGAAGACGCGACAGCCAAGTTCTGCAACCGTGTCGATGAATGGGCAGAGCGTGCGACGGCAGCCGAGCGGGAACGGATGACGGAGCATTTCATGCTGAGCTGCCAACTGGAGTATATGTTCTGGGATATGGCATATAAGCAGGAGGAATGGCCGGTGCAGCTGCAGGCTGCGGTGCTGTAAGGAGAAACTGTATCAAGCACATAAATTCCATTATAGATAAGAGAGGCTGATTCATATGCATGCATGGGAAAAAGAGGTTTCGGCGCTTTTAACGAAGGTACAGCAGACGAGCCCCCTCGTTCACAATATGACAAACGTGGTGGTTACGAATTTTACGGCGAACGGCTTGTACGCGCTGGGCGCGTCGCCGGTCATGGCTTACGCGCCCGAGGAAGTGGCGGATATGGCCGCCATCGCGGGCGCACTCGTATTGAACATCGGCACGCTGAACCGCGAGCTGGTGGATGCGATGATAATAGCGGGGCAATCGGCCAATGCCCATGGCGTCCCGGTCCTGCTGGATCCGGTCGGTGCGGGCGCGACCCGTTTTCGGACGGAGTCGGCCTTGCGGATTCTGAGCGAGGTGAAGGTTTCGCTTGTGCGTGGAAACGCGGCTGAAGTCGCTCACCTTGTTGGGGAGGCCCGCGAGATCAAAGGCGTAGACGCTGGCATCAGCGCAGGCAGCAATCATGCCGAGCTGGCTGTGCGGGCTGCACGCGAATTAGGCACGATCGTGGCCATTACCGGTGAAGAGGACGTAATTACCGATGGAAGTGAAGTGCGTATCATTACTGGCGGTGACCCGCTGCTCACGAAGGCCACCGGCGCAGGGTGCCTGCTGACCTCGGTGCTGGGTGCCTTTGCCGCAGTGGAGGCAAACCTGCTGCTTGCGGGTACGGCGGGACTGGCCTTCTACGGGGCCGCGGCGGCAAAAGCCGCAGAGCGCACGGCAGACCAGGGACCGGGGAGCTTCCAGATCGCTTTCCTGGATGAGCTGGCAAAGCTCCATCCAGACTCGCTGGAAGGATATGCGGCTGTCCGGGAAGCAGAAGCGACCGCTGCAGGTGGCACACGATGAGCAAGACTCGCGTGCCCCGGGCACTGACGATTGCCGGGTCCGATAGCGGCGGAGGCGCCGGCATTCAGGCCGATCTGAAAACCTTCCAAGAGCTCGGCGTATACGGCATGTCGGCGATTACGGCGATCACGGTGCAGAATACCTTGGGGGTTCACGGCGTATATCCACTGCCCCCCGAAGCAGCCGCCGAGCAGATGGAAGCGGTAGGCTCGGACCTTGGAGTAGATGCATTGAAGACGGGCATGCTGTTCAACGCCGAGATCATTCGCCTGGTTGCTGACCGGATTCGGGCTTTTGGCTGGGAGAAGGTCGTTGTCGATCCTGTAATGATTGCCAAAGGCGGAGCGGAGCTGCTGCAAAGCGAAGCGGTGCAGGCTTTAAGAGAAGATTTGCTGCCGCTGGCCTTGATTGTCACCCCCAACATACCGGAGGCCGAAGTATTGGCGGGGATGCGTATCCGCACAATGGAAGATCGGAAGGAAGCAGCGAGGCGTATTCATGCTCTGGGGCCCAAGATCGTTGTGATCAAGGGCGGCCATGATGAGGGGATGCTTGTCGGTCATGAAGATGCGGATCACCAAAGAGACAGGGAACCAGATATAATGGCGGATACGCAGCAGGAAGAGTTGCCTAGGTCCGAATTAACGTCTGGCCAAACGAGAACTGCCAGCCATAACGGGGAGTTAAGTGAGGGACGCTCCCCAATTATCAAGAATGGCGACAGATTCGGAAATCCCTGCAGTCCTCCCGTCATGGACCTTGTATACGATGGTATGGCCTTCACGGAATTATACGGCAAACGAGTTCATACCGTTCATACGCATGGTACCGGGTGCACTTTCTCTGCCGCCATCACCGCAGGCTTGGCCAAAGGCTTGAGCGCATTCGATGCCATTCAGAGCGGACGCTCTTTCATCCAAGCGGCCATTGAAGACGGCTTAAACCTGGGGCAAGGACACGGCCCCACGAATCATTGGGCGTATCGTCGCCGCCGTCAGGAGGTGCTGCGATGACGGGGAGAGTGACACCCGAAATGATGAGGCAGCATCTACGGATGTACCTCGTACTCGGCAGCGTGAACTGTATCGAAGAGCCAAGCCGAATTGTGCAGAAGGCACTGGCTGGCGGCGCGACCATGGTCCAGTTCCGCGAGAAGGGACATGGCGCGCTTGTTGGGGAGCCGATGGTCCAGCTGGCTCGCCGGATCCAGAATCAGTGCCGCCAAGCGGGCGTACCCTTCATCGTCAATGACGATGTGGAGCTGGCGCTGAAGCTGAACGCCGACGGTGTGCACATCGGCCAGGACGACGAATGCGCGGCTTCCGTACGGGAGCGGATCGGCAACCGGATTCTGGGTGTCTCCGCCCATACCGTGGAGGAGGCGAGACGCGCCATTCTCCACGGTGCCGATTATCTTGGCATCGGACCAATCTATCCGACCCGCTCGAAGGATGACGCTAAGGCTGTGCAAGGCCCAGCGATTCTCCGTGAACTGCGCAAAGCTGGAATCGATCTGCCAATCGTTGGGATTGGCGGGATTACCGTGGAGCGCGTGGAGGAAGTCATGGGAGCGGGTGCAGATGGCGTCGCGGTGATCTCCGCCGTGACGGGAGCAGAGTCGGCTCGGGAGGCTGTGGAGGCTTTTATAGGAAAGATACGCCGTGCAACCAACGAATTACTTGAGATGTAGGAGGATTATATGCGGATTATGAACAAGGGTGCCGAAGCTTCTGCGGCACTCTTGTTTTGCTTACGTCAGATTTTAAATTACTGTATAGGCTCAGCTTTTCCGTCAACATGCCATTCTTTTCATCCATTCTCGTGTAACATCCTAGATCAGATTGCCATAAAGACCCGGATATGATATACGTAGGACAATGTACCTGCTCCACGATGAGTGAGCTCTCCAAATAAGTTGAATAGGAGATCGGAATGAATAATAGGCAAAAAGAGATATTTCGCAATTTGTTAATGGAACCGAACCGGCTGTGGCTCGTTCAGGATCTGGCGGATCAGACCGAGTGCTCGGAGAAGACGATCCGAAACGATCTGAAGGTGATTGAAGAATATATAGTTAAGCACTCCAGTGGCCATTTGGTGAAAAGGCCGGGACTTGGTATCTATCTGGAGATCGGAGAAGCGGATCAGGCTGATTTATTCCACCGCTTGTATTCCAACGAGAGTACCACCGAGGATGAATCTGATGAGGAAAGGGTGCTGCACCTGGCATATCGGCTCTTAATGAACGCGAAGCCCGTAACCCTGCAGAAGCTGGCTTCACCGTTTTACGTGAACAAGGCGATTATCCGTCGGGATATGGAAAAGATTGAGGGCTGGCTGCGCAGCTTTGATCTGAGCTTAATGACGAAGCAGCGTGTAGGCTTCATGATTGAGGGCTCGGAGAAGAACAAACGGATGGCGCTGGCGCGGTTGAACCAATTGATCAACCGTCCGGAGTTGACGGGACAGATGATGCGTAACCAGTATGAACCGCACGAGATTGCAACCGTATTCAATGAGTTGAAGGCGTTGCAAAAGCAGCATCAGCTTCGCTTCACCGATGAAACCTTTGAAAGCCTGATGCTGCATATTCTGCTCATGGTCAAACGGACCAAGCTGGGACAGCCGATTTCGCTCTCTGGGCAGGACATAGCCTTTTTGGAGAACAAAGCGGAATTTGCATGGGCGATAGACTTTTTGAAGAAGCTGCAAAAACTGTTCGCTGTCCCTTTTTCCAAGGAAGAAACCGCTTATCTAACCCTGCACCTGCTTGGCGGGAAGTTCCGATACACGCAGGAGGATGGAGGCGCCCGGCGGAGCGATCTAGCAGACAGTCATCCACTGCTGTCCCAATTGGTTGAGCAATTGATTCGGCGGATGTCGGAGCTGAATATGATCCCTTTCTCCAAGGACCAGGTATTATTGAACGGGTTGAAAGTGCATTTGTACACAACCATGCACCGTCTTCATTATGGTCTGGCTGTGTCCAATCCGATGCTGGCTGAGATCAAAAAGATGTATCCCTATATGTTCGATCGGGTCATCATGGCATTGGAAGAGGTAGGGGGAGCGCTCCATCTGCACTTTCCCGAAGAAGAGGCCGCATATTTGACGCTGCACTTTCAGGCGTCTGTGGAACGGCTTCACCAGAATGAAAGCCATCCTCAAAAGGTCATTATTGTGTGTCACATGGGCGTCGGGATGTCCCAATTGCTTCTCGCGAAGGTGGAGCGGAGATTCCCGTCCGTGCATGTAGAGACAACGATGTCCAAAGCGGAAGTTGATGATTATCTGGCAGCTCATGAGGTGGATCTTGTCATTACAACTGTTGATCTGCCCGAGCTAAAATCACCTTATATCCTCGTTTCCCCTCTGCTCGAGGCCAGTGACGAGCGGAAGCTGGAGCAAGCGATCCGGGGGCTCGATGAGCCGGACAGCAGGGCGACTGAGGAATCGGTCTTTTTGAAATATACGACACCTTTTCTCGTCTTTCCTCAGCAGGAGGTAGAGCGTCCAGAACAGTTAATCGCCAAGTTTGCGCAAATGCTGGAGGACAAGGGGTATGTCGAGGCTGGGTACACGGAAAGTGTGCTGGTTCGTGAGAATATGTCTGCTACGACGATTGGGGGTGGCATTGCCATCCCTCATGGCAGCTCGGAGTGGATTAAACAGTCCTGTATCGTTGTTGTTACATTGAAGCAGCCGATTACCTGGGGAGCCGAGAAGGTAGAGCTTGTGTTCTTGCTCGCGGTTAAGCACGATGAGCGGGAAGAGATGAGGCAGCTGTTCAGGGAATTGTCACGGATCAGTGAGCAGCCGGCATTGGTCCGTGCGTTGTCTAAGGAGACGGACGTGATGCGATTGCTGAATGCGTTAAAAGGGTAAAATTCGTAGTAGAAACCTGATGATGAAGCAGGACGTATACGTCCTGCTTTTTACATTTTTTTGGGGGTTCCCGCAAAGTATTTGGAATAAGCATCGTAGCATAGGTCCACTTTGTGGGGATATTTTATTGCGAAATAAACCTGTTTTTCCGGAAGTTCCGGTAAAAAGTTCATCCGATAACAGCGTTTTCAGCGTGTACACTATAAATGTAAGCGGGAACATGACAGCAAAGGAGAATGACGATCATGAAAATATTAGCGATTACTTCATGTCCTAACGGAATTGCACATACGTATATGGCTGCTGAGAATCTGCAGAAGGCAGGCGCGAAGCTGGGCGTTGAGTTGAAGATCGAGACCCAAGGCTCCATTGGCGTGGAGAATCAATTCACGGAGCAGGATATCCGTGAAGCCGATGGCATTATTATCGCAGCGGATAAGACGGTGGTGAAGGACCGGTTTGTCGGTAAAAAACTGCTTGTGGTTGGTGTGCAGGATGGCATCCGTCGTCCGGAAGAGCTGATCCAACGGATGATAAAAGGGGATGTGCCCGTCTATCAGGCACAGTCCAAGTCGGCTGAAGATATGACAGGAGAGAACAAACCTAAACAAAATCCGATCTACCGTCACTTGATGAACGGTGTATCCTATATGGTGCCGTTTATCGTGATCGGTGGACTGCTCATCGCAATCGCACTGACGATGGGCGGCGTGAAAACGCCGGGTGGGCTGGTTATTCCGGAGGGTTCGATCTGGAAAACGATTGAGAGTATCGGTGCGGCTGCGTTTACTTTCATGGTTCCGATCCTTGCCGGATTTATCGCAATGAGTATTGCGGACAGGCCGGGTCTTGCACCAGGTATGGTCGGTGGGTTCATTGCTGCGAACGGCAGCTTTTATGGAAGTGAAGCGGGAGCTGGATTCATCGGGGGGATTATTGCCGGTTTCCTGGCAGGTTATGTTGCACTTGCTATTAAAAGGATCAAGGTTCCTCGGTCGCTGCAGCCGATTATGCCCATTATTGTTATCCCGGTACTGGCGTCACTAGTTGTAGGGTTAATCTTCGTCTTTGTGATTGGTGCTCCGGTTGCGGATCTGTTTGAAGCGTTAACCGTCTGGCTCGCGGGAATGCAGGGCACAAGTTCGATTCTGTTGGCGCTTATTCTGGGCGCGATGATATCTTTTGACATGGGTGGTCCCGTGAATAAGGTTGCGTTCCTGTTCGGCTCGGCCATGATCGGTGAAGGGAATTATGTGATTATGGGCCAAATTGCCGTTGCCATCTGTGTTCCTCCGATTGCCATGGGACTGGCGGCCATGATGAACAAAAGGAAGTTTACACCTGCGGAACGTGAAGCTGGAAAAGCAACATTTACGATGGGATTGTTCGGTATTACCGAAGGAGCGATTCCATTCGCGGCACAAGATCCTCTACGCGTCATTCCGAGTATCATGGTCGGTTCCATGACGGGTTCAGTGATTGCCATGTTGGGCAGTGTCGGTGACAGCGTAGCCCATGGCGGTCCGATTGTAGCCGTGCTCGGTGCCGTGGATCATGTGTTGATGTTCTTCCTCGCTGTCATGGTCGGCGCAGCCGTATCGGTTATCATGGTGAGCCTGCTCAAGAAAGAGGTTGCAGCTGAGACTCCGGCAGTTGTTGGAGAAGGAGCCGAAGCGATAGAAAATCCTGCCGGAGCAGGTGAAGAGTTGGCAGTTAACGCAGCTGCACCCATAGCTGCGGACTTAACCGAAGTGGCTTCAACCGTGATCAATAACGGTACAGCAACGGAAACACCTGCTATCCGAGTTGAGAAATTGACTGATATTGTAACACCGGATCTCATTAATCTGAATCTGGTCGGAACGACACAGGATGCTGTTATCGACGAAATGATCAGTGTATTGGAGCGGAATGGTGCGGTAAGAGCTGACGGAGATTTTAAACAGGCCATATTAGCTAGGGAACAAGAAAGCTCCACAGGCATCGGCATGAATATTGCGATTCCTCACGGTAAATCGGATGCTGTCCTGAAACCAAGCGTGGTCTTTGGTATCCAGCAGGATGGTGTCGACTGGAAGAGTCTGGACGGGAGCGATGCCAAACTGATCTTCATGATTGCCGTGCCGCGTAATAGTAAACAGAATGCACATTTGAAAGTGCTGCAAATGTTGTCCCGCAAGCTGATGGATGATGATTTCAGAGAAGCGCTCTTGGCGGTGACAACGAAGGAAGAAGCCTATCAATTGCTGGATCAGGTGCATTAATTCTAGACGCTGAGTGACAGGGTTGTATATGAAGCCACTCCAATGAAGCCAGCCCCGCACAGAAATGAGCGGGGCTGGCTTCAATTTTGCGCGTGCTTGAACCGGAGTAGGCATATCGCTTTTCCATGATTTATTTGATGCCCATGCCTCTCATCTGATCTATTACTGGTGAAGTTTCGTTGTCATATTTTGCATAATGACAATGATATCCAAAATATGATAAAGTTTGTTCATTCCGTGTCCAATGGAATTTCGTCCGTTTGGAGTGGACACTAAACGAAAATAACATCTGTGGGTGATAGCAGCATGAACATGAAAAAACTCGGCTTACTGCCGAAAATCCTTATTGCCATTGCGCTAGGAATTGCGATCGGATCGTTCTCACCGGCATGGCTGGTTGCCGGATTAGCTACCTTTAGCGGGTTGTTTGGAAACTTCCTTGGTTTTGCCATACCTTTAATTATCATTGGGTTCATTGCTCCCGGCATCGGGGAGCTGGGGAGAGGAGCCGGTCGCCTGCTAGGCGTGACCACGGGCCTTGCTTATCTCTCCACCATTATCGCGGGGCTGTTGGCGTTCTTGGCAGCGACACTATTGTATCCATATATGTTGGAGGTTGGTGGTCTGGTTAATTCCTACACCAATCCGGAAGAGGCGCTGCTGGAACCCTTTTTTAAAGTTGACATGCCGCCTGTATTCGGGGTGATGACTGCTCTGCTGCTTGCCTTTACGCTGGGGCTGGGAGCGGCTGTAATCCAGGGACAAGCCTTGCAGAAGGTCATGGTGGATTTCCGGGAGATTGTTGAGAAACTGATCGCCTCGATCATCATTCCGCTGCTGCCGTATCATATCCTCTGCGTGTTTGCCAACTTAACCTATGGCGGGCAAGTGACCATGATCCTGTCGGTATTCGCCAAAGTATTCATTATGATCATTGTCCTGCATGTGCTGTTCCTGATTATACAATACCTGGTTGCGGGTCAAGTCGCACACAAGAATCCGTTTGCCATGCTGAAGAACATGCTGCCAGCTTATTTTACGGCGATAGGCACGCAGTCTTCTGCCGCTGCCATTCCGGTTACGCTGCGCCAAACCAAGCTGAACGGAGTTAGTGGGAAGGTCGCTGATTTTGTCATCCCTCTGTGCGCAACCATACATCTATCCGGCAGCACGATTACACTGGTAAGCTGCTCGATGGCCGTCATGCTGCTGACAGGGATGCCGACTTCCATCGGCATGATGTTCCCATTCATTCTGATGCTGGGCATTACGATGGTTGCTGCTCCCGGAGTTCCCGGAGGCGCCGTTATGGCAGCACTCGGATTGCTGGAGTCCATGCTGGGCTTCGATACGACACTGACGTCGCTTATGATCGCCCTCTATATTGCGCAAGACAGCTTCGGAACGGCTTGTAATGTAACCGGAGATGGAGCTATCGCCGTGATCACGGATCGCGTGAGCAAATCTGAGCCTGCGTAAATCATGTAAGCGCGGCTTACTACTTTGCATCGCGGACGGTCAGGATCCAGCAATCTATATGAGTTCAGGCAGAAGCCTGCCCATTTCCGAAAAGATGGGCAGGCTTCTTATTGATTTTTTCTGTACAATCGTACTAAAATGTAACCATGAATACTAAAAATAAAACGAATGACCAGAAGGAAATGTCGTTTATTGAGAAGGCCCGCCGTGCGCAGATCGTGGCATGTGCGATCGAAACCATTGCCGAGGTCGGTTATGCCCAAGCTTCGATAGGTCAAATCGCCAAGCGTGCCAACGTTAGCAAAGGGGTGATTTCCTATCATTTTGCCGGGAAGGATGAGCTCCTGGAGCAGGTGGTGACGGAGTATTATATCGCCTATGAGTCCTTTGTGCAGCCCATCCTGCGTGACGAAGCATCTCCGAAAAACAGGCTCAAGAAGTATATTGAAGCGAATGTGGAGTTTATCGCGGATCATCGGAAGATGGTTTTTGCCGTTGTGGAGATCGTGACGGGCATGAGGACGAAGGAGGGGAAGCCTCGGTTTTCGGCGGATACGGATGAAGGTGTGTTTCAACCGATTGAGGCGATTCTGCATGCAGGGGCGAAGGAAGGAACCTTTCGTGAATTCACCCCCTTATCTTCCCGAGTCATGGCTCTCTCTATCCGGCATGCCATCGATGGATTCAGCCTGGAATTGATGAGAAACCCCGATCTTCACGTAAAGGCTTATGTACAGGAGCTGATTACGATCTTTGATCACGCCACGCGCAAATAAGAACGCTCCCAAGGAGGAGAGAGCATGTTGATTTATTATGAGGTGGAATGCTTTTGCTGCAAGAAGACATTTCGGCTGTACGAAGGAAGCATAGGATATAAAAATTTCAAGGAAAACCGGAAAGGGAACTATTCCTGCGAGTCATGCAATCACAGCATACGGCTGGAGGCGATTTTTAATCTGCTTCGGAAATAAGAAGGAGGAAAATCAGAAGAATATAATAGAATAGGCTCGTGAACGATTTTGATGGGAGAGTTAGGGAACACCTACAGGTTAACGTACAGTGCGCAAGACTACCGAGTGTCGGCTGAAGCGGCACTCTTTTTTGCATGCTTTTGCAGATCTATGCAGGGTTAGGGAATTTTCGACGGAGTTGTTACTCCACATAAAGAGGACCTTGGAACCTCTTCCAGTTATTTGAAATGAAGTAGAATGACTATCTAACAAATGACGAAGAGGTTGACGTATGTCCAAGATACTTGTACCTCCTGAGGTGCTGCTGGCAGTGTCGGATCAATTCGACAGGGCCTCTGATCAGCTGGAAGCGAACAAAAACACGCTGAATCAACGGATTCAGATGCTGGCGTCGTGTGTTGAAGATAAGGCAAACGCCTTGGTTGAAGATCCGATCGGAACCGGTAAACAGATGGCTTACGATGTTACAATAGGGACTGCCGAGGAGGTCTTGAATACGACCATATGGGGCGCCAAAATGGCATTTGACGTTGGCGACACCCGCGAGAAATTCGGTGAAAAGATACAGGCCGAGCAAGAGCGAATGAATGAGATGGGGAAGTCGGCCTATCTGGGGCAGCAGGAGCCATGGCTTTAGGCGCTTTTGCTCTTAACCACTATTTGATTACGCATCCCTAAAAATCCTCTTTTGATGATGCAGATCTTAGGTTTACTAACATATCTGGATCAGACTCGAGGCGAGCATCATTTCGAAGAGCAAATCTAAGCGCAAAGTTTATTAAAGGTGATTTAACAAAAGCCCTGCTTGATGGAGCACTTCTCTAAGGAACTGGCTTTGAAGAAGTTAGCGGAATTGATGAAGTGTCAGCCAAATTTTTGTTGGATCTGAAGAGAATCCAAGAAGGTTGGAAGGCGATGATATCAAACAATGGGTACTGGAGCTAGGGAGAAGGTAATATCTTCATCAGCGGAACAACATTTGGTTAGTACGATGCGCAAACACATTCACATTCGAATGTGTTTTTATTTTCTCTAAATATTGTTGCAGCTTTGGTTTATTTACATATTTTTGTGCATTATTTACTCTAGGAGAATATTACCTTAATATTTCCTGTTTACTATAATATAGAAACTTATATCCTTAGCGGATGATATTCTGAAATGATGATAACTAGGAGGAATAATTGTGAAGAAGCTACTAACAGGTATGATGGCAGCATCTATGATTTTCAATATAGGTGCTTTTTCAGGATCAGCTCAAGCAAAACTGGATGAACATCAATTTTCAAAAAATCCAGGTCTTACTTTTGATGTCATTAGTGACATTCAAGGGGATTACAATGACTTTAAGCATGTGCTTCACGATATGAAACAGGTAAACCCAACTTCAAAAGCATTAATCGTGAATGGTGATATTACAGACCGAGGGTGGGATTTTGAATATCAAGCCGTACAACAGGTGTTAGATCATAATCCTCATCCGGAAAATGTATGGTACAGCATAGGAAATCATGAGTTTTACAAACCAAAATGGGCAACACCGAACACATTAGCGCAAAACACGTGGCCAAATCATACGCCGGAGTCCGAAATGTTCCAAAACTTTTATAACTTTACTGGCGAAGAGAAAGTCTACCATAAAAAAGAGTTAGACGGATATCCGTTCCTTTTCTTAGGAACCGAAAAATATATGCATTACCATGATAAATCCTTGTGGGATGAGGTTTACCTTAGTGATGAGCAGCTTGATTGGTTAAAGCAGAATCTTGAAGAATATTCAAAGAACGATCCAAATAAACCCGTCTTTCTGTTTAGTCATCATATTCTGAAGGATAGTATTTCAGGCTCCAATCAATCCCCTTATACAGGTGATTACTTAGACCAAGAAAAATTAGAAGCGATCTTAAAGGATTATCCGCAAGTCATTCTCTTTACAAGCCACAGTCACTGGGACCTGAATCTTCCGGATTGGGCAGGTAAAAAGGTAGTCGACGGTGGAGATAAGCGTGGGTTTACCGTTGTGAACACAGCTGGGATTCAAGCGGGCTGGGCATCGGCAGGGCCTAATGGTGGTGAAGTGTCGACGGGCAATGATTTTAAACAGGGCCTTCAGGTTGAAGTGAACGGAAATGATGTAGTAATAAAAGCGTATGATTATAAAACAGATAAAGTCATTAAAGAACTGGGTGTGCATCAGGGTACTGTTGCTCAATTACCACCTCATGTTGAAGCTGATGATAAGAAAAATGAGCTCATTGGTGCTACTCAATATATGGAATATTCTGTAAACGGAAATGGTAATGGAAATGGAAATAGTCGCTGGGTTGACTATGATCCGAAGAATCCTCCAAAATTTGAAGGAAACCAAAATGTATTCGTTCGCCATAAAGGTGAAATGAACCTGGAAGATGGATTATCTAAAAAGGTGACTTTCAAAAAATAATGTCTGAATAGAACAGAGCGTTGATTCAATTAACGCTCTGTTTTTTTGCGTACACAAATTACGTTTTAGTTCAGGACCTCAAGCCTGGACAATGTTTTGGAAAATCTGATTCCATGCATAGTAGAGCTTGTTTTGATCAATCTTTTTTCAAAACAAGTTCATTTATCAATTCGGTAAACAAATAAAAAAACTCCCGTCTAATCAGGAGTTAGTTATCGTTTTGAAATGCTGACCCAATAGATCTTATAGGAAGATAGATCTCGTTTGTAATGTTCATTTTTTATTTTCGATACAACTCTTTAAGGATGTTTAATCCTTTTAACTGGTTTTCTTCATCTTGCTGTAGGAGCAGCGAGTTAATTTCAAATATGACCTCATTATCTTTTTTACCTAATGACATAAAGTCAAAGAAGTCGAGATTAAGCGCTGTTGTAATTTTTTCGAGGGTTTGCACGGTGAAATTGCCTTCCCCTCTTTCCAGCCTGCCAATATAACTAAAAGAGGAACCAATTTTCTCGGCAAGCTCCTCTTGGGTTAGATCCTGACTTTTTCTAATTTCTCGTATTATAATGCCCAATCTCTCTGCAATCGATTTATCCATATATGATCGACTCCTCTTATAAGAAGTGTAGACAAAAGGTAGTTAATATTGGAGTCACTAAAAGATTCATTATATATCAATTATTGTCCTTATAAGGTTTTTGTGATAAATTGTAAATATATTCAAATATAGTAGGAGATGATTCCCGAAGGTACTTCCTAAACAAAGTGGGTTTGTGCGGGAAGCTAGCTTTATGCTTTAATTGACAGGCGTTAAATTAATCTATACTATTACTATTATTCTATTGATATACTAAATTATGGATGTTCCGAATGCGGATATTCTTATTGGAGGTTGTTGAATTGATACATACAACCACGATACGATCAGAATTGGATTTTTACCTGAAAAAGACGGGATTAACTATAAATCAATTTGCGGAACTATCAAAAATTAACTCAGGGACGTTAAGCACTATTATTAAGGGTATACGCCCCATTGCTATGCAGCAATTAGATCGAATGGTATCGGCCATGGGACTTCCCGAAGGCAGCTTCTATGAGCTCTATGCGGATGAATGTTTTGCTTATCCGCTGAATTGGAGAAGACTAAAGCCGTTTTTGTACCGCTGTGCCGAACTGGATAAGCTGGAATTAATTCAGAAGGTTGTTCGATATATGACGGATAACCTAGCTTATGTGCCACTTCTTTTTGACACAGCAGAGGATTTGTTTAATCAAGGCAAGTATTCAGCAGCCGCAATGATTTACGAATCAGTAGCCGAAAGTGAGAAATATCAACATTCTGAACGGTTAGCTCTGTGCCATTATCGACTGTTTACAATCTCATTAGGTCATGATCAGGAAAAGAATCTTAGGGCAGCCACTAAATTTGAGGAATTCGTCGAGCGTTTAGATGAAGTGGATCAGCTTGATGCGTTGAAGGATTTGGCTAATATTTATAGTTCTCTTCGATATTGGGATAAGGTTGAGGAAATTGCAGAAAAGATGGGACGAAAGGCAACTATCCAATATTCTTATAAATATGAACAGACCAAAAGTCATTGTCTCCAGAAGGAACCGAAACGTCCGCTGTTTCTATATATTATATACTCGTATTTATTACGTTCGGGTGTTTGTGATGAACGAGGAGATTATGAGCAGGCATTACGATATGTATTGCTATATTCAGAACTGAGTTGGGTCAAGGAGGATTCTGAAGAAGCTCATCGAATTAAAGAGCAATATAAAATGTGGGCTGTGGCAAATACATATCTATACCAACTGTTGTCAGGTAAGGTCGAGGTTCTGCCGGATTATGTGGCTTATATTGAATCCAAAGAAGACGAGATTCTTCCTGCTTTGACTAAAATTCTCCAGGCGGCTAATCAGTATCATTTTAACGTAGATTATATTTTGCAGAAATTTCAAAGCAAGATTTCTTCGTATACTGCGATAAAGGGACAGTCGCAAACGTACCACCATCAAGTGGGAGAAGATCGGTATACGCATTTTTTGATCGAACTTTCATCCTATTATCTGAACAGACAAAGGTACGAGGAGGGTTTGACTTATTTATTAGATGGCTTGGCAGTAGCCATTGATATTCATAAAGATGACGCCATTCTGAAATGTGTTCAATCTTTTGAGCAGTTCAGACATGTTGCATCTGTGGAAATACAAAATAGATATAATATTCTAATCAGTGAGGTGAAAATAAAATGAAAAGAAGAATAGTGTTATTTTTGATTGCATTCTGTATGGTTATTTCTATTAATGTTCCTGTGTATGCTGCTGATGATTCGACGCTGGCTGAACCACCGCTCGTTCAGCAATTTACACATGGTATTGGGGGATCTTAGATCTCTTATTTCAAAGGCTTATTCCAACTCGAAGTATGAGTAGGAATAGGCTTTTTTACATGCCCAGCAATATATTATGGATGCGCCTATAAAACCTACCTAACAACAAGCCCATAAGGTATAATCTGTGTACATATTGTAAGCGCTTTATAATTGAGGCGGAACTGTATCAGTGCTCAATACGCTGCCCAGAACTGTTTCGAGTTGCTGTGTCTTCATAATTCGGGCCAAGGGGGATAAGGATGCTTCAAATAAGAAATTGGATCGATTCCGTGGGAAGCATGAAAAAGCGTAAGTTTTTTCTGAAGTTAATTGTCACGACGGTGCTCATTACCGTGCTTCCGAGTTTGGTCTCCAATATTTTTGCATATTACAGGGTATCCGGCATTGTAGAAGAAGAGACGGGTAACAACAAGCTGCAATATTTGAACCAGACGATCAACACCCTTGAGATTTTGCTGAACCGGATTAAGGAAAATTCGAATTTGCTTGCACTCAACCGCTCTTTCATTAGCTTCGAGAATTTCCCGAATGGGGCTTACTACGAAGGGCTTCAAGGGGAGATTCCGGAGGAAGACCTACCAGCGCTCTATGCTTATCTGGAAGCCAAGAAGAATACCTTCCTCACGATGAACTCATTCAAACTCTCCGATCAATTCGTGGATTCCGTATACTTTTATGACAGCAGCAAGAACCTAGTGATCACTTCGGATAAAGACCGCTCCAATCGTCAGTTTCGGAGGGAGGATTTTTATGATAAAGACTGGTATGACGCCGTGCAGACCATGCAGGTGAATCCTGTCTTCTTGGACACTCGGAGCGCGAAGCAATATCCTAACGGGGATAAGGACCTCCTGTCCGTGATCTATAAATCCAAAAAAGCCAACAACGCCATCATCGTCAACCTCGATGCGGCCATGATTTATGAGGATATTATCAGCAAATTAAATGCGAGTGACGACATGTACGTAGTGTCCTCATCTGGAAATCTCGTATTCCGCAGCCAATCTTCAATGACGGGCGGTGTTCAGCAAATTGGATTACCCGAGGCTCTGCAAAGTGCCAAGTCAGGATCGTATTCCATCGAGCTCGATGGCAGCAAGAAGCTGGTTAGCTACTCTTCTTCCGCGCTATTGGGTTGGACCTTTGTCAACATATCCGATATGGGGGTGTACACGCAGGGAACGATTGACATCAAACAGACGATTACGTATTCTGCCGGCGCTTTAATGCTGTTCTCGCTGCTGCTCTCCTACTTCTCTTCCAGGAGCTTGTATAAGCCGATCTCCCGTTTGAATGCACTTGCGAAGGGGAGGAGCGATGGGAAAATCCAGCTGGTCAGCGAGCAATCTAACGGGCCGGATGATGAACTCAGCGTCATTGGCAGCTTTGTCAGGTCCACCATTGATGAGCGCAATTATTATAAGGAAAGGCTGGAGGAAAGCCTGCCCTTTCAATTGGAACGTTTCAAGCTGTCGCTGCTGCAGCGGCATACGATGAGTCTTGAGGAAATTGAATCAAAGAAGGATTATCTTGGACTCCCTATCAGCCTTCATGAGCTGTCTGTGTTCTTGCTGTCCATTGATGAAGAGATGGCTTCTAACGGCGAGGATATGCTGGCGCAGGACCTGTGCAAGATCAAGATCATGGATGCCTTGCAGGACAGCGTGGTACTGGGGCTGGGTACTGCATTTTTCGTCGTCAATGTGGAGAAGGACAAAATCGCAGTTGTTTTTAACCTTTCCGGAAAAGGGCGTCAGCAATTGTTCCATCTGGCACAGCAGCTGCTCGATGAGGTGAATGCACGGCTGGGCGTGCAGTTCTCACTTGGCGTCGGAAGTATCTGCAGTGGGATCGAGGGGCTCCCCCTTGCTTATGAAGAAGCGGCAGAGGCGTTAAAATACCGTATTCTCTATGGAAAAGGTTACGTGATATCCATGGACGATATCCGTGCCGATAATGGGCAAACCTTTCATTATCCGAACCAGCTTGAGGAAAAGCTCAACAGTTGTATCCGGACTGCCTGCTTGCAGGAAGCTCTTTTCATATTCGACGCCTTTGTGGCCGAGATCGAGGCCTGTAAACACAAGCTTCATTACAACCAGATCCAGCCGATCTTCATTCAATTGTTCACGTCCATCCGGTATTCATTCAGCTCGTTTGGAACAGGCATCGAAACTCTGTTCGAGAAGGGAACAGATCCATACCGAGAGCTGCTCGATCTGGGCTCGATGGATCATATCGTCGCATGGTTTCAATCGCTTATAACGCGCGGGGTTGAATGCATACGTCAAGAGATTCACGCTAGGGGCAACCAGCACATTGCCAAAGTCATTGAAATGTTGGAGAACGATTATGATAAAGATATCTCGTTACAGTGGGTTGCCGAGCACCTGAATTTGAACCCGGCTTATATCAGCAGACTATTCAAGCAAAGCACCGGTCAGCCCTTCATTGATTACCTGAAGCAGGTACGGGTTGATAATAGCAAGCGTCTGCTCGCGGAAGGCAGGCTTAAGATCAATGAGATCGGAAAGCAGGTCGGATTCGGCAGTGCCCACTATTTTATTAAGGTGTTTAAGGAAATAACCGGGATCACTCCCGGCGAATACAAAAAAATATACTCATAGTATCGATCCCGGCCTCTTACTCCCAGAGAAGGAGTACCGGGATTTTTGTCTTTCGTAACAAATATTTGATAAGTAGAAATCATGTTATAAATGTACAACGTTTTACATGTTAAGCGCTTACAAATCGTGATAAGGTGTCTCCTGAAGCAGGTCCCGGCCATGTTGGAAACGCGGACCCAACCCAATTTAAGGAGGGAATAAGAATGAAGAAGCTGTTTCATACAACGCTGAGCGCCATGCTGGTGCTTTCGCTTGCGGCATGTGCAGGTGGAGGATCGGGAGGGAGCGGAGGCGATGGAGCCTCTGCCGGATCCAAGGAGGTTAGCGGAGATTCAAACAAGGGTTCCGGGGAGATGGCTAAAATTTATATTTATCAGAATACCGGGGCCTTGAATCAGAAACCGGAAGGCAGTATTCCGGATGCGCTAGAGGAAATGAAGCAGATGTATATGGATGAGCTTGGCATTGAACCGATTGCGATCGTACCGCCAAAAGGCTCCGAGGGCGAAAAGTTGAATTTACTGCTTGGATCCAAGGATGAGGTGGACGTATTTCAGGGGGATTGGGATCAATATGCTTCGAAGGGTGCTATCATTCCGCTAAACGATTTGCTGGAGCAGCACGGCCAGGACATTCTGAAGGCATGGCCTCAGGAAGCTTGGGATTATATGACCGATAAAGACGGGAAGATCTGGGGCATTCCCCGGGGGCTGCCGTCCGTTCATTACCCGGTCTGGATTCGTACCGATTGGCTGGAGAAGCTGGATTTGGAAATGCCGAAGACCATTGATGAGCTCGAAGCGGTATTAAAGGCATTCCAAGAGGGCGATCCGGACGGTAATGGCAAGGCGGACACAATCCCGATGATGACCGATCTGGGCGGTATGAATAATGCGCTGATGGGCGCCTACGTAGAGGGCGGCAACAGTAATTGGCTCGATCCGGCCGACAACAAAATCAAACCGGTTGAGCTTGCGCCCGGCTATCAGGATTATTTGGCCAAGATGGCGGATTGGTACCAGAAAGGCTACATCTATAAGGAAGCTTTTGCAAAATTCGACCCGCTGGAGCTGCTAAAAACCAACCGGGTTGGAACCTCCTCTATGTGGTATTCCAGGATTACGCTGCTGTTCCCGCAGATCAAGCCGAATCTCCCGGAGGGAGCCGATTATGCGATTGCTAAGGATCTAACCGGTCCTGCCGGTAAGCTGATGACAGCGTCGCGCGGAAACACGACGGGCATGCTGGTTACCAAAAAAGCCAAAAATCCGGAAGCTGTCATCAAGTTCATCAACCATCAATACAAGGATTTACCGACCAATACGCTGAATGCAGCCTTCGGGAAGAACTGGAAGTATCTCGATGACAACAAGTTCGAGATCGAGCTGCTTAGCCCGGATCTCCGGTATGCCGGTGAATATATGCTTTCTCTGGGCTTAGCGACGGAGAACAAATACGCATTCCGTGATCCCGTGAAGAAGATGCATGCCGATTACCTGAATCATGAGATTACCAATGTGAGTGCAGCCAAAATGCCACTGGATGCAACCGTCGTATATGACAAGGAACGGCTGAAGCAGAATGTCCCGATGCTTGAAGATCTGGACCGTTTGCGGAGCGAGGAGCTCGTTAAGTTCGTGACCGGCGTAAGACCCCTGAGTGAATTCGATCAATATATTGAGCAGCTGAACAAAGCCGGACTGCAGATGTGGATCGATGAGTACACGAAGCAATTTTTTGAGCTGAAAAAATAAGACGGGAGGGCTGCGTGTGTGATGGAGCTTAACACTGCAACTGTTGCCCCGCCGGCCTTGAAGAAACGAAGCCGCTGGGCTGCAGTTAAAAAGCATCGATTTTACTATTACCTGATTCTGCCCGGGATCCTTTATTTCCTTATATTTGATTACGTGCCGATGTTCGGCGTTATCATTTCGTTCAAAGACATTTCGCCGTTTGAAGGGGTCCGGGGGATTTTAACGGGGGAATGGGTGGGTTTCGATCATTTTGTCCGTTTCTTTGATTCCTATTACTTCTGGAACGTGCTCCGCAATACGTTTCTGATCAGCTTTTATAACCTGTTGTTCGGGTTTCCGTCCGCGATCATTCTAGCGCTCTTGATGAATGAATTGAAGAACGGGCTGTTCAAACGGATCGTTCAAACGGTTTCGTATTTACCGCATTTCATCTCGACGGTCGTGGTGGCAGGTCTCATCATGATGATGCTGTCCACGGATAACGGGCTGCTTAATGCGATTATCGTGTTTTTTGGGGGAGAGCCGATTCTGTTCCTCGGAGAACCCAAATACTTCCGATCCATCCTCGTTATATCCCATGTGTGGCAGACCGTCGGTTGGGGGACGATCTTGTATTTGGCAGCTATGGCAGGCATTGACCCGGGGCTGTATGAGGCAGCCAAAATCGACGGTGCCAACCGATTCCGTCAGGCATGGCATATTACATTGCCAGGCATTTCGCATGTGATTGTCATTATGCTTATTCTGTCGATCGGAGGCTTGCTTAATGCGGGCTTCGAGAAGGTGCTGCTGCTGTATTCGCCTGCCGTGTACGGGGTGGCCGACATTATCGATACGTATGTGTATAGAGAAGGCCTGACATCGCTTAACTATTCATTCGCCACAGCGGTCGGTGTATTTAAAAATCTGTTGGCGATGGTGCTCATCTTAGGAGCGAATTACATTGCGAAGCGAATGAACCAAACGGGAATCTGGTAAGGGGGGATATGGTGAGCGGAATAAAGCCTACAACAAGTGAACGAGTTTTTGATGTTGCCAACATTGTTTTTCTGATCTTCTTGTCCCTCATGTTTGTTATTCCGTTCCTTGCGGTGCTGTCAACGTCGTTTATCAGCGCTGAGGAATCCATGCGTCGCGGAGCGTTCGTGCTTATACCGGAACGGCTGGATTTCGCAGCCTACGATGTGCTGCTTAACCGGGGGAAAATCATTTTAAATGCTTATCAGGTTACGATTTTCAGAGTCGTGGTCGGCACCATTCTCAATCTGTTATTTACATCCATGCTGGCTTATGGATTGGCCCGGCGGAGCTTGCCCGGACGAAACGGCCTTGTGCTGTTCATATTTCTGACGATGATATTTCAAGGCGGTTTGATCCCTAACTATATGTTGATGGATACGCTGGGGCTTAAAGATACGCTATGGGTGCTTATCCTTCCCAGCCTGATCAGCGCGTGGAATTTATTTATTCTCCGGAATTTCTTCATGGGACTCCCGGAGGAGCTGGAGGAATCCGCCGTCATTGACGGGGCTACCCCTTTGCTGATTCTGTTCAAGATTGTCATTCCGCTGTCCATGCCGGCGATGGCCACGATCGGTTTATTCTATGCGGTACATCATTGGAATGATTGGTTCGGGGCGTCGATCTACATTAATGATGTCAACAAGATGCCGGTTCAGGTCATCATGCGCAACATTTTGCTGACCGGAATCACGCAGAATGAGGCCCAATTGGAATACGTAAGCAATCCGCCTCCGGCGGCCACGCTGAAATCCGCGGTCATTATGATCAGTACGCTGCCAATATTGTTTGTATATCCATTCCTGCAAAAATACTTCGTTAAGGGAGTTATGGTTGGCTCCATTAAAGGATAGGAGGTTCATAAACATGATTTCGTTGCGTAAGTCACTTATAGGCTGGATGGTGCTTATTCTAATTGCTGCCCACATTCCCTATGGACCTGTTGGCGTGAGTGAGGCTGCTGAGGCCCAGGCTCAGGCCGATGGAAAACCGCAGTTTCGCAATATCGATTTGTTCGTGGCTGGTACGGAGGGGTATCATACGTTCCGCATTCCGACCATATTGACGACCATGGAGGGAACCCTGCTGGCGTTTGCCGAAGGACGTAAAAACAGCGCTTCCGATACGGGCGATATCGACCTTGTGCTGAAGCGCAGCTTGGACGGAGGCACTACCTGGGAGCCGCTCCAAATGGTGTGTGACATGGGCGCGGATACCTGCGGAAATCCGACGGCGGTGCAGGATGAGAGCAATGGCCGCATATGGTTATTTATGAATCATAATTATCGTGACGACACGATTGAAGAGATCAACAATGGAACGAGCCGAGGCGTGCGTACGATCTGGAGCTCATACAGTGACGATGACGGAGTCACCTGGTCGGAACCGGTGAACCGTTTCGAGGAGGTGCAGCCATCCAATATAAGGTGGGATGCAACGGGACCTGCAATCGGGATTCAGCTCCGGCATGGGCCGAACCAAGGGAGGCTGGTGATTCCGGCGATCGGACGGAACATTCAAAGTGATGACCATGGCTTAACCTGGTATCAGAGCGGCTATATCCAAGCGGACACAAACGAGGCGACCGTTGTGGAGCTGACGGACGGCACGCTGATGCGGAACGACCGTTTGTCCGCTAACAAAGAGCTGAAGCGGAGGGCGATATCGACAAGCAGCGACCAAGGAGCAACCTGGTCACCGGTTTTTTATACGCCCGAGCTGATTGATCCTGTTGTGCAGGCGAGCATTGTCCGCTACATGCCTGCCGATAATGAGCTGGGCAGCAAGCTGCTGCTTTTCGCCAATCCGGCCAATGAGAACGTTAGAGAAAATATGACGGTCCGGCTCAGTTATGATGACGGAGCCACCTGGCCGGAGGCAAAGACCGTATACAGCGGGCATTCCGCCTACTCTTCGCTCACCGTGCTACCGGATGGAACGATTGGCCTGTTGTTTGAAGGCGGGGGTTACACACCATATGACAAAATCATGTTTGCGAAATTCAATTTGGCTTGGTTCGATGCGGAGGAAGCGCATCTGGACGATCTGATGTTCTCGGAAGGCTCGCTGTCTCCCGTGTTTCGAGGCGATATCGAGCAATATCGTCTGACGATGTATGAAGGAACAGAAGAGGTGACGGTGACGCCGATTACATCAAATGAAGGAATTGAAATTGAAATAGCGGGCGAGCCGGCGGCTTCAGGAGTGCCAAGAGCGGTTCGGCTTGACGGACTTGAAGATCTTCTCATTACGGCTAGGTTGGGGAGTCAGACACGCACCTATTCGATTGAATTGGATAGGTCCAGACCTCGTCCGGAGCTGCTGCTTCATTGGGATTTTGAGCAGACGGATGATTCGAGCGTGACGGATGTGACAGGCAAAGGTCATACCGGTTTGCTGAAGAACGGTGCGGCGGTAAGACCAGGGGCGGTTCGTCCCGATGGGCAGGGCCATATTCTTCATCTGGATGCCTTACAGCGTTCTCACGTCGAGATCACCCAAGCTCAGGATCTCCATTTTGGGACTGGCGACTTTAGCTTTGCGGCTTGGGTCAACCCGGAGACGCTGTCTCGACAGCGACACCTGCTGATGTGGTACGGTACGGCGGGTCGGGGTGTGCCGCAGTGGTGGATGTCGGTCGAACAGAACGGTGCGGTTCGAATGAATTTGAACGGACTGCCGCTGAACAGGGAGATTGGCATTGCAACCCCATCGGGTCTAGTTAAAACCGGGGAATGGACACATGTTGTGGGGATCCGGGAAGGCGGTAATCTGCTCGTATATGTGAACGGTGAGCTGGCGGCGACGTCGGCGAGGTTCGACGGTTCCGCCATGAATGTGACGAACGAAGACGCTCCGCCATTCGTCGGTTTCGATAAAGGCACAGTGGCGAATCGCGATTGGAACGGCAGTCTGGACGATGTGCGGATTTATCGTCACGCGCTGGATCTGTCCGACGTCCGGAAGCTGTATCAGCTGCCATCCGATGCGATAGCACCGATAACGAAAGCTATAGTCACTCCGGAGGAGCCAGGTGGAGTGAATGGATGGTACACCTCCGATGTGACGGTGGAGCTAACGGCATCAGATGAGGAATCTGAGGTAACGGGTACGGAATATCGACTGGACGGCGGGGAATGGAAGGCATATGAAGGAGCGGTCCCCGTTTCTGCAGAAGGGATCACCACGATGGAGTATCGGAGCCAGGACGGGGCAGGCAATGTGGAGGAGGGGCGTACCCTTACGCTGTCCATCGACAAGACGGTACCGGATATCACGATTACTCCGAACCGTAACGTTATCTGGCCAACCAATCGCAAATGGGTGCCGGTGGAGATGGAAATCCACACCAAGGATGAATCATCCGGAATCGCTTCGATTGCACTGGTATCTGTTACCGGCAACGGTGTACAGGATCCATGTTCAATCGTCCGTGGTGCGGAGGTTGGAACTGGCGACACATCTTTTGAGCTGATGGCCGCCAACAACCCGGGCGGACAGAAGCGGGAGTACAGCATCACTTATGAAGCAAGAGATCATGCCGGACATACAACGACAAAGACGGTAATCATCGAAGTAGCGAGAATTGTCAATGAGGAGGATGAACATGATGGCGATTGAAAGGTTTGCAATCAGCAGAGACACGGAATGGTATGAGGCATGGCCGGACGTAACGCTAACGGCCGCGGGCAAGCTGGTATGCGTATTTTCCCAATGCACTCACCACGGAGACCGGTCGGCTACACGCCTGATGTTGACGGAAAGTACGGACAAAGGGAGAACCTGGAGTGACAAACAACCGTTCACGTCATTGACGAACGGACTTCCGTACTGGAATTGTGCACGCATATCGAGGCTTCGGGACGACCGGCTGGTTATCGTGGCGGATCTGATATCGGCGAAAAAGGAGAACGGGGGCCGCAATTATATATGGATCGGAGACGCGGAGGGGAATAACTGGTCGGAGCCTATGGAAACGCCCGTTACCGGTATCGTTCCGGATAAACTGTGTGAGCTTGCAACCGGACGCTGGCTGCTGTCGGCCCATGAGCGAAACCCGGATTCGGGGGTAAGCGAGCAGCGGCTCTGGTATTCCGATAATCAGGGTGCGGACTGGGTGGGACCTGTCACTGTGGCTTCTCATCCGGATCTGAAGCTGTGTGAAGGAAGTATACTTCCCCTCCCGGATGGAACGTTAGTTGCGTTTCTCCGGGAGAACTCAGGGCAGGGATTGGATTGTTATAAATCAATATCCCATGATCAGGGCCAGACTTGGAACGGACCGTATCGTGTTCCTCTCCCCGGTTGTCATCGTCCCGTTTCAGGGATGCTTCAGAGCGGGAACATTATGATTGCGTACCGTTTCATGCAAGGCGGTAAGGGCTGGCTTGGCACCTGGACACAGAACTTCTTCGCAGCTCTTACGGATCAGGAATCAGCAAAGGCGATAGAGCGGCGGGAGCAGTGGACGAGAATCATGCCGATTGATTACGACCGTAGTCCAGTTGCAGACCTTGGTTATTCGGGCTGGGTACAGTTCGAAGACGGGGAGATTTATGTCGTGCAATATATTGCGGATGATGCGCCTAGAGCGCAAATCCGCGGGTACAGCTTTTATGAGGATGATTTTTTATTGAAATCATTGTAAACATGAGGGGGACGTTTTGTGAACCAGATATCTGGAGAACACAGCAAATTTAAAGGCATATTTACGGCACTGTTGACCCCGATGCATGAAGACGGATCGATTGATTTCGAATCGTTGTCTCGTTTGGTTGAACATCAAATCTCGCTGGGAATTAAAGGCTTCTACGTTGGCGGAAGCACAGGGGAAGGATTTATTCTGACGACAGAAGAACGACAGCAAGTTCTTGAGTCGGTCGTAAAGACGACAAAGGGTCGAGTGACCGTTATCGCGCATATCGGCTGCATAAGTACGATGGAGTCGGTTAAGCTAGCCCGGCATGCCGAAGCCTTAAGCGTGGATGCCGTATCGGCCGTTGTCCCGTTCTATTATAAAGTCACGATGCAGGAGATCCGGGAGCATTATGAAACGATCATGACCGCCGTACCGCTGCCCATGCTCGTCTATCATTATCCGGGCGCTACCAGCGTGAGTCTAACCATGGACTTTTACAGCCACATGAGCCGTAACTCTCAATGTTTGGGCGTGAAATTCACCTCGCTGAATCTGTTTGAGATGCAGCAGATCCGAGCGTTATGCGGGGAGCGATTCATGATCTATAACGGGCATGACGAGGTATATTTAAGCGGGGCTTATGCCGGAGCCGACGGCGCGATCGGAAGCACTTTCAATATGATGCCTGAACCTTTTGTTCAGATGCACGCTCAGATTAGCGCTATGGAGAGACCGGATATGGAGCTTCTCCAGTCTTTGCAGTCGAAAGCGAATGAGGTCGTATCGCATATGGTAAGGTTTGACGTAATCGCGTATGAGAAGTATGTCTTATTCCTCCAGGGAGTACTATCCTCACCAAAGGTACGCCAGCCGTTGAAACAATTTACGGAGGATGAGCGGCGGCAAATTGACGACTATTATCGGAATAGCGAGCTGCTGCATCATCATCGAATCAAGGTTTAAGGGAGCAATGAGCGTAGAGCGTTAGAGCTTAAACAATCTGCAAAAAACCAACAGGCCATTATGTGAGGTCTGTTGGTTTTACGTTTTAAATAGATCCACACCTCAACAAAACACAACCCCAACCCAAAAAAACAAAGAGGCTGCACCAGCGTTACTTCTATAATGGAAGTTACTAGACTGTCGGACCGCTGACGGGCAGGTGAGGAGGGATAAACATGAAGCGGGATGAATATATGGATGGGGCAGGACTGGAGCAGGGAAGGTCGGATGCTCTCATAAGCAATAAGCGGGTAAATGATCATGATCGTAACCGTCGGATAGCCTGGTGGCGCGAAGCTCGCTTTGGGCTCTTCGTGCATTGGGGGCCTTATTCGATGCTGGGCGGGAAGTGGAACGGCGAACGGGTGGATGCCAATTATGCGGAGCATATCCAGTTAAGGGGAAAGATTCCGGTGACCGAGTATGCGGAGGCCGCAGCCGGGATGAACCCGGAAGCGTTTGATGCGCACGAGTGGGTATCGCTGGCCAAGCGGTCCGGGGCAAAATATCTTATCGTGACAGCCAAGCATCATGATGGGTTTGCAATGTACGATTCCAAGGTCAGTGATTATTCGATTACTCGTCATGCTCATTTTCCAAGGGATCCGATCAAGGAGCTTGCAGAGGCCTGCGAATCGGAGGGGATTCGCCTTGGAATCTACTACTCCCATGCCATGGATTGGCATCACCCCGATTCGCAGGGGAACACGCTGGATTACCCGGATAACATCGGCGCATGGGATCAACTGGAGGAATGGATCGAAGATGACGATAAGCGGGAACGCTTCGAGCGTTATCTTCACGAGAAAGCTCTTCCTCAAGTAGAGGAGCTGTTGACCGATTACGGTCCGATTGGTTTGATGTGGTTTGATTGCGGTCATAAGATCTGCGACGAGCACGCTGTGTGGTTCTATGATCTGGTACGCAAGCTGCAGCCGGATTGCTTGATTAACAAGCGACTGCGGGATGACCGGTTTGCCGATTACGGCAATCCGCATGATAACCAGCTCCGGTTCCATCCGGTGCAGCCTGAATGGGAGTCGATTCATACGCTGAATGATTCCTGGGGGTTCCGATATGACGATGACCATTGGAAGAGTCCGGATGAATTGATCGAACAGCTGCTGCGCGTGGCAGCCACGAACGGTAATCTGGTACTGAATGTGGGGCCGCTCGGAAACGGGACGATTGACGATACGTCAAGAAGCCTGCTGGAGACGGTGGGCAGCTTCCTGGAACGGAACGGCGAGGCGATATACGGCACGAGCGGCAGTCCGATCGGTACGCCGCAGTGGGGATATTGCACATGGAAGCCGGATGAGAATCTCTTGTACCTGCTGGTAAGAGAATGGCCGCAGGATGGTTTATTGGTATTGCCCGGTCTCGCTAGCGGAGTTCAATATGCGAGGCCTATCGGAACGAGAGCGAAGGAAGACAATCTGCCGATCCATCGGCTTGGGACATGGGATTGGCAGATTGATGTGCGTTCGGTACCTCAGGACGCCTATGCGACGGTGATCAAGCTAAAGCTGGATGGAGCGCTGGAGACGCATCTCACTCCAAGGTTTATTTCCCGGATGCCGAATACGTTCTGGGCATATGATGGTGTTACCTGGGGCGATGGCCTGCGTTACGATAATGGAAAACGCGGTCATGATGGCGTTACCGGCTGGACAACTCCAAATGCGGCTGTTCAATGGACATTTCGTTCCGAGGAAGAGATGCCGATTCACTGTCGAGTGATCGTCACCTTGTCCGCTGCAGCGGATCAGGCGGGGGGGCATTTCGAGTTGTCCCTGGATGAACAGAAGCTGACTTGTACCGTTAAAGATACGGGTGGGGACGGATGCTGGGGAGAATTTGAGATAGGTCAACTGACGATTCTCTCGGCAGGCTTACATCGTCTTGAAGTACGGGGACTATCGCTGGTTTCTGATTCATTAATGAATTTGCGCAAGGTTACGCTATTGCCAATGGAGAGGGAGTGAGGAATCAATGAAAATCGTATTTGATCCTGCACCGGTAGCAGGAGGCTTTCGAATGCCGGGATATTGGATATGGTGCGGCAGCGTTATCCAGGGTGAGGATGCCCGGTACCATATGTTTGCTTCGCGCTGGCCGAAATCCTTGCCCATGCATCCCGGCTGGCTTGCGGCCTCGGAGATCGTCCGTGCGGTCTCCGACCATCCGGCCGGACCGTACGGATACGAGGAGACGGTGCTCGGAGCCAGATCTGCGGCCTATTGGGACGGATGCAGCGTGCACAATCCGCATATCGTGAAGGTGGACGGCACGTACGTGCTTTATTATATGGGCACGACGTTCCCGTTTCCGCTACCTGAAGAAGAGGAACCGCTGCTTCCGAATGATCCGCTCGTCGCGGTAGCCAGGGCGAACAAACGGATCGGCGTGGCGACCGCCCCTTCCGTAACCGGCCCGTGGACTCGAAGGGATCATCCGGTTCTGCTGCCCCGCCCGAATTATTTTGACAGCTTCTTGGTATCTAATCCGGCCCCCTGTGTTCATGAGGACGGGTCGGTGAAGCTTATCTATAAATCTCGTCCCTATGAAGGGCATTCCTATGGCAACATGCAGCTGGGCTTGGCCTGCTCGGAATCTGTGTACGGTCCTTACAACCGTCAGCCAGAACCGCTGTTTCCCCCAGCGATTCATATTGAAGATCCCTTCATTTGGCGTACGGCACGCGGGTACGAAATGATTGCCAAGGACATGGACGGCTCCATCTGTGGGGAGCGCTATAGCGGCGTCCATGCGTGGTCAGCGAACGGGGAAGAATGGAAGATGACAACCAAACCAGGGGAACCCGTGTATTCCCGCAGAGTGCTGTGGGATGATGGTGCGGAGCGGCTGATGGGCAACCTGGAACGGCCTTTTTTGCTCATGGAGGACGGTCGTCCGGCCTGGATGTTTGCTGCGACTTCGGACGGGAGCCGCGGGTTTTACGATTGTACGGAGACCTGGAATATGGCGATTCCGATTCGGGAGATTACGGAGAACGACGACGAATAAGAGCGATTCATATCCGATTCGAAGCATGATAAACAGCACCTGAAACGGATGGTCGCCCTCCGTCATGCGATGCTGCACCGTGTATTGGGAGTGTGTGCGGTGAAAGAAATGCCCGATTACTCTCAGCGGCCCATGCTCTCATGTACGGCTGCGTTTTACTTCACCGTTCATTTCCCTCATAAGCCCTTCTGCTTACCATGGTCGGATAGACCATGCTAGCAGCAGGGCTTTTTTCTCTATTCCGCCTCAAATCCCCCATCTTAAAGTGCGTGTTCAAAAAGGTCGATTTTCAGCACCGAAGCTTATGCTTCCGATGTGCGTTTTTTCAAAACGCTTCAGTTGGATGAAGCTAGGGAGTGAGGAGCGGAGCGTACGTTTTGGGTACGTGAGCACCTAAGATGTTTCCGCAGGAAACATGACTTCGTAAGCATCCGCTTTGGCCCGGCTGAATTCAAGATTCGATGCCGAGCTGCTTCCTGATTCGCTTCGTGTTAGATATAGAATTTATGAGTTATCAGTGGAATTGATGAAATTCTATATCGCAAGAAAACCTACCTATGCATCGCGGTCGCTCATCCTTGAAGTGGCCTCGATAGAGGTTTTCTTATCAAAAGCGGACTTTTTGAACAACCTCTTAAACACAATCGTAAAAAAACACATCGACAAACAAATGCCGCCATTGTTGGCAAGGCCCTCCGCTTATACGATGAATACGAAGGCAAACTTACAACGGGAGGTCCTTATGGCGAACATCAACCCAAGCACGCGGCTAACACCGTCAGCGCGGAGCCGGGAATGGTTATCCAGCTTTCGCAAGTACAAGGCGATATACCTCATCTCGATTCCGGGCATCCTCTATTTTCTGGTATTTAAATATGTCCCTTTATTCGGGAGCGCCATGGCTTTTCAGGAGTATAACTTATTCAAAGGCATATGGGAAAGCCCATGGGTAGGGCTGGATCAGTTCTACCGCATGTTTCAGTACGAGGAGTTTCTGCGGATCTTCTGGAACACCTTGCTGATCGGGATGTACAGCATCGTATTCGCTTTTCCAATCCCGATTATTCTGGCCCTGCTGTTGAACGAGATTCGTCTTGTCCTGTACAAGCGGGTGCTGCAAACGGTCATCTACATGCCTCACTTCCTGTCCTGGGTCATCATCGGGGGGATTGCGGTAGGCATTCTGTCTCCGACCACGGGCATCATCAATCAGATCCTGATGTGGGTGGGACTCGAACCGATTTACTTCCTTGGCGAGGAAGGCTATATTCGCAGCATTCTGATCGGCTCCGGCATTTGGAAGGAAGCGGGCTGGGGAACGATTATTTACCTGGCAGCGCTGGCCGGGATCAATCCGGACCTGTATGAAGCTGCACGCGTAGACGGCGCGAACCGGTGGCGCCAAACCCTGGCGATTACGATTCCGTCGATTCTGCCCACGATCATGATTCTGTTCCTGCTGAACATCGGCAATTTCCTCGATTTCGGGTTCGAGCGGGTATTTGTGTTCCTGAATGCCTTGAACGAGAATAAGGGCGATATTCTGGATACGTACATTTACCGCGTCGGTCTGCTCGGACAGCAGTACAGCTACACCACGGCCATTGGGCTGTTCAAATCTCTCATCGGGCTGCTGCTCATTGTGGGCGGAAACGCTATAAGCCGCAAAACGACTGGAAATTCCTTATATTAGGCAGGTGACCGAAAAACATGATAAAACGATCAAAAGGCGAATTCGTATTCGAAATGTTCAACTATATCTTCCTGGCCGTCGTGTCGGCCGCCATGATATTCCCGATCCTGCACGTTGCGGCGCAATCGCTCAGCAGCGATGTGGCCATTTCGCGGGGAGACGTTGGCCTGTGGCCGGTGGAGTTCACGCTTTCCAACTATGCGATCGTTTTGAACGATACTTCGGTGTGGCGTTCGTTTATGATCAGCGTATTCGTGACCGTTGTGGGGACCGGGATCAACCTGATCGCAACGGCCTCGCTGGCCTACCCGCTGTCGCGCAATGAATATCGGGGGCGAAAGGTCATCCTCATGCTCGTGCTGGTCACCTTTATTTTCAGCGCGCCGCTCATTCCGAACTATCTGCTGATTAAATCGCTGAACATGCTGGACACGGTATGGGCCCTGATCATTCCCGGCGCGATCAGCGCGTACAACCTGTTCATCATGCGCTCGTTCTTCATGAATCTTCCGAACGAAATCATTGATTCGGCCCGGATCGACGGGTGCGGGGAGCTGCGGATCATATCGAGCATCGTGCTGCCTTTGTCCAAGCCGGTCATGGCGACGATGGGATTGTTTTACGCCGTTGCGCATTGGAATTCATACTCGTCCGCTCTATACTATATCAATAGCCGTCAGCTGTTTCCGCTCCAGGTTCGTCTGAGAGAGATCGTCATCACCGATCAGATGGGAGAGATGGACACCACGTTTGAGAATCTGGCCAACATGTCCCCGGAGGGCATCAAAATGGCCACGATTGTGATCGCAACGCTGCCGATCATTCTGGTCTACCCGTTCCTGCAGAAATATTTTATTAAGGGCATGCTCATCGGTTCGATCAAATCTTGATCGTAAAAGAACACAATCCCATAATAAGAACGCCAATACTGCATATGAGGGTTATGAGCTACGATGAAATGGATTTAACGAAAGCGCTTACCTCATGAATGAGCCACTTGTCTATTTTTTGTGAAAAAGGGGAGAGGTTGATGAAAAAAAGTTGGACGGTCTTACTGATCAGCGTCATGATGATCTCACTGCTCGCGGGATGCGGTGGGAAACCGGAAGAAGGAGCTGTCAGTCCCAAGCCGGAAGAAACGAAGCAAGGTACAGACTCAAGCAAGCTGTCCTTCTCGATTTCTTTTTCCACGGGCGGCAACACCTACATCGAATCGTCACCCGATATCAATAAGGACAAATGGGTGCTGAAGCTGGAGGAGATGACGAACACGGATCTCGATATCCGCTTGATGTCCCACAAGGAATTTGATCAGAAGATGAGTCTGATGTTTGCAGGCAACGAAATCCCGGACGTTGTGGGAAATATGCGGGGAGGTCCAACAACAGGGTCCATGTCGGGCTCGGTGGAAGCCGGGGTGTTCATGCCGCTGGATGACCTCCTCAAGGAGCATGCTCCGAACTTGATGAAAATGGTCACTCCTGCAGCGTGGGAGGAAGTATCCTATAACGGCAAAATCTACGGCATTCCGGCCTGGCTGGAAAATCCGTCGCGCCGCGCGACATTCATTCGCACGGATCTCATGGAGAAGGCCGGTATCAAGGAAGCGCCTAAAACCGTCGAAGAGTACCTGGATATGCTGCGTGCCTTTAAGAAGCTGGGTGTAGAGCACCCCTACCAGTACCGTGAGGGCTTTAAATATGCGGATACCTTCCTTGGGGCATACGATGTGCTGCCGTTCCAGTTCATGGAGCTGAATGGGGAGGTCGTACCGAAATTTTTCGATGTCGAGAACATGACCAAGGCGCTCCAGACGTATAAGACGATGTATGATGAGGGTCTGATTCCGAAGGATTTCGCTTCGCTCTCTCAAGAGGATTACGGACGCAATATCAATGCCGGCAAATCCGGGATGTGGGCCTCCAACGGCGAGGGGCTGATCGGGTTCCGCACCAAGCTGAAGGAAGTGGATCCTTCGATGAAGGTGGATATTTACCCATCCCCGACCGGACCGGACGGCAAGGGCGGACTCGGCTTATACAGCTCGGTATCGACCACGTACTATATCAATAACAAGGTGGGAACAGAGAAAGCCATTGAAATCATTAAATTTCTGGATTGGATGCTGACGGAGGAAGCCGATATGTTCTTCTCCTTCGGGATTGAAGGCGAGAATTACACGATGGAGAACGGGAATGTCAACTATAAGTGGCCTGTGACCAAACAAGAGGTCGACGAAGCGGGCTTCCGGGCCAACCAGCTGTGGTTCGTTCATGAGCTGACCTATAATAAGAAGCAGACGGCCCTTACCGAGGATGGCCAGGACGTGATCAAGGCGTTCAGCGATGTGCTGAGCAATGAAGGCCGCGGCGGCATTACGTTCATGGCGAATCTGAACAGCTTCTCCAAGTTCCCGGACCTGGCTTCGACCGGAGATACGGGACCTAAATTCATCCTGGACAGCATGGTGAAGATGATCTATGGCAAGCAGCCGATCTCCGATTGGCCGAAGGTGCTGGAGGAATACCGTGCCAAGGGCGGGGATGAGATCATCAAGGAAGCGACGGAGCGCTGGAGGAACAAGGAAAATGTCGTAGACCGTACGAGATAACATCCAAGATAGGAAGTAGGGCATCTCCTGTTTGTTCCATATATCGTGTACAATAGATCCGATATGTAAGCGTTTTAACCCGAATGAGCGAAGGATGAAAAATCTAGGTATCCGCCGGTCTTACCATCACAGGTATCCGCTGCGGATACCTTCTTGTTCCATTCAATGTTTGCCTCATACCTTATTCTTCTACATACAGGAGGCTAAAATAATATGCGGTTGCTTATTGCTGACGACGAACCTGTAATCCGAAGAGGGCTGGTCAAGATGGCGGAGACCTACCGTCTGCAGTTTGATGCCATTGACACGGCCGTGAATGGTGAGCATGCGCTCTCCCTGATCAAGGAATTCGAGCCGGATGTACTGCTGACCGATATCCGGATGCCCCGAATGGGCGGACTGGAGCTGTGTCAGGAGCTTCATGAGTTGTACGGGCATATTCAAATTATCGTCATCTCGGGTTATGGCGAATTCCAATATGCGCAGCAATGTCTGGCTTACGGGGTGAAGCATTATCTGCTAAAGCCGGTTACCGGCGTGGTGCTGCACCAAACCTTTGACGCGATTGTGAAACACCGCAATAAAGGCATTGTCTCGCTGGCTTCCTATGTCGATTGGATTGAAAATATCGGGCAGGAGATCTGGATGCTGCAGACCGAACAGCTCGATCGGCTGTTGGTCGATTGGAGGGCGCATCTGCAAGCGGCGGGACTCAGCGTCCCGCAGCTCCAGCAGCTGCTGGATGACGCAGTGGGCATGATATTCCGTCGTCTCGTCTCGAAGGGGTATATGGAGGTTTCGGTGATTGAACCGATCGGTCACCACACGGTGCAGGAGCAGCTGTTGAACGAATTTGAGTTAAGGGTCAAGCAGATGACCGCGGATCTGGTGACGCAGCGGTGGGGGAATTTCAAGAATCCGCTCGATGAAGTGAAATCGTATATCGACACACATCTGTCCGAGGAGATCACCCTGGAGGAAGTGGCGGAGATGGCCGGTTATACGCCGACGTATTTTAGCGCAATGTTCAAGAAGATGACGGGCGATACGTTTGTCCGGTACCGGATTCACCGGCGAATGGAGCGGGCGAAGGAGCTGCTGGCCCTGCCGCATATGCGGATCATCGACGTGGCGGCGAACGTCGGTTACGAGGATTATCCCCATTTTACGAAAATGTTCAAGAAGGTAACAGGACATACGCCGACGGAATATCGGACGATGCTGGGCTTTAACGGATGAAAAATAAACTGTACCGCAAATTGTTTTTGTACTTTGTGTCCATCATTGTGCTGACTTCCTTGTTGATCGGCATCGTTACCTACACGCGCTCATCAGCTGAGCTGGATCGCCAGCTGGACCGGCATATGTCGCAAATCGTGCAGAATGCCTTAAACCATACCGATCTGTACATTAAATCCTACGACCGTACGATGATCTCCTTATTGACCAACCGGGAATTGAAGAAATTCGTAGATTTGCCTAACCCGGCGGATCATTACGAGTATTATCACATCAGCTCCACGATCAAGGATACGGTATTCCGTCCCCTCATGGACCGGGGGCCCGAGCTGCTGACCATGTATCTCCTGTCTTACAACGGAAATGCCACGTACAGCTTCGGTTCTGATTTTACGGCACCGGTATTCAGTGCAGAGGAGAAGGCGAAGCAGCTGAAAGACCTCCGCAATACCACAAAAGATGAAAGCGGTCTCATGATTCATACGGAGAGTATTATACCTGGACGTAGCGGCAGTGTGGTACGCATGACGAGACTGATCAAGGGCTTATCCTCCACAGCGGAAAAAGGCGTGCTGGCCATGGAAGTGCGTTCCCAGGAGTTATCCTCTCTCTGGAAGGGAATTGATCTGGGCGAACGCGGATACTTCTATATCGCGGATGCCAGCGGCCATGTCGTCTACCAGCCGGAGGGACTGGAGCATAACGCCTCGTCTCCGGCCGAGGATCCGAAGCTGACGGCAGCCATCATGGGCGCAGACGAGGAATCCTTCAAATATACGACGGCCGATGGAGAGCAGAGAGTGTTCATGACGCGGATGTCTCCCTATTCCGGATGGCGTCTGGTTGCTTCGTTGCCGCTGGAGGAGTGGCGCAAACCGATAGCCAGCATTCGTTCTACGGTCTGGACGATCGGCTTGATCAGTCTCATTGCAGCTTGTCTGCTTGCTTACCGTTTCACTCGTTCCATTACCCAGCCCATCCAGACGATTATCCGCGGGATGCGCCAGACGGAGCAGGGGCGGTGGATTCCCTTGGAGCTTCCTAAACGCGAGGACGAGCTGACGGAAATGATGCAGCGGTATAATCTGATGGTGACCCGATTGTCGGAGCTAATCGAGCGGGTATACGAGACCGAGCTGCAGCAGCAGAAGACGATTATCGAACGGCAAAAAGCCGAGTTCCAGGCGCTTCAGCTCCAGATCAATCCGCATTTCATGTACAACACGCTGGAGACCATCGTGTGTTATGCCGAGGTTGAAGGCTCATCGGAAATTACCGAAATGGTGTCCTCTCTTGGCTTTATGATGCGGTACTCCTTGCTGACGTCGCTGGAGGAGATCACGGTCGCCAATGAGCTCAAGCACGTTTTGAACTACATGACGATCATGAAGCATCGGCACGATCTGGAGTTTGATCTTCGGGTTGAGGTTCCCCATGAGCTGCTCCTGTACAAAATGGTGCGGTTGACGCTCCAGCCCTTGATTGAAAATGCATTCCAGCATGCCTTTCCGGACGGCATCGAGGCCTCGCAGCACATCATCATCGCTGCTGGGTGCGATGATGATTCCTTCTGGGTCAGTGTGACGGACAACGGCATCGGCATGACCGATGAACAGCTGCGTGAGGTTGCGGCACGGTTATCCTATGAGTACGACCACGTGAATCACTCGCCTGAATCTTCCCTAAACCTTAGCGGTACCGGAGGCATCGGGCTGCTGAATGTGCATCGGCGGATTCAGCTGGTATTCGGTGAGAGTTACGGACTTCGTGTAACCTCGGCAGGCGAGGGAACGGGAACCACCATCCGCATGGTCATGCCGTGTCCGCCGCGTGTTTAGCACAAGGCCTGTCTCCGTATTGGAGGTCAGGCCTTGTACTTTTTGAAGTAATAGGTATAACCTTCTGAGGCTTCCCCTTCTTATCTCCCAAGACTTACTTGTTCTCCGCCTGCGGCGTCAGATGGATGGATACGCCGCCGTACACCTTGAGACGTATCTTGATGGTATCCTTGGCGCAGCGCGTTTCCGTGTGAACCTCAATGGGAGGAAGAACAGAACGATATCGATATTCGTCCGCTTCCGCCTGTTCCCGATAGATAACCGCTCGGTATGCCGTATTATCTTCAAGGAAATCCAGCGGGATATGGACGTCTCGTCCTCCGGCGGCGCAAATGGAGGCGACAAACCATTCGACACCTGATCGTCTTGCTATCGTAATGAATCGGCCCGGATAACCTTCCAGCAGCCGCGTCTCATCCCAGACGGCCGGAACAGCGGCCAGCAGCGGCTTGCCCGGATGATCGGCGAAGACTGATATCGCATCCGCATAATGCTGGATGCCGGATTCAAAGAGGATGGCCAGGGCCAACTGAAGCCCTTGGGTTGTCGTGGTCCGCCTGCTGAACGTAACCGGCGTAAAGTCCATGGACCCGATCACGTTCCGCGTAAACGGCAAGGTACAGAGATGAACCGCATTAGGCCCTTCACTCTGTGCCCGGTAGTATTCCGCACCGTAAACGCCTTCTCTTGTCATCACGTGAGGCCATGTCCGGTGCTCGCCGCTTGGTTTGGTGGAACCATGAAAATTGACCATCAGCCGATGCCTGGCAGCGGATTCCGCAATGGCATCATAGACCTGGAGCGTCTCTTGATTGTCGCTGTCGAAGAAGTCGACCTTGATGCCAACGGCGCCCCAAGATGCCCACAGGCGTAATTTCTCTTCACGGAGTTCCTCCGTGTTCAGCCCTTTATAATGCGTCCACAGCCAGATGCCGACGCCGCGCGCCTTCGCGTAATGGATGAGCTGAGGCGCATCCAGCACACCCTCCCAGCCGCCGTCCACGACGCTGTATTCCCATCCCATCTCGGCGGCAAAATCCACATGCTGCCGTTGAATTTCCATATCCCCGCAGGAATCGCCTTCCGCGTACCAGGACCAGGCCGCTCTGCCGGGAGAGATCCAAGAGGTGTCTTGCAGCACGGGTGGGGGACATAAGTGAGTCGTTAGCGATGAAGACACCAGATCCCTGAGCGACCCGATGATCATGACACGCCAGGGCGTCGAGAGCGGAAGCTTGGCGGCAATCGGCGTTTCCTGATCCGGGGCGTAAGCGATGCGGAGCTTCCGGCCGTCTTGCTCATCCGCTGCGAGATGACTGGCGCCATACCTCCCGTCCACGGCTGCTTCAGTCAGCAGCAGCCAATGATCCTCTGCCGATTGGACCAGCAGCGGGAAACCGAAATGCCTTCCCCGAAGATGATCCGGCATGGCATGGTCATAGGTTCGTTCATAACACCGCATGAACGGCTGAGCCCAGACGTTGAGCATCCGGTCCTCCGGCAGATGGAAGCCGGAGAGCTCGTTCTCGAAACGAATATCCCCTTCTCCTTGCAGCTCATACCGGTATGCGACGCCGTCATGAAAAGCGCGGAAACGGATTCTCACCTGATGATTCTCTACCGAAGTCAGAAGCACTAATTCGTTTGCTTCGTAAGACTGCGATTTTTGCTTACCGGTTACAAGCTCGTAACGCTCTGTGATTGTGTTGTGCTCCACCCCTTGTATACGTATGCCTTGTTGAAGTTTGTATTGGTCGGTGATCAGCCCGAGCGGCGACCTTTCAAGAACGCGATACCGGTTGTTCATCACCGTGTAAAAAAGGGGGCCGTTAGGCTCCTGTTCCAGTGTGATATGCAGATTCCCGTCAGGTGAATGAAGCTGTGCATGAAACGGCGCTGACAGAGACTGGGATAGCTCATGATCCATAAACGAAACTCCTTCCTTGTCGCTACAAGAATGACGTATCCATTGCAGCCTCATTGTAACGGACAATGCAAAGGCTTAGCATACGGCTCCGTTCGCTCCGGGTTGTGTTTTCTTACGTTGTGTTACACCATAAAAAAACACGGCCATTCCGCAAGTTACGGCATGGTCCGGCGAGCAGCCGCTGTTTTATCATAGAAGCATATCAAGAGGCGTTTGAAAGGAGGGCACCTGTAATCGCGGGTGGATCGTAATCACTACTTATGACAAAGGATGGGTGATGATTGATGAGACAGGTACGCAAGCGTAACAGGCAGGTAAGAAGAGGAGGGTTCATACTGCTGCTGGGTATTCTGCTGTTTTCGTTCGGCAATCGGCCAATACAGGGGGAAACGGCCGCTCCGGATGTAATGGAGCGGGTCAACCTGGCATGGAATAAGCAGGCGACGGCCAGTTCCGAGATCAGCGGGCGTGAAGCAGGGAAAGCCGTTGACGGCAGCCGTGATACCTACTGGCAGCCGGCGAGCACAGACCGTGAGGACATGAATGTATACATACAGGTGGATCTGGGGAGTGAGCAGTCCTTCAACCAGGTCGTCCTGGATTTAAACCGGGGAGATCATTTGGGAACTATCGAGATCGATTACTCCCGTGACGGTGAGTCTTGGAGCAGAGCCTATGCGAAAAATGGGGGCATTCGAGCGGACGGTCAGGAAGTGATGACGTTTAATTCCGTAAGCGCTTCCCACTTTCGGGTAACGCTGCTGCTAAGCCGAAATCTCAATGTTCAGCTAAAGGAGTTGGAGCTTTATATGCAGGATGGGGATCAAGGGATTCCGTCCGATGTAACGGAGCTGGCCTTCGTGAAGCCGGATGGAACCCCTTATACCAACAATGAGGAACTGACCTTGGACATTGGAGGCACATCTGCCGTGGAGGCGCGCGGCAAACGGGGGAACGGGGAATGGATTTCGCTGCCTCAAGGCCAGGTTCAATATCACGCCGTGGGAACCAGCGCTGCGGTGACTTCCGAAGGTTCGGTAACGGGGGTCAAGGTAGGAGCGACCCGGTTATATGCGGAAACCAGCATCAACGGTCAAGGGATACGTACACCGGATTTCTGGATTGTGGTGAAGGATGATCAGGAGTTCCAGGATGCGAAATACATTGCCTTCAGCTCGTTCACGCATAAGGCGTTGGTCCAGCAGATTGGCAAGGCGGCGATCTTGGGTGATGGCGAGGAGCTGCCAGTCGTAACCATCGCTCCTAATAGGGATGGAACCGTATCCGCCAGATGGTTCAAGGACGGTCAATCCAGAGGTTCGCTGGGCACGAAGGCGCTGCAGGCAGGGGTAACGCAATCGATAACGCTTCCGGGTGGGATGAAGGTACCGGGCACGTACGAGGTGCGGATGACTTTCCAAACCACAGACGGGGGAACCTACTTCGACAGCTTGTTTTACACCGTCATGCCCAAGAAGGGAATTCCTGAAGGTCAGAGCCAAATCGCCTATACCGGAAAAGACGGTAGGATGGTATATGTCCCCGATTATAAGGGGAACCGGATCATCGATTTCTCGAACGTCGGTTATATGGGTGGCGGTGTGAAACTACCTAACGTTCAGGCGAGGATTGCCGTACAGCCGACCGGCGGGGATGATACGGCGATGCTGCAGGCGGCGATTGATGAGGTGTCCCGGCTGCCGCGTGACGCAGATGGTTTCCGGGGGGCGGTGCTGCTGAAGAAAGGCACATATCTGGTTGGCGGTTCCCTTAACATTCAGGCCAGTGGGGTCGTGCTGCGGGGTGAAGGCAAGAGTGAGGACGGCACCATTATCCGCGGCACGGGAACAACGGCCAGAAATTTGATTGTTGTCGGTGGAACGAACGGTGCCGCTGTTGTGGACGGGACGGAGACGGACGTGCAGGATTTGTACGTTCCGGCAGGATCCCGATCGTTCCATGTGCAGAATGCCTCGGCCTATCAGGTGGGCGATTCCGTCATTGTTCGTAGAATCGGTAATGACCGCTGGATTCATGAGATCGGCATGGATCATATCTACATGCGGCCAGGGACCGGGGGAACGCAGCAGTGGTCCCCGTTCAATCTGGATTTTGACCGCGTCATTACGGCCATCGACGGCAACCGGATTACGGTGGATGCTCCATTAGCGAATGCCATTGAACGTCAATGGGGCGGTGGCAGGCTGTTCAAGGCAACGGATGAATCTCGAATCGAACAGGTTGGGATCGAGAACATGCGCGCCATATCCGATTTTGATCCGAGCAAGACCGATACCAAGATGGATAACGATGTTCTGGATACCCCGTATTATTCCGATGAGGCACATGCGGAGCGCTTCATTATGATGAACAGCGTAAAGAATGCCTGGGTGCGCGAGGTGGACGGCTACCATTTCTCCTACGCCTTGGTGCAGGTCGGGCGGCAGGCCAAGTGGGTCACCGTGCAGGACAGCGAAATGTACGACATGGTCAGCGTGATTACCGGCGGTCGTCGTTACAGCTTTTTCATCCAGGGGCAATTAAATCTGGTGCAGCGCAATTATACGGAAACTTCACGTCATGCTTATGTCATTGAGAGCCGCGTACAAGGACCGAATGTCATGTACGACAATAAGGCCACTCGCGAATACAATACGAGCGAGCCGCATCACCGCTGGTCCACGGGCGGCCTGTACGACAACGTCAGTGCGCGTATCAGCGTCCGCGACCGCGGATGGCTGGGCAGCGGACATGGCTGGGCGGGAGCGAATTACGTTATGTGGAATACCGAGGGAGGGCTTGTTGCGCAGAAGCCCCCAACGGCACAAAACTATGTCATCGGACACATCCCGACGGAAGACGGTTTGAACGTGAAACCGCTCGTTCCAAACGATTATGATTCCAGACCGCGTGAGGACGGCTATTGGGAATACGCCGACCGGCATGTAGCGCTCCAGAGCCTATACGTCCAGCAGTTGACGGACCGTCTGGGTCAGCAAGCGGTGGATAATCTGGCCCGTACGCCTGTGGGCGGCGGTGCGATCGATATACCAGCGCAGCCTTAATTATATATAGCGAACAGGGGATTATCAGGGGAAACGCTGATCGTCCCCTTCTTCGCGAAGAAGGAGACGTGTATGAAGGTGGAGAGGGAGATAACAGGAAGAGATACGGAACGTTCTCACCGGAGACATCATGCGGAGCTTGATCGTGCAGGGCAGTACGGCAAGTTCGAAGCGGTAGGTGATAAAACCGCATGGCGGCAGCCTGACACATCTGAAAGTCGGCGTTTGCGGTTATGGTACGCTTCCCCGGCTGCGGAGTGGAATGAGGCATTGCCCATCGGGAATGGGCGCTTGGGCGGCATGGTTTTTGGCAGGACCTCGCTTGAGCGGGTGCAGCTCAACGAAGATTCCCTCTGGTATGGTGGTCCGGGAAGGGGAGCCAACCCGGACGCCACCGAATATTTGAGCGAGATCAGGCAGATGCTGCGGGATGGACGTCAGGCCGAGGCCGAGCATTTGGCACGGATGGCGATGACTTCATCCCCGAAATACGAGCAGCCCTACCAGCCGCTGGGCGATCTGCTGCTCCAGTTCTTGGGTGCGGAGGAAGCGGTGGAGCATTACGAGCGAGAGCTGGATTTGGAGCGGTCCATGGTGACCGTATCCTATTCTTCGCGCGGCATAGGCTATCGCAGGCAGTATTTTGCCAGTGCGCCGGATGGCGTGATGGTTGTTCGCCTGTTTGCCGATCGGCCGGGGGCGTTGACGTTTGCGGCGAACCTGATGCGACGTCCTTTTGACAGCGGAACGGAGTCGTTAGGGCACGATACCTTGCTGATGAAGGGCGAATGCGGCGCGGACGGCATCTCCTTCTGCACGGCGCTGCGTGCTGTCGCTGAGGGAGGTAACGTACGAACCATCGGTGATTTCCTCTCGGTTGAAGGGGCGGATTCCGTTACGCTGCTGCTGTCAGCCCAGACGACCTTTCGGTGTCAGCAGCCGGGCCAGGCATGTCTCGAACAGCTGGATCGTGCGGCAGGCATGTCGTTCGAACAGCTGGAAAGCCGTCATTTGGAGGAATATCGGCAGAAGTTTGAACGCTTCTCGCTAACTCTCGGTTCCAGTAAGAAAGATGTGAATAGAGCGGGCTTAACCGAAAGTGGAAATATCATTCCGAATGGGCAGGACCGACTCTTCGGTTCAGATCAAGTTGAAACTTCGAACCGAGCGGAAGACGATTTATCATCCCTGTCTACCGATCAGCGGCTGAATCTGCTGAAGGATAGAGTGAAGACGGAAGGTGCCTCTGCGGAGAAGAGCGATCCCGAATTGATTGCCCTGTACGTACAGTACGGGCGCTATTTGCTCATCTCCTGCTCCAGACCCGGATCTCTCGCAGCGAACCTGCAGGGCATATGGAATGACAGCTTCACCCCGCCCTGGGAGTCGAAGTATACAATCAATGTGAATATTCAGATGAACTATTGGCCGGCAGAGCTGCTGGGCCTGGCGGAATGCCACGAGCCGCTGTTTGACCTGATTCACCGCATGCTCCCGAATGGCCGGGACACGGCTCGCGAGATGTATGGCTGCCGTGGCTTCGCAGCGCATCACAATACCAATCTCTGGGGAGAGACCCGGCCTGAAGGAATATTGATGACCTGTACCGTATGGCCGATGGGAGCCGCCTGGCTGTGCCTTCATCTATGGGAGCATTACCGGTTTGGCGGGGATGCGGATTTCCTGCAGGAACGAGCGTATCCGGTTATGAAGGAAGCGGCGATATTCCTGCTGGATTATATGACCGTGGATGAGGAAGGCAGACGAATAACCGGTCCTTCCGTTTCGCCGGAGAACCGATTTGTGCTTCCGAACGGAGCCGTCGGCAGCCTCTGCATGGGACCCGCTATGGACGCGCAGATTGCGACGGCCTTGTTTCGGGCCTGTCTGGAGGCAGGTCAGCTTGTCGGAGATGAGGACACTTTCCTTGAAGAGCTTCAAACGGCGCTGCAAGAAATTCCGGTACCGCGGATTGGAAGGCATGGTGGGATCATGGAGTGGCTGGATGATTACGAGGAGGCCGATCCCGGACACCGGCACATCTCGCAGCTGTTCGCCCTGTATCCGGGAGAGCAAATTGATCCCGTTCAGTCACCTGAGCTTGCCGAGGCAGCGAACAAGACCTTGGGGCGACGACTTGCGAATGGCGGCGGCCATACCGGCTGGAGCCGGGCCTGGATCATCAATTATTATGCCAGGCTGCAGCGGGGCGCGGAAGCGCACGAGCATCTTGTGAATTTGCTGGCTTCTTCAACTTATCCGAATCTATTGGATTGCCACCCGCCTTTTCAAATCGACGGTAATTTCGGCGGGATTGCCGGCGTTGCCGAAATGCTGCTGCAGTCGCATTCGGGAGAGTTAAGGCTGCTCCCGGCCCTGCCCTCGCAGTGGAGCAGCGGTGAGGTGAAGGGCCTTCGTGCCCGCGGCGGCTTTGTTGTCGACATGTGCTGGGAGGAAGGTGAACTGACCGAGGTGAAGATTCGCGCCGATAGGGCGGGCGAATGCAGGCTATGGTCCCGTTCATCGCTTGTCCTCATAGAGGAGAAACGGCTTGGAGAGGTTATGCTGACGAGTACCACGATATCCGGAGGAGCGTATTGCTACTCGTTCTTGATGCAGCAGCAGGGTGCCAGCTGTAGCTGGGGAAGGTCTGTGAGGGAGCAAATATAATGTTATAATTTGGATTGTACATACACACCTTGAGTGGGCGCACTCCTCTGTAAAGGAGGTTGTGCGATGAACGTTTCGTTCGGTGAAGTGATAACCTTCGGGATTTTCCTGCTGGCATTGCTGACTTACATCGATAAACGACGAAAGTAACCCACTCCTAAGGTTGGCGCCTAAGTGGGTTACTTTCTCATTCCTGACTTGATCTTGGAGGAGAAATCCTACTCAAGATGTTTGTACAAAGGAGTAGCCATAGGCCGGCTGCTCCTTATTGCTATTCTTATCTTATCATACCCCTTTCTAGACCTCAATAACGGATCGATTGCACAAAATACTAGTGAAAAGTTATGATACTTGCTGCGATTGAGTCCTCAAGACTACACTAGTATCATAATGAAATAGACAAACATGAAAGGGGGGACTGCCTTGAATCAGGCAAGTGGAAAGACGCAATTGGCGACGTTTGCGGGCGGGTGTTTCTGGTGCATGGTTAAGCCGTTTGACGAGCTTCCCGGTATCCTTTCCTTGGTTTCGGGTTACACGGGCGGCCATACGGAGGATCCAACCTATGAGGAAGTGGGAACGGAGACGACGGGTCATTACGAAGCTGTGCAAATCCGGTTTGAACCGGATGTATTCCCGTACACAAGGCTCCTGGACATCTACTGGCGCCTGATTGATCCAACGGATGCGGGAGGCCAGTTCATGGACCGCGGGGCGTCGTACCGGACCGCGATTTTTGTTCATCATGAAGAGCAGCGCGTGCAGGCGGAAGCCTCCAAGCGAGATCTGCAGCAAAGCGGGCGGTTCAAGGGAAAGATCGTGACACCGATCCTGCCGGCAGGACCCTTCTATCCCGCAGAGGATCTTCACCAGAATTACTATAATACCCATCGTTATGACTACAACCGGTATTATGAGGGCTCCGGCCGAGCTTCTTTTGCCGAGCGGCATTGGAATCGGAAGCAGGACAAGGCAGAACTGGAGGGACGTCTTACTGCGCTCCAGTATGCAGTGACACAAGAAGGCTTGGATGAGCCTGCTTATGATAATACGTATTGGAATAACACAAGCCGGGGGATTTACGTGGACGTGGTGAACGGAGACCCGTTATTCAGCTCAACCGACCAATATGACGCCCGAACGGGATTGCCGGCTTTTATGAAACCTCTTCATGAGGGATATATCAGCAAAAAAGGAGATCTTCGCGGCGGCAAGGTACGCACTTCGCTCTATGGCAGATTGTCCGGCTCTTACCTCGGTCACCTGTACCATGACGGGCCTCCGCCTGGCGGTTTGCATTATCAGATAAACTCTGCGGCGCTGCGTTTTGTGCCGGAGGAGGAGATGGTTCGGGAAGGGTACGGTGAATTCGCGCGGCTGTTTGAGTAGAGCAAGCCGGCAGATACCGTTTTCGTCAATATGTCGCTCCCCATGTTCTTCGTAAACTTCCCCTATACTTATTCTCTCCCATCCACTCCACATATGGCTCCGGTACAATACCTATTAGGCAAGACTCATGCTTGCGTCTAGTGCGGAAAGGGGTGACGTTGTTGAATACGATTCATATTCACAATGGTGTACAGATGAGAGGGCTTGTTACTTAAGTTGAAGTGAAGTCCTCTTTAGGCTGTAGTGGGAGGAAAAAGAGTAGATGATGAAGTTAACGACGATGGTTCGTGGTGTTCGCGGAGATGCTGTAGCACGCGAGCTCATCCGCAACTGGGAGTTTGACGAAGGAACGCTGAAATTCTGGCGGGCCAGCTCCAACTTTGTGTATGTTTTTGAGAGTGATGGAGAGCGACATTTCCTCAGGTTTAATTATGAAGAGGAGAGCACGGTCGAGCAGATGACGGCCGAGCTGGAATTCATGCGGTATCTGATAAAGAACGGATACCCTTGCGTCACGCCGGTTTCGTCCGTAGACGGCAATTGGATCGAAACGGTTCAGGCGCCCGAGGGGCATTATCACGGCGTTGTGTTTTCCGCTGCTGCAGGGATTGCATTAGATGGCAATCTCACGGCGACCCAGTGCAAGGATTGGGGAAAATCGCTCGCGAGGCTGCATACGCTTTCTAGCGAATATGAACCGGGGACCGTAAAGCGAAAAAGCGCAGAGGACATCTTGCGCATGATCGATCAGGTGCTGCAGCGGCATCCCGAGGAGCAGGATGCTGTAGAGGAGCTTCACCGGGTTAGCCTCTGGCTGCAATTCATGCCATCGTCGAGACAGACGTATGGCCTAATCCATTATGACTTTCAGTTGGATAATATCTTTTATGAAGCAAAGGAACACTCGTTCCGCGTGATCGATTTTGACGATGCCATGTACCACTGGTTTGCGATGGATATCGTGACGGCTCTTGCGGATACCGAGTCGGAGGATGAGAAACGGGCTTTCCTGAGAGGGTATCGTTCCATCCGCAGTTTGGATCACGAGTTGGAGGGCGAGTTTCCAAGATTTCGCCGATTCGGTCGGCTGTACGGATTTGCCAGAGTGCTGCGTTCCCTGGAGGACAGCGATTTGACGGATGTTCCCCCTTGGTATGAGGGGCTACGGATGAAGCTGCTGCGCTACTGCGAGAACGATAGGCAGGGGTTTAGGAAGCCGTGGTAAAGGTCCGAAAGTAGTGAAGGAGACAGTCGCTTTGGGATGATCGAGCCGGATAAGCACATCGCTTACGCTGGTCATCGACTGCGAGGCTTACGTGACCGTGTCGCCAGTAGGGACACGATATTGCGGCCGCTCCGGCCAGGCATTGCAGCTATATAACAAAAGGGTTAGGCAGAGGGCATGAGTGCCCGATCTGCCTAACCCTTTTTTCTTAAACGTCAACCATACAAATACGATTTCACATCCGGCCCGAGGTAGGCTCTCCATACAATGAGATTGTAAGGATCGTCCCAGTCGATGTTCTGCGGCTCCTCGAACATGCGGTGCAGGCGGTTATTGTTGAAGATGATCGAGCCGCATTGGTCAAAAGCCACTCCGTCTACCCACAGCATTCTGTCATCGGACAGCAGCTTGTTGAACGAGCGGGTGTACGGTGAATAGTAACCGATCCCTTTGCCTTCGAGCATGGTGTAGAACACATGGCCTTTATTGTCGGCATGCATGCCGTCGGTTGTCGTTCCTTTGCTGCCCAAGGTCTGAACGGAATCCCGGATGATCGCATCGGGAATATTGAAATTCCGCAGCAGCCCTGTATCGATAGCGTACAGATTGCGTCCCGTTACCTGGCAGTAGAATAGCGTTCCGCGATCCGCGGATAGTGCTATGCCATCGGCGCCGACCCGAATCGGCTTGCTGCGGTATACCGGCTCGGTATCGATCTCAAACCGGAAACGGGGCACGTCCTGCGTACTGTAATGACTGTCAAGGACGCGACGAAATTCCTTTGTTCTCATATTGTAGACGATGATTCCCCCATAAAGCGGATGGTCCGGCCAGCCGGAGCCCGAATCGGTAATATAGGCATAACCGTTTCGGTTATCTACCACGATGTCGTTTAGAAACGACGTACGGGGCGGGGCGATATCATCCGGAATGATAATGGAATCGAGCAGGCGGTTAGCGCTCAGATCCCAGATGACCAGCTTTTGCGAGCCCTCGGGGGAAGTATCATATGCGATTTTTCCTTGATCCAGAATCCACATCCGATGATGTTCATCGATCTCGTAACCAAGGACGGATTGCAGCATCCGCACATCTCCCGGCGTATTCCACTCCCAGCTTGGAAAAGCCTCCAGCACAGGCTTGCCGTTCACCATCACAATGGTATTCAGCGTAGCGGGAATGCCTTCCGCCCAGCGCGGAACCGATACGTAGAAGCGTCCCTGCCGGTCTACTTTGATGCCTGCGGGCATGCAGTGCTTCCAATGCTGATGCTCCTCGAATCGCTGCTTCATTGCAGGATTTGGGAAGTTCCAGTCCAGGCGGTTCCAGTGGAAGAGCATCTGGTACGGACTTGTATAGCCATGGACTTGCTTGCAATGAGGGGCGGCAGGCTTCTGCCACTGGCCCCCCATGGAATAATGCGGTACAACCATTTCAAGACCTCCCGATCACATGCTCGGTTCATCCATTACGGCAGCGAAGTGTATCCTTCGCGCGTAGTCCTCTGAGTTAGTTATATGCCCAGAGAGATGGATTGGCGCCGAATATATTTACGAGAGAGGTCTTGTTTCAGATTGCCTGTTACACTTGCAGAACCTTAATCAGATTCGTGTTACCGGATTGACCGATCGGCACGCCGGCAGATAATACGATAATGTCGCCTTTTTCGATGTAACCTGTCTTGATGGCATTGCGGGTCGCGGATTCGAACATTTCGTCCGTCGTTGTGACTTTGTCGCCTTTTACCGGAATGACACCGGAGAGCAAGCAGATCTTGGCCAGCACTTCTTCATGCTGCGTGACCGCGATAATCGGTGCTTTTGGCCGATACTTCGAAATCATCCGCGCCGTAAATCCGCTCTCCGTTGCCGTAATGATAGCTTTGGCATTCAGCACGAGGGAGGAGCTAACCGCACCCTGACTAATAACCTCGGTAATATCGGCTACTTGCTGTCTGGATTTGAAAGCGAATTGATCTTTATAATCGATCATCGTTTCGGCCCGGCGAGCGACTGCCGCCATCGTACGCACGGATTCCACCGGATATTTGCCTGCAGCGGATTCGCCCGAGAGCATGACAACGTCAGCGCCCTGGATCACGGCATTAGCCACGTCGCTCACCTCGGAGCGGGTTGGACGGGGATTGACTTGCATCGATTCCAGCATGTGCGTGGCCACGATGACCGGTTTGCCGGCCAGGTTGCATTTATCGATCATTTCTTTTTGCATCATCGGCACTTCTTCGATCGGCACTTCGACGCCAAGGTCGCCGCGGGCAACCATGATTCCGTCGGATGCTTTAATGATGTCGTCGAGGTTCTCCATGCCCTCTCCGTTTTCGATCTTGGAGATGATCTGTACATGCTCCGCGCCGCGTTCCTTCAGGATGCTGCGAATTTCCCGGATATTATCGCCATGGCGCACGAAAGAAGCGGCAATGATCTCAATGTTGTTCTCCAGTCCGAACCCGATATGCATGACGTCGCGTTCGGTAACCCCGGGCAGCGTCGTTTTGATCCCAGGCAGGTTGACGCCTTTGCGCGGTTTGAGGACGCCGCCGCTGATGATTTTGCAAAGAATGTCCGGTCCGTCGACGCGAATAACGTTCAGGTCCACGAGGCCGTCATCGATCAAGATACGGTCGCCCGGCTTAACCACTAGATTTAATTCGGCATAATTGACCGAGATGCGTTGTGCATCGCCCAGAATTTCTTCGGTAGTCAGGATCAGCTCCTCACCTGGCTTTAGCGTGCAGGAAGCCTCTTTCAGCTTGCCGATCCGTACTTCGGGTCCTTTAATGTCCATCATGATGGGTACATACGTGTTTAATTCGGATGCGGCTTGGCGAACATTCCGAATGCGGGTCACGTGATCCTCCGGCTCGCCATGTGCCATATTCAATCGGGCGACCGTCATACCCTCCTGAATCATGTTCTTTAACAGCTCGATGGAATCGCACGCGGGTCCCATCGTACAAATAATTTTTGTTTTTAGCATGGCTGTTTGTTCCTCCTTTGTAGTTGCACTCTTCATTTTTTTACAGCATTCGAGCTTTATTCAAACTCCCTAATGATCACATTGTAGCCTGTCTTGTCGAATCGTGATATGAACTATAGTACAATGAATGGATTATAGTATTGCAATTGAGGTGGGTTATGATCACTCCGGTTGAAGTAAGGCAAATGAGTGGTGTCGACTGGTATGAAGAAGCTGACAATGAGAATAGAGCATGGCGCTTAAGCCTTATGACATATGGAAAATGCGTATATTGGGTGAATGGCGATAAGCAGATTATGGAGAAAGGGGAATTGCTGCTTATTCCAGCCGGTGTTCCGTATTATGGCAAAAGCATCCCTACCGTGACGCACACGCAGATCGTCGTTCAATGGACGGAAGGTGCATCGACGGAATTATCCGTGCTGGATCGGAAAGAAGCCTTGAAGTTTAAACCGGGTGGTTATGAGTTGATCCGCGAACGGTTGAAGGTGATCCATCAGCAGTGGCAGGAACGCCCATCTTATTATGTTTTGATGATAGAAGCATTATTGACAGAAGTGTTGATTTATATCAGTCGTGAACTGGACAAGGGCGTCATCACGCCGGAGAAGCACTTGCATGTGGAACGGATGAAGTCCTATATTGAGCGGCATTACCGTGAGAAAATAACGAAAGAGGAGCTGGGCGATGCCATCGGCAAAACCCCGAATTACGCAGCGGTCCTCTTTAAAAGCGTGACGGGGCAGACCATCAGCCAGTACGTGCACGCCCAGCGGATGAAAAGGGCAGTATATTTGTTAACGGAATCGCAGCTGACGGTACAGGAGATTGCCGTATTTCTCGGATACCAGGACCTCTCCTACTTCTATAGAATTTATAAACGGGTCACCGGCAGCGCGCCATCGGATTTATTGAATGAGCGTCCACGAACCGTATAGGATATATCAACGAAAAAAAGAGGGCTTTCGCCCTCTTTGGGTGATTGCTATTTTATTGAGCAGCGTCATTTTCGAATAACTGCTTCACATACTGCCGCAGTTTATTTTTATCTACGCCGAGCACTTGTGCCCGGCCGACTTTCTCGTTTGTCAGCAGGGAGAATGGGGGGAGCTGCTGTTGGTCGATTTTATCCAAATTCACATCAAAACCCAGAGCCATCAGCTTCAGCATTTCTTTGGGGCTTAAGTCGGTTTCAATGTATGGCGCGATGGAATCAAGGATGCTGGGCAGCTTGATTAATGAGCCCGTGGTCTGCATTTTCTTGGCAACCTCCGTCATGAGAATCCGCTGTCGTTCCGTACGGGCAAAATCGGATCTCGCATCGTGCCGGAACCGGACGTATTGGAGCGCCATTTTGCCGTCGAGATGCTGCAGCCCTTGTTTTAAATCGATGTCGTACATATGCTTGTCCGCTTTGCTTGTGTAATACATGTCTTTCTCAACCTCGATATCGACTCCGCCAATGGCATCGACCAGGGCGATGAATCCGACAAAATCGGTGTAAACATATTTATGTATGGGCAGGTCCAGCAGATCACTGATGGTTTGTCTGGTCAGCTCGATTCCGCCGTAAGCAAATGCCGAATTCAGTCGTCCTTTCCCATGGCCGGGGATGTCTACATAGGTGTCCCGCAAAATCGAGAATAAATGGGCTCTTTTCGTGACAGGATCGATGGAGGCCACCAGCATGGTGTCGGATCTGCCGGCATCGTCTCCCCGGGAGTCTCCTCCAATCAGGAGAATATTCATGCGTTCTTTACCTTCCCACTTGGGTATTTCGATGATTTCCTCCGACACGGCGCCCGAGGTTTCCGCCTGCTCCGCCGAATTCGAAGCGGTCGAAATTTGGTTTGAGAATTGTATGATAGCGTAGGTATAGTACGAGATAATCCCCAAGATTCCAACGGATAATAAGAGCATGGTGTATTTTAACCATTTCCTTTTCATAGTTCCTATAACATCCTTTCTGTTTTACTAACTGCATAATTGACCATTCTAGCAAAATAACGAACAAAAATCATATTTTCTCGTGAGAAGCGAGATTAAAGATTCCATAAACCTCAAAAGAAATGACTTCGTTGACTCTCCTCCAAGGGGAGACCTTAAACTGGAAATCGAAGGAGGGAACAACAGTATGTTATACACGGTAAAAGAGGTTTCAGAGCTGTCCGGGGTTACTATTAAAGCGCTGCATCATTATCATAAACTCGGTTTGCTCTTGCCTGCCGAGATCAGCGAGGCGGGATATCGCTTGTACGGCTCGGATGAGCTGGAGCGATTGCAGCACATTCTGTTTTACAGGGAAATGGACTTTCCGTTGGAACAAATCAAGGTACTGATGGAGGAAACCCCTGAGCGGCGGAAGATGCTGTTACTACAGGAGAAGCTGCTGATGGATCGCGCAGATCGATTGAAGGCAATTCTAAAAACCTTAAGAACATCCTTAACCAGTACGGAGGAGGGAAAGCGCATGGAGCCCCAAGATTTGTTCAAAGGCTTTGAAAGTGAAGAAGAATGGAAGGATGCATTGACAGAGCAGAATCAACATCTGAAAGAGCGGTATGATGTGGATTTGCTTGAGGGTGAACCTGTCGATGTTTCAAGCATGAACGAGCAGGCAAGGGAAGCGGCTGCTTTTATGGCAGGCATGGCGAATGCGTTGAAAACGGGGATCAAGCACGATGATGTGCGAGTACGGGATTCGATTCGGGATCATCTTCGGTTTATGAATGAGCAGGGCCATTCCTTTACGGCTGCAGATTTTGCGGATCAATCGAGGTTTTTCCTGAGTGATGACTTTCATCTCCGGATGCTGGAGGAGCAGCAGACGGGGCTGGCCTATTATCTGCATGCGGCTGCGGAGGCGTATGCGCATCTGACGTATTTAGGGTGATTAAGCCGCGCGGGTCGCGGCTTTTATTCTTTTTAAGGGTACATAGAATCGAGATCATCATGGTGAATTACAGTTTCATATCGATCGAACCGGGTAAGAAATACTCGGACTTACCATCACTATACGAAGGAGGACGACTTTGATGTTTATTCATATGAAAGAGCTTCAATTCCGGGCAAAACCTGAGAAGCCGGATCCGGTATATGCAAGAAAGCTTCAAGAGGTGCTGGGTGGCCAGTATGGTGAAATGTCCGTTATGATGCAGTATCTTTTCCAAGGATTTAACTGCCGGGCAGACCGGAAATATCGGGATATGCTGCTGGATATCGGAACCGAGGAGATTGGTCATGTCGAGATGCTGAGTACGATGATAGCCCAGCTTCTTGACGGTGCTCCTGCGGATCAAGTCGATGAAGCGGCGAAGGATCCGTTGATTGCCGCCGCACTCGGAGGCATGAATCCTCAGCATGCCATCGTATCGGGATTGGGCGCGACGCCGACGGACAGCAACGGTTATCCCTGGAACAGCAAATACATCATCGCGAGCGGAAATCTGTTGGCTGACTTCCGTGCGAATCTGAACGCGGAGTCCCAAGGCTTGCTCCAGGTCGTACGCTTGTACGAGCAGACGACGGATCCGGGTGTCCGAGACATGTTGTCCTTCATGATAGCCCGCGATATCATGCATCAAAATCAGTGGCTGGCCGCGATCGAAGAGATTGAGGCCATTGAAGGCCCGATTGCTCCTGCTTCGTTTCCGCGCGAACGTGCCGTAGAAGAAGCTACCCGCCAGTTCATGAATTTCTCCGTAGGCGAGGAGAGCAGTGCGGGACGCTGGGCGAACGGACCGCTGCCAGACGGTACCGGCCATTTCGAATACGTGGCAAATCCGACAGCATATGGCGACGCCCCCGTATTAAATCCTGCCGCCAAACACCAGCATTCCACGCTTGGCACAGGTCCATATGTGGTGAATGAAGGAACCCAGAAGTAGTGTTTAATATTTTAGAGATGGGTTAAATACATGACATAGCAGCAACAAAAAACAACTTAGGAGTGATGAACAATGGCTAACAACAACGGTAGCAAAATGAGCAGAGAAGAAGCGGGACGCAAAGGCGGCGAAGCAACGGCCAAGAATCACGACAAGGAGTTTTATCAAGAAATCGGCCGTAAAGGCGGAGAAGCCACATCAGAGTCCCATGATAAGGAATTCTATGAGGAAATCGGTCGCAAGGGCGGAGAATCCAGAGGCAATCAAAACAATAACGATTAAATCAATCTACAATCCAAAAATAGCAAGCTTTTAAAAAGCAGCGGCGGTTCTCGTTGAAAAAACGGAATCCGCCGCTGCTTTATTTTTGAGCTAACCGTAACCGCTGAGCCCGGCGTGTGCCGGACGCTGTCAGGCTATCTTGAATTTAAGTCCATCGCGCCGCCCACAGCTTCATTTCCTTGCAGATGACATGCAGGTCCATGCCTTTCGGCGTCAGCGTGTATTCCACCGTAACCGGAACGGTAGGGAATACTTCGCGTTCAAGCACGCCCTGTTCCTCCAGATGGCGAAGCGTCGTGGTCAGTGCCCGCGGACTGACATTCGGGATTTGCCGCTGCAGCTCGCCGAATCGTTTCGTGCCCCCAAAGAGCTCGCGGATGACGAGAAATGCCCATTTCCCGCCTAAGACCAGCAGCGTTTTTTCGATATTACATTCGATATGATCGGGAGTTTTCGGTATGTAACTGCTCGATTTATTACCCATAACGGTAGGCTCCTTCCGGTATTCTATTAACTATACTCAAGTATATCAGCTATCCTTCTTATAATATAGTGAAGAACATTTCACTTCTTCCCTGAGAATAGGAACTACTATAAAATAGCAAATGTAGCATCCAAGTTATTCTATTGAAGGAGGATTTGCCATGAAATACAGAAGATTAGGACGTACAGGTCTCAAGGTCAGTGAGATCAGCTTGGGAAGCTGGCTTACATATGGTGGTTATGTTGAACGCGAGAATGCGGTCAACGCGATTAAAACGGCCTATGATCTTGGCATTAACTTTTTTGATACGGCGAATGTCTACGAGAAGGGCGCAGCCGAAGTGTTGGTTGGCGAAACCTTGAAAGCGTATCCGCGCGAGTCTTACGTGCTGGCGACCAAGGCATTTTGGCCCATGGGCGATGGCCCGAACGACCGCGGCTTGTCCCGCAAGCATATTATGGAGCAGGCGCATGCCAGCTTGAAGCGGCTTAACCATGATTACGTGGATATTTTCTACTGCCACCGTCATGATCCGGAAACGCCGCTTGATGAGACGCTTCGGGCGATCGATGACCTCGTCCGCCAGGGGAAGGTGCTCTATGTCGGCGTCAGTGAATGGCAGGCATCGCAAATCGCGGAAGCGTTGACGGTAGCGGATCGCTACCTGCTCGACCGCATTGTCGTTAACCAGCCGATCTACAATATGTTTGAGCGTTACATCGAAAAGGAAATCATTCCGCTGAGCGAGCGTTCCGGGATTGGGCAGGTGGTATTCTCACCGTTGGCACAAGGTCTGCTGACAGGTAAGTATACCTCCGCTTCCGATATTCCAGAGGACAGCCGTGCCGCGAAGCTGGAATGGATGCGCAAAGGCATTACCGAGGAGAAAATCGCGAAGGTTCGCGAGCTGGAGAAGATTGCGGCAGAGCTTGAGGTATCCGTAGGTAATCTGGCGCTTGCCTGGATTCTGCGCCAGCCGAACGTAGCCAGTGCGCTTGTCGGCGCAAGCCGTCCGGAGCAGGTAACCGAGAATGCGAAGGCATCCGGTATCGAGCTTAGCGAAGAGGTTCAGGCTCGGATTGAAGAGATTTTGAAGTAGGGAGTCATGCTAAAACACATAAAGCCTTCTCAACAATTCGTTGAGAAGGCTTTATTACGTTGTGTTTACCCCAACCGATAAGTCGCGAACGGCTTGGCATGCACAAAGTCGTCGCTGATTTCATCCAGGCTGGAACCCAGTGCCTCATCGACCTCAATCTCCAGGCTCTTCAGGTTATCGTCCAGCTGCTCGGTTTTCGTAGCGCCGACAATAACGGTCGAGACGGCAGGGCGATTCATCAGCCAGGCTAGGGACAGGGCGCTTGGGGAATGACCATGCTCTGCAGCCAGCTGACTGACCTGCTGCCCGAGTTTCAGATTGCGATCTTCCAGGAAGCGATTGAAGTTGGGGTCCGTTTCCGCACGGGAGCCGGCAGGCGTGCTTGCGCCCTGACCGTATTTGCCGGTGAGAATGCCGCCGGCCAGCGGGAAATACGGGATGATGCCGACGCCCTGATCAAGGCAGAGGGGGACTAGCTCTAGTTCCGGCGTCCGGTCGGCGAGGGAATAACTCGTTTGGGTGGATACATACCGGGTGTATCCGCGCAGCTCGCTGATCCCAAGCGCCTTCATAATTTCCCAGGAGGCATAGTTGGAAGCGCCGATATATCGGACCTTGCCCGATGTTACCATGTCGTCCAGCGTACGCAAGGTTTCCTCAAGGGGAGTATTGGGATCAAACGTATGGATCTGATACAGGTCCACATAGTCGGTTTTCAGCCGCTTCAAGCTGTTCTCCAGCTCTTGCTGCAGATGATAGCGGGAGGAGCCTCGTTCGTTCGGCCCTTGGCCGTTCACAAGACCGGCTTTCGTAGCTAATACAACGTTATGGCGTTTGCCGGCAAGCGCTTGTCCAATGATGCGCTCGGATTCCGAACCCGCGTAAATATTGGCGGTATCGATGAAATTGATGCCATGATCCAGTGCATGGTCTATGATGCGGGTGGATGTTTCTTGATCGGCTCTTTTGCCAAAAGCATTCGTTCCAAGACCGAGCACCGAAACCTTCAGTCCGCTGTTGCCAAGACGACGGTAGTTCATCTTGATCCACTCCTTTATGTATAGATTTCCTATAGTATAAACATGTTCCCGGAATCGGTTCAAATGGATCGAGCGCGAAAGAAAGATATAGATGTAAGATTCTACATCTTTTTTCGACAATATCTAAAAAAAGTGATTAACTTCCATCCCATCAAATGGTAATATGGTCTTAGGAGAAAAGATTCGGATTAGCCATGGGATATACTACATAAGAACTACTTCAGATGTTGGAGTACGACTTCTTTTTTCACTAATCGTTGGAGTGTGAATCATGAAGATTTATCTGAAAAATGATGCTGGGGTAACTAAACAAGTAAAGGTAGGCTTTAGCTGGACGACGCTGTTCTTTGCCTTCTTCCCGGCTTTGTTTCGAGGCGATCTGAAGTGGGCAGTAATCATGTTTATTATCTCTGCCGTCGTCGGTCCATTTACGTTGGGAATAGGAGCTTGGATTAGCGGAATCATATTCTCATTCGTGTATAACAAGATTTACATTAAAGAACTGTTGGAAAAGGGGTATCGCCCTGCCACTGAGGAAGCTCGAGTGGTTCTCGAGAGTAACCACATTATTGCGAGAGTAGCATAGTTTTATTTCATGCATAAAGCCTGGACCCTGAGTGAATCTTTCATTCAAAGCTCCAGGCTTTACTGTTTCTTTAGCCTAATCGATGAAGAAGTTTGTGACTAAAATCTAAAGTTGCGCAAATAGCCTTAGGGCTCCTTGCGATTGGCCAAATATTACGATAGGATAGTTACGTACGATTTGGAAGGGGGATTATCATATGAATGAAGCGATTTTTAACCAATTGGATTTTGCCAGAGGAGCGACACTAAAGTCGATCGAAAATGTAACGGAGCAAGAGGCTGATATCATCCCGGAAGGATTTGCGAATAGCATTCGCTGGAACTTGGGACATATCTACACCGTGCATGAGCAGTTCGCTTTTGCAACGGCCGGCGAGCAGCCCCGTCTTCCGGAAGGATTCGAGGCTTGGTTCGCAACCGGAACCAAACCTGCCGATTGGACGTCGAAGCCGCCTGCACTGTCCGAACTGGTGGAGCTTTTGCAGGAGCAAACGACCCGTATCCGCGAAACCTTCTCGAATCGCCTGGACCAAGCGTCGGCTCATCCGTTGACGATCGGTCCCTTGACGTTCCAAACCGTGGGAGAATTCCTTGTGTTCAGCTTGTATCATGAAGGAATGCACACGCAGACGATCAAGGCTTACAGAAAATTGATAAAGTAATACGATGAACACGAAACGATAGAAGGATTGCGCATCCCTTCTATCGTTTTTGTTTGTCGCTGCGGTGATCGATCCTTATAATGGAATCAGCACAGATGGGATCATCGATTGGAGGATATGACGATTATGGCGATTGAAATCGAACGCAAATACCTTTTGGAGGCTTACCCGGAAGACTTGATATCGGAAGGAACCATCGTGGTCGAAAAAGAGCAGTTCATCGAGCAGACGTATTTGGCGCTGGATAGGGATCAGGAGCTTCGGGTCCGCAAAATAACGGATTTGAAAACGGGTCAGCTTGAATTCACCCATACGTTCAAAAAAGGGTGGGGGATTGCCAGGGAGGAAGTGGAGTACGCGATTTCCGAAGGACTCTATGACCAAGTGGTGAAGGCACATGGCGCAATTCCGCTGACCAAGAGACGGGTAACCGCCCGATGGGGCAGCACGATCATCGAAATCGATGATTATGCGCAGATAAGCTTGCTGGTGCTGGAAGTAGAGTTTCCTTCCATGGAAGCTGCAGATGGCTTTGTCCCGCCGGCATGGTTCGGACAAGATATCAGCACGGATAAACAATACAGCAACAAGAAGGTATGGCGGGATCTGCAGCTGCAAGCAGGCAGGGGAGCCTAACGGATATAGTCACGAAAGGAATGGCCGACATAGGAAACGCATGCAGCTAGGATGTGGATACTGCGCTTTCTCATATGATTGTAAGAAAGGCTCTTCGCGGGTGGTCATGTTTGATCGCTCGCAAGAGCCTTTTTTATGGCATTCAGCCAAAATCCTGTAGTAAGGCGAACAATATTTGACGATTGCAGGGTGTTTTGAGCAGCGATCGACTTTTTTTGACAAGAGTATTGTAAACGGTTTATTATTATAATATAATATTATCATGATAATTAATTATTATATCGCAAGTGATGACACACATAAAACATGACGGTTTATCAGAGAAGGGAGAGGCTCTTCATGAATGGAAACCAGCAGCTGCTTGAAAGCTATTTTCCGATTGCTTCTTTTATCGCGGCGATCATCGGACCTCAATGCGAGGTGGTCGTTCACGATATCAGCGATCCGGAACGCTCCATCATCTTTATCGAGAACGGCCATATTAGCGGACGCAGGGTCGGCGATGCCTCGACAGACCTCGTATTGAAGATTTTGAAGGCGGAGGCCTACCGCGAAGAGCAGTTCATCGCGAACTACAAAGCTTCCAGCGCGCGGGGGCAGACCTTCCGATCGTCTACGTATTTTATTAAGAACGGGAGCGGCGAGCTGGTCGGCCTTATGTGCCTTAACATCGACATCACGCATATGGAGGTTGCGGCCGACTGGATCAACAGCATTTTGCAGGGAGGATCGCTTACGCCGCCGGCAGCCCTGGATGCACCCAAGGAGGACAAGCCGTCCACCGAATACCTGCAGGGGAACGTGGACGATTTGCTTCAGCACATCATCCAGACCGTCCTAGGCAAAATCAGCATTCCGGCGGACCGTTTATCTTCGAACGAGAAGATCGAGATTGTGAAGGAATTGAACGAGCAGGGCGTATTTCTGCTGAAGGGCGGAGTTTCCAAGGTTGCCGCGGCTTTATCCATATCGGAGCCTACCGTGTATCGCTATTTGCAGAAGCTGAAATAAGCGGCTTGTACCTTAATATTCAAGTAGTGCATCTTGAAACAATGGAAGGTGACATCATGACATATAACTTTGACAAGGTCGTCAGTCGGTTTGGCACGAACAGCGCAAAATGGGACGGGATGGCGCAGAGCATGGGGAGCGACATGATCGCTCTCTCCGTGGCGGATATGGATCTACCGGCTCCGCCCATGGTGGTAGATAAGGTGGCAGAGGCAGCGCGTCACGGCATTTACGGATATACCGATCCGTTTCCGCCTTACTTCGAAGCTGTCCGTACCTGGCTCGATAAGGCCTATGACTGGCAGGTCGAGCCCGATTGGATCGTATTTTGTCCGCGCATTGTGCAAGCCGTTTCGGTCATTATTCAGAATTTCACGGAAGCCGGAGACGGAATTCTTGTCCACACGCCTGTTTATCAGCCCGTTGCGAAAGCGGTTACGCTAAATGACCGGATATTGGTTGAAAGCCCGCTAAGGCTTGTAGACGGAAGGTATGAGATCGATTTTGACGATATGGAACGGCGGATGCAGGAAGGGGTCAAGATGGTCCTGCTCATATCCCCTCACAATCCGGTGGGCCGCGTATGGACGAGGGATGAGCTTGAACGCATGGCGAAGCTTTGCATCCGGTATGACGCACTGATCGTGTCCGATGATATTCATGCTGATTTCATTCATGAGGGACACGAGCATACCATCATCGCCAAGCTGTCCGAAGAGGTTGCGAATCGTTCCATTATCTGCACGTCACCGGGCAAAACCTTTAACCTGGCTAGTCTCGAAATCGCTAACATTATCATTCCGAATGCTGCGCTTCGGGAGCAGTTTAAGCACGGTCTGCTGCAGGCGGGGATTCATAATCCCACATTCTTCTCCGTGCCTGCACTGGAAGTCGCATACACATCGTGTGATGAATGGTTAACGGAACTTCGAGCTTATATCAAAGACAACATTGCTTATGCCCGAACTTTCATAACGGATCATATGCCTGAGCTGGCCGTGATCGAACCAGAGGGGACATATTTGCTGTGGATCGACTGTACGGCCGTGAGCAGCCATGAAAAGGATTTGGTGGAGTGGATCCAGGAAAAAGCGCGCGTCAGCGTCAGCTTCGGTTCATCCTTCGGTCCTGGCGGTGAAGGCTACATCCGGGTCAACGTGGCTGCGCCGCGCCCTGTCTTGCAGGAAGGCCTGAAGCGGCTTGCCGCGGCTTATCCGCTGCATCGTTAACAACCAAAGTTTAAGAGATCAGAAGGAATAAACTTCAAAGGCTCACCATCCTTATCTCGCAAGAAAAACTTCCGCTATATGCGGTCTGTCTTCTGAGAAGGTACGTCGATAGAGGTTTTCTTATTTACATCCAGGGGGAATGCATAATGGTTAAGCCAAAAGAGGAACGAACGATAAAGCAGCCGACCATGTTTCTGGCGCTGCTTCCGATTTTTACGATGGTGATTTTGCTGTGCCTTGGTTACGTATTATTTGAGCTGCCGCCCGAACCGCTGATTATTGTATCAGCCATTGTCGCAGGCCTGATTGCGATCAAGCTGGGTTACAGCTACAACGATATATTGGAATCCATCTCGCAAAAAATTGCGAAAACCATGCCCGCCATCCTCATTCTGATTGTGGTCGGATTTATGATCGGCGCGTGGATGGTCGGCGGTACCATCCCCATGATGATCTACTACGGCCTAAAAATCATCGATCCGCAGTTTTTGCTGATTACCGCTTTTCTCGTGACGTCCGTGGTCTCCGTATGTACGGGCACCTCCTGGGGATCAGCAGGGACAATCGGGGTTGCCTTCATGGGGGTTGGCGCCGGAATGGACGCTAATCTTGCGGCTGTGGCGGGTGCGGTTGTAGCGGGTGCTTACTTCGGGGACAAGCTTTCGCCCCTTTCGGATACAACCAACATCGCGGCTTTGTCCACTGGCGTTAATCTGTATGAGCATATCGGCCATTTGCTGTATACAACGCTGCCGTCCTTTTTCGTGGCGGGGATCGTATACGTGGTCACAGGATTGAACACGCATGTGTCCAGCACCGGGGTTCCCGAGAAGGTGACGGAGATCATGAATACGATGGCAACGATATACGATTGGAACGTGCTTTTGATCCTGCCCGTGCTGATTGTCCTGTACGGCTCGATCACCAAGAAACCTACGATTCCCGTCATGCTGCTGTCATCGTTCGTGGCCATGGCGAACGGCATGATATTTCATGGCTTTACGCTGCAAGACGTAGTGACTTCGGTTGTAAGCGGATTCGATATCGCGATGGTTCATGTTAGCGGTTTTGATCCGAACGCCGTCATTGCGGACATTCCGCGCCTCATTAACCGGGGCGGCATGAGTTCCATGATGGGGACACTGCTCATCTGTTTCAGCGCGATCACATTTGCCGGCACGATATCGCTGACCAAATCGCTGGAGCTGATTGTCGATAAGCTCTTAAAGCATGTGCGTTCCACGGGATCGTTGATCCTGGCCACAATTGCAACAGGCTTGACCATGATCGGTGTGACCAGTAACGGGCAGGTCTCCATTCTGATGCCGGGCGAGATGCTCCGTGAGGCTTACATCCGGCGCGGTCTCCATCCGAAGAACCTGGGGCGTACGGTGGAGGATTCCGCCGCCATTACCGAACCGATTCTGCCATGGACGGCAGCGGGTGCCTATATGGCCGGTACACTGGGCGTAGCGACACTATCCTATTTACCTTGGGCGGTGCTGTGCTGGACTGGCATTATTTTTGCGACGATCTGGGGTTTTACCGGGTTCGGTATTGCGAAGCTTACCCCCGAGCAGCAGGAGGAAATGCTAAAGGAATACGAAAAAGCCGCATAACGGGAACCGGAACTAGCCTCATGCGGATGATGCAGGAGCTGCATCGGTCCATTCATGCAGGATGGATCAGGAACTGTATCGCTCCAATTCATGCAGGATGAATCAGGATGGATATTTCTTTGGAACTAGGCAACAAATCATTAATATATATGCGTGAATCTATGCGCTAAAGAGGAGAGAACACCATGACACAACTAGAGAGAAAAACCATCGCAACCCAGCAGGCTCCAGGAGCAATCGGCCCTTATTCCCAAGCCGTGCAATACGGAAATCTTCTGTTTACATCCGGCCAGCTTGGTATGGATGCGTCGGGGCAATTCGCGCCGACGGTAGAAGAACAGGCGAAACGCTCCCTGCTTAACGTGAAAGCGATCCTGGAAGCTGCCGGCTTCGGCATGGAGCATATCGTCAAGACGACCGTCTTCCTGAAGGACATGAACGATTTTCAAGCAGTCAACGAGGTGTATGCTTCTTTCTTTGCCGAACCGTATCCGGCACGGAGCGCCGTAGAGGTTGCCCGATTGCCGAAGGATGGTCTTGTTGAGATTGAAGTGGTAGCCAGCAAGCCGTAATAATAAGCGCTCTTCGAGGTAACTGAACATAAAGTTATAAATGAGGTTGCAGCCAAACGGCCGGGCATTATGCCCGGCCGTTTTGTTTAAGCGACTGAAGTATCTTTGTTTATTTCGTACGTCCATAATGCTTCCCGTAAGACAGAACCTTATAGTACAGGCTGTGATCTTTTAACGTTTTGAGCGGATAAATTTGAGGTCTGGTGTTAACCTCGAGAATCCAGGGTCTTCCGCTTGCATCCACGGCGACATCCAGTCCCAGTTCCTTGAAGCCGCGATAGTGGCGGTCAAAATTTTTGCCCACGGCAATGCCGAGTCCCTTGAGTTCGGACTCGAGCTGCTGGGTGAAGGCCGGGCCGAAATTGGCACCGCTCATCGTCTTTTTGAACGTGCCGATGGAGCCGCCCTGATTATAATTGGTGGCGACTTTGTTCGGTTTGCCCACCTTCGTGAATAGGGCGGTGCTGACCCAGGTGCCCTGCCTAGTCTTCTGGACCATCACCCGGATATCGAACGGCTTGCCATTGCTTTTGGCCAAGCGAATTCCTTTTTGCAGGAGATAAGGTCTGCTCCCCGCAAAGCGATTCAGATCGCGGTACAATTGAGATGAGCTTGAGTACGACGTTTTCGTCGTGTTCAGCTGGCATGTGTAGCCCCTGTCTGTTTTGCGAATCCGGATAATGTTCCTGCCGCCTGAACCATCCGTGGGTTTACAGAACACTGTGGAGTAGCTAGCCAGCATGGAATTCAGGTTTTTTTTGCTGAACGGCAGCGTGTGCGGCACGTACTGCCTGAAGTAAGCATCTTCGTTTAACCATTTCGTTTTCTTCCACTTGCTTTTGATGGTACTGCTTTTATAGCTCATAGTTAAGAGGCTCACCTCTCTTTTTTTGTTCAGCATATGCGGAAAAAGTAGAGCAAGCCTCCACGATGGCCTTGAGCCAAGCTATGTGCTCGAAAACAATTTTTTATCGAAAAACAATAAGGTGATAAATAAAACTGCTGCGACAAGCAGAATCGACGCCGGAATGATAAAGGCCAGCAGGGTTGCCGTATTCTGCGTCTGATAATACATCAGCATGCCGAGAGGCATGATCCCGCCCCCGAGAATACTCGTCCAGAAGTGCAGCGCGGCCGTCTTTCTCATACTGAGTTTTTCTCGAAACACGTAGTAGAACATGCCATAGGCAAATAAGGTCAGCCAGCCTACCACCAGAATATGGGCGTGGCCTGCAACCATGCTGTAGTTGCTTTTTCCTGCCATGTCCGCTCCGATCAAAGCGCCGATGAGCATATAGATTGCGGCAATCCGCATCAGCCACTTGCTGTATTTCAACATGGATAAATCGCCCCCTTGGATCTGAATCAGTCCCAATATACAAGAGTTATATGAACGGAGCATGAACAAAACAGGAACGGAATTGAACAGGGGAACGTCATCTACTATAATCAAATAGATCTGATCTAGAAGGAGAGAATTTCCAGGTGCGAAGCCCACTCATTGCTTACTGTCTTTCGAAGAAAGCTGCGGTCGAGGACTATCCGTTCGGACCGCTTCCGATCGTCATGAAGGTTGGCGGCAAAATGTTTGCCCTGATTACCACAACGGCAGGAGAGAAGGTCAGCCATATTTCCCTGAAATGCGATCCGGTGATCGCGGAGAATTTACGCCAGCAGCATGAAGCCGTGCAGCCCGGGTATCATCTCAACAAGAAACATTGGAATACGGTTGCCGTGGATGGTTCCTTAACGGAGGCGGACCTCCACGATATGATTGATCATTCCTATGATTTGGTGCTGAAAAGTTTACCGAAAGCTCAGCGCGTTGCGATCTCTCAGCGGCTGGTATGAGGCCTGCTGAAACGAAGCATCGCCCTGTGGCAGTGGAGGCAGAAACATCCATTTGCCAGAGGGCGACTATTAGATGATACCATCAAATATGTTCCAGCCTATCCGTGAGACCGGTTTCGTATCAGAAGGGTCTCATTCCCAAAGTATCTACTTTCTCACCGGTAATATCAACGCCCATACGGCTTGTAATATCTCGGTAATGGCCGGCGCGCCGCTGTACCGGGCTGCCCTCGGTTTCACCGAGGTTGGCTTCCAAGCCGTTCAAGACCATCACGGTCGTGCCGAAGCCGGGATCGCCCAGCCCTCTGAACTTCTCGAGCGGGGAAGGCTTCCATCTGCCAACCATCACGTCATGGGCGGAAGGCTTCGGGTCCTGCGGCGTCATCCAGAACAGGATGGCGGTCATGTAGCCGATCTTGCCGTCAGCGGCAACGATCTCCGGATGGTCCAGCAGCACGCTTTTGTCTCCATAAATGATGGAACTGAACAGGCCGTAGTTGAAGTTCCAGCTGAGCATGATCGGTCCCCGTCCATAATAGCGTTTGCCTGGTGTTCCGGGATACAGCTCAGCGCTGTCAGGATCGACGAAGGCATCCTTGTTGACGCCGGTCCGGCCGGCGATGTTCTCGTTCCAGAACAACCCCCAACGGAGCGGTCCTCCCGGAGCGGTCGCCCAGCCTCCGCCCGTCTCGTGGGACAGATTGGCGAGGAAGGCTGCCAGCTCGCGCTTGCGGTCCTTCTTGAAGCCTTCCTTCAGGAAAGTGCCACCGTCAATGATAACGGTTTCAATCGCTTGGTTAAGGTTCTCAGCCGCATGGAAGTCAGCTGAACGCACAACGAGTGTTTCAACGCGGGCGTCCTTGTCTAATCGGTAAATCTCCTGCGCGGAAGGGGTTCCTTGCCGCGTGTTGATCTTGATCTTCAGATTGGAGACCTCCGCGACCGCGTGGATGAGATTATCGTATGAGAAATAGTCCGTCTGATCGGCTTTGTAGTATTCTTTGCCCTTGGCGACTTTATACCATTCCGCCGAACCTAGCCGGTAAGGGAACAACGCCTCGAAATCTTCCTCCGAGAGCAGCGCTTTAACGGCTGCGATCGCCTTCTCCGGTGTGTAATCCGGATCGAGCCCGTCCCAGTTCTGGTCGATCTCCTTGCGGCTGATTAGCCGGTGCTCCCCGATCGCCAGGGAACGGATGGGATTCTCCGTGATTTGTGCTGGACCCGAGGGGCTGGATTGGGTGCTGGATGGCGTTTTCGTTGGTGATGCCTCGGCTTGGGGCGCTTCATCTGCTGCAAAGGCATGAAGCGGGGTCATGAGGAGCGCAGCGCCGAGGGCTGCAATCATACTTCGCTGGATCATGCTGCGAGATAACGGATATTTCCATACGGTCATACACATTCTCCTCTATATCATTGGGATTGGATTACACTGCCATCATATATACGGTATGTTGTTTTGTACATAGTCAGGAAATCCCACGATGTTACGCGCGGTTGACACTGAAGGGAACCTCCAGCGCGACCAAGCGGGTTGAGATGTGACGATAGGCAGGGGATTTGCTGTGGAATCACCAAGGATACCGTCGAAGTTCGAATACCGGCATTCGCAGCATCCTCCAACTTGATGACTAGTTTTTTAACGCAAAAACATTATAATGTTATTATGTTTTTAATTCTATCAATCTACTAATCTATGGAAAGGATGCCTCACTCCATTTTGTTCTGTTCATTTGCGTAATTTCATATATATTAGAGATTCATCATCTTATAGACGAAGAAGGGTTAACTGACATGAGTTTATTTGTTCGCGAAAAAGGGTTCTACAAAAGTTTTTTCTGGCTGACGCTTGTGATCGGGATGCAGAACCTGATATCGGTCGGCGTGAACTTGTCGGACAACGTCATGCTGGGAGGATACAGTGAATCGGCGCTATCAGGCGTTGCCCTCGCGAACCAGATCCAATTCCTGCTGCACATGCTGGTTTTGGGCGTATGCGAAGGATTGGTCATCATGTCGTCCAGATTTTGGGGAGCGAAGGATCTAGGCTCCATCAAAAAAGCGGCAAGCATCGGCATGCGCATGGCCATTTTTCTCAGTATTGTGTTATGGGCAATCGTGTTCTTTTTCCCGCATGAGGTATTGTCCTTGTTTACGAAGGAAGAGAATGTCATAGCCGCCGGCGTGGACTATTTACGAATCATCTGTTTCTCTTATATCTTTTTTGCCGTCACCAATTCCTTGCTGGCTTCACTGCGAAGCGTGGAAACGGTAAAAATCGGCTTTGTGGTATCGTTATCGACCCTGATTATCAACATCTGCCTGAACTATATCCTCATCTACGGGTATTTGGGTTTTCCTGAACTTGGCGTGGCCGGATCGGCTATCGCTACCCTGACGGCCAGGATCATTGAATGCGTGATCGTCATCGTTTATATTAAGCGGTTTGATCGTAAAATCTTGCTGAAGATGCAGGATTTCCTGCAGTTCGATATGGAGCTCTTCAAACAATACATTCGTGTAGGCTCCCCGATCCTGCTGTCCAACACGATATGGGGGCTTGCCATGGCGGCACAAACCGCCATCCTGGGGCATATGGGAGAATCGGCGATTGCCGCCAACAGCATTGCCACAACGATTTTCCAGATGGTGACGGTCATCGTATACGCTTCGGCCAGCGCAACGGCTGTGCTGATTGGGAAGACCATCGGAGAAGGTTTGATGGACAAAATCATATCCTATGCCAAAACGCTGCAGATTCTGTATATCCTTCTCGGCTTGCTGACGGGCGCTGTGCTGTTTGTGATTAAGGATTTTGTGCTGGGCTTCTACTCCATATCCGATGAGGCGAAAACCCTCGCGCTGCATTTCATGACGGTGTTGTCGATCACCGTAGTCGGAACCGCTTATCAGATGCCGGCCTTGACGGGCATTGTGCGAAGCGGGGGAGACACCCGTTTTGTGCTCTACAACGATTTGATTTTTATGTGGCTGATCGTGCTGCCCTCATCGGCATTATGCGCGTTCGTGTTCCATTTATCACCGCTCGCCATATTCATTTGCTTGAAGTCCGATCAGATTCTGAAGTGTTTTGTGGCGATCGTAAAGGTCAACCGATTCAAATGGATACGATCCTTCAGCTCATGATGGATAGACGGTTGTCTTAAGGAAAATCGATAAAGTAAAAGGAACCCCGGGTCCACGGACCGACCGGAGTTCCTTTTTTAGATATTACAGAATGTATAAGTTTTCAGCGACGCGTAAGCAATTCTTGTATTGGGGTATGGTATTGGGGCCCCCGCATCAATCCTCCAGCAGGTTTAATGACTGGGCTTTAACCAGAGCCTGCGTGCGGGTAGTCACGCCGAGCTTGCCATACAGTCTGGATAAATATACCCGGATCGTTCCTTCGGACAGGCCAAGTGCAGCGGCCATCTGTTTATTGGCGGCACCTTGCCGGATCAGACGCAGAAGATTCATTTCGTTCCGATTCAGTTGTTCCGGGAGAACAGGCGTGGATACCTTATCGGATGAAGGATCCGCTTGAGAATAATCAGGGAAATACTCCAACAGTATGCGTACATATTCAAGCAGCTGATGCTGCTCCGGCTTTAAGTCGATTGCTTGTCCTTGGTGGTTTGCGTACAGCCTCAGCAGTTGGTACATATCCTCTCCTTCGTCGAGGAAGGAACGGACATAACCGTTCTGTGCTCCTATACGCAATGCGTCGCCAAGGAGATGAAGGGACTGCTTTCGCTGACCACGCTGATATTCCATCAGCGCTTGCAGGCCTGTGATCTCTATGATGCTGGATCGCTGCTGTTCGCGCTCAGCCTGGGGTTTTAACAGCTCCAGGAGGTGAAGCGCCTCGGCTTCTCTGCGCTGTTTGCCTAATAGGCGAACGAGAACCAAATATTCGGTTTCCCGGCTATAGGTTGGTCTGTCCTTGACGGAAATGGGGAGGCCTGCAGCTTCCTTCCGGGCTTCGGATATACGCCCTTCCCGGATATAGAGCATGCACCGTATAGCCTTTAATGGAGCAAGCCATGAGATTGCTTTCCTGGCAAGGACAGCGGTCCACGCTTCATCCAGAGCATAATGGGCCAGATGAAACTTGCCCTCCGCAGCGTACAGCTTGGCATCGGTTATATGAAGCGGCACGAACAAACCCATCGTTTCTTTGGCGGGGGGCGCGTTTCGAATCTGCGCCAGCAGCTGACGGCATTCGGTAAGCCGGTTCCATTCATAATACCCCTCGCACAAGGACTGCTTGACATATAAATTCATGAGCGAATGCTCCCATCCATGGGATTCCAGCACACCGGTAAACAGATGTGCGATCCTCTCCGTATCGGCGGAAAGAGCTCCTTTCATGCCAAGCGGTGTACGTCTTACGTAAGGCTCCCGTCGGTTGTAATCAAACTGGTAGTATATCGGATTGTCGGGCAACAGGTTGTCGAGGATGCCTTCGCTGAAAGCGAACCATTTACCGAAGTCCCCGTTTAGAAAAACAAGATTGGAACGCACGAACAGGATGCTGCTTCGGAGCTGCTCCCGTCGATCCGATGCCGCGAGTGCGGCGCACGTTTCTTCAATCCGGGACAGCATGACCTCAGACCGCTCCAGATCCCCTGCCAGAACCACAATAAAGGCATGTGCTAATGACATTTCAAGTGTAATCGAAAATGGGGATGGAATGCGGTCAAACCATTCAAGCAAGGTAGCCATTTCCCCCCGTTCCAGCACGGTTTGCATATGCTGCTCCAGCAAGTTCACGGCACTCTCCATATCCTGTGCTGCAAACATATGGTTAATGGCCTCATCCATTGAACCGATGGAAATGTAATATTGCCCGGCAAGCCGATGACGCTTTATATATTCCCCGTTATATTCACGCAGCAGGAGGTCCAGCAGAAACTGCGAGAACAGATGATGATAGCGAAAGCAGGTGTGATGATCATCCAGTGGAACCAGAAACAGATTCAGCTTCAGCAGCTCCTCCAGCATCGGGCGGCTCTCGCTGAGATCGGTTACAGCATCGCACACCTGAGGATGAAGCTCGGATAGGACTGCGGTCTGCAGGAGAAAAGTGAGCACCTCGGAAGGTAACCTGCCGATCACCTCCTGAAACAGATATTTTGAGATCAAAAGTTGATTTCCCTTCATATCTTCGACGAATGGCTCCAGATCGTTGCCGGCTCGAAGGGAAAGCGAGGCAAGCTGGAGCCCGGTTATCCAGCCTTCCGTTTGATTAAGCAATGTATCCAGTTGCATCGGAGATAGACGGGGCTGGCTGCTGTCTGATTCATGCCGGAAAAAGCGCTCGGTTTCATCGGAGGTGAATTCCAGCTGCTTCATGCCGATATGGTTGACCTCATGGTTAACCATCCCTTTCATCGTGGGGAATGGAAGCTCGGTTCGGGATGAGATGAATAGATGAATATGCTCAGGGAGGTAATCAATCAAGTAGGATATTCCCTCATGGATTGCCTTATAGTGAATGCTGTGCAGGTCCTCGAGAATGAGATTGAGGGCTTCTCGCTCCTCGTATAATTCACTGATCAGCGTGTCCAAAAAGGTTTCAATCGAGGCGCTTGGCAGCAGATGCATATGGTTCATAAGCCGCTCTCCTTGCTGCCTGGGAAGAACCGAGGCCAGTGAGGCCGCAACGTATCGCCAAAAGCGGACGGGATCGTTATCCCGTTCATCCAGTGACACCCAAGCGCATCGTTCGTTGCTTTCATGAGCCCATTGGGCGAGCAGCGTCGATTTGCCGTATCCGGCAGGGGCAATAATGGCAGTCAATTGTCCATTGTGGCCTGCTGTCATCGCTTGAATAAGTCGATCCCGGTGAATGAGATGCTTTTTTAACCCGGGAAGGCTTATTTTCATTTTCAGAATAGGTGAATTGGTCAGTAATTTCATAGGTACCCTCGCAATATACGAACGTTATTTTTACGAAATTTGAGTCAAGATAACTAGATTATATGAAAAAAATGATGAAAAGTTAACGTTTGTCAATCGTTTCCCTTCTATTAATTTGATAGCATCTTTGGTACCGCGGTCCCGACCGGGAATGTGGTTGATCAGGCGCTGAAGAATAGGGAGGAGATTATGATCAAGCGTTCAGGGAAAATCCTGCTATGTATAGCTTTGCTGTTGATGCAGATGGATGGGGTATTCGGATACCGGCAAGCCTTCGCGGCCAACGCGGTTGCGCCGAAGCTTGTTGCCGGTTACTATCACACCGTTTCGCTCGTAAGCAGCGGTGAAGTTTACTCATGGGGGTACGGGGACAGGGGGCAGCTGGGTGATGGCACCTGGAATACCCGGACGACTCCGGTCATGGCGAAGAATTTGAACCATGTCATTGACATTCACTCCGGCGTCCGCAGCTCCATGGCGCTAAGGCAGGACGGAACGGTATGGACTTGGGGGGCAAACGAGAACGGACAGTTAGGAATTGGAACGATAACGAATGTGAACGCTCCCGTGCAAGTTTCGGGTTTAAGCGGGATCAAGGCCATCTCGGGCGGACTGGGCTATCACGGCATGGCGCTTTCCGAGAACGGCACCGTATGGACTTGGGGGAAAAATGACAACGGCGAGCTGGGCAATGGAACGACGACACAACAAAACGCTCCGGTTACGGTGACCGGTCTAAGCGATGTGAAGGCGATTGCGGCTGGGGGATACTACAGTCTTGCGCTGAAATCGGACGGTACCGTATGGGCCTGGGGCGTGAACGGAAGCGGGGAGCTTGGCGACGGGACGACGACGGACCGATACGTTCCGGTGCAGGTTGACGGGCTGACGGACGTCATTGCGATCGCTGCCGGGGGTTCCCACAGTTTGGCCGTTAAACAAGACGGTACCGTATGGGCCTGGGGAAGCAACACGTACGGCACGCTTGGGGACGGTACGAGAACGCACCGGACGAGACCGGTGCAGGTTCGAAACCTGCAGCATATCGTAGCCGTTGCGGGAGGAGGTTATCACAGCCTTGCAGTGGACCGGGCAGGAAATGTATGGAGCTGGGGGGATAACAGTCGAAAGCAGCTTGGCCTGAGTTCGAATGTCTCCAGCCTCATTCCGGTCCCTATACCAGGGATCGAGCATGTACGCGAGATTTCCGCCGGCGGCTTTCATAGTGTGGCCATGAAGAAGGATGGAACCGTCTGGGGATGGGGCTTGAATTCCGGAGGCCAGATCGGAGACGGCACATACAACAATACCAGGGATATTCCTACCCTGACGAAGGCCGTGCTGGATACCACGGCGCCGGATATCGGCAGCGGGATGCTGAATCCGTACAGCATCACGGCCGACTCGGTTGGATTGGAATGGCCCAGAGCCTCGGACAATATGACGGAGCAGCACGAGTTGCAATATCTGTTATATCTATCCGGCAGCCCGAACGTCGGGGATGTCAGTCAAATGGAGAGGAACGGAATGCCGGTCGGAAGCTACGCGGCGGATCAAACCGGACTTGTGGTCAACGGACTTACGGAAGGCACGGATTATTATTTTAACGTCATTGCCAAAGATGTCGTGGGCAGGAAAAGCGCATACCGCATGCTGAAGGTGACAACCAAATGGCCGCAAATCTACTCGTTAACCTATGACGGCAATGGACATACCGCAGGGAATGTTCCGGTAAGCAGCGGTTTGTTTGCCAGAGGCGACGAAACGGTTGTGGCGGGCAATACAGGCCAACTGGGCAAGGATGGATCTACCTTCGTCGGCTGGAATACGGAGGCCGACGGAAGCGGGATCGATTATCCGGCCGGCGGCAAGCTTACCTTCGGTACGCAGGATGTCACGCTGTATGCCAAATGGAACAAGAACCCGGCTCCGATCGAACTTACGGCGGTATCGTATATGCCGGCTCATCAATCTGTCGGCGTGGAAAGAGATGCGACCTTGCAGGTTGTCTTTAATGAAGACGTGACGGTTGTGTCCGGTAAATCGATTACGATTAGGCAAGCTTCGGATCAGCGCGTTGTGGAGAGCATCGATGCAGCCGATGCAGGTAAAGTAGCGGTACTCGGGAATACGGTGACCCTAGACCCGTCGACTGCCTTCGACTATGGAACGACCTATTATGTCGAGATCGAGTCCGGGGCTTTTACCGGTAACCATTCGGGCACCTATTTCACCGGAATTCAAGGAGCTGATACCTGGAGCTTTACGGTCAGGGAACCTGCTGCCCCGGCGTATGACGCCACCTTGCAAGCATTGGGGCTGAATTCACCTGGAGGGGAAGTCGGTCTGAGCCCTGAATTCAATAGATATCACTACGATTACAAGGCACAGGTAGCCAACGAAAATGATCGCCTCACGGTGACTGCCCAGGTGTATGACGCCCGTGTGCAGGTAACGGTCAGCGTGTACGGGGAAGCCGGGGATTTGGAAGTGGGGCCGATCGATATCCTCTCCGGCCAGGAGAGCCCGGAATTGCCGGTTTCCGTCGGCAACCATGTCATCGAGATCGTTGTGACAGCCCCGGATGGCCAGCACCTGAAATACAGATTGATGGTGACAAGAGCGTCATCAACCGGAGGTGGAACGCCTGAAGAACCAGGGGGAGGTTCGTCTCCTGGAGGTACTGGATCCGGCTCGGGATACGCTAATTCAGGTTCATCAGGCAGTGCGACGCCATCAGAGAATAGGGTGAATGTCAGAGTTACGCTAAACGATGAATCTCAGGAAGGGATGGTTACAGGCTTGTTCCATGAGACCGATGGACATACCGTCGTTTCGATGAAGCTGGATACGGCAAAACTGGAAGCCCGTTTAAAGACCGTGGACTACAATCCGGTCATCGTTATTGCGCTTGCACAGCCTGCAGATCATGTCTCCCTGGAAATAAACGGTGCTGCAATTGACCTTCTTGACGCTAAGCAGGGCACCATTGAAATCCGATCCGTTCTCGGTACCTACCATGTTCCTGCTGCCGTGATGGCGTCATCGCGCTGGCAGAAGTCGGGAAGTCTGGATCAGCCGATAGCGGCGGATCAAATGTCGGTGATACTGACGATGGCTGCCAGCGATGCAGTTAAGGTAAGGGCCGCTCAGCAGGCCGCGCTGCAATCGGGCATAACCCTTGTCGGTTTGCCAGTCGATTTTGAGATTACAGCTAAGGTTCATGACATATCCCTGCAATTAAATCCGTTTCCACAATATGTGGAGCACCGAATTTCTTGGCCACAGGGACTGTCTGCCCCAATGAATACAGCTGTTGGGTTGGATAAGAACGGAGTTTTCTATCATATACCGACGCGAATAGAGATGAAGAAGGATGGAAGCAGCGAGGCCGTTCTGCACCGTCTAGCTGCTGGAACCGTTGCTTTCATATCTCATCAAGCGAGCGCTGCCGATGTTTCGTTTCATTGGTCCAAGGATGCCGTGAACGATCTTGCTTCGCGAATGATCCTTAACGGAAACGGACTTGTCGACGCTGCGGCAGGCACAAGTACGAATCAGTCTGCGGCGCTTCATTTCGCGCCGAATGCTCAAGTGAACCGTGCGGAGTTTGCTGCCATGATCGTGAGGGCACTCGGTTTGCCTGAGGCGAAGGGCGAAATCCCTGCTTTTCAGGATGTCAGCGCAGGCGACTGGTATAGCGGCGTCATTGCACAAGCCGTGCAGTATGAGCTTCTTCAGGGATATGAGGACGGCTGTTTCCGTCCAGATCAAGGCATTACGCGTCAAGAGGCCATGACGGTCATGGCGAGAATGATGAAGCTGGCAGGAATAACGAGTGCCGTGAATGAGATGGAAGCAGCAACCGTCCTTTCCTCTTTCCGAGACCGTGAGGACTTGTCCGATTGGGCCAAACCGGCTGCGGCAGTCCTTGTGAAACAAGGAATTGCCCAAGGAACCGACGCGGGGCTTAAGCCGCTGCAAAAGCTGTCCCGAGGCGAGGCCGCCGTCATGCTGCAGCGGTTATTGAAGGCCGCAGAGCTGATCGATTGATACTAAACACAGATTGGCTGGGTTGATGGAGGCAGGTCGAGGAACCTTTCCATATGTTGCTTCATCTAAATAGAGATGATACATGAAGGATGCCATTAGGCATCCTTTTTTGTAGGAGTGAAAGGATATAGGTTTGGAGAATTCCAAAAAATTGAAATAATGCGTTTTCATTCGGATTCATGTCGAAAGCGTTTGCTCAAATGTTGGCAAATTCCGAACATTATCGACATTCGGATAGGGTAATGTTCTGTGATATCTGCAGTTTTCCACCAAATTTTTGCTAAAAAACACATTAAACTACATAAAACGCTAAAATTTTTGTTTTGACATCTGCTTGTCTATACCATAGGATAATAGTATAAAAAAGTGCTCATCTAGGAGGATAAGGTCAGGAAATGAAAAAGACATGGTCAATTCTATTAACACTCGTATTATCCGTTGGATTGCTTGCAGGTTGCGGCAATGATGATAAGTCTACTGACAGTGGTGCAGCTAATGGCGGTTCGAATGGATCTCAAGATAAGAAACGCATTGCACTTGTTCTCCCTGAGAAGATCGGCGTGAATCCTTTCTTTGCATTGATGGACGAAGGATTGCAGAAGGCTGCTGCTGATTTCAATGTTGAAGTAAAAACAATTGAATCGACAGACCCGGCTTCGATTGAGCAAAACCTGCGTACGGCGGTTGCCGAAAAATATGATTTGATCATCACATCCACCTTCCAGATGGAAGATGCATTGAAGAAGGTTGCACCGGAGAATCCGGACGTGCCTTTTGCCATTATCGATACGGTCGTGGATTTGCCGAATGTCCGCAGCGTCGTATTCCGTGAACATGAAGCAGCTTACCTGCTTGGTGCAGCAGCTGGATTGGCTACGAAGACCAACAAGGTTGGCAACGTGGTTGCAGACGACATTCCGATTATGCATAAATATATGACCGGCTTTGCAGAAGGTGCAAAATCGGTAAACCCTAACGTTGAAATTTTCGTTAACTACGTCGGCGGTTTCACAGATCCGGCTAAAGCGAAGGAACTCGCACTCCTGCAGAACTCCAAAGGTGCCGATTTCGTTGCAGGCCTTTCCGCTGTTGGTGATTTGGGCGTATTCGAAGCCGCGAAAGAGAAAGGCTTCTATGCTTCAGGACAAGATACGGATAACACGGGCACGGATCCCGAGCACGTTGTGCTTGCACAATTGAAAGGGACAGACGCTGTTGTCTACGAAACGGTTAAAGACTTTGCAGAAGACAAATACTCATTCGATATTCGTGATTACGGTCTGAAAGAAGGCGGCGTGGGTCTTACCTACGTAACCCATGAGAGCAAAACACCGCTTAACCCATTTATTGGACAAGACATCGTAGATCAGCTTAAGGTGATTTCCGACGATATTATCGCCGGAAAGATTAAAGTAACGAACGCATTGGAACAAAATTAGTTCTCACCTGGACCGGCTGCACATGAGCAGTCGGTCTTTCATTCAGAAGCGAAAGGAAGGCAATGACTCGATGCTACTCCAGATGGACAATATTACGAAAAAGTATGGCGAGTTTAGCGCAAACCGCGGCATTGATTTTTCGCTGCGCGCGGGTGAGGTTCATGCGATTGTCGGGGAGAATGGTGCAGGCAAAACAACGCTGATGCGGATATTGTACGGGATGGAGCAGCCAACCTCGGGTACGATTCGGCTGAATGGCAAGGAAGTTTCGTTTGCAAGCCCGCTTGACGCGATTCAAGGCGGCATCGGCATGGTGCACCAGCACTTCATGCTGTTTCCTACGTTTACGATCGCTGAGAATATCGTAATCGGCAATGAGCCGGGATCAGGTGCCGGGTTTGACCGCAAGCAAGCCGTGAAGATCGTGGAAGGACTCTGCGAAAAATACGGCATGAAAGTGGACCCGCGCGCCACCGTTAGCAGCAGCGCCCCCGGCGTGCAGCAGCGGGTTGAAATACTGAAGGTGCTGTATCAGGGCGCCGAGATCATTATATTGGATGAGCCAACAGGCGTGCTGACGCCGCTTGAGGTTCAGGAGCTTCTGGATGCCATTAAACAGCTCTCCAAACAGGGAAAGAGCTTTATTCTGATCAGTCATAAGCTGAACGAGGTCCTTGATGTGGCCGATCGCATCACGGTGCTCCGTGACGGCGCCGTCACAGGCGTAGTCGAGAAGGGAAACACCGATGCCCATGAGCTTTCCCGTCTCATGGTCGGCCGTGAGCTCATGGAGCTGAATCGCAAGCCGATCACGCCGGGTGAGAAGGTGCTGGAAGTATCGGACGTTTCGATCCGCGGAACGAAAGGAAAGCCGGTTCTGGACGGCGTAAACCTGGAAGTGCGGGCAGGCGAGGTTGTCGGGATTGCCGGTATTTCAGGCAACGGGCAATCCGAACTGCTGCAGGTGATCTCCGGTCTGGCTCAGCCGGACAGCGGCCGGATTGCCGTTTCGGGCAAGGACGTAACCGGCATGTCGACAAGGGAAATACGGGAGCACGGATTAGCCCATATTCCGGAGGATCGCTATGTATGGGGGGCGAATCGCATTGCAACCGTTATGGATACCGGGCTTATGGGTCACCATCGCCGCTTGCAGAAGGGCGGCTTCCTCAATCTGAAGGACATTCGTAAGCTGGTTTCCGGATGGATTCAGAAGTTCTCGATCAAGACGGGCTCCCTGGAGACCAGCACGCAGTATTTATCCGGCGGCAATCTGCAGAAGCTGATCGTCGCACGGGAACTGGAGCAGGGAACCCCGTTCCTGATCGCAGCCGAACCGACGCGCGGCGTCGACATCGGGGCCATGGAGACGATTCATGGCGAGCTGCTCAAGCGGCGCGAAGAGGGCACGGGAATTTTGCTCGTATCGTCGGAATTAACGGAAATCTTGAAGCTGTCCGACCGTATCCTGGTTATGTTTGAAGGCCGGATCGCGGGCGAGCTGTCGGCGAAGGAAGCGACAGAGGAGAAATTGGGACTGCTGATGGCGGGAGGAACCTTGTAATGAATAAATGGACAAAATTTACGCTTCCGCTGCTCCAGCCGATCGCCGCCATCATTGTGGGGCTGCTCGCCGGTGCCATTGCCATCATGATTGCCGGCGGCGATATCCTGCAGACTTACGCGGAGATGTGGAAGGGTGCCTTCGGCGGCATGTATTTCTTCACGAATACGCTGTCCCGGGCGACCCCGATCATTCTGATCGGTCTGGGCGCGGCGTTTGCCTTCCGTGCAGGTTTCTTTAACCTTGGCGCGGAAGGTCAGATGGTGTTTGGCGCACTCGCTGCCGCATTGGTCGGATTGTACATGCCGGGTCCCGGCTGGCTGGTGTGCATCGTTGCGATTCTCGCCGGTGTTATCGCAGGTGGATTATGGTCGGTGATGGCCGGTTATTTTGATGCCCGGTTCCGGGTGAACCTGCTGATCTCCACGCTGCTGCTGAACTATGTGGCGGTATTGTTTGCGGGCTATCTGGTTGCCTATCCGCTGAAAGACCGTTCGGGCTCGGCTGCGATGGCTCAATCCGAAATGCTGGATAACAGCGTGTGGCTGCCGAAGCTGATCTCCGGCATGCCGCTGCATGTAGGCTTTGTGCTCGCGGTGTTGGCCGCGTTGATTATATTCGTGCTGTTGAAGCGCTCCGTGATCGGTTACGAAGTACGGATGCTTGGCGGCAATCCGCTGTTTGCCCTGTTTGGCGGCGTTAAGCGCGGTCCGATGATGCTTGGCGCGATGTTCTTCAGCGGGGGCTTGGCCGGACTTGGCGGGGCCGTTGAAATTCTGGGCTCCCAGTATCGTTATATCGATGGTGCATTATCTACGGCCGACTATGCCTGGACGGGCATTATGGCTGCATTGTTGGCAGGATCGCATCCGATCGGCACGCTGATTGCATCGATCTTTTTGGCCGCGCTGCAGACAGGCGGTATGGGCGTGGAACGGAATACGGAAGTGCCGCTTGAGGTAGGAGCGATCATCCAATCCGTGCTGATTCTCTTTATCTCCGCCCGATTCACATACAGCTTCCTGAAGCGCAGAAAGGGGAACAAATCCGATGGAACAGCTGTTTGATCTTGCTCTAATCAACTCGGCCCTCCGCGTGCTCACTCCGATCTTGCTTGCGGCCCTCGGCGGTGCCCTGTGTTCGCGCGTCGGATTGTTCAACGTCGGTTTGGAAGGCTTTATGTTGCTCGGGGCTTTCTCTGCCGTGGTGGGGAACCACTTTTTCGGCAACGTCTTTTATGCGATTTTGTTCGCGATTGCGATTGTTTCGATTTTCTCTTTTATCTTTGCGTATCTCAGCATTAATCTGCAGGCGAACGTCATTGTGGTCGGTATCGCGATGAATGCGTTGGCGGCCGGATTGACCACGTTTAGCTTACGGGCTATTTTTGATGTAAAAGGTGCATTTTATGACAATACGATGGTCGGGCTGCCAAAATGGAACATTCCGATTATCGAGGATATTCCGGTGATCGGTCCGATACTGGCCGGCCTGACGCCGCTTGTCTATCTGTCGTTTTTGATTGCGGGCCTCATGTGGTATTATTTCTATCGCACGAAGAATGGCTTCCGGTTCCTGGCTGCCGGCGAGAATCCTCTCGCTGCCAAAAGCGTGGGCATCCGTGTGAGACGGTACCAGTATGGAGCCGTGCTGGCGAGCGGCGTGTTATGTGCGCTTGCTGGCGCGCAGCTGTCGCTTGGACAGGTGACGATGTTTACGGAAGGCATGACGGCCGGACGCGGCTTTATCGCGCTCGTAGCGACGATGCTGGGTCAATCGGGTCCGCTTGGGGTAACGGCGGCAAGCCTGTTGTTCGGCTTTATGGATGCGCTCAGCATCCGGTTCCAGGGGCTGGCGCTGCCTACGCATTTCACGCAGATGCTGCCTTATGTCGTCACGATTCTGGCGATGTTCTTCTTTAAGGATAAAAGCTTCCAGCAGGACGCGCTGAAGCAGGGCACAAGCTCCAGATAGGCGCGTATGCCGCGCCGCGACAACCTGTGATGTGATTGAAGTCATCCAGACGATAAGCGGATGCGAAAGCCGACAAAGCGTAAAGGAGATGAACTTGGTGCACAAAAAAGCAGAACGATTGAAAAAAATGAAGCCGGTGGCGGTGGGCAACCTGACCGAGGAGCAGCGTGCCAAGCTGCCGCCGGGGCAGACGCTGACCGAGAAATTCCCGATTTTGCACGAAGGGGAGGTTCCTCATTACGACATGTCGGAATGGACCCTCAAGGTATTCGGCGAAGTCGAAGAAGAACGGACGTTTACCTATGAAGATCTTATGGCGATGCCAACGGTAACCGTGAACACTGACATTCACTGCGTCACCCGCTGGTCCAAGTTCGATACGGTATGGGAGGGAATCCTGTTCCGGGATTTCATAGCGGAGCTGGGGATCAAGCCGGATGCCAAGTATGTCATGTTTCATGCCGATCCCGATTATGACACGAATGTACCGATCGAGGATTTGCTCCAGGATAACGTGCTGCTGGCCTATCGTTTCAACGGCGAGCCGCTGACGGACAAGCATGGCTGGCCGCTGCGCACGGTTGTGCCGCACCGCTATTTCTGGAAGAGCGCCAAGTGGCTGCGCGGCATCGAGTTTATGAAGGAAGACCGCCCGGGCTTCTGGGAACGCAACGGCTTCCACAATGAAGCGGACCCGTTCAAGGAAGAGCGGTTTAGCGGCGAAGCCTTAGATATACCCGAAGACGAATGGACACGTAAGGAGTTTGACTAATATGTTGATGCCTATTTTGCAAGTGAACTCAGAGGATATACCTGAATTTGTGATCGTCTGCGGCGATCCGAAACGCGCGGAGACGATTTCCCGTAAGCTCGCAGATGCACGCGAACTCGCATTCAGCCGCGAGTACCGCACCTTCGTGGGGACGTATGAAGGCGTTGAGCTGGCGGTAACCAGCCACGGCGTTGGATGCCCGGGAGCTGCGGTTTGCTTCGAGGAGCTGATCCGCGCGGGCGCTAAGACATTGATTCGCGTCGGGACGGCCGGGTCTTATCGTGCGGACACCCCTGCGGGGAGCCTTGTCGTCAGCACCGCGGCGATCCGTACGGACGGCCTGACGAAGCAGCTGGTGCCGGACGGCTTTCCTGCGGTTGCGGACAGCCAGGTGGCGGAGGCGCTGTACGAATCCGCCCTCGCGAGCGGTGATGGCGTGGTGCGCAAGGGGATTACCGTAACCCTGGACGTGTTCTTTAACGGTGTTGAGGAAGTGCCGCACCAGAAATATAAAGCAGCGGGCGCGCTCGGCGTCGAGATGGAAATTGCGGCGCTGTACGTCGTTGCGGCGATCCGCGGCGTTCGCGCCGGCGCGATTGTGGCGATGGACGGCTTTGCCGACGCCGATCTCGCGGCCGAGTACGACCCGAACACGAATGTGGTCGCCGACGCGGTGGAACGCGAGATTAACACGGCCCTACAGGCTGTGGTGAAACTGGCGAAGCAGGGTTAGTAAGGGCAAGAAAGCCGGATTTCCTGAGAGCAAGCTGCAGGAAATCCGGCTTTTTTGTTTTAGTATGATGAATCTGGGGAAGTACTAGAGACTTGCAGCAGCAACTCCAGCAGTGCCTATCGTTATTGCTTTGGCGGCTGGACCGTGAAGAAGGGAACCTTTTCGATTCCGACAGCCCGCACGTAAGTGAATAATTGCCCTTTATGGTGGATTTCGTGATCGACCATGTTGCCCAGCCACACTTTTCCCGGGACAACGAACCCGTTAAATTCCAGCGGCTGCTCGAGCTGGCTGTCGGACAATTCAGCAAAAACCGCCGTAGACGATTCGGTTGAAGCTTGCACGATATTTCTAATGTCATCGATGGTTTCGAACTGGGTGGAAATCGAAGGCGGAGAGAATGAGCCTTTTGCAATGGAGCGCAGGAACATATCCGAGGACGCCGCAATATGAACAGCTAATACGCCTAAGGTATAGGCGTTATCCCACGGTTTATAATTCAGATGCTCGTTCTGTACGTCCTGCAGCAGTTGAAGCAAGACCGTACGGTGTCTATGCCATCGTTCGAATTGCTGTTGACCTTCATGACTCATGATTCATCCTCCTTGATCGATTGCAGAATAAGTCTTTAACATGCAACCGCCTTATTCGCGGTTCATAAAACAGTTCGATAGGAATTAGTGAATTCCTTCCCTATGCGCAAGCTTATAGCCAGATGTTGAATTCGATAAATTTGGAAAAAAAGTAGTTGCAAAAAGAAAGCGGAGCGTATATACTGAGTTTAATTAGTAATTGGTCAATCAATAAATAAATGAAATGAGTGAAGGGAGGGTGGTAGAATGGCTAGAGCGTCGACCTCTGCGAATCGGCGGAATGATATCGTGGCGGCAGCAATCGAAGTGTTTGCAGAGATCGGATATTATCGCGCGACCACGGCTCAGGTAGCCGAACGGGCAGCGATATCCCAGCCTTACGTTTATCGGTTCTTTACCAAGGAGTCGCTGCTCGTGGAGTCGCTGGCAGTTTCCTGGGAGCGCATCGTGAAGGCATTTCAAACGGTGATTGAATCCGCTTCTCCAGAGAATCTGGAGCTGGGTTTGATTCAGGCATACGAAGGAATCGTGCAATCGCATCGCAGCGAGATCCTGCTCCAGATGCAGGCTCAGACGATTCAGGAAGCGCCCATTCGCGAAGCGATGCAGCAGGGAATGAATGAGGTAAAGAATCTTGTGGAGAATGCCTTTGTGCGAGCGGGGTTTGAGGATGCCGATAAGAAAACCTCCGATTTTCTGGCCCGGGGCATGCTGTGCAATGTAGCCATGGCGATGGATATGCCGAATATGATGCCCATCAGATAGAGAATGCCCAGCGCGCTTTGAAGTGCCACACCGCGTACCGCCAAGGTAGTGCGCGGTGGAAGAAGGGCATTTTTTAAAAGTAATTGTAATTGATCAATCAATAATAACAAATAACATAAAATTAAGGAGAGATTGATGATGAAAAAAGCGATTGTGTTGGGTGCAACAGGTGGCGTAGGAGCCCCATTGACCGTGGAGCTGGTAAAGCGTGGGGTCCAAACAGTGGCCTTCGGCCGCTCTAAGCAGAAGCTCAACGAGCTGGCTGAGCAGCTGGGCCATTCCCCTCTGCTTACGCTAGAAATAGGCGATGCTTTTAAACCGGAGGATATCCGAAGAGCCGGGGCAGGAGCTGACGTTATATTTCACAGTGCAAACATTCCTTATCATGAGATGGAGTCCAGGCTGCTGCCGCTGGGGGAATCGGTCATGACAGCAGCAGAGAGGCTGGGTGCAAAGGTTGTCGTTGTCGATGGAATCTATCCTTATGGCAGACGCGTAATGGAAAAGGCAACGGAGGATCATCCCAAAAAACCGCATACCCGTAAGGGCAAAGTAAGATTGGCCTACGAGCAACTGATATTCTCGTCGCGCTGGCATAAGGCGAAGCCTCTTATCGTACGGCTTCCTGACTATTACGGTCCTTCCGCGCAGGCATCTTATCTATCCGTCACGATGGAAGCCATTGCGGCAGGCAAGCCAACTGCTTTCATCGGCAATATGAGCGTTCCCCGCGAGTACGTCTATTTGCCGGACGCCGCCCGGATGATTGTGGAGATTGCAACAAGAGAGGAGTCCTATGGGCAGAACTGGCATATCCCCGGACCGGGCGTGATTTCAGGCCATGAGCTGGTGCGGATTGCGCAGCAGGCTGCCGGAAAACGCAAGGCCGTGATGCCGCTGGGACGAATCGGGCTCTCCGTGATCGGGTTATTCAATCCGGTGATGAAAGAAGTGGTTGAGATGCTGTATTTGACCGAGGAGCCGCTGGTGCTGAGCGGTGAAAAATATGAACGCTTGATCGGCCCGATTCAATGGACGCCGCATGAGCAGGCGATTACGGCAACGATGAGGAGTTTAATGGGCAAACGTGCTCGGGAAGCAGAAGACGCAGAGCGTGGTGCAGCCACGATATAACGATGCGATGCAGAAGTTTTTTTACGAGAATTAGTAATTGATCAATCAATCAGTAAATAAACGAATAATATCTTACTCGTCGAGTGATTGACTCTTTAAAGGAGGTGAATCCAATGGCTAAACTTCAGCTTAAATTTATGGACGGTTTCTTGGTAGCGGTTATGCTGATATGTGTGCTTAGCTGGTGGGATTGAAAGATCAGGGAAGATGAATCATCAGGTTAAATAAAAACAATAAGGAGGATGTAAGTATGAAGGAAGAGATACGTTCGGTTTGGTTTTCCAGGCACTCGATCTTGCTCGGCATCACAGCCACTCTGCTGGTACTGTTCTCCATGTGGGATTAATTATAGGTAAACACGCTGACTGCGTAGACGGTTGGCGTGTTTTTTTTATGGGCTCGAAAAAAATTTCGAGAATATCCATCAGTTTCATTTGCCCAAACGTTATATTAACAGAAAAGACAAAACGAAAAGTGAGAGGTTGGCTAATGCAAGTATGTGATCTCTATGAAAATCTGAAGGACGATGTCCAGCGTTATGCCAGATCCATTGCCAAGCATGCTTATGAAGCGGATGATCTGGTCCAGGATGCCTTTATGAAGGCCATCAATGAGCCGAACCTGGCAGTTCTGCCCCTTCACAAGCAAAAGGCTTGGTTCTTCAGAGTCGTCAAAAATCGCATGATCGATATTAGCCGCCGGGAGAAGCGGCTCGTATCGTGGGAGGATGATCTGGATGTCGCCGAGCTCCCCGTTTCAAGCCGCAATATTGAAATGACAGAATGGCTCGCCCGTTTGCCGCAATCGCAGAGCGATATCGTGTTTAAGCGCTTTTGGCTCGGGATGTCCAGCCAGGAAATCGGTGAACAGCTGGGCATGCCGGCAGCCACGGTTCGTTACAAATTGCAAACCGCCATTAAAAAGTTGAGAAAACTATGGGAGGAAGATATGAAATGAGCAGAATCATTGAGAATGTAGGGATGTTGGATCTTACGCAGGCCACGGAGGAAACCGTAACAAGCATCGAGCGGATCGGAAACGTGGGCCTTGTGATATACCGGGCAGAGACGGCACACCTCCTCACGCTGTTGAAAAACGCAGGCAATATCGGCAAGACGCTTGAAATCCCCGAGGGACACCGCTATTACAGCGGCACGCTGCGGCTGGGCGAGGAATATTTTCAGCTCTTGGAGCAGCCGGACCGCGTATTCGTTAACGGCACGGTCATTATCGATAAAGAAGTATCCCTTGAAGCCTTCCAAAACAGCGCACTGCATCTGGTGGTCAACGGCGAGGTCTATGCTCCCCGGCATCTGGCCGCTGCCGTTACCTCAGCACTCCTCAAAGTGGGAGGAGCCAGCGCGGAGATTCACGCTTACGAATACGAACCCAGGTTCGAGTCCGGGAAGGTACAGTTGAACAACGCGTACCTGGCCTCCAGCAACGAGCCCATGAACCTGGTCTTGAACGGCATGGTTCATCTGGATAAGGAGCTGGATATGGAGCAGTTCACGGCACGGATTGACAGCCTCCAAGTTAACGGCAAGGTGATTATCCATGAACATCAATCTCCTTATTTCTACGATAAACTGAAAACGATAAATGGCCTGGTCGAGGTGATCCCGGCAGGATTCGAATATGTAACCAAACCGTTAAGGTTAAACGGAAGAACCGTTCGGCGATTTAAAGGACATAAGCTCTACACAAATAAGCCGCTCATTATCGAGGCGGACGTGACCCGAGACGCCTTCAGCCAGGCCGTGTCGGAGATACAGTCGACTTCCTTTATCATTTGCAGCGAGGAGATCGAGGATCTGGTCTGGGAGCGCTGCCCCAACCTAAATACGGAGATCGTAAGTTATGAGCGGCTGTTTGTGTTCATCAACGGCGAGGAGACCTGGTCGAGGGATCAGCTGCTGGCTTTGGAACAGCCGGCAAGCTTCATTGTTGACGGGACGCTGACCTTGGACGATGACGTGACTGAGGAAGATATTAAGGCTTCCGTGTCCTCCCTGGATCTTTTCGGCGAAGTTGTTGTAGGGGAAAAAAGAATTAAAGGCATTTTATACCCTTACCTTCGGGCAAACAATGGAAGTATTATAGTGAAGGGGACGGAAGAAGAGCTTGCAGGTATTGGTAATGTCGGAATGTTGTCGCTATAAAAGAAATGAGGAATGAAACCATGAATATCAATAATGAAGATATTGCCAAACAGCATGTTCGCGATCTCCGTCAGGAATTGGAACGATGCCGGATGGCAACGAAATTGCGATCGAAACGCAATGCAGCGGTCAACACCGCAACGACTGCACGTACAGTCGAAGGAAAGTGGAAGTCGCTGCTTAATACCATCATCATGATGGGAAGAAGAATGCTCTAATCGGTTGAGCCGGTTAAGGCACCAAACGAAATTATACGAATCGTCGATGCGATAAGCGTCGGCGATTTTTAGTTTTTTTGCCTACCGATAGTTAAAAAATATTGACACCTGTCATCATCCAGCTTAAAATTCTACCTATCAGTAGGTAAAAAAGGAGCGGATGACATCGTGAAAAAGAAAGATTTAACCTCGCAGCAAATCGTCGAGGCTGCCATCGGATTGTTTGCATCCCATGGCATCGACAAGACCAGCCTTGCGATGATTGCCGGCGAAGTTGGCATTACGAAACCGTCGATCTACTACCATTTTGCATCCAAGGATGAACTGGTGGAGCGCGTTTTTGATTATATGTTCAGCGATTATCGTTTCGATCATTATTTCTCCCTGACCGGGATGAATGAGCATAACTTTGCAAAGCAGCTGTACGAGGGCGGGCTGCGCATGTTTCCGGAGGAAGAAGAGGCATTTGTGCCGGTGATGCGCCTATTGAGCGAGTTCATGCTGACCGCAAACCGGAATGCCAACTACGGCCAGCGGGTAGCTGCCATGCAGCAATCGTTCCTGGACGGCTTTCGGGAGCTGATGCGGTTAGGAGCAGGCTTCGGAATTATCGATCGGCAGCATGCAGATGCCAAGGCCTATGTTCTGGCTCTGGTCATTGATAATATTACGAGTTATATCATGATGGAGATTCCGCTGGACTATCAAACCGTCTGGAAAGAAGCGGTGAACAGCGTTCTCAGGAAAGGAGCGGATACCATTGAATAATGGGATGGAATACAGTGACATTGGATTGTCCGCGTCTGACCGGATCCTAGTTTGGGCGGTACCGCCATTATTAGGCGCGGTGATCGGCTGGTTTATACCTGCTATTGCGGATTGGGCAACGGGCCTGGCTTGGGTGCCTTTTCAAGGGCCCTTGGAGTTAATCGCATCCATACAAGGACCGTGGGTTGTCATCGTGACCGCAGTTCTAGGTCTGCTCGCGGGTATGATACTCTCCCATGTCGCCATCAAAGAAAGTCTTGCCGTGCGCCTGTCCGACAAGGAGATCACGCTCCGCATTCATGAAGTCGACCATACGTTTGCGAGAGAAGAGGTGTCGGCCGTTTTTCTGGACGTCAAGCAGCTGGTGCTGCTGGGCAACGAGGGACAGGAGCTCTATCGGGAGAAACCCGAAGCCAAACGGGATGTCGTGGCCGAAGCCTTTAAACGGCACGGATACTCCTGGAGAGACCGCGATCCGTTCGCTGATCATTACGTCAGATGGGTTGCCGATTCGCCGGGATTGACGCCCAGCATGAACGCGCTGTTCCTGGCACGGGAGAAGGCGATGGAGAACGAGGATAAAACAGATGCAGCCGATCTCCGACAGGAATTATCGAAGCTGGGAATTACGTTGCGGGATGACGGAAAAAAACAGTATTGGAGGCAGCACGGGCAGAGGCCATAGCGATCTTAGGCAGCAAAGCGGATCATAGCGACATCATGGCTCACCAGATACATGCCCACGATTAATAACGGTATAGAAGCAATCGTAGTTGTCCTGCTCATACGCTGCACACTCATCACGCCCACCGCCGATAAAGGGATCATCGGCGGTTTTTTATTGGATCTTCACATCGCTATTAGCTGCCATGACATTTATACCCCCTCTTATCCAACAAAATGACACCTCCCTCGCTCAAGCGAGCCTGCGGCAAACAATATCCCTCTTATGGCAAGACATCCGGCAGTCCTCTCTTTCCATGAGAAGTTTTACAATGAAAGCGATACCTCAGCGAAGGAGTTGTCTTATGAATTTTGATCTGAATATCGTACCTTTCAGCCGAAGAGAGTCCTTCTTGGCCATTTCCCTCCTGCCCGCGGCAAAGGACCGCAGACAAGGACTTTACCTGCGAACCGTCCGCGGAGGGGATGACAAGTTTGGCGAGGCGTTTCTGATAGAGCTGCTAAACCGGCAGAGCGAGCCGGTTCCGTTCGAACCTATTGCATCACCCGACAAAATCAGGCTAACGGCCGCCGATTCGGAGGGCCATGCGGACATTTGTTTATCGGACTCCCGGACCGTGCGATTCCGCTCGGAAGGCTGCGGCATCCGGCTTACCTTTTTTCCGGCAGCGTACGACTACGCCTATGAGACCCATCCGGACAGCTGGGAAGTGAACAGCTTCACGCATGGCTGCCGCTTCATGCTGACCCGGCTTGCAGGCCAGATGGGCATGGAGGTCGAATGGAACGAGATCAAGAGCTCGCGGGTAACCGCCGATTTTTCCGTGGATCCTGCAACCAATTGTGCGGAATTTGCGGTTGAAGAATTCATTACGGTCTTGAAGCCGCGCGACAGATGGGAGTCCTTCGACGATGCGGTTGAAAGCGTCCGTGAAGATTACGGGCATTGGCTGAACAACACCCTCACCGTCTCTGAACGATGGCAGGAAGCAAGGGAACTCGCCGCCTATATTACCTGGTCCTGCGTGGTTCCGGCCGAAGGCTGCTTGACCCGCCCAGCCATGTATATGTCCAAGAACTGGATGACCAACATCTGGAGCTGGGACAACTGCTTTAACGCAATGGCCCTCGTGCGGCATAATCCCAAGCTGGCCTGGGATCAATTCATGATCTTTTTTGACCGGCAGGATGAGAGCGGCCTGATTCCGGACTTCGTGAACGATAAATACGAGCTTTGGAATTGCAACAAACCGCCGATTCACGGCTGGACGCTGGCCTGGATGATGCGTCGGACCGATTTCATCAAGGAGACCCAGCTGCGCGAGGTCTATGGCCCATTGTCCAAATGGACGGAGTGGTGGTTCACGCATCGGGACCAAGACGGCGACGGCATTCCCCAGTATAACCACGGCAACGATTCAGGCTGGGACAACAGCACGGCGTTCAATAACGGCATTCCCGTCGAGAGCCCCGACCTTGCCGCCTATCTGATTATTCAGATGGAGACGCTGGCCGAAATCGCGGGTTTGCTGGGCCTGACCGAGGAGTCGAGTCAGTGGAGACAGAGAGCGGACGATACGCTGGAGCGTTTGATTCGGCACTTCTGGAAGGATGGCCGGTTCACGGCCTGTCGTTCGGGAACGCATGAGGTGTCCGAGGGAGACAGCTTGCTGTTGTTCGTTCCGATCCTGCTGGGAAGGCGCCTACCCGAGTTTATCCGTACGGCTCTACTGGAAGGGCTTCGGGATGAGAACCGATTCCTGACGAGCAACGGGTGGGCTACCGAGAGCGTAAGCAGCCCATATTATAAGCCGGACGGATATTGGCGCGGGCCGATCTGGGCCCCATCCACGATGCTGCTGGTCGAAGGGGTGGCCGCAGCCGGCGATAATGAGCTGGCCACGGAGATTGCGGAGCGGTACTGCCGGATGGTCAGTCTCAGCGGCATGGCCGAGAATTTTGATGCCCTGACCGGAGCGGGGCTTCGCGATCGGGCGTTCACCTGGACCTCCAGCGTATTTTTGATTCTTGGACATGAATACACCCTATAAGTGCGTGTTCAAAAAGGTCGATTTTCAGCACCGAAGCTTATGCTTCCTGATTCGCTTCGTGTTAGATATAGAATTTATTCGTTATCAGCAGAGCTGATGAAATTCTATATCGCAAGAAAACCTACTTTTGAATCGCGGTCGCTCATCCTTGATTGGCCTCGATTGGTTTTCTTATCAAAAGCGGACTTTTTGAACAACCTCTATAACGATGACGGACAAATACTTCTTCCCGGGCTTTTGCCTTGTGGGGGAGGTGCTTTTTCCGTTTCCTCTCATTTTCCAGTTGCCGCCTAATTACAAGCCCTTTGTTCGGGTTTATAATGAAAGCGGTATCACGGACGGAATAGCGGTCCTGCCGCATGGCGAACGAGTGGACGTAAGTTTCACGATACGATACGACAACGGGGAGAGTAACCATGAATCTTCAGGGGATCAAAGATCGTGTGGGCCGGCTGTTCACCGGCACCTATCACAGTATACGAACCAAGCTGCTTACTTGTTTTTTAATCGTCACCCTGATTCCGCTGTTCTCGCTTGGCGGACTTTCTTATGTTCAATCCGCTAAAGTGATTAACTCCCAGTTCGGCAAATACGGCGATAATGCCGTAGCACAGCTGGAGCAGCAGACCTCTTCGGTATTGGGGCGGATGAAGCAGACGGCGGAAACGATTTATTCCTATTTACTGGACCCGAGCCATTCGGGAATTGGAAGCGGGACGCCGTCCACCTACGGCGACATTATGGAGAAGAACGATTTCGAATCGTTGTTGAAGTCCCTGCGGACTCAGCTGACGGCCGGGATCTACATTATTACGACCTCCGGCTATTACTATGGGGAGAACAATTTGGATGTGAATAAACTCGGCAATATCCCGATGTGGAACACGAGGCCGAAGACATATGCCGGGACTTATTGGCTCGGCTTTTATAAACAGGATCATTCCATCAAGAGCAGCGATAACGATAACGTGCCGGTCATCGGGCTGGCCGTACCGATCCACCACCCGGACAAGGCTCAGGACGGCAGTGTCATCCTGATTGAGGAGAACGCCGAGGAGCTGCTGCGCAGTTATGCCAAGTTCGAGGCGGATACGCACGCCCATCTGCTTATTACTTCGCCGGACGGCACGGTCGTATATGAGACGGACGCTCCGTATACGCCCCATGACAACGATGTGACCTGGACCCGGGCGATCGATGTCAACCAATGGACCATGGAAGCCAGAATTCCCGCCAAGGCGTTCTATCAATCCTCGGGCGTTATTCGGGCGAATACGATGGTTGTTGCCATCGTCTCCTGCCTGCTCGCTTTTGGCATCGCCTATCTGTTCTCCTCCCGGTTCACCTCACGAATCCGGACCTTGAAGGACTCGATGCAGAAGGTGAGCTTTGGCAAGCTGGATACCCGTACGCCGATCGAGGGCAGGGATGAACTGGGCAGCCTCGATATGAGTTTTAACCGGATGGTAACGGGGGTACAGACCCTGATTGGCGAAGTGGAGCAGAGCGAGCGGCTGAAAAAAGAGGCTGAACTGCGCGCATTCCATTATCAGATCAATCCCCATCTGCTGTTCAATACACTCAATTCCATCCAGTGGAAGGCCCGGCTGCAAGGTGCGGAGGATATTCGCCAGATGCTGTACCATCTGACGATGGTGCTGGAAGGGAATTTGAATATCTCGCAGGAGCTCGTTACGCTGAACAGGGAGCTGCGCATGATCGGTCACTTTCTGAAAATCCAGGAGATCAGGTACGGCAAGGTGTTCCGTTATGAGCAGGACTGCGATGAGGCGCTCATGCCTTATTTGATTCCACGGATGACACTTCAGCCGCTGTTTGAAAACATTTTTTTCCATGCCTTTACCGATGGTCAGGGAGAAATACATGTCAAGGTCGAGGAGGATCATGACGAGCTGGTGTTCACGCTTCGCGATAACGGAGCCGGCATCAAGGAGGAGAAACTGACGCAGTTATTCTCGCCGGAGATGAAGCGGAAGGGTCGTGGCGGGCTTGGCGTGCGTAACGCCGACCAGAAATTCAAGCTGCATTTTGGCCCGCTCTATGGACTGAAGGTGCATTCGGTTAAGGGAGAAGGAACAACGATCACCATACGTTGGCCGAAAAAGGAGGAATCTTTCGATGATGAAAGCAGGGAACATTAAAGTGATGATTGCCGACGATGAGAGCATTGTGCGCAAGGGACTCCGCTCCACGGTGCCGTGGGATCGGTTCGGGATGGAGGTTGTGGCGGACAGCCCCAACGGTCAGGCGGCCTGGGAGGCTTTTCTGGAGTTTCGACCGCAGGTCGTTATTACGGATATCGTCATGCCGGAGATGGATGGGATCGAGCTGTCGCGGAAGGTGAAGGAAATCGCGCCGGAAACCCGGATCATTCTGCTCAGCTGCCACCGGGACTTCGAATATGCCCAGGAGGGGATGCGGCTCGGCGCTTCGGGTTATCTGCTGAAAACCGCCTTCGAGGACGAAGAGCTCGAAGCGATGCTGGGAAAATTCCAGCGTGAGCTGGCCGACATGCCGGCCTACGGGTACGAGTTGGGAGAACAGGTATCCGCCCATCTGTTTGCTTGGCTTAACGGTCATAGCGACCGTTTCCCTGGAGAGCTCCGTAAGCTCTGCGCCCGAGCGGGCGGGGAGGGCAAGCCCATCTCTTTGTATCTGATCAAGACGGCGGGCTGCAGCGGCAATTGGGAGGACCTGCTGCAGGAGCAGGGCTCCGAGGAGCCGGGATTGCGCTTCAGCAAGCTGGTGCCGTACGGCGCGGACAGCTGCTATTGGGCCGTACCGGAGGAATATAAGGAAGCGGCGAACGGCCTGCTGGTGGAGATCAAGAGCCGCTGCGGGAAGCTAACCTGGAATTGGCGGGGAGGTCTTCAAGACTCGGAGGATGTGCAGAGAGCCTTTCAATCCTTGCACAAGGAAGCCGAGCTGGAGCGGGTGTACGGTCTGAGCGGGGAGCATTGGCCGGAGCCGATCCTGCACGCGGTTCATCTGCTGCACGAGCATCCCGCGGACGAGTGGTCGGCAGCGGAGCTGGCTCAGAAGGTGGGGCTGAGCCGCAGCCACTTTTCGATCCTGTTCAAGAAAACGGTTGGCGACAGCTTCATCGCGTTCCAATATAAACGCAAGCTTCGCCTCGCTTATGGCCTGCTGCGCGAAACCTCCTTAACGATGCAGGAGATCGCCGAGAAGACGGGGCTCGGAGACAGCAAATATTTCAGCAAATGGTTCAAGCGCTGCACGGGTCAGACGCCAAGCCAATACCGTGCCGAACAAAAAGGGGAATCATTGTAAACAAATGAACACCCGGGGGCGCAAGTTCGAACAAAAATACGATCATCTGCGAATCAGCGCACGTTTTGAACCGCTTTCATCCGAGTTATGATGAAAGCGGTTCAATTCATATCAACTCAATACTTTAGGGGAGCTGACAATATGAAAAAGAAAATGTCATGGATCGCATTGGTTTCGGTTTTGACGTTAATGGGATCCTTGCTGGCCGCATGCGGCGGCAGCGGCGGGACTGGGGCATCGAAGGAGCCGGACGGCAATTCATCGGGCGCGGCGACGACGCTTCGCTTCGCTACCTGGGATACGGGAGATGCGCTGAAAATCGAGCAGGAGATCGCCAAGAAGTTCGAGGAATCGCATCCCGGAACCAAGGTGCAGGTGGAGGCTTATGCCGACGGATTCGATCAGAAGCTGGCCGCAGGTTTTGGCGCAGCCAATCCGCCGGACGTGATGTACATGTGGGATTTTCCGACGTATCACCAGTCCTTGGAGCCGCTGGATTCCTACGCGTCTAAGGACGAGGATCTGAACATCGATGATTTTTACCAAGGATTGTTCAACTACGGCAAGATCGAGAATCAGCTGTACGGAATCCCGGCGGGCTTTACGACGCGGGTGGTGTACTACAACAAGAAGATGTTCGACGATGCGGGCATTGCCTACCCGAGCGATGGATGGACCTGGAGCGAGTTCCAGGAAATCGCCCAGAGGCTGACGGATAAATCCAAGAAGCAGTACGGCTTCGGCGTTCGGGCCGAGAACGATACGTATGACCTTCAAGGGTTCGTATGGAGCAACGGCGGTTCCTTCATCTCGGAGGACGGCACAACGATTGAAGGTTACATGAACAGCAAGGAAACGGCGGAAGCCATTCAGATGCTGGGCGATATGCTCAAGAACGGCTCGGCCGTCCTGACTGGAGGCAAAGGGCAGCAGAGTGGGGAGGATATTTTCAAAGCCGGCAAAATTGCCATGTGGGAGAGCGGCATCTGGCCGTTGGAATCCTTCAGGGAAGCCGGAATCGATGTGGGCACGGTGGAGATGCCGGCCTTCGAGGGCAAGCCTGTGAAAGGCGTATTGGCCGAATCCGCGCTGTCGATTGCGAAGGACTCCAAGAACAAGGACTTGGCGTGGGAGTTCATCAAGTTTTACGTATCGGATGAAGCGATCAAAATGCGTGTGGCCGACCTTCCGGTCCGGGTCAGCGTGGTCAACGAGCTGAAGAAGGACCAGGATCCGCTCTACAAGCCGTATTACACGATGCTGGAGCGTTCGGACAATACGCCGGCCTTCCTGCTGAATCCGAAATGGAACGAAGTAAACCGCCAGCTCTCGGCAGCCGTGGAATCCGTCATGTTCGGCAGCGATGCCCAGGAGGTTCTGAACCAGGCGGTGAAGGATAGCGAACGCTATTTGAAATAATCGAAGAAAGAAGGTTCGCGAAAATGGCCCACACTCAAGTGCCTTACTCACAACAGCAGACAGCGGCCCCGAAGCGACTTGGACCAAAACGTTGGGGGGGGGCCGTGCCCTACCTCTTCATTTTTCCATGGATATTCGGATTCCTGGTATTCACGCTTGGCCCGCTGCTGTTTTCCCTCGTCATTTCGTTTTTTGATTGGCCGATCGTAGGCCAAGTGACCTTTGTCGGCATCGACAACTATGTGGAGATGTTCTCGAATGATCCGTTGTTCTGGAAATCGCTGCTGGTTACGCTGAAATTCGCGGCTTTGTTTGTGCCGCTGAACATCATCGTGGCTTTGGGACTCGCCATGCTGCTGAATCAGAAGGTAAAAGGGAGCGCGTTCTTCCGGACTGCGTTTTACCTGCCGTCGGTCATTTCCGGCGTAGCCCTCGCCATGATCTGGTCGTGGGTGTACAGCGGGGATTATGGGATCCTGAATTTCTTTTTATCGCTTGTCGGCATCGAAGGCCCGGATTGGCTGAACGATACGAAGTGGTCTCTGGTCGCCATGGTCATTGCAAGCCTGTGGGGACAGGGCTCCATGATGCTTATTTTTCTGGCGGGTCTCAAGGGAATTCCGAAGGACCTGTACGAGTCGGCCTCGATGGACGGGGCGGGCAAGATCAGGCAGTTTTTCAATGTGACCATCCCGATGATCACGCCAACCCTGCTGTTTAACCTGATTACATCCATCATCGCCGCCTTCCAGCAGCTGACGCTGGCACTTCTGCTTACCGGCGGTGGTCCGCTGAAGTCGACGTTTTTCTATGCGATGTATATGTATGAGAATGCATTCAAGTATTTCAAGATGGGTTATTCTGCTGCCAATGCCTGGTTCATGTTCTTGATCGTGCTGACGCTGACGTTCCTCGTGTTCAAGTCTTCGGAGGCCTGGGTGTTCTATGAGGGTGAGATGAAGACGAAGAAGGAGAAAGCGAAGCCGAAGCGTAACAAAGCAGGCGTACCTGCCGGCAGAGAGGGGCGTTCCGCATGAAAAAGGTGATCACGTACGCACTGCTCATTCTGTGCTCCCTGCTGTTCATTGCTCCGCTCTTCTGGGCGATCACGACTGCACTGAAGTCGCAGCAGGAGCTGTATCTGTTTCCTCCGAAATGGCTTCCTTCCGTGTGGAGATTCAGCAATTTCGCGGAAGCCTGGAGCATTCAGCCGTTTAATCTGTTTTTGAAAAATACGCTGATCGTGACGCTGCTCTCAACGCTCGGACAGCTCATATCGTGCACGCTGGTGGCATACGGGTTCGCCCGATTTCAGTTCAAGGGAAGGGATGCGCTGTTTCTGATCGTGCTTGCCACCATGATGATTCCGTGGGAAGTGACCATGATTCCGCAGTATATGGAATTCAACTACTTGGGCTGGATCAATACACTCAAACCGCTCATCGTACCGTCCTGGTTCGGTTCCGCCTATTTCATCTTCCTGCTGCGCCAGTTCATCATGACCTTGCCGAAGGAGCTGGATGAAGCGGCAACCATTGACGGGGCGGGCAAAATGATGGTTCTGCTGCGGATCATCGTGCCGCTGATGGGACCTTCGCTCATTCTGGTGGCCGTGTTCCATATGATGAGCTGCTGGAACGATTATCTGGGTCCGCTCATCTTCCTGAACGATCAGACGAAATATACGCTGACGCTGGGATTATCCCAATTTAAGGGCATGCACGGCGTCGATATGCAATCCATTATGGCCATCACCTGCTTGATCTCGATTCCGCCGCTTGCCGTCTTTTTCTTTGCGCAGCGTTATATCGTTGGCGGGATTGCCACGACGGGGATCAAGGGGTAACCGTGCCGGTGATAAGAGGCATCCACGATGGATATGCAGCATAATGCAGCATCAGAACATAGAAGTGTGTGTTCGAAAAGTCATGGAACGATGACTTTTGGAACGACCTCTAGAAGCTTAGACTGCTTGGAAAGGATGGAGAGACATGATGAAGGACCATCGTATCGGCCGCGACTGGGATGACCTAAGCGTGCTGGAACGAAACCGGGTGAAGAGCCGGGCTTATTTCATTCCGTTCGCGGATACGGACGGCGCATTAAGTTATGACAGAGGCAGCTCGGCTTGGTACCAATCGCTGAACGGGGTGTGGAAGTTCCACTATGCCGAGGAGCCGGAGACTGCTCCTGAAGCATTTTATGAAGAGGATTACGATGTATCGGCCTGGGATGACCTCCCGGTTCCGGGGCACTGGCAGCTTCAGGGCTACGGGCATCCGCATTACACGGACCTGTACTATCCGTTCCCCGTGGATCCGCCGCATGTGCCGAACGCAAATCCGACCGGCAGCTACGTACGCGAGTTCGAGCTTCCGGAGCATTGGGACGGCCAAAAGATTTGCGTCAAATTCGACGGGGTGGACAGTGCGTTTCATGTGTGGCTGAACGGGTCGTTTATCGGCTACAGCCAGGGAAGCCGGCTGACCTCGGAATTCGATCTGACGCCTTACCTGAAGGCCGGGGTAAACAAGATGTCCGTTCGGGTGTATCAGTGGTCCGATGGAAGCTATCTGGAAGACCAGGACATGTGGTGGATGAGCGGCATTTTCCGGGATGTTTACCTGGTTGCCGAGCCGTCGGCGCTTCGCATCAACGACTTCCGCGTAACGACCGAGCTGGATGCGAAGTATCTGAACGCCAAGCTGAACGTGCATTTGGAGCTGGAAGGAAAAGAGTCCGGATCGGTACGGCTGCAGCTGCTGGATGGAACCGGCGTGGTGGTGGGTTCAGTCGAAAAGGACGTCACACACTCCGCTGCGGAGGATTTTGAGATCGAGGTGGCCGGCCCGGATTTATGGACTGCCGAGTCACCGGCACTGTACCACCTGGTGATCATCCTGCGGGATGCTCAAGGGGGAACGCTGGAGACGGTGGCGCAGCGCGTCGGATTCCGCTCCATTGAAGTGAAGGATGGACAGCTCCTGGTAAACGGCAAGGCGATCCTGCTTAAAGGCGTCAACCGCCATGATCATCATCCGGATACGGGTCGAACCGTCACCCTGTCCACGATGCTGGAGGATATCCGTTTGATGAAGCAGCACAACATCAATGCCGTGCGGACGGCGCATTACCCGAATGATCCCCGGTTCTACGAGCTGTGCGACGTGTACGGACTGTACGTGATGGAAGAGACGGATTTGGAGACTCACGGCTTCGAGCCGCTCGGCAACATTTCCCGATTAAGCGACGATCCGGATTGGATGGAAGCTTACGTGGACCGTGTCCGCCGGATGGTGGAGCGGGATAAGAACCATCCGTCCGTGCTGTTCTGGTCCCTCGGCAACGAATCCGGCTTCGGCTGCAATTTCCGCGCAATGGCGGAGTGGTGCCGGGAGAATGATCCGACGAGGCTGATCCATTACGAGGAGGATCGCGAAGCCGAGGTGTGCGACGTGGTGAGCACGATGTATTCCTCCGTCGAGAAGATGGAAGGCTTCGGTAAAATGACCAATCATCCCAAGCCGCATATTCTGTGCGAATTCGCGCATGCGATGGGCAACGGGCCCGGAGGCTTGCGTCCCTACTTCGATACCTTTGAATCGCATCCCCGCCTTGCGGGCGGTTTCGTGTGGGAGTGGATCGATCACGGGCTGAGCAGAAGGACCCCGGACGGCAGGAAGGATTATGCATACGGCGGCGATTATGGCGATGTGCCGAACAACAGCAATTTTGTTATCGACGGTTTGGTCCGTCCGGACCGTACGCCTTCACCCGGACTTCTGGAATACAAAAAGGTCATAGAGCCTGTCCGTATGACGATGCCGAATCAGGGTTTGCTGCACATTGCAAACCGCTATGATTTCATTTCGCTGGATCATCTGGCGGCCCATTACCGGGTGTTGGCTGATGGACAGCTTGTCCATAGCGGGGTACTGGAGCTTCCCCGCATCGAAGCAGGCACAAGCGCGGAGCTAAACCTCCTGGAGGTCTTGGAGCAAGCGACAATAGGCGTGAGTCCTTATGCCGAGCTGTGGCTTGAGGTATCCCTCTCGCTGGCTGCGGACTGCCGCTGGGCGGAACGGGGACATGAGGTTGCGTGGTCCCAGCTTATGCTGCGGGAATCGTCGAAGCCCGAATTCGAGTCAACGGCTGCCCTGCGGCGGGGGCCTTTACAGATTAGCGAGGAGAAGCATAGCCTTCAAGTGAAGAATGGCAGCTTTCAGCTTTCACTCAGCACCCTCCGTTCCGGCTTCCAAAGCTTGTCCATGCATGGCAAAAGAATCATGCTTGGCGGACCGGAGCTGAATTTCTGGCGGCCGCCGATTGATAACGATATGTACGTGCTTCCGGATTGGCGCAAGGCCCATCTGGACCGACTTTCTGAACGGATCGATCATTTCGAATGGAAGCGACTGGACCAAGACAGCGTGGAGGTGCGCCTTATTTCCCGGATTGCGCCGCCGGTATATGATTGGGGCTTCCGCTGCGAAACGACCTGTACGGTCACTTCCAGCGGTCTGATGATGATGGACGTGAAGGGTGAGCCGATCGGCACGCCGCCCGCCATGCTGCCGAAAATCGGGCTTCAAATGCAAGTCGCGGGCGACATGGAACATGTCCGGTGGTACGGCAGAGGACCTGGGGAAAGCTACCCGGACAGTCTGGAAGCGGGACGGTTCGGGGAATACCGCAGCACGGTGGACGGCTTGTTCACGCCGTATATTTATCCGCAGGAGAACGGGAACCGATCGGATGTTCGCTGGATCTCGCTCGCAGATGGCGCGGGATTGGGGCTCCTCGCCGTTGGCGAGCCTGACCTGAATTTCAGTGCGAGCCGGTACACCGATCAGGATGTGGAGTCCGCCGCGCATGCCAGCGACCTTGTTCCGCGCAGCTTCATTACGCTGAATCTGGATTACCGGCAGAACGGACTTGGCAGCAACAGCTGCGGCCCGGCACAGGCTCCCGAGCACTCGCTCAAGCCGGAGCCGTTCTCGTTCCGCATTCTCCTGAAGGCGTACGCTGCCGAGGATACCGATCCGGTAAGACTGAGTCGGCGGATGCGCTCGGAAGCGGAATTATACAAGTAACCGACTGATTTCATTTTAGATCGTCATCGGATTTTCTGGAGAAGGGGAATAACATGTCCTTTTACATCAAAGACCTGCTGCAGTTGTCTACGGGGGTGCGCCGGTTCCTCATAAGCGAGGCTTTCTATGGTATCGGAATCGGCCTCTATACGCTCGTCCTGAATCTGCATCTGCTCTTCCGTGGGCTTAGGGAAGACGAGATCGGCGCGTTGGTGTCGATGGGCATTCTGATCATGGGCGTGCTCGCCATTCCGGTATCCCTGCTCGCTAACCGGACCGGAAGAAAAAAACTGCTGGTTACCGGCGTATTCTTTATCGCCGCAGGCAATGTGCTGTTTGCCGTCAGCGATGATTTGCTGTGGTTCTATGCCGCTCAAATATTGGTGTCTACCGGCTTGACGCTTGTGGAGACGACGGAGATTCAGCTTCTCTTCCATTATTGCCGTTCCCGCAAGGAGGAGGCGCGTGCATTTTCCTTGATGTTTGCCGTTTTTACGGCTTTCACGGGTCTCGGAACGCTGGCAGCCGGATATATCTCGAAGGGATTTGAAGGAAGCAGGGGCTATGAGGTGTCTCTTCTGCTGACCGGGCTTGTGCTTGTGCTTCACGGCATCATCCGGGCATTCTGGCTGCCTGCCGAGCACAGGGGCGTGGATGAGGAAGCGGCGGCAGCTTCGCCTTCGAGGGGAATCTCCAGGTTAACGGGGCCTCTATCCTCCGGGACCTTGTGGCTGTTCGCCGTATTTACGGCGCTGCTTGGCGGCTGCATCGCGATGACGGGCTCATTCCTGAACGTCATCGTGAAGTTCCGCCTGGATTGGATGGATGACCAGGTATCTCTAATTCTTGCCATCGGCGCGATCCTGCTGTTTATATGCTCATTGATGACACCGTACGTCATGGAGCGGTTCGGTTATAACACGGCCATCATCTCGGTATTTATCGTTAATATTTTGCTGTTTGCCGCTCTATACATGATTCTCCCCGTATGGCTGTTTGTCGGGCTGTTTCTGCTGCGAGGCGGAGGCGTGACCATGCTGTCCAATCTGCTGGACAGTCTGCTGATGTCGGCTTTCAATGAGAAGGAACGTAATCTGTATGCCGGCATGCGGTCGGTATTTCGGAGTTTAGGCTCGTCCGGGGCAACTTTTGTTGCCGGACTGATCCTGGCCAGGCAGGATTATCGGCTCCCCTTTCTGGTCACGGCCGGCGTGCTGCTCCTATGCGGCCTGTATTACGTATGGTGGATTCGTCCGGTCTTATCCAAGAGATTAAACAGCGGTATCGAGCCATGAATGAAGGGCCGTCTAAAAGGGGAATTCCCTTTTAGGCGGCCTTTTTGCTGATTGCAGCATGCTGTTTTCATATTCATCTTACGGCGTCGGCTTCACGGTTACAGGTTGAACCCGTATTTGTTCGAGGGAAAGTCTTTAAACATATTGACATCAAAAATTGGTACATGTTTAAATAGAAGGAGTGTTAGCACTCTGCTGTAAAGAGTGCTAAAAGAAACCTCGTTCAGATTGGAAAGGAGATTTTTTCATGGCGAAAAAACAGTTTAAAGCTGAGTCCAAACGGCTGCTCGAGATGATGATCAACTCCATCTATACGCAGCGTGAAATTTTTCTGCGTGAGCTGATTTCAAATGCCAGCGACGCGATCGACAAGATTTACTATAAAGCACTGACCGACGACAACTTGACCTTTAATAAAGAAGATTACTACGTTAAGATTACCGCAGATAAAGCAAACCGTACGCTGACCATTACCGACACGGGGATCGGGATGACCAAGGAAGACCTGGAGAATAACCTCGGCGTCATCGCGAAGAGCGGTTCCCTTGCATTCAAGAGTGAGAATGAAGCGAAGGACGGCCACAACATTATCGGCCAGTTCGGCGTTGGCTTCTACTCCGCTTTCATGGTGGCCGATGTTGTTACCGTAACCAGCAGAGCCCTCGGCAGCGACGAAGCATTCAAGTGGGAATCCGAAGGCGCGGACGGATACACCATTACGCCGGCCGAGAAGGATGCTGTCGGAACCGAGATCGTGCTGAAGATCAAGGAGAACACGGAAGACGATCAGTATGACGAGTACTTGGAAGAATATCGCCTAAGAGCGATCATTAAGAAGTACTCCGATTTCATCCGTTATCCGATCAAAATGGACGTGAAAACGCAGCGTCCAAAGGCAGATGCCGAGAACGAGTTCGAGGAAGTCCAGGAAGAGCAGACCATCAACAGCATGGTGCCGATCTGGCGCAAGAATAAAAGCGAGCTGACCGACGCGGATTACGAGAATTTCTACAATGAGAAGCGTTACGGCTTCGATAAACCGCTCAAACACATTCACGTCAAAGCGGACGGTGCCGTGGTATACAACGCGATTTTGTTCATTCCCGAGAATACGCCATTCGATTATTACACCAAGGAATACGAGAAAGGGCTGGAGCTCTATTCCAACGGCGTCTTGATCATGGACAAATGCGGTGACCTCCTGCCGGACTACTTCAGCTTCGTGAAAGGGATGGTTGATTCCGAGGATCTGTCGCTGAACATCTCCCGCGAGATGCTCCAGCATGACCGTCAGCTGACGCTGATTGCAAAGAACATCAAGAGCAAAGTGAAAAGCGCACTGCAGGGTATGATGAAGGATGAGCGGGAGAACTACGAGAAGTTCTTCGCATCCTTCGGCAGAGGCTTGAAATTCGGCGTCTATAACGATTACGGCATGAACAAGGAAGATCTTCAGGATCTGCTGCTGTTTACTTCCTCCAAGGAGAAGAAGCTGGTCTCGCTGGATGAGTACGTGTCGAGAATGCCGGAAGATCAGAAATATATCTATTATGCTTCCGGGGATTCCATCGACCGGATCGAGAAGCTCCCGCAGACGGAAATGGTGCTCGATAAAGGTTATGAAATTCTGTACTTTACCGACGATGTCGATGAGTTTGCAATCAAGATGCTCATGAAATACAAGGAGAAGGAATTCAAGTCGGTATCCAGCGGCGATCTTGGCCTCGACTCCGAGGCGGACAAACAGGAGAATGAAGCTGAAGATAACGACAATAGGGAACTCTTTGAAGCCATGGGCAGTCTCTTGGCTGGCAAGGTAAAATCCGTTAAAGCCTCCAAACGACTGAAATCCCATCCGGTATGCCTGTCCACGGAGGGCGATGTCTCGATCGAGATGGAGAAAATATTGAAGGCGATGCCGAACGGACAGGATATCCAAGCCGACAAGGTGCTGGAGATTAACACGAACCATGAAGTATTCCAATCCCTGAAGACGCTGCAAGCCGATCAGGATAAGCTGAAGCTCTACACGAATCTGCTGTACAATCAGGCGCTGCTGATCGAAGGCTTGCCGATTGCCGATCCGGTGGAATTCACGAACGATATTTGCAAAATCATGGTGTAACCGTCGCAGCTAAGCTCATGCGATGATAACAAACAAACCCGAAACGCTGGTAAGGTACCAGGGGATCGGGTTTGTTTTTTTCTGCATAATCACCTGAACACGGTACGGCTCGTTACACCACGTCCGCGGCAAGATCCGATAACAATCCGTTCTCGGGCGCCATACTCAAGAGGTCATATACCGATATGGGGAACATCGGAAAGCCGACATAGTATGGCGTGATGGCATATAGCGGATAGAAGATGACCAGGGACTTATCCGCCAGATAGAAGTCCTGATTTGGCGAAACGGTAACCGGACGGTTCTCCAGCACGGGAATGCCCCGTTCCTTGATCTGTCGGTTCACTTCGGCGGCCAAGACGGTTTGATAGCTGGAGTCTGGACGGAACAGGTCGGATAAAGCGTAGGATTGTCCGTTAGCCGTGGAAAAGGTCAGTCCTTTTGTCACCGTATACCCGTGTGCCATATGCTCGGAGTAGGTGTAGTTGGTCAGCACGAGGCTAAGAATGCCGCGCTCGTTCGTTTTAATCTCAAAGGTGCCTGTCGTTTGCGGGTTGGTGCCGGTCTGAACCTGCTGCTGTTCACGCTGCATATCCTGGATTTGAAGAATAATGGCCCGGTTGATGGCTTCTTCTGCTCCAGGATTCAGGAGGCCGTATACCTGCGGATAATGAATCACGAGACCGGGTGCCGTATGCGTGAGGGTATGGATGTTCACCGGCGGTACATATTGCGCCATGCGTACCATCGCTCCAATCTAACATCAGATACGTTAGCCTATTCGGAAGCGGGCGCGGAGGTTACGAAGCCGGAGGGTCGGAAGTCGGAACCTCGGAGGCCGGCGGGCTTGGAGGCTTGGAAGCTTGGAAGCTCGGAAGCTCGGTCATCCCTGCGGAACGGCTTTCGGGCAGACAGAACGCTCTTATGCGGCAGTCCCGGTCCGCGGCGTGTTTGCCTGAAATCGGATATCCATCACTCTTTGTCCGCAACGCCGGGCGAAAGCAGTCTTCTTACAAAGACCGCGAATATGATTAAGGATACGACAACCGACACGGCCGTTACCGTAAACAGATATGCATAGCCGATACGCTCGGAGACCAGGCCCAACACGATGGCGCCAAGTCCGATGCCGAGATCGAACGCCGTCATGAACGAGGCGTTGGCTGCGCCTCTCCGGTTCTCCGGAGCAATGCGCAGGGTGGCTGCTTGGAGAGCGGGCTGGGCCGAACCGAAGCCGATACCGTACAGAATGGCAGCTGTAATCAGTCCGGGCAATCCGCTCGACAGGCTTAAGACGATCAGAGCCGCCGCCGTTACGACAAGGGACGGAATGATGACAGCCGCTTCACCGAAACGGTCCGACAGCTTCCCGGCAAAGGGCCTGATCAAGGTAAGAGCGACGGCGTACACCAGGAAAAAGGTTCCCGGATTGACCCGGATGGACTCGGCAAACAACGGGAGAAAGGTCGTAATTCCCCCATAGGCGACGGCCAGGAAAAAGATGGCGACCGTGACCGGGAGAGCGGATTTCTCGACCAACTGAATTCGCCCTGCCGAAGGTTTGGCTTGATAAGGGGCTCTGGTCATGTAGGCCAGTATGAAGGCAATCAGAGAGAGCCCGGTAGCGACAAGAAACAACGTCCGAAACGAATACCCGCTGACGATAAAAGTACCCAGCATGGGGCCGATGGCCATCGCCACCGTCATCGCCATACCGTACCAGCCCATGCCTTCCCCACGACGGGAGGTCGGGATTAAATCCGTAATGACCGTTCCGATGGAGGTTGTCGAGAAAGCCCAGCTCGCGCCGTGCAGGATCCGCAGCGCAAGCAGAAGCAGAATGCTGCCAACCCAATCGTAGAGATACATCGAAAGAACAAAGAAGATAAGACCCCATACGTAAAAAGCTCTTCTGCCGTACCGGTCCACCAATCCGCCGACCATCGGGCGAAAGACCACAGCCGTCAGCGTGAACGCACCGGCTGCCAATCCCACCTGGGTTTCGGAGCCGCCTAAATGCTTGATATACAGCGGAAGCGTGGGCAGCAGCAGATAGAAGCCCGTAAACAGAAACAACATTCCGACCGTCATCTGAATAAACGGCTTCGTCCATAAACGTTCCATCCTATATCCCTCCTTATGTCCAATGTATAAAACGTTTGAACGCTAGTCCTCTTCGGAATTGACAGCCGCCATTTCATTCTTGATCCACTCGATATTCGTCATTCCCATTTGCTTCCGGTGATCCAGCACCCTCAGCAATTGAAGACGCTGTTTCTCAGGCTCAGGTTTATAAAACGTGATCTCCGCTTCAAAGTCCGTCACATGTTTCAGGTTGGTCTCCAGATAAATCAAGTACTGCTCTAGACAAGCGAGCCGAACCTTCTTTGGAACATACCTGAAATACACCATCTTGAAATGGAATATTTGCTCCGTATCCATGTTGTATTCCAGGGGGTTCTCCATAAGGTCGAGGAACTTCTTCCGTCCGGAATCGGTAATCCCGTAGATTTTCCGGGGGCGTTTGCCTCCGCCGGATTCATCCAGACGAAGATGGATCCACTCGTGATCCACCATCCGGGAGAGCAGGGGATATAACGTACCGGAACTAATCTGGCGGTAAGGGCCGCCTGCATTTTTAAGGATCTCTTGAAGCATATAACCGTGTTTATCTCCGGTCATCAATTCACCCAGAACATAAATCTCATACATATAGCTCCTCCTAAAAATATGTCGATACGATATAAATATATATCGTATCGACATAAATAAGCAATGCCTGGAAGTGAATTTCTGCAATCGATTTTCAAACTACGGTCAACCGTTGGCAGATATTCGATTAGATTATGCGATAGGTGAAGAGAAGCAAGGAGAGCGATTCGGTTATGGTTTTAAATACCAGCCTGGAGAGGAGCAGCCAGTGAAGCTGATCCCAAGAGGGACGGCTGAAGAAGCGAAGAGGGAGGGGGAAGCCAACGGTAACATGAGGCGTCTGGCAGACACGAATCCGTTATGCGCAGCTGTGAGTAAATGCATGCGCTCGATGTATGAGCAATGCCAGGCCTCTCATGCTGGCCTGCTATTTTCGTCTACAGCCCGCCTGCGTTTTTCCCGTGACTCTCATCAGGCTGTCCGTTGACCTTGTCGACATAATCCAAATGTTGAAACCCCCAGGTGCACATGTCGGTGAGTACGCTGTCCAAGCTCTTTCCATGCTCCGAGATGGAATACTCTACCTTAGGCGGAATCTCCTGATATACCTTGCGTACGACCAGCCCATCCTGTTCCAGTTCACGGAGCTGATTCGTGAGCATGCCTTGGGTCACGCCCGGAAGCAGCCGCCGGAGTTCCCCGAACCGCTTGGTTCCGTCCTGGAGCAGTATAAACAGAATCAGCGGCTTCCACTTGCCGCCGATTAGTTGCAGTGTGGTCAGGATGCCGTCAGTGTTAGGCCGTTCATGTTTGGTTGTTCTCATATTCTCATCTCCCATAGGAAGTGTGCCATCGGTCTTTGTTCATTTGATGTTAGTAATGTAGCACAGTATTCGGTTAAAACCCAGTACTATTCTTTCTCGTACTTAGTACGTTTTATCGTACTATGCATGGGATGAATAGGTACGCTAAAACCGACTAAGTACATAAAAAGAGCGTACTTTTCAACGAAACCGATCCGAAACATAATGGGGGTGTCAAACAAACCAAATGAGACAGGAGAGACCTGAATATGAAAATCATGGTGATTGTAGCTCATCCGAATTTAGACAACTCGCGTGCGAATCGAGCGCTGATCGAGCACAGCGGGCTGTATGCGAATGGAAATGTAGATGTCCGGGATCTTTACAAGGAGTATCCGAATTGGAATATCGATATCGAGCGCGAGCAGCAGCTTCTTCTTCAATATGATCGGGTGGTGTTCCAGTTTCCGTTTTACTGGTACAGCTGCCCGCCCCTGCTGAAGAAATGGTTCGATGACGTGCTGACCTTCGGCTGGGCGTTCGGGCCCGAAGGCAACAGCCTGAAGGGCAAGGAATTCATGCTGGCGACGACCGCAGCAGGGGCAGAACAAGGGTATCGTGCAGGCGGGGACAATTGGTATACCGCCAGTGAGCTGCTGCGGCCGATTCAAGCCACGTTGAACCGGTGCAAAGTCCAATATCTACCTGCCTTCGTAACCTATAACGTAGAGCGGGTAAGCGATGAAACACTTCGGGCAGAGGCCGACAGGTATGTGGAGCAGGTTCTGGCACCTGCCGTTGTGGAAAGTCGATATTAAGGTATGCTTGGCCATAATCCAATAGCACATTGGCTCTTGCCGATTAAAACCCTAAAGGGCATGATGGAGTCATAGGTGAGTGCGTGCGCATGAGCTGAAACCGTGCCTATGCCTCTTATGGGGGCCTGCTACTTTTGTTCGAGGAGCTTCACCAGCAGCACGCACGTACCAAATTCGAAGGAGGATCCTTCATGACGATTGATGAAGCCATTCATTTGGAGTCCTACGACAAGCAGTGGGCGGATCGGTTTAGCGACGAACACCAGACGTTAATCAGGGAGATCGGCCCTTATACGGCCGCCATCGAACATTTCGGAAGCACATCCGTACCGGGGATGACGGCCAAACCCATTATCGATATTCTGGTTGGCGTGGAGAACACGCAGCATGCGAATGAAATCATCCCCAAGCTGACCGCTATGGGTTATGAGGACTTAGGCGAAGCGGGGATCCCCGGCCGTTTATATCTCCGCAAAAGAGGTAGGCATGCCTATAACGTTCATATTGTGTCATACCGTGGCGACATGTGGAATCATAACATCATGATCAGGGAGTACTTGCGAGCACATGCGGTGGAAGCCGAGCGTTACAGCGAGATCAAACGACGGATCGTTACGCAAGGGACCCGAACCCTGCTCCAATATTCCAATGAGAAGCATGCATATGTAGAGCAGCTTCTTGCCAGAGCCAAAGCATGGATGAACGGGAGAACAAGCTGAATAAGCTCCTGCCCGTCTCATCCTCCATTCATGGCCTTGCACTGCTTTCGGTACGCCGAAGGGGTGAGGCCATGAAATTTTTTGAACGTCTTGCTGAAATGGACATAGTCCGAGAAGCCGACGCGGTAGGCCGTTTCCTGGGCGGAAAGCTCAGATTCCGCCAGCAATTCCCTCGCTTTTTCCATGCGGACCTGCACAAGGTATTTCACGAAGTTCATATTCGTTTCGCTCTTGAAGGTACGGCTTAAATACGTGACCGACATCCCCACTGAATCAGCCACCTCCTGTAAGGACAAATCCTCCATCGCATAATTCTCTTCAATGTATCGTTTGGCTTTCTGAATATTGTGGCGAGACCCCAGATTTCGGGAGCCCTTAATCAATGCCAGCATTTCCTTGACCTTATCCTGTATTTGACTGTTGCAGGCCAGGGGATCGTCTTGTGGCCATTGATCCTCGCCGATGTCCATCGCAAGAAGCAAACCGCGTTCTTCAAGAGCAGACAGCAGATCCTGCAGCAGCATATGGGCGTATCGCGACAAGCTCACTTCTTCCGGTCCCCTCGTCTCAAAAAGGGTCATGATCTCGCGGATTTGCTCCAATGCTCCCTGCTCATCGGCAGAATACAGCAGCTCAGCGAGCCTGGCTTTATAGCGCTGCTGCGCAAGCGTCCATTCCGTTTGCCTGGAGAATCGCGCTTTCCGGTTATCCAGCTCCCTGCAGGCACGTTCCAGCGTTGTATGGAACTGCGCCGGGTCGATGGGCTTCAGCAGAAAATCCGAAACGCCATAGCGCAGGGCCTGGCGTGCAAATTCGAAGTTGTCGTGGCCCGACAGGATAATAAAATGCATCTGTGGATGGGATTCTCTGACACGGCGGATAAATTCCAATCCATCCATTTCAGGCATGCAAATGTCGGTCACGATAATGTCGGGCCGGCTATTCTCCAGCATTTGCAGGGCTTCAAACCCGTCTTCGGCTTCGCCGGCGACCGCAATTGGAAGACCAGACCTCTCAACAAGCTTTCGCAAACTTAAATGAATGGCGTATTCGTCATCAATCATCATGATCCGGTACATGGTGTCCCTCCTCGCTAGTCCTATATGGCAGTCTGATTTCAAATATGGTGCTTTCCAAAGGCACGGACTCGACAAGGTGCAGGCCATACTCGGCACCGAAGGTAAGCTGAAGCCTTTGATGCACGTTCAAGAGCCCGATGCCGCTGGTGGGTTCCTCCCCGTTGTTACGCAGCATGCTTTCACCCGGCTTCTCGCGCGTTTGCAGGATTCGCCTGATCTGCCGCAGCGTTTCCGCGGTCATGCCAATCCCCTTGTCCCGGATGATGATGGCAAAATAGTCCGCCTCCGCACGGGTGCTTATCCCGAGGTAGCTCGGCTTCTTGCCTCGGTATCCGTGGATGAACACATTCTCCACAATTGGCTGCAGCGTGAGCCTGACGGCGTTCACGCGATCCAGGTCCCGTTCGTTCACGTCCATATCGATTTGGAGCCTGCGGAAACGGGCGCTTTGAAGATCGAGATAATACTGGACATGCGTCATCTCCTCCCGCAGCGGCACAACGGATCCGGCATGGCCGATATTGTAACGGAACATGTGGGCCAGCGCCCGCGTCATGCGACTGATTTCCATATGATCGTCCGCGATGGCATATGAATTAATAATCTCCAGTGAATTGTACAAAAAATGCGGGTTGATGTGGGACTGCATGGAGCGGAGCTCGGATTCCTTCTGCTTGATGATGAGCTCCCGTTCCTTCAGCTGGGAATCCTGGACCTCCCGGATCAGCCGCTTCAGCTCTCCCGTCATGCTGTAAAAGCTCTGGAATACGGCGGTCATTTCATTGTTCCGGAACCGATTCATTGTGGTAGGAAGCACAAAATCGCCCCGCTCGACGCGGGCCATCAGCTTTTGGAGCATGGAGAGCGGCCTTGTCAAAGACAAAGAGAATCCGCCCACGAGCGCCAGTGCAATGATCATGAGAACAGCTGCGGCCGCAAGCGAGTAATTACGCTGGGTGATCAAACCGCCGATGAGATTGTTCAGCGGCAGGTCGGCGACGACCGTCCAGCCGGTGATCTGCGAGCGTTCATGCAGGACCATCTTTTCAGTGCCCGAAGCTGCATCTTGATGCCGGAAGAAGGAGGAGTCCCGGTTTTGAATACGCGTTAACAGCCCCGATTCAACTTGCGTTCCGACCCGACTCGGATCCGGGTGGTAAATCATCTGCCCATCCTTACCCATGATCCAGACGTCAAAGCCGCCCAGCGAATCGTTAGAGCAGATGGCTCCGATTTGCTTCAGATTGAGGTCGACAATCAATAAGCCTTTGTAGAGAAAGGAAGAATTGTCATACAGCTTTCGGGCCACGGTAAGGGCTGGCGTGTTTCCTACCCGGCTGAGGCCGATGATTTGAAAATCGTTGAATTGATCCAGCTGCGCTTGAAAGGATCGGTTGCGTTTGCGGATTTCACTCATATCGAGCAGCCCCGGCGCGCTTTCGTAATCGGTAATTTGCCGCTTGTTCTCGGCGACGAGCGAGATTCCGATAATGTCGGACCTGCCGTAGATCATCTGGGCAAACAAGTCGTCCTCCACTTTTTTGGCAAGCTGAAAGTATGCATAGGGAGTAAGCTGGGTAGTTGAGAGAAATTGCTGGATCTGCGGGTTGTGGATAAAGGGATAGGTGGAATTCTCCAGATTGGATATGTAAGAATCCAGCGAGACATTGGTTTGCTCGATGATACGCTTGTTGGCGCCTGCGGCAAACTGTTCAATCGCTTCGGTAGACGACTGGTACCAGAAGCTGCCGAGCAGAAAGAAGGGGAGGCCAATGAATAGGATGATCAGCACGAACAATCGTTGGTTAATGGTCAGATTACCGCTGGAAACGCCTTGGATGTTCATCGCTCTTCCGCCTTCCTCGCATTGAAGTAGGGAATGTAAGGAACATTGTAGCAAAAAAACACAAGTTGTAAATAAAAAACCATGATGCCGCAGCAAGAAATCACAAGTGGGCTAAGAAAGCACATGGGCGCATTCGGTCTTTATCAACTACAATCTCATTAATCCATTTCAATCAATCAGGGGGCGAGGATTTGTGAAAAAGAGAAAAGGGTTCTACAGCTGGGTAACGGCCTTATTGCTTATATCCATCATTGTAAGCGGATGCGGGAATGCCAGCGAAGGTAAGGACGGCACAGCATCTCCGGGCACCGGGGACGAGGAAGGGAAGAAGGTAGAAATCCTGCTCGGATATTATTCCAGCGACAGCTCCGATGCCAAGATGAAGGAGCTGATTGAACAGTTTGAGAAACAGCATCCGAACATTACGGTGAAGACGCAGAGCGCGCCATACGGGCAGTTCTATCAGAAACTGGATACGCAGATCGCGGCCGGCCAGGCGCCGGATGTATGGCTGTCCGACGGCGTCTACGTCATGAAATACGCCCAGCGGGGCGCGGCTAAGGATCTGACGGATTGGATCGCAAGGGACCTGAAAGCCGACGAGTACTACGGCCTCGATTTCAACAAGGACGCGGACGGGCGCTATTGGGGCGTGCCGCAGGGCATTCAGGTCGGCGTGCTGTTTTATAACAAGGAGCTGTTTGATAAAGCGGGCGTAGCGTATCCTTCGGATGAATGGACCTGGGAAGACCTGAAATCGTCGGCAGCCAAGCTGACCGTGGATGCCAGTGGGAAAACGGCCGAGGACAGCGGGTTTGACGCCGCGAGCGTGAACCAGTTCGGGCTTACGTTCTTCAGCATTACCGAGGGCTGGTTCTCCGTGATGAAATCCTACGGAGGCGGTGCCCTTGACGAGAAGGCGGAGAACTCGATCATCAATTCCCCTGAGAACAAGCAGGCGTTCGAATGGATGGTGGACGGCATGCAGCGCGGCATCATTACCGATCCGGTTGACCTGAAGAGCTTCCAGAGCAATACCGCCGTGTTCCCTAGCGGATCGGCCGCCATGCGGATCGGCATCTATGCCCGGGTGCAGGCGGCGAATGAAGCCGGTCTGAATTACGATGTGACGCTGCTGCCGAAGGGACCTGACGGCAAGCGGGTATCCCCGGTCATCGCCAACTCGTGGGTGATTAATCAGAAGTCGAACGATGAGAAAGCGGAAGCTGCCTGGGAGTGGATTAAATACTGGGCTACGGAAGACGATGTGCAGAAGCAGTGGACCGAGCTTGGAGAAGCTGTGCCCGTGAAAAAATCCGTAGCGGAATCCGAAGTGTTCCTCAAGGCGGGAGAGCAGCCGGCAAACCGCCAGGCATTCCTCGATAGCCTGGAGTTCGCACAGACGCTCGACAATAACGCGGTCTGGGAAGAATGGGTGGGCAAATTCAACGAACATGCCGAGCGTGCCTTCCTGGGCGATGCAGCCATCGATCAGGCGTTAAGCGAGGCGGACGCAGCCGTTCAGTCGGTTCTCGATGATTTTTATAAAAAATAAAACCAAGGGTGGAAGAAAGGCGGGAGTGAAATGGACAATACGCTAAATGACAATGCAGCACTCAAAGCCGATCCGATGCCGCACGGAAAGCCCGCCCGAAAACGGAAATGGGATCATGAGGGGAGATGGGGGCTGCTCATGGCCTCCCCCTATCTTCTCCACTTTATCATTTTTGTGGCGGGTCCCCTCGCCGCATCCCTGTACTTCAGCTTTTCCGATTACGATATGCTGAATCCGCCCGAGTGGAGTGGATTGGATAATTTCCGGCGAATGGCCGAGGATTCGATGTTCTGGCGTTCCCTGTGGAATACCCTGTATTTTGCGGTTCTGTTCGTGCCGCTCCAGACCTTTCTTGCGCTCGTGCTGGCTGTTGCGCTAAACCAGCGTTTGAAAGGGCTTAAATGGTTTCGGATGGCCCACTTTATCCCGGTGATCTCCTCCTGGACCGTCATCCTGTATGTTGCCGACGCCGTATTCAATCCTCGCTTCGGTCTGGCGAATACGCTGCTTGCCAAGCTTGGCCTGGAAGGGCAAGGCTGGCTGCAGGACCCGAAGCTGGCCATTCCGCTGCTTGTCTTCATTGCGGTCTGGAAAGGGATCGGTTATATCATGGTCATTTACCTGGCGGGTCTACAGAGCGTTCCCGGAGATCTGTATGAAGCCGCGGAGATCGACGGTGCAGGAGCCCTGCGCAAATTCCGCTACATTACGGTTCCGTTGATCTCGCCGACAACCTTCCTGGTTGTCATCATGAGCACGATCTCTACCTTCCAGGCATTCGAACAGATCTACGTGCTGACCGGCAGGGGCGACATCAGCTCGGCTGGAGGCCCGAATAACTCCAGCTTGGTCATGATGCTGTATTTATATCGCGAAGGGTTCACGTTTATGAGGATGGGTTATGCTTCCGCCATTGCTTGGGTGCTGTTCATGATCCTGTTCCTGCTGACGCTGATACAGCTAAGGGCTCAGAAGAAGTGGGTGCACTATGACTGATCAAGCGGTCAAGATGGAACTGCAGATTGGGAACCGCATCGGGGGAAGGAGGAGCCGCAAATGAGAAGAAAGCTGCTGGGAAAAAGTATCGGTTATGTGCTGATCGGGATCAGCTCGCTCATCATGATCGTGCCGTTTCTGTCGGCGCTCATGAATTCATTGAAAACCTACAAGGAATATACAACGGTTCCGCCACGCTGGATTCCCGAGGTATTCCAATGGTCCAATTACGCCGAGGTGTTCCGGCTTGGAAATATTGGCGGTTACACGCTAAACAGCATCTTCGTGGCCGCATTGTCCGTCATCGGCGCATTAATCTCCTGCTCGATGGTCGGTTACGCGTTCGCAAGACTGCGCTTTCCGCTGAAAAGTGCGCTGTTCGTGATGGTGCTGGGAACGATGATGATTCCGGCGGTGGTCATCATTATCCCGCATTTCATCATTTTTAATAAGTTGAACATGCTGGATACGCTCACGCCGCTGTGGATTATCGAATGGCTGGCTCAGCCGTTTGGGATTTTCCTCATGCGACAGGCTTTTATGAATATACCTAAAGAGTATGAGGAAGCGGCCAAAATGGAGGGCTGCAATCCGTTCCAGATTTATCTGTGGATCTTCATTCCGATGGCCAGGCCTACGCTGGCGACGCTGGCGATCTTTACGTTCATGGGCAAGTGGAACGAGATTCTGACGCCTGTCATTTATTTGACCTCGAATGAGAAGTATACGCTGCCCATCGGCATTCTCTCCTTATCAGGCCAGTGGACCGGCAATGAACAGCTTATGATTGCAGCCGCACTGGTCAGCCTGGTACCGATTCTGCTGGTATTCCTGTTTGCCGAGAAATATTTTGTGCAGAACCACAATATGGCCGGGATTAAATAATGGAACGTTACTATCGGCCCGGGAAGGGTCATGTCTGTGAAGGAAAGGATGAAAGACGAGATGAAAATAGCGGCATTCAGCGGATCACTCATCGATTACAGCATCCATGAAGCGATGTCGATTGCGGCCGAACTCGGTTTTGACGGGGTCGAAATCGCCTGCCGCGAACCGCATTTGAGCCCGGAGGCATCGCTTCCGCGGGTCCGCGAAATGAAGGCACTTGCGGATGGGCACGGTATGGAGATTCCGGCATTGGCAGGTTACATGGGTCATTTCTCGACAAGCGGGGATGCGGAATGTGCCGGGGCCTATGATCAGTTTATGGGCCTGCTTGAACGCGCGGTGATGTTGGAGGCGGGCATGATCCGGATCTTTCAGGGAGGGCCAAATGCCTTCCTAGCAGAGGATTATCATTATGCCAAGGCGGCTTTCTGGATTCGGAAATGCGCAGAGGAAGCCCGTGCTGCGGGAAAACGGATCGTGCTGGAGATTCACAACCAGAGCCTGGTGGAGACGACGGACAGCGCGCTGCGGTTGCTGGATTTGATCGGTGACGATCAGGTTGGCCTGATTCATGATGCAGGGAATATGTACATCACGGACACGGAATTTGGGGAAAAATCGGTCCGGCAGCTTGGAAGCCGGTTGTTTCATGTGCACATCAAGGATGAACGGCGGATCGGCCAAGTGGGCGAGCCGGGAACGTTCAAAAATTTGACCCGTCACGGGGAAGAATTCTTCCTGCAGTGCCGCCTGGGTGAGGGAGAAGTGGATCACGGCGGGCTGCTCAGGGGACTTCGGGAACAGCGGTACGCGGGTTGGCTTACGCTGGAATGTGCCGCTCCCTATCCACCGAAGGAACGGCTCGCTTATGATCTGAGGGTCATCCAGGAGTGGCTGCAGGCTGTGGAGGTGTCAAACAGATGAGCGGAAAAGCACGGAAATTTGGAATCATCGGCTGCCAGCATGCCCACATCGGCATGTTTATCGAGGAGATGCTGGCACTGGGCTACGAATGTGCAGGAGTATACGAACCGGACAATCAGCCGTTCGCCCGCACTCTCGCCGACCGGTACGGCCTGGAGCTGACGGGGGATCGCGAGTCGATGCTGGCAGACGAAGGCGTAGGAATCATCGGCTGCGCGGCCATCAATGATGAGAAGATGGACGTCATAGAGCTGTGTGAGCTGCACGGCAAACCGATCATGATCGACAAGCCTGCCGTGACGGATCGAGCGGGACTCATCCGGCTGCGCGATGTTCTGGAGCGTGGAAGGATCGAGGTAGGCATGATGCTGACCGAGCGTTTCCGTCCATCCCTGCATACCGTTCATCGGATGATCCGGGCAGGAGAATTGGGGGACATCGTCCATATCTCGATGCGCAAGCCGCATCGGCTGAATCCGGCTGCCCGCCCGGCCTGGCATTTTGACAAATCGCAGTCCGGCGGCATCATCAACGATCTCTTCGTGCATGACTTCGATCTGTTAAGGTGGCTGACGGGCCGGGAAGTCGAGACGACATCCGGTTATCTGGCGAAGCATATGCTGCCTGAATACCCGACTTTCTATGATGCGGCCGGCGTGCAGGTATTTATGGCTGGCGGCATAACGGCACAGCTTTACGCGGACTGGCATACACCTGCCGGCAGCTGGACTTGGGGAGACGGCCGGATATTCATTACGGGGACGCGAGGCATTGCCGAAATTCGGCTGGAAGGCGATCCTTTGCTGTCCAGCGATGAGGTTGTGCTTGTTATCACCGATCAGGAGCTGCGTTCTATGCCTTTGAAGCCGCCGCCGTTCTCCCTTTCGCAGGATTTTCTGAACCGGGTGAAGGGAGAAGCGGGCGTGATCACGCATGACGATATTTACAAAGCCTCGGAGGCGACGGTGATAGCCGATGAGGAAGCACGGATCCTGATTCGGGAATAGGGAAAGCATGCGGCTTTGCTGCAAACTGAACGTAACGAGGAGGCGTAGGATACATGACGGAGGAAACATTGCCGGTTCGATTCGGGATTATCGGCTGCGGGATTATTGCGGACATTCATGCACGGAGCATCATGAACACGGAGGAAGCCGTGCTGGCCGCCGTATTCGATACGAAACGGGAATCTGCGGTCAAACTGACTGCAACGTACGGAGGAGATATCTGCGATACCTTGGAAGAACTGCTGGCACGCGAGGATATAGAGGTAGTCTGCATCTGCACGCCAAGCGGTATGCATGCAGAGCAGACGGCGATGGTTGCCCGGGCGGGCAAGCATGTGCTGGTAGAGAAGCCAATGGCGATCCGGCTTGACGATGTCGAGCGCATGATTGAGGTATGTGCGGAGAATGGGGTGCTCCTGGCAACCGTTTTTCCAAGGCGTATGTCCCCGCAGGCCCGATATGCCCGCCAGGTCATTCAAGAAGGGCGCCTCGGGAAGCTCAGCTTATGCTCGGCGTATGTCATGCTGTACCGAGATCAAGCCTATTATGACAGTGCGGGCTGGCGCGGGACCTGGGCGATGGACGGCGGCGGGGCGATGATGAATCAGGGAATCCACACGGTGGATATGCTGCAATGGCTCGTTGGACCCGTTGCATCCTTGTCTGCCAAAGCCAAAGCCGTGCTGCGCAATATCGAAGTCGAAGATACCGTGATCGCAGCCCTTGAATTTGCGAGCGGCGCGCTCGGCGTCATGGAGATCACGACGACAGCCTGCGACGGGAAAGGGCAGCGGCTGGTCATTCATGGCGAGAAGGGCGCGCTTGTCATCGAAGAAGATACGATTGTATCTCTTGAGATCGATGGCGAACAAGTTCAACTGCCTGATTTCGAACCGTTTAAAGTTATACCTGACGGCCACCGTCTCCAAATTCAAGATATGGCGCTTGCCGTTCGCGAAGGCCGCGAGCCTGTCGTCACCGGGAAGGACGGGCGGCACTCTCTGGAGATCATTCTCGGCACCTACGAGGCTTCCCGGCAGCGCAAGGAAATTCAACTACAGACCGGAACGCCGGTGTTGTAACGGCTGGAGGTGACTTTATGAAGACTGGGCAAAGCATAAAGCCTGTTATTGAAAGAGTTCAAGATCAACTGAAGGTCCGCGTTTATGACCAGCGCGAAGCGATGGGAAAAGCGGCTGCCGCCGATATCCGCGCGGCCATGCAGCGTCTTCTGACCGAGAAAGAGCGCATTCGCATCGTCTTTGCGGCTGCCCCGTCACAGAACGAATGCCTGGCGGCGCTGGTTCAATCGGAAGGATTGGACTGGAGCCGGGTCACGGCTTTTCATATGGATGAATACATCGGCCTTCCTTCGTCTGCGTCTCAGCGGTTCGGGAACTTTTTATCCCGGCAGCTGTTTGATCGGGTATCTCCGGGGGAGGTTCATTTGATCGACGGTATGAATGATCCTGAAGCGGAGTGCGACAGATACAGCCGATTGGTAACTGCTGAGCCGATCGATATGGTGGTCCTGGGCATAGGAGAGAACGGGCATATCGCCTTCAACGATCCGCCCGTTGCGGATTTCACCGATCCGCTGTGGGTGAAGCGGGTCAAGCTGGACGAGGCTTGCCGCCTTCAGCAGGTGAATGACGGCTGCTTCGCGAGCTTGGAAGAGGTTCCGGAATATGCGCTTACGCTCACGGTTCCGGCGTTAATGTCAGGTGCCCATCTGTTCTGCGTCGTTCCGGGTGCAAGCAAGCGGGCAGCGGTACAAAGGACGCTGCACGGCGAGATAAGCGAGGCCTGCCCCGCCAGCATTCTTCGGCGGCATCCGGATTGCACGCTGTACGTGGACCTGGAGTCGTATGGGGAAATCCGGAATGGATAGCCCTGGCCTTGTTCGTATGGGCCGACATTATGCAACAGGTGAGACGATTGAGCTGGCATGGAACCCTGACGGCCGGATAGAGCGGACACTTCCTTACGACGGCGACGGGGAGATGTGGATTGCTCCCGGATTGATCGATCTTCAGATTAACGGCGGTTATGGACATGATTTCAATTCGCTGCCGCTTACAACGGAGACGGTCATCCAGGCAACCCGGCGCTTATGGGAAAAGGGGGTAACGCTGTACTACCCAACCATCATTACCAATGGCAACGAAGAGATCGAACAGTTGCTGCGGGTTATCGACGCGGCTTGCCTGGAGGATGAAACGGTCGGTTCGACCATTGGCGGGATTCATTTGGAAGGACCCTTTCTTTCTCCGGAGGAAGGGCCCAAAGGCGCGCACGATTCCCGGTATATCAAAGCGCCGGACTGGTCGTTGTTTACAAGGTGGCAGGAGGCATCGGGGAACCGGATTCGGATCGTGACCCTATCGCCGGAGTGGCCGGAAGCTGCGGATTTTATTCGGGCGTGCGCGAAGGCGGGAATCGTTGTATCGATCGGGCACACTGCCGCCACACCTGAGCAAATTCGGGAAGCCGTGGACGCTGGAGCGACGATGTCCACCCATCTGGGCAATGGCGCGCATCTGACACTGCCTCGCCATCCGAATTATATATGGGAGCAGCTTGCGCAAGATCGGCTGTGGGCAGGGATCATCGCGGACGGATACCATTTGCCGGATTCGGTCATCAAGGTGATGCTCCGCGCCAAGCCGTCCAAAGCGCTGCTCGTCAGCGATGCCGTCTATTTAAGCGGAATGCCGCCAGGCGAATACGAGACCCATATCGGTGGTCATGTCGTCTTGACTTCCGAAGGCCGATTGCATCTCGCCCGCAAACCCGAGCTGCTGGCCGGCTCGGCCATGATGCTTGCCGATGCGGTATGGCGGCTGGCTCAGTCGGGGCTGTGCACATTTCCTGAAGCATGGGACATGGCTTCCATGCTGCCCGCCCAGGCGGTAGGGCAAACGGAAAGCTATGGGCTGAGGAGAGGGGCGCAGGCCGACTTCGTGCTTCTGGAGAAGCATAAGGGGAACCTTCGCATTGTGGAGACCGTCAAGGGAGGGCGTTCGGTTTACCGGGCGGCCCAATAAATGTTAAAATATAGAGAAGATACTTGAAAAACCCAGAGTAACATCTGGGTTTTTCCTCATTACGGACAGAAGGAGAGAGGCATGACATCGAAATGGAGAGTTCCCGTTGTGCGTAAAATCTCAGCATGGACGTTTATTTTGCCTATCCTCTTATTCGCAATCGAAATTTTGTTTGTCCGCGATGGGCATTGGTTTCACTTTTACGGACTGCTATCCACTGTCGTTATTCCGCCGTTCGGTATCGTGTTATCTATCCGTTCCTATGGAATTACCGATTCAGCCAAGGACCTGCTATTAATAGCCAGCAATGGGCTTGCGTTATGCTCTTATTTTATCTACACCTTTTTAGGATATCTAATGCTGGGTCCATAAGTTAGATTTCCATGAACAGGATGCAAGGCGTTTTGAACGATGAACAAAAGTCTAAGGCCAAGACGCAAAAATCCCTTCTTGAATTCAAGAAGGGATTTTTGCATTCCTATTTAATGAGGCATCTGAAATTTAAACGTAGGGTTTTATTTCATTTTGATAAAAGTCATATAATCGATGGATGGAGGAACTGGACAAGATATGAGCAGCTCGTTCAATTTGCTCACGTTCCCAATCGTACCATCGCATTTCCATTAACTTTTCGATGTCTTCGTCCGCAAAGCGTTTCTTTATCTCTTTGGCAGGGTTACCGCCTACGATCGTATAGGGCGGGACATCCTTAGTAACAACCGAACCAGCCGCAACAATGGCGCCTTCGCCTATGGTTACGCCTGGCATAATCATGGCATTCATTCCAATCCAGGCATCGCTTTCGATGACGGTATCACCTTTTGGCGCGTAAGAAGCTTCAATCTGCTCTACAAACGGGTACACGGTTATCCATTCCGGATGATGGTTGTGATTTCCGCCCATTAAAATAATGACGCCACTTGCGATACATACGTAATTTCCGATAATCAACTTATCGATATGCCAACCATGGTTTTCGATGGGATTAAACAGCCTTCTGGATTTTTCATCCCCCCATAGGTATCTAACGCAGCCATCTTCAAAATCATGATGATCGTAATATCCAGAATAGTATGAGTATTCTCCTACACTAATCATAGGGTTCGTGACAATATCCTTTAAATACTTAATTTCGGACCAGTGTTCAAATTGATGTTGTTTCATTCTATTTCCTCGCTTCTAAGTAGAATATATCGTTTACTTAGAAGCTCAATACAGTAGCCACATTCTTAAACCTGATCAAACGACGAACCATCGTCCTCATCCTTTTCCTAATTGTTGATGAAATTGTAACAAGGCATGTTCTTTTCGTCAAACTTACAGGGATACAAGATTCCGATAAAATAATCCATACCTTTTGCCAAATAAGAGGTAGCTGCCTCTAACCGTACTTCACCATCATCTCCGTCAGAATCCCCTTCATGCGATCCACCAGTTCCTGCGGCTCCTTCACAGTGGCTTCATTTCCTAATCCGATAAAAAATTTAGCAAAATACAACATTTCGCTGACAGGAACGTTCTGATCGAGCTGTCCGCTTCCATCCGGCTGCATATCGATATGGGGAACCGGACATAACTCGGATTCGCAGCGCTGAACGCCTTCCCGGCTCAGATCCACGACCATGCGAATATAGACCGATTTCTCTGTCCCGTATTCCCTCCAGTTACCCAGATGGATATGGCGGTGATCCCGCGGCTCGATGCCGGTTGTATCACAGGCCACGGACTGCATGCGGTCACAGCGGAACAGGCGAAAATCATTGCGCAGAAAACAATAAGCGGGACAATACCAGAAGCCGTTGCTTGCATAGATGCCCACGGGCTGGATGCTTCTCGCGGCATAGCCCTCCCTGCTCTCATACAACACCGTAACGACCCGCTGGTCGACGGCGGCATCCAGCAGAGCCCCGAGAGATTCGGCCTTCTGCTGCCTTGTATGCGTCAGAAAATCCACCCGATTCTTCATCTGGTCAATCCGGTCGCGCACATCCCCAGGCATATAATAATAAAATTTCTGAAGTGCAGTAGAGGACTCGGCTTCAAAGGGAAGAAATAGATAGTGACGCAGGGCGTGGCTGGCAAAAAACATTGCAACGGCTTCTTCCTCACTGAAGGCGATCGGCGGAAGAACCCGTTCTTTCAGCACCTGGTAGCCTCCGTGCGGTCCTACCTCGGAATAGAGCGGAACCCCCAGTTCGCTGAGCTCCTGCAGGTCCCGCAAGATCGTGCGAGACGACACGCCGAATTGATCGGCCAGTTCTCTTACGGTGAATTTTCGCATTCGGTTAACGGTCATCATCAGCTCGATGAGACGTTTGGATTTGGACATAGGATCAGCTCCGAATCGTTGGATGACTATGACAATAGTTGTCACTATTATACGCTATACTGGCCGTAGAACCCAGAGCCGCCTTATAACTAATAAATGGAGTGATGAAACGTGAATCAATTGCATGAAATGAAGCAGCTGTTGTTCGAAGAGCTGGAGCTTATCGTTCGTACCAGTTCGAATCTGATCGGCAAAATTTCGGCAGAGCATTGGGATTACAGGCCTGCCCACAATATGAGATCGCTGCAGGAGCTCGTGCATCATCTGGTTTCGGTGCCTGCGACGGACCTGTTGATTCTCCAAGAGAAGAGCGAAGCGGAGATCCGGGAACTGGAGGCAGGCATCGCCGCTGACGGCACGGACAAGGACAAGCTGATCTCTTGGATGACAAAGGGACTTGCCGATGTAAAATCCTACATGAATGGGCTGACAGATGAAGAATTTTTGCAGAAGACAACGAGACCCTTCTATTTGGAGCACGGTTCAACCCAAGCCAAGTGGCTGATTGAAATCGTCACGCATGCCCAGCATCATCGGGCGCAAATGTTCAATTACCTGAAAGCCCAAGGCTATGAAGTAAATATGTTCGATCTATATTAAACGTCAGGTATGTATGCAGAGTGAGAACAGGGGTGAGAAGGATGCAGCGGCATGTACCGAGAAAATCGCCGAAGCTGCCGTTAACTGGCGAGGAGTTGGCGAAGCTGCGGTCAAACAAAATGAAGCTCATCGATATTGCGCAAATGGATATCGAGTTATTGTCCGGCGTGCTTGGTGTTTCGGATAGCCGCGCCCAATATATCCGGGGACTGGCACAGTTTCAGACAGTTCCTTCGATCGGACCGAAAGTGGCTGAACGCGTAGTCCAGTTGGGGTATTTCGCATTGGAAGATATCAAGGATGAAGACGCTGCCTCTTTAACGGACCGGATGGAAGCAAGCAGCGGTTTCTGGGTGGATCCTTGCGTGGAGGATGCGTTTCGCTGCATCGTACATCATGCCAATCATCCGGGGAGCGGGAAGAGCTGGCATGACTTTACCGAAGTGCGTAAGCAGTTTAGGGAGCAGCACGGATACCCTCCAACCCGTCCAACTTTATCGTGGTACGACCAAAAAGATGGACAACCATAGGGTCCCTACCTTGAACTAGCAGGAGGCACTGCCACATGGCGGTGTCTTTTTTCCTGTTGTTTACCAAACTTGAAAAATCGCTTGAAAGTGAAGCGGCGTCATCCTGTACAATGGCTTCAATGTTGAAAAGGGGTGGAGGTAAAGCAATGAAACGATATGCACCAGCTGTTATCCTATGGATCCTTGGCGTATTCTTACTCAGTGCATGCAGTTCAGCGGGCGAAGAAGAGCAGCTCCAACGCGTAACGCTTGAGAAGGTTGAAGAGCTGGAGATCGACCATGGCAGCACGACCTTGTTCGTGGAGACAGCGGATGTGGAGGTATTAGAGGTTTCGCTGCTCCAAAGCGGCAATTCTGCGGGGGCCGTTGTTGATCAGGATGGCCATCGGATGAAGATTCGTTTAGATAACGATATCACTCGGATGTTGAATATCGGGCGAATGCCGCAGCTTCACGTGAGAATTCCCGAGGATTATGCGGGGAAGGTCATCGTAGACGGTTCTTCCGGCAAAGTAACGGGAACCGGCTTGCAAAACCACAGCCTCCAGGTAAAGGGTCGAAGCGGGAATATCTCACTTGCGTTTACCCGTTTGAACAACGATGTGGAGGTATCGGCGACTAGCGGAAACGTGAACATACAGCTCGATGAAGAAACGCCTGATGCAACATGGATGCTGCAATCCGGAAACGGACGCCGGTCCATTGCCGTTCCTTTGGAGGACAGAAAGGAGAGCAACCGGAAGACGGAAGGGCGCTCCGGTGCTGGCCAGCATAAGGTGAAACTCAAAACCTCCTCGGGGAACATCTCGATCCAATAACCATGTAAGAACAAAGTGTAAGAAAAAAACATCCCCGTGGTCCTTTCCAAGAGCTTACAGCTTTCGGGCTCTTGAAGCAGATCATCAGAGGATGCTTGGCATGTTAACCTATTAAATTCTTATATGACAAAGAAGAATGATAGCGCCTTAGTCTTCAGCAGACACAGAAGCCTTGGATGAAGCAGGAGATCTCATATATTGCGGCGGGTTTACGTCATCAATAAGCAGAATACCGTCGTATTGGTCACAGGCGATTAAGCTTTCCGGAATCATGCCCCAGCTATAGGCAAAACGCGGCTCGAACATCCATGAGTTGCCTGCCTCACGCTTTTGGTAACGCAGGTCAACGAAGGTATACGGTGAGCCTGCAGCCGACAGGATCGATTCCATGGATCCCGGCTCTGCCGGCAGAACGTCATGCACATTGCCCATATTATCTGCGGTTTGTCCGCTGGCCGGATACAAGCCGAGTACGTAACTGTATTTTTTCATTTCCTCCGAGAGCTTTTCCCCCATTAAAGTAACCGGATATGGCGTACCCATCACTTCGGTTTGGGCTTTACGGATGTGGTCGTTATGTCCCCACACGATGAATTTTTCCGTCGGGTATACTTCGGTTGCCAGCCACATGAGATTGTCATGCATCGCCTGATCCCGCCATTCCATCGATTCCAGGAACGGGGCATAATCGCCGCTTTCCATGCCAAGCGTTGATTGGATGGAGAGCTCTACATACTCCCGGGCTACCCGAATTCGGTCGTTCAGGGTCCGCTCGAGCAGCATGGACAGTTTGGGGTTATCCGGGTACAGCTTCTTTATATGAACTTCGTTTGCCTCCGTCTTTAAGGACACCAGAGCATCCTTGTATACTTGAATCAGCTGATGTTTCTCTTTGCGGTAAGCGGCAAGATCCCTACCAAGAGAGTAGTCGGACAATTTCTTCTCAGCTTCCGATAGGCGCTTAGCCATGGCCTGATCCTGCAGCCATTGCCCATCCAACAGCGGATACTGCAGCTGCATGTCAAAACCGGTCAGCACGAGCGGCTGCTTGCTCTGTTGTGCTGTTTTAATGTAGTCGAACAACGGCAAAATCTCCTTGGACCACCAAACGCCGAAGATGGAATCCTTCATCGTTTGTTCGGCGCTTTGCTGTCCGGCCCGGCCATAAGCCAAGGAACTGTTTCCTAGGCCGCTCTCAAAGGCCAGGACGTTATACCCCATTTCTTGATGCAGAAACTGGATCAAACGGGTCTTGGCCAGATTGAACTCGGCAACGCCGTGGGAGCTTTCCCCCAGGAACACCATGCGTTTGTCATGCAGCAAGGGCTTCAGCATGGCCAGATCCTTATACTGGTTAGAGCCGTTGGCCACGTTCGATGGCTGAATCGTATCCAGTCGGTATACATGGTCTTTGGCCCAATTCTCCCACTCGGCAATCTTTTCATCCGACGTACGTGCCGTCTTAACCTCCGTAACCTGGCCTTGGATGGAATCGGCGGCAGAAGCATCTGCTTTTCCTTCAGAGATGAAGGTGGTTCCCAATAGGGAAGCGGTGAGCAGAAACACGGTGAATGCTTTTCTAGCTTTATGTATCGGCATGCGGGTCACTCCTTATAAGATGATGATCAGTTATATGTTTTGTGGTGGTTGAACGTTTCGAAGAGAATATCAACACTATTATTTCTTGTCTTGAAGCGTTGGCATCACCTCCTTAACATCGCCGCAATTACTGTCCGGCGGCGTTAAAGAACTATAATACTGTATGGCCTACCTTAGTCCTCTTCCCAGAACAGATCGTTCAGCGTACGCGATAATGCCTTGCATATGGCAACGCACAGGCTGAGGGACGGATTGTATTTCCCCAGCTCGATCAGGCCGATGGTCTGCCTGGAGACACCGACAATCTGGGCCAGTTCTTCCTGTGATAAATCCTTCTCGACGCGGGCCATCTTCAATTTGATGTTTTTCATGCGACAGTCACCCTGATATCCCTTTCTACGAGTCGAACGGATCGTTCTGCGACATTTTCTGGCTTACCTTGTTGGCGCCGTAGTGGATCACCGAGCTCACTATAACAAAGAGCGGGACATTGATGATAAGTGTAGCGAAGAATACGATGATAAAATGTTTAATCTCGGTGGCGCTGTTGTTGTTTCCGTACAAGATTGCGCTGCGGATTCCACAGTAAAGAGCTAATATGAACCCGATGGCAAAGCACCAGAGCACATTGCGCTTATTGAACGAAACTTTGCTTCGCTGGTCATGGACCTCCACTTCATCCGAATAAATTCCCAGCGCTACGCTGCGGATACCAAAATATAAGCTTCCTCCCAGCATGATCAGCATTTCCAGCCAAACGGATTCCGTCCGTGGCAGCGCAAAAGATTTGATGATGACGGAAATGCTGCATATGATCATGATCAAGGTATACACCTCTTTATATAACTTGTTCTTCAAATTGACGATACGCTCATCCTCAACCGAGTTTTTCTTAAACCAATTCAAGCTCATCATTCCTTTCGTTTGGTTAGAGATACGTTCCTGAGATTTTCTGGATACCTGCATTGTAATAGTATTCACGTCATTTTGCAATATATATATGTCATTTTGATTTCAATATTTGTCTTTTTGACCGAGGAAGTGGATGTAGTCTCAAGAATTTCATCATAGTCCGTAGGGGGAGTTTATTCTTGATCTATTTTGCTAAAACAGAACTATAGGCCGGCGGGTTTACAACGCTTCACAGCGTGTTTAAAATGGGAATAGGGCAGATCTCTTGCCCGAATTGATAACTGGAGCGTGTTCGTTGCCATGATTATGATCCATTTCATTCGCTTACGTTAATGTGAGGTACAGATCCAAGTAGGCTCGGCCCTTTTTTTTTGACATTGCGGCTTGAGTTTATTTTTCTGTGCCTTTTTCATTACGTATGATCGAATGAAAGGGTGATTTTTGCTGTGTCCAGAAATGAAAGGTTATTACAAAAAGCACAATGGCTATCGAAACATGAGAAGATGTTTAGATGCCCGATCTGCGGCAGTTCCATGAGAGTTCAGCAGCTGGCAAGCTTGGTGTGCGAGAAGCTGCATAGCTATGATATATCGAGACAGGGGTACGTCAACCTGCTGTCCAACAGATCCAAAACCAAATATGATAAGGCCTTGTTTGAGGCACGAAAAATGATTAACAGCAGCGGGTTCTTTGGCCCGATGATTGAAGGGATTTCGAATCGTCTGATCAGGATGCAGTCTCGGAAGCCGCCGGAATCCGGCAAACCTCTGAGACTGCTCGATGCAGGCTGCGGAGAGGGTTCCCATCTATCCGCCATTGGACGTAAGCTTTTCGATCACCCCACGGTGCCGGACATTCTCGGTGTGGGCATGGATATCGCCAAAGAGGGGGTCGTAATGGCCGCCAAGACATCCCCGGACCCTATATGGTGCGTGGCTGACCTGTCTCAGAGCCCGTTTGCTGACCAACAGTTTGATTACATTTTGAATATTTTGTCCCCTTCCAATTATTCGGAGTTCAGGCGATTGCTTACGAGTGACGGAATGTTGGTGAAGGTCATTCCGGGGAGCCTGTATTTGCAGGAGCTTCGAGCTTTATTTTATACAGGTACAGGTAAGGAGACGTATTCCAATGACGGCACGATGGAGCTGTTCAGCCGACATTTTGAACGGATCGAGTTCGAAGAGATTCGGTATCGCATCATGCTGGATTCCGAGCAGACGAAGCAGCTGATTCATATGACGCCGTTATCCTGGAGCGTTTCACCTGAGGTTATTGAACGGATGTCAGGTGGAGAGATGGAGGTAACCGCCGACTTCGCACTTCTCTATGGTTGGAAATAAGGGGAAGTATTTTTCCTGCCCGGATCTCCGACGTATTTTGCTAAAGTGTCCACCATAGGAGATAATATGAGTTATCAAAATAAAAGGTGGTTAACTATCGCATGACACTTCGAATGAATCCGTATCTCATTATGGATGGAAATGCTAAGGAAGCTATTCAATTCTATGAGAAGGCCTTGGACGCCAAAGTCGTCATGGTTCAGACTTTTGGCGAGATGCCGGCCAACCCGGACTTTCCGCTGCCGGAAAGCGCGCGGGATCGGGTATCCCACGCAAACCTTATGGTCGGCGAGACGGTCTTGATGTTATCCGATACGTTTCCCGGTCAACCGGTCCAATCCAGCAATCAGGTCCAGATCTGCATCATGACCGATGCAGCCGAACATGCGAAGCAGATATATGAAGCGCTGCGTGAGGGCGGCAAGGTCGTTATGCCGCTGCAGGAAACATTCTGGAGCCCGGCCTACGGGATCGTTGCGGACAAATACGGCGTTAACTGGAATATCTCAACCGAAGTTGAAGCTTAGAAGCAGATGCTACTCCTGCAGGTATAATAAAAAGGCCCTGACGGCAAATCGTCAGGGCCTTTTTCGGTTAAAGCCAAAATCCAGTTTCCTAATCTACGCCCGCGATCCATCCCACCACTTATAGTAGATGTGGACATGCCCGGCGGGGCTTGCCACAAGCGGATCGATCACGATCGTCTTGCCGCTCACTTTCAGCTCGATCACCTTTTTGTTCTTCTCGGCGGAGTCTATCTTCGCGAGGAAGGAGGAATCGACTTGGAATCCATACAGTTGGAGGAGCTCGATCAGCATGCTGCGCTGCGTTTTATCGGCGGCATTGGAAAGCGCGATTCCGCTGAACTGCATAATCTGCGGCTCGAATTGAACGGACACGGCATAATCCGTTTCGCCGGTTTGCTTTGTGCTGGTCATGACTATTTTGTTTGACCCGTCGTCATAGATCCTGTAGCCGCTGTAGTTCGAGAATACCTTCTGACGAATCACGAGATACATCTCATCCCGGTACACATCCCAAGGCGTTGGCAGCTTCGGAAGCATCGCCTCCGCACTTGGCACAGTGGGGCGATCATACAGGTTCGACATTCCACGATCGGTCAGGTTCTTGATAAGCTGAAGCACTTCAGCGCGCGTGATGGTGCCGCTGCCTACATACCCTTCAATCGTGTTTTCGCCCTTGATCCGGCCCTGCGCGTATTTTTTACCCAAAACGTATTGAATCGCTTGATTCCCGTCGTAGTTCACGCCGTCGGCGCTGGATATCAGCTCGGCCACATGGGCCCGCGTTATGTATTGGCTGCGCTTGGTTTTGTCTGCGAATCCGTGAACAGGATAGTTCTTGAAGTGCAGAAAATGATAATATTTATCCGACCATAGTTCGGTCAAATAGTTCTCCTGCAGGTCTTTGCCCGTGATGCCGACAACGAGCATACGAATGAATTCGGCCTCGGTCACATTTTGGTTGGGCATGAACATCCCATTGGCATAACCGTTGACAATCCCTTGATCGACGCCCCATTCGATGGTCGTTTTTGCCCAGTGATTATCAATATCCCGAAACGTAACCCCGGCGGAAGCGCTGCCAGCCCCTACGAATAAAGAGACAACCAGGAGTATAGGCGCACATAGTGTCCTGAACTTCAACATCTGCAATCCTCCATCTATAATTTGCTAAAATACTACAAAATACATTGTATAAGTGTGTTTTTCGAGCGGTCAAGCGTCTGGAAGCGGTTCTTGTCAAAGATGGGCTGTTATAACTAGCTAACTAACTTAAGCGATACTTAGTGACTACAGGACTAAGGAAGTGCATAAATCCTCCACTTTGGAAATGGAATTGCGAAAGAAAGACATGTTTTTCGCGAAGGAGCTAGGGAATGGAGGACGCTGTACCCTGAAATATTCGAGCGTGGAAAAAGACAGCTATAGTCTAAAAGTTAGGGGTTCGGAATTCCTATTGGAAGATACCAAGCCATTAGGTAAAATATCCCTTGTTTACGATCTATAGAAGAGGGGCGAAATTTTGATGAGATTGGTGCGAAAATCCTTATTGACCCTGTGCAGCCTTTTGCTTGCAGTCTCGGTCCTGATCCCGCAAACAACGGTTCACGCAGCGGATCAGAAATGGATGAATCAAGTATGGAGCGAGTATAAATCCTATCATAAGAAGACGGTAAACGCCTATAACAATTACCAGAAGCAAGCGGACAAGAAATATAAGTTATTTTATGAAACAAGCCATGCGTCGCTGGATCAGCTGGAGAAAAAAGTGCTGGAGGATCAAAAGCAGTGGGATGAGAAGCTTCAAGCTGATTTGGAGCAGCTGAAGCTGAAGTATGAAGGAAACCGGGACTTAAAGGATAAGCTGACACAATATGAACGGTTCATCAATCCAAGTTATTTGAACAGCCCGATGTGGAAGTACGCGAATGCTGCAAACCGGAGTTATTTGAATAGCACGCTCTGGAAACTAAGCAAAGAAATGAACGAGGATTATTTGAACAGCTTGATGTGGACCTATAAGAAGACGATCAGCCCGGATTATTTGAACAGCTCCGCGTGGAAATTTAACAAAACGGTCAGTGAAAGTTATTTGAACAGCCCGATGTGGAAGCTTCGGAACGGGTCCAGTACGTCGTACCTGAACAGTCCGATGTGGAAGTACAAACAGGGGAAAATCAGCAAGGCAACAGCCAAGAGCCAATACAGTAAGCTGTTTAAGGAACAGACAACCGCGATCTCCAAGAGCAACGCCGCAAGAAAATCCGAAATAGCGAAAATGGCAAGCGGCACGCAGAAGAAGATAGGGGAGCTTTACAAGGAAACAGTGGTCACACTCGAGACACGCCGCGAGGAGGCACTGAAGAGCATCTCCGATCTTCGGATCGAAATCACCGGAGAAGGCTTGCAATGGGAACCACTGCTCGTGAAGAAACCATAATATCGTAAATCTTACCGCTTACTGGAGAAGAGCTGCTCTCATGGTCTAAACATGATCATAGGGGCGGCTTTTGTTTTTGTAAAAATGAAAACAAGAAAATGCAGGATATTCTTTGACTTTGACGATTATTTCAAATAATATTATGTCAGTAACCTAACAAAAACTAACAATAATAACACGGAAATTGAACGACAAATTCGCACTTAAGTAGGTTGATAACGATGAAAACGAAAGTGACGATTCAGGAAATTGCCGATTTTACCGGCGTGTCTAAATTCGCGGTATCCCGTGCTTTGTCGGGGAAGTCGGGCGTCAGTCCCCAGACCAGGGATATGATTCTGAAGGCAGCCGGACAGCTTGGATATTTTAAGGATCAGCCGAACCAAGCGGCGGGAAAAAACCAGCAGCTTCAAGATCCGGAGAACAGAAAATGGGCGGGGGCGGTGCTTGTCCTGTTCCCGAATGTCCGTTATCAAAATCGGGAATCCCTTTATTGGGGACCGGTGTTTGACGGCATATCCGCTCGCCTGAATCAGAAGGGACTGGACATTCTGACGCTGACGGAGCCTTCGAATGACCATATGTTCACTCTGCTAAATCCCCAGGGGATTCTCGGAATTGTGACGGTGGGATCTGTATCCACCCAAAATTTAATGGACATCAAGAAGCTGAACATTCCCGTGGTCATGGTGGACCACATGGACCCGGCGTTCCAATCGGACACGGTGTTCACTGACAATATGCACAGCATGAAACAAATCATGACCAAGCTGATCAGCAGAGGTTATAAAAAATATCAGTTCATCGGCAATATCGAAGATGCCCAGAGCTTTTATGAGCGTTGGATCGGCTTCTCGTCCGCGCTGGCCGATTACAAAATCGAACATCGGCAGCTGCCTTCCCTGATCAGCCCGGAGATTGAGAATATACACGAAGCGTTAGGAAAGGCTCTTGCCGGAAACGAGCTTCCGGAAGTGTTTGTGTGCGCTAACGATATCACCGCCATGTTCGCCATGGAGGCGCTCAGGAATCAGGGCATCGACGTACCAGGCCGTGTACAGGTGACCGGATTTGATAATACGTACGATAACCTGCCGATTATGGCAACCGTCAACATCGATAAGGAACTGCTCGGGATGCGTGCCGTTGATCAATTGCTCTGGCGAATACTGAATCCGGATTCGAATTACGAGCGGCTTCTAATTCAAGCAGATGTCATTGTTAGGGATTTGAATAACGCAACACGCGATACGGATGAACAATAAGCTGTAATGTCATATCTTCATGTTAGCTCCGATGTCTTCATGACATCGGGGCTTTTTACTTTCATAACAAAAAAATAACAAATATATTGGCCTTTATAAGGGGCGTTTTATCCAGATGAATTAAAATAAACCGTTGATATATATGGAATTATATCGAATAAAGCCGAACTGTGTAGATTCATATTGTAATCGTTATCACTAAATATTTAGGTGAATTATAACACTTTAATTAGGTTTTTTGTTATTATCAACATAATTTATATTGACTAACTCACAAATAGGGTGATATATTTTTTGGCAAACAGGGATAACGGATTGGGGGGGGCCGAGGGGAGCAGCAGGGAGCACCGGGAATAGATCTATTCAACATCATCTTAGGGGTACATGCAGCAGTTAACAGGGTGTTAAACAAATAAGGGAGGTTTTTGGTGTGAGAAAAATGAAAGGGCTTTCTTTGTTGCTTGTTTGTTTATTATTTTTGATTACGGCCTGCAGCGGCGGAGGGGCAAAACAAGCAGAGACACCGCCTGCGACTCCGGCTCCTAGCACGGAAACCGCGACAGAGACTCCAAAAGAAGAACCCGCTGAACCTGAGGCAGAACCTGTTGATCTAGGCGGCCGCGTGATTAAGGTCGCTGCCTGGTGGGACCTGAAGCCGGCAGGCACAACAGCCGGAGAGAAAGCCCGCCTGGAGAAGATTGCTGAAATCGAGAAGAAGTACAATTGCAAGATTGAGTTCGTCAACGTTCCTTTTGAGGAGTACATGAACAAATTCACGACAAGCGTACTGGCAGGCGAGCCGTTTGCCGATATCGTGCAGCTGGAGTACAAATCGGCACTGCCGGCCATTATGAAGGGGCAGATTCTGCCGATCAGCGAGTTTACGACGGATCAGAACAACATTAATAACGAAGCCGATCTGCAGACGAAATATCCTTCCATTGGCGGAGGGGAATACGGATTCGATAATCCGACCTCCATCGGGCTCGGACTTCATTACAATCGTGATTTGTTTAAGAAGAACGGCCTCCCGGATCTTCAGGAGCTGTATGCCAAGGGAGAATGGAACTGGGATAAACTCATGGAAATTGCCAAACAGGCAACCAAAGATACGAATAACGACGGGAAAACGGACGTATGGGGCTTCTCCGGCTGGGCGATTGATGCGGTAAAGCATTTCACCGCTGCTAACGGGGGGAAAATCGTTGATGACTCCAATGGCAAAGAAGGCTTGACCGATCCAAAAACATTGGAAGCAGCCGAATTTGTGAACCGCCTCTACAACGTGGAGAAGGTTGTTAAAGTCAAGAGCGGCAACAAAACAAACTGGGAAGAGACAAACACCTTTAAGGACGGCGATGTAGCCATGTTTACGGCAGCGGAATGGATGCTCGGCGACATTACGTTCGAGGTCGGCGTGGTTCCGATTCCTAGCGGTCCGCAAGGCTCGGTGGAAACAACGTATGCCAATACCGCCGCATCCGCGAAGTTCATTCCAAAAGGCGTGAAAGATCCGGCCATCGTCTATCAAATTTATGAAGAGACGTTCGATATACCGCCAACAGAGGAATATCCGGGTCAGGATTACCTGGAGAGCATCTATACCAATCAGGAAGACATCGACATGATTCGCGAGCATATTGCCGGAACCGGCGTCATCACGGTTGACGAGGCTTACACGGATTACCCTACGGGCGCTTTCATTGAGGATATTATCGTGAACAATCAATCGGTAGCCGCTACGGCCGAGAAATATAAACAACAGGCACAGGCTGCTGTCGATAAAATGGGCAAATAAGATGGACGGGGGCGTTTTGCGCAAGCCGCGCCCCCTTCTCCTGAACAGGGGGATGAACATTGACACTTCAAACGCAGCTGAAAAAATGGATGAACCGATTATGGATTCTTTTGGCGGTCATGGCCGCTTTGATTGTGTTCTTTAATAGAGGGGGAAGTGAACTCGGATCCGTCGGAAAAGCGGAAGACAGCCGGACCGAGCTTTCATTGGAACGTCCCGCATCGCTGGTCAATCTCAGCACGCAGCCGGGAAAAAGCCTCTCCTATGCCCAGTATTTGTCGGATCATGACGAAAAGAGTCGGCCGGATCGTGAAATCACGATTCCCGCTGTCGATTACAGCCGTGCCGAGGGCGGGGAATTCCGCAAGCTGGAAGCCTATGAGGGTCATTCGGGTACCTCGCTTTTTACGGGCGAGAAGGGTGAGGTGGAATGGAAGGTTCATGTGGAGGAAGAGGGATTGTACAATCTGTCCCTGCTCTATTATCCAGTGGAAGGAAAGAGTTCCTCCATTGAGCGTTCCATCCGCATCGACGGGGAGGTTCCCTTTCAGGAGGCGGCCTATTTGCAATTTGACCGGATATGGGATAACGCCAAGGACAGCATCGATCAGGATAACCAGGGCAATGACCTGAGACCGAAACAAATCGAACGTCCGGCCTGGGTTGAGGCAGTGCTTAAGGATGCGGACGGATACATTACGGAGCCGTTTCTTTTTTACTTTGAAAAAGGGGAACATACCGTGTCCCTTACAGCAGCAAGGGAGCCGATGGTGATCGGAGAGCTGAAGCTTTTTAAGCAGGAGGGCCCGCTGACGTACGCCGAGCTGCATCAACAGTATGAGGATGAAGGGATTCGGAAAATCGAAGGAACCGTGCTTACAATTCAGGGTGAGGACGCAGTCGCCAAATCCTCGCCGACCTTGTATCCGTTAAGCGAGCGTTCGAGTCCGAGCGTCAGTCCCTACAGCGCGTCGAAGGTACGGATCAATACCATCGGCGGCTTCAACTGGCGGCTGCCCGGACAGTGGATCGAATGGGAGCTGGATGTACCCGAGAGTGGGCTCTACCAGATTGCATTCAAATCGCAGCAAAATTTTGTAAGGGGCATATACTCGACGAGAAAGCTGACGATCGACGGGAAGGTTCCGTTTGAAGAAATGAACCACGTCGCTTTCCGCTTTAAGAATGGATATCGCATGGACGTGCTTGGGGGCGATGAACCTTATCTGTTCCGGTTGGAGCAAGGTAAGCATGTGTTACGCCTCGAGGCGAGTCTGGGTGAATTCGCTCCGCTCATTCATGAGGTGGAGGATAGTCTGCTTAACCTGAATGCCATGTATCGCAAAATATTGATGATCACCGGCACGAATCCGGATGAATTCCGGGATTACCGCGTAGAGCAGCGGATACCGGAGCTGCTGGAAATCTTCCGGTACGAGAGTGACAGATTAAAAGCCATCGCGGCCAGATTGGTTGAGCTGTCGGGACAATCCGGCGACCAGGAGGCCCTGCTGAAGACCATGGCGCTTCAGCTGGATGAGATGATCGAGAAGCCGGATACGATTCCGCGCAGGCTGGAGGCTTACAAGACGAACAGCGGCGGACTCGGAACGTGGCTGCAGCAGGCAAGGGAGCAGCCGCTCGAGATCGATGCCCTCTACGTTGCGTCAGCCGATGCCAAGCTGCCGAAGAGCGGAATGGGGGCAACCGATAAGGTGAAGCATGAAGTGTCGACGTTCTTCAGCTCCTTCTTCATCGATTACAACAATATCGGTAATGTCTCGGATGAGAAGAATCAGCGTTCGATCACGGTATGGATCGGCAGCGGGCGGGATCAGGCCAATACCATCAAGGCAATGATTGATGAGACCTTTACGCCGGAGACCGGAATCAACGTCAATCTAAAGCTGGTGAACATGGGGACGCTGCTCCCCGCAACGTTGTCAGGTCAGGGACCTGAGGTCGCGATGCAGATCGGCAATGACCTCCCGGTGAACTTCGCCATGCGGAATGCGGCAGCGGACCTGACGCAATTCCATGATTTCGAATCGGTAGCGGACCGGTTCTGGGACAGCGCCTTGGTGCCTTACCGATACCTGCAGGGCGTGTACGCGCTGCCCGAGACGCAAACCTTCAACATGATGTTCTACCGGAAGGATGTGCTGGAGGAGCTTGGTCTTGAAGTTCCGAAGACTTGGGACGACGTGGCCAGCCTGCTTGCCGTATTAAACAAAAATCATATGCAATTTGGTCTTCCTGTTGTGGCGCAGGCACCGGATCAGTGGACCACGCTGCCGCCGAATTCTTTATATGCCGCGCTCCTGATGCAATCCGGCGGGCAATTTTACCGCAACAACGATCAGGAATCGGATCTGGATTCCAAGATTGGGCTGGAGGCCTTCAAACAATGGACGGAATATTACACGGATTACAAGCTGGAGCGGGAATACGATTTTGCGAACCGATTCCGTACCGGACAGATGCCAATCGGTATTTCCGACTATACCACCTATAACCAGCTGTCCGTGTTCGCGCCGGAGATCCGGGGCGTATGGGGCTTCGCGCCCGTACCGGGAACCGTTCAGACGGACGGCACCATTGACCGCACCGTTCCAAGCGGCGGCAGCGCCGTGCTGATGCTGGACGATGCGAAGGACAAGGATGCAGCCTGGGAGTTCCTGAAGTGGTGGACCAGCGATGCAACACAGACGAACTTTGGCCGCGAGATGGAAGGACTTATGGGGGCGGCGGCCCGCTATCCGACCGCCAACATCAAGGCGCTGGACAGTCTGCCATGGCCGGTAGCCGACTATGAGAATTTGAAATCCCAATTTGAATGGGTCCAGGGAATACCCGAGGTGCCGGGCGGCTATTCCACGGGCAGACATTTGTTCAATGCCTTCTACCGTGCGGTCATCAGCGGCATCGAGCCGCGGGAGGCCTTGATGGATTCGGTGCAGTATATTCACGACGAAATCCGAACCAAGCAAGAAGAATTCGGCGAGCTGCAGGAATAGGGGGAGTCCAAATTGCATAATGCCAGCCTTCAGGATCCTGAGGTTACGATGCCCGCCGCTATCCGCCCCGTTAAGCCGCAATCCTGGTGGAAGCGGAAGCTGGCGGAGATGAAGGCCAGCAAGCATTCCTATATATTGCTTGCGCCTTATATGATCCTGTTCACGCTGTTTACCGTGTTTCCGGTCGTCATTTCGATGATTCTCAGCTTTACGTACTTTAATATGCTGGAGTTTCCGCGGTTTGTCGGTTGGGATAATTACACACGACTGTTCCTGGAGGACGATATCTTTCTGGTTGCGCTGAAGAACACGCTGCTCTTCGCCGCCATAACAGGACCCATCAGCTATTTGGCCTGCTTTCTGTTTGCTTGGGTCATCAATGAGCTGGGTCCGCGGCTGCGGGCGTTCATGACTCTGATCTTCTATGCGCCTTCGATCTCGGGGAACATTTACTTCATTTGGCTGATGATCTTCTCGGGCGACCGCTACGGCATAGCGAACGGTATGCTGATAAAGCTCGGCATCATTCTGGAGCCGATCCAATGGCTGAAGACCGAAGCGTTGATCATGCCGATTATCATTCTGGTCCAGCTGTGGCTCAGCCTTGGAACCGGCTTCCTGGCTTTCATCGCCGGTCTTCAGACCGTAGATAAAACGCTCTACGAAGCCGGGGCCGTGGACGGGGTCCGCAACCGCTGGCAGGAGCTGTGGTTCATTACGCTGCCTTCGATGCGGCCCCAGCTCATGTTCGGCGCGGTCATTCAGCTCACGACATCGTTTGCCGTGGCCGACGTCTCGATTGCGCTTGCCGGTTTCCCGAGCGTGAACTACGCGGCGGAAACGATCGTAACGCATCTCATTGATTTCGGCACGACGCGCTTCGAGATGGGCTTTGCGTCGGCGATTGCGACCGTGCTGTTCATCCTGATGGTGGGAACCAACCTGATCGTCCAAAAATTGCTGCGCAAGGTAGGTGAGTAGACGCATGAGGGTTACATACGAACTTCCGAAAAAACGGGGCAGCCGCCTGCTGAACGTAAGTCTTAAAGCTCGCAGCAAACGGGTAAACCGTTCCTTCATGGGCACCATCTCCCTGTTTGCGCTGCTGGCGGTGTTCGGCGCTTTCATGGCGCTGCCATTGGTGTACGCCATCAACAATGCGTTCAAGCCGCTGGACGAAATTTTCCTGTTCCCGCCCACATTGTTTGTCCGCAATCCAACATGGAATAACTTTTCCGATTTGATCAATCTGCTGGGCCAGTCCTGGGTACCGTTCTCGCGGTATATCTTCAATACGGTCTTCATAACCGGGGTCGGCATTGTCGGGCATGTGATCTTTGCCTCCGCCGCGGCTTATCCGCTGGCCAAGCACAAGTTTCCGGGCAAGGTATTCCTGTTCCAGGTCGTGGTGCTGTCCCTGATGTTCACGCCGGTCGTTACGGCGACGCCGAACTATATGATCCTGTCGTGGCTGGGGCTGATCGACACCTACTGGGCCGTCATTATACCGGCTTTCGGCTATTCGCTAGGGTTATATCTGATGAAGCAGTTCATGGAACAGATACCGGATGCCCTGCTGGAGGCGGCCAAGATCGACGGAGCCAGCGAATATCGGATCTTCTGGTCCATCGTGATGCCGAACGTGAAGCCGGCTTGGCTCACGCTGATCATTTTACTGTTCCAGATCCTGTGGGGAACCGATGGCAACGGCTTTATTTACAGCGAGCAGCTCAAGACCCTGCATTATGCTTCCAATCAGATCATTCTGGGCGGTATTTCCCGGGCCGGCGCAGGCGCGGCCGTGGCAGTCATCCTGATGAGCGTGCCGATTGTGCTCTTTCTGTTCTCGCAGAGCCGGATTATCGAGACGATGGCCACATCCGGAATGAAGGACTAGGGGGGATCACATGTCAGCGAAAAAATGGTTGCTATCGCTCGCGGCGGCCTCCCTGCTGCTAACCGGCCTGATGCCGGGGAGCGTCTCCGCCAGTGCTCCGTATGAGAGCTATATCTACAATTATTGGGAGGAAACGGTCGCCGTGCCTGCAGCCTATCTGCCGGTTCGCTCCGTGACAGGGAAGGATCTGGGTATCGGGGAGTTTCTGGAGCCCAGCGATATGCATGTGTCAGAGGCCGGAAACATCTACGTGCTGGACAGTGGCAACAAACGTATTGTTTGCCTCGATGAAACGTGGAAGGTCGTTCGTGTCATCGATATTTTTATGAATGATGGGAAAGAGGACGGTTTTGCGAACCCTACCGGCATCTTCATTGACGGAGATGAGCAAATCTATGTTGCGGATACGGACCACCAGCGGGTTGTCGTATTAACGGCGGAAGGCAAGCTTGTCCGGATCATCGAGCAGCCGGAGTCGGATGTGCTGCCTCAAGGCTTTCAATTCATTCCGCTGAAAGTAACGGTGGATGAAGCCAAGCGGGTATTCGTTGTCGCACGCGGCGTTTACGAAGGCATAATGCAGTTCGAGGAGGACGGTACCTTTCTAGGCTACGTCGGAACGATTAAGGTGAAGCGCGATTATGGCGATTATTTCTGGCGATTGGTATCGACGAGCGCGCAAAAGGCCCAGATGAGACTGTTCATCCCGACCGAATTCTCCAATCTGGATATCGACGGAAAAGGGTTCGTTTATGCCACGAATATTGATGTCGGCTCCAAGGAGCCGATTAAACGCCTCAATCCGTCGGGTGAGGATGTGCTGAAACGCTTTGGCTACTTTCCGGTTGCCGGGGATATTTATTATCGGAGAACGGTAGGTCCCTCCAAGTTCGTTGATATTAAAGTGCTTGGCGACGGGATATACAGCGCGCTGGACTCTACCCAGGGGCGCGTATTCACTTACGATGAGACCGGGAACCTGCTGTATGTCTACGGCGGCATCGGGAATCAGCTGGGCGTGTTTAAGACGCCGGCGGCAATTGAACAGCTTGGAGACCGTCAGCTTGTGCTGGACCGGGGAAAAGCGAGCATTGTCATGTTCGAGCCGACCGAGTTCGGGAAGCAGGTTGACCTTGCTGTCCGCCATCATTACCGGGGAGAAGATGCGGAGGCGGAAAGGTACTGGGAACGCGTGCTTCAGCTGAATGCCAACTATGACATCGCTTATATCGGCATCGGGAAAGCGAAGCTCATGAAGGGGGAGAACAAGGAAGCCCTTCGATATTTTGAGTTAGGCATGGACCGCAAAAATTATTCCGTTGCTTATAAACGATATCGCAGGGAGGTCATGAAGGAGCATTTCGGCACCATTTTATCGGTTGGGACCAGCGCTGTGCTGCTCTATGCGGTCTATAGAACGGTGAGATACCGAAAGCAGAGGAGGGAAGGGAAGCATGAAACAGGATTATCTTAGATTCCCCCTTCATTTGATCGTGCACCCCTTCGATGGGTATTGGGACCTGAAGTATGAGAACAGAGGACGCCTCGGAGTTGCTTATGTCGTATTGGCGCTTGTGGTCATGGCCATGATTCTGCAGCGGCAGTATGCGGGATTTCTGGTCAATTACAATGATCCGAGGACGCTGAGCAGCATCGACGAACTGATCTATTTCGTGCTCCCGTTCTTTCTGTGGTGCGTCTCCAATTGGTCGGTCACCACGCTCATGGGCGGGGAAGGAAAGTTTAAAGAGATTGTGATGGCCAGCGCGTATGCCCTGATTCCGATGGTTCTGATTTATCCGCCCATGACGCTGGCGAGCCGGTTCATGGTCCAGGAAGAGACCGTGTTCTACTATCTGCTCACATTGGTAGCGGCGATCTGGTTTATCGGGCTGCTCTTTGTCGGTACGATGACGGTTCATCAATACTCCGCAGGCAAAACGATCGTCACGATGTTTCTGAGCTTGATCGTCATGGGCATTATTGTATTTCTGGGCACGCTCGTCCTGAGCATGCTGCAGCAGATTTACACGTTCGTTGTCAACGTTTACCGAGAGATCCTATTCAGGCAATAAGGAGGCCGTGGGCCGTGAAAAAAAGAAAATGGCTGTACACGGTGCTTGCATGTACCGTTATAACGTGCATGGCTGCGAGCTTTCTGTTCTACGTGTACCGGGGAGCACCGGCGGTGGACGTGGCGGCTTACCGTACCGCGGCAGCCGAGCCGACGCCGGGCGGTGAGCTGACCGTCCTGAACGATTCGACGGATGGCGTACCCGGTATGGATCTGGTAGCGGAGACGGCGGCGCTTGCCCTGTATTATCATCCGGAAACGACCGAGGTAGCGGTTCGGGATAAGCGGAGCGACACGGTATGGTACAGCAATCCGCCAGACCGGATGGAGGACGGAATTGCCTCGCCGTTTGAGAAGGAAGTGCTATCTTCGCAATTGACGCTGACGTTCCGGGATGAGATCGGCACGCTTGAGACCTATCCGAATTATACGTGGAGTGTGATGAACGGGAACTATACGGCGGAAAGCTTGGACAACGGAATTCGAGTCACGTATACGCTGGGAGATGTGTCGCTCGGGATCGATGCCTTGCCGAAATACATCTCGCAGGACCGGCTGCAGGAGAAGGTGATCAGCAAGCTGGATGAGTCCCTGGCGAGATACGTTCAGGCCCGGTACTACCCCTTGAAGGATAACCCTGCGATGCTGGAGCGATTGGATGACCAGATCAAGAAAGAGCTGGTGCTGAAAAAAATGCTGGGGGCGTTTGAACAAGCGGGCTACACCGCGGAGGATCTTGCCTACGATAACGAAGCGGGTGGAGGAGCGGCCGCAAGCGCCTCTTCGAAACCGCAGTTCAAGGTTCCGCTCGAATACAGGCTGGAAGAGGATTCGCTGATCGTTTCCATACCGCTTGATCAGGTAACGGAAAGTGAGAGCCACCGTTTGCGCAGCGTGGAGCTGCTTGGCTATTTCGGAGCGGCGGGCTCGAAGGCCGAGGGATACATGCTGGTGCCGGACGGCAGCGGCAGCCTGATTAAGCTGAATAACGGCAAAGTGAAGGAAGAGCAGTACGTGCAGCGAATATACGGCACCGATCCGAATAATAACAGCAGCAGCCGCGGGCAAGTGGCGGAGCAGGCACGGCTGCCTGTGTTCGGCATGAAGAGCGGCGATCGCGGCTGGTTTGCCGTGATTGAAGAAGGCGACGCCATCGCGAGCGTGTCCGCCGATATCGGCGGGAAGCAGAACTCGTACAATCATATATTCAGCAGCTTTGCCTTGCGCGGCGAGGATATGCTGGAGCTATACACCGGCAGCACGATACAGGAGATCCAGCTGCTGAATGACAAGCTCTACAACGGAAAGCTGTCCGTAAGATACCGTTTCCTGTCCGGCGACGAGGCCAGCTACTCGGGCATGGCCCGCTTATATCAGGAAACGCTTGTGGAGGAAAACAAGCTGGCTCCCCTGGAAGAAGCGGAGGGCATCCCGTTCTATCTCGATATGCTGGGAAGCGTGGATAAACGGAAATCTTTTCTGGGCGTGCCGTATGATGCCGTCGTCTCGATGACCACCTTCGAGCAGGCAGGCGAGATTGCCGCTCTTCTGAAAGGCGAGGGCATCGCCAATCTTCGAATGCGTTACCTCGGATGGTTTGGCAAAGGCGTCCATCACAAAACTCCGGTGAAGGTAAAGACAGACAGCGTCGTTGGAAGCGCCGCCGGGCTGAAGGCACTGTCCAAGCAATTGCAGGACGCCGGCGGCGGGTTGTACCCGGATATCGCCTTCCAGCATGTCTACCATGACGATGGGGCGTTTACGCCGTCATCCGATGCATCCCGTTACGTGACCAGGGAAACGGCAGCGCTGCATCCGTATGATCGGAACACGAACCGGATGGACTCGTATTACGGCACGTACAACCTGATGTCGCCGGCGAAGCTTCCCTATTACGTGGAACGATTTGCGGGGCAATATGAACGGTTTGGCATGGGGGCCGTGTCATTGCGGGACCTGGGCGATATCCTGAGCTCCGATTACCGGGTGCAGCGGGTGGTTTTCCGAGAAACCGCGAAGTTTATCGTGACGGATCAGCTCCAGAAGCTGCATGAGGCCTACCCGGATACGATGGTTTCCGGTGCCAATGCATACAGCTGGCCTTATGCCAGCCACGTGATTGATGTACCGTCGTCGAGCAGCGGATTTGGGCTGACAGATGAGGAAGTCCCCTTTTATCAAATGGTCATTCACGGATATCTGGATTATGCAGGGGCATCGGTCAATAACCTGAATGAGCAAAACCTGCGCAAGCAGCTTCTGCAGTCGCTGGAATTCGGATCGGCTCCACACTTTCTGTGGTCTTATGAGCCAAGCTCGAAGCTGAAGTACACGCGTTTCGATGACATGTACGCCACCCATTACAAGGATTGGTTCGATGAGGCGGTTTCCTTGTATCAAGAGCTAAGAGAGGTGCTGGCGCCGCTCCGGACGCAGCGGATAGTGGAGCATATACGGCATGCTGACGGCGTCGTTGAAGTGAGGTATGAGAGCGGCACGTCGATTCTGATCAATTATACCGATCAAGCCGTCGATGTGAACGGAACTCTAGTGGGACCGCAAAATTATGCCGTAGGGGGTGACCGGGCATGAAAATGAGATTGTCCCTGACTCAGAAAAGATCCATGCTCGGCCTGCTCTTCATCGCGCCATGGCTGATCGGTTTCATATTTCTGTTTGCCGGACCCCTGTTACAGTCGATTCTGTTCAGCTTCAGTAAATTGAACATTTCCCCCACAGGCTATGAACTGGAGTCGGTTGGATGGAGCAATTTCAACACGGCGCTGTTCGTGGACGCGAATTTCAACCGAATCTTGACGGAATCGATACTGGGCATGGTGGTGGACGTTCCGTTGATCTTGTTTTTCAGTTTGTTCTCGGCCGTTCTGCTGAATCAGAAATTCAGGGGGAGAGCCCTTGCCAGGGCGATTTTCTTCCTGCCGGTCATCCTGGCGTCAGGCGCGATTTCCGCAGCGGAAACCTCGGGTTTGATCAATCTGGTCGGAAACGCGACGGTGGCGGAGGAGCTCGGGCAAGCCTCCGGGCAATTCAATGTGCTGTCGATGGTGCGCATTTTATCCGAGGCCGGATTTCCGATTACCGTAACCGAGTATATTATCGGGGCCGTCATGAGGATCTACGATATCATCAGCAGCTCGGGCGTGCAGATTCTGATCTTTCTTGCAGCCTTGCAGGCCGTGCCGGGCTCGATGTATGAGGTGGCGAAGATCGAAGGGGCTACCGCCTATGAATCCTTTTGGAAAATCACGTTTCCGATGGTGAGCCCGCTCATCCTGACAAACATGATTTATACCATCATTGATTCGTTTGCAGACAGCACGGTGACCCGGACGATTTACGAGACAGCCTTCAAGACGCAGAATTTCGGACTCAGTGCCGCGATGGCGTGGCTGTATACCATCGTCATCAGCGTGCTGCTGATTATCATGGGGATCATCGTATCGAGGAAAACCTTTTATCAAAATTAATGGCAAAGAGATTCCTGACTGACGGGTGCAGGAAAAAAGGAGGTCCGTATGGCATCGATTCGGGATCGCTCGGACGAAGCGGCTCAGGAACGAATGAACCGGTTCAAGAACAAGGCGCTGCCTATCCTATGGGCGGTGTTCCGCTACCTGCTGATCATCGGCATCACATTCATCATCATCTATCCGATCATCTCCAAGTTCTCCGTCGCGTTCAAAGACAAACAGGATATTTATAATCCGACGATTTACATGATTCCGGTGCATTTCACGTTGGATAACTTCAAGCTCGTGCTCGACTTGCTGGATTATTGGCCGCTGCTGCTTCATACGATGATTTACGTATTCATCACGATGCTGCTGACCACGATGTCGACCGCGCTTGCCGGGTATGGCTTTGCCAGGTTCACCTTTCCGGGAAGCAACCTGCTCTTCGGCCTGGTGGTGCTGACGATCCTGATCCCGATGAGCACGCTGATGGTACCGATGTATTTGCACTTTCGCAGCTTCGATATTTTGGGGCTGGTTCACTTGTTTACCGGAAAAGAGGGTATCAATCTGTTAAACAGCTATTGGCCCTCGATCATTACTTCGGCTACGGCCACCGGGCTAAAGGCTGGACTGTTCATTTATATCTTCCGTCAATTTTTCCGGGGGCTGCCGAAGGAGATTGAGGAGGCGGCGTTGATCGACGGTGCAGGCGGGATCAAGACGTTTTTTGCGATTATGCTTCCCAATGCGATCCCGCCGCTCATTACGGTGACGCTGTTCTCGTTCGTTTGGCAGTATAACGACACCTTCTATACCTCGCTTTTTATGAGCGAACAGTCCCTCATGCCGCTGAAAATCGCTTCACTGCCGGCGGACGCGAACCAGTTTCTCCCGGCTCTGATGGGGCTCGGCTCATCGGCCAAGGCCGATCCGAACTATGTGGCACTCGTGGTGGATACGGGGATATTGCTGGCCATTCTGCCGCTGATCGGATTGTATCTGTTCGTGCAGCGCCATTTTGTGGAGAGCGTGGAGCGTACGGGGGTTGTCGGGTAGAAGCTGCTGAGGATGGATGTCGTGTTGCAGGATAGATATTGTATTGCAAGATAGGTGCCGTGTGCGCAGGATGAGTGGAGGGCGTGAGTTAGGTATCGTGCTTGCCTGATAGGTATCCTGCTGGAATTGGGCTGTGCCATTTGGGTTACGGTGAAGGAAATCTGTAGGTTCTTTCATCCATACGGCAATTACAGGATAGGAGTGAATCGCATGACAAAAGCAAGCAGCACCCGCTATGAGGTCCAACCGGACTTGATCAACCCGGCCGCTTCCGATGAAGCGAAACGGTTAATGGGCTATCTGTGCAGCATTTACGGCAAGCGGATGCTGACCGGGCAGCAGATTGGCGTTGTGCTAACGCCGGAGTTCGAGATGATCCACGAGGTCACGGGCAAATACCCGGCCGTCGGCGGGTTCGATTTCATGAATTACTCCCCATCCCGGGTGGAGCGAGGGGCCGAGCGTCAAGATACGGATCTGGCGATGAAGTGGTGGAAGCGCGGCGGGATTGTGACCTTCTGCTGGCATTGGAATGCCCCGAAGGATCTGATCGATTTGCCGCCGGATCGGACCTGGGGCCGAGGCTTTTACACCAATGCGACAACCTTTGATATCGCAAGGGCGATGTCGGAGCCTTCGTCGGAAGAGTATGGCCTTATCCTCCGGGATATCGATACGATCGCTGTCGAGCTCAAACGTCTGCAGGATGCCGGCATTCCGGTGCTGTGGAGACCGCTTCACGAGGCCTCCGGCGGGTGGTTCTGGTGGGGGGCCAAAGGCCCCGAGCCTTGCATTGCGCTCTGGAAGCTGATGTACGAACGCATGACGCATCACCACGAATTGAACAACCTGATCTGGGTATGGAACGGGCAGCACAAGGATTGGTATCCGGGTGATTCCTACGTTGATATCATCGGGGAGGACATTTATCCGCCTGCCCGGGATTACAGCTCGCAATCCGAACGGTTCCGCAGGGCATTATCGTATACGGACACGAGGAAAATCATTGCCCTGACCGAGAACGGCGTCATACCCGACCCCGATCTCATGCAGGCAGACGGATGCCCGTGGGCATGGAATTGCACGTGGTATGGAAACTTTGTGTTCACAGGGGAAGGAAATAACCGGAGGTATTCCGAAGAGTATACGGATGAGTTGCAGCTGATTCGCACCTATCATCATCCGTTTACCGTCACGCTGGATGAACTTCCGGATCTGAAAGGCTGACGGCTTGATCTGTAAGGCATGCCAGTTGTAGGCCGCTGCCGCTCGCCGGGAAGCTGATCGTAGCGTGGAGAACAAGCTGATACGCGAAAGAAGCCATATCTGTATGGAGTATGACCCGAACCGCATCAAAATCAATATATAGAGATGGAGAGAGACTATCATGAATTTTAACGTTATGACTTTAAATCAATGGAACTTCAAAGCTTGCGACGAATCCGAGTGGCTGCCGGCCCAGGTGCCGGGCTGCGTTCACACGGACCTGCTGAAGAATGGCATCATCCCCGATCCCTTCTACGGGACGAATGAGCATGACCTGCAGTGGATCGATAAGAAGGATTGGGAATATGAGACGTCGTTTGATGTGGATTCGAATCTGAGCGCCCAATCCCGCATCGAACTCGTATTCGACGGATTGGATACCTACGCGGATGTGTACGTGAACGGGGCCAAGGTGCTTTCCGCCGATAATATGTTTCGTTCATGGCGGATCGATGTGAAATCGCAGCTCAAGGATTCGGGAAATGTGATTAAAATCCGCTTCCGTTCCCCTATCCAGGAGGATCTGCCGAAGCTTGAGAAGCTCGGATATCCGCTGCCTGCTTCGAATGACCAGTCCGAGGTTGGCGGGATGGGCGACCAGAAAGTGAGTATTTTTGCCCGGAAAGCGCCTTATCATTACGGCTGGGATTGGGGACCGCGCTTCGTGACCAGCGGGATCTGGCGGGAGGCCAGGCTAGAGGCTTGGTCCGAAGTCAGGCTGGATGATTTGTTTATTCGCCAGGATGAGGTTACGGCAGAAATGGCCAGGGTCACGGCCGTTGCCTCCATTGCGGCGGAGCATGCTTGGCAAGGCGTGCTTCGGGTAAGTGCAGGCGGCCAGACATGGGAACAGGATGTTCGGCTGGAAGAGGGCCGTCATTCGGTTGAATTGAGCCTTGCGCTTGCGGAGCCGAAGCTGTGGTGGTGCCGCGGCCTGGGCGAGCCTCATCTGTATTCGTTCCATGCCGAGCTGGTGGAAGCAGAACGAACCGTTGCGGAGAAAAAGGTTCGAACCGGCCTGCGCAGCGTGAAGCTCGTTCGGGAACAGGATAACCGCGGTACTTCCTTTTACATTGAGCTCAATGGGACGCCCGTGTTTGCCAAAGGGGCAAACCATATCCCGAATGACAGCTTCATAACGGAAGTGACGGCGGAGCGTTACCGTCATGAAATTGCGTCCGCAGCGGAGTCCAACATGAACATGCTGCGCGTATGGGGCGGCGGTATTTATGAAGAGGACGTATTCTACGATCTCTGTGATGAATACGGACTCATGGTATGGCAGGACTTCATGTTCGCTTGCAGCATGTATCCGGGCGATGAGGCGTTTCTGGAGAACGTCCGGCTGGAAGCGGAGGAGAACCTGATCCGGCTGCGGAATCATCCGAGCATCGTGCTCTGGTGCGGCAACAACGAGATAGATTCCGCTTGGGCGCACTATGAAGAGAAGGCCGGTTGGGGCTGGAAGCAGCAATATACCGAAGAACTCCGCGAAAAGATCTGGAGCGACTACGAAAAGGTATTCCACGGAATTCTGCCGGAGGCTGTAACCGGTTATGCACCTGGAGCAGAGTACTGGCCTTCATCTCCGCTGGTATCGCTCAGCCATGATAAAGAGCAGCATGCCAATCCGTCCACAACGAGCGGAGATATCCATTACTGGGGCGTGTGGCATAACACGGAGCCGTTTGATAACTACAATGTTTATGTTGGCCGATTCATGAGCGAATATGGGTTCCAGTCCTTCCCGGAACCGAAGACGGTCCGCACATACGCGGAAGATAGCGATATGGAGCTGGAGTCCAAGGTCATGCTGGCGCACCAGAAGAACGGTGCCGGCAACCGCTTGATCAAGACTTACATGGATCAATATTATAACGAGCCGAAGGATTTTGAAGCTTTCCTGCATATGAGCCAAATTCAGCAGGGCGAAGCGATGAAGATGGCGATTGAAGCCCATCGCCGCAACAAACCGTACTGCATGGGCACCTTGTATTGGCAGATGAATGACTGCTGGCCGGTCGCTTCGTGGGCGGGCATGGATTACCTCGGCAGATGGAAAGCACTGCAGTATGTGGCTAAGCGCAGCTTCCGGGATGTCAGTGTCACGATCGAATCCAAGGAACAAGAGATCATCGTCCATCTCGTATCCGATATTTCAGAAGCGGTCCAGGGCACACTGAAGATTCAGTTATTCGATTTTAACGGAAAAGAGCTCTATATATCCGAGCAGCCGATCCGTGCGGAAGAGCAGGCGTCCCTCGTCGTATTCCGCGCGGTGGCCGATGAGCTGCTTGGCGGACATGATGCATCCCAGGTCGTGCTCCTGGCGCAATTGCTTCAGGATGGAGACGTGATTGACAGTAAAACATTCTATTTCGTGAATGACAAGCATCTTCGTCTGCACAGCCCGACCATCAGCATAAAAGAAGTCGAGGGAAGCGACGGCACGACGTTTGTGCTGGAGAGCAGTGTGCTCGCCCGCCACGTATGGCTGTCCTCGGAAGCGGAAGGCTTCTACAGCGATAACTTCCTCGACCTGATTCCAGGCATCCCGATGACCGTTTCCTTCAGCCGCCGCGATGACGGCGAGCAGGCATTCGTACCGGGCAAGCCAGGCCGGGTCATGGTTCGGTCCATGGCCGATTGTATCGATCCGTCGATGGTGCTGACGGTTTAATTCATCCTATAATCGATCCGCTAAAAAGAGCCGCTCCTTCAACCGTTTCTGGTGAAGGGGCGGTTTTGTTTATCTTAGATGGAGTACCACGTAGATTTGAGGCTGATAGAGAACGAATCCTCGCTGCTTGATCTTAAGCATGATTACCAAGTGGGGGCGTTTCCGGGTAAGATGCAAGGAATTAACCCGTTCCAATTAAATGTCAGCAAATGAAAAGAAGTCGAACCCCTCTCCATAGGATATTCTAGGTTGGTACACATCCTGTTGGACATGCTCATACCCATAAGCAAGGATCGGGAAGGAGACTGAACATGAAAAAACAAGTTTTGTTCATCCATAGCGCAGGACCCCAAGGTCCTAACCAAGGAAGCCGTGGCTTGATCGCCCATCTACAAGAACAGCTCGGGGAAGTTTACCATATCTTATCCCCCGGCATGCCGGATCCGGATTACATTCCGTGGAAAACGCAGATCGCCAATGAAATCAAGGCATGGGATGGGGAGGTGCTGCTCATAGGTCATTCCCTAGGCGGCTCCGTGCTACTGAAATATCTTTCGGAAGAAGACTGTCAGCTAACCGTCTCTGGACTGTTTTTGATCGCCGCCCCCTATTGGGAGAAAGACGACGATTGGCGGAGTGAAGATTTTAGATTGCCTGATTCTTTCGCCACCATGCTGCCTCGCATATCCAGTCTGTACCTGTACCACAGCCGCCACGATCCCGTGGTGCCTTTCGCGCACGCTCAGCACTACGCGAAGCAACTCCCCCAAGCTGTCACCCGAGAATACGAGGGCGACGATCACTATTTCTGCGAGGGCTTGCCCGAGCTTGTAGATGATATCAAGCGCCTGTAATCCAAGGCATCAATCTTGGTAAGCCCCCTGTATATGTTAATTACAGGGGGGCTTCCTCTCACTCCCCCCTCCCCAAAAAAAGGCGAGAGTAGCTGCGCCGCGGCTATCATTCGTCCCTTTTTATGGCTAATGTGAGATGTATCGAAACATGAGCTAACAACGGACTACTTAAGGTAGTGCTCCAGCGGAGAAGGCGGAATGATTCTGGAGAAGCGGGTAGCGGTCTCCTGAAAGCTTTCTGAAAGAAAGCTGCATCGTAAGCGTAAACCGCCCCCGGATTTCTACTTTGGCCCATTCATTCATAGAAATCTGGGGGCAACAGAGATCGGAAGAATCATCCGCATGCGGAGCGATGCAAAGAACTACCTGTTCCATTGCGATGCTATTGGAGCAAGAAGTGGCGCATATAAACCTCGCATCAAAAAAAGACGACATCAGCTTTTCGCTAATGTCGTCCTCTTTTTTACTTGCTCGCTTTATATGCGCTCAAGAATTCCTTCACCTTCGCCGGATCGGCGACCAACTCGTTGCCAGTTTTTACGATTGGGCTGACGGTGGAGTAGGCTTTGATTTTGTTGTTGTTGTAGTATGTCAGGATCTCATCCTGGTTGATGGAGTAGAGCACCGCTCTTCTCAGATCGTCGCTTGTTGCTACATCACGGTTTTTCGTGTTGAACAGCAAGTAGGAGACGGCGTTGCTTTCGATGGTTTGCAGCTTCAGCTTGCTGTCGCCTTTAACCACATCGTATTTCGTTTCAGGCACGCCATAGTACAGGTGAATTTCGCCGCTGCGAAGTGCGGAGAGCGTGCTGTCCGCATCCTTGATAAAGCGAACTTTCACTTGCTCGATTTTCGGTTCGTGCTCCGTGCCCTTCATGTAGCCAGGGTTTTTGAAGAAGGTGGCTTCATAGTCCGTTTTGGAAGACAGGATGTACGGACCGCTGGCATACAGCGTATTATTGTATTTGTCGCCTTCGGTTACCGTATTTTGGTCGCCGTAAGGGATGTCTTTGTTCACGTCGAATTTCTCAACGTCATACGTGTTGATGGACTCGACCTGTTTCTTCGACACGATACCGGCCGATTGGTGAGCCAGGTAGTTCAATACTTGCGGGAACGGCTCGGTTGTCGTCAATTTAATGACTTGGTACTTACCGTCTTTGGTGCTTGCTTGGTTCTTGTCATCAACAAGGGAAGTGATCTTGGTATCCAAGCCGGCTTCCAGAGCATCCTTGACGCTTTCGCTGCCGCCGGATACTTTGGTGTTCTCCAGTGCGCTCAAATCCGTTACAGCTTCAACCGTGTTGATGTGCTCGTGAAGCGTGTAGGTACGATGATCAGGCACTGAATTTTTGTCTTTGGCTCTGTTCATGGAGAAGATGACATCGTCGGCGCCTACGCGCTCGCCGGAATCTTCAGCTTTTTTGTTCGTGATTTTGGCAAAGTTAATATCGTCTCTAAGAATGAAGTAGTATTCCGAGTTGCCTTCGCCAATGGCATGGTTATAAGACAGCGATCCTTCGGATGTGATTTTGTCATCATCGGTCAGGTTGATCAGACGTACGTTCATGTTGGTGTTGATGATGTTGATGGAACCGTCATTACCCTTGATCGGATCAAGAGAGGTCAGTTCAGAGATCGATTGGGACAGAATCAGCGGCTGCGTAGCACGCTTGGATTGGTCTTTGAAATCAACGGCTTCCCAAGGAAGGGAACGGGATTTCGAAAGACGGACCGAATTCTCGTCCAGCACGTCCTTGTTGAACGCTTGGCTCTTCAAGGAAATGTACAGTGGAGCGATGTAAGCTTTGTCTGTAACAAGACGTTGCTCCAGCTGTTTGTAGGTTTCAACAGCGTCTTCAGGCGTTTGCGTAGCTGCTTGGTCGATCAGCTTGTCCACTTCTTCGTCGGACATGATGCTGTAGTCGCCGCCGGTTTTGAACAGGGAACGAACGGCATAGTCAGGGTTACCCGTAACGGTAGTCCAGCTGGACAGCGCGACGTCGTAGTTGCCGGCATCCTGTTGTGCCTTGAAGCTGCCGTAGTCCGGCTGCAGATTCAGCTTCACGTTGAAGCCGTTCTTCGTGAGCTGGTCGCGAATGATGTTAACATCCGATTCGTTAGAGCTCATGCCGAGCAGTTCGATATTAACAGCAGATGTGTCCGTGGCTGTATCCGCTGGTTCTTGCTGATTTTGCTGTGCATCATCTTTGGTTGTTACGTTGCATCCGGCCAGTACGATGACTAGCGTGAGAAACAGTAACAGCAAGGAACTCTTTTTCATTGGTGATACCCTCCTGAGTTGTATATATATATAAAATATTTTTTGAAACCATTAGTTAGTGTGCCAAGGGCACCGAAGCATTAATCCAGCTTAGGATCAAGGGCATCCCGGAGTCCGTCGCCAAGGAAGTTGAAGGACAGGACAAGCGCGATGATGGCTAGACCCGGATAAATGGCCAAGTAGGAATGCGTCTCAAGATACGTGCTTCCGATCTTAAGGATATTGCCCCATTCCGGGATGTGCGGCTCAACGCCGAGACCCAGATAACTCAAGCTGCTCGTCGAGATGACGGCTGCACCGATGGTTAGCGTGGATTTCACAATCATGGGTGCAAGCGAGTTAGGAACGATATGCTTGAATATAATCGAAAAATTGCTGGAGCCGAAGGCTCTGGCCGCATCGACGTATTCAAAGGTGGAGACGAGGAGCACATTCGCCCTCATGGTTCTTGCATAAGTCGGTATAGCGCCTACGCTGAGTGCCAGGATGAGATTGACGGTGTTGGCTCCGAATGCAGCAATAATCGCAATGGCGAGCAAGATGCCCGGAATGGCGTACAGCACATCCAGCAAACGCATGATGATGTTATCGGTATGGCGGCCATAGTAGCCGGAGATGGCACCGAGAACACCGCCGATGACAACCGGGATGGCTGTAGAAGCAAATCCGACAATCAGCGAGATCCGGGCTCCGAATACGATTCGGGAGAACAAATCCCGGCCGAAGTTGTCCGTACCGAAAGGGTACACCAGGCTTGGCGGCTGCAGAATGGCGCTGTAGTTGTTATCGATCGCAATGCTGTAATCGAAGGTAAACAGACTGGTTACCGATAGACAGAACAGGAAGATCACGAAGAACAGTCCGGACATAGCTGTCGAGTTGGCAGTAAGCTTCACCCACACGTCACCCCAGCGGGTCATCGCCGGATTACCGTTCTTGCGTATCTTCGCAAGCAGGTTGATGCCGAGCACCAGAGCAAAAATATTGCCCGTTACCGCAGTCAGTATGATTGGAAAGGCAAGCCAGCTCAATACGGGGTGCGCGTAATTCGCTTTGACGTACCTGGCAACAAGGATAAGCGCGATCAGCTGAATGACGGCTACAACCAGAAGCACGGCCATCGCCGGCAGAAACGTATTCGAGACGTAAGGCTTGAACAGGTTCAGCGCCGATATCGCGATGACAAACAGCTGGGTTAACAGCATGTAGACGGCAATCGTATATTCGGGAGGCTTCTGCTTTTTAATCAGATTGAAACCGAAAGTGACGGTAAACAGATTTCCCGTGACAATGCTCAGCAGCTGAATGTAACCCAGGATCCTCGTCGAGCGCCGGATTTCTCCCTGGCTTTGAAGATCTCTTCGGATCAACAGCGTAATGATAATCTGAATGATGGTAAACAATGCGTATACCGCAAAGGCGGTGAACACCCACGGTTTAATGGTTCCCCCAGTGAAATCAAAGCTGTTCAGAAGCAGGATCACCGTTAAGGTCAAAGAAATAACCCATGTGAAGCTGGCTTGACTGTACTCGTGTGAGGATTTCAGCTGGTGTTTGGTTTCTTGTTTAGAAAGAAGCTTCTTGATCATGAGTACACCTGCTTTAGTATTGTTTCATCTTGGATCTGATCCGTGGATCGAAGAACGCGTACAAGATATCAATGATGACGTTCACCAGCGATATGGTAATGGCGGTGTACACTACGCCGCCCATAATGGCCGGAATGTCAGGGATGAATTGTTTATCGACGATGTAGCTGCCGATACCGCTGATGTTGAATACCTTCTCCGTAACGGCAGAGCCGCCGAGCATCCCGCCGAACTGAAGTCCGATGACGGTAATGATCGGAATGATGGCGTTGCGGACAGCATGCTTCATCAGGATGGTACCCTTGCTGAGCCCCTTCGCTCTGGCTGTTATCATGTAATCTTCATTAATAACTTCCAGCGTTGAGGAGCGCGTCATTCTCGCTACTGAAGCGGTAAGTCCTGTACCGAGCACGATCACCGGCATGATCATGGACAACCAGTTCTCCGGATTAAAGGTGGCAGGGAGCCACTGCAGCTTGATCGAGAAATTCAGGATGAAGATCAGTCCCTGCCAGAAATTCGGAATGGACAGCCCGATCAGCGCGATAAACATAAACGTATAGTCAAAAAACGAATTCGGTCTCGTAGCCGAGATAATCCCGATCGGCAATGCGATCACAATCGCGATAATCAGGGAAATGACCGTAAGCGTCAGCGTAATCGGGAACTTTCTGGCGATGCTTGAGGTAATCTCTTCATTGCCCGAGAAGGATTTGCCGAGATCGAAGTAGGCAATTCCTTTAATGTTGTTCCACAGCTGCGTGAGATAGCCCTGATCCAGTCCGTGCATTTTGTTAAAAGCCGCGATCTGTTCCGGTGTTGCCGTCTCGCCCAGGATGTTGGCTGCAGGGTTGAACGGCGACAAGTGGAGAATCGTAAAGACGAGCACCGCTACGCCAAAGATAACGAAGACCGTCATCACGAGTCTCTCCAGAATATATTTCAGGTAAGGATTGCTGTACAAAAAAATAAGGATGTACATCAGCAAGCCTGGAATAAGTGATATAATGAAGAACAACGGATTCTCGATAAGAGAACCAAACGTATCGGCCATGGTCAACCGTTTACGGTTGTTCAGCTTCAGTTCCTTGGCGGTCCGTTCCTTGAGGACTTCCTGGAACCTTGCTTCTACGATCTTGTCGACTTCCTGCCGGAGCTGCCCCTCATTGACTTTTTGCTTGAAAAAGTCGTGCTTGCGTTTCTGCTGCTCCATCATCTCGGAGCGTAGGGCCTCCAGATATCCGGCAGCCAGCATCTCGCTGCGTATGCGGTTCTCCGCCGCTGTGTAGTCGTCCTTCTTTCTCTGAACCAAATAAAATAGGAAGACCACGAGATTCACGGGCGCTCCCAATAATAATAGTAAGTATCTATAAGAAGGATTCAGAAGGATCTTACTGTATGTGCTACTTATCAAACCTATGAGTCTGTTTGGTCTTGCTGCTTCTGTCCCCCCCATAAGCTGCCTTTCCTCCTTGTTTCAAATTGCATTATTCCGAGTGATATAGTATATTTTATTTTAGCCTATTTTAAAAGTCAATAGATTATAAGAGTTGTAGATGATATTACTTTAATGACATAAATGCATAATGGCAGGTGAGCAGAGTTGGAACCGATATTGCAGGTTAAAAATTTGAGTGTAGCCTTTCAATCCCGTGATTCAGAATTTCACGCGGTGCGTGGGGTCAGCTTTGAAGTGAAGAAAGGGGAGACTCTCGGGATCGTTGGAGAATCCGGGAGCGGCAAAAGCGTCACGGCGCGCTCGATCATGCGGCTGCTGCCGTCTCCGCCTTCCTATATGAAGGATGGGGAGATCCTGTTCCTTGGCCAGAACCTGGCGGAGAAAACCGAGAAAGAGATGGAGAGCATCCGCGGACGCGATATCGGGATGATTTTTCAGGATCCGATGACTTCGCTTAATCCGACGATCCGAATCGGGGAACAAATATCGGAGAGCCTGGTGAAACACCAGAAGCTGTCCAAGCAGGAAGCGAAGAAGCAGGCGCTTGAGATGCTGAAGCTGGTCGGCATACCGAACAGCGAAGCGCGCTATAACCAGTACCCGCATGAGTTCTCGGGCGGCATGCGGCAGCGCGTGATGATTGCCATCGCCCTGGCGTGCAGACCTGCGCTGCTGATTGCGGATGAGCCTACAACGGCGCTTGACGTAACCATTCAGGCCCAGATCCTTAATTTGATGAAAAATATGCAGGAGCGCTTCGGTTCTTCCATTATATTGATCACGCATGACCTCGGCGTCGTTGCAGGCATGTGCGACCGCGTGGCGGTGATGAAGGACGGCGTGATTGTGGAAACGGGAACGACGGAGGAAATCTTCGAGAATCCTCAGCATCCCTATACTTTGAAGCTGTTAAACGCGCTTCCGCGTCTGGACGAGAAGAAGAAAGCAAAGCCTGCGCCGATCATCGTGCCAAGCACGGATTACAAAGGACCGCTGTTAGAGGTTAAGTCTTTGAAGCAATATTTTGATATGGGCAAAGGGAATGTGCTTAAAGCGGTGAATGATATCAGCTTTCACATTCAGGCAGGGGAAACGCTCGGGGTCGTCGGGGAATCCGGAAGCGGTAAATCGACGACGGGACGAGCTATCCTTCGCCTTCATCAGCCGACCGGTGGAGAAGTGCTGTATCAGGGAATGTCCGTGAATCGCCTATCCCCTTCGGAAATGAAGGCCATGCGGCGCCATATGCAGATGATTTTCCAGGATCCGTATGCTTCGCTCAACCCGAGATTGAAGGTGGTGGACATTATCGGCGAAGCGCTGGATGTTCACAAATTGACCGGCAGTAAGCAGGAGCGGAAGAAACGGGTCGAGGAGCTGCTGGATATGGTCGGATTGGATCCGGCGTATGCCACGCGCTATCCGCATGAATTCTCCGGCGGTCAGCGCCAGCGGATCGGGATTGCCCGGGCGCTGGCGGTGGAGCCGAAATTCATCGTGTGCGATGAGCCGCTCTCCGCGCTCGACGTGTCGATCCAATCGCAGATCGTGAAGCTGCTGGAAGAGCTGCAGCACCGTCTGGGCTTGACCTATCTGTTTATTGCGCATGACCTGTCGATGGTGAAGCATATCAGTGATCGCGTTGCCGTTATGTATATGGGCAAAATCGTGGAGCTGGCGGAAAGCGAAGAGCTGTACTCCAATCCCCAGCATGATTATACGAAGTCTTTACTCGCGGCGATTCCGGTACCCGATCCGAAGATCGAGTCCAAGAAGAAACGGGTACTGTTGGAAGAGCGCACCGGAGAGGACAAATATAATCTCGAGCATTCGGAGCTTGTGGAAGTATCGGAGGGCCACTGGGTGGCCATGCCGACCGGAGCCTAATCGAACCATACTAGAACCTGTCCCGACCGAAGTCGGGGCAGGTTTTTTTATGAGATAATAAGGATCTGCTTCAGAGGTCGACCATCCTGAACTCGCAAGAAAAACTTCCGCTAGATGCCGTCTGTCTTCCGGGAAAGTACGTTGATAGACGTTTTTCTCATCCAACGGGATTCCAAAAAAATTCGGTCATAATCGATGATTTGCATGGTTTATAAAAAGGAATTGAGCCCTGTACGGCAAATATTTAAATGTTAGGAAGCGTTCTCACGAGACATGAGCCTACGAATTTCCAATGGTACGCACAATAGCAACATACCGATGAGGAGGAAGTGGAATGAATCGTTTGCAGCAAGGGGATGTCGTATTATTTCAAGGGGACAGCATTACGGATTGCGGTCGTGACCGGAACTTTTCCGGCAGCTTGGGGAACGGCTACCCGCTATTGATCGACTCGTTGTTCGGCATGAAATTTCCTGAGTTAAACGTAACCTTTTTGAATAGAGGGATCAGCGGAAACCGGGTTGTCGACTTGAATGACAGATGGCAGGAGGATTGCCTGGACCTGAAACCGGACTGGGTATCCATCTATATCGGCATCAATGACACTTGGCGCCGGTATGACAGCGGGGACCCGACGAGCACCGAGGATTATAAAGCCGGCTACCGTAAATTGATCGAACGCACTAAAGGGGCACTGGACGCCAAGCTGATTCTGGTTGAACCGTTCGTGCTGCCGCATCCGGAGGATCGCAGATTATGGCGCGAGGATCTGGATCCGAAAATCACGGCCGTTCGCGAATTGGCGGTGGAATACGGAGCGCTGCTGGTGCCGCTGGACGGATTGTTCGCTGCTGCGTCGGTACGCCGCGAAGCTGCCTTCTGGGCGCCGGACGGCGTGCATCCGTCACCTGCCGGACACGGCCTGATTGCGAAGGCTTGGCTCGAAACAATGGGCATTCGTTTGGATTAACAGATTTAAGAGCCGAAGTTAGAGGCAACCAACTCGGGATTATCTTGAACGGCTTATCAATTAGAAAGAGCTCGGGCGTGAATCACTGCGTCCCGAAGCTCTTTTTAAATAAGATTTGAACTTAGAGTATGAAATAGGGGCTTGGAACTACCGATACATATATAAACAAAGGGGATGACGTTATGCTGTATGGGCAACGGGTAATTCTCAGACCAGTCGTCGAAGAGGATTGGGAGCAACGATATCAATGGCTTACGGATTCTGAAGTGAGTTCTACACTGCCATCCGGTACCGGGGTGCCTTTAACCCCGGCAACCGTGAAGAAACGGACACAGAAATATGCGGAGGGTGACCCGTCAGGTGCATATTTCACTGTGCTCAACCAGGACGGGAAGCCGCTCGGCAATGCTCAGTTGTTCAAGATCGATCCTTGGGCGCGCAAAGCGGAATTCGGGATATGGATCGGAGATAAAAGCGTGTGGGGACAAGGCTACGGCACGGAGGTTACGCAAGTCCTCGTTCAGTTCGCTTTTGAGAGACTGAATTTGCACAAGGTGTATCTTACCGTGGATGCTACCAATGCCGGCGCAATTCGGTGTTATGAAAAAGCCGGTTTTCAGCGGGACGGAATTCTGCGTGATGAAGCGTATAAGAACGGCTCGTATGTGGATCGTATTCTGATGAGTTTGCTTCATTCTGAATATGTCGTAAGGGCCTGACTTTTTTTGAAAATGAAAGCTTCTCGGAAGCCGAACGAGAGTTAGAAATCACTTTCATTTTTTTTGCCTATGTGGTGTAATGCATTAAAGCGGAAAAATAATGGTTGACGCCTCCAGTTAAATCCTATAGGATTACTTGTATTAATATTTGTCCTTTTTACGGAAAACAGGGGGAGAGAGAACATGAAAGGCAGTAAACATGTAAGGAAATTAACGACGCTGGTGCTCGCGTTTATGATCGTCTTAACCGGATGTGCCGAATCGGGCAGCGGCGGCGGCAGCGGGGCAGGCAATCTGGCGGACAAGGTCGAGAACCTGCCGGCAGGCATTGCCGAAAAGGATCCGGTGAAATTGATGGTCGTCCGGAAAATCGGGGGCGATGATCATACGGCGCAATTTTTGGCAGGTGCGAAACAGGAAGGCGAAGCTCTCGGGTTTAAGGTAGATACCTTCTCGGCGAACGGAGACTCCGCCAAATTCCACGATGCGATCGCACAAGCCATTGACAGCGACTACGATGGATTTATCATATCGCATGGCGACGATCCTGCATCGGTGCAGGACGTAAAGAAGATTACCGAAAAAGGAATTCCGGTCGTCACATTTGACTCCTTGCCAGAGATCGGCGACATTGCAGGGGTAACCCAGACCTCGCAGGATGACGAGCAGCTCGCGAAGCTGGCGCTGGACAAGCTGGTTGAAGAGCAAGGGCCGGAAGCCAACATTGTCTATCTATGGGTAGACGGATTCCCTCCGATGGTACGACGCAATGCCGTATATCAGGAAACGCTGAAGAACAATCCGGGCATCAAGGAAGTGGAGCGTTTCGGCGTAGCGAGCGACCAGACTTCCCTGGAAACGCAAAATGCGGTATCCGCCATCCTAACGAAATATCCGAAGGGCGAAATCGATGCAATCTTCGCAACCTGGGATGCATTCGCCATCGGCGCAGCCAGAGCGCTGGAGGAAGCGGGACGCACCGAGGTTAAGATTTACGGCATCGACGTATCCAACGCAGACCTGGAGCTGATCCAGAAGCCGGACAGCCCTTGGGTAGCTACAGCGGCCGTAGACCCGAAAACGATCGGCGCGATCAACGTTCGCTTGCTGGCTAAGAAGATTGCCGGCGAGGAAACACCTGCTACGCATAATCTGGAGCCTGTATTGATCGAGCGCTCCGACCTTGCGGGTGCAGCTGAAGCGGTCAACATGGTCAACCTGGCGGATATTATCCCTAGCTGGGGGACAAGCACCGAATTCGAAGAGGATTGGATGAAGGCGTTGAAAGAAGCCAGCGGCAAATAAACAGCAATATTCATACAGGCGCTCTTATCGGTCATCGATAGGGGCGCCCTATCCTATTTGAAGGGAAGAATACACTTGCGAAGCGTGATGGAGCCAACAACTGCCGCCTCGACCCACTCGTCGAATACGGCACCCTTACTTCAAATGAAGCACATATCGATTTCTTTTCCGGGCGTTAAGGCGTTAACCGATGTGGATTTTCAGACGACCGCAGGAACGGCACATGCGTTGATCGGCGCGAATGGCGCAGGGAAATCTACATTGATGAAGATTCTGTCGGGAGCGTACAACCATTACGAGGGCGAGATCTGGATCGATGGGAGCAAGGCGGACATTCGTTCACCGAAGGAAGCGAAGGACCTGGGCATTCAGATCGTTTATCAAGAGGTGGATACGGCGCTCATTCCGAACCTGACGGTCGGGGAGAACATTATGCTTGACCGGACGGTTCACGATATGGGCAAACGGCACTTGGTCCGCTGGAAGGAGCTCCATCGGGAAGCCGAATCGATTCTTGCACGGATGAATATCCGGGTTCCCGGCAAGAAGCTGATTTCGGAGCTGACGCTGGCGGAGAAGCAGATGGTGCTGATCGCAAGAGCCGTTTCCAAGCAGTGCCGGATTCTGGTGCTGGATGAACCGACCGCGCCGCTCAGCCACAGCGAGACGGAGCAGCTGTTCAAGCTGGTGCGCAAGTTGAAGCAGGATGGGGTCGGCATTATTTTCATATCGCACCGGCTGCCGGAGCTGTATGAAATCTGCGATGATATTACGATCATGCGGGATGGTCAGCTGGTGAAGAGCGACCGCATTGCGAATATCGAACAGCCAAAAGTGGTGGAGTACATGCTGGGCTCCAAGATGGAGCAGCAGTTTCCCCATATTGAACGAGACATCGGCACCGTCTGGTTCGAGGTGAAGGACATGTTGGACCCAGGCAAAATCAACGGCGTTGACCTGCACATTCGCAAAGGGGAGATCGTCGGTCTGGCCGGACTGGTCGGGGCCGGGAAAACCGAGCTGTGCCGGGCGATATTCGGAGCATCCGACACATCAACCGGCGAGATCACGCTGAACGGAAATAAGCTCCGCATCCGCTCGCCGCACGATGCCGTTTCGCATGGCATTGCGCTGGTCCCTGAGGAACGCCGTCGTGAAGGCGTCTTCGTGGAAGAGCCGGTATCCGTCAATTTAACGGCTGCGGTGCTGTCCCGTTTTACCAAGTGGGGATCATGGCTTAGCTTCGGCAAGGAAAAGCAGGCGGCGAGGGAGATGATCGAGTCGCTCGGGATTAAGACGCCGAATGAGCGAGCCAAGGTGAGAAACCTGTCCGGGGGCAACCAGCAGAAGGTAGCGATCGGCAAGTGGCTGCTGGTTGACGCGGATGTGTATATTTTTGATGAACCGACCAAAGGGGTTGACGTTGGCGCGAAGAGGGACATTTTCCATCTGGTGGCCGAGCTGGCCAAGCGGGGGAAATGCGTGCTGTACGCCTCAAGCGAGCTGTCCGAAATCGTTGGCATCACGGATCGGGTGTATGTGATGTATGACGGCGGCATCACGAAGGAGCTAATTACGCAGTCATCCAACGAAGAGGAAATATTGCTTTATTGCACAGGAGGCGGGTTGACATGAATACAGCAAGACCTGTTAAGGAGAAGCCGGCAGCTAGTTTCGCTTTTGATTTTCTGTATAAATACGGCACGTTGATTACGGTATTCGTACTTATTCTGGTATTCGGGACCGTCGCCGACAACTTTTTGAATACAAGCAACATTATTAACATACTCCGTTCGATCTCGATCGTGACGATCATTGCTGTAGGGCTGACCGTATCGCTGGCCGTTGGCGGCTTTGACCTGTCTGTTGGCTCGACGGCTTCCCTGGCGAACGCGCTGGTCATTTCCATGTTTGTCTGGCACGGGCAAAATATCGGCATCGGCATTGGTCTCACGCTGCTGTTCTGTCTGGTCGTGGGATTGATCAACGCCTTCCTGGTCATCAATTTCAAAATTGATGATATGCTGATGACGTTGGCGACGATGTTTATCTTTCAGGGCGTTGCGCTCACGTATACCCGCGGCGCTACCATTTCCCAGAATATGATCCTGCCGAGCGGAGACTTTGCCACCGGTAAAATTCCGGCGGTGTTTGAGAAGATCGGGCAGGTGCCATGGATCATCATCATTATGGTGCTCGTGGTCCTCGTGGTCCATCTGTTTCTGACCTATACGAAACACGGGCGGTACATGTACATGATCGGGGGCAACCGCGAAGCCGCGGCATTATCCGGGATACCGGTGAGTAAATACCGACTGATCGCTTATCTGGTCTCCGCTTTGTTTGCCGCCATCGGCGGCATTATCCTCGGGGCTCGGGTTATGACGGCCGAAGTCAACTCCGGCGGACCTTATCTGATGGATGCCGTCGCTGCAACCTTTATCGGATACTCCGTATTCGGAGCGGGCAAGCCGAACGCGCTCGGAACCTTTGTTGGGGCAGTATTGATCGGTATATTGCAAAATGGTCTGATCATGCTGTCCGTGCCGTATTATGCGATGGATATCGTGAAGGGCGCCGTGCTGGCGTTGGCGCTTGCTTTAACCTACTATAAGAAGCGGCATTGATCGCCTGAGCTGCGCTTTTTTTAACCGAGCTTTGTTCCATTCATACTTATCGAGACCATCCCTCCAGTGATCCTGCTCCGGAGCGGGTGGTCTTTTTTCATGGCTAGCTGCATTTAGGCAAGCTATGAGAGAAGCGGATTTCAAGCCTTATTCTACGGGCGAATCCGACATTTTATCCATGATATGGTTATTTAGTTGACGGACTCAACTTGTATTCATTATCCTTGTATAAGACTGATTATAAATTGTACATACATTTGTCTCTTATAAAGAGAAAGGGGACTCATCATGAAAAAAACAACCTTCATACAACCGGATCCCAAGGCTTGGCTGGACACGTTTCACTTTGAAATTCCGATAAAGATAAGGTACTGCGAAACGGATATGCTGGGTCATGTCAATAACGTCAGTTATTTCATGTATTTTGAGCAGGGACGCATTGAGTATTTCGAGAACTTGGGATTGACCGAGGATCTGTTCAGCGACAAAAAGGTGTCGGTGGTTGCGGATCTGGAGTGCCAGTATCTTGCTCAATTGTATCTGAAGGACGCGCTTAAGCTTCATGTCCGGGTAGCTGAGATCGGACGCTCCTCCATGGACGTCCAGTATGCGATCGTGGTGGACGGCGCCTTAAAGGCGGCAGGGCGTGGAACCATTGTGCTCATCGATACCGAATCCGGCAAGAGCACGCCGATTCCGGATTCGGCACGCGAGCGAATTTCAACGTTTGAAGGATGGATGTAACGAAAAGCGAAAGATCAATCACAATCAGATACGAAGGGAAGGGATTAGGGATGAACATCCGTTTTGCCGTTATCGGCACAAACTGGATTACCGAGCGGTTTCTCCAAGCCGCTCTGGAGACGGAAGAATTTATTCTTGCTGCCGTATACTCCCGTACGGAAGAGAAGGGCAGGGCTTTCGCGGCCAAGTACGCGGATCCCAAAGTGTACACGGATCTTGTGACGATGCTGCAGGATGACGAGATTGACGCGGTGTACATTGCGAGTCCGAATTCCTATCACGTCGATCAGGCGATATTATGCATGAACCACGGGAAGCATGTCCTTTGCGAGAAGCCGATGGCTTCTAATGCGGTCGAAGTGTCCGCCATGATTGAAGCAGCGAAGAATAACAACGTTTTGCTAATGGAAGCGTTAAAGTCGACGCTGATGCCGAACTTCAAGACCGTCAGGGACAACCTGTACAAGCTGGGCCCAATTCGGCGTTATTTTGCAAGCTATTGCCAATATTCCTCCCGCTATGACGCGTTCAAGCAGGGGACGGTACTGAATGCGTTCAACCCTGAGTATTCCAACGGTTCACTCATGGATTTGGGGATTTATTGCCTGTACCCGATGGTCACTCTGTTCGGTAAACCGGATTCTGTCAAAGCTTCCGGCTATATGCTATCCTCCGGGGTTGATGGCGAGGGCAGCCTGTTGTTGTCCTATCCCGAGATGGATGCCGTGATCATGCACTCCAAGATCAGCGATTCCTATGCACCTGCCGAAATTCAGGGCGAGAACGGCACGATGATTATCGACAAGATCAATCAGCCTTATGATGTGAAGATCCATTATAGAGACGGCACCATTGAGAACGTCACCCAGCTGCAGACGCATGAATCGATGTATTATGAAGCCCGGGAATTTATCGATTTAATCCGGTGCGGCGAACGGGAAAGTGCAATCAATACCCATGCCAACTCACTCATTACGGCTGAAATCATGGAGGAAGCCAGACGCCAGGTCGGACTGCGGTTTCCGGCCGATTCCAGGACCGATATATGATATTTGTCATACTCCCGAAATGACGTTTATGACTACGACACGCATGACATCCTATCTATAATTAGATTAGACAAGTGCGCGATACATGTATAACGTCCTTGCGCCATTTCGAGGAGGAAGACAACTATGGCTAAACCCGATAACAAACTATCCAGCTTGAAAAAGAACGTTGCCCCTTATGAAGAAATTGACACAAAGGCGAGTATAGGTCAGCTTTTCAATACACTGGTTCCCTTGATACTGCTATGGTATGCAGCCTATTTAAGCCTATCCGTATCGTACTGGCTTACCATTCCCATAGCGGTGATTGCATCGGGGTTTGTTGTCCGGACGTTTATCATATTCCATGACTGCTGTCACGGATCTTTCTTTAAAAGCCGCAAGGCGAACAAAATTCTCGGTACGATTACAGGCGTGCTTACATTGTGCCCTTACGAGCAATGGAAGAACACGCACGCGATTCATCACGCGACGAGCAGCAATCTCGATAAGCGGGGAATCGGGGATATGTGGGTATTAACCGTTGAAGAGTATGGAGCGGCTTCCTTTTGGCAGCGTTTATACTACCGGGTATACCGTAATCCGATCGTGATGTTCGGACTTGGTCCCATCGCCATATTTCTGATATCCTATCGTTTCAACCGCAAAGGTGCGAGACGCAAGGAGAAGATCAGTAACTATATAACGAATATTTCGATTGTTGCATTGTATGCATTGCTGTGCTGGGCGATTGGATGGCAGGCATTCCTGCTCGTTCAAGCTCCTATATTCATGGTATCGGGGATGCTTGGCATTTGGTTGTTCTATGTACAGCATCAATTCGAAGAAACGTACTATGAGCATGATGAAGAGTGGAGTTATATCAATGCAGCCGTAGAAGGCAGCTCTTATTACAAACTTCCGAAGGTCCTGCAATGGATCACGGGCAACATCGGCTTCCATCACGTTCACCATCTTAGCCCGAAGGTTCCTAATTATAACCTGGAGAAGGCGCATGAAGCCGCTCCTCCGCTGCAAAAGGCAACGACAATTACGCTCAAGACCAGTTTGAAGTCTATTCGTTTCCGTCTGTGGGATGAAGAGAAAAAGGTGTTCGTCACGTTTAGGGAAGCCAAGAAGTCGCTCCGTAAACCGCAGGAATCGGTATTGGCGAAAGCCGAGAAGAGCCTGGCGAGCAGCAGACCGAGAGTGCAGGGCGAGTAATTCCTTGCCGGTACGAGGTTATAATAGAAATGAATAAGAATACGGGTCCGTTATGTAGAAATGAGGACTAAAGCTTGAACCGACAGAAGGTGGGACTCCATGCAGAAATGGTATCAGATATTTCATAAAAGTACGGGGCTGAGCCCTTATGTATGGGTCGTCTTCTACATCCTTCCGTTTTATTTCATCTTTCGTTCGACCTCTACCTACCAGGTTGTCTTCGGAACACTGATGATTGTGATGTTCTTCGCCTTCTATGTGCTTTCATTTCTGGCCAAAGGCTGGCTCGTCTACTTCTGGACGAGTCTGCAAATTTTAATATCGATAACGATGTCATTGGTATTCGGGTATATCTATTTCTCGTTGTTCCTCGCATTTTTCATCGGGAACATCAAGAATAAAGCCGGGTTTATCACGCTGTACTCCATCCATCTGGTCACGACCATCATTACGGTCAATTATGGATTGTTAACGCGGAATCCGTTCTTTATCACGCAGCTCCCATTTATGCTTGTCAGTGTAGTCGGGGTGATTCTGCTGCCCGTGACGAACTATAACCGGAATAAGAATGATCAGCTGCAGGGTCAGTTGGAGGATGCCAACAAACGAATTTCGGAACTGGTGAAGCTGGAGGAACGTCAGCGGATAGCCCGCGATTTGCATGATACGCTCGGACAGAAGCTGTCTCTCATCGGCCTCAAAAGTGATTTGGCCGGTAAATTGATGACGCAAGATACGGAAAGAGCTCAGGCCGAGATCAACGATGTGCGCCAGACGGCCAGAACGGCACTCCAGGAAGTGCGTGAGATGGTGACACGGATGCGGGGGACCCGGCTCACGGATGAAATTTTCCGCATTCAGCAAATTCTAAAGGCTGCCCAGATTGAATTGAACTTTGAGGGAACGTTGGAGCCGGAAAATTTGTCGTTAATGAATGAAAATGTGATCAGCATGTGCCTGAAAGAGGCCGTGAATAACATAGTGAAACATAGCAATGCTACGGCGTGCTCCATTGTGATCGAATCCACGGAAACGGATCTGGTTGCGAGGGTGAAGGACAATGGAACAGGGTTCGTGACCGATGCGAGAAACCGCGGAAATGGACTGCGGGGAATGAGAGAGCGGCTTGAATTCGTAAACGGAAGCATGGAGCTCACTTCCGGCGAGGGGACTACGCTGGTCCTTCGTGTACCTAATGTGCTCAGAATGCCGGATAAGGAGGCGGGAATATGATCCGAATTGTCATAGCCGAAGATCAGCGATTGCTGCTTGGAGCCCTGGCCTCACTGCTTGATCTGGAAGAAGATATGCAAGTGGTCGGGACGGCAGGGAACGGGAAGGATGCCGTACAGCTTGTCAAACTTCATAAACCGGATATCTGTATCATGGATATTGAGATGCCGATGATGAACGGACTTGAGGCTGCCGAAGCATTAAAGGGCTTTGGCTGTAAGGTAATGATCTTGACGACCTTTGCCCGGCCGGGGTATTTCGAGCGTGCCGTGAAGGCCGGCGCCAACGCCTACCTGCTTAAGGACAGCCCAAGCGAGGAACTGGCTGCATCCATTCGGAGCATTATGGCAGGCAGACGAATATACGCCTCCGAGTTGGTGGATGAAGCGTATTCCGGTGAAGAGAATCCGCTGACGGAGCGGGAAAAGGAAGTGCTGGGCCTGATAGCGGACGGCAAGAATACGAAGGAAATTGCCAACCAGCTGTTTATTACGACAGGTACCGTGCGGAATTATATTTCCGTTATTCTTGATAAGCTTGGCGTCAGCAACCGGATCGAAGCGATCACGCGTTTTAAAGAAAAAGGTTGGTTTAAATAATCATCTGAAAATAGCCGGAAGCCCCGTGGTTGCAGCCACCGGGCTTCTTTTTCGTGTGAAATAAGAGAAAGGTGATAGTCCGGAAGGCCGTTTGATTCGCGCAATATATGGATTTTTTTACCTGGTATTGTATTCATTATAATGCATAAATATTCATTCTCTTTCGTGTGGTAAAGAATTTGGATATAATTTATATTTTTTGGAAACCATAAAATCGATAATAAAATTAAGCCTGTACTTCATGTGTATAATTTAGCATGCAATGGGTGTTCAAACAAGAATATTGCCGTTGCTTTGTAAATGTATGCATTTTTATGTATAATAGAAATGATTGCCAGAAGTCAAATTTGAGGAGGAGGAGGTCTTCTATGGACCATATGATGTTTGAGGTTGGAACTGCTCTGATTCTGGTTGCTATAGCCTCCATAATTGCAGGAAAGCTCAAGTTCTCGATTATACCGTTCTTGATTGTACTCGGGATGCTTGTAGGTCCGCATGCACCAACGATAGGAATTCTAGACTTTAAATTTATTGAGAGCCAGGGAATCATAGATTTTCTGGGACAGATCGGTATTCTATTCCTGCTCTTTTACCTTGGTCTTGAATTCTCCGTTCAGAAATTAATCAAGTCCGGGCGAAACATCGTGGTAGGCGGAACCGTATATGTCATATTGAACTTTGCTCTGGGCCTGGCTTACGGATTTGTGATCAACATGCCGCTGTACGAGACGTTAATCATAGCAGGGATGTTGTCCGTTTCCTCTACTGCGATTGTGGCGAAAGTACTGGTGGATCTGCGGCGCACCGGTAATGCGGAGACGGAGCTAATACTCGGCATGATTTTGTTCGATGATATATTCCTTGCGGTGTTCTTATCGATTATGTCCGGACTGCTGTTGGGCGGGGCCACATCGGTAGGGGCAACGATTATCTCCGTGTGTATATCCATTGGTTATATGCTGTTGTTCTTTGTTATTGCGAGAAAAGGTCCACCTATACTTAACAAATTGCTGAATATAACGTCCAGCGAAATTTTCATTATCGTTGTTTTCTCATCGATGTTCTTTATTGCTGGATTTTCTGAGACGCTGCACGTAGCTGAAGCGATTGGCGCGCTGCTGTTCGGACTAGCCTTATCCGAGACGGATCATAGCGAACGGATCGAACAGCTGGTCATTCCTTTCCGTGATTTCTTTGGCGCGATCTTCTTCTTCAGCTTCGGTCTCGGCATCGACCCGACCACGCTGGGGAATGCGTTATGGCTGGCACTCGGTGCTGTGGGACTGACCATTATTGGTAATCTTGTAGCAGGCATGATCGCGGGACGCAAGGCCGGACTGTCGCATAAGTCGTCGCTTAACATCGGATTGACTATCATGGCACGCGGGGAGTTTACGATCATCGTTGCGAATCTGGGACTCGCTGGCGGACTGTCCGCCGTGCTGAAACCATTCTCGGCGCTTTATGTTCTGATTCTTGCGATCCTCGGGCCTCTTCTAGCCAAGGAATCAAAACGTGTCTACCGTGGAGTGAATAAAATATTCAAATGGAGCGACCCTGTGGAGAAAGTAAAAAAAAGGAAAGTGTAAGGATGCCGGGATGATTTACTTTCTTCCAACTAATCTATATAATCTAGAGATTGAATTAACCCCAGAACGGAGGATTTTCACATGAGTATTATTCGCGAATCTGATCTGCCGGGTATCGGGAAGAAGTTCCTTATTCAGGCGAGATCAGGGGATAAGCTGGTTATTGTTATTCATGACGATGGCCGTAGAGAGCTGTACCATTTTGAAGATGACGATCCTGAGGAGACCATCTCCCAGATTACATTAGAGGATGATGAGGCTAGACAAATCGCCGGCATCATCGGAGGCATGACGTATAAGCCGAAAGCGCTGGAGACCATCGAGGTGACACTTGAAGACCTGATCATCGAATGGGCTCGCATCGAGCCGCATTACAAATGCGTGGGACAATCCATTGCAGGGCTTCAGGTTCGTCAACGTACAGGTGCTAATGTATTAGCGATTGTGAACAAGAAAGAGCAGAAAATCAATCCGGGTCCGGACGACATCCTGACAGCGGGATCGACGCTGGTACTAGCGGGCGAACGTAAGCAGATCAAGCAGCTGAAAGAACTGCTGGTCAACGGTTAATAGCGCTCCTTGGTCGATGAGATGATAACCATACCGAAAGCAAGCTCCTCCTTTTGCGAGGGGCTTGCTTTTTTATGTGCTGGGAATCCTCTCTAAAAAAAGCGCCAAGGGCTTCGACCCTTGTGCGCTTTTTCTGTTTACCAGCGGAATGCTGCGGGTTATGGATTTCCAGAGGAGCCGGTTATTTCCGTGCCACTATCATAAACCGTGCGGAATTCGTTCGGATTCCGCGATCTGTGCGATGGTCTCTGATGAACTGCTGCAGGATGCGAAAATCCGATTCCTCCTGTCCAAACCCGGGGATGATGGGCGTGTGCTTGAGCAGAAAGATGAGATCCTCTTCACGCTCATAGTATTCGACCGCATCGTACTCGGCATATTGGATATCGCGGAACCCGGCAAGCCGAAGTTCCTTCATATATTGATCCTTTAAGGCACCGTCTTCACGGGAGGATTGTCCTCTGCCAAAGGCTTGAGCCAGATTGGCTTTATCACATTCGCGAACCTGCTGTGTCAAAAACACGCCATCCTCTGCTAATACTCTTGCCGCCTGTGATGCACGGAAAGGGGAGTGTCTGCATGAGATCAAATTGAAAAACGCCTCCGGGAATTGAAGCGCCTCTGCATCCATCTGCATAAAGCGTACATTGGAAGCCGATACGTTCCGTTCATTCCGCCGGGCTGTCTCGATCATCGCATGCGAAAGATCGATTCCAACCAGCGATGCTGCTTTGTCAGCGATGGATAACAAGCTTTCTCCGCCGCCCGTTCCGATATCGAGCACAACGTCGGATGGTTGGCATAATTTGCCAACCTGATCGTAAAAATCCCACTTTACACCTTCCGAGATACATCGGACCTGGCTGAAGTCCCAGCCGTTTAAGGCTCCTACGATATCATAAAACTGCTTGTATTCCTGTGAATTCATTTATATTGTCCACCTTCCACATGAGATAAAATGGGATGCTGTAAACAGATTGACCCTCATTCGTTCGAAGCCAGAAGCCGGTAGAGTTCTTTGCTGTAGATCAGGGACTTGTCCAAAAGGACGGTCGGCTCCCTAATGTCCGGCAGCTGATTTACGTTTTATAGCAAAAAGCAGGCTCTATGGCGACGAGTTATAACTTGGACATGGCCCGGTCCTCTATGAACCCGAGCCTAGCTACTTCGAATGATACGGATCAAGTGCAACATCCAATTCCCCCCAATTCGGAAAAGATTATTATTTTTAAGAGATAAGAAAGTATAAACTTCAGAGGCTTACCATCCTTATCTCGCAAGAAAAACTTCCGCTATACGCGGTTTGTCTTCTGAGAAAGTACGTCGATAGATGTTTTTCTTATTGTAAGTCCAAGGATTCTTTATGATCAAGGAGAATTTTATTAGGAGGAAGGACCATAATCTTAAGCAAATGATAAGAATTTGGAAGTATGGCGTTAAGAACTGTCTACTATACTAGATGAATCTGTTTCGCGAAGAACGAGAATAATCGGATTTTAAAAGATGAGAGGGTACTGCCATGAACAAAATAAACGCTTTACCAAGGGAACGTCTTCCCGAGCTGCAATTGGTACGCGCATTCGCCATCATCGGCGTGCTGTCCGTTCACTCCACATCGTATGCCGTATCTGCGATGACGGACTCCAAATACTTTTTTATATACAATTTCATGAACATCTTCATGAAATACGGAACGCCGACATTTATATTTTTGAGCAGTCTGGTACTCTTCTATAATTACTATGACCGTCCCACGACAAAGAAGCTGATCGGCGGATTTTACAAAAAAAGACTGCTGTATATTATCATTCCGTATACGCTGTTCTCCGTGTTCTACTTCGCACTCCTGCACTATTTATATTATCAGGGCAGGCCGTTCGGCGAGACGATGGAGAGCTTTGTTCAAAAGCTGTTGACGGGCAAAGCGTACACGCATCTATATTTCGTATTTATCAGCATTCAGTTTTATGTGCTGTTTCCGCTTGTATTGTGGCTGTTCAAGAAGGTCCCCCAGCTTGCAAAATGGGCGATACCGATTGGACTGGTGATCCAGTGGACGTTTATACTGATGAATAAGTACTACTGGCAGGTACCGAATAAAGGGAGCTGGGCATTGTCCTACATTGCCTATTTCATGCTGGGCGCCTTTATCGGCATCTATTACCCGAAACTGAAGGCCTGGCTTGTGATCAGCCGTGCCAACGCACAGCCTTACCGCATCGCTGCTTGGACGATGCTGTGGATGGCATGGGCCGCTGCCGGTCTCGGCCATGTGTACATTTATTACAACAACCGCCTTCACGGAACCGGATATAATTCAACGCTGTATGAGCTGCTGTGGAATATGCATACTTACTTTGGGACGCTTGTCCTGCTCCAGTTCGCCATTTTGTTCTACCGGGCCGGAGTACGCGGATGGACGCCGGCGCTGGAGAGACTGGGGGCCGTGTCCTTCGGGATTTATCTTATTCATCCATTCTTTCTGCTCGTCTACCGTCAATTCCCGCTAACCACGGGGAACTCGATGCTGACCCATCTGTGGTATGCAGGCGGTTTTGCGGCAGCCTTAGGATGTTCATGGATCGTCGTGGAATTGACGGTTCGATATATACCGGGTTCATGGGTGATATTCGGTAATATTCCGAAGGCGAAGAGATCGGTTAAACCAACCGATACGCCGGCTGTGCCGCTTTCCGGTTCATAGTCTATGGCGATAGCCAACAAGGATGTATACCTGCCGAGGGCATGGCCGTGGCGAAGAAAAACCAAAACAGCAGCAACGCACAGTCTGCACATCCATGGTGCAAGACGACGTAAAAGGCGTTATGCTGACTGCCGCTTTTAATTAAGGAGGAGCCATGTCTGGAGTTACGATATTGATGGTTGATGATGAAACGGAAATTTTGAAACTGATGGAGATTTACGTCAGGAATGAGGGTTATACGCTCCTCACCGCATCTCATGGCCTGGAAGCGCTGGAGATTCTAAAAAAACATAAAGTGGATTTGATCATCCTTGATGTCATGATGCCGAAGATGGATGGCATTGAGGCATGCATGAGAATTCGGGAGGAGAACAACACGCCGATCATCATGCTGTCCGCCAAGAGTCAGGAGATTGACAAGATCGCCGGGCTCAGCATCGGCGCGGATGATTATGTGACCAAGCCGTTCAGCCCGCTGGAATTGATCGCTAGGATCAAATCACAGCTCCGCCGATACAAACAGCTGAACAGCAGCTCGGTGAGGGATGAGAACGAAATTCAGATTGATGAGCTGATTATGAATGTCGCTTCCCACCGGGTAACGGTGGCAGGCGTTGAGATTAAGCTGACGCCGCGCGAATTTGACCTGCTGCATATGCTGGCCATCAATCGCGGACTCGTGCTTAGCATGGACAAGATTTATACCGAGGTGTGGAATGAACCGTTCATGGAATCGAAAAATACGGTCATGGTACATATTCGCAAGCTGCGCGAGAAGATCGAGAAGGATCCGCAGCAGCCGGAATATATTAAGACAGTGTGGGGGATCGGCTACAAAATAGAGTAAACTTAAGCAGAGGTGACTAACTTGAAAGTAATGAAGCTTCATAGCATCCGCCTGAAGATGCTGCTTATGCTGCTTACCAGCATCGGCATCACGGCAGCCCTGCTTATCATACTCTATGCGTTAAGTACGCTGATACTCTCTATTCCGGCAATCAAGCCGCCGCTAGTCTGGATCATTAACCATATTGGCTCGGATCCGGTTATGCTGGTTGCGGGCATCCTTCTCTTTTTTGTCAGCTATTATATGAGCACGAAGTGGTTTGTCCTTGATCTGCAGAAAATCCAGACCGGTCTTCAGGACGTCACGGCGGGACGATTCGATTCCAGAATCGAGCTCAAATCCCAAGACGAATTAGGCGTCGTCGCTTCCAGCATAAACCGCATGACCGAACAGTTGAACGTTTATCTGGAGGAAATCAGGAACGGGCTTCGCGAGATTGCCAAGGGGAATTTCGACACCGACATCCCGGTTCAGTCAGGCAGCCAGTTGGGTGAGGTGGCTGAGAGCATCAACCAGATGAGAAGGCAGCTTCACCAATCCATTCTGGAGGAGCGCAACGCGGAGAAAACAAAGAATGATCTGATTACGGGAGTTTCCCATGACTTGCGGACGCCGCTTACATCGATACTGGGTTTTCTGGAGGTGATCGAGGAAGACCGGTACCAGGATGAAGTGGAGCTGCGATATTACGTGAATATCGCTTATGAGAAAGCGCAAAATCTGAAGAAACTGATTGATGATTTATTCGAGTATACACGGATTAATAACGGGCTTCCGCTGGATATCCGGGAGATCGATATGGCTCAGTTCATGAGACAGCTGATCGAGGAATTCGTTCCCACCCTGGAGAAATCCGGGATGGAATGCAAGCTTGCGGCAGAGGAAGACCTCGTTATTCGGGCAGACGGCGCCCAGCTCGTCCGGGCTTACGAGAATTTGATAACCAATGCGATCCGTTACGGTGAGTCGGGCAAAAGGATCGACATCGCCGTCCGCAGCGATGGCAATCAGGTGAGCATCAGCTTCACCAACTATGGCGATCCGATTCCCGAGCGGGATTTGCCGTTCATCTTTGACCGCTTCTACCGTGTGGAGGCTTCCCGTTCGAAGCAGACAGGGGGCACCGGCTTGGGATTGGCCATTACGAAGAGCATTGTCGAAGTCCAGGGCGGCGAAATCCGGGTGCGGAGCGATCGGCAGAGGACAATTTTTGAAACCCGATTTCCTAAAGTCGTATAGTGGCTGCTTCTTCAAGTTTGCCGCGCGGTGGTTTTTCTACCTTTGCATAGCAGCAGAGGATATCCAAGCGAACGCTCCCTCGAAGGGGGCGTTTTTTTATATGATTCTAAGACGGAAGTTCCGCCTGCTTCTGCGTGGTCCATATGGAATTGTTCAGCTTTATTTAAGCATTCGTTAAGAACTTGGACCATGGATTGATAAGATGTGTTCCTTATACTTTCCTTTAGGAACGTACATAAGGAGGCAGTCGGGATGGAATCCATACAACATGTGAAACGGAGCATTAGGATTACGATGGCATGGCCGGCAATCATTGTGATGGTTGGTGTCATATTGCTATCGGGATGCGCAGAGCTCAAGATTTCCGTCGAAGATCCGCGGATTGAGAATCGATCCATTGGCGGGACGGCAACAGCAATCCATAGAAGCACGTCGATGGCTCCAGCATCCTTTCTGGGGCAGTTATGGGGGGAAATAGCAAACGGGGTGACAAACCGCACCAGAAAAATGACAGGCAGGCAAACGCAGGGCCATACCCTATCCGAAGCAAGTTGGCGTGTGGAGGTACGATAATACAGGGAAGACGGCTGATTGTGAAGTTGCAGCAGAAATTATTTTAACGAGAACTTTTAGTGAATGTAGACGACCATAAAGAGATTTAGGATAGGCTCCTTTCCTGGAAGGGAGTTTTTTTGTTTTGATTTTGGAACAGATTGCCTTATAATAGCGTTTACATTATATATGCTTGTATGGGAGAGGATGGTTTCTGTGAGTTTACGCGTATCGATCCGAAAGCGACTATTCATCGGAATAACGGCAGCCGTCTGTATTTCACTTGTTGGGATTCCGGCTCAGCAGACGCAGGAGAGCGCTCGTACCGTATTCGCCGATGCTGCCGGAGCCGGGGGCTTTACATCCGGTCAACGCGTCATACTTCAGCAAAAGGCAGCTTTTTTCCCTAATGCGCTTAGTAAGAACAGCCATCCGACAAATCTCAAGGTCAGTTATTATGGGGCCAAGGGAGAATCGCTCCGACTTCACTCCGTGAAGGGGGAAATGGCGTTAATCAAATCCGATTCCCGGGGAGACCTGTGGCTCCCGACATGGTATGTTTCCAAGGAAGCTGCCCAAGTGAAACCAATTTCCCCGCTCTCGCTTCAACTGCGCAGCAGCGGCAGTATATATCTTGCTCCCGGAAGCACGGTGAAATGGCCGATATCCCAAACCGGAACGTCACTCATCGCCGTAGCCCAGTGGAAGGACTGGTATGGCGTCATGATTAGTCCTGCCAAGTGGAAGGAAGATTACCGGATCTACCGTCCGGCCACGATGTGGGTACGGGGCAAGGACTCGACCGCCAAGAAGGCGATGCCTGACGGGCTTCTCGATGGAAATTCGGAAGTAACGACCGATGCGGTACGCAACTTGACGGAGTTTCTTTTCAAGAAAGGCACCCCTTCTTCTTATGTGAAAAAGCTGCTTGGCGAACCGCAGGCGAGGGAGACATCGCGGAATCAGGAGATGAGCTCCAATAAACCGATGATACTCGGGGAGACCTGGAGATATGAGCAGCGGGATGCCCATTATACCGTGACGTTCTCTCCGTCCGGAAAGCTGACGGCCAGCGAATGGACGATTCCGGGGACCGATTCCTTTGAGCGGAGTTACAGTCCTGGCGATGATTACGAGTTTACCTATCGTTTTGCCGCCGTACCGCCGCTGAAGTCTCTAGAAGCCGAGCCCGACTGGCGAAATCAGGGCAATCTGAATTTCACCTTCCTGCTTGAGGCAAACGACGAGGTTTTGCTCCTCAAGGGGGATGATGGCGGATATAGCGGAATGCACGATAATTCTTCCTTGTATGCGATAGACCGGGGCACCGGCAAGAAGCTGTGGCAGGAGGATGCGGGATTTGGCTGGTACACGGCTGTCACGGACAAGGAGCGGGAGCATGTTACCATGTACTCGGCTTATAACCCGGAGGTGAAGGATTATGTAGCCCGCGTGCGGCATATCCGGTTGTCGGATGGACAAGTGTTATGGGAGGTTAAGCCGAAGCATGAATTTGGCCTGACGATGACGGCTGCAGCCGATACGATTATTCTGGATGAAGCTTTGAACATGAACGAAACCAAAAGCGTGCTAAGTGTGCTGGATCAGGAAACCGGAAAGCTGCGTTGGAAAAAAACGTTGTCCGGTGAACACCGCTTGTTGAACCAAGGCACGGATGATCCGTACGTGCTTATCGAGCTGAACGGACAGCTTACCGCTTACGATCCCGTAACCGGCAGATCGGCATGGGATATTAAAGTCGGGAACAAGTTCATGGACGATCCGTCCCGAGATCCCTATTTCACCGGAGGCTACCGTTACGATCCGGTATCTCCTGCGGATATGACCACAAGATGGATGCTGCTTGGCAAGGAATGGGTTCTGCTCCATACGGAAACCGGCGAGCGCAAAAGCGTATATCCAGCACGTGAGATGGAACGGCTCGAGGTGCTGAATGAGCGGTATCTATTGGTGCAGCGTGCACTGAATGGGGAGTATTTCAGCGGGGCTACCGCTTACGAAAGCGTATTGTATGACAGCCTGGAAGATAAGGAATTATGGACCGTGAAAGGCAAGGCCGCCCGCGGCGTCATCGAGGGGGAGCGAGTCTATCTTACCTTGAACGGCATTCCGGCAGCTGTAGATAAAGAGAGCGGCAGCATTATATGGAAGATGGAGACTACTGCCAAAGCCAGTGACGATCTGTCCCATTTGGTCGCCAGCAGTTATGGAATCCTGGATCAGTACCTGCTTCTGAGTTGGGGAAGCGATCTTGTGGTGTTGAATAAGGAGGACGGCAGAAGCTTGGGAAGATTGCATAACGTGATCACCGGCAACGTCGATTTGCGAGAGTTATATGCCAGAAACGGTGCGCTGAACGTAACGGATCATGAAGTGCTCGTCGGTACGGTTAGTGGAGCCTTCATTCGCTATGATGCGCAAAGATTGAAGGAACGCCTGGATGAGCTGTTATAGCCTGGCTTTTATCGATAGATGATGAGACCGTATGGATGATGCCGCAAGGGAGGAAGACTTATGGGCAAGAGGCTTAAGATAACAGGGATTCCGGTCATCAGCCTATTGTTGATCCTGTGCATGGGCTGCGGCAGTAAACCGTCGGCCAGTTATGCGTCTTTTGTTAAAGTACAATGATGAAGAGTATATAGGAAAAGGCATCGAGGGTGCGGAGGCTTTTGCAGAGGCGAATTTGACCTTGGCAGGCACCATCCAGAAGCAGCTCGAGCCGGACCAATACCCGGATACGCATTTATCATCGAATGAACTGCTGGTCGGCACTGAAATCTACGTAGTGGATGATGATGATATGTTGGTGGCTTTGCAGGAAGATCGAAGGTTCAAGGTGTTTGAGCGCATGGAATAAGTGGATGGATGAACGATAAGCGTCCCTGGCGTCTGGAAACAGATGCTGGGGGTGTTTTTTTGTGGATTGCGATGGATGAACGGACGGACAAGAAGAATTACTTGTTAAAATTTTCCTTGATTACTTTTGGAAAAAAGACGATGATTAATATATCAAACAGATATATCGAACAGATACATTATATGAAATGTGGTGATGACATTGCTGGAGTACATTCTCCTCGGCATGCTGATGGAAGGAACGATGAGCGGCTATGATCTGAAAAAAACGATCGACAGCACCGTGGGCACTTTCTACAAGGCCAGTTACGGCAGTCTCTACCCTGCGCTCAAGAGACTCGCCGACAAGGACATGGTAAAACTGACCGAAACGGACAACAGCAAGAACAAGAAGCTATATTCTCTGCGGCCCAGTGGTCAAAAGGCTTTTCTGGACTGGTTGTCCGGACCGATGCAGACAGGGCGTAATGAGCAGCTAATCCGCATTTTCTTTTTTGATTATTTGGATGAAGACCTTCGTCAAAAACGATTGGCTGAGTACATATTTAAGCTGGATCAGGAAATTCACATGCTTGAGGCGGTGCAGAACGTCGTGGCTGGAGAATTGGCTGAGATCGAGCATCCGGAGAATTATTACTATCGGGTATCGGTTCTGGCGTATGGACTGAATCATTTTCAGATGGAACGGCAATGGCTGAAGGATATTATGGAGAGGAAGGATTTGAACCATGTCAAACCGGAAAACTAAGGTTTCTTTTTCGCAAAAACACCCGATTTTAACCGTAGTCATTATCGAGGTTCTGCTGTTATTAGCCGTATTTGCTGCCGGAGCTTACGCCACGATTAAAGGGTTGAGTTACACTTTGCCTGTGCTGATCTCATTTATCCCAATCGCTCTGGTGTTGATGGCGTACTTTACATGGAAAAAGAAGTGGCACCTGCTCGGTTTCCGTAAGCTGAACAGTATACCGGCCGCCGGTTGGCTCTATTATTCCCCCTTACTCCTTATACTGGTTACCATCTCGCTCAATGGGATGCGAGAAATCAGCGCTTCGGAGATCCTGTTCTTTATCTTTTTCACACTGCTCGTTGGATTTGTGGAGGAGAGCATCTATCGGGGATTGATTCTGAAGACGCTTCTCCCCAAAGGCATTAAAACCGCGGTCATCACCTCCAGCATTCTGTTCGCGGTCACGCACGTACTGAACGTCTTATCAGGGCAGGACGCATTCCAAACGATTTTACAGATTGTATATGCTCTGCTTATAGGCGCTGTACTGGCTCTGCTGATGGTGAAGAACCAAAATATCATCCCTCTGATTCTATTCCACTTCCTTCACAACTTTATCCAGTTTGCCGGTAATGACAATAGTGATGCATTTATCGGTTACGACCTGTTCATTTTGCTGGTGTTGGCCGTCCACTGTGTCTGGCTGTCTCTCTCTTTAAGGAAACCTCCGGTATCCGCACGAATACATCAAGTGGGTTAGTGGAAAATATGATATTAGTAAACGTTGATATAACCGATATCAAGTGTGCTGCTGGGGTGTCACAGCGATTTACTGTATAAATAGTGTGGATCTTGATTTTGAGTGGATGCGTGAGCAAAGCAAAAGCTAATGGTTTATTTTTTCGTGAATAACCATTTTCCACTTGGGAAGCGAAACGTAAGAAGGGCCAGGAGATTCCTGGCTCTTTTTGCTATGGACGCATACATGTCCGGTAAACGTCATTTCAGTACAAATTCCGTGCAAGGAAGGTGCAGCGAATAATATAACTTACATCAAAATATAGTAGACGTAAATGCAAGCCATGTTGCTTGCAATTTTAAATAACAAAGGGGGGACATTCATGAAGCGAAGGACGCCGCCTAACCGATCACCTGAGCCGGGAGATACCGATTCTCCGCCTCCCAGAAGGAACACCCTGTTTTGGAGGCTGTTCGCCAACTATTTTCTCCTCATTCTCATTCCCGTTATTGTGGCATCGGTTCTTGCCCAGGTGCTGGTCGTTCGCATCATTGAAAAGGATGCCGAGCGTTTCAATCAAGTGATGATGAACCGATTCTCCGAGCAGACGGACACCGAGCTTCAATCCTTAAAGACGAGCATGATTAATATCCTCAGCACCTCCAGATTACGGAGCGTGCTTCTCGCTCCCATGACTTCTTCGCCGGATAGCCAACTGCTTCCGGAACTGCTTCATTCCCTGCGGGAGCAGCTGCAGCAGCTGGAATCGGACGATCTTGTCGAGAGGGCGTATTATTATTTTGTTCACCAGGATTTGATGATCGATGCCGAAACCTATACGAATAAAGCGTATTATTTCCATTCCCGTTATCCCTTGGATTTGAACCGCCGCCATCAGCTGGAAGCCGAGTTATCCGGCAAAAAAATGATGGATTTCTTGGGTTCATCCGCTTCTTTGACGGCTTCCATGAGCTACCCGTTTAATACCGCGGCTCCTGAAGTCTATCTCCTGGTCGAAGTGAAACGAGACAAGCTAGAGGAGCAGATTCATATTCCGGAGAGCTGGGTTACAGGCACAGCGATTGTAGATGATGGAGCCAAAGTGATAGCCCAGACCGGACTGACCGAGCAGGACCAGCTTACTCTGCAGCAGCGAATACGTACGGACGGCGTTGCTTCGCCATTCACGATATCGGACAAGATGGGGCTGTCCTTCATGGCATCCGGCTTCGACGAGTCCTGGCATTATATCAGCATGATCGATTTAGAAACATTGATGAAGCCGGTCTATATGACCCGATGGATCTGCTGGTTGTTCCTCCTATTCTTCCTCATAGTCGGCGCGCTCGCCTCATATTATTTAAGTCGGCGCTTATACCGGCCGATCCGGGAGATTAAGGATGGATTGAAGCTGCATCACGCTCCCAGCGGGAAGGTCGGCCACGAAGGAAACGAGTTTGATGTCATCAAACGCTACTCCCAGTTCATCATGACGGAGAATAAAGAGCTGTTCCAGATGGTGAACGGGATGCTGCCGATCGTGCAGGAGCAGTTTTTTACGAAAATCCTGCTGGGGCAATACCGGGATGCCTTATCGATTGAGTATTACGCCAAGGAGATTGAATTTGCCTACAGCCATAAGGCGGCGAGAACCGTCCTGTGCATTTCGTTCCATTATGATCCAACCGTTTACGATTCGGCATCGGAATCCACCAAGACTTTTTTGCTGACGGAGCTGAAGGACAAGATTCACCGGCTGGCACCCGGCATGATCTGGATCTGCCAAACAAGGCCGGATCTGATGGCTTGCATTGTTGAGCATGGTCCCATCACGGAGGATGATTCGGAAAAAGTAGCGGAGCAGATTCGGGGCATTTTTCTGGAATACGGTGCTTATTATAAAGCGACCATCGGTATCGGAAAGACCGTTCATGCCATCGAAGAGCTGCACCAGTCCTATGAGCATGCTCTAGCCATGCTGAAGTACCGGGGGCTGCATTCCGCGGTGGAGATTTGCGGCAGTCAGCCTTCCCGGGAGCTGCAGCAGTGGGATCCTTTCTTATCCGTACAAGAGGTCCAGCGGATTCTCAATCAGTACAAAACGAGGGAGTATGACAAGCTGCTTCATTCCGTGCTTGCTCTGCTGGAGGAGGGAAAGGGCAAGGATGCCTCCGCCATGCAGATGAAATACCTGCTTGCCGATGTGCTCAACACCTGGATTCGGGCCGTGGAATCGGAGCGCAATGAACTCAACGTTCCTTATTACTCGGGTCTGTTCGAACGGATGAATCGCTGCATGACATGGGACGAGCTGACGTGCTGCTTCGAGGACATTCATGGTTTTTTGTTCCGGAAGCCGGCTTCCAGCAGCCGGAGTCAACAGTTTATGGAGATTGTGGAATACATTCATGAGCATTATGATCAAGAGCTGTCGATTGAGCATTTTGCCGGCATGATGAATATGTCCATCGGGCATTTCAGCCGTACCTTCAAGGAGGAGGTCGGTGAGAAGTACGTGGAATATATCGCGAAGTACCGGCTGATGAAGGCAAAGCAATTTTTGCTTGAAACCGATTTGAAAATTGACGAAATTGCCGAGAAGGTTGGGTATTGGGGCCGAAATTCTTTGATTCGGGCTTTCCGCCGATATGAAGGCATTACCCCAGCCAAATACCGGAGTTTTCATCAGTAGGAAAAAAGAGACTGCATTATTTTCTGAAGTCTCTTTTTTTGCATGGAACAGGCCGAAAGCCTTGCGGCGCAGGCATTGCAAAACATGCGTCTCAAGGAAAAGATGTTTGCTTTACGCGAGGAAGGCACGGCTCGTATAGTGGGGACAACAACAAACGAATGTAAATGCTTTCAATCGGAGGTGGGGATTATTGGCGCAGCTATACGGATCGGCTATGTTCTGAGAAAGCATAAAGCGTTGTACTTGCTGATGCTGCCCGGCATTTTGTATTACTTGATATTCAAGTACGCGCCGATGTACGGCATCATCATCGCCTTCCAGGACTATTCGATCGGCCGAGGCATTTTGGGAAGCAAGTTTGTCGGATTCAAGCATTTGATTGAATTTTTCTATGTCACCCCCGATGCATGGAAGCTGATTCGCAACACGATCATGCTGAATGTGTACGATCTTCTGTTTCATTTTCCGGCGCCGATTATTCTGGCGATCCTGTTCCATGAACTGAAGAGCAAATGGTTCAAACGGTTTGTGCAAAACATCAGCTATATGCCGCATTTCCTGTCTACCGTCGTGATTGCGGGCATTCTCGTTACCTTCCTCTCTCCCACAACAGGCGTGGTGAACCATCTGCTCGTCAAGCTGTTCGGCATCGAGCCGATCATGTTTCTGGGCATGCCGGAGTGGTTCCGGACGGTGTATGTGGGCTCCGAAATATGGCAGAAGGTGGGGTGGGGCACCATTCTCTATCTGGCTGCGATTGCCGGAATCGATCCGACGCTGTACGAAGCGGCCAAGATGGATGGGGCGAACCGATGGCAGCAGGTCCGGCATATTACGTTCATCGGCATGGTGCCGGTCATGATTATCCTGTTCGTGCTGTCGCTCGGTAATTTCATGGAGGCGAGCTTCGAGAAAATACTCTTGATCTACAACACGATGAATTACGAAACCTCGGATGTTATCAACACCTTTGTGTACCGGCGGGGCATCCTCGATGCCGATTTCAGCTTCGCCACCGCGGTGGGCCTATTCCAGTCGGCGATTGGCTTCATTCTGGTCGTTGCGGCCAATCGGATCGTACGCAAATATTCGGAGACCAGCCTGTGGTAAGGGAGGTGCGCGATGAAAAAGCAGGAAAGCTTCGCCTCAAAGCTGTTTGACGTATTCAATGTATTGTTCATGATGGTGCTGATCATTGTGATGGCCTATCCGATGGTGTACGTATTCTCGGCTTCCATCAGCAATAATGCCATGGTCGCAAGCGGCGCCGTGCTGCTGTGGCCAAAAAAGATTACGCTGATCGCATACGAACAGCTTATCTATAACCCCGATCTCTGGATGAGTTACTGGAATACAATCCGGTACACATTCCTGCATACGGTGCTGACGCTGATTGCGACCTCCGCGATGGCGTATCCGCTTGCGAAGCGGTGGCTGCCCGGCCGGAGAGTGATTTTGCTGATGGCGGCATTCACGCTTCTGTTCAGCGGCGGCATGATCCCGACCTTTCTGATCGTTCAGAAGCTGGGGATGCTGGACACGATCTGGGCAATTGTTCTTCCGTCGCTGATCAGCACATGGTATTTGTTCATTATGCGGACATTCTTCGAGGCGCTGCCGGAGGAGCTTGAGGACGCGGCTGCCATCGATGGTTGCGGATCCATACAGATTCTGGTGCGGATCGTGCTGCCGCTATCCGTACCGGTGATGGTCACGATCGGCCTGTTCACGGCCGTGAATCAATGGAACTCTTTTTTCAGCGCTTTGATCTATCTGAATGACCGGGAGATGTACCCGCTGCAAATCATGATGCGCAACATCCTGATCGCTGGTACGAATGTGCAGGGCGAGGGCGACCTGACGCATCTGGAGACGTTGAAATATGCCATGATCATGATCGGTACGCTGCCGATCCTATGCGTTTATCCGTTTATCCAAAAATATTTTGTACAGGGCACGATGATTGGCGGCATTAAAGGATAGTCATGGATTTCAAGTAAATCCATCTCTATACGTTGTGATGATAAAAAGGAGGTTAGGGAATGCGGCGAAAGGGGTTCAGAACAGCGCTTGCCATGATCCTGCTCTGCGCGATGCTGGTTACGGGATGCACCAGCGGGGGCAAGGACGATTCGGGGACGTTAAGTCCTGACAAACCGGTTACTTTTTCATGGCTCGTATACGACCGGGTGGAGGGCAAGGTTCGGGATGACTGGGAGATTTTCAAAGAGATCGAGGCCAAGACGGGCGTCAAAGTGAAGTTCCAGATCGTAAGCCAGGAAGGGCTTGAGGAGAAAAGGCAGATCATGATTGCCACGAATACGGCTACGGATTTTATCCAGGTGCCGACGCAGGACGGCAGGGAGCATGGGCCGGAGAAGGTGTTTCTGAATCTTAATGATTATTTGGATCGGGCACCGAATCTTAAAGCATTTTACGAAAAATATCCTGAAGCCAAGGCGCTGGCAACCGGCACGGACGGAGGCTTGTATACCGTACCTGTCCTGGAAGGGGATGCGGAGGGCAAGGGCTTCAACTTTATCTGGTATGCCCGCAAGGACATTATGGATCAGCACGGGATACAGGCCCCGACCACCGTGGATGAATTTTATCAATATCTGAAAACGTTGAAAGAAAAGGTGCCGGACTCCTATCCGCTCATATCGAACGCGATCGTTGGCGATACGGGGCTGTATACGACCTTCGGGCGTATCTTCACGGGCATCAGCGGCTTCTATAATCTGGATCCGACCACCGACCAATACGCATTCGCCCCATACCATGAAAACTATCAGGATATGCTGGTCTATCTGAATAAACTGTATGCGGAAAAATTGCTGGATCCGGAATTCTCGCTGCTGACGCAAGCGCAGTGGGAGGAGCGGATATTAACGGGCAAATCCCTGGTGACGTTTTTCTGGAAGGCCGATCTGGAGTCGCTTGTCGCGAAGGCGAGGGGGGCTGGTACGGCCGAGTATGAGCTGGATGCGATTTCTTCCTTTGCCGCCGAAGGGATCAAGAACTATCAGTTCTCCCGTCCGGTCGTTGGCACCGTCGGTCGAGCGATCTCGGCTAAAGTCAAGGATAAGGAGCGCGCCGTCCAATTCCTCGATTATTTGGTCAGCGAAGAGGGAACGAATTATCTGTCCCTAGGAATCGAAGGCAAAACGTATACGATGGAGGACGGCAAAGCGGTATATAACAAGGAGTTCGGCGAGTCTCCGTTTAATGCGCTGCGCAAGGACTGGGGCGTATGGTATGACCTGATTACGCTGAATAACGCCAAATCCCGTGAGGTGTGGGAGCGCGGATTGAGTGAGAAGAGCAAGGATATTAACGCCCGATATGAGCAGTACATCGTGCCGGCACCGAAACAGATCGTCAAGACGGAAGAGGAACTGGAGCTCGAGAAATCGAAGCTGAACAATCTGAACAAATTCCTTGAACAGAAGGTGACGGAGTTCGTAACCGGCAAAACCCCGATTAACGATTCCACCTATCAGCAGTTTATTGACCAGGCCAAGAAACTCGGCTCCGACGAACTCCTTACCATGTACAACACCGCCTATACTCGCACATACGGCGGCAAGTAATCCGCGATGGAGATGGAGGAATCAGGCAATGGACGATATGAAAATCATCGATGTCGACGTTCATAACGAGCAGGACGACAGGGCGCTGCTGCCATATCTGCAGGAGCCCTGGCGCTCCCGGGTAGCGGCATCCGGCATCGGATATGCAGGATCAGGGTATTACTCGCCGATCGGCGTGATGAAAAAAGACTCGATCCCTCCGGGGGGAGGAAAAGCCGGCTCCGATCCCGATTATATGATCAAGCAGCTGATCGAAGGCTACAATCTGGACTACGCCGTGTTGACTGGCGTCGTCTACAATATCTCCTCCACGCATGATCCGGATTATGCGGCGGCGATATGCTCGGCTTATAACGATTATCTGATTGCTGAGTGGCTCGGCAAACATAAAGCGTTCAAAGGCGCAATGGCGGTAGCCACCCAGGACCCGCTGCTGGCGGCACGCGAGATCGACCGGATCGGCGGCCATCCGGATATCGTGGAAGTGATGATCTCCAGTGCGGCGCGTTCGCCGCTGGGTCAGCGCCACTATCACCCGATCTATGAAGCAGCGGAGCGAAACGGCCTTCCGCTCGCAATCCACCCGGGAGCGGAAGGCGGCGGGAGCTCGACGGCTCCCACCGCGGCCGGCTACCCGACCCGCTACATTGAGTGGCACACCTGCCTCTCCCAGATGTTCATGGCGCATCTGGTGAGCATGGTATGCGAGGGCGTATTCGTGAAATACCCGAACCTGAAGGTCGTTCTGGTTGAAGGCGGAGTGGCTTGGCTGCCGGCCCTGATGTGGCGGCTGGACAAAAACTACAAGGCACTGCGCGCAACCGTGCCCTGGCTGACGAGAATGCCAAGCGAGTACATCCGGGATCACTGCTACTTATCGACGCAGCCGATTGAGGAGCCCGACAATCCGCAGCATCTCATCGATCTGTTCAACATGATCGACGCAGAGAACATGCTGCTCTATTCCAGCGACTATCCGCATTGGGACTTCGACTCGCCGAGCCATATTTTGCGGGGGCTGAAGCCGGAGGCGCGGCGGAAGATTTTTTACGAGAACGCGAGGCAGCTGTACCGGTTGGATTGAGGGAATGGGTGATGGATGGATGAATGGATAAATGGATGAATGGATGAATGGATAAATGGATAAATGGATAAATGGATAAATGGATGAACGGTATCCGTATGAACCTAGCACGAATAATTGAAGCTGGGGCTATGGGCAAACCAAAGTCAGACCAAAGACGAACCAAAGACGAGCCAAAGACAAACGAAAGATAAACCAAAGGCGAAAGAAAGGCGAAAACAAAGTTGGAAGGTCGAAATCAAAGTCGAAAGAAAGTAGAAAACAAAGTAGAAAACATAGTCGAAAACAAAGTTGAAAGAAAGTCGAAAACAAAGTTGAAAGAAAGTCGAAATCAAAGTCGAAAGAAAGTAGAAAACAAAGGCGAAAGAAAGTAGAAAACAAAGGCGAAAGAAAGTCGAACCAAAGTCGAACCAAAGTTGAACCAAAGTCAAAGCAAAGCAAAACCCTTCAAAGCTGGGCGCATAGGCAAGGAGGTGGCATGTATGGCGGTACATTACGTGCTGGCGGAGGAGGACGTTCCGGAGGGCGGGCACGCGGTCGTGAACATAGAGGGACGCGAAATCGGCATCTATCGGGTCAACGGCGAGTATCATGCGATTCTGAACTACTGCCCGCATCAGGGGGCGCCAATCTGCGCAGGACTGGTCTCCGGTACGACGCTTCCTTCGGAGGTGTATGATTACGAATACGGTCGGGCGGGCGAGATCGTCCGCTGTCCCTGGCATGGCTGGGAGTTCGACCTGCAGACCGGCAAGTCGCTGTTCAGCGACCGCATCCGGGTGAAGAAGTATAAGGTGGAGGTCCAAGAGGGCAAGATCGGGGTGGTGATGGGGAGGAAGCAGGCGGGGAGTTGAAGGGATGTAATTAATGGGGCTGCAGGTATCATTACTAGCCATGGGCACTCAAGTCACTTGTGTCAGCTTTTAACGGACCCTAGATCCGTTATTTAAGATCATAACTCGATTTTTTACAATGTACCGGACTCCAGATCCGCTATTGTGCGAATTATGGGTGCAAATACCGATTAAAACAGCAAATAAGGTCCTCAGGGTCCGCTAAAGTTACCAAAGGGGCTGTTTCGTATGAAATAAGGTCCTCAGAGTCCGCTAAAGTTACCAAAGGGGCTGTTTTGTATGAAATAAGGTACTCTGAGTCCGCTAAGTCCTCTGTGTCCGTTAGAAAATCCTTTCGACCATAGAGCAAGAGGACTTTCGGGACAAATTAAATGATATGGCGATCATATTTTTGGATGTCCGGTTCACATGTGATTTCTGCTCATTGCCCCGTTGGTCTAATCGGGGGATACGTAGGATGCGTGGTGCGTGGTGCGTAGTCCGGGGTATGCTTGGATGGCTCTTGATTAGAAAAAAGAGCGAGTATTGATGGGCAAGTGCCCCTCAAACTCGCTCTTTTAGTTACAGCGACTTGCCCGAACGGGTTATAGTTGTTTTCTACAATCCCCCTCACACCACCTGAGACAACACCAATCCCCCGTAAGCAAACGCGGCCAGGATCACCAAAGCCGGGTGGATTTTGCGGATGTTCATGGCCCAGAAGGCGACGGCGGCGATACCGAGGGATTGCAGGAGGCCGATGGAGATGACGGAGCTTTTGCCGATCTGCCAGGTCAGGGTCAGCATCATGATCGCGATGACCGGCTGAACCAGCAGGGTCATGCCTTTGACCACCGGCGACGTGCGATATTTCTGCAGCAGATTCAGCAGCCAGATGAGCGCTACCGCGGAAGGGATGACCGTAGCAGCGAGGGCGAGGGTCATGCCCATCCAACCGGATACGTCGTACCCGACAAAAGCGGCGATTTTGGTGGCGATCGGGCCGGGAAGCGCGTTGCCAAGCGCAAGCATGTTGGAGAATTCCGGATCGGTCAGCCAGCCGTGATTCGTGACGATTTCCTTGTACATGAGCGGGATCGAAGCAGGGCCGCCGCCATAGCCGAGCACGTTGGAGACAAAAAAGCTGATCAGCAGCTGAAGCCATTCTTCCATCAGGCGGACCCCTCCTTATCCCGTCTTTGTTTTTTGAGTTTGGCTACGGTTCTAAAATGCACGGTGCCATAGGCAAGGAACAGCATAATGACGAGGGCCGGATGGATCTGGATGCTTTCCAGCAGAAGAAACGACACCACGAAAAATCCGATCCCGGCGTAGATGCCGAGCCCCTTCACAGCCTTCTCGCCAAATTCGTAAGCCATCGTGCCCAGCATGACGGCAATGACCGGCGTAACGCCGGCAATCATGCCCGCCACCACTTTGGAGCTGCTGAGGAACGTCACGGCCGACAGCAGCGCGATCATCGCGATACAGGTCGGAAGGATATGCGCGAGAACGGCAACGATGGCGCCAAGAACCCCTTTTTCCCGGTAACCGAGATAGGCGGCCATCTTCGTGGCGATGGGTCCAGGAAGCGCGTTGGCGAGTGCGAGCACCTCTCCGAATTCATCATCGCTGAGCCAGTTGTAACGAACGACGGCCTCGTGACGGATCAACGGAATAACCGAAGGACCGCCGCCGTAGCCGAGTATTCCGGTTCGGAACATGCCGAACGATAATTCCATGTATGGGTTGCTAGTTTTATCAGGCAAGGTATGAGTCCTTTCTGTCGAGAGTTAGAGTCGAATGCCCATTCGGCTTTTATAACGCTTGATTAAGATCTGCGTGTCCACACTCGTAATGCCCGGGAGCGGGTAAAGCTTCTCATTTAAAAACATTTCCATTTCCTTATGATCGGTAAACAGTCCGTGCATATGCAGCTTGCTGGGACCGGTCATATGATAAAGACTTGTTACATACGGCTCGTTCTCCAATGTGTCCGCGACCTGCTGTAAATGTTTGGGTTCGACCTCCACATTGAAAAAAGCAGATACCGAAATCCCCACTTTCTCCGGATTAATGACCGCCGCGAACCGTTCAATAACGCCGTCATCGATCAGGGCATTGACCCTGGCCTGTGCCGCAACGCGGGACAATCCAATCTCTTTGGCCAAATCCGTGTACGAGATTCGCCCGTTCTTGCCGAGGATTGCAATGATTTTGCGGTCCGTATCATCAATCAGGAGAGGCGCGTTCTCACCGGAAGAATGAATATTCATGGGCTTCAGCTCCTTTAGATTACTTATATGTAAGAAATACCTCGTATAGATATTACAAAACGTAATCAGAAAATCTTATTTAATTACGATACGTATAAATATATAAGCAATTTATGAAGTTTTCAACATGATATGCGATGGTTGAAACTTTTTGCCCGCTTTTTAAGTCTAAGACTATGGATAGAAAAAGATAGATTTTTCCCCACTCGTCATCCGTTTGAAAAATCTGGGGCGACAGGGATCCGAAGAATGATCCGCATGCGTAGTCCTGAAAGGCTAACTGGTTAGAGGCCATTCTTAATTCTATTAAATGGATCATTTGATATAATTCCCCTTTTATATCATTTTATGATAGGATAAACGTGGTAAATGACTAGCTTCTTAGAGTTTTTATTTGGAAAGGGCGGCATGGATATGAAGAAATTATTTTGCCTCATTCTGGTTATCGTTATGCTTCTCCCGGTCAGCATTGTTTCGGCAGCGGGCATGGATGGGAAACAGACTCAGAGCAAGGCCCAGGAAACCAAGGATACAGCGGGCGCAACCACTCAAGCCAAGTCGAAGAACAAGCCGATAGATCTTGTTTTTGCAGGCGACATTCTGTTGGACGGCTACGTGGGGAACCAGATTGATAGATTCGGGAACCTATACCCGTTTAAGAAGGTGGCTCCCATCTTGAAAAAAGCGGATATGGCGTTTGCCAATTTGGAGACGCCGGTCTCCATTCGGGGCAAAGCTGCGGACAAAACGTTTGCCTTCCGTTCGAAGCCGGATACGCTCCAGGGCTTGGTCTATGCGGGAATCGACGGCGTAACGCTGGCTAACAACCACATTCTGGACTATGGGCAGCAGGCGATGCTGGATACAATTACCCATCTGAAGCGCCAGAAGATCGGGTACACGGGAGCCGGGCGCAATATGGACGAGGCCTATAAGCCTTACGTGCAGACCATTGATGGCAAGAAAATTGCGGTGCTGGGCGTCAGCCGGGTGCTGTCGGACAATTCTTGGATCGCGGGCAAGAACCATCCGGGCGCAGCTTCCGCCTACACCATGGAGCCGATGCTGACCCATATTAAGAAATCGGCAAAGACCAACGATTATACGATCGTGTACATCCACTGGAACCAGGAATTCGCCGACTATCCGGAAGAGTATGCTCGCACGATGGCGAAGAAGATGATCGACGCCGGTGCCGACATCATTATTGGTTCTCATAGCCATACGTTGATGGGCATCGAATATTATAAGAACAAGCCGATTTATTATTCGCTTGGCAACTTCGTGTTTAATCGCTCGACCCGGGGCGGTGACAATACCTTGTTGTCGATGATGGTCCATTTTGAAATCCAGGGCTCCAAGATCACAAGCCGGATTACGCCGGTGAAGATTATTCAAGGTCAACCGAATCTGATGGACAAGAAGTACAACAAAGACATCATCGCGAAACTGAACAAACTCTCCTACAATGCAAAAATTGATGCCAACGGTAACGTCACCAAAAAATAATAGGAAGTTAAAACAACTGCGGCCATAGGCGGCGGTTGTTTTTTTGTTTCCTGGGGAAGCTCGCCGTAAAAATAAGTCGGAAACTGGCGGCAAGGCGTTTTTTTTCATTCCCCGTATCCGACAAAAACTGCTTTTACGCCATTCAGCCGGAAATTCCTGCTGTAAAAATAAAATAAAATTTTACAAAATGTATTGTAAATTGAAATATTATTTCAATATGATAAAGGGAGAAAAGTCGAGTTAACTTGGGCCGTTGGAAGCGGTGAATACGAAGCGGTAACATACTTTTTTGCAGCCCTTCCAGCTAATGACTGAATGTAAAGCCGATAGCGGCAGAGTTAACTTCGTCTTAACACAGATTGGAGGTGGAATTAACAAGCGAGCGCTATACTCCCGAGTAGGTCTTTCGTTCATGAGCGGACTTACAACCGAGAGGAACCAGAGTCCAAGCATAGAGAAGGAGGAATTCATGTACATGTTAAGGAGCAAAAAGAGAATATCATCGCTGCTCAGCGGTGTGATGTTTCTATCGCTGCTGTTTCCCGCAGGACAAGCTGCTGCTGCCGACCCAATGGCTGCCGCTGCATCGGTCATTGATATGCGGCAGATGGAGATCGGGCCGGGGGCTACATACACGTGGGCGAATATGCAAAAAGGCAGCGGCGAGCAGAAGGTCCATATGGTGGAATTTGATCCATCGCAGGGAAATCTGGAGCTTCAGCCGGGTCTCACCGATGGCAAGGTATACGGCATGCAGGGAGTCAGCAAAATGGCGTCCGATGCCGACAAGGCAGGCAATCGCGTCATCGCGGCGGTGAACGGAGATTTCTACGATATGTCCACCGGAATTCCGCTCGGATTGTTCATGGGGGACGGAGAGCTATTGACGGATCCGCCCAGCGGCAGGAACGCCTTTGGCATTAAACAGGACGGAACGAGCCTCTACGGCAGTCCGAAATTAACGAAAAATGTGACGATAGGCGGAACGGTCAGCAGCCTGTCCTCTATCAACCGTCTAAGAGGGACGGACGCACTTGTTCTTTATACCGAAAAATTCAATGCCACCACGATGACCAATAATCTGGGAGACGAAGTGATTCTGGATATCGTGAGCGGCAGGGTCGCCAGCGGGGAGACCTTGACGATGAGGGTGGTCTCCGTTGTTAAGGATCAGGGGAATTTGCCGATCGGCCAAGGTCAAGTGGTATTGTCCGCTTCGGGCTCGCAGCGGAGCAAGCTTGCCGGGCTGAAGGCAGGGGATGAAGTGACGGCTGGTTTTCAGCTGGATAACGAGTGGCAGGACGTCACGATGGCGATTGGCGGCACCGTGATGCTGGTCAAGGATGGCGTCGTGCAGCAGCATACCGATCCGGCTGTACACCCGAGAACGGTGGTGGGCACCAAAGCGGACGGCTCCGTCGTGCTGTTCGAGGTTGATGGCCGCCAGCCGGGGTTCAGTGAAGGGCTTAACTACATCGAGCTTGGCGAAATGCTGCAAGAGCTTGGTGTAGTGAACGCACTAAATCTGGACGGAGGCGGTTCGGCCACCTTCGTTGCCCGCCTGCCGGGAGAAACGGAGCGCAAGGTGCTCAACTCGCCGTCGGACGGCGGGGAACGCAAAACGGCCAACGGCATTTTGCTGGTGAACAAGGCGCCTGAAGGAGCAGCGAATAAACTTGTTGTGGCGCCCACGCTGGAAAGAGTGCTGACCGGTTCATCCGCTACCTTCAAAACGGCGGCGGTAGACCAGAATCTGCATCCGGCTAAAATGACGGAGGCCGCGGTTTGGGGCGTTGACCCAGCCTATGGGGCGATCGACGCCAGCGGTACGTTTACGGCAGGCAACCAATCTGGATTGACCGAGGTATCCGTACAATCCGGTATTCTGACGGGTAAAGCCGCATTGGAAGTCGTTGATGAGCTGACTGAGCTCAAGTTCTCCGACGCCGTGAAGACCTTCTCCTCCGGCTCGACCGAGACGCTCAAGGTCACGGCGCTTCGCAATGGTCAAGTGGTACAGGCCGACAATAGCCGTTTGGAGTGGCGTACCGAAGGCGATATCGGGACGATTGACGGAAGCGGAACGTTTACCGCTACGGATAAGCAGGACGTCAGCGGCAAAATCTTCGTGAAGTACGGTCAAATCGAGACCTCAATCGAAGTGAACGTCGGTCTTCCGCCGGTCATGCTCGAGGATTTCGAGAACGGCCTTAGCCGTTATAAACCAAGCGCCGGTGCGCAGTTCAAGTCGACCCAGGTATCCATTGAAACCGATGAGACCTATATTCGTTCCGGGAATGGTGCCTTGAAGCTGGAGTACGATTTTACCGGAATGACCGGTACCTCCGGTGCTTATCTGCAGACGAACGGCACCGCGGACAATATCGAAATTCCGGGCTATCCGGAGAAAATCAGCATGTGGGTCTACGGAGACGGCAACGCGCACTGGCTCCGTGCCCAAATTCGTGACAGCAAGGGTGCGATCCCGCTCGATTTTACCGATCAGACGGTCGGCGTCGATTTCAAGGGATGGAAGTATCTCGAAGCGTCCGTGCCCAAAGGAAGAACGCTTCCGCTGGTGATGGACATGCCGGTTCGATATATGGAAACACAGGCCGCGAAAAAAGACGCCGGTGCCATCTACGTGGACGAAATTCGCGCATTGTACGGTCCGGCCAATGACGATATCGATCCGCCGGTTCTGAAGAAATTCTCGCCGGCCGACGGTGCGGAGATTACAGAGAACACGCCGACCATTACCGTGTATGCCGAGGATGCCGGCTATGATCCTGTCGCACACCCGGGAACGACGCTGATCGATCCGGACAAAATCCGATTCTATCTAGATGGAAGTCTGGTGCAGCATACCCTGTATCCGCCGGAAGGAAGAATCCATTACACGCCGAGCGTTCCGCTCGCCGATGGCGTTCATCAAGCAAAAGTCACCGTCCGTGATCTGTCGGGCAACCAAACGACCAAGGAATGGAACTTCAACGTAAATACCGGTTCAGCCAAGGTGGTGTACGATACGCCGAATACGATCTATGTTGGCGGCAGTTACACGCTGGATATCGGCGGTGTGAAGACATCCCAAATCCGCAGCGGCCATGTCGATTTCCAATTCGATCCCACCAAAGTGGAGAATCTGGAGCTCATACCGGGGGACAAGCTGAGCTCATCCCAGGTTAGTGCGAACATTGACGCTACAACAGGAGTGGTGAAAGTGACTTGGAAGGACATCCATACCGCATCCCTGCAGGATACGGATTGGATCGGCCAAATCCGGTACGACGTGAAAAAGAACGCAACCGGCAGCAGCATCATATCGCTCACGTCCGGAGCGGTATCCTTCACCGATACGGGCAGTACCGAATTCTCGTTCTACGGTCTTCCGATCGAATCGCAGATCGCAACGCATTATGCGCTGAGCTGGAATGAGGAAGGAGCGGTACAGGGATACGAAACCGTATTTGAAGTGACCGATGCCCAAGGTCAGCCTGTGGAAGGCGTCCAGATCATGGCTGACGCTGCAGCGGTTGGCACAACGGATGCAGTGGGTATCCTGAAGACGGGGGCGCTGACGTCCCAGGTCAAGACGTATACCGTGCAGGCCGTCAAAGGCAATCAATATAGCCCGGCATTGGAGTTTAAGGTTTCGCCGCTGGCTGGAAGTCCTACTCCGTTCAACATCAGCGTGGGCATGGGAGAAGATCCGACCACGTCGCGGATGCTGAACTGGCACACGGACCCGGCGACGGATGAGACCGTCGTGGAACTGGTCAAGCGGTCCGAATTTACGGATTTCGATGCGCCGAACGTCCAGAAATTCAATGGTGCCAGCGAGTTGTACCATACCTTGGATCTCGGCACCGTCCGTGTCCATAAAGCGACAGCGGCCGGACTTGAGCCGGGCACAGAGTATGTGTACAGAGTCGGTGACGGCCAAGGCCATTACAGTGCACAAGGCTCCTTTAAAACAACGGAGCTTGCGGGAGACACAACGAAATTTTTGTATTTTGCCGATTCCCAGGCTTCCACCTCGAAAGAGTTCGAGCTGTGGGGGAATACAATCGACAAGGCGGCAGCCGAGCATCCGGACGCCGAATTCATGGTCCATGCCGGGGATATGGTGGACAAGGGATTCCTGGGGGAGCAGTGGAACTATTGGTTCGATGAAGCCCAGAAGCATTTCCTGAATACGACGTTAGTGTCGGCCATCGGCAACCATGAAGTGATGGGGACCAAGGAAAACGGAGACTTCCTGGCTCACTTTAACCAGCCGGGCAATGGCTTGGACAGCCTGAAGGGAACCAACTTCTCATTTGATTACAAGGACGTTCATTTCATTATGCTGAACAGTGAGTATCAGCTGGAGGAGCAGAAGAAGTGGCTTCAGCAAGATCTGGCTAATAATGATAAGAAATGGACCGTCGCGATGTTCCATCGGGGGCCTTACGGCAGCATTTACGACTCCGCCGAGGTACGCAGCCTGTGGGCGCTGGTGCTGGAGGAATCCGGCGTGGATCTCGTGTTAAACGGCCATGATCATATTTATATTCGTTCCTACCCGATGATGGATAACCAGATTGTTGCGGACGGCAAGGGCACGACCTACGTCGTGGCTGGATCGTCAGGTCCTAAATTCTACCCCCACACGGAGCGGGGCTGGCATGAGGTGGTCGACGAAGAGAAGACTCAAATGTATGCCTCCGTGGAAGTGAAGGGAGACGAGCTTCATTTCGTAACTAAAACGGTTGGGGGACGCGTCGTGGACGAGTTTACGCTGACGAAGCCTAATCCGGAACAGATTGTTGTAAATTCTGACGAGCTGACGCTCGCCGCTGGCGAAAGTCACGAATTGCAGGCTGCGGTGAAGCCGAGCCGAGCGGAACGAACCGTGGTATGGTCCGTATACCATTCCGAACCGTCGAATGATGTCGTCAACGTATCCGCAGACGGCGTCGTGACGGCTCAAGGTCTGGGCAGCGCGGTCGTAAGAGCGACCAGCACGGCAGCGCCGGATGTTTATGCAGACGTGAAGATTACGGTAGACCGAATCCCGAACGGCAGCATCGAATCGATACGCTTAAGCGGCAAATCCGAGCTGAAGATCGGGGACGCCGATCAGACCGTAACGGAGGCCGTTTATACCGACGGCAGCCGCATCCGTTTAATCGAAGGTGTTACCTATGCGAGCAGTAAGCCGGACGTAGCTTCCATTGATGAACAGGGCTCGGTACGGGCTTTGTCAGAAGGGGCGACCGTCATTTCAGCAACCTATGAAGGCTTCAGGTCGGAATATGATTTGAAGGTAATTACCCGGGGTGGGGGGAATCCCGATCCGGGACCGGAGCCGCCAGTAGACCCGCCGGTAGACCCGCCCGTGCAGCCGCCGGTAACACCACCAGTTACACCACCAGTAACGCCGCCGGTAACGCCGCCGTCAGGCAGTGTCACGTTATCCGTGAGCGAGCTGGCTGCCAAGCTCTCGAACGGGCAAGTTGTAATAACGATGGATGGAAGCTTTACGGATATTACGCTGCCAGGGAATGCAGCAGACATCCTCAAGGATGGTTCGATCCACCTTGAAGCGAAGAATTTGTCCCTAACGATCCCGGCCGAAGTGCTTCGCCAACTGGGCGCCCTTGCAGATGCAGGGCAGCTTGAGAAGAGCACGATGAAACTGAGTGCCGACACGTTATCGGATGCGGAGAAGAAGGAGCTTATCGAGCAAGCTGCCCGCGCTTCCGGTGCGAAGCTGACTTCAGCGGGAGCCATGCTGAAGTTCCAGCTTCAATTAACGACAGCGGATGGCAAAGTCCACAGCTTAACGGAATTCGATCATCCGATCACGCTGGAACTGCCATTATCTAATGCAGCTAACGGCAAAAGAATTGCCATATACTATTTGTCCGACAATGGTGAGCTGGAGTATATTGGCGGTGTAAACAAAGACGGCCGCATGGCCGCGGGAATCCGCCATTTCAGCGCTTACGGTTTGCTGGATTACGAGAAAACCTTTGCCGATGTGCCATCTTCATTCTGGGCCGCGGAAGTGATTGCCGATTTGGCCGCGAAGCAGCTCATCGAAGGCGTAAGCGCGGACCGCTTCGCACCGGCTCAGCAAGTGACCCGGGCCGAATTTGCGGCGATGCTGGTTCGTCTGCTTGATCTTCAGGCAGAGAGCTCTGCGCCGTTCGCCGATGTAGCTTCAAGCAAATGGTACGCAGAGGCTGTGGCCGCAGCTGCCGAGTCAGGCATCGTGAATGGAACTAGCAAAGACCGTTTTGATCCGGACGCCCCGATTAAACGTCAGGAAATGGCGGCGATGCTGGTGCGCGCTTATGCCCACGCAATGAAACAGCAGCAGGAGAACATCAGCGCGGGCAGCGATTTTGCCGACCTTGCTTCATCCCCGGACTGGGTTCGGGTAGCGGTAGAAACTGCGCATGCCCTCGGTTTTGTTCAGGGCCATACACCGAGCCGCTTTGAACCGGAAGGCCTGACCACGCGTGCGGAAAGCGCGCAGGTCATCTATAATCTGTTGCACAAACTGAAGTAAAGGCTAGAAGGCAGAATACCGCTTCTCTTCTCCTGTAGATGATCACAGAGGAGAGAGGCGGTTTCTTTTTTAGGTTAAAGAATGACGAAAGTTCGATATAATGATTACATGGTCAATGAGTGAATGTAAATCGAAGTAATGGCTAATCTGGTCACCGGGAAGAGGGGGAAGAGGATGACGGAATACGCGAACACGCCGAAGCCGCCGTATTATGCCTGCATTTTTGTGTCCAAGCGTACACAGGGTGACCGGGGTTATGGGGTGATGGCCGATAAAATGGCAGAGCTTGCGGCGCAGCAGCCTGGCTATTTGGGGGTGGAGTCTGCCCGGGATGAGGGTCTCGGGATCACGGTATCGTACTGGGATTCCCTGGAGGCCATTCGTTTATGGAAGGAGAATGCCGCACATCAGGTAGCGCAGGAAAGGGGCAAGAACGAGTGGTATGAAAGCTTTGGCTTGCGAATTTGCAAGGTGGAGAGGGATAGCTTCTACAAGCTTTAGGCAAGGCCAATCAAGGAAGAGGATGAGGAGGAGTAAATGATGATGCAGAATCCGGGTAAGATCAGATGGGGAATTATGGGGACGGGCTGGATTGCGGAGCAGTTTGCAGCCGATCTGGCGTATGTGGAGAATGCTCAGTTTGTGGCCGTGGGCTCACGTACGGCAAGCAGTGCAGGTGAGTTTGCGTCGAAATATGATATCCCGCGGGCTTATGGCAGTTACGAAGAGCTCGTAGGGGATCCCGACGTCGACGTTGTGTACATAGCGACTCCGCATCCGCTGCACCGGGAGCATGCCTTACTGTGTCTTCATGCCGGCAAAGCCGTCCTGTGCGAGAAACCCATCACGATTAACGGGGATGAACTGGAGGAAGTAGTGGCGGCTGCACGGGAGCAGAAGCTGTTCCTGATGGAGGCCATGTGGACGCGTTTCCTTCCGCCGATCCGGCAGGTGCGCGAATGGCTGAACGAAGGGCTTATCGGCGATGTTCGGCTGCTGAAGGCCGATTTTGGGTTTCGGAGCGGCTGGAATCCGCAGGGCCGTTTGCTGAACCTGGAACTTGGCGGCGGCGCGCTGCTGGATGCGGGTATTTATCCGGTGTCGTTTGCCTCCATGATTTTTGGAACCGAGCCGGAGAAGATATGGAGTACCGCGCATATCGGCGAGACGGGCGTAGATGAGCAGTTCTCGGTTATTCTATCTTATGAATCCGGCAAGACCGCTTCGTTAAACGGGGCGATCCGGCTGGGACTGACGAATGAAGCTTATATTTATGGCACCAACGGGTATATTCACATACCTTCTTTCCTGAATGCAACCTCCGCTTCGCTTCATGTAGATGGCGAGGAACCGCTGGTTGTTACAGATGACCGTCAGGAAAAAGGGTATAGCTTCGAGGCTTACGAAGTGGGACGTTGCCTGCTGGAAGGACGGCTCGAGAGCGATGTGATGCCGCTGGACGAGTCGCTTGCGATTATGAGGCTGCTGGATCAAATCCGGGGGCAGTGGGGATTGAGGTATCCTTCGGAAGGTTAAGCCGTGAAGCTGATAATCGGACTTCTTGAATACGTGAACTGAATGAATGAAGAAGCCAATACGGGGAATTGTCCCGTGTTGGCTTCTTTTTTGTGATTCCCTACGTCATGGACAGCTGAAATTCCTGCCTGATTTATAAAATTATATTTTATTAAAACTATTGAAATTTGAAATAAAATTTCAATATGATAGAGATAGAGATGAACATGTGTGTAAGACCATCACGATCATCTATTCTAGCAGATCGATAGGAGGTGAGCGGCAGCCGATTTCGCTTGGAATTGGACTTCAGTTTGGATAGCAAGCACTCATACTAAAGGGAGTGAATTCGTGAATGATAATCAAAAGGCGTGTCTATCGTAGCAGCAAGTCGATTCTATCCATGACGCTGGCGTTAGCCGTGATGTTCAGCTCGGCTGTTTCCGCTTGGGGTAATTCATTTGATGCGTACGCAAGCACCGGAGAGCCAGGGGCTGTCGTCATCGAAGATTTTGAATCGATAACAAATTTGTCCGCGTCTTCCGCAAGGGGAAAGGCCCAGCTGGATGTAGTAGGGAGGCCGGAGCCAATCTATTACGGTCATCATGCTGCAGCGCTAACTTATGATTTTGTGGGCAGCGAATCCGGCACCTCGGCGGCTTACCTCAACCTCAAAGGCTCGGACGGTTCTACCGGCAGAAGCGTTTCTGGTTCACCGACTGCACTCGGTTTGTGGGTTTACGGCGATGGCGGGAACCACTGGCTCCGGGCCCAGCTTCAGGATTCTTCCGGCGGCAAGCATGCCGTTGATTTAACGTCGACCTCCGGATTTAGCTGGAAGGGCTGGAAATACGTCAAATTTAACGTTCCCTCTACCATCAAGGCTCCTCTCAAAGTGAATCAAATCTATATCACCGAATTAAAGGATACGAATAAAAACAAAGGTACCGTATACTTCGACAGGCTGTCCGCATTCTATACGGCTTCCCAGGTGTACGGGCTCGACATTGGCGGGCTGACGCCCATGGGCGTTGGAGAAACGGTGAAACCCCAAGTATATGCAACCTATGAAGGACATACGGAACCTGCATTATTAACAACCGGCGTGAAACTCACCAGCAGTGACGATAACATCGCTACTGTCACGGGCGCTACATACGACACCATTGAAGCATTGGCGCCGGGAACGGTAACCATAACGGCGGAATACGGAGATGCACCAAAATCTCAGTATGAGCTTCATATTACGCAGGATGCGCCAGCCCCTGAAGAATTGCTGTTATCCGGGCCGCTTCATATGGAAACCAGTCTTACCGGCAGCATGAGAACCAGTGTGGTTTACTCCGTATACGGAAACCAGACGGATCCGGTATGGCTGACTGAAGGAATTAGCTATGTAAGTGATCAACCGGGCGTTGTATCGGTAGACCAAGCCGGTCAATTGACCGCAGTTTCCGCAGGAACGGCAGACATTACGGCTTCGTACCGCGGAATAACCGCACAGCACGCCATTACGGTGACGGATCCGGTTCCTGTTCTGCAGAGCATCGAACTTCAAGGTCTTACAGCGGTTACGGTTGGAGACTCCTTCGAGACGGCGGTGTCCGCAACCTACTCCTGGATGGAAGAGCCGGTGATCATAACGGAAGGCGTTACGTTTACCAGCAGTCATCCGGATGTAGCCGCTGTTGATGATAAAGGAGTGGTATCCGGCTTGAAGATAGGTTCCGCTAGAGTAACAGCCACATTCCAAGGAAAGACCAGTTCCCTCTACATCACGGTGAATAAAGCTTCTGAGCATCCAAAAGCCGAGCTGAGAGCGGCCTGGATTGCAACCGTCGACAATATTGACTGGCCAGCCAAAGGAGTCACCGATCCGGATCAGCAGAAACAGCAGTTTATCAGCCTGCTTGATCAGCTGGAGGATGCGGGGATGAACGCGGTCATTATGCAGATCAAGCCGACGGCGGATGCATTCTACCCGTCCAATTACGGGCCATGGTCCGAATGGCTGACGGGAGTTCAGGGTAAGGATCCGGGGTACGATCCGCTGGCATTCCTGCTGGAGGAAGTCCATAAGCGGAACATGGAGTTTCATGCCTGGTTTAATCCATACCGCATCAGTCTTCAAGGGGACGTTAACAAACTTGTAGCCACCCACCCGGCGAGGCAGCATCCGGAGTGGGTCGAAGAATATGGCGGCAAGCTGTATTTCAACCCAGGGATACCGGAGGCACAGCAGTTTATTATCGACGGCATCATGGAGGTCGTTCGGAATTACGACATCGACGCCGTGCATTTTGACGATTACTTCTACCCGTATCCCGTAACCGGCGTGGATTTCCCGGATACGGACACATTTAACCAATACAAAGGCTCCTTTACGAATAAGGGAGACTGGAGAAGAAATAACGTCAATCAATTCATTCAGAACGTGAACGAAGCCATCAAGGCAGAGAAGAGCTACGTGAAATTCGGCATCAGCCCGTTTGGTATCTGGAAAAATAAATCCAGCGATCCGACCGGCTCTGAAACCAATGGCCTAGAGAGTTACAATGCCATCTATGCCGACTCGAAGAAATGGGTTGAAGAAGAGTGGATCGATTATATCACGCCTCAGATTTATTGGAATATCGGTTATTCCGCTGCCGCTTACGATAAGCTGATCGATTGGTGGAGCGGGATCGTGTCCGGCAAGAACGTTCATCTATACAGCGGACAAGCCGTATACAAAATCGGGTCGAATACCGATTGGTCCAACCCCGAAGAGATGCCAAACCAGATCCATTACAACCGCAACTTTGAGGAAGTCCGGGGCAGCATGTACTTCAGCTCCAAATGGTTTAAGGATAACGCGCTCGGGTTTACGGACAGACTGAAGAACGATCTGTATCGATATCCGGCCTTGATCCCGGCGATGCCTTGGATCGATTCGGAAGCGCCGACTGCGCCCAAGAAGCCAAAGGCTGATCACGAGCAGGTTGGCGTGAAGCTAAGCTGGAGGTCGACAGATGATGAGACGTATTATGCGGTTTATCGTTTTGATGGCAGAGGAACCGGCAGTGTTCAAGATCCGTCGCATTTGTTAGGGACTCTCCGAAAAACCGCCGGTACGACGCAGTCCTTTGTTGATCATACCGTCGTAAAGGGACAAACCTACACTTATGTTGTGACGGCCGTCGATCGTCTGCATAACGAGAGTACCGCAAGCAAACCGGTCACGGTGAAAGTGAAACAAAGCGGTAAGCCTGGAAAGCCCCCGGTGAACCCTCCGGGGAAACCGAGCAAACCGTGAGTTTTACATGATAGCGATAGGATATAATCCGTACCGGTTAACGGCGGGTCTTCTTCCCTAGCAAGATGTCGCTTTAGTGAACGGACGGTCCGCTTCAAGAAAAAAGGGACATCCCCGGCTTATTGCCTTGGGATGTCCCTTTTGCTGCTTGTTCCAATGGACATGCTGCATGGTACAATAGGTGCATTATGACCTGGAGTGTGGTGCATGTTCAAGAAATTAGGAATGGCATTGGTTTACGCCGCCGTAGGTGGTCTTGTTTACTTTTATGGCGATGTCATATTGGTATGGATTCGATCGACAGACAGTATCATGCTGATGATGCTCATGGCCGTCGTCATGGCCCTGTTTCCGGTGATCCCTTATCCGGTGGTTGGAGGCGTTATCGGTGCCGCCCTGGGGCCGGTCATCGGCGGAATCGTCACTTGGGTCGGCTCCACCGCCGCTTCCATCCTGATGTTTATGTTCATCCGATACGGCTATCAGGAATGTGGCGACCGGGTGCTTTACCGTTATAACAGGCTGGGAAAAGTGACAACGATGTTCGAGCGGAACGCCTTTTTGACCATCCTGTTTACCCGGTTGATCCCGTTTATTCCTTCCATTGTCATCAATGTGTACGCGGCTCTCAGCAAGGTAACGTTCGCATCATACAGCATCGCGTCCGCGTTAGGCAAAATCCCTGCCATGCTGCTGTTCTCGATGGTAGGGGATCATCTCATGACAGACCCTTCCCACATCATCATCACCATCGGCGTATATGGCGTATTTCTTGCGATAACCCTTATGGTTTACCGATTGTCGGGCTTTGGCCGTTCAGGAAGAACGGAGACCGAACGCTTATAAGCGTTCGGTCGGTGAGGCGGGACCACTTCGTTCTGCAGGTGCGGAGTTCTCGCCTTTTTTCTTTTGGAACCAAGCTCGAACAGCCTCGATCTCTCGCTGATCCATTCCACTTAAACTTTCGTTGATCTCGCTGAATATCATCTTCACTTGAAGGGATAGAAGCCCTCTTCTTCGCTGTCTGCGGGTACCGCTAACCTCCATGGCCATAATCTGCGGCCGGCGTATATACCTGGTGGACATTGCAATGAAACGGCTGCGGATCGTAAGCTGTTTGTCCGTGACATTAACTCCGGAATCCCGGTGCGAAAGGAGTCCCCAAGCTAACGAGAGCGGAAGCAGCAGAAGCGATAACAAACCGAGCCTGTCAAAATACCAAATGCACGCAGCACTGACTACCACGGCAAAAGCCAGCTTCCACCGCAGGTACATCCATTTTGCGCGGGGCGGCGGCGAAGCGGTAATGGCCTGAGCGCTGAATTGAGGCGTAACCCGATTCAGCAGCGCCGGAATATCTCTGGTCTTCAGTAGAGGATGAAGCATGAAATGCTTGTCGGACTCAGAAGTAAGCACATGAACCTTCACTTCAGCGTAACCGAACCAGCGCCGGAATACGCCTTCTTTAACGGTAATGGCCAGCACTCGCTCGGGAGAGAAGAGCAGTCTTTTTCTCTCCAGCAGACCGCAGCTGACCGAGATTTGTTTCCCGATCCGCTCGACGGTAAATCCCGCATATTTAATCGTGTAGAGCACGGCGGAGAGCAGCCAGGATACGATAAGCGCCACAGCGGCAATGCTGATCCAACTGCCGGGCAGCAGCTTCCCTGCCGACTGAAACAGCGATTGGTACATTTGATCCGGAAGCAGGTCATCGGCAAATGATAAAATACCACCTACAAAGGCTAAAGCCAGTGACAGGTTTGGCGAGGAGAGAGCGGCTATGAGCAGGCGTCCGGAGGATAGCTGGAGCAGCGTGCTGCGTTCCTCTTCTGCCGTGATTGCAGCGCTTGTATTCTTTCTGCCAACGACGCCCGAATCGGAATCCTCCAAAAGATCGCTTCCGTATCCCATGTTATGATTCGACGGTTGAACGGATTCGTAATTCTCTCGGGTTTCCGGCGGTTGAACAGATGGCCCCTCCGTCTGAACGGGAAGGCTCTGATCGGATGGGTCGGGGCTTTCATGGGATTGGTGAACCTCACGCTGCGTCTGCCTTGTTCGGGTTTGCTCGCGCAGCCAGCGCTGCAGTCGTTCGCCTTCGCTATTGGTGATGGCAGGCAGTATGCCCCCGCCTTCCGTTTTGCCCGGCGTTTCGATTCGGACCTGGGTAAGCCCCAATATACGCTGCAGCAAGGGCTGCTCCATATTCATGGAATGAATGCGGCCCGTATAGATGGATAGTTCCTCACGGAACAGAACGCCGCGACGGATGAGGATTTTGTCTTCTTCCAGCGTATAAACGAAGCGTTTCCACTTCAGATACCCGTACAGAAGCAGAAGCGAGACCAGGATGACGATGGCGGCGGACAGCCAGTACCAGGGGATGTCGCGCAGCGATTTTCCGTTAAGGAATTTGATGGATACCAGAGCGGCGATGGGAATGAGTGATTTTACACTGCCTACGAGCGGGAACAGGATGAACAGGCGGTGAAGTCTTGTCGGTTCATTCATCGTGATCCACCACTTTGGCCAGCTCGCCGATCTGTTTCTTCAGTTCCTCTGCTTCTTCCAGCTTGAGCGCCTGGATGACATGTGTCGTTGCGGCGGTAACGACCTTAACCTTGGCTAAGCCATATTTACGAAGGAGCGGTCCCCGTTCCAGCTCGACATGCTGTACCCGCGTCATCGGGACAAGAGTGTCACTGAGCCAGATCCAGCCGGAGCGAAGCTCCAATTCTTCCTCGCTTACCTTGAAGCCGAATTGTTTGTAGGTGAAAGAGGGCACGGCCCAAGTAAACCAGGCTCCGAGTACCAGAAGTCCGATGGTGATCCAGCCTGGTATCAGAGTCCACCCGAATATAGCAGCCATAATTAGATAGGCTGCTGCAGCGAGTAGAATAACCCCATCCGTAATGAAACCCGTTATGCGGGAGATCGTTACGGAGTCCGGGTGACACCTGCGCATGGCGTCAAGTCGATTGTCCATATGTATGTTCCTCCTTGATGTTACAGATTCGTACATTTTGCATCTTTTATGTATGTCTACGTTCTTGGGGATGGATCGTTTCATCCCGTCCTTTGACTTGATTGCCGTGCCTCTCATTGTAGCATAACAGGCTAACGAGCATCTGAACCTGACCTAACGGTTGCATGAACACATGCCGAATCTGTTAAGCTTGAGTTAAGGAAGAACATAAGATGATCGAGAACGAAAGGATCGCATGCAATGAAAATAGACCGGCTATTAGCCATAACCGTCCTGCTTCTGAACCGGGGGAGACTGAGCGCCAAAGAGTTGGCTGATCGGTTTGAAGTATCGAGCAAAACCATATATCGCGATATGGATACGCTATGCCAAGCCGGGATTCCGATTGTTGCCCACCAGGGAATATCCGGCGGATTTGAAATTATGGAGCATTATATGATCGACAAGTACTGGCTGTCCGCTGAGGAGATGAGTGCGCTGGTTACAGCCGTCAAAGGGATGAGCAGCGCACTGGATGATCAGCAGATGGGCATCCTGCTTGAGAAGGTAAAAGCGCTGCTGCATAGGGTAGAGCAGGGGCTTGACGATGAATATCGGAGGGAACCTGTGATCATGGACTTTCAGCCTTGGGGACAGCGTCAAGGACTGAAATCCGCTGTGAGCTTGCTCAAAAAGGCTATTCAAGAAAAGCGCAGGGTCGTGATGGAGTATATCGATGCGGAGGGCAGCGCGGAGCGAAGAACCATTGAACCGGCATCCCTGATTCTGAAGGGCAATATTTGGTATGTACAAGCCTTTTGTCTGGAGCGGGAAGACCATCGCCTCTTCCGGTTGTCGCGCATGCAGGATATAACGATGCTGAGCGAGACGTATGAGCCAAGGCTATGGCCCGGCGAGGAACGATTGGAATGGGATTCCTCCTGGTCGAGCGCGCTGGAGCAGGAGACGGTGCTGTTATTCGAAGCAGCCGCGCGTCAGCGGGTGGCGGATATGTTTCCGCCGGAACAAGTAACCGTCAACCCGGACGGCTCTTTACGCGTTCACGTGTTATACAAATTAGATGAGTGGTTTTACGGCATGATTCTAAGCTTTGGTAATCAGGTGCTGGTTGAGCAGCCGGGCGAAGCGGCCGAGGAAGTGAAGCGAAGAGCACAATGGATTATGCAGCGCTACGATAACCAGGACAGATAGATGTCCACGTTACCTCTTTAGAATAGAGACATATTCATTTTAAGGAGGATACATATGCGTGATAGCAATCAGAATCAGAGTGAACGATTTATAGAGGTAAGACCCGCCATGTCCATTCAGGGTGTCGGCGTTCGAACGACAAATGAAGCGGAGGCAGGACCGCAAGGTAAGATACCGCAGTTATGGGACCAGTATTTCCAAGGCGGTTTGCAGGCACGGTTATCGGATAAGGATCAAGCCATATATGCTTTGTACACCGATTACGAAAGCGACGCATCCGGGGAATACACCTTGATTATCGGCAACAGGATAGTGGAAGACGTGGCTGCTGCAGCTTCTTCGGAGGAATTGAAGCAGGCGTCCGTCCCAGCAGCCAAGTACATGGTATTCCGGACAAGACGTGGCCCTTTGATGGAAATTGTCCCTGAGGTGTGGTATGAAATTTGGAGTTACTTCCAGCATTCAGCCGAAAAAAGGACGTATACAGGCGATTACGAACGGTATGACATGCGGCAGTTTGATCCTGCCCATACCATGGTGGACGTTTACATCGCTATTGAATAGCGGTTAAGAATCGGCTACAGCTCCATTGCTTGGAGTGGAAACGACTATTCCTCGGGTGATATGACCCAATCCGGGAATTCGCGATATTTGCCAATAATGAACTAGAGGGTGATCCCGCAGCGGGATCACCCTCTTTTTTTCACAATTCAGAGACCGGCATCTTGACCATCGTAATGAACGTAGTGCCGCGATAATCAAACGATGTTACTTCCGAGAAGCCCAGCTGGGTATACAAGCGAATGGCTCGTTTGTTGAATTTGGCAACGGTCAGCCGATACGATGTGCGATTGTGAATTTCAGCGATGGATGACAGCACGAACGAGAGGAACTCTTTTCCCCGGCCTTGTCCGGTCGATTCCGGTTTCATGCCGAGACCGAAATCCAGCAGATCCTCGTCATATGCACCTAACGGGATCGCAATCGGAATTTGGGCAGATGAGCCTGTGCAGCAAAAGCCGAAGAGCTGCCCTTCCTCATCGAGTATGGCGTAATAGGAACACTCAAGGAGTTCTTTCCGAAACTCCTCATCCGGCTCGCTGTTGTAGAAGTCATAGGGAGGTTCATAGTTCCATTCCATAATTTGATCGGCGAACGATTCGGTCATGGTCGTGATACGAGGAGGCATGATTCTCATCCTTTGGGTTGTTGATATGGGTTTCTTCCATATCCCTTTATTTCGATTTGGAAACGTAAAAAACCTTCTCTTCCGTGTTCATAGCCGGTAGCAGGACCGAGCCACTATGGAAGAGAAGGCATCCAATCCGAAGGTCCCGCTTATTTAAACCCAGTCAACGCCGATCCCGATTTCATGAAATATTTCTGTCCGAAGAAATAGATCAGAATCATGGGAATCGCCATGATGGTGGAAGCCGCCATCAGTTTCTCCCACTGCGCCCCGTGGTCCTGCTGAAAGCTTTGCAGGCCAACGGTGATGGTCCATTTTGCCGAATCGTTCAAATAAATGAGCGGTCCCATGAAATCCACGTACGACCATACAAAAGAAAATAAAGCGACGGTGGCCAGAGCCGGCTTCAGGATCGGCATGATGATCTTCACATAAATTCGCAGCTCCGAAGCCCCATCAATCTTTGCAGCCTCGGACAACTCGGTCGGTACGCCAAGCAGGAACTGCCGAAGCAAAAAGATGAAGAACGGTGCCCCGAAGAATGCGCCGATGGTCAGCGGCATGATCGTATTGACCCAGCCGAGCTTGGTGAAGATGATGTACTGCGGGATCATCTGCACTTGAGCCGGCAGAATCATGGTCGCCACCACGATGGTAAAGATAATGTTTCGGCCCCTCCAAGGAATGCGGGAAATCGAGTAGGCTACCAGCGGTGCAGAGAAAAGCTGACCGATGATATTCACTATACAGATCAGAAACGTGTTCATCATATAGCGTGTAAAAGGAATGGCTTGAAGCGCTTCTTTATAATTCGACCATTGGAACGTTTCAGGCAGGATACTCGGCGGAAACATGAGTATTTCTTCCGGCGTCTTCAACGAGGTCATCACCAGCCATACAAATGGAAACAGGAAGATCACTGCGAATAGAATAAGGACCAAGTGCGGTAAGATCACTCGCAATTTGACAGCCATGTTACTCACCTCCGTAATAGACCCAACGGCCTGACGTTTTTAACAGGATGAACGTAATCAGCAATACGATGATAAATAGAATCCAGGCAAGCGCCGAGGCATAACCCATCTTCAGAAAGACAAATGCTTCCTGATACAGATTGACCGCATAGAACAGCAGAGACTGTTCCGGACCGCCCAGAGAGCCGCTTCCATCCACCTTGCCGCCAGCTAAAATGTAAGATTCCGTAAAGATTTGAAAGGCTCCGATTAACCCCATGATGAGCTGAAAAAGAATGATGGGGGACAGGGCGGGAACCGTGATCTTCCAGAACCGGTACCACCAGTTCGCTCCGTCGACTTGAGCCGCTTCATAATATTGTCTCGGCACGCCTTGGAGAGCGGCGAGAAAGATTAATGCGCCTGCACCCGAGCCCCACAGGCTCATCAGGATAAGAGACGGTTTCGTATAACGGGGATCCAGCAGCCACGCCGGGTCCGTTAAACCGAGAGTGCGAAGTGCCATGTTAACCAAACCGAAGTCGGGGTTCAGCATCCATGTCCACAACAGAGCGCTTGCGACGATCGGTATGACCGACGGAAGATAGAAGATCGTGCGGTAATAATTGATCCCCTTCACTTTGAAATTGAGCATTACGGCAATCAGCAAAGAGACGGCCAGCGTGATCGGCACGGATATGAACGCCATGAAAAAGGTGTTGCCGAGCGACTTATAGAAGCGGTCATCCGCAAAGATCTGCTCGTAATTCTGTAGCCCCACCCATTTGGGAGGGCTGAATAAATCGTATTCGGTCAGACTCAGGTAGAGCGAACCGAAGAACGGGTAGACCGTAAAAGCCAGAAAGCCGATAATCCAAGGAGAGGCGAACGCCAGGCCAAGATATACATAATGACGCTCCTTCCTGGACCAGCCTGATACGGGTTTCTGTTGATTCACTGCTGTAGAGACTCTCATCTTCGCGCTTCTCCTTCCGCTTTAAGTTTTTAGTATGCAGCCCTGTCCGATACATCGCTGTATTGGACAGAGCCTGCTTCGTTCAGTCATCATTTCACCAGCGGCTGAATCTTGGCCTTCACCTTGTTCAAGCCTTCCTCCATGCTGACGGTGCCTCGGAGAATCGCGTCATATTGTGCGCTGAATTCCGTCATGTACTCGTTCGCGTAGGAAGAAGCCGGGAAGGACTTCAGGTTTTCGCTTGCCGAGTAGTCCAGAAATTCCTTGAACCCTGGCACATCCTCATAGAGTGGATTGGAGAAGGCAGAGTTTCTCGTTGGGAGATTCCCGAGGGCAGCCGTGAATTCGGCCATTTGCTCCGGCTCGGTCATCCATTTGATGAACTTCCAGGACGCGTCCGGGTTTTTGACGCCCTTCGGAATATAGAATACGCTGGTAGACACATTTCCGGAGTTTTTCAATTCCGGGTTGTTCTCATCATAAGGAATCGGCGCAATGCCATAATTCAGATCAGGCGCGTATTGTTTGATGAAGGTGGGCAGCCACTCTCCGTCAATCGTCATCGCATACTTGCCCGAGAAGAACGGATTCTGTGCCGACATGTATTGGCCGAGCCCGGATGAGAATCGGTCCAGATTATCGGAACCGTATTGATCCCAGATTTCCTTCGAGAGCTTAATGGCCGATTGGATCCCCGGATGGTCCGGCGTCACCTGCTGGGTTGCTTCATCATAAAACGATCCGTTAAAGGCATAGCTGAACGTATACGCATCCATTCCGGGCCACAATCCGAGCCGCTGGAGGCGCCCTCCATCCTCCACGATGCTCAGCTTCTTGATATATTCTTTTAACTCGCTTATCGTTTCCGGTGGACCGTCATAGCCGGCTTCCTGCAAAATATCCTTGTTGTAGAACAGCATGGACACGTGCATGGCCGTCGGGATCGCATACGTCTTCCCTTCATGCTGGGAAGAGCTTAAGGCAGCGGGCACGAAGTCCTTAAGATCCACGCCGTCCTCCGCTATATAATCATCAAGCGGCATCATGGCGCCGCGCAGCCCCCACGGCACGACATTTTGTCCGAATTGAGATGCGATGTCCGGAGGATTGCCCCCCGTAATCGCGGTAAGCTGTTTCTGATAGTCGCTTTGGGATAGACCCTTCACTTGAATGTCGGGATTGGCCGAGTTCCACTTGGCAATCAATCGTTCCAGCGCTTCCGCTTCCGGTCCGGTCCAGCCGTACCAGAAGTCGAGTGTTACGGCATCCTGCGCAGGCGGGTTTTCGGATGGCTTGTCACCATCACTGCCAGATTGCGGCGGATTGCCGCCTGTGCATCCTGTTACGATAGAGATCAATAGAATAAGGCTCCAGATCAAAGATTTCTTCTTCCTCTTCATTCCTCTTCCTCCCCTTGAGCATTCGTGTACAATCGTGTAACGCAATCGAAGTTCTATCAATTTCCCTCCCCAAAACAGTTGACTAAACAACCGGCCCTGATCCAGTTATTTGTAAGAATTATGGATATCGTAGCATGTAAAAATATCATTTCATTTCACTATCGTGTTCAAAAATAGGATTATCGTATGGTAATGAACGTTCTATTTGATCGCTTGTTTACGAAAGTCGGTGGGAGAGATGCCCGTGTACTTTTTAAAGATTCTGCAGAAGTAGGAGAGTTCATTAAAACCGGTGGAGTAGCAAACATCCGTCACGGATAACTCCGGCTGCTTCAGCATCATCATGGCTTGTAGAATCCGCAGGTCGGTGAGATACCGGTTGAACGTTTTGCCTGTCCATTCTTTGAAGAGGATGCAGAACGTGGACCTTGATAAATTCGATAGGGTGCATAGATCATTCAGATTCATATCTTCCTGATAGTGGTTATGGATGTGATCAACGACTCTCGTCATGATTCCCCGGTATTTCTCGGATTTCTCGAATCCTTCCCGGAGCAGTTCACCGTTGACCTGCCGTACCAGAATCGAGAGGAGGACAAGGAGCTTCGCTTTGAGCGAGATTTGAAAAAAAGGGGTTCGTCTCTCGTATTCGATCAGCATGTCCTTCAAGACATTCTGGACCGTTACGTCGGTAACGCTGTCCAGCGTTATTTTGGACTGGGCGTTCATTTCCTGGCGCAGAAAGTATTCCAGAAACCCCACATCGAAAAAAGCATGATCTGCTGGCATTTCCTGAAATCTCTCGTTCACGAAAGCTGGCATAAATTCGCATCCGTAAATCTCGATGTCCTCATCGGGTGAAATGCTGACGCTGTGCAAGGTAAACGGTGGTATAACAAAAATATCACCCTTGGAGATCTCGTACGCCTGTTGATTAACGGTGTGTTGGAATGTTCCTTTCGCCACATACCAAATCTGAAAATAATCGTGACAATGCGTCCATAAGCTCTGTTGATAGGTCAATTTATACATTTTGCACGGAAGACCTTCCAACATTTCCATCTTTGAGTTAAAATAAACGACACCTGATCCAGTTAGTTCTTCAATATCAACCTGACTCCAATAAATACTCAATGTTTTACCCTCCCCTATTGAATTCCTTCAGATTAAGAAAACGCTTTCATTTCCTGAGTCAGCCATTTTCTTAAAGATGATTATCCCTGAAAAACGAATCGTGTACAGCATTCCTCTTCCTGCCCTGTGAAATATGTTTCGCATTCGCAAACATCCTATTTCTAGGGGAACGTGGGGTTGTTATGAAAATTGTATATTTGGATGGCTTGAGAGGTTTAGCTGCCTTGATTGTGGTCGTATCTCATTTTTTCCAGGTGTTTGCACCGTCGGTTTTTGAGGGGAGGAAGGAGATCGAGCATTTCGCTTTTGAGGAGATTGCCGCGCGCACACCGTTCAATCTGCTGTTTAACGGCAACTTCTCGGTCTGTCTGTTTTTTGTGTTGAGCGGATATGTGCTCAGCTATCGATTTTTTCAAACCGGAGACAGGCGCATCATTTATTCGTCTGCCATTCGCCGCTATTTTCGTTTGGCCGTACCCGCCTTGTTATCCGTCTTCCTTGCTTATCTGATCATCGTGTTGGATCTCGGAGCCTACGACAAAATACGTGGAATGACGTTATCTTCGATGCCCGATCCGTTTATGGCTGACGCCAATCTGCTAATCATGCTGAAGGAAAGCTTGGTTCATACCTTTTTCACGTATGGATCGCAATACAATCCCGTGCTCTGGACGATGACATACGAGCTGTTTGGATCGTTTCTGATTTTTGTTTTTCTAGTCACTTGTGGCCGTCATGGGATTCGTTATGCCGTTTATGCCGTCCTTATCTGCGTATTCATCGATTCCTATTACCTGGGATTTATATTAGGGATGCTGTTAAGCGATGTAAAGAATAGCGGGAGGGACTGGCTGGCTTATATCCGTCGGCCCTGGATTCATATTCTGCTTCTCTGTATCGGTATTTACGCAGGCTCCTATCCCTATGTCGCACCGCAAGGAACGATATATTCGCTTCTTCAATGGGGGGCTTCCGATTTCGACTTCTTTGTGTTCTATCATGTTATCGGATCATTCCTGATCCTAGGGGTGCTGTTGAATTCGAACCGAATGCAATCGATATTTAGCCGCAGGTTTTTTGCTTATTTGGGTAAAGTCTCTTTTTCGTTGTACCTTGTGCACTTTACCGTTATTTGTTCCCTAGGGAGCTTTATATTTCTGTATCTCAATCAATTCCTGAACTATGGGTTGAACGTACTGTTTACCACCATCATTACGTTCTTGGTTATCGCTGTTATTGCCCATGGGTTCTACAGGTTCGTGGATGCCCGGATCCTGATCCTGCTGGCACGCTGGAGCAAGCGGTTGTTCCCTGCAGAGAATTTAAGGGGACATCGGGGACATCGTGGGCAAGTACAAACGGAAAAGACAATGAAGGCTGATTAGAGCGAAACAGATCCGTTTGTTTACCGTCAGCGTGTGAGCGAAATAAAACGAAAAAACCTTCTCTTCCGCCTGGAGGGCCGGGGATATGCCCGGGCCTTCCAGGAAAGAGAAGGTTTTCTTATGTCACAGCCGCAATTCATGATCCGCTCGCATGGGTCTGCACCACATGCTGCCTGCGGTACGCGCCCGGCGTCATGCCAGTGGCCTTCTTAAACGTCCGGTTGAAGGAGGTGATGTTGAGATACCCGACGCGTTGGCTGATCTCATTGACGGTTAAGTCCGTGCACGCCAGTAGTTCCTTCGCTTTGTTCATACGGATGCCGAGCAGATGTTCACTGAAGTTAAGACCGGTCTTCTCCTTGATATAGACGGAGAGGTAGGCACTCGACAGGTTAAGCTTGGCTGACAAATAGTCGAGAGACAGATCATCGGCATACTGGTTATGGATAATGTTCATGAACATGGCGATGAGCGGCTCTTCGCCGGTATCCTTTTTCTTGCGAATGAGGGCGCAGGAGGCTTCAACGAGCTGACGGAATACCCCCTGGTAATCAGATAAACAATGGCATTCTGCCAATCTTGCGCTCCATTGCTTCAAGGATTGGACGGAAGTTTTATCAACCTGGGCCATCTCCATATAACTTAGAATCTTGGAAGCGACCGAATCGGCAAAGAAACGAAATTGCGCAATGCCCGCCTCCTTACGCTGCATCGCTTCGAGCGCCTGATCGATGATCTGCAGGGAGCGGCTGTCGCTGCCGGATTGCAGCGCGTCCAGCAGTCCTTTTTCCTGTGACGGGCTCAGGTTGACGGTGGTTGGAAGCACCCGCTGCTTGGTTACCATCTGTGATTCCTCCATGAGTTGTGCCTGCGCGGTCAGTCCTTTGACTTGATGGTAGGCTTGATTGAATTCGGACGAATGGCTCACCTGGGAACTGACTGCAATCGTGACCAGGAACAATTCCTTTTCTTCATTTAACATGTCCTTGATTTCCAGCAGCAGTTCCTCCAGGCGGGCAGCCTCCTCCCGTTTGAAGATGGATACGATCTCATTTTTTTCGATCTGGAACGTATGGGATCCCGGGTAGCGTTCAGCCGTGATCAGATGAATATGCTCCAGCATATGGCGGACAGCCTGATCGGTCTGGAGGGGGAGCTCATAAACCGGATTCATCCGGAAACGGATGTGATACAGAACCACGATGAAACTTCCGTCATCCGACAGGAAATCCTCCCACTCGCTAATATCGGTATTGATGCTCTTCAGCTGACTGATATAAGAGTAACTGGTTAGAACGGATTTATGCTTGTTCATGCGATCCCGTATTTCTTCCTTTTCCCTGAACAGCTCCTGGATCCGGTTCTGAATCAGATCGTATTCCGTGATGCTTCCGGGTTCCGGCATCGATGAACTGCTGGCTCTGTTCAGAACGGTGGTTAGAATCTGCTTTACCGGCTTGTGCAATCTGCGGCTGAGGAAATAGGAAGCGGCGAGAGCCACGCCAAGCGACAGGCAGAAGATGAGCAGCAAACCGCCGGTTAACCGGCTCAACTGAGAATAGACATGGCTATAAGGTACGGCCGAGACATAAGCCAGTCCGTCGGATCCGGCTTCCGCAAAATAGTAGGTTCCATCCTTCAGCACCGCTTTTTGTCCAGCTTCAAACGTCGGAAGCTGATCTTGATTAATGGAGTTCGATGCGTACAATACTTTTCCTTCAGCGTTCAGAATCGCCAGGGCACGATCGTCCGACTCGCCGAAGAAGGATTGAGCGGCCTTATCGATATCAATGAGAGCAATGATCTCATAGCGGCTGTTCGGTTGTTTATAGATATAGGGCATCAGTTTTTTCTCGGACCAATCGTTGTTTATCCGGTAGGTTGCTGCAGGGAGAAGTTTGAAGGATTCATGATGGTCGGTATAGTTTTTCCAGAATGTATAGGGATACTCAGCGCTCATGTAGGATCGGCCCAACATATAGGAAGCATCGCCGCTACCGGATTTGCTGAGGACAAAATCAAACTCCCGGAGATAAATCAGGGTGTCCTCCAGAAAGAACAGAGGATTATAGATATCGCTCCGCATCTGCATCATCACATCACGTGCCTTCAAGTAATTGACTTCGTTTCCGGCCTGGTGGCGAAGCTGATTATTGAAGCCGATTAATTCGGATTGATTGTATATATCGAACATTAATACCTGCAGTCTGCTGAATTGGTTGTTGAACCGCTCTGCCGTATCGTGAACCGCCTGCTGGCTGGTATCGATGATTTCTTTCTGCAGGCTGGTCTTAAAAAGCTGGAAGATGACCGTATAGAAAAATCCGAATAACACGATGATGGCTAGAAAGCTCAGAAAAATCTTAAAGAATACACTGCGGCTTTTATGTCTGATCCAATTCACAGCCTTCCCCCCTTTGTATTTTTCTGACGTCCAAGGTTTCACAACATTATATAGGACAAGTGTTAAGGATTGTGCCCGATTCGTGTTAATCGTTCGTAAAAAATGGATAGTCAATATTTTAGATTTTAAGCATTGCTTTAGGAAAATGGCGCTTTCGCCCATCCATCCAATGAAAGGCAAGACATCATTAAAATGGTCAATACCCCTTATGCGTTCGGGTCGTTTATGATGCAAACGTGGACCTTGGGACACACGAAGATGCATAGACGAAAGAGAGGGGATTGCCGATTTTGCAACGTCAGCTAAGCAATGTGGAAGCGCATTCAAAAATTCAAAAGAAAAGTGTCTGGCGGAGATCAATGATGCAGATGCGCAGAAACTGGCAGCTATACGCTTTATTTGCACCGGTTCTGTTATACTTCATTGTATTTCATTATGTACCCATGTATGGCGTCCAAATTGCATTTAAGGATTTTATGGCTAACAAAGGGATCGTGGATAGCCCATGGGTGGGCTTCAAACATTTTGAGCGCTTTTTTGACAGCTTTTATTTTTGGCGCATTATTAAAAATACGATGGGTATCGGGTTATATGAGTTGGCGGTCGGATTTCCGATTCCGATTATTCTGGCCTTGATGATCAATGAAGCCAGATCGGGCCGGTTTCGCCGATTCGTACAAACGGTAACTTATGCACCTCATTTCTTGTCCACGGTCGTCGTCGTTGGCATGATCATGATGTTCCTGTCGCCAGTAAGCGGCCTAGTCAATTACATTATCACCTCCTTCGGCGGAGAGCCGATTGCATTCATGACGGAGCCCTCCTGGTTCAAGAGCATCTACGTATGGTCTGGCGTATGGCAGGGCATGGGCTGGAGCTCCATTATCTATTTGGCGGCGCTCGCCGGGATCGATCCGCAGCTGCATGAGGCGGCCAAGGTGGATGGTGCGGGCTGGCTCCGGCGAATCTGGCATATTAATCTGCCGGGGATCGCGCCCACGATGACGATTCTGCTCATTCTGAACATCGGTTCCGTTCTTGGCGTCGGTTTCGAGAAGATCTTCCTGATGCAAAATTCACTCAATATGGAAGCGTCCGACGTCATCGCCACGAACGTATACCGGAGCGGTATATTGGGTGCCCAGTACAGCTTTTCGGCTGCGGTCGGCCTGTTTAACTCCATCGTTAACTTTATCATGCTGATTACCGTAAACCGGATTGCCCGAAAAGTCAGCGAGAACAGCCTATGGTAAGGAGGAATGATGGCATATGCCGCAAAGCCGCAGTGAACGAATAGCCGGCGTATTTATTTACATTATACTATCTTTTATTACGCTCCTTGTACTGTATCCTTTATTTTTTGTTCTGATTGCTTCCATCAGCGCTCCGGAAACGGTGATGCGGGGGGAAGTATGGTTATGGCCGAAGGAATTGTCGTTTGTCGGTTACGAACGATTATTTGCCAATTCGGATCTTATGCAGGGATTCCTGAACACGCTGCTTTATACCACGACGGGAACCGCGCTGAATGTGCTGATGACGATCGCAGCTGCTTATCCGCTTTCCAGAGCCGATTTCAACGGTCGCGGCATTTTCACGGCAATTATTGTATTCACCATGTTCTTCAGCGGGGGGATGATCCCCAATTACTTGCTGGTGAAGGAACTGGGGATGCTGGATACGATTTGGGCCATCATTATCCCTTCGGCCGTATCCGTGTGGAACATCATCATCATGCGGACCTTCTTTCAAAGCTCCATTCCGAAGGAGATGCAGGAGGCGGCGTTTATTGACGGAGCTTCCAACATGCGGGTGCTTTGGCGCATTGTCCTGCCGTTATCCGGTCCGATACTGGCCGTGATGGTGCTGTTCTACGCCGTGGGCCACTGGAACTCGTATTTTAGTGCGCTGATCTATTTGTCAGATCGTGCGAATTATCCGATGCAGCTGTTCCTGCGTGAAATTTTGGTTCAGGGACAAATGCAGGAGATGGTGGATATCAGTGATGATTCACTGGCACGAAGTCTAATGGATGCGGAAGCGATCAAATATGCGGCGGTCATTGTGACGAATCTGCCGATGCTGCTGTTGTATCCGTTCCTGCAAAAGTATTTTGTGAAGGGTGTTATGATTGGTGCAATTAAAGGTTGATTACGGATATTTTATGAGGAGGAAATGAAATTTATGGTGATGAGAAAATGGGCTTCACTTACATTGGCAGCCGTGCTGGCAGCCGGATTGCTGGCAGGCTGTGGTAGTAAAAGCGGGGAAGGTGCAACGGATAAGGGGGAAACGCCTCAGGCTAATTTTAACGAAACGGGGATGCCGATTGTGAACGAGCCCCTCAACCTGACATTCTTCACGGGCAAGTCGCCATCGAACGGAAGCAAATTCGAGGACACCCTCGTATGGAAAACCTATCAAGAGATGTCGAATGTGAATGTAACATGGAACCTCATTCCATTCGATACACTGACCGAGAAACGGAACCTGGCGCTGGCAGGCGGTGATTATCCGGATGTATTCTACTCGGCAAGGGTGAGCTCCGCAGAATTGACCCGCTATGGGGGGCAAGGGGTATTTATACCGCTGAACGATCTGATCGATCAATATGCACCGAATTTCAAAAAAATGATGGAACAGTACCCGGATATTCGAAAAGGGCTTACGATGCCGGACGGCAATATTTATTCCCTGCCTTCTTTCTACGATCCTGAGCTGCTCTCCATGTTGATTGGTACACCGATATGGATTAATCAGGAATGGCTGGATCAGCTCGGGATGAAAGAACCGCAGACGACCGAAGAATTCTATGCGTATTTGAAGGCCGTCAAGGAAACCGATCTGAACGGTAACGGACAGCATGATGAGATTCCATTCGCTTCAACAGGCATTACCGGGATCATCGATCACTTGAAAGGCTCTTGGGGACTTGGTACAAGTGGACTTGGCCATAAATTGGTGGACATAGATCCGGACACAGGGAAACTGCGCTTCACAAAGGCTTTGCCGGAGTACAAGGAAATGCTGCAGTTCGTGAACAAGCTGCATCAAGAAGGACTGCTCGATAAAGAAATCTTCACGATTGAAGGCGGAGCATTGAATGCGAAAGGGCAGGAGGGCCTGCTCGGCTCCACGATTGTGCCGAATCCGGAGATGGTGATGGGACGCAAAGAATACATCGGGCTAGGGGCGCTTAAGGGACCGCACGGAGATCAGCTCTATTCTCACGTCAAAGTGCCGATGGTTCACGTGGGTGCATTTGCGATTACCGATAAGAACCCGAATCCGGAAGCCACGATCCGCTGGATGGATTATTTCTATGGGGATGAAGGAGCCCAGTTCTATTTCATGGGTAAAGAAGGCGAGACTTATACGAAAAACGCTGACGGTCAGCTCGAATATGTGAAAGAGATTACGGAGAATCCAAACGGATTAACGCAGGATCAGGCGTTGGCCAAAAATTTCACTTGGCTCGGGGGCAGCTATCCGGGCTTTGTGCGGGAGCAATGGTTCAAAGCCTCGGAGACACGCCCTAACGCAATGGCCGCTGCCGAAAAAGCAAAGCCGTATGCTGTAAAAGAGATTCTTTACAATTTTAACTTTACATTGGAAGAGACGGACGTCATGTCCTCGATCGGTAAAGATATTGAGGATTACGTTAAGGAAATGGAAGCGAAATTCGTGAACGGCTCGGCCTCGTTCAGCCAATGGGATGAGTATGTGAATACACTCAACAAGATGGGACTGGACCGATACATGGAGGTTTACCAGGCCGCTTATGAGCGCTACCAGGCGGAGTAAACAGATATAAGAAAGTCAAAAGACGCGGTGCGGGGATGATCCCGTATCGCGTTTTTTAATCACTCCAAATCATTGGTGAAATATCCCAAAATGAGTGATAAGATCATATTAAATGACAACCAATTTTGGGGAATTACATCACTGAGAGGAGGGAGTGTCAAACGGGTGAGAATCGCGTTTATCGTATTGGGTGTCTTTAAAGGGTTAACTCATTGGTTTTTGAAGCCGAGACGGAGATATACTTCCAATAACAAGGTTGAATGGATGGTTGAACGGTTGATTCAGGGCTTTTTGATCATGTGGGCCATCCTGTTCATACGTTGGGTTATTTTGATCAGCATAGCAACAATGAGGCATTTTGGAATCATTGATTAAAGGCGATGAGGATGCTGGTACTTGTTCTGATAAGTGGAGTATCACAATACATATGAAGGTGATTTCAAGGTTGGCAGGCAGCTAGTATACAGCTGCCGCTTATAGAAGCCCGGCATGGCTGTCGCGGCTTTTTTGCTGTTTGGCGTCCATTTTACACAAACCGCGAGCTTTATTGAGGATGCGTTAACACTTCTTCCTTACACTTGAAATTAAATAAGGATAGAAGAGGGGATATGGAGTTGAAGCATAAAAGCATGAAAGTAGTCTCGCTGTTGATGGCGGCGGAAATCACGATGGCCTCCCTATTTTCGGCAGGCACCGTGATGGCTGAAGAGGGACAAGAGATACTTCAGACGGCCAGCATGGAGACAGCATCGCAAGACACAGCTATCGCTGCCGTTGATTTCGGCATTACCGATAAGATCCTTCCGGATGCACATGCAGAAGAAACATATACAGTAACCGTTGATGTATATGGCGGACAAGCACCGTATACCTTCTCGGCAACGGGTTTACCGGCAGGCTTGGACATTACATCCGATACAGGATCCATTACGGGCACGCCTGCTGCTGGACAAGAGGGCGAATATACGGTTGAGGTAACGGTACAAGATAGTGCAGCCGTACCTGCAACGGCTCAGTCGCTTGTGAAATTGCAAGTATTGGGAAAACGCACTGATCCGGTGGCTGACAAGCTGGCCATGAAAATGATCGGGCATTATTCCGTAGGTACCTCCAATAAGGATGGCGGCGTTGCGGAAATTGTAAAATACAACAAAGATAACGGGAAGCTCTATCTAGTCAATGGTTCAACCCAGCCGGCAAGTCTCGAAATCGTGTCTATTGACGCTGACGGCAGCTTGCTGAAGGATAAGCAGATCGATGTGGAAGCGTTGGCAAGCACGGGCGGTTTTCTGTATGGGGACCTCACCAGCGTGGATATCAACACCAAGACGAAGCAGGTTGTGGTCGCTGTGCAGGAGCAGGATCATGCAAAAGCAGGCAAGGTTCTGGTACTCGACTATGACGGCGGCTTGATCAGATCTTATGAAACCGGCATTCAGCCGGATATGGTCAAGTATACGTCCGATGGCCGTTATATCCTGACAGCGGATGAAGGCGAGCCTCGTACGGAGATCGCTCCTGATCCAGAAGGAAGCATTACGATTATCGACACCTTATCAGGCGAAGTAAGTCATTTGAAGTTTGATGATCCGTCGATCATTGACGATCAGGTACATATTCGCGGACCTGTGGAAGCGGACGGGCAAATTCGCAGCACCGGAACTAAGGGTGATGCTGTTCATGATCTGGAGCCCGAATACATCTCCTTGTCCGAGGACGAGTTGACGGCTTACGTTGCTTTGCAGGAGAATAATGCAGTCGCCGTGGTCGATATCGCCGCGAAGCGTATTCAATCGGTCAAGGGACTCGGGTATAAGGACTTCAATCAACCGGAGAATCAGCTCGACCTCCTAAAGGACGGACAAATCAAGTTTGAGAACGTTCCTTTTTACGGAATGTATATGCCGGACGGAATCGCGACCTACAGCGTGAACGGACAGCAGTATATTCTGTCTGCGAACGAAGGCGATGCAACAGGCTGGGATGAGCGAAGCAATGAAAGCGACATTGGCAAAATGAAGCCTAATCTGGATCCGTTGTCTCCGGCTGCTCAATTTCTAGCAGACAAGGGAACCGCCTACGACAAGGTTGAGGTTGCCAGCGATATGGGCAATGAGGAATTGTATCTGTACGGAGGTCGTTCATTCTCCATATGGAATGCAGCCGACATGTCCCAGGTGTACGACAGCGGCAGTGATTTTGAGAAGATTACGGCCGAGCGCTTACCGAATCATTTCAATGCCAGCAATGATAAAACCGATCTGGACAGCCGCAGCGCCAAGAAAGGTCCAGAACCCGAATATGTAACGGTAGGTAAGGTAGGACAGAAGACGCTGGCTTTTGTCGGCTTAGAACGCATTGGCGGGGTTATGACGTATGATGTAACGAATCCATCCGACCCTGCGTTTCTGAACTACATCAATACACGGGATTTTAACGGCGGAATTGAGTCGGATTCCGGGCCTGAGGGATTGGACTTTATTCCGGCCGCGGACAGCAAGACAGGACGGCCGCTGCTGCTGGTCGCTAATGAGGTCAGTGGGACGGTGGCCCTGCTGGAGCTCCAGGTAACCAAAATTACGCTGGACAAGACATCGCTGAAGCTGAGTCCAGGCGGCGCACCGGAACTATTGCAGGCAAGCGTGGAGCCGATCCAAGGCGGCTCAACCGAGCTGACTTGGAGTTCCTCCAATGAAATGGTGGCTTCCGTGGATCCAACCGGTCAGGTCACGCCAGTCTCCGCAGGTGAGGCCGTGATCACCGTCTTGAGCAAGGATGGTTATGGGTCGGCGGTAGTACAGGTTAAGGTAACGGATGGTTCGTCGGAAGGCGAACCATGGAAGTTAACGGTGATGCATACCAACGATACGCATGCACATCTGGCGGAAGTGGCCAGACGAGCCACGCTGGTTCAGGAGGTCCGCAGCGAGGGCGGAAACAGCCTGCTGCTGGATGCAGGGGATGTCTTCTCAGGCGATCTGTATTTTACCAAATGGTTTGGATTGGCCGATCTGGCCTTCATGAACTATATGGGTTATGACGCGATGACGTTCGGTAATCACGAATTCGATCAAGGCACCAAGACGCTTGCAAATTTCGTGAGCAAGGCGCAATTCCCGCTTGTCAGCGCGAATGTGGATCTGAGTCAGGATGCTAACATTTCGCACCTGATTCGTAAGCCGGAGGTGATCGATACCGATCAGCCAAAGACGACGGCAAATAACGGGGTTTATCCTTACGTCACGCTTCTGGTGGACGGTCAAAAGGTCGGGGTATTCGGATTAACGACCGAGGATACGGCAGAGACGTCGAGCCCGGGTAAAGATGTGGTGTTCCGTGAAGCGGTGACCTCAGCTCGTGCAACCGTGGAGGCGATGGAGCAGGAAGGGCTAAACATCATCATCGGTCTGTCGCATCTTGGGTACGCCAAAGATCAGGCGCTTGCCGAAGCAGTTGAAGGCATCGACCTCATTGTTGGAGGCCATACCCACACAACGCTCAATGCACCGGAAGTGGTGACGGACAATGAACACGGTACACCAACCGTCATCGTGCAAGCGAATGAATGGGGGAAATATCTCGGCCGAGTCGACTTGCAGTTTGACAAGGAAGGCAATGTCCTCGTCGGGGAAGGCGAACTCGGCGGCAAGCTGATTCCGGTAGACCAAACGGTCGCGGAAGACACGCAGGCTAAAGATATGCTGGCTCCTTATAAAGCGGAATTGGAAGAGCTAATGAAGCAGGTTATCGGTACTGCAGAAGTGGCGCTTGATGGGAAACGCGAGAATGTCCGCTCCAAGGAGACAAACCTGGGCAATCTGATTTCGGATGGCATGCTGGCAAAAGCCAAAGAGCTGAAAAACGCCGATATTGCTCTCACCAATGGAGGAGGTATTCGCGCAGCCATTGATGAAGGTGAAATCACGATGGGCGAGCTGCGTACGGTGATGCCTTTTGGAAATACGCTGTTTGTCATGGACGTCACAGGACAGCAGTTGAAAGACGGACTGGAAAACGGAATTAGCGGTGCCAAATTGGCGGATCTGCCAGGAAAATTCCCGCAAATCGCCGGGATGAAATTTAAATGGGATCCAAACGCTCCGGCTGGTGATAAAGTGTTCGATGTACAGATTATGAAGGATGGAAGCTACAAACCTTTGGTATTGACCGAATCGTACCGGATGGCAACAAACAGCTTTTTGGCCAAGGGCGGAGACGGATATAAATCCTTTGCCGAAGCGATTGCCGAAGGGAAATATAACGAGGATCTGGGTTATCCGGATTATGAAATCTTCATGGAATATGTGACCAAGCTGGGCGGAAAGGTTTCGCCGAAGGTGGAGGGAAGAATTACGGAGCAGAAGAAACCGGCGAATCCTGGCGACGGCTCCTCACCGGGATCAGGTTCAGGATCAGGTGGTTCGGGAGGCGGTTCTGTAACACCGCCGGTATCTCAGCCTAACCCTCCTTCCTCGGGCGGAGACACATCATTGCCAAACGTAATGACAGGCAAGGATCTGATGATAGGCGCTGCAGGCGGAGCTGTGGACCACATTACGGTGAAGGAAGAGGCATGGCAGAAGGCAGTTGCCGGATTGTCTGCGAACGGGCAGCAGGAACTGATTATTCGGGCTCCGGAGTTGAACCGTGCCGCCGAGCTATCCCTTTCGGCAGCAGGTCTGAAGCAGGCCATGGAGCGGAATTCGAATGCGACCCTGGTGCTGGAGACTGCACTTGGTGCCTTCCGTCTTCCGATAACGGCTCTACATTTGGATGAGGCTTTGGAGCCGGCGCAGGGCTCCGGCAGCATCCAAGTGAAAATATCCATGACCCCGGTTGGCAGCAGGGTGGTGGATGCTATGACCAGCAAGGCAGCTTCCATGGGTGCCTCGATGGCAGCGAATGGAGCGATTCAGTTTGGCGTAGCGGTTGGAGCACCAGGCGCAGAGCAAGAACTGAAGGATTTCGGGAAGCGTGTCATCAGCCGTATCCTGCCGCTGCCGGCAGGGAAAGCTCCGAATTCGGTCACTGCTGTAATCTATGACGCAGAGGCGGGAACCTTCCGATTTGTACCGGCTGCCGCGACGACATGGAACGGTAAACCGGCCATCGAAGTGAAGCATGCCGGAAACGCCATTTATGCACTCCTGCAGTACAAGAAAACCTTTACGGATCTGAACGGCCACTGGGCGAAAGCGGAAATTGAATCCATGGCCTCCAAGCTGCTCGTGAACGGAGTCAACGCTAACTCGTATGCACCGGGCAAGGTGATCACACGCGCCGAGTTTACGGCTATGCTGGTCCGCGCAATGGGACTTAGTCCAATCATCGAGAGCGGAGCATTCAAGGATGTCCAGGATGACGCCGCGTATGCCGGCGAGATCGGCGCAGCGTCGCGTTACGGCTTGGTCGAGGGTGGCACCGGCGGTGACTTCTCGCCAAATGCTGGCATGACGCGGGCAGAAATGGCTGTGATGATCACCCGTGCTATGGAGGCGGTAAGTCCGACAGACCTGCCGAATCAGGGTGCAAATGCCGCTACCGGATTCAAGGATCAGGCATCCATCCCTGCCTGGGCGGCTCCCCATGTAGCCAGTCTTACGGAGCAAGGCATCGTGCAGGGCGACAATCATGGTCATTTCGGAGCACTCGATTCGGTTACCCGCGCCCAAGCGGCACTTGTTCTGAAACGTACTTTGGCTGCATTGAAGTTTATGAACTAAGCGAAACAGGAATCCATTAGAAGTAAAAGACCGTCCTTAAGGTTGCTAAAACCTTAAGGGCGTTTTTTATACCAATGTAAATGGCGAGCGATTAAAGCGAAGTGCTCTGGTACCCGATAATATCTGTAAGTGATAGAATAACGATTGAGAAGGATGTGAGTTCATGCGCATTGAGTCTGCATATACATACTGGAGTCCTGTGAAACGGTTGAACGCTGAATCAGCCCAAGGAGGATTTGAACAGCTGCTCCAGAAGAGCAAGAAGGAAGAAGAGGGCAAGGGAAAGCTGATAACCGTAAGGGAAGGCGGTTATTTGCGTCAGTATATGGTTCGGCCGGATGGAAGCAAAATGTTATTAAGCGAGACGAAGCAGTACGAGAGTGAATCTGCAGCCAGTTCATCAAACCTATCGTTGTCGTTGCCTCGGGCAGGCGGAGGAATGGGCCTTAACACCAAGGACGCCCTTGATCTGCTCTGCCTTCAAGCTGGGGTGGTCGGTCCCCGTTCTAACTACAAGGTATTTGATATAACCTAAAATGAAAATGGCAGAAAAACATACTGGTAACAAATTGATACTTGCCGTATAATTCTCAGTAAGTCTTGGTTGAACGTGAGATTTTTCATTGTATTCCAGTCTAATTTCAATTATTTTGAAAATAGATGTATTTACATGAAAGGATTCATGCTATAATTTCAATACATCAACTAAGCTTATAGGAATTATCGGTCAATCAGAATATTGCATGACAAAAATAAAACATGAATATGGATCTTCGGGGTAAGGTGAAATTCCTAACCGGCGGTGATGGTTCGTTCCGGCGTGAACGAAACTCAGCCCGCGACTCGCTGCATGCTGGCACGAACAAGTATGCAGCGACTGACTTGGTGCAAATCCAAGGCCGACGGTAAAGTCCGGATGGGAGAAGATCAAAGATGAGTTTGCCGTGGATGCGAAATTTTCCATTCGGGCGCAGGCTTATTTGATCAGCCCCCGTAACGTCGACATATGTCGATGACGGGGGCTTTCTGCTAGTAAGACCTCCGTATTCAAGACAGGAGAGGGCAAGATGAGTAATATGAATACTGGAGTCAAGGTGAAACCCTTTGGTTCCGACGCACAGGCAAGTCGACGTTTTAAAGGAGGGTTTTGGCTCGTCGTATTGGGAGCCGCCCTGTGGGGCGTGGACCCGTTATTCCGGGTCATTCTGCTTAAAAATCTGACTTCGGCTCAGATCGTTTTGCTGGAACATATCATCATTTCTCTGATCGCAATCCCTGTATTGTGGAAGAACCGCGAGGAACTAAAAGGCCTTGGCTGGAATCATGTCGGCGCGCTGCTGTTTATATCCTGGGGCGGCTCGGCATTGGCTACCGTATTGTTTACGATGGGGCTGTCGAGCGGCAATCTAAATGCCGTCCTGCTGCTTCAGAAGCTGCAGCCGCTGTTTGCCATCATTCTGGCCAGCTTGCTTCTGAAAGAGAAGCTTCCGCGCCATTTTGGGATTCTGCTCATCATCGCTTTGGCGGGCACGTATTTACTGACCTTCGGTTTAACCTTGCCGATTGGGCATTGGAACGAGTTTATTCAAGTTGGCAGCCTCTTGTCCTTAGGCGCAGCAGCGCTGTGGGGCGGTTCAACCGTCATGGGGCGCCTGATGGTAGGCAAACTGAAATACGAGACGGTAACCTCACTGCGTTTCGTGCTGGCACTGCCGCTCCTGACCGTCATTACATGGAGCGAGGGGGCAACATGGAATATGCCAGCCTGGAATACCGGGGCATTTGCCTTGGTATCGCTGAACCTGATCGGCCAGGCATTGCTGCCCGGTCTCCTGAGCCTGCTGGTTTATTATAAAGGATTAACCACGACCAAAGCCTCTGTGGCAACACTTGCGGAATTGAGTTTTCCTATGGTTGGCGTGCTCATCAACTGGATTGTATTCCAGCAAATCGTGACAGGTCCTCAGCTTCTGGGATTCCTGCTGATCTGGATCGTGCTGTTTATCATATCCAGACAGCAATCGGAAGCTTCTCCACAATTACAGTAATTTCATTAGTGCTTGCAGAAAAGCCGATCCGAATTGGATCGGTTTTTTTGTCGTTACAAAGTTATTCCAATGGGCCTGCCTGGCGAAAGGATCATTTTTTCGAAAGATGTGTAGGGTTTTCGAAATTATAGGTGTCTTATATAGTAGCGCCTGATCTATGGCTTGGTTCAACCAGAGGAGACGGTTATTAAGGGGGGGGGAGGATCCATGGAGGATCGAACATTGCTGGATGGGCTTGCGAAGAAAGATCCGCGATGTTTTGAAGCATTGGTTGACCGCTATTCACGCTACATAGCCGCGGTGGTCGCTAAGGTGGCAGGCGGGCGGTTTAATTCCTACGATGTGGAGGAAATAGCCGGTGATGTCCTCGTTAAGCTGTGGACAGACGGGCACAAAATCATCCTGCGCGGAGATAGTCTCAAGCCTTATTTGGCCATATCCGCGCGTAATCATACCTTGAATGCCTTGCGCAAAAGACAGCGGGTCATTGAATCCGAATTGGAGGATGATGCCGTTTCTTGTCCCTCTGCGGAGGCATTGGCCATTCTCCGTCAGGAGAAGGAAACGATAAGCGGCATGGTGCAGGGGATGGGCGAACCGGATCGTGAAATCTTCATCCGCAGGTACTTCTATTTGGAGAAAGTCCGCGATATTGCAAGCAGGCTGAATATGCAGGAGAAAGCCGTCACCGCCCGGATCCGCCGGGCAAGGGACAGACTGCGCATTCATTATGAAACCGAGAACCCGTAGGATTTTCTATATGGACCGTGTCTATAGGAATGAAGCTTCAAATCGATAGCGAAAGGGGATGGATGCAAGTGAAGCGGCGAATTGTAGATATTATGGCCAATATCGACAATCAGGAGCTGGAGGATCTCCTCCTTACGGAGGAAGAGGAACGCGAGTTGACGCAGAGGATCGATATGGAACGAATCAAGAGCAATGCGATGAGCAAGATTCAAGAGGAGGAACCTATGGTGTATAAAAACAGGAAAGTGAAAAAATATAAAGCCAGTATTGTTATCGCTGCCGCGATGATCATGATACTTAGTACGACGGCTTTTGCGAGCCGATATGTGGATAGCTTGAAGCAGTTCTTCGGTCAATCCGCGTCCATCGCGGAAGATGAACGATCACCTATACAAGGAACGGATACTGTATCCGGGGTGACCATGAATGTTGAAGAAGGAGTTTATGTCGGCAACAGCGGTTATTTGGTGGTCAGCTTTACGAAAGAGGATGGTACGCCATTCCCCGCGGGTGTTTCGATACCCGGACTTGAGTTGAAAATGGAACATGATGTGAGTTATATGGTGGGACAGCAGCTTCTTGACGATAACAAAAAGCTTGTCGGCGTATTTGAGATGGATGCGGCGAATGATCTCGACGGGCTAAAAGCACGGATCACAGCCGATCAAATCACAGCGGCGGACGACACCCAAGCTGTTGAAGGGCCATGGGATGTTCAATTCACCATTTCTCCTGGCAAGCAAAGAGAGCAAAGCCTGAATCTGGCGATCAATGAGAATGAGGAGGCACTATCTCTCAGCACCATTAGTGTTTCTTCCATCGGTGTGGCTATCGAAGGCAAGCGTACCGACGGTGAGCTGGATAAACTACCGGAATATACGCCGGAGGTTAAGGTGATCGCTGCGGACGGATCCGAAATGATGCTTCGTGTTAGTTCGACCAGTACGACAAAGAGCGGGTTTCAGTGGCTGTATAATTTGGACAGCAAGAATAACCTCGTTTTTCTGGGAGATATGGACATCAAAAGCATCAGCATTGACGGCAACGTGACGGAGCTGAAGTAAATATAGAGGTGGCAGGGGGAAACCTCAAGGGGCAGAAGCGAAGACTTCTGCCCTTTATGCATGATGAAATACCTCAGTAGGAAAGGAATCCGAAAGCCGTGAGAGCAGTAGGCCAAAGCCTGAATGCCCTCTCGGCTTTTTTTTGAGGCTTGGGATGGGAATTTTATAAATGAGAGAAAAATGTATTGAAATTGTGGAAAACGTCCATTAAAATAAAACCAACTACCATACTAGTTATACTAGTATGGTGAAATATGACTCTCTACATAGGTGAGAGAAGCAGCTGGATCACTTTGTTAGTCTAACGTTCAAGATACGGGAGTCTATTTTTTAAACGAACATTGTAAGCGCTTAATATTGGAGGGGGGATTAATAGAAGGCGGGACATTACCCTGCCGTAACGGTTACAGCCTGCTTATAGCTACAATAAATGAAAGCGATTTCCTGGGTTTATTGAATGAAAGTGGATCATGAAACACGGCCGTATTCCAAGAATGAAGAGGTATGAGAAGAGGTCATACGGATTGGAGTGAATAACGTCGATGGAGCCAAAAGTTGCAAATCATTCCTTGCCAGCCGTCAAAGCGGCCAAGAAACCACCCAGACTTAAAACCGTTGCTGTCCTCGTCCGGAAGGATTGGCAGTTGTATTCCCTATTGATATTACCGGTGATGTACCTGCTCATTTTTAAATACGGACCGATGATTGGCAATGTGATTGCTTTCCGGCGATTTATGCCCGGAGGCAGTATCTATGGGGAGAAATGGGTAGGAGTACATTATTTCAACATGTTTATCCATGACCCTGCGTTCTGGAATGTGTTCAAGAACACCCTGCTGCTCGGTGCGTTATCCCTGCTCTTTACGTTCCCGGTCCCCATCATCTTTGCACTGCTGCTGAATGAGGTGAAGAGCAAGCGATTCAAGAAATTCGTCCAGACGGCTTCTTATCTCCCGCACTTTCTGTCCATCGTTATCGTTGCCGGGATGATCCTGCAATTAACGTCGGTCAATGGCTCCGTTAACTCGCTGCTGGAGTTTTTTAACGGAGAGCGAATCAATTTCATGCAGCGGGCCGAGTGGTTCCGGACGATTTATATCTCTTCGGAAATCTGGCAGGGCATGGGCTGGGGCGCGATTCTGTATCTGGCCGCCTTAACGACGATTGATGAATCCCTGTACGAGGCGGCCAGGATTGACGGGGCCAACCGCTGGAAGCAAACGCTGTTTGTCACGATTCCGGGCATCCTCCCGACAATTGTGACGCTGCTGATTCTGAATATGGGAGCGTTCCTGGCGGTAGGGTTCGAGAAAATATTGCTGCTGTACAATCCGGTCATCTATGAGACGGCCGACGTTATCTCGACTTACTTGTACCGGGTCGGTCTCGTATCCAACAACTTCAGTTATGCCACAGCCATCGGACTGTTCGAGTCCGTGATCGGACTTATATTGGTCTTCTCCGTGAATGCGATCTCGCGAAGACTGACGGATCGAAGCTTATGGTAAGGAGGGAGCGTATATGAAGGAATCAAGATCCTATAAGGTGTTCAAAGTGTGTAATGCCATCATCCTGCTGTTCGTTGTCTTTATCACGCTGTACCCCTTCCTGAACGTAGTCGCTCAATCCTTCAGCAGCGAGTCGTATATCAACTCAGGGAAGGTCAACCTGATTCCCAGGGGCTTTAATATCGATACCTACAAAACCGTGACCAAAGACGCCATGTTCTGGACGAATTACAAAAACACCGTCGTTTACAGCGTGGTCGGCACCGCGATCTCCATGTTCTTAACGACGATTTTTGCGTATGCCTTATCCAAGAAAAGGCTGGTCGGCCGCAAGTTTCTAACGATGTTTGCCGTATTCACGATGTTCTTTAACGGTGGGCTGATCCCGAACTATGTACTCATTAACAGCTTAGGCTTCAGCAACTCGATCTGGGCCATCGTAATCCCGGGAGCCATCAGCATCTACAACATGCTCATCATGAAATCCTTTTTTGAAAATATGCCGGAAGAGCTGGAGGAAGCCGCGGCCATTGACGGCCTGAACACCTACGGCATGCTGTTCCGGATCGTGCTGCCCTTAAGCAAAGCGGTCATCGCGACCATGATCCTCTTCTATGCCGTCGGGCACTGGAACTCCTGGTTTCCGGCCTTTCTGTACCTGGATCAGAAGGAGCTCTTCCCGGTCACGATCTATTTGCGGAACATGATAGCGGGCGCGACAGGCGTGACTTCCGCCGGTGCCACCTCGGCCGATAATCTGACGCAGATATCCGCCAATATCAAATCGGTGACCATGGTGCTGACCATTTTGCCGATATTGACGATTTACCCGTTCGTGCAGCGTTATTTCGTAACCGGCATCATGCTGGGCTCCGTCAAGCAATAGGAAGGATCATCCGATTGGCCATTATTGAAATTTTGGGAGGAATAGGAACATGAAAAAAAGTCCTCGTTCGTTTGCTGGCAAAGCTTTATTGATATCATTGATTGTTGCGGTATTAGCGGCGTGTACCGATAAAACAGGCGGTAAAGAGGCCGAGATTCAGGATAAAGGCGCCATGGAAACTTACGCGGTAGGCGATACGTTCAAGGCAACGGAGCCGTTCGATCTGTCCATCCTCTACAGTGACCAGCCGGCTTATCCTTACAAGCAGGACTGGATGCTTTTTGTTAAACTAAAAGAAATGACAAACGTGACCTTGAAGCCGACGATCGTGCCGATGAGCGATTACAGTCAAAAGCGCAGCCTGCTGATCAGCTCCGGCGATGCGCCGCTGGTCATTCCGAAGACTTATCCCGGGGAAGAATCCGCGTTCGTGGCTTCCGGCGCGATTCTGCCGATTAGCGATTATATTGATCTGATGCCGAATTTCAAGGACAAGATCGAAAAATGGGATATGGAAAGCGAACTGGAGGGACTTCGCCAGGAGGACAAGAAATATTATGTGCTTCCAGGCCTGCATGAGGCGGTATGGCCGGACTATACGCTGATCGTGCGCACGGATATTTTCGAGAAGCATAACATCGCGATTCCGACTACTTGGGATGAGCTGTACACGGCCATGAAGCAGTTGAAGCAGGAGTACCCGGACGTTACGCCGTTCTCCGATCGCTTCAAATTCAACAGTACGCTGAACATCGCGGCTACGGGGTTTGGCACCAAAGGCGGATGGGGCTTCGGCAGCGGGCTTACGTATAAGGAAGATTCGGACGAATTTGTGTATACAGCGGCAACGGATGAATATAAGGACATGCTGGCTTACTTCCATAAGCTGGTGGACGAAGGACTGCTGGACAAAGAGAGCTTTACCCAAGATGACGACCAGGCCGTGCAAAAGTTCGTGACCGGCAAATCCTTCATCATTAACGGTAACTCCCAGACCGTGGTCCAGCACCGCAATGATATGGACAAAACGCTGGGCGAAGGAAAGTATGCGATCAGCAAAATCACGGTTCCCGGCGGCCCGGCAGGCCAGTTGATGTCCGGCAGCCGACTTGAGAACGGGGTCATGATCTCTTCCAAAGTGAAAGAGAGCGAGCACTTTAAAGCCATCCTGCAGTTTATCGACTGGCTCTATTACAGCGACGAGGGACAGGAATTCGCGAAGTGGGGCGTCGAAGGCGTGACGTATACCAAGGAAGGCGGCGTACGCAAGCTGATGGACGACATTAACTACAACGGACTGAATCCGAAGGGTACAAAGGATCTGCGGATCGAGCATGGATTCTCGGGCGGGGTGTTCGCTTACGGCGGTACGACCGAGCTGCTTCAATCCATGTTCAGCGAGGAAGAGCAGCAGTTCCAGAAGAGCATGAGCGAAACAAAAACGGTCGTGAAGCCGGAGCCGCCGATTCCGTATTCGGTTGAAGAACGCGAGCGAGTCACGCTTTTGAGCACGCCGCTGAAGGACTACACGGATCAGAACACGCTGAAGTTCATTCTGGGCGACCGGGATCTCGCAGAGTATGACAAGTTCGTGAAAGAGCTGGATAGCCAGGGCGTGGGACAATACCTGGAGATTGCAAATAAAACGTATAAAAATTATAAAGAGCAACAATAACCAACGGATCGACAGGCTGCCGTTTCTTTATGGAAAGGCAGCCTGTTTGTAGATTCGGACGGTCGCGATGATCCAGCCATGTTGACGACAAGGAGGTTGTTCTAAATTGAGCGTGATCGTTCAAGACGTAATCAACCGATTAACAGAACCAGCGGGACGCCTTGAATCCACGGTGGACAGGATTGTAGCCGGAAGCGCCGATGCCGTCGTTCACGGCATTGCTGTCACGTTCGCCGCTTCACATTCGGTTTTGCAGAGAGCCATACAAGCGGGAGCAAATCTTGTGATCACCCATGAGGGGGTCTTTTACAGCCATCATGAGGATGGGGTGGAAGGAATACAGGCGAGCCCTGTATACCAGGATAAAATAGGCCTGATCGAATCCGGCCATCTGACGATTTACCGGTTTCATGATGGGCCTCACAGGTATGTTCCCGATATGATTACACAGGGATTGGTTCAGGCGCTGGACTGGGAACCATATATCGATAAGTACCTTCCGACAGCGGCTATTGCCACGCTGCCCGGAGAAATGACGGTTCAGGATATTGCAGAAGATATAAAAAGAAAGCTGAATCTTCCGTATCTTCGTTATGTCGGGAATCGAAGCGGAACATGCTCCAAAGTCGGCATTGCCGTCGGCTACCGGGGCGGCGGGTCGCATGCCATTCCCCTCTGCGTGAATGAGCGGCTGGATCTTCTTATCGCCGGCGAAGGCCCGGAATGGGAGACGCCCGAATACATCGGCGATGCAGCGACCCAAGGCCGGAACCCGTCCATGCTCCTGATTGGCCATGCCGCCAGCGAGGAGCCCGGCATGACCTGCACGGCCGAGCTGCTCCGCAAGCTTTTTCCGAGGATTCCCGTACATTATATACCGCCCGTGCCATTGATTCAGGTAATATAGAGTGAGGAATCACTTCAACAGTGATCGGAAGAGCCATCCGCATATGAAGCGGTGATATCAGCCGATGCTTATAACGTAAGCAAAGAGAACATAGAGCATAGGAGAAAGAGGTAACGATATATGTCAACAGAGCAAAAGATTAAAGGCTCTACCAGGGAGTATTCATATCAGCTGCTGAAAGACCGGATATTCCATCTGGAGCTGGAACCGGGTACGAAAATCTCGGAAAAGGAAATTGCGGATGAATTAAACGTCAGCCGAACGCCGGTCCGGGAAGCGTTCATGAAGCTTGCCGAGGAGGAACTGCTCGACATCATTCCGCAAAGCGGGACAATCGTATCCCGTATTAATCTCAGGCATGTTGAGGAAGGCCGATTTATCAGGGAGAAGATCGAGAAGGAAATTGTGGCGCTTGCCTGCGAAATTTTCCCCGAAGAGTTCCGTTTCCGTCTGGAAACCAATATTGCGCTCCAGGACGTATGCGCGGGAAACCATAATTTCTATAAGCTGTTTGAGCTGGATGAGGAGTTCCATCAAATTCTGTTTGAGGGTACGGGCAAAGAACGGACCTGGAAGATGCTGCAGCAATTGAACATTCATTTCAACCGTCTGCGGCTGCTTCGCCTGTCCAAGGATTCAAACTGGGAGCATATCATCTCGCAGCATAAGGAAATGTATCAGCTGATCGTCAATAAACAAGCGGAGCAGGCCATGAAAGTGATGGAGCGTCATCTGCGCCTTGTCGTTGTGGAGCAGGATATTTTACGCGAGAAGTACCCGCATTATTTTATTTGACAAGCGATATCATGTATCTAAAACAATGACCCGCAGGAGAGTCACTTGGGATCAAGCGACCTGCCTTGCGGGCCATTTTTCATTAGATCGATCTGCGGATGACACGGTCAATAATTTGGGCCACATGGGATGGACCTTGCTCCAGATCCTGCTGATCCAGGGTAACCCAGGAGTGTTGTTCATCCATATCAAGGGATCGCTGGAGCCAGCCTGATACCCCTCTGCCTCTGCGGTCGACTTCGACCAGAATCGAAATCCCGTCTTGCTCCGGATAGAGGATCAATTCCAGCTCTTTGATATGGCCGGCATAAGAGGAGCCAGGATAAAATTCGATTTCTTGCACAAAAGGAACGCCCTGGCCTGATCTCGGGTGATATTCGCATGTTGCCATTTTGAAGCTGAAGCCAAGTCCTTCCACGGCGTCAAAGACAACGGATGCGCCTGCATTCGGTTCAACGTCGATAAAATCACGGTCCTTCGGATCGATGGCATTATCGATATCGAGGCCGGTATGGATCCATACCGGCTGCCGCGAAATGGTGAGCGGTGTTTCCAGCGGCAGAGGAAAAGAGAAGGGGATTTCCTGCTGATCGCCAGGCTTTAACGTGAGGCGGCTGGAGACATTGATTTTGGCAAGGGTATAGGATTCTATGTACTTCTTGTCGTCGCTTTCCCTGGTATATTCCGTCATCAATTTCAAGTAAATGCGGTCAACCGTCTGTTCTACGTTCCCTCCCTTAATGTGAATGACGCCGCGTACTTCTTCACCCGGATAATAGGAGGATTTTTCGAGATGCGTATCGATCTGGGCAGCTCCAATTCCTACACTGGCTAGCATTTTGTTAAAAAACGACATAAAAGATACCTCCATATGTGAATGTATGATAATGGAATTATACGCTGGAAGATCACCTCTGGTTTCCGAATTGCAAAAATATTTTTTTGCGGTTTTACGCGGCGAAGATATTGACGTCAAGGAAGCAGAGGATCACCGATGACATCGGGAAAAAGAACACGGCTCGTTAGCATTCGCAGGTTCGGCATGGTATATTGGACACGATACCATGAAGGATGGAGAAATCAAGGCATGAGTGAACAACGACGTTCCGGACAAGGAACCAAAAACAACAAATCAACTGCATACGGAAAGAAGCCGGGTGAACGGGCGGCAGCCAGCCAAGCTGGGGCCAAGCCGGCGTTTAAGCGTGAACATAGGAAGAACAGGGATCCATTATCGGCTTCATCGTATTCTAAGTCGAAACCGTCTGATAAATATAAGCGAGAAGTGCATGGGCCAAGGCCAACATCCGGACGTGAGCACGCGGATGAACTGCAAGCCGGCGACATGATTGTCGTTACAATCAAACGGCTTGGGATTAACGGAGAGGGAGTCGGTTATTACCGCCGTAAGGCGGTGTTTATTGACGGAGCGATCACGAATGAAGTGGTCAAAGCCGAGGTAAAAGAGGTTCAGCCTAAATTTATCAAGGCACAGCTTCTGGAAGTGGAGAAGCGTTCGCCTAACCGGATTGAACCCCCTTGCCCGGTATTCGGCATTTGCGGCGGCTGCCAAATTCAGCATATCTCCTATGAGGGACAACTGGAGGCCAAGACGGATATTGTGCGTGAGGCATTCAGCCGGTATGCGGGACGTGATGATGTGAAGTTTAAGCCGATCCTCGGGATGGAGCACCCATGGGATTACCGGAATAAAGCGCAGCTGCAGCTGAAACGGAAGGGCCATGAAGTAATCGCAGGGCTCTATGAAGCGGACAGCCATACGATCGTGGACATTAGCGGCTGCCCGATTCAGCATCCGAAGGTAAATGAAGCCGTGGAGAAGGTCAAATCCGTCCTCGAAGAATTACGGATTCCGCTTCACAAAGAGAATGGAAACAAGGACGGCGTACGGACAATTGTGGTCCGTCACGGCTTTCAATCCGGGGAACTTCAGGTGACGCTGGTCACGGCCGGAAGCAAGCTGCCGAGGCAGGACGATCTCGTTCGCATGCTGCGCCTTACCATTCCGGAGGTGAGCGGGATTTCACTCAATATCAATCCGAAGAAAACCTCGCTCATCTTCGGAGACCGGACGATCTCGCTGTGGGGAGCCGAGAGCATGCAGGAATCGCTGAGCGACCTGCAATTCTCGCTGTCGCCAAGAGCCTTCTTCCAACTGAATCCGCAGCAGACGGTCAAGCTGTACGAGTCGGTCCGGGCGGCAGCCGGATTGACGGGGAAGGAAACCGTCATCGACGCCTACTGCGGAACCGGCACGATCGGGCTGTGGCTCGCTCCTTATGCCCAAGAAGTGCGTGGGATCGAGACGATCCCTGAAGCCGTCGAGGATGCCAAGGCCAATGCGCAGCGAAACGGACGGGCCAACGCAAGCTTTCATGTCGGCCAGGCAGAGGAACTGCTGCCGCGCTGGGTCAAGGAAGGCATGAAGCCGGACGTCATCATTGCCGACCCGCCGCGTACCGGCCTGGATCCGCGCTTCCTGGAGACGGTGCTCCGCACCAAACCGAAGCGGTTTGTGTACGTATCCTGCAACCCTTCGACCTTGGCGAAAGATTGCAAGGTGCTGCTTGACGGCGGTTATGAGCTCGATTGGGTGCAGCCGGTCGACATGTTTCCCCAGACAAGCCATGTGGAGGCGGTAACGTTGTTGGTGAGGAAAGAATAGATGAGATGTGTCAGTGTCGCTAAAGCGAAAAGCAGAGTTACACAGAATCATTAGTATTAAATGAAATGCACCCGTAGACGTAAAGTGCTGTGTGTTGATGATAAAGAAGGGAACGTGCGGTGCTGTTCAAGGCTCAGAATTAATGGAGGATATAACAAACGCCCAGTCAATTTATTATTTAATAAGTTAAAACTAAGTTTGTAATGGTATGAGGGGGAATCTAACATGGCTAAAGAATTGTCAACAGAACAACGTGAAGGGCTGCTCCATACATTGAAAGCTCGTTTTGAGAAAAATATGAACCGCCATCAAGGTCTGGAATGGGCTGACGTACAAGCAAAGCTTGAAGCAAATCCTGAAAAACTGTGGTCACTTCATGAAATGGAGATAACTGGTGGGGAGCCGGATGTTATTGGCCATGGCAACCAGACGGGCGAATACATTTTTTATGATTGTTCAGCTGAGAGTCCAAAAGGCCGCAGAAGTATTTGTTACGACCGTGAAGCGCTGGAATCAAGGAAAGAACATAAACCGAAGAATAGTGCTGTTGAAATGGCAGCCGCCATGGGCATTGAGCTTCTAACGGAAGAACAATACCGGGACCTGCAGAAGTTTGGAAATTTCGATGTGAAAACATCGAGCTGGGTGGTAACACCTGCCAGTATTAGAAACCTCGGCGGGGCAATCTTCTGTGATCGCCGCTACGACACTGTCTTTGTGTACCACAATGGAGCGGAATCATACTATGCTGCGAGGGGATTCCGTGGCTCGCTAAGGGTCTGAATTTTAAAGGGGTTTTAGATAGAGCACGGAAGGACAAATAGATGAGAAGTTTTGAGGGAAATAACACAGAGGAGCGGAAAGCTCCTCTTTTTCGTATAAAAACAAAATAACCTACCTGACGGGAGGTTTTCTGTAATATCATTGTTTAACAATTGTAACACGGTTCGAGCGAAATTGCCTCCAAGTTACAGATCGCGATGCCAATACCACCTACGTACGAGTATTTGAAGCAATTTACTATTAAGCTTGAACAAGAAGGCGTAGTCTCAGATGCTTCGGATGTAAAGTTCAGATGGCAAATCGAAGGTGCAAGTTTGATGGATAAAGCCAAACTGGTCGATCGAGCAACGGGATAGGTGATCTAGACAACTCGGTCGACAACACCCCTTTTCTATGATATGGTAGCAAGTAATTAGGCATTTCGTTCCCCGTGGGACGAGGTGCCTTCTCGCATATATAAAAGCTTTTTACATTAAATGTCTATCTGGAGGTGATGCAATGGTGCTCCTGATTTCCCCGCTGCGGGGGGAGAAATCCGTAGTTCATAATGGACGATCGATGGAGAGTGCACCCAAATAACGATAATCTGAGGAGTGTTGTTGAGATGAGAGTAAATTTACGAGTAGAAACGCGCGCTGCCATGAACAAAACCGGACTGAAGCAGCTCCGTCTTTCGGGACGAATTCCGGCAATTGTATTTGGCACAAGGGAAGATAATATGATGATTCAACTGTCCGCCAAAGAGTTCGGCAAATGGGCAAGGAACGGCAAAGGCGGAATCCTTGAGCTTCGTTTTGACGATCGGGAGCCGCTTCCGGTTTTGCTGGAGTCCGTTCAGCGTGATCCAATCACTCGTGAATACATTCATATCGACTTTTTACGCATCAATATAAATGAAGTTGTACGCACGAGAGTGAATCTCGATTACGTCGGCACCGCCAAGGGAGCCAAACTTGGAGGCGTCGTCCAAATCCAAAGCACGTTCATCGAAATTGAGTCCTTTCCGGACCGTATTCCCGCCACCATTCCCGTCGAAATCAGCGAACTGGAGATCGGGAATTCTTTACATGTTGGGGATCTTAAACTGCCAGAAGGGGTCGTGCCGATCTCTTCGGCAAACGAACTGCTCGTGTCGGTGGTGACACCGAAAGTCCAGTCGGAACAACCAGAGGCTATGTAACTTCTGCTGCCGGCGATTGCCTACCCGATATTCATCGGGACGCGATCGCCGGCTTTTGGCGTATAACCTTGAACAGAATCCGGAACTTTCCATCAAGAGAGACTAGGCTTGGCCGTCATTGTTATTGTACACTCAAGTCATATGAAGTGCGGCCTGCCGATTATCCGGCAGTTATATACTAAGCCAATGAAGGAAGTGTCGAACCATGAATCTAGAATCCGTTATGTCGGAGCTTGAAGTACTCGGCAAGGAACGGCTCAAGAAAATGTACCTGTCCAATGGGGCGCATGAACCGCTCTTTGGCGTGGCGACAGGCGCCATGAAGCCGATGGCCAAGAAAATTAAAATCAATCAGCCTCTGGCTGAGCAGCTTTACGCCACCGGGAACTACGACGCCATGTACTTTGCCGGCATCATTGCAGACCCTAAAGCGATGACGGCAGCGGATTTTGATCGTTGGATGGATGCGGCCTATTTTTATATGCTGTCCGATTATGTGGTTGCCGTAACCTTGGCAGAGGCGGATATTGCGCAGCAGGTTGCCGATCAATGGATCGCAAGCGGCGAGGAGCTTAGAATGTCGGCGGGGTGGAGCTGTTACTGCTGGCTGCTCGGCAGCAGACCGGATCGGGAGTTCCCGGAAAGCAAAATCTCGGCCATGCTCGAACTGGTGGAAAAGACCATTCACGAGTCTCCGGACCGAACGAAATCCGCGATGAATAATTTCATGTACACCGCAGCCGTATCCTATTTACCGCTCCATGATAAGGCGGTTGAGACCGCAAATGCCGTAGGGCCGGTAGAAATGAAACGGGACAAAAAGAGCAAGTTCCTCAACGCTTCCGAAAATATTAGAAAAGAAGTCGAGAGAGGGAAGCTTGGTTTCAAACGTAAGTATGTAAGGTGTTAAACCATTCGTTAGTTTGAATTATCGAGCCCATCCCGACGAAGACGTGGACGAATTGGTTCGATCCGAGCTTGCATCCGAAGAGGATCGGAATGTTTCGATTGGGGCGCTGATAGGGAAGAGCAGAGAAGGCGGTTTTTAACTGCCTTCTTTTAAAGTTCCTTTTTTGGTAAAGAACCCTTTAACGAGAACGCTCCCGTGAACCAGACAGGCGCCCATGTTATACTGTGGTTGTTATTTTATCCGTTTCATTTAAGGGAGGATTGTCTTAACATGTGTTGCATCGCATTCATACGTATTCGTTAATGAGGGTACAGAACATCTAAATCCATCCATTTTCATGTAAAAATGCGAAGGATTATTTGGGCTGTGCCTTTTTCATTACTATACGAATGAATGAGGTGCTTTTTTGTGTTTAAATATAATAAAAATGATCGGGAAAAGTGGAAGAAAGTATCTAACTTTTCCGCTCAGCATCTATTAATCAGCAAAAGGCTGATTCATGATATGATCGATTTGGCCCAAATCCGCTCCACCGATACCGTTCTCGATATCGGAGCGGGGACAGGGGCATTAACCTTTCCGCTCGCAGAGAAAGCGGCACACGTGCTCGCGATTGAGACAGATCCGGGGTTTGTGGATAAACTGTTCAGCAAGATGAGAGATGGAAGCAACATTCGCGTTAAGCAATCTGATTTCCTGGAGGTTCCTCTTCCGAGAAGTCCGTTTGTCGTCGTGGCGAACATTCCGTATTCGATCACCACGCCGATCATGGCAAAGCTGCTGGATCATCCCGGCGTGCCGCTGGAGCGAGCCGTGCTGCTTGTGGAAAAGGGCGCTGCCAAACGTTTTACGGCGGCACCTGTTCAGGATTCGCGTATCTTAAGCTGGAGGATGCATTATGAAATTCGGCTCGTGCGGACCGTATCGCCTCAACATTTTGCGCCGCCTCCCCAAGTGGATTCCGCTATTCTAGCCATCAACCGGAGGAAAAAGCCGCTCATTGCCACGCAGCATCAGCCGAAGTTTACAGCGCTGGCAGCCTACGGATTGCGCGACTCGCGGCTGCCGTTATTCGCGGCTTTATCGGGTGTGTTCACGCCTCCCCAGATTACGAAGCTGGTCCGAGTGCTGGGGGTAGATCGAGAGCTCCCTATCGGCAGGCTGAACGAAGAGCAGTGGGGAACCGTCTTCCATACGATGCTCCAGCATGTGCCGTCGAATCGTTGGCCCAAACGTTCTGCAAGCTCCAAAGGCAAATTCAAGAAAAGAAAATAACACTTGATGGAGATCTCTATCGTTTCCAACACGTTCACTTTTAAAATATTCGCAAAAATCCGCTTGACCCTGACACTAGTGTCAGGGTTTACAATGAAATCGAATCGTTCATCTAGGAGGCGTAAAAGCATGAAGATCGGAGAACTTGCAGCCCGTACCGGCGTCAGCATCCGTTCGCTTCGATACTACGAACAGCAAGGATTGCTTACGCCGGTTCGCAACGAGAACGGATACCGGGAGTATTCGATGCTCGCAGAAGAACAGGTGCGTACCATCCAGTTATATTTGAATCTGGGATTGTCCACCGAGCAGATCGCCGGTTTCCTGCATTGCGTCTTGAAAAATAAAGAGGCGTTTTGCGCGGAGGTGTTCCCGATTTTTCGTCAAAAAATTGCTGAGATTGAGGCACAAATCCACCAGCTGAATCATATCAAAATGAATCTGGAGGAACGCATGCAATCGATTCTGGATGAACGAGAATCGGAAGAAGCGGAGGAATTCAAATGAGTTTACCACGAATAGATGCAGCCAGCTTTCAAAGCGCGATTAAACAGAATGGAGTCACGCTGGTTGAATTTGGAGCCAAATGGTGCCCGCCGTGCAAGGTGCTGCTTCCCATTCTGGAAGAGCTGAGTCAGGAAGAAGCGGGTCGCCTGGAAGTCTATCAGGTGGATTGTGACGAATCCCCGGAGCTTGCCGCTCAATTCGGTATTATGTCCATGCCGACGGTGATCGTGTTTCATAACGGAGAACCGGCAGACAAATTGATCGGACTTCGGCCTAAGAGTGTGTATCAAGCGGCGCTAGGCCGCTATGTATCACAGAATTGAATATAGATGAATGAGCGAAAACGCCTCTGAAGTTTCATGACACAGGGGCGTTTTCTATTGATGTAGAGGGCATTATGCGCCGTATATCGAATTCTTATACAGCAACCGTAATAAGCAGCCGAAGGAGATATTTTCATGAGATCAAGAAGGAAAATCGTTTCTCTTCTGACGATCATCGTACTAAGCTGTCTAGCCATGAGCTTGGTAGACGCGGTGATCCGTCCGGATTATGCCGTCAAATCCGCCATCAAAATCATGCTCTTTCTGACATTGCCGATTGGCTACGCCCTGATCGCCGGCGGGGTACCCTTTCGCAGGCTGTTCGCCTTCGAGAAAAAGGGCCTCCTGATGTCCATGCTGTTGGGATTCGGCGTATTCACTCTCATACTCGGCGGATATTTTTTGTTGAGTCCTTTATTGGATTTCACCAACGTAACAGGGGCTTTGCAGGACAATATGGGAGTGAATGCGGGCAATTTTGTGTTTGTAGCCCTTTACATATCGATTGCGAATTCACTGCTGGAGGAGTTCTTTTTCCGTGGCTTTGCCTTTTTCACGCTGAAGGAGCAGGTCGGACGACGGTTTGCTTATCTATTCAGTGCCGGGGCCTTTGCAGTGTACCATATAGCGATGATGTCCAGCTGGTTCTCCGTAGGACTATTCCTGTTGTTAATCGCGGGTCTGGTTGTCGCGGGACTGCTGTTTAACTGGTTGAATGAGCGCAGCGGCAATATTTATGCGTCCTGGATGGTCCATATGTTTGCTAATCTTGCTATCAACACGATCGGATTTATGCTGTTCGGGATCATCTGATCATAGGATTTGTTTGCGGATAAATATATGCTTGGCAACGCGATGGAATTTTGAAGGAGGCGTTTTAATTGACAACAGAGATCTTTTTCTCAACCAAGCCCATCGGCCATGTAACGGATGAACAGCTTCAAACCATGCTGAACAGGCACCATCTAGGGAACCTCGTTTCTGCTGAGAAAACGTCTAAGGGAGTAGGAAATCAGACGTTGTTCATTCACTCGAGCAAAGGAAGCTATGTATTGAAGGGAAATCCCATTTATGAAGGGCAGTTCGCAGAAGAGAAATTTTATACGGACTCTTTGCAGGAATATACATCACTGCCTTTATCGACCCCATATCTGCTGGATGAATCCGGCGATATTTTCGGCTGGAGCTACGCGATCATGCCCCGTCTTCATGGCGTACATATGAATGATTCACCATTTAGAAAAGGGCTTGGTGCAGCGGATCGAATCGATATTGCCTCTTCAGCAGCCAACATGTTAAATGAAATGCACGGCTGGAAAGTGGAGCAGTATGGCGAGCTCGACCCGAAAACGCAAAGGATTCGCCCGTTTGAGGGATCTTATAAAGCGTGGCTCTACCATCGAATTCGGTTTTGGTTGCAGGATGCCAAACAATATTCCCAGATCACTCCAACCGATACGGAATGGGTTGAAGGGGTGCTGCGTGACTCGGCGGATGCGTTCGATAAGCTTTGCTCACCCACTTTTGTTATGGGGGATTTCAAGGCAGACAATATGCTGGTAGCGTATGATACGGTTTGTCAGGAGTGGCGAATCAGCGGCATTTTTGATTTTACGACCGGATATTTTGGGGATGGAGTAGCGGATTTGCCCAAGATGGTGATTATGTATTGGAATTTCGAGGAACAGGAAGTAGCTCGGCATTTTATACAGATGTACTTACAGGGCTCTGCAATTAGGGAAGGCTTTGTTGATCGATTTAGGGTGCATATGCTCCATCAGCGTATATTGGATTGGGGATGTGCCAAAGCGATGGGTGCAGTCACTTGGGATCCGCAGCTTGCCTTTTCCGAATGGGCAAAAGATTATGTTTATGCAATGGACTACTTGAAATAATATGTGCTTGTGGAATTCCGGATTGACCTTCACATGATGTGATGGTTTACAATGCGGTTAACCGAGTGAAAAAGGAGCTGCTTCGTGTGCATATTAGTGAATTGTCACGTACAACGGGCGTAAGTTTGCGTTCCTTGCGTTATTACGAGGAGAAGGAACTATTGTCTCCGGTTCGTCAGGATAACGGCTATCGTGAATATAGGGAGACGGATATTGAGCGGGTTCGGTTGATCCAGATGTATTTTAGCCTGGGATTGACGGTGAAGGAGATTATGAGTTTTTTCCAGTGCGCATTTGATGAGCAGCTCAAAATCGAATGTCTCCCGAATGCGGTTGAGGTGGGTAAGCGGAAGCTGGATGAAATCCAGCTGCAGATCGAGCTGCTGAAACAGGCGGAAATCCATTTGCAGGAGAACATTACGGCATGGGAAGCTATTTTAGACAAGGGGGATCGGGATCATGAACAAGGCTGACGGACAGGAAGTAAAGCGAGTTGCTATCGTGACGGGGGGCAACCGCGGAATTGGAAAAGAGATTGCAAGGCAGCTTGCTGCCAAAGGACTTCAAGTGATCATTACATCCCGGGACGAAGGGAAGGGTGGGGCAGCTGTCCAAGAATTGCTTGCGGACGGGCTCCATGTAGAGTTGCACGTGGCGGATGTCCATGAAATCAACGATGTGACGCGGATGATGGAGCGAATACAGTCAGACTACGGCCGCCTTGATGTTCTGGTGAACAATGCCGGGATTATTTTGGACCGGGGGGTTTCTGTGCTGGAGGTAGAGGAGTCGGTGGTGCGCGCAACGCTGGAGACGAATTTTTTTGGTGCTTTGCGAATGACGCAGGCGTCGATTCCTTTGATGAAGCTAAATCATTACGGGCGTATCGTAAACATCTCTTCCGGTCTGGGAGCCTTCGAATTGATGCAGGCGGGTTACGGTTTAAAAGGGTCATCCTCGGCTTATCGCATCTCCAAAACGATGCTGAATGCGTTAACCTGCCTCGTTTCACAGGATACAGCCGGTACCGGCATAAAGGTAAACGCGGTATGCCCGGGCCGGGTTCAGACCGATATGGGCGGGGCGGATGCTCCGTTAACCGTTGCCGAAGGGGCTGATACAGCTGTTTGGCTGGCGACGATGGAGGATGATGGACCGAGCGGGGAGTATTTTCGAGAGCGGCAGCGAATCGCTTGGTGATGTCGGGAAGTTTTCGCCATGCAGGGGATGGCGCTTATTGTTTAATTTACCGATGATGACGCTGCTAATGATTAGCAGTATAAAAATACTCTGAAAAAGCCCCTTTTCGAAGATGCTGATGTATAATAATCGGTATCAGGAGGTGCAGAGTATGAGTGATATCAACATTTTTGGCCATCAGGCTTTGTTTGAACATGTCTACAAAAGTGCTCCAATTGGCATTGCCCTGGTTACGATAGATGGAAATTGGATCAGCGTAAATCCTGCGGCTTGCAAAATGTTTGGCTTCACGGCAGAAGAATTGATGGCACAGCCGGCAACCGATTATATTTATTCTGATTGCATTCACAATAAAGATAAGCTGTTTCAGTCTTTGGACGGGACGTCCTCAACCATTGCGGTGGAAAAACAATTCGTACATAGAGACGGCCATGGCATCTGGGCATCGATGCATGTTTCTCTAGTTCGTGACGAAAAGGATCAAACCCCTTTATTTTTCATTTCGCAAATTGTTGATATTACCAAAAGCAAGGTAGCCGAGCAAAAGCTCCAAGAGAGCATTGAACGCTACACTTCGCTGAAGAAGTATAACCATGATGCGATCATCTCCTTCAATCTGGAGGGAGGGATCATTAACGGGAACCAGATGGCAGAGCAGCTGACTGGTTTTAAAATTCCGGAGTTAATTGGAACCAAGATTTCGAATTTGATCGGTAAAGGTAATCTTGCCCGTATACTCTCTCCTACAGCCGATTTCGTTGCTGTCGAGAAAGCTATAAACGTTATCCATCACAAAGACGGACATACGGTTGAAGTACTCGCTACACTGGCACCCATTGTCATTCATAACAAGAATGTGGGTTTCTACATTATTGCCAAGGACATGACAGAGCAGAAGAGGCTCATCATCGAGAAGGAAGCAGCCGAGAAAACGAATAATGCCAAAAGCGAGTTTCTGGCGATGATGAGCCATGAGATCCGTACGCCGATGAATGGTGTGATCGGGATGACGGACCTGATACTTGAGACAGAGCTTGATGAGGAGCAGCGGGACTATGTACAGATCATTAAGAAAAGTGGGACAACCCTTCTGAACATCATCAATGATATTTTGGATTTTTCAAAAATCGAATCGGGCAGAACGGAGCTGATGGAGGAAACATTTAACTTAAGGACAGCTTTGTCCGAGACATTAAATCTGATTCTTCCGAAGGCGCTGGAGAAAAATATTGAGGTAACCACATCCGTTGCTTCGGACGTTCCGAATCAGGTTTACGGAGATGTGACGAAGCTGAGGCAGATCTTAATGAACCTGCTTAGTAATGCGATTAAATTTACGCCTAATGGTGCCGTTTCCATCTCTGTGCAGTGTGTCGAGAACCAGGGGAACTCGGCCCTTATCCAATTCTCCGTTACGGATACGGGCATAGGCGTGCCGAGTGAGAAGGTTGCGCAGCTATTTGAACCTTTTTATCAAGTGGACCACTATATGACCCGCCAGGTGGAAGGAACGGGGCTGGGGCTGGCGATCTGCAAAAAACTCGTTCAGTTGATGGGCGGAGATATCTGGTATGAGAAGAATCCGAACCAGTCGGGGTCTGTCTTTACGTTTACGGTTGATTTTTCGTTTAAGTCGAATGATGGCAATCAACAGGAGAATGGGGCCGTTCACGAGATTCACTCCTCAGGGAACGATCTGAAAATTTTGATTGCCGAGGATAATGAGGTGAACCAGTTAGTCCTCAAGAAAATGATTGAGAAGCTGGGATACAATTCGACCACCGTCCAGAATGGACTCGAGGCGGTTGAAGCCTTCGAGCGTAATTCGTATGACATCGTGTTCATGGACATTTCGATGCCCTTCATGGATGGAACGGAAGCGGCCCGGCTCATTAAAGAATCGGCATCGTCCGAAAAACAGCCCTATATCGTGGCTGTCACGGCTCATGCGATCAAGGGCGATCGCGAGAAATATTTAGGGATGGGCATGGATGAGTATGTAAGCAAGCCTGTGAGCATGAATGTGATCTCGGCCATTATCGATAAGTTTCTGGCTGAGCGAGATAGGTCTCAAGCCTAAACAGATGAAAGCTCAAGTGATATCGCTTGAGCTTTTGTTCATTCTAATTATAGGAACCACATCGCATCCAGTTTGCAGCTGCTCATCTGCCGTCGCGTATATGAGGGTTGCAGCCGTAGTGAATGCAAAACGGCCTGCGGGAAGAATCCCGACAGGCCGTTAATGTTATAAAGGGTTTCCTAAGAAGCGCTACCGGTTACACTGCTTCCGCTTTTCGTAAGATTGTAGGTGATAACCTCACCGCTCCAGAAATGGAACTTGAGGATCACTTCTCCGTCTCTGACCTCTTTAAAAAAGGTAGGCTTGAGCTTGATTTCACCGGTCGAGTAGGAAGGGGAAAACGTATATTCAAACTCTTTGAAGGAGGTCCAGTCCTGCGGTCCTGCATTGCCTCCCGTCGCGTATACCGCCTCCATCGTGGCTAGCTGATCTCCGTTGAATGTCGTTGGAATACTGAACGAATCGGTTGTACCCTGCGTGTCACGCAGCTCAGGCTTATCATGGAAAATGACCCTGAAATTCCAGTCCGCACCGCGGTTGAATTTGGCCGTCAATACAGTATTCACGCCGAATTGGCCGGATGAAGTCAGTCTGGACAGCAGGCTGGATGTAAACGTAATCGCATTTCCGTTAAGCGTATAATCCTGCCCGGCAACTAGCAGCTGTCCGTTTGTACGGACTTCGGTTAACGTGTTGCCGTTTAAGTTCAAAGGGATGCTCTTATTCTGGATGGCCGCTCCTTTTTTTACGAAGACCAGATCGGTATCAGCCGTTGCAGAACGCCCGCTCCAACCCGCCTTCATGATGTTGTACAGCTCCGGATCGGACCAGGTAAAAGCGGTTCGCTTAAAGTGCTGGCCGTTGTCCCATAGCATATGGGTAATGTTCTTCTGTTTGAGATAATAGGTTAGATACTCGAAGAACTTCAGTTTCTCTCCCTGCTCAATGACTCCCGTGCTCTGATCGAAGCCAAGAAGTCCGTATTCACCCAGGATGACAGGAATCCCTCTGGCGATAAAGGTGTTATACACATGGTTAAACGTTTGATCGATATCGTTCCGGGTATCCGTCTCAAAACGGGTATAACCCGCGATGTTCACACTGAACGGCCAAAATCCATAATAGTGGACTGTGGCAATAAGATTGGTGTCATTCAGCTTGGTCATGGTGTTGTACAGCTCATTCATTCTGGTCTGAGTCGGTGATGCTTCCAAGGTAGATAGCACCAACGGTCGAGTGGCGTTACGCGCTCCAGAGCCGCGGACGATCCGATGGAACGACGTATGAAGTTCATCCAGCATCTGAAAGGCTTTAGACTCGTCGGTGGTCCCGCCATCCGAGAAGCGGGGTTCATTAACGCTTTCAAACATCAGTTTGTTGGAATGCTTCCGGAAGCGTTGGGCAACTTGAGTCCACACGGCGTTGTACTTGGCAACGACCTCGCTGCGGTTGTTCTCCATATGGCTGATCCACAGCCAGGAATCGTGATGGGCATTGATCATGACGTACAGATCGGCGTCCAGCGCCCAATCGACAACCTCCTCGACCCGGTCCATGTAAGCAGCGTCGATGGTATAGTTCGGCCCGCTTCCGATATGGTTGCTCCAGGTTACCGGAATGCGGATGCTTTTATAACCCTGTGCCGCGATTTGTTCGATCAGGGCTTTGGTGATGCGCGGATTTCCCCATGCTGTTTCGTCAACCCCAACGGCATCCAGCGAATTGCCAAGGTTCCAGCCGGGCTGCATATCATTGACGTAGGCTTGGGGACCACTGCTAAAAGGTCTTGCATGTTCTTTTTTTGCTGCGGATGCGGAAGATGGGAATAGCGAGATGACCACAGCAGCGATGAGGGCCAAGAAACATAGGGATCGCTTATTCAGATTTATCATTAGCATCTCCTTTGTCATGAAATTATAAAGTGATGGTTTAACTAGAGTGACTCCGTGTGAGGTATCTATCGGTTGTTGAGGTTCTAGCTGTCATGAGCGGATTTTAAGGGTAGACATTCACCTCCAATCGTTTATTGAAAGCGCTTTCTAATTTATAAATTATCATATTTCCCCATATATAACTACCCGGATAATTCATCCTAAAATCATGTGAAAATTAGTTATAAGATACAGGTAGTTCCAGAATGGGGCTTGATGGAGGAAGGGATAAAAAAAGAGCTGTGCCTCATGGTCAAATTTGACCGGAGGAACAGCTCTTTATGTTAGAGATGATTGATATGTTACCTTCGACTAAGGTTTTTTAATTAAAACAAGTGTTTTGGATGCTTCGGATAAAGGTGTTGCGGATGGAGCACTCGAAGCGATTTTCTTATCTTTGGACAGTACGGACAGGACATATACGGCGTAATCCGTATTGTCTTTAATGTCTTTACCGAAGGCATCTTTAGTAGGGATATCAATCAGGGTCGAGATATCTTTGCCATCGGGTTTTATTGTTGCGTTCTTATCCTCTTTGGCAGCGGCGTCCGCTGCTGCTTTAAGATTGAAGGTCTTGATGTTATCTTTCTCTACAAATAATAGGCGGTAAGCCGTAATGCTGCGCTCATCGATTGCCCTCTTGAAATCGACTTGAAGCTTCCCGCTTGCATCCAGCTTGGCTGTAACGCCCGTTGCTCGGGTCGGGTTCGGGATTTCGAACTCCGAAGAAGAATTGGAGATGTTGTTGTTGGTAGAAACTGTGCCATCAGCTACAGCAAGGATGTAAACTCTATATTTCGTACCAGTTACGATAGCTGCACCGTTCACGTCTGCTAAACCTGCGGACAATTTGTGCTCGATTCTGTTAGGAGATGGACCTACCTTCGTATACAAATGTTCTTTGGTGATTTTGTTGGCATCGTCTAATCCAAAACTCTGGTTAGCCGGTACCACCATGATTCGGTATTCTTTAACACTTCCTGATGAAGGATTGAATTTGACAACAATGTCGCTGCTGTTACCGTTGGTGCTTTCAATCCCGGCATACACATCCGAAGGAACCGTTACAGCGGTACCTGTAAGCTTAATCGGCGCAGATGGTGCCGACAGGGCACTGTTTATTGTACCATTGTTGCTTACGGACAATACGAATACTTGATAGTCCACCAAATTACGAATCGGCTGACCTTCGACGTCGTTTATTCCAGATCTCAGAACGTTATCGAAAATGCTGCCGACCGGTACACTATCGTAGTTGCCAGAACGTACACTATTAGCTTGATTTAAATTAAAGTTAGCAGCGTTGCCTTGTTTCACGACCATGATCCGATACTCTCTAATGTTGGTTTCATTGGCAGCCTTGGTAAACGATACTTTCAAGTCGCTTGCGTTATTATTGTCGCCTGCATCAGCAGCCGTAACGCCCTTTACCGCTTCTACCTGGGTCACGCCTTGAATGGTAACGGCATTAGAAACCGATGAAAGAGCATTGCTGTAATTCGAATAGCTGTTGCCTCTAGATAAGACGTACACGCGGTAGCTTGAACCTCTTTGAATGAGATCCCCATCGCTATCCCGGGTTGTGTTGGCCAAATCCCGAGTGATGGCGCCGCCGGTTTTGTTAACCGTGGTGTAATACGCGTTGTTGTAAGCTTGCGACACGTTCAGGCTTTTGTTTGATTTCACGACGAGAATCCGGTAATGATCGATGTAGCTTTCGCGATAAGCGGGACTGAAGGCGACTCTCAGATCGCTTCCGTTTCCGTTGTTGCCGTTCAGTGTCAAAGTTGGCGTAGAAACAGGGTTTACGTTCTGATTGTTGTTCCCAAGCGTAATGGATGCATAATCGGACAATGCACTGTTATTGCCCGAATATCCTACCGATAGGACATATACGCGATAGCTGACGCCATTGCGAATCAACTGTCCGTCGATATCGCGGCTGCCGGAATTCAGTACTTGCGTCATGTAATTGCTGCTGCTGTTGTTTTTGCTGATTTGCGTATAATAATAGCTGTTTAAGTTGGTTGCTCTGTACAGGTCAAAATAACTATCGGATGATTTTACGACGAATACCTGGTAATGGCTAATATTCGATTGATCGGACGGACGATAGAATGACACCTGCAGGTCACGTCCGTCATTGTAGTTGTTCACGTCGGTAACGGACAGACTGGTAACCGCGCCAACATTGTAGCTGGAACTCAAGATAATGGAGCTCGAAGGAGCAGACAGCACGTTGTTATTGGAGTTGTTGCTGTCCACGGCCATGACGAATACGCGATAGTATACGCCGTTGCGAATCGTTGCTCCATCCACGTCTCTAGCGCCCGATGACAGCGTCAGGTTAGTGATGTTGTTGCCGGTTTTGTTGACATGGGTATAGTAATTATAGCTGGAAGCTGTATTGGCTTTGCTTAAGTTGAAGCTGTTATAATTGCTGTCCTTTACGACAAAGACACGATAAGAGTGGATGTTGGATTCGTTGGAAACCTTGTTAAAGCTTACGCGAAGATCGCGGCCATCACCAGCATCACCGATATCCGTCACCTGCGTAATGAAAGGAACCGTTGAATTACCCGTGCTGAGGGTGATGGAAGACGAACCTGAAGACAGGTTGCTTGCAAGCACGCTCTCATTGCTGCTCACAGACTGGACGAACACGGTGTAAGCGACTCCGCTCCGGATGAGCTCGCCTGACGTATCGCGAGCGGAAGAACTCAGCGTCGTGGACAGCGTTGTATTCGTCGTACTGGTTTTGCTCACCGTCGTGTAATTTTGGCTTTGAACAGATTTGGCAGCCGCCAGATTAAACTTGGCAGCATCCTTCGTTTTTACCGCAAACACGCGATAGTTGGTTACATTGCTCTCATTCTGAGCACGCGTGAAGCTGACCTGCAGATCACGGCCATCGCCGTAGTCGCTCACATCGCTCGCTTTCACGTTGGTTGCTCCGTTCACCGAATTGGTGTTGGTCAGCGTCAATGACGGCGAAGCCGAGGAAAGGGCATATGTGCCACCTGTTTTGCTGACTGCCAATACGTAGGCTTTATAAGCCTGGTTATCGCGGATCGGGTCGTTATCAACATCTCTTGAGCCCGACGTGAGGGTCAGCGTCGGATCCGAGCCGGACGGGTACACCGATGTGTAAGCTGCGGAGGACACGCGCTGTGCCTCTGATTGGTTTAACGTCTTGGACTGCTTCACAATCAGCACGCGGTAATGTGAAATTAAAGATTCGGTCGACGATTTGGAGAAGCTGACCTGCAGATCGCGGCCGTCGCCGGCATTGCCGATGTCCCGAAGAGTCACATAATTCACCGGTACGATGCCGGTATTATTTCCGCCGCCGCCTGAATTGTTCGTTGTTTTGACGGTGACCGTTTTCGTTTTGGAATTCCAGCCGATTTTTTGGCCGAGGGCTTCACTTACAAAGCGTACCGGCACCATGGTATTGCCTTTTAAGTTTTTCGCTGGAACATCCAGCGCTACCGTCTTGTTATTGATGGTGGCCGTCTTGGAGTTGATTTTTAGAATGACGGTTGTGCCATCCTTGGTCGCTGTGACGGTTTTCGTTTTTTGATTCCATTTGACCGATGCATCCAAGGCTTCGAAAATGGATCTCATCGGAAGCATGACCCGTCCTTGAATCATGACAGGTGCTTGAGGCGTATACAGCTTGACGCCGTCAATCAAGACGCTGATGTTCACTGCCGCCTGTGCCTGCGATTGGAATGTCATGGGGATTAACAGTATAGCTGCTAGCAAGGCAGTCCATATTCTTTTCACACACTCAACCTCCTGGAATTTAGCTTTGTTATTATTTTCCTCTACAATATGACGCATTGGCATGGAATAAAGTTTCAACTATAACATCGGCAATCCGAAAATATTTTTTAGTACCTGATCATAAATAAGGGAAGAAACAGCGAGTATTCGCCGTCTCTTCCCTAACTGATGTTGATCAATATTGTTTAATTGTGTCGGTGCCGCCTAGGATCGACCGGGTCACTGCATCATATATATTCGGCGGGTACTCGGCGATGCGGTGGCATAAGTAAAGGAACCATTCTTCACCATAAGTTAGATAAATTCGAGTAGGAAAGCCGTCATCTTTTAATTGTCTGGACAGGTCCGGACGTATGCCGTACAGCATTTCAATCTCGACAGCCGATTCGCGATACGTTTCGTTGCTTGTGATATGCCGCAGGATCGTTTCATCATGGGTGGCGACCGATACTTGCCTGCCTGCTTGAATGCATAAATCGACCAGTTGAATATACCTTGAAGTCAGGGCCTCGGAACGGGGAATATAGTCCCCCTCTTGTTCTTGATAGGCGCCTTTTACGATGCGGATCGTGCCGGAGCGGTAGGTAAGAATCCTTTCGAGATCTTCCAGGGTCCGGGGAAGCTGGGCTTGCAGCGTGATGCCGACATTCGTGAATCGGACCGATATTTTTCTGTGAAGTGCAAGGATGGCATCCGTTTTGGCCGATTCCTCCATGCTGATGACCAGCTCCAATCCAGCTTTCTCGGCTTCGCCAGCCAGCCCATGAAGATGCCGATATGCCAAATCCTCGTCTACCGATAATCCGATATGGGAAAGATCGAGCGAAACTCGGGTTCCCGGCCTGCCATTCGAACTGGCCTCAATTAACCGGGAGAACTCCAGGAAGGCCCGTGTACATTCCGTTTCGGTCAAGGTGTTCTCCCCGATATATTCCAGCGAAGTCCGGTAACCTTTTGTATTTAGTAAATCTCGGCATAACAAACCTTGTTCCAGCACGTCGCCTGTGACAAAACGCTGAGCTGCACGCAGCAGTATGGGGTACAATTCGGCGGATTGCTGGACATATTGTTTGAGTTGGATATGACGTGCGACAGACTTTAAAGCATCGGCAAAAGCCAGTTCCGATAATGAATCGTTCATGTTTAAAACACCTCGCATAATTTTGATCTTCCGTGATTCTATCAACGTTTAAGCGAGGCGGTCTTGTATAAAATTGCGGTTTGTTTACGATGACGCGGCTTTTGCATACCGAAGAGGCGTTGTGCCAACGCAGCCGGAAAAAGCTCTAGTGAAATGGCTTTGATCGTAAAACCCGGAATCCGAAGCAACGTCGGCGATGGCTTTTCCTTGTAGCAGCTGCTCTTTCGCGTAATTGATGCGCAATAAATTCTGGTAGGCGTGGGGTGCAAGATGATAGGTTTCCGCAAACAAACGGATCAGATGGAATTTGCTGATTCCGGAGATGTCCTGCAGAATATTTAGTGTAATGCGATCTTTGAAATGATCGTCCAAATACTGCTTCACTCGCAGAATAGCCGGGGATGTATGAACGTTGCCACTTGATGCCCAAGCGGCTTCCTCTTGAAGGAGGCCCGTCTCCCTCATTAATGCCATAAGCATGGACTCCACTTCCAGGGGAGTGGCATTTTGCTGAAGCAGTGTCCTGCAGGAACGGATCAGATGCCGGGACCGTTCGTTTTGATATTTCGGATGCAGGATGGGCATATGGGGTTGATGGGAATCATGATCCGAAGGGGTTTGACCAAGCCAACGGGGATGGATAAAAATCATCGTATACTTCCAGTCGGCGGGATTCTCGGGATGGCAAGCGTGAGGGAGCAGCGGCGGAAAATAAACCATTTGCCCCTGTGCAGCCTCGAACCGTTTCCCAGCCGACCATATGCGGGTGGCTCCCTTTTCAATGAGGCCAATGGAAATTTCTTCGTGAAAATGCTTTTTATATGAAAGATTGTCTACAGTATCGCATCGTTTGATTTCGAGAAACGGTAGGTCAGGGTCACGCAAAAAAATAATATCGGTCATTTCCGTCATTCCTTTCCTTCAACCATCCATAGATTCATTATAAGGAAGGCGTTATGGTTGTTCAAAGATCGCGTCTGCCTTTGTATATAACTTTACGGAAATATAACTGTATAGTAATATAATAAATATGTTGAACGATAACCTTTTTGAAGTATTGGCAGAACCGAACCGCAGGACGATATTGGACTACCTGCGCGTGAAAGAATGCACGGTGGGCGAGATGGTGGATCTCATGCAACTCAGTCAACCAGGCGTGTCCAAACATTTACGCATCTTGAGGGAGGCTGGTCTGGTCTCGCTGCGGAAAGAAGCACAAAGGCATGTGTACAGCCTGAATGCCAAGCCTCTGGAGGAGATCCACGACTGGCTGATGCCCTACCGGCAGTTCTGGACGAACAAGCTGGATCATCTGGAGAGGCTGCTGGATGAGGATGAAACTCCTTAAGCATCGTTTTGTAGTTTGATTTGGAAGATCCATTGAGTAAAACAATTCTAAGGAGTGGGAAAAATGCTGGCTGTTGTACAGCAAGACGAGTTTGGAACGACCGTTCGATTTGAACGCCGTCTGAAGCATTCGGTTGAGAAGGTATGGTCCTATCTGACGGATAACGACAAGCTGACGCAGTGGTTCTCGGAGCTTAAGGTGGAAGATTTGCGCCAAGGCGGGAGAATGACATTTGACATGCAGGACGGAACGTTCGAAGAATTTGAAATTACGGATTATCGAGAGTTATCGGTATTGGAATACACGTGGGGAGAGGACCGGGTGCGTTTTGAGCTGCATCCAGAGGCCGAAGGGTGTCGTCTTGTGCTGATCGAGACGATAACCAACATTACGGATCATACACCGAAGGATATTGCCGGTTGGGACGTATGTCTGGACGTCATTGAAGCACTGCTGGAGGGCAGGACGCTGGAATCGCGCAAGGATGCCTGGTCCGAAAAATACGAGCAATACGTGCAAGTATTTGAACACTTGCCCCGCGCATAACAATCTGCTTCGACCCAGTATGTAAACATGCCGGATCGGAGCTTTTTTATTGGAAGATGGATGAAATGCATCTATAATCGGGTTAGGGATATATTCCCATATGGAAACCGCTTGGGTGGAGGGGTTAAAATGCCGGATTACACGGTACACATCTTGCAGCTTAGGGAAGATAACTATCATAACGGGCTAAAACTGGGTCGCCGTCTGCGAAATCAACCGATATTAAAAGCATTCGAAGCGATCACCAAGTCGGAGATCGACACGGAACAATTGAAGAGCATTTATAATGAGTTTGCCCCGCAGCTGCTATCGGAGCTTGAAGGACTGGCGGAAGGCTTGGAAATGCCGCTTCCCAAAGCGGCGGCTCTCCTAGGGGGATACGACGTTCCGAAGATTGCGGCCATGGGCTGTTCGGCGATGATTACCCCTTCGTATTACGTAAGAAATTACGATTTTTCGCCTGCGTTTTACGATGGTTATTTTACTATGGCTCAAGCCGATCAAGGCTTAGCGAGCGCAGGCTATAATTTGCAGGCGCTGGGCCGGCACGACGGGGTAAATGAAAAAGGGCTCGCTGCCGGGCTGCATTTTGTTAGCTTTGACGGATACCAGACGGGTCTGTCACCATGGATCAGCGTTCGGATGATATTGGAATCATGTGCTACCGTAGAAGAAGCGTCTTACATGCTGCGCCATATACCCCATGCGGCTTGTTATAACTTTTCAATCGGGGATGCAGGGGGGAACACGGGCGTTGTGGAAGCAAGCCCGGATCAAGTGATCACCCGTGCTGGTGAGGAGGCGGCAATCGCCTGCGTTAACCATTATGAAGCGTTGACGGGTAAAAACAGGCCTTCCATCGAGCATTCCCTTCGGCGTAAACGTTACATCGATAGCCTGGATGCTGAACAGTTAACCCAAACCGAGGCTTTCGGTTTATTTAAGGAGCATAAGTCCCCGTTATTTTTTACGGATTACGACGATTTGTTCGGAACGCTGCATACCTTTTCGTACTCCTTCGAAGAAGGAAGAGTCATGACTTCGCTTGCTCAAGGCAGCGTGCTTGATTTCTCGTTCAGGGATTGGGCCCGGGGCCATGATATCCAGGAAGCGGCGTTGACAGGGCATATCGATTGAGGATGAACGGGGTATTTAAAGCCCGTAAAGCAGGGCTAACGATGGGCGTAGTCGCGTTATTGTTATGTATCATGCTGCCTGGCGCAGGGAAAGTCCATGAGGAAATAACGCTCCATAACGAGATCAATTCCCCTTTTTTGTACCGGATCATCATGTCATTTGGCATGTCCAAAGACGATGTTGACAGCCAATTCGGCAAACCGGACATCGTAAGAAAAGAACAGGATTATACGTATGAAATACGCGAAATGGCGGATGGCAGCAAACTGGTTTCGTTCTTTCATCCCCAAGGAGGTTATCTCCTGGATCAGTGGCGGCTTAGCCGCCTGCCGGAACGGAGCGAGTTTGAAGCATTGGTTCCAGGAGAAACGCATGCTCTTGACGTCAAACGGATTGACCCCTATTTTAAGCTTATGACCGATCAGACTCAAGAAACAGCAACAAGCGAACATCGTCTCCGGGATTCCGGATTAGCCACGATTCAATACAAGAAGTCGAGAGACAGATGGATCGTGGATTCGATCCAGTACATGGACCAGGACCCTTCGGGATTTGTATCCAAGTTGCGTGCGGAGGACCGGGCAGCCTTCTGGACTTCGTAAGCTGCTCGACAATTTGAATAAAACCATCAGTGAAGCGCTTCTTCCCAGATGAAGAAGTGCTTTTTTTGTGCTGCTTGGCTATTTCGAATTTGGAACATTCTGTGACATCGTCATCGCTGGGAATGCAACGTTTTCTTTAGCCGATTTGTTTATGCTACACTTGTTCACAGGACGATTTCGTTGAATGAACGTAAGAAAATAAGGAGTCTAACAACGGAGAATGCACAAATGCATGCGAGACATAGCCTCATGGCTACGACAGATGCCGAAGGGTATCCATATAAGCGGTGAACAGCCCTACGGCTATAGCGCAGGATAAGCCGCTTTGGGGCTACAAAAAGATTACAAACCGATTCAAGCCGAAATTGCAACCATGAGTTGGGAGTGGAGTAAACATGGCTTTTGTGAGCATGAAGGATGAATATAAGCGCTACCGGATGGGAGAGACCACCATTGTAGCCAATGATGGAATCAACCTGGAGATCGAACAAGGCGAGTTTGCGATCATTGTCGGTCCTAGCGGCGCAGGCAAATCCACGGTGCTGAATATATTGGGCGGCATGGATACCGCGGATGAGGGACAAGTGCTGGTGGATGGAACGGATATTGCCAGGTTTAACAGCAAGGAGTTGACCGGCTATCGGCGCAATGACGTCGGCTTTGTGTTTCAATTCTATAATCTGGTTCCCAATCTGACGACAAAAGAGAATGTGGAACTGGCTTCGCAGATTTCTCCCCGGGCTTTGGACGCGGAGCAAGTGTTGCGGGATGTCGGCCTGGGTAATCGTCTGAACAATTTTCCTGCACAGCTCTCCGGCGGGGAACAGCAGCGGGTAGCGATTGCCAGAGCGCTCGCCAAGCAGCCGAAGCTGCTTCTCTGCGATGAACCTACGGGTGCGCTTGATTACCATACGGGGAAACAGGTGCTGAAGCTGCTCCAAGACACCTGCCGCCATACCGGAACGACGGTTATCGTCATTACGCATAATTCTGCCCTGACGCCGATGGCGGATCGGGTCATTGAGATCAACAATGCCAAGGTTCGGAACACGGTTTTGAATCCGAACCCCGTTTCTGTGGACAACATCGAGTGGTAGGGAGATACATATCATGAAGAAAAGAGCGTTGTGGACTGATATTTTCCGGGAAATATCGCGGACAAAAGCGCGGTTTCTGTCCATTTTTGCCATCATTATGCTCGGCGTCGGTTTTTTTGCGGGGATCAAAGCCACAGGTCCTGATATGCTGGATACAGCGGATCATTACTATAGCGACTTAAAGCTGATGGATCTTAAGGTTCAGTCCACCTTGGGTCTCGAACAAAGCGATATAGAAAAGCTGAAGCAGGTTGCCGACGTGGATGTGGTCCAGCCCGGCTACAGCTCGGACGTTTTCCTCGGTGACAGCGGCCGGATCGCGAAGATACTCTCCTATGACCCAGGAAATAATCTGAATCAATATGTGCTCACAGAAGGCCGAATGCCGGAAGCCGCGGGTGAAATCGTCATCGACGCGGGAGACCGCGGAAACGAATTTAAACTGGGGGATCAGATTACCTTCACCAATCCGGACCACGGAGTCAACCTCAAGACAACATTTGATCACCTCACATACACGGTCGTGGGGAGGGCGAAGAGCCCGCTGTTCATCAGCAGCATGAGTCGGGGAACGAGCGGCATCGGCAAAGGGACGGCGGATGTGTTCGCCGTTATACCGGAGAAGGATTTTAAACTATCTGTATATACGGAAGCGTACCTGACCTTCCAAGACACCGCTGGATTAGCTCCTTATACGCCTGAGTATGACGAGAAGATCCAACGGCATAAGGAAGCGTTAGAACTGGCACTGGAGACTATGCCGCAGGAGCGGCTGGCAGAGATTCGTGCCAACGGTCAGAAGAAGCTGGATGAGGCCGTGGACAAGATCGAGGATGCCAAGAAACAGCTGGCCGATGCGGAGCAAGAGTTAATGGAAGCGAAGATCAAGCTGAATGAAGGCGAGCAATCCTACCGCGATGGCGTGAATAAACTTCAAACCGAACTGGCACAGGGACAAGCCAAGCTGGATTCCGCGGCAAAAAAACTTGCGCAAGGCAGAGCGGAGCTGAAGCGGAATCAGCAGCAGTTGGAGCAAGGACAGTCCCAGCTTAAGACGGGTCAAAGTCAACTGGATCAACAGAAGTCGGAGCTTGCGCCAAAGCTGGCACAAGGGCAGCAATTGGCGAAGGCACTGCAGCAAATCTCAGGTTTAGATCCGGAGAGCATACCGGAAGAGCAGAGGCAAGAGCTGCTCTCGGCAGCTCAGGCGGCAGATCCGAAACTAGGAGCAGCCACTGCGGGTTTCATGGAAGGCGCACTGGACGGCACGGCTCTGCAACAGGCTGCTTCTGCGTTCCAAAGCGGTATAAACGAAGCTTCGCTGCAGCTGGATCACGCTCAGCAGAAGCTGGATGCAAGCCGAGCAGAGCTGAAAGAAGGACGGGCCAAGCTTCGGGAAGCCGAGCGTCAGCTTGTGCAGGGGGAAGCTTCGTTGAAGCAAGGAACAGAAGAGCTTGCAACTGCCATACAGGCAGGGGAAGCCAAGCTCGCGGATGCCAAAGCGGAACTTATCCAAGGGCGGGAGGAATACCAGGAAGGTCTAAAGAAATTTAATGAAGAAAAAGTAAAGGCTGAGCGGGAGATCGCCGATGGCGAGAAGGAAGTGGCAGAGGGACAGAAGGAGCTGGATCAGCTTGAGCTGCCCAAAGTCTACGTCATGGACCGCAGCGTCAATCCAGGGTATACCGAGTACAGCGATAATGCCGACCGCTTATCTTCCATTGCAACGGCATTCCCGGTATTCTTTTTCCTGATCGCCGCCCTCGTCAGCCTGACAACGATGACCCGGATGGTCGAGGAGCAGCGGCTGCAGATCGGAACCTTGAAAGCCCTCGGATACAGCAACCGGGATGTGATGAAAAAATTCCTGGTCTATTCGACGCTGGCCAGTGTTGCGGCTTCGGCAGCCGGGCTGGCTATCGGCTTCACCTTGTTTCCCGCCATTATCTATGATGCTTACGGCGCTTTATATAATCTGCCGGATGTGAGAACCCGCTTTTATCTCAGCTACAGCATCATCTCGATTGTTGTGGCTGTGCTCTGTACGACCATGACGGCTTATGTGGCCACGCGGGTGGAGCTTCGAAGCAATGCTTCGGTCCTGATGCGTCCCAGGGCGCCCAAGAACGGATCGCGCATATGGCTGGAGCGGGTTCCTTGGGTGTGGAACCGGCTCGGCTTTATTGGAAAAGTAACCGCCCGCAATCTGTTCCGCTACAAGCAGCGGATGTTTATGACCGTCTGCGGCGTTGCCGGTTGCACGGCCCTGATTCTGACCGGTTTCGGTCTCAAGGATTCCATCGGGGATATCGCGCCGCTGCAATACGGAAAGATTATGCAGCATCAGGCGACGGTTGTATTTCAAGATGATAACGGCGATAGCGGCATGCTGGAGGATTATAACAAGCGCATTGCGGATACGCCGGAGATTACGGGGATTATGAATGTGACCCAAGAGGCAATGACTGCGGCCGCCCCAGGGGTGAACGCCCAGGATGTAAGTTTGTTCGTGCCCCAATCACCGAAGGAGATCGATTCGTTCATCGTCCTGAAATTTCGTGAGCAGGAGCAGAAGCTGTCACTGACGGATGACGGCGCGATCATTACCGAGAAGCTGGCCAAGCTGTTTGATCTTGAGATTGGCAGCACATTCACCGTTCAGAACAGCGACAATGAACCCTTTGAAATGCGCGTAGCCGGGATAACGGAGAACTACGCCATGCACTACGTCTATATGACGCCGGTATATTACGAAGAGATTTTTGATGCAGCGCCGGAAGTGAACAGCCAATTGCTGGCGTATGACCACAACGGTCACGATCCGGAGTGGGAGGACCGGCTTGGAGAATCGTTAACCGCAAGCGAACGGGTGGCGATGGTCAGCTTCACGAGCGGAGTAAGCGATGCCTTCAGTGATACGATGGACAGCATGAACGTCGTGGTCGTTGTCCTGATTATATCTGCTGCGGCACTTGCGTTTGTCGTGCTGTACAATCTGACGAATATTAACGTATCCGAGCGGATACGGGAGCTGTCAACGATCAAGGTGCTTGGCTTCTATGATAAGGAAGTAACCATGTACATTTATCGCGAAAATATGATTCTGACCGTGCTGGGGATCATAGCGGGCTGTTTGGGAGGCGTGTTCCTGCATCGGTTCGTGCTCCTGACCGCGGAAGTGGATGCGATGATGTTCAGTCCCACCATCCATGGAATCAGTTACGGCTATGCGGCACTGCTGACGCTGTTGTTCTCGGCCATTGTCATGACCTCCATGCATTACAAACTGAAGCGGATTGATATGATTGAAGCGCTGAAATCGGTAGAATAGCTATATATTTCAACGAGAGAGCCCTATTCGAGAGGAGACGATCCTGAAGAGTAGGCTCTCTTTGTCATTTCCGTTGTACAGCTCCCGATACAGGCCAGAAGCTGCGGTTTGGAATGTGATTTCCCGTGATATTTTTTAATCAGCCGGTAAGTTCTAGGAGAAAATATATTATAATAGACATATCCAGCTCTTGTACGAACCAATATTGCTACTACATGAAGACCAGTGGGTAATTGATGTTTAGAACATGAAAAAGGTCTTCAGCCTCGGAGGAATGCATATGGGAATGGTCTTCTCGATTTTGAAAAAGTACCGCGTGGCAGCGATTGCGGCACTGGTCATGATGCTGATTGAGCTCACTGTCGAGCTGATTCAGCCGCTGCTCATCTCTAAAATCATTGACGACGGCATTCAGAAACAGGATTTGTCCGTCGTATGGATGTGGGGCGCCGTTTTAACTGGAAGCGCTATTATTGCCTTTATAGCCGGGATATCCAGCTCTTTTTTTGCGGCGCATACGAGTCAGGGACTCGGCTATGATCTGCGTGATCAGCTGTATGAAAAGGTGCAGTCCTTCTCCTATTCGATATTTAACCGGTTTGCTACCTCATCATTGATTACTAGACTTACGGGTGACGTCACCCAGATTCAGGATACGGTGTTCATGGGCTTGCGGTTTATGACGCGCGTTCCGCTAGTCGTGCTAGGAAGCATTATCATGGCATTGGTAGTGAATGTGAAGCTGGGCTTGCTGCTTGTCCTTACCGTGCCGTTATTGTTTATTTTTATCGCTTGGATTATGAAGCGGGCAGCGGATGCATTCCGCCATGTACAGCAGCGATTGGATGCGGTGAACGGTGTCATTCAGGAGAATTTGACAGGGATCCGGTTGATTCGCGTATTCGTTCGCATGGGTCACGAGATTGAGCGCTTTGGCCGTACCTCGGGCAAGCTGATGAGCACCACCGTCTCGACCTTGCGATTAACGGAGACAACGATGCCGTTTATTCTGCTCATCATGAATGCCGGGATCATGGCGGTCCTGTGGTTTGGCCGCAAAGACATCGCGTCCGGCAGTGCCAGCGTCGGCGAAGTGGTTGCCGTAGTCAATTATTCCCTGCGCTGTATTGGTGCCATGTCCGCCCTGTCCTGGGTTGTCGTTGCCTTCTCCCGGGGACGCGCTTCCGCCCAGCGGACGCAGGAGGTGCTAAAGACCGAAGAGGAGGCAGCAAGCGCGGGGAAGGATAAAAATAAAAAGGTTGACATTCAAGGGGGCGTGAAGTTCGAGCAAGTGAGCTTCAGTTACCCGGGCAGCGACATCGACGTGCTGACGGATATTTCCTTTGAAGCGAGCCCCGGAGAGCGGATCGCGATTATGGGAGCGACAGGTTCCGGCAAATCTTCGTTAGTACAGCTGATTCCACGGCTTTACGAGGAAGAGAAGGGGACAGTGCGCATAGACGGAATGGATGCCGGATCGATTGATGAGGTGAATCTGCGCAGCAGCATCGGCTATGTGCCTCAGGAAGTGCTGCTCTTCTCCGGTACGGTCCGTGAGAACATTGCCTGGGGACGCGAGGATGCTTCCATGGAAGAAATTAAAGAAGCGGCGCGCAGAGCCCAAATCCATGATACCATCGAGCATTTGCCTAACGGCTATGACACGATGCTGGGTCAGCGCGGGGTCAACTTATCCGGCGGACAGAAGCAGCGCTTGTCCATTGCAAGGGCGCTCGTGCGAAAACCCGCCATCCTCATTCTGGACGACAGCACCAGTGCTCTTGACGTCCGAACGGAGGGCGCTCTGCTGGATGCCCTGAAGGATTTGTCCTGCACGACGTTTTTGATCACGCAGAAGATCAGCTCGACCACTTCGGCCGATTTGATTCTGCTGCTGGACGATGGGCGTTTGATAGGAAAGGGGAATCATGATGCTTTGATGGAAAGCTCCGCTCTGTATCGACGCATCTATGAATCCCAGTACGGAGAGGAGGCACAGCAGCATGCTCAAGGCATTCACTGAACCGTTTCGTCATCCAAAACCGAAGCTCGATCTTGGCAAGAATAAGGATGGCGGCCAGGGCGGCAAGCCAAAAGCCAAGGCCAAAAACTGGTCGGGCACCCTCTCCAGAATATGGGCTTATCTCGCCCGCCGCAAAGGCAAGCTCGCACTCGTGCTGCTGATGGTGATGATCAGCTCGGGCCTGGCGCTGCTCGGTCCCTATCTGCTCGGCGTCGGGGTGGACAGATTTCTGGATGATGTAAGAAATCCCGACAGCTCCATCGACTCGGCCTGGCTGTACTTTCTGGTTGGACTGGCCGTCGTCTATGTCCTTCAGGCCGTGACCACCTGGCTGCACAACGTCTGGATGATCGGCATCGCGCAAGAGACCGTGTACCGGATGCGGATGGATCTGTTCACGCATCTGCACCGGCTACCGATTCCGTTCTACGGCAAGCGCCAGCAGGGCGAAATCATGAGCCGCCTGACGAATGATATCGAGAACGTGAGCTCAACGCTGAACAGCTCGGCTATCCAAATCTTCTCGAGCGTGCTGACTTTAATCGGCACGGTAACCGTCATGTTATGGCTTAGTCCGCTGCTTACGCTGCTGACGTTCCTGGTTGTGCCTCTAATGATGATGGGGATGCGCTGGATTACCCGGCGAACCGGTCCTTTGTTCAAAGAGCGGCAACGCAACCTTGGGGATCTGAACGGTTATATTGAAGAAACGCTGTCGGGGCAGCGGATTATTAAGGCTTTTTCCCAGGAGGAACGGGTGGTCCGCGAATTCGATGAGCGCAATCAACGGATTCGTCTGTCAGGCTTCTGGGCGCAGAGCATTTCGGGCTTCATTCCGAAGCTGATGAACGGGCTCAATAATTTGAGCTTTGCGATCGTAGCGGGCATTGGCGGTATTATGGCGATCCAGGGACATATTACGATCGGCGTCATCATTATCTTCGAGAGTTATGCACGACAGTTTACGAGGCCGCTGAACGATCTGGCCAACCAGTGGAATACGCTGCTGTCTGCCATTGCGGGTGCGGAACGCGTATTCGAAGTGCTGGATGAAGAGGTTGAAGCGAAGGATGAAGGAGCCGCCGTCACGCTGAACAGCGTGGAGGGTGCGGTGAAGTTCGACAACGTCTCGTTTTCTTATGAGAAAGACGGGGACACGCTGGAAGGAATCAGCTTTGAAGCGAAACCCGGCGAGATGATTGCGCTGGTCGGTCCGACCGGTGCAGGGAAGACCACCTTAATTCAGCTGCTCTCCCGGTTTTACGATCCGGACAGTGGAAGCATTACCCTCGACGGGCGGGATATTTCTTCGATTCGCAGGGAGAGCCTTCGCTCACAGATGGCTTTCGTGCTGCAGGATTCCTTCCTCTTCCAGGGCACGATCCGTGAGAATATCCGCTTCGGACGGCTGGATGCCACCGATGAGGAAGTGGAAGAAGCCGCAAAACTGGCTAATGCCCACTCGTTCATCGTGCGGATGAAGGACGGTTACGACAAACTGCTCAAGCCTGACGGCAGCGGCATTAGCCAAGGCCAGAAACAGCTGCTTGCGATCGCGAGGGCGATTCTGGCGAACCCTTCCATGCTGGTGCTGGATGAAGCGACAAGCAGCATCGATACCGTAACGGAAATCAAAATCCAGGAAGGATTGCAGCGGTTGATGAAAGGGCGGACGAGCTTCGTCATTGCCCACCGTCTAAACACGATCCGCTCGGCGGACCGCATCCTTGTGCTGAAGGATGGGCGCCTGCTGGAGCAAGGCTCCCATGATGAACTGCTGAAGCAGGGAGGATTCTATAGCGACTTGTATAACAGCCAGCTGAAACGGGCGGCTATGTAACATGTCATTGGAATTGGATTATGCATTAAAATAGAATCAAAACCACCGGAGAGGCTTGAAGAAGCCGATTGTTACTCCGGTGGTTTTTCTATTGATGTTGTTAACATTAGATTTTGTGTGACAACCTGTTGTTCACACCTCACTTCGAGCCTGTTGTTTGAACCTGCAGCTTACGCTGCCCTGCTCTGCCAAATTGCAGCAAGAACAGCAGAAGAACTCCACCTTGTAAGGCACACAGGATGATATAAATGTTGCTGTAGGTGGAGGCTCCCTGGAACAAGTTCAGCGGATTCCAGGAGCTGCCGGCGCCGAGATCGACGGCTTTGCCGTATACCCCTGTCGCGATCGCGCCGGACAGGAAGTTAAGGAGAGAGAATAATCCCATGCCGACGCCGGTTTGCTCTTTGGGCAGCGACAAGGAAATCGTTTTGGAGAGTGAGATTTGCATAAACATTTGCCCAACATTGCCGAAGATCAGAAACAGTGCAATGAAGAATGGCGATATGCCCGCGAAGGTGGACAACAGGGCGAAACAGAGCAGAAGCAGGGTAGAAGCCATATAGAATAGATAACGGGTTCCCTTGGTATCCGCAAGCTTGCCGCCTCTACCGCCAAGCATGGCCGTAACGACGGCTCCCGGCACCATAACAAATCCGATCCATCCCGGAGCTAAACCGTTAATATCCGCCAACAGCTGCGGAGTCAGAAAGGGCAGGGCGTAACCGACACTCACGATGAATATGCCGAGCACAAGTCCGACCGAGTAGCTTTTGTTGCTGAATATACGGGGCTGAACAAAAGGTTCTTTAGCCGATCGAATGCGCAGGAGGAATAATAGGAACAGTATGAAGCTGCCTAAGCCATATATCCAGCCTCCCTGCGTCACCGCAAGGAGCAGCAGCGCGACCGTCCCTGCCAGAAGACCGCCGCCGAGCCAATCGATCCGTCCGCCCTGGCCTTGCTCATTGCCCAAATATTTACGGTACAGAGGCAAGGTGACGAGGATCAACAGCGGGATGCAGAAGAGCCATCTCCAGTGGAACACGCTGACGATCAAAGCCGAGACCACCGGTCCAATGGCGCTTCCGATAGCGAGTCCGGTTGCGGTTATGCCGAGCGCGCGGCCCCGGCTTTCCGCAGGGAAGTAACGGACCGGAATGATCATGGCGGTTGCCGGAATGACGGCAGCCCCCGCAGCCTGGAGGATCCGGCCCAGCAGGACCATCCAGTAGGTTTGTGCCGATAACCCTGTAATGGAACCGACAAAGAAGAGAAGCAAACCGAAAGTGAGCAGATTTTTGAGCTTATAGGTGTCAGCCAATTTTCCATATATGACAGAGCCTATGGCATATATCAGCATGTAGACCGAAGATACCCAACTGACCTGGGCAAAGGAAAGCTGGAATTGCTTGCTGATTTCCGGAAGCACGATATTAAACATCGTTGCGCTCATTGATGAGAGAATCATCGTAAAAGCCAGAATGCGTATTAATTTTTCAGCCGATGGCGGTTGTTGCTGATGTTCGTTCATGATATTTCCCCCTTTCCTTTGGTTACGATTTATTCTACAATCGATAGTTAATAAATAAAAATATATATTATGACATGCATTCATATACTTTAGGTTATCAATAAAGGAGGAAGTTACCGTGGAACTGCTTCAGCTGCATTATTTTCAGACGGTGGCCAGAATGGAGCACATGACCAAAGCTGCAAAGGAGCTTCGAATCGCTCAGCCTGCGCTCAGCAAGACGATTGCCCGGCTGGAGGAAGATTTGGGCGTCCAGCTGTTTGATCGGCAGAATCGGCAAATCAAACTCAATTCATTCGGGAAAGCTTTTTTGAAAAGCGTAGATACGGCATTATCGGCCATTGAGGAAGGCAAGAGAGAGGTGTCGGATCTGGCAGGGATGGAGCGGGGGAGCATTCGCGTTGCAACGACGGCGTTAAGCCGGTTGTCCAAGGCGCTGGGTGCCTTCCGCACACGGTATCCTGATGTGAATTTCCGCATTGTCCAGATTGCGCCCGACTCGATGATGGAGATGGTTCAAATGTTGGAAAACGGTGAGGTCGATCTATGCTTTACCGCAGCGGCATTGGACGAAGACAACATTCAGGAGATCCCGGTTCTCCAGGCCGAGGTGTTCCTGGCGGTGCCTCACGAACATCCATTGGCGGGACGGACCAGCATATCCCTTCAAGAAGTGGCGGGAGAAGCGTTCATCGAATACAAAGCAGGCCATCCTTTTCGAAAAATGAACGAGGAGTTCTGCCGATTGGCGGGAATTAACCGTGACGTCGTCTGTGAAGTGGATGAACCGGCAGCTTTGGGGAGTCTCGTATCGGCCGGACTTGGAGCCGCATTTGTACCCGGGTGCAAAGGGGACGAAAAGCCGCCCTACGCGATGGTGCGCATCGAGAAGCCTTCCTGTTACCGCACCTTTACCGTAGCTTGGCTGGAGCGGCGATATTTGTCCAGGGCCGCGAAGGAATTCCAGTCCTTCCTGATAGAGTATTTCGGCGAGTTTCAGGAGCCGATGAAGCATAGGGACGTGATCTGACAAGTCACGTCTTTTTCCTGTCCGGGCCCATCCCCTTTTACATAAGCCGAGCCTCCCATACATACAGATTTACGATAATCCCTTCACGCAGAAACTGATGACCTACAAGCTGAAGCCGGGATAGGTAACGATGCTTTCGAAGAGCCGGTTTCACTGGATTTTGACGCTGAGCAACAAAGTCATGATGATGCCTGAGAATTTCATTTCGCGACAACGAAGTCTTCAAACTCCTAGGCGGTTTGTTTCGAAACCGGCCCGGGTGGAGAAGACTTCTTTTTGTATGCCGGCTGGCCCGCACGATTTACCTTCCGAAAAAATCCTTGCCTGAAATGGAACGTTCTGGTATGCTATTGTCCTTCTCTCATTTTCGCCTTGTCTGAAGTGGATGGGTCCGCCATCTAAAATGCTTATCGGAGGTGCTTCATGCTTTATTTCACATTGGCTTCCAAAGCCTATGCCCGCAATTTGCAGTACCGCGGCGCCCACATGGTGCACAATATCGCCAGCGCGATGTTCGGCTTCATGTATGCCTGTATCTGGATCGGTCTCGGTGCAGACTACGCGCTCGGAGAATACGGAACGCAGGGAATGGTCGGTTATATCGCCTTTACGCAAGCTGCGCTCTGGGTTTCCAGTTTCGTCACGAATGGCCTCGGCATTCCCCAAGCCGTGCGAACCGGCCATATCTCTCTGGATTTGATGCGTCCCGTTCACTTGTTCAGTCATTTGATGGCCAAGGAATGGGGGCAAATCGCCTACCAATTCGTTTACAAATCGATCCCGATCTACTTGGTGTATTACTTTGCCTTCTCGCTGAATGTACCCGGAAAAGCATCTACCTTCCTCTATGTTGCCATGGCGCTCGCAGGTGCCGCCTATTTATCGATCTGCATCAACTATCTCATCGGCGCATCCGCATTATGGACAACGGAATCGTCTTGGTTGTATTGGGGCAACCACGCGATGATCAATCTTCTTGCCGGCTTCTTTATTCCGATAGAATGGCTGCCGGGTTGGCTTCAGACGATGGCTTGGTGGTCGCCGTATCCTTATCTGCTCTATGTGCCGACCCGAATCTATCTGGGTTTTGATGACATTTCCTATCTATGGGGCACACTCCTATGGTGCGTGCTGCTCACGCTGGCCAGCCTGCTGGCTACAGGCTTCCTAAGACGGAAAGTGGAGGTGCAGGGAGGATGACCACAAGATCCTGGCTATCTCTGTACGCGCTGCTGATCCGAACCAGCATCAAAAGCCGCATGCAGTACAAATTCAATTTCATATTGGCTTCGTTCCTCGCCGCATTGATTCAAATTTCCGAATTTCTGATGGTTGCTATCGTGCTCTACAAGTTTGGGGCCATACAGGGATGGTCCATGCATGAAATCGGGTATTTGTTTGCCGTTATGACCTTATCGAAGACGCTCTACCGGACGTTTGCGGATGAAGTGCATCATCTTGAACACTACTTGGTTAACGGTGAGCTTGATCAGCTGCTGACCCGTCCCATGCCGGTACTGCTGGCACTCATGCCGCAGAAATTCCGGATTATGCTGGGGGAAGTGCTGCAGGGCGGTTTTCTGCTCGGGTGGTCGCTGCATGGCATGATGGCGGCAGGTCAGGTGGGATGGAGCGCGATACCGCAATCGCTGTACATTATCGTCACGGGGGCGGTCATCCTGTTCTCGATCGGCCTCGCGACGGCAACGTTCGGTTTTTGGACGACCCGGATCACCGAGCTTCAAAACATTACGGAGGACGCGGCCCGGACGGCAGCCCAGTACCCGCTCACGCTCTATCCCAAATGGATGTCATCGATCCTGCTGATCGTGGTCCCGGTCGGTTTAGTCAATTACATCCCGTCATTATACATACTGCGGGGCGAGCTCGGAGCCTGGGTGCTGCCTGCATTGGCTGGAGCGGCTCTGTTATGCCTTTTCTTAAGTCTGAAATTCTGGCAATTTGGTTTAACCAAGTATCAAAGTACAGGGAGCTAAAGGAGGAACGCGTCAATGATTGAAGTCCACAACATTCGCAAGGAGTTCAAAACGCCGGTTGTGAAGGAGGGGCGCTTCTCCGGGCTGCGAACCCTGTTTACGCGAGAATACCGGACGAAGGAAGCCGTGAAGGGAATCAGCTTTCAAGTGGGGCAGGGGGAATTTGTCGGTTACATCGGACCGAACGGGGCGGGCAAATCCACCACCATCAAAATGCTGACCGGCATTCTCCACCCGACCTCGGGTCACGTATCGATCGGAGGCATGAATCCGCACAAGGAACGGCGCAGCGTCGTGAACAACCTGGGCGTCGTTTTCGGTCAACGGAGCCAGCTGTGGTGGGATTTGCCGGTGAAGGATTCCTACGATATTTTGGCTAAAATGTACTGTGTGGATCAGGCGGACAAGGAGCGCAGACTCGAACAGTTTGCCGAGTTGCTGGATTTACAGGCGTTCTGGGAAACGCCTGTGCGCAAGCTGTCGCTCGGACAGCGCATGCGCGCCGACCTCGCGGCCGCGATGCTGCATGACCCGGACGTGCTGTTCCTGGATGAGCCGACGATCGGCCTGGACGTGAACGCCAAACGGAACATCCGTCATTTTCTCAAGCTAATCAATGAGCAATTCGGCAAGACCATACTGCTCACGACGCATGACATGGATGATATCGAACAGCTGTGCAACCGCGTGATGGTCATTAACAACGGCGAGCTGTCTTATGATGGAACGGTAAAGTCTTTACGGGACACCATTGGGCTGCCCACCGTAATTACGGTCACTTTCCGCGGTCCTTTTGTCATTCCCGATCAATCTTTACGCGAAGACGGTCTTTCCGTCCCGATCCGGGTGACAAGCGCGCTGGACAACACCGTCACTATAGAGGTGAACCGCCGCGAGATGAACACGCTTGATATTTTTAAAGAGCTGGGCCGCTGGGGCGAGCTGGATGATATCGATATGGAAGATCCCGATTTTGAGGATGTGATTCATAAGGTCTATTGAACAGAGTCAAAAGTGAGTTTCGCATATTTAATCTAAACTTAAACTTCAAGTCACCTTAATGCTCTTTTCGTTAAGTATGATGAGCTTGAGGTGAATGATATGAATAATTCAAGAATGAAGAAAGCCGGGTATGCGGCTTGCATTGCCGCCGTTCTGTATGGCCTCCCCCATTACTGGTGGGGACTTGGCATCGGGTTTGCATTCCCGGGGGATTTCCAGGAAGCACCTGATGAATTTTGGACGCATGTGATCGGTTACTGGGGGATGGGTACCCTGGCCTTATTGGCAGCTGTATTCGCGCTTGCGTTCGCCAGGCCGTGGGGGTTACGCTTACCGAAATGGATGTTAACGATTCCAGCTGCAATTGGCTCTGTTTTGTTGTCATTATGGGGATTTATCTACTTCGTTCTGCAGTATTTGTTAGCGGTTGGCCGCGTTCAGTCTGCCCCCATGTATGCCACTCAAGATGCAAGTCCTATGGCGGTGTGGGGATACTTCTGGTACGCACTCTTTCTGATCTGGGGAATTTCACTGGGGATTGCAGCATACGATGCTGGAAAAGTACGTAAGCAGAATAAATCAAATGATTTCACTAAATAACGCATGTAAACTTTTTGATTGGACATTTTTGGTAACCTTGTACAATATAATAGGATACACACCTAAAGAGGAGCCAGCAGGGTTCCTCTTTAATTTGGGTGCAAATGGACATAGAGGAAGTGTAATATAGAGATGAGAGGATGGAGTCCTCTGCTCTAATCATACGAGCCCAAGAATAACATCTACATACAAAGGATGAGCCACCATGAAGTTGATGAAGCGGATCTGGTTCCGTATCGGTAACCATTACAGGAAGAAGCGGGATTTTGCACAAGCCCTTAAATATATGAGAAAAGGCGAAAGTGCCATTACCAGTTTCAATGATAAGCTGCACTATGCGGAACTGCTGCACAACAGCGGCCATTCGGAAGAGGCCGTAGCTTATTTGGGGCGCGTGATCGATACGAGCGGAAGCCATCGCGCTTATGAGCGGCGCGCTCATATTTTGCGTGAGCTGAACCGGGAGCGCGAGGCCATTGAGGATCTGAATGAAGCGATTCGGTTGAATGCCGACAATTATATGAATTGGTATACCCGGGGGATTGCCCACAAAGATTTGAACCAATATGATGAGGCGATCCGGGATTTGAAGGAAAGCATTAAAAGAGAGGACGACAGCACGGTTATTTCGACATACTATGAGCTGGGCATGACCTTTTACGAGAGCGGCAACCCCGCGGAAGCGGCGCATTATTTTCGCCTAAGCATCCGGCGGCCGGAACGCGCCATCCCGATGTATTATTACATGCTGTCCGTATCGCTGGATCTGATGGATCATGTGCAGGAAGCCGTGGGTGTTCTGCAGGAGGGAATCCAGCTGGCCGATCGGTATGAGGCGGAAGCGGATGGAGGATATGCGCTGTTCGCAGGCAGCACCAATTACAGTTATGGGGCATTCCAGACGTTTCAGCGGCAAGTGCGGGAGGCGTATTCCTTTCGGAAAGCCATGGCGGACCTGTACGTGCAGCTTGGGGACATGGGACAGGCCGAGCACTATCTGTCGGAGGCCATTGAGCGGTATCCGGATTCATACGAGCTTTACTTAAAGAGAGCGGAGGTCTTCAACCGGTCCGGAAACAAAAATGCGGCCAAAACGGATTTGGAGTGGGCGATTGAAACGGCGCCGGACGATTACCGGGCGTATTTCGATTTGGCCCGGATCTATCGCGAGGATGGTTTGGAAGAGCAAGCCTACGAGCTGATTTCGAAATTGTATGCAAGACAGCCGGAATCCCCGCTGGCCTGCTATTGGATGGCCGACTGCTACTACCGGCTGGGGCGTCAGGAGGAGGCGCTGGCGATCAATGACAAGCTGCTTAAGCTTGAAAATGATGATGCCCCCAACTATGTGCAGCGCGCCGATATTTATATGGAGATGAATGATCTGCCGTCTGCGGAGCAGGCTCTGAAGGAAGCGGCTGCGCTCCAGGACGGGACCGAGATCCGCAACAAGCTCAGTTACGTGCTCTATCTTCAAGGGCGCAATGAGGAAGCGCTGCTTGAGCTGCAGGAAGCGGTTAAGCAGGAGGAGTCCTTCTCCGAGCATCCGACATACCTGGCGGCCAGCGGTCATATTTACAAGGAGATGGGCATGTGGGATCTCGCCATCGATGCTTATTCCCAGGCGATTCAGGCGCATCCGTCGAATCCGAGATTTTATGAGTTTCGTGCCGTTTGCTTTGTGGAGACCGGACAGCTTGAACGTGGACTAGCGGACTGCGCTCAAGGTCTCAGCTTGAACCCGGGACAAGGAAGCCTGTACAGCCTGCGAAGCGGAATCTATTATACGATGGCGGATTACGCGCAGGCGAAGGAAGATACGCTGCAAGTGCTGGAGCTTTCGCCGGGACATCCGGGCGCTTATTTCAGACTGGGACAGATTTATTACAAGGATCAGGACGAGGATGCGGCATTGGCTGCTTTTGACGAGGTACTGAAGCTGGTTCCCGAGCATGCCGACAGCTATCTGTACAAAGCCCATATCTATTACGGCCAGTTCGAGCATGAGGATGCCATACAGGCGATCGTGAACTGGAGCTTGCATCTTCAGAAGGAGATGTCCCCGGCGGACAAAATCCAAGCCATCGAAGGTTTGGAGGGCTTTGAGGAAGGTGTGCTGGATAAGGCGGTAGAACGGTTAACGGGCATGTATGGGCATCAGCTTTATTTGTCCTGAGGACTTGCACTTTCTGGCAGCGATGAAGTGGTGTCACATTTTGTTTAAAATTATGGTATGATTCAATAGTTGTTGCAGCATAACATGCTCGCAGGCTGTATAGCCAAGCGGGCTTTCTTCATGTGCAAGGAGGGGATTATGATGATCTCACTGCAAGAGGTCAGTAAAAGCTTTGGCAGCGGCAGTGACCGTTATCAGGCGATAGACGCTGTCTCTCTCGATATTGAGGAGGGAAGCATACACGGCATCATCGGCACGAGCGGAGCCGGGAAATCGACGCTGCTGCGCCTCATGAACGTACTGGAGAGACCGGATTCCGGCCGAGTCGTGGTGAATGGTCAGGAGCTGACTTCACTTGGAGGCAGGGAGCTTCGGGAGGCCAGAAGATCGATTGGCATGATCTTTCAGCTGTTCCAGCTGGTCAGCAACCGGACGGTATGGGGCAATGTGTCCATGCCGCTTGAGCTGGCGAAGGTACCGAAGGCCCAGCGGGCGAATCGTGTCCAGGAGGTTCTGCGATTTGTCGGGCTTGAGGATAAAGCGAAGTCGTATCCGGCTCAGCTAAGCGGCGGGCAGAAGCAGCGGGTAGCGATTGCCAGAGCGTTAGCCAATTCGCCGACCGTCTTGTTGTGCGATGAGCCGACCTCTTCTTTGGATCCGCAGACAACTGCAGATATTCTGGAGGTGCTCCGGCATATCAACCGGACGCTGGGGGTAACCATCGTGATCGTTTCCCACGAGATGGACGTGGTGAACGGCATTTGCGACCATGTGTCCGTGATGGAGAACGGGCGTCTGAACAGAACGTACCGTAATCAGCTAAGCGATGGAGAAGCTTCTCGGGGTTCTGGATCTTCAACGGACGGTGCAGGGAAAGTGGGGGATTTTTGATTCCATGAATGATATCATTCCATATTTGAGCGATTATTTCGCCTATGTCCTGCAGTATCAGAATGAAATATGGCGGGCGATTGGCGAGACATTCATCATGGTGGGCATATCGATTGCTGCCGCTATAATACTGGGTCTTCCGGTCGGAACACTTCTCTTTTTGTGCCGAAAAGGCCAGCAGTATGAGAATCGCTTGTTATTCTCCATTCTGAATGCCTTGGTTAACGTCATACGGTCCTTCCCGTTCCTGCTTCTGGTTGTCATGATGATTCCGGTCACGAGGTGGATCGTCGGCACATCCCTTGGGACGCTGGCAGCTGCCGTACCTTTATCCGTCGTTGCGGTGGCTTACTATTCAAGATTGGTAGAGCAATCCTTGCTGGAGGTGCCGAAGGAAGTGATGGAGGCTGCCGCTTCCATGGGGGCATCCACACTCCAGATGATATACAAATTCCTGTATGTGGAGGCCCGTTCGGGTCTTGTGCTTGGGCTGACAACATCCACGATCAGCTTTATCTCGTACTCCACGGTAATGGGCATCGTGGGTGGCGGCGGCGTTGGGGATTTCGCAATCCGCTATGGGTACCAGCGATTTGAGGGAGAGCTTATGTCATTTACGATCATCATTATGATCATTCTGGTACAGTCCATCCAGTTCGGCGGGAACCTGGCATCCAGGCTGTTGGATAAGAGAAAAGTTTAATTATTCTTCTGAAACGTATTTACACAAATTATATTTTACCGGGAGGTAACCAACGATGAATAAGAAATTAATGCTGCTGATGCTGACCCTCTTGCTGGTGCTGGCAGGCTGCGGACAGCAACCTGCCAAGGACAAAGCTCCGGAGAGCGCTGCATCCGATACCACGAAAGAAGTTACATTAAAAGTCGCAACGCTCATTCCGCCAATGACCGAGGTGCTTGACCTGGTGAAGCCGATGCTGAAGGAAGAAGGCATCAATCTGGATATCCAGATTCTGTCCGATAATGTGCAGCCGAACAATGCGCTGGCCCATAAAGAGGTGGATGCAAACTTCTTCCAGCATGTGCCGTACATGGAAGAATACAATGCGAACAACGGGTCGGAGCTGGTTCCGGTCACGCCGATCTATAATGCCGTTTTTGGGGCTTACTCCAAAAAATATAAAAACATTGAAGAGCTTCCGGATGGTGCGACGATAGCGATTCCTAACGACCCTTCCAACATCGGTCGTTCCCTGGTGATGTTCGAGAAGAACGGTCTGCTCAAGCTGAAGGAAGGGGTCGGCATCCATGCGACGCAGGCCGATATTGTGGAGAATCCGCACCAATACAAGTTCACCGAGGTCGATCTGCTGATGCTGGCCCGTACCCTCGACGACGTCGATATGGTTGCCATGACGCCGGCGTATGCGAAACCGCTGGGACTTACCCCTAAGAAAGATGCCCTGGTAACCGAAGGCAACGACTCCGATTTCACCATTACGCTGGTGGCCCGTAAAGATAATGTGGATTCCGAGCCGATTCAGAAGCTTGCCAAGGCGATGACCAGCCCGGAAGTGAAGAAGTTCTTCGAGGAGAACTATTCCGAGATTGCGCTGCCGGCTTTTGAATAAAGCGCGAATTTTATGGTTCGCATAAACCGTTCTCCGAGGTTTTGGGGGAACGGTTTTTTTTGAGCGCGGCCAAATATGGTATACTCTTGATGGATTTGAGAGGTGCATCTTACATACCCATACGTATTGGAGTTGAGAATTTATGAAAAAAGAAGTAATCGACAGACTCATTACCTATGCACAAGTGGATACGCAGTCAGACGAGAATAGTAATACCTGCCCTTCGACACCGGGACAGCTGACGCTGGGTCAGCTGCTGGTGGACGAGCTGAAGGAAATCGGCATGCAGGACGTAACGATGGATGAGAACGGTTATGTGATGGCTACACTTCCGGCAAACTCGGATAAACCAATCCCGACCATCGGCTTTTTGGCACATATCGATACGGCGACCGATTTTACGGGTGCCGGTGTCAAGCCGCAGATTGTCGAACAATATGACGGACAAGACATCATTTTGAACAGAGCACAGAATGTGGTGCTCTCCCCGCGGGATTTTCCGGAGCTGAACGGCTACAAGGGACATACACTCATTACAACGGACGGCACCACCTTGCTTGGAGCTGATGACAAAGCAGGAATTGCCGAGATTATGACAGCTATGAATTACCTGATCCAGCATCCGGAGCTGAAGCACGGTAAAATCCGGGTTGCTTTTACGCCGGACGAGGAGATCGGAAGAGGACCGCACAAGTTCGACGTGGAGGCCTTTGGGGCTAAATACGCGTATACGATGGACGGGGGGCCGCTGGGAGAGCTGCAGTACGAAAGCTTTAATGCGGCAGCGGCGCTTGTAACTTGCAAAGGCAAGAATGTCCATCCCGGAACGGCCAAAGGCAAAATGGTCAACGCGGCGAAAATCGCCATGGAGCTGAACGGTATGCTTCCTGCGGAAGAAGCGCCTGAACATACCGAAGGTTATGAAGGCTTCTATCATCTTACTTCCATCGAGGGCGATGTGGAGCTGACCGAGCTCCGTTATATTATCCGCGATCATGACCGGGAGCTGTTTGAAGGAAGAAAGGCCAAGCTGGCCTCCATCGTAGAGGAGCTTCAAAACAAATATGGAGCCGAGCGAATCATCCTTCAGATGAAAGATCAATACTACAATATGCGCGAAAAAATCGAGCCGGTCAAGGAAGTGGTCGACATCGCCCAGACAGCAATGGAGAAGCTGGGAATCAACCCGATCATCGAACCGATCCGCGGTGGCACCGACGGTTCTCAACTGTCGTACATGGGCCTGCCGACACCCAATATTTTCACGGGCGGGGAGAACTACCACGGGCGGTATGAGTATGTATCGGCCGACAATATGGTATTGGCCGTTCAAACGATTGTTGAGATCGTGCAGCTGTATGAGGCGCAGGCATAAGTTATATCGTTTCAAAAAGGGCTGCCGGCAGGAGTGCCGGCGGCTTTTTCGTCTGCTCTTGTTTGACCCGCATTAGTACCTAGGCCTATATAGATGATGCTTTAGGAGAGCTTTTCTCCAGGCTGTATTTATATTCGCTTGGGGTCATGCCCGTCCATTTGCGGAACTGCTTGGAGAAATAGAGGGCATCATTGAAACCGACGGAGGAGGCAATTTCATGGATGGAGAAGGACGATTTCATGAGCGATTTGGCCTTTTCGATGCGTACCTTCATGAGGTACTGCATGGGGGAGAGGCCCGTATGCTGTTTGAACATCTTGGATAAGTGCGCCCGGTGATAGCCAAGCGCCTTCGCCATCTGATCGATGGAGAGCTGTTGGTGATACTGGGTCGAGATCCATCTCTCGGTCTGCCTTACGCCCCGCTCGATATCAGGCACGTCATTGGAGTTCGACGGAAGATGGTCGCGGTTTAACATCGCCAGCTTATGGAGCAGCAATCGGAGCCACCCGGATGCCTGAAGATCCTCAAGCCAGGGGTGATCCGATTGGTTAAAGCCGATGCGCAGATGACGATACATCTCGGCCAGGGAGCGTAGCTCGGCTTCATCCGTGCAGCGGATAATCGGTCTAGCGGGTGTGACGCCCATATCAGCCAGCAGCAAGTTGGTCCCCTTCTCCTGTAGAGCTACCCAGTTGTAATGCCAGGGATTCCGGTCGTCCGCTTCATAGCTGAAAAGAACGCCGGGAAGGATCACGAAGGTATCGCCTGCCTGGCAATGATGTACGATGCCGGCACACTCAAATATGCCTTGACCTGTCAAGACGGTGTGAATGAGGCAGTAATCATGGATGATGGGCCCGATTTTGTGGCGCGGTATGGGAGTTCCCTCCCCGCTGAACAGGATGTTCAGGTCGTGACCGCCCGGCGAAGGATTCATACCAATCGTGTAGAGTGTATGGTCCGGCAAAATGGACATGCGTTTGGCCCCCCCTTAAACGTGTGCGATATCAATTGATGAAGTGGATGCTGTGTTAGGGTTAGCTTACCTAATGAAACAACAAATGTCCATATCACACTTGTTTTGCTCCATATTCAAAAAAGACCGATTATCATATAGTTAGTCTTGTGAAAGCGTATTAATTTATGGAGTTTAGGGAGGGAATTTATTGATGTCTAAGATTACATTTATCGGAGCAGGAAGTACCGTGTTTGCCAAGAACGTTCTGGGGGATTGCATGCAGACACCGGCTTTGCAGGGGTTTGAACTTGCTTTGTATGATATTGACCCGATCCGTTTGAAAGACTCGGAGAACATGCTGAATAATATAAAGAAAACCAGCGGCAGCACCTGTGTCGTCAAATCATACAGTGACCGCAAGGAGGCTCTTCGCGGAGCACAATATGTCATTAACGCGATTCAGGTTGGGGGCTACGATCCGTGTACGATCACGGACTTCGAGATTCCGAAGAAGTATGGACTCAGACAGACGATTGCCGACACCGTGGGGATCGGCGGGATTTTCCGTAACCTCCGTACCATCCCGGTCATGCTGGATTTCGCAGCTGATATGCGGGAGGTTTGTCCGAACGCATTGTTCCTGAACTATACGAATCCAATGGCCGTGCTGACCAATGCCATGAACACGCTGGGCGGCGTGCAAACCGTAGGTTTGTGCCACAGCGTCCAAGCATGCATTCCGCATTTGTTCGATAATTTGGGAATGGAAAAGGAAGGCGTGCAGGCCAAAATCGCCGGCATCAACCATATGGCATGGCTGCTTGAGGTAACGAAGGACGGCGTGGACCTCTATCCGGAAATTAAGAAGCGTGCGGCCGAGAAGCAGAAGGAGAAGCATCATGATATGGTCCGTCTCGAGATGATGCTAAACTTCGGTTACTACATCACGGAGTCGTCCGAGCATAACGCCGAATACCATCCGTATTTCATCAAGCGTAACTATCCGGAGCTGATTGAGCGCTTTAACATCCCGCTGGATGAATATCCACGTCGCTGCGTGAACCAAATCGAGGGATGGAAGGCAATGCGCGAGGATCTGGTAAACAACCAGGATCTGACGCACAACCGCTCCCATGAATACGCATCCTACATTTTAGAAGCGATCGAGACCAATGTTCCGTTCAAAATCGGCGGCAACGTGATGAATACGGGACTGATCACGAACCTTCCGAAGGAAGCCTGCGTCGAGGTTCCGTGCCTGGTCGATGCCAGCGGCGTAACGCCGACCTATGTCGGCGATCTGCCACCGCAATGTGCTGCGCTGAACCGCACCAACATTAATACCCAGCTGCTGACGCTGGAAGCGGCGGCAACCGGCAAGAAGGAGCATATCTATCATGCAGCGATGCTCGACCCGCATACAGCTTCCGAGTTGTCCATCGATGACATTAAGAGCCTGTGCGACGATCTGATCGAAGCACATGGTGATTGGCTCCCTAAATACCAATAAGTTAAATAGATGGAATAAACGCAAACTCAAGGTGCGAGTAGATTCTCGCTCCTTGAGTTTTTTGTTCGATTTATTCTATCGTTGGTCGCCATGATATAATAAATAAAAATTCGAGGATTAGCCTTATGTTTTAACGACAAAGGCATGGGATCGGAGTTCCTGGATCCCATATGAAACTAGCCGTAAGGGGGCCCGGAATGAAGCTGAGGTTACTCATCAGTCTGCTGTTGCTGCTGTTCTCGGCAGGATGTACCCGGGATGTGTCCGTGTTTGAATCTACAATTTATACACTTGGAGACGACATGATCAACGTTGATTGTTCCGACGAAGTGAACCGTAACCGGAAGAACCACACGGATGAGGGGTATCACTGTGAGGTGCTAGTTACCGAAGCCACTTCCCTGAAGGAAAGTGGGGGAGAAACTATCAAGCTGGAAGAACTAAAGAACGGCGATCTTATCCGGATCACATTAAAAAAGCCGTTGAATATAAGCAAAAACAACAGAAGTTTTGCAGCAAAAGAAATTGTATTACTGCATCAATAAAAGAGAGACGCTCTGGTAACTACAGAAGCGTCTCTCTTTTTTGTTAACGGATGGCATGCGGAAATCATCTATGGATTTATATTGGCATGCGGGAGTGTGATGAGAAACTCGGTCCCTGATCTTGGCGAACTCCGTACCGATACGCTTCCATTCATGGCACGGATGGCTTGATAGGAGAAGGTGAGTCCAAGCCCGGTGCCGCTCATTTTGGTGGAATAGTAGATCGAACCGAGACGGCTCAATTGCTCAGGGGTCATACCGACCCCGTTATCCTTGATTTCGATGGCCACCTGCTCCGCTTCTTCATAGATGGTGATGTGGACCGTACCTCTGTCGACGTCTTTGCTGGCCTCAATCGCATTCTTAATAAAGTTGACCAACAGCTGCTTGAGCTCCGCCGGACTGCCTAAAATGTAGATGGGGAGCTGAGGGTAGTCAGCGCTGAGGGTTACGTTGCTCATATTAGCATATGACGTCATGAGCTCAACGACAGACTTGATCTGGGCGGAGAGCTCGATTCTTTGCTGAAACGGCAAGTGAGGTTTGCTGATCGAGAGGTATTCGGACAAGATTTGCTCGGTCCGGCGAATTTCCTCCATGCTGATTTCCAGAAAACGTTCGGTTTTTTCCTGAGGGAACGTACCGCTCTTAATCAATTGCAGGAATCCAAGCACGGTGGTCAGCGGATTGCGGACCTCATGGGCAAGGGATGCGGCGACATGATTGACGGCTTCGGCTTTCTCATTTTGGATATACCGCAGATAAAGTTCTTTGTCGGATACGGATTTGTTAAACAGGGTCACGAGAAGCCATATCCCGAGCGAGTTATGAACAGGCATAGCTAAAATATTAAATATGATGTAATTCGTGATGTATTCGGGTTTGGTTATATAGAGTACCAGTAGCGGAAGGAAAGAGAAGCTGATACCGGCTATAAAAATGATCCAAAATTTGTGTTTGCTTCGGTGATACAGGAATGACAGCAGAATAGACAGCGGAAAAGTGAAGATCAATATAATGATGGCGTCGATCATGCCGGCTCCGCCAATGTACAGCCGATAAATTAGAAATTCCACAAGCAGAATTACTCCTGTCGTGAACCCTCCAAATAACATGCCGAAGAACATAATGACATACCGTACGTCAAAAATCACCCCGCTTTGAACACTCGAAGCAAAGGTCATGGACAACAGCATGCACAGCGAACAAATAACAATAATGAAATTACGGGAATAGTTGACTGTCAGTTTTCTGTAATAGATGTTGTATGCGACAAAAGGCATCAACGCAAACAAAAGCTGCAGTAAAACATCTTTAATCACAGGCAGTAGGCCCACCCCTTTAAAGGATATCGAATCGTCCGCTAGATTAACCATGTCCATTCAAGTTCGACGTCAAAAACGAAAAATCCTTGAACGTTGAATAAAAATAACAAAATTTATTCGTACTCAGATTGAAACGAGGAACATATAAATCCATCAAGAAAACGCTTGCAGACAATCGATGCACACATGATCCAGACACTCAGCATTTAAGAGACGAACACATTTCCATGAATGGAGGGTTCACAAGTGAAGCTGAAAACCGTTCTGAGACCCATGTTCATTCTTTTGTTGGTCGCGTCTTTTTTTGCTGCCGGATGCCAGAGTGTAACGCCACCGACAGCATCAGATCCGCCGCCTAAAGAAGAGGTAAAGACACCCGGAGGCAGTGATGAGCCTGCACCGCAGGGCGATGCGAAAGCGACGCCGAGAAATGAAACGCTTTACGTGAACGGTTTGCAATGGGGGGCACCTACGAATTTTAACCTGCTTAGCGGAAACCCGGCGTTTCCGATTAACTACGGAAACTCCAGGGAACTCGTCTATGAAACCTTGTTTATGGTCAATCAGCTGACAGGCGAGTTAGAGCCGCTGCTGGGTACCAAGTATGAATGGACCGACGATCTGACCTTGAAGATCGAATTGAACAAGGATGCCAAATGGAGCGACGGCAAGCCGTTCACTTCCGATGACGTCGTCTATACCTACCAGCTCGGCAAAAAGTATGACATCAACTGGAGCAGCTTCTGGACCTACATCGAGGACGTAACGGCAGATGGACCGCAAACGGTGAACATCAAGCTGAATAAAGACAATCCGAACAAATTGACGGTGCTCGACAGCATCGAGGTTATGCCGATGCTGCCCAAGCATGTATGGGAAGAGGTCGAGAAGAAAGCTAATAACGACCTTGCCACCATTCGTAAAGAAGTCAACGAGGACCCGATCGGAACAGGGCCTTACAAAATGTATTTTTACAATGATCAGAAGATCACGATTGTCCGGGACGATAACTATTGGGGTCAGGCGCTCTTTGGCAAGCTGCCGGCTCCCAAATACATTACCCATGTCATCTATAAAGACAATGCAGCGGGTGACCTGGCATTCAAGAGCGGTCAGGTCGACGTATCGCAGCAGTTTATTCCGCAGGTATGGAAAATGTGGGAGGGCGGGGCTCCGGTTAAAACCTATATCAAAGACGCTCCATACTATGTGCCCGGCTCCATGCCATCGATCTTCTTCAACATGTCGAAGGAAGGTCTCAACCATCCGGATGTCAGAAGAGCGATTGCCATGGCGATTGATTACGGCAAAATTTCGGAGCTGGCCATCAGCGGCTACTCGGCTCCAATGGAGCCGTCGTTGACGCTGAATACGGAGGCCGAAGCGAAATATGTAGACCAGGCGGCCATCAAACCGCTACAGTGGACAACGGACGTAGATGCGGCCAATGCACTCCTTGATTCGATCGGCGCCGCGAAGGGAAAAGACGGAATTCGCGTTTTGAACGGAACCCGCCTCGGCCCGTTCGAAATCGAATGTCCATACGGCTGGTCGGATTGGAATGCGGCGCTTGAGATTGTCGCTCAGAACGCGAAGGCCATCGGTATCGAGATTCGAACCAAATTCCCGGAAGCGCCCGTATGGACCAATGATTTACAGACCGGCAAGTTCGATATCATCATGAACACGCCTGCCGGCGGGGTCAGCCCGAGCCAGCCGTGGAACCGTGCCATGACCATCATGTACTCCAAGGGCGTTGCGCCGATGGGCGAAATGGCATTCTACAACTGGGGCCGGTATAAGAACGATCAAGCAGATGCCATCATCGAGAAGATTCCTACAATCACGGACGAAGCTGAATTGAAAGCGCTCTACACCGAATTGACCCAAATCTGGTTGAAGGAGATTCCATCGATTCCGCTCATGTATCGTCCATGGGTATTCGACACCGTCAATGAGTCGGTGTGGAAAGGGTTCCCGACCGAAGGAGACGGCAGCAACATCCCGCCTCAAATTTCGATGGATGGAGCCGGCATCAAGTCGCTGTATCAGATTCATAACTGATGCATATAACTCAATGAACCAAGACCTATATTAGCGGATTTACACCCCTGATATAGGTCTCTTTTCCACCAAATTCGAAGGTGTGATCCATGGGGGTGAGCTGCTTGAGCGTTTACGGAAAATATATCGTCAAGAAGTTCTTCTGGTACTTTCTAACGCTGGTGATTGCCGTCACGCTGAATTTCCTGTTGCCCCGGATGATTGAGGGGAATCCGGTAAGCATGATTGTGTCCGAGATGACGCAGGGGATGACCGACAGCGATACGATCAAACGGGTCTATGAGACGTTTCTCGTTGAGTTCGGAATCGACAAGCCTTTATGGGAGCAGTTCTTCATCTATCTGAAAAATTTGGCGACAGGCAACCTGGGCACTTCATTCGGGCTGTATCCGAAACCGGTAACGGAAATTCTGGCCTCGGCGGTTCCCTGGACGATCGGGCTTCAGCTTCCGGCCATTCTGGTTGGCTGGCTGATCGGGAACGTGCTGGGCGCCGTTGCGGCTTACCGCAAAGGCGTGTTTGATAAAGTGATATTCCCGGTGGCCTTGTTCGTGAATTCCATTCCGTTCTTCACCCTGGCCATTATTATGCTGTATGTGTTCGCCCTGTCCCTGAACTGGTTTCCGCTGCACGGGGGCTACGATTATCAAATGGTGCCGTCACTCAGCTTTGAATTTTTCGCTTCCGTACTTAGGCATCACACGCTTCCATTTCTATCGATCGTGCTGGTTACGATTGGCGGCCAAGCCATTGGCATGCGGGAGATGTCCATCTATGAACTGAATTCGGATTATGTGCTGTACAGCAAACTTCTCGGGATACGGGATTCCAAGATCGCGAGGTATGTATTCCGGAATGCGATGCTGCCCCAGATCACGGGCTTGGCATTATCCATCGGTACGATGGTGGGCGGTTCGCTGATCTGTGAGATCGTATTCAGTTATCCGGGAATCGGAACCTGGATGTTCACGGCGATCCGTCAGCTGGATTATCCGTTAATTTCGGGTTGCACTCTCTTGATCGCCCTGGCTGTGCTGCTGGCCAACTTTACGATTGACCTAATCTACGGCTGGATCGATCCAAGAATCAAGGCCGCTCAGATGGAGGATCAATAATATGAATAGTTCCTTTCGCATATTGATCAAATCGCCAAAGTTTATGTTCGGAGCCTGCATGCTGCTGGCTATGATCGGCATGGTGCTGATCTACCCGCTCTTTAACCGCAATGACCCGCTGGAGATGATCGCACTGGCGTACCAGCCGCCGGATTCGAAGCTGCTGCTGGGGTCGGATAACTTCGGCAGGGATTTATTCCTTGAATTGATCTATGGTATCCGGACCTCCTTGCAGGTCGGGCTGATTGCCGGCGTATTTGCTACCGTGATCGGTCTTGTGATCGGTTTAGCCTCAGGGTACATCGGAGGCATGATCGATAATCTGCTGACCGCGATCACCAACATCTTCATCGTGATACCTTCCTTTGTCATCCTGATTCTGATCTCGGTCAGTATCGATTCGCGCAGCTCGTTTGTTACGGCCGTCATTATCGGCATTACCAGCTGGCCCTGGACGGCCAGGGCCGTACGTGCACAGACATCCTCGCTCCGCAACCGGGATCATGTGAATATCGCGAAAATATCCGGATACAGCACGCCGCGCATTATCATCTCGGAAATTTTGCCGTACATCGCTTCCTACGTTGTCATGGCTTTCGTGCTGCAGACGGCATCGGGCATTCTGTCCGAGGCTTCCATCTCGATGCTGGGGCTGGGACCGTACAACACGATTTCCCTTGGCATTATCATGAACTGGGCACTCGTATTTGAAGCACCCGTTGCCGGCGCGTGGTGGGCCTTCATCCCGGCGGCGATCTCCATCGCCATCATCACCTTCTCCTTGTACATGATGAACACCGGCATGGATGAAATATTCAATCCGAAGATTAGGAGCTGATGGGGCCTTGAGCACAAATATACTGGAAGTTAACGAATTGAAAACCTATTACCGTACCCGGTTGAAGGAGCATGTATATGCCGTAGACGGCGTGAGCTTCTCACTCGAGAAGGGGAAGACGCTTGGCATTGCCGGTGAATCCGGCTGCGGTAAATCGACCCTTGCGCTCAGCCTGATGGGATTCTATTTTCCACCGCTGCATTTTGGCAGCGGCTCCATTGTCATCAACGGTACGGACATTATGAAGCTTGGCAAGGAACAGCTCCGTTCCCAGGTGTCGGGAAGAGAGATATCGTATATCCCGCAAGCAGCTATGAATGCCCTGAATCCTACGCTCAAAATCATTCATTTTGTCGAGGATATTATGAAGGAGCATCGCCCTGAGCTGAACAAGAAGCAGGTGTGGGATATGGCGGCGGAACGGTTCGAAACCTTGAATTTGTCGACCAAGGTACTGAACTCCTATCCGAACGAGCTGTCAGGCGGCATGAAGCAGCGGACGGTTATCGCAATCTCCACCATTCTGAATCCCAAAGTGCTGATAGCGGACGAACCGACCTCGGCGATGGACGTAACCTCGCAGAAAGCGGTGATCAAGCTGCTGAAGAGTCTGCTGGATCGGGGCTATATTCAGTCTCTGGTATTCATCACGCACGAGCTGCCGCTGCTTTATCACGTAACGGATGACATCATTGTCATGTATGCAGGGGAGATCGTGGAGCGCGGAACCGCAGAGCAAATGATTTTTGACCCGATACACCCGTATACGAAAAAACTGATGGGTTCCATCATTGTGCCGGAGGAAGGTATGAAAGGACATAAGCTGGCCGCCATCCCGGGAACCCCGCCTAATCTGAAGAACGTGCCGGAGGGGTGCCGGTTCGCGGATCGCTGTTCCTATGTGCAGGACGCCTGTCGGAAGGGAAAGATTACGAGCCAGACCGTGGAGGATCGAATCTATCGCTGCATCGTGGAACCGGGTGTGCTTAAGGAGTGGTATGCGAATGAAGAGGAATGATGTCCTGATTCGGGGAGAGCATCTTACAAAGGTATTCGGTTACGGGAAACAGAAGACAACCGCCGTAGAGGATGTTAGCTTTACCTTCCATGAAGGCGAAATCATATCGATTGTCGGCGAGAGCGGAAGCGGCAAAACGACACTGGCCAAAATGATCATGGGCCTGCTGAAGGAGAGCAGCGGTACGATTGAATATATGGGCAAGCCAAGGCAGTTGAAGCGGCACAGAGACCGGAAGCGCTATTGGAAAAACATTCAGGCGATCTTCCAGGACCCGTTCTCTTCGTTCAATCTGTTCTACAAAGTCGAGAAACTGCTGCTCGATTGCATCAAGCTGCAGGGTGATAAACTGACGAAGGAGGAGCAATTCCGCAAAATGAAGGAAGCGTGCTCCTTCGTCAATCTGAAGTTTGAAGAGCTGCACAATAAATACCCGTTCGAACTGTCCGGCGGGCAAATGCAGCGCCTGATGATCGCCCGGATCTTCATGCTTCATCCGAAACTGCTGATTGCGGATGAACCGACCTCCATGGTCGACGCATGCTCAAGGTCTACGATACTGGATATGCTCTTGAAGCTGCGGGATGAGAACAACATGACGATTATTTTCATTACCCATGACGTAGGGCTCGCTTATTATGTAAGCGATACGCTGTATATTATGGAGCAGGGGAAAGTCGTGGAGCGGGGACCGGCGGAAGAGGTTATCTTAAATCCGCAGCATCCTTATACCCAGCAGTTGATTTCAGATGTGCCCAAGATCCACTCCGAGTGGGATTTGGCATGAGCGACGTGAATGGTGGAAATCTCATGATGGAAAAGCCCGAAGCGTAATGCCGCTTCGGGCTTTATTTTGTTAAAAAATTCAACTATAGGCGATCTGTCCTCTGAGAAAGTACGTCGATAGACATTTTTGTTATAGCGCGCACAGAATAGAGTCCCTATTCGCTTCGTTTATTTTCGTGAATATGACACTCCGAGTGGTTACGGTAAAATTTCTCTATTCTTGATCTTCGCATTTGTGAAGGATCTGCCGATAAATGATATGGCTGCCATTTGAGTTATCCCGCAGCTCGCATTCGGTATACCGCAAAGCATCAGACGTGACTGCGTGTATGCTTCATAAGGAGACCATCAAACATCATGTGTACTTACATCTTGGGGGCAACGATCTTGGCATTAGTCGCCCTCACCATCATTTTCTGGATTTTCTTGTACAGGAGCGGTTATCAGCGGAAGTTAAGCCATCAGGCCTTGGACATGGCCGAGGACAGATTCCGCCTGCTAGATGATATGCTGCTTACACTTGATGTTGGCATTTGGTCGTACGATTTCGGCATAAGGAGGATCCAAAATACTTCTTTGGCTTTTCATAAAATCACAGGTTATTCACAACGTGATTTCGCGGACGGTCTTCCCTGGGAAACGCTGATCCACCCAGAGGATATGACGCTGTTCCGATCGTTGATAGACAAACTTCGACAAGGCGACGCCGTTCATACCGAATACCGCATCATCCATGCGGAGGGCGAAGTACGCTGGGTTCAGGTGAAGATGATTCCGACGATGAATGAAACCGGTCAAATCGTTCGGACCGATGGCATTGCCATTGACATTACCACCCGCTTTCGCATGGAAGAGGCGCTGTATGATATTACGGAATGCAAGAAGATGGAACAGGCGCTCAAGGAAAGCATGAACCGGTATCGCAGGCTGGTGGAGGTATCTCCTATTGCCATTGCAGTCTGCAAGGACCGCAAGCTCATGTACGTGAATCCCGCCGGACTTCGGATCCTTGGAGCGCCGGGTCCTGAGAACATCCTGGATACAGATCCTTGGGACTGGGTGCTTGATCCCTATGAGGAGTGGGCACGCAGACGGCTCACACGGCTTATTCGAACAGGGGAGGTTGTGCCAGAGGAATTAGCCATAAAACGAGTAGACGGAGAGCGGGTCGATGTCGTGGCAACGGCACTGTATGATGCGGAATCGGACACGATTGAAGTTTTTTTTGAGGATATAACCGCCCGTAAATCAGCGGAACGAGCCCTTATGGAGAGTGATCGAATCAACCGCCATATCCTCGATATCGCTCCGGTCGCGATGTTCCTGCACTCCGATTTTTCTTATATTTATGCGAATCCCGCGGGCTTTTCCTTATTGGGCATTACGGATATCGAACAATTGGCGAGTACTTCGCTCCAGGACATCATTCCCTCGGATCAGGTTGAGTTCGTGATTTCGGAGGTTGAGCATGTGTACGAAAGCGGGAACACCTCGGAGCTCGCCGGGAACAAACTGGTCCGGCTGGATGGAACGATTATTGATATTGAAGCCATTACCACGCCGATCCCATATATAGGACGCAATACAGCACTGACCATTATTCGGGATGTCACAGAGCAGAAGAGGGCGGAACGGGAACGGATTGCGGCCGAAAGGCTTGTCCGGGAGAGCGAGGACCTGTATTTCAGGCTGCAGATGAGTCTGGATCAATTCTCCTCCGATCTTTTCGGGATGGTGAAGATAAGCGAATTGAATGCCCGTATTGTGCGGGAAATCAAAAAGGTGCTGGGGACGGATCGGGTGAGCCTCATACAGATCAACCACCACAGCCTGCATATCAAGATCCAAGGGGGCCATAAAGATCCGCCACAAGGGGTGCTGCATGCGATCCATACATGCGGTCCCGAGCATATTCCATTCTGTAAACTGTTTGAGATGTCTGACGGATATTTTGTCAAGATTGGAGAAATGAATGGGGACAGCAGTATTGTTTGCATTGGCGGAGAGGTGGTTCCTCAGCCTATGATACAGGCCCAAAAAATATGGCTGGAGACCATTACGCGCTATGCAAGTGTTCTGTACGATAACTTCCGCGTCATTGAGGATTTGACGAGGGAACTGGAGAAGCTGGGTTCATCCCAGCAGATCATGCCCCTATGGCTGCTGCGACTGATGCTGCATTTATCCGAGAATGAACGAAAGCGATTGTCCCAGGATCTTCATGATGCCGCGCTCCAGGAACAGATTATATGGTACAGGAAATTAAATCAGATTACATCGGATCATGAGCTGCCAGAGCATCTGCGTCCACAGCTGGAGGAAATCGAGCAGGGGCTTCTGGATGTGATTTATCAGATTCGAATTACGTGCAACGAGCTTCGTCCCCCACTGCTGAAGGAGGAGGGGTTGGAACGTTCGCTCGAGGCATTGTTTGAATTTACCCAGCTGCGCACCAATTATTCGATACAGTTCGACTGTTCGAACTTCGATGATGATATCAGTGACGATCATTTGATTGGACTGTACAGAATTGTCCAGGAGCTGCTGGCCAATGCAACGAAGCATTCGAACGCGACGGAGGTAAAGCTCCGTTTGTCCACCCAGTCGGATGAAGTCAATCTGAGTTATGAAGACAACGGGATTGGAATCGACCCCAGCCAGCAATCGGACCAATTCAACAGCATGGGGATCGGCGGCATGAAGGAACGGGTGAGAAGCATGAACGGCAAAATCCAGTTCGACTCATCGGATAGCGGGGGGTTGGCTGTCTATATATCCATAACGGCAAGGTAAATTCCGCCGGCAGCAAAGCAAGCAAGATATCAGACTGAAGGAGTCATGAGTGACGATGATCGAAATTTTATTGGTGGATGACCATCCCTCGGTGATGGAGGGAACCAAGGTGCTGCTTGAGCAGGAAAAGGATATGTTCGTGAAGCTGGCGAATACGCCGGAGCGGGCGCTGGAGCTGGTGAGCAGGCTGCATTTTGACGTGATGCTGATTGATATGCACATGCCGGGCATGAACGGAATTGATTTGGCCAAGCAGATCCTCCGGATTGCTCCGGACGCGGTGATGCTGATTTATACGGGCTTTGAAGTCAGCAATCATTTTAATTTGATTATGGAGGCCGGACTGGCTGGTTTTGTCTCGAAAACGTCGGGCAAAGAGCAGTTGGTAACGGCTGTTCGGTGTGCGCTGCGAGGAGAAGTCGTTCTGCCGTTGACACTCGTGAAGCAGCTTCGTCGTGTGACCGCAAATGGTCCGGAACGGACGGCAGGGGCGCCGGCAGCCCCGTCTATAACCGATAAAGAATATAGTATTCTCAAGGAAATCGCTCGCGGAAAGAGCAACAAAGAGATTGCGGGAACGGTGATCATGAGCCAGCGTTCACTCGAGTACTGCTTAACCAATCTCTTTCAAAAGTTGAATGTAAAGTCACGCATAGAAGCTGCACTGAAGGCAAAGCAAATGGGAATCCTCTCGGATTCGGATTTTGTCCAGATGGGCTGATAGGCTAGCTCTCCTTCCGATTCAGATCATGAAGCATTGCATCCCTTGACATGTTCAAAGATGATTTCGCTACCCTTCGACAACAATCGCAGGGAAGCCCGCAAAATTCTTGCGTGAGCACGCAAGAGAATTTCGGTTACGAAAGGTATGTAAGTGTATATGCTTATGTTACTGGATGGATATAGTCTGTAAGTAGGAAGGATGGTTGCTTGCGGCATGACAAAGGACCTATTTGAATATGGTGTCGATGACCTCTTGTCACTGGAAGAGATTGAGGAAGTGTTGGCGCAGCTCGAAGAAGAGTGGAATGAATTTAACAGCCGGAAGAAGCGAGGGTGACTTATAATGAAACGATGGAAATCTTTGAAAGCTCTGTTTGCTATGAAACTCCAGAGCCGTATGCTGCTTATCATTTTGGGGTCGATCACGATTTTTCTAGCTGTCATGATGGCTTATATCAGTATGACTACAACGGAGGAAGCGCTGGATTCGGCCAAGACGCTTGCGGTGACAACGAGTGAGAAGATCGGCGCGATTGTACAAGCAGAGCTCGACGATGTAATGAACTCCGCGCGTACATTGGCTGTAAGCTTTGTTGGAATGAAAGAGAGCGATACCACGAATCGTGCAGCCGTTACTGAGATACTGAGAAGAAATCTGGAAGACAATCCGTCCTGGAAAGGGATCTGGACGTTGTGGGAGCCGGATGCTTTTGACGGACAGGATAGCGAATATAAAAACAAACTCGGCAGTGACCAATCGGGACGAATGATGTCCTACTGGGCAAGAACGGAGTCCGGCCTGGAACATTCCGTAATCGAGGATTATGAGCACGAAGGGGAAGGTGATTTCTATCTCCTGGCGAAGAACAGCGGCAAAGAAATCATTATGGATCCGTACGTCTTCAAAGTAGGCAACGAAGATGTCATGATGACATCGCTCGTTGTTCCGATTATCGATAACGGAAAGACCGTCGGCGTGGTTGGCGTCGATATTTCCCTGGCACATTTGCAAAGCGTAATGGAGCAATTCCGATTGTTCGATACGGGGTATGCGCATATTTATTCGAATACCGGCGTGATCGTAACGTCGCCGGAGGACGGATTGATGGGGCAGACGCTGGAAAAGGCCTATCCCGGCAAGACGGTTCCTCTCATACTGGATGCGATTCGGGAAGGAGATGTCTATGCCGAGGAAGATTCAGAGCTGTACAAGCTGTATACGCCGATCAAGACCGGATTAACCGAAACGCCATGGTCTGCCGCTATCATTATCCCGATGGATGAGATTACGGCGAAGTCGGATGCACTGATCATCTCCATTATCGTTGCCGGTGCAGCCACCTTGGTGGCCATGGCGGCTGTAGTGGTCCTGTTAACGAGATCCATTGTGAAGCCGCTGGGCGTTTCCGTTGCTATCGGCGAGTTCATGTCGAAGGGAGACTTCACGCAGAAGGTTCCTGCGGTTTATCTTCGCAGAGCCGACGAGATCGGCACGTTGTCCAGAGTATTCGCTCAGCTGCTGGAGAGCATGAAGGAAATGATCGGCAAAGTGAACATAAACGCATCATCGGTAGCCGCGGCTTCACAGCAGCTGTCGGCTGGTGCCGAGGAACTGGCCGTTGGAAGCAGCAGTCAGGCTGAATCCGTGCAAACCGTTAGCGAATTGTTCCATGAATGGTCGAATGCCATCAATTCCGTGGCGAGCGATGCCTCGGCTGCATCCGAGCTTGTAAATCAAACCTCCGGCATTGCAGCGGAAGGCAGCGGCATCGTCCAGCAGTCGGTGGAAGGCATGAATCGGGTACGGGAGCAGGTTGCCAAACTCGAAGCTGACTCCCAGCGGATCGGCGAGATCATCGAGGTCATCGACGACATCGCCAAGCAGACCAATCTGCTTGCCCTCAATGCCACGATCGAGGCTGCCCGTGCCGGCGATCAAGGAAGAGGTTTCGCTGTGGTGGCGGATGAAGTGCGTAAGCTAGCCGAACGTAGCGGAGGTGCCACAAAGCAGATCGCCGATATCATCAAGGGCATGCAGAAGAATACGACCGATAGCGTGGAGGCGGTGAATCAAGGCGTCATCCACACGGAAAAAGCCGGTGAAGCCTTTGCCTACATTACAAGCATGGTGAACGAATCGGCGGGTAAGGTGATGGATATTGCAGCCGCCAGCGAGGAGCAGGCAGCCCAGGCTGCCGAGGTGGCAACCGCGATTGAAACGATATCTTCGTCGACGGAGGAAACGGCGGCTACAAGCGAGGAATCGGCTGCAACAGCACAATCGCTTGCCGAGCTTGCCGAAGAGTTGAACCATACCGTATCGGCCTTCAAAATCTCGTAGCACCACTGGCATATTGATGATAAGCTTGGCCTAAGGGCCGGGCTTTTTTTATATATAAAGTGACGATTTATGTACGCTGTGAGATTTTAATACACCTATAACTACTCTTAAACGCGGTCTGTCTTCTGTGAATTACGTCGATAGAAGTTTTTGTCCATAAATCATGGTGGACTGCTCGGACGAAGGGAGGAACACGTGTTGTGAATGGCAGCTTGTTTCAGCAGATATTAGAAGAGGGAGATTATGTCCCCCGCTTTTACGCCTATTACTATAAGCAGTGGATGGATTATGAAATGCCTTACCACCAGCATGATTCAACCGAGATTATGTATATGATTTCAGGGGTATGCCGGATTGACGTGAAGGTAGGCGATACGGAAAAGAGCGTCACGCTCAAAAAAGGGGAGTTTATGGTGCTGGATGCCGATGTCCCGCATCGGTTAATCGTTGAGCAGGCGGTCTCCTGCCGAATGCTGAATGTGGAGTTCGGGTTTATGGAATGTGAAGGGAGGACGCTTTCTCTTAGGCAGATTGCCGGTGAGGAGGAAGAGGTGTCCTTTCTCCTGAATCGGCCGTTTCCCTACTTGGTGCTAGCGGATCAGGAGGAGGTATATCCGGTGCTCAAGAGCCTCGTGCTTGAACTCGATCAGAGAGGGACCGAGGGCAGAATGATGACGCATATGCTGTTTATTCAGCTCCTTGTATGCATTGCCCGTCTGTATGAAGAAAGGGAACGCAGCGAAGTGCAGCAGAGCGAGTTCTATATTAAACGAAGTGTCGATTTCTTGCATCAGAACTATGACCGCAATATTCAGGTGAAGGACGTTGCCGCCGAGGTGAATCTGCATCCCGGCTACTTGCATCGGGTATTTCGCAGAGGAACGGGCAGGACAATCACCGAGTATCTGACCATGATTCGCATGGAAAAGGCCAAAATGCTGCTGGAGCAGACCGATATCCCCATACATGAAATATCGGATTATGTAGGTGTTGGCAGCCGGCAGTATTTCCATATGTTATTCAAGAAGTATACGGGAACCACGCCGGTGGAATATCGGCTGCGGAAGGACCGGAATGCCTGGAAATATGGTGATCCGGATGCCGCAGCAGATAAGAAGTGAGGATTTTTGACTCGGAAGAGTTCAAGAGGTCATGATTTTGATAACGCTTTCTACCGCTCGATTGCTACAATAACTACAATCTAATTTGCAGCTAGGGAGTGGATAGAATGTCATTTAAGGTTGCTTTTATCGGAGCGGGAAGCATCGGCTTTACCCGGGGAATTCTACGTGACTTGTTGACTGTACCGGAGTTCAGGGATATCGAGGTTGCTTTCACCGACATCAGCCAGCATAACCTGGATATGGTCACGGAATTGTGTCAGCGGGACATTACCGAGAATGGACTGTCGATTGCCATCCAGTCCACCACGGATCGAAGACAAGCCCTGCAGGATGCCAAATATGTCATCTGCACCATTCGCGTGGGCGGACTGGAGGCATTCCGTACGGATGTGGACATTCCGCTGAAATATGGCATCGATCAATGCGTGGGCGACACGCTCTGTGCAGGCGGCATTATGTATGGCCAGCGGGGAATCCCCGAGATGCTGAGCATTTGCCGGGATATTCGCGAGGTGTGCGCACCTGACGTTCTGCTATTGAACTATTCGAATCCGATGGCCATGCTGACATGGGCATGCAATCAGTATGGCGGCGTGCGGACGATTGGTTTATGCCATGGCGTGCAGCATGGGCATCACCAGATCGCCGAGGTGTATGGCTTGAAAAAACAAGAGGTCGATATTGTCTGTGCCGGGATTAATCATCAGACTTGGTATATTCGAGCCTCACATCAAGGCAAGGACTTGACGGCTGGGCTGCTGGAGGCATTTGAACGACATCCGGAGTACAGCAGGACAGAGAAGGTTCGCATCGATATGCTGAGGCGTTTCGGATATTACAGCACCGAATCCAACGGCCATCTAAGCGAATATGTTCCTTGGTACCGTAAACGGCCGGAGGAAATTACGGAGTGGATTGACCTCAGCAGCTGGATCAACGGAGAGACGGGCGGATATTTGCGAGTCTGTACCGAGGGACGCAACTGGTTCGAGACCGATTTCCCGAACTGGATGAAAGATCCGGCTATGGAGTACACGCCGGAGCAACGGGGAGAGGAGCACGGCTCCTACATTATTGAAGGTTTGGAGACCGGCCGGGTATACCGGGGACATTTTAATGTCGTGAATGAAGGCATTATCGCAAATCTGCCGGAAGATGCCATCATTGAGGCGCCGGGTTACGTCGACCGGAACGGCATATCCATGCCGCATGTAGGGAGTTTGCCGTTAGGGCCGGCTGCGGTGTGTAGTGTAAGCATATCCGTTCAACGGCTGGCGGTTGAAGCGGCGGTTCATGGAGATGACAAGCTGCTTCGTCAGGCATTTATGATGGATCCGCTGGTCGGAGCGGTATGTAATCCGAAGGAAATCTGGCAGCTGGTCGATGAAATGCTGGTAGCCGGTGAAGCATGGCTTCCTCAGTATGCGGCTTCGATCGCCGAAGCGAAGGCACGTCTAACAGCGGGCAATCTGATCCCTACCCGTCCGTATGAAGGAGCCGCCAGACTCAAGGTGAAGACGGTGGAGGAGATGCAGCTCGATCGGGAGAAGGCAAACAAAAACGCAGGTGAATCCGACAAAGGGAAGGATCGCGAAAAAGGTAATCCGGTTGCACATTAACGAAGGTATCAACAATAGAAATACTTAGAGTTTCATAAATGCGAATTAAACAAACACTTTGGGCTTGGATGGTATAACGGACAAAAATCCGCTATAATCCCTCTGCCAGAAGTGTTTTTTTCTGCAAGCCGTTCATCTTTTACCTGCATATACTACGAATACCTAGATACAAATTCGGATGGACAATCCCTGACCTTAGACAGGTACACAGTTTGGGTAAAAATGGTTACAATTCAATTAGATAGGCAAAGTTCACCATTAAGGAGGCATGGGGATGATTATTGGGGTTCCCAAAGAAATCAAAAATAACGAAAGTCGCGTAGGCATGACGCCGGGTACGGTCGTCAGCTTCAGAAATGCCGGGCACGAAGTTCTCGTACAATCCGGGGCCGGCCTTGGGATCGGTTTTACGGATGAAGCATATAGAGCGGCTGGAGCCAAAGTGGTTGCAACGGCTGCCGAAGCGTGGAAAGCCGAGATGGTTGTGAAAGTGAAAGAACCCCTGCAAGAGGAATATGAATACTTTCAAGAGGAAATGATCCTATACACGTATCTGCACCTGGCCCCCGAGCCGGAACTGACCAAAGCGCTTGTTGAACGTAAGGTGAGTGCCGTTGCTTATGAAACGATACAATTGACGGATGGCAGCTTGCCGCTGCTGACACCGATGAGTGAAGTGGCAGGTAGAATGTCCATTCAAATCGGGGCGCATTTCCTGGAAAAAGCGCACGGCGGCAAGGGTGTCCTTCTAAGCGGCGTACCGGGCGTCGCACCGGGTAAGGTTGCCGTTATCGGCGGCGGCATCGTTGGCACCAATGCGGCAAGGATTGCGCTGGGGCTCGGTGCGGACGTCAGCATCCTCGATATTAATCCCGGCCGACTTCGTCAACTGGATGATCTTTTCCAGGGACGGGTCAAAACGATCATGTCCGATCCGTATCACATTGCGGAAACGGTGAAGGCCGCCGACCTTGTTGTGGGTGCGGTATTGATCCCCGGTGCACGAGCCCCGCGCCTCGTAACGGAAGAGATGGTAAAAGAGATGAGTCCGGGATCGGTCATCGTGGATGTGGCGATTGATCAAGGAGGCTCCATTGAGACGATCGACCGGATCACCACGCATGACAACCCGACCTATGAAAAGCATGGTGTTATCCATTATGCTGTAGCCAACATGCCGGGCGCCGTAGCCAGAACCTCCACCATGGCACTGACCAATGTAACGGCACCCTATGGGTTGAGAATAGCAAGTAAAGGACTACGGACTGCCGCACGTCATGATAAAGCGCTTGCCAAGGGCATTAATGTCATCGACGGCAAGGTAACCTATGAAGCGGTTGCGGCGGCTCATGGTTATGCGTACACCAGCATTGACGATTATTTGCTGGCATAGAGATAACAAGTTTAAAGCATGTAGAGCCATTTTTCAAAAATTTGACATGATACCGGGGGTTATGACGTAAACCTTGGGGGCTTTCGTTGGCCAGTGTGGACAAAGTTGAAAAATGGCTTTTTTATGTTCCTGCCATGTTGGATGGCATCTTGCAACGAGGTCATCTTCGCCTAGGTCAACATAAACAGGAGCTTATGCAGTTCCGTTTCCTCCAAATGCCTCCACTCACCCCGTTCCAGTTGATCCAGCGTAATATTCATAATTCGGACGCGCTCCAGCTTCAGCACGCTGTACCCCAAGGCTTTGCACATTCTGCGGATTTGCAGATTAAGGCCCTGTGTCAAAATGATACGAAAAACATCTTCGCTTTGCCTGTAAACCGTGCATGGTTTGGTTACTACGTTCAGGATTTCAACACCTTGAGACATCGCTTGAATAAATGCGTCCGTAACGGGTTTGTCCACGGTCACCACATATTCTTTCTCATGATTATGTTCCGAACGCATCATTTTGTTCACAATATCTCCGTCATTCGTAAGCAAAATCAAACCTTCAGAGGCTTTATCCAGCCTCCCAATGGCAAATATGCGCGATGGATAGTTAACAAACTGAATAATGTTTCCCGCCACATGTTCTGCTGCCGTACAGACAATACCGATGGGTTTATTGAGAGCCAGGTAAACCGCCTCGCTATCATTATGAGGAATTTCCTTCCCATCTATCAATACGAGATCGTGCAGTTCAACATCCGCCCCTTTTTCACACACCTTGCCATTGATCGTAATCCGTCCGGCCGCAATCAATCGGTTGGTTTCTCTGCGCGAGCAAAATCCCGTTTCACTTATATATTTGTTAATTCGCATGCTCCACCGCTTCTCATGTGTAATAATGCCACAGGTTCATTTAGTTAGCTCCTCTCCTCATTTCCTCCTCTGGCGGATCGAAGTGGTAACCGGGGAGCAAGCGAGCCTAGTAAAAATCCTGCGACATGTTCTCTTCGTCTGCAACAGCCTGTATCTCCTCCGAACCGATGCTGATGAAGCGGTAGCCGTCCGCTGCCTGCTTCTTCAGCGCTCGTTCTTTGATGAACTTGGGGCTGGCTTCGCCGCCGTCTTCGTCATACACCAGCAGAATGCCATCGGTTTTGCGGAGAAGCAAATCGTCTCTGGCCGTAAATTGCCACGGCCCCTGATAAGGGCTCTTGCTGACCGGCGCATAGAAGTCTACCCCCTTCATCACTTCCTGAAAATAAGCCTTTTTATCCTCATTCCATTGCTCCTCGGGATTCTGGTAGGCCGTCAGAATGGAGCATTTTAGGTCGGGGTATTGGGACTTTAGTTCGATAGCCGCTTCAATGGCCCACAGGTCCACGCCATATTGGCCGGGAGTGATGACCCACTGAAGGCCTTCCTCAAGCAGCGGAACCAAGCGGTTGGCAATTGCTTTGCGTATATAAGGTATGCCTTGGTGTTTGTTGTTGTAAATACCGAGCTCGTGGGCCCGATATCCGGTAATCAGAAGATTTTCCAATCGAGCACGCTCCCTGACAAGAATTAGGTCTAGTGTACCTTTTTCGGAAATTTTGATCAATCGATGTTACAAATCGTATAGAATGGGTAAGTAAACCGGAATACATATTTTAGGAGGAAATTCGATTGAAGAAGTGGACAGCAGTATTACTAGGGGCAATTTTGGTTATGAGCATGACAGCATGCGGCAAGGACAACAAAGCAGCGGAGGACGCCGCAACGCCGCCGGCAACGGAACAAGGGACGACTCCTTCGACAGAGACGCCGCCAGCTAAAGAAGAACCGAAGGAGGATGCTCTTCCAACTGCTGACGAGCTTCTTCAGAAATCGGCTGAAGCTTCCCAGAATTTGAAGAGCTTTGCGATGAAAGCCGATGTTAAACAGCATATCGTGGTTGAAGGCGAAGAGAAGCAGGAGCAAGACGTCAATATGTCGCTTGATTCGGAACTTACGCTCGAGCCGGTGGAGATGATGCAGAACGTTGTGATGGATTCTCCGGAAGGCAAGGTCGAGATGAAGCAGTATATAACGGAAGACGGCATTTACATGCTTATGGATGGTCAATGGATGCAGGTTCCGAAGGAATCGGAGCAGGAGATCCGCGACAGCCTGGATATGAGCAGTGCGAGTCCAGAGCAGCAGGTAGAGCAGTTCAAGTCCCTCGCTAAGGACTTCAAAGTAACGGAGGACGGAGACACATACGTCCTGACGGCGGATGTTTCCGGCGACAACCTGAAGGAGCTTGCCAAGTCCATGATGAGCCAAGCGGGCAACGATCCGCAGATGGAAGCCATGATGGATCAAATGGATATCAAGAGCATTCATATTATCTATGGCGTACAGAAGGAGTCTTACCTGCCGGTAACAACCGATTTGGACATGGTAATGGCAATGGATGCCGAAGGTCAGAAGGTATCCTTGGATATGAAAATGAAGAGCGCTTACTCCAAGCATAACGAAATCAGCAAGATTGAAGTGCCGAAGGAAGCTTTGAACGCGGAGTAATGCTGTTTGGCTGATGAAATAAGCGGAATATGAAATGATTGATATTCCTCATGAAGAGGCTGCCTCGGTTCTGTAGATGTTCTACAGACCGAGGCAGCCTTATTTGATGGAATCCATTTCATTTCAACGGTAGGGTCAAGGCAACGGCTTCCTCCGTTGTTTGACTAGGAGGCTTGCCGTGAGGCGTGCTTGTGTTAACGGCCAGCGGCTCATGGATCTTTGGGCATCGCCAAATTTATGGTTTAGCAACTTCGACAATGACGCTGCCGAACAATTGACCGTTGATCGAGACCATAATGCGCCACAGTCCAGGCGAAGGAAGTGACATCGTTGTCGGCAATGAGGCATCGGCACCATTATGAGGATAAGGAGTGACGCGAGATTTAAATACATCGATGAGCTTTGACGTATTTTGTTTCAAGGCAGTGATGACCAGATCCCCCGTTAATTCCTCTTTGCTTCCCCAAAAGTGCCACATATATTTATTGGGGTGACCTGCGATAAACCCAGGATCAATAAAGCCGAGATGTCCCTTAATGCCGGTCATTTCAGTGGGAGGAAACTGGGAGGACAGCATCGCCTCCACCGGGTCTTCAGAAGCAGCCGAAACGAAGCTCGGGCTCGGCTCCCAGCTGCTGTCCGGCACATCGATCACGATATCGCCGTATTTCTCCTGGTCCACCATCACGTCGAATCGCCATAACCCGGAGAGCGGCAGGGCAAAGCGGGAAGAGACCCGGGTGAAGTTATCGTAAGCCATATCGGAGGTAATCACCGTCTCGGCAAGCTCTTCAAGGGTAGTTCCCGTATCCCGGTGTACGGCGGTTATGCGGATCGTTTTCCCTTCAAGCGCTTGAATTGGGGTTAACAGATTCCACCAGGCACCGACCGGAGAGCCCGCGGCAGCATCCCCGCCCGGAAATGCCTGAAGTTTATCCACGCCATCATCCGTATATACGCTCCGGGGAGTCCACTTGGCTGCGTATCCCCAGCCCTGGATGGGGATCATCCGTTGAAGCGCAGGAGACTCACGCCATCCCCATACCGCTACTAGAAGAAGAATCATGAATGCACATGCGCTTATAACACGCAGACGCGTTGGAGACCTCCGTTTGTTTCGGCCCTTCTTTACAGAGCCGTTAGCGGCACTGTTCAATACACGGGATTTCATCTTCTCGGTAAACATCGGCTCATTGAATGGAGAAGAAGCGAGTTCCTGTATCCAATCCGGCTGCGGCTCTTGTTCGGTCTTCACTGGACATCCTCTCCTTTCAACATCTTTTCCATTCGGGCGCGAGCCCGGTGCAGTCTGGATTTGATTGTTCCTTCGGATATGCCGAGCAGTTCCGCCATTTCTTTTCGCGGCAGCTGATAATGGGATTCCAGGATAAGCACCTCCCGGTATTTGGGCGGCAGCTCCATCACGTACTTCCAAATCTGCGAGACGGCAGCAGCATCCATAAACTCTGTTTCGGCGGAGGGCTCAGTCTGTTTGGAGGTGATCCAGCCGGTTAGAGACACCCTCGTCATAAAGGGAGATTTGAGATAGTTCAGGGACAGGTTGCGGGTGATGGTGAACAGCCATGTTTTGACAGAGCTCCGGCCCTGAAAATCATTCCAGTGCTTAAATGCTCTCAAGAACACGTCCTGACTGATATCATCAGCCGCATCTTTGCGTTTTGTTAGGAAGAACGCATAGTTCCACACGTCCTGGCCGAAGGACTCCATTAAATCGCTCAGCACCGTGCTTGCTTCATTTACGGCCACCATTTGTTTCAGGTACTCCAATCGCATCACCTCGAATATTAGACAATTGAACAAAGGATCGGTTCCCGGATTCCCCCGAAAATTTGAAACAATTTAACGTGCAAATCGTTGTAATGAATAACAGGTATGCAGGGAATCGAGGAAGGGGAGAAGGCGTATGCATTTATATTTCAAGGATAACTTTTTTAGCTCGGGTATAACAGATATTATGGATAGGGAAGGCAGTGTAATAGGAAGCCTGGATTTGAAGAGCGCTTTCGGCTCCTCGCTGGACGTGTATAACGCTTCGGGAGATCCGGTATGCAGCGGTTCGTTTCGTTTCTTCTCCAACAAGTGGCATATCGCGAGCGGCAGCGGGGAAGAGCTGGGCGTGCTGCGTATGCGTATGAGCTTCTTCACGAAAAAATTCGAATACAACGCGGGATCGCGGGGCGTATATGAGATCACTTCGCCTGCCTTTTCCAATGAATATGAAATAACGGATGATGCTGGAAGGGGAATCGCCCATTTTTCCCGCATTAGCGGCTGGCTTCAGGCCGGGGCCTATCTGCTGCAGAATGAGAGCAACGTTCTCGGAGACTGGGAGCTCGTTACCGTGGTGATGGGCATTCACCAAATACGCAAACGCAACAACAGCGCTGCCGCATCGAGCTCTCACTAAATTCAGGATAACCCAGAATAAGACGATGATAGGAGGAGTCAGAATGAACGAAGTCAGCGATCATCTCGATTATGGATTGACTCTTGTATTTATCGGATTTAATCCCAGTTTGCGGTCGGGGGAAGTCGGACATCATTATGCGAACCCTCGCAACAATTTTTGGAGGATTCTGCATAGATCCGGTTTGACCCCTCGCTTATATGATGCCTCGGAGGATGGGGAATTGCTTAAACTGGGGTATGGGTTTACCAATATTGTGGCCAGACCTACACGGGGGGCCGAAGACATTACCCGCGAAGAGTACAGACTCGGAAGAGAGACGCTGCGTGAGAAGCTGGCGGAGTACAGACCGGAGGTTGCTTGTTTTGTCGGCAAGGGCGTGTATACCGAATTCAGCGGTAAAGCCAAGGTGGGTTGGGGAATTCAGCCGGACTCCGTCGTGGACGGCGTCCACGAGTTTGTAGCTCCTTCTTCCAGTGGATTGGTACGAATGCCAATGGATGAGATTATCGGAATTTATCGGCGATTGAATGATTTTATATCGAAGAATGAATTCTAAACAAGGAAGCTGGACGAGAAGCATTCATAGGGATAATGAAAAAGAGGAACATCCAGAAGACCCGGTTTGTCGGATTCTTGGTGCTCCTCTTTTGAACATAAAATATATAAGCTTTCCGTGAAGCTAAATCTTCCGATCACGCAAGAAAACACTATACGCGGTTTGTTTTATGAGATCGTACCTCCATTGAGATTTTTCATAAGAGGTAGGTTGCCGTATCATGGACGCTTCAGCAGCTCGGGATCGATTCGCGGCACAAGTCCTTCATCGGCTGCACGGTTCAGCAGGGCTGAAATCGCGGCATAGCCGTCTTCGCCCAGCTCTGCGGTAAACGGATTGACGTACAGGTCGATGTGGGCATCGGCGACATCCGGGTCCATTTCCTGAGCGTGCTGGAGGACATAGGCCCGAGAGTCCTCGGGATGTTCCCAGGCATATTCGACAGAGGAGCGGATCCAGTTTGAGATGCTTGCCAAATCCAGCGACCTGCGGGCCACAATCGCACCCAGAGGAATAGGCAGATTCGTATCGGATTCCCACCAACTGCCCAGATCCGTCATCAGTTTCAATCCATAGGACGGATAGGTAAATCGTGCCTCGTGGATGACAAGCCCGGCATCGATCGCTCCATCCCGGACAGCCGGCATTATTTGATCGAACGGCATCACCACGATTTCGCCGAGTCCTCCAGGTACGTTCTGTGCAGCCCACAGACGGAACAACAGATAAGCCGTGGAGCGCTCACTCGGAACGGCTACCCGCCGGCCGGACAGCGCAGCCGGACTGTCCGGGGCCTTCCCGTCTGTCAGCTTGTCCGCCGTCAGAACGAGAGGCCCGCATCCGCGGCCAAGTGCTCCTCCGCAGGGCAGGAGGGCATATTCATCCAGCACCCAGGGCAGCGCGGCGTAGGATATTTTTAAGATATCATGTTCTCGATCCTCGGCCGCCCAGTGATTGGTGATATCGATATCCGCGTAGGATACATCAAGCTCGGGGGCGCCCGGAATCCGTCCGTGAACCCAGGCATGAAATACAAATGTGTCGTTAGGGCAAGGGGAAAAAGCGATTTTCATCGTAGCACCTCCGGTAGTAATGAACTTGCGGTCTCAAGCGCCAGCAGCGCCTCCTTAATCTTCCATGCGCTGCGGTCTCGCGGTCCAACCTGATTGGATATGGAACGGATTTCGAGCACGGGCACACCGGCTGCAGCGGCAGCGGTGGCCACGCCGAATCCCTCCATCGCCTCGGCTGCGGCGTCCGGCACCCGATGGAGGAGACGTGCAGCCGTAGCTGCTGTTCCCGTCGTGGTGGAGACCGTCAGCACAGGCCCGAGGGTTACGGACGCGCCGGCAATCTTTAAGGCCTCCGCAAATTTTCTGGCAGAGGCTGGATCTGCCTGTACCCGATCCATTCCGAAGCCGAGCTCCTGGACGCTGCTGAAGCCGTCTTCGGTTTCCGAACCGAGATCAGCGGCAATGATGGTGTCCGCAATGACGATGGAACTAACCTCAGCCTGGCCGGCAAATCCTCCGGCGATACCTGCGCTGACAACAAAGTCATAGGTGCCTTGAATCAGCTGGCGGGCAGTCGCAGCAGCGGTAGCCGCGGGACCAACTCCACCCGCGATCACATCAAATCCGTGTGCACCCTTAAGCCCGCGTAGTACGGCTTCTTTTTCGGCATCGACTGCCGTAACAATAAGCACGCGCTTGGAAGACGGGTCTGGCGAGTTATGTGACTCGGTCATATCCACCGAGTTGGATTGGGTTTGTTTCTGCATGGTATTAATCTCCTTCTTGGCTGTAACGATAAACATCGCTATCCTTTTACGTTATAACGTTCTTGTGGCGATGTAAAGTCTCGTGCATGTTAAGCTTGGACTTTATGTGTAGCAGCATCTTTCCGATATAGAGTATAATGGACGGTAACTTACCTACATCATGACTAGATTCGGAGGTTGGATAGCTTTGCGTAAGAAGGGTGCGAATGGACAAGAAAGCCGGGCTAGACTACTGATTGTCGCTGCCAATGAATTTGCAAAGTCAGGATACCATCAGACAAAGATCAGCACCATCGTTTCCCGGGCTGGATTGACGCAGCCGTCATTCTATTTGTATTTTGAGAGCAAAGAAGCTGTTTTCAAGGAGCTGGTGGAGAAATTTCGTTCTGAGCTCAAGATTCTGCTCGAGGGTAGCAGATTGGAAAGCGGAATCGATGAGGATCATGTGACCGGTCGTTTGCAGAGTGTGCTGACGGGATTGTTCGCGTTTCTTGGCAAAGACCCGGATCTGACGCAAATCGGTTTTTTCATTGGGGATGACTCTGTCATCATAAAATCTGAAATGGCAGCCATGATTGAGCAAAATCTGAAAGCTGAGCAGCGGGACGGGTACTTTGACGGTGATTCCGATATGCACATTGTTGCGGAGTGCTTAGTCGGTGTCATTGAAAGACTGACCTCCCAGCAGCTTCTGACAGGCAAGCGTACTCCTGAGGATCTCGCGCGTCATGTGGTGAGTTTATTTATGCACGGCATCAGCATTTATCCGGCTAAGCGGACTACATAAGGCTGTGAAATTTATTGTATAAAAAGTAAGATCATTAAAGTATCGGAAAACAGGCTGTGACACGGGTAGGGATAATCGTGGACGGCCTGTTTTTACTGCTGACCAGAGCCCAATCCCAGCAAGCGTTTGATCTTTTTCAAAGAATTGCAGTATATTCATTATACGTTTATGTAACCGATTGCAACTGCAGATGACGAACGAAGGATCAAGGATCGGGGGACTTATTCATGAAGAAGATGATGCTGGTATACGGTGCGCTTCTATTGGCTTTTCTCACCTATGTGTTCATGTACAGGCTGGAGGACAAGCGTTCTTCGGCTTGGGAGGAGGGCGGCCTGCACGGCAGCATTGGGGAGAATTATGTCATGGTGACTTTTCAATCCGGCATGGAATATTGGAAGAATATTTTAAAGGGCTTCGAGGATGGAGGGGATGCTCTGGGCGTATCGGTTGATTACCGCGGCTCTACACAATATGACGTGGAGGAACAGATCACCGTTCTGGAACAAGTGATTGCCAAAAAGCCCGCCGGTATCGCCTTATCGGCCATCGATTCCAAAGCGCTGACGTCAACGATTAATAAAGCCGTGGAAGCCGGGATCCCCGTTGTGCTGTTCGATGCGGATGCACCTGACAGTAAGGCTTATTCTTTCCTGGCGACCAACAATTACAACGCTGGCGTTGCGGCCGCGGATAAAATGGCGCAGCTTCTCGGCCGGGAAGGGGAGATCGGGATTGTTACCCAGCCTGGGCAGCAGAATCATGATGACCGTTCCGAAGGCTTCAGAGACACCTTAGCGCAGCGATATCCGGGCATGTCCGTGGTGGAGATCAGGGAAGGCAAAGGGGATACCCTTGTTGCCAAAGAGGCTGCTGCCGACATGCTGGACAAACACCCGGATCTCAAAGGGATCTTCGTAACGGAGGCCAGTGGCGGAATGGGCGTGGCAGATGCCGTTATCGGCGCAAATAAAGCGAACCGGATTACCATTATCGGATTCGATACGAATAAAGGGACGCTGGACCGGATCTCTGATGGAACCATCGCGGCAACGATCGCCCAGGGAACGTGGAATATGGGCTATTGGTCGCTGCAGTATTTATTTCATCTGCATCATGGTCTTACCGTACCGGCCCCGACGCTCGGCAACGATGTGTCTCCGCTTCCTGTTAGGGTGGACACCGGGATCTCGATCGTGACCCGAGAGAATGTGAATGATTATTATGCAAAATAGAAACAGAGCGGAATCCTGGCGCGAAGGCATCTGGCGGTGGCTGCGGTTCGGGGATTTGCCGCTGAGATACAAGCTGGTCATCTTGTTCCTCATGGTTGGCATCCTGCCCTCGATCGCACTGGGCGTCCTCGTTAATTGGACGGTTAACCGCATTGTGGATCAGCAGGTAACCTCAAACACCATTCAATTAATCGGTAAGGTCAATCAGACCTTGGACAATGATATGGAGAATCTCCAGAATATTACGTATTTGATCGGATTTGACCCACGCACGGAGCGGTTTCTGCAGGGGGAAATCCAAGGGGATAAGCCGGCCGCAGGGACCGAAGATACGGGGAATTCCGGCCCGCAGTCGTTCTCGGTGAAGCAGGACAATGAGGAAAATTACGAAATTAAGCGATATCTTCAAGGCTTCACGACGCTGTACCCGGAAATCGCCTCCATTCTTCTGGTCAATCGTGATGGGGAATACATCAGTAACGAAATGTATGCACGCGGTCCTGCCACCTTGACGGAGGAAGCTTGGTACCATGAGGCTGTTTTAAATGAAGGTATCTTTACAGTGCTGGGCCATCCGGCAGACCGTAAGGTCACCACCCATGTTCATTACGGCAACGAAGAGCTGGTGTCGGTCGTTCGCTCGTTTGTGGATCCGGACACGAGGGAAGTAACCGGAGCGGTATTGATCGATTTGAAGCTGCGGGCAGTCGCGAGAGCGGTCCGGGATGTCACGCTTGGAAAAAGCGGGTATTTGATGGTGGCCGAGGCCGGCGGCTCGAGCATTTACACGCCGGAGGATGCCATCATCCCGTCCATCCCCCCTTCGTGGTTTCCGGACGAGGACAGCGGAGCCTTGATCCGTGAGGTGAATGGAGAGCGGCTGCAATTGATATACGGCACCTCCTCCTTTACCGGCTGGCGGACGATCGGGGTGTTTCCAACCAGCGAATCGGTGTATGAGGTTCGGGAGATTCGGTTTTATATGATTTGTTTCTTGTTTGTGGTGTGCTTGTTTGGCGTAGCTGCATCCTACACGCTTTCACAGTCGATATCCAGACCGATCTGGCAGCTCATGTCCTTCATGCAAAAAGCCGAATCCGGGGATTTGACGACCCGTTATTGGGGAAACCGGCAGGATGAGGTGGGCATGCTTGGACGCAGCTTTAACCGCATGCTTCTGCAGATCCGCAAGTTGATGAAGCTGAGCGAGCTGCGGGAGAAGCAGAAGCGCGAAGCGGAGCTGCGCAGCCTGCAGGCGCATATTAAGCCGCATTTTCTGTATAACACGCTGGATACGATCCATTGGATGGCCCGCAAGAAAGGAGCGGACGATGTATCGGATCTGGTAGAATCCTTGTCGCGGCTGTTTCGAATCGGGCTCAGCAAAGGGGATGATATCATTCCCATGTCCGACGAATGGATGCATATCAGCAGTTACCTGCAGATACAGAAGACGCGTTACCGGGACAGGCTGCAGGTTGAGATGGAGCTTTCGCCTGAGGCTGAGAAAATGTACGTGCTGAAGCTCCTTCTGCAGCCGGTGGTGGAAAACGCGATATACCACGGCATTAAGGCCCGCAGGGGGCCTGGGCGCATTGTCATCAAAGCGCAGGTGAACGGAGATGTTCTTCTCCTAGGCGTCCAGGATAATGGGGCCGGCATGTCTACTGAGCGGCTGGAGGCGCTTCGCAAACAGCTTGCCGACCCGGTAGCGGCCATGGAGACGACTCCGGGAGAAAGGGTAGGCGAAAGCCGCAGCTACGGCATGCTGAATGTACAGGCTCGTATCAAGCTAACGTTTGGCGATGAGTACGGAATCGCAATTGACAGTATAGAGAACGAGGGAACCACGGTAATGATTACGCATCCGCTGCTGCATACCGGCCCTTCGTCCTCCGATGATGATAGGAGAGACAGGCTATGAATAAAGCGTATCAAGTCCTGATTGCTGACGATGAACCGATTATCCGCGAAGGTATTCGGGATGCGGTGGATTGGGAGGCACTTGGCATGGAGGTGGCTGCCGAAGCGGAGGATGGCGAGGAAGCGCTGGAGCTTGCGCTCAGCCGGCCGATCGACATTATGCTGGTCGATATGAATATGCCGTTCCTGGATGGCATCGGGCTCATGAAGCGGATGAAGGAAGAACGTCCCGAATGCCGGTTCGTCATTATTACTGGCCATGACGAATTTGCTTATGCGCAGGAAGCGATCCGGCTCGGGGTTAAGGATTATATATTAAAGCCGGTGAATGCGGATCACCTGATTCGAGTGCTTGGAAGCGTAAGGGATGAACTGAATGACCGGCAAATCCAGGAGAGTTATCTGAAGAAGGCCTCCGAGCAAATCGAGAAGAATATTCCGCTGCTGCGGGAACGATTCTGCCTGGAATGGATGCATGGCCTGCTGGATGAGGAGGAGGCGCTGGAGCAGCTGGAGTTTCTCGGGCTTCCTCCTAGTGAGCCTACCCAGGTCGGCATCGCCAGATGGCCGGAGATGACGGCTCCGCAGCCGTTGATGAAGGAAAGCGACCGGCAGCTGTATCTGTTCGCGATGGAGAATATCATTTCCGAGCTGATCCATCCCGCTCCTTGTGTTTTGTTCCGTGATCATACAGGATGGATTGGCATCTGTTTATGGGGTGAGACGGATGTGGAAATCGCAGCCGATGCCGAGCAATCCATTCAGAAGTACTTGAAGCTGACTGTCAACGTTCATATGGAGTTTGTATCGGAAGGAGTGGGAGCGGTTGCGGCAGCCTATGAGGCCTGCCGGGATGGGGTGTTCAAGGATGCGCAGCTGTCTCCGTTAGTACGGCGGGCCCGGCAGCTCATCCAGGAGCAGTATGCCGTTCGGGAGCTGACGCTGGAATCGTTTGCCCAGGCGCTGCAGGTTTCGCCAGTCTATCTGAGCCGAACGCTAAAGAAAGAACTGGGCACGTCCTTTATTACACTTATGACCCAGACGCGGATTCAAAAGGCGATCCAGCTGCTTAATTCCACCGATCTGAGTATCCTGGACATCGCGGAGCGGGTGGGATATGACAGCCAGCATTATTTCAGCACGGCTTTTAAGAAGGTGATGGGGGTATCGCCGAACCGGTACCGCAAAGGGGCGACGGTTCAGGAAGAATAGGTGGTTGAGCGAGGATCTTGAAGTGGGGGCGATGGTGAAAACAATGTCTGGACCTTCTCCTGGAGCTTCGCTTTGTGCTTGACGACCGCTTTGTCCCAGACGAACGTATAGCGGTTGGCATTCGCTTTGATCTCGGTGCCGTCCACAAAATAATGTTCCAATTGACGTAATTCTCCTGGGCGAGAAACTGAAGCACGCTCGTGAAGATTCTTCTCAGTACGTCTTTCATACGCTCGGAACGAAAGCGATTGATGGTGCGGAAATCTGGACGCTGTCTCCCGGCAATCCATATGAACATGACATTCTCGCGCACGCGGACGGCATTGGCGATCTGACGAGAAGAGTAAATACGTTGTGTGTAAGCGTAGACGATAAACTTTGGTCAGCATCTTGGGATGGTAGCAGTCTCGACCGCCGCCGGGATAGGCACTTACAAAGATTCGGTCGTCTGGTGAATTGGTCCATGTATATTGAATGTACAAAAGAAACCGTTCCTTACGTAAATGGTGGTTTGGGTGACACCTCCATTTACCAAGGAACGGTTTCTTTGCGTCTAAAAAAGTAAGCAATCTGCACGGCGTAGCGGAGAGGATGAATCGATTCCGGACAAGCGTCGCTCGCCTTTGCCTCCACATTTCGTCCTTGCTCAGAACCATTCCAAGAAATGTGGGGGCAACAGCGATGGTAGGAACGATTCGTACATGGAGCGTCTTCTAACAGCAACCAAGGGGGCCTCCCGCAAGATCTAAGATCTTTTGGGACTCCCCCTTTTGGATGTCGGCAACCGCTTGGGGCATGGTGTGAACGGAGCCGGAAAGTTATGCAGCCCTGTACATACCGCGTGAATCCCAGAACAACAAAAGTATGAAAATTATAAAAAAGGTTGTTTTCGTGGAAAGACCCCTCCACCCTAGCGGAGGTATCCTTTTTAGTACAGAGAGGCTTTTCGAACCCTTCGGTTGTAAGCGCTCTCGATTCCATTTTTCGGAAAGGGGAACTACCGATGAAGAGAGGATTGCCAGGATTGCTGATCGCGGTGCTGCTCTTGGCCCTGACGGCCTGCAACCTCGCCGAAAGCCAAACCGGCGATGCTGAGAAGGGATACGTCGGCCTTGCGATGCCAACGAAATCATCCGAACGCTGGGTGGCTGACGGGAAGAATATGGAGCGGCTGTTTCAGGAAAAAGGGTACAAAACCGACCTTCAATTCGCCGAGGACGTGATTGAAAACCAGATTTCCCAAATCGAGAACATGATTACGAAAGGGGTCGACGTAATCGTCATCGCTTCGATCGACGGCAATACGCTGACCGACGTGATCAAGAAGGCTCATGATCAGGGAATCAAGGTTATCGCTTACGACCGGTTGATTCGCATCACCGAGCATTTGAGTTATTATGCCACCTTCGACAACTTCCAGGTCGGCGTTCAACAAGCCTCCTATATTGAAGAGAAGCTTGGCCTGAAGGAAGGGAAGGGGCCGTTCAATATCGAGCTGTTCGGCGGATCGCCGGACGATAACAATGCTTACTTCTTCTATGACGGCGCGATGTCCGTGCTGAAGCCTTATATGGATTCGGGCAAGCTTGTGGTTCGGAGCAAGCAGACCACGATGGCCCAGATTGCAACCCTGCGCTGGGACGGCGCCCTGGCCCAGTCGCGGATGGATAACCTGATCAGCGCCAACTACTCCAGCGAAAATCTGGATGCGGTGCTGTCTCCCTACGACGGGATCAGCATCGGCATCATCTCCTCGCTCAAGGGCGTAGGCTACGGGACGGCAGGCAAGCCGCTGCCGATCATCACGGGGCAGGATGCGGAGCTTGCTTCCATCAAATCGATCGTGGCCGGTGAGCAAACCCAGACGGTGTTTAAGGACACGCGCCAGCTTGCCGAGCAGGCAGTGAAGATGGCGGAGAGCGTGCTGAAGGGAGAAAAGGCCGAGGTGAACGATACCGAATCGTACGACAACGGCATCAAGGTCGTGCCTGCCTATTTGCTCCCTCCGGTATCCGTTGATGCTTCCAACGTGGAGAAAGAGGTTGTGGAGACGGGTTATTATTCCAAGGAAGAAATCGGATTGAAATAGTCTTAAGCAGCGAACACGAAACGATAGGAAGGTGAAGCCAGATGTCAGAGTACATTCTTGAAATGCGAAACATTACGAAAGCGTTTCCCGGGGTGAAGGCGCTGGACCATGTGAATCTGAAGGTTCGCGAAGGCGAAATCCACTCCCTGTGCGGGGAGAACGGAGCGGGCAAATCCACGCTGATGAAAGTACTGAGCGGCGTGTATCCACACGGCTCGTATGAGGGAGATATTTTGTTTAAAGGCAGCGTCTGCGAATTTAAAAATATCAAGCAAAGCGAAGACCTGGGCATCGTTATCATCCATCAGGAGCTTGCGTTGATCCCTTATCTGTCGATTGCCGAGAACATTTATTTGGGGAACGAGCGTGCCGAGAAGGGCATCATGAACTGGAATGAGACAATGCTGGGAGCCAAAGAGCTGCTGGATAAGGTGGGGCTCAGCGAGAACCCGAACACGCAGGTCGGCAGCATCGGCGTCGGCAAGCAGCAGTTGGTCGAAATTGCGAAGGCCTTATCCAAGAAGGTGAAGCTGCTTATTCTGGACGAACCGACGGCGGCGCTCAATGAGGACGACAGCGAGAATTTGCTGGAGCTGATGCTGGAGTTCAAGAAGCAGGGAATTTCCTGTATCCTGATCTCCCATAAATTGAACGAGGTGTCGAAGGTATCGGATTCCATTACGATTCTGCGCGACGGCCAGACCATTGAAACGCTGGATATGAGAGGCGGCGAGGTGAACGAGGACCGGATCATCCGGGGCATGGTCGGCCGGGATTTGACGAACCGCTACCCGGAGCGGACCCCGAAGATCGGGGAGGTCATCCTGGAGGTTAAGGATTGGACGGTGTATCACGAGCTGCAAGCAGGCCGAAAAGTCATTGACAACGTGAGCATGAATATCCGCCGGGGGGAAGTTGTGGGCATTGCCGGACTGATGGGTTCCGGTCGGACCGAGCTGGCGATGAGTATGTTCGGCAGGGCTTACGGCCGGAATATTACCGGAACGCTCCGGAAAGACGGGAAGGAAATCCGGAATCAATCCATCACCGAGGCCATTGATAATGGCTTTGCTTACGTGACCGAGGACCGCAAGGAATACGGGCTGATCCTCATGGACGATATCAAGCGCAACATCTCGCTTACCGGGCTGTCCAAGCTGGCGAAGAACATGGTCATCAATGATCGGGAAGAAATTCTCGTGGCGGAGGATATGCGGAAGAAGCTTAAGATCAAAACGCCGAACATTCTCCAGAAGACGGGGAACCTCAGCGGGGGGAATCAGCAGAAGGTTGTCCTGAGTAAATGGATTTACGCCGAGCCGGACATTCTGATTCTGGATGAACCGACGCGGGGGATTGACGTGGGGGCCAAATATGAGATATACGCGATCATTAACCAGCTGGCGGATGAGGGGAAGGCTGTGCTTGTCATTTCCTCGGAGCTGCCGGAGATTATAGGGATCTGCGACCGGATTTATGTCATGAGCGCGGGACGGATGACCGGAGAAGTTAGCAGAGAGCAGGCTTCGCAGGAAACCTTGATGAGATACATGACCAAGAATGGAGGGGCTTAAGCATGGAGACACTCAAAAAAATGTTTAAAAACAACATCCGCCAATACGGGATGATCATTGCCCTTGTTGTCATTATGATATTTTTCCAGATCATTACGGGAGGGCTGCTGCTGGAGCCGATCAACATCACGAATCTGATTCTCCAGAACAGCTACATCCTCGTACTGGCCATCGGCATGGTGCTTGTCATCATTACGGGTCATATTGATTTGTCGGTCGGTTCGGTGGCCGCCTTCGTCGGCGCTGTGGCAGCGATCATGATGGTCGATATGCAGCTGCATCCGGTCATTGCCGTTATCGTATCCTTGATTGTCGGCGGTCTGATCGGTGCTTGGCAGGGGTTCTGGGTTGCTTATGTGAGGATACCCGCCTTTATCGTAACCCTTGCGGGAATGCTGCTGTTCCGCGGTCTAACCATGATTGTGCTGGAGGGCCAATCCATTGCGCCGTTTCCAGGCGGTTTCCAGAAGCTGAGCTCCGGCTTCATTCCGGATTTCGGCAACACCGGCACCAATCTGATCGCGATTCTGGCCGGCATCGTCTTTACGGTTATTTTCCTGATCAATGAGCTGCGGGAGCGAAAGTCGCATAAAAAATACAATTTCGACGTTCTGCCAAGCGGCTTGTTCCTCCTGAAGCTGGTGCTCATCGCGGCGGTGATCAATGCCTTTACGTTCATGCTGGCCAGTTACGCCGGTCTGCCGAACATCCTGATCCTGCTGCTGGTGCTCATTATCATCTATTCCTTCGTGATGAACAAAACCGTGATGGGCCGTCATATTTATGCGCTTGGCGGCAACGAGAAAGCGGCGGCACTGTCCGGCGTGAAAACCAAGAAGGTCACGTTCTGGGTATTCGTCAATATGGGCGTTATGGCCGCGATCTCCGGTTTGATTTTTGCTGCCCGCTTGAACGCGGCGACGCCGAGAGCCGGTACGAACTTCGAGCTGGATGCCATCGCGGCGAGCTTCATCGGCGGCGCTTCGGCTACCGGCGGGATCGGTACGGTCTTCGGCGCGATCATCGGCGGTCTCGTCATGGGCGTCCTCAATAACGGGATGTCACTCGTAGGTCTCGGCATCGACTGGCAGCAAGGCATCAAGGGTTTGGTTCTCCTCGCTGCAGTAGCCTTCGATATTTATAATAAGAAGAAGAGCAGCGCCGCTTAATTTAAACGATGGCGTTAGATAATAAAATGGCTGACTCCGGGGTAGATGCTGTTACCCATGGATCAGCCATTTATTTTGCGTATATATTACATTTTGATCGTGACTTTTCGGGTGATCAGCCGAATCAGAAAAAGTGCAATCAGAATGACGGCCGCGGAGCCTGCAAGAGAGATCGGCAGCGTGACGGAAAGGGCTGTCGTGACCGGCAGCCACTGTTCCCATATGGAAGCCAGCTCGAATTGCCATAATGCATCCATGAAGCCGATCAACACGAGGGCTACGGCGATCCATCCCAAGCCGCGGATCCAGCCAAACCGGTAAAATCCGGATCCAATCATCCATCCCATCAAATAGTAGATAAAGATTTGGACGCCATAGGAGACAAGTATCAGCAGCCAGTTGTTATCGAACTTCTGCAGCAGCAAGGTGCTGCTGGCATCATGGGAGGTAACCATCCCGATGATCCAATTGACCAGACCCACCACGACTGGAAAGGCCAATGATAGATAGACGGCCGCCAATGCGGCTCCCTTAAAGAAATCCCTGCGCGTAATCCCGTGTCTCACATAATAGCTCAGAAAGCCGTAGGCCGAAATGATGCCGATGACGAGCATAAATCCTTTGGTTGAGCGGTAAGTGATAGAGAAGAAATCCTCCTCTGCGATTCCTGCGCGAACATTGACACCCATGCTGGTACCGATGCCGACTCCAATATTGATCAGCAGCACAACAAATAGAAATCCCAAGGCCCAGCTGCCTTGATGAATAAACATGTCCGTCGATACTCTGGTTACGGCAGATGACGTCTTCTTCATGCTGAATATTCCTCCCCCGTCAGATGGATAAACAAGTCCTGGAGCGAGATCGGCCCGATCTCAAGTCCCGCCCGATGTGCGGCCAGCTGAGCTTCCTCGCTTAATTCTCCGTAGACCATGACGGCCTTGGTGGAACCGAGCTGCTGCACGTTGAGCACCTTCATGCCTCGGATGAATTCGTCTACCTTTGCCGCGGGGCCTGTAATGGATACTCCCCGGGACGTGAGGCTTTCATAATCGTCTTGCAGCACGAACCGACCCTTGTGAATGATAATGACTTCTTCAAACAGATAATCCATCTCCGATACCAGGTGGGTGGAAAGAATGAACGTACGGGGATGGAGCTCCTGGTCCTCCAGCAGCTCCCGGTAAAAAATCTCGCGTGACGGCGCATCCATGCCGAGATAAACTTCATCCAGAATGGTAACCGGCGACCGGCTGGCGAGACCGATACATACGTTATAAGCGGACTGCATACCTTTGGAGAGCTCCTTCAGCTGTTTATCCAGGGGCAAATTGAATTTGCGGGCGAGCTCAAGAGCATAACCCGTATCAAAATGAGGCCGGTACCTGGCTACGGATTCAATTGCTGCCTTGACCTTGTCGGTCTCCTCTTTATAGTCGACATCGTAGATGAAGGAGACTTCCCTCATGATGTTGGCATTTTCGAAGGGCTGCTCGCCGCCAATCGTAACCGACCCCGAGGAGGCTTCACGAAATGAAGCAAGAACAGAAAGAAGCGAGGTTTTACCTGCGCCGTTGCGCCCGAGGAGACCGTAAATTTTGCCGGCCGGGAGACGTAAGGAAATATCGCGGACAGCTTCCACGCTTCCGTATGTCACCGATACGCGGTCAAACTGTACATCAAGATTCATGGGGATCACTTCCTTTTAACTGGGTTATGATTTGAACAAGCTCATCCGTGGACAAACCGAGTTTGTCCGCTTCCTGTACCATAGGCACCACATAATGTTCCGCAAATGCGCTCTTTCGGGTCCGGAGCAGCATTTCCTTGGCCCCCTCAGCAACAAACATGCCGACACCTCGCTTTTTATAGATGAGTCCGGCATCCACCAGCAGGTTGATGCCCTTTAACACCGTGATGTGATTGATTTTGTAAAATTGGGACAGCTGCGTCGTGGAAGGAACCTGTTCACCTTCAAGCAGTAGATCATTGACGATCTGGTCCTCGATCTTCTCCTTGATCTGGATGAACAGGGGCTTATTATCTGGATGCACGGTACCGCTCAATAAGAATCACCGCCTTACCTTCATTGTCCTGCTAAGGTTATATGCTTATATATATGACTATATAACCAAAAGGTGAATGGAATGTCAAGCATTTGGTTGTTTGTCACGAATCCATCAAGACGCTTTTGCAGAGAACAACGATAAAAAAGGCCAACCAGGCATGATCTGGTTGACCTCATCTACACGCGGATGCGTATAAGTCATATTTTTGAATATAACTAACGTATGCGAACCTCGATTTCCAATAAAACATGACGATGCGTAATACCAAAATTTCAGTAATTCTTACGGACTCAGTATACGTTATTTCGTTAAAAACAGACGCTCTTCTCTCCGTAACGGACAGGGGATCTCTTATTTACGATTATAAGCGGATATATACTATATTTTTATTAGAATAGCGACTTTGGTGTCCGTTAAATTCTGAGAATATGGCATAAAGTCGTAAATAACGTCGATGGTGTCCGTTAATGTTCTATATATGGGTTCAGGCTGCGTTTAACTGGACATACCATACCTATCGAGTTCTGCAAATTGCTATAGCATCTCACTTTGCTTCCGAATACTCGGAAGCGTCCATGGGAGGGAGCTTTCCTCGTTTCAAATCACGAATCGACAGTCCGAAATCGATCTGCAGATGCGGATAATCCGGGAAGTTGGCCCAATCGCCGCCCCACTGGAAGCCTAAGCCTTTGGCAATCTCCACCACTTCCATCCAATCGGCCTTTCCGTTTCCGTTCCCGTCATATTCCATATCCCAGATGACGCTGCCATCCTTTAGTCTTAGCGCAAAATCAATCGCAAGCCCATAGTTGTGGAGGGATTCTCCAGCCTTGGCATTCGTCACAATGTCGCCCTCGGTGCTACGGCCCTGATTGTAGATGCGGGTCTGCTCTTCATGGCTGCGGTAACCGTCCGTTATAATGATGGTGATCCCTTTTTTCTTGGTGAGACGGACAAGCTCATTCTTTTGCTGTAATACATACGGGTGGAGCTGGGAGATTTCAGGGGTTTCTTTGCTATTAAAATCAAAATCGAGATCATTGATGAATCCCGGTATGGCGGTTTGCAGCTGCATGTAAAATATGGCGAGTAATAAGGCAGCAATTAGGAAAAGTGTCGTTTTTTTGCGTTTGATCATGCGGACTCTTTAATCTACCTACTTTCATATGATGGCTTACTCTATTATATCGGCATCCCGCCCCGTATTCCAACAGACGTAATCTTCTGACCAGATAACGACATGAATAGCAATCCATGGTTTATCGCATCCTATTCATAAAATGGACGTTATCCGGAAAAGGGGGAATTGCAATGAGCAATATTCAAAATATGTCGACGAGACTCAACCAGCTATCGGGCCAATTGACTACTGCAGCGCAAAACGGGGGAATGAACGAAGTCGGGATGATCGTAAGCCAGCTCAGCCAGATCCAAGCCGAGCTTCAAAGCGCCCAGGCTGCGGTTACGCCTGAAACTTCTTCTGCCGTCCGGCAGGAATTGGTGAATTGCCGGATGGTCCTGCATGGGATGATGAACGCAGTGCAGGATATCCGAACAGCTACGGCGGATCAGTACCGCCAAGTGCTGGGCGATAACAAAACGGCATTCGAGCAAATGGACGAGACCATGCAGCAGAGTGAGTACGCCGAAGCTTATCAACATCGTCAGCTGTTCCAGCAGATGGACCAAGTCAGCCAGCAGCTTCATCAGCTGGATGGCTCGATGCTGGACGCAGGTTATCAGATGGAGCGGGGACAGGCGACTGGTGACAGTCTGAATGGAGCCGTAACGACGGAGGGGCTGACTTCAGGTGCGGACGACAGCGGAAGTATGATGTAAGACTGACTGATCGGAGGTACGGAACAGGATAACAGTTTAACGAACAATGACCGAAGCTGCAGATCCGATTTACAGTCGTACCTGGATTACATACAGATGTCATCCCGATAGGTCTCTGTCGTCATATAAGAAGCAATACAAAAGGAGCTGCGCATATAGCGCGGCTCCTTTTATGATTGAGCTTATGTCTTACGCTTTCCGCCATACCTCGATGGCTTTGTGCAAGCGGGACAACGCCTCCTGAACGGTGGCGCGCGTGCAGGCCAAGTTCATGCGCATGAAACCTTCGCCTTCCTTGCCGAAGGCGGCGCCGCTGTTTAATCCAAGCTTCGCCTCTTGAACCAGGAAGCGGTTTAACTCTTCGTGGGACATGCCCATTCCCCGGAAATCAATCCACAGCAGGTAAGTAGCTTCCGGAATAACCACCTTCAGCTCGGGCAGATGCTCCTGTGCGTAATTCGAAACCAGCTCCATATTCCCGCGGATGTAAACCAGAAGCTCATCCAGCCATGGTCCGCCTTCGCGGTAAGCGGCCTCGGTAGCGGCGGCACCCATCGGTGTAATGGAGCCGATGGCGTATCGGTTCAATATTTTGCGGAACTTGCTGCGCAGCTGCTCATTCGGGATGATGATGTTTGCCGTGTTCAGACCGGCGATATTAAACGTCTTGCTAGGTGCGGTACAGATGACGGAGCGCTCGGCGGCATCCTCGGACAGCGCGGCGAATGGCGTATGCGCACCGGGTTCAAACAACAGATCCGCATGGATTTCATCGGATACAACAAGCACATCGTATTGCTGGCAGAGGGAGGCCAGACGATCCAATTCTGCTCTGGTCCACACCCGGCCCACCGGGTTGTGCGGACTGCATAGAATGATCATTTTGACTTTGCCCGTAGAAAAACTCTTCTCCAGGTCTTCGAAATCCATCGAGTAATCCCCCTCTTCGCTTAGAAGAAGCGGGTTATGCACCAGCTCACGGCCATGGTCCTGAACGACGCTATAGAACGGCGGGTAGACCGGCGTCTGGATGACAACTTGATCGCCCGGCTCGGTGAACGCATCCACGATAAGGCTGAGTGCCGGAACGACACCCGGACAGAATTGAATCCACTCCTGCTGAATGCTCCAGCTGTGGCGTTTCTTCATCCAGTCGCTAATCGCTTCACGGTAAGAGTCGGACGGGAACGTATATCCGAATACGCCATGCTCCACCCGTTGATGGAGCGCCTTGATAACGGCGGGTGGCGCGGCAAAATCCATGTCAGCCACCCACATCGGAAGCGCATCCGGCACGCCGAAGACGGTGGGAACATTATCCCACTTATGACAGTCGGTACAGGTTCGGTTTATCGCAAGATCAAAATTCATATGTAAATTCCTCCTAGCAAAGATGAGTTAGCGTTAAGCTACAAATTTGGCTAATGTGATTAAGCCGGTAATCGTAATTACGTTTAGTATGGTCGATATAAGGACAGTTTGTGCAGCAAAATCAGGCTCATTCTGATATTCTTCCGCCAAAATGGATGAATTTACGCCAACCGGCATGCCTGAAGCGATGATGAGCGCTTGAGCCGGGATCCCTTTTAAGCCGAGCAGCAGCACAATCAGAATGCCGATGGCTGGCGCGACCAGGAGACGCAGCAGTACGCTGAGGTAAACATCGAGTCGACGCAGGCGGAGCGGATATTTAATGATCTGTGCGCCGAGCGTCAGCAGAGCAATCGCTACCATGGACTGGTCCGCATACATCAACGGCTGCGAAATAAAGACCGGAAGCGGCAGTGCCAGGGCATGCAGCACAATGCCGATGATTAGGGCATAGGGAACAGGCATTTTTAGGAATCCGATGATGGCCTGTTTGTATAATCCTTCCGTCTTGGCTCCCTGAATGGAAATAACTCCGTACGTGAACGTAAGGAGGCTCTGAAAAGACATGATGAGCGCTTGTACCGAGCCGGCCATCGGATCTCCCTTGAAGGCGAGGTCATTGATCGGAAGGCCGTAGTTTCCCGAATTATCGAGCAGAAGGCTGTTGGTAAAAGCAGCTCTCATCCCCCGATTGAACTTGCGCTGTTTGGCAACCAGCATGCTGATCAGATAGAGGACGCCGATATAGAGCGCATAGAATAAGGCCACCATGCCCAGGAGCTGCGGTGACATCTTGGACTCGTACATACTCATAAATACGGCTGCGGGCGTAATGTAGTAAAAGTTGATTTTGGCGAGTGTGTACAAATCGAGTTTAAAAGCATATTGCATAATAATGCCAAAGCCTATCAGGACAAAGATGGGAAGTACCACTTCAAGTAAAATATCGGCGATCATGCTGTTGTCATCTTCTTTCCATGAGTGTAGCTTAAGGTATATATCTGGCTGTCGTATGACGCCATGTCATTATATCATGACAAAGGATGGTTGACACTTGATTCCGTATGGAAAAAAGAACAATTGTTGCTGGCACGCTTTATACCCGGGCTGTACGGAAAAAGGGTGCTCCCTTGGTCGATGACCAGGGAACACCCTTGAATGGCTACAGCAATAGGAACGTCTGTCGACGCGTCGTTATTGCGGGTTGGTCGTCCAAATCCCGGCGGATTTGACAAATACCCGCTGCGGCAGCTTCAGCGCAGCAAGCACAAGCTCAGCCACGTCTTCCGGCTGCATCATCCGATCCTCGTCGCCGATTTTTAAGCCGGCATTGACGGCAAGATCCGTATTAACGGTGCTTGGGGTCAGCGCGGTCACGCGAATGTTGTGCTTGCGCACCTCCTGCAGCACGGCTTCGGTCAGTCCCATAACGGCAAATTTAGATGCGTTATAGGCAGAGCCCGTGGCGAATCCGCGTTCTCCGGCCGTAGAAGAGATATTGATGATATCTCCCTTGTTGTGCTCGATCATGCCGGGCAGTGCTGCGCGCGTCATGTAGTAAGTCCCCATCAGATTCACGTCGACGATACGTTTCCAGGCTTCAGGCTCCATCTCCAGCAGATTGCCGAACTGGGCAATGCCTGCATTGTTAATCAGAATGTCCACCGAGCCCAGCTCCATGTTTACCGCTGCAAAAGCAGCCTCAGCCTCGCTTTGCACGGAAACGTCGGCAACTGCGGCCACGGCTCGGACACCATATTGTTCAACAATCAGGGCGCTCAGCGGCTCGAGATCGGCTGCCGTACGGGCGACAAGCCCAACGTGCACGCCTTCCTTGGCAAGAGCAATCGCCAGAGCACGTCCAATCCCTTTACCTGCACCCGTGATGAGGGCTGTTTTATTTTTCAGGCTCATGTACACTCACTCCTTCACATCAATAAAAAATATGGCTTCGTTGACCAGTATACCCTGTAACATCGGCTGCTACCAAATGCTTGCGATCCATCGACAGGAATTTGTTATAATCGTAGCAGCGAAAAAACATACATAAACGTGTTCATCATTATTTCAGGAAGTGGAGGAACAACCTATGCTGCACGCACTGGACATCATAACCGCTTTTCGGCAGGGGGATGAAGCGGCTGCCAAGGGGCATCCATGGTTAATGAAACTGGTATCGGCCGAAGAACGAATCGTGAATCTGGAACGGATTACGTCCATCGGTCAATTGGCCCATGCAAATCCCGTGCTGGATTATGTAGAACGGACATTGAAGATACTGGATTCGCTGCCTGTTTCCTATTGGATCAAAGAACTGCTGGAAGAAGTACTGGTGTGGGCGGAAACGGCCAAGGGCGGCACCATGCGGGAACGTCTCCGCTGGCAGCAGTCGGGTATCAACTTGTTCCTTCATAATATCGGGTCCGCCCAGCTATACGAGAGACATGTCCGGGACCGTAATGGAACCATGTCTCCGCATGAAGAGATGGTACACACACTCATACTTACCCATGGACTGCTCGGGCAACACATTCGGGGGGAAGTCGCCTTCGAAGAAAACTTGCCACTGCATAAGCTTACGGAGGAAGGACGGCTGACCTCAGATGAGTTGATCCGGCTGCTAATCCCCTTGAATCACTGCATCATCGGTGGCGTATCGGAGGAGCTTTGGCATTCCGTTCAGGAAGAAATAACTCAGCTTATCCGCAATCTTGCCCAAGGGACCGTACCGGATCGTTGGACTTACGAGGAACGGCTGCGCCGTCTTCGGTCCGCTTCGATTGCCCGGGGAGAAGACTTCGATAAGCAGCTGCAAAGCATTCGTGAGCAGAGTGATCTGTCAGCTGCCCTGCATGGATTTCAGGATATGACACTCTGGTATGTGGAAGCTGCCCTGCAGGATTTCTCGTTGAATGAGTTCGTGAAGGTTCTTCTGCTTGCTCTCCATACGGAGAAGAGGGATCCGGATCGGCAAGTTGCGGAGGCGCCGCGAGATCAGCTGCTGCCGGGTTCGGTGAGCCACTTAAGCTTTGAGCCGCTGATGAACGATATGTATTACGATTACAAAGGCGTCAAGAAGCTGAACGTATACAAGAAGAGAATGATTGAGCAATATTTGCGCCAAACGGATTGGGAGGCTTGCCTTCATGGGCCGGTGATGGCCAATCCGCATCTGAGCCACCGGATCGAATGGAAGCCGGAGCTGCCGGATACGGTATTCTTTACCTTCGAATTCTCGCAAGCGGCGGAGAAATTAATTGAATTTTGCATCGAGGCGGAGAAGTCGCCGCTCTATGAGAAAGCGGTTCTGCTCCTGTTTGACCTGTTCGGTCTGCGCCGAGATGCTTACGACCGCTTTCATAACGAAGAGAGTTACTTGAGCGATATGAACAGCACGGGAGATTACAAAAAAGTGATTCTGGATTATATCACGGGAACGGCGGTGCTGGATATCGGTCCCGGGGGCGGGGTGCTGCTTGACCTGATCGAGGAACGACTGCCGCATGTGCGTCCCGTCGGGATCGATATCTCCTCGAACGTGATTGAAGCGCTGGAAAAACGCAAACGCCTGGAGCATAAAACATGGGAAGTGATGAAGGGGGACGCGCTGAATCTCAGGGACTACGTGAAGCCGGGAAGTGTCGATACGGTCATCTTCTCCTCGATCTTGCATGAGTTGTATTCGTATATTGAGATGGACGGATCCCGCTTCAATACCGCCACTGTGGAGGCCGCGCTGACCAGTGCCTACGAGGTGCTTGCACCCGGCGGCCGTATCATTATCCGTGACGGGATTATGACCGAGCCCGGGGACATTTGGAGAAGGATTCGTTTCCGGGAGGCGGACGGGCTGGAATGGCTGACCCGGTATGCCTCGGATTTCAAGGGCCGGGTCATAACATACGAGCAGCTGGCCGAGACGGAAGTACTCATGCCCGTAAACGATGCCATGGAGTTCCTGTATACCTATACTTGGGGGGCTGAAGCCTATGTTCATGAGGTGCAGGAGCAGTTCGGCTACTTTACGCCTACGCAGTATGCGGAGTGTATACGCAGGACGCTAGGCCCCGAGGCGATCATCCGTCTGCAGCAGCACTATCTGCAGGAAGGATATGCCGAGGCATTGGCTGATCGCATCGAATTCATGGATGAAGAAGGGAAGCCAGTGACGCTGCCTGACAGCACTTGCTTGTATGTTATCGAGAAGCCGGCTCTTTCCTAGAAGAGACAATAATAGGCTGTATCTTAAAAAAAGAGGACCCGTACGCTCGTTTCCGCGTACAGGTCCTTGTTTTTTTGTGTCGTTAAACCTGCCGATGTCACTGTGTTCACAAGTAATCCGGGATGCGCACCATTGCCAAAACTTCCGATGCGGTGATTATCCGAAAGATGCTATTCCTGCTTCTCGGGGTCCGGATAATCCTTGCCAAGCGTATCGACCGTCACTTTCTTCATGACGGGAACCTCAAGCGGTTTATCCATCTGATCCCGCTCCAAACCCACGATCTCCTCAGCCGTTTCCATCCCCTCGATTACCTTTCCGAAGGATGCGTACTGAGCATCCAGGGAAGGCGCATCCGCCACCATGATGAAGAATTGCGATCCGGCGGAGTTTGGATCCTGTGCCCGGGCCATCGATAATACGCCTGTTGTATGCTTCAGGTCATTCTGAAAGCCGTTGGACGTAAATTCGCCGGGAATCGCATAGCCGGGTCCCCCCGTTCCGTTACCGTCAGGGTCGCCTCCCTGAATCATGAAGCCGGGGATGACGCGGTGAAAGCCCGTCCCATCGTAGAATCCTTGTTCCACCAGGGAGATGAAATTGTTCACCGTATTCGGCGCGACCTCCGGATAAAGCTCAAGCTTTATCGTTTTGCCGTTCTCCATTTCAATCGTGACAATGGGGTGGCTGGCGTTCGGGTCCGGCACATTCTGCTTAACCTCGGTCTCCTTCGGGGGTTCCGCTTCGGGTGCTGTGGCCCCGTTCGTCGAGCCCGTTCCGCCGCCTGCGCCGCTTTCGGCTCCCTTGTCATTCTGACCGCATGCCGTCATGACGAGCAGCAGCGCAAGGATGACGAATAGGGCGGGCATCCAGCGTGTTCTGCGTTTCAACATCATTGATTCCTCCTGTGTAATTCCTTATCAAGCCTTAAGTGTTTCATCTGTTTCATATTTTATCACAGGTTGGACAAGTACTGAAAATCGAAAAAGCGGAGTATACATTAAGAAAACGTTATCGAAGAAATGTCACAGAGGCGAGACTGCGTTTGGAGGATGTTTTCCTTGCGATTATAGAATCGATTCAGCTTCGCTGAAAACGATGATCGAGTTGGGTTCAGCCCGCATCTATAATCAAAAAATAAGCCTCCGGACTTGTCGCAAGTCTGGAAGCTTAAGGGAAAGGGACTTTTAACTGTCTCTACTTCACCGGAAATATGCCCTCCACTTTGTTTAAAGGGAGCAGAATCCGGGAACGGTTCTTATCCTTGGCGAGTAATTCAATAAAATCGGCTCCGATTCTGATCAGACGAATCCGGTTAAAGGCACCGCGGGTAGGGAAGGTGGTCCGCACACCGACCAGCATCGTTTTGACCGGCGGCTTGACATCAAATACCCGAACCGAGTTGAGACTGGACGGCACAAAAAGCTCGCCTTGAACCTTAATGAAATTTTTGGGGAATACCCGCTGCAAACGTCCGGGTTCCAAACCCGTGTTCGGTGCGTTGATTTCTACCAGATGACCGGTTAAAGAGGCCAGTCGCTGCTGCAGCGTGATTTTATGGCCGCAGGGATGGATCGGCAATCCTTTCATATTCAGCATCATCCTTCCAGGGTCGTATGGTGTAGTGTATGTTGGAAGGTATGACATGGGTGAACGTAGAGGTTCGCATATCCGGCGTGAAGGATCAGGAAGATGAAGAGTTTCCGCGGTTGCTCGTTTCACTGCCATCCGGCTTCTCGTGTTTGATGCTGTCGGGAATCGGAATACTGTCCGGATATGAATCCTCAACAAACAGACCGAAATCCTCATCAATGTCGCGTTCGGTCACTAAACGTGGGTTCTCGTCAGAATGCTTCTTCATTGGCTGTTCCTCCTATTAAATCTAGTCTTTGAAATGTAGGGCTAGTATAAGAACTGATAGCTCGACCCATACTGTTTTACTATAAAAGATGTTGTATGGGAGGCGTAGGCATGGAAAGAAAGGGAAACATATTAACAGCACTCATATGGGGTACCTTGATCGGCATCCTGCTGTGGATGTCACTTCTAGGCTGGCTAGATATCCTATTCTGAAAATAGAGGATCGTACCCATATAAGGAAAAGACCCGCCTTCCTATTAGGAGAGGCGGGTTTTGTGCAGGTTTAGTCGTCCTCACCATGGCTGCCGTTCAGTAGATCGGTACCGTGCATCTGTTCCGTTGGCGGGGCGGCGGGGTCCACCGGGCTATTAGCCGCAATAGCGTCCGCATCCGGTACATCCTCCAGCGGCTGGTACTCATCTTCTCCGGACGGGTAATCTTTGAAAATGTCCTGGTTTAAAAACGCAGTCCCGCTGCCGGTTAATGAAGCGTCAGCTGCAAGGCGCCGCTCCGTGTCGCCGGAATATTGGCCTATTATTTCGTCTCCGGGGCGAGAAGGGGGTTCACCTTCGATGGCCCGCCATTCCCGATCCGTTACATCATCTGCGACATCGCGCATGTAGGTTTCATCGACGGGTCGATCCCTTTCTATCCGGTCTGCTTCAGCCTGCCCTGAGGGTGATAAGGAAAAGTTTCTCTCATCGGCAATGGTCCGCTGATCGGGATCGGCGCCGGTAGCTTTCCATGCATCGATGGCGCTGTGATCCGGGTTCAAACGTTCCTCCGGTTTCGCATCCGCAGGTGCCGCTTCATTCTGATCGTACGCGATATGATCCGCGTCTTCGCTGCTAAGGCTTTGCTCCGTGTAGGTGTTGACGTCTCTCAGATCATCTTGCGGAATCATATCCGTATCCTCGACTTTCCGTTTGGCCTCGAATTCCAAATATGTCAAGTCTGCCAGCGTATTCCGATTGTTTTCGTCTCGCATAGGGTCCATCTCCTTCCTTGAGTTCAAACACAATAGGTTTCTATACATCGACTTTACCCGCTGAATCAAGAATGAATCGTGGGTACCTTCAGGTTATGATAAAACCAAACAAGTTCTATCTTTCCCTGTCATTTGCCGTATTATGAAAATTTTCAAATTAGAAAAAGGGACGAAATCCAACACAAACTGGAGAAAATGAATGATTTCGTGGAATAGATCCGCTAAATTAGATAATGATATTTTGAAATGATCCCGTTATAATCGAAAAAGTGACTATCGGACCGGGACAATCCTGAGAGTGGATTGTCAAACAACTACAATAGAACAGGAAGTGATCAGGACTTTGTTTCAATGGATTAAACAAGGCTTCTTTGGCAACACACGCAGGGATATTTTGTCAGGATTGACGGTAGCGTTCGCTCTCATACCGGAAGCAATCGCATTCTCCATCATGGCTGGCGTCGATCCCATGGTAGGACTCTATGCCTCTTTCGTGATTGCTGTCAGTATTTCATTCTTCGGCGGACGTCCCGGCATGATCTCCGCAGCGACAGGGGCTATGGCATCTTTAATGGGACCGCTCGTGGCGATGCACGGCATCGAGTATTTGTATGCGGCAACCATTCTTACAGGAATCTTGCAATTGTTGATGGGGGCGCTCAAATTTGGGCGGTTTATTACGTTTGTTCCCCAGCCGGTCATCACCGGGTTCGTGAATTCCCTGGCCATCATTATTTTTCTGGCCCAGCTTCCGAATTTCAAGGGCGAATCGTGGCCCATGTACTTGATGGTCGTCGGAACACTGCTTATCATCTATTTGCTGCCGCTCGTTACCAAAGCGGTTCCCTCGGCGCTTGTTGCCATCATCGTGATGACGATCATCGCGGTGTGGTTCAAAGCTCCTGTGCAAACGGTGGGGGATATGGGCAACATTACGCAGGCTCTTCCGTTCTTCCACCTTCCGAATGTAACCATCAGCTTGGATATGATCATGACGATATTGCCCATATCGCTGGCTCTTGCCGTCGTCGGGATGACAGAATCGCTGCTGACGGCGTCGCTCGTGGATGAGATGACGGAGACCGGAAGCGACAAGAACCGCGAAATCCGCGGTCAGGGTGTTTCCAACGTGATCACTGGGTTCTTCGGCGGCATGGCCGGCTGCGCCATGATCGGACAGACGGTGATTAATGTGAAATCGGGGGGGCGCACCCGGTTATCAACGCTGGTGTCCGGTGTGTTCCTGCTGTTTCTCATCATTGTGCTCGGCGATGTCGTGAAACAAATTCCGATGGCAGCGCTTGTCGGGGTTATGTTTATGGTTTCGATCGGTACGTTTGAATGGGGATCGCTTCGCACGCTTCACCGTGTTCCGCTAGGTGATGCCATTGTCATGCTGGCAACGGTAATCATCGTGGTGGCAACGCATAATCTGGCCATCGGGGTCATGATTGGTATTATTTTAAGCGCGCTGAATTTCGGCTGGAAAATGGCAAAAATCCATGCGGTACCGCATGTTCAGCCAAACGGTACGAAGATATACGAAATCCGGGGGCAGTTATTTTTCGGAACGATGATGTATTTTATAAACCTGTTTGACGTGAATGAGGACCCTGAGCATGTCGTGATTGATTTCTCCAAATCCCATGTATGGGATCAGTCAGCCACAAATGCCATTTCCAAGGTATTGAATAAGTACAAGGAAGCGGGTAAAGCCGTCACGCTCGTGGGGTTGAACGACGAAAGTCAGCGGATGGTTGATAAAGTCGGCCTTGCTTCAAGCTCCACACACTAGAAACGTAAGGGATTGCTTTTAACCTTAGGGTTAAGGGCAATCCCTTTTCATTTTGCCTTTATGTAATAAAAATTTTACAAACGGAACAGACGTTTCATGTTATATTGATTGTAAATGAACACGAAGTTTGTCGAATCATCTGGATGGAGAAGATGCGTACTTTTATTGACTATAGACGGTTAGAGGTGCTGACAAGATGAAGGATATGCCCAAATACATATTCCTGCTTCTGCTGATGGTGCCGCTGCTGCTGCTTATATCGATCATATCACCGGGAAAATCGGACGCAAAGAATTCTCAAACCGTGATACCTGATTGGCAGTTTATGTGGGATGACGAACAACGGGATGTTGTTTCGCCGGTCAACCTGCAGGGAAGTTGGTTGGCGGGAATATCAGGCAAGAAGGAACCCCCAAAGTCAGATGGGGTGTATTCAGCATGGAATCGTTTTACTTTGCCCGCTCTCCCTTGGAAACATTCGGCCATCATGATTGACCGCTTCAAGGGACAGGATGTTTTGGCTTTTTTGGATGACGAACAGGTGTATGAAGCCAAACGAGACTATATGTATACGGATCATTCTCTTCTGCTTCCGGTCCATCCGGATGATGCTGGTAAGACCGTTTATATATGGACAAACGGCGTCAGGGATATGACGTTAGGTATCGATGGCGATATTATACTTGGCGAATATGAGCATCTGCGTGGAAATTTTATCAAGAATGACCTGGAAGATTTCATATTGGGCAGCTCGTTTATGTTTATCGCGGTGGTCATGTTCTTCTGCTGCTTATTCCTGCCAAAGCATACGGTATCCAGCTGGTTGTCTCTTAGCGTCGTCATTCTGGCAAGCGGGGCTATGCTTATTACGTATTCGCCATTCCTATACACGTTCTATGGAGACTTAGGCAGCGTGTGGGTCTCGGTGTTTGATATTTCACTCTTCGCCGTGCTGCCGGCGCTGTATTACTATTTTGAGAAAATATATGGTCCCGGGCCCTATCGAGTCATTCGCTACTGCCGAAGATTTCAAATAGCTTACTCCGGAATGTGCCTGATATTTCTAGTTGCCCATGTTGTCAGCCATCATTCATTTTACGAGATCTACTATTTTGTTTCGGTAAAGATCCTGGGCATTTTGGTTATCCTGCAAATGCTGCTGCTGGTCGGTACCACGATTCTGTATGCTTCCAAGCGGAACAAGGACGCTTATATCTTTTCTGTTGGCTTCGGGATAATGGCGTTAGCGACGCTCGGAGATCTTGCGGCTTTTTATTACCATGACGGGCAATATCATTTCGTTCTATGGAAATGGGGCATCATCGGACTGATTGTCTCCCTGATTGTCATGCTGGGCCGTAAATTCGTCCGCAGCCATGAGCAAGTGCTGCAGTATTCCAGAAAGCTGGAGATGTTTAATAACGAACTTCAGCGATCGGAGAAGATGGAGATCATCAGCGAGCTGGCCGCCTCGGTTGCACACGAGGTTCGAAACCCGCTGCAAGTGACACGCGGCTTCATGCAGCTTCTGGCACAGAATTCCAAGCAGGCGGAAAAGGAGTATTTTGGCCTGGCGCTGAAGGAGCTGGACCGGGCTTCGGGGATCATCACGGATTTCCTCACGTTTGCTAAGCCAGAATTGGAGAATGAGGTCAAGCTGAATGTGTATGAGGAGCTCAAGCATGTGAAAGGCATCCTGCTGCCGCTTGCCAATCTCAGCGGGGGCTCGATCGAGCTGGATAACGCGAAGGAATTATACATGACCGGTAATTCTTCCAAACTCAAACAAGCGATGATTAATATCGTCAAGAACAGTATAGAAGCACTGGATGGAGAAGGGGTTATTCGCATATGGGCCTATGCCAAGGGTGAAGAAGTGGTCATTCACATCAAAGATGACGGCATCGGGATGGACGCCGGGGATCTTGAGAGACTGGGCGAGGCTTACTTCTCCAATAAGTCCAAAGGGACGGGGCTCGGCCTGATGGTTACCTTTCGAATCATCGAAGCAATGCGTGGCACCATTCATTTTGTTAGTGAAAAAGGAAGCGGGACCGAGGCTATTATCCGCTTTCCGTCCATACCTGCTTCGCAGGAAGGGGAAGTATAAATTCGAGAGAGATGCCATAACGGTATCTCTCTTTGTTCTATCTTTAATAGAAAATTTTATCATTTTTCCGAATATTAGAAGGTGGAAGGTTTTGTTGCATCGAATAACACAATAAGAGTTTTACTCATTATAATGTTTGAGGTGCGTCAATGAGGTCTGGATGGAAGATCGCTGTGTTCCTGATCATCGTTTTTATTTTAAGCCAGGGGTTCCCCAGGCTTGTCTTTGCCACCGAAGAAACGGCAGCTCGTGCAGCGATTAAGGAGTGGAGAATCCTCTGGTCGGAATCCCGGGGGATACCGGAGAATGTGCCCGTCCACATCCATGACTGGATGGAGACTTCGCCCGGTGATTCGAAGCCTTATAAGCCGCATACCAAGGCATCCGCGTGGATTCATATGAGGATTCCCGAGATCGCATCCGCATCCCCTGGCATTTTGATTGATAAGCTCCACGGACAGCAGATTGCGGTTTATGCGGACCACCAGAAGATTTACGAATCTACCCGAACGTACAATTATGAGCTTAATTACATCTTGCTTCCTTTGCACCAGGACATGCTCGGCAAGGATCTTCACATCTGGCTGGAGACCGCTAGGGATCATGTGATGATTGAAGGGAAAATCCTTGTCGGCGATTATCAGGACATGTTTAATCGGTTTGTTAAGTCGAATTTGATGGACATCATTCTCGGAAGCGCCTTTATATTTATCGCATTGGTGATGTTGATCTGCACTATTTTTTTGAACAGAAAATATTTGGTCACGGTTTTATCCCTATCTTTAATTATTTTATCTGTAGGCATACTGGTGTTTACATACTCCCCGTTCCTTTATACGATTTTTAATCAATATGGAAATCTTTACACTCATTTATATGACATCTCATTATTTATCTTACTTCCTTCGTTCAGTCTCTTTTTTGAAAAAATCTTCGGGCCCGGCTGGAAGGGCACGCTGCGGAAACTCCGCAAGTTCCAGATATGCTACTCGCTGTTTTGCGGGTTGTTTCTGATTGTCAATCAATGGGGTTCGAATCAATGGTTCGACCTGTATTATTTCTTCTCCGTTCAGGTCATGGGTGTTGTGATGATCGTTCAATTTGTATTGCTGGTCGGGAGCTCCATGTATTATGCCGTTAAGGGGAATAAGGACGCTGTTATTTTCAATGCAGGCTTTGCGGTATTCGCTGTTGTGGGCTTAAGCGAGCTGCTGCAATTTTTCCTTACCCGGGGCAGCTACAATCTCTTTCTATGGAAATGGGGGATTGTCAGCTTCATCATTGCCCTGATCGTCATTCTCGGGCGGCATTTTGCCAAAAATCACGAACGGATTCTTCAATACTCCAAGGAGCTTGAGATGTTCAACAATGAACTGCAGCGTTCGGAGAAAATGGAGATTATCAGTGAGCTTGCAGCATCGGTTGCCCATGAGGTTCGTAATCCGCTGCAAGTAACGCGGGGATTCCTGCAGCTTCTCACCGGAAAAGCCCAAGCCACGGAACGCGAATATTTGGATTTGGCTCTGGTGGAGCTGGACCGTGCTTCCGGCATTATTACGGATTTCTTAACCTTTGCTAAACCGGAGTTCGGCAAAGACACCGTGCTTCGGGTTTCGGAGGAGTTCAAGCATATCGAAGGCATACTCGGCCCGCTTGCCCACCTCCAAGGAGGCAAGATCACCGTGGATATTCCGGAGGATATTACGATTCGGGGGAATTCCTCGAAATTCAAGCAGGCTTTCATCAACATTGTTAAGAATAGCATCGAGGCGCTGGGCGAAGAGGGATGGGTTCATATCCGCTGCTATCGCCAGCAGGACCAGGTTTTTATTCATGTTGTGGATAATGGCGAAGGGATGGGGCCGGATGTGTTGGCACGGCTGGGAGAGCCTTATTTCTCCAACAAAACCAAGGGGACAGGGCTTGGCCTGATGGTGACCTTTCGAATTATCGAGGCCATGGATGGAAACGTTTATTTTACGAGTAAAAAAGGAGTGGGGACGGATGCCGTCATTACGCTTCCCGCAGCTGGCGAATAATTCGCTAAGCTGCGGCAGCGATGACGGTGATCGTCCCCACTCTTTGTACGGATTACATCTATTTATGAAATGTCCAAGCTGTTATGTAGTCTTTACCAGATGGCTCTTTCTTTGGCTTCTGACTTGATCACGCCTGATGGATTCGGAGGAATGACCAGATACAGCTCGTTAGGGTTCTCTTCAAGTGTTCGAATCTCGATGTGGTCGGGAATCCGTACCCCAAGAACTTCCTTGATGGCGGATTTCGGATCGCTGAGCAATTTTGCCTTAAAGCTAGGATCCTCCCAAGCTTTTTGAATCAATTGTGTTTGAAAGATGGCTTCTGTCGTCATAAGAATCACCCTTTCAAATAAATTGGTTATTTTTTACTCTTAAAGAATACCATGGAACAAATATAAAATCTATTATTTTTTGCTGAGAATAGACAAATAATAGTTTAACCCGCCAAAAGAAAGGGTTTCTTTACTGTTTTCGATATGATTCGCTTCGGCTTGAAGCTCATCCACCATCGTTTGATGAAAGGAGATGAGATGGGGGGCGTCTATATCTACCGATAAGAGCTGGGCGTGGGTCGCTGCAGCAATGTCTGCATAGGGCTTCAACATGTTGTTAACATAGATGGCTTCTTGAACTTCGGACAGCGTCAGGTTCGCTTCGCGTGGTCGACCCAATTCCGATTTAATGAGAGACAGCAGGCAGTTGTAGCTGCCATCTGCAAGATCCTGCTTCCAATCGGTCCAATCGTCCATCATCTGCAAGGTAAGCAGAACATGGTTCATCACATCATTCGTTCGTGGAATGAGGCCTGCTTGATCAGATAAAAGCAATGAGGCAGTGCTTCCCAGCTTTACGGGAGCCGCTTTTTTTGCGATCATGGCTCGGTTGTGCTTGAAGTAATCGTCCCGGGTTTCGTGGAGGACGCCTTCGGACCATTCATGTGTGTAGTTTTTGAAATAAGACCAGAAGTCGGAATTCGCTGAAAAGTAGGGTTGATAGGATGTGAGAAATTCGTAATACAGCAGGTTGGCAAGTGCGAGATGGTGTTTCGGCTCTATGGTAGACTGACTGTCATGGGGCGAGTCCATAATGTCATCTTGAATGAAGTAGTATAACATGCCGATAATGTTGGCCGCTGAGAGGTGACGGTATACATCGGCGGGGAGAGCGGTCAGTTCTTTCATCCAGAAGGGAAGCAGATAACAAATGTAATTTTTGGAACTGTCCTGCTCGAACACGTCAAACTTTCTCAAGTATGAAAGACCAATTTCATTCAAGGGAGCAGGGAGCTCGGATAGCCTTGCTTCGCAGACTGAGAATGCGGCTGCAAGATCGTCCTCGAAAGGTTTGAACCAGTTCATGGAATCACCAACCTATTCTATATATAAGGAACAAGTGCTTACTTGCTATATTAACATGAATATTTATAAAGTTAAATATTACCAGTCCCATAAAATGGCTAAATATGGTTTTTTTGATGCTGCGACGGGTTCTTTTACAGGCGGTACATCGGTTTTATTGTTTGATTATGGCGACTGGCGTTTAAGTTAGGGATGTACAGCGATAAATCGAAAATGACCATTTAGGAGGAATTCATATGACTCAGAAAATTGTAGGAGCTTTTCGGACGGAGCAGGAAGCAACCCGGGCCATTGAGGATCTAAAGCAGCAAGGTTTCAGAGCCGATGAAATCTCTGTCATTGCCAAGGATCGCGGAGAATCTTCTCATATTCAGGACGAGACCGGCACCAAGGCCCCTGAGGGCTTGGCATCCGGTGCCGCCACAGGCGGTGTGTTAGGCGGTGTAACCGGATTGCTGGCCGGCTTAGGTGCATTGGCCATTCCAGGCATTGGTCCGATCATCGCGGCTGGTCCGATCGCGGCAACACTTACGGGAGCAGCCGTAGGCGCTGGCGCGGGCGGATTGGTAGGTGGTTTGATTGGCCTAGGAATTCCGGAAGAACAAGCGGAGGAGTACGGGGGATATGTGGACGAAGGCCATATTCTGGTCATGGTGGATGCAGATGAAACAAATGGTGGCCGGGTATATGATATATTCCGCAGCAATAGCGCCCTCAATGAACATCATTACCGTGAGGAAGGCACCTATAGCGGTACCGGTGCGCCAGTAGATTCACGCTCTGAAGCAGCGGCTGCGACCGAGGATGCGGTCCCGGACCCTAATCTGTATCAAGGTTATGGTGATGGTAATGGCGGTGCCATTAGTCCGGATCGGGATGAGATCTCGAAGAGACGATAAGGGTTAATGTTAAAAATATGAATTGGCAATAACAAACCGCCCGGGATAAATCCGGGCGGTTTATTATTGCGTTTAACGAGTGTTTACCGCTTACTGCGCTGTCTCTGCGCTCCCCTCGGCCCGTAACCGGGACCGCCAGGTCCGTGTCCAGGACCACCAGGACCGCCGGGTCCATGTCCAGGACCCCCAGGATGCCATGGACCATGTCCATGCCCGTGTCCGTGTCCGGGATATCCGTGGCCACCAGGATATCCCGGATAAAACGGAGGGTAAGGATAGAATGGATAATAAGGTGGATAGTATGGATAAGGATAGAACGGGTATCCGGGGAAGAGCCCTGGAATACCAAGGCTTGTTTGGGATTGAAGGCCTCTTTTAGGATGATGATGACTCAAGCCATGCACCTCTTTCTGCCAGATCGTTATCTCATCCTATGTGGAAGCGGAGAAGAAGGGCACATATCCAGTTAAAATTAGGCGGACGTCCATCGTCGGTATGAATATCAGTGCTGTGCTGTCAGGGCAGAATAATTCAGGTATAACACCTGGTGAATAAAAAGGTGCAAATGACCTCCCCGTTAAGGGTAAGGATCAAATGCACCTTCAGTGTCTACCTACTATATTCAAATATATTGAAGACCCGCTGTGTACGGAAGAGGGATGGCTTCAAAGGTTACGCTGCCGTTAGCCCGATAAGATGATTCCGGATCAAACAGGATCGAGAGTAAACCCTCATCATCCAGTTCCAATGCTTCATTATTCAGGGTAAGTCGGTAAGGACCATGCTCGCCATCTGCCTGAATCAACCCCTCAGGCAGCACAGGAGCCAGCTGGCGTAGCAGTTGTGGGCCGCTAACTACATAAACGGTTCCCTCATTTTGAATATATTCAGGCGTAATGCCGGCTGATTGGATTAATGCTGCCAGCTCTTTATCCTGCCAAGGCAGCGGAATCGTTAGCGCTGAAAGGTTGAAGGAAGAGATCGCCTCGGCGATGACCAGTGCAGCCGCTTCAGGACTTCCTCCCCATTCTACAAGGGTAGACTCTCTCGAAGGAGTCATCACGGTCCCAGGCACGGCTATGATGGCAAATGCGGTCAACACGCCGTCTTCTTCGGCGACAAGCACCTGCTGCTCAAGGCGGATCACGTTGGAGTAGGCGCTTGCACCCAGCAGTTTGTTAAGCTCCGAAGCCGTAGTAACATAACCGGCTTCCCGCTGCTCCATCAGCTTTTGAAGGTGGAATAGATCCTGCGGCTGCATTGCCCGAATGCGCACTTGTTTTCCCGTCACCGCTCGCAAGGGCTCAATGGAGCCCGGGTCAAGACGGAAGCGGAATGCACGGCCGAACAAACGGCTGCCTGCCCGGGTATACAGGGATCTGCCGCCGGAAATGAGGATTAAGGATGCCCCGGAAGCTTCGCCATGACGGATGCACTGTTCCAGGAGACTGCCTGCAAGGCGCTGACCCCGGTAATCCGGATCCGTACAGACGGAGCCGATGGAATAGATATTTAATCGGGCACCGCGAGTCTGGATGGAAAATGGTACGAATCCCATGAATGAGACGAGTTTGTCTTGATCCCAGGCACCGTAGGAATGGCTGATTCCCGGCGAAAATATCGGAGGAAAGGATACCCCCATCGAAGGCTGTTCCGGCTGCTTCAGAAAAATACGGTCGGACAGCTCGACAGCTTGATGTAGTTGATCGCTTTTCATAATAGAAATGTTCATTCGTTGACGCCTCCCCTATGTATGTCACTTGTTACCAGTATAAAGTCATTGGGTGTGGAATATCCAGTAAACGTTTGCAACTTCTTTGTCCGTCCGGCTCCGTCGAATCGATTCTTGAAGAGGCACTTGTTGTGTGCGAGGAAGGGATGATTTTCGGGTAATATAACTTACGAATCTGACACCGGAGGGATGAGCTTGCCAAGTTTTGTTGATTCCATGATTTTATTATGCGGCGCTTTGCTTCTGACAGGCGTACTGACCACCAAGTTTTCTTCTCGCTTCGGCATGCCCGCCCTAGTACTGTTTATCGCCATCGGGATGATTCTCAGTCGCTTCATATATTACGATAATGCGGAGCTCACACAGCTGGTCGGGATATTTGCGCTGATTGTCATATTGTTTCAAGGCGGGATGCAGACCGATTTCAAAGAAATCAAGCCGGTTATGGGGACGGCCATTTCACTTGCCACGATAGGTGTCTTGCTGACAACGGTTGTCGTTGGAATATGTGCTGCATTCATTCTGGATATTTCGTTACAAGAAGGGCTGTTAATTGGTGCGATTGTTGGTTCGACAGACGCAGCGGCCGTCTTCTCGGTTCTCGGCGCAACGAATCTCAAGAAACGGATTCGAATGACGCTGGAGGCTGAATCCGGAAGCAATGATCCGATGGCGGTGTTTTTAACCGTGTCCTTAATCGAATGGATCGAACATCCGAAACTAAATTTGATGGGTCTTATTTTTTCCTTCGTGATGGAGATGGGACTGGGCCTGGTTATCGGTGTTCTTATCGGGATGCTGGCCGTATATGTGATCAATCGCATCAATTTTGATTCCTCGGGTTTATATCCGGTGACGGCCTTGGGGTTCGCGGTGCTGACGTATGCCGCTGCCGCATGGCTTGGAGCCAGCGGTTTGCTGGCCGTATACGTTATGGCTTTGCTGCTCGGCAATACCGAGCTGACGTACCGCAAGACGATTCAAGCATTTAACCAAGGTTTTGCATGGATGATGCAGATCGTCATGTTTGTGCTGCTCGGGCTCCTTGTCTTCCCGAACGAGCTGTCGGAAGTCGTATGGCAAGGACTGTTGTTGTCCTTGATTCTCATCTTTATTGCCAGGCCGATCGGCGTGTTCAGCAGCCTGTTGTTTACCAAATTTGCCGTACGGGAGAAAATATTAATTTCATGGGCGGGCCTTCGTGGGGCCGTACCGATCGTCCTGGCTACATATCCCGTTCTGGCGGGAATCAGGCATGGAGAATTGTTTTTTAATGTCGTGTTCTTTGTTGTGTTGACCTCAGCGGTGATCCAAGGCACCACGATCTCCCCGCTCACGCAAAAGCTTTCGTTGGTGGAGAAGGATAAAGCCAAAGCGCCGACTTTATTAGAGTTAATGGCTCTTGGAAAAGCGGATTCCGAGATCAACCACATTCTGGTGGATGGGGATATGCCCATTATCGGCAAGGAGATTCAGCAGCTGAATCTGCCGGACGATATCCTCTTTACGGCTATTATTCGGGAGAAGCGTATCATTACGCCTAGGGGGAGTACGGTTATTGAGGCAGGGGATACTTTATATGTGATGAATCCGAAACAAAAGCGGAAGGAAATGAAAACGATCCTGGGGTTGTCTTAGGGTTCTTAGCGGCCGGAGAAATATGATGCCTATCATAGCTATCGATCTTAAAAATAAATTAGGATAGGTATAAATAGGAGGTAATTTCTTCATCCTATCTTCATCTGATAAGTTTCAATTCCCTTTGCAAAAGAGACAAGAATCTGTTATGATTAATACAAGGATTTAGAATAAGTCTAAATACAAAAACAAAGGAGACGATATAGATGAGTAATTTAACCCAACAAACACAAGGAACGACAACCGATGAACTTCAACAAATTTTGAACACGCAGGTAGCCAACTGGAGTTTGCTTGGCGTAAAGCTTCACCACTATCACTGGTATGTAAAAGGTCCTCAGTTCTACGTGCTGCACGAGAAATTCGAGGAGCTGTACAACACAGCAGCAGGTTATGTGGATGAGCTGGCCGAGCGGATGCTGGCCATTGGCGGTAAACCGGCAGCCAGCATGGCGCAATATTTGAAGCTGGCTACGCTGCAAGAGGTTTCCAATGAGAATACGGCTGAACAGATGGTCGGACAACTGGTTGCGGATTTTGAGCAGCTTGCCGGTGAACTGAAGGCGGGGATCGCTGCCGCGGATCAAGAAGGGGACGACGCTACATCCGATCTGTTGACCGGTATGGTCAGCGATGTACAGAAGCATTCCTGGATGCTGAATGCCTTCTTGGGTAAATAAATTTCACATTTGTATGCTTGCCGTCTCATGACGGATTGCGAATATAGGGAGGGAGATCGACGGATAGGGGTCGATCTCTTTTTTTTGTTCACCTTGCGAGTGATGTTGTAAGATTAAATTTGAAATTTATTGCGTCTTTCTTCAATGCGCAACGTATACAGTTTATAGTTATTTTTAATTGCGGATAGGAGTAGTGAGGATGACAGAGATGGAATCACGACAACAGCTGGAATCGCAGCTTCAAGAGATTTTGAAATGGGAGAAAGAGCAGAAGGACGTCATGTTCTGGGAGAAGCTCGGAAGAATTCCCTTTATGCTGCTGGATCGCCTCACGCCCAAGGCTGTTCAAGAGAAAATCGGAAGCGCCTTGAATGAGGTAGGCGGATTTATTCAGAGCGGCGGGAAACATCTGGTTCGCGAGAAGTCGGTACTGAATGTTTTGGCGCAGACAGCAGGATTGAACGGTCCGAATGTGGGTGCCGGCCCTTCCGAAAAGTCCGCTCAGGAGGAATACATGGAAGTGGAAGATGAGGACGGAGGGGTGGCAGCGGCTTCCGGGCTTACTTTGGCATCTGCAGCGAAGCTGCCGCTCCAAGTCATGGATACCGCAGCGGATACGCTGACGGTAAAACGCGTCAAATTTGCCGCAGCGCAAGGAGCAGCAACGGGAATCGGGGGCATCTTTACGATTGCGGCCGATCTGCCGATGGTGCTTGGTCAATCGCTCAAGGTGCTGCAGGAGATGGCGCTTTGTTACGGGTATGATCCGAACGATCCCCGGGAGCGGGTGTTTATCGTGAAGTGCTTGCAGTTTGCATCTGCCGATATCGTGGGAAAAAAAGCGGTGCTTGAGGAGCTCGCCAGTTTTGATGATGAACAAGTGACGGAGCAGGTATTCTCTCAGCTGCAGGGCTGGCGTGAGGTCGTTCAGTCGTATACCGATAACTTCGGGATGAAGAAGCTGTTTCAGCTGATTCCGATTGCCGGCATTGTATTCGGTTCGATCAGTAACAAAGGGACGATTAGCGATGTGGCTGAGGCAGGGAAAATGCTCTACAAGAAGCGGCGTCTAAATTACCGGCTTAGGAATATGGAACATCCCCTGTAACCGTTTATTTCTCCTGATAAATTAACAAAAAAAGGGTTGCCCCACCATAGGCGGGCAACCCTTTTTATCATCATTACGGTAATTAGAACGGACGTATTTCACGCAAAAGGCTTCCTATCGGTTATCCACTTTTTCCGGATACAGGTCATGATTCATCAGACGGTTCGCGGCGATCTCCTCGTATTTGGTCCCCGGACGACCGTAATTGCAATACGGATCGATGGAAATACCGCCCCGCGGGGTGAATTTCCCCCACACTTCGATATATCTCGGATCCATCAGTTTGATGAGGTCATTCATGATGATATTGACGCAGTCCTCATGAAAGTCCCCGTGATTTCGGAAGCTGAACAGGTACAGCTTCAAGGATTTGCTCTCCACCATTTTAATATCCGGAATGTAGCTGATGTAGATGGTTGCAAAGTCCGGCTGGCCTGTAATCGGGCACAAGCTTGTAAATTCGGGACAGTTGAATTTGACGAAGTAATCCCGGTAGGGATGCTTGTTGTCAAAGCTCTCCAGAATGTCGGGATCATATTCGAACGTGTATTTTGTGCCTTGGTTGCCGAGCAGGGTAACGTCTTCCATTTCTTCTTTTTGTCTTCCAGCCATATGGGATAGCTCCTTTATTCATATTAATAAATGCACAATCAAGTGTAGCGATTTTTTTTATTACAACGTCACACTCCGCGTTTATTGCCCCAGACGAGCGTGTGCAATTGCGGCAGGACACGCACATCGTTCAACCGGTCGGATTGCATGACGGCATCGACAAGCCACTCGTACCGATCCAGCAGATGGGAGACCAGCGAAGCGGTATCGCCTGTACCTACATCGGGATTACCGGTCTGCAAATAAAACGGCACGTTCGGGTATCGTTCATGGACCGTTTCCGCATAACTTAAGTCTTTATCGTCAAATACGACAACCTTGAGGCTGAAGGTTCTGCCGGGCGCCCGTGCGGACAGCCGGGAGACGATATCATCGAGCTTGCCCCAGTCCGTATCCATACCTGAGCTTGGCGGCTTGGGAGAGATGGTCACTTCATCGATATCATTCAGCCAATCCTGCCAGCGTGAGCCTTGGGTCTCCACGGCAACGGTAATTCCGTGTCGATGCAGCTCATCCACAAGCGTGCCGAGCTGGGAGAGAAGAGCGGGATTGCCACCCGACAAGGTGACATGATCGAACCGTTCGCCGCCCAACCGGTACAGCTCTTGCCAGATCTCGTCTGCGCTCATGCGCGATATGTTGTCCTTGGCGGAACCGTCCCACGTAAACGCGGAGTCGCACCAGGAACAGCGATAGTCGCAGCCCGCCGTACGAACGAACATGGTCTTGCGTCCAACGACCATGCCTTCACCTTGAACGGTAGGACCGAAAATCTCCATCACGGGAATCGGACGGTCCACTGCTATGACAGGGGAGGAGGCATTTGAATCGTTCTCAGGCTTAACATGCACATTATTCATTGATCATCCACTCCCGTCTGACCTCAGCGTAGCTGGTCGGCGTCTCGAACAGGCGAACGAATTCGGTTCGTGTGCCTTGCTGCTCGTACGACTCTCTGCTGCGGAGGGCTTCCTCCATTTTTTCAAACAGCCATACAACCATGTTCTCTGCTGTCGTGTTCATCGGCGGCAAAGTCTCGTTCAGGTAACGGTGATCCAGATACGGTTCGATACTCGTTTTCCAGCAATCCTTAATGTCCCCGAAATCCACGGTAATGCCCACTTCATTGGGAATACCGCTGATGCCAAAGACTACTTTGTACGTGTGGCCGTGCAAGTTCTTGCATTTTCCCTCATAGCAATGCAGATGATGGGCAGCATCAAAGGTAAACTCTTTGGAGACCAGCACCCGCTTCCGGTGGTAACGCAGGCTTCCGGCATCGATGTCTTCGCCAAGCTTCTGCAGATGCTCTACGATGCGGAAAGCCCCTGGCTCGCGGCTCATACCAGGCGCCCCCCATCAGATACACGGTTACGGCGCTGCATGTAGTTATCGAGCCCCGCTTTTCTCAGCTTGCATGCAGGACATTCTCCGCAGCCGCCGCCCTTGATGCCGTTATAGCAGGTTAACGTATGGTCACGAACGTATTCGAGTGCATTCATCTGGTCGGCGAGCTCCCAGGTTTCCGACTTGTCGAGCCACATAAGCGGCGTGTGAATGACGAACGGGTAATCCATTGCTAGATTTAGCGTAACGTTGAGCGATTTGATGAAGCTGTCCCGGCAATCGGGATAACCGCTGAAATCCGTCTCGCATACGCCCGTGATCAGATGTTTTGCACCGATGCCCTTGGCCAGCACAGCGGCAAAGCTGAGGAACAGCAGGTTTCGTCCCTCCACAAATGTAGTAGGCAAGCCGTCGCCTTCGGCAATTTCGATATCGCTGCGCGTTAACGCATTCGGCGCCAGCTGATTAAGCAGGCTCATATCGAGCACCGTTTGCTTCACGCCTTGTTCCTTGGCGATCTGTGCCGCGCATTCTATTTCAAGCTTATGGCGTTGGCCATAATCGAAGGTTACGGTTTCGACTTCGGCGAAGCGTTCCTTCGCCCAGAACAGGCAGGTGGTGCTGTCTTGACCACCGCTGAAAACAACGACCGCTTTTTCATTTTTAAGCATAAAAAAACCTCTCATCCTTCATAATTTAAGAGCAGCCGAAAAGGGCTGAACCTGTAGAAGAAAGAGAAGTTCATTGAACTGAATCCGTAAAAAAACAAGCCTTATTCTTAGGGTGTAGCACCGAATAAGACACGATAGTTTTTTATAGAGGGAGTTCACGAACCTCTCCCATGCACCGCGATAGGCGCATGGATTGTCTTCTGTTGTCCTTGTGACCGCATGGGTGTTAAGATCCAGCATGCAGTCTGATTATGCCCTCCATTATAACACGGCTCGATTATTTGATAAACACTCCGCCAAAGGGAATTGCTTCCCGCAGAAAACGCTTGATGATGCCTTCATCATTTAATTCGTCTACGAGCCGCTGATTCTGGCGTCCCGCTTGAAACAACACATACCCGTCACCGGTCAGCTTCCAGTGATAGTTCATGTGCTGGCTGGCGAGATGATTGCCATATACGGTCAGGTCCAGTTTAGCCGCTTCGGGATAGGCGATGATGCTTCCGGCGTCCACATACAATGGCTCGGTAGGATGCAGCTTGACTTTGCATACCGGACCTTGGGTCAGAATGCCGATGCTGCCATTCCCGGAAAACTTCATCTTAATGGCATCTCGCGTGACCAGCATGTTTTTGATTTTCAGTATTCTTGTCTGCATCGTAACAAACTGGGTGTAAAAGAAAACATGACGAAAATCATAGAGCATGTCCTGTTCGCCTTCCAGCTGAATTTCATGCATGTTGAAGCCTGGGGGGAGCGCAGCCGTAAATTGGCTGGGTCCTGTAATATCGGCACGAATCCATTTTTTCTTGCGGTATATGCCCTTTACGTTCATGAGACGGTCGCTGCGTCCGGAGGAGGGACCCCGATAGGCAACGATTTGCTCAGGATGAAGGACATGGGCCGTGTCCCCCTCAGTCAGGGAGAACGTAACCGCTTGTCCCGCTCCGCTGCCCGCTGCATCTTCCATTCGGATAATCATGGCCGCGCCTCCTTTTGGCTGGTTGGATGGTGGGGATCTGGATAAAAGCTTGTCCTATTTAGAACGGTTCGTTCGGCGCATGCCGAATCGCAGGACGCGAATGATGACAAAGTATCCGGCAGCCAATGCCACGGCGGTGATCGCCACGGTCTTTAAACGCTCCGCCCCACGTTTTCGGGTGGCTTCAGCCTCTTGAAGCTGGCTTACCATTTGAGTTAATTGCTGGTTTTGCTCCGCGAGATTGGAGTTCTGCTCCGCCAGGGTCAGATTTTGCTGCTGAAGCCGTTCGGAAGCGATTCTGGCTTTATCGAGCTCCTGCAGGGCTTGGTTATAGTTGCTCTTGAGCTGGTTTATTTCATCGGGCAGTTCGGAGAACTGCTGGATATTATCGTACAAATTGTTAAAGTAATTGGCGCTGGCGGTCCGTCCACCGGCCGGCAGCGCGATCCCCGCCACCAGCAGTATGAGAGAAAGTTGGATGAGTCTGGATTTTGTCGGCTTATGCATGTGGGATCACCACCATTCGATTATTTATAGTAAATACGAATCAAATTTCGACAGGTTTCTATTAATATATATTACCCACATTCGCATGGGAAGTGAATCTATTAGAAGCTAAGTTGTTTAACTTGCTCATGTGGAGGGTAATGTAATCAAGCAAGCGCATAGAAGCCATCCCATACGAAATGAACATAAAATGAACTAGCAGATAAAAAGGAGATTTCGATCATGATGAAAGATAACAACGTGAAGAAAATTATGATTACAGTGAATGGAAAGCCCGTGGGTAACGGATTGTTAATTGATAAAGTAACGTACGCTCCCATTCAACGCACTTCAAGACATATGGGGGATACCAAACCCGTTTCGGCAGCAGAAATAGGTTAATAGACGCTGTGTATGAAATCAAAAGCCTTTGAAACCCGGAGAACACCTCCGGTTTTTTTGCGTTTGATTCATAATGGAACTTCGCTCTTTTGTGCATGGGCTTGGGATAAAACAGAGAATTCGTCTGAATATGACGGTTTAGGGAAGATATCATTACAAATTTATACAATTTTCTTTTATACTAGGTTGTAAGATGATCCAATATACATAAACCATAATTTGAGAAAAGGAGTTTTGAAGAAATGGCCTATTGTATACATTGCGGTAACGAATTAAGGGATGGCCTCACACATCAATGTGTTAACGACAGCTCAGGGAATCCTATGAAATACACGGCTGCAGCGGCGGAGCCGGAACAAGGGCGTCCAGATTCCGAATCTGCCGGTGCTCCGCATGCCAAAACCTCATCCGCCGTTCAAGTCGATGGACAGGTGCTGCTGAATCTATTGAAAAATCCGATGAGTGCATTGAACATGCGAGGGGATCAGACAGGCATGCTCTACGGCATCATCGGGATGGCTTCCAGCATCATCGGTTTTTGGTTGTTTGGTCTTGGGATCAAGCAGATGTTCTATTCCGGGCTGGGCATGATGTCGGCCTTGATAAGCGATTTCAGCATGGGGAGCCGGGCGCTTTTGCTGGGATTGTTCTCAACCGTTATTTTATTGGGTTCTTTCTGGTTTACGGGCAATATGGTTACGAAGCAGAAGCTTGACATGAAGGAATTCATTGCGAAGATGGGTTCTTTCCAGCTGCCGTTCGGAGCGGCGCTTATCTTAAGCGGATTGATCAGTTTCATGTCGTTAAAGCTGGCATTCCTCATCCTTGTATTGGCTTTAATGACCGGATTGGCAGCGAACAGCGCAGCCGTTATCGAATTGTACCGCATGGGATCAAGCCAATGGATTAAATTTTTAGGGGTTGCTTTAGGCATTTATGTTCTATTTCTAGCCGTTGTACAGACCGTTTTATTGTAGGAATAAGGAAATTTGGGGCAGTAAAAGATTCCCTTGTCCGAATTGTGACAAAAATCTGCATAACTAAAAGACCGCAGCTGATAGGGCTGTGGTCTTTTTTTGTCGAATTCGCAATGGGAACATATGTTCCGTGACAGTAAGATGTCCATCTGTATTGGTACATTATTAGAAGAAGAGGAAAGAGGTGGATGTATTGCAGTCTGGCTTGTTTTCGGATTTTACATGGAGCCACAGCCATGTATTCGCTGGGGGGACTAGTCAAGTCTTTCTGCTGATCGAGTGGAGGGTTGGTACGTCACAGCAAAAAACGCAGTCTCATGGCTTTAATCAGCGCTTGGCTGAAGATGTCCAACTACACCTTCAATTAGGGGAACGCGTTCAAGTGGAACATATGTATGGATGCCATGGTGAGATGCTGAATGATCGCAACATGTCGTTGTCTTTAGGCTCTTTGCTGGAAGGGAGATCCAAACAGCTGGTTCTTGAGCTGAGTGTCGGAGCTAGGCAATCGGGGGTGTATCCCATTATTACCGCCCTATGGACATATATGGATGTTCAGAAGCAGAAGGTGGTTTTGCAGCCTTCCCGCACGATACCGCTTCAATTCAGCAATCATACGGCATTGAAATACCGAAGAGCAGATTATCGTGTTGAGAAGGTGCTGAAGTTATACCAGAATGCTTCCATTCTGGAGCAAGCAAGAAGAGAGCTGGAACGGGGGAAGTTGGCTCGAGGGGAAGAAATGATTCGCAGACAGGCAGATGAGATGCTTTTATACGCAATACGATTTCGGGATAGGGATTATTTGAAGGAAGCAGAAACCCTTTATCAACTAATTGGTTTGTATCTGGATACATATCGGCAATTATCTTCTGAAAATGCGAACAGAAAAAGGGACTTTAGGCTTAAAAATTAACTAGGAATCAAGAATCTGTATATAAAAAAGGAAAAATGATTTCAGGGTCGAATGTACTACTTAGCAGTCAAGCAAAATATGTCTAATTTACTAGAAAGATAGGGAGAATGCCATATGACAGACCGACTGATCCGACTAATGAGAATCATTACCCTTGTACAAGCAAGACCAGGTATACTGGCTCGAGAGCTTGCCGAACGTTGTGGAACCAGCGAAAGAACCATTTATCGGGATATGGATGCCCTCAGCGCCATGCATATTCCCATCACTCACCAAGGACGAGGCCGCGGTTACACATTTATCGGGCATTTTGCAATGTACCCGCTTGGTTTAACGGAAGAGGAGGTACAGGCGTTATTTAAACTGTTGACCATATTGGAAAAAGTCAAGCCGATGCTGCCCGATGAATTTGAAAGCGCTTATGAGAAAGTGTTGGCTGCTGTATATAAGCAAAGCGCGGAAAAAGCTGAAATCCAGGCCGGGGACCGGGATGAATCCTCCACCGGTTTATAACGGTTCCACTACGTGTAACAATTAAACCTCGAACGAAAGCACACATATTCATGTGACTATCGTCGAGGTTTTTATCAGTTTATAGGGAAATAACCATTATCTTGTGGAGATGCGAATGTACTAGTAAATTAGAATCAGGATAGGGATATTATACCAAAATGGAAGATTATATGATAATATAACTATAATTTCTCTTATCCATCCAAAAATGTAATGGATGTGTAATTGTGAGAGACGGCGGTAGATGTCCCTAAGCAAGGGCGTAGGAAGGAGATATGGAGCAAGGGCATAGGTTGATTCCACAACTTGTATAGGAGGATATTCATGAAAAAAGAGTTAACTAGCAAGGTAAGAAAATGGAATGTTAAGCTATTGGTTATGGCTTTGATTAGTACGGCATGGATCGGTTTTTACGATCCTATTCCTGTTGAGGCAGATAGTGCTGTTGGAGGTCCTAAATTAGCAGTTTTGGTAGACGGAAGAAAGGTAAAGTTTCATGGCGGAGATCCTGTCTTTGAAAATGGCCGGGTGCAAGTGCCACTCAGAGGTATTGGAGAAGCTTTAAAGGCTGAAATCGGTTTTAGCGGTAAAACTGTTACTTATAAGAAAGATGGAAAATCGATTGCTCTTACCTTAGGGAGTAAAGAGGCCGTTGTAAACGGTAAAAGTGTCACTATGGATACGGCTGCTAAAGCTGTTAAAGGGCGAACTTATGTGCCATTAAGATTTGTAAGCGAGAATCTTGGAGTTCCCGTAAATTGGGATGGAGTCGGCAATTGGGTTTGGATTGGTTCGAGGGAAGTTCCAACAATTGCTGAAGCAGGTATCCCAAAACTACCAATGAGTAAAAGGTTCGCAGATTTGGTTTCTACAAAGAAATTCTATATCGACAATAAACCAAGTGTCCAAGTCTTTACCTTGGATGATCTTCCACTAGAAATCGGTGATCGTATCATATACGATGTGTGGCCGGTTAAGTTTGGTGAGTACCAATCATTAAGGATTCGCTATTCTAACTTTCGGGCAAACATCTTCTATCTTGGAGATCAAGTCCGTAGTAGAGGCAATACCAACTACTTAATTAATAAAGATAAGACTGTAACAATAACCTATCAAACAACGAGTGAAGGAGACGATTTAAGAGACGGGGATAAGAATTATAAGTCGTTTAAGTTGAATAAAGCTCTATACATTGGATTTGACATCGGTACTGATTCTCTGATATTACTTCAGAATCCATTTAAGTAAGGGTGCAATCCATGAAAATGAAAAAAGTATTATTTGGATTGCTAGTGGTGTTGATATTAAATTCTACAATAATTCAAAGTGTCTATGCAGCATTACCTACCACTCCAAAACCTAGTAATCGAAATATACATTACTTTGTTGGATTGTTCAGTTATGAAATTTGGAGATACTCTGATGGAGTAACTTGGACACCTGAAGGATATAAAGGACAGCGCAATAAAAAGATGCCATATACCTATAGTTTCGATATCCCTAACCGGAAAATAAAGAGTGTTTCAGTTGAATGGTTTGATGTAAGTATGTCAGATCCAGATGGCAGGGATCTTTATTTTCGTTCCCGGTATCAGCAAGAGACTTGGGATGATCGATACAGAAGCGTAAGTAACAGATACACGCCAAGAATTGATGGTAATGTTCATGGATATGGTACTGATGCGGTTACTTTTAATATTGAAGTGATCGGGGACTTGGATGCACTAGATCCAGTTGTGACCACAAAACAAGAGCAGAATGAAAACGTTATGGGACTTCGGTATTACTTCCCAATCCTTTTCACAATCGAACTTGAGCCCGAAGTAGGTAATGCCATTATAAAACACTATACGACTACAGGTCGTTCACTGAACGGCATCCCGGGTTTTACTGATCGTGAAGAAGTATTAGAGAAGAACAGTCCTTACTCTTTTACTCATACACCTGGGAATCTAGACTATACATATGTTGGACATAAGAAAAGTACTGTCTCAGCCCCGAGTGGCGGATCAATAACACCTGGTGACCCTGGCCGTTTTACGTATGATGGCTCATTTCCGACATATTATCTGTTTTTTTACTATGAGACCGATACACCGCGCCCTCCTGACCCTGACCCACCTGAGGCCTCCTGCACGAGACCTTCTCCAGGGACGAAAATGAATGGTCGTTTCATGGATCCGGTGGTCACAGCGAAGATTCTCGCTGACCTGCGTGGAAGTGAACGTTTTGATGTTTTGCAAGGAATACCGACGTCTGAAAGTCTATATGGTAATATTTTGACTCGTAATTACCTGTATCAGAATACATTTGTAAACATGACAGGTATCTGTTCCTTTAAAGTGAATGTAGAAAAAACATGGACGTTGCATTGGGATCCAGGAAAACCAGGACCAAATGATCCGAGCGGTAATCCTACAACAGTACCTGATCCACAACAAGCCGAAGAGAAGGTCACAGAACGATACACCGTGGAACGGCCATATTCTTATTGGGTGATCGATAACCTTGAAGTCTATAAGATCGATCAGGGGACTCTAAGGAATTACGCACTACCAGGTGAGCAAATCACAATTTATCCACAAGGGTATCAGCCACCGCAGTTTACAACCAGTGCATCTGGAGCGTTTTATCCACCATCCCCACCTGATCCCATTGTAGCCCCATCAGGAGTTTACGGGGGAAATTCATATAAAACAAAGCCTTCCCCGCCAAATGAGAATCTGCAGAGCGTAGCTGAGAATGCTGTAGAAAAAGTTGAGGTCACGAATGACTCTCTGGTTTTTAACGGGTCTACCATTATGAATTCGAATCGAACACTCGAAAAAGGACCCACTCCTGGCAGCATCCCTGCTCCCACACATATTAGTGACAATGTGCTGTACAAGCCCAATAATATGATTAGCATTGATAAGATTAACAGGGCCAATACAACGAGCGCAGGTACTATTCAATATGGTTTATTACCAGGGAATATTAATGGTGGAAGTAATAAGGAATTTCCGATTCATGCCATTAACACCGTCACCGTCCATACGCCGGTAGTCAATTATTCGTCGGTGACGGATGATCAGGCCCACAATCAGAAGACAACCCCGAACCCGAAGCGGTCTGCTTTCATCTTGGATCGGCCGTTTACGGTACGCATCCCTACCTCGGGTCAGCATCGGAACATCCAGGGGTACGGAGACCGGGACTATGCGAAGTATGTAAGATCGAAGCAGGTGTATTTTCCGTTCGATGTCTACAGCAGCGACAGGAGCACCTTTTATCCAAAAGACACCTGGATCACAATTCCGACGGATCAGCTGGACACGGAGTTTTTCCTGCCGGTATGGGTGGATGAAGGCAATTATCAGGTATACTTCCGTACGATCGCGGAGAACGCTCCTTCCGACTTTACGACACAGCCCAGCGCAAATCTGGATTTGGCTCACCATGTGGCTACGGATATAGAACCGGTCGAAGTGATCGGACGCGTATATGATTTCCATATCACGGATATAGCCGATTATAACTGGGAGACGGTCTTCCGCAAACAAAAAGGGAGTGCGGCACCAAGCGGCGCGTCCTATTGGACAGGACTTCGCGATATTGACGGTGGAGCACGCGGGAACTCGCTGCCGTACACACTTCCCATCGCACCGGGCAAGCATCCGGCACAGGGATATAAGAATGCGGCCGTAAAGACAGGCTACCACTTCAAATTTGATTTGAAGACAAAGGGCAATATGTTTGGTGTACAAGACGGCATTTCCATTACACCGAGTTTTTATTTCGTTCATCCAGATGGCAGCGGACGGCAGCCCGTTGATCTGTATTACCATAGCGGAAATCGAAAGTTCATTCGGATCGGTTCCCCGCAGGACACGGAGAAGCGCTATGTCGTTCTGAATGAAAGGCTGCGCAATGTTCCGCAAGGCGAGCTGCAGGATAACGCTTCATATTTGTACAACCGCGGCGGAGCCCCGGCGGGAATGTCCGCGGCAGCTTACTTGAGGCAGTATTTGGAGAAGACCAGCAAGAATAAGACCTGGATAGGGCGGCTCGACTGGATGCTGCTGCCATCCGAAATACGAACACTGATCGGCCCGAAGTCAGGGTTGCCAGCCTCCGTTGACACGGAGCGGGCTAACGCGGCTATTCAGCGCTGGTACGGTGAATACAGTCTTCCTGCCGACGTGTACGTAGTGAAGAAAGGGACCGACCTGGCCGCTTATGGACGGACGAACCGACTGGACGAGAAATCCTCGGTTTTTCTGAAAAAAGGGTATATCGTGGTCAATTTCAACATCGAGACGATCCGGGAGGGCAATACGGCCAAACCCCATCTGCAATACATTCATGGCCCACTCATGAATCAATGGCAGCTTGAAGGATACAGCCGCACGTATAATGATCCATATGGTAAGCGGTTCTCTCTGATGGACGGGGATGTCATATTCTATCATGCCGATCAGTCCAGCAAAGGGGATTTTAGATCCCAGGTACCTCATTAAAGTTTTCACTTAACACCAAAACAGCCACGCCTGATTATTCTTAAAGGCAGTGGCTGTTTTGGTTGTGCTCGCTGTACTCGCAATGAAAAAGCTCTGTTGATCCAAGGCTACGCTGTTTACTCTATGGCATGAGGTTAGTTACAGACAATGGCCTGTGTATCCCGCATATGGTATCAAACCGTAAGCATCAACGCCAACGCATTCGGTTTATCTCAATGCGGGGGCCAGGTATCGTTATCGTAGAGATAGCGGACAAAAGCCATTGGATTCCGATACGAGTTCTTCCACGCTTCTCCCATGCCGGCCTCCAGGAAACCATACCGTTGATCACAGCCGTTGCACTCAATGAAATAGAGCCTTCCATCTTCGGTGATCCCAATGTCCAGCCCAAAATCGGCAGCATACGGAATAAACAGGGACAGGATCCGGGCGATATGCAGGGAGAATTCCGCAATGCGCTCGAGGGTTTCTCCAACAGGGGCATTCGGCATACAGCGGGTTAGAATGTCAGGTACCTGATAGGCGGAGCCCCCCTGCGCGATGTTGGAGACGAAGGTTTGAGGCGGCGAGGTTTTGGCAAACATGCCCGCGATTTCCCAGCTGCCGCTGCCTCCCCGCTGTACCGTGACCCTGATGTCAAAGGGACGTCCCCTGTATTCTGCCAGCGGGATCCGCTCCTGCGCCAGAAAGGGCGCACGCTTGATTCTCTGGTAAATTAGAGGATGAAGCTTGCCCTCGGCTAACGTTACGGTTCTCCATCCTTTAGCCGATGGGGAGGAGCGGGAATACGTCAGCTGACTGTGCCCGGTGCTTCTTTTCAGCCGCATAATACCGATGCCGATGCTGCCGCTGCATGGTTTTAAGACGAGGTCACCATGCTGGCTTAGCATGGATCGAATGGAGACGGGCGTTGCCTTTACCGTATGCGGCAAGGCATTCGATAATCCCGAATCCTGTTCCAGCATATGGTGTATCGTATCCTTGCCGTAGCGCGTACGGCCGTTAAACACAAAGATTCCTTGTTTGATCAGATCCTCGATCCGCTTGAGTTCGCGTCGGTTGTGGTAGATGGCGCGCATATGGATAGCCCGCGGAATGGGAATATAGACACGGCGATACCCGGATGGAATGGGTATATATCCTGTCACCATTCCGGTATCCAATGAAATATGATGAATGGTAAAAAAACAAGGAACCAGTCCGTACATGGCAGCGGCTTCTTCATAGTTAGCCAGTGATTCAGTGCCGATTCTCCCGCTGGAAATTCTGCGATACGTGTTGTTGTTGAGCAGAATGCCGACAAATTCCGGATGCATGGTCATCCTCCTTGTTACCATAGATCATGGAGTCTTTGTACCACATCCTATGCAGGAGGAAGTTTGTCCTGGATGGACGGGTGTCGCCCGTGGTTGGCCTAATCTTTACCGGAGATTAGTCACCAATTGACCCTGATTCGGTATATGTTAAGGTATCAGGCCATACACATGTCAGGTATGCGTTATTTTGAATTAGGGCAATGAAACACTGCTGGTATCAAGGGGATGGGTACCTATGATATATCAGTAGTGGTTTTTCATATAGATAAGTTGTGAGAAGGGTGTGGAGTTATGGGTTTGCGGAAGGTGGCAGTTGTGACGCCGGGGTCGTTTGTTATTCCTTCGGGGAGGAGCAGCTCGGTCGAGCGTGTAGTGGAGCAGACGATTCCATTGGCACAGGGAGCCATGGATGTGCGCATATTCGGAGTGCTTGGAAAAGGACTCCCTTCAAAAGACACGATCAACGGCGTTCCGTGTTACCGCCTGCCATCGGGAGCGAATTATTATCCTTCCCTGCTGCGGAGGCTTCAGAAATGGAGACCGGATATTATCGAAGTACACAATCGCCCGCTGTTAGCACAGCGTCTGAAGATGCATCTCCCGGATGTAAAGACTGTACTTAATCTCCACTCCAATACCTTTATATCGCCTCCGTATATGAGCGAGCAGCGCTTTGGGAACATTGCCAGGTGGATGGACGGCATCGTGGTGAACAGCCGTTTTTTGCTGGAAGATATCACGATAAGACATCCAGAGCTGTCGGATAAAATTACGATTAATCATCTCGGAGTCAGTCTGGAGCATTTTACTCCGCCCTTCAGCCCGGCAGCCAAGGCATTGCGGGAAGCCAGACTTGCTCATTACGGATGGAGCGGGCGGCGCATCATCCTGTTTGCCGGACGACTGATTCCGGATAAAGGCGTTCACCATTTGCTGGAAGCACTGCCGCAGATCATGGAGAAGCATCCGGATGTGCTGCTGCTCATTATCGGGAGCGCCGGATACGGATCGGATCGGGAAACCGCTTATGTACGGGAATTGAAAAGAACTGCAAGACCATACCAACATTGGGTAAACTTCCGCCCCTTTGTACCATACCCGGCCATTGCGGATTGGTATTCGCTTGCAGACATCGTAGTGGTTCCATCTGCACCCAGAGAGGCGTTTGGGCTTGTAAATGTCGAAGCCATGGCTGCAGGCGTGCCGGTAATCGCTTCAAGTGCCGGAGGAATTCCGGAAATTGTGGAAAACGGAGTGACGGGGTATTTGGTCCAGAGCGATGATTTTCCAGCCGGACTTGCGCAGCGGATTAACACTCTGCTACAGGACGAAAATCTTCGCAGACAGATCGGAATGGCCGGTCGCGAAACGGTGCGGCAGCGCTTCAGATGGGATCATACGGCCGAGCGCTGGGTTCATTTGATGCAAACCATCTGAGGGTATCCGATGGAACAGTGGCAGGCGCCCCCCTTGCCGAATAGGATGAAGTAACGATTAGAAGCAGAGGAGAGAGCCGACAGTGAACAAAGCCAGAAGGATGATCACCAGGGGAAGAGGGAAGAGACCGTACCGGCGATATCCTGGCCGTCTCAAGACATCCGCGTACAGAACGGGTATTGATCGTGGTGGTACGGCCGAATATGAGTTGGCCGATGATACGATTGACTCGGCTCATCTTCGACATCGCAGTGTAAGAAGCGAGGCGATTGAAGACTATTCTGTATATAGCATTCATCTATCCCCTGAATCGATTACTTCCTCTAAAATTGCAAGCCATTCGGTGGACTTGGCGCATTTGAGCTTTAATCCGGTACAAGGGATGCCTGACAGGCCGTTAATGCAGCAGTTTGGCGATATGCCCTTCATGTTTCCTGAAGGCGTGGACACCATCGATGTTGCCGTCTCGCTCCCGTCCCCTTATGCCGATGAAAATTATGTCATGGTAGTATCATGCAGCGACCCCGGGTTTCAAGCGGGGGTCAGGTCACGGAAAGAGCTTCAGGCGATGGTCGGCATCACAAGGTCCGCAGGCAATCCGCTTGCAGCCGGATGGTTATCATGGATAGCGATAGGCGGGCAATAGGGTCGTACAAAAAGGGCAGGGAGCTTACTCCCCGCCCTTTTTGTATGTACAGATAGCGGATGGGGATAAGCGTTGGGGTATAACCGTACATATGCCGTTACGGTGAAGGAGAGCAAACATACAATAGGATAGATTGCCAAGGAGCAAGTGACCGTTACGAGGGAGGAGGAGTGCAAGTATGCGCAATGTGCAGCGGTTAAGGCCCCGAAGAAGGTCGGTTTCTCGGCGTCCTTCCAGGGAATCGTTGCAGCCACCCGCTAATCCTACCACCTACCGTCCTATGGAACCACAGATCCCACGGGAGAATCATCCCCATCCTTACGTGTCTGTCATTATTCCAGCTATGAATGAAGCCGGTAAGATTTCCGCGGTCATAGCAGAAGCACGGGCGGTTCATCCCGAAACGGAGGTTATCGTTGTTGCGAACGGGTGTAAGGATCAGACCGCTGTTGTCGCAGAACGGATGGGAGCCAAGGTGTTGTCTTTTCCGGAGCCGCTTGGACACGATGTGGGACGAAGTGTAGGCGCTCAAGCAGCTAAAGGACGAATTCTTCTTTTTACAGACAGCGATATGGTTATTCCCTCCGGTGAGTTAAGGCCTTTCGTCCAGGCGGTTCAATCCGGCGTTGATGTGGCCTTGAACGATTATACCGGTCCTATCGATCGGCAGCCGGTTCACCGGGTTATTCTTGCGAAATATACATTAAATTCGATGCTTGGAAGGTCTGATTTGCGGGGTGCGTCCATGACAGCCGTACCGCATGCCTTAAGCCGTCGGGCGCTGGAGACGATCGGTGCAAGTGAGCTGTCCATTCCGCCGAAAGCGCAAGCGGCTGCAGTGAACCGGGGGCTGCGTGTGGAGGCGGTTTATCGCGTAGAAGTCGGACGCTTGAATCCCGGTCGAATCGCGGGCGGAGATCCGCTGGAAATGCTGGTGCTTGGCGATCATTTGGAAGCACTGGAAGCCGTGATGGCAGAGCGTGGTGTCCGAGGCGGATATCACGATGGTGGACGAAGACGGAGCGTGGTGAGGTGAGCACGTGCAAAGATGGGTTCATAAAAAGATAAGTCGATCAGGATCTAAAAGCCGAAGACGTTTAAGAAAAGGTTCCTCACGGGTGGTAGCGTACCGTTTAATACGGAACAGTCGTTGGGAACGGCTCGCACTGAGTGCGGGAGGTCTGTCCGGGAGAAGACGGGGAGCATCCAAAAGGGAAGCATCCATGGCTTTTGGTCAATGGCTGGCTTCCAGCGGAATTCCCCAACGTCAACTCTATCACGTTCTGCCCGGCGTGGCGGAATCGTTCCGACGCGGATACGCCAGAGGTTCCAGGCAGTCGATCCCGGCACCGCTGCTGCCGCCTCTGAAAGGGCGAGCTTCCGTAATCGTATCCGCCTGCAACGAAGCGGGTTCCATTCCGATGGTGCTGCGAGAGCTAAAACGACTTCCATTTCATGAAATCATCGTCGTCGAGAATGGGAGCCATGATCATACGTACTCGGCAGCGCGTGCATTTGAAGGAGTTACGGTGATCCACATTCCCGAACGGCTGGGACATGATGTGGCCCGTGCCTTAGGGGCCAAGATGAGCACCGGGGACATCGTTCTGTTCATGGACGGGGATATGCCGGTGCCTGCGGAAAAACTGAGTTCCTATCTGCTTGCGGCAGATCGAGGAGTGGATGTGGCATTGAACGATATCATGCCATTGCTGCCGGAATTTAGCCGCCAAGATGAGGTTACCCGCTGTAAAACATTTCTCAACCGCATGCTGGGACGTGACGATCTGGAGGCCAATTCGCTAACAGCTATTCCCCATGCGATGACAAGGCAGGCGCTGGAGCGTATCGGTTATGCGAATCTTTCTGTCCCACCCAGAGCCCAGACGTTGGCCATAAGACATGGACTTCGGATTGAAGCGGTACAAACCGTGGATGTTTTGAGCGTAAACCGGCGAAGAAAGACGAATCGGGGTAAGGACAATCCAGTGGCAAAGCTGATCATTGGCGATCATATCGAAGCCCTAGGAGAAACGATGAAAGACCTTGGCGGGCGCCTTCAATGGGGACAGGTGTCACGGGCGGAATTATCCTTACGGAGGAACAGCCTATGAGCGGACTAACGAGTATTATTATTCCCACGTATAACGGACTGCATCTGCTCCGCACCTGTGTGGACCATATCCGTGCATACACCGATGTCCCCTACGAGATTATCGTTGTGGACAACGGCTCGCGGGATGGAACCGGTGAATATTGTGTACGGGAAGGGCTTTTGCTTGTCTCGCTGCCGGAAAACACCGGCTTCCCCATCGCGTGTAACCATGGTCTCCGGTTGGCTTTGGGAGATCAGCTATTGCTGCTGAACAATGATGTATTTGTCTCGCCGCGGTGGCTGACGTTATTGCAAGAAGCGTTATACAGCAAGGAAGAGATCGGGGTCGTGGGGCCTGTAACGAATTACGCAAGCGGTATCCAGCAGGTGAAGGTAGAGTATACGGACAGAACAGGCTACATCCAGGAGGCAGAACGCTGGAATGTACCGAATCCGGGACTGTGGCACGAAGTGAATCGCATCGTGGGATTATGCTATTTGTTCAAGCGCGCGGTCATGGATCGGGTGGGATACCTGGATGAGATTTTCTCGCCCGGACACTATGAGGATGATGATTATTGCTATCGCGCTCGCCTTGCAGGGTTCAAGCTGTTGGTGGCAGGCAATGTGCTGGTGCATCATGAAGGGAGTGCAAGCTTCCGAACCCGGTTCCCGAGTGGTTTCCAGGAGTTGATTGAACGGAACCGGAGACGGTTTGTAGAGAAGTGGAATGTTGATCCATTACAATTCATCGAGGAGAGAGGTGACGCATCATGAAGGGCGTATTGCTGGCAGGGGGGAACGGCACCCGACTGCTTCCGCTGACGAAATATATGAATAAGCACCTGCTTCCGGTAGGAAAGCATCCGATGATTGCATATGGAATACACAAGCTGCATCAGGCGGGCATCGATGACATTTTATTGATTACCGGCTCCAAATCGGTTGGCCTGTACGCCGAATATTTGGAGAACGGACGGAGCTTCGGTGTCAATTTGACCTATAAGGTGCAGGAGCAGGCAGGCGGAATTGCGGAGGCGTTGGAGCTTGCGAAAGGGTTTATTCCTCACGGGGAAAAATTCGTTGTTCTGCTGGGCGATAACCTCTTTCAGGACGATTTAAAGCCGTTCATTCAGCATTATGTACAGCAGCCTTCCGGTACGGCTATGGTACTGCTCAGTCCTACAGATAGCCCGCATCGGTATGGCGTACCCGTATTTGCGGAGGATGGAAGCGGGAAATTGCTCTTCATTGAGGAGAAACCTGTAAATCCCCGGAGCCGTCATGCGGTGACGGGAATATATATGTATGATCATAGCGTATTTGATATCATCAGCCGAATCAGTCCGTCAGAACGAGGGGAATTGGAGATTACCGATGTCAACAATCTTTATGCAGCCAACGGCACATTAATCTATGACATCCTGCAGCAGTGGTGGTGCGATGCCGGCACCTTTGAATCGTTGCAGGAGGCGGCTGTGCATATGAAGGATGAATTGCCATGAAAAAACGGCGTGCCGTACGGGTTACAGTCTATACTGGAGAGCGGCGAGAGGGGGGAGTTTCGGGCGAGCATTACCGAGCCGGTTATCAGGCCGGTTATGCTCTCGGGCTAAAGCTTGGGCAGGAGGACCGGGGCATTGTGTTCGAAGGAACAAGCATTATTATCCCTGCGGATTCTCACCATGATACAGTGGCTCAAGTTATACAGCATATTGAGACGATGACTCCCCATCTCTATGAGGTGCTTGTTGCCGATGCCGGGGCCACAGCAAATACGAGGCGGTATATTCATGATCGTAGAGGAGTCGTGCGTCACATCAAAGGGAATAGCGGAGATCATCTTGCCTGTGTAGTGAACAAGGCGATTTCAGCGTCACTTGGCGAGTACATCGCCATATTGGCCAATGTTTTACCACACATGGATAACTGGCTTGGGGTTCTGGTGAGCGAGCTTGAGCGTGAGCCTGCTTTAAAAATGGTCTATGCCAGTTCGGACGCAACGGGGTTAGGAGCAGCATGGGCGGATGAGGAGAAGTCCGCTCCGTCGGGTTCCTTGTCCAATCCATTAAGCTGTCTTCTCTTCAGGCGTTCGCTCCCGGCAGAGATCGGTATGTGGGATGAAGAGATCCTTTCCGCGGAAGACCTTATGCACAGATGGCTTGAACGGATACCCGCGGAACAGAGGTTACAGATCGAGGCGTCATCCCTATTTGCAAGCGGAAAGTTATGATTTGAATTTTGCACGGAGAATCCGTTCTCCGCATATGCTGAACCGATAGAAGAGTGAAGGGGAGTACCGACGTGGAGAGCAAAATCGATGATATGATAGCCCATCTTTCGCATTCTCAACAGCAGCTGGCCCGGATTTTGGAAGCTCAGCGCCATGCTGCTGTTCGCATGGCTCAAATTATACATTCACTTCCTGAATATGAATTTCAGCTCGCAGAAGGACCGAAATCATCAGGAGGACAGACGGTACAAATCAATCGCAGTATCGTTTCTTATTTGAACGCCATGGCGGATCTGCAGCAAACCGCAGCGGATAGCCTGGAGATCGTGTTAAAGGAACTGAGAGACCAAGAGGAAGAATAACCCGGTAATCTTACCGGATGACAGAGGCGGGAATGCAGGTGAGCAAAGAAGAGTCTTTGATGCGAATGCTGGAAGCAGCCGTTACCATTCAGCGCGAGACCTCTCTGATCCTGGAGGGGAAGGCTGTCGAAGCTGAAAAGGTTCGCGAATGGGTACTGTCGCAGGATCCCTCTACCGGCGGATTGAAGGATTCGCTGGTGATGCATGAGCAAATCGTGGAGCAGATTGAAGGACTGACCCGAATCGGATCAGGGCTCTGCCGGAATCTGCGTGTGGCTTTAGGTACCGATGAACAGGCTGCAAGCGGAGGTTTTGATGAATTTGAGTTTGGAGATTCGGACTAATGATTACACGCACCCACCGGGAACATGAAGCAAGGGTAGCCATGATTTCATCCATCGCCAGAAGCCAAGAGGCATTGGCCGGCATATTGGAGAATATCGCCGAGGTCTCGGCCCATTCCGACGTGACTTCGCGAAAGCTTGCTGAGAATATCCGGCTTTTAACCGGTTACCAGTCGGTCATGACGGAGATGCTGACAGGCATACCGCTGAACCGAACGAAACGGGGATCTCCTTCTTCCCCATGGCTTGCAGCCGGAAGGATTGCATGCAACGGTATAGCAGACCAGGAACAAACCACGCACTCGGGAGGTTAATGATAGGATGAAAGTAAAACTAACGGGTTTACGAAAGAGCGGACGTGCACGTCCTGCCGGCAGCAAGAGACGATCCTTGGCTGTAAGACGCTTGAAGGTTGTTAAAGGTGCCAGACGGCGACGTGGCGGCAGCTTGAGTTTGCGTAAACGCCGCGGGATTCGAAGTCGCTATCGGTTACGAAGAGGAGGGCGCGTGTTCTATCCCGCCTCATCCCAAGCGTTTAACCAAGGTTATAATCAGGCATATGACGAAGGATTTAAATCGGGATTTGCAAAAGGTTATGAAGACGGGCAAACCCCTCCTGCACCCGTATGAAGGCGGACAGGGCGGCTCTCACGGAAGGCTTCGGATCCGTGAAAGACCGCTCTTTTTTATTTTTCCTTGCCGTTTTCAAGGGGGCGATACGTAAGGGCATACGCCAAATTCCCGGTCCAAGGGACAGTCGTCCATGATGCATTCGTCCTCTCGGCATATAGTTATATGAACCTTTGTAAATCCCATAAGAGACAGGGTGAAGATGGTGAGCTTATCGTTTCGTACAGGTCAGAAGGAGGGCTACCAGGCAGGTTACAGTGAAGGGTACCGTTTGGGGGGGTGCCGTGCGCTGATGGAACGTATTCCAGTCGAGCCCTCACCATATTTCGATCTGAAAATTCTGTATGTCCCCCAAGGCTTTGAGTCCATTGATGAAGGGGTGGTCAAGGGACTTGGCCGAATCGTTCGGGAATGTATCGTGGTGCCGCCGGAACAAGTGGTGGAGGTGGCCCTGCAGCAAATGCCGGATATCATTCTGGTCATGAACGGCTTGCACGTATTTCCGGAGGATTTTCGCCATTCGATGAATCAGCTTCGGAACCTCGGCTTCCGGACGGCCATTTGGTTTGTGGATGACCCTTATTTCACGGAGGAGACACCGGGGTTGGCACAGCATTTTGATGTTGTGTTCACGCACGAGCTGAGCTGTGTTCCATTGTATCAGAGCGTCGGGGTGAAAGAAGTGTTTTATCTTCCGCTTGGCGTTCATCCGGAACTGTTTACCCCTACGATGGCAGGGCCGGCTTATCGTTCTGACATTTGCTTCATCGGCAACGCGTTTCGCAACCGTGCGGCACTGTTTGATGAATTGGCCCCGTTCTTGAAAGGGAAGCAGGTTCGTATTATCGGAGGCTTCTGGGAGCGACTTGCCCGTTATAAAGAGCTCTCTCCGTTTGTGTACAGCGGCTTCATTCCGCCTGCAGAAACCGTGAAATTCTACAACGGCGCCAAAATTGTGATCAACCTGCACCGGCCGACCCAAAGCGGTGACGACAACCGCAACAGCCTGAATTTTCCGGGACGTTCGATCAATCCGCGCACCTTTGAGATCAATGCTTGCGGTACGCTTCAGATCACGGATATCCGTGAGGATCTGAGCCAGTATTATACGCCAGGAATCGATATCGAGACCTTTGGCTCCGTTCCGGAATTGAAACATAAGATTTCCTATTATCTTTCTCAAGAGGATCAGCGTAGAAGTATAGCGCAGCGGGCGCTTCAGACGACGATGACAAGACATACGTATGTTCACCGACTGCCTGAACTTCTGACATTGATTGAGGCCAATCGATAGGATGAACTTGTTTTCGTTCAAGCAAATAACAGGGAGGAGCAAAGCGGATGCCTAAAAGTTTAGTTACAGGACCACGTCGGTCCGCCGTATCCGATGCATATGGACGAGGCAGGAGTGCCGGTCTTCAAGCGGGATACGATGAAGGGTATTTCCGGGGGAAATCACAAGGCATTGTCAACCGGATTGTATACACCCCGCCTGTGCGGGAGATCCATGTTTTGTTTGTCAGCTCGGGAAAAGGATTTCCCTATTCGCCGATTGACGAGGCGATCATTGGCACGCTGCATGGCATGGTACGTCAGCTTACGCTGACAGATGCGAAGCAGGATGTAGCAGCGGAAGCAAGTCGCACCAGACCGGATCTAGTGCTGGTACTGGACGGCATGTATCTGCCGGTGGAGCAGATGGATGCCGTCCGGGCCATGGGAATTCGGACGGCCGTCTGGATGACCGACGATCCGTATTATACCGATATGACATTAGGCTGGATTCATCACTATGATTATGTATTTACGCTGGAGTTGAACTGTGTAGCCCATTATCAGAACTTGGGCTGTGCTCAGGTTCATTATTTGCCGTTCGCTGCATTTCCCGGCCATTACCGTCCGATCGCCAAGCCTGGAGCGGCAACACGCGATATCGGTTTCGTCGGTACAGCCTATCCGAAACGGATTCAGTTCTTTGAACCCATTATGGATCAACTGATGGCGCGCCGCACATTTATTAACGGCAATTGGTGGGAACGATTCCCGGGATATGGGCGATATAACAACAGAATCGAGATCAACAAGTGGATGGGGCCTGCGGAAACGGCAGACGTATACAACAGCGCCAAGATCATCATCAATCTGCATCGTGCGGTAGATGACGATGATATTAATCAAAATAGCGGTCATATTCCAGCGGCTTCCCCAAACCCCCGTACGTTTGAGATCAGTGCCTGCGGAACGCTTCAACTCTGTGATGAGCGTGCAGATCTGGCGCGTTTTTACACACCGGGGGTTGAGATCGATACGTACCGATCGCAAGGCGAACTGCTGGAGAAAATCGAGTATTACCTGACTAACGATCAGCTTCGTAAAGATATCGCCCATCGCGCGCTGGAGAGAACTTATCAGGAGCATACCTATGCACATCGGCTGAATACGTTGTTCTCGGTCATCTTCCCTTAATCGGTACACAGAAATAGATGAATGTTGGGGGAACAAGCGTCGTTGCGGTATCTTTGTCTCCCTAATATATTGTACCAACTGGGTGAAAAGGAGGTGGATCGCATCCGGTACTGCGAGAATCACGGTTACTGAAGATGCGGGCGATACCGATGGCCTTTAAACCGAAAATGTTGATTTTTTCACACGTATCCAATCCGTCAAGCATTACGGGAGCGGAGAAGCTGCTTTTGTTCTTCTGCGGGCAGTTGTCTCCATTCTTCGAATGTGTTCTGGTTGCACCCAATGAAGGCCGACTGACCATGCTGGCCAGACAATCCGGGATTTTGGTGAAAATCTACAAAATCCCATTGCTCTACAGTGTATATACACCTGGTGCCCATCTTATGAACGAAGCGGATAAGTTAATGACAACACCTGTATTCCGGTCCTTGACGAAATGGATAGCAAGTGAAGGACCTCAGGTGATCCTTACCAATACCTGCGTTCATGTTATGCCGGCGGCTGCCGGAAAACGACTCGGGATTCCCGTGATGTGGCAGCTGACAGAGAAAATTACGAATAACGGGTATGCCCATTTGTCCACTTCGTTAATCCATCAGTACAGCAGTTGGATCATCAGTATTTCCGAGTCGGTAGCCGAGAGCTTCCCGCCGGAAGTGAGGCAGTCGAAGATGACGGTTCTTCCTCCATCCTGGAGCGAGTCTGACATTCAGCAGGAAGCATGGCCGGGATGGAGGGCCGCCTACCGGGAGAAGCTTGGGATCACATCGAACAGACCCTTAATAGGGATGATCTCGTCGTTTCTGATCGAGAGCAAAGGGGTTCATCATTTCATCGACATGGCGCTTTCGCTTAAGGATGCCTATCCGGACGCTGTCTTTCTCATTGTAGGCAGCGTGTTGGACCTGGACTATGAGAGATTGTGCCGCGATCGGATTGCTTGGTCAGGGGCTCAGCACCGATTCATATTTGCCGGTCCCCAGGATGACATCTCTCAGGTGTACTGTGCGCTTGATGTTGTTGTCGTTCCGAGCGTGGTACCGGAGGGATTCGGATTGACGGCACTGGAGGGCCTGATGTACGGGAAGCCGGTCGTTGCCTATGCATCAGGGGGACTCCAGGAAGTGTTGACAGCTGTCGGCTGTGCGCATCTGCTAGCTGACCCAGGAAGCACGGACTCTTTGGCGGAGAAAGTAAGGTTCATACTGGATCAACCGGATCAGGGAGTTTCCTTGGGGATGCAGAACCGAATGAAAGCGCAGGCTGTTTATGGTCCTGTGATGTATCAGGTGCGGGTGAACGAGATGGTTTCCCGGTGGATGAATGAGCATCCGGGGTGGTTCCAGGCGACGGCAAGGACGGCGAAGCATCAGGCTGCTCCGACGAGACGGCACAACCAGGGAAGGCGAACCCGGAAGAAACGCAGCGGAGCGGGACTGCGCCGGAAATTACCTCGCACGAGAACCAGAAGAACGGAAGGAAAACCGACCAGGCGACGGGCATCAAAGCTTAGACAACGCAGAACGTCCGCAAGGCGACGGAAGGCATGAGACGAGGGAATGGTAGAGTCGGATCAGGCGTTTGACATATTTGAAAGCAGACACGCCTCCGCTCTGCCATCTCAAGAATAAGGGAAGAATGGTCGTGCTGCGGAAAGATCGCCTTCGGATCTGTGATTAACTTGGCAAGGGAGAATCCGATATGAAAGTCATGACAATCTTGGGTACGAGGCCCGAAATTATCCGATTAAGCTTGATCATTCCTCTTCTAGACCAGTATGCAACGCGGCATGTACTCGTGCACACGGGGCAAAATTTTACGAATACTTTGAGCGGGGTATTCTTCTCGGAAATGGGACTCCGCAGTCCGGATTACGTCCTTCAGGACCGCCAGGCGACGCTCGGTGGCCAGCTGTCCGTGATGTTCAGCCGCATGGAAGAAATATTGGAGCAGGAGCAGCCCGATACCGTACTGCTGCTGGGCGATACAAACAGCGCGCTTTGCGCCGTGCTGGCTGAGCGTCTGGGATACCCCGTGGTCCATATGGAAGCGGGGAACCGCTGCTTTGATCTTGATGTACCTGAAGAGAAGAACCGTAAAGTCATTGATGCGGTATCCTCCATCAATATGCCTTACACGAACTACAGTAAGAATCATCTGCTTCGCGAGGGCGTACCGAGTCAACGCATCGTTCTGACAGGGAACCCGATCTATGAAGTAATGAAGCATTATGAAGCTCAGGTCAATCAAAGCCGGATCATGGAGCGGCTGTCATTGTCGCCTCAGCAATATTTTCTGGTTACGGTACACCGCTCCGAGAATGTGGACCGACCTGAGAATTTGAAGGAAATTTTAAATGGGTTAAACGCGGTTGCGGAAACGTTCGGACACCGGCTCATATGCAGCCTGCATCCCCGGACGGCTTCGCGCCTTGAAGGGGCGAAGGAGGTCAGTCTTCATCCGCTTATTGAATTCCACGAGCCTTTTGGCTTTTTTGATTTTGTGAGGCTCGAGAAGGACGCTCTTTGTGCCATCACCGACAGCGGCACGGTACAAGAGGAATGCTGCATCATGCACGTACCCACAGTGACGGTTCGGCGGACGACGGAGCGACCGGAGACTGTGGATTGCGGAAGCAACATCGTTTCCGGCCTGAGCGCGGACCGGATCCATGGAGCGGTCCAATTGATGACTCAATTGAGTCGCGACTGGAAGTGCCCGGAGGGCTATTTAGCGGACAATGTGTCGCGTACCGTCGTAAAATATGTGCTTGGAGGGAAAGTGAATGTTCACTAATCAACGGATTTTGGTGACTGGCGGCACAGGCTCTTGGGGACATGAACTGATCAGCCAGCTTCTGCCGCTAAATCCTAAGCAGGTCATCGTCTATTCCAGAAGCGAGGCCACGCAGGTGGCTATGGACCGTGAGTTTGAAGATCCGCGACTCACTTTCCGAATTGGAGACATCCGCGACAAGGAAGCTCTTACGGCAGCCTGCCAGGATGTTGATTACGTATTTCATCTTGCGGCGCTAAAACATGTTCCTGTATGTGAAGAGCATCCCTATGAAGCTTTGAAAACCAATGTGGTAGGCACGCAGCATGTCATTGAGGCGGCTATTGAAAATCAAGTGAAAAAAGTGATATATATTTCAACGGATAAAGCTGCAAATCCATCCAACTTTTACGGCATGACCAAGGCGATTGGCGAAAAACTGATCGTGTATGCTAATCTGTTGAGTACGCACACTAAATTCGTCTGCGTGCGGGGCGGCAATGTTCTCGGAACGAACGGGAGCGTCGTTCATGTATTCAAGAATCAGATTCGGCAAAAGGGACAGATCAGCATTACCGATCACAACATGACCCGTTTCTTCCTGACCTTGAAGGACGCGATCTCCTTGCTGTTCAAAGCGTCGATTGAAAGCATCGGCGGTGAAATCTTTGTTATGACGATGCCGACCTGCCGCATCGTGGATTTGGCGGAAGTGCTTATAGAAGCTTCGGGTCGCAGCGACGTCTCCGTGGTTGAAACCGGAATTCGTCCGGGAGAGAAGATCCATGAAATCCTCATGAGTGATTTTGAAAGCCTGACTACTGTTGTTTACGATGATGAATATTTGGTCATATTACCGACTCTCGAGATTCCTGGTCTGAATGAGCGTTATCAACACCTGTCCAAAGTGTCTTTCAACAGCTTCAGCTCAGAGCATCAATTGATGACCAAGGACGAAATACGGGATATTCTGCGCCGCGGAGGATTCTTGCCATGAAGATGCTCATTCTCGGGGGAAATGGCATGGCGGGACATATGCTTGTACAGTACTTTCAGTTATCCGGCAAGCATCATGTCTTTTATACGACCCGGGACAGAAGTGATTCACAAGGGCTGGTGCTGGATGTAACCGATATGAGTGCTGTGGAGCATATGGTTAAGGCGGTTTGGCCGGATATCATCATCAACGCCGTAGGCGTCTTGAATCAACGAGCTGAAGAAGACAAAATAAACGCATATCATATCAATGGATTTTTGCCTCATCGTCTGCGAAATTTAGCGGGTAGCATTTCAGCGAGACTTATTCATATCAGCACGGATTGCGTGTTTCTGGGTACCAAGGGAGGCTATCGGGAAGATGATCTTCCCGATGGTGCAACTTCCTATGCGGTAACCAAAGCGCTGGGCGAGGTCCAAGACCCGGATCACTTGACCATTCGAACCTCAATCATCGGACCTGAAATCCGGCAGAGCGGAATTGGCCTGTTTAACTGGTTTATGAAGCAGCGGGGCGAGGTTTCCGGCTACCGGGCCGTACAATGGAACGGCGTTACGACGCTGGAGCTTGCCAAAGCGATCGAATTCTTCATGAACAAGGACGTGGGAGGTCTCATCCATCTAGGGCATCCGAACCCGGTAAGCAAATATGAATTGCTGTTGTTGTTCAAGGACATATGGGGGAAACACGATGTGGTTGTGGTCCCGACCGACGATTTTGTTCAGGATCGGACACTGCGCAGCACGCGACTTGATGCAACATATCCATTCCCGAGCTATGTTCAAATGTTAAAGGAGATGTACGAATGGCAGCAGAAACATTAAAAAACAAAAAACTGCTGATCACAGGAGCCACAGGTTTTACAGGCTTACATGCTTGCGCTTATTTCGTTCGGCAGGGCTGCACGGTCGTTGCTGCCGGTAGGAATAAGAAAACGCTGGATTCGATACAAGGTGTCATATCCGCCGAGTGTCATCTGGAGGATCGTGAGCAGGTGAATGACCTGATCAAAAGAAGCCTTCCTGATTATATTTTGCATTTAGCCGGAAAAAATTCAGCTTCGGAGTCATGGAAGCATCCTGCCTCTTATATGGAGAGTAACGTTATGGGCACCATCTATCTGCTGGAGGCCGTCCGGCAGCACTGTCCGGACAGCCGGATGGTGATGGTTGGTTCCAGACTGAGCGTGGATCCTGCAAAAGGCGCGGCCTCCGTTCCTCACCCGTACAGCCTTAGCAAAACCTTTGCCAGTTGGTCGGCAGCGGCCTGGCATAGCATGTTCAACCAACACATCGTCCTGGCAGAGCCATCCAATTTGATTGGTCCTGGAGAATCGACAGGGTTCTGCACGCTGCTTGCCCGGTATATTGCCGGTTGTGAAGCGGGCAGGCCCCTACCGCTGTTCCGTATCAGCTCCCGTTTTGAATCAAGGGACTTTCTGGACGTTCGGGATGCGGTAGCTGCATACGGCGTACTTCTGAAGAGCGGCTCTTCCGGCATGACGTATCCGATTGGATCAGGGGAAGAGCATACGCTTGGAGAGCTGGCTGAGCGCTTGCTTAAGGAGACCCAGACGGCGGTGCCCATGGATTGGGGCCCTGAATCCGCCTCTCTTTCATTGGATTCATTAAATAAGGGAACAGGAGGGCAGCAAGGCGCCGAGCTTCTCAAAGCGCTGGGATGGCGTCCGCAATACCTTCTGGAGCGATCGCTTGCCGATATTATGGATGATGCCAGAATACAGGTACAGTGCTCCTCTTCATAAGAAAATGAATTTAAACGCCGATGGATGCGATCCAATCGGTGTTTTTTTTGTCCATAAAATTAGGCTTGATCATCAGTAATCTTCCATGTTAAAACCTTTCAGCATACCACCTCTGCCACAAGGTCATCCTATACGATGTTAATACACTCATTATAGAGATGGAGGATGAATCATGATTAAATCCAAGGCCCTCAACCTGACCGTCTCCACGGCATTGCTGCTCAGTATGGCTGCAGTAGCAGGATGCGGTAACGCCAATGACGGCAACACGACACGTACGAACAATGTGGACAGTGGCCGTATCGGTGTGAATTCCGTACGTAACAATCAGAATGTCCGCAGTACGCAGCAGCATGACCTGACCAACCTGAAATACAGCAAAACGCTGTCGAGAAAAGTTTCGGATATCAGTGGTTTAGGCACAGCCCATGTATTCGTGACGAACCGCAATGCGTATGTATCGCTGTCCAGGGATGGGATGAACACCAACAACATCAACGGTCATGTGACAGGTATGAGCACTGGAGCAAATCGTGCCACTGACGGAACGATGACGGGCACGAACACAACGAATGTCAGAAACCGTACCTTTGGCACTTCAGGTACAGGCAGCGTAGGGCTTCTGCGAGGAATGGCAAATGATACAAGACGTGCAGTGGACAATACAACGGGTCTTGGAACAGGCCTGGGCCGTAATGCCGATAACCGCGGCTTCGGTGTAAACGGAACGACTACCAATGGCGGATTTGGCGGCAGCAATTATAATACGTTGAACGGAACACGCACCAATGGACTCATGGGTACTAACGGCACAGGTACCAATAACCTTAACGGAACCAATGGTACGACAAATAACACTTATATGGGAACAGGCATCAACGGCGTTCCTTATGGAACCAACAATAATAACATGGGCATGATGAGCAACAATCGTGAAGAGGTACCTCAACATGTACGTCAGGAGATTACGAGCAAAATTCGCAAGACCGCTCCACATATCAGTCAAGTATATGTTTCCACGGATGAGGGTTTTTATCAGCATGCTAATCGATTTGGAACGGACGGGAATGCAGCGAACACGGTTGGAACGCTTTCGCGCGATTTCGGTACATGGATTAACCGTGTATTTCCGCTGAACCTTGGCGGTCGTGACGGCATGAACGATACCCGCGGCAACCTGATGAAAAATGATACGGATGACGGTTGGTTTGGCGGTAATCGGAACAGCCGGTAAAACCTCTACACCAAAAGGAGCTGCCCTTTAGGAATGAAATTATCCCTAAAAAGGCAGCTCCTTTGCTTTGTTTGCCATATAAGCAATAATCAATCAAATTAATGCTTGCGTTGTCCTTGAATCCAAACCCCTTGAAGCTCTAGATCACTTGAAAGCAACAGAACGTCAGCAAGCTTGCCGGCTTCAAGAGAGCCTGTAAGATCAGCGATGCCGATTTTTGTAGCGGGATTTATGCTTCCGACGCGGGAAGCCTGCTCAATGCTTAATCCAACCTCTCGGACCAACAGCTGGAAGCCTTTAATCATCGTCAGCGTACTGCCAGCCAGACTGTCTCTATTGCTCTTGAGTGTGGCGATGCCGTTCTCGACAACGACTGGAAGGTCACCCAGCGTATATTCGCCGTCTGCCATACCGGTAGCGGACATCGCATCGGTAATCAGAATCAGATTTCCGTCTTGCTTCATGCGGGCAAGAATCCGAATGGCTGCGGGGTGAACATGAATACCGTCAGCGATTATCTCGCAGCTTAAGCGATCGTCACTCAGCATCGCGCCGACCACGCCAGGCTTGCGGTGATGCAATCCTGTCATCGCATTGAACGTATGCACGCCATGGCTAAGACCTGCTTCCACGGCAGCCTCGACTTCCTCATAGGTGGCATCCGTATGCCCCAGAGCAGCCACGATCCCGTGATTGTTCAGCCAAGCGATGGCTTCTAGCGCTCCCTCACGCTCCGGTGCAAGTGTCACCTGGCGAACCAGGTCAGGGTAAGTGGATACCCACTCTTCCAGCCAATCAATATTAGCGTGGACGATATGCTCCGGATTTTGTGCGCCAGGCCATTTTGGACTGATAAAAGGGCCTTCCAAATGTACGCCTACCAGTCTTGTGTAAGGCATGTCTTGTTTGCGGTAGTCGTTAACCTCTTGCAGCACATGGTCGATGGCTGCCTTAGGGGCCGTCATCGTGGTAGCAAGCATGGCCGTGGTGCCCTGGGAGCTGTGGAACGACGTGATTTTATCCAGGACATCCTTGGTGGCATCCATGAAATCTTCGCCGTTACCCCCGTGTACGTGGATATCGACAAAACCGGGAATAATGTAGCCATCCGGTTGATGGATCACTTCCGTTGCCGCCTGCTTCAGATCGGCAGGGAGTCCTGATGCATCACCGGCGTATGAAATGCCCTCTCCTTGAATTGCCAGCACGCCGTCTTCGCAGATGCCGTTTGGCGTCAGGACTTGACCATACAGCAATTGGACAGAATCTTTTCGTTCGCCGCTCATACCAGCAGTCTCCCTGCGCCTTGATCCAGAAGGACCACCACGTTCGGATGACATTGAAGCAGCGATGCCGGACACGCTGTTGTAATAGGTCCTTTCAATGCGCGATGAACAATTTCCGCCTTATCCTCACCGCGGACGAGGAGAAGGATTTGACGTGCTTTCAGGATGGTGGCAACGCCCATCGTAATCGCATGGGTTGGCACATCATCCAGGGTAGGGAAGAATCTTGCATTGGCGTTACGTGTTTTCTCTTGCAGCTCAACCACATGCGTACCGCCGCTTAAGGATTCACCAGGTTCATTGAAACCGATATGTCCGTTATGTCCAAGTCCGAGAAGCTGGAGATCAACAGGGCCGAATTCTTCCAGCATTTTATCGTAGTTCAGGCATTCTTCTTCCGGATTGGCAGCATTTCCGTTCGGCACATGGGTCCGTTCGATCTGGATGTCCACATGATTGAAGAACTTCTCGTTCATGAAGGTGCGGTAGCTCTCCGGGTGGTTCTCCGGAAGGCCAACATATTCATCCAGATTATACGTTGTGGTCTGGGTGAAGCTGACCAGTCCTTGACGGTTCATTTCAATCAGCTTGGCATAGAGCCCGACCGGCGTGCTTCCTGTTGCCAGTCCCAGCTTGGCGCGCGGATTGGTGTGAAGTAGGCTCGAGATCAGATTAGCGCCTGTTTGCACAAATTGTTCTTCATCGCGGAATGTGTAAATATTCATTGGTTATTGTCCTCCTCGGCTTTTGCGATAGTTTTGAACATTAAGATATGATTGCTCCAGACGGGGAACATACGTAGAGAAGTCCCGACTGGCCATACCCATGAACAGGATGTCAATAATGTGAAGCTGGGCGATACGCGAAGCCATGTCTCCCCGGCGCATTCCTTCCTCTAACGAGGATGAATACAGTGTAATGTCTGCCAGCGCAGAGATGGCACTGCTTCGGTACGATGTGATACTAATCGTGAAGGCGCCGGTGTCTTTGGCACAAGTTAACGCATCGATGGTCTCCGGCGTTTCGCCGGAGTATGAAACAGCCACGGCAACGTCGCTTGAAGTCAGTGTGGAGGCGGATGTGATCTGCATATGGGAATCTGCGAAAGCCGTGCAGTTTTTGCCGATCCGGATCAGCTTCTGGTAGAAGTCCTGCGCCACAATAGAAGAGGTAGCCACGCCGTACAGATCAATCCGCTTCGCGCGGCATAGGGCATCTACGGCACGCTCCAGCTGACCCAGATCGAGCAGCTCTGTCGTATCCCGTATCGAGGTCAGATGATTGGATTCAATCGCCTCGACGATGCCGGCAAGCGGGTTGCCGGCAACGATATCCTGATAGCGCGTATTTCCCGTGCGTGAAGCCATTTCGGCATGAGCAATCTCGGCAGCGAGCTTGAGCTTAAAATCAGGATACCCCTTACACTGAAAGTTCTTACAAAAACGGGTTACGGTGGCAGCGCTAACCTCACACTGCTCTGCCAGATCTTTAATGCCCATATGCACAATCTCGGATGGAGCTGTCAAAATAAACTCTGCGAGCCGTCGTTCCTGACGGGGCAGACTTTCCTTTTCGACAGAAATAATATGCAAGATTGGTGTCATCACAAGCCTCCTTCAAGGTTCCCGGTGAGCTTATTGCCTGGGCATAACGAATGGGATTCCAAGTTTGAAAATTATTTTTAAAATTATGAAAAAATAAAGAAAATAATTTTTACACCCTCATCATAGACCAACCTTCGAGCGGAAGCAAGGACAAAAATCGCCAATACAGGCCAATCGCCCAAATTGTTCGACTCTTTCGCACCTTCCCCCTTGATCTTACATAAGATGAGTTGACTGTATCCCTTACCCTTGTTAGACCACACATACCCGGGCAAGGAGGGGTGACACCATTGAAGGGGACCGACCACAACAGTAAGTTCTTGTTAACCCACCGTGAACGCGAAGTTTTTGAATTGCTAGTGCAGGACAAAACGACTCGCGATATCGCCGGGCAGTTGTTTATTAGCGAAAAGACGGTGCGTAACCACATCTCCAATGTCATGCAAAAATTAAACGTCAAGGGCCGTTCGCAAGCTGTCGTTGAGTTGATAAAACTCGGTGAGTTGAAGATCTGACACCATGCCGGTTGCATGAACGAAAGCACAGCGAAAGCCTTCCTTCCCGTAGCAACGGGAGTGAGAAGGCTTTTTTGTGTTTTCCTTCCGGGAATCCGGTTATATTTGAGATTGGGAAAGGGCAGGCGCCGCCATTAAAAATAGAGATATGTTAAAATGTTCGTAGTTGGAATTGAATGTAGCGACGTCGTTTATCCGTGATCATGGAGTACAAATCTGCTGTTCGTTCTGTAGCTATTTTGTACAAATAGCCTGCACATGTCGGAGGTGAAATAAACGTGGGGTGGATGATCGGGATGGTGGCCGGAGCCGTTGTTGTCCTTCTTGTATTGGTACGGTTCAGGCGCAAGAAAAGCGGAAGTGATCGTAATGTTATCCATCTGAAAACAAAAACGCGAACCCGCAGCGGTCAGCATGGACAAGCGTGCAGTAAATGCCACCGCAAGCGCCAATTAATCTTTTACGCGGATGATTCCGGTGCGGTAAGAGGGCTGTGCACCGATTGTAAAAAAGAGCTTGAACGGCACCAGGAATTATATCCCGTATAGTGAGATGCACGGCGGTATACAAGAGGAAGTGCGAGGGGAAACTAATCCGCGCATCTCCTCTTTTTTTGAGTCATAAAGTACATATGCTTTGATGCTCTCCGAAAACGGCGAGGACTCCCTAACTTCAACAAGATTGTGTATAGTGAATAACAGTTCCAAATCGAAAGGGAGTGCAGAACTTGAACAGGTTTGGCAGGCTGAATACACTGCGGAATCAAATCTTCCTTGGATTTATGCTGGTGATGGTTATCGTATTGGCATTGGTCGGGGTTTTTGTATATGATCAGGTGTCGGCTTTGCTGCGCAACAGTGCGGAGAAGCATATTCAGCAGACGGCCGTTCAGGCCACCGGTAAGCTGGATGCGCTGCTCAAGCAGGTGGATACACTGACGGCCCAAGTCTCCACGAACGCAACGGTTCAGCGCTTTCTGGCGCAGGAGACCGCAGGTAAGCCGATTACATTCGGCGAACGGCAGTCCTTGCAGCAGGAGGTTCGTAAATATGAAGCCTACGCTACGGGCATCCGGTCGCTGGAGTTATATACGAAGGATTATCGGCGGCTGTTTCCGCTGGATGAAGGAAGTCTGACCAGCCGGGTTAGGGGCGATTGGATCGCTTCGGCAGACCAAGGCATGGGGAAGCTGGTATGGTTCGGTCAGGATCCCCGGGATCCGGATGTGGTGGTAGCGGTGCGGAGAATCCGGCTGATTGACCATTCCTTTGCCCACGGCGGGTACTTGCTTGTGAAGCTGGAGAAGGACTATTTTGCGCTGGCGGATTCAACTGGCGGCATGGGCAGCGATTCGCGTGAAACGATGGGACTGTTTGATCAGGCGGGGAATGAAATCTCGTCGGATTTTGCTACCCCGGTGGATTCGAAAGAGGTTTTGCACCGCGAAGGGGAGACGGTTACGGTCGGCCATGAAGACTACATTGCCGTACAGAAACAGTCTGAGGCAACGGGCTGGAACTTGGTCATCTTGACGCCTGTCGATTATACGACTGAGGGAATATCGGTGCTGCGAACCGCGATTATCGTATCCGGGGGCGTTGGCGCGCTGCTGTTTCTGATCTTAAGCTTTATTCTGACCACGATGATCATCCGACCGATTTTGAATCTGATTAAAGCCATGCGCGGCGTAAGGCTGGGGACGCTGAAGCCCATTGCCGTCACCTCGAAGACGATGGAGATCAACGAGCTTAACAATTCGTACAACCAGATGGTGGATTCGTTGAACGAATTAATCGAGGTCGTGTATCAGAAGGAGATCATTCAGAGCCGTACAGAACTTAAAGCGCTGCAGGCGCAGATCAATCCGCACTTTCTTTTTAACACATTGGAAGCGTTTTACTGGGCGCTGGATGATCAAGGCGAAGAAGAGCTGGCCCAAATCGTGGTCGCGATGTCCGGCTTATTCCGTTATGTCATTAACCGCAAAGACGAGGATGAGTGGGTATCGGTCAGGGACGAGCTGGATCATGCCGAACGTTATTTGATGATTATGAAAATGCGGATGCTAGACCGATTATCCTGGAAAATCGAGGCGGATGAAGCCAGCAAAAGCGTGCCGATTCCGAAGCTGCTGATACAGCCGATCGTGGAAAATGCGATCCTGCACGGGGTTGAGCAGCGTTTGGGGCCAGGCACCGTCATTGTAAGGGCAACCGCCTCCGATCACCCGGGATATACGGTCATTTCGATTACAGACGACGGTCCCGGAATGGACGAGCAGACGGTGGCCGCCCTATATTCCTCCATGGAAAAAGGATACGCGGAATCTTCTAAAAAAAGCGGTGTCGGCATTGCCAATGTAGAGCAAAGAATCCGGCTGTATTACGCTTCCGGGCAAGCCGGCCTGCGTATTCACAGCGTGGTGGGTCAGGGAACGACGATCTCATTTCAAATTCCGAATGATTTTCCGGCGAACGATGGGGAGGGAGAAAAACATGAAAACGATACTGATCGTGGACGATGAACCAAGAACGAGGGAAGGGGTAAGAAAGACCCTGGAGGCGTGGTCGTCGGGTCGCTGTAGAATCGTGACGGCTTCAAGCGGCGTAGAGGCGCTGGAGTGGCTGCGGCAGCAGGTGGCGCATCTGGTGGTGACAGATATCCGCATGCCGGAAATTGGGGGGCTGGAGCTGATTGAACGATTGCATGAACTGGAGCACCCGCCTGTCATTATCGTCATATCCGGCTATTCGGAATTCGATTATGCCCGCAAAGCGCTGCAATACGGCGTCGTGGATTACCTTCTGAAGCCGCTGGATAAGCGGAAGCTGGTAACCGCGGTCGAATCGGCCCTGGAACGCCGGGAAAAAATAGATCGGATTGAGCGGATGGAGAAACTGGTGGATCCCAAGCTGCTGGAGGCGGCACAGCACGATAAAGGCTACAGCATCCAGGTGCAGGAAGCGCTGAAGTACGTGGATCAGCATCTTCAGGAGCCGGTATCGCTTAAGGAAGTGGCCGAAGTGCTTCATTTGAACTCCAGTTATTTCAGCGTGTTGTTCAAAGAGCAGACCGGGCTCACCTTCAGCGAATATCTGACGCGCCGCAGGGTGCAGCGGGCCAAGGAGCTGCTGGCGGGCACATCGCTGCCTGTCGCGGATATTGCGGAGAAAGTAGGATACCAAACGGCGAAATATTTCGTGAAAGTGTTCCGTGACCTTGAGGAAGTAAGCCCGAGTCAATATCGCCATAGCGTATCCGATAGCGGAGAAGAAATCTAATAAAAGTGGAATTAGTCCCAATCATTATGACCTTATACTATCATCCCCTCACTGATAAAATTTGATTAAAGCGGTTTCAATACGCGAACAACATACTAGAAAAGGGGTTGTAAACGTGTTCAACAAAAAATGGACGGTTCTGCTTCTAACATTGTGTCTCGCTCTGGTTGCGGCTGGTTGTGGATCGAGCAACAGCAGCACGGGAGATGCAGGCAACAGCGGCAGCGAAGGCGATAAAGTTACGGTGAACTTCATGCACTTATGGCCGGCAGGCGTTTCTGCAGGACAGAACAAAATCGTGAATCAGATCATCGAAGAATATCAAAAAGAGAATCCGAACGTGACGATCAAACAGGAAGTTCTGGATAATGAGCAATACAAAAATAAATTGAAAGTGCTTTCCGCCTCGAACGAGCTTCCGGACGTAGGGGTGACCTGGGCAGCCGGATTCCTGAAACCATACGTGGAAGGCAGCCTGTTTGCACCAGTAGATGATTTGCTGGGCGGTCAGCTTAATGGCAAGTTCGTAGCCGGCACGACCGAAGCTTATGCGATTGACGGCAAAACGTATGCGCTTCCACTCGAATTTAATATCGCGCCGGTATACTATAACAAAGCGATATTCGAACAGCATAACCTGAAGGTGCCGCAAACCTACGAAGAATTCAAGAATGTCGTGAAAACGCTGTCCGATAACGGGATTGCTCCGATCGCACTGGGTAACAAGGATCGCTGGACCGGGTCACTCTGGTATATGTACCTGGCAGACCGAATCGGCGGACAAGAAACGCTGGCCAGCGCAATCAGCGGTTCGAGTTCCTTCAAGGATGAATCGCTTGTAAAGGCAGCTGCCGAGGTTCAATCGCTGGTGGATGGCAATGCGTTTGTCAAAGGGTTCAACGGCTTGTCCAACGAGGAAGCGAAATCCGAATTCCTGAACGGCAAAGCGGCCATGTACATGATGGGTACCTGGGAACTGCCGAACTTTACGACCAATGAAGAGATTCCGCAGGAATTCCGCGACAGCGTCGGGTTCTTCAAATTCCCGACGGTTGAAGGCGGCAAAGGCGATATAAACAGCTGGGTAGGCGGGCCGGGTGTCGGCTTGTTCATCGGAGAGAACTCCAAGGTGAAAGAAGAATCCAAGAAGTTCGTTGAGTATTTCGTAACCAAGTGGGGCGAGCAGTCCGTGACAGGCGCCGGCGTCATCCCGGCAACGAAGGTGGATACCTCGACGCTTGAGCTTCCGCAGCTGTACATCGATCTGTTTGATGAAATGAACCAAGCAAGCAGTATCACCCTGTTCGCGGATGTACAGATGGAGGCGAATGCCGCCGAGACACATCTGAACATGATCCAGGCGCTCTTCGGCAAAGCCGTGACCCCGGACAAATTCTCCGAAGAGCATGATGCAGCGATCTCCAAAGGGAACTAAGACTCTTTAGGACAACAAAGAAACGGGACCCTGGTTTATCCGGCAGCGATGCCGGATAAATCTTTCCTCTAGACCATATGGAGAAAGGAGTCGGACACTTTGGATAAAGTGATGTCCAACAAAAAAATCATCGCGCTGTATGTACTGCCTGCACTGCTTGTGATTATGGCCGTCGTCTATATTCCAATCCTATTGACGGCCTATTACGGACTGAACGAATGGAACGGTATCGGTGCAATGACCTTTATCGGACTCGATAACTACCAGGCATTGCTTAAGGACGGAAAGTTCTGGGATAGTGCATGGCACTCCCTGCTATTAGCCGTATTCTCGGCTGCAAGCCTGATTATCTATTTGGCCGTGGCGATGGTGCTGGCCTCCAAGATTAAAGGCGCCAACCTGTTCCGTAAAATTTATCTCATACCCATGCTGCTGTCCTCCGTTGCGATCGCGCAGCTGTGGCTCCGCATTTATCACCCGACGAACGGGATTGTAAACAGCTTTCTGGAATCCATCGGGATCACGAACCCGCCAGCATGGCTCGCTGAGCCGTCGCTTGTATTATTCGCATTGTTCATTCCGATTCTGTGGCAGTATGCCGGTTTTTATATCTTGATCTATTATGCAGCTCTGAAGAACATCCCGGCATCGCTGGTGGAAGCCGCCAAGATCGACGGGGCAACCTCTCTGCAAATTGCGTTCCGGATCAAGCTTCCGCTCATCATGGAAGTAATTAAGGTTACGATCGTGCTGGCGGTGGTAGGTTCCTTGAAATATTTCGACCTCATCTTTGTCATGACGGACGGGGGGCCTAACGGCGCGAGCGAAGTAATGGCGTCCTATATGTATCATACGGCTTTCCGCGCTTATGATTTCGGTTACGGCAGCGCGATCGGGTTCTTCCTGCTGGTGATCTGTCTGATCGTAACGTGGATCATACGGAAATTAACGGCATCAAAAGAAACGATCCAATATTCATAAGGAGGGATGCTTCATGATATCCGGAGCCACAGGACAGCTCCAAGACGGGCGCGCCCGGTCCGGCAACGGAGTGGGAGGCAAACTGGGTTACACACTGCTGTATGTCGTGCTGATCGGCGTGGCCGTATTCCAGCTGTTCCCGCTCGTATGGCTGCTGCTGTTCTCATTAAAAAACAATCAGGAAGTATTCGATCTTCCTCCGCTGTCCCTTCCGATGAATCCGCGTTGGGAGAATTACGAGAAGGTTTGGAGTGCCGGCAACATCAGCGTCTATTTTCTGAATAGCGTCTGGATCACCGTAGCAGCAACAGCGCTAACGGTCATATTGGGAAGTCTCGTTACCTTTGCGATTACGAGAATGAAATGGAAGGGCAGTTCCTTTGTCCTTGGCTTGTTCATGGTCGCCATGATGATTCCGGTTCATTCCACCTTGATCCCGCTGTTCAGCATGTTCAACAAGGTTGGCTTGACCGATCATCCAATATCTTTGATATTGTCGTATGTGGCATTCAATATGCCGATTACGATTATGATTCTGCTCGGGTTCTATTACACGCTGCCGAAGGAAGTGGAAGAAGCGGCGGTGATGGACGGCTGCTCGGTTCACCGGGTCTTCTTCCGGATCGTGCTGCCGATGACGGGCTCAGTCCTGGCGACGACAGCGATCATTAACATGATCTACAACTGGAACGAGTTTATTTTCGTGAATACGTTCATCAGCTCGGATATGTTCAAGACGCTTACCGTCGGCGTGCAAAACTTTATCGGACAATATACAACCGATTGGGGTGCAATCGGCGCAACCTTGATGATCAGTATTTTGCCAATTCTGCTGATGTTCCTGTTCCTCAGTGATCGTATCGTGGAAGGCATCGCTGCAGGTTCGGTGAAAGGTTAAGTTTCATAGAACTCATCCATTTCCGGATAAAAAAATATCGAGCCGCTTCAAGGAGACTTCTTGGAGCGGCTCGTTTGCTTTATACATCTCCATCTGCAGCACGGCTATCAGAAGAAGAAGCATCCCAAGGTTGGACCAACCTTTTGGGATGCCTCATAGAATGTAAGATTTAGCTCTGCATGTGACAGATTCAAGCCCCTGTCGTTAAACCCATCCCAATGCCCGGGCCACCTGAGCGACCAGGAAGGTAACGCCGATCGCGATTGCCGTTGGGATGGCAAAGGACAGGAACGTCCACTTCGCGCTTTTAGTCTCCTTCCAGATGTTGACGAGCGTGGTTCCGCAAGGATAGTGGAGCAGCGAGAACAGCATCATGTTCAGCGCAGTCAGCCAGGTCCAGCCTTGGTCCAGGAAGATTTGCTTGAGGGCAAACATATCGGTAACCTCGGTCAGGGAGCCTGTAGCCAAATATCCCATCAGCAGGATTGGCAGCACAATTTCATTTGCGGGAAGGCCGATGATAAAGGCCATTAGAATGAAGCCGTCGAGTCCGAGTGCGCGCGCAAACGGATCAAGGAATTCAACGAAATGAATCAGAATGCTGGAATCGCCAATATAGATGTTGGCAAGTACCCAGGTGAGCACGCCTGCAGGCGCCGCTACGATAATGGCTCTGCGCAGTACATAGATGGTTTTATCCAGGGTCGACCGGAGAATCGTATTCAGAATTTTCGGTTTACGGTATGGCGGCAGCTCCAGCGTGTAGTGGGAAGGAACGCCTTTCAAGGCCGTTTTGGATAATCCCCATGATACTGTGAGCGTTACAACGACACCGATCAGCACCATGCCCATAACCACGGAAGCCGTCACGAGCGTCTGGGTTCCTCCCGAAAAACCTGCAGCCATGAACAAGGAGGCCAGCAGGATCAGGGTCGGCCAGCGACCGTTGCAGGGCACGAAGTTGTTGGTCAGAATGGCGAGCATCCGCTCCCGCGGCGACTCGATGATCCGGGTCGACATAATGGCCGCCGCATTGCAGCCGAATCCCATCGCCATGGTGAGGGACTGCTTGCCGTGCGCGCCCGTTTTTTTGAACAGGCGATCCAGGTTAAAGGCTACCCGCGGCAAATAGCCATAGTTCTCGAGCAGCGCAAACGCCGGAAAGAAGATGGCCATGGGAGGCAGCATCACACTGACGACCCAGGCGGTACCCCGGAACAATCCGAGTATCAGCACGCCATGAAGCCAATCGGGGGCATGGAGGGCCTGAAAGGCCATCGTCAGGTAGCCTTCGATCCAGCCAAAGAAACTCGCCAGCAGGGAAGAAGGCACGTTAGCCCCTGCTATCGTTAAGTAAAAAATAACGCCGAGCATGGCCAGCATGATCGGAAATCCCCACAGCTTAGAGGTGAAGATGCGGTCCAAACGCTCGGAACGGTACAGAAGCTCCCGGTTGGTCACGGTGACGGCGTCACTGCACAGCTCGCGGGATTTTTTGAATAACTCGCCCACGATATCTTCCCGAACATCCTCTACCTGCTCAGCAGGAATGGCGGCTGTTAGAGCTTCCAAGCGCTTTAGCTGTTCCAAGTGAGATCCCCCCTTTATCCGAAGCCTTTAACCGGTCTTTCAGCGTCGCGATCAGCTTTTGGTCTCCATCGAGAAAGCGGATGGCCAGCCATCTGGCTGGATATTCGTCGCCGAAAATGTCTCTTAATTCGGACTCCAGGCTTAAAATTTGTGATTCCAGCTGTTCGTTATATTTCATCCGGTAAGGCGTAGTCGGAGTCTTCCCTGTGCACATCAGAAGCAACTGCTCGGACAGGGTATCCAGGCCTTCGTTGTTTCTGGCCGAAATCGGAATAACGGGAACACCGAGCTGATCCGCCAGCTTGCGTGCGTTAATCTTGATTCCTTTTTTCTTCGCTTCGTCCATCAGATTCAGGCAGACGATGACCTGGTCGGTCATTTCCAGCACTTGAAGCGCAAGGTTAAGGCTTCTTTCCAGCGCCGTAGAATCCAGAACCAGAAGGGTAACGTCCGGTTTCTCAAAAATAATATAATCGCGCGCCACTTCTTCATCGGCCGAATTGGAGAACAAAGAGTACGTCCCGGGCAGATCAATAAATTGGAAGCGGGCGTCTTTGTATTCGTAAAAGCCGCTTGCGAGACTGACCGTTTTGCCGGACCAGTTGCCGGTGTGCTGCTTCAGGCCGGTGAGGGCATTAAAAAGCGTGCTTTTGCCCGTGTTCGGGTTGCCGGCCAGCGCGACGGTAAAAGTTCTCATGATGACATCACCTTACCCCAGATTAACTGACTTTCTTCTTTCCTTAACGCAATGACGGTACCTGCTACTCTATAAGAGGTGGGGTCTCCGAGCGGGCTGGCTTTCAGCACTTCGATAACGGAGCCCGGAACGAATCCAAGGTCCAGAAGGCGCCGTTTATGCTCTCCGCGGATATCCACCTGTTCAATCAGAAACCGCTCGCCGAGCGCTGCCTGATGCAAATGCTGCCTATATTTTGTCTCATCCATAAAGTTTAACCTCTCCCTACTAAATTGGGCCGAGCATATATTGTTTCCTCGAAGCAACTTTATGCCTATAGTATGACCGAATGCGTGTATTGTCAACTGGATTCATTAGATATTTATGCCATTTTCATGCGGGCGTTTGACGATCAATCACCATTTTATGCTTGAAGAGAGAACAAGATACATGTTATATCTGTATATGAACAATTATTCATATAAATTGGAGTGATACCTATATGATATGGGACGTAATCGTTATCGGCGCGGGGCAGGCAGGACTGGCAGCCGGCTATTGGCTGCAGCAGGCAGGAATGAAGTTTCTGTTGTTGGATCGGGGGACGGAGGCGGGAGATGCATGGAAGACGAGATATGATTCCCTGAAGTTGTTTACGCCGCGGACTCATAGTGCATTGCATGGAATGAGGATAGAGGGGGATCCGGACGGGTTCCCGGATAAAGATGAGGTGGCTTCCTATCTGAAATCCTACGCAGCACGGTTTGAGCTGCCCATTCAGTTTGAGACGGATGTGAAGCGCGTTCGCAAGGAAGAAGACATGTTTAACATCGATACCCATCAGGGGGAATTTCATGCGAAGGCGTTGATTATCGCGACCGGACCGTTCCTGGAGCCGCGAATTCCGACGTTTGCAGCATCGGTTCCAGATGATATTCTCCAGCTGCACTCATCCGATTACAGGAGACCCTCCCAGCTTCAAGAGGGCGGCGTTCTAGTCGTTGGCGGCGGGAACAGCGGGGCGCAGATTGCGGTTGAACTGTCTGGTGATCGGGAAACGTATTTGGCTCTTGGTCAGCAGCCGCGGTATTTACCCATGACGGTTGGGGGAAAAGGGATGTTCTGGTGGTTGGACAAACTCGGCATTTTATCAGCCAGCGGGTCCTCCTGGGTGGGACGTAAGCTGAAGCGCCGGGGAGACCCGATTTTTGGATATGAATTGAAACAAGCGGTCAAGTGCGGTAAAGTGGTGTTGAAAAAGAGAGTCGTTGATGCCGGCGCTTCCGGCATGGGATTCGAGGATGGAACGGAGCTTAAGGTTCGGAATATAATCTGGGCGACCGGCTTTGTTCCCAGCTATGATTGGCTTCATGTGGATCAAGCGCTGGATCATAAGATGGCTGTTATTCATACACGCGGAATTAGTCCGGTGAAAGGGCTCTATTATGTAGGTTTGCCTTGGCAGACGCATCGGGGCTCCGCACTCTTGGCAGGAGTTTCACGGGATGCCCGCGAAATCGTTCAAGCCATTATGGAGAAGAGGGGATTAGTTTATGGAAAAAGAGCACCATGAGCTGCTGCACGAAGACCAGGCCATGGAAGCGTCACGACTGCTGAAGGCCATTTCAGATCCGACGCGGATCCGGATTCTTCATTTGCTCTCGCAGGAAGAATGCCCGGTCGGCCATATTGCCGAGGTGCTTGGCATGAGTCAGTCGGCGGTATCCCACCAGCTTGGCTATCTGCGCAGTTTAAGACTGGTCAAATACCGCAGGGACGGAAATACATATTTTTACACGTATGAAGATGAGCATGTCATCGGGATCTTGCGGCAGGTGCTGGACCATATCGCACATTAGAAATGCCTGACCTATTCATGCTTGACATTCCGATCGTCCGGCTGTAATGTATTGGAAAATGAAATTCCCGTGAATAACGATCATCAAGGACATGAGGATGCAAGATTCAGTGAGACAGAAAAGAAGCCCCTGGCTGAAAGGCTTCCACCCGCTAGGCTGCGTCCTTCCTACCTTGTAGTTGCCCGCTGTGAACAAGCGGCGCCGGTTCGGCCCGTTACCGCCTTATGAAGCATCTTGCAAGGAGCATCTTTTGCGTCCGGCAGGATGGAATCAGGGTGGTACCACGAGCACATTCGTCCCTAGGAGCGAATGTGCTCTTTTTGCGCTCAGGCAGGTTCATTCATGGATATGAGAAGGAGTATGTGGAAGATGCGGCAAAGCCAATTATTGATGACAACGATGCGGGATGTGCCTTCCGAGGCGGAGGCACTGAGCCATCAATGGATGCTCCGCGGCGGCTATATCCGTCAAACGGCGGCAGGAATCTATTCGTATCTGCCGCTGGGATGGAGGGTCCTGCGCAAGATCGAAGCCATTATTCGGCAGGAAATGGATGCCGCAGGCGGGCAGGAGATGCTCATGCCGGCTGTCCAGCCCGCCGAGCTGTGGAAGGAATCGGGCAGGTACGATGTTTACGGTTCGGAACTCATCAGGCTGCATGACCGCCATAACCGGGAGTTCGTGCTTGGACCTACCCATGAAGAAGTGATGACGTCCATCGTTCGCCAAGAGATTTCTTCGTACCGGAAGCTGCCGGTCAACCTGTACCAAATTCAGAGCAAATACCGGGATGAGCGGCGTCCGCGTTTCGGTCTGCTGCGGGGTCGTGAATTCCTGATGAAGGATGCGTATTCCTTTGACCGGGACTGGGAGGGCCTGGATGTGTCTTACCGGAACATGTATGAAACGTATGAACGAATCTTTAAGCGCTGCGGACTGACGTTCCGGGCGGTGGAAGCGGATGCGGGTGCCATTGGCGGGCAAGGGGAAACCCATGAGTTTATGGCACTGGCGGATATCGGCGAGGATACCGTAGTTTCGTGCAGCGATTGCAGTTATGCGGCAAATCTGGAGCGTGCGGAGTCTGCGGTCCCGGCTGAGCAGGCTGATATGAAGTTCGTGGCGGCTGACGGTCATTCTGCCATAGAGCAGATATTTACGCCGAATGTGAAGAGCATTCAGGAACTGACAGACTTTCTTCAGGTCGATCCGCAAGAATTGATCAAGACGCTGATTTACCATGTAGACGGAGAACGGGTTGCGGTGCTTGTCCGCGGAGACCGCGAAGCGAACGAGGCCAAGGTGAAGTCTTACCTAGAAGCGGAACTCGTTGAATTGGCGAGTGCTGAAGAGGTGATGCTGGCGACGGGCGCCCCAGTCGGGTTTGCGGGACCGGTAGGTCTAACCCTAAAAATATGGGTCGACTACGAAGTAGCAGCTATGGCAGAGGGGATCACCGGTGCCAACCAGGGAGATACCCATCTGAAGGGAGTTCGCCCAGGACATGATTTTTCGCTGGAGCACACCGGCGACTTCCGGAATGTAACCGAAGGAGAGCCTTGTCCGCGCTGCGGAGCGCCGCTCCAGTTTCATCGCGGAATTGAGCTTGGACATGTGTTCAAGCTGGGTACGAAATACAGTGACGCCATGAACGGCATGTACCTGGATTCCGACGGGCGGGAGAAACCGCTGATTATGGGCTGTTACGGGATTGGCGTCTCCCGCGTTATGGCCGCCATCGCCGAGCAGCGCATCTCAAATGAACGCCTGATCTGGCCGATGTCCGTCGCTCCGTTCAAGGTGCACATTATCCCGGTTGCGGTTAAGGATGAGGCCCAGATGAAATTGGCTGAACATATCTACAGCGAACTGAACAAGGCTGGTCTGGAGCCGTTGTTGGATGATCGGGACGAACGGGCCGGCGTCAAGTTCAAGGATGCCGACCTTGCCGGCGCTCCGCTGCGTCTGATCGTTGGCCGCGGAGCGGCTAACGGAGAGGTCGAATGGATGGGCGAGGACGGAATCAAGTTCAACCTGTCTGCTGAGGAAGCCATCCAGCGCTCACGCGAGGAGGTAGCCCGGCAGCTGGAGTGAATGCTATGGAGCCATTCAGTTTGGAGCGGCTGTTCATGCAGCCGATCTACGCTTTATGATGAACGAGCACGAAGCAGCGGAGCGGACGAATCGATTCCGGAAAAGCGGCAGCGGTCGCCTTTGCCCTCGGATTTTTACAATGGATAAATACAGTAAGGAAAATCCGAGGGCAACAGCGATTGGAGGAACGATACGTACGTGCAGCGTCCTCTAATGAAACATAGTAGTACTCTCATTTCAATCCTCTCACCAACATCAGCGCAGCCTTGTATACATATCCCGAATACAGGCTTATGATGAAGAAGTCGGAATTGAAGTCATAATGCGGATGGAGGTTGCATCTACGATGAATCAGGAAGAGAAGGGACCAAGCCCGGACATTCATCATATAGAAGAACATCAGCTCAGTCAGGTGAAGATTACATTGTCCAATCCCTTAAGATGGGTGAACAGCTATGTGCTGCGCGGAGATGACGGTATTACTATCATCGATCCGGGGCCGCGTACGGCTGCCTCGGAGCGGGAATGGCTGGCGGGGATGGAGCAGCTCGGCTTCGGGTTCAGCGACATCGCCTCGATCGTGCTGACCCATCATCATCCGGACCACTATGGGCTTGCCGGGTGGTTTCAGGAGCGGTCAGGCGCCAAGGTGTGGATGTCAGAGCGGGCGCATCGGGAAGCGATGCTCATGTGGGGAACGGATTCCACGATGGATCACGCGCTCCCGGCGTTCTTCCGACAGCATGGCATGCCGGAAGCCAAGCTTGCCCTGCTGCCGGAGCATCTGAACGGCTTCTTCCCCCAAGTCACGCCGCAGCCGGACATATCGTTTATCGGCGAGGACCTGCCGTTCCGGATGGGCAACCGGATATGGGTGCCGGTGCAAACGGCCGGTCATGCTCCGGGACATCTGTCGTTCTTCCATGCGGAGAGCGGCATCCTGTTATGCGGCGATGCCGTGCTGCCGCAAATTTCGCCCAACGTGAGCCTGCTGCCCGGCAGCGACGCCGAGCCGCTGGCGCTTTTCCTTGCAGGGCTGCGCCGCCTGCGCGAACTGCATGTCCGGACGGCGTACCCCGGACACCGCCACCCGTTCACGCATTTCCGTGAACGGATCGATGCGCTCCTCCTCCATCACGAGGAGCGCCTGGCCTCCATCGCCGGCATGCTGAGCGCTGCCGGTCGCCTAACCGCCTTCGAGGTCTGCACCGCCCTCTTCGGCGAGAAGCTCGGCATCCACCAGCTGCGCTTCGCCATGTGCGAAGCGCTGGCCCATCTCGCCGAGCTGACCCGCCGCGGGGAAGCCGAGATGATCGAAAACGAGGACGGCATGTGTTATTTTTCTGTACGGAAACAGCCGCATTCCTGATATAATCTAGACATGAATAAAACCGTCTGCTTGTACGTTGACTTCCATCATGCGTAGAAAGGGCGGTTTTTTGTTTAATAGATTCAGAGGGTTACATTGTGGAGCATCCGTTGTCTGATATCGGCCAGCTCATTATCCCCATAACCGCCGCAATCAGAATGCTTGGCAAGTGGTTCCACGGCACGCTTTCTCAATAGAGAAAAGGCGCGTTCATACCTGAGTCGGGTGCGTTTCCCTCATTCGAGTCAGAGTTTCTCTCTCCCCGCATATAGTTGATGTACCTTGCTGTTTAAGTAAGGCATTCCCTCAAGTGCTTTTTTCTTAATCACTCATCACCATGATCGACTCCACCATATTCGTATCGAAGCGTTCCCTTGGTTCAATCCGCAATTTTCATGTTATAGGATTCGTATCTCATAAAGCCCCTAAAGGAGAATCTGTCATGAAGAAAAAAGATGTGGTCGCCATGCTGCTCGCAGGAGGTCAAGGCAAACGGCTGAAAGGCCTGACGAAGACGCTGGCCAAGCCGGCTGTTTATTTTGGGGGTACATACCGGATTATTGATTTTCCGCTGAGCAACTGCTCCCATTCGGGAATCGACACGGTCGGGGTGCTAACCCAGTATGAACCTCTGGTTCTGCATTCTTACATTGGCGTAGGAAGCGATTGGGATATGGACCGGTTAAATGGGGGCGTATTCGTGCTCCCGCCCCATGAACGCGAGGACGGGACGACCTGGTACCGCGGGACGGCGGATGCGATTTATCGGAACCTCAAGTTTATTGATCAGTACGATCCCGAGCACGTTTTGATTTTGTCGGGAGATCACATTTATAAAATGGATTACGACCGCATGCTGACTTATCACAAGGAGAAGGATGCCGATTGCACCATCTCCGTCATCGAGGTGAGCCTGGATGAAGCGAAGCGGTTCGGCATGGTGAATACGGATGAGAACTACCGGATTTTCGAGTTCGAGGAGAAGCCTGCGCACCCGAAGAGCACGACGGCATCCATGGGCGTTTATCTGTTTCGCTGGAAGCTGCTGCGATCCTATTTACTGCGGAATGCGGAGCTTCCGGATACGAGCCATGACTTTGGCAAAGACATACTGCCAAGTATGTTGGCGGACGGCAAAACGCTGTACGCTTATCCTTTTGATGGGTACTGGAAGGACGTCGGCACCATCGAGAGCCTATGGGAAGCTAACATGGATCTGCTCTGCGAGCAGCCCAAGCTGGATTTAAACGATCCCCTGTGGCGCATCTACACCCGGAACCCCAATCAGCCGGCAGAGTATATTTCACCGACCGGCGTCGTCCGGAACAGCATGATTAACGAGGGCTGCACCGTGTGCGGCGAGGTAGAGCATTCGGTACTCTTTTATGGCGTGGAGGTAGGGGAAGGCAGTGTCATTACCGATTCTGTCATCATGCCCAAGGTCCGTATCGGCAGCCATGTACGTATACACCGGGCGATTGTCACTGAGGACATGGTCATTCAAGATCATACCGTCATCGGTCCCCCTGAGGAAGATCCATCCCGGATTGTGCTGGTAAGCGGTCAAGATGAAGACGTCCTGAAGCTGCTTCAGTCGTCTTCGTCCCATAATAATCAAGGTTAGGAAGGGATTCGCAGATGAGAGAACTCATGGGTATCATTAATTTGGAGCATGAACGGGATGTGCTGAGTGAATTGACGTATTACCGGTGCGGGGCCGCTGTCCCATTTGCGGGGAGGTACCGCCTGATCGACTTCGTGATGTCCAATATGATGCATGCGGGCATTGAGGATATCGCGCTGTTCGTTCGCAGGAAATACCGGTCCCTGATGGATCATCTGGGCGAAGGCAGGCCATGGGATATGCACCGCAAGCGGGGCGGCCTGTTCATACTTCCGCCGGATTGGAATGATGAAGCGGATGTGTCCGCCGGCGAACTGCGGCATATTTATAACAATCTCGATTTTTTTGAGCGGGGAGCTGCGAAGTTTATCGTGCATTCCGGCAGCCAGCATATCAGCACGGTCGATTTGAATGAAGTGTACGAGTACCATCTGGAACAGGGGGCCGACGTGACGCTTGTTTATACAAGAGTGAATGAACCACGGGAAGAGCACCGTTCCTGCACCCGCCTGGATATCGATGAGGACGGTATGGTCACGGATATTCATTATGAACACAAGCATGATGCGGTATATATGGAAATGTTCGTGATGGAGAAAGCGCGGTTTCTCGAGATGGCCGATCATTGCATCGCCCATGGGGGCAACCATTTCTTCCGGGACGCGATCATGCGTAATCGGCACAAGCTGAACATTGCGGGATATGAATACCTTGGGTATCATGCGGTGATCAACTCGCTTGAAAGCTATTACCGTACCAGCATGAATCTGCTGAACCCGAAGACTTACGACAGCCTGTTCCGCAAGCAGGCGGTTCACACCAAGATCAAGTACGAGGTTCCTGCCAAATATTTAAATTCGGCCGATGTGAGCAACGCACTGGTAGCCAACGGCTGCCAGATTGACGGGGAAGTAAAGAACAGTATTCTGTTTCGAGGAGTACAGGTAAAACAAGGCGCAAGCATCCATAACTCCATCATCATGCAAAAATGCGTCATTGGCGAGAACGTGAGGCTGGAGAACGTCATACTCGATAAAGATGTGATCATTTCGCGGGATCATAAACTTCAAGGGGATTTTCGCAAACCATTTGTCATAGCCAAGGACATCTCGATTTGATCGCAAAATAATACGAATCCGTCAGGAGGAACTTTCTTTTGTTTAACAACAAGGAAACATTCAAGCAGGTCTTTACGGAGCAGTTGGTGAGTCGGTTGGGAAAAGGGCTGGAGGAAGCGACGGCTGAGGATGTATACAAAACACTCGGAGGGATGATCCGGGAATACGTCGGGCGGGAATGGGCGGCAGCCAACCAGATATACCGGGATACCGGGCAGAAGCAGGTATATTATTTCTCGCTTGAATTTTTGATTGGCCGGCTGATGGGGAACAATCTGCTGAACCTGGGTGTGCTGGATATGGTTCGCAGCGGCCTCCTGGACCTCGGATGGAATTTGGAAGAGATTGAGGAGCAGGAACCGGACGCAGGCCTCGGCAACGGGGGGCTCGGACGCCTTGCGGCGTGTTTTCTCGATTCGTTGGCATCGCTTAGCTATGCAGGCCATGGCTGCGGCATCCGGTATAAGTACGGATTGTTTGAACAGAAGATTATTGACGGCCATCAAGTCGAGCTGCCGGACAACTGGCTCCAGCGGGGCAACGTCTGGGAGGAACGGCGGGCTGACAAGGCGGTGGAAGTGCACTTCTGGGGCCGCGTGGAGGTGGATGTGCAGGAGGGGCGGACCGTGTTTCACACGATGGACTACGAACGGGTTCTGGCCGTACCCTACGACGTTCCGGTGATCGGGTACGGTGAGGGTCAAGTTAACACGCTGCGGCTGTGGAGCGCCGAGTCCGCTTCGGATATATCCAGAATCCGTTCGGCCAATCATCACAACAGTTATTATAAATTTTTGGAATATAACCGTTCGGTCGAATCGATATCGGAATTTTTGTACCCGGATGATTCGGCATACGAAGGCAAGCTCCTTCGACTGAAGCAGCAGTACTTCCTCTGTTCCGCAGGCGTTCAGAGCATTCTCAGAACGTTCGACAAGCAGGACCGGACGTATCATGAGATTCCCGAGCATGTCGCCATCCATATCAATGATACGCATCCGACGCTGGTGATTCCGGAGCTCATGCGGATTTTGATTGACGAGAAGGGTCTGGGCTGGGATGAGGCTTGGGACATCACAAGCCGGACCGTGTCCTACACGAACCATACCCTGCTTAGCGAAGCACTGGAAAAATGGCCTGCCGGCATGGTCAGGGAGCTGCTGCCGCGTATCTATATGATGATCGAAGAGATCAATAAACGATTTTGCGGGATGCTGCTGGAGCGTTATCCAGGCGACCATGAGCGCATATCTCAGCTCGCCATCATTGAGAGTGACCAGATTCGAATGGCCAATCTGGCGATTGTGGGAAGTTATCACGTGAATGGCGTCGCGGCACTGCATACGGAGCTGCTAAAGACCCAGGTTATGAAACTGCATTATGAGCTGTATCCTGAGCGATTCAGCAATAAAACCAACGGGATTACCCACCGGCGCTGGTTGATGCACAGCAACCCCGGCTTAAGTCAATTCATCAGCGATGGTATTGGCACTTCATGGATCACGGATCCTCATCAATTGATCCAGCTCCAGTCACTCAAGACCGACCCCGCCTTTCAGCAGGGGATTCAGCGGATCAAACGGAACAATAAAGAACGGCTTGCCGAATACATTGCGAATAAGCAAGGGATCGTGATCAATCCCGATTCCATATTCGATGTCCACGTGAAGCGGCTGCACGGTTACAAGCGGCAATTGCTGAATATTTTACGAGTGATGCACGTGTATAACGAGATTAAGGATCAGCCAAGCGCGGATCGCGTTCCCCGTACCGTCATTTTTGGGGCGAAGGCAGCGCCGGGTTACTATCTGGCAAAAAGCATCATCAAACTCATTAATGTCGTTGCCGAAGTCGTAAATAAGGATCCGCAGGTCCATGACAAACTCCAGGTGCTGTTCCTGGAAAATTACTCGGTGTCTCTGGCGGAGAAGATTATTCCCGCAGCCGATGTGAGCGAGCAGATTTCCACGGCTGGCAAGGAGGCATCCGGTACGGGAAACATGAAGTTCATGATGAACGGCGCGTTGACCATCGGCACGCTGGATGGGGCTAACGTGGAGATGTTCGAGCTGCTCGGCAATGAGAATATGTTCCTGTTCGGTTTGAAGCTGGAGGAAGTGCTCGAGTATTACAGGACGGGAGCTTATGTATCCAGGGAGCGGTATGAGCAGGATCCCAGAATCGCCCGCGTGCTGAATCAGTTAATATCCTCAGGACCGTTCTGCTGTCACGAGTTGGAGTTTGGCCAAATTCTCCAGTCCCTGCTGGATCATAACGATGAGTTTTTTGTATTGGCGGACTTTTCCAGTTATGTGGCAACCCAGTCGGAGATCGATCGTGCTTATTTGAATACCGGAGCCTGGACCGAGAAATCGATTATGAATATGGCGCACGCTGGACATTTCTCCAGCGATAACACGATTCACCGTTATGCATCCGACATCTGGAATGTTACTCCTGTTAAGGTTGGTGTGAACAGGTAATCTATCTCTATTACAAACTCTAAAAAAAGAACCCCGCCATAGGTTTGGCGGGGTTTCCATAGGTGCTCTATTGGAATGTTCTTCATCATAGCATATGATGGATGCTTGCAAAAATGACTAGATAGATTTACCGATTTACGTGAATGGACAGCCCGTTTTTTCATAGGTGAGAGGAGCCTACTTATTTATAGAAGAAACTCATCATTCCGGCCCGTAAAGATGGACGCTTTCTAACTGCAATCGTCTATGATTCTTTGAAATCACCCAGTTCGGCTTGGAATAGGTTTCGGTGAGTTCCTTCCTTCTGATAGGCAGGCAAAAAGGAGATTCGCATTCTGCGCGAATCTCCTTTTTTGGAGTGGTTTATTCTTTTGGAAGCTCTTCGGTTGTGCCGAACAGCTCGATCTCCCGCTCCGCTTGCTTGCGATGGGCGATACGGCTGCTGGCGGCCGCGGCAACCGCGCCGACGATATCGTCGAGGAAGGTATGTACACGACCGCTTGATTTATCATTCAACTGCTCAAGAATGCCGGGCTTGAGCTTATCGATATACCCGTAGTTGGTGAAGCCGATGCTTCCATAGACGTTAACGATGGAAAATGCCAGGACTTCATCCACGCCGTATAACCCTTCGTCATTGGCCAGCATTTCTTGAAGCGGGGATATGAGATTGCCTTCCTCCGCCAAAATATCTAATTGAATTCCGGTTAACACCGCGTTTTGGACTTCGCGTTTGCTGAGTACGGCATCTACGTTCTCCATGCACTCTTCCATGGTCAAGTTCGGGTAGTATTTATTTTGAAGGATCATCACCAGTTCTGCGATTTCCTCCAGCTTGATTCCACGCTGATGCAGCAGGTTCCGTGTCGCTTCCGCTACCTTTTTGCTGTTCAGACTGTATGGAATGTTTAAATCGTTTTCTGCCATGATGGAACTCACCTCATTTTCGTGGTTGATGAAGATGCTTACGACGATTGTACTTTTTTCACCCCCCCTTTGTCCAGAAAGGGCAAAACTGAGAGTTATTTTTTTGGAAAGGGCTCGTATACATAGGAGTACAACCTGTACAAAAAAATGTTAGGGAGGAACAATACATGAAACGTAGTAAACGTAATCTTCGCAGGCTTTCCGCCGCCGGGCTGCTTGCTGTTCCGATCGTGTTGTCCGGCTGCGGCGTGTTTTCCGGGAAGCAATCGGAGGCGATTGACCCGCCGCCTGCGCAAGTGGAGAAGCAGATGCTGAACACAGCCGGATCCACAGCGGCACAAGGAGACATTGGCACGCAGACAACGGTTTATCTTTCGGATGCGCGGGGAATGCTGGCACCTGTAACCTTAGGTATTCCGAAGGTAGAAGGCGCAAGCGCCGTGAAAGAATCTCTTGAAGTGCTGGTGAACGGAGGACGCTATGCGGGCTATGTTCCACAGGGATTCCAGGCGGTATTGCCTGCCGGTACGCAGATCCATAATGTGACGGTCGATCCGGAGAGCAAATTGGCCGTCGTTGAATTCAATAAATCCTTTACGGAGTATCAAGCGGCAGATGAACGAAGAATCTTGGAGGCGTTGACGTGGACGCTGACGGGACACGAAGGCATTGAGTCGATGCAGGTATGGGTGGACGGAGTCAAACTGACCGAAATGCCGGTCAATCACACGCCGCTGGACCGTCCGCTTTCACGTGCGATGGGGATCAACCTTCAAAAGGCGGATGACGCATTGTACACTTCCTCTTCGCCGGTCACCGTCTATTTCTCTGCAGTGACGCCTGAGGGCATTCAGTATTATGTACCTGTTACGAGACTTGTTCCAACCGGACAGGATGCGGTTAAGGCTGCCTTGAACGAGCTGATCCGGGGACCGCAGTACGGGGATGGGCTTGTCGAGGTCATCCCGGATGATACCACCGTTGCATCGGTCGAAAAAGGAGAGGACGGCGCTGTCACCGTATCGCTTCAGGACAGCATGTTTGAGCAGGGAGAGCAGGTTCCAACCGAACTGCTGCAGGCCGTCGTGTTAACCGTAGCCGAGAATTCGGACGATGCGAAGGTCAAAATTCGGATGAACGATCTCTCTGAGGTGGTTGGAACGGATAGCCGCAATTATAGCGAGGCTGTTAGCCGTCCGGAGTTCATTAACGAAATTTCGATTTGATGCTTCACGACTATCTTTGAAATATGCGCCGGAAAAGGTGCTTTTGTGCCTGCACTTTGGTAGAATAGGGAATGCTAATCAGGATTGCGATAAGAAGTAGGAGGCAGAAAACATGAGATCTAACGGACGTAAGAGCGATGAGCTTCGACCGATGAATTTATCGACCCATGTGAATAAATATGCGGAAGGCTCCGTGTACATCGAGATGGGAGACACCAAGGTGCTGATTACGGCGACCGTGGATGAGAAGGTTCCCCCGTTTCTGAAAGGACAAGGAAAGGGCTGGGTGACGGCTGAGTACTCCATGCTGCCGCGCGCAACACAATCCCGCAACCAACGGGAAGCCAATCGCGGTAAACTCAGTGGCCGGACGATGGAAATTCAGCGGCTGATCGGCAGAGCGCTTAGGTCTGTTGTGAATCTGCATGCTCTTGGCGAGCGGACAATTACGCTGGACTGCGATGTAATCCAGGCGGATGGCGGAACGCGGACCACCTCCATTACAGGAGCATTTGTAGCTTTAGCCATAGCGGTAAATAAAATTGCAGAACAACATAAACTGGCGGTATTTCCGATTACGGACTACCTGGCCTCCATTAGCGTGGGCATTGCAGGCGGACAGGCGCTGCTGGATCTGAACTATGAAGAGGATTCCAAAGCGAAGGTGGACATGAATCTGGTCATGACCGGAAGCGGCAACTTCGTTGAGGTCCAGGGAACTGGCGAAGAGAGCCCGTTTTCTCGCGAAGAGCTGGATCAGATCCTGGAGCTTGGTGAACAGGGAATCCGCGAGCTCATCGAGCGTCAGCAGGAAGCACTTGGCCCAATCGCAGCTAAAATCGGTTCCGTGAATGCGGGTACTGGAGTATAGTCCCATGACATTGACACTTGGAGACACGCTAATTGTAGCTACCCGCAATCAAGGGAAAGTCAAGGAATTTGCGCATGCCTTTGCTGCTTTCGGTACGGAGGTCAAGAGCATGTACGATTACCCTGATCTGCCGGATGTCGTTGAGGATGGAGCAACGTTTGCAGCCAATGCATTTAAAAAAGCCAAGGCGGTTGGCGACGCACTGGGATTGCCTGTCCTGGCTGATGATTCCGGATTATGCGTGGATGCGCTGAATGGCGCGCCCGGCGTTTATTCCGCACGATATGCCGGCGAGCACGGAGCGGACGAGGACAATAACGAGAAGCTGCTCGGTGAACTGGAACAATTAAGGCTCGGTGAGGATACGGAGCAGCCTTTGTTAAGTCCGGCCCGATTTGTCTGTGTGCTGGTGCTGTATGATCCGGTCTCCGGAGAAAAGCTTGAGGCCGAGGGGAGCGTTGAAGGCTGGATTACGTCGGATCCGTCCGGAAAGGGCGGTTTTGGCTATGACCCGCTGTTCTACCTGCCAAGCCATGAGAAGACGATGGCCGAGCTTTCCATGGAGGAGAAGCAGGAGATCAGCCATCGGGGAAATGCCCTGCGCAAGCTTGTAGCGGACTTGCAGGCGCGATAACCGAATAGGGATGCTATAAAAAGAAACCATACCGGCCTACTGCTGGTATGGTTTCTTTGATTTTTCGTAAACCATAAGGACTTAACGTATGGATACGTTATACTCTTTGAGCCAGAAATGAACCTGGGCCAGGTAGGCAAACAGCTGCGGACCGGACATCAATTGACCGAACCAAGGGAGATTGGAGGAAGCATCCGGCGAAGAAGCCAGCTCCCGGATCCGTGCCGTATCGATGAGCGGAAGCAGCGGCGAAGAAGGATCGTCCAGAATGGACAGCACCTGCGCTTTGACGGCTGCCAGATAGTTCGGATTGTGAGTTTTTGGATACGGGCTTTTTTTGCGGTACAGGACATCTTCCGGAAGCACACCTTCAAGAGCTTTGCGGAGAATGCCTTTTTCACGGTCGCCTGTCGTTTTGATGCTCCAAGGAATATTCCACACATAGTCGATCAGGCGATGATCGGTATAAGGTACGCGGACCTCCAGTCCAACGCCCATGCTCATCCGGTCCTTGCGGTCGAGGAGCGTTGGCATGAAGCGGGTGATATTGAGATAGGACATGACCCGCATTTTGGCCTGCTGCCCGGTCTCACCGTCCAGCTTCGGCACTTCGGCTACTGCATCGGCATAGCGGTCTCCGAGGTATTCCAGCGGCTTGATCCAGTCCCGAATCTCGGCAGACAGCAGTCCGGCTCTCATATCCGGGGCGACAGACCATGGGAAAGTACCGGAATTCAGCATTTCTTCCCGGTGGAACCAAGGGTACCCGCCGAATATTTCATCAGCGGCTTCACCGGATATGGCGACGGTCGCGCCTTTTTTAATCTCACGGCAGAAGAGGAGCAAGGAAGCATCAACGTCAGCCATTCCCGGAAGGTCCCGCTTCTGCGTAGAGACATCCAGCGCTTCGACCAGTTCGGGCGTGTCGAATTCGATCCAATGGTGGTTCGTGCCCAGCTCCTCGTGCATCCGTTTTATCCATGGCGCATCCGCACCCGGCTGGAAGGAATGGGATTTAAAATGTTTGTTGTTGTCCACATAATCGACGGAGTAGGTGTGCACTTGTCCTTGGCCCGTCCGCTTGTAGTAATCGACGGCAAGCGAGGAAAGCGCGCTGGAATCAAGCCCGCCGGATAACAGGGAGCAGACCGGTACATCGGATACCAGCTGACGTTCAACGGTGTCGCGCAGAAGATCGCTCAAGAAGCTTGCCGTCTGATCCGCATCATCCTCATGGGGCTTGCTTTCCAGCTTCCAGTAGGTATACTTGCGCAATCCTTCCCGGTTAAAGATCATGGCCATACCTGGACGAAGCTCTGCGATATCCTTGTAGACACCGTGTCCCGGAGTTCGCGCAGGACCGATAATAAACACTTCCGCAAGTCCCTCGGCCCCAACCACAGGCTCCACTTTCGGATGCTGAAGCAATGCTTTCGGTTCCGATCCGAATACAAGCGTTCCGTCAATGTAGCTGTAGAACAGGGGTTTTACCCCCACCCGGTCCCGAGCCAAAAATACCTGTTCCCGCACGCTGTCCCAAATCGCGAATGCAAATATTCCATTGAGGCGTTCCAGACAATCGGGGCCCCATTCGATATAGGAGACTAACAAAACTTCCGTGTCGCATTTGGTATTGAAACGATGACCGCGTCGTACCAATTCGTCTTTAAGCTCCGCAGCATTATATAATTCCCCGTTATATACAATGGCATAGACTTCCTCTTCCTGATGAATGATCATCGGCTGAGCGCCATTTTCGGGGTCGATCACGCTGAGTCTTCGGTGACCGAATGCGCACGGGTTGGAAATCCAAGTGCCGGATCCGTCAGGTCCGCGGTGAGCCAAACTTTCTGTCATTTTTACCAGCAGCTGCGAATCCTGCGTCAAATCGCCGCTCCATTGTATAAAACCGGTTATTCCGCACATGACGGTTCATCCTCTCTTTGTCTTTGTCATACGCTGTCCCATCTTTTTAATCCTACGTCGCCAAAGTGATACAGATATATGCCGAAGGAAGGCATAAAATGTCTGTCCTTTTACGAAAACTAAGAAAGAGGACGAATATCAAAGCGAAGGAGAGATGCGTCCATGAATAAGTCGACCTACTATGTTTCCGTGCAGAGCCGCTCTGTGTTGACCGAACAGGGAGCGAGCGCATATGAATGGGAGATCGAAGCAACGCCCGAAGAGGCGGATCAAGTTCGGATTGAGCTGGACATGATGCAGGAGAAGGACGAAGAAATGACAGGGTACTTGTTTCCTTGGCCGGATACACCGCAACAAAACTCCAATGCCCTGTTTCAATCCTCCCTGGACAAGGTGTACCGGACCATCTACGAATTAGGAACACCGGCCACTCGCCAGCAAATGGAAGAGCTCCGATTGCTCTCCGATTTGACATGAAAACAATAAGGATCGTGCAGTCCCTGCACATCTTGATGAAGGAGAATGTATGATGTATGCAATCAGAGATGCAAAAATTCGCCGGATTACGGAAGTAAATGGCGCCCCTTGCGCTGAGGTTGAGGTCTATCCAGCAGCGGAAGGAGAAAGTGCATTGCTGGCTTATCTGACGCCATCTTCCCCGCTGGGAGGCTATGAGCTGGTGAAAATCGTGCGCAGCAACGCCAGCATGGAGGTGGATTGGTTCGACAACAGCATGCATGATGCCTTTGTTGATGCCACGGACGAAGCGTTCGAGAACACTGTTCAATCCACCGCGGAGGAAGACCGGGATGCATTCAAGCAGCAGCTGCTTTCTACAGGCCAGCTATATGAGCAGCTGAACCAGCGGCTCAGCGAAGGCCCCCAATATTTTTAGAGATATACAAAGAGCGAAGAGATCTGTCCGATTCCCATCGGCAGATCTCTATTTTGTATGCTCTGGTTAATGCCGCAATACCATCCTTTCATATATAAAAGAACTTCAGTTATGTCTGTGCTTTCGAATGATATCCTCGTCTAGTTCCATAAAAGGCCATGCAGGATATTCCACCGGCAAACGGCTTACTTCATCCAGTTGAGAAAGCTCGGCTTCATCCAGCATTAACCCGCTCGCTCCCAAACTATCTTGCAGCTGGTCTGTACGCTTAGCTCCTACGATAACGGTGGTGACCGCTTGTTGATGAAGGAGCCACGCAAGTGAAATTTGGGCGACAGTGGCCTCATGGGCTCGCGCAATATCTTGAAGCACATCGAGAATCGGGTATACCTGCTCCGTATCAATCGGTGGAAAAGCCAATTTAGTGTGGCGGTCCTCGGAGCTTCCTTGATGCTCACGCGTATATTTACCGGTCAAAAACCCGCCCGCTAACGGGCTCCAGACGATTAGCCCCATTTGCTGATCCCTTAAGGCAGGGATAATCTCCCTTTCGATCTCCCTTGCGGCGAGTGAATAATACGATTGGCTGCTTTTGAAATGATGCAAACCGTGTAAGTTAGAGATGCCGCGGGTTTTCATGATTTCCCAACCGGTCATGTTGGAATTGCCGATGTACCGGATTTTTCCGCTGCGGACCAGGTCATCCAGCGCACGGAGTGTTTCCTCCCAATCGGTTAATTGATCCGGATTATGAATTTGATATAAGTCAATATAATCGGTATTTAGGCGCTTAAGGCTTTCTTCTACCTGACGAATGATATGCAGCCGTGAAAGTCCGATATCATTGGGGCCCGGACCTGTTCGCGCACGAACTTTCGTTGCAATCAATGCTTGATGCCGTTTGGATTTTAGTGTTTTGCCGAGAATCTCTTCAGCGCGGCCCTCAGCGTAAGCATTGGCGGTATCAAAAAAATTGACACCTGCATCCAGCGCCAGATCTACGAGATATCCTGCTTCCTTCTCGTCCAGTGTGCCGAACATTCCCCACTTGGCCCCTCCGCCAAACGTCATCGTGCCGAGTCCAATCTCTGATACCAGCACACCTGTATTACCAAGTAAATTGTATTTCATCTCTTTTCAGCCTCCTATCAGTTGTTTTACACTAAGGGAGACGTCGGTCTGTTGGAATGGACGCAAAAATCACGCGAATTATTTTTTTGAATATGCCGGAGGTGAGCTTTCTGATGGATGCAGCAGCCATTTGGACGGAGTACCATGAGCCTGTCAAACGGTTTGTCATGACTAGGATTCGGGAGCGGGCTGATGTGGATGATATTGTGCAGAATGTGTTTATGAAGGTCCACACCCATGTCTCTGATTTAAAGGATGAGGAGAAACGGGGTCCCTGGATATTTCAGATTGCCCGCAACAGCATCGTGGATCATTACAGGAAAATTCGGCCTGGAGAAGAACTGCCGGAACAGTTATCTGTTGTCGATGAATATACAGAGATGGATTATGATCAAGAAGTGATTGCCTGCTTTCAGTCCGTGCTGCCGTGCCTGCCGGATAAATATCGAGAAGCTCTTGAATTGACCGAATATAAAGGCATGTCGCAAAAGGAATTGAGTGAACATTTGGGGATATCCTACTCCGGTGCCAAATCAAGAGTGCAGCGTGGGAGAGAGATGATGAAAGAGCTGCTTACAGGCTGCTGCCATATTGAATCGGACGCATACGGGAATATCGTGGATTTTCGGATCGTGTATGACGAACCGCAGCCGATAAAAAAAGGTATGAAAAAGTAAAGCTTGGTGTTTTCACCAAGCTTTTTCTTTTGGATCTAAATGCTAATCTGCCAGCAGCGGACCTATTATTGTGATCTAATAAATGATAATAATCCTATATAAACAATAGTGTGTTTACGTAGTTCTGCAAAATATGTCGAAAAAAGATAGGAGTCTTGTCGATTCCGATTTAGCTTCGGTAGGGAGTATGGACCACCCGGAACTCTTGATTATGAAAGAGATACAAATAGGGCTTTCCCTCTATATGATTACTGGAGAATCATCCCTATAATGTTGGATTAGCGTCAACTTCTAACATACTAGACAAGGGGAGATTGAAATTGGGTAGATTGAATAAACATATGGTCAAGCTGTGGGGAGCGGGTGTCCTGGCGTTGTCGCTTACATTGGGCTCCGTCCAAATGCCGGTAAGCGCGGAACCCGTACAGAGCGTCACGGTTCTGGAGTCCACGCATGAGCTGGTGAACGGCAAGATGCGCGTAACTGCGGATATTCGCAACGGAGGAACCGGTGCGGAAGCAGGATTCTATGTCGTGGGTTATGATGAAAGCGGCAAAGCGCTTGAGGTTGTCGGTGATTCCGAATATATGATGAGTGACGAAATCGGTACATATGAAGTGGATCTGGACAGCGGCAGCCGTGTTAAGCAGGTGGAAGTCGTTCCTGCAGGACCCGCAGGCGATCAAGCACAGCTGCTGGCTTCAGGTTACTATACGAATACCAACGTGATCAACGTATCGGGCGTCGTGCAGAATTCAACGGTCGGGCACAATGTAGGCATGCTCGCGATAGGTTATGATGCTTCCGGTAAGGCGGTTGAAGTGACATCAGCGGACAGCTATTTTGGCGGCAGTGATGTCGGCACCTTCGTCGTACAGCTGAAAGCAGCGAAACTGATCAAAAGCGTAAAGGTATCCGTTATCGATCCGGTTGAAGATGCCGTGAAGCTGCTTCAAACAGGCAGCCGCCTGGAGAACGGAAAGCTTGTCGTTACCGGCTCGATTCAGAACCGGAATAAAGGCGGACAAGCCGGCGTGATTGTTGTCGGCAGCAACGGCAGCGGCAAGGTTTTGGAAGTCAATACGACCTCGGGATACCTTTCATCTAACGAAATCGCGAATTTTCAGGCTGAGCTGGAAGTAGGCAAAGCCATCAGCGATCTCAAGGTGTTCCTGACAGGAAACAGCCAGACTCCGAAAATCATAGCCGAGGGCAGAACGACCATCAACAATAAACTTGTCGTTACGATCGGTGTGGAGAACGGGGATGTGTCCCAACGAATGACCGTGAAATCAACGGCGTATGATGCGAAGGGGCGCTCCTTGGGGACGGATACGGATTCCATGTTCATGACAGCCAATGAAACGACGACTCTGCGCATTGATTATGATACGCGTGTCAAAAGTGTGAAGCTTAAATATTATGACCAGTCCGGCAAAGAAATCGGAGAGGCGCCGATCCGCATCAAAATCAACGGCCAACTCCAATCCTATGCACAGTCACCGGTCATGGTAGGGGGAAGCGTTCTTGTCCCTATGCGCCCGATCTTCGAATCCCTCGATGCCTCGGTCAAATGGGATCAAAAGACGCAAAGCGTTTCTTCCAGCAAAGGATCTACCCAGATCAAGCTGAAGATGGGCTCCAAGCAAGCGGTTGTTAACGGGAAAAATGTCGCACTGGATTCGGCGCCACGGATGGTGAAAGGCACCACGATGGTACCGCTTCGTTTTGTGGCATCCGCGCTCGGCTGTGAAGTGAAGTGGGACGGCAATGAAAAAATGGTACTGATTACAACGAAATAACACAACAAGGACCATGCGGTTAAGCGCATGGTCCTTTTAAAATGAAAAATGCTCAATAAGCATACTCCCTCAGCACTTGAATACCCATGATCACGTTATAAACAAATGCCCCGAAGTAGATAATGCCGAACAGGATAAGGTATCCGATGACGGAACCGAAGGACCCTGAGGTTACGGCCATGTAAATCAGAGGTATCGCTGCTATGACGGGGAATATGTGGGAGAACAGGGCGCGACGGGCGTGCTTGGCAACATAGGCGTCCGGGGAAAAAATCCATACGATGACAGGAAGGATGAAGGGTGCAAAGAAGATGCTGAAATACGATAATGAGGATAAAAGCTGTCTCATGATATCACGCTCCTGAAGTCATTTTCATGATATACATATTACCCAGTAAGCCCGCTCCTGATTCTGTTCTGAACCATTCCGAAAAAAAGTTCTTTGAAAAATACAAAAGATGCGATATAATATACTTCGTTACTGTTTAAAAGATTTTCATACATATATGTCCCAGTAGCTCAGCTGGATAGAGCAACGGCCTTCTAAGCCGTCGGTCAGGGGTTCGAATCCCTTCTGGGACGTAAAAGAAAGAAGCTGCCAATCCTGGCAGCTTCTTTGCGTATTCCAGAAGGGTAATGAACCCCAACTTTGGGGTTCGTCGGAGCATAGGCTTCGGGAGGAATACTTCGCAGTCGGCCTGGAAGGCCGTCCCCCGACTGGGACAAAACGTCCCGTGAGGATGAGAATCCCAATTAGGGTACGCCTGCGCTAAACTTCGTAAGGATTACATCGCAGTCGGCCTAAAAGGCCGTACCCCGACAGGGACGGGAGCGTCCTGATATAGCTTATGTTGGAGAAGTTTCTGACATCCTAGCGTTTTCGTCTTATAATAGAAGGAAAAAGTATTTTACGAACTATATTGAGGAGGCATCGAGCTTGCAGCTTACTAAAATATCACAGAATACCGCCATTTTATTGGAGCATGCCAGAAAATCGGGGCTGACTTCCTCCGAACTGCTGGAGGCTGTGCGCTCGGGTGAGGTAGACAGATTCCAAGTTGCGAACAATGGTCATTTTCACTACGAGGAACTGTTTTCTTATGCAAACGAGCATGGGGAAGATTTGGAGAAGGCCGTCAGCGCGGGATACAAAATTACGTTTAATACCCGCAACGGGTTGAAGATCTGGCTGGAGGAAGCCTTCCGCATCAGCTCGGAATCCGATTTTAGTGTAGGTGAAGGCATTATTGAGGGGCTGAAGCTCCAAGAGGAGCAGGTCGCTCGCTTGAAAGAAGCGTTGGCTGTCAATTGGACCCTGCAGGAAGAGCCGGCAGCAGATGGCGTCCAGGTCAGACTGGCCGTCAGAGGGTTGCAATAATATAAGATAGCCACCGTACGTATTCGCAGGAATAGTATGGTGGCTTTTTTTATAAAATATGATCCGCTAATTCTTCAGAGGGAATTTACATCCGGCTCGGTGTAGGCAGTCCCAGGACCTCCAACGCTTCGCCAAGCGTGTTCTTGAATAAGGAAGTGAGCCATACACGGAACTGGAGCACTTCATCCGCCGATTTCAGAATCGGGCATGCCGAATAAAAATTGTTAAACAAGGAGCACAGCTCATAAGTAAAGTTACAGATGGCGCTTGGAGATAGTTCCCGTCCGGCGGCGTATAGGGTATCATGCCAGGTGCTGATATGGCGAAGCAGCGCATGCTCCGCTTTTTCCATCGCAGGGAACCGGGCAGGCACCGACGGCGTAACACCGGCTTCTTGAGCTTTATTGAGCACGCTGAGTGCACGCGCATAGGAGTAGAGCAGGTATACCCCCGTATTTCCTGATATTTCAGTCGCCTGTTTCAGATCGAACACCACCTCGGTTTGCAGTGCAAAGCGAAGCAGATAGTAACGGATGGAGGCGGCTGCGATCGTATGACTGGACAAACCGTTTTTATCGGAACGGGTGTCTTCGATGAACTTGGCTACTTGGTGGATAAGCTCGGTGATTTTAATTCCGATTCCCTGACGCCCGGACATCGCATAGGACGCTTTCCCATCGGAAGTATCGATTCCGAGATCCGCAGCCGCAGAAGGGCTTAACGAAACGACGCCGTAGCTGACATGACGGAGCTTGTCGGCCTCTTTTTGGAATCCTAGGCTTTCCAGCGCCTGCTTTACCATTGCCTGCGGGTACTGCTGTCTGTAGTCAATGACGTTGATGACTATGTCTGCTTTGCCAAAAGTGAGCTGCTCGCCATGGGTGCTCGTCGTCCAAACCTCGTCTGTGAATTTTTTATATACAAAATCGTTGGAGAGCACACCGTATTTCCACAAATGATAGGCGATGTCTTTGGCAGTGTAGGTCAGTATGCCATTCGAGCGTACCAGCACTTTATCCATGCTGTGGTCTGACTCGGGATCGTCCCCGGCTTCCGCTCCTGTTTGCTTGAGCACCCAACAGCCAGCAAGTTTACCCTCGGTTTCCTGATGGAAGAGGGGCGTGTTCTTCAACAGCTCGAACGCCGACGCCCAGAATCCCTCTCTGACAATGCTGCTCTCCCACACAAGCAGATCATAGTCAATGCCGAACTGCTTCATTTCTTCAAGATGCTCTTTAACGATTCGCTCAGCCACGAGCAGTCCGATCCAGGATAGATTCTGGTTGCCCTCTTCCAGTGCGTGCAGAACCTCGGTCCGATGCTGAACCAGCCCAGGTTCTCTTTCATAGGCCTTATTGGTGCTTGAATAGACGTCCCAGCAGTAATCGCCGAACCGGGCATGTTCCTTGGACAGCGGCGTGTGGAGCATCCCGACCACCGTATCTGCCAGTTGATTGCCAAGGTCGTCGATATAATTATGAACCTCCACCTCGTAACCAAGCTTCCTCATCAGCCTGACCAACGTATCCCCGATACAGGAGTTTCTTAGATGGCCGATATGGGCGGATTTGTTCGGATTGATGGAAGTATGCTCAATGACAATCTTCTCGTTTGTTGCCGGAGGCAATTCAAAGCGATGCCCAGCCCAATATTCCCAATCGATACGCAGATTCATAAAACCTGGGGCAACAATCTCCGTAGCATAGACAAGCTGATTGTAGGACGTATCCTGCTCAAGCTCGGCTTGAATCAGCTCGGCAATGTGCAGCGGAGGCTTACGAAGCAGCTTTGCTAGCTGCATCGCAATGTTGGTGGCGTAATCCCCATGCTCCATGCTGGCAGGCTGCTCAACCCGGACTGGAGTGGAATCCGGCAGTTTGGCGCCCGAAGCTTCACACACCTGGTTTACTGCTTGTTGAAGGCTCGAAGTAATCAAATGACTTAACACGTTAAATCCCCCTTTCAAAATAAAAAAACACGTCGGAAAAATCAAAAAAAGCCCTCATCTCCTAAAGAGACGAGGACTTGTGCTCGCGGTACCACTCTTGTTGTTAAACCGATAGGGTTTAACCACCTTTATACGATAACGGTGTAAGCCGGGGCTCCCTACAGCATTTCACTTCGGAAGGCCATCTCCTGGGTCCGCTTCACGGCCGACTTTGTACCGGTTTCCACCCTCCCGGCTCGCTTGGACTAAAGTCAAGTGCAGTTACTCTCCCAATCAACGAAAATAATATCTTCAAGTTTTTTTCATATTATAACCATTCTATTTAGAAAAGCAACCCCCAAATGACTAAACCTTCTCTGCAAAGATTCGCAGGCGCCTGTAATCTGCGTAAAATGCATCCTCATGCCAGAGCGTCGTTTGGGCAGCTTGGCTGATGCGGGCAATTGCTTTGTCCTTCTCGCCGGCCGAGAATCCAGCGAAGAAGTGATCGCCAAAATGTTGCAGCCAATGCTTCATACCGTCCTTGCCCTCAGGCAGCTTTGTGGGACGGTCGAAGTGATGGGCGACATGCACCCGGAACCCTTGGGATTCAAGCAGGCTGGCATACTGGCCAAGACTAGGAAAATACCACGGATTCCTGGTGTCGGCATCGATTCCATAATGATCGGCGAACACCGTTTTCAAGGCTTGATAGATTCCGTCGATATTCCCCTTGCCTCCAAATTCCGCGACGAATCGGCCGCCGGGTTTGAGGGCTCCATGGACGGAGCGTACCACGCCTGCAGCATCCTTCATCCAGTGCAGGGCAGCATTGGAGAAGACGGCATCATACGGCGTTTCGGTTTCGAAGTTCTCTCCGTCTCCGGTCAGAAACGAAAGCCCGGGGTATTTGCTTTTTGCGCGTTCAATCATTTCTGCCGAATAATCCATGCCGGTTACGTATGCACCCGAAACGGATATTTCATAAGCCAAATCACCGGTCCCGCAGCCCAGGTCGAGAATCCGTTCTCCGGGTTGAGGCGCAAGAAGCTCTACGACTCCTTTTCCATAAGCCGAGACAAACGATAACTGCCGATCATAATCGTAAGCTTTCCATACTTGCTCTGACATAACAACACCCCTTCACCCATGAATTATCCTCATTGTGACATGTTTATCTTATAATTAGAAATATATAGATGTGATAATATTGATAGGTTTTATCAATAAACGAACAGACAAAAAGCCGCTGAGCAGCGGTTTTATGTAGAACCTTATTTGACGGCAACCAGAAGAGCGCCAACGGCAATGAGTGCAACGCCAGCTGCGTTAATCCAGGATATCTTTTCTCCAAGAAACACAAAGGCAAGAATGACCGCGATGACAACGCTCAACTTATCGATCGGACCTACCTGCGATACTTTGCCGTATTTTAGCGCGAGAAAATAAAACAGCCAGGACAATGCCCCCGCGATGCCGCTGAGCACAATGAAGCTTAATGCTTTCTTCTGAACCAGAATGTCACCGAGTTCCGAGAATTTGCCCTGAACCCCCACGACCCCCAGCAGAAATAGTGCCATGATGACAGAGCGAATGGCCGTTGCGAGTTGGCATCGATGTTTTGCAGGCCGATTTTTCCGAAAATGGCGACAAGTGCCGCCGTGACCGCAGACAGCAATGCGTATACAAGCCATAATGGCAATGCTGATCTCTCCTTCCTGACAAAGATAAAGTCTCTGATTAATGTACCGGATTCCTTTATAATAGTATAGAGCAATTTTTACGATATCATGAATTCTCAAGGGATAAACGATTTGGAAGGGACTGGATGAAAAATGACGCATTATATAGCGCCTTACGCAGAAGAGTTTCATGATCGGCTGGTGGAATTATGGCTTCATGCCGTATCCCAAACGCACGATTTCCTGACGGAGGAAGATATCGGGTTTTACTATGATATGATGCAAAACGGAGCGCTGAGATCCATGGAGATCTGGGTCTGCTTGAATACGGAACAGGAACCGATTGGATTTATGGGGCTGGATGGCTCCAAAATTGAAATGCTGTTTGTGGATCCCCGCCATCACGGTCAAGGTACGGGAACGACACTGATAAGGCACGCCGAACAGCTGAAGGGGCGGAGGCTGCAAGTCGATGTGAATGAACAGAACTCCAAGGCCCATGCCTTTTATAAAAAATACGGATTTGTGCAAATCGGCCGCTCCGAGCTGGACGGCTCCGGGAAGCCGTTTCCGCTTATTCACATGCAGCTGCCTTATCCAATCCGATGAAAAAGGGAGGTGCAGCTAAACTGGAGGAATCAAAGTTTTTTCCGAGTAACTTGTCGTTTCGATATCCTTGGCGCTCCTATCAGAAGAGGATATTGGACGGGCTTGAGCATCATCTGAAGAATCGCCATTTGCATCTGGTGGCGCCCCCGGGTTCGGGAAAAACCGTTCTGGGACTGGAAGTCATGCTGCGAATAAATCGGCCCACCATTATATTAGCTCCCACGCTCACCATTAAGCAGCAATGGGCAAGCCGCCTCGTGGAACTGTTCCTTGATGAGCAGGACCAGCCCGAATGGATCTCTACTTCGCTCAAACGACCGTCCTTGGTAACGATTACGACCTATCAAGCCCTTCACAGTCTGCTAAGTGCGGCAGGCCAGCAGACGTCTGCGAGGAAGAAAAACACGGCGGAGATGGAGCATGTGGTTCAAGCCGGAGATGAGAACCGCGAGTTTTCAGATACGGGCATGGAAGGCTCTGAGGCGGAGCGGGTAGGGAGTGACAGTGACCGCGAGGATGATATCACGGACGGTACCGAGGCACAAGCAGCTCTGGAACTGTTGAAGGAACGGGGATATCATACCGTCATTTTTGACGAGGCGCATCATCTTCGGATGTCTTGGTGGCAAAGTGCCATGCAGCTATGCGAAATGTTGGATCAGCCAACGAAAATCGCGCTTACGGCGACGCCGCCATACGACGTCAATCCAAAGGAATGGCAGCGATATATCGACCTTTGCGGTCCCATCGACGAAGAAATCAGCGTCCCCGAGCTAGTCCGCCATGGGGAGCTTTGCCCGCATCAGGATTACATAAGCTTGACGATGCCTACTCAAGAGGAGGCAGCTAAACTAAGGGAGTTTCGGCTGCAGGCAGCGCAGGTCAGAGACGAGCTGGTGCGGGATCAGTTTCTGGCAGACCAAATCGCCAATCATCCCTGGATTGCACAATCCGAAACGTACATGGAGGAAATTTTGTCCTCGCCGGGATATTACTCCAGCATGGTGTTTTATCTGCGTGCCGCCAATCAGCCGATCTGGAAGGACGCAGTGAAGCTGCTCGGCATGAAAGAGAAGGAAACGCCCGACTTTTCTGAGGAGTGGCTGGAGGAGCTCCTTGGCGGCATCCTGTATAAAGATACACATATAAATGGCGAGCTGCCGGAGTTAAAGACTTTGCAGAAGAGGCTCAGTCGGTTGGGCATGATTGAACGTCGTAGGGTATATATGCGTTCTACACCTGCCTTTGACAAAATGCTGGTCCAAAGTGTCTCTAAATTGCATGGGATCAGCCGTATTCTTGAATTCGAGCGTTCCATTCTGGAAGATAGCTTGCGGATGGTCATCTTGACCGATTATATCCGCAAGGAGGACCTGCCGAAGGATGTAGATGACGAGAAGCCGCTGAATCGGCTCGGCGTTGTCCCTATTTTTGAGTTGATCCGAAGGCAGCTAGCTCAGAAAAGCGGTTCACAGCGCGAGCACGAGCTGCCCATAGGCATTCTGACAGGCTCCTTTGTTGTGCTGCCGGTAGCGGCTATGCCTTTGGCCACGGCTTGCGCCGAACGGCGAGGGCATCGTTTATCGGAGCGACCCCTTGAACACGACAGCCGCTATGTAACGATTGATGTTCGTGATACGAATCGCTCGGCCATTGTCGCAATCATAACGGAAGTGTTTTCCGAGGGAGAAATCCAAGTGCTGATCGGTACAGCGGCTCTTCTGGGTGAGGGTTGGGATGCTCCCGGAATCAATTCCTTGATCATGGCATCGTATGTAGGCTCGTTCATGCTATCTAATCAGATGAGGGGACGGGCGATTCGCGCCCAGCGCGGGAACCCGGATAAGACCGGAGCGATTTGGCATCTGGCATGCGTAGATACAGCCAAGATCGATGGCGGCGAAGATTTGAGCTCGCTTGGGCGAAGATTTCGTTCTCTTGTCGGTTTATCGATCTCGCACCAGACCATAGAGTCGGGCATGGAGCGCATGGGGCTTGACCTTCGGAAAGGGCAAACCGCAGGAAGCATTAACGACTATAACCGCGACACATGGGAGCGAGCGAGGCAGCGGAATCTTCTGAAGAAGCGTTGGGATTCGGCGATTGCCCTTCACAGCTCCATGACGGAAGAACTGACGGCGGATCGAGAGAGTATCCCTAGGCCTGTAGTGTTTGCTCATACGGTGAAAGCCGTCCTCATTTTTGCCGTTGGTTTGGGGCTTGGTACCTTCACCGAGGCTATGACGTCACCGCGTTTGCTTCAATCGGACGCGCCGGTCTGGTTCAACGTGCTAATCCCAGTTGCCGTTGCTTTGCTCGTATCAAGCCCTTGGATATATAAAGCCATCAAAATGCTGGTACGGCATCAGTCGCTGGAGCGGAGTATCCGGGAGGTTGCTCTTGTCGTTTATACGACTCTGTTCGATATGAAGCTGGTCGAATCCGAGCCCAGCATTCACCGGTTGAAAGCGGAGGAAGAGGGGGGAACCGTTGTGTGTTGGCTGAAAGACGGAACCACGCAGGAGAAAACACTCTTTCTGAATTCGCTGCAGCAGGTGCTGGACCCGATCGAGAACCCGCGTTACCTTCTATACCGTGAATCGCGCCGCTGGTTTGTGATCAAACGGGATTACCATACCGTGCCGGAGGAAATCGGTCGTCGAAAAGAGCATGCCGAGCAGTTTGCCCAATTGTGGCGTAAGCATATCGGTCCGGCCGAACTGGTATACACCCGTACCCCCGAAGGAAGGAAAATACTTCTGACCGCGCGAGCGAAGGCGTTGTCCTCTATTTTCGTGAAGAAATCGGATCGAGTTAGTGCTTGGCGGTAGTACACCGACTGTTTGCAGAAGATGTAGAGCAAGTGGTGAGGGCTGCGTTGCCTTAACGGACTCAGGAGCCGTTAATTGAGGAAAAAACGCTCTTACAGATATGGTAGCGGACCTGAAGGCCGTTATTTACGAAAAAAAAGGGTGATTTGCCTGTAAATTAGCTAAATAACGGCTTTGGTGTCCGTTAAATTCTAAATTGGACCGTTTTTTCTGAAATAACGATCCTATGGTCCGGTAGAGTTTGTGGTGGGATGTTGGGGCACTGCTATGGAGTCATATGCCCGACTGTACCCCAGAAGGGATACGGCCTTACAGGCCGACTGCGAAGTAATGCTACCGAAGCATAGGCTCCGACGAACCCCTACCAGGGATTCTCATCCCCGTGGACGCAAAGGCACCGCCCTTAAAAGGCGGTGCCTTTTTTACGTCCCAGTCGGATTACGGCCTTCCAGGCCGACTGCGAAGTAGTCCTAACGAAGCGTAGGCTCCGACGCCCCCCTACCAGGGATTCTCATCCCCGTGGACGCAAAAACACCGCCCCTAAGAGGCGGTGCGTTTTTTACGTCCCAGAAGGGATTCGAACCCCTGACCGACGGCTTAGAAGGCCGTTGCTCTATCCAGCTGAGCTACTGGGACATAGAATTTTTTCGAGCAAAGAATATATTATCACATACGTCGGAGAAATTCAATCATTATTTTAAGATGCAAAGATTTTTGGATTAACGAGATTATTCGAGTATCATATCGGGTTATATTGATAAAATATACGACAAAAAATGAATGGGAATCGTCGTCTTTATGTTGCCAGGTGCATGAAAGACGCAGGCCGTGCGCCCTTTTTTAAACTTGGCAGTACATATGCTATAATCAACGAATACGAAAAACAGGACTAGAAAGGAGGTGTCCTTATCAAGGACTCTTACTCCCAAGAACAAGAGGACAAGAACATCATCCTGTTTCCGAAGACGCTGGATTATTACCAGATTCAGCTTACGGTTATGCTCGAGAATGAACGTTACGGTGAAGCGATGGAGGTTCTGCGTTTTCTGCTGAAATGCGGCGGACAGAATGAACGGCATTATGAGGAGTGGAATTCGCTCCTCGACTGGCTTGAAGCTGCATTTCCGGAACAGGCTGTACCCCGTTCGGTTGATTCCGAAGCAGAGCCCGAGGAGGATGACCCGGACGAAGCGGAAATGGCGAGGCAGATGGTTAGGGACAAAGTTGCCCAGGATGCCGGATATGCCGACAAGCTGCTGGCTTCGGTCATGAACGGACCGCTGACGGAGCAGACCATTTTGGCGCTGGAACAGCTTGCTTATTTGGACCGTCCGGAGATCGACGCTATTTTGGTCGAGTGGCTGCATGATACGCCGCTTCATCCGCTCCTGCAATTTCGGGTGCTGCAAACGCTCCGGAGAAGAGGGATGGAAGGGCAAGTGAGCCTTCATCGCGGGCAGGAAGCCGTCGAGATTGAGATCGATACGGTTCCTCTGGACCCGGGAGGTTTTCCGGACGCCATTACGAAAATTTTGGAGCGTGTTGCCGATCAGACTGAGGTTCATGAGCCGACACTTTTTTATTTTGCACAGGAATTATGGTCCCAGTTCATCATGGCGATTTACGGCACCGAAGATTACCATTCCATGCTGGATGAAGAAGAATCCACGCTTGACATATGGGCAGCTGCGCTGCATGACATTGTGTCGGAGAGTTTGAAAGGGTTTCGCAATGAGGAGGAAATCCGCCCGCTCTACGGCATAACGGACACCATGCGGTTCCGTTATGAGGGAGCCTATCGATCTCTCAAGCAATTTGTTGCTGCTGGCGTGGAAGATTAGCCAGAGTTGGAAAACGTTTACGGTATCGCAGCATAAGGGTTCGCCCTTGAAAAAGAATTTAATGTTGTTTATACTATAGTGGTTATTCGGTACGTGATACATTATTGCGTCGACCACGTGAATTATTTTGGAGGGGAAAGCATAAATGAAAGCAACTTGGGAAAAAATAGAGAAGAACCTTGGCGTTCTTGACGTTGAGGTTGATGCGGAGCGCGTTGCATCCGCCCTCGACAAAGCTTTTAATAAAGTAGCTAAAAAAGCAAATGTACCTGGATTCCGTAAAGGTAAAGTACCTCGCTCAATCTTCGAAGCTCGCTTTGGTGTTGAGAGTTTGTACCAGGATGCAATCGACATCCTTCTTCCGGAAGTATACAGTGAAGCTGTAGAACAAGCGGATATCTTCCCTGTGGATCGTCCGGAAGTGGACATCGAGCAATTCGCTAAAGGCGAAACTTTCAAGTTCAAAGCAAGAGTAACTGTGAAACCAGAAGTTAAACTTGGCGAATACAAAGGTGTCGAAGTTGCAGCAGTAGCTGCTGAAGTTTCCGACGAGGAACTGAGCGAAGAGCTCGTGCGTCTGCAACAACGTCATGCTGAGCTTACTGTTATCGACGAAGGTGCTTCCCAGTCTGGCGATATCGTTGTGATTGATTTTGACGGTTCCGTTGACGGCGTTCCTTTCGAAGGTGGACAAGCTGAGCGTTATTCCCTTGAGCTTGGAAGCAATACATTCATTCCAGGCTTTGAAGACCAAGTGATCGGAATGGCTACTGGAGACTTCAAAGACGTGGAAGTGACATTCCCTGAAACTTACCATGCTGAAGAATTGGCTAACAAACAAGCGATCTTCAAAGTGAAAGTTCACGAAATCAAACGCAAACAGCTTCCTGAGCTGGATGATGAATTCGCTAAAGACGTAAGTGAATTCGACACGCTTGACGAGTACAAGGAAGATCTGAAGAAACAATTGCTGACTCGCAAAGAGCAAGAAGCACAAGGCGTTCGTGAGAACGAAGCCGTTGAAAAAGCAGCAGCTAACGCTGAAGTTGAAATTCCTGACGCTATGATTCAATCCGAAGTTCAAAACATGATGCGCGATTTCGACAACCGTCTTCGCCAGCAAGGCATGAACCTGGAAATGTTCCTTAGCTTCTCCGGGCAAACGAATGCCGATCTGGAAGGTCAAATGAAAGACGATGCTGCAAAACGCGTTCGCAACAACCTCGTGCTTGAGCAAATCGCAAAAGAAGAAAAACTCGAAGTATCTGAAGAGGAAATCAACAAAGAGCTGGAAAACATGGCTGACACGTACAAACGTCCTGCTGATGAAATCCGCAGCATCCTGGGTGCTAACGGTTCCCTTGACAGCCTTCGTGAAGAACTGCTTCTTCGCAAAACAATCGACTTCTTGCTGGAAAACAGCGTAGAAGGCGCTCCTGTTGAGAAGAAAGAAGCAACTGAAGAATAATAAATAGGCAGCTGCGAAAAGCTGCCCTCACATTAGATAAGGCACGTACATTTCATGCGTGCCTTATTTTTAACTAAGAATAGCCAATTTACTACTAATTGTGACATGAATTGGTTATTAATTTCGACATACATAATGAGACAAGTTGGCAGGATATAATTCTTGGCAAGTTCATAGAATGTAAGCAGGGTTAAAAAATGACATCGTGCTGTGAACATGTTAGAATAACTTTTGTAACGCTGTAGTATATTTTTCAAGGAAAAGAGGTTGGTCGCATGAGTCTTGTACCTATGGTTGTGGAACAAACCAGTCGAGGCGAAAGATCTTACGATATCTACTCAAGATTACTGAAGGATCGCATAATATTCCTCAGCAGTGCGATCGATGACGATGTTGCCAATCTTGTCATTGCCCAGCTTCTGTTTCTAGCTGCGGAAGATCCGGAAAAAGACATCTCTTTGTACATCAATTCCCCTGGCGGTTCGGTTACAGCCGGGATGGGTATATATGATACGATGCAGTTGATCAAGCCTGATGTGTCCACGATTTGCGTTGGTATGGCTGCCAGCATGGGATCACTGTTGCTTACTGCAGGAGCGCCTGGCAAACGCTATGCTCTCGAGAACAGTGAAGTGATGATTCATCAGCCGCTCGGAGGTATTCAAGGCCAGGCATCCGATATCCAAATCCATGCAGATTGGATCATCAAGACCAGACATAAGCTGAATCAAATCTATGTGGAGCGCACGGGTCAGCCCCTTGAAAAAATCGAACGCGATACGGACCGCGACTTTTTCATGAGCGCGGAGGAAGCGAAGGCGTACGGTATAATTGATGATGTTCTGTCTTCACCGACCAAATCTTAAGGGGTGGTAAAAGCATGTTTAAATTTAACGATGACAAAGGGCAGCTGAAGTGCTCCTTCTGCGGAAAATCGCAGGAGCAGGTCCGCAAGCTGGTTGCGGGGCCCGGTGTTTATATATGTGACGAGTGTATTGACTTGTGTTCAGAGATCGTTGAGGAAGAACTCGGCCATGAGGAAGAAGTGGATCTGAAGGATATTCCGAAACCACGTGATATTCGTGACATTCTGGATCAATATGTAATCGGTCAGGATCAAGCGAAGAAATCCCTTTCCGTTGCCGTTTATAACCACTATAAACGTATCAACACCCAGAGCAAAATTGAGGATGTTGAATTGCAAAAGAGTAATATTTTGCTGCTCGGACCTACAGGTTCCGGTAAAACATTGCTCGCGCAAACCATGGCCAAAATTCTCAACGTGCCGTTTGCTATCGCCGATGCAACTTCACTGACCGAAGCTGGTTACGTAGGTGAGGATGTTGAGAACATTCTGCTGAAGCTGATTCAAGCAGCGGATTATGATGTGGAAAAAGCGGAACGCGGCATTATCTATATTGATGAGATCGATAAAGTGGCTCGTAAATCGGAGAATCCGTCCATTACTCGTGACGTTTCCGGTGAAGGGGTTCAGCAGGCCCTGCTGAAAATTCTTGAAGGCACCGTTGCTTCCGTGCCTCCGCAAGGTGGACGCAAGCATCCGCATCAGGAATTCATCCAAATCGATACTACAAACATTCTGTTTATTTGCGGCGGAGCATTTGACGGACTGGAGCAGTACATTAAACGCCGGATCGGTAAAAAGGTCATCGGCTTTAATGCATCCGGAGAAAACCAGAAGGATCTTAAGCCAGGTGAATACCTGACGATGGTTCTGCCGGAAGATCTGCTGAAATTCGGCTTGATTCCGGAGTTCGTCGGTCGTCTGCCTGTTGTGTCTACGCTCGAACCGCTGGATGAGGCAACATTGGTACGAATTCTGTCCGAGCCGAAAAACGCACTCACGAAGCAGTACCAAAAGCTGCTTGAATTTGACAACGTAAACCTCAAATTTGAGCCAGGCGCGTTAGAAGAGATTGCCCGCGAAGCTATTAAGCGCAATACCGGTGCGCGCGGACTGCGTTCCATCATTGAAAGCATCATGCTGGACGTGATGTACGAAGTGCCGTCCAGAGATGACATTAAGGATTGCGTCATTACGGAGCAGGTTGTTCGTGATAAAGTGATTCCTGAACTGCAAGCCAAAAGTAACGAAGACGACAAGAAACAAGAAGAAAGCGCCTAATGTGCTCTAGCGCATTAGACGTGGAATAAATCTACGTTGATTCTCCACTTCCAATTATACCCAGTCGGGTTGATTGGAGTGGAGCTTTGGCGTTATATGGGAGAGATCGTACCATGTTTTTGAGACAAGACACACGGCCCGTCAAGGTGGGGAATCTTACCATTGGGGGAAAGAACGAAGTCATTATTCAAAGCATGTGCACCACCAAAACAGCAGATGTAGAGGCGACCGTTGCCGAGATACTCCGTCTGGAAGAAGCGGGATGTCAGATCGTTCGGGTAACGGTGAACAATGAGGAAGCAGCTGCGGCCATTAAGGAAATCAAGAAACGCATTCATATTCCGCTAGTGGCGGACATTCATTTCAACTACAAGCTTGCCCTGATGGCGATCGAGAACGGTATCGATAAAGTCCGGATCAATCCGGGTAACATCGGTAAGCGTGAAAAGGTCGAAGCTGTCGTGAAAGCATGCAAAGAGAAGGGGATTCCGATTCGGATCGGGGTTAACGCCGGTTCCCTGGAGAATCATCTCCTTGAAAAATACGGATACCCGACTCCGGAAGCCATGGTCGAAAGCGCTTTGTATCATATCGGAATTCTGGAAGAACTGGATTTCCATGATATCATCGTTTCGCTTAAAGCTTCTGATGTACCGATGGCGATTGCAGCTTACACTAAGGCTGCAGAAGTGATTCCGTACCCGCTTCACCTGGGCATTACCGAAGCAGGTACCCTGTTCTCGGGTACCGTCAAGAGTGCCGCCGGACTTGGCGCGCTGTTGTCTCTCGGAATCGGCAGCACGATGCGTATTTCCTTGAGTGCCGATCCTGTGGAAGAGATCAAGGTCGGCCGGGAACTGCTAAAATCCTTCGGTCTGATCTCGGATGCGGCAACCTTGGTATCTTGCCCGACGTGCGGACGGCTGGATATCGATTTGTTCTCCATTGCCAATGAGGTAGAGGAGTACATCTCGAAGATTAAAGTCCCGATCAAGGTTTCCGTTCTGGGCTGTGCCGTAAACGGTCCCGGAGAGGCCAGAGAAGCCGACATCGGTATTGCCGGCGCTCGGGGTGAAGGTTTGCTCTTCCGATACGGAGAGATGATCCGTAAGGTGCCGGAAGAGATCATGGTTGAAGAGCTCAAGAAAGAAATCGATCATATCGTGAAGGTGTACGAGGAAACCGGCGAAATCCCGGGCCGCAAGCACAAATCCACGGTCTGAGCTGGATAACTAAGTTGTAAGAATATCTCGGCTTATATAAAAACGGCAGTCTCTATGAACCCTGAGACTGCCGTTTTTCGGTTTTATAAGGATGTAGGGGTAGCGTATCAGTAGAAGCTTCTTTTTTATGAAGCTTAGCCCTTCCCACACTCCCACCCCCATCCACACGTCGCACCAGCGGAGCGGACGAATCGATTCCGGAGAAGCGGATGCGTCGCATCCTGAATCAAATCATCCCCTCTTTTACAATTTGTTCCCCCTCCAGCGTTTTACCATCCGAGGAATCGGCAATACTACCATGTATTAACGTTTGGATGAAGACATAATGGAGTACAGGAGGAATGACTTGTGAATTTAAGTATCGTGATTATGCTGGTGCAGCTGTTTTTTGCGGTCATCATCGGCATTTATTTTTGGAATTTATTGCGCGGGCAGAAGACAAGCAAAACAGCGGTGGATCGGGAATCGCGCAAGGAGCTCGATAAACTCCGCAAACTCCGGTCGATATCGCTAACGAAACCGCTCGCTGAGAAAACAAGGCCGCAAACGATGGATGACATCGTGGGGCAAAAGGACGGCTTACGCGCCTTAAAGGCAGCGTTATGCAGCGCAAATCCCCAGCACGTGATTGTATATGGCCCGCCGGGAGTCGGTAAGACGGCTGCTGCCCGCGTGGTGATGGAGGAAGCCAAGAAGAACCCGCAATCACCTTTTAAATATGACGCAAAATTCACGGAGATTGACGCCACGACGGCCCGCTTCGACGAGCGCGGGATTGCCGATCCGCTCATCGGGTCTGTTCATGATCCGATTTATCAAGGTGCCGGTGCCATGGGGGTGGCAGGCATTCCTCAGCCGAAGCCGGGAGCGGTGACCAAGGCCCATGGGGGGATCCTGTTTATTGATGAAATTGGGGAATTGCATCCGATTCAGATGAATAAGCTTTTAAAAGTGCTGGAGGACCGCAAGGTGCTGCTCGAAAGTGCATATTATAATTCGGAGGATGCCAATACACCTGCCTATATACACGATATTTTTCAAAATGGCCTTCCAGCAGACTTTCGTCTGGTGGGTGCTACGACACGTTCGCCAGAAGAGATTGCTCCTGCGCTTCGTTCACGCTGCATGGAGATTTTTTTCCGTCCGCTTTTGCCTGAAGAAATTGGAAGGATTGCAGAGGATGCCATTCAGAAAATTGGTTTGAATGCAGCGCCTGAAGCGGTTGAAGTTGTGAAGCAGTACTGCTCTAACGGACGGGAAGCGGTCAATATGATTCAATTGGCAGCTGGTCTTGCATTGACGGAGAAGCGAGATTCGCTGCGAGCGGCGGATGTGGAATGGGTAGCCAGCAGCAGCCAGCTTCAGCCAAGGCCCGACCGGAAAATACCGGAGAAGCCTCAGATTGGCGTAGTCAACGGATTGGCCGTATATGGCCCGAATATGGGGGCACTGCTTGAAATTGAAGTATCTGCGGTTCCTGTCGAGAAGGGCCGGGGTACCTACAATATCACCGGGGTTGTCGATGAAGAGGAATTTGGCGGAGGCTCGCGCAAGCTGCGCCGCAAGAGCATGGCTAAAGGCTCGATCGAGAATGTCCTAACCGTGCTGGCGTCGATGGGCTTTACGCCTAAAAACTATGAACTGCATATCAATTTCCCCGGAGGAACACCGATTGACGGTCCTTCCGCCGGTATTGCAATGGCCACGGCGATCGTGTCCGCCATGAAAGGGATTGAAGTCGATAACAAGGTCGCCATGACCGGCGAGATGAGCATTCATGGAAAAGTAAAACCGATAGGCGGGGTCATCGCTAAAGTGGAGGCGGCATTTCAAGCAGGTGCTACCCGCGTGATCATCCCTAAAGACAACTGGCAGACGCTGTTCCAGGATTTGAGCGGCGGTTTGCGAGTAATTCCGGTAGAATCAGTGGATGAAGTATTCGGCCATATTTTTGGCGGATCATTCGCTCCGGAGGTTGTACAGCTCCCTGCAAACGAGGTATTTCCATCCTCTTCCGCTTCATTGCTGCAGGCGACGCCACCGCGAAATGGTAAAATAACGGACGCCGGAGGATGTTAAGCTTCGTTTGGTTGGTTTTTTATACGCAGATTTGATAAAATAGGAATAGTGTCAACATTGAGAGCCATTGGAGGTGCGAAAGCGATGGGACCCAGTAAATCTAAAGGTCGTCGTTTTCCTTTACTGCCTTTGAGAGGTCTTTTGGTTTATCCAAGCATGGTGCTTCACTTGGATGTAGGCCGGGAGAAATCGGTAAAGGCTTTAGAAAAGGCGATGGTTGAAGACAATTTGATTCTCCTATGTTCTCAATCGGAAGTGAACATTGAAGAACCGACGCAGGATGATATTTTTCGGATTGGCACAGTAGCGAATGTACGCCAGATGCTTAAGCTTCCAAACGGTACCATACGTGTGCTAGTGGAGGGTATGGAACGGGCGGAGGTTATTGAATATACGGATCAAGAGGAATACTATGAGGTCATCGCTCGGGAACTTCCCGAAGAAGAGAATCATGACCCTGAAGTTTCCGCATTAATGCGAACCGTACTGTCTCAGTTTGAGAATTATATCAATCTGTCGAAGAAGGTGACACCAGAGACACTAGCGGCCGTTTCCGATATTGATGAGCCGGGCCGACTGGCAGACGTCATCACGAGTCACTTGTCACTGAAGATCAAGGATAAGCAAGAAATTCTCGAAACAATTGATGTTCGCAAACGGCTCGAGAAACTTCTAGATATACTGAATAACGAGCGTGAAGTGCTGGAGCTGGAGCGCAAGATCAACCAGCGGGTCAAGAAGCAAATGGAGAAGACCCAGAAGGAATATTATTTGCGCGAACAGATGAAGGCCATCCAGAAAGAGCTTGGCGACAAGGAAGGCCGTGCCGGGGAAGTAGAGGAACTCCGAAGTCAGCTTCAGGAGCTTGAACTGCCGGAGCGCGTACATGAGAAGGTAGAGAAGGAAATCGACCGACTGGAGAAAATGCCGGCGAGCTCTGCGGAGGGCGGCGTGATTCGAAACTATGTCGATTGGTTGTTGGCGCTGCCGTGGACTAACAAGACCGAGGATGATCTGGACATCGTCAAAGCGGAGCAAGTGCTGGACGAGGATCATTACGGTCTTGAGAAGCCGAAGGAACGCGTGCTGGAATATCTGGCGGTCCAAAAGCTGGTGAAGAAGATGAAGGGGCCTATTCTATGTTTGGTTGGTCCTCCAGGGGTCGGTAAAACATCACTGGCCCGGTCCATTGCCCGATCTTTGGAACGCAAGTTCGTTCGTGTTTCATTAGGCGGGGTAAGAGACGAGGCGGAAATCCGTGGTCACCGACGCACTTATGTTGGGGCTATGCCGGGACGGATCATTCAAGGCATGAAAACGGCGGGTTCGATGAATCCTGTGTTCCTGCTGGATGAAATCGATAAGATGGCATCCGACTTCCGCGGCGACCCGTCTTCCGCACTGCTTGAGGTACTTGACCCTGAGCAAAACAATACGTTCAGCGATCATTTCGTGGAAATTCCTTTTGATCTGTCCAACGTCATGTTTGTAACGACGGCGAACGTGCTTCACAACATTCCAAGACCGCTCCTGGACCGGATGGAAGTGCTGTACATTCCAGGCTATACGGAGCTGGAGAAACTGCAGATCGCCAATCGTTATTTGCTGCCCAAGCAGAAGAGTGAGCATGGGCTTACGCCGGAGCAGTTGATTCTGGACGAGGAAGCGCTCATGAAGGTGATCCGGGAGTATACCCGTGAATCCGGGGTACGGAATCTGGAGCAGCAAGTGGCTGCGTTGTGCCGCAAAGCCGCCAAACAGATCGTCACCAATCAATCGGAATCCATTGAGATTAAGGCTGACGATATTAAGGAATATCTCGGGATTCCGAAGTTTCGCTATGGCATGGCCGAGCTTGAAGATCAAGTGGGCACGGTAACAGGACTTGCATGGACGGAAGTGGGCGGCGAGACGCTGACCATTGAGGTTACCGTGGTGCCTGGTACCGGCAAGCTGACCTTGACAGGTAAACTGGGTGATGTGATGAAGGAATCGGCTCAAGCCGCCTTCAGTTTTACCCGCTCGAAAGCGGTAGAACTGGGCATTGATCCGGATTTCCACGAGAAGCTTGATGTCCATATCCATATCCCGGAGGGAGCCATTCCGAAGGACGGCCCTTCAGCCGGCATTACGATTGCGACGGCTCTTATTTCATCTTTAACCAAACGGCATGTAGCCCGTGATGTGGCCATGACGGGGGAAATTACACTTCGAGGACGCGTTCTTCCGATTGGTGGCTTGAAAGAAAAATCTCTGGCAGCCCACCGTGCCGGCTACAAAAAAATATTACTCCCTAAGGATAACGAACGTGACCTGCGTGATATTCCTGACAGCGTGAAGAACGACGTTGAGTTCGTTCCGGTATCCCATATGGATCAGGTTCTGGAGCATGCGCTCGTTGAACAAGCGGGAGTGCACTAGAGAGGAAAGTCTAAATTATGAAAGTTACGAAAGCCGAGTTTGTCATCAGTGCTGTCGTACCTGCTCAATATCCTGAAGACGCCTTGCCGGAAATTGCTCTGGCAGGGCGTTCCAATGTGGGCAAGTCATCACTGATTAACCGTATGATATCCCGTAAGAACCTGGCCCGTACCAGTGCAACACCGGGAAAAACCCAGCAGCTCAACTATTATCGGGTGAACGACGATCTGTATCTGGTCGATTTTCCCGGCTATGGTTATGCAAAGGTATCCAAGACCCAGCGTGCGGCATTTGGCGAAATGATTGAGAGATATTTGCTCAGCCGGGAAGAACTGAAGCTTGTATTACTAATTGTGGACATGCGTCACCCGCCTTCAAAAGACGATATCAGCATGTATGAATGGCTGCAGCATTATAACCGGCCGGTATGCGTGGTCGCGACCAAGGCGGACAAAATTCCGAAAACACGCCGCCAGAAGCATGTAAAGATCGTGAAGGAAACACTCGGCTTCAAACCCTATCATTCTTTTGTCATGTTTTCATCCGAGCTCGGTCTGGGTAAAGATGAGTTATGGGCAATCATGGAGTCCCACATGGGGACTAAGGATGATGAGGGAGAGACATATCTGGATTCGGAAACGGATGGCTATGATCAAGCTTGATCCGGTTGATTTGGTGATATTTTTTTCAAGGGTAATATAGGGAATCGGTGTATTCTTTATAGGAAAGTGAGCATCTTGCGGGAAATATCGCTCTGATTCCGGCTAATTCCGTTTTTTTATGAAATATGATGGATATTCTCATTCGAACGGCAGGAAAGACCGCTTGGATCTGCTGTATAATGGTAGTAAGTTAAAAGAATTGAGGGAGATTTGTATGGCTCAGCGGTTAGCCACAGAATATGTTAATGCCACAATGCAAATGACGGATATTCAAATGGATCAATTTCTGCAATATACCCAAGCTTTCCGGGTTACTAACCGGGTAAAAGTCATGGATAGCGGAGAGCAGGAGTTCGTGCTCGAAGATGAGAGCGGGGAAGAAGTTCATTTGCCCTTTGAACGCAAGAATGGCTTGTACGTCTGTGAGCTGTCGTGCCGATTGGTTACTCCCCATCTGACAAATGCCGTACGTAAACTTTTTGCGGCTTTTAAGGGATCAGGTAAAGTGAATCGGATTTATCGCGGCTTTACGATGAGCTACGACTACCATGCGGGAACGGTGCACAGAATTACGCAAGTCGCCGGGAACGACAGCATTGTCATTTATGAGTACAAGAATACGGCAGGAGAGCTGCAGCGACTCTTCAACAGCAATGAAGCAGAGAAAGAGATCGAATCCATCCAGCATCATATTAACGTGCTTCTGGACCAGCGGATTGCAGCAGGGAATGATAAACTTATTACGAAGACAATAGATGAGCGGCTGCGACGGTTTAATCAACGCCTATTCGTGCTAGAAGCCTAAGGAGGCTGCCCTGTAAAAGGGCGGCTTTTTTTATGTGTTATTTAACTATAAATTCGGTTTTTTGTATGTTTATGAACTTAGGGTACGATGATATCGATTTCTTTGATCAATGGCACCAAGTGATTCAGACGAACATATATTGAGCTGTAAAATATTTATGGGTTATTTTCGAAAAAGGTGTTGCATTTAAGCGTCATAGATGTTATTTTTAATCTCGTTGAAAAGAATATAGGAACCAGGATTCACTCAGGACATGTAATGTTGCGAGAGATTATTCCCTCGGGAAGTGAATGACGTAGGTCCTAGCGGATGAAATTTTCAAACATTTTATTCCTAGGAAGGGGGAAACCGGAAGATGGAATACTCAACTTTCGGAAGACACGTTGCTGTTGATACTTGGGGAGTCGATTTTGAACTATTGAACAGTGCAGAATTTTTACAAGCTCAGATGGTGGAAGCCGCTGAAGCATGTGGAGCAACGGTATTGTCCGTCCAATCCAAGCAGTTTGAACCACAAGGTGCGACTGTGCTGGTGTTGCTGTCGGAAAGCCATCTCTCGATTCACACTTACCCTGAGAGAGGTTTTGCTGCGATTGACTGTTATACCTGCGGGGAGACAGTAGATCCGCAGTTGGCTATTGACTATCTGGTATCCGCTTTGAAACCTGAAAAATGCTATGCCAAGAAACTCGTGCGCGGACTCGGTGAAATGACCGTGGAGACGCCTGAGATGAAACAGGCTGAACTCGTTTAATCCAGCCTTCTAAAAAAATGCTTATACTGATAACCATGGATTTTTCCATGGTTATTTATTTTGAGGACATGAGAAGATCGGCGAAATTCCAGGCATTCGTTCTCTGAAATGAGATTTCGTAGTAAATTGCACGTATATCTACAGTGTTCTATAACCACAATAGTAAGGTGCGATCTACAGGTAGAAATCTTCATGAATGGAATGAAGAAGTATGGGGATTTCATAAACATTTCATAAAATAGACAAGGCTGTTCAGCATACTGTGATATAATGAACAAGGTCAAGGAAGTCCGTTGTGAACGGCAAAACTACTCGGAGAAATAGGCAGGTGAACATGCAATGCACATCGTCGTTGTTGGGTTGAACTATCGCACGGCGCCTGTGGAAGTCAGAGAACGCTTTACCTTCTCGGAAGAAGACATGCCCAAGGCGTTAGAGCAGCTTCATTCGACCAAGAGCGTATTGGAGGGCGTCATTGTCGCTACCTGCAACCGAACTGAGATTTATGTTGTGGTAGACCGCCTTCATATGTGCGGCTACTTTATCCGCAGTTTTATGGAACAGTGGTTCGGCATTAATCGTGAAGAATTTACACAGCACCTCTATATATATGAAGATGAACAAGCCATTTCCCATCTATTTAAGGTTACCTGCGGTTTGGATTCCATGGTCATTGGAGAGACGCAGATCCTTGGACAGGTGCGCAATGCTTTTTTGACGTCGCAGCAGCAGAATGCGACCGGTACTTGGTTTAATATGTTGTTTAAGCAAGCCGTTACGCTCGGCAAGCGGGCTCATTCCGAGACATCGATCGGGGAGAGTGCCGTTTCTGTCAGCTATGCTGCGGTGGAACTGGGTAAACGGATTTTCGGTACGTTTAACGACAAAAAAGTAATGATTCTCGGTGCAGGCAAGATGAGTGAACTTACCGTGAAGCACCTTTATGCCAACGGTGCTGCGGAAGTGATAGTGGCTAACCGTACGCTTGGCCGTGCGGAGGAACTTGCGCGCAAGTTCAAAGGAACGCCGTGCACCATTGCCGAAGCCAAGAACTTGCTGAATGAAGTCGATATCATTATTAGCTCCACGGGCTCGAATGAATATGTTCTGAATGCGGAGCGGGTTAAAGAGAACATGAAGAAGCGTCAGTCCCGCCCGTTGTTCATGATTGATATTGCTGTGCCACGGGACATTGATCCGGCGGTTGGGGAACTCTCCAACGTGTTCCTGTACGATATTGATGATCTGGAAGGCATTGTAGAGACCAATATGGAAATGCGCCGGGTGGAAGCAGCGAAGATTGAAGTGATGATTCAAGAAGAGATGGATGCATTCCACACATGGCTGAAGACGCTTGGTGTCAGACCGGCGATTCGTGCCTTGCAGGAGAAGTCGAATGCCATTCATGAAGAAACGATGGAAAGCTTGTTCAACAAGCTTCCGGAACTGGATGAACGCCAGCGAAAAGTCATTCGTCGTTTGACCAAGAGCATCGTTAACCAGATGATGCACGATCCCATTAACCGGATTAAGGAAATGACGGGAGGCAAGCAGGGCAATGAAGCACTGGATTATTTTTCACAAATCTTTGCGCTGGAAAGCTTGATCCATGAGAATGAGCAGGAAGCCCGCAGCCGCAACAAGAAAGCAACTGCACCCGTTAAAGCTGAACGGACGAAGAATGCTGTAGATCAGCAGGCAGAAGAGAAGCCGCTTAAGGTGTCTCTGGCCCCAGCCACCCTTTGAGGAGGGTGAGTACAACCCATGCTGTTAAACTTAATTTATATCACCGGCATTTGTATCTATGCCCTGAGCCTTCTGTTTTATATCTCGGATTGCATTTCACGCAATTCGGTGGCGAAGCGGATAGGCACAGGGCTTCTTGTTATTACTGCGCTGTTACAATTTACCGGAATCGGCATCAGAGCGATGGAGGGCGGACATTTCCACTTTCCGGTATTTACGCTGTTTGATTTCCTGTTCCTGCTGGCGTTCTGCATATCGATCACTTCGATTGCCCTGGCGTATATGAAGCGGTCGGAATTTGCCGTCTTGTTAATGAACCTCGTCGGGTTTAGCGTCATGCTGGTCAATCGGTTATGGTTCACAGCCGGAGACAATGCATTGTACAGCTGGGAGACGGAACATCGTCTCTTGCTCATCCATATTGCCCTGGCGAGTGTCAGTTTCGCCGCTTTGACCGTCGGGGCTGTATTTGCGGCGATTTATATGTTCCTGCACAGGAAACTGAAGCACAAGCAATGGAATGATACGATCCGCAGGCTGCCAAGTCTGGAGAAGCTTGATGTTTATTCTTATAAAGCGCTGATGGCCGGAACGATTATTCTGGTCATGTCACTCATCTTGGCCGTGATGTCGGTGGCTATGGCTGGACGGTGGACCCTGTTTTTGGACATCAAAGTATTGTCCACCCTGACGGCGCTTGCGATGTATATGGTTTATTTTATCAAACGCCGCTTGTGGAGAAGATCAGGCAGGGAAGCAGCCATATGGGCCTTAATCGGGTATGGATTCATCATTTTGAATTTCTTTCTCAATACGTGGTCCGCTTTCCATAGTTGGTCAGGAGTGTGATGGCTGATGGCGTATGATGATCATTATGTGCCTGTCCTGCTGAATTGCAGGGGACGTATATGCTTGATTGTCGGCGGTGGCAAGGTGGCGGAACGTAAAGCCGTCACTCTGCTGAATGCCGGGGCAAGCGTACATATTGTTAGTCCCATATTACGAAGCGAAATGCTTCAACGTTTGGCGAATGAGAATGCTCTTCGCTGGACGAAGCGGAAGTATCAATCAGACGATCTGACAGGCGCGTTTATGGTCCACGCGGCAACGGATGACAGCAAGCTGAATCTGAAGATAGCGGAGGATGCCGATCGTCTTGGCGTATTGGTTAACGTGGCCAGTAACGGCGAGGCCGGGACGTTTATCAACCCGACGGTTCTCCGGCGAGGGAGGCTTACGCTGGCTGTATCCACATCAGGAGCAGGGCCGATGGCCGCACGCGATATACGCGACGAGCTCGAAGAACAGTTCGGGCCTGAGTATGAGGACTACTTGGATTTTTTATATAGAATGCGTTCGATGATCAGGGAAGAGGTGGAGTCCGCTGACGCACGCAGGCGGCTTTTGCACAAGGCATACCGCATGGATATGCTCGGAGAGATTCGCCGCGGAGGCTATGTGCCCTGGAGTGAGGACAAAATCAAGCAGTGGATTGCGAATAATCAGGAGGAATGAAAGATGCGCACAATCGTAGTTGGCAGTAGACAAAGTGCTCTTGCACTGACACAGACAGGACAGGTTATCGATGATTTAAAGCGTTTAGCCAAGGAGCACGGTCTGGACTATGACTTCACCGTCAAAAAAATCGTCACCAAGGGCGACCGTATATTGGATGTGACGCTCTCCAAAGTAGGCGGCAAAGGATTGTTTGTCAAAGAAATCGAGCAGGCAATGATGGACGGGGAGATTGATATGGCGGTTCATAGCATGAAGGACATGCCTTCTGTTCTGCCCGAAGGTTTGGTGTCCGGCGCGGTGCCGGCAAGAAAGGATCCTCGGGATTGCCTGATCTCCAAAGAAGGGACAACGCTCGATGACCTTCCTGCAGGTGCCAAGGTGGGGACAAGCAGTCTGCGCCGTTCCAGTCAGCTCAAGGCCTACCGGCCGGATCTGCAGATCGAGTGGATTAGGGGGAACATCGATTCACGCATTCGCAAAATGGAGGACGGTGAATTTCAGGCCATCATTCTGGCGACCGCCGGTCTTCAGCGCATGGGCTGGGAGGACCGGATCACGTCGTACTTGCCGATTGAAATTAGCCTTCCTGCCGTTGGTCAAGGTGCACTCGGTATTGAATGCCGCGAAAACGATGCAGAGCTGCTGCATTTGCTCTCTCTTTATAATGATGAGGTTACTGCACGAACCGTTGCGGCTGAACGCAAGTTCTTGAGCGAGCTGAACGGAGGATGCCAGGTGCCGATCGGGGCTTACGCTGTCCTGAAGAATGTGGATGCCGGAGATTCCCGCGGAGAACAAAACGTTATACAATTAACAGGAATGGTAGGCTCTCCTGATGGCGAAATCGTATTGAAGGAAAGCGCCGAAGGAACCGACCCTGAATCGCTCGGAGTGGAAGTGGCTGCAAAGCTGAAAGCTAAAGGAGCGGAGAAGATACTGGCACAAGTTAGGGGTTGAGGGGATGGCAGGCAAGGTTTATTTGGTGGGAGCAGGACCGGGCGATGCACGCCTGATTACGATGAAAGGCAAGGAATGCATTGAAAAAGCGGATGTCGTGGTGTATGACCGATTAGCCAGCCCTCGGCTGCTGCGGTGGATGAAGCCCGGAGCCGAGAAGGTCTATGTAGGCAAGCTCCCGGATCGGCATACGATGAAACAGGAGCAGATCAATCAGCTGCTGGTTGATTATGCTTTGGAAGGCAAGACGGTCGTCCGTTTAAAGGGCGGCGATCCAACCATCTTCGGTAGAGTGGGCGAAGAAGCGGAGCTGTTATATCGTCATGGCATCATGTACGAGATTGTGCCGGGGATCACCTCGGCGATCAGTGTTCCCGCTTATGCCGGGATTCCGGTGACGCATCGTGACCATGCTTCGTCTTTATCTATCATTACCGGCCATGAAAGTCCTGAAAAGCTGGATCGGATGATTCAATGGGATAAGGTGACCAATGCAACGGGAACTTTGATTTTTATGATGGGTGTGGCCAAGATCGGCTATATCAGTCGTCAGCTGATCAAGCATGGCAGACCGCCGGAAACCCCTGTGGCTCTTATTCGATGGGGAACGCGGGCGGAGCAGGATACGCTGACGGGAACGCTGGCGGATATCGAGGACAGAGTCAAGGCAGCTGATTTTCAGCCGCCTGCAGTTATCGTAGTCGGACAGGTGGTGCTTCAGCGGGAGCACCTGAAGTGGGCAGAACGGCTGCCTCTGTTCGGTAAACGGATTCTGGTCACGAGGGCCCGAAGCCAGGCCAGTGCATTGGTATCCCAAATCGAGGATCTGGGCGGAGAGCCATATGAGTTTCCTGTCATCGAAACCGTCATGCCTTCGAAGGAGGAGATGCTTGCCGGAATTCAACAAGCGCTGGACAAGCTGAATACGTATGACTGGGTGTTCTTCACCAGCGTGAACGGAGTCGAATTCTTTTTCCGCCATCTGAAAGAGAATGGACGCGACATTCGCTCGTTGGCCTCGGCCCGCATCGTCGCGGTCGGCCCTGCAACAGCCGATGCTCTTGGTAATTACGGTATATCCGCCGAGGTTATCAAGGAGCGTTACCAGGCGGAAGGCCTTATCGATGCTTACGGTTCAGTGCTCCAGCCGGGCCAGCGCGTGCTGCTGCCTCGCGGCGATCTGGCACGCAAGTGGCTGCCGGAGAAGCTAACGGAAATGGGACTGCACGTGACGGAAGCCGTGATCTATGAAAACGTGCTGTGCGGCGAGGAGGATGATGAGCTGCTGAAGCTGCTTCAAGATGGCGGCATTCACGCGGTTACGTTTACCAGTTCCTCTACCGTTACGAATCTGCTGAAGGTGCTGAAGGGGATGGGCGTGGCAGATCCTGCCGAACTGTTGAAGGGATCGACGATTGCTTGCATCGGACCTTTGACCGCGCAGACGGCTGAGGAAGCCGGTCTGCACGTATCCCTCCTCGCCGAGGAAGCGACGGTCGACAGTCTGGTGAAGGCCTTGTGCATTTGGAATGAGAACGATCCACGCCGTGTTGAGCCATAATATCCTTATCTTTTAAATACATGATCAAAAATGACATCATCTGGAGGTACACGTCATGAGTTTTCCAATCGTACGCCATCGTCGGCTGCGTCAAAATGCCGGCATTCGCAGCATGGTCCGCGAGACCGTGCTTCATACGGAGGATCTGGTTCAGCCGATCTTCGTTACCTATGGCAGTGGTGTGAAATCCGAAATTTCCTCCATGCCGGGCGTCTATCATTTTTCGCTCGACACCTTGAAAGAGGAAGTAGACGAAATCGTAAGTCTAGGCATTCCTGCTGTGCTCCTGTTCGGAATTCCCGAGACGAAAGACAGCGTGGGCACATCCGGTTTTGCGGATGACGGGATTGTCCAGGAGGCTACCCGTCTCATCAAGTCGTGGCATCCCGACCTTCTGGTGATTGCTGATACGTGCCTGTGCGAATTTACCGACCACGGCCACTGCGGCATGGTGCATACCTTCGAGCGCGACGGTCACACCTGCGGCGACGTCTTGAACGACGAGTCGCTGGAGCTGCTCGTTCGCACAGCGGTATCCCAGGCGAAAGCGGGAGCCGATATCATCGCACCTTCCAATATGATGGACGGTTTTGTCCAAGCTATTCGTTCCGGACTTGATAAAGCCGGGTTTTATAACGTGCCGATTATGTCTTACTCGGTCAAGTACGCTTCGGCCTTTTACGGACCCTTCCGTGAAGCCGCCGATTCTGCTCCGCAGTTCGGCGACCGTAAAACCTATCAGATGGATCCAGCCAATGTGAGAGAGGCGCTTCGCGAGGCGGAGACGGACGTGCTGGAAGGCGCCGATATGCTGATGGTGAAGCCGGCGATGGCCTACCTGGACGTTGTCAGATTGCTGAGAGACCAGTTTGATCTGCCGATTGTCGCTTACAACGTGAGTGGTGAGTATTCCATGATTAAGGCGGCTGCTCAGCAGGGATGGATCAGTGAGCAGGCGATTGTGATGGAACTGCTGACCGGGATGAAGCGTGCCGGTGCGGACATTATCATTACGTATTTCTCGAAGGATGCAGCAGGGTGGATGCGCAGCAAGTAACCATTAACGACGAAAGAGTTAGGAGTGCATAGTATGAGCCAAGAGTTGCGGAAAGAAGAATTATCGCGTTCTGCTTTCGAAGAAGCGAAGTTATATATTCCCGGCGGTGTCAACAGTCCGGTACGTGCGTTTAAGTCTGTGGGATTAACGCCGATTTATATCGATCGCGGAGAAGGCAGCCGCGTATATGATATCGATGGCAACAGCTTTATCGATTACGTAGGTTCCTGGGGACCGCTGATTATGGGCCACGCACACCCTGAGGTCGTTGAAGCGCTTCAGGAGACGGCTGCCAAGGGAACCAGCTTCGGTGCGCCAACCCTATTGGAAACGAAGATGGCGAAACTCGTCTGCGAGCGCGTGCCGTCGATCGAGGTCGTGCGGATGGTGAATTCCGGTACGGAAGCTACCATGAGCGCTATCCGCCTCGCGCGCGGTTATACCGGACGCAGCAAAATCATCAAATTCGAGGGCTCCTATCACGGTCACGCCGACAGCCTTCTGATCAAGGCGGGATCGGGGATCGCAACGCTTGGGCTTCCCGATAGTCCGGGTGTCCCTGAAAGCGTGGCTTCCAACACCATTGCGGTTCCTTATAACGACCTGGAGTCGGTACAGCTTGCCTTTGAGCGGTTCGGCGAAGAAATTGCAGCGGTGATTGTAGAGCCCGTGGCCGGCAATATGGGGGTGGTCCCTCCGCAGCCAGGATTCCTGGAAGGTCTCCGCAAGGTCACTTCCGATTATGGCAGCGTGCTTATTTTCGACGAGGTGATGACCGGATTCCGCGTTGATCTGAACTGCGCGCAAGGACGTTATGGCGTAACGCCGGATTTGACATGCCTTGGCAAGGTAATCGGCGGCGGTCTGCCGGTCGGTGCTTATGGAGGCAAGCGTGAGCTGATGGATCAGATTGCTCCGGCAGGGCCGATCTATCAAGCAGGAACGTTAAGCGGAAATCCGCTCGCCATGGCGGCCGGCTACACCACCCTGAAGCTGTTGACGCCTGCTGTTTATGAACAGCTGGAGGAACGGGGAGCCCGCCTTCAGGCAGGATTTGAGCGTAACGCTCAAGAATTCGGTATCCCGCTTACGATCAATCGGATCGGGTCCATGGTATGTCCTTTCTTCACGAATACGCCGGTCGTCAATTTCGATACGGCCAAGACTAGTGATCTGGATCGTTTCCGTCGATATTTTGCAGCGATGGTGCAAGAGGGAGTCAGCGTACCTCCTTCCCAGTTCGAGGGCATGTTCATCTCGGGAGCTCATACGGTGGAAGATATCGATGCTACCATCGAAGCCAACTACAACGCCTTCAAGAGCTTATGAGCTACGGGGGCAATTGGAGCAAACGCGGCGAATGGCTGGAGATGACGCCGGGCAAGGCGCTGCTTAGTCAGCCGGATCGGAACGAGGCCGCTGCCAAGTGGCTTATGGAAACGGTCGGTATGCCCGAGAAGCTGTATCGCAAGCTTCATCATGAACAGGGGATACAATGGAGAGGGGACCGGCTTCGGCTGGTCCTTTTTCCTTATCGGGATTACGGCATTGAACCGAGATGGCAGGAGCTTGATGTATTTTACGAGGACGATTTCTGCCTGGTCGTGAACAAACCGGCCGGCATGGCGGTCCATCCGGACAACGAGAGCCGGGAGACGACACTGAATCATGTGGTAGCCGCATATTACGAAGCCGAAGGAATTCATACGGCAGTCCGGCATATTCATCGGCTGGATAAGGATACAACCGGTCCCGTACTGTACGCCAAGAATGAATATGCGCAGCTCAAGCTTGACGAGGACATGCGGGAGAAGAAGATCGTCCGGATGTACGCGGCTATCGTTCAGGGAAGGGTCTCGCAGGATCTGAGGAGAATTGATCTGCCGATAGGCAAAGACCGCTATCATGCAAGCCGCCGGAGGGTGTCATTAACCGGGCAGGCTGCGATCACGCATGTTCTCTCATCTGAGGTGTATCCCAAAGCCAGCCTGCTGCAAATTCGCCTGGAAACCGGCCGTACGCATCAGATCCGGGTGCATCTAAGTCATATGGGACATCCTCTTCTGGGAGATTCCTTGTACGGAGGACCAGGGGTGTTTCCGCGCCAAGCGCTGCATGGCGAGCGTCTGTTGTTTACTCATCCTCTCTCGGGTGAGAGGATTGAGGTGAATGCGCCTTGGCCTCAGGATATGATGGAGTTAAGAGAGCGGATCATAGAGGCATCTGACCGATAAGAAATACTTGCAAAATCCTGAATGAACCTGTAACTTTCACGCACAAATCGCAAAAAAGTCATGCTCTCCTATTTTCGGCATATAGATAAATTGAGTGGCAAAACTTAGGCTCATGCCGTGATAACAGATCACGGATAGTATATGCCAAAAAGGAGGACATTCCCGTGTTTGACCAGTCCTACGGATTGCGGTTCGATATTTACGAGCGTATTAATTTAACGGAAGATTTGCCGGGAATCGAAGAATTGGAAGAGGCGGAGTTGATCCCGCATATTCAGGTGATCAGCCAGCAGGACCAGGCCACGCTTCGGGGTCATCTGCTTCTTGCAGGCCTGTATAAAGGTGACACCGAAGCAGGAGAGACGGAGCCGCTCGAACACTGGATTCCGGTCGAAATCACGGTCCCGCTGAACCGGGTATCATCATTGGATGACATCGCCGTCGAGATCGAGAATTTTGACGTGGATTTGTTATCCAAGCGCAGCTTGAACATTACGGGGGTTCTGTCGCTCAAAGGAATTCAGGCGGCAGCTCCGGGAGCCCGTGACCAAGTATGGGCCAATGAGGAATTCACAGTGGTACATGCTCCTGAAGCGAATGATTTTTATTCGAACGGAGAGCAGCAGTTCGCAGCCAACCCGTATGACCAGCTTCATGGCGGCGGTGCTAATGCAGATGCTAACTCGGGTTCACCTTCTTTCTTCAACGAGACTCAGCCCAAAGCCCAAGAGTCAGAGACGGATGCGCGCACACAGCAGTATCTGGCATCCTGGGCACAGTATGAGAACCAAACACGGGATTCACAGGACTCTGACAGCAGCGTAAGCATCTCCAGTGCTCCTGAAGCCCGGGATACGGTCGAATATGCCTTACATAACGAGACGGAAGCTCAGGCAGCTGAGCCGTCGATTCCAAGTGTATGGCAATTCGAACGGGCTGCCGCCGAGCCGGATCCGGAACCGGAAGATCCAGCAGCCGGTTTCCCGGGTGTCGTTGAGCGTAAGGGCGAAGAAGTTGAAGCCGTACCGGTACTGGAATCATCGGAAACGGAGGAGATCCAGTCTGTTTTTGCTGAGGAAGCAGTGCCTTCGGAGAATATGGATGATATAACGGAGGAGGTTTCCGTTAAAGCCGAAGAGGTTCCGACCAAGCCGGAGTTAAAGGTGGCCTTCAACACGAAGAACAGCAGCACAAACAGCACATCGGGTGTAGGCTTCTCTTCTTTGCTTCAATCGAGCAGAACGGTCCAGGATCAGGAGCAAGCTGCTCGAGACGAGGAAGAGGCAATCGAAGAATCGGTGGATTCCGCATCGGCCGAGGATGTGGAATGGAAGAGTCTGTTCCTGGGCAACCGCCGCGAGGAAACGCCGTTCCGCAAGGTACGGATGTGCATTGTTCAGCGTGAGGAGACACTCGACGTGATAGCCGAGCGTTATCAACTGACGCCACGAGAGCTTTTGTTATACAACCGCATGTCCGAGCAGAATGTGGAAGAAGGCCAGGTATTATACATTCCCCAGTAATCGGCGGGGAGAGCCATCGCGTAAGAACCAGCAGGTCAAGGTAGGAAATCCTTGGCCTGCTTTTTGTTTGGCGGGGATTTGGTTAGGAGAAGAGAGGGATGGGACGAGCTGGGGCGTCTTTTTACAACGTATAAGATTTATTAGGATCGACAGGTATGATGTCTAGATCGTTCGGAAACACTCGAAATATTGACTATATGCAACAACCACGGTATATTTGAATAGAATATGTACAGGTATTTCATAAGCTAGAACAACGTTGAACGGGAAGAGTAGGAAGGTATGGCCTTCAGAGAGCGGAATTGCTATCAAGCGCTGTGAGATTCCGCAGGAACCAGCTTGCCGAAGTCGCCCCGGAGTTGCGGACTTGAGATAGAGTAGGGATTGATTGCTACCCTGGTTAGAGTTCGCCGGCCGCAGCCGTTATCTGTGTAAAGTGTCGTGCTTGATCGTAAGCCTTTCATGTTCTTCATGGGAGGACACGATGGATGAATCATGTAAGCACGAAACAAAGGTGGTACCGCGAGAGAACAGTCTTTCGTCCTTTGAGGACGAAGGGCTTTTTTTGTTTCACGCCAACTATGATATCCATGCCACGCCCGGAGGCTAAAACATTTCGGGTTGGCAAAACTGATTAACAGTATCGGAGGTACGAAAATATGGATCAAAAACAAAACCAATCCCAGTTAGAAATGCCGACGACGTATGATCCGAAGGCAGCCGAACAAAAATGGTATCCGTATTGGAAGGAAGGCGGCTTTTTTGAAGCCGGCAAACGACGGGACGCGGAGCCTTACACGATTGTTATTCCTCCTCCTAACGTTACGGGCATGCTCCATATCGGCCATGCGCTTGACTTTACGCTGCAGGACATCCTGATTCGCGTGAAGCGGATGCAGGGCTACGATGCGCTGTGGCTCCCCGGCTCCGACCATGCGGGCATCGCCACGCAAACCAAGGTCGAACAGAAGCTGCGCGAAGAAGGCGTTACCCGTTACGATCTGGGACGCGAGAAATTCCTGGAGAAAGTGTGGGAATGGAAAGATCTATATGCGAATACGATTCGTGACCAATGGTCCAAGATCGGCCTGTCCCTTGATTACTCCAGAGAACGTTTCACGCTCGACGAGGGGTTATCGGAAGCGGTTCGGGAAGTATTCGTCAAGCTCTACGATAAAGGGCTCATCTACCGCGGAAAACGCATCATCAACTGGGACCCGGCTGCCCGCACGGCTTTGTCCGATATTGAAGTGGAGTACAAAGAGGTCAACGGCCATTTGTATCACCTGCAATACCCGCTGAAGGACGGCAGCGGCTCCATTACCGTAGCAACGACCCGTCCGGAGACCATGCTCGGCGATACGGCCGTCGCCGTTCATCCGGAAGACGAGCGCTATAAAGACATGATCGGCAAGACATTGGTGCTGCCTATCGTAGGCCGCGAGATTCCGGTTATTGCCGATGAGTATGTGGAGAAGGATTTCGGCAGCGGAGCGGTTAAAATTACGCCGGCGCATGATCCGAATGACTTCGAGATGGGTCTGAGACATGACCTGCCGCAAATCACCGTAATGGATGAATCCGGGACGATGAATGAGTTTGCCGGCAAGTACCAAGGTCTTGACCGGAGCGAATGCCGCAAGCAGATCGTAAACGATATGAAGGAATCTGGCGTACTGCTCCGCATCGAAGATCATGTCCATCAGGTTGGCCATAGCGAAAGATCCGGCGCAGTGGTCGAGCCTTATCTGTCCACGCAATGGTTCGTTAAGATGCAGCCGCTTGCGGAAGCAGCCGTGGATGCGCAGAAATCCGGCAAGGGCGTTAACTTCGTGCCTGACCGGTTCGAGAGAACCTACCTGCACTGGATGGAGAATGTTCGCGATTGGTGTATTTCTCGTCAATTGTGGTGGGGCCATCGGATTCCGGCTTGGTATTCCGAATCCACGGGCGAAGTGGTTGTTGCCATGAATGAAGAGGAAGCGCGCGCGAAGCTGGGCAAGGACGATCTGAGACAAGATGAGGATGTGCTGGATACCTGGTTCAGCTCCGCATTATGGCCGTTCTCGACCATGGGCTGGCCGAATCTGGACAGCGAGGATTTCAAACGTTATTATCCGACCAGCGTTCTCGTAACGGGTTATGATATTATTCCGTTCTGGGTATCGCGGATGATTTTCCAAGGGCTTGAATTTACGGATCAAATGCCGTTCAAAGATACGCTTATCCATGGTCTGGTCCGGGATAGCGAAGGCCGCAAGATGTCCAAGTCGCTCGGCAACGGTATCGACCCGCTCGAGGTTATTGAACAGTATGGCGCAGATGCCATGCGTTATATGATATCGACCGGCAGTACGCCGGGCCAGGATCTTCGTTTCCGCTGGGAACGCGTGGAGCAAGCGCGTAACTTCGCGAACAAGATCTGGAATGCATCACGCTTTGCGCTCATGAACCTGGAGGGCTTCACGGCGGCGGATATCGACATTTCCGGAGAGCTGGGGACGGCCGACCGGTGGATTTTGCACCGTCTGAACGAAACTTCCCGCGATATTACGCGTCTAATTGATGCCTACGAATTTGGCGAAACCGGTCGATTGCTCTACAATTTCATCTGGGATGATCTGTGTGACTGGTATATTGAGTTTGCCAAGCTGTCCCTGTATGGCGAGGATCAAGCGGCCAAGAAAAAGACGCAGTCGGTGCTTGCCTATGTACTGGACCGCACGATGCGTTTGATCCATCCGTTCATGCCGTTCATCTCCGAAGAGATCTGGCAGCATTTGCCGCATGAAGGCGAGACGGTAATGTTGGCTTCATGGCCGACCTATGACGAGGCATTTGAGAGTACGGAAGCCGTTACCGAAATGAACCTGCTGATGGATGTCATCCGAGCTGTACGAAACATCCGGGCGGAAGTAAACGTACCGATGAGCAAAAAAGTGGAACTGCAATTGAAGCCGGTAAGCGGGCAAATTGCCAGCATTATCGATCGCAATGCGGATTATATTCGCCGCTTCTGCAACACGTCGGAGTATCAATCCTCCCTTGCGCTTGAGGCGCCGGATAAGGCGATGACCGCTGTGGTTACAGGTGTTGAAATGTATCTGCCGCTTGCCGGGTTGATCGATATCGCTCAGGAGATCACACGTCTGGAGAAGGAAATTCAGCACTTGAACAGCGAAGTCGAGCGTGTGGAGAAGAAGCTGAACAATCCTGGTTTCGTATCGAAAGCACCGGAAAAGGTGATTGAAGAAGAACGGGCGAAGCTTGCGGATTACTCAGACAAACGCAGTAAAGTGATCGCGCGCATCGAAGAATTGAGAGGCTGAGGGCAAGATGAATCTGGACCAGAAGGTGAGAACGATGGTTGATCATTCGGCAGCAGCTGCTGCAGCTCCGTTCCATACCTATGAAGAAGCGGTAGCTTGGATCAACGGGCTGATTCCGTTTGGAATCCGCCCCGGCATGGATAGAATTCAGCGATTGATGGAGCTGCTCGGCCATCCGGAACGGCGGTTGAAATTTATTCACGTGGCCGGAACGAATGGAAAAGGCTCCACATGCGCTTTTTTAACAAAGGTTCTGCTTCAAGGGGGATTTACGGTTGGCACCTATACGTCCCCCTATATTACGAAGTTTACCAATCGGTTTCAGTATAACGGCGAAGACATACCGGAAGAGACGCTGCTGGCGCTCGCGAATCGCTTAGAACCGCTTGTTGCCGAAGTTGCGAGCTCCGGGCTCGGATCACCAACGATGTTTGAGGTGTCCACCGCCCTTGCGATCCTGTATTATGGCGAGGTATCTTATCCGGACGTGGTGGTGTGGGAGACGGGACTTGGCGGTCGCCTTGACGTGACCAATATCGTTCATCCCATCATTTCGGTGATCACGAATATCGGAATGGACCATACCGACGTTCTGGGTGATACCATTCAGGAGATCGCGACGGAGAAGGCCGGCATTATCAAGCCCGGAGTCCCTGTGGTGAGCACGGTAACTCAGCCTGAGGCTGTCGAAATTCTGAAACAAACGGTAGAAAAAAACCGTACAAGTTTGTATCTCGTAGATGAACAATTCTCCTATGAGCGGTTGCGTGGGGACGAAGAAAGCCAGACTTTCCGTTTTAAGGGTCCTTTCCGGGACATGGATCTGGACATCTCAATGCAGGGCGAGCACCAATGTGCCAATGCCGCGCTTGCCATGATGACGCTGGAAGTGCTTCGCCAGTACATGGCTTTTATCGTGGATGAAGAAGAATTGCGCACAGGGTTTAAGGATACTTTCTGGGCGGGAAGACTGGAACAAGTGCAGTCCTCCCCTCGGATTGTTCTCGATGGTGCGCACAACCCCGAAGGGGCTGAAACCTTGGCCAAAAGCTTGCCGCAGATCTATAAGTATCGGAAACTGAACTTAATGATGGGAATGCTGGCAAATAAGCATCATGAATCGTATTTGCAGCATATACTGCCAATAGTGGATACGCTTATCCTGACTGAACCGGATTTCCGGAAGAAACTGGACGCCAAGGCGCTTGGTGACATCGTAGAGCAGGTAAGGGAGAAATACGCCAAACATACACTGCAAATCATCATAGAACCAAATTGGAAAAACGCACTTGAAGAGTTGAAGTCACGGACGGAAGCGGAGGATCTTGGGGTGGTGTCGGGCACGTTGTACCTGATTGCCGACGTGCGTTCCAACCTCCTGGGCCTTTCCGATTCTGAAAAAGGTTGGTGATATCTGTTGAATACATCGGAACATGTTCATTTTATAGGAATTGGCGGCTACGGGATGAGCGCCATTGCAAGAGTTATGCTGGAGATGGGTTATAAAGTCACGGGTTCTGACGTGGCATCGCAAGAATTGACAGAAAAGCTGGCGGCCAAGGGCGCCAAAATATACATCGGACATACTGCCGAGCAAGTCCAGGGCGCTGACCTTGTTGTTTACTCCACGGCATTGTCCAGAGACAACGTGGAACGGGTCGAAGCAGAGAAGCTGAACATTCCTGTCCTTCACCGTGCGCAGATGCTGGCACGTCTTTTGAACGAACGCAAAGGCGTCGCCGTAGCGGGTGCGCATGGCAAGACAACCACTTCATCCATGATTGCGCTTGTGATGGAAGAATGCGGCGTCGATCCAACATTTATCATCGGCGGGGAAATTATGAACGTTGGCACGAATGCCAAAGCCGGTGAAGGTGAGCATGTGGTGGCCGAAGCTGACGAGAGCGACGGCTCATTCCTGCAATACCATCCATGGCTGGGCGTTGTTCTGAATATCGAAGCCGATCACTTGGAGAATTACGATGGGGATTTCAATCGTCTTAAGGCGGCCTACGTACAATTCCTCAGCCAGATCAAGGCAGACGGTACGGCCGTGGTTTGCGCGGACGATAACAACATCCAGGCTATTTTGCCTGACCTAAAATGCAGTGTGACCACATACGGCATTCATGCGGATGCGGAGTATACGGCAACGAATCTGGTGCTCGGTGACCGTCACGTCAGCTTCAAGATGCTTCATAACGGCATGGAGCTGGGTACCGTGGAACTATCCGTACCGGGGAAACACAATGTCTACAACGCAATGGCTACGGTGATATGCTGCTTGAAAGGCGGAATCTCGTTTGAAGCGATTGTCGAGGCCATTGTCAAGTTCAACGGAGCTAAGCGCCGCTTCCAGGTGCTGGGCGAAGCAGAAGGCATTCTGGTCATTGACGACTATGCGCATCATCCGACGGAGATCGAGGCTACGATCAGTGCCGCTAAAGCTACAGGCAAACGGATTATCGCCGTATTCCAGCCACAGCGGTATTCGAGAACCTTTTTCCTTCTGGATGCGTTTAGCCGCGCGTTCGGGGAAGCCGATGAGGTGATCATCACCGATATTTATTCGCCTGCCGGCGAGAAGCAGATCGAGGGTATCAGTTCCGGTAAGCTGGTGGAGCTGATTGTCCAGAACAGCAATGCCGGTGCCCGCTATTTGCCTACCAAAGAAGATGTCCTGAACGATCTCAAGGGTCGTGTAAAAGAAGGCGATCTGGTGCTCACGATGGGGGCGGGCGATATTTGGAAAGTCGGTGCTGCTTTAGCAGAGTCTATTAAAGGCAAGAAGTAAATGGATTGCGCGCATGCTTTGCTGCTTCGCTGCAGCAGGGGATCGCATGGGCTTTTGTCTTTCGGACGGAGGAAAAGCAAGCGGAATCGATAAGTATAAAACAGGCTGATCAAGATGCTTTCTTGATCAGCCTGTTTGTTTTGTTGTTCGCACACTCATAAGTTGCCAAGCTTGATCATATAGCTAGGTGTAGAAGGACAAGTGAGGTGTGTGGATATGAATAAAGCAAGGATGACGATTCGTTTCGATCATGATCCGCCGAAAGACAGTCGCAAGGATCATCTGCGTGAGGAACGGGATTCGTATCAAAAAGTTCCAGTAAGACGCAATGGCCAAGTAGATAACGGCAATCTCGTATTCGACGAGTTTGACACAACGGCAGATCGATTTACCGATGCGGGCACTTCGTTCGAGCATAGGAACAGCATGCAACATGATCATCTGCGCGTTGTTTCTCCGCTCCGGGATGAGGGGGACATCCGGGATGTGGACGGTCATGAGTGGGGAACATCGCGTCAAAACCGGCCCAGGGGGCGATTAGCTGAGGAAAGACGGCGTCTGGATCATGTCCACAATGACGGGGCGTTCGGTGACGGGTTTGATCATACCGATACATATGACGATTTACGTGAGCGTGAGGATCTCTACGATCTTCATGATGACGGGTATTCCGGAAAAATGGACCCCGAAGCGAATGACTCCAACTGGAATCTCGGTCCCGGGTCGGCTCTATATGAATCATCTGCTGATGATTACAGTTATTATCGCTCTCGCAAACCTACCTCCTTCTGGAAAATGGCTGTGTCCGTGACAGCGGCGGTTGTTACGGGGTTGCTGTTTGGGTATATGGTGCTGTCTATGTTTAACGGCGGTAATGCAGGCGAGGATCCTGCGTCGGGGCAGCTTGAAAGCCATGATGCAGTTAATCAAGCACCGGCTGATTCATCCGGGGGAAAGGGAGTTTCACTCGCACCCGATTTAACTGAATCGACAGTACGCATTCCGGGCCAAGTCTTTTATATGCTTCAGTACGGTGTGTTCAGCACGCCGGAACGGGCAGATCAGGCCAAAGGGGAGCTGCTGCAGTCCGGTATTGCCGCCGGCGGAGATTTGGATGAGGAGAACCGGGTGTATGCGGGCATATCACCGGATCGCGAGCAGGCCAAGCTGCTCAGCAATCAGTTAAAGGCCGAAGGCGTCGAATTATACGTGAGAGAAATCGCGCTGCCTGGTATAGAGTCAGCTGCCTTTGCGGGCGAGGAGCAGACGCTGACGGACTATTTTACGATAAGCGGGCAGCTCGTATCAGAGTTGAGTACGCTGTCGGCATCGCTGCTGGGGAAGCAGGAGGCGGGCGCGGTGGCGTCAGAGAACATGGCTACGATCACAGATTTGCACCAGCAGTGGATCCAATCGATGAAGCTGCTGTCCGCCGGCTTGGGTCCGGAGACCGGGGCAGTGCTGCCGGCGATGGAGCAATCCATGAACAGTTCAATCACAGCGCTCTCCGAATATAACAAAAATCAATCCAAGGGGCATTTGTGGGAGATTCAAACGGGCATGATGAACTATGTCATGGGCCAAAAGAAACTCCTGGATGGCCTATAAATTCAAATTTACGTCAAATCCGGCTCGGAACTGGAAATAGTTCCCCCTGCCGGATTTCTGTTTGTATTGCTTATCGATTCACCGTATAATAATTAGGGTGTCAAAATATGGCGAGGGAAGAGGATGCATGAAGAAAAACAAAGGAATGCTCATCTTGTTTTTGCTGCTGGGGTGGCTGACGGGAACATGGCTGGCCAAGGCGCTTCAACCTGTTAAGGCTTTGTCGTTTTTAACGTCGACTACACCGATTAAGTGGTCGCCTCGAGCTGATTTTGACATTATTCGTTATGACATTAACCTTGAACTTAACTTTTGCCTGCTCAGTCTGCTTGGCATTATAGCAGCGCTTTGGTTATACCGCAGGCTCTAAGACATGACAAAGGAGATTATCCCCCTTGAATGAGAAGAGAAACCGCCGTATCATATTGGCCTCCACCTCTCCTCGGCGTCAGGAATTGATTGCCTCCCTTCGTATCCCATTCGAGATTATGCCTAGTGAAGCTGACGAGGACACCCCGCAAGGGTGGTCGCCAGAGCGAATTGTGGAGTCACTGGCACTACGTAAAGCGGAAGCGGTTCTCCGAAAGCTGACGGATGATCCGGGAGATGGTATCATTGTGGGAAGCGACACGATTGTAGTTGTAGATGATCATGTCCTCGGGAAACCGGAGGATCATGCTGACGCGGCAAGGATGTTGTCCATGCTTCAAGGACGGGCTCACCTCGTGTACACGGGCGTGGCTTGTGTCGACCGGGAATCTGGTCGTACCAAGGTCGCTCACCGTGTGACAACCGTAAAGATGAAATCGTTAAGTGATGATGCGATCGCGGCTTATGTAAAGAGCGGGGAACCTGCTGACAAAGCAGGCTCGTATGCGATTCAAGGCTTGGGTGCAACCATCGTGGAAGGAATCGAAGGCGACTATTTTAACGTTGTCGGCCTGCCGCTTTCTCTGCTGTCGGACATGCTGTCTGAAATGGGGATGGATGTACTCACCGATTCATAGATATAGAACAACGGCATGCGAAATGTAGGAGTATCCTGAAGTTTCGGTGACCTGCTGATTTAAATCTTAGAAAAGAGGGGAATATATGGAGTCGCCAACGCTATTGCTGCGCGACATCCCCCATGATGAACGACCAAGAGAGCGCATGATGCAATATGGGGCGAGCGCTTTAAGCCATGCAGAATTGCTGGCGATATTGCTTCGGACCGGAACCCGCCAGGAATCTGCCGTACATATAGCCCAGCGTCTGCTGGGGGAAGCAGGCGGCATCCGGCAGCTCGTTGATCTTAGCATTGAGGAAATTACGAAAATCAAAGGAATTGGAACCGCTAAGGCTGTTCAGCTGAAGGCTGGCATCGAGCTTGGACGGCGCTTAGCCGCATCGAGACATGTAGAGCCGGTTATTATTCGCAGTCCGCATGACGCGGCAGAACTGCTCAGTGAACAGATGCGCTATTTACAGAAAGAGCATTTTGTCTGTGTATTTTTAAATACGAAAAATCATGTCATTGCCCAGGAAACGTTATCGATGGGAAGCCTTAATGCTTCTATCGTTCATCCCCGCGAGGTGTTCAGAGCGGCCATAAAATGCAGCAGTGCATCCCTGGTGTGCGCGCATAACCATCCTAGCGGAGATCCGACGCCCAGCCCGGAAGACATATCGCTGACTGCACGTTTAGTGGAGGCAGGACAGATTGTCGGGATCGACGTGCTGGATCATCTGATCATCGGGGACGGATCGTTTGTAAGTTTGAAGGAACGGGGCTTGATGTAATATAATAGTTCAGATTGACGAAGAAAGGGAGATACATCATGTTAGGTGGTTTTACGAAAGATTTGGGAATCGATTTGGGGACGGCAAATACGCTGGTTTATGTTCGTGGGAAAGGAATTGTCGTAAGAGAGCCATCCGTGGTTGCTCTGCGTACAGATACGAAGAGCATTGAAGCCGTCGGAGAATCGGCTAAGAAAATGATTGGACGCACACCAGGCAATATTCGTGCCATTCGTCCGATGAAAGACGGCGTCATCGCTGATTTTGATACAACAGCTACGATGATTAAATACTTTATTCGTCAAGCGCAGAAGCAACGCTCCATATTCCCGCGCCATCCGAACGTGATGGTATGTGTACCTTCCGGCATTACGGCGGTAGAGCAGCGTGCGGTTGAAGATGCTACCAAGCAAGCCGGTGCACGCGAAGCTTATACGATCGAGGAACCTTTTGCAGCTGCGATCGGTGCCGATTTGCCCGTGTGGGAACCTACAGGCAGTATGGTTGTTGATATCGGTGGAGGTACCACTGAAGTAGCTGTCATTTCGCTTGGCGGTATTGTAACCAGCCGCTCTGTACGCGTTGCGGGCGATGAGATGGATGAGTCTATCATTTCCTATATCAAACGCCAGTATAACTTGATGATCGGTGAGCGCACATCCGAGCTGCTCAAGATGGAAGTCGGTTCCGCCATGCCGCTGGAGACCGTGGAAACGATGGAAATTCGCGGCCGTGACTTGGTGACGGGGCTGCCGAAGACAATCACCATTACTTCGGATGAGATTAGCGAAGCGTTGGCAGATACCATTAATGCGATTGTTGAGGCGGTAAAGGTTACGCTTGAGAAATGTCCTCCGGAGCTTGCTGCGGATATTATGGACCGGGGCATCGTGCTTACGGGAGGCGGCGCATTGCTTCGCAACCTGGACAAGCTGCTCGCCGAAGAGACCGGCATGCCGGTAATCGTTGCAGAGAATCCGCTGGATTGCGTGGCCATTGGCACAGGTAAGGCGCTCGAGAACATTCACTTGTTTAAATCCCGGAGCAGCTCTGCCGTCCGTTCCAAACGGTAGAAACCAAAATAGAAGTGTAAACCCCTAATGTTGGGAGAGAAAACAGTAAGTTAGAGGGTGTTGCAACTGTTTAAGCTGCTAGGCAATAAGCGTTTGTTTATTATGCTCATCGGGCTGGTAGCGTTTATCGCTATTATGGGGTTTACGCTCGGCCCGAGAGCTTCTTTATCTTGGCCTGAAAAATTTGTCAAAGATACGGTCGGTTTTGTGCAAAGTGTGTTTTATAAGCCCGCTGCCTATATAGCGGGTTTCTTTGAAGATGTGCGAAACATGAAGGCAATCTATGAAGAGAATGAGGAGCTGCGAAGAGCCGTGGCCCAATACTCTCGAGAGAGTGCGAATTACAACACGATGAAAGCTAATTACGAAAAACTCAAGGATGATCTCAAGTTTACAGAGAGTCAGAAGAACCGCGACAAATACGAATATCGAACTGCCCAGGTGCTTAGCGTCAACTCGGATCCGAATAACCGGACGCTTGTTATCGATCTGGGCGAGCGCGATGGGGTTCGCCCTAATATGTCGGTCACGACAGTGGACGGCATGGTCGGCATCATTAGCAACGTCAGCAATTTCACCTCAACGGTGAAGCTGTTGACCACGATGGACGCTCAGGATCCGAATCCGCAGCCGATTTCGGTAACGGCCATCGGCAAAGAGGATAAAACGTTTGGCGTCGTCGAGAGCTACGATGAGAAGACCAACACGCTGCTCATGACGCGGATTTCGGAAGATGATCCGATCAAGAAAGACGACAAAATCATTTCATCCGGTGCAGGAGGCGTTATACCACAGGGCTTGATCATTGGTAAGGTGAAAAGTGTTCAGGTAAGCCAATACGGTCAGAGCAGAACGGCTACGATCATCCCTGCCGCCAAATTCGAGGACTGGAGATACGTCATTATCGTGGTTACCCCTGAGGAGCCGAAATGATGGCACGTAAACAGATTCTGGTCCTATTGCTGTTCGTGCTGTTTATCCTGCAGGGCACGGTTGTTTTCTGGTTAACGCCAAGCTCGCTGCAGCTTCAGATTTACCCTAATTTTGTATTGGTGTGCTTGTTTTTTGTATCGATTTATTATCATCGCCATACGGGGCTGGTGCTCGGACTCCTATTCGGCATGCTTCACGATATCGTGTATTACGGCGAGATGATTGGCACTTATTCGTTTGCTATGGGCGTATCCGCATATTTGGTGGGGCTTGTCTTCAAGTCCCCGCGGGCGCCGCTGCCCATGATGATGACCATTGTCATTCTGGGGAGCTTGTTGTTTGACAGTACGCTTTTTGGCATATATAAGGTGTTTCGACTCAATCCGACTTCTTATAATTGGTCACTGCTTCATCATATGCTACCCAATCTCCTTGTTCATTTTGCCTTTGCTCTGGCGATTTACGTTCCTCTTCGCAAGCAGATTGAGTTGGTTACGAAGAATCAGAGAAGGAAGGCATCCTGAACCCTCCAATATGACATTTTACTAGACTAGCAGGAACTTGAAGGTTTGAGCGCGAAATGTATAGGGATGGGAGGGACAGGCTTATGGCTGTAAAATCCAATCATGTGACGATTAAGGGCATCAAAGATGGCCTGGTATTCCTGCTTGATGACCAGTGTGAGCTGGAGGAGCTGCTCAGCGAGCTGCGCTATAAGCTGGAGCACAGTCATCAGAATATTTTGACCGGCCCCATCATTCATGTGGATGTGAAGCTGGGTTCCCGGAAAATTTCCGAAGAAGAGAAGCAGACGATTCTTGACATATTGAAGCAAAAGGGCAACCTGCTGATACGTAATGTGGAATCGCCGCCGCTTGAGTCCGAGCTCATACCAGAGGAGAAGCTTACGCTTAAGACAGGGATGGTGCGTTCCGGACAGGTGCTGCATCATGACGGCGATCTCTTGTTCCTCGGCGATGTGAATCCCGGCGGAACCATAACGTGCACCGGCGATATCTACATATTGGGAGCTCTGCGCGGAACCGCGCACGCCGGTGTAGAGGGCAACGAGGAAGCGATTATAGCGGCTTCGTATTTTGCCCCTACCCAGCTCCGTATCTCCCAGATGATCAGCAGGCCGCCGGATGAATGGGAGACGCGGGAAACGGTCATGGAGTTTGCGTATTTGAAGGACGGAAGCATGGAGATCGATAAGATCAGCAACATCTCGCGTTTGGGTCGGGATTTTAATGTGTTTAAAGGGGTGTAGAACATGGGAGAGGCAATCGTCGTAACTTCAGGTAAAGGCGGAGTCGGTAAAACGACGACATCGGCGAACATCGGCACAGCTTTGGCACTGCTCGGAAAAAAAGTGTGTCTGGTTGATACGGACATCGGTCTTCGTAATTTGGATGTCGTGATGGGCCTGGAAAACCGGATTATATACGATTTGTGCGACGTTGCAGAAGGGCGATGCCGACTTAACCAGGCGCTGATCAAGGACAAGCGCTTCGATGAGCTGTATATGCTTCCTGCAGCCCAGACCAAAGACAAGAATGCCGTTTCTCCAGAGCAGGTAAAAGATATCGTGCTTGAATTGAAAAAGGAATTCGAATACGTCATTATCGATTGTCCGGCTGGAATCGAGCAAGGATTTAAGAATGCCATTGCCGGTGCAGATAAAGCGATTGTGGTTACAACGCCCGAGAATGCGGCCGTGCGGGATGCGGATCGGATTATTGGCTTGCTGGAAAGCTCTCATGTAGAGTCTCCGAAGCTCGTAGTAAACCGGATTCGCCCGAACATGGTGAAATCCGGCGACATGCTGGAGATTGAAGATGTGCTGCAGGTGCTGAATATTGATCTGATCGGTATCGTGCCAGATGATGAAATGGTCATTAAAGCGGCCAACATTGGGGAGCCTACAGTGATGAATCCAGACTCTCAGGCAGCCATCGCCTATAGAAACATCGCCCGTCGTATCCTGGGTGATACCGTTCCTCTGATGCAAATCCATCAGAAAAAAGGAATGTTCACCAAATTCAAAAAGTTTTTTGGAATGGGTTAAAGGCTTTTAACAAAGAACCGGTGCCGGTAGGCAGCGGTTTTTTTGTACACTTACTCAACGCGGTTCTGATCTGCATACATTCTGTTCACCTCTTCAATAGGGCTTGTTCTAAATATCTCTCATCTCTTCATAGGATAGAGTAAGAAAACAAGCCCCAAGGGGGAAAGAACAATGGACATCAAAACTTCAGTCAAGAACCGAAGAGAAGCCCGTATTCGCGAGCTGCTGGAAGGGGAACAGTCACCGACGCCGCATGATAAGTCGTCATGGGCCCCCGTTCCCGAGAGAAAGGCTGCCCATCTTAATCTTCAACAGACAGGCTTCATACAGGATCACAGAACGAACCCATCCCCGCGTCTTGCAGAGAGTGAACCGGATCCCGAGCGGCTTTGGAAGCAAGGCCACCGCGGTTGGTATGGCACGCTGGATCCAGGTGATCCAGGTGATCCAGGAGAACCGCCACCAAGAAAAGCCTCGTTCCTGTCGGGCTTAGTGCGCCGCATCATCGTCAGCGCGCTGGTGTTTGGATTGGCATGGGGAGTATTTTCGTTTCAGCAGCCGTGGGCTCTTCGTACGCAAGCTTTTATTGTTGAAGGGTTGAGCCACGAGATGGATTTCCAGGCAGCCCAGGTATGGTACGAGGAGCATTTTGGAAGCGCGCCTTCCTTTATTCCGATTTTTGGACAAACTGACGAGCACTCAACGAAGGTGAATGCCGGGACTTCTTTAGTGCCTCCGCTTTCCGGAAAGGTGGTCCAATCCTTTGCCGTGGATCTTAAAGGCATCGTTTTGGAAGCCGGAGGGGGTTCTTTAGCAGACCGAGCGGTTAAGAGTATAGAGACCGGACGCGTGCTCGAGGTTAAAGAGCATCCTGAGAATGGGATCACCATTCTCATACAGCATACAGGAGAGAGAACGGGGATATACAGCAGGCTGGCAGAAACGGGACTTAAGGTAAACGATTGGGTTCAAGGCGGAGATATTATCGGCACATTGGCATCTTCAGGCACAGGCAGCCCGCCTTCTCTTTATTTCGAACTGAAAGAGGGGGATCGAGGTGTCGATCCGGCGGAAGTGATTCCGTTTGATTAAGTTTAAGGGAACGGTATTGTCGCTGCATCCTCTCTTTGTTATTGTCATGCTGGCCTCTGTATTCACCGGTCGCTTTTTAGAATTGCTGACCCTGTTTATTATCGTGTTTATTCATGAATTGGGACACGCCGCCGCAGCGGCAGCGATGGGGTTCAAGGTACGAGCCATTCAGATGCTGCCGTTCGGCGGCGTTGCTGTCATTGAAGATGACGGCAGGATGACCGCAATGAAGGAAATCATCATTGCGCTTGCGGGTCCGCTGCAAAATGTCATCATGATAGGCATTACTCTGGCGTGCAGATGGGCGGGGTGGGGAGACGAGCAGCTGCTATCCTATATCATTCAGGGGAATCTCGTCATTGCACTGTTTAACCTGCTTCCGATTCTGCCGCTGGACGGCGGCAAAGTGCTGCAGGCCGTCATCAGCCTGCTCGCCCCTTATCATGCGACCTTGCTGTGGGCTTCCCGTGCAGGCATTTTGTGCAGTTTGATCATGATCGGGTATGGCTTGCAGCCGTTATTCTCCGGCGGCGGTATTCGTTTAAATGTGCTGATGATCGGCCTCTTTTTAGCGTATTCCAATTTTGAAGACTACCGGAATGTGCATTACCGGTTCTTAAGATTTCTGGTCAATCGGAGCGAGATATATGAACGGAATTTGGATGGACTTGGTCCTGCCCAGCCAATCGTTGCAGATTCTTCGAAACCTTTGGATGATATCATGCGTCTATTTAAACGAGAGAAGTATCATCTGATTTATGTCATGAGCGGACGAGGCAGCCTGCTTGCCGTCGTTCCGGAGCAGCATGTGATTTCTTCTTATTTTGCATCAAATGGTCCGCCCTGGTATGCGTAAATCGTAGACACCATGAGGAAGACGCAGGGCGGGCCATGATTCTTTATCCATTCATATCATCTGAGATTGTGTTAGGATAAAAAAATAGAATATCGTCTTCCATTTGAGGGGTGAAGCCATGAGGCAAATGATAGTTCATTGTGAGCATGAGACCATTCAGATGGCCCTCATCGAAGATGGGAGGTTAGCAGAATTCGCCGTCGAGCGTAGTCGTGAGCAAAGTGTAGTCGGTAGTTTTTATAAGGGCAGGGTCGTTAATGTGCTGCCGGGGATGCAGGCGGCTTTTGTAGATATCGGGCTGAAAAAGAATGCATTTTTATATATTGATGATGTGCTCCATCCTCATTTAGAGAAGCAGCCTAAGCAGAAGCCGTCCATCTCGATGCTGCTAACGGTAGGCCAGGAACTGATCGTGCAAGTAATGAAGGAACCGAGAGGTGGCAAGGGGGCACGGGTCACTACCCATTTTTCGCTTCCTGGCAGATGCATGGTGTACATGCCGACTGCGGATTATGTTGCCGTCTCCAAGAAAATCGGACGTGATGCGGAAAGAGCAAGGCTGAAGAGTATCGGCGAGCAGCTCCGCACAGACGAAGAGGGAATTATTATCCGAACCGTGTCGGAGGACGAGCCTCTAGAATTCCTTAAGGGAGATCTTGAGTATCTGCGAAAAGAGTGGGCACGAATTCTCGACAAAGCCGAATCTTCTCCTGCTCCGACGCTTCTTCATCGCGATTTAGGTCTGCTGCAGCGATTTCTCCGCGATGCCTTTGATCCGCTTCATGACGAACTTGTGATCGACAGCAAGCTTAAAGGCGAGGAAACCAAGAGCTATCTGAAGGAAACCGTTCCTGGCATGGAGCCAAAGGTTACATATTACTCGGAAGGAAGTCCGATTTTTCAAGCTTACGGGTTGGACGAGCAGATGAGAGCCGGCTTTGCAAGGAAAATCACGCTTCCCGAGGGTGTAACCATCGTTGTAGATCAGACGGAAGCCATGACCGTCATGGATGTGAACACAGCCAAATATATCGGTGGGGATAATTTCGAGGAAACGGTACTGAGGACAAACCTTCTGGCGGCGCAGCAGATTGCGAGAATCCTGCGGCTCTGGGATATCGGAGGCATTATCATCGTGGATTTCATCGATATGGATCGTGAAGAGCACCGGGAGCAGGTTGTTTCTGCCATGGAGACTGTGATGCGCAAGGACCGCACCAAGAGCTTTGTGGTGGGTTGGACCAAGCTGGGACTGCTGGAAATGACCCGCAAAAAAGCCAGAGAGAGCTCTTCGCTCCCATTTGCCAAGCCTTGCGGAGCTTGCGGGGGCAGAGGCGTTGTTATCGAACAATAATGTTGACGATGAACATGCAATATGATATTATCATTGGGTATGTGTCTAGTGATGGTTTGCTGCACATGCTGTAACCGCTCCGGTTGGGTTAGCAAGGACGTTCCTGTTCGGGACGGACACCTTGAACTAGGCGAGTCTGAGACATAGGGAGGTGCAAGCAAATGTACGCTATTATCGAAACAGGTGGTAAACAATACAAAGTTCAAGAGGGCGACGTATTGTTCATCGAGAAGCTGACTGCAGGTGACGGCGAGAGCGTGACTTTCGACCGTGTACTGGCCGTATCCAAAGAGGACGGGTTGGTAGCAGGTACGCCGGTTGTTTCCGGTGCAACTGTAACTGCAAAGGTAGAGAAGCACGGTAAAGGCCGTAAGGTCGTTGTATACAAATACAAGCCGAAGAAGAACTACCACAAGAAGCAAGGTCATCGTCAACCTTACACTAAAGTAACCATCGAGAAAATCCAAGCGTAAGAAGGTGCGGTAATTGATTACTGTACAAGTTCTGCGCGGGAGAGATGGACGAATCCATAGCTTCAAGGTAACGGGACACGCGGGATATGCCAATCCTGGAGAAGATATTGTATGTGCTGGAGTTTCCAGCATTACAGTGGGAACGGTCAATTCCATTGAAGCGTTAACCGGAACCGTTATGGAGACCCGGATGAAGGGCGGCTTTCTTAGCGCGAATCTTCCGCCTACGGCAGACGATTCCGTCTCGGGACAAGTTCAACTGCTTCTCGAATCCATGGTTGTTATGTTACAGGGAATTGCCGATTCATACGGCAAGTATATAAGAATACAAGAATTGACTACTTGAAGAAGGAGGTAGACAACATGTTGAAATTGGATCTTCAGTTATTCGCATCGAAAAAAGGTGTAGGTTCCACAAAGAACGGTCGCGATAGCCAATCGAAACGTCTTGGTGTGAAACGTGCAGACGGTCAAGCAGTGACTGGCGGCAGCATCTTGGTTCGCCAACGCGGAACGAAAATTCATCCAGGCACGAACGTAGGTATCGGTAAAGACGATACTTTGTTTGCGAAAGTTGACGGCGTTGTGAAATTTGAACGTTGGGGTCGTGATCGCAAGAAAGTGAGCGTCTACCCGGTTGATGTCGCTCCAGTAGCGGCTGCAGTAGAAGCTTAATCGTTTCTTATGCTGCATACAGAAGAAGCCTTTCGGCATCGTTGCCGGGGCTTCTTTTTTTGTAAAATGCGCAAAGATCATCATCCAGGGGATGAACCGTCCTGAAAGTCTATGATATACTGGGATTTGGTGAATGTAACCAATTGCTGTTGAAAGACGAGGAGAAGCGATGAAATCCTGGAAATGGATAGCAGCTGGGGCGGGGTTAACCTCCGTAATACCCGTAGCATGGATGGTATGGAAACCGACTTTGGCTGCAGGAGCAGTGTTAACGGTTTGGGCTGTCGCTGCGTCTGCCTGCGGTGCATGGCTTGTCCGAAAATCGGAGGAGCGCAGGCAGCAAGCCATCATTCGGAATGTGGAGCAGAGGGCGATTCAGATGCTGAATCACCATCGTCATGATTGGATGAATGAGCTTCAAATTTTGTACGGCTACATTCAACTTGGAAAGCTTGATAAAACAGTGGGTTCTGTGGAAAGAATAAAGGACAGGATGGCGACGGAGAGCAGAATCTCGAAGCTGGGCATTCCTTCGCTGGTTTTTTATTTACATTCATACCGCACGTACAGCAACAATCTGCAGCTCGACGTTGAAGTTGTGGACCAGGTGCAACTGGAAGACAAAGTATCGCCACAAACGGCGGAGTCTTTTACCGAAGCCATCATTCAAATGGTGAGAGCCTTTCAATTGAGCGGAAAAGCGTCCTGGGGGGATACCCGGCAATTAACATTAACATTTATGCAGCAAGAACAAGAGCTGATGGTATGGGCACAAGGAGAAGGATCCTTTGGAGACCCGGACAGCTTGAAGCTTCAGATTGAACAATCCGTAAAAGGCGAAGGCATTCGGGTGGAGCAGACGGAGCCGGGGGAGACCTCGTATCGTTTGTATTTGCCGTTTGTGACTTGAGGAAGGTGATTTCATGTTTGTAGATAAGGCAAAAGTATATGTAAAAGGCGGAGACGGCGGCGATGGTCTCATTGCGTTCCGTCGAGAGAAATACGTTCCTGAAGGCGGACCTGCCGGCGGTGACGGCGGTAAGGGCGGCGACGTGATTTTCCGGGTGGACGAAGGACTGCGCACGTTGATGGATTTCCGTTACCAGAAGCATTTTAAGGCCAAGCGCGGGGAAAAAGGCCGCAATAAAAGTCAGCATGGCGCCAATGCGGATAGCATGATTGTCCGTATCCCGCCGGGTACCGTCTTAACGGATGATGATACCGGTGAGGTGATTGGTGATTTGACCCGGCACGGTCAACAGGTTGTTGTTGCCAGAGGAGGCCGTGGAGGACGCGGAAATATCCGCTTTGCTACGCCGAACAATCCGGCGCCTGAACTTGCCGAGAACGGCGAGGAAGGCGAAGAGCGTTACGTAACCATGGAACTTAAAGTGATGGCGGATGTAGGTCTCGTCGGGTTCCCAAGCGTAGGCAAATCAACCTTGTTGTCCGTTGTATCTGCGGCTCAACCGAAGATCGGCGCGTACCACTTTACGACCATAACGCCGAATTTGGGAGTGGTTGAGGTTGGAGACGGGCGCAGTTTCGTCATGGCTGACTTGCCTGGTCTGATTGAGGGTGCTCATGAAGGCGTGGGACTTGGTCACGAATTCCTCCGGCACGTGGAAAGAACACGCGTCATTGTCCATGTTGTGGATATGGCAGGCACGGAAGGAAGGGATCCGTTTGAGGACTGGGAAAAAATCAATGATGAAATCAGGCTTTACAACCCGGTTCTAGTCGAACGGCCGCAAATCGTAGCCGCCAATAAAATGGACATGCCGGAGGCCGAAGAGTATTTAGCGGCCTTCAAAGAGAAGGTGAAAGAGATTCGTCCGGACATCGAGGTGATGCCGATTTCCTCGCTGACCCGACAGGGTATCCAGGAACTTCTTTACCGCACGATCGATGTGCTCGAAAGCATTCCGGATGAGCCGGCCATTGAAGAAGTATCCGAGGTTTCCGAGCGTAAGGTTTATAAATTCAAAGCACAAAACGACAACTCCTTCACCGTCACTAGGGATAATGAGATGTATGTGGTGCATAGCGAGCGAATTGAGCGGATGCTGAAACGGATGCAGATGAATTCGCATGATGCCATTCTGAAGCTTGCAAGAACGATGCGTCATATGGGCATCGATGAAGAGCTTCGGAAACGGGGCGCGACAGAAGGCACCATTGTACGGATTGGCGATTTCGAATTTGAATTTGTTGAAGGCAGCAGCTACTATTGATGCGCAAAAGAAATACATTTTGAAGAAAAATACCGCAAGGTCTGTATAACAGCAGGCTTGGCGGTATTTTTTTTCGTGAATGCAGCTGCATCCCCGTGAATCGATATCACGTAAATATGCGCAGTGGTTTATGGAAGCTGTTGTAAAATTGTTCCTATACCCTTTTTCCATTTAGGTTTCCAAATTTTGCATCCACATATCGGGTAAATCGTATACAATAGTAGTACAATAGTCCTTTTCCCTAGACCATCAGGATGGAAGGAACGGCGTAAAAAGGAGTGTAGAACTATGGCTATTATTGAAGTAGTAAAATATGAAGGGCCGCCGGATGTGTTTGCTTGGCGTTATCCGAATCAGGAGTTAGGCACTTGGACTCAGCTTATTGTTCATGAGACACAGGAGGCAATCCTGTATAAGGGCGGTCAGGGCCTGGACTCCTTCTCGGCTGGGCGACATACACTGAGTACGGCGAATATACCGATTTTATCCAATGTGATCAATCTTCCCTTCGGCGGGAAGTCTCCCTTTACGGCAGAAGTCTGGTTTGTGAACAAGCTTCGTTCACTGGACGTGAAATGGGGGACGAGCTCGCCGATCCAGCTGCAAGATCCGAAATACAATATCATCGTATCGGTCCGGGCTTTTGGCCAATTTGGCGTACAGATCAGCGATCCGCGAAAATTTCTGGCAACCATGGTCGGTACGCTGCCGACTTTTGACCAGAGCACACTGATTAAATATTATCGCGGCGTACTGATGTCCAATATTACGGAAATCATATCCTCCTATATCGTTCGCAAAAAAATCAGCGTTGTGGAGATCAATGCTTACATAGCGGAAATATCGAAGCATATCATGGAAGCGATTGCGCCTTCATTTGATGAGATGGGGATCACCCTGCTGAATTTCTATGTGGATTCCATCAACATACCGGAGAATGACCCCGCAGCTGTTCGAATCAAGGAAGCGTTGGCAAAGAAAGCGGAGATGGACATCATCGGATATACCTATCATCAGGAAAGAACCTTTAATACGCTTGAGGGAGCGGCAAAGAATCCCGGCAGCCCGGCAGCGGTCATGGGAACCGGTCTGGGCATGGGACTTGGTATGGTAGGTCCGATGTATGAGACCGCCCGGCATATGTTTGAAAATTCGGAGGCTCAAGAGAAGAACGATATGCAAATCAAACAGAAGGCATGTACTAAGTGCGGAACACGGAACGGGGAAGAAGCCCGATTCTGTTCGGGATGCGGACAATCGCTTCAGGTGCAGGCTGAGGAGGAACTCGCGAGAACCGTTCATTGCAACGATTGCGGGCAGCCACTGCCTCCGAATGCCAAGTTTTGCCTTCACTGCGGTGACCCGTACCATGCCTGCCCTAAATGTGGCCATGACCACCCGGCCGGTGCCGTCGAATGTCCGGATTGCGGTGCAGCGCTTCCTATGCCTTGCAGGGCATGCGGTGAACTGGTGGATGCGGAAGCCAAGTTTTGCCCGCACTGCGGGTCAAGCCATGCGCTTACATGTCCTGGATGTCATCATGAGATCAAACCGGGCCAGAAGTTTTGCATGGAGTGCGGACATAAATTGATGTGAAGTGAAAGTGAGGGAATAGAGTGAATACAAGAACCACAAGTCGAAACGGATTATGGCTGGCTGCCGTTGTGCTTCCGGTCGTAACCATTCTTCTGTTCGGATTGATCGGTGGGATGGTTCAGCTGAATTCTTGGATATCCGGCATTGCCCTCGGATGCGCCGAATCGGCCATTCTCGTCTTTATCGGTTTTATCATTTACGGGCGTAAAGCGGCTTTGTCAGGAGCTCCTTTTTATATTGCTTCAGGCGTCATTATAGTAATCTATGCAGTCTCCGTTTTGCTGGAGGTCATTCTGCTGGGATATTTATTTAAGCTGCCTGAATCTTCGTATTTTATGATTCATCTTATAACCTTTCTGGGGTTTTCGGTTGTTTTGGGATTGGTAGCTCTGGCGGGAAAATATGCAGGGGCTCATGAACGGAAGGAAAGTGATCATCTGGCGGTTAAGAAAGAGACGGTGGCCTGGATCGAGGGAATCCGGAGAAAACTAGGTGAGATGCCGGGAGAGAACATTCATTCGTTAGACCGGCAGATGGCCGAGCTTGAGGAAACGCTTCGTTATAGTGATCCTATCACAGACACCTCTTTATACGAAGTGGAGCATATGATCCAGCAAAAGATCGCGATGTTGGAGGATCAAGTGGCGCTGATCGGGGAGACGCAAGCGGAACAACGCGATGAGCTGGCAGAGCAAACGATTCACATCATCCGCGACATCCTTAGAACGGTACAGGATCGCAACACGGAACTTCTGAGAGCAAAAGCGGGATCAACCTAATGCAGATGATAGAGGGGATGGAATATGAGAGCGTCTGATCTGAAGCGCTTTAAACAGAAATTCACAGGCATGGATTATTCCATTATCGCGCTGGCGGTTCTGTTTTTTCCGCTGGCCATTGTGCTGGCGGCTGTTCGGGTCCTTGTCACCCATCGCCATAATCAGTGTAAGGGAAGAAACAACCGGCTCTTCGGGTGGGTTCTGGTCATAACCTATGGAATCTTTGAATTGCTTATGATCCTCGCGACGATGGATGATAAAGATGTCGACGGCCTCTATTCGGCTTCCATCGTGTGGGGCGTTATTATACTGATTCCAGCCATCATCATGCTGTTGATAGCCAAAAAAGAAGAGAAAAAATTCAACCGTTTGCTGCAATTTTATTCGAATGCCATTCTGCAAAGAGGGCTCGTCCAGATTGAACATATCGCTCGAGAAGCAGGACAAACGCCGGCACATGCCGTCCGGGATATCACGTTCATGTTTGAACGGCGTATGCTGCCAAGCGGAAAGCTGGACAACGGTGTTGTCATCATCCCGTCCTTGAAGAGGAGGTCCCAGTCCCCATTGCAAGGGGAATTTGTTTCGCGCAGTGGCCAGCGAGTGCAGTATTCACTAGGTGATGTTAGAACGCCAATAACCCGAAACGAAGCCGCGCCCGATCCTGGTCCGAAATCTGTGGAATGTCCGGGCTGCGGGGCAAGATCGGTCGTAACGCATTTGGAGAAAAAAGAATGTGAGTATTGCGGTTCGGTGATTGTGGCTTAACCTTATTCATGCGTTCGATTAAGAAACAAATGAGGAGATCTTGGTATGAGCGTTTTAGCGAAGCCTTTTAAACCGAAATTTTCAAAATTCGATTATTTTATTATTGGTCTGACGTATGTGTTTTTTCCATTAGCTTTGATCATTGCTGCGTTTCGGATATTACCTACGCAACAACATCATAGTTTCAGGGGAAGAAATGCAAGGCTGGTCGGATGGGTATTGTTCGGTACGTACATTATGACCTCACTGATCATATCACTGGGGAGCGAAACCAGCGAGGAATTCTTAAACGGCAATTTAGCGATGGCATTGTGCCTATTAGTCCCTGCCATGCTGTTGCTTGTTGCTGCTGACCTAGCAGACAAGAAATTCCGAAAGCTGTTGAGAATTTACGCAGAGGCCGTTTTGCAGCGGCGTCTGGTTTACATCGATCATATTGCGATTGTAGCGAATCAAACCCAGGCCCACGTGATCCGGGATTTGAACTTTATGATCAAGGAGCGCATGCTTCCTTCTGGGAGGATTGAGAATGGTGTGCTGATGATCACTTCATTGCACAGAGAGTCAGTGGAACCTGCTGAGACTCAACAGGATATTGGATCGAAGTCTGTGGAATGTTCCGGCTGCGGTGCAAGAACCGTGATCTCACACCAAGAGGAAAAAGAGTGCGAGTACTGCGGCACGATCATTGTTGCTTAGATTTACCGCGGAGCGTTTGAATTCAAATCGAAAGCATGATTGTTTCATGGGCAGTCTCCACATATCGGAGACTGCTTTTTCTTGCGCATCATTTACAATTTTGATGTTTATACCGATGTGTTCCGATTCGAATTGCGATATAGTATAGGCTATAGCGTTGACATAGGAAATATCGGAATATCTAAAAAACTGGACACTTATGTATTGCCCTTACTTGGTATATCCAGTATAATGTCCACTATACGAATACAGTAGTCTTTGAGGAGAGGACGTTTGTGAAGGAACGCTACTATTTGGTCCGGGAAGACATCCTTCCCGAGGCTGTGGTTAAGACGATGCAAGTGAAAAAATTGCTGGCGTCGGGAGACGTTAGGACGGTCCATGAAGCTGTTGAGCAGGTTGGGCTTAGCCGAAGCGCTTTTTATAAGTACAAGGATGGAATCCACCCCATCAATCAATTGGAACGTGATGAAATCGTAACGATTTCTATCGATATGGAACATCGCTCCGGGATGCTATCCGAAGTTCTGGGGTTGGTAGCGGGTGAAGGCGGGAATGTGTTAACCATTCATCAGAGCATTCCGCTGCAGGGCATCGCCAATGTCGTGATTTCCGTCGAAGTTTCCAGGTTGAATGAGGAGCTGGATGATCTACTCGACGGATTGAGGCGAATAGCTGGAGTTAGAAGAGTGCAGATGATAGGCCAAGGTTAAGTTATGACGAATAAATAGATATCTATGTGATGGGATACAGGAGGTAGTGTATTAATGAAACCGGTCAAAGTAGGACTTTTGGGATTAGGAACCGTAGGAACAGGGGTTGTCCGCATCGTAGAGGGACACCAGGAGGATTTGAGCAGTCAGGTCGGTTCGCCGATTACAATAGAACGCATCGCTGTCAAACATTTGGAGAAGTACCGCAGTGTCAATGTGGATCAGAATAAATTGACGGAAGATCCATGGGCGGTCATCCGTGATCCGGAGATTGATGTCATCGTTGAAGTGATGGGCGGGATCGAGCAGACGAAAACCTATATCCTCGAAGCGCTGGAGCGCGGCAAGCATATCGTCACCGCAAATAAGGATCTGATGGCTCTCCACGGTGCCGAAATATTAGCCAAGGCGCAAGAGAAGCAGTGCGACGTGTTTTACGAGGCAAGCGTTGCTGGCGGCATTCCCATTATCCGAACGCTGATTGAAGGCTTCTCCTCGGATCGTATCATGAAAATCATGGGGATCGTGAACGGTACAACCAACTTCATTCTGACCAAGATGAGCCAAGAAGGCGCATCGTATGAGGATGTCCTGGCCGAAGCTCAGGAACTGGGTTATGCAGAAGCCGATCCGACCTCCGATGTGGAAGGATTGGACGCGGCCCGAAAAATGGCGATTCTCGGCACACTCGGCTTCCGAACGAACGTCGAGCTCCAGGATGTAACCGTTAAGGGAATTTCGCAAGTGACCAAAGAAGATATCGCCTATGCGAAGCGTTTGGGCTACGAGATGAAGCTTCTGGGTATAGCGGAGCGTCAGGACGATGAGTTCAGCATCACGGTTCAGCCTACGATGGTTCGCAATGGACATCCTATCGCCGCCGTGAATGGGGTATTTAACGCGGTTTATGTATACGGAGAAGCCGTAGGCGAAACGATGTTTTACGGCGCCGGCGCCGGCGAGATGCCAACCGCTACATCCGTTGTTGCCGACCTGGTTGCCGTCATCAAGAATCTGAAGCTCGGCGTCAACGGCCTCAAAGCCATCGTTCCTTACAAACCGAAGAAACTCAAAACCGATGAGCAGATCATGTACAAGAATTTCATTTTGCTGCATGTGGACGATAAAGCAGGTGTGCTTGCCCAGATTACGCAGGTGTTCGCTGAATACAACGTCAGCCTGGAATCCGTTGTTCAGCAGCCGAACGAGCATAATCCGGATGCTGAGATTATCATCGTCACGCACAACGCGAGCAAAGCCAATATGGATGAAGTGTTGAATCATTTCGAAGGCCTGGAAGTCATTCGCCGGATAAAAAGTGTTTACCGTGTTGAAGGATAATTGAATTAGAATCCATTTAATGACCAGAACTAATTTTTTCATAAGAAAAGGAGAACATGAGAGATGCCGTATGAAGGATTGCTTCAAACCTACAGAGAATATTTGCCGGTAAATGAGCGTACTCCGCTTCTAACGCTTAAGGAAGGGAACACCCCCCTGATCAAAGCTGTGAATCTATCCGAAGAGCTCGGAATTGATCTGCATTTCAAATTTGAAGGACTTAATCCAACGGGTTCATTTAAAGACCGCGGGATGGTGATGGCCGTAGCGAAAGCAATGGAAGAGGGAAGCCGTACCATTATGTGCGCCTCCACGGGTAATACTTCTGCAGCAGCTGCTGCTTATGCCGCTCGTGGCGGGTTAAATTGTATCGTTATCATTCCGAACAATAATATTGCGCTCGGCAAGCTCGCCCAGGCGATGATCTATGGAGCGAAGGTCATTGCGATCGAGGGCAATTTTGACCGCGCGCTGGAAATTGTACGCGAGATTACGGCGAAGCATCCGATTGCGCTTGTGAACTCCGTGAATCCTTATCGAATCGAAGGCCAGAAGACGGCTGCATTCGAAGTCGTTGACCAGTTGGGGAAAGCTCCGGACGTGCTGGCGATTCCGGTCGGCAATGCGGGGAACATCTCCGCTTACTGGAAAGGATTTAAAGAGTACCATGCTGCGGGCAAATCATCTTCACTTCCGAAAATGCTTGGATTTGAAGCGGAAGGTGCTATGGCGATCGTGAAGGGCGAGCCTATCGCGAATCCGGAAACGGTAGCGACTGCCATCCGTATCGGGAACCCGGCCAGCTGGAAAACCGCGGTTGCCGCCGCAGAAGAATCCGGTGGACAGATTAACTACGTGACGGATGAAGAGATTTTGGAAGCATACCGCAAAATCGCATCGCGTGAGGGCATTTTTGCCGAGCCAGGATCGGCAGCCTCCATCGCAGGCGTTTATAAAATGAAGCGCGAAGGATACTTTAAAGGTGGAGAGTCCGTTGTCTGTGTGCTGACAGGGCATGGGCTCAAGGATCCGAATATCGCCATTTCTACCGTGAACGCCGAACCGCTCGTCGTATCAGATACGGAATCAGCTGTAATGGATGCCATTGCTAAGCTTGAAGGAGCTGCACGGGTATGAGTTTGTCCCAAGGTGTCCGGGTGAGGGTTCCGGCCAGTACGGCTAATTTGGGACCCGGATTCGATACACTCGGCATGGCATTGTCTCTGTATTCCTGGATCGAGATGAAGGCGTCGGAGCAGACCGTATTCCATCTTCATGGTGATGAGATGGGCGGTCTGCCGACCGATAAGAGCAACCTGATCTACAAGGTGGCTCAGATGGTTTTTGAAGAGGCGGGACAGGCTGTTCCTGATCTTGAGATTTCCATGTATTCCGAAATTCCGCTTACCCGCGGCCTCGGCAGCAGTGCATCGGCGATTATAGGGGCGCTGGCGGCTGCTAATGCGCTGATCGGTTCGCCGCTGCCCGATTCCAAGCTTTTTGACATGGCGACGGATCTTGAGAAGCACCCGGATAATGTAGGGGCTTCTTTATTTGGAGGGATTATTACGGCTGTATGGGACGGAGCCCATGCGGATTATATCCGCATTGAACCTCCAGCTGACCTCGGAACGCTCGTGGTTATTCCCGATTTCGAGTTGGCTACATCCAAAGCAAGGGAAGCGCTGCCCGCCCAGGTCAGTTTAGCGGATGCTGTATATAATATTAGTCGATCCTCCTTGATGACCGCGGCTCTTTCTGCAGGCAGACTGGACTTGATTCGTGCCGCTATGCAAGACCGGATTCACCAGCCCTATCGGGTGCCGCTTGTGCCAGGGATGACCAAGATTTTGACCGAAGCGACAAGCCACGGAGCGCTCGGCGTTGCGCTAAGCGGAGCGGGCCCGACGATGATTGCGTTGGTGGATCGGAACGATTCGCGGGTAGAAGAATTGAGCGCGTATTTAATGGAGACGATGAAGGCGGAAGGAATCTCGTCTTCGTGCTACCAATTGAATCCAGTTGCGGAAGGCGTCCAGCTCTTGGATGATATAAACAATAGATCCTTTTTGGATATGATTAGAGGGGAAGTTACCGCATGAAAAAAATAGCCTTGTTGCCCTCAGGATCGGTATCTCATGAAGCGATACTTTATCTCCTTAACGGTGAGCCGGTGGAGTTTGTCCACCATAAACTGATCTCTGATGTATTTATGTCTACAGTAGAAGGAAAAAGCGATTATAGCGTGATCCCGATTGAGAATACCATCGAAGGCTCCGTGAGCCTTCATATGGATTGGTTGGTCAATGAGGTGGATCTGCCGATGCAGGTGGAGTGGGTCTATCCATCCATTCAAAACCTGATCGGAAATGCTGCCGAGTTCCAATCAAATGACGGTACGATGGATTACAGTAAAATCACAAAAATTTGGTCTCACCAAGTAGCAACGGCCCAGTGCCGTCAGTTCCTCGCGAAGGCTGCGCCACAGGCTGAGTTGGAGCAAGTAGGCAGCACCTCGGAAGGGGTTAAGATCGTAAAGGAAAATCCCGGCCAGGGATGGGCGGCGATCGGCACTTCACTAGGCGCAGCCACTCACGGATTAAACGTGCTTGCCGAGCGTATTACCGACCATGATAACAATTACACCCGGTTTGTATTGATTGGACGCGAGCCGATTTCAGTCAACCGTTCGCCGGAGCATATCAAGACCAGCATTCTTGTGACTCTCCCAGAGGATGTGCCGGGAGCGCTGCATCAGGTGCTTTCGGCTTTTGCATGGCGGCGCCTGAACCTGTCGCGCATCGAATCCCGTCCGACGAAGAAGAAGCTCGGTAATTACTATTTTTATATCGATGTCATGGCCGCAGCGGATTCCGTTCTATTGCTCGCTGCCATGGGAGAGATAGAGGCGCTGGGATGTTTGGTTCGTGTGCTGGGTACTTATCCGGGCTATGCGTACGAGAGTGAGAAAATGGAGGTTAAGTAAATGTCAGAGCAATGGATCTATCTGGATGGAGAATTCGTCACAAAAGAGAATGCGAAAGTATCCGTTTTTGACCATGGATTTTTGTACGGGGACGGCATATTCGAAGGCATTCGGATATATAACGGCAACATCTTTAAGTGCAAGGAACACTTGGATCGGCTGTACGATTCCGCCAAGTCCATCGATTTAGTCATCCCCCTGGCATATGATGAGCTGCTGGAAGCTATGGCTGAAACGATTCGACGCAACGATATGCGGAACGGGTACATCCGTATCGTTGTATCCCGAGGCGTTGGCAATCTGGGTCTGGATCCGCGTCGCTGCCCTAAACCAACGGTGTTAATCATTGTGGAACAGCTGGCAATCTACTCTGAAGAAGCTTATCTCAATGGTTTGAAGGCCGTATCCGTAGCCCAGCGCCGTAACATTCCGGATGCGCTCAATCCGAAAATCAAGTCTTTGAACTATTTGAACAATATTCTTGTGAAGATCCAATCCAACTTTGCGGGAGCGGATGAAGCGATCATGATGAATGCGCAAGGATATGTGACGGAAGGCTCCGGGGATAATATTTTTATCGTGAAAAACGGCGTGGTCACCACGCCACCGTGCTACCTTGGTGCGCTTGAAGGCATTACCCGTCAGGCGATTATTGATCTATGCGATAAACTCGGTATTAAATTGAAGGAAGAGCCTTTCAGCATGCATGACGTATATATTGCCGACGAAGTCTTTTTTACAGGAACCGCCGCTGAGGTCATCGCCGCTCGTGAAATTGACGGACGGATGATCGGAAAAGGGCAGGCTGGTCCAATTACGCTTCAATTGCTCGAGGAATTCCGCAGAATAGTGGATCAAGACGGTTATAAGGTGTGGGAATCCTAATGTTTTAGGACAGCTAAATAAACGACTTAAACAATCCTTTCATGTCGATGAAAGGATTTTTTTTGCCCAGAGGGATGTCAATCGCCTATTCCGTGCATAGGATGTAGTAACGAAAGCGGGCGAATTACATGACGCCTAGAAGAGTGTAGGAGGTTTTAGCGGCGTGAAGATACACATCGTCAAGGAAGGCGACACCCTATATGAGCTGTCCAAAAAATACGACGTTCCTTTAGCGAAAATCATCGATGCCAATCCACAGCTGGTGGATCCGAATAAGCTCGATGTCGGTACCAAAATCAAAGTACCGACAGAGCCTGTTCCGGTACCAGGCGGCAGCCAACCCATTATCCATAAGCATGCGGTAAAGCAGGGGGACTCCCTCTGGAAATTGTCGAAGGCATGGGGAGTCACATTGAAGGAAATCATCGATGCCAATCCGCAGCTTAAAAATCCGAATGCCCTGCTGGTGGGAGAAGTCGTGAACATCCCTTCATCAGGCGTATATGCGGAGTCTGGCGCAGATGACGGAGTTTCAATGAGCAGTGGTAGTGGCAGTGGTTCTACCCCGGGCAAGAAGAAGCCGGGCAGCAAGGATTACACCGGGGTAAAGGAAGAAATCACAGCGCCGATCGAGCAGCCTCCGGTTGTTCCCGAAGTTAAGGAGCCCGAGCCGCCGATTTTGCCGAAACTTCCTGAGATTTCGCCTTTTCCCGAGGAGCCTAAGAAATTCGAACCGGAGTACAAACCGGAGATTTTACCTGAAATCAAGAAGCCGATCGTTCTGCCGGAAGTCAAGAAACCAGAGATCCTGCCAGAAGTAAAGAAACCGGATGTCATGCCGGATTTTAAAAAGCCCGTAATCATGCCTGATTTCAAGCCGGAATTTAAACCTGAATTCAAACCTGAATTCAAACCAGAGTACAACCCGCCATATAAACCAATAGAGCCGGAGTTTATGTACCCTGTCAAAACCATGCCGTTACCTCACCCAATCCATCCCATGGCCGAACCATGTCCGCCTTTTGCGGAGATGCCACTTCATATGATGCCGCATCCGTGTCCGGAATTTCCTTTTAAAGAAGCGCCTGCATTTATGATGCCTCCATACGGCGGGTTTCATGAAGGACCATGTGGTTGCCATGAACCTAAACATTGGCATGGTGCCGATTACGGCACAGCCGTCCATCCGTACCACCATATACCGCAGGAAGCGATGCCTGTTTCCTACAATGAAGGCTGGGGAAATGTAGTTTCAGGATATCCGGGTGTTTCTGAACAGCCCATGAGCTTGGAATATTCCCAGTTCTCGATTACGGAATCCTATACAGGGAATATGGGTTCCGATTACCATCCATATCCTGAGCATCATCATACAGCGGCGACATACGGTTATGTTCCATCTCCTTGCGGGTGCCACGGGGGAGAAGTGAGCCCGCACTATAACATGCCGCAGCACGGGCATTATCAGTATGCACCAGATATGGCGGTACCGTATCAACCTTGGCAGGGTGGAATGGAATACAATGCTGGGGCATACGGCTATCCGTCCGCACACATGGGAACTCAAGGAGCATATCCTCCATTTGTAAATCCATATGAACAAAACTGGAATGATCGGCAAAATGACCAGCAGTTCGATTCGGCATTCAATCCGTCGGCTTCATTCGAAGTGAAGCAATCCAATATGTCGGTCAGCAGTGAAGTTGAGAACGATACGGAACCATCCGCATCCAGAGATACCACCATTGAAGAGAATGCCAAGGAGCGGGCCAAAGTCCATCGTCAGCAAGCTAATAAAACAAGAACCGCAGCCAAGAAATCACGCAAGCCTCAAGCCTCACCAAAAGGTAAGCGCCACAATCCCTGGATCAAGGGTTAAGACATCAACAATAAAAGCCTGGTTATAGCTAAACAAAAGGGACCTCATCTTGGTCCCTTTTGTATGCTCGCCTGACATACTGTCTATGAATCTACTGTACTGTAATGTAATACTGCTAACCGCCATTAATAAAAGAAATACCATCTGGAAGAAATTATGTATTGCTATCGAATCGAAAAATATGATACATTATAAATCCAGCCGCGATAAGCAAGATGCGATGGGATAGAGGTAAACCGAAAGTACTGAGAACTTAAGAAGAACTTAAAAAAACTTTCTAAAAAAACCTCTTGCATTATCGAAACAAACATGATATATTATAAGAGTTGCTGGTGCGAACGAGATTCGCCGGTAACGAGAAGTTGATCTTTGAAAACTGAACAACGAGTGAGTAAAACGAACCACTTTGGTGGGACGTTGAAATAGAGAATTGAACAAATTCTCGTCAGTTAAGAAATGAGCAAATCAAACACTTTATTGGAGAGTTTGATCCTGGCTCAGGACGAACGCTGGCGGCGTGCCTAATACATGCAAGTCGAGCGGACTTAATGGAGTGCTTGCACTCCTGAAGGTTAGCGGCGGACGGGTGAGTAACACGTAGGCAACCTGCCCTCAAGACTGGGATAACTACCGGAAACGGTAGCTAATACCGGATAATTTATTTCAC
>NZ_JAOXLZ010000006.1:0-583266 GCF_025792345.1 Virgibacillus sp. LDC1
CTTGCATGTATTAGGCACGCCGCCAGCGTTCGTCCTGAGCCAGGATCAAACTCTCCAATAAAGTTTGACTTGCTCATTTCTTAACTGACGAGAATTTGTTCAATTCTCTATTTCAACGTCCCACCAAAGTGGTTCGTTTTACTCACTCGTTGTTCAGTTTTCAAAGATCAACTTCTTCGTTACCGGCGAATCTCGTTCGCACCAGCAACTCTTATAATATATCACACTCTCAATTACTTAGCAAGCTTTTTTTGAAAAACTTTTATTTCATTGAAAGCTGCGATATATATCCGCTCAGAAGCGGCAAGAAATAATATATCACAGCATTCCTATGTAGGTCAACCCTTTTTTAAAATCAATAAATGACTTCTTCTATATAGAGTTGGCGCTGTTGCATCAAATTAATGATCTCTCCCTGAATCGATACCATCGGTCTCGTTGGATGCTGGGCGTCCGTAAATACGATTTCTCCCGAAGTGCCATTACTCAACCGCACTCGAGTACCTGAATGCAAGGCTGTTACCTTTTGGATGAAAGTCTGAACGATCTTTGGATCCAGCTTGCCAAAGGCCTCCAGTTGGATTTGTTCCAGCACAACATAAGGAGATTGGGCATTCCGATAGAACTTATCCAATGTCATCGCATGAAAGATATCTGTAACAGCAACGATCTTGGCGTAGATATGAATCTTGTTCCCCTCCAGCCGCAGTGGATACCCCGTGCCATCCACTTTCTCATGATGCTGGAGAGCTGCGAGCCGAACTCCTTCATTCACCGCCGCAACATTCTTGAGAATCTGATAACCGTAGGTCGTGTGCTGACGTACTTCTTCGTTCTCTTCTTCGGTAAGTTTGGAAGGTTTGTTCAACACAATCGGATCAATCTTGGCATTTCCGATATCATGCAGCAGTCCTGCAAAGGCAACCTGCATCCAATCTTTCTGCGGGAGCCCCACCCATTGTGCCAGCTTATAGGAGGAAAGGGCACATAGCACTGCACTGTGATACCGATAATCATGGCGATTGGTCATGCGTGGAATAAATTTAAGGATATGATACTCATGTTGGTGTTTTAATAAGTTGTCCATTTGATTACGAACTTCATACATTCGCAGCTCGCCCGTTATGGCGGATTGGTAACAGTTTTTGATCAGGGTCATGGTCTTGTCGTATTCCTCATGCAAGGCCAAGTCTTTTCGGACAGGTGCCTCTTCGTTCCCACTCCCCTGTTGATTCCCCGTAAAGATCAGCGACGGCTTCTGTCCGGCAGATTTTATGGTCGGTATTCTAGTGCTGTCTGCTTCAACGGATTCTACAGTAACATGGTCCACCATGAAAGCTTTCAGTACCTCTAGATCCCGGGGAAGTAAAACCTTCCCTTTTTGAAGCAAAAGGCCTCCCAGAGGCGTATGCACATCTTTGGCCAGCTTTACTCCAGCCACCACTTCATTCACGGCTTTGATCGTCATGATCAACCCTCTCCATCTATTAAGCTGCGTCATCGCAGCAAACTTCACCTTATATTATACATATTATAGTTCGTCTTTCGCGGCCTGTACAATACCAATTCCCTGAATTTGTAATCCGGTAAGCAAAAAAAGAGCATGAATGCAAATCTGCATCCATGCCCGCTATTATCGTTTAGTCTTCCGTCGGCTCAAGCGGCTCCGTGCCGTCTTGACCTTCTTCTTCCTCTTCGCCCGCTTCAGGCTCATCGCTCTTATCCGCACGGCACACGGTACCTACGGAATCATCCTCACGGATGTTGATTAGCTTCACGCCCTGAGCATAACGGCCCATGGTAGAGATGCCCTCCATGCTCGTACGGATGATGGTGCCGCTAGCCGTAATGATCATGAGATCCTCTTCCGATTTCACGACCTTAAGCGCCACAACCGGTCCATTTTTCTCCGTAATATTGATGGTCTTGATCCCTTTACCGCCACGGGTCTGGCTGCGATAGTCGCTTGCAGGCGTCCGCTTGCCGTAACCTTTGGTCGTTACAATGAGGATATCAAGTTCCTGGTCCACTACATCCATGCCAATGACTTCATCATGGTCATCCAGCGTAATCCCTTTAACCCCCGTCGCGCTTCTTCCCATCGAGCGAACATCGCTCTCCTTGAAGCGGATGGACATTCCCTGTGCCGTTCCCATAATGATCTCCTGCTGACCATCTGTCAGCTTAACCTCGATCAGGGAATCATCCTCGCGCAGGTTAATCGCAATCAGACCGCCCTTGCGGATATTGACATAATCCTCAAGCGGGGTTTTCTTAACGACACCCTGGCGCGTTGCAAAGAATAGGAAATTATCGCTGTCAAAGCTCTCCACCGGGATCACGGCATTGATCGACTCGCCCTGTTCAATCTGAATCAGGTTGATGATCGGCGTTCCGCGGGCGGTACGGCTAAGCTCTGGAATCTCATAAGCTTTCAACCGGTACGCCTTCCCTTTGTCCGTGAAGAACATCAGGTAGTGGTGAGAATTCGTGACGAAGAGATGCTCGACAAAGTCCTCGCTCTTCGTATCCATCCCCACAACGCCGCGGCCGCCTCGCTTCTGGCTGCGATAGGTGTTCGCAGGCAGACGCTTGATGTAACCGGTATGCGTAATGGTGATGATCACTTCTTCCCGTGGAATCAGATCCTCGTCCATGATGCTGTCTTCCCCGACCGTAATTTCGGTACGGCGTTCATCAGAGAAGCGCTCCTTAATCTCTTGGAGCTCATCATTGATAATCTGAAGCACAAGATGCTCATTAGCCAAGATCTCGCGCAGTTCCGCGATTCTGGCAAGCAATTCTTGGTACTCGTTCTCAATCTTCTCGCGTTCGAGTCCGGTCAGGCGCTGCAAACGCATATCCAGAATGGCCTGCGCCTGCTCATGACTAAGACCGAAACGCTCCATCAAGCCTTCGCGAGCAGCCTCTGTGGTTTGTGACGCGCGAATGAGGGCAATAACCTCATCGAGATGATCCAGCGCAATCCGCAAACCTTCGAGAATATGGGCACGAGCTTCCGCCTTCTTCAGTTCAAACTCGGTCCGGCGACGGATAACGACGACCTGATGCTCCAAATAGTGGAACAGCACGTCACGCAGGTTCAAAATTTTCGGCTCATTGTTTACAATGGCCAGCATGTTAATACCGAAATTAGACTGCATGGCCGTATGTTTGTACAGGTTATTCAGAACGACATTCGGATTGACGTCCCGGCGCAGCTCAATAACAATCCGCATACCGTTACGGTCCGACTCATCGCGAAGATCCGTAATGCCATCAATCCGCTTATCGCGAACCAGTTCCGCGATCTTCTCAACCAGACGAGCCTTGTTCACCTGGTACGGAATCTCGTGAACGACAATGCGCGCCTTGTTGTTATTCTCTTCAATGGTGGCCTTTGCCCGCATCGTAACGGACCCTCGCCCCGTGCGGTAGGCTTGACGAATCCCTTCACGTCCCAGAATATATCCCGCTGTCGGGAAATCCGGTCCTTGAATATAGTCCATCAGCTCCATCGGTGTGATATCCGGGTTTCGAATCATTGCCTGAACCCCATCTATAACTTCTCCGAGATTATGAGGCGGAATATTAGTAGCCATACCTACTGCAATCCCGGATACGCCGTTGACCAGCAAGTTAGGATAACGCGCAGGAAGAACGACCGGTTCCTGTTCCTCACCGTCATAGTTAGGAGCAAAGTCTACAGTCTCTTTATTAATATCACGCAGCATTTCCATCGCAATCTTCGATAAACGAGCCTCGGTATAACGCATAGCCGCTGCCATATCGCCGTCAATGGAACCGAAGTTTCCGTGTCCATCAACAAGCATATAACGCATGGAGAAGTCCTGCGCCATCCGAACCATGGATTCATAAACTGCGGAATCACCATGAGGATGGTACTTACCGATAACCTCGCCAACAATTCTTGCCGATTTCTTATGCGGTTTATCCGGGGCCATTCCAAGTTCAGACATCGCATATAAAATACGACGGTGTACTGGCTTCATTCCGTCCCGTACATCCGGCAAAGCCCGGCTGACAATGATGCTCATTGCGTAGTCCATAAAGGACTCGCGCATCTCGGTACCAATGTCACGATCTTTGATTTGGGAGAAATTTTCTTCCGCCATGCTGGACCTCCTTCATTTTCCTATCAACCATGCCTTGATCTATGTGAAAAAAGCAGAATAGTGATCAGAAACCTAAAAACGCACTAACCTTTATTATATTACTTTCACAAACCGTGCACAATTAAACACGGGATGGATCAAGTGAAAGAATGATTTTTGCCCGGAAACCGGGATATACGCCCTGTCCTCCGTGCCCCTTTTCACATACAATGCATTGCACAGGACTTTTCGTATCATCACATCTTTATATTATACCACTGTTTGTCATACTTGTCCTATGTTTTCCGGGTATAAGCTCTCTTGCTGGAGATGACCCGATTCTTTCAAATCAACCGGATCGACACGAGTTTGTATTACGAGACAGGCCAAATCCTGTCACTCCCATCATACAGCTGGAAAGGATGAAGATGGTTGACTATTCAACGCGTTGCAAGCAAGTGGGCGAAAACGAAAATACTCTTGAAAAATAAAGGTCTCGCCTCTTATGTTCCCGCTACCCGCCAATATTCTTTGGAGGCGCTTGGCGACATGCTGGGCACACATACGCTTGTGTATATCAAGCCTGACCGGGGGACCTATGGCATCGGCGTCGTGTCAGTCGAGCAGCTCCATTCCCAAAACGCTGATGCCGACGAAACCCCGACTACTTCCTACAAGCTTCGTTATGAACAGAAAACCGAAATATTTACCTCCCTGGAGAGTCTCGATAAAACACTGAGCGCATTATTTCAGGGGAAGGAGTATCTCATTCAGCAAGGCATCCACCTGCTTCGCCATAAGGACCGCCCTTTCGATCTTCGTGTGCTGACACAGAAGAGTCCTTCCGGTCAATGGGTAAGTACAGGAATAATCGGACGGGTGGCAGCCAAAAATAAAATCATTACCAACCATCACAGCGGCGGTGTGGTTCATCACTATAAACCGCTCATGCTGGAGCATATGACGGCACAAGAAGCGGAAAACATCCGAAAAGAACTGAACATGCTTGGAGTGAACGCCGCTGGGCAGCTGCAAAAATCCTATCCGAACCTGAAAGAAATCGGACTGGATGTAGCTATTGACGAACGCTGGAACATCTGGATCCTGGAGGTTAACACCAAACCTGCCCTGTTTCCGTTCAAGAAATTCTTCAAGGATTCCAGCATCTACAAGCAGGTGAAAAAATACGCCAATGCTTACGGGCGTGATTTATCCAGCAAGAAAAAAGCCAAAAAAACGGGTTAGCCAGTTCGGAACCATTGAGACCCGTTTATGTGAACGACCTCGGCCCTCCATGGTGCCATACTAAAAAAGGGCAACCCTGAGGCCTTCAACAGACCTTGGGATGCCCTTTTTGGCTTGCAATTTTACACGTCCAGATTACGGACCGACTTCGCATGCTCTTGAATGAAATCCCGTCGCGGCTCCACGTTATCGCCCATCAGGGTATCAAACAACGTATCGGCCAGGATCGCATCTTCGATTGTCACCTGAAGCATGGTGCGGCTCTCCGGATCCATTGTCGTTTCCCACAGCTGTCCGGCGTTCATCTCGCCGAGACCTTTGTAGCGCTGTACGTTAATTTTGACGTTCTCACCGAATTCCTTTATGATCTCGTCGCGTTCTTTCTCACTGCCGGCATAACGGATCACCTTATTGCGCTCGATCTTGAAGAGAGGCGGTTGAGCGATATAGATATATCCCGCTTCTACCAGCTTACGCATGTAACGGTAGAAGAACGTCAGCAGCAAGGTACGAATATGCGCACCGTCGACGTCGGCATCGGTCATAATAATGATTTTGTGGTAACGGGCCTTGGACAGATCGAAATCTTCCGCAATCCCCGTGCCCAGCGCCGTAATGATCGCCCGGATCTCCGCATTGGAGAGGATGCGGTCTAGCCGCGCCTTTTCCACGTTGAGAATTTTACCCCGAAGCGGCAAAATGGCCTGGAAATGTCGATCGCGGCCCTGCTTGGCAGATCCGCCGGCAGAGTCACCTTCGACGATGTACAGCTCACTGATGGAGGCATCCTTGGAAGAGCAGTCTGCCAGTTTACCCGGCAATGCGCTGACTTCAAGCGCACTCTTCCGGCGTGTCATCTCACGGGCTTTACGCGCCGCTTCACGAGCACGTGATGCCTGGAGCGCCTTCTCCAAGATCCGACGGGAAACCGACGGATTCTCCTGGAGGAACTCCTGCAGCTTCTCAGCGAACAAGGATTCCACAATACCGCGCACTTCACTGTTGCCGAGTTTGGTTTTGGTTTGCCCTTCAAACTGCGGCTCCGGCACTTTGACCGAGATGATTGCCGTCAATCCTTCACGGACATCGTCACCCGACAGGTTGTTGGTGTTATCTTTGATCAGTCCCGTTTTGCGGGCATAGTCATTGATGATTCGAGTGAGCGCACTCTTAAAACCGGATTCATGCGTTCCGCCTTCATGCGTGTTGATATTATTTGCAAACGAATAAATATTCTCGGTATAGCTGTCGTTATACTGAAGCGATACTTCGACCTGAATATTATCCCGTGAACCCTCAACATAGATCGGGTCTTCGTGCAGCGCTTCCTTCTTCTCATTCAGGAACTTGACGTATTCGATGATTCCGCCCTCGTATTTGAAATAGTCGGAGGCACCCGTACGTTCGTCCGTCAGCGTAAGCGCAATGCCCTTGTTGAGGAACGCCAGCTCACGAATCCGTGTCAGCAGCGTGTTGTAATCATATTCCGTTGTTTCCGTGAAAATCTCCGGATCCGGCAGGAAGGTTACGGTTGTACCGGTATCGTCGGAATCCCCGATGACCTTGATATCATATTGAGGTACGCCGCGATGATACTCCTGTTGATAGATATGCCCGTCACGTTTGACCTGAACCACGACTTTCGAAGACAGTGCATTCACAACCGAGACACCAACACCATGCAGACCGCCGGATACTTTATATCCGCCGCCGCCAAATTTACCGCCGGCATGAAGGACGGTCATAACGACTTCCAGCGTCGACTTCTTCAGTTTGGCGTTCTCGCCGACCGGAATTCCGCGCCCGTTATCGACAACGGTAACACTGTTATCCTCATGGACAATGATTTCGATATGGTCGCATATTCCCGCCATCGCTTCGTCAATACTATTGTCCACAACTTCCCATACCAAATGATGCAAACCCTTGGCACTGGTAGACCCGATATACATCCCCGGACGTTTACGAACGGCTTCCAATCCTTCCAGTACCTGAATCTGATTCTCATCATATGTCGGTTGATTCATAGACATGCCTTCACCTACTTCTACAGATTCTGTTATGCCTGAGCTACAAAATGATTTGCTCTCTTCTTAAGCGTTGCAGAGGAGATCGGAGAGTAATAGACGATCGATTTCGTCACCACAATGGATTTCGGATCTTCTTCGCCAATCATCTCCACGACTTTATGCTGCTGGGCATGCGTGACGAACTGCTTGGAGATTTTTGAAGATTTCTCTATCGAGATATCAAAAATCCCAACCAGCTCCGACGAACGGATGATCTTCTCTCCGCCCAAATGAATATACATATGGAATCACTCCTTAAGAGCCCACCTGTCCGTCATGGACATGAAAAATGCTGGCACCCTTCAATTTGTCGGTATTCAAACTCTCAATGCCCGTCGCCGTGATGAATGTCTGCACTTTGCTCTGGAATGTCTCGATCAATTGTGTCTGCCGGTACGGATCCAATTCAGAAAGCACATCATCCAGAAGCAGCACCGGATATTCACCGATCTCTTCCTGTATCAGCTCGATTTCAGCCAGTTTCAAAGATAGCGCCGTCGTCCGCTGCTGACCTTGAGATCCATACGTTTGGACTTCTTTGCCATTAATATAAAAAGCCAGATCATCTCGATGAGGACCTGCCAATGTCATACCACGCCGTATTTCTTGCTCTTTCATTTGTGATAATTTTATCATAAATGTCTCAAATAAGACAGCTTCATCTTCTTCCTCCGCGTCAGCAAAGGACGGAAGGTAGTGTAAAGAGAGCTCTTCCAGACCGTTTGTGATTCCCTGATGGATGCTTTCAGCCCACTTTTGCAGCTTTTTTATAAATTGTTTCCTCTTCTTGACGATTTTAACACCATGTTCTGCCAATTGGCTGTTCCAAATGTCCAGCATCGCTTGTTCGGCGCTGCCCTTCCCCCATAATTGCTTCAGCAGATTGTTGCGCTGCACAAGCACCTTCTGGTATTGCTGCAGATGAAACAGGTAGCTTGGTGCCACCTGCCCGATCTCCATGTCAAGAAACCGGCGGCGAACCCCCGGCGTGCCTTTGACAATCTCCAGATCCTCGGGTGCAAACATCACGACATTGAGCGAGCCGATGAAATCGCTAAGCTTCCGCTGCTCAAGTCCGTTGATTTTTGCTTTCTTCCCCTGCTGGGACAAGCTCAGCTCCAGCTTCAAAGCCCCGTACTTGCGATCAATCTCGGCCGAGATATGGGCACTGGATTGCTCAAATCCAATCAATTCGCGATCCTTGGAGGTACGGTGGCTCTTCGTTAAAGCAAGCACGAAGAGCGCCTCCATCAAATTCGTCTTTCCCTGAGCGTTGCGTCCGATAATCAAATTAACGTCACCAAACGCCTCAAGCTGCAGCTTCTCGTAGTTTCGATAGTGCTGCAGGCTGACATTTTTGACAAACAAGCTTATCCTCTCCCTCGTCTTCCGCGCTTAGCGCCAAAGCGGCTGCGGGAGGCTGTCTATTGTGCTGCCACCTGAAACGTTCCGCAGTCCTCCACCTTAACGATGTCGCCAGGAACCAGTTTGCGTCCGCGCCGCTCTTCCTTTTCGTCGTTGACCAGAACTGCTCCTTCCTGCAGCAGGGCCTTCGCCATCCCACCTGTGGATACGCAATCTGAAAGCTTCAAGAACTGATCCAGCTTGATATATTCACTGTGGATAAATATTTGTTTCATGACTTCGTCCTTTCATCCCTATCAACATGGGGATAACTTTAATTGGCCGTACGGTACGGCAGGATAATATATTGGCTCTTGCTATCGTCGAGAGGTTTAAGAATGATCGGGCTCATAACCCCCATGAAAGCGATCATCAGCTGTTCGCTTTCAACCACCTTTAGCACGTCCAGCATATATTTCGAGTTGAACGAGATGCGCAGCGGATCCCCTTTGAAATCGATCAGATCCAATTCTTCACGCACTTTACCAAGCTCGGAGGAGCTGGATGAAATCTCGATGCCGCCATGTTCCATCGTTTGCAGGAGAACAATGTTCGTTTTCTCCTCTTTGGAGAGCAGGTAGGCGCGGTCGATCGACTCGCTTAATTTTTTTGTGTCCAAAACGAGTTCTGTTTTATGCGATGTTGGAATAATTCTAGAAGTATCGGGATAAATGCCGTCCAGTATACGGGAATAGAACAGAACACGGTCAATTTTAAATAATACCTGATTATCGGCCACAACGATATCCACCAGCGTATTTTGATCCGGAATGATTTTGCTCAGCTCATTCAGCGTTTTACCCGCAATGACGACATTGTTGAACGAAATGTCCTGCGCATTGTCCAGCTGTGCGGAGCGAGTTGCCAATCGGTGACGGTCTGTAGCGGTAAATTTCAGCTCATTGTCGTTCAGACTCCATAATACCCCGGTCAGAATAGGCGTTGTTTCATGGGTGGAAATGGAGAATACCGTTTGCTTGATCATATTTTTCAGCAGATCTCCAGGCAAAGAAACCGTTTGGCTGTCTTCAATGTTAGGCAATACCGGGAATTCTTCCGGGTCCAAGCCGACCATCTGAATTTCCGTAGCTCCCGAAGAAATAAAGGTATGGAAGTTCTCCTTTACCTCCATCTGGATTTCTTGGGAAGGGAGTTTCTTGATGATTTCAACAAAAAATTTGGCTGGCAGCACAACGCTACCAGGCTGCTCTACTTGGACGATGGTATGCTTCTCATCTTCCGCAGGAATAAACGATTGAATGGAAATATCAGTATCGCTAGCCGTTAGTGTGACACCCGAATACGTGACATCCAGTTTAATGCCGCTGAGGATCGGAATCGTGGTTCGGCTGGAAATCGCCTTGGATACGTGTTGAATGGATTCGTTTAATACATTTTTTAATATGCTGATTTTCATCAATTTCACTCCTTACGGAAAAATGAGAGGGGTTTTTTCACTTGGCGAAGGCCAAGAGGATCCCCCTCTTTATGGTTAAATTATTTATTAATTATTATTAGTAATAGTAATAGGGGCACTGAATATGTGGATAAGCCCCAGAAAAGGCATAAAATTAAGCCTATCCACATGTGTATAGATTGTGCATAGGCTTTGAACTTGTTCAGGTTGGATTTTTGATTTTCTCCGTAATATTATTGACCACTTTGAACAGCTCTTGGTCATTTTTCAGAGATTGGGTAATCTTCTCATGGGCATGGATGACAGTGGTATGATCCCGGCCTCCGAATGCTTCTCCAATCTTGGGAAGGGAATAGTCGGTTAATTCGCGGGATAGGTACATGGCAATTTGCCGCGGAAACGCGACGGCTTTGGTCCGCTTGCGGGCTTTAAAGTCTTCCAGCCTCAGGTTGTAATACTCGCCGACCTTTTGCTGGATGTCCTGAATCGTAATCATTCTCGGCCGACTGGACGGAATAATATCCTTCAGGGCTTCGGCTGCCAGATGCGTTGTTACGTCCTGATTGGTCAGGGAGGAATAGGCAACGACACGGATAAGGGCACCTTCGAGCTCACGAATGTTCGTATCGATCTGATTGGCGATATACATCATGGCTTCGTTCGGAATATCCAGATTCTCGGCCTTCGCTTTTTTGCGAAGGATAGCGATCCGCGTCTCCAGATCCGGCGGTTGAATATCGGTGATCAATCCCCATTCGAACCGGGAACGGAGCCGTTCTTCCAGCGTCGGTATCTCCTTGGGCGGACGGTCACTGGATATGATAATCTGCTTCCGCTCTTCGTGCAGGGCGTTAAACGTATGGAAAAATTCCTCCTGCGTCGATTCTTTGCCTGCCAAGAACTGAATATCGTCAATGAGCAGAATATCGACGCTACGGTACTTGTTGCGGAAGCTTTCAGCGCGGTTGTCCCGAATGGAGTTGATGAACTCGTTGGTGAATTTCTCGGAGGAAATATACACGACTCTACTGCTGGGATTGTGCTCCAAAATATAATGGCCGATGGCATGCATTAAGTGCGTCTTTCCAAGTCCAACTCCACCATATAGGAATAATGGGTTATACGCCTTAGCCGGAGCTTCGGCAACAGCGAGCGAGGCAGCATGCGCGAACCGGTTGCCCGAACCGATGACAAAGGTATCAAACGTATACTTCGGATTCAGCATATGGGACTGAATTTCTTCCCCGGATATTTCAAGCGGCGGCGAGGGCTGCTGCGGAACAGGTTCATGTCCTTTAGCCTCTTCAATAACGAAGCGGACATCCACCTGTTTGCCCACCACCTCCAATACGGTTGCACTAACCAGCTTGGTGTATCGGCTCTCCAGCCATTCTACAGCAAACGTTGTCGGTGCAGAAATGACGACGGAGTGATCGTTAATGGTCAATGCCTTGGTCGCTTTAAACCAAGTGTCAAAACTCGGTTTACTCAGCTTGGTTTGTATGATCGATAATATTTCTTGCCATAATTCGGAAGTATGGCTTTCCAAAACTGTCACTCCTTTAAATCTTCCAAATGTGGCTAGAGCCATGTGTGGAATTGTCGAAAGAAAATGAATGATGTCTAATTATCCCCAGAACTAACTCCTGTGGAAACAAAAAAATATGGATAAATTGAAATTGTTCACAACTTTATCCACAGCCTGTTGATAATATTATATCTTCATTCACATATTCACAACCAAAAGTAATATCATCATAGCAAAAGAAGGCCTTATTTTCAATGTATGTCGCTAATTTATCCACAAATTCAATACGTTGTGCATAATTTTTATTCACACCACTATATATTGTTTATAATTTGTTTAGCCTTCGACATCATTGGCCTCAAAACGCAAAAAATTATTCACAGGTTGTCCGATTCGCAAGCAGAATTTTCTTCCCTCACCATCTGTTCATAACTTATGGTTGAATGTTCTAGCAGCCAATAAATCGACCAAAGGTGAAAAATGACTGTGGATAGTCTTCAAATGGAATCTATCGATTCCATTTGAGGGCTTTTTTTGAAGAGATAAGAGAGTATGAACATCCGAGGCTTAGCATCCTTATCTCGCACGATGGGTGTCGTATAACGGCGGTTAATCTGAGGGACTCAAGTTGGAAATAGACAGACAACACGTTCGCTTTGCAACCTTTTTGCGCTGGGACCGTATGATTAGAAAAATCGGGACGGGGGAACCACGGATGCAGACGAAAGGGAAGGTCTTGAATTGGAAAAGAATAGGGGGACTACTCGCTCTGACCGCTACATTGGTTCTTATTACCGTGTGGGCCCAAGACTATTATTCGAAGAAAGTGTTTCATATGGAGGGACTAAAGTACGCCAAATATGCCGATTCGGGAAGCGGGAGCAGCGAATATAGGACATCATTTGGCCGCGGCGAGCCGATTTATGTTCATACTTATGCAGAAAATAAACGGGTTGAGATTGCGGGCGAGGTATATGAAATCCGGAAATATGGAAAGGAATCCGGCCATTCTGCGTCATATGAAGTGAGTTATCCTGACGGTAAGACCTACCTCGTGAAATCTTTTGGAGACCGGAGCTTTCTTGCTTACAACGAGAAGGGGGAGATGGTGATGCCCGGCATCAGAATCAGCGATGGATCGGGCCAGCTTCATCGATTGGATCCGGAAGAGCCTCACTATTTTCCGACAGAGCTTGCAAAGGCTGCCGACGAGCAGTTTCATGACCCTAATGGCAGCGTAGGATTCTTCATATTGGCGCTCGTGATGCTGATCTATGCCTGGTGCGGATTCCGTTATGAAGCCTTTCAACGCTTTATGTTTCATATGTCGCCCTCGAATCTGATGATTGATCATCCGGAGCCCAGCGATTTCTACTTCTTTATGTGTAAGGCAGGGGGGATTTTCGGTATGGGATTCGCGTTGTGGATATTTTTTGCGCAGGCATTATGACAAAAAGAGCCCGTTTTCGCCATGGATCGAATCCATCGAAAACGGGCTTTTACTTAAGGTATCAGAAGTATAAAATTCGAAGCATGGCCTATCTGATATCGCAAGAAAAACAACATCTACACGTGGTCTGTCTTCTCTGGAATGTTCGTCGATAGACGTTTTTCTTACTATAGTAAGCTTACGATTGCTCGAATCGGCGCTGGAATTCGGTAATGGCTTCATAATCTTCCTCCAGCTTCCGCGAAATGCGGATAAAGATCGGCAGCAGAGACTTATAAACATCCGAACTTTCCTTCACAGGCTGGTGTTCATGGGTGCCGCCGACCATCGTCTCTACAATGTCGAGTGAATCCGCTCTTCCTGTAGCATACAGACCAAGGACTACTGCGCCAAGGCAAGAGCTCTCGTAGCTCTCCGGCACGATCACCTGCTGGTCAAAAATATCCGCCATCATCTGCCGCCAGATCGGTGAACGGGCGAAACCGCCGGTGGCATGGATTTTGGCCGGCCGGCCGATTTGTTCCTCCATCGCTAGCAAAACGGTATACATATTAAAGATCACGCCCTCCAGCACGGAGCGGATCATATGCTCTTTTTTATGATTCAGGGTTAAACCAAAGAACGATCCACGGGCATTCGGATCCCACAACGGCGCGCGTTCTCCTGTCAGGTACGGGTGGAATAGCAGTCCGTTCGAGCCTGGCGGAATACGGTCCGCGATTTTGGTGAGTACATCATACGAATTGATGCCGAGCCGCTTGGCCGTTTCAACCTCGGAGGCGGCAAATTCATCGCGAACCCAGCGGAAAATCATGCCGCCGTTGTTGACCGCGCCCCCGATGACCCAGTGCTTCTCCGTTAATGCGTAGCAGAAAATCCGTCCCTTCGGATCGGTCACCGGCTTGTCAACAACCGTACGGATGGCACCGCTCGTACCGATGGTAGCGGCAACGACTCCCGGCTTTATGGCATTCACGCCGAGGTTCGACAGCACGCCGTCGGCAGCTCCAAGCACGAAAGGGGTGGAAGTGGAGAGCCCCATGGCTGCGGCATACTCACTTTTTAGGCCTTCCATGATATGTGTAGTTGGTACGATCGTAGATAAATGGTCCTCCGTGATGCCAGCGAGCTCCAGTGCCTGCTGGTCCCAAGCCAGGGCTTCGAGGTTCATCATACCGGTACTGGAGGCAATGGAGTGGTCTACAATATACTGGCCAAATAGTTTGAAATAAACATATTCTTTAATCGAAATGAATTTGGCTGCTTGATGAAAGAGGGAGGGCAGCTCATGGCGCATCCACATCAGCTTGGTCACAGGGGACATCGGATGAATCGGAGTTCCGGTTCTAAGATACAGCTCCATGCCGCCGAGTTCCTTTTTGAGCTTTGCAGACCAGGCAGCACTGCGGTTGTCGGCCCAAGTAATGCAGCGAGTCAAAGGGGTACCTTGGCTATCTACGGCAATGACGCTGTGCATGGCCGCGCTGAAAGAAACAAATAGTACTTGAGCTGGATCAATCCCGCTCTGCGTCATAACCCCTTGGACAGAGGAAATGACGGTCTGAAAGATTTGCTCCGGATCTTGCTCCGCCGTAGAGGGAGTGGGGGTGAGCAGTGGATATTCACCACCGGCTTTAGCAACAACCTCACCATTCTCCTTGAATAGCACGGCCTTGGTGCTGGTTGTTCCGATATCGACACCGATCATATAGTTCTGAGTACTCATGAGACATACCTTCTTTCTACGTAAGGGCACCCGGTTCGCTGTTTAAAATATCAGCATTCCAAGGAGCCCCCATGTGTCTTATTGCTTCATTATACAATTACATTGAGAACCAGAGCCAACACCAGTCCGGTCAGGGATAGGATCGTCTCCATCACGGTCCAGGATTTCAGCGTCTGGGCTACCGTCATGTTAAAGAATTCTTTTACCATCCAGAAGCCGGCATCGTTTACATGTGACAGTACGATGGAGCCTGCCCCGGTAGCGAGTACGACAAGCTCTACGTTGGCGCCAGGCGTCATGGCAAGCACAGGAGCGACAATCCCTGCGGCGGTCGTCATGGCTACGGTAGCGGAACCGGTTGCAACCCGAATGAGTGCAGCCACAAGCCACGCGAACAGGATGACATTGATATTTGCACCGGTTGCAATTTCGGCAATGGCATTGCCGACGCCGCTGTTGATCAGAACCTGTTTGAATGCACCGCCCGCACCGATGATCAGAATGATCGTAGCAATCGGAGCAAGGCATTCGCTGGTGAAGCGGGATAGATCATGTTTATTAAAGCCGCGTGCGAATCCCAGCGAGTAGAAGGAGAAGACTGCAGCTATGAGCAATGCAATGATTTCATGACCGATAAATTTGCAGAACACGGATATCATGCTTGTGGATTCCGGATCGATAATATCAGCTGCGGAACCGATGAGCATCAGAATGACCGGCAGCAAGATGGTAAACAACGTGATGCCGAAACCGGGCAATCGGCGATCGGCTTGGCTTGAAAACTGCTCGGCAAGCTCCTCGGGCGGCTCGGTTCGGATTCGTTTGCCGATGAATTTACCGAACACCGGGCCAGCCAGTATCGCTGCGGGAATCCCAACCAGGAACGAGTAGAGTATTGTCATGCCAAGGTCCGCATCATATGCTTTAATAGCAATCATCGGAGCGGGATGCGGAGGCACCAAACCGTGAACGGTGGACAGTCCGGCCAAAATTGGAATGCCGATGTGCAGCAGAGACATTTTCGTTTTGCGTGCAACCGTGAAGACAATAGGAATCAAGAGGATGACGCCCACCTCGAAAAATACGGGAATACCGACGATAAAACCGACAATCATCATGGACCAATGGACCCGCTTTTCGCCGAAGCGGTCAACGAGTGTGGTCGCGATTTGCTCGGCGCCTCCGGATTCGGCCATCATTTTTCCGAGCATGGTACCAAGGGCGATTACGATGGCAATCGTTCCAAGCGTTCCCCCCAGCCCGCCGGTTATTGAAGTAATAACATCCGCAGGCTGCATGCCCGTCAATAGACCAAGGATTAGTGCGGAGATCAGTAGGGTCACGAAAGGATTCCATTTATATTTGGAAATCAGCACGATCAGGAAGACGATCGTCAGCAGTGTCCAGATCATTAAGGTAGCATTATGACTGAGACCGAATAGTGAATTCATATCTTGCTTCCTCCTATAGATTACCCATTTGAATTGGGAAATGGTTAATATCGGGCTGTTCTGCGGTAGTATACCCAAAACAAAAGCGAATTCTATTGTATACTTGTCGACAAGTTAGAGCGTGCACATTCAATGTCGGGGCGGAGGAAGGGAGGATTAAGCTAACCCTCCGGAAAACTAAGATGAAGCGTCTGACGGGAATCATCGAAGTAATGCTGAACCGCCGTTTGAATCCGTGCAGGATCCAGGGATTCCATCTCTGCAATAAGCTGAAGATGCTTGTCCATGACATACCGAATCTTGATGCCTCCGCCACCAAACACCTGACGGGTCGTAATTAACATGACCGTGATCACGATAGGGCGAATGCTCTTCCACAGATGAAGAATCCTTTTATGATTCGCTTCCGTAATGATCCGTTCATGAAAAGACAAATCCTGATAGGAGAATTCAATCGGGTCCTGATGTTTGGCGGCAAGCTCCATCCGATCAACGATTTGTTTTAAATGTTGGATTAATTCCGGCTGGGGATTCGCAAACACCTGGCCTTGAACAAAGCTCTCGATAAGAAAACGGACATCGTATAATTCCTCTACTTCCTTAAGCGATAAGCCCATGACAACGGCGCCCATGCGCTCCAATTGGATCAATCCTTCGCTGGACAGCGTTTTCATTGCTTCCCGCACAGGAGATCGGCTGGTGCCGAATTCACCTGCAATCCGGTTCTCGGACAGGATTTCTCCGCGCTTGATGGTACCGCTAATAATCTGCAATCTCAGTTCACTGGCGATGGCCTCTCCGAGAGAGGCTCCCTGAAGCCACGTTGAGGGAAATTTCATAGCCTAATTCTCCAATCCGTTACTGATTCTAATTTTCTCTAGTGGTAATGATACCACATCGAAAGGATAAGGGACCATGATGAGGCCATGACATCGATGCCCTTAAGAAACAGCAGGTAATAGAAGAAAATGAATGTTATTCCGATTTCTCAACCGCATGACCGCCGAATTCATTACGCAGGGCTGCAACGACTTTGCCGTGGAACGTATCTTGGTCAAGGGAGCGATAGCGCATGAACAGCGACATGGCGATGACGGGTGCGCTGGCTTGAACCTCAAGTGCCGTTTCAACGGTCCACTTACCTTCGCCGGACGATTTCATTACGCCTTTGATGCCATCCAGCTTCGGATCCTTGGAAAATGCGTTTTGCGTCAGCTCCATGAGCCAACTGCGAATGACGGATCCATTGGACCATACCCGCGCGACATCCTCATAGTTGAAATCGAACGCGCTTTTTTCCAATACTTCAAAGCCTTCCGCAATGGATTGCATCATGCCGTATTCGATTCCGTTATGGACCATCTTCAGAAAATGGCCGCTGCCGCTTTCACCGGCATACAAATAACCGTTCTCGACAGCCATATCCTTAAATAGGGGCTCAATGCTGTTGAATACGTCGCGGTTGCCCCCAATCATAAAGCAGCCACCATGATGAGCGCCTTCCATACCGCCGGAAGTGCCGGCATCAAAATAATGAATGCCTTGATCCGCCAGCCGTGCTGCACGGGCTTTGGAATCTTTATAATGCGAGTTGCCGCCGTCAATTAGAATGTCACCGGACTCCAGGAGTGGGGTGAGGGAATCGATGACGGAATCCACGATATTTCCGGCTGGCACCATCATCCATACGATGCGGGGTTTTTCCAGTTTGGCAACGAGCCATTCAGTTGATGCTGCCGCTTCGGCACCGCACTGGGCAGCTTGATCGACCAATTCCGTATTTAAGTCGTAAGCTACGACCTGATGCTGATGATGGATCAGATTCTGAACCAGATTGAGGCCCATTTTCCCCAGACCGATCATGCCTATTTTCATAAAACAATGCAGCTCCTTCTTGGGTGTATACTTGTATACAACTTAAATTCAATTATTTATACTACTCCTTTATAGCTCTTGTGTAAATAAGGGGCATTTGAGGGATGAAAGAGATTATATTGATCGAAAAATGACATCCACAACCTATTTAAATAGGTTATCCCCATGTGGATAATTCAAAACTAGCAATAATGACTACTTGTGGAAAACTTAAGTGCTTGCTGAAGTCAAGATAGGTTTGACTTTTGGGCCTGAACGTGATTAAATGTATAAAGGCATTTTCTGTGAAGATGAGAACATTATCCGCTACCATTTAGCGGTCTGTTTACAAGAGATACGTCCATAGACGTCGGTTCAACAAATCGCGGTCTATTCTTCCGTGAAAGTGCGTCGATTGACGTTATGATCTTAAAATATGGGTAAGACAGATTCCTGTAAGGGGGTGCATTAATTCATGAGACCGACGTTCAAACCGAATGTAAGCAAACGTAAAAAGGTACATGGCTTCCGTAAAAGAATGAGCACGAAGAACGGACGCAAAGTATTGGCTAACCGCCGTCAAAAAGGCAGAAAAGTACTGAGCGCGTAATATTGTGCCACGAAGACCACCGAGGTGGTCTTTTTTTCGTAATATCTCCTGCAGTGTGAGGAGTTTCCTTTGAAACCGGCAGAATATAAGCTACATTGAGTGGTAACGTATTGCAATTGAGGTGTTTAGCGCGGTTTTGGCATGCCTATACTATTATAATAGAAGATATGCCAATGCAGCGCAGGATGTAATGAACTTGATTAACGGCAGGGCGGGAGAACTTGTGCATAGAAAACTTCGTTTACGGAACCGCGCTGATTTCAGCCGGGTATATCGACACGGAAAGTCCTTCGCCAATCATCAATTTGTTGTATATTGGTCACGCAAAAAAGAGGTAGAGCAGTTTCGCGTTGGCGTTTCATGCAGCAAAAAGATCGGCAATGCGGTTGTCCGCAACCGGATGAGACGGCTGGTTAAAGAGATTGTCAGGCTCCATCAGCATCAGATTATCGAGCATGTTGATCTGATCTTCATCGTTCGAAAGGGAGCGCTCGATAAGTCTTATCAGGAGCTGGAGAAAAGCGTGCTTCATGTATTGAGGAAATCGTCCCTTTTGAAAGCGAAGAGGGGCTGAACCATGTGTTTATTTGTCCATATAAATATGTTATGATTTACCGTGGAATGGAATGGCGAAGAGAGGGGTTTTGAAGTGTCGTTCATGAAGACAAGACGAGGAAAATGGTTCCTCCTCACCGCTGTAATACTTGCAGTGGCCGTTATATCAGGTTGTGCGCCTGGTGGAGCTGACCAAACGCGTACCATTGAAGATTTGAAAAATGGAGGCTTTTGGCAGAGCAACGTTGTTTATTACTTTACATGGGCACTTGATACGTTTGCTACATGGTTTAACGGTGAATACGGATTGTCCGTACTCGTGATGGTGCTTATCGTCCGTACCTTGATTTTACCGCTGACTCTGAAACAGGTCAGAAGCTCGAAGGCAATGCAGGCCATTCAGCCTGAAATTCAGAAAATTCGCGAGAAATATAAAGATCAACCTGAAAAAGTTCAAATGGAAACGATGAAGCTCTTCCAGGAGAATAAGGTTAATCCGATGGCGGGATGTTTGCCGCTGATCGTACAAATGCCGATATTTATCGCACTCTATCATTCGATTTACTATAACAATCTCCTTCGTGATCACGAATTCCTGTGGCTGCAATTAGGCCAACCGGACAAGCTGTTTATTTTGCCGGTGCTTGCTGCTGCAACCACTTATTTCCAAACAAAAATGATGATGAAGATGAACCCGTCTCCGCAAATGGGGATGATGCAGTTCATGCTGTTCGTTTATCCGATTCTGATCTTTGTAATGTCCTTCCAGTTCCCTTCAGCACTTCCGTTGTACTGGTTCTACAGTAACCTCTACACGATCGTGCAGAACTACTTCTTGTACCGCAACAATGACAAGGCTGCTGTCGTGGCAAGCGTTGCCAGCGCAACCGACGGTCAGAAGAGCAATAAGAGCGGTAACAAGGGCGGGAAAAAGAGTGGCAGCAAAGGCGGGAAAAAAGGTTCGAAGGGAGCCAAGAAGTCGAGATGAGTAAAATCGTCGCAACAGGAAAAACCATTGAAGATGCTGTCGCACAAGGGCTGGCCCGATGGGGTGTAAGTCAAGACCGTGTATCGGTTCAAGTATTGAGTCAGCCATCAAGAGGATTCCTGGGCCTGTTCGGGGTCAAGGAAGCGAAAGTCGAACTAACGCTCCTGCCTGACGGTGCCGGCGGCGATTCATCTGTGAAGGAAGAACCTCCTACGAACGCGCAAGCTGTTCCGGCCAAAGTGGTTCAGGTCTCGAATACCTCGGTAATGACGCAGGAACCTGCTGCTGTCAGGACAGAGATAGAGAACCCTGGCACAGCTTCGTTTGAAGGCAAGGATCCTTACCAGGAAGCCATCACCTTTCTGATTGAAACCGGACAAGCCATGGGGCTAGATATTTCGGTTGAGGTTGAGAAGGGAAAAGACTTTACCACGCTTCAAATTTCCGGCGCCGGACTTGGACTAATGATCGGGCGCAGAGGTCAGACCCTGGATGCCCTTCAATATCTGGCGAATATTGTAGCTAACCGTTACTCCGACAGCTATCTTCGCATCGTACTGGATGCCGAGAACTTCCGCGACCGTCGCAAGAAGACGCTGGAGGATCTGGCGGATCGGTTAGCGGGACGGGTTCTGAAGACCCGTAAAGAGATTGTGCTTGAGCCTATGCCTGCTGCTGAGCGGAAGGTAATTCACGCCAAACTCCAGTCGCATGGAGCCGTGAAGACGTACAGCAAAGGCGAAGAGCCGAACCGGCGGGTTGTCATTACACCCAAGTCGTCCTAAATGAGTTGAAGAGTATATATAAACAATGACTCCTTAAGCTTCAAGAGGGAGTCATTGTTTTTTAAAGAGACCTATACGGAAAGACTTTCGCAGGAGGTTTTTCTTAAGAAAATAGATCAAGCAGCGGGTAGTACACCGTATGGGTGTAATCCCGAGGTTTTTTAAATAGAAAGAGGTGAAGGAAACGATGTTTAGCGATACGATTGCAGCCATTTCTACGGCAGTCGGTGAAGGCGGCATCGCGATTATTCGCGTCAGCGGGCCGGACTCCGTTCAGGAAGTGGAGCGTATATTCAAAAGCAAAAACAAGTTAACGCAAGTGGAGTCCCATACCGTTCATTACGGTCATATTGTGGATCCGAAAACGGGGGAAAACCTCGAAGAGGTGCTCGTGACCCTGATGCGTGCCCCTCGTTCGTTCACGACCGAGGATGTTGTCGAGATCAGCGCTCATGGTGGCGTCATCTCGGTCAAGCGGGTCATGGATCTGCTGCTTCAATTAAACATCCGTTTGGCGGAACCCGGTGAATTTACGAAGCGTGCTTTCTTAAATGGCCGGATTGATCTGTCCCAGGCGGAAGCCGTTATGGACCTGATTCGTTCGAAATCCGATCGCGCCTTTTCCGTTGCCCTCAAGCAGGTTGAAGGAACGTTATCCCGTAAGATCAACGAGCTGCGGCATACCTTGGTCGAAACGCTGGCCCATATCGAAGTGAATATTGATTATCCTGAGCATGACGTGGAGTCGCTTACTTCGGAATTCATTAAAGAGAAAAGCCAGCTTGTTATGGGGGAAATTGATAAGCTGCTAAAGACCGCGCAAGAAGGGAAGATCCTGCGTGAAGGGATTACGACAGCGATTATCGGTCGCCCCAATGTGGGCAAATCCTCGCTTCTGAACACGCTGGCCCAGGATAATCGCGCGATTGTCACGGATATACCAGGAACGACTCGCGATGTGATTGAGGAATTTGTCACCATTAACAACATTCCGTTGAAGCTGCTCGATACCGCGGGCATCCGGGAAACGATGGATGTGGTCGAGCAGATCGGCGTTGAACGATCCAAGCATGCGGTCAACGAAGCGGATCTCATTCTGCTCGTGCTGAATGCCAACGAACCGCTGCATCAGGACGAATTGGAATTGATGGAACAAATACGCGGTAGACAATGTATTGTCATTATGAATAAAATGGACTTACCGTCTAATCTCGATCTGGACATTCTGCATCGGTACTACCCCGATGAATTGATTGTTCCGATGTCGGTGAAGGCACAAGAGGGGATTGACCGGTTGGAAGAGGCCATATCCAACTTGTTCTTCAGCGGCCGGATTGAAGGCGGAGATCTGACCTATGTGAGCAATGTGCGACATATCGCTTTGCTGAAGAAATCCAAGCAGTCGCTGCAGGATGCTTACGATGCGGCTGAACAGCTCATTCCGATCGATATGATCCAAATTGATGTGAGAATGGCCTGGGAGCAGTTAAGTGAGATATTGGGCGAAGCGGTTGGCGATTCGCTCATTGATCAGATTTTTTCACAGTTTTGCTTGGGTAAATAAGCTCCAACGATTACTATATATAGTAGGAACAGCTCAGCAATATCAGGGATATTCGAGGTGGATGCCCTTTGATTACGTATATAACACAATAAGAACAGGAGGGTAAGCTATGAGCTATATGGGTGGCACTTATGACGTGATTGTAGTCGGTGCAGGACATGCCGGCTGTGAAGCTGCACTTGCATCTGCACGAATGGGTGCTGAAACGTTGATGGTTACCATCAACTTGGATATGGTTGCTTTTATGCCTTGTAACCCGTCCATTGGAGGGCCTGCAAAAGGCCATGTCGTTCGCGAAATCGACGCACTGGGCGGAGAAATGGGACGCAATATCGATAAAACCTTCATTCAAATGCGAATGTTGAATACAGGTAAAGGTCCGGCTGTTCACGCGTTGCGTGCTCAAGCGGATAAGTTTTCTTATCAGCATACCATGAAAGAGACGATGGAGAAGGAAGAGAAGCTTACCCTTCGTCAGGGTATGGTGGATCAGCTCATCGTAGAAGATGGCGTGTGCGTGGGGATCGTGACGCAGACGGGCACGGAATATCGTGCGAAAGCCGTTGTGCTGACAACCGGTACGTATTTGCGTGGTAAAGTTATTATGGGTGAATTGATGTATGAGAGCGGTCCGAACAATCAACAGCCTTCGGTAAAACTTGCGCATAACCTGCGCGAGCTTGGATTCGACCTTGTTCGCTTCAAGACAGGTACACCACCTCGGGTGCATAAGGATACGATTGATTTCTCCAAGACCGAAATCCAGCCTGGGGATGAGAAGCCTAAGTTCTTCTCTTACGAAACGAAATCCTCCGACAATGAGCAGCTTCCTTGCTGGTTGACGTATACGTCGGTGGATACGCATCAGATCATCAATGACAACCTTCATCGCGCACCGATGTTCTCTGGCGTTATAGAAGGTACGGGTCCACGTTATTGCCCGTCCATCGAGGACAAGATCGTTCGTTTTGCCGACAAGCCGAAACATCAGATTTTCCTGGAGCCTGAAGGTAAAAATACAAAAGAATACTACGTACAAGGGCTATCCACCAGCATGCCTGAGGATGTCCAGCTTGCGGTGCTTCGTTCCATTCCGGGAATGGAGAAGGTAGAAATGATGCGTAACGGATATGCTATCGAGTATGACGCCATGGTGCCAACGCAGCTATGGCCGTCTCTGGAAACGAAAAAACTGCCGGGTCTGTTCACGGCCGGACAAATCAATGGAACCTCGGGATATGAAGAGGCAGCGGGTCAAGGCATTATGGCGGGAATCAATGCGGCACGGAAAGTGCAGGGTAAAGAGCCGGTTATTCTGGATCGCTCCCAGGGTTATATTGGAGTACTGATCGATGACCTGGTGACCAAAGGGACGAATGAGCCTTATCGTTTGCTCACCTCCCGTGCAGAATACCGACTGCTGCTTCGTCATGATAATGCCGATCTGCGTCTTACTGAAATCGGTCATGACATCGGATTGATCTCGGAAGAACGTTATGCCAAATTCGTACAGAAGAAGCAGCTCGTTGAGCAGGAGATCGAACGTCTTCGTCAAACGAAGGTGAAGCCGGTTGAAGTGAATGAGATGCTGGAAGCCGCCGGATCAGCACCGATTGTGGACGGAAGCAATATGCTGACGATTCTGCGTCGTCCTGAAATTACGTTTGCCATGATTGAGTCGCTCTCCCCGTCTCCTTACGAGCTGGATGAGGAAATGAAGGAGCAGGTCGAAATTCAAATCAAATATGCGGGTTATATTGAGAAACAGCTGGGTCATGTGGAAAAGCTGCAGAAGATGGAGAAAAAACGCATTCCGGAGGATATCGTTTATGACGAAATCAACGGACTGGCCATGGAAGCCCGTCAGAAGCTGAACAAGATCCGTCCGATCTCTATCGGTCAAGCATCCCGCATTGCAGGTGTAACGCCAGCGGATATTTCGATACTTCTCGTTTACCTGGAGCATTATAACCGGGTAACCGCAGCGAAAGGATAAGGAATGGACGACATTCAGAAGGCTTTTGTTGACCGGCTCGGGGAGCACGGGATTACGATTGATGAGAAACAGCTCCAGCAGTTCGAGATGTACTACGAAATACTGGTAGAGTGGAACGAGAAAATGAATTTAACCGGGATTACGGAACGGGAGCAAGTCTATACGAAGCATTTTTACGACTCGATTACGCTCGCCTTTTACGTGGATATGACCCAAATCGGCAATCTGGCGGATATCGGATCAGGCGCAGGCTTCCCTGGTATTCCTCTGAAAATATGTTTCCCTCATGTGAAGTTGACGATTGTAGATTCGCTCAACAAACGGATTAACTTTCTGAAGCATGTCGTGGATACGATTGGCCTAACTGGGGTTGAACTGATTCACGGGCGTGCGGAAGAGGTAGCTCGTAAGCAAGGATACCGTGACGGGTTCGACTTGGTCACTGCAAGAGCGGTAGCTCGCATGGCTGTGTTGAACGAGTTCTGCCTACCTTTCACCAAGGTAGGGGGTCGATTCGCGGCGATGAAGGGCAGTGATCCTACGGAAGAGGTGAAGGAGGCAGCCCGCAGCCTGAAAGAGCTGAGAGGGGCCTTGAACAAGGTTCATTCGTTCTCCCTACCCGTAGAGGAATCTGGCCGGCATATCGTGGTGATCGATAAAAAGGGAGCCACGCCTTCCAAGTATCCCCGCAAGGCGGGTACGGCCAGCAAAACGCCGATTGTGTAAGGTTCTTGCGCATCGGGGAAGATATGCAAACGATTAAAGAGAGGGACTCTATGAAGTCCTTCTCTTTTTTTATTGGCTGTGTAGATTTCCTTGAGCGGGAAGGTAGTCTTTAACAACCCTTTTCTTTTTACATATGATATATATTGAAATAAAAATCGTTTTTTGAATTTCATTGGTTAAGTCCATAAGCACGTTTATCTATTCTTTAAATCGGGTGGGAAGAAAAATAAGATAATGAAATTTAACTTAGATTAACGAGTGGGAGGATACCCATTAAAAGTATTTTTACGACTAGATCGGCGCTCACCCTTTAAGCGGATTTTATTAAACAGAACCAAGGCTGACCTCTAAAAGGGAGGGGATGTGATTTTTTGAATAAGAAGGGAATCAACTATGTGGATGTATCTATATAAACTTCAAATGTTTCACGTGAAACATTTGAAGCATGCTGTCTGATATAAGTAGACATCTCTTTGGAAGCATATTCCTCTTGTCAGATTTTTTTGATATCAACTACGCCATCTAACTTCCATAATGAAAGATTCCCCCAAGGAGAAAAAGTCTGCAGCTATCGTAATCATGTGCTGGACAATGCAATATGAACACAGGGAGCATTGACGCACACTGTGCATAGTTCGGATACATCTATTGTGTTTGGAGATTCAGATTGTGTCGACGCTTGGATTATATTGCTTGGTTGGGAAGATTTAATTTATTGGCAAATCCCACAATTATTCTAAATGTTAGGATCGCGAGATAGGCTGCAGGATGGGTGATGTGGCTTCATAACATGATATCGACGCAAAAACTTTGGAACTGTGTACAAATCGTGTATAAAGCAAGCGAGAAATGAAGGAAAAAAGGTGATATTGGAGAATAGAGTTATAGGACAAAAAGTGGTAGAATAGAATCGTAGTATCCATTTGGACAGAAGGGCCGGTTTGCCCGTTCTTTAATAGGATGAAAGAGTATAAATCCTGGTTTGGTCACTTTTCCATCCTTGCTTCGTGCAGTCAACAACATTGATCGTTGTGGCTGCTGTTTTTTGGAAAGTGCCGTGCGATCCGAAGGGAATCATGGCCTTATACGAAGTAGAAGACATATATACCACTTGTGAGATATCGATTGATAGTAAGCATCATGATAAACCTCCTGTTATATCTCTCAAGAAGCAACCGCTTCATGCAGCGGTTTGATTCAGAGTAATACGGCTATGATCACCACAGGCGTCTTTTCTCTGATCAGCATGAAATCTGTTTTTGCAGGGAAATGCCTGGCACCACAATGGATTCTAGCGCCAATGGATGGTGGAAGCATCCGTGTATGACTCCATATGTTGGTTGTCCAATCGTTTAACCGATTCCGGGATCTTCGGAGGCTTATCCGTGCTATCATGAAATTAGGTGGTAATATACGGAATGAAGGAACAATTTTCGAGATTGTTTGGCTTAGCGGCAGAGCGGAACCAAGGGGATGAAGTGAAACAAATCCCGGTAAACGAGATTGTCAGCAGCCCATACCAGCCACGGACGATTTTTGATGATGAGAAGATTGATGAACTGCTCCAGACGATTAAAACGCATGGAGTCATTCAACCTATCGTTGTTCGTGTCCGTAATGGCATGTATGAGATCATTGCAGGGGAACGCCGCTGGCGTGCGGTTAAGAAGCTGGGTCTGGACACGATTCCGGCCATTGTTCGGGAGTTCAACGATTCACAGGCGGCATCGATTGCGTTAATCGAAAATTTGCAGCGTGAAGGACTGACATCCATTGAAGAGGCTGTTGCTTATCAAAAGCTGATTGATCTTCATCAACTGACACAAGAGAGCTTGGCACAGCGGTTAGGAAAAAGCCAGTCCACGATTGCAAACAAGATTCGCTTGCTGCAGCTACCGGAAGCAGTCAAAGTGGCGTTGATGGAACGTAAAGTGACGGAACGCCATGCTCGTGCGCTGCTTTCATTGGATAATGAAGAGACCCAGCTCAAGGTGCTGGATGAGATCATTACCAAGGAACTGAATGTGAAGCAGACGGAAGCACGAATCGCCTTTTATAAAGAAGTAACAACGATGAAGAAGTCCAAGCGCATATCGTATAGTAAGGATGTTCGCCTGGCTCTGAACACGATTCGCCAATCGATCGATATGGTCTCCGGTTCCGGGATGGCTATCAAAACAACTGAGAATGATCATGAAGATCACTATGAAATCGTTATAAAAATACCTAAACGTTAGGATATGGTGTGAAGCGGTATGCATCGTACCGCTTTTTCTGTTGATCAAGAGATAATGCTCTGCAGCAGGCTATTTCGTATAACGAAGAGGTTTGGTTTGATGTTACAGATGAGAAACATGTAATGTATTATTACTCATTTTCATCGCCGCTTATCCTGGGCGTTCCGAAGTTCCGGGATCGTTCACTTAATACATATACAGCCTATCGCTGTATATCATCTATTGCGACTACTTAGAAGAGTCTTCCTACATTGAGGTGAAATGAGTGTCAAAGATAATTGCCATAGCAAATCAAAAGGGCGGTGTCGGCAAAACGACGACTTCCGTCAATCTGGGAGCTGGATTGGCTTCGCTAGGCAAACGGGTGCTTTTGGTGGATATAGACCCCCAAGGAAACACAACGAGTGGGGTTGGCATTAATAAAGCCGATGTTGCAAATTGCATATATGATATTATCATCAATGAAGTACACCCGAAGGACGCCATCTGTGGGACTAACATAGAAGGATTGGACATCATTCCGGCAACCATTCAATTGGCTGGTGCTGAGATTGAGCTTGTCCCTACGATTTCCCGTGAAGTACGATTGAAGAAATCACTCCAATTAATCAAGCCTCAGTATGATTATATTTTGATTGATTGTCCTCCATCGCTTGGCATTTTAACGATCAATTCATTGACCGCGGCCGATTCCGTGATCATCCCGATCCAATGCGAGTATTACGCACTGGAGGGTCTGAGTCAGCTGCTGAATACGGTTCGCCTTGTTCAGAAACATCTGAATACATCTCTCAAGATTGAAGGCGTATTGTTGACGATGCTGGATGCGCGCACGAACCTGGGCATTCAGGTGATTGAAGAAGTGAAAAAGTATTTTCAGGAAAAAGTGTACAGAACGATTATTCCTAGAAATATTCGTTTGAGTGAGGCACCATCTCATGGACAGTCGATCATTACTTATGATCCTCGATCTAAGGGAGCGGAAGTATACTTGGAGCTGGCAAAGGAAGTGATCTCGTATGAGTAAACGATTGGGAAAAGGGCTGGATGCGCTTATTCCATCTTTGTCTATTCATGATGATGACAAGGTAGTGGAAATTCCGCTTAGTCAATTGCGAGCGAATCCGTATCAGCCGCGCAAGACATTTAACGATGAGGCAATCCAGGAATTGGCAGAGTCGATCCGTCAACATGGAGTTATACAACCGATTATCGTCCGCAGTGTGCTGAAAGGGTATGAGATTATTGCTGGGGAGCGCAGATTCCGGGCATCTCAATATTGCGGCAAAGCTACCATTCCGGCGGTGGTTCGATCTTTTAGCGATCAACAAGTGATGGAAATTGCCTTGATTGAGAACCTGCAGCGGGAGAATCTGAATGCCATGGAGATTGCTGTAGCTTACCAAGGCTTGATGGAACAATTTTCCTTAACCCAAGAAGAGCTGTCCTTGAAGGTGGGCAAGTCTCGTTCCCACATCGCTAACTTTTTGCGGTTACTTTCTCTACCAGAAGAAGTGAAGGACAATGTTTCACGTGGAACATTATCCATGGGACATGCCCGAGCGATTGTTGGAATCAAGGATCCGATTCTAGTTAAACAGTTGGCAAAACAGTGTGTGGAGCAAGAGTGGAGTGTTCGTGAACTAGAGGAAGCTGTTAAGAACCTGGATCGTAAACCAGCTGACAAAGCGAAGCCTAAGGCTAAGAATAGAGATCCTTATATCGATCATCTGGAAGAGGATCTGAGAGAACGGTTTAAAACAACTGTCAAAATTAAGCACAATAAGGATAAAGGGAAGATTGAGCTTAATTACTATAGTAGACAGGACCTGGAGCGGTTGTTGGAACTTCTTCAATAAAAGATTCTGGGTTTGTTAAAGAAGATGGTTTTATGCGTGATGGATTGAAAGCAAATGTGTGCGATTAAAAACCAAAGACATGTCGACGTTCCTGTGAGGGAATGAGATATGTCTTTATTTAACTAAACGTGAACGTAAGCGTAAGCGTAAACCCATAGCCTTGATGATGGAATTTAAAGATGTTCGGACATATTCTGTTAAGAGACACCAATACGGCGAAAATGAAGGGGAAACATCATGGACCCGATCGTTTATCTGGATCATGCAGCCACTTCGTGGCCAAAGCCGCCTGAAGTATTTGAGGCAATGAGAAAGGCGATGGAGGAGGCTGCTGCAAATCCGGGGCGTGGGAGTCATCGGATGGCGGTGAAGGCTTCTCGAGTACTCTATGGAACACGGAAGACGCTCGCAGATTTGTTTGGGGTAAAAAACCCTAATGATATTGCATTGACATCGAATACAACAGAAGCGTTGAACTTAGCAATCAAAGGGTATTTGCGTGAAGGCGATCATGTCATTGCCACCATGATTGAGCATAATTCAGTGCGAAGACCGTTAGAGTATTTGAAACGCACCCGAGGGATACAAGTAGACTATATTCCTGTCGATGAAGAAGGTCAGCTTGATATGCAACTAATGGAGGGCGCCTTTCGTTCTAATACTAGGCTTGTTGTATGTAGTCAAAGTTCCAATCTTCTTGGTTCGATTATTCCTCTTATTGAAATAGGAGAGCTGGTGAAGAGAAAAGGGGCTGTGCTGCTCGTAGATGCTGCCCAGAGTGCCGGTATGCTGGATATTCACGTGGAGGAGATGCATATAGGCATGTTGGCTTTTCCGGGGCATAAAGGGCTTCTGGGGCCGCAGGGAACAGGCGGGTTGTATATCTCGCCTGATATTGATCTGGAACCATTACTGCACGGAGGCACAGGGAGTCAATCGGAGGCTATTGAACAGCCAACGGTACGTCCGGATCGATATGAGGCAGGGACGCCTAACACGATTGGGTATGCGGGACTGCAAGCAGGTGTGAGGAAGGTGCTTGAATGGACACCGCAGCATATTTACCGGCATGAATGGGAGTTAACACAGTATATGATGGAGGGTCTGCAAGAGGTAGGAGGCTTTCGTATACTAGGTCCTGCTCTTGGACAGGCGAGGACTGGCATTGTTGCTTTTGTGTCGGAGCGATACAGCGCGTCTGAATTGGCTTTTCGACTGGACCGGGAATATGGGATTGCCGTGCGTGCCGGTTATCACTGCACACCGCTCGCCCATATGGCATCAGGCACGGAACAGACGGGTGCAATCAGAGCAAGCGTGGGGATTTCTACGAGCCGTGATGAAATCGAATTCATGCGAAAAGCGATCAAGGAGATTCACAGTTAAATAAACAGATCAAGATGGAGAAGAGGAAGGAAGAAAGCATGTCTGAATTAAATGAATTGATCATGGAGCAGCTTCATTGGTTTGTCGTCGGAATGGTCATGATCATCTTGATCTTATGGATAACCTTAATTGTTCAAGGGGCAAAATTGCGTAAAATGAGACGCAGATACGATGCGATGATGGCAGGCAGCGGGGTAGAGGATCTCGAATCGCTGCTGGTCCAGCTGAAAATCCAAATGGATGAAATTGAAGAAGGGCATGCCAGTCATCAAAAAATGCTGGATACGATCAGCGGCAGCTTGAAAGGGATGAAATCCAAGGTTGGCATCGTACGATATAATGCGTTTGGCGAGCGGGGAAATGAAATGAGCTTCTCCCTGGCTATTCTCAGTGAAGAGGAGGAAGGGATCGTGCTGACCGGTCTGCATAACCGGGAGAGCTCCTTTGTGTACGCCAAACCATTGAAGGATGGGCAATCCAAATATCCATTGTCTCCGGAAGAAAAGGAGGCCGTCACTCTTGCGCTGCAAGAAGGGAAGAACGGTTCCACTCTTTGATACCTGCAAACAGGCAGGTTGCAATGATATCAGACAACCGCATGACCAAGCTTAAGCGAGTGTTCTGCAATACGAAGTATTCCATAAAGCCGCCGACATTGACGATACCCGTTACGTGGATATCGCCGACCGGCGGTAATTCTTTGTGTACGCCGGCTCCAGGCTTTAGAGGACCATCGGATATTTGAATAGAACCTACACTTGATGATTGCCCTAGGCAGGCGTCAATCCCGATCACAAAAGGGTTATCGAATTTCTCGTATATGGTGGTCAGCGTATCCTTCAGATTCATGGCGTGGACAGGCTCGTCCAGCGTGCCGTAGAGATGGAACAGCGGACTGTTGTAGCGGGCTAGTGAAGTGCCGACCAGTGGCCCCAAGCAATCACCGGTGGACCGATCGGTACCGATGCAGACAATAACCAGCGGACGGTGCTGAATACGAGCGTCAGAAAGATGGAAGAGCAAGCGATGTATAATAGCAGAATGGATATTAGGGTCCGTGTGTGGTATTTTTAAGCTGGAAGCCTCCGGGCGAGACGTGATTTTAGATAGACGGTTCATAGAATCTTCCTTTCGTCTGCATTTGGTAGTATCAGTATATGGATGAAAGACTGTTTTTATACTTTGGGATTTGCTAAAAATGTGATTTATATTCAACTCAACACAGAAGGATGTTCTTTGGAACAGCATATGTGACTAGGCTGCATGAGTTATATGAATAAGTTGATCTATGAAAAGGTTTATATAAAACTCTCAATCATGGGGAATGATGATGAGTAGACCATAAATAGAAATGATAGGCACGATGGAGGGGGACGGGGAAGTGGAAGGCGCAATGTTGATTGCATTCGATTCCACCCAGCAGGCGCTGCGTGCGGAAATGCTGTTGGAGTACGCGGATATCGAAATTGATCTTTTTCCTACACCAAAAGAGATTACGGCTGGCTGTGCATTATCGATTCAATTCTCACCTGATGCGTTAAAAGATGTTCAAGAGATTATCCGGCAGGAGCATGTGGAAATCCGGGGCATCTTTGCACTGGATAGCAACGAGAGGTACATCAACATCGAAGAGTAATGGGAGGACATCAAGATGAGGGGCTTTGGTTACTTATCAGAGGATGCAGATGATGTGGATTTAGTGGGATTCGCTAAGGAGGCTGAGGGATTGAAAGATAAAGTTTGGGGATGGTTAACGAATGAAGAGATGTGGATGCATATCCTGTCGTCCGGCATTCGGGTTATCATCATTTTTATTCTGACGCGTATTGTGATACGGGTTGTGTATAAAATGATTGATCAGTTTCTTCTTAGGCAGGAGAAGAGCCGAATTCAAGTGAACTCAAGACGTTTTGTCACGGTAGGGGAGTTATTAAAAAATGTAACCTCCGTTGTGTGCAACTTTGTTATGATTTTGATCATTCTTTCAGAGTTCAACTTCAAGTTAGGACCGCTGTTAGCCGGTGCCGGGGTGCTTGGGCTTGCAATAGGTTTTGGTGCACAGAGTTTAGTGAAGGACGTTATCACCGGATTCTTCATTATATTTGAGGATCAGTTTGCAGTAGGTGATGTAATCAAGAGTGGTGAGTACCGGGGAACTGTCGAAATGATCGGGCTTCGCACATCGCGTGTAAAGGGATTGAATGGGGAGACCTATATTATTCCGAATGGGATGATAACCAGCGTCACAAATTATTCCCTTTCCAACTCATTAGCCATTGTAGATCTACCGGTAAAGAACGATCAGCAGGTGAAGGATACGATAACGCTAATTCAAGCAGCCCTAACGGGAATCATGGACCGTTGCCCAGAGGTACAGCGGACTCCGGATGTGTTAGGAATCCAGTCATTGAGTACTTCCGAATATGTTGTTCGTATTGTGGCGGAATGTAATCCGAATGCAAGGGAACACGTGGAGCGCCAGATTTTTACGGATATCAAACAGGCTATTGAAGCACGGGAAATGGGACAAGAACGCGTTCAGGGTTGATCTAATTGGTAATCCAATGATATATAATAGATAGAAGAAGTGATAGAAGTAAAAGGGAGCGATAGCCATGGAGCGCAAGGTATTTCAGTTAGGGGATATCGTTCAGATGAAGAAGCCTCATCCTTGTGGAAATAATGAGATGGAGATTATTCGCATGGGGATGGATATTCGGATCAAATGTACCAAGTGTCAGCATAGCGTGTTGATCCCCCGTGTAAAGTTTGAGAAGAATATGAAGAAGGTATTGCGTTCGGCTCAGGAGACGGAAGGGGCAGGGGATACACCGTAATATCTCCTCCCTAAAAAACTCCCCATTCGGGAAGGCTCGTGTCGTTGAACGTTGCTTGAGATTATAAGTTATGCAAGACGAATCATCCGTTCTATTAACGAATACCGATACATCGGAGAGATCTTGCAGGCTTGAAGGGAAATCGAGCGCTAACGGAGCCAATAATCCCGGCATAGCGGGATTGAAGGCAAGCTATTGACCAGATAACGTTTCCATGATATAATCAATTCTGCTGTGGAAAGGTACCCAAGAGGCCCAAGGGGGCTGACTCGAAATCAGCTAGGCGTCGCAAGGCGTGCGTGGGTTCGAATCCCACCCTTTCCGCCACCAATCGTTAAAGTTCCGCTGTTATGGATATAAACGATGTAGATACATAAGTTAGGCGTTAAGATGTATAGCGCCTTTGAATAAAACACCCTGATGCAGACGACCTGCAGAGGGTGTTTTTCGTTGTAACAAAATTAGTTCGTCCTGAGCATTTAAACGAAAAAGAAGGGCCCGATTGGGCCCTTCTTTCTGGGTAGGCGGTGCTTGTGAATTGGAATCATTTTATCAGCACTTCTGCGAACCTTGTCAATAGCTTCACTTGTCCAAGAGGTCAAGCATTCGGCTCATTTCCTCAGCTTGCAATCCGTGTGACGATCAGAAACCTCATGCGTCGTTCTGCTGCAACGTTCAACGGAACCACACCTCTCTCATGCACCGCCTGATTATAATGTGCGCCTAAAGGTGCATTTGTATACATGCTAATTTAACTGTGAAAAAATCCCAATATTAAACATTTAGTATTCATGGCTTGGTCGTTGGTTATTCAAGCAATACCCTGACTACGTACCGTTCGCATAGGATGCAGTAGTCACGATCTACAAAGCTCCTGGGGCTAATCACTCAGGCGATTACTTAGGCTGCACTCGGCGCTTGTTTAACCATACACGATCGTCATTTTGGGTTTCAGGAAAGGTATCACCCTTGCTCATTTTAATTTGACGCGGGTTTTCGATGCCCATGATATGGTCTCTGACGCCAACTTCCATATAAATGCCGTTGTTCGGAGCTTTGTCACCTGCACGAAATTCGGACTGTTCTCCCATTGTGGAATTCCTCCTCATTATGATGGATGGACTGCATGTATTATCATGCGCCATTGGACACCAAATCATCGCAGGGAAAGTGAGAAAAGCGCGGTAATAAAGGGAAGAGGGCATATTCAGCATCGAAAAGAAACTTGCATCCGATCACCCGTTCTGATATAGTATTATGGTGCGAGTTAGACTCGCTCCTTGCTCTCAACAGAGATTGAGGGCCGAAGTCCATAAGGAGGTGAAACATATGCGCAAATATGAAGTGATGTACATTATTCGTCCTGACATTGAACAAGAAGCTGTTCAAGCTGCAGTCGATAAATTCCAAGGCATCATCTCCAACGGCGGAGAAATTACAAAGCATGACGTAATGGGTAAACGCCGTCTTGCGTATGAGATCAAGAAATTCCGTGATGGCGTCTACGTTCTGGTAAACTTCAACGCAACACCTGAAGTTGTAGCTGAACTTGAGCGTCTCATGAAGATTTCTGACGAAGTTATTCGTTATCTCATCACGAACGACGTTGCTTAATACGTAAAAAAACTTTGTAATTGATTTCGTTCTAAGGAGGGGATTGGATTGTTGAACCGTGTCATTTTGATTGGCCGACTGACTAAGGATCCCGAGCTGCGCTATACTCCTTCAGGTGTTGCTGTAACGCAATTTACACTTGCTGTCGATCGTCCGTTTACTGGACAAGGCGGGGAGCGCGAAGCGGATTTCATTCCGGTCGTGACCTGGAGACAGCTTGCGGAGACATGTGCAAACTATCTGCGTAAAGGCCGTCTGACGGCTGTAGAAGGGCGCATTCAAGTGCGGAATTACGAGAATAACGAAGGTAAGCGTGTATACGTCACCGAAGTCATTGCCGATAATGTTCGCTTCTTGGAGTCAAACCGTGAAACAAGCGGTGGCGGAGGAAATCGTGAGGAATCATCGTTTAGCGGAGGAAGCAACAGCAATAGCAGTGGCGGAAACCGTGGGAACAATAACTACTCGCGAAACAACAATCAGGATCCTTTTTCCGATGAAGGAAAACCGATCGATATTTCGGATGATGATTTGCCATTTTAATACGGAAAGGACTGACAACACATGGCTTTTAAACAAAGAGAAGGCGGAGACAACGACAAAAGACCGGCACGCCGCGGCGGCCGCAACAAGCGTCGTAAAGTATGTTTCTTCACTGTGAACAAAATTACTCACATTGACTATAAAGATACAGACCTGCTCAAGAAATTCATCAGCGAGCGCGGAAAAATCTTGCCTCGTCGTGTAACAGGTACTAGCGCTAAATATCAGCGCGCCCTGACGATTGCGATCAAACGCTCCCGTCAAATCGCATTGCTTCCATACACAACTGAGTAATCATTTGTGTCAGAGCGGTCCAGCCTAATTGTAGGCTGGACCGCTTTTTTATTATTGAAGAGTCTAGCCTGATTACGGTAAGGGTAGGGTAGGATGTTAGGATGAGTTCTTAGTGACGAGAGTCTTACCAGTGTAACAATCCAAGAGTTCCTCACAGGTATAAAGCTCAATACTCTTGATGTGGAAATTATTCATTTCGGGATGACTTGTGATCATCCAAATGTTGGGATATATAATGTCTCCACAGAAGAATCATGTCTCCCCTGAGTGTACACTGTGAAGGAAAAGTAGCTACCGACAAACACAAGCCTGGTGTAAAGCTTTCCAGTTTTAAAGCCTTGAAATCATGTCTGCTTCAAACGGACAGTGTCTATTGTAAACAATACAATTTTAAACATATTGGAGTTCCTCTTGTAAGGTATAGAAATACGATGATGAAGACGAAAAGAAGCTATCCGAAAAAATTTCTTCTATTATATATAGGTACGTATCGGCTCATTAAATGAGAGCTGGAATGATCTCAAAATTGAAAATAAAGTACCATCAAAATGGTGCCTTACCAAAGAGAGGATTATAGGCAGTTCTCAAGCTTGCCTGATCGAAGAAGATGTCTATCGTATACAAACAGAATATAAGAAGATGGCTACGTCAGAGCGCTAAAGAAAATTTAATAATGTGATTACATAAAAATTGCAGAAATCTTTCAATTTTATGATGTCCACTCCAGAGATACAAGCGTACAAGTAGTGGAAGCTCCATGTTGTTAGTCTTATTATGCATATTCCACCTCCATTATCCAAACGATAAAGGAAAAAGGAGGTAGTTGTATGTGCAGACGATTCTCGCTGTCCGCTGGGATCGATGAAGTGAATCAACGCTTTGGCATCAATCGGGTAATGTATTACTACAAAAGCCGATACAACATTAGCCCTACTCAAACCATGCCGGTCATTGTACAGGAACAGGGAGAGCGGGTGCTCGACGAGTATCGGTGGGGGCTAGTGCCCTATTGGGGGAAAGATGCGGTCAATGCTGATATTACTACGGTTGATCAAAATCCCACTTACCGTAGAGCGATTGACACAAGGCGCTGTGTGATCCCATGTAACGGTTTATATTACTGGAGAACGGTTGGCAAACGGAGTTATGCGGTACGGACCGTTATCGGAGATCATGAAATATTTGGTATGGCCGGTCTATACGAGACATGGCGAGATGCAAGAGGAAATGAAATGAGAACATGTACGGTTCTAATGACAGAGGCCAATGAAGCGATTCGAGAGTTCGAGACACGAATGCCGGCGATTTTGTCTGAGGAAAATATGGCAAAGTGGCTGGATCCGGAAATCCAAGGAAGACATGCGGTTCATCCGCTGCTTCATACGTACCGCGGAGAGATGCGAATGTATCCGGTCACGCCGTTAGTGGCTGATGATACACATGATCATCAGCAGTGCATTGAAGAGATGGATTTAAAACTCGCTTGGGTAAAGAATCTATAGTTCGCAAGTATGAAAGAGCAAGGTTGATTTATCTGACATGGAATTTAACGCAAAAGCAATCCGGATCACAGTCCAGGGTTGCTTTTTTTAAGCTTTAACGCTGTAGGAGCCTAAACTATGAAAAAGTAGATCCATAAATCTGCGTCATCTAATAACGAATTGAAGCATATCGCAAGGAAAATATATTACATAAAAATGGTTCCTAGTTGTATTCAGGGTAGACAAACCCAAGTTGTGTTAAATTAAATAACATATACATTACCTAGTAGACAAAAAAATTAACAGAAAAAATTGAACTCCGAAGTAAATGTGATTTAATATTACATAAACACTGCAAAACTATGAACGAATATAGCTATAAATTGTAAATAAATCTTGATATTACATACATTTTCAGTAAACTAAGGATATCCAACGGAGATAAACTTAATTATTAACCTCGAAAATGACGTTAAAAACATGATTTTTGAGAAAAACGAAAAAAAGTAATTGACGTTACCTAAATTTACACGTATCATAACATTAATTTTATAGGCAAGAAGATTTTGCTAGAGACTTTGGCACTAATTGACCAATGGTATATTTTCTGTAAAACTTTCAATTTATTTCACATCATGCAATGACATCCTAGAGAACAAGAATTCTGTTCGAAATTATTTAAGGATGATTTCAATATTCGTCCTGATAATTTATAATGCAACAACATTTTTTAAGAGGAGGATTCGCATGAAGAAAAGAATGTCACTCCTGCTTGCAATCATGCTTTTGGCCATGACGGTATTGGCAGCATGTGGAGGCGGAGAAACAGCAGAACAGCCAAGTCAAGGGGAGCAAACGGAACAAACACCACCAGCTGAAGGCGACAAAGATACTACAGAACCGCCTGCTGAAACTGGAGATGAAAGCCAAGGTTATTTCGAAGCAGCAGATCCATCTAAGAATCCAACAGCTGCTAAAAATCGTAAAGATACACTGATCGTTGGTATGACTTCACCAAAAGGTGTTTTCAACCCGTTCTTCTGGCAAACAGCATATGATAAATATGTTGTAGAAGCAATTTTTGATTCTTTCTTCACGTTGAACGGTGATGGAACGTATTCGAACCGTTTGGCAGAAAGCGTTGAAGTTTCCGAGGATAAATTAAAGTATACGTTTAAATTGAAACAGGGTGTAACTTATTCTGATGGCACACCTGTAACAGTAAAAGATTATGCATTTGCGATGAAAGTTCTTCATGATGCTAGCTATGACGGTCAATCTGATATCTTCTCGACACATGTAAAAGGTGGTCAAGAGTATCATGATGGTAAAGCAACGGACATCTCTGGTGTTAAAGTTATCGATGACCACACCATTGAGATTGAAGTAACTGAAGCAAACGCTATGACGAAGGATTCTCTGGGAGACATTTCTTTCGTACCAGAAGCATACTACGGTAAAGATTACAAACAAGGCAACCTGGAGTACATGAAGAACCTGCATACTAAACCAATCGGTAGTGGTCAGTATGTACTGAAGAGCTTCGCTCCTGGTCAAGAGGTTGTATTGGAAGCTAACCCGAACTACTTCCTGGGGGCTCCGAAAATCAAAAACGTAATTTACAAAACAACTACTGATGAAACTAAATTGGCCATGTTCCAATCCGGTGAAATCGATATGGATATGGTTACCGTTAACGAAGATACCGTAGAAGAGTTGAAATCCATGGGCTTCTTGGATATCAACATCTTCCCAACCAATGGGTACGGTTATGTTGCCATGAACCATAAAAATCCTAAGTTCCAAGATGCGAAAGTTCGTCAAGCATTATTATACGGTTTGAACCGTGCAGAAATCGTTGAAATTATCTATGGTCCTTATGCTAACGTAATCAACATTCCACAGTCGAATGTATCATGGGCATACACTACTGAAGGTATCGACGCACATGAATTCGACATCGAGAAAGCGAAGCAGCTTCTTGATGAAGCAGGCTGGGTTCCAGGTGCTGATGGCATCCGTGAAAAAGACGGCCAGAAATTTGAGATTCACTTCTCTGCAACAGCTGATAACCCGGTTGTAGATGCTTTGATTCCGGTAATGAATCAGAACTACCAAGAGCTTGGCATTAAGATCGTTGCAGAAACATTAGACTTCAATGCGATCATGGATAAGAAGGATAAAGGCGATTTCGAAATGTTCTTTGCTGCATGGGGCTTGACTCCGGATCCAGAATCCACGGTATACCGTACGGATGGACAGCAAAATGATATCGGATACTCCAATCCTGCTTATGATGCAGCAATGGATAAAGGTCTGAAAGCCTTCGATCTTGAAGAGCGTAAAGCAGCATATGCAGAAGCATATCAAGTGCTGAATCAAGACGTTCCGGATCTCCCGATTTACCAAAGACGTGATATGTGGGGTATCAACAGCCGAGTTAATGGTATGGAAATTACTCCATATAAAGACTTCGTAATTGATCTTTACAAAGTCGAACTTGAACAATAACAGCAGGAAACATATGCTCAGCTCGCAAGAGCTGGGCATATCCACTTATAAGCCGGGAGGAATATTATGAAGCAGTACATTATCCGGAGGCTGCTGCAGATTATCCCGACAATGATCGGGATCTCGATTCTCATATTTGCAATATCAGCAATGGTGCCAGGTGATTATATCACTGCAATGGATAACCCGACGATGACTGCTGAGAAAGCAGCTCAGCTTCGGGAAATTTATGGTTTGGATAAGCCGCCGGTAGAGCGTTACTTTACATGGGCTGGCAATATGTTAAAGGGCAATCTCGGAGATTCCCTTCAGCACAAACAACCGGTTACCACCGTTATGGGTAACTATGTATGGAACTCTTTTTTTATTGCTATTTTTTCGTTGATATTAAGCTGGATAATCGCTATCTTTGCTGGGGTATTCTCGGCTAAATTTCAGTATTCTTTGTTTGATAAGATCGTAACCTTATTTATCTTTTTGTGTATGTCACTGCCTTCTTTCTTTATCGGACTCCTTCTCATCAAGATTTTTGCCTTGGATTTAGGATGGTTCCCGGTTGGTAGTATGAAAACATCAGGCTTGAATGGAAACACATGGCAGCAACTGATTGACATCGCATGGCATATGTTCTTGCCAGTAACTGTACTTACAATGCTCAGCACGGGCAGCTTGACGCGGTATTTCCGTACAAGCATGCTGGAGGTTATCCGCCAGGATTACATCCGGACAGCACGTGCAAAGGGCTTAAAAGAACGTACGGTTATTTTCAAGCATGCTTTGCGTAATGCAATGCTTCCTGCGATCACTTTGATGGGCTTCGAATTGCCAAGCTTATTTGGTGGAGCCATCATCTTGGAAAAGATATTCATTTGGCCTGGGGTTGGTCAGGTATATCTGGAATCGATCAGTATGCGGGATTATCCGTTTATGCTCGGCTTCACGATATTCATCTCCGTATTGACATTGCTCGGTAACTTGTTATCTGATGTCCTGTATGGCGCCGCTGACCCAAGAATTCGCTTAAAGTAGGAGGAGATTCATTTGTCCGCAGAGGCTGCACCATTAAAAACGAATCTACCAGTATCGAAGAAGCAGCCGGATTCTCCATGGAGAATGGCCATTCGCCGTTTTTCCAGAAACCGTCTTGCTGTCATCGGACTTTTCATAATTGTATTTATGTTTTTGCTATGTTTTATTGGCCCGGTCTTTTCACCTTATTCCCTATTTGATTACAGTGTGGCTGATAAGAATTTGCCTCCAAGCTCGAAATATTGGTTAGGAACGGATAAACTGGGGCGCGATATTCTCCTGCGGATGATGCTTGCAGGCAGGATTTCCCTCACAGTAGGACTGGTAGCGACAGGTATTTCCGTTATTATTGGAGCGACGCTTGGCGCATTGGCCGGTTTTTATCGCAGATGGGTAGATACATTGATTATGCGTATTGCCGACGTATTCATGGCTTTGCCGAGCCTTCCGATTCTGATCATCTTGGGTGCGGTATTGTCTGACTTGAAGGTAGAACCTTCAGACCGCATTTATTTCTTGATGCTCATCATCGGTATATTGGGTTGGAGCGGTATTTCACGTCTCGTACGTGGTCAAATCTTAACGCTTCGCGAACAGGAGTTTATGCAAGCAACGGAAGCCTTGGGACTTAAAGATCGCCGAAAAATCTTCCGCCATCTGCTTCCTAATACGATTCCAATCATCATTGTATCTGCAACGCTTGGTGTAGCAGGGGCTATCCTGTATGAATCGGCGCTGAGTTTCCTAGGCATCGGGGTAGTTCCACCAACACCATCCTGGGGAAACATGATTTCTGCGGCAAACAACTTGATTGATTTCCGGAAGAGACCATGGTTATGGATACCGCCAGGCATGTGTATTCTGATTACCGTAGTTGCGATCAACTTGATCGGTGACGGGCTTCGCGACGCACTTGACCCGAAAATGAAGAAGTAGGAGATGCGAATATGGCAAAAGAATTAGTTGAATTCCGCAATTTAAAAACGCATTTTCAAACCTCCGCAGGAACCGTAAAAGCCGTCGACGATGTAAGCTTCAAAATCCGTGAAGGTGAAACACTGTGCGTGGTCGGTGAATCGGGCTGTGGTAAAAGCGTGACAGCCATGTCACTTATGCGTTTAATTGATACACCTCCTGTAGGAGGAGAAATTCTGTATGAAGGCAAGGACCTGCTGAAGATGAGCAAGCGTGAGATGAGCTTGATCCGTGGTAACGATATCGCCATGATCTTCCAGGAGCCCATGACCTCACTGAACCCGGTATTAACGATCGGGGAACAGATTGTAGAGCCGATTCTGCTGCATCAGCTCGTAGACCGTAAAGAAGCTAAAAAACGTGCCATCGACCTCATTAATCTGGTAGGAATACCGCGTGCGGAGAAGATTTTCGACTCCTATCCGCATGAGCTCAGCGGCGGTATGCGCCAACGGATTATGATCGCGATCGCACTCAGCTGTAATCCCAAGCTTCTGATTGCTGACGAGCCAACAACAGCACTTGATGTTACGATTCAGGCCCAAATTTTGGATTTGATGCGCGACATCAAGGGGAAGCTGAATACATCCATTATGCTGATTACGCATGACCTGGGGGTCGTAGCGGAGATGGCGGATTATGTTGTTGTTATGTATGCAGGAAAAGTCATTGAAGAAGCCCCGGTCATTGAGCTCTTCAAGCAGCCGAAGCATCCATATACCAAAGGACTTTTGAAAGCTAAGCCCATCATTAACCAGACTCAAGAACGTCTGTATTCGATTCCGGGACAGGTACCCAATCCGGTAGATCTTGGAGACAACTGTCATTTCCATGATCGCTGTGAATCGTGCATGCAGATTTGTAGAGAGAAGACACCTCCGCTCGGCACGGATCCTAACGGCCACAAGGTCGCCTGCTGGTTGTATGAAGAGGAGGGGAAAGCATAATGAGTCAAGCATTGATTGAAATTGATGGTTTGAAGAAATACTTTCCCATCACCGGTGGCATATTGCAGCGGACGGTGGGTAATGTAAGAGCCGTTGACGGAGTCAGCTTTACCATCAATAAAGGGGAATCCTTTGGGCTTGTAGGCGAATCCGGCTGCGGCAAAAGTACGATAGGTCGTACCATTCTCCGTTTGTTGGAGAAAACGGAAGGTAAAGTTATCTTTAATGGTCAGGATATCCATACATTATCCAAAGAGAAAATGCGTGCCCTGCGTCCGAAGATGCAGATCGTGTTCCAGGATCCATTCAGCTCACTGAACCCAAGAATCAAAGTGGGCGAAGCCATCGGCGAAGCACTCATTGACCATGGGTTAGTTAATCGTAGAGAATTGAAAGACCGCGTGATTGAAACACTGGAAATTTGCGGCCTTGCCGCCTATCATTACGATCGGTATCCACATGAATTTTCCGGCGGTCAGCGTCAACGGATCGGGATTGCCCGCGCGTTGATTCTGAATCCCGACTTTATCGTAGCGGATGAGCCGGTATCTGCATTGGACGTATCGATTCAAGCGCAAATCATTAACCTGCTGAGTGATTTGCAGCGCGAGAAGCAGCTGACTTACTTGTTCATTTCTCATGATCTCAGTGTTGTAGAGCATTTGTGCAACCGAATTGGGGTAATGTATCTGGGATCGATGGTAGAATTGGCAAGCAAGGAAGAGCTGTTCCGCAACCCGCTGCATCCGTATACGAAAGCATTGCTGTCTGCCGTGCCGGTACCGGACCCAACGCTGAAGCGCGATCGGATCGTACTGAAAGGCGACATCCCAAGCCCGGCGAACCCGCCATCCGGGTGCAAGTTCCATACTCGCTGTCCGCTGGCTTCAGACCTGTGCAAACAGCAAGTGCCGGAATACCGCGATGTAGGCAATAATCACTTTGTTGCTTGTCACTACGCTTAATAAGACTCTTCAAATCTAGGTTTTCTGACAGCAATTAGCGTGATGATTAGAAGATTTACACATTCATAGAAGGACTTCCTATCGTCTGCGGACGGTTGGAGGTCTTTTTCGTTTTCCGGGCACATTCGTTTTGTTTTACAAAAATTTCTATACGATAAATTCAAAAAAAAGCAGACCAAATGCCCCTTTCAACCGTCTATAACTATGGAGGGCTAATTCTATGAAAAAACGGTGGCTTTGGTTGGTCATGATGTTGTTAATGATCGTCCCGATTGTGGCGGTTGTCATAGGAAATATAGAACGAGCGGGGTTTAAGCCGAAGGTGGACGCGCGAGCGGTTGTCTTAATGGATTTAAACACCGGGCGTATTTTGCTTAGCAAAAATGGCGATATCCCCTTACCGCCTGCAAGCATGTCAAAGCTGATGACCGAGTTGGTTATTCTGGATGATATCAAAACCGGGAAGAGATCCTGGGACGATGAAGTCATAATAAGCGATCTCGCAGCGGACGTCAGAGGGGTTAAGATTTCCCTGAAATCGGGCGAAATTTTGACGGTGCGCGAATTGTTCCAGAGCATAACGGTGTATTCGGCGAATGATGCCGCCGTAGCACTTGCCGAGCATTTTGCGGGCTCCGAGGAAGCGTTTGTCCGGAAGATGAATGCCAAGGCCAAAGAGATTGGTTTATCCAGCGCGACACGATTCGTAAACGCGTCGGGAGTCGAGCGAGACACAGCCAACGATCAAGTCTGGACAACGGATGAAGAAACGGTGATGACCGCAGAGGATACAGCCAAACTGGCTGCGCATTTGATTCGAAGCCACCCCGATATTCTAAGCACCTCCAGCAAGACTCAAACGAAGATAAGTGGACGGAATTTATATTTAAGCAACACCAATTGGATGCTGCCATCGCTAGGGGGCCCTTATTCCTATGAAGGCACCGATGGATTAAAGGCAGGGTACACGGTGAATGCAGGATACTGTTTCACGGGTACCGCGGAGAAACAAGGCAGTCGGCTTGTTGCCGTAGTCATGGGTACTGAGTCCAAAGAAGCAAGATTTGAAGAGACACGCAAGCTGTTTGACTACGGATTCGCTAAAACGTTAACATGGAAAGAGCGGCTGGATGACTGGTTTCAATATTCGGGAATCTCAGCCACGATTACGCGTGATAAGAGACCTGTTTAGCGGATCGATGAAGATTTGGTAGATTTATAGAACTGCCCGTGAAGGGTTCACATTTGACAATAATCTGGTTTACAATAGATGATGTGTGAAACTGGCCTACTGATATGAAGTGAGTCAACGGGAGGAGTTCCCGTTTAATAAGGAAGGAGGGTGAGCCAAGTAGCTTGGGGTGCAAGCAAGGACCTTTAACGATCTGACTTATCCATTAATTTATTTTATAATAAAGAAGGAATTGAACTCATGAAGAGGAAATCAATATATATTACTCTCGCTTTGGTCATACTGCTTGGCTCAACCGCGTTTCTGTTCAGAACGCAGCTAGCGGTTGTAGCATTTGATCTGTTCATGGCAAAGGATGTAGAGGAATCATTGCAGAAATCGTATAAACCGCTCCAAAGCGACAAGACACCCGAACCTGTCGTGCTCCAGAGCGAGCCGTTCTCGGTTATGCTGCTCGGGAGCGACCAGCGGGAGGATGAACCTGCGCGTTCGGACACGCTGATCTATGCGGTTGTACGCCCCATGGAGTCCAAAGTGCTCTTAATTTCGGTTCCAAGGGACACGTATGTCGATATTATCGGTAAGGACAAGAAAGACAAGATTAACCACGCGTTTGCATTTGGCGGTCATCAAATGGCCAAAGATACGATGGAGGCATTTTTCGAAGAAGAGCTTGATTATTATGCTTCCATTAATTTTCAGGGCTTGAAGGATGTTGTTGATGCCATTGGGGGCGTGGAGCTGCCGATCGGCAAGGATATCGTCAATAAAGGCAGAGACCATGAGAAATTCACGATTGAAGCCAACAAACCGATTTATAACGGCGAGGAAGCTTTGAATTATGTCCGTTATCGAGAAGATAGCGACTTTAATCGTGCGAAGAGACAGCAAGTGTTTTTGGACGTAGCGGCCAAGCGGGTGATGAAGCTTGATCAGATCGGCAAGGTGCCTGAATTGATTGAGATCATGGGAGATAATTTCCAGACCGATATGCAGCCTAAGTTCATTATTGACCTGGCAAAGCAGATGCTAACCGGGGGCAAAGTGGATATGACCAGCTATACGATCATGGGGGAAGGCATGAAAATTGGCGGCGTCTATTACAATGAGCCTGACATGGAAGACGTGCAGGAGGCCCGGGATTTGATTGACAGCTGGATGAACCCGGATACACCGGCTGACCAGCTGCTGCAGCCCAAAGATGCTGAGAAGCAAAAGTTGAAATAAATAAACACCGGTCCACCCGGATGATGTCATAGTACGTTGCTTCATCTCAATCAGCAGTCGGATGGCTGCTGATTTTGTGCCCTATACAAGGAATCAGAACGACGAAGTTAACGTATGTATGAGTATGGATAGGGGAAGGAGTAACCTGCATACCTAGGCTTTAAATCAGGAAGGTTACTTAACATGACTTCAGAAGTTGGAGTCATAAGGAGGATAATGCATTATGAATATCGCTTTTTTTCTATTACCCAAGCAGGAAGTGATCTGTTTAACACTGGATTCTACGCTCAGGCAGACGCTGGAACGGATGGAGTTTCACCGATATACGGCCGTGCCCGTACTGGATAAGAACGGCCAGTATGCAGGGACTGTCACGGAAGGTGATCTGTTGTGGCACATGAAGAATTCAGAAGGCAAAATCACTTTTGAGAACGCTTCGAAATTTTTGTTGAAGGATGTTCCTTTTCGTATGGACATCAAGCCGGTGTCGATTGACGCCCGGATGGAGGATCTGATTAATCTGGCCAAGGTGCAGAACTTTGTGCCTGTGGTGGACGATATGAACCGCTTTATCGGCATTGTACGCAGAAGCCTCATTATTGAGTACTGTGAACGATTTGTCTCCAAGGAGACGGTGGAGTCCCACGGTGCATCATAATCAAGTAGGCTTGTAAAATAATCAAGGGCGTGGGACCACGATCACAATGTGGATAACACGCCCTATTTTTGTAGAAGTGAGGCAGCAGTGCAAGAGCGGGGAGGAATAAGCGGGGTCCGATTGGAGTACAAAGAGAAGGTGGGTTATCGTTTGCCTACTGGGACTAAGGATGGACAGGGGGCACTGGGCCTTTGTGTGGGCGGCTTTTTTTTATGCTATAATGGAGAATAAAGCTGTTTTCAGGGAGAGATGGATATGCCAAATATGCCGAAGGACTTGGATGTAGCTAAACGCGCCAAAGTGATTGAATGGCTCAAAACCGAAGTAATTGACAATGTATCCCGGTTATTCAAAGCTCTATGGGAAGGCAGCACTACAAAGGTTGGAGACAGTTTGGTAAGCCTGATGATGAGCTCATACATACTGGGCCGAAGGCTCGGCTTGACCTATCGGGATTTGGATGATCTCTTGTTAGAGAAATTGAAAAAGCATAAGCAGGAAGGACATCAGCTGGAAGATTGGTACCAGGATATTTCCGCGCTCGAAGAACATTTGCGTAAGAGGTGAACATATTGAAACTGCGCTGGACCACGGCGGTATGGAGCGTTATTTATTTGCTTCTGCTGCTATCACTACTCACACCCTTTTCGATCGTAACGGCTTTCTTGTTAGTTCTGCCGGTTGCGATTCTGTTTACGGCTTTGAATACAAAATCATTTATCATGCATGTGGTGCCGGTATGGCTGATCGCGCTTCTGATTCATCCCATTTATGTGTTATTTGCGATCTATTTTGCCGTTCCGGGAATTGTCATGGGGTATTTGTACCGGAAGCGGAAGGCAGCCATGCAGGTATTGAAGTACGGCATGGCTGTCATGCTGGTGGAAATGCTCCTTCTGCTCATGATCAGCACAGCCTTCTTCCAATTAAATCTGTCGGAGTATGTGGATGAGATTGTGAAGATGACGACCGCTCCGCTCACTGAGATGGGTGTAGAAGGAGGTCTGGGAGGACAGTTCCTTGGCACCGAACTCGATACACAGTTCATTAAAGATCAAACGATGCGCCTGGTTCCATTTGCGATGATTATCAGTTCGTTCCTTATGACGGTGGTAACCCATGCTTTGGCTCGTCCTACACTGGGCAGCATGGGCTTGTCCGTGCCGCGGCTGAAGCCGGCTAGAGAATGGATGCTGCCGCGTTCCCTGATCTGGTACTACTTGCTCATTTTTTTCATCAACATGGCAACCGTCAATTCGGACAATACCTTCATGAAAATGATTGTGGCAAACGCCACGCCTTTGCTGCAGATCTGCTTCATGATCCAAGCGCTGGGGTTCTTCTACTATCTCGCTCACGAACGGAAGTGGCATCCGATTGTACCGCTTTTGACGGCTATACCGATTGTGCTGTTCCCGCCGGCTATGATTATCGGAATCCTGGACTTGGCGTTTCCACTTCGTCAGGCGTTTAGTAAAACCAAAAGATAGGGTGATGAGTCATGCCTAAATTTCTGCAGAAGCGCTGGCACGGCTATCATACCGTCTGGGCGTTTGCGCTGGTGCTTCTGCTTGTTATTTTTCTGTCGTTCTACAATACCATTCTGGGGCTGGTCGGGCTGCTGCTTGCGGTGGTAGGCGGCTATGCGATGCTGAAGACGGAGATGAAATTCCGCCGCGAGCTGGTGGATTACATTGGAGATCTGTCATTTCGAATTCAGCGGGTAGAGGGCGAAGCGGTCAGCGTGCTGCCATTTGGCATTGTGCTGTACAGCGAGGACAAGACAGTGGAGTGGCATAACCAATTCGTGGTCAATATGTTTCCGCATCAGTCGTTGGTCGGCGTCTCCTTACAGGAGTTGTTTCCCCAACTGGTTGTAGCGATAAGGGAAGCTCAAGAGAAGAAGGATAACAAGGAGAAGCTGCCGAAGGAAATTCGTCTGGAGATCTCCCACGAGGATAAGTTCTATGGAGCAACGGTCATTCCGGATGAGCGACTGATCTATCTGGATGAGATTACCGAGCTGGCCGTGCTGAGGCAGCGGTATGAGGATGAGCGATTGGCCTTGGGCATTATCATGATGGATAACATCGATGAGGCCTCGCAGGGGATGGATGATCAACAGCGGACGGCATTGATTGCGAAGGTAACCAGTGAGATCACCGATTGGGCGCGTGAATTTAACGTCTATTTGCGGAGACTTTCCTCAGACCGCTATTTGATGATGCTGAACCACAGGTCGCTCGATGCACTGGAGAACAGCCGTTTTCTCATCTTGGATGAGGTCCGGGAGATGACGGCGGATCTGAAGGTACCGTTAACGCTAAGCGTTGGTCTTGCTTTCGGTTCAGACGACATTACGGAGCTGGGGCAGCTGGCCCAATCCAGTTTGGATATGGCGCTGGGCCGCGGCGGAGATCAGGCGGCTGTCAAAGCGGGTCAGAGGCTCTCTTTCTATGGCGGTAAATCCAATGCCGTGGAGAAACGAACGCGCGTAAGAGCACGCGTCATCTCCCATGCGCTGCGTGATTTGATGCAGGAGAGCGACAAAGTGATCATTATGGGCCATAAGCTGCCGGATATGGACGTGGTCGGCGCTGCAATCGGCGTGCTGAAGGCAGCCCAGATGTATAAAGTGGAGGCTTATATCGTGATGGAGGGAATGAATCCGTCCATTTCGAGGCTTATGGAAGAGGTCCGGAAGGACGAAGCCTTGATGAACCGATTCATCTCCACCGAACAAGCGATGCAGATGATGACAGAGCATACACTGCTCGTTGTTGTGGATACGCATAAAGCCTCCATGACGATGGAGCCGCGGCTGGTTCATCGTGCAAGCCGGGTCGTTGTGATGGATCATCACCGACGCGGGGAAGAGTTTATTAACGACGCAGTGCTGATCTATCTTGAACCGTATGCCTCTTCAACCTGCGAGCTGGTTACGGAGGTGCTGCAGTATATTCATGAACGGGTATCCCTTACGCCGGTTGAGGCGACGGCTTTATTGGCGGGGATCACGGTGGACACCAAGCATTTTGCCCTCCACACGGGTTCGAGAACGTTTGAGGCTGCCGGATTCCTGCGGCGTCACGGAGCCGATACGATGATGATTCAGCGGGTGCTCAAGGAAGATCTGACAGAATTTATAGCGAAGGCAGAAATCGTGAAACATGCTAAAATGGTATATGACCATATCGCCATTGCGGTATCGAAGAGCGGGGAGCCCATGCCGCAGCTATTGATCGCTCAAGTAGCGGATATGCTGCTGAATATGACGGATGTGCAGGCATCGTTTGTTATTAGCGAACGCACAGACGGCAAGATTGGCATTAGCGCCCGCTCCATGGGCAAGATGAATGTTCAGATGATTATGGAACGTCTCGGGGGAGGCGGACATTTAACGAACGCCGCAGTACAACTGGATACGACGCCTGAGAAAGCCGAGGAGAAGTTGATGGAAGTACTGAAGGACATCGAAGCGAAAGAGGGGTTATTTGAATGAAAGTCATTTTCATAAAAGATATGAAGGGTCAAGGCAAGAAAGGCGAAGTGAAGGAAGTTTCGGAAGGATACGCAACGAACTTCCTGATTCCGCGGGGAGTCGCTCGTCCGGCAACCGACGGCAACATGAAGACGCTGGAGCAGCAGCAGGCTTCCGAGGAGAAGCGTAAGGCTCAGGAGAAGGAAGAGGCGCAGGCGCTCGGCAAAAAGCTGGAAGAGATGACGGTTGTCCTGAAAGCTAAAGCTGGAGAGGGCGGCCGTTTGTTCGGGGCCATCACCAGCAAGCAAATTGCTGAAGCTCTGGCAGGACAGAAGATCAAAATCGACAAACGCAAAATTGAACTTAGCGATCCGATCCGCAGTCTGGGTGTTACCCAGATTCCGGTGAAGCTGCACCCTGACGTCAAGGCGACGCTCAAGGTTCAAATTACGGAGGAGTAATATGGGAGGAGAACTCTATTTCGATCGGGTCCCCCCGCAGAACCTTGAGGCAGAGCAGGCGGTGCTGGGTGCCATTCTGCTGCAAAGTGAAGCGCTGATTACAGCGATGGAGCGGGTGCAGGCCGAGGACTTCTACGACAAAACGCATCAGATGATCTATGAAGTTATGGTGCAGCTCGGGGAAGGCAATCAACCGATCGATCTGGTGACCCTTACATCTCTCCTGCAAGATAAAGGGCAGCTGGAAGAGGTCGGAGGCGTCAGCTATTTAGCCAAGCTGGCTCATGCGGTCCCGACGGCTGCGAACGTAGATTATTACGCCCAGATCATCGAAGAGAAATCGATGCTGCGGCGGTTGATTCGAACCGCAACACAAATTGTCAGTGAAGGATATACCGGAGGGGAAGATGTATCCGGTATGCTCAGCGAGGCGGAGCGCCGCATTCTCGAGATTTCCAATCGACGCACAGGCAGCGGATTTATTGCGATCCGCGATGTGCTGATGGAAGTGTTCGAGAAGGTGGAGGTTCTCCATCAGAACCGGGGGAACACAACGGGAATTCCATCCGGGTTCGTGGACTTGGACAAAATGACAAGCGGATTCCAGCGCAACGACTTGATCATCGTAGCTGCCCGTCCTTCCGTAGGTAAAACCGCATTTGCATTGAATATTGCCCAGAACGTGGCGATTCGTGCCAAGGAAACCGTAGCTATCTTCAGTCTGGAGATGTCGGCGCCGCAGCTCGTACAGCGTATGATCTGTGCTGAGGCTAACCTGGATGCCGGCGTCATGCGTAACGGGGATTTCAAAGGTGATGAGGATTGGTCCAAGCTGACGATGGGCATTGCCGCTCTGTCGGAAGCTGAGATTTACATTGATGATACACCGGGCGTAACGGTTGCTGATATTCGTGCGAAGTGTCGTCGTCTGAAGAAGGAGAAGGGGCTCGGCATGATCCTGATCGATTACCTCCAGCTCATTCATGGACGCGGCAAGGCCGGGGAGAACCGGCAGCAGGAGGTATCCGAGATCTCGCGTACGCTTAAACAAATCGCCCGTGAGCTCGAAGTGCCGGTTATTGCGCTGTCACAGCTCAGCCGGGGCGTGGAGCAGCGTCAGGATAAGCGTCCGATGATGAGTGACCTTCGGGAATCCGGTTCGATCGAGCAGGATGCCGATATCGTTGCGTTCTTATACCGGGATGATTATTACAATCAGGAAACCGAGAAGAAGAACATCATCGAGATCATCATTGCCAAACAGCGTAATGGTCCTGTAGGCACCGTGGAACTGGTCTTTTTGAAGAACTTTAATAAATTCGTCAATTACGAGCGAACGCATGCCGACGCCTTCGCTGCTGGATGACGACGATACAGATTAGCCGCGATTCTAGGGTGTCTTAACGAAATACGAGGCTTCTTTAACAAAGTTCGGAGATCAGGCAGATACCTGCCGCTGGCTGTAAGTTAAGGGCATTTCTTAAGATATCAAGTATAAACCTCGAAGCTTGGGCCTTCCTGATATCGCAAGAAAAACTACCTCTAACCGCGGTCTCTCTTCTGAGAAAGTACGTCGACAGTCGTTTTCTTATGGAGATTCCCCGAATAATGCTGCAATCATTCGATAATCTCGTCCTAATTCCGAACAATCGTACACACTGATGTGCGATTGTTCGTTTTTGTATTTGACTTTAAAAATGGGGACTGTTACACTGGTATTGCTGCTTTAGTGCAGTGGGGTTGAATTTTAATCATCATGTAGAGGTTATTTCATCAGTGTTTCGCGAAATATTAAGGGTGTAACAGCCCGGGCGGAGGAATGAATATGTCAACGGTAGTCGTTGTGGGAACACAATGGGGAGATGAAGGGAAAGGGAAAATCACGGATTATTTGGCGGAAAGCGCAGACGTGGTAGCCCGTTACCAAGGCGGCAACAATGCCGGCCACACCATTCTGATTGACGGTAAAAAATTCAAGCTTAGCTTGATTCCATCCGGAGTATTCTATAAAGATAAAACCTGTGTGATCGGAAACGGTATGGTCGTTAACCCGGCTGCACTTATTGAAGAGATTAATTATATTCATGATAACGGGTTCAGCACGGATAATCTGGTAATCAGTGATCGTGCTCATGTTATCATGCCTTATCATATGGTATTGGATGCTCTGGAAGAGGACCGTAAAGGTCCGAACAAAATCGGTACGACCCGCAAGGGAATCGGCCCTTGCTACATGGATAAAGCGGCACGTAACGGCATCCGGATCGCAGATCTGATGGATGCGGAAGAGTTCGAACTGAAGCTTCGCCATATGGTGAAGGAGAAGAACCAAGTGATTACCCAGGTATATGGCGGGGAAGCGCTCGATGTTGAAGAGATTCTGACGCAATACCTGGAGTATGCCGAAATTATTCGTAAATATGTGCGTGATACTTCCGTCGTCCTGAACGATGCGATCGATGAGAATCAAAAAGTATTATTTGAAGGTGCGCAGGGCGTCATGCTGGACATCGACCAAGGTACGTATCCGTTCGTAACCTCCTCGAATCCTTCTGCCGGCGGTGTATGTATCGGTTCCGGTGTAGGACCATCGAAGATTCAGCAGGTGATCGGGGTGGCTAAATCCTACACGACGCGTGTAGGGGATGGACCTTTCCCGACGGAGCTGGACAATGAAATCGGTGAGTACATTCGTGAAAAAGGACATGAATACGGCACGGTAACCGGACGTGCTCGCCGCGTAGGCTGGTTCGATAGCGTAGTTGTACGCCATGCCCGCCGCGTGAGCGGAATTACCGGCTTGTCCCTGAACTCGCTGGATGTGCTGAGCGGTCTTGAGACCGTTAAGATCTGTACCGCATATAAATTCCGCGGTGAGGAGATTACGCACTACCCGGCCAGCTTGAAAATGCTTGCTGAGTGCGAAGCAATCTATGAAGAGCTGCCAGGCTGGAACGAAGACATTACCGGAGCAAAAACGCTGGAGGATCTGCCGGAGAACACCCGTCGCTATGTCGAGCGCGTGTCCGAGCTGACCGGCATTCCGATTGCCATCTTCTCTGTTGGCCGCAACCGGGAGCAGACGAATCAAGTGCTTCCGATTTACGAGAAATAATCAGGGTTGGACCATGAATAGAAAGACTAGAAGTTCAACGTTTAGATAAGTCTATAAACCTGCCGATGATATTATCGGCGGGTTTTTCTTTTTGGTAAAGAAAAAGAAAGTGGAGACCAGAGCGTATCATGAGATAACAGTGACACCCTAAAGGTGGAAGAATTTGTCCCTTCATTTGAAGGATATTATCCCTTAGTCGAATGTCCATCCACCCTATAATGGAGAGAGACATAGAGGACAGCACGCTGAACATTTGGAATTGGGGCTAAAGGCAGCGGGTATATGCAGTCAGATCAACGTAGGGGGGACAGAAGCCATACGAATCCCATGAGGCGTATGGCCTTCTTGAGAGCTGGAGAGGTACACGATCCAGCATAATAAAAACCGGATTCATCTACTAGGTTGCTAGGATGAATCCGGTTTTTTCATTCTATAGCAGAGTGGGAGATCGCTGTTCGGATAACTTGCCATCCTCGATATAAATGATCCGATCACATAAATCGAGCATGCGCTTGTCATGCGTGACCATGACGGCGGCTTTCTGGCGCAGCTTGACCTCATCGGCGAGCATTTGAACTACGGTTCGGCCGCGCTCCGAATCCAGACTTGCGGTTGGCTCGTCTGCCAGAATGAGCTCCGGATTGTTCATCCATGCCCGGGCAATGGCAACACGCTGCCGTTCGCCGCCTGATAAGCTCTCAGGGTAATGAAACCTGCGGTGCGATAAGCCCAGCCGATGAAGCAGATCATCCGCCCGCTGCTGCGGCTCCTGGCCGTGCTGTCCTGCCAGTTTGGCAATCAAGAGGAGCTGATCGCGGACAGCCAGATAAGGAATCAGATTGGAGGATTGAAAGACAAATCCGATATGGTTCAGCCGCAGCGCATTCAATTTTTTGGCGGATAGCCTTGTAACCTCCTGATCACCCATCCATATTCTTCCGCGGGTAGGGGATAGAAGTGCCCCTGCAATGGAGAGAAAGGTGCTTTTGCCCGAACCGGAAGGTCCGACCACCGCGACGAATTCCCCACCCTTGATATCCAGCGAAATGTTGTCCAGTACTTTAACGGAGGTGTCCCCGTCACCGAATTCTTTGCTCACCTGATCCATCAACAGCTTGGATGATGTCATTATGCAGCCCTCCCGATAGCTTCGATTGCATCGATCTTGATGACCCGATATAGCGACAATAGCGATCCCATCAGGGAAACCGCCAGGAACAGCAAGGAACAGAGCAGAACGACCGAAGGCGTTAACGAAAAGGGCACGATGCCGGACAACAGGAGCGAAACCCCGTAAGTCAGGCCGATGCTGATCGCAAGACTGACGATGGTAAGGGTCAGGACCTGAAAGATCAGACTCCTCACCAGATAGCCGGTCCCCGCACCGATGGCTTTCAGGACGCCGAACTGATTCATTTTCTGAATCGTCATGACGTAGAAGAACACGGCCAGCACGAAGGCTGCGATCACAAACAGGAACACAATCATCATGATAAGTGAACCCTGCTCCTCCTGAAAACCGGGAATTCCCTGCAGGGCTTCCTCTTTCGTGATAATCTCAATGCCGGATACGTCCCGGGCCAAGGCCTCCTTCTGTTCCGGAGTTCCTTTCCAAGCGATGGCATTATAGATAGGCACTAGCTTTGCCGGGTTTGGTTGAAGCGTCTTCCATCCCTCAAAGTTCATGTGAATGACCGGGGCATGACTGAAGGATTGTCCCTCCGTAAAGGTCGCAATCGTAAACGTGGCGCCTGTAGCCTGATCCACGATCCGGTCGCCCAGCCGGTACCCGTCCTCTTTCAAGGAGCGGTCGGCCATCACAAGGCCGGCATCCGTATTGCTAATCATGGTGCCTTCAACGACTCGGGGTGCCAGCATGCTCTCCACATCAATGGCAAAAAAGGCCGCATCGAATTTGGCCGCGGAGCCTTCCTTGGTCAAGGTGTTCATGCGTATGCCGAGCGGAGTGGCCGGGTTTCCACCCGGGCGGCTCTGCACTTCGTTCCAGATCTCGCCGGTTAGTACGGAACGATTGATCCGATGATCGGATCCCTCCTGAAGCACCAGGTAGTCGGCTTTCATATTTTGTATGGAAGAGGCGTTATCGGAGGAGAGCCCCTGGGCCAATCCCGTGACGAACAGAACAAGCCAGGCAATCAGAACCATAATGAAGCCAATCAGCAGATAGCGCAGCTTCGCATGCTGAAGTTCACGCAGTGCAAGAAACATGTTTCCCATCTCCATTCCTAATCATTAAGCAGCACATCCCGCGGTTTTTAATCTCTGCGGGATATGCCCCAAGTATAGGAATGGATTATGAACAGAGCATGAACTTGAGATTAGGCTGCATTATACGTGAGGGAGGATCACGGTGAAGGTGGTTCCCTTTCCAGGCTGACTCGTGACTTCAATACGTCCGCCATGCAGTTCGACAATTTTCTGGGTAATGGATAAACCCAATCCGCTGCTGCCCTCGGAGCGGTCGCGAGCCTCATCCACGCGGTAGAACCGGTTGAAGATGTGGGGCAGGTGCTCTGGCGGAATACCAATGCCCGTATCGGAGATCTCGATGCGGCATTGTGTGTTGTGTTTGATCACACGCAGGGAGATGGCGCCTTCAGGTGCGGTGAATTTAATGCTGTTGGTGATGAGGTTCGTCCATACCTGATGCAGGAGCTGTTGATCGCCATAGACATAGGTCGGCGGCAGCGACATATCGATGGTCAAATCTTTGCTGCGCCAGCTCCATTCGGTGTGGAACAGTACCTGCTTGATTTGCTCGGCCACGTCGAAGGTGGATTTATCGAGAATATTTTCTTCCTTATCCAGGGACGCCAGCATAAGCAGCTGTTTGCTGAGCTGGGACATCCGGCGACTTTCCGCCTCAATGATCGATAAGTAATGCTGCTGTTGTTCCTCGGACAAGCGCTTGGTTTGCAGCGTTTGCGAGAAGCCCTGAATGGAGGCCAGCGGCGACTGGATTTCATGCGAGACATTGGATACAAACTCCTGACGCATCTGCTCCAACTGCGCTAGTCCTTTGGCCATCTGGGAAAAATGGTCCGCAAGCTGCCCCAGCTCGTCACGCCGGGTAACGTTCAGCTTAATGTCATATTGGCCCTGCGCCACGCTCTGGGTGGCCTCGGTTAACATCACGATCGGTTTCACGATATAGCGCGTAATAATGCCGACAAGCAGGATGCTCAGCAGGATGGCAATGACCATGATGATGGAGAAGAAGATACGCATCTCCCCGAACTGGACGGTAATATCGGGCCTGATGAAGAGTGCGTGAGGGCTGCCTTCTACCTGTATGGGGATGCCGATGGAGTTGCTTAGGACATTGTCGAAAAAGCCGGTGATGAACAGCTCCGACGGAAACTCCGCGATGCCATGGTACACCTTCCCGTTCAGCACCTGCCGCACCGTTTCGGGCGAAAGGTCCTGTTCACGGAACATGCCGCCATAGAACCACTCCTTGCCTTGATCGTTCACCAAATAGAATTGATAACCGAGCTGTCCGATGTGATGGAGATAATCATGGATGTCCGTCTCCGGGTGGCTGTCATAAAAGTCCCCGATATCCTTGGCCATGGTGGTGACCTTCTGATCGTTAAAGGGCTTGAGATTGTACTGGTAGTAAAGATTAGACAGCACAAAAGCAATCAAGCTGCTGATCACCATGATGGCGATGGTGGTGAGGACGATGCGCGAATAGAGGGTTTTCACTGCGGCGCCGCCTCCAATTTATACCCTACGCCCCGGATGGTCCGTATCCGGAAATCGCCGCTTCGGTCCGCGAAGCGTTCCCGGAGTCGTTTGATATGGACGTCAACGGTCCGGTCATCTCCGTCAAAATCCGTTCCCCAGATGAGCTGAATCAGCTCCTCGCGCGAGAACGTCCGGTCCGGATAGCTCGCAAGCTGGGAGAGCAGCTCAAACTCCTTCATCGGCAGCATCAGTACCTTTCCGTGTCCTTGAACCTCGTAGCTTTTGCGGTCGATGGTTGTTTCGTTCAGACGGATTTTGTCTGCGCTGACCATTTGATACCGCCGCAGCAGGGCTTTGATTCGAAACAGCAGCTCCCTTGGTTCAAATGGTTTGGTTAAGTAGTCATCCGTGCCAACGGCATATCCCTTTTCCTTATCCACGAGCTGATCCTTGGCCGTCAGCAGAATGACGGGAACATCATAATAACGCCGGATTTCGTCGCAGAGCTGATAACCGTCCTTGTTCGGCATCATAACATCCACGACTGCCAGATGAACCTGTTCCTCTGCCAAGCGAGCAGAAGCTTCTTCCCCATCAGCAGCCGTAAACACCGTGTACCCTTCGGTTTGAAGATGATATTGCAGAAGTTCCCGGATATGCGCGTCGTCATCCGCGATTAATATATGAATCATTGCTAGATTGACCTCCTTCATGTGCAGTTCCGATTGACTATATATGTATCATAAATTCCCGTGTGCGGTCGATTGTACTCTCTATAGCACGGGAGTAGTGTGGCCTAAAACCAACCGAATCATGAAATATATCAGATGGAAGTAGAAAAAAAGAGGGAAAAGGGATTGAAGCGATTTCGAACCGTCAATACTGGAAAAAGAAAGAAATTATTGTCATGTCATTTCACCATGCATGAGATAGGAGGAAATTCGTATGAAGTGGACGAAATGGCTGCTGAAAATCAGCCTGACCGCCATCCTGGTGAGCACGCTCACGATTGTGACAACAGGCATCGTGGTCAATGCCTATATTCAATCGGTGTTGTCCAGTTTTAACATTCAGCTGGAGACGGAGCCGATGGGGGTTGGAGGTATTGTGAAGTCGATGTTCGGTATGGGCTCTGGTCCAAAGTCGGATATCGACAGCGTGAACGCCGCAAAGGATAACAACCAAGCAGAAGATAAGGATGCTGCGTCCGATGAACCGGCAACGGGAGCCGGCTCGGATCGTAATGGAGGGGCACAAGAGGACAACGAGGCGAAATCGAACCCGGCGGGAACGACGGATGAGTCACCAGCAGATGAAGAGGCGCCGGATAATTCCTTGCCAGTGATGGGCACGAACACGACAGAGTTGCCTGACGAGTCCTCCCTGGAAGATCAAGAGATTGTCATGACACCAGGGGAAATTGTCGATCGGAAGGACAGCTTGCCAACACAGGAGAAGGAAGAGATTTTTACCATGCTGATGAATAAGCTGCCCCAATCGGAAATGCAGAAGATCTCCGAGGCGATGGAGGACGGACTGACCGCAGCGGAACTTGCAGACATCGAGCAGGGCATATCCAAATATTTGAATGCAGAGGAATTCGATAAACTGATCACCATGCTCAAAGAATAACGGTATAACGGCGTTCAGGCCTGTTCTGTCACTGTTTTGTCACTGTCTTGCTAAGGTTATATATTAGGGAAAATGAGGAAACCCGCGCTGGGCGCGGGTTTTTCGCTGTTTTCGTAAACTTGAAATGATTGTTAAGGCTATGTTAAAGTATACGAAGATCGAAAAGGTTAAAATTTTGATACCTTTTGACAGGTTGTGTCATATTCAATGCTAAGTCAGCAAGTTCAAATGAACAGATTCTTACATATGAACAAGGCTTAAAGGAGAGAGACATGAAAGGTTCTAAGGGGAAACGGTGGATGGATAGCATCTTGCGTAAGCAAGCAGCCGACCATTCTGCCCACAACAACAACTCGAATCGTGAGCCCTCGGAGCCGTCGAATCCACAAAAACGGGGATGGACTTCGCCGCGCAGGTGGATTTGGATTTCGGCAGGGGCATTGCTCATAGCAGGATCAATATATACGGGCGGAAAAGCGTATGTAAACGCAAATACGATTCCGTTCTATCATGTGTATGTAGATGGAAAAGCGATTGGCACCATTCAAGATGATGCCCAGCTTGATCAGCTGCTTAAAGAGAAGCAGAAGGAATATCAAAAAGAGTACCCAGATGTACTTATGGTGCTCAATACCGACGGCATTACAACTAAAGCTGACCGTTCCTATAAACCGGAGGTGAACAGCGAGGAAACACTCCATAAGCTGGATAACCTGCTGAAGGCATATGCCCGCGGCGTGGAGCTGAAGGTGAACGGCAAGACGGTGGCGATCGTGAAAGATCAGCAGACGGCCAAGGCTGCCGTCGAAGCAGCCAAGCTGAAGTTCGCTCCGGCGGCTGCCCAGAAGGAGAAGACGCAGAGGGTCGCTTTCACGAAGACGTCGGCATCGAGCAAGAAGAGCGGTGACGGAAGCGGGCTCCAGTCCGTGGACATTAAAGAGAACATCTCGCTGGCCAACACGAAGGCTGACCCGAACAAGGTGCTGGACGTGGAGGAAGCGGTGAAGGTGCTTACGGGCACGAAGGACAAGCCGGTGGTGTACACGGTGAAAGAGGGGGATACGATCTCTTCCATCGCACAGCATTTCGGTATGAAGTCGGCTGACGTTATGGCGCTGAATCCCGGGCTGGAGGAGAAATACGTTCAGATCGGGGCCGAGCTGCAAGTAACGAAGCCGGAAGCGCCGCTGACGGTAAGAACGGTGGAGACGGTGTCGGAGAAGCAGCCAAGCAAGCCGGAAACGATTGTCCGCAAGAGCAGCGAGCTTCCGCTTGGGAAACGAAAGGTCGTTCGTCCCGGACGGGATGGCGTCAAAACCGTAGATTATATCGTAACCAAAGAGAACGGGCAGGTTATCTCCAAGCAATGGACGGGCCAACAGGTGGTTCAGGAATCGCTGCCGGAAGTGGTGTACAAAGGCACCAAGGTAACGCCAAAGAAAAAAGCAGTAACGGTGACCCAGAAATCCGGCGGCAGCATGTTCGCATGGCCGGTCAGCGGCGCGCGGATTACGAGCCCCTACGGTCATCGCTGGGGAAGAAGCCATGAGGGCGTCGATCTGGTTGGCGGCAGCACGATTATGGCAGCCGCCTCGGGAAGAGTGGTCTTTGCCGGTCAGCAGAGCGGTTACGGCAACGTCGTCATTGTCGATCATGGCAATGGATATCGCACTCTGTATGGGCATATGCGCAAGATTTCCGTGAGCAACGGACAATCGGTTGGACAAGGCTCCAAGCTGGGCGTCATGGGGAATACGGGCCGTTCTACTGGAACTCACCTCCATTTCGAAGTGCAAAAAAATGGAGTTGCCCAAAATCCGATGAATTATCTGTAGTTCTGTGTTATACTAGGTAAACCAATGCGACATAAGCCATTATTGGTTCATATATCATAATAGTGAAGATGGCCGCTCCTTAACGGGGGCGGCCATCTTTGCGTCTTGCAGGCGGTGTTTGGGGATGTGGGACAGAACGGGAAATATCTTTCCAGCCGCTGTTGTCTGCCCTTTGTCTGAATTGAATTTTATGAGGGGACAAAGGACTCCCAAAGGCGTCTTCCAAGATATTTTCCCTTATCTGTCGAATCCATCCCCGTACATTCCGGCTAAGCTGCGAAGCGGGTGGCCGCCCCCTGAATCGGGGCGGTCGTAGGGAGGCGGTGTGGGCGGGGCAGAACGGGAAAGTGTCTGCAGTGGGGGCGCAAGTGGTGTCCCTCGATAAGAATTATTCTCTTTTGTAGGCGTAGACTAGGAGATTAACCAACGATAGTATCACCACTGCAATAAACATCATAAAGGAAACAGCGTCGCCGCTGGTTCCTAATTCATCTGCAAGGTAACCTATTTGATAGGTCAGATGAGCGGATACTGCCAAACTAATAAGGGTAATTATTGCGATTGTAAAGCCATTGATTATTTTATGGCGATTCCGAAAAATCATGATGAACAATGAGATTATCAGAATGAGGATAAACAGAATATATATGGGTCTAAAATGAGTAACTATATTTGTACTTTCCATCCATATAACTCCTTCCTATATTTATAGATTGAGCTCTCATTCTTAACTTAAATAAAACGGATGAAACTCCCTTAAAGGATGATTCCATCATAATCCAGAAAAGTTATGAATTTCAACTATCGAGACGGTTTTACAAGAGCACGATCTTCATCATTTTAATCCGCGCACTCATAAAGCGAAAGGAGTCCTCTTCTCTTACGCCTGATCTGTTATTCATTCAAGATTATCATTAAAGTAGCCGCCCCCTGAATCGGGTCAGCTGTTAGGAGCTCTGGGTGTGTAGCGGCGGCAGGTGTGGTAAAATGGGAAGAAGACCGTTTAAGTGTGAGTTCAAAAAGTCAAACTTTCAGCACCGAGAAGGTTGGATGAAGCTAGGGATTGAGGAGCGAAGCGTACGTTTTGGGTACGTGAGCACCGGAAAGCCCGGCTGAATTCAAGATTCGATGTCGAGTGGCTACCGGTGCTACTTCGTGATCAAAGAGGGACTTTTTGAACATCCTCTTTAAGTGAAGGTATGAGGTGAACAGGACGATGCAGGGAACCATTCTGGTGGTGGATGACGAACAACCCATCGCCGATATTTTAAAGTTTAACTTGGAAAAAGAGGGCTATGAGGTCATCTGCGCTTTTGATGGCATTAGCGCGGTAGAGATTGCACTCACGAAGCGGCCGGATTTAATGCTGCTTGATTTGATGCTGCCCGGAAAAGACGGAATGGATGTGTGCCGCGAGGTACGTGCCGCGAACCTGCAGATCCCGATCATCATGCTGACGGCAAAGGACGGGGAGATCGACAAGGTGCTGGGACTTGAGCTTGGTGCGGATGATTACGTGACGAAGCCGTTCAGCACCAGAGAAATACTGGCACGCGTGAAGGCGCATCTGCGCCGTCAGCAAAAGCCGGACAACTCAGCGGATAACACAGGCGGCACAAGTGCAGGCGGACAAGGCCTGCGGCTGTTTGAGCTGTTTATTGATACCGATATGTACATGGTATACAAAAGCGGGGAAGCGCTCGACCTGACGCACCGCGAATATGAATTGGTGTATTATTTGGCCCGTAATGCCGGCAAAGTGATGACTCGTGAACATTTGCTGCAGGCGGTATGGGGGTTTGAATACTTTGGCGATGTGCGGACCGTGGATGTTACCATTCGCCGACTTCGTGAGAAGATTGAAGAGAATCCGAGCAAGCCGGAATATATCCTGACTCGGCGCGGTCTGGGCTACCTGATGCGCAGCGCTAAAAACGGAGGCCTGTAATGAAGTGGCTGTCCTTCTTCCGCACCATTCAGGCGAAGGTCATCATCATCTATGTCCTTCTCATTCTGATCGCGATGCAGCTGATCGGGGTGTATTTTGTGAGTGCGATGAAGAACTCGCTGACCAGCAATTTCACGAAGGACTTGCAGGAGCGAGCCGAGCTGATGTCGGTTCTGGCGGCCAAGACCCTTGGCGGCGAGAATGATACGGAGGAGGACCCGATTGAGAGCCTGCGCGTCATGGTGAACAATCTGTTCAATCTGAACGGAGCCGAGATTCAGGTGCTGGATTCCACGGGGCGGGTTCTCACGACTTCGCTGCCCTCCCATGCGGACTACGTGAACACCAAGAATACACAGACGGTTGTCAGCCGGGCCTTGCAGGGAATACAGGATAATGAAGAATACATTATTGATGATGATAATATCCGCAAAAAAGTGGTGGCCAAGCCCGTCATGTATAACGAGAAAATCGTTGGTGCCATCTACATTGTAGCCAGCATGAGCGAGCTGTACAGCACGATGCAGCGGATCAACAATATTTTTATATCGGGCATTCTGCTCGCACTCGGCTTGACTGCGGTGCTCGGCGTCATTCTGTCGCATACGATCACTCATCCGATCAAGGAGCTGACCAAGCATGCCCGGGCCGTCGCGGACGGCCGGTTTACCGAGAAAACGCCGGTGTTCGGGAGCGATGAGATCGGCCAGCTCAGCCAGGCGTTCAACTATATGACCAGCCGTCTGCGCGAAGCCCTTTCGCAGAACGAAGAAGAGAAAGAGAAGCTTGCTTCGATTCTGACCAATATGAGCGACGGCGTCATCGCAACCGATGAAGCAGGACGTGTCATCCTGATGAATCGGCGCGCCAGTGAGATGCTGGGCGTGGAGGGGGAAGAGCTGGCAGGACACGATATCGTGTCCCTGCTGGGGCTTGAGGAGTCCGAATCGGAGGCGCTGGCGCGCAGTGAAGGCCATGACTCCAAGCTGCTGGAAATAGTCCCGCGGGAGGACGGCGATCCGTTCATGATGCGTGTGACCTTTACTCCGATTCACCGGCGGGAGATTGGCATCACCGGTACGATTGCGGTGCTGCAAGACGTTACGGAGCAGGAGAAGCTGGAAGCATCCCGGCGGGAGTTCGTGGCGAATGTATCTCATGAGCTGCGCACGCCGCTGACAACCATCAAGAGTTATACCGAGGCGCTGGAGGATGGGGCGCTGGAGGATAAACAGATGGGGCCGCGATTTGTCGGTGTCATCCAGAATGAGACCGGCCGGATGATCCGGCTGGTAACGGACCTGCTGCATCTGTCACGGCTTGATTCCAAGGAGGCTGCGCTGCATAAGGAGCCGACGGACATTGTGGAGATGCTGGAGGACGTAGAGGACCGATTCTCTTTCCAAATGAAGCAAAAGCATATCCGCACCATTATTGAGGTGAAACCGGGCGTATCGACAGCTATGCTGGACCGGGATGGCATTGATCAGGTTCTCGATAACCTGATCTCCAACGCCCTTAAATATACGCCAGACGGAGGCACTATCACCATGGATGCAAGCATAACCGAGGAAGGCATGCTGTCCTTATCGGTAAAGGATACCGGGATCGGCATTCCGAAGAAGGACCTGGACCGGATCTTCGAGCGCTTCTACCGGGTAGATAAGGCCCGGACGCGCAATTTGGGCGGAACGGGCCTCGGTCTATCCATTGCCCGGGAAATTGTCAGGGCACATGGAGGTTTTATCACGCTTCAATCCGAGCTGGAGAAAGGCACCACGGTGACCTTCACCTTGCCCCTGGACAATGAGGGGAGGGCGTTAACGTGAAGGAGCGATTGAAGACCGTTCTGCTGGTCGTGTTGGTCGTTGGCAGTTTGCTGCAGAGCTACGTTTTGATTTTCCGTTTTCCGGGCAGTGATTCGGTTGTGCAATCCAAGGACGCCTATATCCGAACCGAGGAAATGGGGCCGGAGGAAAAGCCCGAAAATCTGCTTTTTCCCGACAAGATGATCATTCATCAAGGCGAAGACAAACATACGGTGTTCTATCCGAACGATACGTTCTACAATCTTGTGTATAATCGGCTTAAAGGACGGACCTTTGATAATTTCCAGCGGCGGATGGTCAACAACATCGACTGGGCCAAGGTTCGCTCCGAGAATCGGGGCATTGAGCTGAGCTTTGATTCCGGCATTCCGGTTACCCTGCTCCAGAGAGTGATGCAGATCGTCCCGGACACCCTGTTTGAAGGGGAAAGCATCAATAAAATATGGCTGTACAGCGTGGAAGGCGAAGCGAAGATCCATGTCATGTTTTTCAGTACGGAGGGCGATGTCGTCTATGAAGCCGCGCAGGCTGATTTGACCGTACAGGACGTGGATCAACTGGTGGACTTCGGGCTGAGCTGGACGCCGTATAAGATGGTGGATGGCCGGTATTATACCCCGGAGAAGGAACTGAATATGGTCAGCATTGAACTGCCGATTGGCGAATATACGGTAGAGCAAATGCAGAGAAGCCTGTTCTTTGACCCTAGCATCACCCGCAACATCCGGGAAAAAGACGGCTCCGAGATTTATACGGACAGTAAGCGGAGCCTGCAGGTGGACCAGGGGCAGAAATGGATCAGTTACACCGATCCGGCTGCGCCGCCATCCGGTGAGAGCAGCCCCGGCAAGGATGTGCTGTCCGCCATCGATTTCGTGAATCAGCACGGGGGCTGGAATGGCACGTATAGGCTGGCTAAGGCGAGTGAATCCGAGGATCGGACGCTGGTAAAATTCCAGCAGTACTATGGCGGATTCCCGATCCTGAATACGCCAGGCTTCCAGTATGGCGTCATGGAATTGGATCTACAGCAGGGAACGGTAACCTCGTATGAGCGCTCGCTGTTATATCTTGAGTCTGCTGCCTTAAAGAAACAGATGGTGAAGCTGACAGGGGGCGAGGCCTTGGAAGCGAAGCTGAAGCCTTATGTCGAGGAGAAGAACGTGGTTATGGGTCTGGATCCCGCCTATTTACCAGTGCGGACGGGAGAAGGGCTGCTGCTGAAGCCTGTATGGGCCTTAAAGCTCCAGAACGGGGCGGTTATCACACTCGAATAAATGAGGAAGATGGCAATTGAATGACAAGGAGGGAAAATCATGGATTGGGGCCGTGCCAAAAATGTATTGATTTACGCGTTTTTGCTGTTAAATCTGGTGCTGGGCTATCAGCTCTGGATGGATTACCGCGAGCAGGTCGGCTCCAATCTGGATTTCACCTCGCTTTCTGAGAGCACTCAGCAGGTGATTGAGGAGAATCGGATTCAATTGCTGAGTCCGATTCCGACGGAAACGCCGCAACTGCCCAAGATTAATTATATCTACAGCGCGGAAGCGCAGGGAGAGCCGGTAGGTTTGGAACAGCCGATTGATACGGAGCTGATTTATGCCGATGAGAAGGAACTGCGGAATGCGCTGGAAGGCAAGATCACGGATCTCGGGAATTATCGCCATGATCCGCAGTCGGATAAAGAGAACATCATCGTATTCCGGCCGCTGGTGAAGAAGGAATGGCCGCTGTTCAATGTGGAACTGGAGTTTATTTACGAATCCCAGAAGATCCATGCGTACCGGGAGCCAGTGTTTGAGATTATGCCAACCGACGATACGGAGGAACAAAAGGTTCTGCCCGCATCCAAGGCTTTGGAAACGCTCATTGAACGTAACTTCATCCCGCCTGATTCAGCGGTCAGGGATATTCAGCTTGGCTATTATGGACAGTTGTTTAATACGGAGGATCAGTTAGCAGCGCCAACCTGGCGGTTTACATTGGATCATGGCGAGATGATCTATGTACAAGGCATTAGCGGGGACGTGCTGACGCCAAAAAGCGATACGACAAAGGAGTAACAAGACTATGGGGATTTCATTTTCCGTGCTGTCGAGCGGCTCAACGGGCAATGCAACCATTGTCCGCAATGAGGATGCGACATTGCTAATTGATGCGGGCTTAAGTGCAAAGCGCATCGATGAGCTGTTGAAGGAACGCGAAATGATGGGGGAAGAAATCGACGGGATCCTGGTTACGCATGAGCATTCGGATCATATCCGGGGGCTTGGCGCGGTGGCGCGCAAATACAATCTCCCGATCTATGCGAATGAGAAGACGTGGGAAGCAATGAGCAAGTCGCTGGGCAAGATTGCGGAAGAGAACCGGATTGTGCTGGAGAGTCATGAGGTCAAGGATTTTGGCACGCTGCGGGTGGAGCCTTTTGAAATATCCCATGACGCTGCGGCACCGGTCGGTTATTGCTTCTATGACGGTGACGAGAAGCTGGGCGTTGCCACGGACCTCGGTTATGTCAGCGATAAGGTGAAGAAAGCGCTGGATGGATCGGATGTCCTGGTTCTGGAAGCCAATCACGATATCGAGATGCTCCGGATGGGACGCTATCCGTGGAATACCAAACGTCGGATTCTCGGCGATATGGGGCATTTGTCGAATAATTCGGCAGGCGATGCTTTAAGCGAGCTGTTGACGGGAGATACCAAACGAACGTATCTCGCCCATCTCAGCCTGGATCATAACATGATGGAACTGGCGAGAATGACCGTACGCGATACGATGGAGGACCGCGGCTGCTTCTTCAAGGATAGCGAGTTTAAATTATGCGATACGTATTATGACCGTCCGACCCCTTGGGATAAGGTGGGGGAATAGGTTTAGGCAACGACAGGTATACCGTTGACGATTTTATTTTCGAAGCCATCATATATTCGTTATCATTATATAGGCATAACAAAACAGCCCCACGATCATAGGGAACTATGACGTGGAGCTGTTTTGCTGTTTAAGGGATGCCGAGTTCCGGAGAGATGAGGCTCGTTCTAACGCTTGCTCAGGCTCTCTTGTGCCATACGCACCATCTCCCGGACCATGGAACCGCCAATCGCACCGCCGACTTTACCGGCCTGCTCGGTGGTCAGATCTCGGTTGTCGCCCGGTTTAAGGGGTACACCGAGTGACTTGGCCACCTCATATTTGACGTCCTGCTGTCTCTGCGGGTCCACTTGATAGCCTTCGTCCCGCATGATGTCGGTCATGAACTGCTGCATTTCGGGACTCCGGCGCCGCCTTGATCTTCTTGCCATCCCATAACCCTCCTTGCAGAATGGTTTCTCCTTCATAACATTCCCTGCAGGTCACCTACAGATGAATGGATAACCTAACCAGTTCAAATCCTAGGGGAGGGCTGAAGAGAATGGAACCGAGGCATATTGAATGAGGAAACAGGATAGACTGGCCTTGTCTGAAGGGGCGAAGCGGAAGGGAACAGAAAGTATTTTTCCAATGGGCAGCTAAGGAAGAATAAGTTGCGGGGAAGCCAAATAGGAATGAGGTGTGGGTCGCCGGAGCCACCTTTAACGTTGCGTTCCGAACGGGATCGTTTGGTCATGAGAGACTGACGATATTGCCATTTTCTTTACACAATTGTCCGGTATTCTTTTTTTAAGGGGGAATGCGCGAATGAGGGTTGCAGGCGGTTAGGAATAGCGGATACGCCGGAAAAGAAGCGTTGGACCGTTGAAGAAAATCCCTAAATAGTGGAACCATTCGGTTGTCCGTCACGTATACAAGGTTAATATGTTCATCCGGGCTATACGTTGTTATCGAATGAAGAATCTCGCATTGTACAGCCTCTTAAAATTGCCATCAATTTGGCATTTGTTTTTATTAAAGAATGCTGACGTGAACCTCTGTTCGTGTGGTACAATAGGAGCACTGGAAGGTCTGAATGCTTCTGTTAAGCACTTGCATCGAGCAAGGCACCAGGTCATTTGCACTTTTAAAATACGGATGGCCCAGGTTTTCCCATCTTTTTTTAGAAAAAACAGATGTTTCGCGCTTAAGTCGCCCTGTTTGTGGTAATAGAAGAATACAGGGTTTTTTTTGAACTGTCGGGTGGCAATACATACCTTTTATGGAACTAGATTTCAGGCGATGGATTGAGATATTCGATGTAGAGCGATATTTCGATAAAAGTTCAAATAGAATGCTCAAAAATGCAACTTTTTGAGCCGCTGAAGAGTCATTACAATAGAGAGATATTAAACAGGTGGCACGCTGCCGTTTTCATAGGAAGCTAGATACACTCGGTGCAGGGCAGGTTGTTATGACGACAAGATGATTTAATAGGTCAGTCGGTAATGGCGGAGAGTCTGAAGCTGGTAAAGTATCTTGACGCGTAGCAACCAAGGGGAGAGAGGGATCGCAATGGGATTATTTGACGATGATTTCTATTCAACTAAAATTTCCAGACGGAGCAAAAATACCAGCGAGGACCGACCTGAGCGAACAAAGTGGCGGACGACCCGCCGTAAAAAGGGCTTATCTACATTCCAGATTTCCGCGATCAGTTCTGTGTGCAGTGCTCTGATTGCGGTGATGCTGTTCAGCTTCATAACGGGCCATCCAGCGACCTCTTCACCGCTTACCATGATAAATGGCAGCCATCAGCTGTCCACGTCCGATGGAGATCCCTATGAACGGATTATTAGCGCTGCCCAGAAGGTGCGTCCGGCCGTGGTTAGCGTGCTGACGCATAAAGAGACCGTGCTGCCTGAAGAGGAAGGTATCGAGGGTGAAGGTCTGGAGGAGGAATCCGGCACGCTGCCTGAGGATGAAGGGGACTTCGAGCTTCCGGAAGGGTTCGACTTCGGCGAAGATTTTGATTTCGGCGAAGATTTCGGCGGTTCACAGGAGGACGCCCTGGGCTCTGGCGTTATCTTCAAGAAACTCGAAGGCAAAGCCTTCGTGATTACGAATAACCATGTGGTGGAAGGCGCCGACTCCCTGGAGGTTGTGCTGGTAGGCGGCGAGAAGAAAAAAGCGACCTTGGTCGGCACGGACAACGTCAGCGACATTGCCGTTCTGTCAATTGACAGTAAAGGCATCGGAGAGGTTGCAGAGTTTGGAGATTCCTCCAAGCTTCGCCTCGGCGAAACCGTCATCGCCATCGGCAACCCGCTGGGCCTGGGCGACACGCTCACATCCGGGATTGTCAGCTACACGAACCGTGTGATACCCGTATCCCTGAACCAGGATGGCATCTACGATTGGGAGCAGGAGGTCATTCAGACCGATGCTGCCATTAATGAGGGGAATAGCGGGGGCGCTTTGGTGGATTTGAACGGTAAAGTTATCGGCATTAACACAATGAAAATTGCAGACACCGGCGTAGAAGGACTTGGGTTTGCGATTCCGGTCAATGAAATTACGGAGGTTGTAACCGAGCTGATGCTGAAGGGGCATATTGCCCGCCCTTATCTTGGCGTATACACCGTAGACTTGAGTAATCCGTATGCTCCGTTGAGTAAGAAGGAGAAGGAGGGCCTCAAGCTGCCGAAGACGGTAACGGAAGGCGTAGTCGTGCTGGATGCGCTTGGACCTGCGCTCGATGCCGGTCTGCAGCTGAACGACGTCATCGTGAAGCTGGATGGCAAGCCGATCACGACGACGCTGGAGCTGCGCAAGCACCTTTATTACAACACGAAGGTGGGCAAAGACTTGGACGTGACCTTCTACCGTGACGGCAAGCTGCAGTCCCTGAAGGTAAAGCTGGAAGAGAAGCCTGGAGAGTAATACAGGCTGGATCGGCTGACTTGGTCGGCCCAAGGCAATGTGGATTTTTTCAAATTCATGTGCTTGTCCATTGTTTAATGCAGCCGTTCATGGGTATATATTACCGTTAGCGTTGAATAGTATCCAATATAGAGAGATTTGAAAAAGGTTAGATACGAGCCGTGAAGCGGCCGCGAAGAAGAGCGTGGATTACGCTCTTTTTTGCTGTTCGCATCGAAATGATATTGGGTTGGGTGTAAGGACTGTTAATGTGAAATCCATGGATGGATAGGAAGCTTTTGTGGATTGAAATATGGCCGGGATGAGCAAATAGGTTAAAAGCATTTCTTTTTCTCGTAGAGTGTGGTAGAACAGAAGAGTGGCTATACTGGTTTGAAGATATAAACACAACATGAGGCGAAAGATAGAAAGGATGCATAGAATGTACGTCGTATGCAAGGAACATGTGGAACTAGCGATCGAAAATTTCGTGGATGAATATGAGGATGCCCCGGATATTGTTGATCTGAAGGAGACCGAGTTTTCGGACTGGGACCCACCGGTGAAGTGCGCGGAGTGCGAGAAGCATGCTGAATTTTTAATTGTGTAACGTGAATATTTTAATTAAATAGATAATGCGGATGAGAAAGCGTGATGAATTCACGCTTTTTTTGCGTACATTTTCGGAAGACAATGCAAAGAGAAGATCGAGACCCTTATTCATCATACGAATCAGAAAAACTTTATAAAAAAATTTAAATAAACTCATCCTATCCTTTATCCGCCTTTTCATGGAGTGGACGAAGAGGTAAATAATAAGTACGGCCGACATTCCGATCGTTGTCTCTGGAATGAGCAACCGGCTTCGTTGTACAGACCTTCGTAGTGTATGATGGATATATAGATGGAACGAGGCGTGATAACCTATCGTGAATGGAGACGATAAGAAATGGGTGACTACGGAAGATCATGGGAAGAGGAGATCAAGCGGGCAGCGGATGAGGCCTATGAGAAGGAAATGGATGAAATCAACCGTCAGTTGAAGCAGGAAATTCTCATCGCTCTAATGGGTGATGTGAACACAGGTAAGTCCTCCACCATGAACCGGATCGTGGGTGAGGAGGTCGCTGGCGTCGGGGCAGAGCCTGGAGAAACGACGGAAATTAAACCACATAAGTACAAGGAACATATATACTTCATAGATACACCCGGGTTGAATGATGTGAATACCGCGAACTCGGAGATAACCTTGAAATACTTTAAACAAGCAGATATCGTTTTGTTCTTTCTTAACGCTGCAGGCACGGTCTTCTCCGAGGCGGAGAAGAAGTCTTTGGAGAAGATTCAGGGCGTAAACCCGAACATCTTGATCGTGCTGAACAAAATCGACGCCGCGGATGAAATCGACCGCCTGGTGGAACGGATCAAGAAGGAGACCGGAGGGCGCTATGAGGTTGCGCCGGTATCCTCGCGGACGGGCGAGAACATCGACCGGCTGCGGAGCAGCATTCTGGAGATGCTTAAAAAAAAGTCTAAAGACATCCTTTTTGCCAAAAGCATTAAGGAAAAGTCGGCGACCGCCAACGGGTGGATCATCGGAGCCTCGATCTCGGCAGGAGCGGTAGGCGCATCACCCATTCCGGGATCGGACATCATTCCGATTACCGGCATTCAGGTAAGTCTGCTCACCAGGCTTGCGGTGCTGTACAATAAGCCGATCAGCAAGGAGACGGCGAAGGAACTGGTCATTGCCACGATATTTGGGAATATCGGCAAGAGCCTTTTTCGGCAGATCGTGAAAGTCTTCCCTGGAGCGGGATCGGTCGCGGGAGCGACGGTAGCGGGTGCCACCACCCTGGCGCTTGGTTATGCGGTGAAATACGCTTACGAGCACAACATTGAGATCAATACGGCGAATATTACGAAACTCTACAAGAAGTTCAGGGATAAGGCGGAGGCGGATACGGAATCCAAGTCCGAGTGAGCATGAGAATTGTCATATACTAGCATGGATGACCGATGGAATAGAAAAAGGGGCCATCGGCCCCTGATCATAGCTGCGTGATAGCAGCGATATTATCATGATTTACTTAATGGCAGCAGCGTGATCGGCTTTTGCCTGCTCCAGCATCGATTTCCAATCCGGGAAATCGGTTTCTCTAGAGACATGACGGTCAAACAGTTCATCCGGAATGTTATCGATATCTTCGTGCGTTTCCACTTGGAAGTTACCTTTTACGACAAAATCTCCAAAACTGTTGTGCGATGAATGTTTACGCATAAACGATTCATTGAACAGCTTTTCCAAAGAGATGTTATCCGGATCCTCCTGTACCGATTTTTGGCCTTGTAATTCCTTCAACAGATCATCAAACGACATGGGCTTTTGCTTTCTCAGAGTACCACTCCTATAACTAATATTTGTGTTCAGTATAACATAACCGGATTTCTCATATACATGACAGCATCCGGAAAGCTTGGCGTGCTGTTATCTTCTTAATAACGAAGACCAAGTTTGCTCCAGCCAGTGATCAAAGTCAGCACCTTTGTCACCTTCGTACGTATCGTAGATGTCGATTCTCATCTTTTTTAATTTCTCTTTGAAGTCTTCATACGTGTGGTCACGGGGAAGGCTTTTTTTGATACGGAGCAATACCTTCGAAACATCCTTCATCAGCTCGCCTTTAGGTCTTTCCGGCATCTGGACGTCCTCGCCAAAGGCCAGGAGTTTACGATAGGCTGCCTCTCGCACTTGATAAACCGCATCCGTATTCAGTCTATGCAGCAAAATATCAATGGATTTCTGATTTTTCCAATTTCCCAAAGCTTCTACCGCGTCTAACCGTTCTCTCCAATTGGCGTTCCGGTTGGCGGAGCTTTTAAGCTCCTCATAATTCTCGGGCGTATCCGTTATCAATTCTTGATTATCCAATCCGTTCATCTCCTTCAAAATGATGTATCAGGTCAATCTGTACCATATGTTCATTATGGGGTTCCTTTATGTTTCTCGGCTTCCGATGTACCGTCTGCCTGCTTGGCCCCTTTACTGGTATAAGGTTTGGGTTTGCTCTTTGCTCTTCGCGCACTTGCATCCCAGCGGCTCCAGCCCTTCTTGCCCGTGCCTCTGCCTGTTCCGCCCTTGCCCTTGGATTTACTCAATCAATCACTCCGTTACGGTAAATTCTTGTACCTATATGCTGATTGTTTACCAGCACTGTTGAAATATACACTGTATTGGGCCATATGTATAGGATACCACGGAAATCAGCATAAGAATCGAAATATATGGGCATGAATTCCGGTGTCGGTATAGGCATGTCTTTCGGTTGACTAATTTTTCCCAGCGTGGTATCTTATTTTTGAACTGACCAGTCAGAATAAGAACGGTGAACTGAAATTTTGTTATGAAAGGGCCGATCGGATTGTGAGCAAAGATAAAATTATCCAAGCAGCTATAGAAGTCTTCTCCGAGAATGGATATCACCGCGCAAGCATGGACGAGATTGCCGCCCGCGCACAGGTTGCCAAGGGGACGCTGTACTATAACTTCCCTGGCAAATCCCAGCTCTTCAAGACGGTTGTGAAGCAGGGCTTCGAAGATATCATGCAGCGGACGGAGGCGGATCTGAATTCCTCCCTGCCGATGAAGGAGAAGATTGAGCGCACCATTCGCCATCATCTGGATCTGTTTCTCGAATCCCGACATTTCTCGCACATCGTATTTAATGAGATTTCGAACGGCATCGAGCAGGATGTTTTGGATGAGTTGAAGGAGCTGAAACGGAAGTATTTAAGCTTCCTGGCCAGCATTATCGAGGAAGGACAGTGCGAAGAGAACCTGTGCCGTGCCGTTGATCCTAATCTTGCCGCTGCCAGCATTGTCGGAACGCTGGAGAGTACCTGTAATTATTACCTGAATCATCAGGATACGTATTCGCGTGAGGATCTGGAGCGGTTTGCCTTCACGATGATTACTCAAGGCCTGTTTATATCGCTTGAATAAGCAGGGCCTTCTTTTTTTAAGCGTGTATAACTGACCAGTCAGTTCAAAATTAGCGATGGAAAGCGAAGGTGTTAAGCATGGAATGGAATAAGAACGGTTTACTCCCGTTGGAATGGTTCCGCCAGATGCGGACGGAATCTCCGGTGACGGCAATGGATGGTAACGGAGCCTGGAATGTTTTTAAATACGAGGATGTCAAAGCCGTCTTCACGAATTACGAAGTGTTCTCTTCCCAAGGGGGCTCTTCAACCGATGATCCCATCGAATCCAGTGTACTGCGGCAGGATCCGCCGAAGCACCGTCAGCTGCGTAAGCTGGTATCCCATGCTTTTACGCCTCGCATGATCGAATCGCTTGCCCCCAAGATCCAGGAGATCACGTCATCTCTGCTGGACGAAGCGGAGAAGAAGGGAAAGATGGATATCGTTGCCGATCTCGCAAGCCCGCTTCCGATTACGGTGATCGCCGAGATGCTCGGCGTATCGATGGAGGATCGGGAACGATTCAAGGCGTGGTCGGATGCGTTGGTGGGTGACAATGGGGAGGCTTATTATCAGTGTCAGCGGGAGATGAGTGAATACTTCTCTGAGATCGCGGAAGATCGCCGTCGTCATCCGCAGGAGGATCTGATTACGAAGCTGGTGGAGGCACGTATCGACAATGAACACCTCACCGAACTGGAGATTATCGGGTTCTGTATTCTCCTTCTCGTAGCGGGCAATGAAACGACAACCAATCTGATCTCATCGGCGGTGCTTGCCTTTGACAGCCTGCCAGAAGTCCGGGCGGAGGTGCTTCAGGATCCCTCGCTGCTTCCAGGCGCATTAGAGGAAGTATTCCGTTACTTCTCGCCTGTTCAGGTAATGTTCCGCAGCGTTAAGCAGGACACGGTGCTGCGGGGGCAGGAGATGAAGCAGGGACAGTTCGTTTATATCTGGATGGCCTCTGCGAACCATGACGAGGATGTGTTCGATCAGCCGGATGTATTCAACATCCACCGCAACCCGAACCCGCATCTGGGCCTGGGAAGCGGTATACATTACTGCATGGGCTCTCAGTTAGCCCGCATGGAGTCCCGGATCGCTCTGCAGACCCTGCTGGACCGTTTCCCCGAATACCGCCGCGACCGCTCCGCAGAGCTGGCACGGATGGATAGCACGATGATGTTCGCGCTGAGAGAGCTGCCGATCATTTTAAAATAGATAGGAAGTCAAGAAGAGTCGCTCTCGATGGAGAGGGCTCTTTTTTATATGTTGGGGTCTGAGTCCCTTGAAATTGGAGGAGGGCGAGGGTTCTGAGAAGGCAAAGGACAATGGGTGGGTATGTCCTTTAATTGGCAGCGGTACAATGTTAGAATGGACGTCATAACAGTCGAGTTTAAGGAGCGAAACAGCGCCATGAATATACAGATCGTATGCGTAGGCAAGTTGAAGGAGAAGTACCTGGTTCAGGGCATTGCGGAGTACAGCAAGCGTCTTGCGCCGTATGTGCGCCTAACCGTGCACGAGGTGCCGGATGAGAAAGCCCCAGAGAACATGAGCGAAGCGGAGATGCGCCAAGTGCAGGAGAAGGAGGGCGCTGGCATTCTCGGTCACATTAAGCCGGACACCCACGTCATCGCCCTGGCGATCGGCGGCCAGCTGTGGTCCAGCGAGGACCTGGCGGCCCATATGGACAAGCTGGGCACGTACGGGTCCAGTAACGTTGCCTATGTTATCGGCGGCTCCAACGGCCTCTCTGAGGACGTCCTGAAGCGGGCCCAGACGAAGCTCAGCTTCGGGCGGATGACCCTGCCGCACCAGCTGATGCGGCTGGTGCTGGTGGAGCAGATTTACCGGGCGGTGAAGATTAATCGGGGGGAACCGTACCACAAATAGGGCGAAATTTTTGTTACAATGTAGATTACGGCTAGCAATTAGGGACGGTGATTAACATGGGAAGAAAGCAGGCTTTTACAAAATCGGAGTTGCTTGACCAAACCAAGAGAGTGCTTCTCGAATACGGTTATGAGGGTTTTCAACTTAAGTTGTTATCCAAGAGCCTGGTTGGAGCAAGAAGCACGATTTACCAATATTATGCTAACAAAGAAGAGATAGTTGCTGCATGTATGAAACGATCAATGGAAAATGTATTACAGAAGGCATCAGCTATTGATGAAACGGATTGCATGAATGCCCTTCAACATCTGCTAGATGTATATCTGGAGGAAGCTAGTTTCCATCAATTGCTTGGATATGCTCATAAAATAAATAAAGCCAATTCTGCGGCTGCGGCCAATGATCTTGAATTTGTTGAGCAAGCGCATGTGACTTTAAAAAATCAACTGGAGCGATTGTTTGTTCGTGCTCAGGAAGAGGGACACTTGAATACAAGCATCCCACTTCCTGCCATTATAGGTGTATTTTTTAACCTGATTGAAACGCCCAATATGATGAATATTCCTACACCTCAGTGGAGTAAGCTATTATACCAAATGTGGCTAGGAGGGGCAGGAAGACGATAAGGAATACAAATATATTTGACACGCGTGTCACATAAAACCTATAATGAAAACGTGCCGGACGAGATGTGATTAATTTGACACGCGTGTCATTTATTTGTGTTGAGGAGAGGAATAGCATATGTTTTTGGCATTGAAGGAATTGAGACACAGCAAGACAAGGTTTTTGATGATTGCTATCATTTTTGTGCTTATTTCTTGGTTGGTGTTTATATTGTCAGGTTTGGGGAATGGGTTATCTACGCTTGCGGCTTCGACGTTTAAGACGATGAGGGCTGATTATGTGGTTTTCGAACAAGGGTCGAAGGCTTCAATGAGTAAGTCTTTATTGTCTAATGATCTGTCAGCTAAATTAGCAGAGATGCCGAATGTAAGTGCCGTTTCACCTATGGGAACCATCATGGCATCGGCAATCAAAGGGAGTAGCAGGTCGAATGAGGATAAAGTAGATATAGCGATTATTGGAATTAACCCGGGGAGCTTTCTTGAGCCGGCGATTATTGAAGGCACCGGGCTGACATCCGATCAGATGACGAAGGTCATCGTTAATGAGACGATGAAAGACGAAGGATTTAAGCTAGGGGACACTTTCCAATTAGATGGCTCGACGGAATCGTTGACGATTGTCGGCTTTGTCAAGAATCAGACGTATAACCACGTAGCAGCTGTATTTACACCTATTGAAGAGTGGCGTAAGCTTGCGTTTGCGGCACCAGGCTCGGACAAGGGAGTCAAGGACCCCGTCAATGCGATTATGGTTCAAGGTAAAGATATTGATCGGAATGCTATAAATGAACAGCTTTCGGGTACCGATACGGTTACTCGTGCGGCAGCGGTACAGGGAATGCCTGGATACAAAGAAGAGAATGGCACAATCATGATGATGCTTGCGTTCCTGCTTGCGATCTCTGCATTCATCATTGGCGTATTCTTCTATGTATTCACGATGCAGAAGTCCAACCAGTTCGGGATTATGAAAGCGATCGGGGCCAAGAATGGATTCTTAGGTAAAGCCGTCGTCTCACAGGTGTTCGTCTTGTCGCTCTCAAGCATTATCGTTGGCATCTTATTGACATATGGGACAGCGGCAATCATGCCCAAAAGCATGCCGTTCATGCTGGATACGAAGCTGGTGTTCACGTATTCCATTGTATTGCTGGTGATCTCATTGCTTAGTTCGTTGGTATCCGTTCGCACGATTTCGAAAATTGATCCGCTTAAGGCACTTGGGAGGGTTGAGTAATGACTAAAGGCTTGCAAATATCAGCAGCTTCCAAATATTACAACGAAGGATTGAATCGTATTGCGGCATTAGACCGAGTGTCCATAAAAGTGGAGCCAGGTGAGTTCGTCGCAGTGGTAGGTCCGTCCGGTTCTGGAAAAAGTACCTTCCTATCCGTCGCGGGTGCACTGCTTAAAGCTTCCGAGGGAGAGGTCATACTAAATGGCAAGGACATATCGAAGCTGTCAGGCAAACAACTATCCGATATCCGATTGCATGAGATTGGTTTCATCATGCAGGCCTCGAATTTGGTTCCATACCTGAACGTTCTTGAGCAGTTGCTTGTCGTGAAGCGGATGTCAGGGAAGGTTCATGCAGCAGACAAAGCTATGGCTATAAAGTTGCTTGAAGAGCTTGGTCTAGGCACTAAGCTGAAGAGCTACCCGGAGGAGCTGTCCGGGGGCGAGAAGCAGCGTACCGCCATTGCCCGCGCGTTAATTAACGATCCCAATGTCATATTGGCGGATGAACCTACAGCAAGCCTGGATACCAAGCGCGCCCATGAAGTTGTCTCCTTGATTGCCCATGAGGTGAGAACACGCCACAAAGCGGCGATTATGGTCACACACGATGAGCGGCTGCTTACCTACTGCGACAAGGTATACCGGATGGAAGATGGCAAATTATCTCTAGCGGAATTGAAGTCCATCCATTAAGGCGTTATTGGAAGTCGATGGCCATTATCGCGTGGTCCAATTTTCAGAAATCAGAAATTCAGTAAAACAAATAGGCTCCCACATATCGGGGAGCCTATTTCGTATTTCCTTGCTAAGCTAGTGGATGGTTTTTAGTCCGCCTGTTCGTCGGCGGAGCCATATGCCTGATGGAACCCTATGCACTATGTCCGTTTGCAGAGACTTCGGTTTCATGACAGCCAAGCTTGCGTTTTTGTATAACGATATTCCTCTGCACTAAGGTTTACGATGACTTTGTGGCAAGTGTGGATTTGCCGGTAGGCCAGGTGGAGAGCGCCTGCTCAGCAACAGCCTCTAGCATATTGCGACTGAAGCCGGCCTTGGCTTGAACGGCCATACCGTGGAGCACGGCCATCACGAATGCAGCTAACGCAGCACAGTTCGCGGTTTCCGGCAGATCTCCCTCCTGCTTTGCCCGCTCGAAACGATCACGCAGCGAAGCCTCTCCGTCCGCACGCGCATCGATCAGTGCACGCCGAATAGGTTCGGCATCGTCCGAGCCGGCCAAGTCACCGTGGACATATAGACACCCCTTGTGATCCGGGTAACGAGTTTGCAATTCGGCCGCACCGCGAAAGATGTGTGCGACCACCTCCCGCGAGGTCGGCAGCTCCAGCGCCGCCGGGAAGAAATCATGATAGTGCTCGTAATAGCGCTCAAGAACTCGGCGGAACAATGCCTCCTTGTTGCCAAACGCCGAGTAGAGCGCCGGGCGTTCAACACCCGTGGCCTGCGTCAGGTCAGTGTACGACGCGCCCTCGTAGCCTTTGCGCCAAAACACGCAAAGCGCTGCGTCCAATGCCTGATCCACATCGAATTCGCGGTTACGTCCCATCAGTCAGATCACCTCAACTTTTTTTATAACGGTCGATATTAAAACGGTTCCTATCCAATTTTCATTTTCATACTTCACGTTATCATAACACACGTTACAGAATGCGGCCAGTCCACCGTGCAAGGACCTGCGTCAGTGTACGATCGGCCAAAATCTCGGCCGTCTGGTTCTAGTGTCACGTGTCAGGCGCCATACCCGGCCTGCGCTGATGGCCTATCTCGTCAGAGCGCGACGCATCGTCCTAACGTGACGCCGCCTGATGCCCCTGTAATGGAACGAATGACAGTGTGAATAAAAATGTATAACATTAATTAACATAATGTTCGTTATGATATTGACAATGGTAATATGAGGGTATAATATAACTTAACGTAATGGTCGTTACAAAATCCGCCGATCACCGGATCGAGGGCGTCCAGCGACGTACATAGAGATTCTTTATCATACAGAAAACGTTAAAGGGGGTTCTTTTCATGTAGAAATCATTGATGGACTAAGCGAAGGTTTATTTACAATATGGGGGTACCGCCAGCTAAATAATTTTAAACTCGCGCTGAGGAAGTTTTAGCCAAAATATCATTTAAATTCTCTTATAAGGAGTCAATTATATGTCGACAAATGAAGGAAGATTCAGTGGTAAGGTTGCTTTGATTACAGGGGCAAGTCGTGGGATGGGGGCTGAAATAGCCAAAAAATTAGCTGCAGGCGGAGCGGAATTTATAGGCGTTCATTACGCCAGTAATAGGGATGCTGCTTTAATAGTTGTTGAAGAGGTTAAGGCGCTGGGCTCAAAGGCTGTGGCTCTGGAAGCAGAATTAACCACTGGTATTACCGGTGTAAAAAAGCTTTGGGCCGCATTTGAAGATGCTGTTCGCTCGGAAATCGGATCTGTGCAATTGGATATCTTAATCAATAACGCAGGTATTGCACCGGCCATTCCTTTTGAAGAAACGTCAATTGAAACGTTTGAAGATGTCATTAATGTTAACCTTAAAGCTCCATACTTTATTACTCAAGCAGCTAGTCCGTTTATACGGAACGGTGGACGAATCATTAACATTTCTACTGGCTTTACACGTGTTGCCGGTCCAACGCATTCCATTTATTCGGCTTCCAAGGGAGCCATTGAGACACTTACTTTGGCGTTAGCTCCACTTTTTGCAGCAAAAGGTATTACTGTTAACGCAGTAAGGCCAGGAACTACGGCTACTGATATGAATAAGGATTGGCTCGCCAACCCAGAAGCTCATGCTGAAGCAGCTTCAATGTCTGCATTCGGGAGAGTGGGCACCACTAAAGACGTTGCTGATGTGGTTGCGTTTGTAGCATCTGAGGAGGCGCGATGGATCACGGGGCAATTTATTGATGCCACCGGAGGAACTAGGCTGTAAGTATGTCTGCTTTATATCGTATGTGGTTTTGATCACATTCATTGAAGCGTCAAGGAACATTTCAATGTCCTTGACGCTTTTGGGTTGTATCTTATTTTGAAAGCTGAATGGAGCCGATCCGTTCATTTAATTCGGACTGTAATTGCAGATGGAGTTTCTCTACGATCGAAAAGTCGGTGGCCGCAACATAGTAGCCCTTCATTTGAGAATCGATGGCTTCAGCTTCCGCCAGATGGGAGGTGGCCTCTTTCATTTTTGCCGAATAGCGTGCTTTGATCCCAGCTATTTCGTCAGCATGGGCTTCATCGGTTCCAGGAGCTATAGTCCGTGTATACATATCTAGGATCTCATCCCCGTCCCGATCGGGAAAGTATTCATGCGGAGCGGTACTGTCGAAGATCGCTGTTCGAAGCTCCGGGAATATCAGCATATCCAGACTGTTAGGATCAAAGCCGCAATGAAACACTTGAACGTCGATTCCTTTCTGTTCGGCAGCGGAGGCAAGCTTTTTCAGCAGCGTCGATTTGCCGGATCCCGCCCTTCCTTTGATGAAAATCCGTCTTTCCAGCTGAGCGGTCAAGCTTTGAATAAAATCGAACGCCCCCCTCGGAGTCGCAGCTCCGAAAAATACGTGACGTGAAGCGGTTGACGTATCGCTTTCATGACCGGCGTATAATTCTTGAATCAAATCCTGCGCAAGCTGGTCGGCCTTCGAGAAGTCCATATTTTCGATATAAAATTTTTCCCACTCGTCATGAATCCGCAATGCCGTTTCGAACGTTTCATACGCTTTTGAATAGGCTCTCTCAAGCTCGCCTTTAAGATCTTCTATCGTGATGAAGTGTTCCGGTAAAATAAGGCTGTCATCAAACGCTTCCTGAAAATCGATAAAGACGATTTCACCCGCCGCGCTATCCGAAATCCCTTTACAGACTCGCCCGTCGACAATACCAACCTTCAATTCCGTGCAAATGATGCCATCCAGTTCGTCGGGACGGAGAGGGGAGTGGAAGCATTGCACATGCAAGCCTTGATCCAGCAGGCTATCCGCCAAGCTATGCATGACCGTCGATTTCCCCGTACCTTGGGGCCCCGTAAGGACAAATATCTTGTTCAGCCCATCAAATGCGGAGTTATACAAGAAATGAGCCCCGCGTGCAGTATTGCCGTGGGCAAAATAGTGAGATGATTTTACTACCAACTTGAAACACTCCTTTGTGCCTATTCCGAATCGCAAAGATTGTAGAATAAGCATGATTGGGATAAGTGCCTATTCATTTGTATATTCCGCGTTGTAACAAGTGGTGTTCGTCCTCTCCCATGATTTTCGCTATTTGTTGAAGGGACTACAGAAGGTAAACGATCAAGCCTGGGAAAAATGGGGAGATTGCCACTTGCCCTACGCAGGCTTTTCTGTTATTTTTGATAGTAACAAAATGTTATTAACATTATGATACTAAGTGTAATGATGTGTTTCATTCTATAAATGAGTGGAGAAAGCGGAGGGGATGCAATGTGAAGAAGGTTGCGAGTGACTGGAGCCTGTTCGAGTTAGCGTGGTTGGTGCTGTTTACCTCGATCGCTGTCGGGTTTACGGTGATTTCCAAGGACTCTTTATTCGGATTTACCGTTTTTATTACTGGGGTGCTATGCGTGGTGCTTGCGGCGAAGGGCAACCTGATGAGCTATGTTTTTGGCATGTACAATACGGTCGGTTACGCTTATCTAGCCTATATTAACGGGTTGTTTGGAGAGGTCATGCTGAATCTGCTATTCTTCGTTCCGATGAACGTCATTGGCTTCTACATGTGGAAAAATAACCGCCAAGACGGCAAGCTGATCATGCGTCAAATGGAGCTTAGAGGCCTGCTTCTCGTTGGGGTGGTCTGTATATTAGGCTGTTTGCTGCTGGGATATGGGCTTTCATTCATCCCGGGGCAGAACTCGCCTTACATCGATGCTATAACGACAGTGCTGTCCGTTGTGGCCACCTTTTTAATGGTCCGCAGATTCAAGGAACAATGGCTGGTCTATATTGTGTTGAATTTGTTTACGGTGCTGCTATGGGCGATTCGATTGCTGGAGGGCAGCAGCGAAGGCATGCTGATGATCGTCATGTGGAGCGCATATTTGGTCAATGCGGTATACGGCTATTACAATTGGAACAAAGGGGCCAAGGAGGTGGCGGCATGAAAACGCTCGGATTAACGCTGGGGAAGTTTGCCCCGCTGCATAAAGGGCATCAGTTCATGATCGAAACGGCGCTGCAAGAGGTCGATGAGTTGATCGTGGTCATTTATGAGACGACGGTCACTCCGATCCCGCTTCATATTCGGGCGAATTGGATTCGGGGGCTATACCCGGCAGTCCGGGTCATCGAAGCTTGGGACGGACCGGACGGGTATTCCGATGACAGAGAGCATGAGATTCGGGAAGAACGGTATATCCTCCGTTTACTGAACGGCGAGCAAGTCACGCATTTTTACTCGAGCGAGTTTTACGGCAGGCATATGAGTCTCGCTTTGGGCTCGGTCGACCGGCGGGTCGATGAAGCCCGCGAGCGGGTTCCGATCTCTGCAACGATGATCCGTTCCGACCCATATAAGTACAGAGAGTTCATAAGTGATATCGTGTACCGGGACTTAATCACGAAGGTGGTATTTGTTGGGGCGATGTCGACAGGGAAGTCGACCATCACTGAAGCGCTGGCACGGCGGTATAACACGACCTACGCGAGCGAATACGGACGCGATTACTGGACCGAGCATCAGGTGGACCGCAGAATCGGCCTTGAAGCATTTGATGAAATCGCTGTGGGTCATATCGAGCGCGAAGAGCAGGCTTTGCTTGCGGCGAACCGATTTCTGTTCGTTGATACCAATGCGATTACGACGTATATGTTCGCCATGGATTACCACGGCCGGGCCCCGGAGCTATTGACCCGGATTGCTCTGCAGAATGCGCAGCGCTACGATCTGTTCTTCTTGTGCGACGACGATATTCCTTACGACGATACGTGGGATCGAAGCGGGGATCAGAAGCGGCATGTTTTTCATAAACAGATCATCGCGGATTTGAAGGAGCGGCGAATTCCCTACATTACGCTGCGGGGAAGCTTGGAGGAACGAATGCTCAAGGTAGACGAGGTGCTGGCGAAGTTTGAGCCCTATCGAAACTATTTCGGAGAGCTGAACGGTTAGAATAAGATGTAGGCAAGGAGCTAATGTAGAATCAAAAAACAAGGAGGTGCCCCCATTGGATTTGTTGGATCGGAACGGACTTACGGAACGCGAATTTTTGGAGCAGTACCGGGCAGGAAATTACGAGCGGCCTTCGGTGGCAGCCGATATGGTGATCTTTACGGTTACGGATGAGGAGGCTGACAGCTATCGCAAATTACCGGAAAAAGAGCTCCGTATCCTGCTCATCCGCCGGGGGGGTCACCCCTTCCTGGGTAAATGGGCGCTGCCGGGCGGCTTTGTCCAGCCGAGCGAGACGTCTGAGCAGGCCGCGGCAAGGGAATTGCGCGAGGAAACCGGCGTGGACGACGTTTATTTGGAACAGTTGTATACGTTCAGCGATATCGGCCGAGATCCCCGAACCTGGGTGATGAGCTGCAGCTACATGGCTCTGATCAATAGCGACAAGTTGGAGCTTAAGGCGGGAGACGATGCGGCCAACGCCGCCTGGTTCCAGGTCTCCTACCGGCTGCTGCGGGAGCAGAAAGAGCTGATGGAGGACGGGTACGTCAAGACGCTGGAGTATGAACTCAAGCTAAGCGGTGAAGAGGAGCTTTCGGCGGTCGTGGCGAGGACGTTGACCGTGAAGACGACATCGACTAGCACGGATTATAAGATCGTATCAAATAACGGGTTGGCCTTCGACCATGCGAAGATTATAGCATGCGCTATCGAGCGGCTGCGGGGAAAAGTGAATTATACCGATATTGCGCTGCACTTAATGCCAAAGCTTTTTACCTTGACGGAGCTGCAGCAGGTTTATGAGGTCATTCTGGATAAAGAGCTATTGAAGGCGGCCTTCCGGCGCAAGGTGGCCGATCTCGTGGCGGAGACCGATCATTACACCGAAAATGCGGGGCATCGGCCATCCCGGTTGTATCGGAGAAAACTGGAGGAATAACGATGATTTACAATCTTGATGAGCTAAGAAAAGCTTATAACAAAGGGGAAACGTTCAAGTTTGTATTCTTTTGGGGCCATACGCCCCCTAAGGACGGGAGCGTCGACAAAAGCTGCTTCAGCCAGTGGTGGATGTGCCCGTTCACGATAGAGGGGACGGAGTATTCCTGTGCCGAGCAGTTTATGATGGCCGAGAAGGCAAGGCTGTTCGGCGACAACGAAATGCTGGAGTCGATCCTTACGGCTAAGCATCCCAAGGAGATGAAGGCTTATGGGCGCGCGGTCCGAAACTTTGACAAGGATACTTGGGACAAGGAATGCTACGGCATCGTCAAAAAAGCCAGCTTGGCTAAGTTTTCGCAGAATCGGGAGCTTGGCGATTATCTCAAGTCGACAAAGAACCGCATCCTCGTCGAAGCCAGCCCGCAGGACCGCATTTGGGGGATCGGCATGGGCCAGTCCAATCCAGATGCGGAGAATCCCGTGAAATGGCGGGGTCAAAACCTGCTGGGGTTCGCGCTGACCGAAGCGCGGGACGAGTTGCTGCAGAGATAGTTTTTTTTCGTGGCAAGACAGCTCCTCTTCTTATTTTTCGCCGATAGACCCGTTAAGCTGAACCTTATCATAAGTAACGGCAAGTTTTTCGATTGACAGCAACAAGTATACGTGATAATTTCACGGTAGGATAATAAAGGCAATGCAACCTTCGGGTTCAACCTCGCTGAGAAGTGGGTTGGACCCTTTTTGCATTCCAAAACCAGGGGAGGATTCGTAATGTTGAGAACAGAATCACTGTTACAGAGGCTGGGCGAGATCGGTAAGTCGCTCGAACGCAAGGGGGGAGCTCTTTTATTATTAGGAGTTGGTTCCGTTGGGGTCGAGACAGAACGGCTGGATGAATATTCGGATTTAGATTTCTTTGTCATTGTAAAGCCCGGGGAGAAAAACAGATATATAGACCGGTTGGATTGGCTCGAGGACGTACACCCTCTTGCCTATTCATTTAAGAATTCGGATGTTGGCTGCAAAGTACTGTTCGAGGACGGTATTTTCGGGGAATATGCTGTATTCGAGGAATGGGAGCTGGCGAACGCCACCTACACGGAAGGCCGGGTCATTTGGAAAGACCCCATGTATGCCAATACGGCAATCGCCAAACCTTCCAACCCGGTCCCCAGCCTAAAAGTGGATTCCTTGGACTTTCCTTTGAATGAAGCCTTAACCAATCTATACGTGGGGCTCGGTCGCTATGCTAGGGGGGAGCGTCTATCCGCGACGAGGTTTGTTCAAGGATACGCAGTGGACAGGATTCTATCCGTGCTCCATCTGCTGGAGCAAGAGGTGGACTACTATCCCGACCCATTCGGCAATGAGAGGCGGTTAGAGAGGAGATACCCCCGTTTTGCGGAAATCATAGGAGACATGATACAGGGATACGATCATGTTCCCGAATCGGCACTTCGCATTTTAGACTTCATAGAAGAAGTGTATCCAGTCAATCGAAGGTTAAGCGATGAGATACGACGATTGGCTAATCTAACTTGCCGAGTGGATGCGAAAACGGAATCGACGCACTAGCGTCTACTAGGGGTAATACCAGCGTACTGTCGATATGGGCGAAGTATATGGATAACATAGAAAGAACTCTCCGAGTCTGGAGAGTTCTGTTTATTGAGTACGATCGACTTATCCATTTTAGGCATGACATCAAAAGCGGAGTCAATTAAAGAGATAAAGTATCCAGCGGTATTTCAAATGCGCGTTTAATAACTAACCCGGCAGCAAGCTTGGTTTCATCCGGTTTGTTATGAAGATAGATCAATTGTACGTTATTAACTGTTACAGGCAACTGGTGCATCACCCTGGCTCTAATCTCATTGAACATTTCGGGACTGATGGTATGAATGACTCGGCCCGTTATAAGCAGACTGTCAGGATTTATAAATGTAATGATATTGGTAACGGCGATCGCGATGCCATCAACAATTTTTTCGTATAAACCAAGGAACTTAGGATCTCCTGTTCTTATGCCTTCTGCGAACTCCTCTAGTGTGCATTTGATGGAGACACTAAGTCCGCTGCTGGAAGCCAGCGTCGTTAAGCATCCGGATCTGCCGCAATGGCATGGATAGGCATCTTCTCCATAGAAGCCTTTATAATGCCCGAATTCACCTGCAACAAAGCTTGATCCTGCAATAATTTGTTTATCATGGACGATCGCGCCGCCTGTACCATAATCAAACTTGATGGTGATATTGTTATTGGAATCCTTCAAGCAGCCGTTCATATTCTCGTTGACAGAGAGAAGATTGACATCGTTCTCGATATACACGGGTATGTCATATTTGTCTTCAAGCAGCTGCTTGAGCGGCAGGCGATGAACGCCTATGCCGGGTGTCCGCAGAACGATGCCATGCTGAGAATCGACCAGGCCCTGCATACTGATTCCGATCCCTTTTACTTTGGAGGTGTTGGGCACCTGGGTGAGCAGCTCATCGATAACTTCATGCAACAGCTGCATCAGCACATCTATAGAACCATATTTGTTACTCGTGCGTTCTGCGGATGCGACAGCTTCTTGACGCAGGTTGAACACTTTTCCGCGAATGTATTTGCCGGCGAGCTCAAGCCCGATAGCATAAAAATGGCCGCTGTTGATATGAAGGCCGACTCTTTTCCTTCCGCTGCCTGCCTCCAAGTCGATAAGCTCCCCTGTCACGATTATTTTTTCCTTCAACAGGCGATTCACGATATTGGTTACCGTTTGTCTGCTTAGTCCAGTCTTTTCCGCAAGCTCTACGCGAGAGATCGGCCCCTCTGAATAAATGAGAAAAAGAACCTTCTGCTGATTTATTGATTTTAATAACATATGGCTGGTTTGTTTAACCGAATCACTCACAATATGCATCCTCTTTCCAACAACGTTTTATATAATATAGATTCAAAACATTTGACAAATTAGGAACATACTTTGCTTCAAGTGTAGCATTAATACGAGGCGAATAAAAGTTGCAAGTTCGTTTAATTCAACTAACATTTATTATAAATTTCTAAAAAACGACGAGAGATGGCGGTTTATGCAGCATGATGCAGTCTATACGAAAACTCTTAATTCAAAAACACTAAAAAAACGCAACGGATTGTATTGACATTGTGATAAAAAAAGATATTATATTTGTAAACTGATTTGATTAAATACAACAAATTGACGCCTAGAGGAGTAAGTAATGGTATGGATTGGATGGATAATTGCAATAGCAGCGATGACGGTGCTGACTTACATATGCTGGCTGCATGCAGTTATGTTACAACCTGGTAAAGCAGATGCACTTATTGTACTTGGCTATGTATCTAAAGACGGCCGAATACACCCTTTGCTTAAAGAAAGACTGGATGAGGCTTACAAACAATTTCGGCAGTATGGGCACGAATATATCATTGTATCGGGGGGAGCGGTTGGTTCACGTCGTTCGGAAGCGGAGCTGATGGAGAAGTACCTGGTTGAGAAGGGCGTCCCAGCAAAAAGAGTATTAAAAGAAGACAAGTCAAACAACACCGTTCAAAATTTAATCTTTAGCAAGCAATTGATGGAGCAGTACCACCTAAAATCTTTTGTTATCATAACCAATTTATTTCATGTCCGCCGAACGAAGTATATTATGCATCGTCTTGGCATAAAGGGCGGATTCTGCGCTAATCGAAGTCTTAGAAGCATTGTGGGATTCCAGCTTAAATTAACATTTCTGGAGATTCGGGCATTTCGATTAACTCTCCCCATTATTAAGAGGGTCATCAATGATCAAATCGATTGACAAAAAGGTTGACAATTGGCCGATAAGTGATTAGAATGTAAGCGTTTACAGAATATATGGGAGGTGAGGCTTAAGTGGCTATAAGCCAAAAGTTGTTTACAAATTATTTACCCGGATTTGATTGCTGATTAACAAATCACAGTTATGCTTAAATAGTTAATCCAATTTATTTATTAATTAACGGGGGCGGAATAATGTTTAATGGGAAAATGAAACGATTCATGAGCACGGGTGTTGCAGCGGCATTATCTTTAGCCATGCTGGCTGGTTGCGGTGGAAACAGCGGAAAGAACGGGGCTAATCCAAGTACTACTCCTGCTGGTTCGGATAAGCCGGGTGTATCTGCAGAAGTAGAAGTTTATGAGAATGGATTGCCGAAGAATGAGGAAGTAACGCTAAAGGTAGGCTTCTTTGTAGGAGGATATGGCCGGGAGTGGTTCGATTATGCAGTTGAATCGTTCACAGCCAAGTATCCCAATGTCAAAGTAGACATCACCGCTTCAGCTGATATGAAGACGATTCTTTCTACAAAAATCTCTGCAGGCAATGATAATGACATGTTTGATCTATTCAATACAGACCCGTCTGGAGGTATCATAGGGCTCGCTGAAGCCGGAAAGCTTGAACCCATGGATGACATTTGGGAATTCCCTCTTCCAGACGTACCGGACAAAAAGGTCAAGGATCTTATGATGCCAGGCATGTACGAGTCAACACCGCTGATCAATGGGAAAAGATATGAATTTACTACGGCGAGCAGCTTTGGCGGGTTGTTTTTTAACAAAAAGCTATTCGAAGAGCATGGCTGGAACCAAAACCCGAACACATGGGACGAATTTACAGCACTTCTAGCGGACATTAAAGCGGACGGCATTGCTCCCATTACGTTTCCGGGCATTCATCCAAGCTACCATAACTGGGCTTTCGGAACGGCCAAAAATTTTGAGCTGGCTGATATCAATGGCCATGTCGATGAATTTATCGAGGATTATAGAACTTATGGTCTGCCGCAATACACAAATCCAGAGACGGTTGAAACCTGGACGCGCTTCTATGAGCTTGGCAAGCTAGGATATTTTGCAGAAGGACTCCCGGCACTGAACCATACGCAATCGCAAATGCAGGTTATTCAGGGGCAAGCTGCGATGGTATCGACAGGGACGCATGTCGAGAATGAGATGAAGGAAGCAACGCCTGAGGACTTCGACTGGGGCTTCATGGCTGTTCCTTTCAGAGATAACACGGATCAAACGCTTTGGATTCGAAGCGGAACTTCAAACTTCAATTATATCTGGGCAGCTAAGCCGGAACTGAACAAAAAGTGGGCCAAAGAATTGATCGCATGGCTGGTTACGCTGGAAAATCAACAATTTGCAGCCGAAAAAGCAGGTGCTTTGCCAATGCGCAAGGATTTGATGGAGGATCCCTCCAGGGCGGCTAACCTTTCCAGCTCTGCTCAATCTGTTCTGAAGTACATTGCAGACAATAATGCTCAGACATTTAAAGCAAGCCGGTCTATCAACATTTCCGATCCGAATCTTGCTCAAGCCGAAAAATTAATGAATGAGAATATTGTGAAATTTGCTATGGGTATGCAGGATCCGAAACCGATTCTGGAGCAAGCCGAAGAGCTGCTGAAGAAAGCTCTAGAGGCTGAGAAGAAATAATAAGACGTGTTGGAGCGGGGAGGACTCATCTCCGCTCTTCCGTTTTAACTTCTGAGATCCTATAGGCTTCACACTGAAAGCGACTTATAAACGTCCAGTAAGATAGGAGTTGACCTCTTGTGTCTGATTCAACCGTTGTGACGACACTAAAGACCCCTATGCGCAAGCGCTTGGGTCTAGACAAAGCGAATACGCAGAAGTGGATATTTCTGTTCATAGCCATCGTGCCTCCCTTTGGCGGCTATTTGCTCTTTACGTTGTTTCCGAACATTTTATCCGTTTATTATGCGATGCTCAATTGGGATGGGTTTACGGATGCAACGTTTGTCGGGCTGTCCAATTTCGTCACCGCATTCCAAGATAAATATGTGTGGCGTGCGCTTACCCACAACTTGATTTTTATGATAACCGTGCCTTTCTTTGTTATTGTCATCTCCCTGCTCCTTGCCTATTTAATTACCAATAAAACGTATAAAGAAAATAAATTTTTGAAGGTATTGTTTTTCTTTCCGAACGTGTTATCTACGGTCGTAGTCGCTCTCCTCTGGGCCTTCATTTATGACGGATCGTACGGTTTGCTGAATGGGATTCTAAAGTTCGTCGGAATTGATATGGGGAATTTCTATTGGCTGGGCAATGAAAGCACAGCGCTTGCCTCCATTATCCCGGCATGGGTTTGGGGCGGTGTCGGCTTGTACGTCATTATCTTTGCCAATGCGATGCTGGGAATTCCGAAGTCATTGTACGAGGCGGCGATTCTTGAAGGGGCCGGACATATGACACGCTTGTTTAAAATTACAATGCCGCTCGTTACGCCCATTATCCGCGTCAGCGCTTTGTTCCTCGTCGTCGGCACGATGAAGGGCTTCGAAATCATCCTCATTATGACGAATGGGGGGCCATTCGGGTCGACGGATGTTATCGGCCTCTATATGTTTAACTTAGCTTTTGGCGTAGAGTATCGGAATTACGGCTACGCTTCCGCAGTCGGTATGATTCTGTTCGTCATTCTAGTAACAGCCAAGCTGTTAATCGATAAATTCGTGCCGAACAAAGGCTACGAGTATTAGTTTCCATAGGAAGGTTCGGAGGGATATAGTTGAAGGAAAAACGAACGTTAATGGACATTGTGTGGCGTGTGGTGCTGTATGCCTGGTCGCTGACTATATTATTTCCTTTAATCTGGGTTATTTATGAATCGTTAAAAAGCAATCCTGAGTTTTTTAAAGATATATGGGCGCTGCCTGCGGAACTAAGATGGCAGAATTATTCGAAGGCTTGGAATCAATACGGTTTTGGGCAATCACTCTTAAATACCCTTTATTATGTTGGCGGAAGTCTGGTGCTTGGACTGTTCTTCACGACAATTAACGCCTATGCGCTTACTCGAATGCAGTTCAAAGGAAGAAAATTGATTTGGGGCTTGATTATGTTGTCCCTGTTCCTGCCGGGCATCAATGCGCTTGTACCCCAGTATGTCATTATGCGGGAACTGAGTTTGACCAATAGCTTGACCGGATTAATTCTTCTGTCCAGTCTGGGTGAAAGCGTGTTCTATCTTATGCTGCTCGGAGGGTTTATGAGCTCTTTGCCGATGGAGCTTGAGGAGAGCGCAACGATGGATGGCGCTACATTATTCCAAAAGTTTTGGCGTGTTATCGTTCCGTTGTCTACACCGGGAATTGTAACCGTTGGCGTATTCAAGTTCCTAGGGTACTATAACAATTTCTTAGCGCCGTTCATCTATTTGAGCGATCCCAAAAAATATCCTATTGCGGTGCAAATGTATTCTGCAAATAAGCAAATGGAGTTTACTGCGGATTGGGTGACTTTGTTTGCCGGTGTAACCATTGCGATGGTACCGTCCATTATTATTTATATCCTATTCCAAAAGCTTCTTATGGAAGGCGCGACCATGGGGGCGGTGAAGGGATGAATACTGCAGAGCAAGTGAAGGCGAAATATAAGCTGATTGCATTGGATCTGGACGGGACGCTTCTGACGGATGAAAAGCACATTACGGAAGAGACCAAAAAGTGGCTTCAATATGCAGTAGATCACGGTGTTAAAGTAATGTTCTCCACCGGGAGAGGCTTGCAAACTGCCAAGGGCTTCTGGGATGAGCTTGGGCTCGATTCCCCCATGGTGCTGCTCAATGGCGCAGAAGTTTGGGAGGGACCGGGCAGGCTTAATAAACGCGTCTTTATTCCTCGGGACACGATCAGCCGCATACATGCCATTGCTTCTGAACAGGGCGAGTGGTATTGGGGCTACAGCGTGGAAAGCCTGACGGGCGACAAGGATTGGACGCCTGAGATGCTCAAACGGGATTGGATGAAATTCGGCATCGGCAGCAATGATCAACAGAGGCTCGCGGAAATTAAGGAAGAGCTGCTTAGTTGGGGTACGCTTGAGGTTACCCGTTCGGCCCCTACTAATATGGAGATTTCAGTTAAAGGCATTACAAAGGAAAGCGGAGTGAGCGAGGTTTGTCAGATGCTGGGAATCCCTATGTCCGATGTAATTGCTATGGGAGACAGTGATAATGACGCGAAGCTGCTAAAGGCGGCAGGTCTCGGTGTGGCGATGGCCAACGGTGAAGAGCATATCAAATCCATAGCGGACGTCATAACGGCTACCAACAACGAGGACGGCGTTGCTCAGGCGATTCGGAAATATGTATTCCAGATGGAGTAAACGCAGCAAACGTATTTTAGTAAATATTGTGATGGAGTGGATATAGATGGCCGTTCAATCGAAAGAGATAAACTTAGATCAACTGGGCGGGACCATATACCCGGAGATAAAAAATGGTGAACAGCTGAAATGGCATTCTCCGCTTAAGGCGCCCTTTCACATCGCAGGCTTCCCATGGCTCACGCAGGATGGGGTATACAGACGCCTGCCCTTGGCTTCCGGGGCTGTCTTGCCGCCTGCGGTTGATACGCTTGCTTATTGTACGGCAGGCGGGCAAATTCGCTTTCGCACCAATTCTTCAAGGCTGGTCATAAGGGTACGTCTTGCCGGACCGGCGAATATGTATCATATGCCGCCTACAGGGCAGTGCGGGGTTGACTGCTATCTTGGAGAGCCGGGAGAGCAGAGCTTTATCACCACGGCTAGATTCAAACCAACGGAAAGGGAATATGAATCCCAGCTTTATCAGTGGGATACAAAAAAAGATGTGGCCGTCACCTTAAACTTGCCGCTCTACCAAGGGGTAGAAGAGGTATGGATCGGTGTAGATAAGGATGCTGTCATAAGCGGTGCACCTGCCTATGCAAGCAGTAAACCCGTCATTATATATGGAACTTCGATTACGCAAGGGGGATGTGCCACCCGGCCGGGTATGGCTTATTCCAATATTCTCAGCCGTATGATTCCGGTGGAGTTCGTCAATCTTGGCTTCTCGGGGAATGGAAAGGGCGAGCCGGAGCTCGCTCATATCATGTCGGAAATCGATGATCCGGCTCTATTCATTCTTGATTATGAAGGGAATACGGGCGAGTCCGGAAACATCGCACGAACGCTGCCTGTATTCATCCAAATTTTGAGAGAACGGCATCCCGAAGTTCCTATATTAGTAGTCTCTAGGATTTGCACTGCCGAAGACCAGTTCTATACGGAGAGGAGGGAGCTTCATGATCGCCGCAGGCTGATTCAGATCGAGAATGTTGAACAGAGGCGGACAGAAGGAGACCGAAATATTCATTTCATTGACGGTTTTAAGCTGCTAGGCGATGATTTCGTCAATGATTGTACGGTTGACGGAACACATCCAACGGACCTTGGATTTTTGCGCATGGCACAGTCGCTTGCGCCTATCATTAAGCGATTGTTGCGACTGTGATGAACAAGACAGATGATATGAACAGCCTTCAGACTGCATTTTTTGGTTTAGGGGCTGTTTGTTTATCAGTCAGACACCTGTCTTACTGTCTTAACCAATTAAGCCGAAAAAGGAGAGGATTTTAATTGAAGTCCCAAAGAAGAAGTCTGCCTTTTATTGTGATGGCTTGTTTTATTGCGGGGGTTGTTAGTCTGTGTTACGGCATCAATGTATTCGCGTCCTCAGATAAAGAAGAGGGTGTTTCTAAAAAAGATAGAGCTAAGTATTTAGGAGCTTCACTGTTCAAAGGTCACATGCATTCCCATACTTCTCTCAGTGATGGGATATTGCTGCCTAATGATGCTTATCATTTTGTGAAAAGTAATACAGATTTTGATTTTTTTGCAGTGACGGAACACGACGTGACTTATGACATCAGTACGGGCAGTGATTTCATTACGGATGTTCAAGACTCTTATTCAGAAGAATACAAGATGTTGCATGAGCAATCCGATGCTCACAATCGTGATCACGAATTTATTACGCTGCCGGGTACGGAAGTGACTTGGTATGATGAAGCGGGCCATATCAACTTATTTAATGCCCCATGGTTTGCAAGAACACATGGAGTAGGTGCGGATGGCACTTGGGGCTGGAGCGACATCAAATATGATTTGCCAACCTTCTACGCAAGACTTGCCCAAGATCCCAATGCGATTGCACAATTTAATCACCCACGCGCGTCAGGAAATTGGAGTTTCAATGAATTTAAACATTATAACCGGGATGTCGACAAAAACCTTAATCTGATGGAATACAAATCCTCCAATGATTTTGCAGTCTATACCAAGGCGTTAGATCAAGGCTGGCATGTTTCACCTGTGTTTGGCGGAGACGAGCACAAAGGAAACTGGGGAATGGTCCAGCCCCATGTGACCGGTATGTGGGGAGATAATCTTACTAGAGAAGGTCTTTACGAGGCGATGCGAAACCACCGCACCTATGTATCATTTGATCGAAACCTAGAAATGGCGGTTTCAGCAAAAGGTCAGATGATGGGGGCGATCCTTCCAGCCAAAACAAAAGAAATAGAACTTAAAATACGGATAAATGACCCTGATGTTAGCGATATTTTGGATAAAGTTATTATTTACAAAAACAGTGGTGAAATTCTCAAAGAGTACGGCAATATTGCCAGCAATCAATTTAAACAGGAAGTAACCTTAGCAAGTGAAGATGGGGATTATTTCCTCGTTAGAGCTTTTCAAGCAGACGGTGAAGAAGCTATAAGTGCTCCAATTTGGATTGGTGATGAAACGAGGGGCACGGTGCACGCGCCTGAAATCACGGTTCATGGACAATATCCCGACACGATTAAGCTTGGGGATCAAGTGGAGGTGCTGGGCGCTTCAGCGACAGATAACCGCGGTCAATCTTTATCGGTGGAAGCCATCGTTTTAAATGATAAAGGAGAAGTAGCCGTAGCAAATCAGCATTTTAAGGTCGACATGTATGGAGAATATTTCATTAAGTATGTAGCAACCGACGCTCAAGGAAATACGCGTGTTGAACTTATTCGAATCCTTGTTGATCAACAAAATCTGGATGCCGAACAAATTTTAAATGAATTTCAACCCATTGTTAATGTAGGTGGGAATGAACGTGAAGTAGGAATAAATTTGGTGACGGATAAGGCTTTAGAGACGTCATATGTTCAGTATAAACCGGAGTCAGAGGCGACGTGGGACCATGCGGAAGTAGTACAAGCGGGAGTCTCTTATTTTCAAGTCGCGTATGGCGATACATTTGCCAAAAGTAACTATCGCGTGCTTGCAGCTCATGAAGCGAATATAACAGGTCTCGACTTAGGGACTACGTATGACTATCGGTATGGAATGTCACCGACTGGACCTTGGAGCGACAATTATAGCTTTAGGACCGCGCCGGCTTCAGAGGAAGACGTATTGTATGTGATGGGAGATCTTGAAGTTCCAGATCGAAATCCGGAAAGTTTCCGACTGTTTAAAAATATGCTGGATGTTCTGCAGGAGAAAAATTCAAACGGACAGACTGTGATTCAAGTCGGAGACTTGGTCGAGAACGGCGGCAATATGTATGCATGGGATGATGTGTTTAGCAACATTTACAACAATGATATGGGTCTCGTTTCTGCTCACATTGTCGGGGACCGTGAACGTGCGACGGAGCGGAAAATCGGGCCGTTCTCCGGGTTTTTCAACCTGCCGAAGAACGGCGAAGGCAGTTACCGGGAAACGAATTATTCGTTTGATTATGGCGATATGCACATTGCTGTTCTGAATTCTGTGCTGGATTTCGACAAGCAGCTGTCATGGCTGGAAAAAGATTTGCGGGCAACCGACAAGAAGTGGAAAATCGTGATGGGGCATTATCCTTATTATGGCGGTCAATCCGGCGATGAGACCGGTATGGACATGATGAGAGTGAAATTGTCTCAAGCATTTGAACGGCTTGGTGTTAGCTTGTATATTGGCGGTCATGATCATGTGTATAAACGGACAACCATACGAAACGGTGTAAAAGATATATCGGAAGAAGCGATGAATTTAGGAACAACTTTTGTTACCGTTGGTTCATCAGGTCCAACGTTCTTTGATAACAAATCATTTGACTGGGATCATATCGTGTATGATGAAAATAAGCAGACGGGTGTTATTTTAGAATCAAACGATCAATCTCTCACCTTGAAAGCTTACAACAGCGACGGTGTTGAAATTGATTCATTTACGATGAACCAACCCGCCAATTATATGAAATTAACGAGCGCAATTGTAGAAAATAACGTCTTGAAGGGCGTTGGGGTCTTGAATTACCCGAGCTCGCTTGAACGTGTCACCGTTATCGGAGAAAAGCGGGATCATACAGGTGAACAGCTGTTGGAAACGGTTATTCAAGAAGCAACGCTGGAACATCTCGGACGTGAACAAATCATCTTATTTGATAACCCTCTTGCATTTGGCGATGAACATACGATCGTCGTAAGATTGGTTAATAATCCAATCGATCAAGAGCCGTTAACGGACCCGTTCATAGCTAAAGAAGGAATGCTGGGCGATGGTTCGGAAGGCAACCCATATCAAATCAAAAGTGCCAGTGGACTTTATAAAATGCATGAATTCCCGGACAAACATTTTGTTTTAGATCGGGACATTGATGGGAATGGCGTGTTTTTCGAGGCCATTGGCGCGAATGGCACTCCATTTACGGGTACGTTTGATGGGCAAGGGCATACGATTACGGGCGTTATTATCTCTTCAGGCGGCGCAGGCCTCTTTGCCATTAATGAAGGGACGATTCGTAATGTAGGAATCATCCATGCTGACATTGATGTTCGCCGGAGCAATGTTGGAATCCTGGTTGATCAGAATGATGGGATCGTGGAATATGCCTACAGCACCGGATCTATTAGAGGCAATTCTACCGTTGGCGGTCTTGTGGGCTACTCGAACGGTATCGTTAGAGACAGTTATTCAACAGCTCGAGTTCATGCACGGGGCAAGCAAGCCGGCGGCATGATCGGAATTACGAATCGGGGGAGTATAACCGAACAGGTCTATGCCATGGGAGCCGTAATAGCAGATGAATCCAATGCTGGCGGCATCAGCGGATACGGATATAACCATACGGTCATTCAAAATAGTATGGCATTAAATCCATCTATTGTTACAGGTACGGCATCGAATCGAATTGTCGGCAGAGTTTTAGCTGGGGAGACGGCAACTTTAGTCAATAATTACGCCGATGAAAATATGTTTGTTAGCAGTGAGAACGTGACGGTTGCTGATCCAAACAATGAAAAAGGACAGGGGGTGGGTGCAGACACATTCACGAAGCCATCTTTTTTCATGGAGACCCTCGGTTGGGATTTTGATTCGATCTGGATCTGGAATGAAGATGCCAAACGTCCATTACTGCAAAGTAATTTGGAGCAAATTAACGAAGATCATATTCCGAAGCCGAAGCTTGATCAGAACGAAAATGGGTACTACATCATTCGTGCGATTAGCGAATTAAAGACCATTTCAGAATTTCCAAATGAAAATTATATATTGGAAAACGATCTTGATTTTGAAGGGCAGCGATTTGAACCCCTATTTAAGGGGACGCCGTTCCTCGGCACATTTGATGGAAATAATAAATCGTTAACCAATGTCAAATCAGAAAACGGCGGCTTATTCCATCTTAATGGCGGAACGATTAAAAACATAGCTATGGTAGATGCAAGCGTCACTGGCGGAAGTAATATAGGCATACTCGTTAACACGAACAACGGAACGGTAGAGAATAGTTATGTAACGGGCACAATCGAAGGCTCCAGCACGGTGGGCGGTCTAGCGGGCTATTCCAATGGCATCGTGAGAAACAGCTATTCTACTGCAGATGTAACGGCCCAGCTGAACCAAGCTGGCGGCTTGATCGGAATTACAAACTCAGGCAGTTTAACGGAAAACGTGTATGCATCTGGAGCCGTTCAGGCGCTTAGAAGTAATGCAGGCGGAGTAACTGGCTACGGCTATAATGAGACGGTTGTTAAAAATGTTATTGCTCTCAATCCTTCAGTCGTAACGCCGACGATGGCAAACCGTGTGGTGGGACGAGTTCTTGCCGGGCATACCGCAACGCTTGAGAATAATTATGCGTTTGATGGCATGATTGTGGATGTAGAAGGTGAAAGTATTGCCGCTGCTGACAACAGAAAGGGCTTAGGGCTATCCCAGCAACAGGTTGAAGATTCCAATACGTATATCAATATATTGAAATGGGATTTTGAATCGGTTTGGGTGTGGAATGATGCTTTAAAGCGTCCGGTATTGAACAATAATCCTGAAGAGGCAAGCGAGCCTGCCGTGCCTTTGGAAAGAAACGAAGCCGGTTATTACAGAATCAAATCCATTGCTGATTTGAACGTTATGGAAAACTTCCCGGCAGAAAAGTATATTTTGGACCATGATTTGGATTACGCCGGACAACCGGCTGAGTCACTTTTTAAAGTGGTTTCGTTCACCGGAGTTTTGGATGGCAACGGGAAGAAAATAATTAACTTTAACTCTTCGAGTGGCGGCTTATTCCATCTCAATGGCGGAGTGATTAGAAATATAGCCATGAAAGATGCCAGCGTCACTGGCGGGAGTAGAATAGGCATACTCGTCAACACGAACAATGGCGAGTTAGAGAATAGTCTTTCAACAGGCTCCATTACAGGCTCCAGCACAGTCGGCGGTCTAGTAGGCTATTCCAATGGTATCGTAAGAAACAGTTATTCTACCGCGGATGTAACCGCTCAGGTAAGTCAGGCCGGTGGCCTAATCGGAATTACGAACTCGGGCAGCTTAACAGAAAACGTGTATGCGTCTGGAACCGTTCGAGCGATGACGAGCAATGCGGGCGGAGTGACTGGATACGGATACAATGATACGGTCGTCAGAAATGTCATTGCCCTTGGCCCTTCGGTTACGGCGCCAACGATGGCAAACCGGGTGATGGGACGAGTTCTTGCGGGGCACACCGCCACGCTCGAAAATAATTATGCATTTGACGGCATGATGGTGGATCGGGAAGGTGTTGCTGAAGGGTCCTTAACAACCCTGAAAGGATTAGGTATATCCCAAACTGAAATAGAGGCTCCATCTACCTATACTGACAGATTAGGTTGGGACTTTAACGCTGTCTGGAGATGGGACGATATTGCTAAACGGCCAGTTTTACAATCGGTAATAGAAGGCAACGAAGGCGAGCCGGTTAGCCTGATTGAGCTTGAGCTCGAGGGGATGCTTACGCTGGCCGTTGGGGAGAGTGATCAAACGGTGACTACCGCTGTATACAGTGATGGAAGCCGTGAAAAGGTAGAGATAAACGTCACCTATACAAGCAGTGATCCAAGTATAGCGGAGATTAGCGCTAGCGGTATAGTAACAGCAAAGTCGGAAGGAGCCGTACTCATCACGGCAGAGTATGATGGCTTGATTTCATCCTATGAGCTGAAAATCTTGACTCCGAAGCAGATCGATATGGAGAGAGTCGACCCAGGCATGGATTCTGAAGTCAAGCTTACATTCACTTCTTCGGCCTTAATCGGAACGGGGGGTGGTGGATTGCGAACCAGCCGCACCCTCCTACCTTCATGGCGGAGCAACCATGAGATCGTTTGAATGGCACCATATGTATTAGGCAGTTTAATGAAAATGAGTCCGGTCATGATGCCGGGCTCATTTTCATTTATGTCCGCAAGTGAACTTATTACTGAACGTGTTACTTTTTGAACAAGCCCCCTTTCCGGTAACTGAGATCGCTTCAGGAATATCCTCCCTCATGATCACTCCCAATCTATTATTGAGATTTGCAAGGAGAAGGTAGAAGGCAATTCTTCACATTGTAGAGATTTTGTAGAGATCAGGTTTTTAAACTATGAAAAAGAAAGTGTGGAGATTAGGACTAAGGTAGGAGGTGAAAAGGAGGGAACTCCGCAAGATTTCGTTGATGCAAAGGGCTACTGGGATCAAGCAAATAGAAGATGTCTATTCGGCCGGTTGAGTGTTATCGGGTCGATAATCTTACTGTCGCTAAAAATTTTCAGTGGTTCGGGAATGGAGGAGAAATGTGTCTTGAAACGAAAACGCAGCATAGGTAAAGCAATACTCTCTTTCTGCCTGGCAATTACGCTTGTCTTGCAGACGGTGGCGTTCTCTGTCACTGGGTATGCGGATAGCGCGCCAAGCGATTCCGGGGCAGCGGCTGTTAGCGAAGCCGATTTGCCGAGCGCGGACGAACCGCCGTCAGTAACTGAGGCAGTGTACGATGTACCGAACGATTCCATAGTGATGATGGCTGCACCGACGGACAAAACGTTGGTGTTCATGGATGCAAATTCAACCTTTCCGCTAAAGGTGACGCAGGGAACGGACATTGCTCCAGGCGGTACGATCCAGGGCCGACAGGCATTTACCCTTAAATCTGAGGGCCTCAAGGTGCCGGTGAATGGTGATGACGCTGATCCGACTAATGCGGATCCAGGTCTATACATTCAGAAGGGTGACTGGATCGAACTAAAAAGGGATGACTACTTCGAGGAAGTGGTATTGCCAACAGCTACCAAAACCTTGATGGCAACAACTGAAACGGGTCAGAAACAGCTTGGCATCGCCTATTTTACTCCGGAAAGCATCAAGATTGTATTTAATGGCGACGATGGGTTTTTCAATGGTATTGGACGAGCGGTTACCTTCGGCTTTGAAACCACTGCCAATGCGGATGTAACGGGCATGAATTACGGCGATACAAAGCCTATCTCGATTTTCGGGGGAGCGTATGAGCTAAAGAACCCGGATGTTACGCCGGCGTACAGCATCAACTTGACAGGAAACAACTGGCCAAAGAATGGGAGCTGGACTTGGTGGTATGTGACCGTCCCAGCTTATCAAGATGGTTATTTGTCTATCCAGTCTACTCCATCCTCTTTTGATGTGCTTGATGAAGCAAGCAAGCTGCCGCTAGATGGAATGACGTTCTATACGAAGCCTTCCGATTACCGTATGGTCTATGTACCGGGATCCTTCAAGGTAAACGGCACTAAGGTAGACCCAACCATGGATGTAGATGGCAGTCTGAGCTACATCTTCCCGGCAGGAACGGGGGTGGATCCAAAGGTTGAGTATCAAGCATGGTTTCATAAGGATCTGTATTATAAAGAGTATCGGGGCGTGGCAATCGATCCCGGTCGAAGTGGCGGACAGCGTCTTGACCCAAAAGTTGAACTGAGGGATACGAGTGCTGATGTAAAAGCCAGTGCAACACGGGAAACGTGGGTTGCACCCGACTGGATTCAAGCATCGGGCTCTTATGACCATCCGAATGAAACCATTACATGGAGGGTCACTGTTAACCAATATAACAAAAAAGGGTTAAAGGACTTTACACTCACAAATGTATTACCTGCTGGGCTGGACTTTTTATCAGCTGAATGGCAGACATGGGAGGATGGCGCTGCATCTGGAGAAACACAAATTACACCAGATTCGAACGGCGTTTATTCCTTTGGGGATATTAACGGTAAAGTAGAATTAGTGATTAAGAGCAAGGTAACAAGCGGTTCCAGCTTCAGAATTGATCCTCGTGCCAACTGGAATATGGATACACCAGATGGCATACAGAACAACGATGTCATGATCGGTACAAGACCTAATGCAGTGACTGATGAGGCCATTGTCAACATCGGCGCGCACTCGTTTACAAAAACAGGCTCTATTTCGATGGAGGATTATAACCTGGGCGGTATCACATGGACCGTTAATCTTACGCCACAGTATGACCTGCCAAATGCAGCCGTATACGATGTGTTGGTGCATGGCGGGGATTTGAACGTCTTGGATAACGCTGTGGATGGAACCGGCGAGGTGAGCGCGGAAACGATTGCGAAAATCAAGGCAAATGTTAATACTGCTCAGCTTTGGAAGCAATATCACGAAGGTACCCTCAAGAGCGCAAACGGCTTAACCTTGAAAGCTATTCCTTTAACCGTGAACGGTAAAGTGGTGGCGGATTTGATCAAGGTGACCGGATATACCGATAAAGCTGCATCTTTCAGCTTCCGTGCACTTGAGACCAACCCAGACATCCTCTTCAGGCAGGATATCAACGCAGGGAAAACAAGCTGGAATCGGGCTTTGCTCATTGACGGCGACACCGTAAAACAAGCACAAAACAGCACCAACCTGCATCTGCGTATGCTGAACAAGGATATGCTCTTTGCGTCAAAGCCATTGCAAGCAGATGGTACGCCTGAAAATGTTAGCCCGAATAACGTTAGCAGTTATATTAGAAACGATAACAATGAAGCATGGACGATTTCTGCCTATGACCGAACAACTAAGACTGTCACATTCCGTCTAAGTGTGAATATGCCAGGATACAACACAGAAGAAATGGCTAAGGACGGCGGTAGCCGAGTAATTAGCAACATCAAGCTAGTGGATACACTACCTGAAGGTTGGGAATTCGTGCCGATTTCTGAAGGCAAAGATTTTGAGCTTTGGAAAGGTTTTTCGGACAATGGGGGAGGTACAGAGTATGGTGTCAGAAACGATGCCAGAACACTTATCGAACCAGGCACTAATGCTCATGTGGTAAGCTTTTCTCATAGTGGAAATGTGGGAACTTTCACCTTCTCTAAATTGGAAGGCCCTTATGTCATTCTGGTGAAGGCAAGGCCCTCCAATGCGGCATTAGAGGAATATTTAGAGGAATACACCACCAACGGCACAGACAAGCAGGTGCTTTATAACAAAGCCGATCTTCACATGACATGGGGCAGTGAGGAAAAGGTCGTCACAGAACAACGTAAGATTATTGTACCTATTCAGACCCTGGGCAAGTCGGTAACGAAGCCAGTACCAGGGGTGCTGGAGTGGACGGTGAACTATACCCCGCCATTCAACATGGAACAGGGCGTGTTTTTGCAGGATACGATAGGTGCCAACATGAACCTTCGTTATGACGTAAACGGAGAGCTTGTGCTGACCGCGCCTAGTATGGCAGTGTATCGTGCTAAACTGTCTGCCAGCGGTGCTCTGGAAAGAGAGGGCTCGGCACTCGACCTAAGCGATCCGAATGCTGAAGTTCAGGTGGAAGCCAAACCGGGTGCGGATGGCAAGACGATCCTAACCTTTAAGATGGACGATCCGAACCACTTCTACCAGTTTGTGTACCAGACTGAGGTGGATAACACCAAAGCAAAAGCTGGCGACAAAATGGGCAACGAGGTAAAGCTGATGGGCGCTGATAAGCTGAAAACGGTCAGTGCCAAAAGTGAAAGCACGCTGGACAATTCAGACGTAGCCGGCAGTTCAAGCTCCAATGCCCTGCTGCCCCTGAAAAAGGTAGATCCCGATGGCAATCCGCTAAAGGGCGTAGAGTTTACGCTCTATAAGAAAGACGACGGAACTCAAATCGCCAAAGGAACAACCGATAGCGGAGGGAAACTGAATCTGCTGTTCCCGGATCCGGGGTATTATGAGTTGAAGGAAACCTACATTGATCTGAATACCTGGCTGCCGGTCACCCATGTGTATCAGGTGTATGTAGGAAATACGCCAGGCAAGCCTATCTGGGTAGATGGCGTAAAAGTAACCTCCGATAATCCGCTGGTCGTGCCTACGCCGGCCCAAGGGAAGCTAACCATCAGCAATAGGGTGGAAGGAAACGGCAGCGATGCTTCCAAGGATTTTGAATACACCGTTACCTTCACCGGCGAAGGCAAGGACGGAGAGTATAACTATAAGAAGTCGGATAATACGGTTGGCACGATCAAGAGTGGAGGCAAGATTTCCCTCAAGCACGGGGGATCTGTGACGCTCCCGACGCTGCCTGCGGATCTAGTCTATACCGTAACCGAGGCCGATTATACGACGGTTGACGGTTATATCACCACGCCGGAGACAAGAGAGCTGTCCGGCACAATCGAGAATAAAGGCGACCATAAGGCGGACTTCATCAATGAACGGACCGTCAACAAGCTGACCGTCAGCAATACGGTCATGGGCAACGGCGGTGACAAGACGAAAGCGTTCGAGTACACCATCATCTTTGAAGAAGCAGGCAAGAATGGAAGCTACGCGTATACGAAGTCGGATGGCGCGACAAGTACACCGGGCACGATCAAGTCTGGTGAATCCTTCACACTCAAGGATGAAGAGACGCTGGAAATTGTAGGACTGCCTAAGGATCTGAAATACACGGTGACGCAGAAGGACTACACAACTGACGAATACGTGACCACGCCTAAGGAACGGCAGTATACCGGGGTCATGGTGGGGAAAGATGAAGTTGCCCCGTTCACGAATGTGCGAGTTATCGAAGGCAGCCTGCTTATCGGCAACACGGTTAAAGGCAAAGACGACGACAAGTCGAAGCCGTTCCAGTACACGCTCACCTTCACAGGCGAGGGATCGGACAAATCCTTCGCCTATGAGAAATCGGACGGCAGCAAGGGAACAATCACGAGCGGAGACACCTTCGAGCTTACCGACGGCCAGACGCTTGTTATAGAAGGTCTTCCGACGTATCTCAAGTATACGGTGACCCAGGATGATTATTCGAAGAACGGCTATGTGACGGATCCTGAGAGTCTCGAACACACAGGCACCATTCCGGAGAAAACATTGGCAGAGGCACACTTTGAAAATACTCGCCCGTATCTGGAAGGCGTGCTGCGTGACAACAACACAGGCGAAGTCATTCCGAATGCGGAAATCATCGTGACGAACAAAAAGACCAACGAAAAACAGAAGATTTGGACGAATGAGAAGGGTGAATATTCAGTCCCTGCCGTAGCGGATACCGACTATACGATCACGTATACGAAGGTGTATCAGGTAGGCGGGAAGGATGTCCCTGTCGAGTTCACGCAGAAGGCTAAAGTGGACAGCAGCGTATCAGACGAAACCGTTCCGGCGGTCATTACAGCGGTAGGGATCATTCTGTTCAAGCAGTTGGATGGGACAACAGAGCTATTCAACGATTCGTTCACCAGCCAGATGCGTATCTATTTGAAGGACAAGGACGGCAATTATATTCAGGAGAACGGTCGTCCTAAGGCGTTCCCGCTGGCTTCGAACGGCACCTTCTCCATAGAAGACGAAGAGCTGAGCGCGCAGCAATACACCATGGAAGTTCGCTATCAAGCTGAAAACGGCGAGGAACTGCTCTTCAAAGTGACGCAGCTGGACGTGAAGGCTAACGGAGAGCTGAATATTTCCGAGGCATTGGTCGACCCTTACGGTACGGTTTATGATGAAACGACAGGAAATGCCACCACTGGCAAGAAAATTGCTGGAGCCAAAGTTACGCTGTATTATGCGGATACGCAGCGGAATAGAGATAACGGCCGCATTCCGGATACGAAAGTAACGCTCCCTCCGGTTCCGAATTTTGCGCCGCATGACAACAAGAGCCCGGGGCAGGATAGCGATGCCAATGGCTTCTATGCATACATGGTGTTTCCTGAGGCGGATTACTATCTGATCGTAACGAAGGACGGATTCGAGACGCACAGGAGTGATACGATTTCTGTCGATTTTGACATTGTAAGATACGACGTGCCAATGAAGCCGATCAACACTGGAGGCGGACCGGGCCCTGTTAACCCTACTCCAGAGCCGGAGAACCCAGGCCCTGTTAACCCAGCCCCAGAGCCGGAGAATCCGGGCCCTGTCAATCCTGCCCCAGAGCCGGAGAATCCAGGTCCTGTCAATCCTGCCCCAGAGCCGGAGAATCCGGGCCCTGTCAACCCAGCACCAGAGCCAGTGAATCCAGGTCCTGTCAATCCTGCCCCAGAGCCGGAGAATCCGGGCCCTGTCAACCCAGCACCAGAGCCAGTGAATCCGGGCCCTGTCAATCCTGCACCAGAGCCAGTGAATCCAGGTCCTGTCAGCCCTGCTCCTGACCAACCTGGCAACATCGACAACGTGCCTGATGTCAGCGACTTAGCTGATGAGGGTGCAGGCAATGGAAATAACGAGCTGGACGATGCTCCGAAAACCGGAGACAACAGCGTATCGCCAATCTTCTATCTGGCTTTGGCGCTGATGTCCTTGATGACGATCGTGCTCCGTCTGCTCGGTAACAAGAAGAAAGCGCACATCCAGTAGACCGGAAAGGCGGTAAGAAAATGAGCAAAACCAAAAAAATTCTTATCGCCGTTTCTTTCCTTGTATTGGTATTTTCGCTCGTCAATTTTTCGCGAGCTCTCTTGCGGGATTATGTGGAGCAGCAGAAAATCGAAGAGCTGGCAACAGCTTGGGAGGAAGGGTCGGACAAAGGCGGAGGGGCTGCATCCCCCTCCGTTTTGTTCCATAAGGCGAATGTGCCGGTCATGCTTACCGAATTTCGAGAGCTTTACGAGAGGAACTCGGACATCGTCGGCTGGCTCAAGATGGACGGCACCCGAATTGAGTACCCGGTCATGCAGAATCCACAGGATGCGGATTACTATCTCAATCATGATTTCGATAAAAAGGAAAACAAAGGCGGCCTCCCCTTTTTGGACGCGCATAGCCGGACCAACGGTGCGGACATTTTGCTGATTCATGGCCATCACATGAAAAGCGGCTGGATGTTCAAAGATTTAATGAAGTACAAGAACGAAAGCTTTTACAAAGAGCATGCTGCGTTCCAGTTCAGCACGCTTTACGAAAAGGAAGAGTATGAGATTGTTGCCGTCATTCTGTCACAAGTTTATCGCAAATCGGAGGACGTTTTTAAATACTACCAGATTGAGAATGTAAGTACGCCCGCCGAGTTCGATTCGTATGTTCAGAACATCAAAAAACTCGCTCTTTATGACACGGGCGTATCAGCCCGGTATGGCGACCAGCTTATTGTACTGTCCACATGCGAGTACTCGACCGAAAACGGCCGGTTAGCGGTGGTTGCCCGAAAGCGTTAATGACGATGTTGAAACACAGAGTCAAGTTGTTTTATATCGCGTTCTCCCTTGGAGGACGCGATTTTTTTAGGCTTTATTTGATCCAGTTTAGGGGGACCCGTGTAGGTGCTCTTATTTATCGCCGATGGATCCGTTATGCTGTGCCGCACCATAAATAACGTGAGTTTTGTAGACATATGTCGACAAGTAAATCTGCGATCGCAAGAAGTTCTATCAAGGCAGCTCTTCGTGCTGAAGGAAGGTTCTCCATGATGATGCGAGATTGATCGGCCTAACGCTCCTCCGGCTGATATCATACAAGTCATGCTTACGCTGATCACTCGCATTGCGGGTGATTGGAGAGACGTAAATAGGGGCGTGGAGAGAATAAGCAAGTTCGAGGACATAGCTGGAAAAACTCATAGAAAATCGCCCGTTCACCATCGGTGAGCGGGCGATTTTTTTACTCCTCTTCCTCTGTGATAACCGTGACCGATGCGCTCGCTTCGCGAGTTGGTCCGTTATCCGATGTTAGCTTCACTGAATTAACGATGAGGGTGTCTTCCTCCACATCCGGAAGCACGAACGGTACTTGCAGTGTCTCGCAGGCTCCGACCTCGAATCGCACAATTCGCACTTGTATGCCGAGCAGCGGGTCGGTCAGCAACACGTTCAATAGCGGGACATTGCCCGTGTTGCATGCCCGAATAGTGAAAATTACTTTATCCCCTGGTTTTCCGACCGGATGGTCAACCGTTTTGGTCAACGACGCGTCCGGGAGCGACTGCACTTCTACGGTGACCTCTTGCTGCTGAGGCGGCGTCTGGTCAGGGCGCATCGTGACGATGTTTCGGAACTCCGTTCCGCCTACCGTGCCAGGAGGTATCGGGAGCTGCAGACTGAACACGCGACTCTCCCCGGGTGCAAGCGAAGGAATAATCGTCTGGAAGCCAATCAACTGGTCGAAGACGTTCACGTTCGTCAGCGTGATGTCCGTGGTGTTCGTTACGGTGATCGTCTTAATTACCGTCTCTCCCGGACTCGGCAAATCCGGCGTAGCTTCGACATCCAGATCCGGCAGTTCAGCGGGAATAGCAATGTCTACCCTTACCTCGTCTTCTGCGGGCGGTGTATCGGGAGACTGCTCGGTCCAGGTCACCGTGACTCGGTTAGCGATCACTTGCCCTTGCGGTGTACCTGCCGGTACCGTGAACGAGAACTGCACCCTCTCGGTCGCACTTGGCGCAATGACCGGGATCGTGAGCTGTTGGCCGGTGAGCGAGTCGCGCACGACAACGTTGGTCGCCGGAATTGTGCCTGTATTCGTAACTTCGACAGTATAACGAATCGTCTCGCCCGGTTCCGCGGTAGTCCGATCCGGAAGTTTGCGAACCGCTAGAGTCGTTTCTACAGCGGGACCGATCTCGACGTTCACTTCGGCAATCGTCTCCACTTGCGGCGATTGATCCGAGACGGCTATGAACGTATTCCGAATGACGCTGCCATTTGGTGTGTCCGTTGGAACGGTGAACGTCACCGTCCGGGTAATCGTACCATTCGCAGGGAGTTCTGCGATCGTCTCGCTAAACCCTAGCAGTTCGTCGGTCAGCACGACATTCGTCTGTGGTGTATCCAGTAAGTTCGTTACGGTCAGTGTATACGTAATCGTCTCACCCGGCGCGGCCGTATTGCGGTCAGGCACCTTCTGGATTAGGAGCGACGGCCCTGGGGGAGTTTGCACGAGAACCTCGGCAGATGACTCCAGATCCGGCGATTGATCCGAGGAGACGGTGAACGTATTTCGAATGATGCTGCCAATTTGGGCGTCCGCGGGAACGATGAACGTCACCGTTCGGGTAATCGTCTCGTTTGCCTGCAGGACGGGAATCGTCTCGCTCAGCCCGAGCAGCGCGTCGGTCAGCACGACGTTTGTCAGAGGAATGTTCAACAAATTCGTTACAGTTAGCGTATAAGTGATCGTCTCGCCAGGGGAAGCCGTATTGCGGTCAGGAAGCTTTTGGATCCGAAGCGCCGGGCCCGGAGGCGGAATTACGACAACCTCGGCGATCGTTTCCTGCTCTGGTGTTTGATCGGAGGCGACCGTAAATGTATTTTGAATGACGCTGCTAATCTGAGCGTCCACAGGAATGGTGAATACCACCGTTCGGGTAACCGTTGCATTCGCAGGGAGGAAGTCTATCACCTCGCTTAACCCCAGCAGTGCATCGATTAGCACGACATTCGTCTGCGCCACATCCAGCAAGTTTGTTACGGTCAGCGTGTAAGTGACCGTCTCGCCGGGAGCAACGGCCGGAAGATCCGGCACCTTTGTCAGCGACAGCCCGAAACCCGTTACCGTGACTGACGATTCCGCTTCCTCGGTTACTCCCTCGTTCGATGTTACGCTAACGATATTGAAAATATCTGATCCGATTGGGGTATCCTGCGGGATGGTGAAATCAAATACAAAAGTTAGAACTTCCCCTGGGAACAAAATGTCTACGAATCTTTCGAATCCAAGCAGCGGATCGAAGACCCGGATGCCTGTCAGCGGCACGTTTCCGATATTCTCCAGCGTGATCGTATACTGGATCGTCTGCCCGACCACCGCGGTGGTCGTCGCCGGAACCTTGCTGATCCCAAGACGCGGATCGCTTAGCACCGTCACATCCGTGCTGTCGGATACGGGCTCCGTCTGATCGCTAGTGGCAACCGCCGTATTCGTATACGTCTGAGGTGGCATTTCCAGCGGGAAAAAGAACGGTATTACGAAAGTCTCGCTTTGTCCGAACGGGAGAAAAGGAATGATGATGTCGAATCCGGTAAGATCGTCCGTCACATGAACATTGAAGAGGTCCGTATTTCCGGTATTGAAGACCTGAATCGTATAATTTACCGTTTCGCCCGGAAAAACGACGTTGCGATCTGCCGTCTTCGTGATATCCAGTCTAGGAACCGGCAGCACCTCGACCACCGTTCCAACTTCCTCTGGATTAGGCAGATTGTCTGCGGTAATCGTCACGATATTGGAAATGGTCAGTCCTGCCTGTGCATCCTTGGGAATGATGAACGGCCAATCGATGACGAATACCTCTCCGACGTAAAGAACGTTGATAAACTGATCCAGTCCGATAAGTGGATCGACGATGTGAACATTGAATAACTCGACGTCGCCTTGATTCACGAGCGTAATTGTAAAGATGACCGTTTCCCCCGGAGCTGCGGCGGGCGGGTTTACCGTCTTGGTAGCTATCAAAGCAGGAGATGGCGTTATGAGAATTTCCGCTTCGCCTGTAAGCGGCTCGCCGAATTGATCCGAGGTGATGGAGACAATATTTCTGAGCGGTCCGAAAGGCGCGTCAAAAGGAACAATAAAGTCAAATTCCAAGATGTGGACCGAGAAGGGAGGGATTTCAGGAATGACCTGGAAAATGCCGAGCGTTGGATCTTCAACGACCACGTTCGTAAGCGTTGTGGCGCTTGGGTTGTGGATTTCGATAAAGTATCTCACCGGTTCGCCGCGACGCACCTCGTAGCGGTCCGGAAACTTATTGATCGTCGTCCCCAGACTTAAACAGAGTCTTATGACAAAAGCATCGCTGTCCCCACGTAAAAACGGCTGAAACACGCCAGTAACCGGGAAATCGAAAGAGAAGGTTTGACCGGTCACGAAAACGCAGCCTGTATTGTCAACGGCGATGGCATTCCCGGTGTCGCTTGAGCTGCCGCCCAAGTATGTGGAGAAGACAAGCTCGTTGCCCATGATGTTGAGTTGCGTAATAAAACCATCGCTACCGCCATGGAGGGACGGCTGGAGCGCGTCAGGAGTAGTGGGGAAATTGAACGATGTGGTGCTTCCCGTCACATAAGCGAAGCCTGTGCGCACCGCGATGCCATTGCCTGCATCCGACTCGCCCCCGCCAAGAAAGGTGGAATAGACTTGATAATCGCCGCTCGGACTTAATTTCGTTACAAAGGCGTCCGAAGACCCGCCGCCATAGAAGGGCTGAAATGATCCCGGCGTAACCGGGAAATCAAAAGAAGTAGTGCTTCCCGTCACGTAAGCCTGGCCGAACTCATCAGCTGCGATGCCATGCCCCTCGTCGTCGCCATTACCGGTAAGGAAGGTCGAATACACGAGCGCGAGCCCGCTGGGATCCACTTTCGATACGAACGCGCCGATGACGCCCGTAAGATTGATTTGGAACGCTCCCGGTGTGGTAGGAAAGTCCACGGAGGTCGTCAGCCCCGTCACGTAAGCCTGGCCTGCACCGTCTACCGCAATGCCGCGCCCCGTTTCGATGCCATGGCCTCCCAGGAGCGTGGAATACTCAAGAGCGCTGCCGCCAGGATTCAATTTTGTAACAAAAACATGCTCATTTGCAATAAACCCTTGAAATGCGTTGATGAGGGGGAAGTTGACAGAGGATGTACCTCCTGTAACATAAGCACTTCCTACGTTATCGACAGTAATGCCGAATCCGGTATCAACTCCCTCTCCGCCAAGAAACGTGGAATATATGAGGAAGCCGCCGTCCGGACTTAACTTGGTTACGAACGCATCCTGGGCTCCGCCGATGAATGTCTGAAAAGCTCCCGGCGTCGTAGGGAAATCGGGGGAAAGGGTCTGCCCCGTTACATAGGCGTGGCCGGAATCATCGACAGCAATACCGCGTCCTAGATCAAAGCTGTTGCCGCCGATAAAAGTAGAATACTCGAGAAAGGTGCCGCTGGAATTCATTTTCGTGACAAACGCACTGGAAGATCCGTCTTTGCCAGGTTGGAATGCGCCAGGGGTGATCGGAAAATCAAGGGATAAGGTTTGCCCCGTCACATAGGCATTGTCCTGATTGTCTACCGCGATGCTAAAACCGATATCCGTGTCGCTTCCGCCAAGATAAGTGGAATAAAACAGCACAAACGGATCAATGACGAGCGGATGACCCGGATGATATCCATCGCCGATTTCGAAGCCAAAGACGCAATCCCCTTGGCCCTCAGGCAATACAAATCGGCTTTCCACCGGAACCCTGCTGTCATCAATCACCTGATAGCTGACGGGTCTTTCCTCCGTCAGAACGCCATGAGAGGTATGAATTTGAAGATTACCTTCTTCACTCAAGGACAACTCGTCTGCACCGCGGTAGACGAACCGGATATCGTCAAGTCTGGCGCCGGGCTGAACAACGACATCGTATTTGAATTTTCCGTTGTCCCCATAGAGGACTAAGTCGACTCCGGACCACAGCTCCCGATAGACAATCTCCCGATAGGTTGGGACAGCGGTATGCCACTTCGCCGGATCGTTGCCGATAAAATAATTGAATTTCCCCGTGTCTTGGCGACGACCTTCGATTTGCACGTCCGCGTTCGCGCCGAGAAATTGCAGGAAGAGCGCCATCCCCTCCCGCCGATCCGGCGTATTCTTCGTAAGAACAAACTGAATCTCCGCGGAGGAGAACCCGATAGTAACTCCGGGTTTATGAGATAAATAGCAGATATCTCCTCGCGTTTGACCGACATTTTCCGTGAAAGTAAGCGGAACGTTCCTATAGCTCCCGATAGGCGTCTGACGCTTCGTTTCGTTTGGTATCATGGCGTCCCCTCCCGTATTTTCCTGGCTCACCAGTAAACAATCACTGTATTCATATATGCGCCGGGCGTTTTATAATGCATATCCACATTTATAAATTTTTCCTTTTGTTGAATGGCGTCATTACGTTCGGCTGCTTACCGGTGGTGAATGGACTCGTCTGAGGTTACAAGGCTATTTTCCATAAATACGGAGTGGAATTTGATGCATAGCGAACGTAAATGAAGAAGAAGGAGCTGCCGGAAAATATATGGATAAAAATGAAAGAACTCTCCGAGTCTGGAGAGTTCTTTTCATTGAGTACCGATCCACTTATTCACTTCATGAATAACATCAAAAACGCAGTCATGTCGGCGGGGCTTCACAAGACGCTGAAGGCCCTGTTTTTGTCCTTTCCGCAAGCTTAGTGATCGATTCAATGTCTTGATCCGTTAATTGATCAAGGAAATGTTTGCGTATTGCCTTAGAGACTATGGGACGGGCATCATCCAATGCCGATTTTCCAGCTGAAGTGATGATGACTTGAACACCGCGATCTGTGTCTAATGGTTTCCTCATCACAAGTTTGCGTTTTTCCATCCGCGTCAGGTGATGGGATAATCGACTCTTATCCCAGTCCATCGAGTCGGCCAACTCCTGTTGGCGAAGGCTCCCGTTCCCCAGAAGGACTAACCGATCCAATACCCCATAATCACCCTCTGATAGTCCTGTGTGTTCAGACATCTCTTTTATTACGCGACCGAAAATGCTCTGAAAGGAGCCTTTCCACATATGCCATATTCGCATTTCCTCTTCGTTTAGCTCGTTCTTATCCATAGGAACATCATAGCATGGTTGACGTGTCAACCACAATATGCTACAGTTGCTTATAGTTGACGTGTCAACCTATTGTTCTGGCTTATTTCAGGGAACCTGCTTGATCGCTTCCTTCCAGAAGCGGTTTGGCTAATCTTTCTTCAAGAAAGGAACATTTATGATGAATATCAACATTAGTTCGCCTAGTCCAGTCGTCTCGGCGAAGCCGGTAGTGCTACCAGCTCCAGATCGCGGTGAGAATCTGCAAGTGCGAGTGTCCGCGCCCGCGGTTGGGAGTGAATTGCCTATTATAGTTTTCTCGCACGGCTATGGCTGGTCGTTGGACGGCTACGGCCCGTTGGTCGACTACTGGGCTGCTCACGGCTTCGTGGTCATTCAACCCACTCATCTCGACTCGAGGACGCTGAACCTTCCTCCTGACGATCCCCGTACGCCACGGATCTGGCGTTTCCGAGTCGAGGACCTGAAGCGCATCCTCGACCAGCTTGATCTTATTGAAGCTTCCGTTCCCGGTCTCAGTGGGCGCCTCGATCGAAGCCGCATCGCCGCAGCCGGACACTCCTGGGGAGGCCAAACGGTGAGCATGCTGCTCGGCGCGCGAGTCCTCGATGACCACGGCGAGCCGGGAGAGGACATGTCCGACTCGCGGATCAAGGCGGGCCTGCTGCTTGCCACGACTGGCAAGGGTGGAGCTGACTTGAGTCCGTTCGCGGCAGAGCACTTCCCCTTCATGAACCCGAGCTTTGCGGAGATGAGCACGCCGACCCTCGTGGTAGCGGGGGACCATGATCACTCTCAACTGTCCACTCGGGGGCCCGACTGGTTCACCGACCCGTACTTTCTGAGCCCGGGCAGCAAGAGCCTGCTCACCCTCTTCGGGGGAGAGCATTCGCTCGGCGGGATCTCCGGTTACAGCGTCGCGGAGACGACGGACGAGAGCCCTGAACGAGTAGCCCTGATCCAGCGGCTCACGTTGGCCTACCTTCGCAACGCGCTCGACCTCGACGATTCCAGTTGGCCGGCAGCTCGTGCGGCTCTGGAAGAGAGCGCCATCCCGTTGGGGCGTATTGAGTCGAAGTAAGGGTCTGGCGGGCAGTAACGACCCGACAGCCACGACAATGCCTACTGGCCCTTATGGTAGTATAAATATTTCAATGAAATAACGAAGGAGCTGCCGCAGCAGCTCCTTTCGTTTTTTTTTGCCTATAGTCCCGTTAAGGAGAACCGTACAACTAGTGACGGATATTTGAAAGATAACATTACTAACGAGAAAAACGGGTCACATCGTTGATGAATCGGCTTCTCGAAAGAGGTGCTTTTTTCGTTACAGCAAGATTGGGAAAGTGCAGGTCTAGCCATTATGTTATCTTGTGAGCATCCCATCATTATTGCATCAGAATGGAGGGCTTAAAGGAGATTAGGGGTGGCCGGAAGAGACCTATTCATAATCCGAATCAATAGGCAGTTTTTTAATAGGTGCATAGATGTGGTAGGTCGATTCAAGATTGTGAATATCATCAAAAGCTTGAATGAGCTCGATGTGTGAATGTTCAGTTTCCTGCTTGGAGATCTTTAGAAATCTTGCGTAATCCGTTTTGAGGACATCTCCTATATCAAGAAGATCACCAAAATATTTGAATTTGGCACAGAAGAGTTGTGGGACATCAACGGTAAAATAAAAAGGTTTATGGATCTGAATGTCATATGGAATTCCGAACAGGACCTTGAATTGGGTTGAATCGGGTTGGCAATTTGAATAAATGACATAACATGGGCCATGTACGGTTTTATCAATGTCATGTAACAGTTTATGCGAATGAGACCGGATCTTCGTCTTGTAATCATCCGTTGCCAGGTCAACCTCAAAAGCTATGCCGCACACCCGGATGGATTCGAAGTCCATTAAGGTGAAATCGGTAACGATATCACCATTAATGTTTTTGATGGGTCTTCTAACCACGGAAGGGATGGGTGTCTGGGAAATGGTTGAATTTTCTGCTCTTAGAGTGCTTGGAGCCATACCGTATTGGTCTTTGAAAGCGCGGGTGAACGATGATGGAGTTCCAAAGTTTAGCTGATAGGCGATATCCGTTAGTGATAAGTGACCGGTATGAATGAATTGTAGGGAGGCGTTCAATCTTCTGGATCGTATGTAGTGGTTTAAAGAACAACCCATCATGGCAGAAAAAAGTCTGTGAAAGTAATATTTGGACATGTTGAAGGAGTTAGCCACAGACTCAAGTGATAAAGGCTGGTCTAAATTGTTCTCAATATGGATTAAAGCACGCTCTATGACTTCATAATGGTCCATAATAATCCCCAATCCATGAACAGAATGTTCTGTAACTTATTGCAATCATGGTAATAGCCAAAGGAGGAACGTTATATGACGCAAGACAGAAAGAATGGAATTCTGATCGGAATTTTTTATATTGCCGCTGCGGTCACTTCGGTCATCGCTGTTATTTCTTATGAGCCGGTATTGTCAGAACAATGGTACAGGTCCGCGGCCAATGGATTGAAAACACAGGTTATGATCGGTGTTATTAACGATCTTTTGCTCGTCCTGACTGCAGTAGGGACGGCGGTTATGCTGTTTCCTTACCTTCGTCGATGGAATGAACATCTAGCCCTCGGGTACCTATGCTTTCGATTTATGGAGGCTGTTCTTATTGCCATAGGAGTGGTGAGTATATTAGGTTTAGTTCAGCTTAGTATTCATTATGAAGCAAACCGCATAGCAAGTGAAGACCATCTTCACGAGATCGGCTACATGCTGCAAGCTTTCCATCGTTGGACTTCGACGTTAGGCCCCAATTTTATGCTGGGTATCAATACGGCATTGTATAGTTATTTGCTCTTTAGAACAGGTTTGGTGCCAAGACCGTTAGCGCTATTTGGTATGATTACAGCAGCACTCGTATTCGCAGCCGGTCTATTAGAAATGTTCGGTCTGATCGAACCTCTCTCCGCTGCAAAAGGTTTCCTTGCTCTGCCTGTGGGTGTTTATGAAATGAGTTTAGCAGTCTGGTTCATTGCGAAGGGGTTTCACCAGCAAAACCTTGAAAAACTAAAAGCGAAATAGAGGTGCTTACAGATGCCAATGGGAAAAATTTTACACATTTCTAACCTTGCAGGGTCAAACCAAAATTCAGGTGAAAAGTAGGTAGACTCAGGACAAACGATCTCTATAATGGAATAAGAGACATATGATGCGAGGGGAAAAGGTGAGACGATTTGAAAGCAAATCGGATGGAAGCATTCAGCGATGGTGTGTTGGCCATTATTATTACGATCATGGTGCTGGAATTCAAAGTGCCGGAAGGCCATGACTGGCATGCGCTAGTTGAACTGGGACCAAAAATTATTAGTTATATTTTCAGTTTCGTATATGTCGGCATCTACTGGAACAATCATCATCATCTGCTGCATATGGTTCGAACGATGAACGGACGGTTGATGTGGCTCAACTTGCTGCTCTTATTCTGGCTATCCCTTGTGCCGTTCACGACAGCTTGGATGGGGGAAAGCCATTTTGCACCTACTCCAACGGCGCTGTACGGGATTATTTTATTGCTAGCGGCGTTCTCGTACTGGCTGCTTCAGCGCATGATTATGAACCAGCATTCCGGCGATTCCTCATTCATTGGAGCGATAGGAAAAGACTGGAAGGGAAAACTATCTCCTTTACTCTACTTGACTGCGGCCTTGACCGCTTATGTGAGTGTTTGGATATCCGGCTTCTTTTTCGTACTTGTTGCCGTAATCTGGTTCATGCCGGATAAGCGAATCGAGCACGCCTTGAGAAGCCACTAAGAAAAGCTCTTCGATTCTCGCATGCAGGCGGGCTTCGAAGAGCTTTTTTTGGTTTATAGAGCTTGCTTTCGTTCGATCATGGTCTTGCTTTTCATAGGCATAAATAATGTTATAACCAATGCGATCACGGAGAGAATCATCATGAAGTAGTAGGCGTCGCTTGCCCCTAAAATGGATGTAAGGGATTTAAGGAGCTCAGCAGTCGTTGTAGGATTGTTCTGCATCACATCCGCTGCGTGGCTGGTTGCCTGCACGGTATAAATCGTAATCACGACGGCTGTACCAATGGCACCGGCAATTTGGCGAACAGTATTATTCACGGCTGTACCGTGCGTACCGAGATGTTTAGGCAGCGCATTGAGTCCGGCCGTATTGAGTGGCATGGTGATGAAGCTTAATCCGATTCGCAGGCAAATGGTACGAATCATCAAATACATATACGTTGTTGACTCCGATAAATCTGTTACCGCCCACATGGATGGAATAATAAACAGCAAACCAATGATGAACAGCGGTCTCGCACCGAAACGGTCATATAATTTACCGGTGACGGGTGACATCAGTGCATTTACAAGCGCACCCGGCAATAAAAGCAGTCCTGCATCGAATGCTGTAAAACCCCGACCATCCTGCAGATAAATAGGCAGTAAGATCATGTCTGCGTAAATCATCATCGTGACTAGTACGTTAATAAGAGACGTTAATGTGAAGATTTTATTTTTGAAGACAGAGAGGTTCAACAGTGGATCATCGGACTTGACTTGTCGAATACAGAATAGGGTCGTTACAACGATCCCGATGCATAAGGATAAGATGACCATTACATCGTCCCAGCCTTTACTGCCTGCACTACTGAAGCCGTATAAAATAAAGCCGAATCCGACGGTTGATAATAGAACGCTTCCCACATCAAGCCTCGACTTGGCTGTTTCGGATACATTGACGAGATACTTGAATGCCAATGCGATGACCATGATGACAAGCGGGATGAGACCGATAAATAACCAGCGCCAAGAGTGGTATTCGACAATAAATCCCGAGAGCGTCGGCCCAATGGCCGGAGCAAAAATCATGGCCAGCCCCAGCAGCCCCATAGCGCTGCCGCGTTTTTCAACGGGAAAGATGGCGAGCACAACACCCATCATGAGCGGCATGATAATGCCGGCACCGGCTGCTTGGATCATCCGTCCTAACAAGAGCACAATAAAGCTGGGCGCCGCCGCACAAATGATCGAACCGATTAATAGAAACGACATGGCGCTTATAAATAATTGCCGCGTAGTAAAGCGTTTCATTAAATAGGCCGTAATCGGGATCAATATCCCGTTGACCAGCATAAATCCCGTTGAAATCCATTGTACCGTTGCTGCCGTGACATTAAATACATCCATTAGATTGCTTAAGGCGACATTTAATAGCGTCTGATTGAGCGTGGATAAGAAACAACCAAGGATTAAGATGGTCAGTAATATCCCTTTATTTATTTTCTTTATGTCTTCTTGCATGGCTGCTGTCCTCTCTTCATTGCTTTTTCGACACAGTGTCAATAAAATATATCTTATCAGCATTGAAGAGTGATTCCTATTTACAATTCGGCTGAAACTGTCAACTAAACGACAGTATGGGAAGATTGGTCGATGAAGTGACAAATAAACGATAATCGAGGGATGACATGGCTGAACATAAAAGAGTGGATCCACGAGCCATTCGCTCCAAAAAGATGCTGAAACAGGCCGTTTTTTCATTACTGGCCGACAATCAGGAAATTTCCCAATTGACCGTTCAAAAAATTGCAACCCGTGCAGACCTAAATCGTGCCACGTTCTATTTGCATTATGAGGATATTAACGACTTGCTGCGCCAGATCGTGCATGAGATCTTTGACGACCTGTCCATGAAAGTCGAGCCGCTATTACAAGTGAAGAGCCGAAACGAACGGGAGCAGCTGATTACATTTTTAAATTATTTTTATGAATACCGGAAAATTTTCGCCGTATTGGTTGAGCATACGGGCTTCAAAACTCACTTGTCGAACCTATTGAAAAATACGATAGAACAGCGCAGAGACGCTAGAAACATCAATTCCACGAGTCGGGTTGCCTCCGTTGATATTGTGGCATCATCCCTTCTCGGGATTATTATGTGGTGGATTAAGGATGGTACCGAGCATAGCGCTGAATACATAGCGGATCAGATTACCTTGATGTATAGAAGAAAGTATTTGTAACCGATTAGGCGCAAAGAGGCCAAGCTTGGAACGTTAGAACCAATATGCATAGAAACATTGAAAATATTCCCAGTCCTCTTTATCATGGACGTATCTTCAATAAAAGTTATGACAGCCAGTTTTTGATATCCTGGCCCAGGAGGAGAAGAATATGCACACATTGGAAAGCATAATGAAGCAATTAGAGCAGCTGGGCATTGACGGCAAAGGGACGCTGTTGGTCCATTCTTCCATGAAGAGTATGGGGCCGGTCGAAGGCGGCGCGGACACGGTCCTCGATGCGCTAACAGCGTATATGAAAGAGGGGCTGCTGGTGCTGCCCACCCACACGTGGTCTTATATCAATGCGGATAATCCAAGATTTTACGTGGACCAATCCCCATCTTGTGTCGGAGTCCTGCCGGAGCTTTTTCGAAAACGCCCGGATGTGGTGCGTTCGCTGCACCCCACGCATTCCGTGGCAGCATTAGGTCGGGATTCCAAAGAGTTCACAAGTGACGATCATCGTTTCGATACGCCATGCGCTAGGGGATCCGCTTGGGGCAAGCTGCTTGACCGCAAGGCGACGATTTTGTTAGTGGGTGTCGATTTAAAGCGCAACACCTTTATTCATGGCGTCGAGGAGTGGGTGGACATACCGGGCAGGTTAACGGATGACCATGAGAAGCTGTACACGGTGTTACCGGATGGGACGGAAATCCCCGTACCTTCACGCAGACATTGCGGGTTGTCGTGGTCGGAGCATTTTTGGAAAGTCGATGAGGTCCTTGAAAGTCGGGGTGCGATGCATAAGGGGTATCTTGGCGATGCCGTTGTCCGCGTATGCGATGCAGCCGCGGTGGCGGATGTCATAACGGAAATGCTCAAGCACAATCGGGATTTGTTCTCGGATAATCATCCTTTGGACCATACCATGCTTAACGTTTAGAGGACGTCATCGACCTACAGATGACGACATGAGAACTGCGGGACGAACTGAATGAAATGTCCGAAACGCTGCGGGTAAAGACTCAATACGAAGTGATTCAGAAGCTTTTGGCGTACTATCACCGGAGTGAGAAAGAAAAAAACGATCTGAGGGATTACCAGGAGCAACAGATGGTGGATTTAGGAATGGATTCAAAGATTCGGTTCAAGGAAATCCAGCAGGTGTTAGGATTGCGGACCGAAGGCGCGGTATTTCAGTTCCTGGGCGACTGCTATCAGGGTTCGTTGCAAATGCCTATGGTGGCGTTCGATACGTACCGAAAATTGAAGATTGATGGTAAGTAGTATACAAAATAGGGGCAGCTGCGCGAGGCCACTCACCCAGCCTATACAAAAAGGAGTTACACAGCAAACGGAAGCAATTCAGTTCCAGGGAAGCGAAAACGGCGCTCACGGTGAAAACGGCTGAAAACCGGAATCGGAGCGCCGGACTATTTCACCAAATTCCGAAATGTCCGGCGAAATGGGAGGTTCTGGGTATGATGTTTGAAGAATTAACGTAGAAGGAATACCGAGTGCTTGACGTGTTCAAAGCCATTTTGTTTCTGCCGAGATAGTAGTGGGATTTCAACACAATAAGGTAGTCCGTATATAGTTGAAGGCAAGTTTTTACATTAGGTGGGCATAATGGAACCATTGCATGCGACAGAAAGGAAGGATGGGCATGTCTACGGAAATGGATCATCCCTGCATCATCTTGCCGGAAGAGCAAGCGCCCGAAGGTATTCAGGATTGTGAGCGCTGCGAACTGTTCAAACAGCGGAATCGCGTCATCTGGGGGGAAGGCAATCCGCAAGGCTCGCTGATGATGATCCTGGATAATCCGGGAGCCCGGGAGGACCGGGAAGGAAATGAGTTCTTATGCGGTACCCGGGAAACCCTCCAACTCGGCATGAGGGAAGCGGGTATGGATATACATACGGTTTATGTCACCTATTTGCTGAAACGCCGGCCAATCCGTGCTTACGATAAACCTGCAACCCGAGCGGCATGTCTTCCGCATCTGCAGTCGCAGATCCTTCAGAAGCAGCCGCTAGTACTATTTGGCTTTGGGAATGCCGTGGCCGAAGGATTATTCCCGCAGAAGGAGAATGCCACCGTCAAGGAGCTTCGAGGAAGCTGGCACGAGTTCCAAGAGGTACCGATCGGCTTTACCTATCACCCGCTGGCAGTAAGAAGAAGACCCAATTTGCTAAGGTTCTTTGTTGAGGACTTGAAAGCTTTGAAGGAGAAGTGGGAGAACAGGGCAGCAAGGGAAACATAAATCAACGAATTCTATGAAAAGAGAGCCGCTACGTTACCAATAGATCCTTCGGGCCTCCTCGACGTAGAAATCCAGAAAATAGGCTCCGAACAAATCAAAGGTTATCAAATGTTCACTTATGAAGAAGACCCCTAAATCGCTAAAATAACACGGTGATACATTTACTTGGAGGGGTGATGATAGGGGATGGCAAACCAGAAGTACGTAGAGACAAGACTGCCTAGAAACGGAAAAGAGGGTATATTATTTTTATTGATCATATCGATTATTTCAGTAAACACGATCGCGCCGATTATTATTGGATTGGAACGCGGGTTCAGTAAAGAAGTTTACATGGATAGTCTAAAAGTGATTCCTATGATGTGGGTCATCGTCGTATTATGTATAAAGCTAGTTGCAGGCCCGTTTGTTGGTATGGTTTGGTCCTATGGTTGGTACCAAACCAATAAGTCTGGACCCGTTTGAAAATTTCCTCCATACTTGGCCTCGAAACTTTGGTGTAGCGTTCTGGGATATATGAATATTTATGGCGGATGAAGGAGAGCGAGTTTATTTATATGTAGACCCATATGGAAGGAGGAAAAGCCCGATGTTGTGCGATTTACAAGGGGAAGCGAATATGTCACCGATCGTGGGCATGCTGTTTTCGGCTGTGAAAGAAAATAACCAGCGACTTCAACTGATCACGAAGGGGATGACGCAGGAAGAAGTCGATTACAGGGGGCTCAATGGCAGCTTTAATAGTACCGCCCAATTAATAAGACATATCCTGTATGTTGATTTGAATTGGGTGTACCGAATGAAAGGGGAGCCTCTTCCTCAATCTTTACAAGAACAATATGGCCCCATGATTGATGCGAGTAACCGACTTCCGATGGTCAAAGGCAAGGCTCTCAACACCCTGATATCGGAGTATGAAGATGTGTTAAACATGTTGAAAGACACCTGCACCCAATTACAAGATGATGATCTAGACCGAGTTGTCACCTTTGGTCATGAGAATGAAAAGCAAGCAACCATTCGCTGGGGATTATGGCATATGGCTGACCACAACCGATACCATCAAGCGCATATTAATCTATTAAGAAAGTGGTATGCAGAAAATTCAATTTCAAAATAAAAGGGGTTATAGGGCAAGCAATTGCCGTATTGAATCCATTTCCATAAAATCAGGGCCCTCTTATGGATGAGAGAGCCCTGATTTATTGGATATTGCGCACTTGCAACCCGGAGCAGACACCGGTTTTTCAACCATTTACATGTTCGCCCGGACTTACCGGGTTACTCCGGCGTTCCTTGCGTTACCCCATGAACATACGTCTGCCAAGGGGTGTCCAGTGCTCCTTGCCCCGGGTTATAGGTAAAGAAGTACTCGACGGTATCCCCATGCTTCAAGTTATTGACAGGGTAGGTATAGCTGCCGTTCCCCGTTGGGGCCATGGCTACGTTCAGCTGCCCGCCATGATTGACCTTATAGTGTAAATCGGCAAAGGTCGCGCCATTGACATAGAACAGCAAGTCATCGCCGATTTTCTTCAGGCCCTTCACCTCATCGCCGATGACAATCACGGTGGATGGTGCCTGCACAACGGTAATGGTAGCGCTGGCTGTTTTATTGCCGTCAGCGGTCGTCGCCGTGACGGTTGTCGTACCCGGGGCAAGCCCTGTCACGAGACCGCTCGGACTCACGGATGCGATGCTGGAACTCGAAACGGACCAGGTGACCTGCTTATTCGTTGCATTGGACGGTGCCACGCTGGCGTTTAATTGAGCACTCTGCCCGACTTCCACCTGTGCTGTGGCTGGATTCACCGTTACGCCGGTAACGGGCACGTTTCCCGGATTCTGGCCGCCGCCTTCTCCTTCTTTATACACACGCACATAGTCCACCTGCATCGTTGCAGGAATATCGGACGGATCCGGGGTCCGGCCGCCGTCAAAGGTCCCGCCGATCGCCAGATTCATAATGAGGTAGAACGGCTGATCGAAAGGAGCATTCGGATTGTTCGGCGCCGCTGCGGAATACCATTGATCCCGGGTTACTTTAAAGAAGAACTTGCCATCCACATACCATCTAATGCTGTCCTCTTCCCAGACGACCGAGTAGACATGATAGTCATTGGCAAAGGTTTGCCCCTCAGGGAAGTGATATTCGCCGGAAAGATGCCGGTTCGTCGGCCATTGCCCGCCAAAGTGTACGGCGCCGCTCGTCGCGCCAGGCAGGCGTCCTCTTGCTTCCATCACATCGATTTCACCGGAGGATGCCCATGTCCCATACACATTATCCTGCGGAAGCATCCAGAGCGCAGGCCAGATGCCGTTGCCTGTAGGCAGCTTTGCACGGAAGTCCACTCGGCCATACTTAAGGGAGAAATGATCTTTGGTGTTAATCTTGCCGGAGGAGTATTGTGCATACCGATTTGGATCCTGCGGGAAGGATTTTGGCTCGTTTAAGGCCTTGATATTAAGCTTTCCGTCCTGCACATAAACATTTTGTGCATGATCGGTATAATGCTGCAGCTCCGAATTGCCCCAACCCCAGGTATTGGGATCGTCGCTGAGATAATAACCTGTTTCATAATTCCATTTGCTGAGATCGAGCGCAGTTCCGTTAAATTCATCCTGCCAGATGAGATCCATGCCCTCGATGGCCGAGTCGCTTGGCGTTCCGATCGGAATATCCTCCTGATCGGTTACATCCGGGCGGGGAGCATCCGGGTTGCCAATCAAAGTATAGTTGACGAAATTGCTGCCCACACTTCCACCTGCCTGCCCATTTAGCGGATAGCCGATACGGATCTGCATATCCTCCTGGATCGGCTGAAACCACAGGCCATAGATATGGTCGGCCCAATATCCCCACTGATTGGCATCAGACATGTTGTTGTAGCCATTAGCGGCATATACAAATCCGCTCTGACTCGAATTGTCCAAATCCACCCATTGCCCGTTGATATGGATCTGGTATACGAAATTGCCAAGCTCGGTGCCGATTGGCGCACCCCCATCAATTTTAGGCAGTGGGATGCCGATAGCGCCGCTCGCATCGGCTGTAAAGGTCGTTCCTTCATAAGGCGTAAGCACATAAGAATTTCTTACGGGCTCATTAAAGGTGATGGTATATACGATGTTAGCCGAAGAGGTCTTTGACTCTAATTTGACGTTAATCGATTCCGTTACGTTAAACCAGTAGCCGCCGCCTCCGTCGGTGAATTGGCCGAAGTTCTGATCGTAGATCCAGCCGCTGGCTGCATTGTTGTCGATATCGATCCATTGGCTGCTGTTTACAGGCTTCACATACACCTTTAAATCATCCGCTACGGCCGCATAGGTTATGGCGGGATCATGGTTGAAAGTCGGATAGGTAAAGCCGGCACCGCCCGTAAAACCTGCCGTAATTTGCGGGCCTTGCGTCGGGGTCATCGCCGTGATGGTTGTTTTGTTGATGTTTTGAAAGACAAGTGAATATTCAAGCGTGACCCCATTGGCTTTGGAGTGCAGCTGAATTTCGGTCGTTGCGGAGAGCGTGAACCAATAGCCGGTAAAGCCGCCGTCGTTCCAGTGACCCCAATTCTGGTTATAGACAAAGCTGCTGACACTGTCGATATCAACCCAGCTGCCATTTACTTTCACCTTTACTCCCAGGTCCTGGGCAACATCATTCCAGGTGGCGGAGCCTCCGTTGAAGATCGGCATGACAAAACCGTAGCTAGCCTGATCAACCCCTGATTTTGTGATGACAGGCCCGTCTGCTGCCGAAAAGTAAGACATTGAGGTAATGGTAGTCCCGGCAGCCTCAGCTGCCTGAACCTTCGAGGTCGGCCATAGACCGATGCCAGCCAGCATCAGGACCGCCAAGAACAAACTCAATCCCTTTTGCCTAAACCGCCTTTCCGTAATGTAAGATCGCCTCATAAATACCCTCCCTTAATCATTATGGATTCTCCCAGACTATGCGCGTAATGGAAAACGCTTACACCTAAGAACATCTTTATTCTATCGAATTTCATAATCAGAAGGATAGGTACCATTTTTTTGGTTGTGTCCCATTATTTCGGGTTTTAGGCGGGGATAGATCATTCATCAAAAAAGGAGTGAAACGCACCCGGCGTTCACTCCTTATGCTGCAGCTATTTCATCAAGGTCTTCATAAAATGCTCCTGGAACCGCTTGGCGTCGACACCGGTGCAGACGTTGACGTTCGGCCGAGCGGTACAACGCGGACGCAGATCGGCAATGGTTCTGCCATAGGAGTGAATGCCTTCCAGATCGACCTGCAGCACCATCGGCTGAACCTCAACCAGGCTCGGGTCGATCGCGACGGCTACCGCCAGCGGATCATGCAGGGCACAGCCGGTCCGGTCGCCATAGGCTTCCCGGTAGCCTCCGATATAGTAGGAAGTCATGTCGGCCAAGAAGCGGGTCAGGTCAAAATCCAGGTCTCTCCAGCGCTGAATATCCTCCAGACTGAGCTCGGTCTGCATGGTCACGTCCAGGCCGACCAGCATAATCGGAGCTCCGGATTGGAAGACGAGCTGGGCCGCTTCCGGGTCGGAGTATACATTCGCTTCCGCATGCATCCGGCGGTTGCCCGGCACGCCCACGGCTCCGCCCATTATGATAATCTGACGGACCAACGACGATATCTCCGGCGCCTGCAGAATGGCCCCAGCCAGATTGGTCAATGGGCCGACGCAGATCAGCGTTACCTGCTTCGGATATCGCCGGACCTGATCCACCATAAAGGCCGCGGCGGACGTGGAGACCGGCTTGGCTCCCGGATCGGGGAATGCTAGGTTGCCGAGTCCATTCTCGCCATGAAACTGGACGGGATAAGACTTGATAGAGGGATGGAACAAGGGGGCGGCTTCCCCCATGGCGACAGGGATTCCGGCTGCGCCAAGTCGCTCCAGCACATGGAGCGTATTGCGAGTGGCGTACTCTACCGGAACGTTTCCGAAACAGGTCGTTATTCCCAGGATATCGAGAGCCGAAGAGCGGACGGCATAGGCAATCGCCAGCGCATCGTCCACGCCCGTATCCACATCCAATACGATTCGATGCATTAATCATGCTCCTTCCTTTGACGGTTATGACAGCACCGTGCGAATGTAATGCTGTAGGAATGCCTCTTCACGGACCTGCATGCAGACAGAGGCATTGGTCCGTGACTGCGGACGCCTGAAGTCGACCAGCGTTGCACCGGAAGATACCAGTCCCTTTGTCTCGATATAGACGTAATAATCCTCCATCTCCACAAGGGAAGCGTCCTCGACGACAGCCAGCGCCAGCGGATCATGCATCAGCCGATATCTGCCCTCGTTCAAGCGGTCGCTTGCCTCAAAGCTGAAGGTGAATATATGGTGCATGAATGCTCTTAATTCTGCCTGTTCATCCGTGAAACCGTTCATAAGCTGTTGAAAATGAGCCTCGCCGAACTTGGCCTTTCCGGTCACGTCCAGGCCTACCATCGTAATCGGAATCCCGGACTCGAACACCCGGTGCGCCGCTTCGGGATCGCCGTGGATGTTGGCTTCGGATACGGGCGTTATATTGCCCGGCACCTTGATGGCGCCTCCCATCAGCACCAGCTTGGCTTTCTGCGCGATCGACGGGTCTTTGGCGAGCGCCACCGCCAGATTGGTCAGCCTGCCCGTGAATACCAGGGTAATGTCATGTGCCTGTTCCCGTACCTTCCGCACGATGAAATCAGATGCCCTCTCGTTCACCGGCGATTGGCGCGCCTCCTCCGGCAGTTCATATCCGGCCAGGCCGTTGGCTCCATGAATGGCGGTTACGTTCTCGCGGCGAGGGCGAAATAAAGGGGCGTCCGCTCCCATAGCAACGGGAATTTCGTACCGGGGCTGCGCCAATTCGAGCACCTGGAGCGTATTCTCCGTCGCCTGCTTCACGTCCACATTGCCGAACACCGTTGTAATGCCTTCTATATGCAGCTTATTGGATTTTACGGCAAAGATGAGCGCCAGGGCATCATCCACGCCGGTATCCACATCCAACAAGATGTGCTTTACCTGCTCCATATCGTCACTCCCTTATTCCATCACTTATGCTTGGCAAGCTCGTCCGCAAGCTCCGGTATCGCCAGGATGTTATGGCCGATATCCAGGGAGTGGCAGAGCCTGCTAATATGCGGCTGCTTCAGCATCGCCTGCTCCAGTACATCCAGATTCCAGAAGATGGCCCGCTTGTCGTCATCCGCAATGACCTGGCGGTTCGCCATGACGATGACCCGATGGAAGTTGTTCACGACAAATTCCATATCATGCGTGATGGTGATAATGGTTTTTCCTTCCTGGTTTAAAGCCTCGATCAGATGGGCGAGCCGCGCCATAGCCGGAAGATCCTGGCCTGCCGTCGGCTCATCCAGAATGATGACGCTGGAATCCATCGCAATGACGGAGGCAATCGTTACGAATTTACGCATGGAATAGGGCAAATTGTACGGATTGTCCTTAAGAAACGGGACGACGCCTGCCAGCTCCGCCGCTTTCATGACGTTCGCTTTGACCTGTTCCTCCGGAAGGCCGAGCTTGCGGGGGCCGAATTCAATCTCGCTGTACACATCGTTATGAAAGATCTGGTCGTCCGGGTTCTGAAACACATAGCCGACCTTTCTCGATATTTGCGCGGTGGTATAATCCCGCGTATTCCAGCCGTCGATGACGACATCTCCCTCAGAAGGCTTGAGGAGCCCGTTCATCATCTTGACGGTGGTCGTTTTCCCTGCCCCGTTCTGGCCGACAATGGCAACGGATTCCCCCTTTCGGAAGGACATGTTGACGCTATCCACCGCTTTGTAGCCGTTCGGATAGGCATAGGAAACATTCGTCAAAGTCAGAAAGCTCATGCGTTAACCCCCTTCTTCATCCATGTCTGCACGGCCTCGAGGGCTTCCTTTTCCGTTAAGGGGATGCTGCCGAGATCCATCCCCCGTTTGCGCATGTCCAGGCCGAACAGCGAATATTGGGGAAGCGCGGCTCCGAATGCCAGGGCGCGCTCATCGGTAAGAATCTTCTGTGAGCTGCCTTGCATCGCCACTTCACCCTCGCTCAGCAGAATGACATTGTCGGCATATTCAGCAATCAGCTCAATTTTATGTTCGACGAGAATGATGGTTTTTCCCTTTTTCTTCATCAGCTCAATAATCTTGAACACTTCTTCCGTCCCCTTCGGATCAAGCTGCGAGGTTGGTTCGTCAATAACCAGCACATCCGGCTCCATGACGATGATGGAGGCGAGCGCAACCCGCTGCTTCTGGCCGCCGGAGAGCTCGAACGGGTTTTTGTCCCGCAAATAATCGATCTCCAGCATGTGGATGACCTGATCCACCTTCTCCCGGATAAGTCCGGGCTCCATGCCCAGATTTTCAAGGCCAAATGCAATCTCTTCAAACACGTTATCCTTCACGCCGCTGATCTGTGTAAAAGGATTCTGGAACACATAGCCGATTTTTTGGGAGAGCTCGCCCATTTCCCATTCGCGGATATCCTTGCCTTCGATCAGCACCTCGCCGCGCAGATCTCCCTTATAGAAGTGGGGGATAAACCCGCGAATGACGTTGCACAGGGTCGTTTTTCCGCCTCCGTTGGCCCCGATCAGCGCATACAGCTTGCCTCTTTCGATCGTTACGTTCACGTTCTTAAGTGCATCGGTCTCACTGATCGGATATTGGTAGGATAGATTCTTGATCGTAATGATACTCATAGCGCAACTCTCCAGACGATTAAGATGGCAAGCAGTACGACCAGCAGAATTCGAACCAGCCGGTCATGCTTTGTTTTCTCCAGTTTGTAGATGCTGCTTTTTTTGACATTGGCCGAGAAGGCTCTCGACTCCAGCGTCAGTACCCGTTCCTCCGTGCTGGCCACGGAACCGAGAATGAGCGGGCTAAGGGTCGGCAGGAAGGCTTTCATGCGGACAAGCAGCTTGCCTTCGGTTTCAACGCCTCTTGTTTTTTGGGCATCCATGATGACGTGGGTCAGCTTTTTCATCTCCGGAATGAGCTGCAAGGTGGACAAGATGACATAGGTTACTTTGGACGGCAGGCCGATCTGTTCCAGGGAATGGACCAGATCCTTGACCTTGGTGATGCGGAAGAACAGAATGAAGGCCGATGCCACCGCCACGATTTTGGATGTCAGGAACAGGGCGAATTCAAGTCCTTCCCGCTTGATAGAGAAGATGCTCCAGCTCCACAGAATGTCGTTGCCGGGATAGAAGAAGCTCTGCAGAATAAAGATGAACACAACAATCATCAGCAGTGCCTTGATCGCCAGATTGGAAAATTCCTTGAAGCTGCCGGCAAAGTAGGCCAGCACCATGCAAATCGGCAGGACGGCGTAACTGAACCCGTAGCCGGGCACGATAAATGCTGCCATGCATAAAGCCATGGTAATCATAAACTTGGTTGTTGGATAAAGACGGCTCAATAAGGACCGTTCGTTATTCACAAGAACCCCTCCTTTATGAAAGCGTATCCATTACGGACTACACGTCATTTCTTTTTGATAAAAGCTGCACCGTAATTGAGCTTGGACAAGTATCTTGGGGACATCTTCATCACGATGACAAAGGCAACGACGTTGCTGATGATTTTGTCGACGCTTTCCACCAGGATTTTGGTTGAGAATACCGCTGTCCAGATCTGCTGACCGGAGGCCAGGAATGTAGCAACCACGGCATCCGAAGAGTTGCCTGTCGCTCCGCCGAACATCAGCACCTGGATTGGAGAAGCCACGATCAGAACGGTCAGTACGACAGCGAATGAGGACAAGATGACTTTCCAGAGCTTCGTATACATGCCTCTCATGGAGAGCAGGCCGACCACTAGACCGACGGCCATTTGTACAGGCGTAAATGCGAACGAGACCGGGTTCGTTATGCCGACAACAAGATTGGTGCTGGCCCCCGTAATCATACCGACCCAAGGACCGGCGATCATGGCCGTCAGAATCGTCCCGATGGTGTTCAGGTAAATCGGCAGCTTGAGCAGCAGTATAATTTGCGCGCCGACAAAGTTGATTGCGATCCCAATCGGGATCAACAAAATGGCCAACAACGAAAAATCATATTTAAATCCGCGTTTGATTCCCATTGATTTTTCCCCCTAGAGCATAGTTTGTTTTCAAGCAATCCCTATTCGTCCGCTAAGATGGTATGGAGCGCGACCTCGACCATGTCGTGGAAGGATTTCTCGCTGTCTTGATGGGACGAACGTTCATTGGTCAGCAGATGGCTGCCTACCGTCAATATGGACAGGGCCCTGACGCCGTATTTAGCAGCCAGCGTGTACAGGGCGGCACTTTCCATCTCAACCGCGAGCACGCCGAAGTCCATAAATTTATGAAGACGGTCCAACGTTTCTCTATAGAATTCATCGGAATTATAGATATTGCCGACAAAGACATTCACCTGCTTCTCCTGAGCCAGTCGATGGGCTTTGCTTAACATGTCATAATCGGCTGTTGGCGCGTAATTGCAGCCATAAAATATTTTTTCCATCAGATTGCTGTCCGAGGATACGGCTTGAGCCAGTACGATGTCGCGTACCTGAAGCTCTTTTTGCATGGCCCCGCACGTACCGATGCGGATCAGCTGTTTAACCCCGTAATCCTGAATCAGCTCCGTCGCATAAATGCTCATGGTCGGGTTGCCCATTCCTGTACCTTGGACCGAAACGGGAACTCCTTTATAAAGGCCGGTGTACCCGTACATGCCCCTCACTTCGTTGTAACAATATACCTCCTCTAAAAAGTGCTCTGCTACAAACTTCGCCCGCAGCGGATCGCCGGGCAGCAGCACACGTTCAGCGATTTCTCCCTGCTTTGCTCCCAAATGTATGCTCATCTTGCTCCTCCTGCTTACTGGCCTCCCTCTTGAGAAAGCGCTTTATTATTGATCTGCCTTCATCATAGTCAGAATCGGAGGGATAACCAAGACCAGAAAGTTACGGAGCCTAACGGAAAAATGCAACCATGAGGTCTCATGGTTGCATTAATTCCTTGCGGATATTTTCCAAATCCCGTTTGGTCGGTATCGTTGAAATGATGACCACGGGTACCGCATTCAGCTCGACAGGAAACGTGCTGATCACAAAATCGATGCCGTGTTTTCGAATCATTTCATCGGTAAGCCCCTCCATAATGGAGGTGTTGATGATCAGCTCGTCACCGATTTCATTCTTGATGAGCTTGGCGACGTAATGGCGGATGGAGAATTCCTCGCCGATCAGCAGGAAAGCCTTTTTGCTGTTATAGCGCAGGCTGGAGCTGATCAACAGCGTCAGCTTCGTCAGATGATAGTCGTTATACTGAATGCCCGGGTAGCGCTGGCTCCATTCCAGCATGCAGCTTTTTACGCTCTGGTACATGGGCCGGCAATCCCTTTGAACATATTCCGTCAAGCTGCTTGCCGAAATGGCGATCAGATCGGGAAGCGCATTTTCTAGCCGCAGCTTCTCGAAGAAATCGCCGATTTCCCAGATGAACCGGTCGTTCATATCAATCGCAGGGAACGCGGCAAGCGCCAGCATGAGGAAATGATTGAGGAGTCGATACTTTTCCTCCCCGATTTCCACTAGGCTTGCTTTCTCCCTCGATATCATCGCGCTGACTTTCGCATCATCATAATAATTGTATTGGCCCAAGCTGAACATGGCTTGCAGAAACCGGATTTCGTCCAGCGGCAGATGAATGGCGTACCGCTGTTCCAGCGCTCTGGCCAATGCGGCAACAGATGCGTGAAGCATGCTGCTCTCCCAGTCATAGTGCCCGTTGGGAACATCCGCATATTTGCCCTGCAGCACTCGGGTAATCATGATCGCCGCCAGAAAAGACAAGCTCCGCTTGGCGTTCAGGAAATACACGATGTCATTCTCCGACTCGATCGTCGTAATATACTCATGGATCTGGGCTTGGTCGATGTCGGCAAATGGCCAGCCGGAGAATTCATAGGCATCGTAATATAATTTCCAGTAAAAATAACGGATACCGATTTCACTGCCTTTGACCTCAGGCATGGAATATGCGATGCGCAAATGGTATCGCTTCAGGTCATGGTTGTTCAGCCGGATAATCAGCTTTTTCAGCGAAGAAGAGCTCATATACAGCTTGTCGGCCAGCTCTTCCAGCGAGTAGCGCCCTCCCTCGGCAAATAGCACATCGAGCAGCTGGTAGAGGGTTCTCTGCCTGTACATGGAAGAGATGACCTCGCCAATCGCGACATTCCGTTTATCATAGTGGAGAATGACGCCTTTTCCACGCGAAATCTCAAAATGAATCGAAGGAGGAAGCTCCTCCTTGGCTTCATCGATAATTTTACGGATCGTTTTGTCCGATACGCCAATCTGCTCTTCAATCTCGGCAAGGGTGAACCAGCGATACTCGGAATCGAGCAGGGTCAGCAGCTTATGTGTCAGTATGAATTCCTTTTCCATGCGTCGGTTCTCCCCCTGCTATTGGATTACAAATAAATCCTCCGCGCCTCCTCATTAAAGAACGCGATCACATTCTCATACTCGGCAATGTCGATCCGGTGTTGCCGCATGATCTTTTGGATAAAGATAGCATCCGTAAAAAGGGAATTAATCATTCTCTCGCACCATACCGGCGTGTCTTTAAAATAATCCACCAAATGATGAATTTCATCAAACTTAAAATAAAGGATATAACAGACATAATTCTGAAGCAGCATACGGAAACAATGATCGCGATAGGGGGTTGAGCGATTGTCCGAGAGGAAGTCTCTCATCATACCGAATAATGTTGTTTTATTTTCGGAGTACATATGCATTAAACCATCCACGTCATTAATCAGCTGCAATACAGCCTCTAGCCCTTCTTCAAGGGGCATCTCCAGCTTGGCCGATTTGCCCTCGATGGACCTTAACAGCTCCAGTGTAAGGCTTTTGCAGGTTTGGATTTGATGTGGATCGATGGATATTTGATCTCTGTACTTGTCGTGATGCTTGCTGTAGTAATCGTGATAAGCAGTTACATATTGCTCAACATGAATGTTGGTTTTCGTATGGACCAAATCAAGCCCGCGGAATGAAAAGGCGTAGAGGGTCTCCTCATTCACCGGGTGCGCGTATAGGTAGAAAAAGAAGAAAAAATCTCTTAATTGCTGTCTCTGTTCCTCGTTCAACCTGGAGGCATCCGTCAATTGGGCCAGCTGAAAGAAGCAGTAGTGCTTCATCATATCATTCATGGCATTATACGGGTTGAGCTTGGCAATGGACGTCGTCGCATTGATCGTAAACAACAAATAATAGAATACCAATTCATCATAGACATCCAGCTGCTTATAGGAGTCCGAGAGCACAGGCTTCCAGTCCGGACTCGCAACATAATTGGGGTCCCTTGGCTGTAATTCATACGCCCACTCCACAAAGGCCTCAACGCTACGTTCGGCAAAGAATAACGCTGCACTGTCATCCTCAAGAAGGCCGTATTCAAAGCCGTCCGTTTGAACGGACGGTAATCCTCTATTGAATTTAATATTAAGATATTCATTATATAGTAATTGAAGTTTCATTCGTCTATCCTCGGCTCTTATTTGATTTAACTCGTTATTAACGTTTTGGCGCTTCTCCTACTCTTTTCCTTATAGATATTCAACATATAGCGGGGCATTCCTCTAGTCCATAATAGATGGACGATACCTCAAAGCAGCGGTCCCGTGCCTATCCATGCGCATAAGCTGGCCTGGCTGTTCAATGCAATTCGCAGCATAGGGGTTCCTTGCCGCGTTCGGTCAGAACGAACGCCATGTCGCCCCCCGTACCCTTCGTAGTCCGTTAATGCTGTTCTAGTCAAACGGCGCTTGTTCATCAAGATGCAAATTTCAATTGCCGGGTTTACGGAAAGGGTGTACACTGGGTGCCGAAGTGACCATTATAGAACAGGGTGTGTTTCATATTTTCAGACTGCGCCAATTCTATTTAAATCATCTAAAGCGAAAAATGTTCAACAAAATCGTTGTGCTGTATTCGACCGTCATGATCGTGCTGTTCGCGATTGCGGCAACCCTGGTTTATCAATATCAGACGCAGCGCATACTCCGCGAGCAGACCGATGCGAATCTCAAATCCGCGCATGTTCTGAATATTTATTTGAGCCGGCAGTACGAGGGCATACAGAATATATTTCAGCAGATATATGGAGATGCCACGCTGAGCGATGAGCTGATCTATTTTTTGAACAACGAATATGAGAGTTACCTGAAATATCGGCTGGATTTATACACCAGGACGGGAGAGCAGCGTTTACGGTCTTTTAATACCTTGCTGAAAAACTACCTGGAGCAGGAGTCAAGCGCCAGAAGCGTGTCGATCTACAGCTATCCGAACAATTTTTACATGCATATCAGCCGGACCAATCAGCAGTTGAATAATGAAGCGGGTTCCAAGAACAAGTGGGAGACCTGGTTTGCCCGCCGGGAGCAGCACAGCTGGGATACCATGCCTCAAAACGAGTCTTCGGGTTCATCCGGAGGTTCCGGTCCTAGATCATATTCCTATTCGAGAGAGCTGAAGGACCCGTGGACCCTGAATCGGGTGGGGATGATGAATGTGGAGTTCGACGCCCGGCAAATTTCATCTTGGCTGGAGAACCGAGCTTCGGTAAAAGGCCGGATTTTGGTGTTGAATGCACAGGGAACCGTTATTTACGATTCGGAGGATGAGTACTACGGTCAAACCTATCCCTACCACTTGGAGCAGGAAAAAGCCGGGGACTGGGTGGAGCTGGACGAACCCTCTAAAGTGAACATATTGAATGTCGGCAACGCGGGCCTGTCGGTGGTGGGGATTGTGTCGCAATCCCTGATCAAAGAGAGCACGGAGAGTTTAAGAACCGGACTGATCCTGGTCACGCTTGTGTTTATGGCGGCCAGTTTTGCGATTACGTTTACGATCATTCGAAAGTTCTCCAAAAAAGTGCAGCGGATTATCCGCTCGATGAACCGGATCGGCGAAGGCGATCTGTCGACGCGCATTCAGATGTCCGGCGAAGATGAGCTCCAGCAGATTTCCCGCCGGTTTAACGACATGGGCGACCGTTTGGAGCAATATATCGATAAAATGTATACCTCGGAAATCAAGCAAAAAAATGCGGAGCTGGTCGCCCTGCAATCCCAGATCAACCCTCATTTTCTATATAATACGCTCGAATCCATTCGCATGAAGGCGTATTTCGAAGGGGCGAAGGAAGTGGGGCAAATGATATACAGCTTGTCGGTCATGTTCAAGAACATGGTGAAAAAAAGCACGGTGGTTACCGTTGAAGAGGAAATGGACATGTGTTCTGTTTATCTCGACCTGTTCCGCATCCGCTATGACGGACGGCTGGAGACGGAAATCGAGGTGGATCCAGAAATTCAAAGTGTCAGCATTATCAAGCTGCTGGTCCAGCCGATCGTGGAAAACTATATCGTTCACGGGTTTCGCCCGCTGGAAGATAACAATAAAATTTCAGTCCGTGCCCGCCGGGCAGGGGACCGGGTCGTGATCATCGTATCGGATAATGGAACGGGCATACCGGAGGAAAAGCTTACCCAAATCCGCGGCACGCTGGACAAGGTTCTCCAGCCTCCCGACAAGGGTTACCGTTCGATCGGGCTCATGAATGTGCATGAACGAATCGTGCTGAATTACGGAAATGATTACGGAGTGGCCATAAACAGCACGGAGGGACAGGGAACCGAGGTCCGCATGGAAATACCGATGGTTCGCAAGGGGGAGACGACATGAGGAAGGTATTTTTTGTTGATGACGAGCCTTTGATCGCTCAGGGGTTGGCCACCATTGTGGATTGGCAGAATTACGACCTGCATGTGTCAGGTTCGGCCAACGATGGGTTGCAGGCGCTTGAGCGGTTGAGGGAAGAGCCCGTGGATCTGCTGATCACGGACATTATGATGCCAAGAATGAACGGACTCGAGCTTATCAAGAAGGTAAAGGAAATGCATCCCCGCACCAAATTCATTGTGCTCAGCGGGTACGAAGAATTTGAATATGTGAAGGTGGGGATCACGCTCGGCATTCAGAATTATATTTTGAAGCCGATCAACATCGAGGAGCTGGAAGCGACCATTAAGCATATCCGAGGGGACTGGGAGCGCGAGGAATTGAAACGGTTTCGCTCCGAGGAGGATTGGAAGATCCTGCGCAGCAATATATTGCAGCGATGGGTCAACGGCGAAATCAAAAGCTCGGAATTAAAGCAAAGAGCCGAACTTCTCGGAATTCCGCTGAATTATGTCTCCTACCAGGTTTACGTTCTGCGGCTTATATCCGACGAACGCCCGGTATCCCAGCTCTATCGCTTGACCAGTCTAGCCGATGAATTTTGCCGGGCTTTTTCGGAAGAGCTTGGGGGAGATCATGAGGTGATCTGTTTCCCTGATGCCGATGACGACATCGTTGTGATGTCGGTTGCGATGAATGAACGGAAGGATGCGGCGCGGGAAGGCATGAGAAATGCCATGGCCAAGCTGCGGGTGTTGACCGGCTTGCGCATGTGGTGCTCCGAAGGAAATGCGGGCTTCAATGATTTCAAAGACATTCAGGAGAGCTACAGGAAGGCGAAGGGCCATTTCAACGCCTGCCTGATTGCCGGAGATGACATGACCCTCTTCAGTCCGCCTGCGGAACCGGAGACCGTTCAGGCTTCTTCGCCGTCCGCTCGTCCCGATACGTTTGCAAAGCTGTTGATCGAGGGGGACGTCCCCTCCTTGCAGGCTTATATCGAGTCCGTTCTCGGCGGTGGCAGCGGGGAGCAGACGGTACCCCGGGCAACCTGCTTGAACGCGGCAGTCCAATTGATGATCGCGGCGAAGGATATGGAGAAAAATCCCGATTACAGCGAGGTATTTACGCCAATGCACCGGATTAATACGCTCCAGGGACTCCGAAATCATGTATGGCGTATCGTCGAACGCTGCCTTACGCGCCTGGAAGAAGCGGATCAGGGCTACAGCCTGCATGTCTCGTTCCTAGTGGAGCAGGTGCAGCACCATTATCCGGAAGAGCTTTCCCTGAAGACGCTGAGCCAGCGGCTGCAGATGCATCCGAATTATTTGGGGCAGCTCTTTCAGCAGGAGGTCGGCGCAAGCTTCTCGGATTATTTGAACCAGTACCGCATCGAGAAAGCCACGCAGCTCCTTTTACATACGGATCAAAAGACGGCGGATATTGCGTTCAGCGTAGGTTATACGGACAGCTCGTACTTTTACAGGCAGTTCAAAAAATATACGGGCGTGTCTCCAACTGAAATGAGGTCCATGTATCGGATCTAAATCAACAATAAACCATTTGCGACAGGCTCAAGGTGGATAACCTTTGGCCTGTTCTTTGTTGTTTTTAGGGGATTCTTTAATTTATCCATCCCGTTCTAGTATTTTTCAACTTGAGCGCGATAGCGCTTACTTGGCACAATGATAGTAGTTAAAGGGCGAGTGATAGAATAGCTGCATCGACAAAGATCATGGGGGATCTTCTACAACAGTCGCATCACTTGTATTTAACAGGGAAGAGGAGGAGTGTTCATGTCGGGGTTCATCAAAAAGGTCATACGCAACCGGTTTATGCTGTTGATGATACTGCCCGGAACCATATGGTTTCTTATCTTTGCTTACTTGCCCATGTTCGGCACCGTTCTTGCTTTTAAGGACTTCCGTATAAGCCCGGACGGGTTTTTCGCCAGCGTGTTCAACAGCGAATGGGTAGGGTTCAAAAACTTCGAGTATCTGTTTACAACCAATGATGCCTATATCATTACGAGGAATACGATTCTGTACAACCTGGCTTTTATTATCCTGGGCCTGATCATTGCGGTGGGCTTTGCGATCATGCTAAGCGAGCTTGTCAACAAGCGGACGGCCAAGGTATATCAGACCGGCATGTTTCTGCCGCATTTTTTGTCGTGGGTTATCATCAGTTATTTTGCGTTCACCTTCTTGAGCGTAGACAAAGGGACGTTGAATCAAATCATCACTTATTTCGGGGGAGAGCCGATCAGCTGGTACGCCGAAGCTAAATATTGGCCCTTCATTCTCGTTTTTGTCGGCATCTGGAAAGGCGTGGGCTATAACAGCGTGATTTACCTGGCAGCTATTACAGGGATCGACAAGTCTTATTATGAAGCAGCTGTTATCGATGGAGCCAACAAGTGGAAGCAAACGCGGTACATTACGATTCCGCTCTTGAAGCCGCTGATGATCATACTGACCATATTGGCAATCGGGGGCATCTTCCGTTCCGATTTCGGATTGTTCTATCAGCTTCCGAAAGACTCGGGTGCTCTCTACCCGGTAACGAATGTTATCGATACCTTCGTCTACCGCGGACTGATCAATATGGGGGACATCGGAATGAGTACGGCAGCGGGCTTGTACCAATCGCTTGTAGGGCTGGTTCTGATTCTAGTCGCCAATTATATCGTTCGACGAATTGAAAAAGATCATGCGATCTTCTAATCCGAGGGAGGTGTACCGTTCATGACGCAGCTATCAACGCAAACCGCGAATCAGCCGGCAAAGCGTTCAAAGAAGAGAGACTATAACGCCATCTCCCCATTGTGGAATACGATTTTCAATATCGTGATCGGCATCTTCTCGTTCTCCTGTATCTTTCCGTTTCTATTTGTTATTATTATTTCCTTGACCGACGAACAGACTCTGGTCTTGGAAGGCTTCAGGCTGCTGCCGAGTCAGTTCAGTACGGCGGCGTACGAATATATTTTCGAAACGGGAGGCGAGCTGCTGTCCTCGTTCAGCTTAACGCTCCTGGTCACGGTACTGGGGACGCTGGTGAGTCTGGCGCTGGTTACGACTTATGCTTATGCATTGTCCCGTCGAAATTTTGAATTTAGAGGGTTTTTCAGCTTCCTCGCATTCTTTACCATGCTGTTCTCGGGTGGTATGGTACCTGGTTATATCGTGATGACCCAGTTCCTGCATCTGCAAAACACGATCTGGGCGTTGATATTTCCTTTATCCTTGAGCGCGTTCTCCATCATTGTCATGAGAACCTTTTTTCAAACGACGATTCCGGATGAAATTATCGAGTCCGCCAAAATCGATGGCGCCGGCGAGTTTCTGACCTTTATCCGAATTGTGCTGCCGGTCTCGCTGCCGGGGATTGCAACGATTGGTTTGTTCAGCTCTTTGGGGTACTGGAACGACTGGTTTAACGCCTTGCTGTATTACAACAATCCACAGGCGACACCACCGCTGCAGTTCATGCTCATGAAGATTGAGAAGAATATGGACTTTCTGACACAGAATGCGCAGAATATCGGTTCATTTGATGCAGCAGCCGGCCTGCCGACAGAGACGGTAAGGATGGCGATGGTCGTATTGGCGACGCTGCCGATTGTTATGGCGTATCCGTTCTTCCAGCGATATTTTGTCCAGGGCCTGACGGTAGGCTCGGTCAAAGGCTAATTTCATAAGGTTGTACCCGCATCACACACGGCCGGAGAAATCCGGCTTTGATGTTCCAAGTGTGTAAGCGGTGCCAATATAGCATTAACCATTAAGTGATACAGGGGGAAAAACACATGTTTAAGAAAAAGGTTTCTATACTGTCCCTTGCTCTTGTGCTTCTGCTGACGGTTGTATTGTCGGCTTGCGGCAGCAAGGAAGGCGCTAATTCCGGCGAGCCTGCGAAGGAAGAGGCAGCCGTTCAGAGCGACGGCACGGTTGATGTTTCCAAGCTGGATCCGGTCAAACTGAAAATGTACATGATCGGGCCTAACCAGAAGGATCTTCCCGTGGTTCAAGAGGAGATCAATAAATATTTGACGGAAAAAATCAATGCAACAATCGAGATCAGTATGATCGACTGGGGCGATTACAGCCAGCGGATGCAGGTGATTACAAGCTCCGGCGAGAATTATGATATTGCCTTCACAAGCTCATGGGCGTTCGATTATCTTCCAAATGCCGCGAAGGGCGCGTTTAAGCCGCTGAATGACCTGCTTGATCAGTATGGAAAAGGCATTAAGGAAACATTGGACCCCCGTTTCTTGGAAGGAACGAAGGTCAACGGCGTGAACTATGGCATCCCGGCCAACAAGGAACTGGCACAGCAGTTTGTATGGCGCTTCAATAAGAAATATCTGGATAAGTACAATTTGGACATTTCCAATGTAACGACGCTTGAGGATCTCGAACCGCTTCTGAAAACGATTAAAGAGAACGAGCCTGCGGATATTACGCCGCTTGCCGTACCGAAAGGCTTTAAGCCGTACTTGCCGGTCGACTTCCCGCTTGGCGATGAAATTCCGATCGGTATGTACCTGGACACCAAAGACTTTAAATTTGTGAATTTGCTGGATTCACCTGAACTGAAATCGGCGCTGACCACGATGCGCAAATACTATAAAGCGGGTTATGTGCGCGAGGACGTAGCGACGCTGGATGGTATTGATAACATCAAAACCGGCAAATGGCTCGTGGACCGCGAGATTACGCAGCCATACGCGGAGCTCGGCTGGTCCAGAAACGCGGGATATGACATTGTGACAAGACCGATGCACGATCCAGTCATTTACACCAGCTCCGCAGCGGGCTCGATGATGGCGATTTCTTCGTACTCCAAAAATCCGGAGCGGGCGATGATGTTCTTGAACCTGCTTAACACCGATGTGAAGCTCCGGAATATGATTCAATACGGTTTGGAAGGTACGCACTACAAGAAGCTTGAGGAGCCGTACATCGAGGATATGCCTGCTATGCAGGAGAGCTATGCCATGCCTGGATTTGCGCTCGGCAATATGTTCCTGACGTACCTTCATGAGGGTGAGCCTAAAGACAAGTGGGAAGCGTTCGAGAAGTTTAACAGCTCCGCTGTAGTAGCTCCTACATTCGGCTTTAACTTTGACACGGCTCCGGTAAAAACGGAGGTTGCGGCTATCACGAACGTAGCGAAGGAATTTATTCCTGCCCTGTATACCGGCTCCATCGATCCTGAAGAATACTTGCCAAAAGCAAAACAAAAGTTCCAGGATGCTGGTATTGACAAAGTTATCGCTGAAGCTCAAAAGCAGTTTGATGAGTGGAAAGCTCAAAACAAGTAATCCGTCAAAAAGGTATGAGGGGTAGAAACGGCTGGTCTTCACGGCCGTTTCTCTCTGTCATTCCTTGAAACTTTAAATATAGGAGGTTATTCCATTGAAACGAATCAAACCGGATTATTTAACGAAAGCCCAGTGGAAACGGAAAATGACGGTATGGATGAGCACAGCAGTGCTGGCAGCGTCCCTGGCAGGTTTTGCTGGAGAAGCCGAAGCAGCACAGCCATACTCATCATATTGGTATCCGAACACGCTGCTGGAATGGTCGCCGTCCACGGATAAAGATGCACTTTTTAACCGGGGAACGGTGAAGCTGGAAGATCAGCGTATCCAGGGCAATAAGGTAAACAGTAATGCCAAGGAGGAAGTGAAGGTTCTATCGATTGCTTCCATGTATCCAAGTACAAGCGGAGCTCCATCCCAAGGCTCGGAGAAGTTCCACACCTATACGTTCAGTAATTGGCAGTATATCGACAAGCTGGTGATGTGGGGCGGCTCGGCAGGCGAAGGATTGATCGTTCCGCCAAGCGCTGACGTGATCGACGCGGCCCACAAGAATGGTGTACCTGTTTTTGGAACCGTTTTCTTGCCGCAAACCGAGCATGGGGGCAAGATCCAATGGATGCATGATCTGTTAAAGCAGCGGGAGGACGGATCGTTCCCGGTTGCAGACAAACTGATTGAGGTTGCTACGTATTACGGATTTGACGGCTGGTTCATCAATCAGGAAACCCAGGGCGGAACGCCGGAGGATGCCGCCAAGATGGCCCAATTTTTAACGTATCTTCAGCAGAAAAAAGCGCCGGGCATGGAAGTGATCTGGTACGATTCCATGATCAAGGAGGGACCGGTGAAGTGGCAGGGGGCTTTGACGGACAAGAACGAGATGTTCTTCCAAAAGGGAAATCAGCGGGTTTCCGACAATATGTTTATCGATTTCCGCTGGCAGTTCAAAGACGAGAAGAACGGCAAATACGATTACATCACTCCGTTCTTGAACTCCCCGGCCAAAGCGGCCGAGCTTGGCCGCAGCCCGTATGATCTTTACGCTGGCATCGATGTGGAGGCGAACGGCTACGAAGGCAAGTTCAATTGGCCGGTTGTGTTTCCGGACGGCAAGAAAGCTACGACCTCCCTCGGCATTTACCGCCCCGATTGGGCGTTCAACAGCTCCGAGACCCATGAGGAGTATTTGAAAAAGGAGCAGATCTTCTGGGTAGGACCCGGAATGAACCCGGCCAATACCTCGCAGCCTGAAGGAACCGATCCGCTCGCATGGAGAGGGATTGCGAATGATGTGGTTGCCAAAACCGTGCTCACCGATTCCGAATTCGTCACCCATTTCAATACCGGAAACGGCCACATGTTTGCGGTGGACGGCAAAGTGATGCGAAGCAGCGACTGGAGCAATCGGAGCCTGCAGGATATTTTGCCAACCTGGCGCTGGATCACGGAGCTAAGCGGTAAAGGCGAGGCCCTCAAGCCTGGATTTGATTTCAGCAAATCCTACTACGGAGGCAGCTCCCTTCAAGTGGTGGGTGCCGTAAGCAAAGACTCCTCCACCCATGTTAAGCTGTATAAGGCGAATATCCCGGTAGAAGCGACGACCGAAGTATCGCTCGTCTATGCGGACAATGCAAAGGACGCCAAGGTGAAGATTGGTTTAGCATTCTCCGATGCGCCGGATCGGTACGAATTTTTCGAACCTGGCAAGTGGACTGCCACGGGTGCGAATCAGGATTGGAAGCAGGGTAGCGTCAAGCTGAACAAGTATAAAGGCCGTACGATCGCCGGAATCTCGCTCCAATTCGAGTCCGCGGCGGATCAGGCGGATTATCGGGCCAACATCGGCCGTCTGGCGGTTACGCAGGTGAACGACAAGGCGAAGAAACCGCACGCGGTGACCGATTTGAAGGTCATCGACAACGATTTCCGCGACGGGATCTATGGTGATGCGCGCTTGTCTTGGAAGGCACCCAAACAGGAAGAGGACGTCATGTATTACCAGGTATACCGTGTTCATCCGGACGGCAAGTACGAGTTGATGGGCATGACGGGGAATACCGTATATTATGTGCCGGAAATGAAGCGGCAGCTGAAAGAGCAGGCAACCCAAATGGTCGTGATTCCGGTAAACCGTCATTACGAACAAGGAAAAGCATCGTCGATAACCTTTGACTGGCCGGAATATCCGAAGCCGGTTGCAGCCTTCGAGGCGGATAAAACGCTGATCGCACCAGGAGAAACGGTACAATTCACGGATCTTTCCTCGGAAGTAACGGAATCCTGGAGCTGGAGCTTCCCGGGTGGACAGCCAGCGTCCAGCACGGAGCAGAATCCAAAAGTAACATATCCGGAGGAAGGAACGTACGAAGTGACGCTAACCGCTACAAATAGCGTTGGCGAGGACTTGGTTCGGAAGAAGCTCATTACGGTTACACGGGAAGCGGAGAATGGCGTTGGCAACCTTGCCCTTGGCAAAAAAACGTCAGCATCCAGCTTCGTGAACGAGAAGGAAGCACCTCCATTTGCGGTGGACGGTAATGCCGCTTCCAAGTGGTGTGCTGTCGGAGACGGGCCTCACTGGCTGACGGTGGACTTGGGAGCCGAGCATAAGATCAGCGAATTCGTGATCAAGCATGCCGAAGCCGGAAGCGAGCCGGCCGCGTTCAACACGCGGGCATTCTCCATTCAGGTAAGCTTGGACGGCAAGGAATGGAAGGATGCGGTATCGGTCAAGGACAATACGAAAGCGATCAGCAGCCATGCCATCGAACTGACCTCCGCACAGTATGTGCGTCTTCAAATAGAGAAGGCGACACAAGGCGGGGATACGGCAGCGCGGATTTATGATTTTGAAGTACTGGGTTTGAAATAATTCCGATGACTTGAAAGAGCGTTCCCCTTAAATGGGGAACGCTCTTTTTTTGATTGCCCATATCGTCAGGACCCGTCATAGAATCGCCGTCAAGGCCCGAGCCCAGCATGCATAGATTTTGTATAGATGGCACCTACACGATATTCTCGGAGCGCGCCATTTGTATGGCTTCTTCCCGGTTATTGACGCCTAGCTTGGAATAGAGAATCGAGCAGTAATTACGGATCGTTCCCTCCGATAAAAATAGCTTGGCGGCGATCGACTTGTAGCGCAGTCCGCTCGAGAGATTCTCCAGAATCTCCATCTCGCGTTTCGTAAGCCCGTATGGGTAGTTTTCCTGACTTGAGCCGATTCGTTCCAGCTGCTCACGTTGACGCTTCATCTCTTCGAAGACTTGTGCGGCGACCGATTGGTCGATCCAGGTTCCTCCGTTATAAATAAGTTTCAAGGCTTCCTTCATTTCCCGCGGATGAACTGACTTCAGGATGTAGCCTTCCGCCCCGTGCTCCAATGCAGTTGCAGCCTGCAAGGAATCCTCAAACGTTGTCATGAGCACAACCTTCATATTAGGCCATCGCTGTTTCATCTCAAGTAAAGCTTCAAGTCCGCCCATTCCCTGCATTCGAATATCCATTAACACGATATCCGTTTGGGTTCGTTCACAATGCTCCAATGCTTCCCGTCCGTCCCCAGCCTTACCTACAACGATAAACTCGGCATGCTGTTCCAAATTATGCTTTAAGCTGTCCGTGATGATCGTCTGGTCATCAACGATCAGCAGACGGATCGTGTCATGTACTGGCTCAGTCTGCAGCGGAATATTACATATGACGATAGTGCCTTGCCCAGACCCGGAATGGACGGACAGCGTGCCGTTAAATAATTCAAGGCGTTCCTTCATCCCATGGAGCCCAAAACCGAATTGGATGTTATCCATTCCAATGCCGTTATCTTCGATCTGTAATCGAAGCTGCTGACTATCGAAATGCAGCTGAACGGTTATCACGCTCGCCTGGCCGTGCCGAACGGCGTTGGTTAGAGACTCTTGAAGGCAGCGATATAGACTAAAGTTTATTTTTTGCATAACGAGAGTCTCACTTCCGATCACACGGAAATGGATAGTTAACCCTGTCGATTTCATAAACGAATCGCTTAACTGCCACAGCGACTCACTTAACGAATGGCTTAACGTGGTATGAGAGAGCTTGTGCAGATGCTTTCGGATATCCTCGAGACTGTGCTGTGCGATACCGACAAGCGAATCAATTCTCTCGATTTGCGAATCCGGTACGGATGATCGGAGTGATTCGACGCCGACGATGAGCGAGGTAAGCGAATGGCCGATCGTGTCATGCAGCTCATGTGACAGCCGGCTGCGCTCCTCCATCAGCGTAAGCTCCTCGATCCGCTTAATATGCTGCTCCAGCAGCAGCTTCTGCTCTTGGATAATTCGGGATTGCTTATGGGACTGAATTAATATATTAAACGCGAAGCCGATGGCAAAACCAAGGCTGCAGTTAACGATATACTCATACGGGAGGCGACTAGCCATCCAACCGTTCAAGATCGGGAATATGATTCCACAGAGGATTCCTGTCCACACATAGCTTCTTCGACTGCTCGTCAAACTGATAATCATCACGAATAGAATGAAAGACCACAACAATTCCGGTGCTGCGTAGGCCAAATAGAGATGGAACAAGCCTGCTGTTGTGACTTCGACTGCAAGATACCGTTCTTCTTTTCTATAGCGTACCGTTAAGGGAATGAGGTAAAGAGCCAGAGCAAAAGAAAGTACAACCCAAACCGGCGCATGGATCAATGACGGATTGACAATAGCAGTGCTTACGATAATAACCAGCCAAAGTGTTCGTATGGCTACAAGTAACCAATCATACCAGAACCATTTTTTCATTAGGGAGAACACGGATGATGTACACCTGCTTGTATTTATTTGCAAACCAATTTCCAAATAATTCAGACCTATCATGCACCATAACTTCTCGATCCGTCAAGCAATGGAGGAGGTTGTTAGAACTTGGCTGCAGCCGGCACGTCACATGAACCGTTGACACTTTGTCATACGGGATATGTGACAGGTCCAAGTACGATGTCATCCAAAGCTTGGCGGTTTTATCACTGTCCGATTTAACAACCTCGGGGGTAGGGTGAAGGAGTGAAGAACACAACATTCCAAAATCATAGGAGCGATGCATTATGAAATCATTCACCACGCAAAAAGGAGCTGCGCTTACTCTAACAGCCATGTTGGCGGGTACACTGGTATTCCCCGCTTATGGAACTGTACATGCGGCAGTTAAGACACCAACCCAGCAAGCAATCGATAAAGCTGCCAATGCCGACCATATTCCGGGCGTTATTGTTACTGTAAAGAAAGGAACGGCGAGCTGGTCATATGCCTCCGGTGAAGCGAATATCAAAAGGAACCATAAGGTAGACGCCGACTCCGCTTTCCGGATCGGAAGTACAACGAAGACGTTTGTTGCTACCGTTGCCTTGCAGCTTGCCGGCGAAAAAAAGCTAAGCCTCGATGATACGGTGGAGAAATGGCTTCCGGGGCTTGTGCACGGTAATGGATTTGATGGAAATAAGATTAAGATTCGCCAATTGTTGAATCATACAAGCGGACTTCCAGACTATTTGACTCCTGAGCTCAGGACTCAATTACTTACAAATCCAGGAAATAATTATACAGCCAAACAGTTAATTGACCTAGCCTTGGAGCAAAAGCCCGTGACAGGCTGGTCATATTCAAACACGAATACGGTTATTATGGGGCTTATTATCCAGAAGGTCACCGGGGAAACGTATACGGAGCAGATGAAGAAAAGAATTATTGAACCGCTTCAACTTAAAGAAACGTTCCTTCCCGGCAGCTCGGCGGATATTCCGAAGAAAAATGCCCGCGGCTACCTGAACACAGGGGATCAATTAGTGGATATCACCATGCTGAACCCATCGTTTACGAACGCCGCAGGAGAGATGATCTCGACCGGGGAAGACATGACCACGTTTTTCCGCGCCTTATTGGGCGGTAAGCTGTTGACACCGGAGATGCTGAAGGAAATGTTGACCAGCACGGCCGACTCCTTTCTTGGAAAGTATGGGCTTGGCATACACCAAACAAAGCTGCCGGACGGAACTATTGTATGGGGACATGGCGGCGGCATTCCCGGATTTACCAACTTTGCAGGCGGAACCGAAGGCGGTCAACATACCATTTCGATCAATATCAATGTACTGGGCGATGCGGATAAATATATCCCTGAAATTTTAGCGTCTGAATTCGCAGTAGAAGCCAAAAAGGAACTCACGGAGGAGGAAAAGAAAAGCAAGCGAAGGGAAGAAGTCAAACACGTCATGGATCAGGTGGTAACCAATAAACAAGTCCCAAGTGTCGTGGGAGGTGGGCTAAAGGACGGGAAACCTTGGTCTTATGCCACCGGTACAGCCAGCTACGAGGTACCAGGCCCAGTAGAGCCGGATTTTTCATTCCGGATTGGGAGCATTACGAAGACGTTCACCGCTGCCGTTGTATTGCAGCTGGCTGAGGAGAAACAATTAAACCTGGATGATTCGGTCGAACAATGGCTGCCGGGGGTCGTAAAGGGGAACGGGTATGACGGCAGCCAAATTACGATTCGTCAGCTGTTGAACCATACAAGCGGAATTGCGAGCTATACAGATGATGATATGCGAGACATGACCTTGCCTCAAAATCCATTCCGTTATTATGCCGTTGACGAACTCCTCCGCTTGGCACTTGCAAAGCCGCCTGTATATGCGCCAGGGAAAGGCTGGAACTATTCCAACACCAATACACTGCTAGCCGGTCAAATTATTCAGAAGGTCACCGGGGATACGTATGCGGAGCAGATCAGGAAACGGTTCATCGAGCCGCTCGGGCTGACGGAGACATTCGTTATGGAAAACAGCTCCTATATTCCGGGTAAGCATGCCAGAGGATATAATATGGACAGATCAGGTCATATGTATGACTTGACTGAAATGAATCAATCATGGGCAAATGCAGCGGGTGACATGGTTTCAACAGTCAAGGATCTGACCACCTTCTTCAGTGCGCTGTTGGGCGGCGAGCTTCTGAATCAAGAGATGATGGACCAGATGCTCACGGCAGTAGAATCACCTATAGGTAAATTCGGCCTAGGGATTTACGAAGGAAAAACTTCGGACGGGCAATCCTATTGGGGGCATGCCGGCGGAACTTTCGGATTTGAGACGAGAGCCTTCGGACCTGTAGGCGGAAAGCATATACTGGTAACAGCCATCAACTCGGTAGCCCCGGAAGTTGCGGAGGCTCACGATAAAATATTCAATAAAGAGTTTGGCCGTTAAGTTAAAAGCCGACATCGCGCCCTTTATTCGAGGGCCGATGCCGGCTTTCTTGTCGTGTTGCCGTTGATTCATGGAATTGGGGTACGCATGAAGCTCCGTTGTGGGCATGCCCGCTGAGACGATGATGGCGTACAGAATAGCAGCGCCCGCAATCGCATCGACCATTTGCGAAACTACGTACCCGATGAAGTCGGTACCGGTTAGCTTACGCCTAATGAGCATAGCAAGTGAAACGTTCATAATCTACCTCCTAGTAGGGCATTTAATTACTGAAAAAAATGACCGGCAAGCGGTCACTTTTTTCAAAGTGCCTCTTGCCGGTCATAGACTCATACTTATTGATTTAATCGATTAAATTCGTAACTTGCAGCAGACGCTGCATCAAGGCTACCGTTTCAGCCCGCGTCATCGTGGATTTCGGAGTCAAGCCCTTATCTCCGCTTCCTTGGACGATATCTGTTGACAGCAGGGTTGCTACGGAAGGTCGGGCCCATCTTGCTACTTGGAACGCATCTTCATAGCCTGCGAGCAGTCTGCTAATTTCGGTTTCGCTAATTGCATGGCCTGGCTTGATCAATTGATAACCTCGAGCGATCATCGCCATTCCTTCTTCTCTTGTAATCGTCTGGTTACCACGGAACGCGCCGTCGTTATAACCGAGTACGATGCCGAATTCACTGGCAATCGAGATCGCATTGCGGTACCAGGCAGTTGCCGTAACGTCGTCAAATGTTGTTTTTGGCTCTTCCTGACGCATTAGGCCAAGTCCCAATACAACAATCTCCGCAAATTCAGCCCGGGTCACATTTCGATTCGGAGCGAACGTATTGCCACCATCTCCTTGCAGGTCAAGGCGAGCAGAGATGTTGTTCACTTCCGTTTGAGCCCAGTGAGTTCTCACATCATCGAAATCCTGCGGATTCCAGATAACCGAGTACGAACCACTGCTGCGCAAATCATGAATCTGCGCGTAATAACGATCCCCAATCTTAGTAACTACAGTTGGCAGATGATATACCGATCCATCCGGATTGACCACAACGCCTGTCGTAATTCGATTCGGGTCGATACCTTCCGGAAGAGCGATATATTTAGGAGCGTATCCGTTCAATTGTCCGGATTTTACGGTCTTACCATTCTGGCTAAAAGTCATTTCCAGGTCGACCGGATCAACCAGCAGCTGGTAGCCTGCCGATGTTGCTTTGTTCTTGGCATTGTTTCTCACAGTCTCCGAGGAGCGCTTAATATCGATATGAACAGCGATATCGTTGAGTGCCGCATTTCCCAGCTGTCCGGACACTGAATTTAAGTCCAATTGCTTACTAGGCACCGGATAGATGGCTAACGGATTTCCGATGTCAAGGCTTGCTCCCTTATCGGCTAACAAACGAATGTCCGCAGCCGTTAAACCATCAACCTGCATATTTCCGTCATTCGGAGATTGAATGGACAGCTTCTGACCTGTTCCATTCGATAAAATATCGCCAAGCTTATCTCTGTTTACCTGTACAGAAGTTTGCTTGTTACCTTCCGAAGTGGTTGTTTTCCCTGTGGCAAACCCACCGTCGTTACCGTTAACGGACGTGCTCACGCCAGAGTCTACAGGAGGTGGTGTAGTCGTAGGCGGCGTAGAAGGAGTTGTGCTGCCTCCGCTGTTGCCTCCATTATTATTATTGTCATTGGACCCTCTGGTGATGGTCAGCGTATATTCCGTCACATTTCCTTGGGAATCCGTTACCTTCACAACAATCGTATTGGTGCCGAATGCTAACGGCAATTCATCACTTGCAGAGCCGTTAGGAATTCCTTGCCATGCCCCGCCATTAAGCGAGATTTCGATCGTGGCGTTCGGGTCATAAGTCGCCAGCGTTACGGTTGTATTGTAAACATCTTGGGTCACCGAAGCCTGATAATGGGTCACTCCCCCGTTAAAGGCTGGAGAGATCGCAATCGGTGTTCCATCCCCACGTTTTAGTTCTAGACCCGATAACTGTGACTCATCTGTTGCGTCTACCGTAACGACCTTGGAGTCTTTGGACACCTTGCCATTTTTCTCTGCCGTTACATTGACGGTATATTTTCCGTCTTTTAAGTCTTCGGACGGAGTGAAGCTCCAATTTCCATTGCTGTCTACTTCCACTTCGCGGGTCTCAATTACCTTACCGCTCTCATCTGTCAGTTCAACGATGACCTTGGCATCCTTGTCAGCTATACCTTTGAATTCCGGTTTGGCCACGTTGACTTTCTCACCGCTTGGTTCAGTGATCTGTACATTCGGTTTTGTGGTATCTACCGTCACATTTTTCTTTTCCGTGCTTGTCTTGCCGTCCTTTTCAGCAGTCACTTCAACCACATAGTCGCCATCAGGCAGCTCTTGATCCGGTGCAAAGCTCCATGTACCGTCCGGATTTACTTGGACCTGAGGAGTACCGATAAGGTTGCCGTCTTTATCATAAACAGCTGCTGTGACGTTTGCGCCTTGTGCGGCTACCCCCTCAAACTCAGGCTTTGCCACATATACTGTATCGCCGCTCGGCTCCGTGATTGTTACACGGGGCTTCAGCTGCTCTTGTGCATCTTTCAGCGCTTTCAGGGCTGCGTCTACCTCGCCTTGGGTTTTACTTTGATTTTTAAGGACCGTATTGGCAGCTTCCAAAGCTTTTTCGAATTCAAGCCATTCGGTCTCAGCATAGTCCTCTTCTTTTAATTGATCAGCTGCCGCTTTTGCTTTTGTAAGCTCGGTAACATTTACAAAAGAGAGGGTCTTCTCGGCACTGATCTGAACATTGTTATCACCTGGCATGCCGCCGTACTCAACAATGTATCCAGTTACCGTATTATTTGTTGGGGAGTAATCGTTCCATTTCCCAGCTTGAGTTCCGGGTCCGAAGATATGGGCAACGAATTCTGTTCCACCGTAGTCATTTGGTTCGCCAGCATCCCAGTTGGTATATAAAATATTTTGTCCGCTGCCTGTATAACCTTGATAGAATTGCGTACCTTGCCCGCCATTCTCCAAGCCTTCCGGTCCCGTTACCCAACGCCAGTCGCCCGTATTTTTAGGGACACCCGCATTCCGCTCGATATCTTTTGCACCAAGCCAACCGATACCTAAGGTCTTTTCCTTTACAAAGGTATTTTCTTGATCACTCGTTATAGTAACCAAATACCCTTTCCGTCCAAAATGTTCACTTCCCTCGGCCTCGGCCTTTGCCGCATCCCAAGTAATTGACGTTTTTTTATTAACATATTTATAAAAATGTCCGTTAGCTTCATAAGGAAGAGCATCTCCGAGCGTAAACTGAATTGTTCTGTCAGTCGTTACATTGGAGGTTGTCGAGAATCTGACATTAGATAAAGCCTCCGTATATTCTTGAACTGAAGACTGTGCCGACGCATTGGTGCTTAATGTCAAAATACCATTCTTTTCATTATAGAGCCCGGTTATCTTATTAGTATCATCGAAATCTAATTGATCACCGTTTTGGAAATTCTTAATAACCACTGTAGCGGCTTCCAAAGTGTACGTCGAGTCATAAACCGTAATTGCCGGATCTATAACTACTTCCAGTGGTTTCGTTGTATTTTCAATATAATTGTAGCTGGTGATTTCACTCGATGTGGTGATTAAAGCCTCCACCGGTTCAGCAGCACTCACGACTTTCGGAGCTAATCCTGCCGGTAAACCGCCAATGATCAGGATACTGCTCAGGAATAATGCTGCCTGTTTTTTCTTGAAAAGCTTGATCAATTTCCCCATCCTCTCTTCTCTGATCTCTAACCTATTAAAGGAATTAATAGTCTTTACTCGGTTGTTATTTTTCCTCCATAAGGTAGGTCTGAATTTGATGGAAATTGTATCACGCAAATCTCTACAAGAACTCTACATTGGCTGTTGCATTTTGCATGAATTGCTCACATAAATGAAAATCCGGACGAATGATGGGAGGGGAGGGCGGTTGTTAAAAGCTAAACCCATAAAGAAACGCCCTCCGTTATACGAAGAGCGTTTCTCATTCATCTATTCTCCTTGAAAAGCCGAGTTCGGATACTTCACTTCCGGATAGTCCTCAGTGGGACCGATCAGAAGCTTACTCTCGATTCCACGCAGATGCTGGTTGAAGAATCCCAGCACGTAGCGGTTCACGATCTCCGCTCCCCTTGCTCCATTCATGCTTCCGGTCATGCCGGTCAGGCGGATAAGGGGGGAGTACAGCTGAAGATCGGTGAAATTGTAATGTCCGGCTCCTTCGATATAAATGGTCCGTCCATATCCTTGTTGCGATAGGCGGTCCATCAGCTTCAGTTCCGATTCCCGATTCGCCAGAATGGTGTCGAATTGTTCTCGCGTTAACCGGAGCTCCTTGAGCTCAGCATCTGTGGCTGGGGTTTTGCGGTACTTCGCCTGCTGCTCGTTCACATGCATAAAATCTTCCGATTCCATGAACATAAATGGTTTCTTCATGTCATTCCGGTCCTTCGTGATGAACAACGTGCCATCCATATTCACACCGGCTTTGATCCGCGGGTTGGAATAAACGGCTTCAAAGGCTGCTGCTCCACCAAAGGAATGACCCAACATGCCGATGTTATCCATGTCCAGCATTCCCTTGAATTTGCTGGCTATGGCGCCTGAATGCAGCTTCTCTAACTGATCCACAATAAATGCTGTATCCTTGTTCCACACATCTAAAATGGCGCGGCTGTCTTCAAATAATCGCTCCTGAGACTGTTCCGTAAGGAATCCGGTCACGTGCCCGTCCGGAAAGGAAGTCATAACGGTACTGTAAGTATGATCGACGGCGAATACGATATAGCCGTGGCTGGCAAGATGTTCAGCCTGCGACGTATGTAAAATTCTGCCGACCCCCATGCCGTGTGACAGCAGCACCACCGGATACGGATTGTCCGCGGGTTGCAGATCGGCATTGATAGATGCATTGGCCCGGCTGTATTTCCAATAGTCGAGGGCAGGAGCGGGAAGTCCCAGATATCCGGAATAAGCTTGCATATAGGCTTGGAAGAGCTCTCTGTCCTTAGGGAACACTGCAGATTTCTCGCCGCTCCGGCCAGATTCCGCAGCGGGGTACCATACCTGAACGACAAGCTCTCGCTTGTCGCCTTTCTGCTCGGTGAACGTTTCTTCCCGGTCGGCATCGATAAAATGGAACATTTCCGTCCCCACACTGAACTCGCCTGAAGGCTTAGGTAAATGAAAGACGGGCAGCAGCACCGATAAGGCAACCGATAAGCTTAGCAAAACAATAGATAGGGCCAATATCGTGTAACGCAGCGGATGCCCGACTTTTCTGCGTCTGAATAAGACAAAGGCAAGGAGCAAAGCGGTGACGATATAGGTCGGAATCATCTGCCACCTATACCCTTCAAACAGCAGCTGCGCGGCCAACAGTAAACCGCAAGCGATGCTGGCTGTAGCACCAACCTTCCGGTTGATTATGTTACGGAACAGTAAGACCATCAGCACCAAAACGGAGAATGCCACTAACAATATTTCCAATACTCTCATACGTTCGCTCCCTTGATTCTGCCAATTTCTTTTATCGTAACGGATCAAGGTTAAAACGAACGGGCAGTTCCGTTTAAAAATGGTTTAAATCTGGACTGTTCTAGTATGATTCCCCGGTGTCTGTACCGGACGCCCGGGCTTTTTACTGAAACTGTATGCCTCTATATACCCGCACCTTCCGGCTCAAGCAGTGCCAGCAGCTCCGAAATGGTGTCGGCATGCTGATCGTTGCCGTTCATAATCGTTTTGAAAACAGGAACCGCTTCCTGCAGCAGTACATAACTGAAGTTATAATAACTGATAAAGGCCTCCGCTTCATAGCCCGGTGGCTCCTCTTCTTCCCATCGCAAATCGTCTTCTTCATCGTCTTCTGGCCATAAGTATTTTTCGTCCAGCAGCTTATCCATCGTCTCAACCGTTTGTGTCGAATCCATATATTCCATGGTTATGGCTGAAGCTATGGATAAGTATAGCTCCATTTCCTCCGAAGAGACCTGCTCCGGTTTCTGTTTGGCAAGCACCCGCAGGAGCATAAGCAGGGCCCACGGCGTCGTCTGCCACAGGGTCCCTTGGTGCTCGATCAGGTTGGCCAATTCCTTATATTGTCCTGTTTCCAAGAGCCGTGGAATATCCGTTCCTCTTCCATAGGCGGTCGTCAACCGCTGCCACGGTACGCTGGTTACCGTTTGGGCCAAAGCGTGCATTCCGATCTCCTCCTTCAAGTCATAAACAAGGTGCACTGGCGTCCGAAGATGTTCACAGCCATCCTTTATCCTCAGCGATCGCCACGGCCTGCTGCCGGGAATCGGCCTCCAGCTTCTGTATGGCAGAGGAGAGGTAGTTGCGTACGGTTCCTCTCGTCAGGAACAGCGCTTTGCTGATATCGCCGGTGGTCATGCCTTCTTTGGTTAAGCGAAGCATTTCGATTTCCCGTTCGCTGAGCGGGTTCTCTTCCTTTATGAAGAGCGCAGCCGCCAGATCGGTGCTCACAACCCGCTCGCCCTTCATGACCCGCCGGATGGCTTCGATCAAGAAATCGATCGGCTCGTCCTTTAACAGGTAGCCTTCTACCTGCGCATCCATCGCTTTTTGCAAATAACCCGGGCGGGCGAAGGTCGTGACGATCATGATTTTGCAGGGCAGACCCGCTTGACGTATGGACTCGGCCAATTCCAGGCCGCTGATATGAGGCATTTCGATGTCGAGCAGGCACACGTCCGGCTGATGCTGCCGGATCGCGTCCCAGGCTCGCTGCCCGTCGGGCACCTCGGCCACGACCTCGATGTCATCTTCGAAATTAAGCAGTGAGGCGAATGCGCCGCGAAGCATTTTCTGATCTTCCGCAATGACGATTCGAATCATGAAGCGTCCTCCTTTTCATGCCGGCGAAGCGGGAGTTTCAGGGACACCCTGGTGCCCCCCTCAGGTGACGGGACGATGGCGGAGGACCCGCCCAGCGTCTTCATCCGCTCCATGATCGACGGGATACCGTTTCCGTCGCCTTGCCCCGTAAACCCAATGCCGTCATCCGCGATATGGATTCCGTAGACATGGTCCTTCGTTTCCAGCCTGATGGTGCACCGCTTAGCCCGGCTATGCTTGATAATATTGGTCATGGCTTCCCGGATGCAGAGCGCAAGCATCGTTTCTTCCACGCTGGATAACAGCGGGGGCTTCTCCAGATCCTCGATACTCAGGGCAATGCCCGCCGTATGCAGCAGCTTGGCCGAATGCTCCAGCTCGCTTGGCAGTGAGACGAACTTCATATCGGATACCAGCTCCCTCACTTGCTTCAGGGCGGTTCTGGTGGTATCCAGAATCTCGCTTAGCTCTCGCTTGGCTTGGGCAGAATCCTTATCCACCCATTTCGTCGCCAGCTCGCTCTTCATTTTGATCATCATGAGGGTCTGTCCCAAGGTATCGTGGAGATCCCTGGCGATCCGCTGCCGCTCCTCCTGCTGGATATACTTTGCGATCTGTTCGTTGGCTTCGTCCAGCTCCCCCTGCAGGCTTTTTGCTTTCTCCTTGATGTAGATGACGATCGGGTATACCGTCTGAATGATCATGACCGGAAGGTAAATGGCGTTGGACGTTTCGAGCAGCGGTTCCTGCCGGATGAGGAACACAAGCAGGTATGATATGGCAATGGCCCCACTGCCGATGGCGATGTGTACCTTGGATTTGGACCGGCCCAGCAAGTCGGCAAAAACGATCCCGAACATCAGGACGCTCGGCTCGGTATACACCCCGAACACGGCAATCGCCGACAGACCGGACAGCACGGCTGCCAGCAGCAGGCCGCCGCGGCACCACAGCGCGAAATAAAACGAAACGAAGTACAGTAGGAGCAGCAAGAGGCTGCCCCACAGTCCCAGCGCCGTATCTGAACGAAACACACAGTAGCATAAAAATACGGTCAGTACGACATCGATGAGCAAATAATTTTTGATCTGGTCCCTCGGGTACAACTTATAGAACATATCTAGCCCCCAATCCGGCTATTTTGATTCGAATAAGCCTACTGCCTGTTTGCGGACGGTCTCCATGGGCCCCAGCTTGAAGCCGCGAAGCCACAAGGACGCCATGCCGAGCTGAAGTGCGGAGATCAGCAGCCAGACGGCGATAATCGCGGCCGAATTCAGCTTGCCGGCAAGCCCTAAGCCCCAGCCGTAGAAGACGGCCGATGCGATGATGTTCTGGAGCACGTAGCAGCTCAGCGACATTTTTCCGACGTTTTCCAGACGGCGCCACAGCCATTCCCATTTCGCATATTGTATCATTCTCGCGATGATTGCTATATACCCCATGGACATCAGCGGGGCGAATAAATAGCGTACCGGTAAATCGAAAGCGCCGCCGGGAACGAATATGAGCAGGTTGAGCGGCACGCCGACATATAGGCCCAGCTTGAATAGCCTTTTCCGCAGTCTTTTGCCGTTCTCGTCCGGGGCGAATACGCCTGCGCGCATGAAACGAACGCCCAGCAGGAACAGAAACACGTTCGTCGGGATGACGAGGATGGCCTCCGCTCGCAGCGGGAGGAAATTCGCCAGCCGATATTGAACTTGCCCCAACCAAGTGCCTTCCTGATAAAGAACAGCGACATCATGAAAACTGCCCAGCGATACCTCTGCGCCGCTCGCCAGCATCAGCCCCGCAAGGGCGAGGATCGCAATGACGAAGACGCTGCCGATCACGTTCATCGTGCGGGCAATGAGCCGGTCGCCGCCCTTTACGATAAAGGCCGCAATGATGGCGGTAACTCCATAACTCATTAAGATGTCATACTCCATGACCAATATAAAATGCAGCAGGCCTTCAAGGATCAAAAACAGGACCGCCCACAAATAAACGCCCGGCCACGGTTTTCCCTTCCGCTTGGCCTGCCGATACTTCATTTCCAGACCGACGCCGAACATGATCGTCAGCAGTCCGAGCAGCTTCCCGTTCACCAGGAACAAGACGACCATCCGGAGAAGATCGTCCGCTCCCCACCAACCGGAATGATCAAAGGTTGTAATGTAGCGAAGATCCCCCGCATGCGCGAAGATCCAAATATTCGTCCCGAGCGTTCCGAGGATCGCAAAGCCTCGCAAAATGTCCAGCAGGCGAATTCTGTCCTTTCGTTGTTCCATCTCCGTATCCCTCTTTCATCTTAGGTTCTCTTGTAGTTTCATTGTAGAATCGATCCGTTTGACGCAACATTCACACCTGTAAAGAGATCCTTATGACACGTGTCATAAATATGGGGAAGGGAATCGGGCGAGCGGAAAAGGGGATATCGTCACCATTTGAAAATTATGGAATAATAGGAGAAGCCGTTGCTTCCGCACCCAATCAGCTTAGGATCATGCGAATCGAGGTTCATTGGCGGAAGAAAATCTGCTTGAAAACAGGAGGAGTGATCATGTACATCGTATCGGAACCAAGGCCGCTGTCGGATGGCCAAAATCAAGTGTTTGGAAGAGAGGGAGCAACTGTTTATCCACCGGGCTACGCCAAGTTTTTGCAGCGATTCGGCGAAGGGACTTACCGCGGGTGGATGAATGTCCAGCTGCCAGATATGGAAGTGCTTCAACCTTTTGCCGAGTACGGGTTATGGGAGCACGGCGAAGACTGCCCGATTACCGAGCAGCAGATTGCAGAGTGTATCGCAATAGGCACAACGGTGGATGGTGATTTTTTGGCCGTGCATCCTAAGACGGCTCAGTTGCTCTGGCTGCCTCGGCATGCGGAGCTTGTCCAGGCGATTTCGCTGCAGTCACGGGAGCAGGACGATGAAGGCCTGTACGCAGAAGTTCTGGACGAAATATATCGTCAGGTGTATGGGCGCAGCCAAGAGGAAGCCGTTTATTATGAACCGTGGACGGGTAAGCGGAGTCATATCTTCTTACGCTTCCCTCCTGGGCAGGATGGGCTGTCATTGCCTGAGCTAGCCGGTATGTGTCAAGCGTCCTTTCCGTCGGATCTGTCTGTGGAAAACGAATATACATGCAGCTTGTTCTACCGGGAACTGGGCGGATATGTACGATTCAATTATGCTTATCAGCAAGAGGTAGCCGTCTTCTATGAAGAGGATGCAGGGCTGGCATTTTCCGTTATGGAGCAATGGTTATTATCAAAAGGGTGCTTAGACCCTACTCCATCGTGATGATGAGGCGAAGTTGCTCAACTATGTCTGGAGCTGCCTGGCATGATTTCATACATAAGGGGTAGTCACGTTACTCAGGGAGGGAGAGTATAGATGATCGTTCTGAAAGATATCGGCAAATTCGAGGAGCTGCCGGAAATAGCCATGCACATCTAATTCCGGCATTGCAGGATGCAATCGCCGCTGGTTGGAATATAGAAGAAGGTATCGTACTAAGCAAATATACGACGCTAAGCCCGCTCGATCTGGCGCTGATCTCCCAGCGAATGGATGTTGTAAAGCTGTTGGTCGAGCACGGCGTTAACCTGAATGTCCATCATAATCCGGCTTTTTTAAAGGCTGTTCGCTATGGAAAGGAAGATATCGTTCGGTATATCGCAGCGCAAGGCGCCGAATTGGATAAGCTCAATCAGACCGGGTCAGGCGCGTATTCACAGGCCTATTACGGCAACAAAAAAAACATCCCGCTCATTCAAGAGCTGGGATTGGATCTCAAGCTGCATGGGAGCGCCGTGCTGCGGCAAGCTGTGTCGGATCATGACTATAAGACCATCGATTATTTACTCGATCATGGGGCGGACATCAATTATAATCAGCCCGATATGGTCTATCCTTATCGAGCGACTCCGTTAACCGTTGCTGTGCGGATGGGGAATCTAGCCATGGTTAAGTATTTGATTGAGCGAGGCGCGGACGTGACGATAGCGGAAAAGGATGGGGAACGGTCTTATACGATTGCTGTGAGTAATAAAGATACCGCCCTGGCGGACTACTTGAAATCGCTGGAGCCGGCCGAATTTCATAGTATAGAGAACAAGAAGTATGCGCTGAAAAAATATAAATTGACCGATGAACTCGTTCGCTTTCTGGCAGGAGACCAGCTGCGGCTTGAGCTATCGCAGAATGAATATGAAATCGGGTATATCGACTTCTTTGCACTGACGGATACGGTCGAGATGAAAGTCGCCCGGCAAAAGCTGCTGCGCCTGTCAGCCGACATTGACAATTACTCCGATCTGCAGCTCGTATGGAATCCGAAGAAAAAAGGATCGATCGGTTGTTACGATGTGGAGCATCAGACGTACGCCGATTTATGCAGCTTTACCGAGTTCCTCGCGCAGCCTGAATCGTACCTCATCCGTTTTCTTGAGGGAGAGTTGTAACCGAATCTCAATCTCAAGGCACATGGGCACCTACAACCTCAAATTTTAGCTCAGTGTCTTTCGCCTCCGATGACCGACGAGAGCTTGAACGATCATTTTGCGCACCCGGGCCTGATCAAACATCTTATTTCGCATCCAGAGTCATACAGCGACATCCAGTCGATGGATCAGTCTTTCCTGATCAAATTCGGCGCTCATTTTCCAAAGTCGTAATACTTTCGCCCTGTTGGCGGGCTATCAGGTATGGGATGATGGGTTCATCAAAGATTTGAGGTCGTGGACTTTGAACCTTTGGCCTTCAGGCTATTGCGATCCTTCCTTCTATTTCATTTGGCGAACCTAGGGTCACAGCTTTCCTGAGGGAGTTCTATTATGAGAGGAGGCGTCCAGGCTATCATATTCCTTCCTTCTTACTCCTTAAACCAGTAGGGATATGGCTTTCCTGGACTCTTTTATGATGATTAACACCATTTATTTGCGAAGAGCGAACAAATTGATTGTAAATGAAGACCAAGGCTCGGGTCGGCTATCGAAAGCTTATTTGGCAGCGGCCATAAAAAACATGGAACACCTTGGATTTGCGTTTTCATATCCACTATTACACGCGGTGCGCACCTTGTCCAAGGAGCAGTTCGAAGCGTTTTATCAACCACTGATTGACGATTTAAGGGTGCTGGTAGGTGCACACGTGAAATATGAACCGATGTATCCTGCTTTCCCAATGCAGGTAATGGATGAGGACGATGCGGAGCTCTATCTGAATGCCATCTATCATTATCTTACATGGGAATTGCCTGAGTATGAGCTTGCCGAAAGACCTCCGTTGCTGGATGAGGTCAATCTGAAAGTGATAGATCTTGGAAGCACAGAGGATTTTTATGCCATGATACGCCAGCTTATCCAAGCCAAGGGGGCCATCTCCCAGACAGATAAAGATGATATTGAGGCTGTTATCGAGTTTGCGGATCCCGATGAACTGGATGCCATTCTCCCGTCCGAGATTCCGTTCAAAGAGAATGCGGGATTCGTGGCAGCTTCGTTGTTGAAGCATGATAAGGCGAACATCGAGCGGATCGGACGTTATTTTAAAACCGCAACCGATGTCCTTCGTCTGGCTGTGGCTTGGTCAGATGGAGATGTCAGTCTGGCAGAGACAACGCGTTTCCGCAAATTTAAGCGACGCGAGAGACGACTGCTGCTCGGATTGTTGGAGCGATGCCATCCGATAACCGAGGATATGCTGAGATATAAGGACCGCTGGATTCGATTAGGCGAAATCCTGCATCCATCCGAATACAAGCACCGATATATGCATTGTGAAGAAGCTTTTGATATTTTGCGCAATAACAAGCCCTTTACCACGTATAACGGGAGTATTGAACTTGCATTTCAATATAATCAAGCCTGGAATTTGATCGATTTGTTGATGCAGCGCCCGGGCGAATTTGCACGCAGATTGGATCAGTTACTGCGGTCAACCGAACATACGGAGTATGTCGTGCTGGCATTTGGCGAGGTCGCGAATCAAGTATCGACGCCGGTACTATTGCAAGTGAAGAATCATTTTGCCCGCCGTCATGAGCCTCAAGAGCTGCGCGTCTTTTTTCCGAAAGGAAACGTGGCCAAAGCCTTTGCCGTACCCGATACGCTCCCGGATATCGATGAAGCAGCATGTCGGGACATCGTGCAGCTATGCGAACAAGTGTTGATCCAGCGGTTCTCCGCACTGCCGCTCTTGGGGAAGGTTTATGTCGATGAACGATTGAAGGACTATCACGTGCCGTTCTCCCAGAGATCGGCAAGCAAAACGCTGCATACAATTGTTCGGGGAAGCCGCGTGCCGATGACGGAGGGGGATACCATCCGTTTCTTCAGCTGGTGGAAGGAAGGACGCGTTGACGGGGAGCCTACGGGCCGCGTGGATATTGACCTGTCCGCTGTCATGTATGATCAAGATTGGCAGTATGTTGAGCATATTTCTTACACGAATCTGCGATCTTCTAAATACCAGGCCGTACACAGCGGAGATATCGTGTCGGCTCCTTGTGGAGCATGCGAATTCATTGATCTGCATATTCCATCCATCGTCCAGTACGGCGGACGTTATATTGTGGCGACCCTTCATTCGTATACAAGTCAACCGTACTGCAACCTGCCGGAGTGCTTCGTAGGCTGGATGATGCGCAAGAAACCCGGTTCCGGCGAGATATTCGAGCCTTCGACGGTGGCCAATAAAATCGATGTCGCTGCAGATACACAGATCGCCATTCCGGTCATCCTGGATTTGGTGGAGCGTACGGTCATCTGGACCGATCTGTCTCTGACGAGACATCCTCACTACTACAATAATGTAGAGGGGAATCAAAAAGGGATGGTTTTGATGGGCAAAGCCATGACAACCCTACGGAAACCCGACCTCTACGATTTATTCATGCTGCATGCCAAAGCAAGAGGAGAGACGGTAGATGCAGCGGATCAGGCAGAAGCGATCTTTTCGGTGGAACATGGGGTTACTCCATACGATATTGAGCAGATTATGGCGGAGTATGTTGTTTGATCAGAGTTAATTGAGATTAATAGAAGGGGGAGCAGCTTATCACTGCTCCTTATTTTTAGGTAGGAGAGTAAAGCAGTATCTAAATTTTTCTGTTAATCCTATATGACTATCAATTGTAAAAATTTGTGAAAATAAATGATTACACGAGTCCCATACAGAAGGGTGACCTCAGCACAATGTTAAGATCACCCTTGTTATGACAAATTCAACTTTTTTATTTATTCCCTTTGCGCACCTTTAGCAGTTTGCCTTTGACCGTCGTGTTTTGCATCATTTCAAGCACAAGCGGTCCTTTACCGTTCAGAATCTCAACATCGGTCACAAAATCGAGGATCGTAATAATCCCAATGTCGTCTGCAGTTACCCCGTCAAGCTTAGCAATCGTCCCAACAAAGTCTACGGCTCTTAGCTTTTTCTTCTTGCCGCCATTGAAGTTAAGCTTCATGATTTGCTTGTTTAATTGCTCACGCTTATCTTTTTTCGGTTCAGGCTTAAATTTTAGTTTCTGTTCAAAATCTTCTCTATGGCGATCCACTTCCTGTTCGGAGGGAGCCTTTATTTTCGGAATCGCGAATCCAATATACGTCTCAATCTCGGCTAATCGTTTGAGATCCTTCGGCGTGACGAGGGTAATCGCTTTACCCGTCTTGCCTGCACGACCTGTACGTCCCGTCCGATGAACATAGCTTTCTTTTTCAAGTGGAATATCGTAATTGATAACATGGGTAATATTCGAGATATCGATACCCCTGGCGGCTACATCGGTCGCAATCAAGTAACGGAATTGTCCCCTTCTGAACGCATGCATGACCTCGAATCGCTCTTCCTGCTCCATCCCACCATGAATACGATCACATGAGTAACCGAGATTAGCCATTTCTCTGAATAGGTTGTCCACATGCTCCTGTGTACGGCAGAAAACAATGCAGCTGTCAGGACTCTCAACAATGAGTAGATCCTGAAGCAATGCCAGCTTGTCCGCCTCCTTCACCTGAATAAGAGCGTGTTCAATCGTTGCCGTTGTAATACCGCTCGCCTCGATCTCTATTTGGGCAGGATTGTCCATATATTTGCGTGCCAGCTTGGCCACATCCTCAGGAAACGTAGCGGAGAATAACAGCGTAACCCTGTCACGAGGCAGGGCTTGAATGATCGACTGAACTTGCTCAATAAAGCCCATATTTAACATCTCATCGGCTTCATCAATAACGAGATAGGCCATCCGCTCTAGCGATAGCGTGCCACGTTCAATATGGTCCAGCACACGCCCAGGTGTACCTACAACGATATGCGTTCTTTGTTTTAACTCGGCCTTTTGGATATGAAAAGGATGCTTCCCAAAAAGAGGGGTCGCCTTAATCCGCTTAAAGCGCCCAATATTCGTAATGTCTTCGCTGACTTGTAACGCAAGTTCGCGGGTTGGCGCTAAGATTAATGCCTGCGGCTTATTCTCGTTCCAATCCACTAGCTCACAGAGCGGAATTCCATAGGCAGCTGTTTTGCCGCTGCCGGTTTGCGATTTAACAACAAGATCCTTCTTCTTAAGCACGACAGGAATGACTTTTGTCTGAACCTCTGTTGGTGTCTCATAGCCCAAACTATGGAGCGCTCTCACAATCTCTTCACTTAAAGGATAATCTGTAAAATGCTTCTCACTCATCTTTAACCTCTTCTACGATATATTCGAATATCTATATATACAGACTCCCACCGTACATCTATCATATACTCATCCATTATAATCTGAATCCAAAGATATGGATCGGTACATTCATGAACGAAAAAGCCCTTAGATAACTATAACCGTAAATCGGTTGATGAATACACAACGTATAAAAGATTCGGTCCTCATATCGTGTGATCGCTTAACCACTTCCGCCAATCCTGCCGAGTCTGCACGTGTACCGTCTTATCGATTTCCATGTTTTTGGGTCACCCCCGGCTTCGTGAATTCACTATCTCTAAATAATGAGCATTGTACATAATTCCCAGCACGTTGCCGAATGGATCCGTGACAGATGCCGTGATGAATCCTTCTCCCCGGTGTACGAGAGGTTCGTACTCTACAGCACCCATGTATTTTAATTGGCTGAGGGTGGCTTCTATCTCATCGACATGCCAGTACATGATCGCACCGCCGGGGCCGGACGTTGGTTGTGCAGGGGCAAAACGGCGATCGATGAGACCCAGCTCGTGCTGGTAGTCTCCAATCCGAAATTCGGCATAGGCCAGTTGACCATCGGGTCCCGAACGTTCGAAATAAGGTGTTATACCCAGCAGATCCGAATACCAAGCCTTTGCCGCTTCCATATCGTCCGCCCAGTAACTGATGGTCGCAAATCCTCGCAATGTTGGGTGTGTACTCATCATTTATTTTCCTCCTATAACCCGTTATGGTTGGTTTTATAGCTATTATGAGCTGCGATGACTGACGGCAGTATGTCAGTGTTTTGGTTTTTAAGCGTGGGAATATTCCGTTAACAGCGATAGGAGCTGTCATTTTAATGATATGGGTATGTAAAATGACGATGTTCATGACAGGAGTCACGATTTTGAAAGAAATGGACGATATACATTTAGAAGGACGGTTAGATTTTGTCGATACAGGTAGTTCACATCCTATGGAATATGGCGTGAACCGCGATATATCCGGTATGTACATCATTTGATAGATCAAGAAACAAAACCACACATTAGGGGAGGAATATTATGTATTTTGCCAAGAAAATAGGGCTGTTATCTCTAATCGTATCTATTGTAGCGGGGCTGGTGTTTCTCAAGCCGACCGGCATAGTCTATGCATCGTCTCCGACATCCACGATCGTGGTTGCCGATAGCGTGCTATCGATTGGCGAAACTTCAAACGTAACGATCACGTTCTCGGAAGCGGTAACAGGCCTTACGCTAGCAGATCTGACGGTGGCAAACGGTACGCTTAATGCCATGAGCTCGTCCGATGGCGGGGTCACATGGACGGCGACGTTGACGCCAGTCACCGGCATCGCAGATGCAACCAATGTTATTACGCTCGACAACACGGGCGTGCAGAATGCGGCTGGCAATCTGGGAGCGGGTACTACCGATTCGAACAATTACGCAATCGATACACAGAGACCAACGGCTACTATTGTAGTTTCAGACACGGCGTTATCCATCGGCGAAACTTCATTGGTGATTATTACGTTTTCGGAAGCGGTATTAGGCTTCACTAATGCAGATCTGACGGTTGCAAATGGTACGCTGAGTGCCTTGAGCTCGTCCGATGGCGGAATCACATGGACGGCGACGTTGACGCCAACTTCTGGCATCAGAGATGCAACCAATATCATCACGCTGGATAATTCGGGCGTGGCCGATATGGCGGGCAATGCGGGAACGGGTACCACCAGCTCCAACAATTATGCGATCGATACGACTCTGCTGACAGCTACGATCTTGGTTGCCGATAGCACACTATCGATTGGCGAAACCTCACAGGTAACCATCACGTTCTCGGAAGCGGTAACAGACTTCACTAATACAGATCTGACGGTGTCGAATGGCACATTGAGCGTTTTGAGCACGTCCGACAATATCACGTATACGACGACGTTGACGCCAGTCACCGGCATCACAGATGCAACCAATGTTATTACGCTCGACAACACGGGAGTCCAGAATGCGACAGGACATGCGGGAGTGGGTACCACCGATTCGAACAATTACGCAATCGATACACAGAGACCAACGGCTGCTATTGTAGTTTCAGACACGGCGTTATCCAACGGCGAAACTTCATTGGTGACCATTACGTTCTCGGAAGCGGTAAGTGGCTTCACGAATGCAGATCTGACGGTGGCATACGGTACGCTGAGTGCCGTGAACTCCTCCGATGGCGGGATCACCTGGACGGCGACGTTGACGCCAACTTCTGGCATCGTAGATGCAACCAATGTGATCACGCTCGATAATTCGGGCGTGGCCGATATGGCGGGAAATGCGGGAGCAGGTATCACTAGTTCCAACAATTACGCGATTGATACGACGCAGCTGACGGCCACGATCGTGGTTGCCGACACGGCGTTATCGATGGGCGAAACCTCGCAGGTAACAATTACGTTCTCAGAAGCGGTAACAGGCTTTACGCTAGCAGATCTGACAGTAGCGAATGGCACATTAAGCGGTTTGAGCACGTCCGACAATATCACGTATACGGCGACGTTGACGCCATTCACCGGCATCACAGCTGCAACCAATGTCATTACACTCGACAACACGGGCGTCCAGAATGCGGCAGGACATGCGGGTAAGGGTACCACCGATTCGAACAATTACGCAATCGATACACAGAGACCGACCGCCACCATTGTAGTTGCCGACACGGCGTTATCGATCGGAGAAACTTCATTGGTGACCATAACGTTCTCGGAAGCGGTGAGTGGGTTCACCAATGGGGACCTGACGGTGGCAAACGGTGTCTTAAGCAGCGTTAGCTCATCTGACAATATGACATGGACAGCAACGCTCACGCCGAATTCCAATGTAAACGCGGCGACGAATACCATCACGCTTGATAACTCAGGGGTGACCGATTACGCAGGGAATGCAGGGTTGGGCACGACGGAATCCAATTCGTACGCAGTCTTCACGGTGGCAGCCTCTGCGGATTTGAGCAGCATGACGTTATCAAACGGGACCCTAAGTCCTGTCTTTGCTTCTGGAACTGAAGTGTACACGTCAAGCGTGCCTAATTCCGTTTCCACGCTGACCGTGACCGCGACTGCACTCGATAGTCATGCCACGATTACGGTTAACGGTAATTTAGTAATAAGCGGGCAAGCAAGTTCCAATATACTGCTGAACGTAGGATCGAATACAATAGCGATTGTTGTAACGGCAAGCGATCAATCGACGAGAACCTATACAATCACTGTGACCCGTGAGAATAGTTCTTCTACCGGTGGTGGTTCTTCTAATGGGGGAGGTACATCCACCGATGGCGGTTCGTCTACGCCAACGGCACCCATGGACAATACAGTAACCTCATCCGATGGAAAAATCACGCTGCCAACAGGAAGACCTGGGTTGGTTAGCCTGGGGAAAGAAATCATCATCTCCATTCCGGCAGGCGCCACATCTCAGGAGCTAAAATTATCGATAGAGAAAATACGAAATACCGAAGCTCTCTTAAAGAATAACGAGGTTTTGGCAAGCCCGGTGTTTGACGTTCTAACAAACGTCTCGGGGAACTTTAGCAAACCCGTCAAACTGACTTTAGCTTACGACGCTGCAAGCTTAAAGAGCGATCAAACAGCGGCCGTCTTTTATTTTGATGGAGTGAAAAAGGCATGGGTGAAAGTCGAGGGCGGCATGATACAGGCGAATGATATATCCGTAGAGGTCAATCACTTTTCGAAGTATGCAGCACTCGTAGTAAATAAAGCAAACGGAATGCCCGTAGTCGACAGAACAACAGACCCGACAACGGAAATTTCCTTTACCGATATTTCGGGACACTGGGCCGAAGTCAGCATTAAGGAAGCGGTACGTGAGCGTATCGTGACGGGATATCCGGATGAAACGTTCAAGCCAGGCAACACCGTGACGCGTGCAGAATTTTCCGTCATGCTGATGAATGCGCTGAAGTCGACAGATGCAGGAGCGGAGTTAATATTCACAGATACAGCGTGGATCGGGGATTGGGCTAAGAAGGCAGTTTCGCAGGCCGTCCAGGCTGGCATTATTCGAGGCTATCAGGATGGCTCTTTCCGTCCAAATGCAAAAATGACGCGCGCAGAGATGGCAGCAATGATTGCGAATGCGCTCGAGCTATCCACCAAGGACATCCCCACAACCTCTTTTTCAGATGACAAGGCTATTCCTGCTTGGGCGAAAAGCTCTGTTGAAGCGCTGAAGAAACTTGGTATTGTTAAGGGAATAGGCGCAGGCGATTTTAATCCAAGCGCTCAAACCACGAGAGCAGAGGCCGTAATCGTTCTGATGAACATGTTAGGTCAATCCAAATAAAGATTAGCACGAATACAGAGGACACCATATGGTGCCCTCTGTATTTGCATTGAACGTAATAAACCGCAGGTATGCGCTTGCCAGCATATACTTGATCAGTTCTCTGGCTTCCATGCTGGAGAGGGCCATGCTGGAATGGTATAATCTCAGAAAGGATGATTAGAGTGGGAGGCATGAACGATGAATGAGGAGCTTTTGGAGCAGCTGGAAGAGTGGCACGAAGAGGACGAGTTTGAAGAAATCGTGGATGCGATTACGGAGATTCCTGAGGAAGAGCGGGATTATGAGCTGATCAGTCACTTGGGCAGGGCGCTGAACAATCTCGAACGTTATGAAGAGGCGGTTGAGCAATTCCTATCCATTCAAGAAGAGGGCAAGGATGATCCCTTGTGGCATTACCGCATTGGCCTTGCTTATTACTATTTGGAGCGGTATGAAGATGCTCGGAAAGCGTTTGAAGTGGCCGATCACCTGGATCCCGGCGATGAGGATACGCTGGAGTTTCTGGAATGGATTCGGAACAAAACGGCTCCGAAACCTGTTAAGGAGTCCACTGCGGTGTCTTATACAGACCCCGACGTGCTGGATTTCTGGGATGATAGCGCGCTTGAGGCAGACCAATACGTGTTGGCTCCGCCTACGGATGAATTGATTGAATCTGTGGAGGAAACACTGGTCTTCAAGCTGCCAGCATCTTATATTCAAGCGATGAAATTACATAATGGCGGGATTCCCCGGAACCGGAAATTCCCTATCGGGGGTGGAGCGCAGGATTATATTGAAATCACAGGCATTTTGGGCATCGGACGAGAGAAGAAAAAATCATTGTGCGGAAGCTTGGGCAGCCGCTTTATGATCGAGAATGGCGGATACCCTGAGATTGGCGTGGTCATTTGCGATTGTCCTTCCCAGTCCGAGGTTGTGATGCTCGATTACCGTTCATCCGGAAATGACGGGGAGCCCGAGGTTATCCATGTGGACAAGGCTAATAATTACAAGATTACCCGTCTTGCTACGAACTTTGAGGCATTTATTGGCGGATTGCAAAAATAACATAAGCATGGGTTTTCCACTTTTCACACTTCTAATGGATTCGTAAAAAGAATGAAGCATCTCCTGAGTAGGAGATGCTTTTTCTATTATATGTAAAGCAGGGGCTTATATTAGTTCTCCCGATGATCCATCGTATCCACGATATCTTTAAGTACACGAAAGAGCAGCTTATTTTCAGCCAATGTACGAGAATAAAGCAGCGAGCTAATGGATTCTAGGACCGCTGCCTTCTCACTTGCGGTATCCAGACTCTCTATCTCATGGAACTGGAACATAGCTGCTGACGATACTCCTAGTCCCTCGATGATCTTTTCCAGTGTTTCAATGGATATATTTCGTTCCCCACGTTCTACCGTTCCTATGTAAGAGGCGTTAATCCCAGCCTTCTCTGCTAATTCCTCCTGTGTCATTCCCTGTTTTTTTCTAAGCTGCTTGATTCGTTCACCTATCATTTTCAGGAGCATCTTTTACCACCTCTATTCCAGATTAAAGAAGTAGTATGGGAACAAACAGAATATAATATTCGATATTTCATTGTAAAAAGTGCTTATATACACTAAAATGATCTTATACATCCAAGTATCTCTAATTTAACTTTAGCTAAAGGATAAGGTGCACAAAGAATGCAATATCTGAATGTGTTGTTAGAACCTTTGGATGATGAGAATCAGGCATATTTCTATGGGGAGCGCTTAAGAATCGATTATGTATTGCTTACAGCTATTCAGCGTGAAGCTGAAGAGGTCAATAAAAAGCTTCGTGAAGAGATTTATCGTCTGATGAATAACATCGTTGGGAGCCTTCACATCAATTTGTTTATCGTTAAAGTAAATTACCTAGTGGACGAAGCCATCCTTGCATTTATGGATGTTTGCGGGAACAAAAGGCAAGTTCGATGTGTTGCAAAAAAAAGACTAATGGTGTGGGTTGCAGAAGAAGATCGTCATGACTTTCAGATCTACGGATTTTATCGGCTTCATCCATAGAGTTCCTCCTTGGATTGGTCCCATATTCGGATCATCCGTAATGCAATATTTTTCGTATCCTAAAATATTCCAACCTGTGCTAAAATGGTTACAAAAAAGAAAGTTAGGGAGGCATTTAATTGATAGGGCGCAGTGGAAATCCGACACTAAACGAAGAAACATTTGAGAAGAGTGGGTATTACAACGGCCAGGAAACGATGACGATTGGCGGAACGGTGAACAAATCGTTCATGCTGCTCGCGCTGCTGATCGGGGCGGCGGTCATTTCATGGGTTATGTATTTTAATGGGTATGATGTATTCCCGTTCATGATCGGGGGAGCAATAGGCGGCTTTGTTCTGGCGCTGATCATCAGTTTTGTGCCGAAGGCAGCGCCTTACTTGGCACCGATCTATGCGATTGTGGAGGGATTCTTCCTCGGGGCATTATCCGCACACTATGAATATCTGTATTATGGAATCACATTGCAAGCGGCTTTACTGACGATGTGCATATTCCTGGGTATGCTGCTAGCTTATAAAACAGGTCTGATCCGGGCGACCGCAGGCTTCAAAAAGGGGATCATTGCAGCAACGATCGGCGTTGCGCTTGTATATTTGTTTAGTATGGTTCTCGGCCTTTTCGGTGTGGCGGTGCCTTACCTGCATGACAGCACCCCGATCGGCATCGGAATTTCGGTTGTAATCATCATCATTGCTGCCCTGAATTTCATACTCGATTTTAACTTTATAGAAGAGGGAGCACAGCAAGGTGCACCCAAATATATGGAATGGTACGGCTCTTTCGGTTTGTTGGTTACGCTCGTATGGTTATATATCGAAATTATCCGGTTGCTGGCGAAGCTGGCGAATCGGGATTAATATCCGGATTGGTAGGAGCAATATCGCTGTCGAGGCATTCTCGACAGCGATTTTTTTAAGATATCAGAACGTATAAATTTCGGAGGATCTGCTGCCTGATATCGCAAGAAAAACTACCGCTAAACGCGGTCCTTCTGCTTGGAGAGTATGTCGATAGACGTTTTTCTTAAGAGATAAGAAAGTATAAACATCCGAGGCTTAGCATCCTTATCTCGCAAGAAAAACTTCCGCTACATGCGGTCTGACTACTGAGAAAGTACGTCGATGGACGTTTTTCTTATGGCATGAAACGTAGCTTTAAACCAGCAGAATAATAAATTTCCTTCAGTAAACCCTACAAAGAGCGACTTGTGTTTAAATAATAAGTAGATACTGTCATCATCAACCTGCTTGAAGAAGGAGATCCCATGACCCATAAGAAAGCCATGATCGATATAGGATGGAATTTTGACAACAGTTATGCCGAGCTGCCGGAGTCCTTTTTTACCAAACAAGATCCCACGCCTGTGCGCTCACCGGAGTTGGTAATCCTTAATGAGCCGCTGGCGGCATCTTTAGGTTTGAACGCCGAGGGGCTGAAGAGCCCAGAGGGTGCAGCGATGCTCGGGGGCAACGAGATACCCGAAGGGGCCGAGCCGCTCGCCCAGGCATATGCCGGGCACCAATTCGGGTATTTTACGATGCTGGGCGACGGCCGTGCGGTTCTGTTGGGTGAACAAATCACGCCGCAGGGTGAGCGTATGGATATTCAGCTTAAGGGCTCAGGCCGGACGCCGTACTCCCGTGGAGGCGATGGTCGAGCGGTTCTGGGTCCGATGCTGCGCGAATATATCATCAGCGAGGCGATGCATGCGCTGGGGATTCCGACCACCCGCAGCCTGGCGGTGGTATCCACCGGCCAGCCTGTCACTCGTGAGAGAGAGCTGCCGGGTGCGATTCTGACCCGTGTGGCCTCAAGTCATGTGAGAGTGGGGACGTTTCAATATGTAAGGGGAGCGGGCACAACCGAGGATTTGCGGATTCTGGCGGACTACACTCTGCAGCGGCATTACCCGGAGGCTGACTTTAGTGACGGCGCCAACCGTTATCTGATCTTGCTTCAGGAGGTCATCAAGCGTCAGGCCGCTCTAATCGCCAAGTGGCAGCTCGTTGGATTTATCCATGGTGTGATGAACACCGATAATATGACCCTCAGCGGCGAAACGATTGATTATGGCCCTTGTGCCTTCATGGATACCTTTGACCCGAATACGGTATTCAGCTCCATCGATTCCCAAGGCCGCTATGCTTATGTCAACCAGCCGTATATTGCGGCTTGGAATCTCGCAAGATTGGCCGAATCCCTGCTGCCTCTGCTGCATGAAGAAGAGGAGCAGGCCGTCAAGCTGGCCGAGGGTGCGATCGGAGCCTTTACTGATCTGTATCACGAGCAGTGGCTTGCAGGCATGAGAGCCAAGCTGGGAATCTTCCATGAAGAGGAGGATGACGAATCCCTGATCGAAGATCTCCTTAAGATGATGAAAGATCATCAGGCGGACTATACCAATACCTTCCGTGCGTTAACGTTTGACAAGCTGGAGGATACGCCTCTAAACGGCACGCCGGAATTGGCTTCCTGGTATGAGCGCTGGCAGGCGAGACTTGACAGCCAGCAGGAATCGAAGGAACAATCCCATCAGTTGATGCGCAGCAGCAATCCTGCGGTCATTCCGCGGAACCATCGGGTGGAGGAAGCGCTGGAAGCAGCGGAGCAGGAAGGGGACTACAGTGTGATGGAGCAGCTGCTCCACGCGCTGTCCGATCCATATGCGCATTCCCCGGAACAGACGGAATATGCGATCGTGCCTGAGCTGTCCCGTCCTTACCGAACCTTTTGCGGGACGTAAGGGTACAGGAATGCTCCAAGAACCTCAACGAGGCCAAGCAAGAATTACCTTGCTTGGCCTTTTTCATCATTCATGAGTCGAGATGCATCAAAAAAGCCCTTGGACCGGTGTCCAAGGGCTATAAATCGCGTGGCTATTTTTTTCGAGACCTTATCCAACATCATAGCAGAACCGAAAGAAACAGTCTATATTTTTGCCCGGAAATGCCATAGAGTGGGGGAGCCGGCAAAAACAAATGAAATGGAGCGTGGTTTCATGAGTTGGACTTGTCACCTCGATGAAACAGATGTACAGGAGTATGTCGGGAAGGTTTTGGGTACCGGTTATGTGGTGGCGGATGTAACGAAGATGCATGGCGGGGCGCAAAAGGTTGTCTATAGGATCCAATGTCAAAATGGATTCCCATGCGTGTTGTATGTGTGGGATTTGACGAAGAATTATTTTCAGGAAGAAATAGCGAACGGGAGTATGCAGGAACGGTCCTTTGGGGGCCATTCGTTCGAAAGCAATAACCGATGGTTAAGGGATCATGGTATTTCTACGCCTGCTCTATATGATCTTCACACGGAACAGGACCGTTACCCGTTTGACTATGCTCTTGTTGAATATATAGAAGGACAGAAGGCGGAAGCTTACTTTCAGCACCCGGATCAACGGGTTCAGGATGAGGTCTTCGGACGGTTGGGTCACATGATCGAACGCATGCATGCAAACCACAGACAGAACTATGGAAAGCCCGATCAAAGCGGGAATCAACGGGAACGATGCCATCATGTGCAGTTGAAAAATGCGAAGGAACAGCTGTCCTACATCGTCCTGCATAACGAGAGTATCCGGAAGAATCACGACAGGCTGCTCGCTGTATTGCATGAGCTGGAATCCAGGATAGATTCCCGCAAGCGATATGGCTTTATCCACGGCGAGCTGGGACCCGATCATATCCTGGTGACAGACCGTTTAGAGCCCTATCTGATTGATATTGAAGGTGCGCAATTCTTCGACATCGAGCATGAGCATACCTTTCTTGAGCTTCGATTCGGGGAGCATTACCGGTATTTGCGACATGATGGACTTGATCCGAATCGGATGTTATTTTACCGTCTGCATCACTATATCTCATTAACCTCGGGCGGCCTGAAGCTGCTTCACCGTGGATTCCCGGATCAGGCATTTGCTCGAAATTTAGCCGATTATCACGCACGCAACACGCTGCGATTCATGGAGGAATGGCAGCAAACCCGATAACAGGCCTTCATGAGATGGGCTGAAAACATCATTAACTCTGCTGCATGGGTTTAAGATATGGCTGCAAACGCCTGCTTATAGATTAGCTCTATCGTGCTAAGCAGTTCTGCACCTTGGCTTGAGAATTTCAAAGGCGTTGCTTTACCCTTGTTGAGAAAGACCCCCGTCGATTGTCGGGATTGACCTAGCGCTGCTTCATACAGACGTGAAGCTCCTTGACTGGGATGGGAGAAGAACAGGTTACGGATCGGGATCATAAATTTTGGCATCCCGGCGTTTTTGGTCATGGTTGTTTTATTCCCTCCCGGACAGACGCTTCGGATCGTAATGCCATCCTTCTGTACGGCAGTGGCGATCTCCTGAGTCCACAACGATAGGGCTAATTTGCTCGCCGCATAAGGCCCAGTCAGCTTCTTGAACCCGGCAGGGGACGCCAATGTATGGTGATCGAACCGTTTGAGATACAACAACGCATTCGAAGACGTATTGATTACCGTCTTGAGGCTGCCCTTCTCTAGAAGCTCTTTCATTTCCATCAAGATGACATATGGCACCACGGAGTTTACCTCAAAATGCATCTCGCGCCCTTGTTTAGAGTAGGATAACTCGCCAAAGGAGACACCTGCGTTATTAAACAGCAGGTCGATATGATCCTCGTGTTTCTTGATCTGATCCAGCGAGGCTTGGAGATCCATGAAATCCGACAAATCGGCCGTGTATACTCTCAGCTGCTGTGATCTAAGGCCCTCTTGTACAAGGGAATCGTCGGATGGAAAGGCAGAACGGATCAAAGCGAGGACCTGCCAGCCTTCGGATAACAATCGCTTGGTTAGCTCCAAGCCAATGCCGGAGCTTGCGCCCGTGATTAGGGCGACGCTATTATTTCTTTTAGGTGTCATGTGTATATCTCCTTTACTTAAGATTCTTCGCTGGTTGCCCTATCGGGTTTAAGCAGGGACTGATTATGGTTCAACTTGTCGTCGATGAACTGCAGTATGCGCTGCAGGTCCGAAATCTGATCGGTAATTTTCTGACGGTAACTCTGGAGCATGGCGTTCAGTTCCGGAACGGATTGAATATTTTCCTTAAAGGGAAGATGCACATAGGCTTTCATATCCTCCAGCGACATGCCGGTCTTCTTCAGGCACGTGATCAACTCCATCATTTCGGCATCCTCTATGTGATAGACACGATGGCCGTTATCTTTCCTTTTGGGAGAGGGGAGGAGCCCGATTTTCTCGTAATAGCGAATGGCATCCTCGGTCAATCCGGTTCGTTCAGACACTTGTTTGATAGAGAATGTGTCTCCCATACGTTCACCTCTTTTCTGCAACAGGGAATCCGTTGCCATAATATCGTACAACTTGGTGTTAACACCAAGTCAATATCGAATTTTACGCTCTCGTGCCCATTGGTGAAATAGATCGTAAGGTATTGCCAGCTCAATCTTTTGGAAATACTTATAAAAAGAGAAGAGTTGCTTTTAGAAAGGGAGAAAGAAATGCAAGCCTATGTATTGCCTGTTTTCATTGCACTCTCCATATGTTTTTTATTAGCGTTCTTTCTGACGCTCCCTTGGGCTGTTTATCAATATCGTAAACATGGGTACTTTAGCTTTTGGAAAACATTACTTATCTTAAGTTTTATCTTTTATGGATTAAGTGCTTTCTTCTTAGTGATTTTTCCAATACCCAGTGCTCGGAGCAATTGTACTTCGATCGATCCCGGCACGATTTTCATTCAAAATCGCCCTTTTCAATTTATACGGGATATTCAACGTGAAAGTGGATTTCATTGGACGGTCCCTTCAAGTTATATCGATTTGTTAACAACGCGGGCCTTTTATCAAATGTTTTTTAATGTTTTGCTCTTGTTTCCTTTAGGTGTCTTTCTGAGGTATTTGTTTATGGGGAAAGCGAAATGGTTTCATGCTGCGCTTATTGGATTTGGTGTTTCACTTTTCTTTGAAATAACTCAACGAACCGCTTTGTTTGGCTATTTTGAATGCCCCTATCGTATATTTGATGTAGATGATTTGTTGACGAATACGGTGGGGACTGTCGTTGGCTTTATACTCGCTCCCATGTTGTTGGCGTTAATTCCATCGAGGGAAACCCTTAGTGAACAAAGCCATTTCTTTAACAATCAGAGAAAAGCAACCTTTGGTGCCCAACTCATGGAGGTTCTTCTAAATATTATTTTTGCCAGAGTGATAACCAGTTTTATATTCGGGCTGCTAAAGAGACCAGGAGTACTTGTTGACGAGATCATCTTTGCCATTGTTTTCTTTGTGGTTATGGTCGTTATCCCTGTGATTTGGAAAGGAAATACGGTGGGCTCTAAGATCGTTCGCATGAGATTACTTCCGAAAAAGGGGAATGGGTTAGGAAGCTTCAGCCGACGTTACAGCATTGTTTATATGCCTTTATTATGTTCGGCATTGTCGAAGATATTTTCTAATCAAATGGGTGAAGATCTTCTAGCTAACCTCTTTATAATTGGAGTGGTTTTTCTTACAGGTCTGTTATGGTTCTTTATCTTCTGTCATATCGTGATCAGATGGATCAAAAAGGACAAAGCCCTTTATTTTAATCGATATAGTCACATAGAGGCTGTAAGAATCACTGGTGAAGTGTGATAAACGGAAATATAGGATACGGATTCATGTGGAACTAAGAATAGATCGATTACGTTATTAATTCGAGACGATTCGAGTTTCCATTGGATGTGGCACGGTGAATATGAAATGGATGGAAAGGGAGCTGAGGATTTATGAATTTTGACATCAAGGAAGCCGTTGAGATTCTGGAGCGAACGCCTGTCACCCTGGAGCACATGTTATCCGGTTTATCAGAAGGATGGCTTAAGAGCCATGAAGGGGAAGGCACCTGGAATGCCATGGAAGTGATCGAGCATCTCATTGAAGGAGAGCGGACCAATTGGATACCACGGCTCGAATTCATGCTGCAGGAAGGCGAGGGCAAACCGTTCCCGCCCTTTGACCGTTACGCTCACTTAAACGAGGATACGGAGCGATCCATCGATGATAAGCTGCAGGCATTCAAGGCCATCCGTGCTGACAATCTGGCTAAGCTCAAGGTACTAATGGAATTCGAGCCTAGCCTCGAGCAGACCGGCCTGCACCCGGCATTCGGTGTGGTGAAACTGAGAGAGCTGCTGTCGACTTGGGTGGTGCACGATTTAACGCATACGTCTCAAATCGTGCGGGTTTTGGCCGAACGCTACCGGAATGACGTGGGGCCTTGGATCGAGTATTTGGGGATCCTGAACAGGCGTTAATGCTGTTCGAAGGCAACCCCTCCCCTTGATACGACCGGGGGTAAGCACCGCGGGAGTCTTGCTGCATATAAAAAAGCCGATGATCCGCATACGATGGCGATGATCACCGGCTTTTTTCACGTATGGAGGGGTTGCTGCAGGATTTACACTCCTCCAACGGGGGCGACCGAGCTTAATGGCAGGCACCGTATGTTACCGTTTGGCGGCTTGCTGCCTCTCGTTCAAATGCTCCGCCAGATACTTCACGATGCCGTCCTCCGCGTCTTGGGAGTACTGCCAGACCATCGCGCCTCCGAGATTCTTACTCTGGATGTAGGACACCTTCTCCTTCAAGGCTTCTTTATCCTCGTAGCTGATGAAGGTATGGCCATCATAGAGGTAGGCGGCTTTGGCTTTGTTGTCGAAATAACGCGTGAAGCCATTTTTGTTCAGGTAGGCTTTCTCGATCTGCTTGTAGTTGAGGTTCACCTTGTCGATGTCGATAGGCGTTCCGGGAGCGAAGAGGCCGTCCTTGGTACCCTTGGCTTCTTTGACGCTTTTCCAGCCGTACGAATAAGCAGGCACGCCGAGCAGCAGCTTCTTGCTGTCGATATCATGGTCCAGATACATCGAGATGATGCCATCAATGGAGTGTTTGGATTTCCTTTGACTGTCCCCATACAGATTGGAGTTAAAGCCTGTGGTGTCGGACCACTTGCCTGTCAGGTCGTAGGTCATGACGTTGATGTAATCCACGTATTTCTCCACTTTTTTGACCTCGACGTTCTGGAAGTACCAGTCCTGCGTTCCGGAAGCAAAGGTCAGCAGATATTTCTTGTTCTTGTGAGGCAGCCTGTAGAGCTTCTCCCGCAGTTCCTTCATCAGACTGGTGAAATTCTTCGTATCCTCCGGGCGCGCTTTCTGCGTATTCCAGGCATGGAACGCCGGATACTCCCAGTCGATATCCACGCCGTCCAGGTCCAGTTCCTTGACCAGGTTGATAATGCTCTCGGTGAAGAGGTACCGGTTGCCGTCCAGCGAAGCGTCGGAGAAGCCGTCTGCCCCGTAACCGCCTACGGCCAGGACCATCTGGGTCTTCGGATTCGCCGCTTTCAACTGCTTGACGTTTTCTTTGATCTGGTTGTTGGTTGTACTGTCTTCATGGAAGTAGAGATCCGTTCCTTTGATCTTGGCAAAAGCGATAAACGCGATATCCACGCCTTTCTCCGATAGTTTGATGTTTCGGTAATCCTGCCAGGCCTCCACATATACTGCCGTGATTTTCCGGTCTTCCGCCGCGGAGATCTGATAGAAATAGAGACCCATACCTGCAAGCAGCACCACAATGAATATTTTCGTATATATCGTTATTCGCATCGTCCTTTAACCCCGCCCGCCGAATAGAATGTAGGTTGCCGTTTTGCTTAGGTTCAGCACCTTGACGGTGATGTAGCTGATGGCGAAGATAATGGAGATATTCACGATCAGACTGAGGGAGGCTTCCAGGAACGTGGCCTCGACCTCGGTTCGGCCGGATAACATCATCTCGACCAGCAGGTGAATCAGATAGATGCTGAAGCTGGCCCGGGAGACCGAGCTGATCAATTTCTGGATTTTATGGTTCACGTGATCGCTGATCGCCGCTTCCTTCTCCTTGAAGAAGATAAACAACCCGACAGCCATGAAGAAAGTGGTGACGGAATAGTTCCCGTAGAACATCTCGTCCAGGACACCGCTGCGCAGCGAGACAAAATAGGTGGCCACCGGCGTGATAAAAAACGAGATGATGCCCAGATTGTATAGGATGTTTTTGGCTTTGAGCGGCAGCTCAAAATGGAAGAGATAGTATCCCAGGATAAAATAGCCGAGGAAACCCATGAAGAACGGGATGTTCATGATCGGAATGTTGATGTATTGATCCGTTGCACGGAATACGGCATCCGAGATGAAGCGATAGGCGATACTGACGATGAACCAGAGGAGCAGATAATACCGCAGATCCTTTTCGCTGCAGGATTTGATGAATTTGCTCATCAGCGGCACCGTCATATAGATGGCAATAATGGCGTACAGGAACCACAGATGCACATAATTCCGGTCGGTCAGCAGCCGATAGCCGAAGTCAACAACGAACTCATAGGCATTCAGCTTGCTTCGCATCAGATAGTATTGATTGTACAAGCCATAAATAAGCGACCAGGTCAGAAGGGGAATGAGCAGCGGTACGACGCGTTTGGTATAGAACTCCCGGTAGGATGTAATCTTTGTGCGCAGGATCATTGCTCCGCTAATCATGAAGAAGACCGGAACGGCAAAGCGGGATATGGAGTTGAACCCGTTGCTGATCCACCAGGAGGAGGAATGGAAATCATTCGTGCTGGTGAGCACCTCCGCTGTGTAGTGCAGGATAATGACGGCAACAATGGATAGAATTCTTAGAATATCGACATAGATAATTCTTTTATTGGGAACCATGCTGTTTCAGGCAGCCTCCTTCACCATAAGTTAATTCGATCCTGCGGCAATGTTCTGGCTGATGGCAGCTACGCCTTTGCGCTCCACGAAGCCCCAGCCCTCATCATTGTCAAAATATTTGAACGTCCCCGCAATGTTAATGTACAGCAGCAAATTTCGATAGGTTAACAGCTCCGCTTGGCTGAACAAGAACATCTTCACATAATCGGAGAATGTATAGGTGCTGCCATATTTACGGCATAAGTACAGGGCGATGATGATCTGTGCGGCATTCAGCAGCACGCTCATCAGCAGGAAGATGATCGCATGCAGGATGTTCCCGCCAACGATCAGGGTCTGCCCCAGATAAAATATCGTGGTAAACGCCGAGAGCGTCCCCAGCATAAATCCGTCAATCGCAAAGAACAGGCTCACGCTGACGCTGAATTTCCGGGACAGCCTGGACCAATAGATGAGAATGCAGTCAATGAACGCCTTCTGCCAGCGAATGCGCTGCTTATAGAAATTCGGAAGATTCTCCGGACATTCGGTATAGCATACCGCTTCGGGGGCGTAGACGAGTTTTTTCTTCAACTGATTGGCTTTGATGTACTCGTGAATTTTCAGCGTAATGTCGATATCCTCCCCCACCGTGCTGCGGAAGCCGTTAACATGAACGAGAACGTCTTTATAAAAGGCGCCAAAGGCGCCTGAAATCACCACGATGGAATTAAAATACGATTGCGTGAGCTTGCGGACGTAGAAGCCGTGCGTATAATTGATGATCTGGCTCTTAATGAGCCCTCTTCCGCGAAACTTTTCAACGATGGCACCGTTCTTGTTCCGTACGGCACCTTGTACAATTTTGACGGTACCGCCCAGCGCAATGATGTCGTCATCGTGAAAATATTGATTCACGTACATGAGCGAATCGGCTTCCAGCATGCTGTCCGCATCCAAGGTGATCACGATATCGGAGGCGGCATAATCGATGCCCGCATTCAGCGAGTCCGCTTTCCCGCCATTGACCTTATCAATAACGTAAATATGGCGGTATCGACTCGAGCGATAGAATCCTTTTATGGGCTTGTAAGTCAGTTTACGGTCTGCCATCCTGGCATCCGGCTCCAAATCCAGGAGTTCGTCAAGCGCGGATAACGTCCCGTCCTTGGAGCCGTCGTTGATGATCATGATTTCATAGTTGCTGTAATGCAAGCCGGCCATGGCATCGATGCAATTCCGGATCGTCAGCTCCTCGTTGTAAGCGGGGACGAGCACAGAGATTGATTTTTCGGCGAGATCGGGATTCAGCTTCTTCACCTTGCTGCATAACAGCGGGATGAACGTATACAGGGTTTGAAACACGAGAAATACGCCGGCTAATCCATAAAAAAAGTACTGCAAACTCCTCACTCCTCTCTTCTCTGTCTCTCTTTGTAATGAAGACCAGTATGGTGCGCCTACTCTATGGGACTTGGATTAGGTATGCGCTGTTTCTATAGCAAGCAATGTCAAGGGATAAAATTCAGGTTTAAAGGGGTAATATCATCCATTTAAAACCTTTAATTACATATAAATCCATATGACACTCTATGTAATAAACTATCGTAATTGGCTCATAAATGTAAAACCGCTCTATGGAGCAAGAAAACGAATACATAGATGCTTTTCGAGAGCAGTCTCTGTTTTGGTTCGTCTTTCTATATTTTAGGAGGCTAAAGCGATTTGGCATGGTAGCCCATGGAGAACAAGGATTCAAGGGTATCGTACTAATAGGAGGATTTCGTGCATTGAAAAAAGCCATAACCAAGTTGAGCCTAAGCTCGCATGGTTATGGCTTCTAAAGGTTGCAGCGCCTCGTGCTGCACCTGAGAGAGAGGTTGTCTGGCACGTAACTACATAAAGTCGTAAAAGTAACGGATGAAATGAAAAAAGATCGGTGAGGTATAGGTCAGGCTGTCGACCCGGCTCAAATAGCTTTTTTTCAAGGCATCGAATCGCCCGTCATCCCCGATTAACAAATCGCGCTTCAGCACCGAAACCGTCAAGCTGCCGAAGAAGCCGCCGAGGCTGATCAGCATGCCGGACAGAAGGCCAAATGTCGGGCTGAGCGGCGTCAGATAGGGATAGATGAGATAGGAGCTCGCGGTGGTTACGATAAACGCGCAGGCAAAGCCTTCCCAAGTCAGATTCGGGTTCGAGGTCGGCACGATTCTTCGTTTGCCGAAATAAAGGGAGGCGATCGTGTGCACCACATCGTTCAGCTGCGTTAAGACGACGAGAAACAGCACCAGCCCTGCTCCATACTGGGGCGTGGCAAACTGGAAATAGGCCAGGTGGCTGAGACCGAACACCATGAGCATCAGGCCCCATTGGGTTGAGCTGACGCTGCGCATAAATCCCACAGTGCCTTTATTGATCAATCGCGGAAGCGGCAGCACCAGGAATACATAGATCGGAATAAACACGATAAACATCCCGTACCATTCGATGTAGATCCAATAGAATTGGACCGGTATGGTTAAATACGCCCACAGAAATAAGCGACGATCGGCTTTTCGTGTTTTGATCATCGAGAAATATTCTTTAAGCGTAAAGAAGGTTAACACCATAAGGGATAGCAGGGAAACCACCGGATTCAGAAGCGTCGCCAAGCAGAAGATGACCAGCATGCCCCACCAGGTTTTGATGCGAAATCCGACTTCGGTATAGTCGATATTCGGCTGCGTCTTGCTCATCACGTAATAGAGGAGCTGGATGACCGATAAGACGGAGAATATCAGGATTAAGGTTAAAAGCGAGCTGTCCATATGCCTATCATCACCAACTTGTCACGGGTATCATTCTTGTTCTACTAAAGGAATCATATGTTATTATGAAGGAATAATTCAATATGAATAAGGGGAAATTTCGTAAATGGTAGACGATCAATCGGTCTTTATACTGCTTACCAATACCGGAACGCTCTTTACGAAAGTCATTCAGGGCTACACGAGAGCACCTTACAACCACGCTTCGATATCCTTTAACCGGGAGCTGTCGGAGTTATATAGCTTCGGGAGAAAGAATCCGAACAACCCTCTGAACGGCGGGTTCGTGAAGGAGGATTTGAAGACGGGAACGTTCAGCAAATATCCCAACACGACGTGCGTCATCTATGAGCTTCAGGTATCGGAACGCGACATCGCGAAAATGAAGCGCGTTCTGCAGGCTTTTATCCGAAAGGACAAAAAATATTTTTATAATATATTGGGCGTCCTGGGCATCGCGCTAAAGGAACCGATCGAATTCAGCAATTCCTACTTCTGTTCGCAATTCGTGGCGGAGATTCTGCAGCGGTCCGGAGTCAGACTATGGGATAAGCTGCCCGCCTTGGTGACGCCGGACGATTTCCGCCAAAGCGAGCGCCTGCAGCTGATCTATGAAGGGAAGCTGAGCGAGTATGAGCCCTGAGTCTGTAACCAGATGATATCGGGCTTTTTTGTTGCTGGTGCAGGATGACATGAATTGGCGGAAGCCTTGCCCAACAATAAATGCTGGCTACTAAGCGAGTGTTATTATAAAATGGAATTGAAAATGAAATCGAGTTTCATCTAATGAAACTGTGTTAATCATAGTCTGGATTTCGCTTATAACTTGGATGGGAGCGTGGTTTAGGATGAACAGCAAGGAACGGTTTTCGAATCGCGTCGATTCGTACACGAAGTTTCGCCCGAGTTATCCGCAGGAGGTCATGGATTATCTGTATGACACCGTGGAACTTCATGGTGAGATCGCCGATATTGGCGCAGGGACGGGGATATTCACGAAGCTGCTGCTGAAACGGGGGAGCCGCGTTACGGCCGTGGAGCCCAATCAGGCGATGCGGGAAGCTGCCGAATCGGGCCTTGGAGGCGAGCCCGGCTTTCGAATGGTCTCGGGTTCAGCCGAAGCGACGGGACTGCCTGATCAATCGGTGGATCATATCGTGAGCGCCCAGGCTTTTCATTGGTTTGACCGTGACGCCGCCCAATCGGAGTTCCGGCGGATCCTGAGACCGGGCGGGAAGGTTGCCCTGATATGGAATTCCAGGCTCACGCAGGGAACGCCGTTCCTGGAAGCGTATGAGCAGCTGCTCCTAACCTATGGCACCGATTATAAAGAAGTGGATCAGAAGAACATTGCGCACGAAACGCTGGCTGCTTTTTTCCGGGCAGGGGACATGAAGGAGGCAAAATTCTTCAATCGGCAGACGTTTGATTATGAGGGATTATGCGGCCGTTTGCACTCATCCTCTTACGCTCCGCTGCCGGGGCATCCGAGCTATGATCCGATGATGAACGAACTGCGCACGATATTTGAACGGAATGAGCAGGATGGCTGCGTGTTTTTTGATTACGAGACGAAGGTGTACTGGGGAAAGGTTTAAGCCACACCTTCTATTCTGGCAGAACTTCCGCAGGAACGGAAACGAACTAGACTACAGGCTTTCATCATGGAACGGGAGGTTCAGCAGCATGAACAAAACAGATCGGATGCTGGCTATCGTGCTTGAGCTTCAGCAGCGTAAGGTTGTGCGGGCTGAAGATTTGGCATCCATATTCGAGACGAGCGTCCGGACCATCTACCGGGATATTCAGGCCCTTAGCGAAGCAGGTGTACCCGTGATGGGAGCTCCCGGGCAAGGATACTCGTTAATGGCGGGGTATTTTCTGCCGCCGGTCATGTTCACGGCGGAGGAAGCGGTGGCACTGCTCATCGGAACGGATTTCATCGAACAACGCTTTGACGCAGGATATGGTTTGAAAGCTCAGGCTTCCCGCAAAAAGATAGAGTCTATTCTGCCGGAGCCTGTCCGTGCAGATGCCTCCCGGGTTCGGAAGACCATGCGGCTGATTACTCCCGGTAACAAGGCAACTTCAGGGGAAGAGAAGGATTATGTTGGAATGGTTCGCCGCGCCATACTGGAAGAGCGTAAGGTTGAATTCCATTATGTGAAGAAAATGCCCGATTCCAAAGGCGACCGAAAGAGCTTTCGGTCGGCAGCTCCTTATGGGCTGGCATTTCTTCAAGGTTCATGGACATTAGTTGCCTGGTGTGACCTCCGGCAAGGCATTCGTCATTTTCGGCTGTCCCGTATGAAGGAACTAAGGGTCCTTGAGGAGCGTTTTGAGATGCCGCCGCATTTTAACTTGGAGGACTATCGACCTCCAGATGACCGTAACCTGTGGGTTCGGATTCTGGTAAATCCCGAGATTGCGGATCGAGTTAAGGAAGCAGGCAATTATTACATGGAGACAGTGGAAGAATGCGAGGACGGGCTGCTTGTGAGCTTTCGCATTCGCCGGCCGGAGGAGATCATGCAGTGGGTGCTCGGCTGGGGATCGAATGTCGTTGTCCTTGAGCCGGAATCCTTCCGTGACCGGATCCGCAACGAAGCGGAAAAGATGTTAAAACGCTACTGACATGACGTTGTCAGTAGCGTTTTTATATATTGGGTACAAAGACGATTAAGGGAGTGGTTGATATGAATACAACGGAAGTTTTGCAGCGGTTTGAAGAGACGGTGCAGGTTTATCTGCAGGAGCTGGATGGCTTCAGCATGGAGGAGCTAAAGTACAGACAGGTAGCGGACGAGTGGTCCATCGGGCAAATGTATCAGCACTTGATTCAATCTGCGCTATCCATGCATCTGCGAAATATTGAGTTATGTTTAAACCCGACCGGGGATGCACCCGCCTCTCCAACGGGTAAAACGGAACAAGGTATGGCGATATTCGAACAGGGCAGTTTCCCACCGATCCGCATTCAGGTTCCGCCGTCTCCTCAATATACGCCGGAGCAGCCTGCAACCAAAGAGCAGTTGATGCAAGGTTTGGATACCGTCATCCAACGAATGAGACAAACCGAGCCGAAGCTAGGTGAAGCATCCCTGCTGCATACCGTCCCCCATCCGAGGTTCGGAGGATTGCATGCCCAAGAGTGGTTTTTGCTCATCGAGATGCACTACCGTCATCATTTTCGGCAGCTGAATCGGTTAAAACAGACTTTAGAGCAGCAGCGTGTATGATGACATATCAGGCTATGGCTGTGGAATATCAGGACGTGACGCTGGGAGAAGACTTTTTAGGTGGAATAGCCAGGTATCCGCCGGGCGGCTCCAGACGCTGGATCCGCGGCAGTTCTCTCAGGATAACAAAGGACCCGTTCCATACATGGATACCCGGTGCAGGCAATTATCGAGCAGGAACGTATACGATCCGCATCTGCCAATTCATTGCCAAATCACTCATCCCATTGATGGTAAGTCGGAACGTTCCTCCTGGGAGCTGAGTGGACAGTTTCGCTACTCCTTTCGGGGTAAGGGATATGCTGATTCCACTTCTGTCGTTGATGATGTTGTACATGAAATCCTCCCCAAGGATTAATGGGAAAATATCGATTGAGTTGCTGCTAAAATCATTATTTCCTGAGTAGTCAACAAGAATCGACAAAGGAATCGTGTCACTGTATGAGTAGACAAGTTCATTTGACATGAGGGTAAATGTTCCCTGGCTGCTGTCATAGGTGGCTTGGGTCACCGTTGGTGGCGTAAAGTCGAATGTAACAGGCAATTCGACGCTGCCGGTTTCCTTGCCGCTCTCGATGATTTTAAAGCGAAGCGATGCCGTGGAGTTCTCCTGAGCGCCAAAGATCGGTTTAACCGTTATACCGTTTGGAGACTCGCCCGATACCTGTACAAGGGACGGATCCGAAGACTCGATCTCGATATGGCCGACAACTTCATTGTCTTGAAGTATGTTCATTTCTAATTTGCCTTGGTTGTATTGATAATCGATCTGTGCGTTGCTTCCGTCACGTTTGACCTGGATCAGTTTCTGGATGCTCCGTTTATTATAGGTATCATCCACGCTTGTATAACCGGAAATAACGGTATGGGTGCCTTGTATTTTGGGGTTGAGAACAAAGGATGCGTCTTGGGCAAGCGATACCGTTAACGGCTTAACCTGAAGGCTCCGGAAAACTCCCATAAAGGAAGAAAGACCGTTATAACCTTCAGCGAGACTCTGGGGCGTTGCATCCGGATTTTCAGCTGCGGAAGAAGCGAATTGAATCGCCCCGTTAAGGCTTTCGACCGCATGTTGCGGATATTTGCCCAACGTGTTTCCGATCTCGGCGCTTTCCATGAGTGTCGTGGCTTCCTCAATCAGATCGTCCAGCATTTCCTTTACGTTGTCCGGCAAATAGGTAACGGATGCGGGACCTACGACGGGGGAAATTTTCCCCGTGAGGCTGCGGACTGATGCACCAGAATCAAGAGGGTTAAAAGCTGCCTTAACGGATCTCCCCAGCGGCAACGTCTCCGCAAGCGTGACTTCCACCTTATTCTCTATGATGCGTACACGTTCTATGGCTTTCGGGAATTTTAGAATTCCATCCTCGGTATAGACGGAAAAGTCTTCAACCGCAGGAACGAACAGAGGATTCAGGTTTTCGTTATAGGCAAATACAAGGGTGCGTTGATCGGAAAAATAAAGGGTAGGCTGTTCCATAACCCGTGCCTGCAGCACGATTGTAGAGGTAGCCGCAGATACGTTGCCTGCAGAATCCACTGCGTAGACTTTATAGTCGCCCACGGCCAAATGGGTGGTAGCTATGGCGGTTTCCGCATTGGCGGATATGACGGTTGCCTTGTTAGCGAGCTTCTGGGCAACCAAGGATTCCAGTTGGGCTTTGGTATTGGCCGTCTGTGAAGCGGGAACGAGATACACGGTGCCTGATTCGGAGCTTTTAACGACGACGTGCAGATCAGTCATGACCGGAGAGGTTGAAACCATGGTCACCGTAGGCGGTGTCGTATCGGATTGGCTGGGCGTGCCCGGATTGCTTGGAGCGGTAGGAACGCCGCCGCCGGAATTGTTGTTGGTAGATGGTGGTGGCACAGGCTTTTCAGTGGATGGAGGAGGTGTTGGATTGCCTGGCTTCGGGGCCGGATCGGGAGTTTGAGGGAGCTCTTCCTTGGCTTTTAGGAAACGGCTTGTCACTAAGGCCACGGATTGCCTGTCCGCACTGCCTGCAGGATTAAACGAGCCGTCCGTGCGGCCATTGATTAACTGCAGCTCGATAGCCGCAGCAACGGCATCCTTGGCGTAGTTTGAGATCGAGGCTGCATCGTTGAAATTCAAATTACCCAGCTCGGCAGCCTTTCCGCTTGCATCTACGCCGAGAGCCCGGATGAACAGGACGGCCATATCCTGGCGTGACAGGTTCTCACCAAAGCCAAATTCCCCATTTCCCTGGCCTTTGATTAAGCCGGCTTTGGCTGCAGCCTCCACGAATGTGTAAGAATAATGAGTGGCCGGAATGTCGCTGAATGTTGGTGACGGAGGAACCGATGATACATCCAGGGACAACGCCTTGGCCAGGATAATGGCAAAGTCCTGTCTGTGAATCTTACCGGTAGGATCAAACGTGCCATTGCCTTTCCCGTTGATGATTCCTTTGTCGACCAGCTCCAGAATGGCATCCTTTGCATAGGAATTGGAGATGTCCTTAAGCGATGTCGGAGCTCCGTACGCTGGGAAGGCGCAAGCACTCAGCAATGCCGCTGTGGTCATCATTTTTACGATTAATTTGTGTTTCAAGCATGTTCCCCCTTGTTTTGATGAATACTGTAATCCAGCTGTTTCGCTGGATTCGTGATTCTATAATATAGTTCCAGGTTCTGGGTTGGCAATCACTTTTTCCAGACTAAAGCACTAGTGAATCTAATACAGAGAATCGGGGACGATTCCTTCCCATTTATGGGGGCGTATACGGGAATTTTCTTGCAAGAATATGGTTTGAGACCCGCTCGGCCCGGGTACTGGTACACGAGTGAACAATGAGTCGAAAGGAGCGGATAGTCGTGGAGGTACATGTCAGATCATTTTTCGTGAATGATGATGGAGAGGTTCCCAACAATCCCGATCTGCCCGTCATTGTGTACAATGGGGTATTCGCGGATGACCCGAGCGGGCTGGAGGCAGCCTTTAACCGGCATCACTGGAGCGGCAGCTGGTCAGGCGGCGTATACGATTACCATCATTATCACAGCAATACGCACGAAGTCCTGGGCGTGCGATCCGGAAGCGCGACGGTCCTTGTGGGCGGCGATGCAGGGGAGCGGCTGGAGCTTGCTACAGGTGACGTGATCGTCCTGCCGGCGGGCACTGCACATATGAAGCTTACCAGTACGCCCGACTTCGAAGTGATCGGTGCCTATCCCGAAGGGAATACGCCGAATATGAGGGAGCGGAACCCGACGGACCGGGCCCAGGCGATCAACGAAATCCGAAGCGTGCCTGTGCCGGATACGGATCCTGTCTTTGGAGAGGAAGGTCCACTGCTGCATAAGTGGGTGAAATAACATAAGAATGAATGCGATATTATGAAAACGAAAAGACTTCCTCCTGCCGCGAACAGACGGGAGTCTTTCTGCACGTCACAACAGCTTATACATTCGCCTTCATGCTGGTTCACGCACGACCTCTGCAATGCTTCCTACTCCACCCTCTGCGCAAAAATCCTGTACGGTCCAAACCTTTTGGAAATTGTAATGCACCCGTGCCCATGCTATCGTAAGGGATAGAAGGTCAAGTTGCAGTCTTCTCATTATTGCTACCGGAGGTGCAGGTTATGAAAGCGCTGTTTATTGGAGGAACGGGAACGATCAGCTCGGCGATTACGAGGCAACTGCTGGAACAGGGGTGCGAGCTTTACCTGTTGAATCGGGGAAATCGAAATGACGTTCTGCCGGAAGGTGCACATATTTTGCAAGCCGATATCCATGACGAGGGTCGTGTAGCACAGCTGATTCAGGATCTTGAATTTGATGTGGTGGCTGATTTCATTGCCTTTGAACCGGCCGATCTGGAAAGAGATTACCGTCTGTTTGCGGGCAAAACCAAGCAATTCATCTTTATCAGCTCCGCTTCCGCCTATCAGACGCCACTATCCGATTATCGCATTACGGAAGGCACGCCTTTATCCAATCCATACTGGGCCTATTCCAGGAATAAAATCGCTTGCGAAGACTATCTGATGAAGCAGTATCGGGAACATGGCTTCCCGGTAACGATCGTAAGGCCTAGCCATACGTATGATGAGCGGTCCATTCCACTCGGCGTGCACGGCAGCCAAGGAAGCTGGCAGGTCGTGAAGCGGATGCTGGAGAATAAACCCGTCCTCATTCATGGGGATGGAACGTCGCTGTGGACGTTGACGCACAACACGGATTTTGCAAAAGGCTTCATTGGTTTACTGGGCAATATCCATGCCATTGGGGAGTCGGTGCAGATCACATCGGATGAGTCGCTCACCTGGAATCAAATATACCAAATGATTGCCGATGCCCTTGGCGTGCAGTTGAACGCGGTCCATGTGTCTTCCGAGTTCCTGGATGCCACGAGCACGCAGGACTTCCGCGGCTCGTTATTGGGAGACAAAGCGAATACCGTTGTGTTCGATAACAGCAAGCTGAAGCGGCTGGTGCCCGATTTCGTAGCAACCACTCGCGCCGATCAAGGAATCAAGCAGACGGTGGACTATATATTAGCGCATCCGGAGCATCAGAGGGAAGACGAAGAGTTTGATCTATGGTGCGATAAGGTCGTTTCGGCATTGGAGCAGGCAAAGTCCATTATCACGGGGGAAGCGAATAATAGAATACTAGCAGAATAAATATAGAGAGGGCATCCAATTAGGGTGCCCTTCTTGTCTTTCAGTACAAATACATATGCTGGATTACAGCGGCAGATCACGTTTTCGAAATAACACGACGGCCAAACCGAATGCGATGAGGCCGATGGCGGCTAACACGAGGGAGGTTACCGTGAAATCCCCCGTCCCGTTTACGATATCACCAGGCTGATAGAGAGAGAAGAGGGTAAGGTTGCGCATCCATTCGATCTTCTCGCTGAATTTACTGATCACATCCAGACTGAAGAACCCAAACGTAATCAACCCGGAAATGCTTCGTGCCTTCTTCTCGTCATTACAGAGCGAGGACACGAGAAAACAGATGCTGGAGATGGCAAAAAAGAGCAGGAACGCCGCTGCGTTCATCTGGATGAATCGGGCGGTATTAAATTCGTAGGAATCCCCCAGCAGCCAAGCGCTTCCGGCGAATCCGGCCAACGTCGTGACAGCCAAGATAAGGAAGAGCCCACTCGTCATAACCATGGCCTGCGTGAGCGCCACTTTCCCTCTTGTCGTCGGGGCGGACAGCAAATAGGCCATCGAGCCCTGATCGACCAATTTGGCCATAAGCTGGGTCGTCAGCTGCACGCAGACGATAGCCAGGATAAGAACCAGAATTAATCCGTAATATTCCCCGGAGATAAAAGCTTCCGCTGTACCGAAGCCATTGAGGCCGAAGGCTTTTCCGACGCCTTCCGGCATCGACGCGACCAGATCATCGATGGCTCCTGTGTTCTTGGCAATGCTGGGATATAACCAGAACATCAGGAGGATATAGAAAGCGGACCCGAAAGCGTAGTTCATCAAGCTTTTTATATTGACTTTCATCATCTGTTTATATAAGGTGACATTCATTCCGATATCCCCTTCCGATCATAATAGTTCATGAAAATATCCTCGAGGTTCTGGGTGAAGACGTCGATACTGCGCACAGGGTATTTGCCCGTCTCTTGGATAAACTGATCGTAGTTGCCCTGGACGGCTACCCTCACCCGATTGCCTTCATAAGATTCGATAAGCAGCCCCGAGCTCCGGAAGGCCTCGGCATCGCTTGGATGCACGAAGTTGACTTCGAACAGCTTCCGCTGCATGGATTGCAGCTCATGGATGTCCTTAACGGCTATGATGCCCCCGTCCTTGATAATGGCGGCTCGGTCACAGGTTCTCTCGATTTCCTGAAAGCTGTGGGATGACATCAAGAATGTTGTACCGCGGGCTTTCTCCTCAAGAACGATCTCAATAAACACCTTCTGCATCAGCGGATCGAGTCCCGAAGTGGGCTCATCCAGGATAATGACCTTGGGATTATGCATGAAGGCAGCGACGATCCCGACCTTTTGTTTCATTCCTTTGGACATTTTACGAATCGGGGTCTGAACATCGAATTGTAGACGATCGATCAATTGATTCCGCTTGGACAAGTCCCGGATCCCCTGCATATCGGCCATGAAATCCAGAAAGGTCTTTCCGGTCATCCCTTCGATAAAGGAAATTTCTCCTGGCAGATATCCTACATCCGATTGAAACTTCCCTTGTTCCCTCCAGGTATCTAGTCCATTCACCTTGACGTATCCCTGATCCGGCTTCATAAAACCCATGATGTGCCGAATCGTCGTTGATTTTCCGGCGCCATTCGGCCCTAAAAAACCAAAAACCTCGCCCGGCTCGACCGAAAATGATACATCGAAGATGCCCCTTCCGTTGGAAAATGTCTTCGTCAAATGTTGAACGGTTAACATGCCGCCACCTCCGGAAAATAAAAAATGAAATATTATAGATCGGATATTTCATATGTTATAATATACCTGGCTTGCGGTATCGTCAATGATTTTATGAAATTAATTTACGTATAAATTTCATTAATTACATAATTAATCTTAGGAGTTAGGATGAAGGGAAATGAACGGTTTTGAGAAAAGAGCGAATCTGATCAAAGAGAAGATTATGAGAACCACCTTGGAACTGGTCCGAGCCTCGGAGCTGAAGCGGATTCGGATTGCCGATATATCCAAGGCAGCCAAGGTATCGCAGGTGACGATCTATAATTACTTCGGCAGCAAGGAGGAGCTGCTACGCGAGGTATTTCGCAACTATTTTGATAAGGCGATCCGGGATTTTGAGGAATATATGAGCGAAGGCCATTCCTTGAAGGAGAAGATCGAGCACATTATTTTTCTGGAGAAGGAGTCCTACAGTGATTTCCCGCCCGGATTGATCAAAGAGTTGTTAATCGATGACGAAGAATTGGCCCGTTATATGGAGGAGCAGTACAGGAACAAAGCCATTCCGCTCACCATCCAGATTATTGAGGAGGGCAAGGACAGCGGTGAGATTTCACCGGAGGTGTCGACGGACCAAGTCCTGGCTTTTATTCAGCTGTTCATGAATCAATATGAATCGATTCTGGCTATGGCCCAGCAAAGTGATGATATGGACGGCTTCCTGGAGGGAATCGTTCATATGTTCTTCTACGGTGTCTGCGGGAAGAAATAGTCCTCGTGTAAGACAAGTACTTGGCCAGCATAGGTTTCTAATATAGGGTATAGTTAGTATAAAACGAATGGAGAACACGAAACGATGTCTACTTTGCCGAATTGCCCGAAATGTAATTCTGAATATACATATGAGGATGGGAACCTCCTGGTTTGCCCGGAATGCGCTCATGAATGGGCCTTGGGGTCCGAAGCGGAGCATGATGAAGATACGAAGGTCATCAAAGACGCGAACGGAAATGTCTTGGCTGACGGCGATTCCGTAACGGTCATCAAAGATCTTAAAGTAAAAGGCAGCTCCTCTGTATTGAAAATAGGCACGAAAGTGAAAAATATACGTTTGGTCGATGGCGATCACGATATCGATTGCAAAATCGATGGATTCGGGGCTATGAAATTGAAATCGGAATTTGTTAAAAAGATATAAATAACCAGAACGCATTCCAAATATTCACCTATATCATTGTAATCTTTACGGGTGTGTATATGCTCATCGAGAGTCTGTTAAGACGCTAGAGGTTCCAGCGACGAGCGATTATTTCACGGTTGGTTCTAACAGCGTCTCCGCGAGCAGAGGAAACAGATTATCAAAAGCATGCGTATTCCCATCAAACACATACCCTCCTGGATATGAGGGATCTTGGCCTCGGAATTGGATCATTCGATCATGCAATTGCCGGGCCCAAGGGAGGTCATTCGATTTCATCGCCAGGATAATAGCCAGGCCGTAAACGCCAGGTGATTCATATGCCGCGTCGGGCTTTCGTGTCTTCCGGTTGTAGCGGCCTACCAGCTGCTGATTCTGCTGGAATTCTCCCTTCAGGAATTGCATGAGCTCCTTGGGCGGCTGATCCATCTCCGCCAGATGGATGCCAACGATCAGCTGGTCAATCAGATTGACCGATGCGTCATACTCATATTGACCGGAGCCGATCTGATAGGTTTTGGGATAGAATACACCGTCGGAAGGCATGTGGGAGAGCAGATCCTGATACTGCTCATACTCTTGGCGGGACAGGATTCCGTTATTCTGCATTTCGCGCAGTGCCGATATGTCCGCGTAGACCAGGCTCAACACGGCTGCCGATTCATTTCGCTTAAAATCATGATAATCGACTAAATATCCTTGAGTTTGAGCGGAGGCCTGCAATGTGGAGCCGATCTCCTGTGCCAATTGAAGGTATTCTTCATCGCTCCAGCGCTTGAACGCCTTCAGCAGGGCGTCGAGAATTCGAAGATCATCACCCAGCGCATTGGTCGTTACCTCGGATTCACCGTCCGGCGTAAGCTTCCACCGGATATAGGGTTCCGGCTCCTGATGGAGAAAATAGGTGATGAGAAGCTGGACGCTATCGTCGAACCGTGATCGATCACCGGATATGACGGCGTACTGCATCCAAAGCCCAAGTGACTCGGATAAAGCTTCCCTTCCGGCAACGATGTCCGGGTGCTCGGAGGAAGCGGGCTTGAGATAGGTGGCAATGGTACCATTATCGTTGGTCATATGCTCTTCAATGAACGCTGCTGTCACGTCGGGATTCTCCTTGCTGTGGATGATAGAGTAGGCTATGAAGACGATGCCGGTAAAAGCTAGAACGGCGATGATAGCAAGAATGGCTTTCTTGCGGTCAGAAATCCAGGTTGTCATAGGTTCACCTCGAACATACTTATTCTACGCTTTTGTTCCTAAAGCCTTTAAGAAGGCCGGGGGACGAATAATTATAGCTTCTCGGACCATCGTTTGTTTATCCATAATAAAAGGCCGTACCCGATGTTTACAGAACAACGGGTACGGCCTTTTATTAAGCTTCAGAGGCTAACCATTCTTATCTCGCAAGAAAAACTTCCACTAAATGCGGTCTGTCTGCTGAGAAAGTTCGCCGATAGACGTTTTTTCTTAAGGCATAGGTTGATTATTGCAAACTGACGATAGTGAGCCCCTGATCCTGCAGGTGCTTAATAATCTTCGGCAAGGCGTCCACAACAGCCTGCGATTCATGCAGGAGTATGATGGAGCCGGAAGCCTCGATATGCTGGACATAATCGAGGATTTTATCCTCGTCGCGGGTCAGCCAATCCTCGGGGTCCCGGTTCCAGAGCACCATTTTACTGCCTTGCTGCCGGCTTAACGCCTCGGTCCGATCGTCAAAGGCCCCGTAGGGCGGGCGAAAGAGGACCAGCTTCTCGTCGGTAATATGCTCGATGAGGTTGGCCACACGGGTCAACTCTGCCTGCTGCTGTTCATAGGCAAGGCTTGGCATCTGGCTATGGGTCATGGAATGACTGCCGACGGAGTATCCGTTCGCATGGATGGCCCTGACATAGTCGGGATGCTTTTTCACGTTGGTGCCAACGAAGAAGAACGTTCCGCCAACCTTGTATTTTTTTAAGACGTTCATAATATCGATGGAGTGCTTGGATGGCCCATCATCGAAAGTAAGGGCTACGTAGCCTTTGGGCAGGCCGAACGAGATGAAATCCTCCAGCTCCAGCTGCGGAAGGGAGGCAGAGGGGTTGATATCCTTCGGTTTGCTCTCCGCTTCTTCCGCCCTCAAGGCTGCCACGGGTTTCGCGATGAGGGCGCTCCGGTTCTCGGCAAGCAATTGGATGACGGTCTCTGCTTCCGCAGTGGCCGTTACTGCAGGGTGAGGACGTATGTCACCGGGATATGAGTAGTTAAATGAACTTAATAATACAACAAAAATCAAGCTCATCATGACGGCGCTTACCAGCTTAAGCGGAAGATGGCGCCGTTTCCTTGCGAAACGAGAGGTCTTTATGTGCTCTTCGGCCTGCATCTCCTCGGGCTGATCCGCCTCGGATCGATGCGTGGACAGGAAGGGCAGCGTGTGCAAGTCATCTACATGTCGGATCTTCTTGATGGACTCTAATTCGTTCCTGAAATGAACGGAGCAGGCAAATGAAAACCGCTCACTATGATCACGATATGTACGCGTAATGGAACCTATGTACTGCTGTTTGTTTGCATCCCATGCGGTATGCAAGGATAATCGGTATTTATGAACCCCGTCGAACTCCGACACGGCTGTTATATTCGCTATGGTTTCGTTATCGGTTAACCATATTAGCTCCGCCGATTCTATAAGGGATAGGTTGATTCGTAGACCGAATGCTTCGGTATCCCTCTCGATCGCCAGCAGCTCTATGATTTTGCCATAGGATTCTGACATGATGGCCCCCCCTTTCTCTAGCTGTTCATGCGGGTATGATTATTCCGATGGTGTATTGGAAGCCGTGGTTTTCGGTGAGAAGGAGAAGGACATCTTCTCGGTAAAATCATTGATGGTCTGCATCAGCTTGGCTTTATCATCCAGAATGTTCTGGTATTGCTCCGCGTACTTCTGGTTGGCAATCTCCAGCTCCCGGACCTTCTCTTCAAGGGAGTTGATCTTGAGCATGCTCTGATATTGCGTATTGTTAGACTCCTCATAGAGCTTGTTGTACTTGGCGGTCTCGGTTTCCAACTGGTTGGAGAGCTTCTCATACGCCAGGTTCGACGTTAGCTGGTATTCCTTGTAATCCTCCAGCAGCTGGTCGTAGGTCATCTGTTTGTTAGTCAGCACGTTCTCGAGTTCGCGGATTTCCTTGTTCTTCTCCTGAACCAGCTGATCTCTCTTGATCTGCTCATGCTTATACCGGTTGATCGTTTCGTTCGCGGTAAAGAGCTGATCCTCCAGGCCTCTATTCTTATAGGTCAGCAGTTGCCGTTCCTTCAGCATGTTCTCGATCGAAACAATGACATCGAGGCCGATCTTGTCCTGGTTATCCTTGGAGAATAGCTGTTTGTTTCCTTCTGCAGCGGGCAGTTCAGGCTCCGCGGAATAAGCCGCATCTTCTTCTGCCGCTACGGCAATATCCTCTTGTTCGGTACTGTTCTTCTCGGGCTGGTTCTGATTCGAGCGGGCACTCTTAAACCACGCCATTCCTTTTTTCTCTGTTTCCCTGGCCAAAATATCAACTCCTATATATTCAATGATTCTAGTATGTAATTAGGCTAAAAGACCCCTATTAATAGTAATCGGTAAAAACGTCCCAAAAACTTTGCCTTTCACCCCGTGAAAATAAAAAAAGCCCCGCAGCGGGGCAGGAGCTTTTTAGCGGGCGGATATTCCGGTTTACGCGGGTTATCAACACGCCCGTATGGATGAGTTGAATGACATAGGGGACCCTTCGATTATTCATTCTTCTTGATGGTCAGCTCGGGGGCGATAACGTCGACCCGATTCGTCCAAATCCCGCCGCTGTAGTCTTCCGGCAGTCGCTCCAAATCCGCTGCGGAGTCAAAGCCTTCCGACCAGCCGCCGTCCCCGGCGACGAGGATGACGCGTGTATTGATGCTGTCCATCCGGTTCAGAAATTTATCCGGCCATCCCCACAAGTAACGGGCATATTTTTCCGGTATATGCAGCTGGGTGTTTCGGCAAACCGATGGAAGGTAACCGCTCCAGCCGGCTCCGGCGTAGGATACGAGACAGCTCTTCAGCGTACCCATCGACATGACGCGCAGGGAGGGAAGCTGTGATTTTAAAGCACGAATCGGCTCATCGTCTCCGTAAACGGTCAGCTGGCTGAGACGCTTCACCGGCAGTCCGGAGAGATACTCTGCCAGGAGTTTTCCCTCTTCGGGGTCGGTGCTTTTGATATGGATCAGGAATGAGCCGTCAGGGAATGACTCTAATACCTCGTCTAACGACGGAATCAGCCCGAATCCCTTTCCCCGAAAAGGATAAGTTGCTCCCTGATCGGCCGTGTAGCCATACCCGATGTCTATGTTTTTTAGCTGCTCCATGGTATAATCCTTGACCGAGCCCTCCACGTTGGTGCGGCATTCCAGGGTCCAATCATGGAAGACGGCGAACTGGCCGTCCTTGGTTGGTTTGATGTCCAGTTCCACGATATCGGCGCCTGCTTCGAATGCGGCTTTCATGGACGGAATGGTATTCTCCAGGTAAGCATGCTCCGGCACATAGATGCGGGAGGCGGTGCAAGTGTCAGCTTGAATGCCTTCCATCGAGAAGGTCTGGCCAAGCCCGCGGTGCGCCAGCAGCAGCGGCTGGGCGTCCCGGTCTTTGGTGAACAGGGATGTATTATTTACAAACAGAAATACAAACAGCACAAGAACAAACAGTATGATCTTCTTCCATCTTTTTAGTTTTCGCATGATCCAATCCCCCAAAATCGTATACAATATGCAGTAGTAGATTATATTTATCTCTATCTATATCTCTATTTAAGTTCTCTATTTAAATCCTTCTTTCCTAAATCTTAGTGATTTTGGGCGCATACTCAATAGCTGGACCATAACAATTCCATAATAGCGAACTGATAAACACAATGAGCAGTTATAATAAGAACGGGAGGGAGCATGATGGACAAATCCTCCTTTTTGATGGTGGAGCGGGGGAACCCCTATGAACGTGGAGACGTCATAGCTTTGACCAAACCCATAACAGTGCTTGGCCGCAAGGGCCAGCATTTTGATCCGGATATCGCGTTTGATAACATTTTTGTATCCCGGCGGCATGCAGCGCTGCTGTATCGAAACGGGAAGTTCAGCATCAAGGATCTAAACAGCAAGCATGGTACCTTCGTCAATCAGAAACGGCTGGATCCCCATGATGAAATTCCCCTTCAGCATGGAGACACCATTGTACTCGCTGGAGATCTGATCGTGTTGTCCTTCTCCATCCTCAGCATGGATGAGACGATGGACATTACCCCGCTGATCAAGCAGCTCGCGGCGGTTGAGGCCTCCGGCGGGCTTAGGCTGAATCCTTTCAAGCAGGAGCTGGTATACGGCGAGGATGTGTACGCGTTTTCGGAAAAAGAGTACAAATGCATGGAGCTGCTGGTCAACCACCAGGGGCAGTTCGTGTCCAAGGATCAGCTTAAGGTATACATTTGGCCCGAGCGAAGCTGCGGAACGGATGAAGTGCCCGATGTCAGCTCCGAGGAGCTGAATGCGCTGATCTATCGGGTGCGTAAGAAGACGCGAGGCATTCTGGACATTGAAAGCATCCGGGGAAAGGGTTATATTTTGCAAACACAAGCGGATGGACAAACGTGATCGTAAGTACACGATGAACTCAAGATGAAAACATGAGAGACAAGCTCTTCCTCACCGGCAGGAAGGGCTTGCTTTCATTCCAGTTCTATTTATCAGCGGATAAGAGGGAAATGACCATAGCTATCGAAGTTGTAAAGCATGGAAATTTCGAATCGACAATCGGAAGGGATGAGCAGAGGAGATGAACAAGGAGCACGTACAGCAAAACGGCATTGCCGTTAACCAGTTGGGTTATCGGAGCCGGGACGCCAAGATTGCCGTTATTGCCGGTCAGGGCGGTCGGTTTCACGTCGTCGATTCCCTGAATGGCGAGGTGGTTTGGCAGGGGCAAACCTCTCCGGCCATCGAGGATGCTGCCAGCGGGCAGATCGTAAGCCGGGGAGATTTCACCGCATGGGCAGTGCCAGGCACTTATCGGATCGAGGCGGAGAATGGGCAAGCGTCCGTTCCTTTTGTCATAGCCGACGAGGTATACGAGGATGCGCACCGCGCGTTATTGAAAGCGTTTTATTATTTCCGCTGCGGGGCGAAACTCGATGAGCTGCATGCCGGACCCTGGCATCACGGAGCATGTCATCTTACGCCTGCCTTCGTTCATGGAGACGAATCGCGACAGGTGGATGCCTGGGGTGGATGGCATGATGCCGGCGACTATGGCAAGTATGTCGTGCCTGGTGCCAAAGCGGTAGCCGACCTGCTGCTGGCTTTCGAGTTTTACCCGGAGGCGTTTGCTCAGCCGCTCCCACTGCCGGAAAGCGACGGCCGCCTGCCGGACGTGCTTCATGAATGCCGGTATGAGCTGGAATGGATGCAGCGCATGCAGGATGAGGCATCGGGAGGCGTGTTCCATAAACTCACCACCTTGCGGTTTCCGGCGGGAGACGTGATGCCGGAAGACGATACGGCCCCGCTGTACCTGTCGCCAATCTCCGCAACGGCAACCGGTTGTTTTGCCGGAGCCATGGCGATGTCGGCGCGGGTATATTCTCCCTACGACGAAACCTTCTCTGGGAGCTGTCTGAGAGCAGCGGAGCGCGCTTGGGCATGGCTGGAGGAACATCCGAACGCGGCGGGCTTCCGCAATCCGGCTGATATCGCTACAGGTGAGTACGGTGACGCCCAGGATGAGGATGAACGGTACTGGGCCGCGGCAGAGCTATACCGTACAACGGGGGAGGCGAGGTATCATGAGGCTTTTCAAGCTTTAGCCAAGCAGGACTCTTTCGAAAAATACGAATTGGGATGGGCGGACATGGGCGGCTATGGAACCTTCGCCTATCTGATGTCGGAGCGGGAAGAAGAGCCCGAGCTCGCGCAGGAACTGATGACGGGCCTGCTTCAGCGTGCGGATGCGCTTGCCACTGTCAGTGCTCGGGACGGTTATGGGATCTCGCTGCTGCCGGATCAATATATTTGGGGCAGCAATATGGTGGTATTGAATCATGCGATGCTCCTGCTGGTGGCGGGAAGACTGTCTGGCTCTGAAGACTATGAGCGTCATGTGCACGAGCACATACACTATGTGTTCGGGGCCAACGTGGTGGGGATGAGCTACGTAACAGGGTATGGGGCTATGCCAATCCTGCACCCGCATCATCGTCCTTCCGAAGGCGATGGCGTGGAAGATCCAGTCCCGGGTCTACTCTCTGGCGGTCCGAACAAGGGACTTCATGACGATTACGCGCGTGAGCACTTGGCCGGCAAGGCACCCGCAGCCTCCTTTGCCGATGTGATGGACAGCTATTCTACCAACGAGGTGGCCATCTATTGGAATTCGCCGGCTGTGTTCGTGTTATCTCATTTTGTGTAGAAGCATAAAGCATGCTAAAGAAAAAGAAACGCCGAGAGATTCTCGACGCTTCTTTTTTTGTATCGACCCGTTCATGGTTAGCGTCTTGATCGCCCCTTCACCAGCGGATGAAGCACCGTGGCTACCATACCTGAGACGATGCCGACCACCGTACCTGTCACCATGCTGCTGATGAAGGCAAAGGCTCTGGTCAGAAAGCTGTTAGCTGCTGCCGGTAGATCAGCCAGGTTGCCGCCCAGGGTCGGCGGCGTTTCGAATGCCATATTCCACAATAGCTGATGGGTAATGCCCAAGAGCAATCCATAGACTGCGCCGATGACCATTAAGGGTACAGAAGGATGTTTTACGCTATGTGGCTTCCCGAGTACATAAAGAATCCAGATGATCGGGGGAATAAAGACAAGCAGCCGGTTGATGAACCCATGGGGATCGACCCATTGCAAATCATGGGCAATCACGCGGGGCACACCGAGCAAAGCCAACAGAATGATAGTAAACATCGATAGGCCGATGTGATTTCTTGCTGGGGTGTTCATTTTGCGGGAAAACCTCCATCGTTGTAAGTTCGGATTCACGCTGTTATCCGTTATGAGGTTCAGTTTACCGAAGGAATGTTGTGAACTTATGACGGGGATGTACGCAATCCGTGAAATTACGTGGCTTAGGCGTGAAAGCTTGGAAATTACAGAATCAAGGGCTGGGCTTGCTCTACGAATGAAACCGCGGTGCAGCGGTATTTTCAAAAAAACGACATGATCCTTTTAAAAGTTGTCAACAATATTCTTGACGAAACCCGCTTTTCCTTTCGTTGAGCCTTTTGCCGGGCTGACTTAACATAGAGATGTCAGATGATAGCGACACAACAACATTCCGATTTATTTTCAAATATGACTAGGAGGTCTATACGATGTCCAACGAGACAAATACAAACGCTTCCAAAGGCATTCGCGTAAGGGTACAACAGCTCGGCCGTCTCCTTAGCGGTATGGTGATGCCGAATATCGGCGCGTTTATTGCTTGGGGTCTGATTACGGCTCTGTTCATCCCGACCGGCTGGTTCCCGAACGAGAATCTGGGATCGCTGGTTGACCCGATGATCAAGTACTTGCTCCCGCTCTTGATCGGTTACACGGGCGGGCAGATGATCCACGGCAAACGCGGTGCGGTTATCGGCGCGGTTGCCACGGTCGGGGTTATCGTCGGAGCGGAGATTCCGATGTTCCTCGGGGCTATGATTGTCGGTCCGCTGGCTGCATGGGTATTGAAGCAATTCGATAAGCTGATTGAAGGCAAAATCAAATCCGGCTTCGAAATGCTGGTGAATAACTTCTCGCTCGGCATTATTGGCGGCGCGCTCACATTGGTGGCGTACACCGGAATCGGGCCGCTTGTACAGGGCATTACCCAAGCGCTGTCAGCCGGTGTTGACGTATTGGTCAATGCCAACCTGCTTCCGCTGGTCAACATTATTGTTGAGCCTGCGAAAGTATTGTTCCTCAACAATGCGATCAACCACGGGATCTTCAGTCCGATCGCCACAGAGGAATCAGCACGTATCGGCCAATCGGTTCTGTATATGCTGGAGTCGAATCCCGGTCCGGGCCTAGGCATTCTTCTTGCCTATTGGTTCTTCGGACGCGGATCTGCCAAGTCTTCCGCGCCGGGGGCGGTTGTCATTCACTTCCTGGGCGGTATTCATGAGATTTACTTCCCGTATATTCTGATGAAGCCGGTTCTGATCCTGGCTGCTATTGCAGGTGGTGTTGCCGGCACCTTCACCTTCCAGATTCTTGGAGCCGGATTGGTGGGCCCTGCGTCGCCGGGCAGCATCATTGCTTACTTCGCCATGGCGCCTAAAGGTGGTCTGATTGAGGTCCTGGCCGGTGTTATTGTTGCAACGGTGGTCTCCTTTGCTGTAGCGGCATTACTGCTAAAAACAGGCAAACAGACCGAAGAAGAGCCGAATTTGGAAGAAGCATCCGCCAAGATGAGAGAAATGAAAACCGGCGGCATGAACGACCAAGTCGCCCCTGCTTCGGCGGCTGTAGCTAATCTGGACAAAGAGAATGTGAATAAAATCGTGTTTGCTTGCGATGCCGGCATGGGCTCCAGCGCAATGGGCGCCTCGGTATTAAGAAAGAAACTGCAGCAAGCGGGCGTCGACATTACGGTTGTGAACTCGGCGGTCAGTGAAATACCGGATGACGCGGATATCGTCATTACCCAGAAGACACTCACCGAGCGGGCCATCGCGAAGAATCCGAATGCGGAGCATATCTCCATCGACAACTTCCTGAAGAGTCCGAGATATGATGAGCTGGTGGAACGACTCAAAGACTAACATAAGCCTAAAACCATATGACACGCTGGCGTATTACGCCGGCGTTGTCTTTCATTTCATGAAGAAGGGGGCCATGCGTCTGGGACACATCACTGCCCGCCAGCGACAAATCCTTCTGCTCCTGATGAGCAGGAACGAGGGCATGACGGCTGCAGAAATAGCCGCTGAGGTCGGGGTCAGCGTCAGGACGGTTCACCGGGAAATGGAGGAGATTGAGAAGGAATTGCAGGGTACGGGCGTTCTGCTTCATAAAAAGTCGGGAACGGGTATCCGGCTGGAAGAGGAGACGCTTGGGGAGATGGCTCAGCTGCGGAAGCGCCTGCTTGCAGGAAAGCCGGCCGATTATTCCGTGGAAGAGCGCAAAATCCTTATGCTGTGCGCCCTGCTTGAGGCGAATGAACCCATCAAACTGTTTGCTTTGGCTCATAGTTTAAAGGTCACCGTGCCGACCGTCAGTAATGACCTGGATGAGCTGGAGCCATGGATGAAGCGGTTTAATCTTAACCTTATTCGCCGCAGAGGCTATGGTATCGAGATTGAAGGCTCGGAAGGTGTAAGGCGATCGGCGATTTGTCGGCTTGTTGAGGAATATCTGGATTATTCCGATCTTGTCGGGGATGGATATCGTGATCAAAGCGAGCCTGTGACCGCCCGTCTGCTCTCCATGATTGATAAACCGGTGCTGCTGGATGTAGAGAAATGTTTATGGGATATGAACTGGGATTGGACCGAGGGGCTTAGCGAAAGTGCCTATACTGCCATGCTCATAGCGTTATCGGTTTCCGTAAACAGGATCAAGCAGGGGCGGAGCATAGAGACAAGGGATATTGCGGGATATGGCAAATCCTCCGCTTCAGTGGAGGAGGCAAAGGCTTTCGCGAGTCGCCTTGGCCAAACCTTGAAGATTGACTTTCACGATCCTGAAATGAAATATATCGCTCATTTGTTCGAATCTGCGAAGGACATGTCCGAGGTCAGCGAACTGGCTCACACGGATGTGGAGATGGTGGAGATCGCCCAACGTCTTATCGAACGGGTTCAGGGGCGCACCGGCATTCCGTATCAGGAGGACCGCACGCTGCGGGCAGGTCTGGTGGAACACATCGGGGCTGCCATGAAACGGATTCGGGAAGGGACCCGGATCCGGAATCCCTTGCTGAGCCCGATTCGGAAGGATTATGAGGAGCTGTTTGGAATCGTCCGTCGTTCGGTTGACGAGCTGAAGCTGGGTTTGACCATCCCGGATGAAGAAATCGGGTTTCTGGTTATGCACTTCGGTGCTTCCAGCGAACGTCTGAACCAGCTGGGGCACCATTTGAAGGCCATTCTGGTATGTTCCAGCGGCCTTAGCTCCTCAAGGCTTCTCGGGACACGACTGAATAAGGAGATGCCGCAGATTGAGGTGCTCGGCAACGTCTCGTGGTATGAAGCGGCCCGGATACCGAAGGAGCAATATGATCTCATTATTTCGACCATTGATCTTCCGCTGCCGAAGGATCGGTATGTGAGATTAAGTCCGCTGCTCACGGCGGATGATAAAGAGGCGCTGCTGCAATTCATCCAGAGCACATCCTTGACACCGGCCGGAGGCATGGCTGCAGATAAGCGAATCGAGGTAGAGCATAGGGTCGCATCATTCGAGCGTCTACGCATGCAGGCTGCCCTGATGAACGAGATCGTAACGCTTTTGGGTGGCTTCCATGTATACCACCTGGATAATCGGCAGGATGATTTGCAGGGCACATTGAACGAAGCCTTGGCTAAGGTGGTTGAACGCGGGGCTGTCCGTGATGCGGAGAAGGTGAAGGAGCGTTTGCTTGAGCGCGAACGGATGGGCACCCAGCTCATTCCGGATACGACGCTGGCCTTGTTCCATACGCGCAGCCGCTATATTTCCTGGCCGTCTCTAACCTTGTTCCGGCTGGCGCACCGAGCGCCGCTGGAGGACGGGGCGGAGGCGGGTGTCATTCTGCTGATGCTGGCACCGAAGCAGCTTCCGAAGGAGAGCTTGGAGGTGCTCAGTGAAATCAGCGCAATGCTGCTTCACTCCGAGCTGATTGAGCTGATGGAGCGGGGCAGCGAGGAAGAAATCCGATCCTATTTGGCGGAAGAGCTTCAGCATTTTTTCAATCACAGACCATAGAAAGAGGGAGATCAACATGAATAACATACTGTCCAAAGATAAAGTCATACTGAACGCAAAGGCTGACAGCAAGAGCGAAGCCATCCGCATGGCGGGAAATCTGCTTGTACAGGCAGGCCATGTATCCGAGGATTACGTGGATAAAATGCTGGAACGCGAAGAGATTGCGTCCACTTATATGGGCGGAGGACTCGCGATTCCCCATGGCACGAAAGAGGCGAAAGGCATGGTCCTCTCCACGGGATTGTCGATCGTCCGCTTCCCGGAAGGCGTAGATTTCGGAGGGGATGAGCCTGCGTTTATTGTTATTGGTATTGCGGCTGCCGGCGGTGATCACATGGAGATTCTGACGAATGTGGCGATGATCTTCACGGATGACGAAAGCATTGAGAAGGTGATGAACGCTTCCAGCGAAGAGGAGATTCTGGCGATCTTCGAAGGAGGAATGGGCGCATGAAAGCAGTCCATTTCGGAGCAGGTAACATCGGGCGCGGTTTTATAGGGCTCTTGCTGTCACAAGCCGGTTATGAGGTTTGTTTTATCGATGTGAACGAAGAGCTGGTATCGGAGCTGAAAGCACGCGGGGAGTATCCCGTCACCTTGGCCAGCGAAGGGCAGGAGACCACGATCGTTAAAGGCATCACCGCACTCAACAGCGCCTCGGAGCCCGAAGCTGCCGCACGTGCAGTAGCGGAAGCGGATCTCGTGACGACTGCGGTAGGCGTGAACATTCTGAAGTTTATCGCCGGCACTATTGCCGAGGGGCTGAAGCTTCGGCTGCAAGCGGAGTCTGCTGCCCCCCTTCATATTATTGCATGCGAGAATGCCATCGGCGGCAGTACGCAGCTGAAAGAGCACGTCTACGGGAAGCTTGATGACGAGACGAAGCAGAAGGCCGACCAGCGCGTGGCTTTCCCGGATGCGGCCGTAGACCGGATTGTGCCGCTGCAGCAGCATGAGGACCGTCTGAAGGTCGTGGTGGAGCCGTTCTATGAATGGGCGGTGGATCGCTCGCAGATGTTTGAGGATTATGTCCCTGTGGAAGGCATTCACTACGTGGACCGTCTGGAGCCGTACATCGAGCGCAAGCTGTTTACGGTGAATACCGGACACTGCTCGGCCGCGTATGTAGGGTTTCTAAAAGGCTATGAGACGATCCAGGACGCCATGAAGGATGAAGAGGTAGCGAGTCATGTCCGTGCTGTGCTGGAGGAGACGGGAGCTGCGCTCGTGCATAAACACGGCTTCAACCCTTCCGAGCATGGAGCTTATATCGATACCATCCTGGAGCGGTTCCGCAACCCGGCACTAACTGACGAGGTGTCCCGCGTAGGCCGCTCTCCGATCCGGAAGCTGTCCCCGGGCGACCGCCTGGTGTCGCCAGCGATGCTGGCATTCGAAAGCGGGCTTGCGTACAAGAGCTTGGCGAAATCCATGGCAGCGGCTCTGATGTTCGATGTTCCGGAAGATCCCGAAAGCGTGGAGCTGCAAGCATCGGTCCGGGATATCGGTGCAAGCGACACGGCTTCCCAATATACCGGCATTGCCGGTGAGCATCCCATTATGGGTGAGCTGATGGAGCAGTATGAAGCGTTGAAGGCTGATATCGAAGCGAGTTCGTAAGATGCACGTGCCGATAGGCCACGGCATTCTATCTATCTAATATAGCCCCTGGTTCTCTTTGTGGAGAAATCAGGGGCTATTATGGTTCTAACTCGGGGTATACAACGATCCTGATTTGTTCAAAATAATCCTTCATGTAGCTGTCCAAGTGGTTTAATCTTGGCAGAGGCAACCCCGTCATTGTAATTAAATTCCAAATATTCCATCCATCGATTTTCAGAAAGTTTTCGCTTATTTTCGAAATAAAGAGTACACTAGAAATAAGAAATTAAAAAGTGGATGTGATGAACATGGCAGAAGAACTGATCTTGACCCAGGAGGGCTATGATAAACTCCAGGAAGAACTTGATGACCTCAAGTATGTAAAACGCAAAGAGTTAGCGGAACGGATCAAGCTCGCGATCAGCTATGGTGACTTGAAGGAGAACAGCGAGTACCACTCGGCCAAGAACGACCAAGCGTTTATGGAAACGCGCATCATCATCCTGGAAAAAACACTCAACAGCGCCCGGATTGTCGACGCCAAGCATGTAAGCTCGAAAACGGTGAATGTTGGTTCGAATGTCGTCCTGAACGACATCGAGTTTGCAGAGAAGCTTGAATATCAGGTCGTAGGACCCGCCGAGGCAGACGTATTGAACAATAAGGTCTCCTATGAAAGTCCGCTTGGCAAAGCACTAATGGGCAAAGCGGTAGGCGATCAAGTCAACGTGGAGGCGCCGATGGGTATCGTCAAGTACGAGCTGCTGGAGATCAAAGCTCTGTAATCGCAGAGGGATAAATGAATATATAAATAAAGGCGTAACCGGGGTGCAATGTCCGGTTACGCCTTTTCAACATGGTTCGTGCTCCGTATGGCAACGAGAGTTTTGCAGCTATTGGAAATTAAGCATTAGCCGTTACGGCCTTGCGCTCATACATATAGCAGGCTGCTCCCAGAATGAAGGCGAGTCCCACCAATCCAGCGCCCACCCAAGGCAGGGCCGTTAAGCTTAGATGGGTAATGACCAACCCACCGATAAAAGCCCCCGCTGCATTTCCGAGATTGCCCGCAGAGTGGGTTGCGGTGGAGGCAAGAGCGGGAGCGGACTGGGCCAGACTCATTACACGCACCTGCATTCCCGGCATAACGGCGAAAGAAGCAGCACCCCACAACACGATGGTCAGTACAGCCGTGACCGGGTTATGGATCGTCACGGTAAGGATGGTCAGAATGACGGCCGTCGCAAAGTAAACGCCGAGAATGGAGGGCAGCAGCTTCCAGTCGGCCAGTCTTCCGCCCACGATATTACCGACGGTTACGCCGATACCAAACAGGATCAGAATCCAGGTGACGCTGGGTTCGGCAAAGCCGGTGATCTCAATCAGCAGCGGCGCAATATAAGTGAAGACGGCGAACAGGCCGGCGTTGCCAAGCGCTCCGATCAGCAGGAAGAGAAGGAGTTGTGGTCTGATAAGGGCTGTAATTTGCTGAGCGATGCTTGAAGCTTGTTCCTGCCGTAGCTTCGGAATAAAGATCAGGATGCCGATCAATGCCAACACCCCCATAACGGCAATCGCGCCGAATGAAGCACGCCAGCCCATCGTCTGGCCGATGAAGGTGCCGATCGGAACCCCGATGATATTGGCTATCGTTAATCCGGCCATCATGATGGACACCGCCCCGGCACGCTTGTCCGGCCGCACCAGGTTCGAAGCGATGACAGCTCCCACACCGAAGAAAGTACCGTGCGTCAGCGCGGTCAGCATTCGGGCACCCATCAGAACGGCATAGCTCGGAGCGAAGACCGAAATGCCGTTACCCAGAATAAACAGGCCCATGAGCAGCAGGAGCAGTTTTTTCTGTGGTATTTGGTGGGTTAGAACCGTTAGAATAGGGGCTCCTACGGCTACCCCGAGAGCGTACATCGTAATCAGCTGCCCAGCCGATGCAATGCTGACATTCAGATCATCCGCGACATTAGGGAGTATTCCCATGATAACGAACTCCGTCATGCCAATGGCAAAAGCGCCAACGGTGAGAGACAGTATAGAGATGGGAAAGGGCTCTCTGGCGCCTTTTTTCCCAGTAGCGTGTTGCGATAGATCCATGGTGTTCAAGTCAACCTTTCTGCTGTGTTGGTTAAATTTATAATCCCAATCTCCATTATCGGTTTTAAAGAGGGACTGTTACATATTATTTAATGTTGTCGGAGGATAATCAAGAACTTTATTTTTTGGGGAAAATGGATACCCTGAAAAGGGAAGCCTCTACTGAGGAAAGCTTGTCCATTATGCAAGAACTCGAGAGCGCCGAAGGGGCACTCTCGTGATGAGCGGGCAGATCATTGGGGCCATTGAACGTACCTGCCGACTCCGTCCCTTAAATATTAGGGTTAAAAACAGGTGAACGACTGGATTCTTCTTAAATCGAACCCCGAGTAGACCCATCTTCTTCCTGTCCATCGGAAACCGGCGACCGAGGTGCGGCCGACGAAGGTCGGAAAAAACCAGAAGCCGGGCCCGAATCTCGGCCAAATATAGGTGATGCGAAACAAACATCCTCTGATCGCTCCCGGGTCAACAGCAAAGGCACTCGCCATAGGTTGTTGGGGGATCGTGGTTGGAGGCGGGGATAAGGGCCCTTGCAGTGGTCCCTGAGGTCCTTGCGGCGGCATAAATGCCATATTGGGTTCACTCCTTAATCGGGTTATATGGGTTTAGGTGTACAGCAGCGTGATGACAAGCAATTCGAAGAGGACAAGGGGCAGGATGACATTATTGTAGTAACCGGGGCCGAAGCCGCGCTGGTTTTCGTAGCCGGACAGACTCAAATACAGAATCCCCTTCTCGCAATGCATGATCGTCCCTTCAAAAACATCACCGTCGAGCGTTTCGACGCGAACCATCTGATTCGCATGCTGCTTGCAAAGACGGTGAATATGATCGCGAACCGATTTGATGTTGTGCATCATGTTGGGTTCAGCTTGATACAAGGTTTGTTCCTGGTGTCCGGGATATTGAATGCTCATATTGAAAAAGACCCCCATCGTTATTAGTCATACCTAGTTTCCATCCTATGCGGATGCCTAGAGAGGGGTGCTCTTAAATTTCCCGCATGGGCAAATAAGCAGATTAGTGATACGATTTAGATCAATATATGAATTGAGGAAGTGAGCGTTAGTCGTGATCAATATAACCATTCCCAAGGTGGACATTACAATTACCAAGCAGGCTGCTCCGGAGTTGAGCCACATTTACGGATTTACGGATTTTCACCTGATTCCAAGAGATCGGGGCGGGATTTTCATGTTCTACAACAGCAAGGAGGAACTCCTGTTTGTTGGCAAAGCAAGAAAGCTAAGACCGCGGATCAAGAAGCATTTTGAAGATAACGTCTCTCCGATGAAGGAGCATCGGGATGAGGTGACAAGAATCGAGGTCTGCGTCATTGAAGACGCCGTTCATCGAGAGATCTATGAAACCTATATCATTAATGAATTCAAGGCCAAATATAATGTAGACAAGGTGTTTTTTAAGTAAGGAATACGAAGGATAAAAAAACAAGAAGCAATAGACGTGGCCCGAGTAAAGCCCCGCGTTTATTGCTTTTTTTGTGTTGTGAAAAAAAATTAAAGAAATATTTAAATATTCCTTTACAGGAATATTCCTATCGTGGTATATTGTTATCAGGAAGTACGGCACCATTAAATCAGCAAAAAAAAGAGGTGATGATGGTGACATGGACAGAGAGAACAGACCATCACCGTAAACGCTATAGCAGCGGGTCTGTACCAGTCATCACAACAAGATGGAACTAACAACATTTAACGCTTTAGCCGAACCGAACCGTTTTCGTATTGTGGATCTCTTGTTGAAGGGGCCTTTAACGGTTGGAGAAATCGCTGAACGTCTTGATATTCGGCAGCCACAAGCCTCCAAGCATCTGAAGGTGCTGCTGGAAGCCGGGCTGGTGGAGGTAAGGGCGGAGGCGAACCGGCGGAACTACATGCTGCGGTCGGAGCCGTTTGTAGAACTGGACCATTGGCTCCATAATTACCGAAGCATATGGAACGAGCGCTTTGACAACTTGGATAACTACTTAGAGAAACTGCAATCGGAAGGAACAGGTAAGAAACAGGATTAACACCTAATATGAGGAGGAATGGATAATGACAAACCAAATGATTACGCGGGTTGAAGGGGAAGTACTTGTATTGGAGCGTGAGTTTAATGCACCTAGGGAGCTGGTATTCAAGGTGTTTACGGATGGAGAGCATCTTAAGCAGTGGTGGGGGCCTCGTGGATGGGAGGTTACCGTATCCAATATGGATTTCCGTCCGGGCGGCTCGTGGCATTACTGCATGAAGTGTTTGGATAAGAACCAGGGGGATTTCTACGGCATGGAATCCTGGGGCAAATCGGTGTACCAGGAGATCGAAGAGCCGGAGAAAATTGTTCTTATCGATTATTTTTCCGATGCAGAAGGCACCATTGCTGAGGGAATGCCTGCCCCTATCTCTACGATGACCTTTGTGGAGCAGGATGGGAAGACCAAGCTGATCAACCGGGCAGTGTACGATTCTCCGGAGGCTCTCAAAACCGTGCTGGATATGGGAATGGAAGAAGGCATTACCCAAACTTGGGATCGCCTGGAGGAATACTTGGCAGCAAAGCAATAAGCCAAGCTCAAATACAGGGTTAAAAGGAAACATGAAATGGCCGGAATCCGCATGGATGCCGGCCATTTTTGAATTTCTTATGCATCGAATCCACTAGGATTCTCGTTATCAGTTAACTTGTAACTTGAAAAATCCCTGTTAAAAGTTCAATATAAAGATAATTGAATGATAGATAACGATGTTGACTGTCCTAAGGCATGAAAAAGCGATAATCTTTTGCCTGCAGTTCTAACCCTGCGGCAAAGCATAATAGGAGGAAATCATGATGGAGATTGGAGTTAGCTCGTTCGTAGAGACTTGGCCGGATGTGACGACAGGCGAAGTGATGAGCCATGCACAGCGGCTGCGCGAGGTTGTTGAGGAAATCGTGCTGGCTGATCAGGTGGGATTGGATGTGTATGGGGTAGGCGAGCATCACCGTAAGGATTATGCGGCATCTTCGCCTGCGGTTGTGCTCGCTGCGGCTGCGTCGCAGACGAAGTGGATTCGGCTGACCAGTGCGGTGACGGTGCTGTCCTCCGCTGATCCGGTGCGGGTGTTTCAGGATTTCGCCACCTTGGATGCCATCTCGAACGGCCGTGCCGAGATTATGGCGGGCAGAGGTTCGTTCATCGAATCGTTCCCGTTATTCGGCTATGATCTGAGCCATTATGATGAGCTGTTCGAGGAGAAGCTGGAGCTGCTGCTCAAAATCCGCGAGTCGGAAAAAGTAACCTGGCAGGGCGGGCATCGCCCTGCGATTCATAACTTAGGCGTCTACCCGCGGCCGGTTCAGAATCCGCTGCCGGTGTGGATTGGCAGCGGAGGCAATTCGGAATCGGTCGTAAGGGCAGGCCTGCTCGGTTTGCCGCTGGTGCTGGCGATTATCGGCGGCAGTCCCCTGCAGTTCGCGCCGCTGGTCAAGCTGTATAAAGAAGCGGCAGCTCATGCCGGGCACGATGTATCGAAGCTGCCGATCGGCTCGCATTCCCATGGATTCATTGCGGAAGAAACCGAGCTGGCAGCGGACAAGTTCTTCCCATCCACCCAAGCCAGCATGAATGTATTGGGACGGGAGCGGGGCTGGGGATACTATGACCGCGCAAGATTCGATGCGGCACGAAGCTTCGAAGGTGCGCTCTATGTGGGGGACCCGGAGACGGTCGCCCAAAAAATCATTCACCTGCGCAAGCATGTGGGCATTACCCGCTTTATGCTGCACGTGCCCGTCGGAACGATGCCTCATGATGAAGTCATGCGGGCCATTGAACTGCTGGGAACGGAAGTCGCCCCTCGGGTGCGCAAGGAAATCGACCGCTGGGAAGCGGCTGGTGAACCTGCGGAGTAAGCTGGCAGCACTTTTATTGCGATGAAACGGAAATAAACGTAACTTTTTTTCGGACCCTACCGTTTATGACTTAAACGGACAAGGTGGTGTACATCTTGCGGGTGGCCAAATATTTTGTGCTGTGGTTCGTATTTATATGGATGTTTACCGGTGCGATCGTAGGCTTGGAGTATATCGAAGGATATAAGATTGCAACGACGGAATATTACGGCCTTCGTAATATGGGTTTGGTGTTGGTGATCATCCCGATCTTCTTATCATCGATCCTATATCCGGTGATCGCGCTCCCGTTGTCGTGGCTAATCGGCATGATTCGACGGGTTAGGGCTTCTCTCATCCTGTATGCTCTGCTGTATGCCGTGCTATGGGCCGGGGCTGGGGCTTTCCTGTTTTACGAATTCTATCAGGTTCGATTCATACAGGAATATGAGCTCCATGTCAGCACCGCAGTTATTCTGTTCGGGGTGGTCGGCTCGGTCTACGCTTGGATCGAGTGGAGATTATTGCATAGATTTGTTACGACGGTTTGAGGTTCAACAAGAGACCGCTTCGGGGCCCAAAGGGCTACCCTGGCGGTCTCTTGCTGTCAATCTCCTCGCTATTAAACTGCATCTCGACGGACTCGCTTGCCGCAGGCAGCTCCATGCCTTGTTCCCAGATGAGAATCCGGTCATCCGGCGTCCCCAGATAAAGGGCCTTGATCTGAACGCCTTCGCCAAAGCTCTTCTCATAGGCATTCTGCTCTTTAATATCATTGAAATAGTACATGTTGGATAATCCCATATTCGCGAACTTTTTCGACTTGATGATGGGACGCTTGGGTGTCATATACAAGTTTCCGTCGGCATCCGAGTCGATGCTAGCTTGATTGACGTTGTAGCCGTCGGTCATCTTCACATGATAGACAATGCGCCCATCCTTCAGCTGGCTGATATCGGATACTTGCATAACGCGGGTAGGCACGCTCGTAATGTTCCATTTGAACAGACCGACATACACGAGGAACAGGAGTCCAACCGCTAGGCAAGTAATCAATAAACCCTTGGAAAACGAGATCCACTTGGTGCGCGACCACTGGGCGGCAACTTGCTGCAAACCGGCTCCCTCCTGTTTGTTTTGCTCGATTGTTTGGGCCGGCAAGGGCATAGGGGAACTCATATGGCTCAGCACCTCACGGCAATCCGGGCAATCCGCTAGATGCCCTTCTACCAGGACCCTGGTGTCCGCGCTGCACACATCATCATAGTACAAGGGCAGCAAATCCTGAATAATATCACACGAAACTCGGCTCACGGTCGGTTCTCCTCCTTGTACAGGCTTTGAATTTTTTGCTTGGCTCGAAAGAAGGTGACTCTTGCCCAGCTCTCGGTTTTTTCGAACAGCTGACTGATTTCGCCAAAAGACAATTCCCCGAATACCCGCAGCGTGAACACCTCTTTATACGGCTCGTCCATCAAGTGCAGAATCTGGTGGATTCGGAAAGCCTCTGCTTTATCGATGGTTTGCCATGCGATATCCAAATCGCTGCTGTGCTCGACCTGCGGGGCCGGCTCATATCGCTTTTGCTTATCAAGATAGGAGAAGTATGTATGTTTAGCGATTTGGCAGAGCCAAACGCTTAGTTTGCACGTACCTTGAAACGAATCGATATGCTTCAGCGCTTTGAAAAACGTCTCCTGTGTGAGTTCTTCCGCAACATGTTCATCTCTGCTAAGCGACAGCAGGAACAGATACACATCTTGAAAGTGTTGATGGTATATCTGGTGCAAATCCGCCACCTGTTCACCTCCTTGCCTATATGACTGGGCCGTGGCCGATTCGTTACAAGAACTTGAGAAAAAAGTTTTAGCCGGGCGATCTATTCATAGCGGATACCATTCGAAGCCCCCTCTATGTCGTTGGGTTGCTCCTTTGTCTTCTGGACAAATGTCCTTCTCATTATACGATCAACTGCCATGATAAGAGCAACGAGAAGAAGATGCCGGGGGAAAGGGGGCTATTTTTTGTTAAATGCTTGACAGAGCATACCCAAGAGGAATATGATAAGCTCATCAAATGACAGTAAGTACTGACATTCCTGTAGAAAGAGGGAGGGCCTTCATGGAGCATGGTGACAACCTGACCACGGATGATAAGCTGCTGCTGGCCGCGATCGACCTCATCTCTCGGAAGGGCTACAACGGGGTAACCACGATGGAAATCGCTACGGCTGCCGGCTTAAGCGAGAAAACCTTGTTTCGTAAATTCGGCAGCAAGCAGAACCTCCTGGAAACGGCTTTTGAACGCTATCATTATGGTCAAGAAATGACAAAGCTGTTTGAAGAGAAGCTGGTAGGAGACTTAAGCGAAGACCTGCTGCTTATCAGCCGGACGTATCACGAGCTGATGATTCGGAATCGGAAGCTGATCACGATCAGCGTGAAGGAGAACGATAATTTACCGGGCTTGCGGGAGATTACCAGTAAACATCCCAAACAATACATGGATGTATTGACGAAGTATTTTACCGTGATGACGGAGAAGGGCAAAGTGATCGCAGGGGATCCGGAGCTGCGGGCCATTTCGTTCATGATGATGAACTTCGGGGCGTTTATGAATGAGCTCGACTCGGAGGAACTCTTCTCTTCCGTGACACTGGATGCCTTTATCGAGGAAAGTGTACGGATTTTTGCTAGGGCGTTAACTCCCTAGTATTTTTTTCAAGCATCATGTCAGTAAGTACTGACGGTCAATATGGTTGCCTATCGAATTCATAACAAGGTAATGAGAGGTGGTTCAGGAGATGGAAACACAGAGATTAATGCGCGTCGTGATGTTCACATTATGTCTGTCCGCCATGAGCGGATTGATGTTTAACTTCGTGCTCCCGGACATGCGGGAGGAATTCGGCCTGACGACGGCTCAAGTCAGCTGGGTCAGTTCTTCATACTCCTTGATCTATGGCGTCGGAACGGTCCTCTATGGGAAGCTCACGGAGCGGATTCAACTTCGAAATCTGATTACGATCGGACTGCTCCTGTTCGCGGTCGGATCGCTGGTCGGCCTGTTCTCGCAGGTGTTCTGGATGGTGCTGGTCAGCAGATGTCTGCAGGCCGTCGGAGCTGCGGCGATTCCGGCAACGGCGATGTTAATTCCGGTACGCTACATTGCACCCGAGCGAAGGGGCTCGGCTATGGCTACGGCATTCGTGGGATTGTCCATCGGCAGTGCGCTGGGTCCCATTGTGTCTTCGCTTGTAGCCAGTATTGCGGACTGGCGCTGGTTATTCAGTATTCCGCTGCTGATCTTAATTACGATTCCTTTATATCGGAAATATTTGAAGGAAGAAGAACTTCAGTCCTCCGGCCCATTCGATTGGTTAGGAGGCGGATTGTTAGCGGCGGCGGTCACCTTTCTCCTGCTTGGCGTCACGAACGGATCCTGGTGGCAGCCTCTTCTTGGGGTGCTGGCTATAGGGCTGTTGATCATACGCATTCGCACGGCTGCCGCACCGTTTGTAGATCCGGGCTTATTCCGGAACAAAAGCTATACCATCCGCTTAATCGTGATGTTTATCGTCAGCGGCATCGGGTTCTCTCTGCATTTTCTAAGTCCGTTGTTATTGTCGGAGGTGCAGGGGCTTTCACCGGGGTGGATCGGGTTTGTCATGGTACCGGCTGCAATCGCATCAGCCTTGCTGGGTAAGGCAGGCGGAAGACTTGCGGACGGGAGGGGGAACACGTATCTCTTCCTTGTGGCCGTCGGATTATTGCTGGCATGCTTTGCGCTGCTGTCTACCTTCATTGGCATATCGCCTGTTCTGATCGCGGTCTTCTTAATCTTCGGACATGTGGGGCAGACGTTTGTGATGATTGCGTTATCCAATTCCGTTTCGCTCAGCCTGCACAAGGAACAAGCGGGAGTCGGGATGGGACTGATGCAGATGCTGAATTTTATATCGGCAGGCATGGCCTCAGGCGTGTACGGCAAGATGCTGGATATCAAGTCCGGCATCCACTGGAATCCCGTCCATCTCTACACGGAGGGGAATCTCTATAGCAACATCTACCTCGCTTTGGCTGTGCTGCTGATAGCCATCATGCTGTTCTATTATGTTCAGTTCGGTCAAAGAGAGTCCAAGGGGATTGGATTGGAAAGTCCAAATTAAGCATTTCATGCAACATTATCATACATTATGGAGGAGATTTACATGACAACGACCTTATTTATCAAAGCCAATAACCGCCAAGGGTCCGTAACGGGGAGACTATACGACGCATTCCTGGAGAGCTATCAGGCGGCCCATCCGAAGGATACGGTAATTGAAGTGGATCTGTATAAAGAGCATATCCCGTACTTGGATGATGTGATGATAAACGGGAATTTCAAGTCTGCTATGGGAATGGACCTTACACCCGAAGAAAAGGCGATGAGTGATATTGTCACAAAACATCTGGAGCAGTTCATATCCGCAGACAAGGTCGTGTTCGCATTTCCGCTATGGAATCTGACCGTTCCCGCCGTTCTGCATTCGTACTTGGACTACATGCACCATCCGCGCAAAACCTTCAAGTATACGGAACAAGGCTTGGTGGGGCTCTTATCCGATAAAAAGGCGGCATTGTTGAATGCTAGAGGCGGCGTATATGCGGAAGGAGACACATCCGAGATGGCGGTAAGCTTCGTTAAGAATCACCTGAATGTATTCGGCATCACGAACGTGACGACCCTTGTGATTGAAGGGCATAATCAATTCCGCGACCGGAGTGAGGAGATTATCGAGCAGGGACTGCGGCAAGCTGCAGAAGCAGCTCAAGGATTTTGAGACAGGGTGCAGTAGATTAGAAGGGGAGTTCAGCCAACCACCGGCTGGGCTCTTTTTTATTTGTGTTGATGGTTGTACGCAGAAGGATAATCCGCAACCTTCGAGAATATCATGTGGCATAGGCGTGAGGGGAAACGGGAAGGTGTTGATAGAGGGATGTCGACATACGAGTATTATAAAAAGATATTCGCGGAAATCCCGAGGCCGTTCGCCTTGGTGGATCTGGACATGCTGGATGACAATGCACGGGCGATTGCGCAGGCTGCTGGGGGCAAGAAGGTACGGCTGGCCAGCAAATCGATCCGCTCCGTGGACGTGCTGCATCGTATCCTGAATTCGGATTCCATGTTTCAAGGGATTATGTGTTATACCGCAGCGGAAGCCGTATTTCTGTCAGGGCAGGGCTTCGATGATTTGCTGCTTGGCTATCCGCAGTGGCAGCCGGAAGCCATTCGATCCCTCGTGAATCTGGTCAGCGAAGGTCGGTCGATTACCTTCATGGTGGACAGTGTGGAGCATGTTGAGCACATCGAACAGTTCGCCAAACAACAGAGAACCGTTACTCCGCTATGCATCGATCTGGATATGTCGGTTCATTATCCCGGCCTCCACTTCGGTGTATGGCGTTCGCCCGTCGATTCGTGGGAGAGCATGTATCCCATTGTAGAACGGATTATCCGCTCCCCTTGGCTTCGTCTGGACGGCATCATGGGTTACGAGGCTCAGGTAGCGGGCGTGGGTGATCATGCCGCCGGAAAATATGTAAAGAATACGATGGTCCGGTGGCTGAAGAGCCGGTCTATCATCGAGATTGCCAAGCGGAGGCAGGAAGTTGTGGAGCGGCTTAACGCGATGGGAATCCGGCTCCGTTTCGTCAATGCAGGGGGAACCGGAAGTTTGGACAGCTCCCGGAAGGAAGCGTGGGTAACCGAGATTACGGCCGGATCGGGCTTCTATGCGCCGGGGTTGTTCGACCATTACGCGTCATTCCGTTATAAGCCGGCAGCAGCTTATGCCATAGAGGTGGTGCGCATACCGAAGGCAGGGATCGTGACCTGTATGGGCGGGGGATACACGGCATCGGGAACAGCGGATAAGGATAAGCTGGCGAAGCCTTATTTGCCTGAAGGACTGGAGCTGTTCTCGCTGGAGGGCGCCGGTGAGGTGCAAACGCCGCTGCGCTTGCCTGCCCATGTGAAGCTCGGCCTGGGAGATCCGGTGTTCTTCCGTCATGCGAAGGCCGGGGAACTGTGCGAACGATTCAAGCTGCTGTATGCGGTGTCGCAAGGTCGTATCGTGGGTGAATATGCCACCTACCGTGGAATGGGGGAGTGTTTTCTATGAAGCAGGTCCAATGGTCCAATTGGTCAGGGTCGGTACGAACCAATCCAAGAACGGTGCTGTATCCTGCATCCATTCCGGAAGTCGTGAAGATGGTCCAGATGTGCCGGCAGGAGGGCAGGCGGCTGCGAGTGGCCGGCTCAGGACATTCTTTTACTCCCATTGCTGCATCCGAGGACTGCCTGGTCTCCCTGGACGCCATGCAGGGACTGGTCCATGTCGACGCTGAAGCCGGAACAGCCACCGTGTGGGCGGGGACGAAGCTGAAGCTGCTCGGCGAGCTGCTGTTCCAGCATGGGCTGGCACAGGAGAATCTCGGCGATATTGATGTGCAATCCATTGCGGGGGCTATTAGTACGGGGACGCACGGTACGGGCCGGGAATTCGGGAATATATCAACGCAGGTTGTCGGACTTATGGTGGTGACCGGTACAGGCGAGGTGCTGGAGTGCAGTAGGGAGTCGCACCCCGATAAGTTCAAGGCGCTGCAGGTTTCCCTTGGTACTCTCGGCATTATCGTGCAAGTGACGTTGAGGCTGGAGCCGGCTTACAAAATCGAATATGAAAGCCGGAGAGTAACCCTCGACGAGTGTTTGGAACAGCAGGCTCGATTAGCGGAGGAGAACCGCCATTTCGAGTTTTATTGGTTCCCTTATGCGGAGCCGTGCCAGATCAAGCTGATGAATAAGACGGATCAAGAAGTGACGGAACATCGGGTCAGGGATTATATCAGTGAAGTGTTGGTGGAGAATACCCTTTTCGGTCTAATCTCGGAGCTTTGCCGGATGGTACCGAAGGCAAGTCCGTATGTCAGCCGTTTCTCGGCGTCACAGGTTCCGCTCGGGCGTAAAGTGAATTACAGCCATCGTTTGTTTGCGACCCAGCGGCTCGTTCGTTTCAACGAGATGGAGTATAACATTCCGGCAGAGTCGATGAATGCGGTTATTGAAGACATGCGTACAGAACTGTCGCGTGGCAAGTTTCACGTGCATTTTCCTGTGGAATGCCGCTATGCCAAGAGCGATGATATTTGGTTAAGCCCCGCTTATGGCCGGGATTCCGCCTACATTGCGATTCATATGTACAAAGGCATGCCGTATGAAGACTACTTCCATGCGATGGAGCGCATCTTTCTCCGGTATGGCGGCCGGCCGCATTGGGGAAAAATGCATCATCTTGAGGCTGCCCACCTGAGGGAGCTGTATCCGATGTGGGAAGCATTCCGTGCGGTTCGGGAAGAGCTGGACCCGGATGGTATTCTGCTGAGTGATTATATGGGCAGGCTGTTCGATGTGTCGGGGACTGTCTCCGATTCGATCAGTGATATTGGCTAGAACCTTATCAATCCACTTGCATAAAATCGTCCTTAGATGGCTGGCTTGTTTTCCATCGCCCAAGGGCGATTTTTTTGTTGTTCGATGTTCGCTCCCGAAAGGCGGCAAGAAGCAAATAGATCACTTCTGAAACAGGGAGAATAAGCGTCGTTATGCTGATTCGCAAGCAGCTAGCACTTGTAATTGGAAATCAATTGGGATGGACAAGGCAAAAGATCTTCTTTATAATCAATAAATAGTTACCTAAGGTAACCATTTTGAACGGAGGTCTCGTATGGACGCCCACAGACATTTTTTCCATAAATACTTTACGCTGTATCGCCCTTTCGTCAATGAGCTGAACCGAAAGCTTGAAGACTATAACCTGTATTATGCCCAGTGGTCCATTATGTACTATCTGGATGTTTACCAGTCGATGACTTTGGTGGAGCTATCCAAAATGCTGTACGTGGAGAAGCCCACGGTTACCAGAACCGTGAACGCGCTGATCAAACTCGACTATGTGGAGCAAATTCCGGTGCGTGATAAACGGGAGAAGCGCATTCAGTTATCCAAGACGGGAGCTGGCGTTGTCCAGCAAGTCCGCAAGGTGTTCGACCAATATGAACAGGAGATTATGGAAGGCGTCTCTACGGAGGATCAGGCCACGGTTATCCGTGTGATGGAGACGGTCAGAGACAACATTATTAGAAAAGGTGATTAACTTGGAGCAAGCAGACTCGCGAGAACGATTGTGGAGCAAGGATTTTTTGATTGTGTTTGGCGTCAACTTCCTGCTCTTTTTATGTTTTTATTTATTAGTGGTGATTATGTCCTCGTATGCGAAAAATGAGTTTCATGCATCAACAGGAATGGCTGGCCTGGCTTCCAGCATTTTTGTCGTGGGCGCATTGATTGGACGGTTGATCGGGGGCAGCATCATTGAGAGGGTCGGGCGCAATAAACTTCTCTTTACCGGTCTGATCGCCTTCAGCGTTCTTATCGGGTTATATTTCATCGTAAACAGCTTGAGCGTGCTGCTCATTGTCCGGTTCTTCCACGGTATGGCCTTTGCACTCGCTTCAACGGCTACAGGCACGATTGCCGCCAGCCTGATACCGAACTCCAGAAGGGGGGAAGGCACGGGGTATTATGGGGTGAGTATCATTATCGCATCGGCCATAGGCCCTTTTATTGGCCTGATGATTAACGAACATGCTTCGATGACGGCTAACTTCACGCTGTGCGCGGTACTGGGTGTTCTCTCTTTGCTGTCCGCATTCTTTATGAATATACCGAAACTGATGCTGACCGCTGAACAAAAGAAGGATCTGCAAGGCTTGAAGCTATCCAACTTTATTGAACCGAAAGCACTGCCGATTTCGCTGGTCAGCTTCGTCATGGGTTTCGGATATTCCAGCATTTTAACGTACCTCATGATCTTTGCCGGGCAGATCAGTTTGGCTCAAGTAGCCAGTTATTTCTTTATTGTCTATGCCATTGTGGTCATTCTGTCGAGACCGTTCACGGGCCGGTGGTTTGACCAGAGAGGGGCCAACGTGGTGATGTACCCCGCGATTCTTTCGTTCGCGATTGGCATGGTGCTGCTCAGTCAAGCCCATCATGGTCCGACCTTGCTGCTCTCGGCCGTATTCGTCGGTCTGGGCTACGGTACGACGCAGTCCAGCGCTCAGGCGCTAGCCATCAAGCGTTCACCGGCTCACCGGATCGGACTTGCGACGTCGACCTTTTATATTTTCGTAGATGTAGGCATCGGGTTCGGTCCCTTTATTCTCGGCTTCCTGACGCCGCTTGTCGGTTTCCGGGGCATGTACATCGCGATGGCGATCCTACTTGCTGCGGGTATTGTACTGTATCACTTCTTGGTTGGGAAAACAGAAAAAGACGGAAACGACGGGCATGCTGTCGTGCAATCATCAACCATATAAACGGAGGAAAGACTGCCTTTGCGGCAGTCTTTTTTGTGTAGTCATGAACAGATAGGCAAGGTGGACTAAATAAGATGAGGAAGGAAATCCTAAGTAGAAAACGAAAAAGGTGAATGCACGTGAAGTCAAGTTTAACCTTCTGTCTGCTCCTTCTATGCGGCCTCCTCATCTCAGCCTCGGAAAGCCCAGCGCATGCACAACCAGAAGGAAAGCCTAGAGAGGAGCAGCTCGAGAAGGCCATGCTGCAGCAGTTATACCCGGTTATCCGATCAGCACTTCAGGATATATTGCACGAGACCTATCCTTCTTTTGGCTGCGAACGGATTCTATCCATCAACGAGCGGACAACGGTGACGGAGGATGACCATCATGCAAGTCCGGTTGATGCGATGCACGGGGCTAGCTATTTTGAGATTACGGTGGGCCTATGCAAGGGAAGCGGGGAGAAGATCGAGCTGCGTTTCAAGAATGATACGCCAACGGCGCAGTATTATTTGGACTTGTTCCATGTAAGGTAGACTCCTTCTGCTGACATGACTAGCCCAGAAAGAATGGTTTTAATCATTTTCTGCGAATCACAGAGCTTCAACCTATAGTAAAATTAGTCATGATTTGTGATGCTGCTTGTTACAAGGCTATGAAGGAGTGAATGACCCATGGCGCATGCAAATGATGTTCTAATGAATCAACTGTTAGCGAATGCGAATGATCCCAGCTGGCATATCCCATTCCAGCAATCCGTGGAACATCTGACCGAGGATGAAGCGTTCTGGACACCTGCCAACGATAGTCACAGCATTGTCGAGATCATACAGCATCTGCTGTATTGGAATGAAACGTGGCAGTCCCGGTACCGCGAATCGCGGATCGATGCCGTGCCCTCGATTGGAGACAATCATCAAAGCTTTATCATTCCGGATAACGCAACCTTTACAGAGTTGAGAGACCGGTTGATAGCGGTCTTATTACAGTGGCAGGAGCTGCTGACAGAGAGCAAGCTGGAGCAGGTAGTGAACGGATTTCCGGAGCCGGCCAAGTGGTGGGAGATCGTGAGCAATGCTGCTACACACAATGCCTATCATATCGGTCAGATTGTATATATCCGGAAGCTGCAGAAGAGCTGTAAAGCTTTGGAATGGTAATCTATGGTTTTTTACACCTGCACACGAAAAATGCATGGATGGAACCCGAATCATCTCTGGGCCCAACCATGCACCTCGCTTACAACGCTTCTTTAATTACCCGTTTATAGAACATGACCGATAACAATCCGAATATGGAATACAGCGCCGTATACAGCAGCATAACCATGACCATGGGCAGCCACAGCTCGGTTCCGAAGAAGAACCAGCCGGATTTAACGGCAAAGTAACTGTGGGACAACCCGACGATCAGCGGAATGCCGAAATTGAACAGCTGCTTGATCTGAATCCCCTTCAGAAGGTTTCCTTGAGTAAAGCCCAGTTTCCGGAGAATGGTATAATTCGGCTTCTCCTCTTCACCTTCATCCATCTGCTTAAAGTACAGGATGCATCCTGAAGTAATCAGGAAGGTAAGTCCCAGGAATCCCACGATGAACATCATCAAGCCCATATTGCTCTTCTGGTTGAAGGCCATTTCAGTCTGAGAGAGGTTCCCTGTTTCCTCGCTAATGCCGAGGCTCTTAAAGATCTGATTGGCCTGATCTACAGCGTTTGGATCCACAATATCAATGCCGAGATAGACATTAGTCTTCTTCTGGATCTTCGGATCCAAATCCTGAGCCAGCTTATCAAATACGGTCTGATCCACAATTGCTGTCGGCAGCCCGCCGCTTGCATAATAATAGGATACGTAGGCTTCCTTATCCAAGCCGATCAGCTTCTGCTTAAAGCTTTGTTTAGGGCTTATAAGTTCAATTTCTCCTGTGGTCTGAATCGCCATAAATTGCTGGATCGCGTCACTATATCCCGTGAACAGCGTCTCTCCGGGGGAAACATCCTTGCCCTTCACGCTGGCATCACTGATTACCGGGATGATCATGGAACTGGAATCCACTTGCCCAGATATCTCCAGGCTGGCCCCGATAATGTCGGATAGGTCCGCATTTACCTGGATTACGTCCCGTTCGGTCTTCTTAAATTCGATATCTTCATCCGTAAGTGCCCGGATAAAGGCAGAAAAATTCTTCTGGTCCGCTACCGCAAAATGGTTGGGCACGCTTTGCTCGGCCGATTTCTCCGCAGAATAGTAAGAAATATAGCTGAGTGACAGTAGTCCGATCGCGAGTGCGGATACGGTCGTAATGATGGTCAGCAGTAGCGCATTCGATTTCATGCGGAACATGATGGAGGAGAGGGACAGCACATCGTTCAGGGACAAATAACCGCCCTTGCTCTTTCGGATGGCGTTGAATAGAAAGCTGACCGACCCTTTATAGAACAGATAAGTCCCGATGATAACCGATCCCAAGATTAGGATCATAGCCATGAACAGCTCGTTCATGGTGGTGAAATCACCACTGAACAGCTTGGTCGACACATAATAACCGAGAAGTATGAGTCCGATGCCGAGCAATCCGAACAACATTTCGGCGAAGGACATTTTCTTAATTTGGTTCTCGGTTGTCGATACCGCGTGGAAGAGGGACAGAATGCTCTGTCTTTTGATGAACGTATAATTCATGATCATAATCAGCACGTAGATGACGGCAAACACAATGATGGTTTGGATCATCGCCTCGCTGGAGAAGGATAGAGCCGCCTCGGTATCAACGCCGGTGACCTTGAACAGAATCATCAAGATTAACCGTGAAGCCGCGAAGCCGGCAAAGATGCCGATGACCATCGAGCCGAAATACAGAATCAGGTTCTCTGCACTAAGGATTCGGAATATCTTGCCTTTGGTCAGTCCGATGAGCTGAAACAGTCCGATCTCTTTACTGCGCCGCTTAATGAAAATCGTGTTGGCATACAGCAGGAATATCGCCACGATGACTACTAACAGCACGGAGGCGGCGCCGAGCGCAGCCGCCCCCTTAACGGAGCCTTTCGCTTCATCCATCGCCGGATCATATTGCAGCGTGACAAACGCGAAGTACAGACCCACGCTGAAGATGAGCGCAAATACATACAGATAATAATTCTTGATATTTTTCTTCAAATTCCGGTAGATCAGATAATTAATGTTCATGCTGAACACCGCCTAGCACGCCTTGTGTCTTGATGATGTCATTGAAGAAGGCCTGCCGGGATTGCTCGCCCTTGTTCAGCTGGGTGTAGATCTGTCCGTCCTTAATGAAGACCACCCTAGTGCAATAGCTGGCGGCCACGGGATCATGGGTAACCATGATGATCGTGGAGTCGATCTTCTGATTTAATTCGCTTAGCTTATTCAACAGATCGGATGCAGACTTCGAGTCCAGCGCTCCCGTCGGCTCATCCGCAAAAATAATGCTCGGATCATGGATGAATGCACGGGCCGCGGAGGTCCGCTGCTTCTGTCCTCCCGAGATCTGGTTGGGATATTTATCCTTGAGCTCATAGATGCCAAGCTCGGTCGCGATTCTTTGGAACTTCTGATCGGCTTCCTTTTTGGATACCTTCTTAATGGAGAGCGGCAGCAGTACATTTTCCTTGACAGTTAGTGTATCCAGCAGATTGTACTCTTGAAAAATAAATCCCAGATGGTGCTTCCGGAACTCCGCCAGCTCCTTCTCCTTGAGGCCCGTAAACTCTTTGCCCTCGATTTTGATGCTGCCGAGGCTTACTTTATCGATCGAGGAGAGCACGTTCAGCAGCGTGGTTTTCCCTGAGCCCGAAGCGCCCATGATGCTGACGAACTCGCCTTTGTCCACGCGGATGTCGATGCCCTTCAGCACTTCCTGTTTATTGAATTTGTTGCCGTAGCTTTTATGAATTTGGTTTGCTTCAAGAATTGCCAATTTCACTCACTCCTTTGTTATCTGTCCTTATCATAAAGGAGTCGAGGGGCCTTTTCCTTCGATTCGCCGAACAAAGCTCAAAAGCATGTGACATTGTTGTCACATGCCGGTAATGCTTACGACATCATTCCGTTTCGGAAAGATCAAGGTGAAGGTGGTGCCGATCCCCGGCTTCGATTCCACCTGGATGCGAATCAGCAGGGCATCGGCTACTTTTTGCGTCAGATAGAGCCCCATGCCGGTTGCGGCGCTGTCCTGATGCGAGGTGGTTGACGTGAAGCCTTTGTCGAAAATCCGGGGCATGTCCTTCGGATCAATGCCGCGTCCGGCATCCTGGATGGTGAGCCTGACATGATCATCCTTGAGATCGCTCTCGATGATGATGTCCGAAGCGTTGCTGTATTTGACCGCGTTGGTCAACAGCTGGCGGACGATAAAGCCCAGCCATTTCGCATCGCTGAGCACTTCCGTTACCTCAAGGGAAACGTCAAATCCGATGCCCTTCTGCATGCACCAGGACTTGAGCGCACGTATTTCCTGGAAGATGATCGGCTCCAGCGCGGCTACCTCGATCAACAGATCATTCCGGATAAAGGGGATGCGCTTCTGGTGCAGCTGCTGGTCAAGCAGCAGATGGATGCGGAGCCACTCATACTGGAGCTGCGCTTTTAACGTCTCATCTTCCATGCGTTCGATCATCAGCTGCATGGTGGTGAGCGGCGTTTTCACTTCGTGAATCCAGGATAACAGCTCGTCCTTCTCCCCTTGCATCTCCGTCAGACGCGTGGAGGATTCCTTCTTGAAGCGCTCGGTCTGAAGGGAGAGAATATCCATGGCAATCGCTTCAAAGGGACGCTCCGGTTCGCTGATGGCGGCTAAATCGTAGGTGTCATCCCACGCCCGGAGGCTTTTGTAGAACTTGGTTTCCCGGTTGTATCTGACGACCAGAAACACGATGAAGAACAATGTCGACAAAAAAACGATATAGAGGATGGACAGAAAAGGGATCTGGGAGTCCACGGCGGCTATGAACAGAAACAGCAGCTGCAGAAACAGGAAGAACAGAATCCAGCTTAGTCTTTCCCGGATGTAGACCATCATCATGCATGGGCCTCTTCCGTGGCGATATAACCTTGTCCCACCTTCGTTTCGATGTAAGGATCAAGACCGAGGGGCTCCAGCTTCTTGCGCAGCCGATTGACGTTGACCGTTAAGGTATTATCGCTGACAAAATGCTCGTTGTCCCATAAGCTTTTGATCAGATCTTCCCGGCTGACGATTTGATTCTTTCGCTCCATAAGGATTTTCAGAATGAACATTTCATTCTTAGTCAGTTCAGCGGTCCCCTGAGGGCTGCTAATCGTATTTTTACCGAATTCGACGGTGGCTCCACGCCATGTTCTTAGCTCGGTCCGTTCGGTGTTGTAATTGTATACCCGGCGCAGAGTGGCCTGGATCTTGGCAATCAGGACATCAAAGTGGAACGGCTTCTGAATGAAATCATCGGCTCCAAGCTGCATGGACATAACCATATCGGTCGGATGATCGCGGGAAGACAAGAAGATAATCGGCACGTTCGAGTGGGAGCGAATCATTCGGCACCAATGGAACCCGTCAAACTTCGGCAGCTGGATGTCGATAATGACCAGATCGGGTTGAACCGCTGTAAATTCCTGAAGTACGGCGCTGAAATCGCGGACGCCGTAAACGTCATACGACCATTGCGCAAGGCGCTCCTGCACTTCATGGAATAGGGTCACGTCGTCTTCGATTAACATAATTTTAAACAAGAGATTCACCACGCTTTATAAGGTTGTTCAGGTTGTTCAAAGCCACTTTGCAAACCTTCCCGGCTGAAAAGTTGACTGTTGAACTTGCACTTTAGGATCAGCATTTCATTCCCAGTGTATAGCAAAATGTCGATATGTGCTATCAGTGGGCACCCTTCCGCTGTGCGCATAGGACGAGGCTTAAATACCTATTTACAAACATTTCCTCCCTTCCCATAATAGAAATGAGCCTATGACCTGGGAGGGGAAAAATATCGTTATGTATAAGAAGTTCAAATGGTTGACTGTACTCGTTGCAGCTGTGCTGGTTGTCATGACAGGATGTCAGGCAGTCGGGGGACTGGATATCAACAAGGCGCTGCTTACAAGTCTTGATGTTAAATCCAGTGAATCCAAGGCAAGTATTCGATTCGAGGTGGTGCCATCAGACAAGGCCCTATCGACTGAAGATAAAGAAGCGATTGATCTCATCAATTCGTTATCCCTGAATATGGATCATGCCATCGTACAGGATAGCAAAACGGTGTCCATTCAGGGCAGTGTCCAATATTCGGACAAGAAGATTCCACTTCATATATCTATGGATTCCAAAGGAATGGCGATTCAATTGGAAGGCGCCAAGCAGCCGTTCTATCTATCGATGGATACGACCGTTCCCGGGCTGCCTGATACCAGTCAGTATGAGCAGGCGATTCAAGATGTCGTGAAGAAGGCGGCAGGGCTTGTGATGAAGCATTTCCCGAATCCATCGACAATCACGGTGAAGTCCGCTCAGGAGAAGGTGAACGGGGAAAGCTTGAACCTGACGCATCTCCATATGGAGCTGACGGGCGAAGAGATCTTGAACATGGTTAAACCTTTCGCCGAAAGTCTGCTTAAAGACGAAGCCGGTTTGAAGCAGGTGATCGGCGATGCTTATGATGCCATTTATCCGATGATGACCAGCATCGGCGAGGCCTACGGCGAAGACGTAGAGCTCCTGCCGCAGGAATCCAAGGAAGAGGTCGTTGCGTCGCTCTACGATATCGTGCATGGCGGACTGATCGAATTCACGGAGAACTATGATGAACAGAAGAAACAGTTATTGGAGGAGCTTCCGGGATCCGAAACCGTATTTGGCAAGGATACCATCCTCAAACTGGACTATTTCTTCGATGACCAGCTGAACACACGCAAGAGTGCGCTGGAGCTGAACGTTGCACTTCCGGCTTCCGAGGAACTGCCATTGAAGTCCTTCAAGGTTTATTCTGAGAGTGAAGCATGGAACATCGGCGGTGCGGTAAAAGCGAATCAGGTAGACACGTCCAAAGGCGTGCTGGACGTCCTGAACGGAACGGTGACGCCAGGCCAAGTGCTGCGGAACTTCGAGAAGGATTCCATCATCTATAACGTGTTGAAGGATGACCTGAAGATTACGCAAAAAATGATGTTCCTCAGCCCCTCGAGCAATGATTATGGATATGGTGTCATCAAGAAGAACAATCAGAGCTTCGTTCCGCTTCGTTACCTGGCAGATCAGTTGGATGCCGAAGTAAAGTGGGCCAAAGGCTCGAAGAAAATTACAGTCATCAATGATCTGACAGGGGAAGAAATCGTATTGACCGTAGGCTCCAAAACAGCCAGCGTCGGCGGTAAAAATGTGACGCTGCAGGAAGCTCCATTCGTTCATAGCAATGGATCTACCTACGTTCCGCTCCGGTTTATGGCAGAAGCGCTCGGTGCAACGCTTCATCTGGAGGGCGACGGCTGGATTTCGGTTCAACGTGATTAATGATTATGGTTATGTAACGGGCATGCCTAGGTATGCCTGTTACGAAACGTATACAAGTTAAAGTAGGGGGCTGTTTCCTATCATCTTGGGATGATGGAAACAGCCTTTTTGTCATTATACTTCCTTCATCGGATTTAACTGTACCGGTACAATTGGTATTATTTCAAATCGTAACGGAGTTCTTCCTGCCGTAAGATAAGTAGCAAATGCATCAGCCTTCTGGTTGTCATGCAAAAGAGAAGATGAAGGAGAACACATATCATGAATACACCGCATACAAGCCGTGCCTATGCCGCTGCGTTAGGATATACGGCTATCATTGGTTTTTCGTTTATGTTTGTGAAGTTGGCGCTGATCGTTGCTAACCCGCTGGATACGCTGGCACACCGGTTCACCATTTCGTTCATTGTTGCATCGATTGCGCTCCTCATGGCCCGTAGAAAGGTCAAGCTGGATCTGAAACGGCTGCTGACCATCGTGCCGCTGGCCATATTCTATCCGTTCCTGTTCTTTACGCTGCAAACCTTCGGTTTGGTTTACACCTCCTCGGCCGAGGCCGGGATCATACACGCTACCGTACCGATCTTTACGTTGCTCTTGGCGTCACTGTTTTTGAAGGAACGCTCCAGCTGGGCACAAAAGCTGTTTACCGTGTTGTCAGTGACAGGGATCGTCTCTATATTCGTGCTGAAGGGCGTTTCCTTCGAGACATCAAGTACGCTCGGGATTGTATTAATTCTGCTGTCGGCGCTTTCCAACGCGATATACAGCGTGATGGCCCGCAAGTTGACGCAGAAGCAGTCGGTACTGGATATTACGTTCATCATGTCACTGATCGGATTCGTGCTGTTTAACCTGATGTCGGCCGCTCAACATGCTGCGCAGGGGACGATCGTACATTATTTTGATCCGTTTTTGCATCCGTCCTTCGTATGGGCCGTTCTGTATCTTGGCGTGTTGTCCTCCCTTGGAACATCGCTACTGTCAAATTACGCATTGTCCCAGATGGAGGCATCCCGGATGGGCATCTTTAACAATCTGGCCACCGTGGTCACGATCTTTGGGGGTGTCGCCTTCTTGAATGAAGAGCTGGCTTATTATCATGTCATCGGGGCAGCGCTCGTCATTATCGGCGTGATCGGAACCAGCCTTGCAGGGAGATCCAAGAGCGCTAGGCGGAAATCGCTCGAACGGAACGAATCCAAACCTGCTTAAGTGTCCCGAAGGGTCATCAAGATTTGTAGAGAACTACTTTCGTTAGACCCCTAAAAATAGGCTTGAGATATTAGGCAGTACCTAATAAAATAAGGTGTGAGCTAATATTTGAATGGAACGGGAGGGGGACCCTTTGCTCGAATGGATGCTACGTAATGTGATGGCGGAGAGAGGGATATGGTCGGGAGCGGCTTTGGCGCGGCTGATGAAAGAGAAGGCGAATTACAGCCTGTCAGCTGCTTCCATTAGTGCCTTGCTGACGAACCAGCCCAGGCAGATGAAGGCAGAGACGTTAGATGCCCTTTGCACAACCTTAGAGTGTACTCCAGGTGACTTATGGGTGCATACACCTCCTTCTAGAACTAAGGGGGCTTAAGGAAATGACGGTAAAAGCTATTGTGCCATTCGGTGATCCGATCTTGCGAAAGATCGCCCGGCCAGTCGATACCGTAAATGCCAGAGCATTGAAGATTCTGGATGATATGGCTGAGACGCTGTATGACAGCGAAGGGCGCGCTGGTCTTGCCGCACCACAAGTCGGTATATTACGAAGACTTATTGTCATGGACTGCGGAGAAGGATTGATCGAGCTGATTAATCCAGAAATCGTAGAGATGGACGGGGAACAGATAGGCCCCGAAGCTTGTCTCTCTTATCCAGGGTATTATGGATATGTGAAGAGAGCCAATAAGGTTAAGGTAAAGACATGGAATCGTCAAGGCGAGACGGTGATTCTGGAAGGCGAAGATTATCTGGCCAGATGTATGCAGCACGAGATTGATCACCTGAACGGCATATTGTTTGTGGACCATGTACGGGATGGATGGTTGTATCATGAGGAGACCCATCAACGTATCGAGCTGTTTCCTGTCATTGGGTTATCCAATACAGGGACATAACGGACATGAAGAGTCTCTTATGAGAAAAAATAGAACGGCCGGATGTTTTTATGTCCGGCCGTTTTTGTATATCATGCACGGCTATACTGGGGTCATAAATTTAGAAGGTTGACGGAACAGAATTGTCGTGATATTATTATCTTAAATTAAAGATGTTTTAAATCAAAATAATAATTCATGAAGGTTGGGCAAACACTTTCTAAATAGAAGAGACGGAGGAATTTAATCATGAACGGATTAAAAGGTATTCACCACGTAACAGCCATTACGAGCAGTGCCGAGAAGAACTACGAGTTTTTCACCTATGTGCTTGGAATGCGGCTCGTGAAGAAGACGGTTAATCAGGACGATATTCAGACATACCACCTGTTCTTTGCAGATGACAAGGGCAGTGCCGGCACAGATATGACCTTCTTCGATTTTCCGGGGATCCCGCAGGGCAGACATGGTACAGACGAGATTTACAAAACCTCGTTTCGTGTCCCTAACGATGCAGCGCTCGAATATTGGGTCAAGCGATTTGACCGGATGGATGTGAAGCATCAAGGCATTCAAGAGTTGTTTGGCAAAAAGACACTCGCCTTTGTGGATTTTGACGATCAGCAGTATCAGCTCATCTCCGATGAGAACAACGAGGGTGTGGCTTCAGGAACTCCTTGGCAGAAGGGACCAATTCCGCTGGAGCATGCGATTACAGGACTCGGCCCGGTGTTTGTACGGGTGTCCAACTTCGATCATTTCAAGGAAATGATGGAGAAAGTACTCCAATTTACTGAAATCGGCAAGGAAGGTTCGCTTCATCTGTTTGAGGTGGGTGAAGGGGGCAATGGCGCACAGGTGGTTGTCGAGTACAACGCCGTGCTTCCTAGAGCCCAGCAGGGCTTCGGCACTGTACACCACGCGGCCTTCCGGGTCGAGGATCGCTCGGTGCTGGAACATTGGATCAAGCGTCTGGACGACTTCCAGTTCCATACGTCAGGCTTTGTAGACCGCTATTTCTTCCAGTCCCTGTATGCGCGAGTTGCACCGCAAATTCTGTTTGAGTTCGCAACCGACGGTCCGGGCTTTATGGGTGACGAGCCATATGAAACGCTGGGCGAGAAGTTGTCCCTGCCTCCGTTCCTGGAGCCAAAGCGCGAGCAGATCGAGCGTATGGTGCGTCCAATCGATACCGTTCGCAGCACGAAGGAATTCGTGAAGGAATAATGTAATGAATCTCAAGAAGCAATCCGCTTGTTTACGACAAGGGCGGATTGCTTTTTTTGTATCGCTGAAATAATGGCTCTTACTATTCATTTCACTTCATCCGAACCAAACGGATGATCCACGATATACAGCCAGCTTCCGTCAGGTTGCTGTCTCACGATCTCGGAGGTATGTCCTTGCAGCACCAGCGGTTGGCCATCCGGGTCTGTCGTCTGCAGGGTGAACCGAGCACGCATCATAGCGATATTTTCAAAGGGGATGCAGTATAAATTAGTGGAGATCATCGTACCCTTCAGATGCAGCAGTTCCTCCAAAGTATGACGAAAGGAATGAATTCCGATCTCCAAGCTTCCATTGCTGTGGACATGAATACTGTCCGGTTCATACAACGCCAGCACCTGATCGATGTCCCCTGAGTTATACGCGTCAGCAAATGCAGCATTCATATCCTCGGGCTTCCAGACTCGGATTGCGGGAATGGATGGTTTCATTGAATCTCCTCTTTCTGTATGATGATAGCAATAGCCTATCTGAAAATGAAAGCTGTGATAAGTACGCACAATTTTATGACATAGTCATCTATTTATGACCAATGACCAAGGGGGTTAAGCAATACATATGCCATATCAGGATGAGAGGTATGGGTGCCCGGCTGAAGTGGGCTTGCACATGATTAGTGGGAAGTGGAAGCCCCGAGTACTGTATGAACTGTTTCAGGAAACCCTGCGTTTTGGTGAGCTGCATCGGAGAATACCTGAAGTATCAAGGCATGTGCTTACCGTGCAATTGCGGGAGTTAGAGGAGAGCGGCATCGTAAAACGGACGGTGTATCAAGAGGTACCTCCCAAGGTGGAGTACTCGATAACGGAGTTCGGTACCCATTTTAAAGCAGTGCTTGAGCAAATGGTCAATCTAGGCCAATTGTATATCGATTCTCAACAAGTCCCAAATAACGAATAATACTTCAAGATAGCCTTGATCAAGAATTACCCCATGCTGCACACACTTACCGATTAAGTACATCAATTCTGGTTTAAATACAAATACTGTATAGGAATGGATGACTTAATAGCCTGAGGTGGAGCATATGAAAGGGAGTTTATTCAAGAACATCGTGTTTACGGTTTCGGCCGTTATCATTGCCATTCTTGCTATTCTAGGGGCTGCTATGCCCGGAGCTTTCGGTGAAGTGGCAGGGTATTTGTACAGGTTCACAACGAATACGTTCGGCTGGTTCTATCTGCTCTCGATCTTTGTGATTATTATTTTTCTGATCTGGGTGGCAGCCAGTAAATACGGCACGATTCGTCTTGGCGGAGATAAGGAGAAGCCCGAGTATCCGTTCTTCACCTGGATCGGAATGCTGTTCTCTGCGGGGTTTGGTGTAGGGCTGGTATTTTGGGGCGTAGCTGAGCCTATGAGCCATTTTTTTAAGACACCCTTCGGCGGCGTCGAAGCACAAGGCGTGGATGCGGCACGTGTGGCTATGGGCTATTCTTTTTTTCATTGGGGCATTAGTCAGTGGTCCGTGTTTGCCCTTGTCGGACTTGTGATCGCGTTTCTTCAGTTCCGTAAGCAGAAGGATGGGCTGGTGTCTACAGCGCTTGAGCCTGTCACCGGCTCGAAGCGTAGTGTGAAGAATACGATTGATATCCTCGCGGTGATTGCAACAGTCATGGGCATCGCGACCTCCATAGGACTTGGCGTTCTGCAGATGAGCGGTGGTTTGAACACCATTATGGGGGTGAACAACGGTGTCGGGTTGCAGTTAATGATGCTGGGGCTTATTTTCGTTGCTTATATGATCTCGTCGACAACGGGGCTGGATAAAGGGATTAAATACTTAAGCAACCTGAACCTCGCGATGGCGCTCATTTTTTTATTGTTTGTGTTTGTTAGTGGCCCCTCCGTTTTTATTCTGGAGACCTTTACATTGGCACTGGGCGATTACATTACGAACTTCGTATCGTACAGCCTGCGGCTTCAACCCTACGCCGAAGGCACCTGGGTACGGGAATGGACGATCTTTTACTGGGCTTGGGCGATTGCTTGGTCGCCGTATGTAGGAGCTTTCGTGGCGCGGGTATCCAGGGGAAGAACGGTTCGCGAATTCATTGTGGGCGTGATGGTCGTGCCGCCGGTCATTGCTTGTCTGTGGATCGCTGTGTTTGGCGGGACCGCCATCTGGTTTGATCTTCATGAGAACACCGGGATTGCGGCAGCCGTTAATGCGGATGTCACGTCGGCACTGTTCCAATTGTTCAACCAATTGCCGTTTTCATCCGTCATGAACGTGCTGGCGATTATACTCATTCTGACGTTCCTGGTGACATCGGCCGACTCAGCAACCTATATCTTATCCAGCATGACCACCTACGGCAGCCTGAACCCTCCTCAAATGGCAAAAATCGTGTGGGGCACGCTCATGGCAGCCATTGCCGGCGTCCTGCTGTTTGCAGGCGGACTGGAGGCATTGCAGACGGCTTCGTTGATCGCGGCCTTGCCATTCACGGTGCTGCTGCTGTTGTTGATCATTGCCGTGGTGAAGCTGCTGAGACGCGAGCCGATTCCGATTCGGAAGGCCGATCTAAAACGGTTCCGCCGTCTGGAGGAAGCGGCCAACCGGGACAGGAAGTGAAGATAAGGGCGAGGCGGAACGTTTTTTTATTACCTGCGCGACATAGAGGGCATCCATGTGGTGCCCTTTTATTTTTTTAGGAGATAAGCTCGGACAAGACGGCAACCATAGCCAAACCAATACAAGAACAGGAAGGACATATGCAGGTAATAGGCATCCCATGAGGATAGCCCGAGGGATTTAAATAGTCCGTGAATCCAATGGAAACATAGGATGGTCAGGATCACAAAGAGATATATAGGGAACTGAAGGAGGATTCGTTTCTTTAAGGATCCGGACTTTATGTCGTCACCGGGGGTGTAGGCTTGCTCTCCAACTACATCTGTTCGATCCAGATCGACATACAACTCGCCGGCAAGGTAACCTATGAGGTACGTTCCTACGATGGCGATGTTGATCCAGCCTGCATTCTGTCGAGGCAGCCCGAGGTCGATCAAGAGGCCGAATATCCAGAATATGCATAGTAAACTGATCGTCACGATGATCCATAGAGGAAATGTTAACATCCATCGCTTTGCAGCTGAGTCGATCACTTCCTTTGATTTTGCCATAGAACCTCCCTTTTGCTTACCGAGTTAATTATCCTTATATTACCTTATTTATGAACTCTATGTATGAGATGAAGCGATTCACTGTATATAAAAAAGCCCTTATTACACCTGAAAGAGTGCAATGAGGGCTTTAAGCGTTCAGTTGAAAAGAGAATAACCATTATTTTTTCTTAAGCAGCAAATACACAAAATACGGCGCGCCGATGATAGCAACCATAATGCCTGCTGCGATACCGTCGGGATCCACGATGTTGCGTCCGATCGTATCTGCGAGCAGCAGCAGCCAGCCCCCGATCAATATAGCAATCGGAATGTACATCTGATTCCGCGGGCCAACCAGCGCTTTGGCAATATGAGGGCCCATGAGTCCGATAAACGTAATGCCGCCCGTAACCGACACCGCGGATGCTGCAAGCGCGACGGCGGCCAGAAGCAGCACAATGCGTTCCTTCTCAATCGAGACGCCGACACCGATGCCTACAGGATCGCTTAACCCCAGCAGATTCATGCGCTGCGCTTTGTACAGGGTGAACGGGACCAGGATGATCAGCCAGGGCAGCAGCGCCACAATGAAGGGCCAATCGGTGCCCCATATCCCGCCCGCCAGCCACTTGGCGATAAAATCGACCTTGGTCCGCTCAGCAGACGACGTGAGCACAATCATGACGCCCGAGAGTGCCATGGAGAACCCGACACCGGTAAGCACCAATTTAACGGGCTGCAGGCCTTCGCCTTTCCGGAAAGAGAACAGGTAGATGCCCACGGCCGTTAGCACAGCCCCGATAAATGCCGCCAAGGGCAGCATGTAGATAAAGGAGCCGGCTTCGATCGGGAAGAACAGGAACAATACGGCCACGCCGACCCCGGCCCCCGAGTTTATTCCGATAATGCCTGGATCCGCGAGATCATTTCGGGTAATGCTCTGTAGAATGGCACCTGATAAGGCGAGCGCCATTCCGGCCAGCAAAGTAATGAGCATGCGTGGCAGGCGCACATCGAAGATAATGAATTTCTCTTTGAAGCTGCCTTGGCCCAGCAGGGTTGGAATAATCCGATCATAACTTACGGACGAATAACCGAGACCCAGACCAACGAGGATAGTTACCACTGTAAGGATCAACAAGACCAGAAACGTAATACGCTGTTTTCTTAATAACGACGGATGAATCATGACAGTCCCCGGCCTCCTTTGCGTACGATAAACAGGAAGAAGGGCAATCCCATGATGGCGATCAGAGCGGCTACGGGCGTTTCGTAAGGAGCATGCAGCGTTCGTCCGACCGTGTCGGCAAACAGCATGAAGATGGCGCCCACCATGGCGGACATCGGAATGACATGGCGGTAGTCGGTTCCGACGATACCGCGGACGATATGGGGAATCATCAGGCCGAGGAAGGCCAAATTCCCCACCAAGGCCACAGAGGTTCCTGCCAGGAGGACAATCACGACAAACAGGATGCCTTTGATAGCAGCAATGTTCTGTCCCAAACCGGCGGCGACTTCTTCGCTCAGGCTAAGGATGGTCAGCTGTCTTGATAACACGATGGCAATCATAATTCCAATAAGAATAAACGGGAATATCGTCTGCAGCTGCCCCCACGATGTGCCGATCACACCGCCTGCTGTCCACATGGACACATCCTTGGATATTTTAAAATAAATGCCGATTCCTTCGGCGATGGCGTACAGGAATGCGGATACAGCTGAACCAGCCAGCACCATCTGCAAGGGAGAGAAGCCGCCTTTTCGCATGGCTCCGATGCCGAAGACCATCACAGCACCGACCGCTGCTCCGATGAAGCAGGCCACCATCATGCCAAAATAATTGGCAGCCGGCAGAAAAGCCAGTGTGAAGGCCAGCGCTGCATTCGCCCCGCTGGTAAGGCCTAGCAGGCCGGGATCCGCCAGCGGATTACGAGTAATGCCCTGCATGATAGCACCGGAGACCGCGAGCGCGGCTCCGACCAGAATGGCGGCAACCTCGCGGGGCAGGCGAATTTCGCGAAGAACGGATAATTTCTCGCCCTCCATCGAGGTGGTAAGGGCAAACCATACATCCTGGATGCTGGTTTCAGCTGCGCCGAACACCATCGCAACGACAAACATGCCCATAAATACGATGATGCCCGCAATCAATTTGACGGAAAAAGGAATGGACCGTTTCGTAGGCATTGTCATGGAATCATCTTTTCATCTTAAAGTTGGAGTATTCAATCTAAATAAATCGGAGTAATGGCAACCTATGTCCTAGTTGCCCAAAAAGTGTTCCGTAATGAACTCAAGCTGGTACTCCAGCGTGGTTGCATCATTAAAATAAATACGGTTTCCGTCTGCTTCGAACACGCGGCCATTCTTCACCGCCGGGATTTGCTTATACGTCTCGGTTTGCTGGAAAGACGTATCGGCATCGGCAAATTTGCTGAGAATGACATAGTCGCCGGCATATTCCGGCAGCACTTCCGCAGAAAGGGCATAATAGCCGTCCTTCAATGCCATTTCTTTCACTTTTTCCGGCATTTTCAGCTTCATTTCCTGATACAGGATTTCCGTACCGCGCCCCCAGTTATCGCCGTATACATAAAGCTGCTTATCAAAGCTCTCGATCACGGACACGGTTGCGTCTTCGCCGATTTTCGCGCGAATTTCATCGCCGGCTTTTTGCGCCCGCTGCTTGAAATCGTCGATCCAGGCTTGGGCTTCTTTTTCTTTGTTCACAAGCTTGCCGATTTCAAGATGCTGCTTCAGATAATCAACTTTACCGTAGGTGAAGGTAACGGTTGGGGCAATCTCTTTCAGCTTATCCACGTTCTTGATATTGGACAGGCCGATGATGAGGTCGGGATCCAGTTCGATGATTTTTTCCAGGCTTTCATCCGTTACTTCTTCGGCATCCTTGATTTTGTCCGCAAATGCGGGATTGGCCTTGGACCAGGAATCCACGCCCACCATGTTGACGCCGAGTGCAAGCAGGTCGCCTACGTAGGAGGACAACACAATGACGCGCTGCGGATTGGCAGGCACCTCAACGGGTCCGTTCTCGGACTCGTATGTAATGGTCCCGGATGGGGCTTCGCTTTGTTCCGTTTTAGGTGTTTCGGCCGTTCCTGTATGGTTGCTGCTTGTCTCCGCAGGCTTGCTGCTGCAAGCACTAAGAATGAGCAGCAGCGCTATAAACGGGATGAGTAGTTTCTTCGTAGGTGTCGTTTTGCTGTGTTTTGAGTACATCCTCTTTTTCCCCTTTTAAAAGATTGTATGTGATACAGATCGGTTTTGCCGTGCGCGGATCGCGGCCGATCTCGGCATCGATATGGAATACTTTCTTTAATACGTCATGTGAGATGACGGCCTCCGGATCTCCGGCCTGAATGATATCTCCATCCTTCATCGCGATAATGTAATCCGCGAATCTGGCGGCTTGGTTTAAATCATGCAGAACCATAACAATGGTACGCTCCTGCTCGATGTTAAGCCTCTCCAGCAGTTCCAGGATTTCAAGCTGATGCGCCATGTCCAGATACGTGGTCGGTTCGTCAAGGAAGATCATTTCGGTCTCCTGAGCCAGTGCCATCGCAATCCATACCCGCTGTCTTTGCCCACCGGACAGAGCATCCACCGAGCGATATTTGTAATCCTGCGTTCCGGTAACCTCCAGCGCCCAGTCAATTACTTCCATATCCTGCTTGGTCAAGCGGCCAAAACCACGCTGATGAGGATATCGGCCATAGGAGACAAGCTCGCCAACCGTCAATCCGCCCGGTCCTTCCGGAGTCTGGGGCAGAATGGCCAGCTTTTTCGCCAGCAGCTTAGTGTTCATCTTGGCGATTTCTTCCCCATCGAGAATGGCAGCACCGGACTGGTAAGGAATAATGCGGGTAACAGCTTTCAAAAGAGTGGATTTGCCGCAGCCGTTAGGCCCAATAATGGTTGTGATTCTTTTATCGGGAATATCTACGTTAAGACGATTCAATATCAGATTCTCGCCGTAACCGACGCTTATTCGATCTGTACTTAGGCGAATCATCATTTCACCTCCAGAGTAGTTAGCTATCAAACGATAATGATTCTCAATTTCATCCATAAATATAATGGGGGGCCGCGTCATTGTCAATAAATATCTTAATGGAAATTTTAAATAATATTCATGTTTCAACCGAATTATATCCATATATAGATTGGCTGGATGTTACATGCCTATATATAGGCGAAATTGTGACAATATGAATTTTTTCTAAATGTTTGATTGTAAAAAGGTTGAAGGCAACGTATACTAATTGATAATGATAATCATTTACGTTACAAGGTGATCACAAGCAGCCTTTTAATCTATAGACCGGGAGTGAAATGCATGAGTGGGAAAGAGATATTTGATGTAACGGTTATTGGTGGAGGACCAGCAGGATTATATTCTGCTTTTTATAGTGGACTGCGGGGCATGAAGACCAAGATTATAGAATATCAACCCATGCTTGGCGGGAAGGTTCACGTCTATCCGGAGAAAATGATATGGGATGTCGGCGGACTGACGCCCGTTCCGGGCGCGAAGCTGATCGAACAGATGGTTCAGCAAGGTCTGACGTTTAATCCCGAAGTGCTGTTGAACGAGAAGGTTGAATCGATCGCCCGCAATGAGGAAGGGCTGTTCGAATTACATACGGCGAACTCCGGCGTGCATTTGTCTAAAACGGTTATCGTGGCGGTTGGAGGAGGCATCCTGAATCCGCAGAAGCTGGAGATTGAAGGAGCCGAGCGGTTTGAGGTGTCGAATCTGAACTATACGGTGAAGTCCCTGCAGCATTTTAAAGGCAAAACCGTCATTGTGTCCGGTGGAGGGAATTCAGCCGTAGATTGGGCGAATGAGCTGGAGCCTGTAGCGAAGAAGGTGTACTTGGCCTACCGCAAGGACGAATTGTCAGGCCATGAAGCCCAAGTCGAGCAGCTGATGAACAGCACGGCCACGTGCCAACTTAATACATCGATTACGAAGCTCATTGCTTCGGATAATCATGAGGTAATTGAGCGGGTAGAATTGACCAATAATGCGACAGGGGAAATTTCCTATCTGGCGGTTGACGAAGTCATTATTAACCATGGCTATGAACGGGATATGTCGCTGCTGGAGAACAGCGAGCTTGATATTCACCGGGTGGATGACTACTATATCGCGGGCAACGCAAGCTGCAATTCTTCCATACCGGGACTGTATGCTGCCGGCGATATCCTACATTTTGACGGGAAGCTGCACCTGATCGCAGGCGCCTTCCAGGATGCCGCGAACGCGGTGAACAGCGCGAAGCAGTTCATTGAACCGGATGCCAAAAAGTACGCGATGGTCTCTTCGCATAACGAGATGTTCAAGGAGCGCAATCGCGAATTAGTGAAGCAATTGATCAATTAGTGATTGCAGTAAAACGAATAGATCTCATTAAGAACGAAGAGAAGCGAGGGGATCCCCGCTTCTCTTTTTTTTGCGTTTCTTTACGGTTTTGGGATAATCCCTGAAGTAATCAACGGGCCGTAGTTGAGCAGCTGCGTCATCATGATCGCCATTTCTCTTGCGGATTTATTCATGCCGGACTCGATCCAGTGGATAACTAAGCCGATATTGGCCGAGGTCATATAAGCAATCAGGTAATCGCTCGGAATGATTTGATTCTCGCCTGCTGGCATTCTGAACGCATGCTTAGCAAACATATGCTCCTTCATGAACTCCCTGAATTGGCGAACGAAGGATATGTCCCCATTCGGGCCGACGATGGCCCGGAAGAAGGCGGCATGCCGGATGAGCTCCTCAAATATTTGTTCTGACGCCGGATAAGGCTCCCCCTTTACCGCATAGTCTCTGGAATCCCTGGGATCGATATGGATCACGATGTTCTCAATTTTCTGAAGCACCTCTTCTTTGATTTTATCCAGCATATCCGACACATCCCGATAATGCAGATAGAAGGTACCCCTGTTGATATTTGCGCGATTGGCGATATCGGTGACGGTAATCGCGCTTATGTTTTTTTCGCCCATGAGCTCAAACAAGGTTTGCCGCAGCAGCTGGTTCGTCCGGATTTGCCGGCGATCCGCCTTCTTGGTCAAGGAATTCCCCTCCAGTACAATTTGAACACTTAATCAACAGAAGGCTCGTACACTGATGAGTAATGAACACTCCGCTGAAAGCTGATGATTGAACATATTTCTCTCTTCATTATAATTAACGCTGTGATCATTAATCAACAGTTTGTTCATTAACATCGAGGAGTGGTAGATATGGGTTTCTTAAGACAAAAAACGCTGTGGATCGGCGCATTGGTTGTCATTCTGGTGCTGTCAATCTTCGGCGTAGCCATGATGGGATCGATCGTGGGAGCGAAGCCGAAGTCCCTGCCCGTTGCACTGGTCGTCTTGGATCAACCGGCGGAGTTACCGAACGGCGAACCCCTTGCTGTTGGCGACATGATAAAGGGGATGCTGCAGGGAAACTCGCAGATGCCCATTCAGTGGGAGATCGTGAATTCGGAAGCGGAGGCACGGGAAGGGCTCGACAGCCAGAAGTATTATGGAGCCCTCGTACTGCCTAAGGACTTAAGCGCGGGCATCTTGTCGCTGCAGTCGCCTTCTCCGAAGCCCGCTGTGGTTCAAGTGCTGGTGAACGAGGGGATGAGCACGCAGGCATCCGCTGCAGTGAAACAGATGCTCGGGCAAGCGATGAAGATGGCGGGAGCGCAGCTCTCCAAAGCAGGCACTGACCATGATCAGCGTGCAGACGGATATGCTGCCGGTAACAACAGCACAGGCTCTCCTTACCCCGTTTGAGGTTCATGAGGAGGTTGTTCACCCTGTCGGGGTTAACCATGCAAGCGGCAATGCGCCGGGCATGCTGGTACAGATTTTATGGATCGGGTGTCTGATCATTAGCGTATTCTTGTTCCAGGCGCTGCAGAAGGCAGTGGCCGATGGCAGCAGCAGGGGAACCTCGATCGTGCTGCAGGGCGCTGCAGGTTTGCTGCTGGCCGGTCTGGCTTCCGGTTTTCTGGTGTGGATGGCATCCTCCTGGTATGGCATGGAGCTAGCGGACGGGGGCGGTGTATGGTTGATGCTGTGGTTGGCGGGTTCCGCCTTTTTCCTCCTTCAGTCGACCCTGCTCAACTGGATGGGAATCCCGGCAATGGGGATTCTGGTGCTCCTGATGTTCTTCTCGATGCCGCTTCTCAATATGGCACCGGAGTTTCTGCCGCAGGCAACGCAGGATTGGCTGTACTCGTGGACGCCGCTCCGCTTTGCTGCTTCGGCTCTAAGAGATGTGATGTATTTTGATGGAGTTTCCGCATCTTCCGCGAATGCTGCCGTACTATGGTCTATTGCCGGAGGTTTCCTTGTTCTGCTGCTTGCCTCGGTGCTGAAGAAGGGGAGCCCTTCCGATAAAAGAAAGTCGATGACTGCTTCTTAATAGAATAGCTAGTGAATGGGCAGTGTGGGGTGTGTACCCGCACTGCTTTTTTACTTAGCTTAAGCAGGTTGGTCCCTGCGGCTGGGTACATGACATGGCAAAGGTTAGCAACGTGACGGTCACCCTTTTCTTCAGGTGAATAAAATACTATCGTTCTTCATGATGACAGCCTGTATAATCCTGAATAAGGGAGCGTGAGCGTAAGTTGAAGATTAAAGTGATCATAGCGGACGATAACTCTTTTATCAGGGAAGGCATGAAAATCATTCTGGCCACGTTTGATGAGTTCGACGTGGTAGCAACGGTTGAAGACGGCCAGGAAGCGGTCACCTATTGCGAAGCCCATGAAGTGGATGTGGCGCTGATGGATGTCCGGATGCCGAATCTAAACGGCGTTGAGGCCACGAAACAGCTCACGGAGCGTACCAAGACCAAAACGCTGATCTTGACGACCTTCGACGACGATGAATACATTACCGACGCGATCCTAAACGGCGCCAAGGGTTATCTGCTGAAGAATAACGATCCGGAACGGATTCGCGATGCGATCAAAACCGTGTACCACGGCCATCATGTGCTGCAGGACGTCGTGCTGGATAAAATCAAATCCGGGCTGAAGCCGGACAAGGAAGACAGCGGTACCAAGTTCGACCGGAGTCTGTTCACCGAACGGGAACTGGATATTATGGCGCTTATCGCCAAAGGGCTGGCCAACAAGGAAATTTCGAAGAAGCTGTTTATTTCCGAAGGCACCATTGCCAATCACATCACTTCGGTTCTCAGCAAGACAGGTCTTGAGCATCGAACCCAGATTGCGATTTTTTATCTGACGGGGGAAGTGAATAAGTGAGCGAACGCCGAAATTATGCCGAATCGTGGATCATCGGCTTTAAAACGATTCTATTCCTGTATGTGATCGGCCAATCTTATGCCTCTGATCTTGCGATAACGCCGTGGTATATCCTTGTCATTCTGCTCTACCTGTCCGTGAATGTATCCGTCTATATTTTCAAGAGCCGGAATGTACAGCCGTTCTTCATGGTACTGGCTGTTCTTGTTGTTGCGGCTTCCTCATTCTACATCCATCCGCTGTTGTTCATGCTGCTTCCGGCGAACCTGTATGAGCTGCTGTCTTTATACCTTCGCAGGAGCTGGATGATCCTGGTCCCCCTGTTGGTTCCAGCGCTTATGGTGCCTCACGAACTTGTCATTACCTATGTCTTTATATCCGTTCTATCCTATATCTATCTCACGATGCTAAGAACTTTTGTAAGCCGAGTCGCATCCTATCAGGAGCAGAATGAGCACATGCATCTTGAACTGGATCGGCTGACCGAGCGGCTGAGCGAAAATAATGAGTACATCCGGCAGTTTGAATACATGTTCAAGCTGGAAGAGCGAAACCGGCTGTCTCAGGAGATTCATGATAAAATCGGGCATTCCATGACGGGTGCATTGATTCAGATGGAAGCGGCCAAGCGCTTGATGGCAGCGAATCCGGACAAGTCCGCCGAGCTGCTGCAGAATGCCATCTCGATCTCCAAAGAAGGCATTGAGAGCATCAGGCTGGTCCTGAAGAATGTGAAGCCGCCTACGGAACAGCTCGGCATCAACCGGATGCGTTTATTTCTGGAGGAGTTCTCCGCTCAGCATTCGATCAAGACCGTATTGACGCATGAGGGTAATGTCGATCGAATCACGCCGCTGCAGTGGAAAATCATTCAGGATAACACTCAGGAAGCGTTAACCAACACGATGAAATATGCTCATGCAACGGCAGTCTCGTTACATATTGAGGTTCTGGGTACCATGATCAAGGCCAAGGTCAGCGACAATGGCAAGGGCATGCAGAAGGTCATCAAGGGTCTTGGGATCGTAGGCATGGAGGAGCGCGCCGCGGTCGTGAATGGAACCGTGATCGTAGATGGCTCCAGCGGCTTCTCGGTGACCACTTTGATTCCTTACAGCTAACACCCGGTAGGCTGGATTTGGCGGACTATGGAGATTGGGCCGAGGGAATTTCATCTCCCCAAAAGGGTGAGGATTTGGGTCCTCAACAACATGAAGATTCTCATGGATAAGGATGAACTTGTGCACTATCGCAAGGGCATCCTTTTTTCGTACGATACATACAGATCAAGTCCACCGGTTGATGCGTGGATGAATATGGAGGCGAAAAACGTATGAACGTGCTGGAGATCAAAGGGCTCACGAAGAAGTTTGGGGATTTCATAGCGGTAGACCAGTTGTCGTTGAATATACGGGAAGGCGAGATCTTCGGCTTCCTCGGCGCGAACGGAGCAGGCAAGAGCACAACCATCAATATCATATCGTCGCTCATGCCCATGACCAAGGGAGAGGTTCATGTCCTGGGCAAGAATCTGATAAAGCATCGAAAGTTCGCGAAGCAGCAGATCGGCATGGTTCCACAAGAGGTCGCGATATATGAGGATCTGACCGCCTATGAGAATGTTCATTTTTTTGCCGGATTGTATGGACTGAGAGGGTCGGAGCTTAGGAGCAGGGCCGAAGAGGCGCTTGCCTTCGTCGGACTTAGCGACAAACACAAGATGTACCCGAAGAGCTTCTCCGGAGGCATGAAGAGACGACTGAATATCGCCTGCGCGATTGCCCACAGACCGAAGCTGATCATCATGGATGAGCCGACCGTCGGCATCGATCCCCAATCGAGGAACTATATTCTGAACTCGGTCAGGAAGCTGAACGAGATGGGCAGCACGATCCTGTACACGAGCCATTATATGGAAGAGGTGGAGGAGCTCTGCACCCGGATTGCCATTATCGATCACGGCAAGATCATAGCGGAGGGCACGAAGGCACAGCTGAAGGCTATCATCACGGACCAAAAGGATATCGGAATTGAAGTGCAATCGGCTGCCCATCTCGAAGTGAGTAAGTTGGAGGAGATTGCAGGCGTCAAAACGGTAGAAGTGAAGGAAAATATCGTGCACATCAGCTCCGATGCAGAGGTTAATAACCTGAATAAAATCATTCAACAATTCACGGCGCAAGGCATTGAAATTCGTTCCGTTCAAGCCTCCGAGCCGAATTTGGAAACGGTGTTCCTGACGCTGACCGGCAGGAGCCTCCGGGATTAACAGACCAGGGAAGGGGGAGGTGGAAGGACATGAACGTACTAAGAATCGCGCTGAAGGAGATGAAGATCGTCCGGGAGCCGCGGATGCTGGTATTTATGCTGGCAACCCCGGTGCTGCTCATTCTGATCCTAGGGACGGCGCTTTCGAATGCTTTTAACGGGAGTACGGCGATTGGAGACATCCGGGTGTTATACCATAACAGCGGAACGGAACCCGCGCTTACGGAACAATGGCAGGCATTCATGCAGGAAGCGGAGCGCTCATCGGGCATCGTCTTTGAGCAAGTCAGGGAAGGCATGGACGGAGGGCAGGAAGTGAGAAACAACCGGTACACCGGTTACGTGGAAATGGACGGCCAAGGGATCCGGTATGATGGAAACAGCCGCAACAGTATGGAGAACGGGATTGTGCAGGCGATGCTGTCCGCATTTGCCGACCGGTACCGGCTGTCAGCCGAAGCCGCGAAGATGGATCCGGAATATAAGAACAAGCTGCTTGTTAATGATGGAGAGAGCTATGTGGTTGAGTCTTCCATTCAGGGAGCGAGGCAGCCGGGTTCACTTGATTATTTTGCGATTGCGGTGACTACGATGATCATTCTGTATAGCGCCTTGACGGCAGGCGGATTAATCGATAGTGAGCGAAAGCGAAATACCGCGCAGCGCCTATTGGCCTCACCGGTAACGAAAGCCGAGATTTTTGTCGGAAAAATATTGGGCACGCTCGCAATCAATGCCGTATTTGTCATTATCGTTGTGCTGATCAGCAAATATATGTTCAATGCTTACTGGGGGGATCATCCGGTCATGGTGTTCCTAGTATTGTTGAGCGAGATTCTGTTTGCGCTCAGTCTCGGGCTCGGGATCAGTTACGTGCTGAAGGGAAATGCCGCCGGGGCTGTCATCATGGTCATTATTCAACTGGCTGCGTTCTTTGGCGGAGGGTATACGCCGGTTGCGAGCACAACGGGATTCATGAGGGAGGCCGCAACGTATTCTCCCCTGCATTGGTCCAATGAAGCTCTGCTGCAGTTGATCTATTCCGGTAACGGGTCGGCAGCCATGAATGCGATGATGCTAAACGTCGGTTTTTCCATCCTGCTATTAGCTGTAGCCATGATTTCAATGCGAAGAAGGGAGGGGCTGTAATGATGAAGGATATGCTCTGGCTCATTCGTAAAACGATATTGACCTCGTCGAAGGATTATAAAAATCTGCTGCTTGTGATCGCGCTTCCTATTGTCGGCATTCTGCTATCCACTTTAATCTACAAGGGTTCCGGAGAGATTTCCGTCACCATTGGCATCGTGAATCACGATGTCGAACAGAAGGTCACGCAAGATACGATCGATTTTATGGCTCAATTAGAACATACCGAGACTTCGATCATTAGGGAATCGGAAGCGGATGACTTGATTCTGTCGGGTGAGCTCGACGCGGTGCTGGTCTTCCCGGAGGGGTTTGCGCGAGGCGTAATGCTAGGGACACCCGAGCCGGTTCGGATCGAATCGATTAAGGGAGCTCAGGTTACGGGGTATGTAAAGTCATATCTGAACGCATACGTCCAGAATATTTCATCCATGGGGAGGATAGCGGGTGGCGATGCCGCCGCGTTTAACGACCTATACAGCGGTTACCAGAATTCAACGTTTCATTTGTCTACGGCTACGGTTGCGGATCAATCGGCCAATCATGATGTCACCAACCGGACGATCGGTTACTTGGTTGTGTTCATGTTATTCTCCGCCGTGAATCTATCGGCATTGACGATCCGGGATCGCGAGAATCGTACGTACTATAGGCTATTATCGTCACCAATTACGGCCCGCAGCTACGTCTTCTCTAATGCCATCGTGAACCTCGTTCTGATGATGATTCAGATTGCGGCCACCTTGTTTGTTTTGACCCGGTTCTTTCATATCGAGCCAGGCATCCCGTTATGGCAGATGTTTCTGATTCTGTCGCTGTTCGCTCTGGTCGCGGTCAGTTTATCGCAGGTCATTGTTGCATTCTCGGACAGCACCATGATGGCGAACGGAATCCAGACGATGGTGATTATGCCAACTTCGCTGCTGGCAGGGTGTTTATTCCCGATCTCCGTGATGCCGGAAGCGATTCAGCGAATCGCCGACTTCCTGCCGCAGTACTGGCTGCTCGATACGTTCGGCAAGCTTCAGCAAGGAAGCGGGCTAAGCGACATTATGCTAAATGTGGCGATTCTGCTGGCTTTTGCCTTGGCCTTATCGCTGGTTGCTACCTACAAGTTCGCAAGAAATAGAGATACACAGAGCTATATTTAAAAATTTAATGGTGGGGTCTCCTTGTACTGCACATAGGATGGCCGACTATAAGCGATCAGGGGCTTGATGTGTTCTTGAAGTATTAAATTAAATAAAGCAAGGCCGTCCCAATCGGGATGGCCTGTGTATAACTCAAAATGGTATGAATGGCCCGGGCTAATTATGGCCTGTACTTGCCCTTTATGAGCCTATACATGTCATCATAGGTGGCGCGAACTGCCGGTTCATCAGATCGTGCCGCTTGGAGCAATGTGTCATTCCCTTGATAGTAGGCTCTAAAAGTATCCTTTGCATAACCGAGTTGGATAGCACCGTTAAGATAGTCATAATATTTCTGCCGGAAGTTGGCATCTGTCAGGATACGCTCATCGAACTCCATCTCCATCCCCATCCCGAGTGATTTAGCCCAATCAGCCGCATCCCGTACACGATCCAGCGGACTATCCGCTTGGAAGAAATAGTTTGGCTGATAGGCCACGGCATCAAAACCTAATTCTTTCCAGGTGAAGAATTGATAGCCACGCAGATGTGGAATCCAGTAGAATAACAAGTCGTTGTCATGAACGATGTTAGACGCGTGTTTTATCAACTTTGCATCATTCGTACCGTCCGGCGCTACTTCTTCGTTTAGCCAATATAATCCGGCAAGGTTAAGATTATTGTAACCCTTCGCGTCCCAGCGCTGGATCAACTGATCGATATACCAGTCGACCGCTTTCTTCTTGCTTGCGAGCGAAGCATCGGCACCTACTTGAGCGGCGTTAAAGTTCTCCGTAATACCGTCACCATCTACGTCTCCAAAATTAGTCTGTGGTTCAGCCGGGTAGGGAACCATAAGAACCACCGGGTATTTGTCGGTGGATTTACCGCCGGGCTTGCCGAGCTCCTTCATTACTTCTCCCACTGCAACGTTCAAGGCATCCAGATCTCCGTCGGTGGCGAATGTCTTATCCAGATACCATTTCCAATCGTCCCAATTGGACCCGTTAAAGGACATGGCGAATGAACGGCCAGCAGGCGAACCGAGACCCAAATAGAGAATGCCATCGAATAACCAATCACTCGGCGTTCCGTTCTGATCTACATGCGCGAGATAAGGAATCAATTTCTCCGTTGTCCAGTCCCCTAATCCCTTATTGTAATGTCCATTATACAAAAGAGCCAAATTGGAGATACCGCCGGTCTGGGCGCCAGGCTGCAGATATAGTTCCTTCTCATTGGGAACCGTTGCCCCTTTGATATGTCCATCCTGGCCCATGACCTGAATTTCGTCAAGAAGCACCCAATCCTTGGTCGTAAACCGGACTTTAACATAACGGGAGAAGACCGCTGACGACGACTTATCTCCTCCCCCCGGAACGCCGTCTTTCACAGCGTCCCATTCGAAGGTGTATTGGGGAGGGTTAACACCGATCCAGAATGCCACAGGTGGTCCGGCATGCTTCAGCGCCGTCCAGTCTTTCCCGTTTTTCGAGGTATAGATCGACACCGCGTTCGGATATTGGATCTTTGCGGATGGGATCTGCAAGAAGTTCGCGCGAATGGACGAGACCGATTGATCGCTGCCAAGGTCAATCGTGATGACTCGGCTGGAACCCTTGTAGAATCCGGTCCATGCCTCGTCGGCAGGGTCGTCGCTTGCCAGTACGCCGTCGGTCAATTCGCCGCCCGTATCGGGGTACGGATCATTCGCCGGCTCCGAGACAGTATAAGGCTTGCCTAGCGCTACATTCATTTCGTAACCTCCATCTCCATTATTGCCGGTCGATGTTAACTGCGGATGCGATGAATCAGCTTGAGCGACGGGCGGCAGAATGCCCGTCAACAGCAATGCAGATAGAAGATAGCTTCCGATTCGCCTAAATTTCATTATGATTCCTCCTCAGATTGGATATGATCACATCGCCGAATCCATATATTCATCCGGCTTGATGCCTTCATAACGGGCAAATGCGCGTTTGAAGGAATATACATTTTCATAGCCTACACGGCGGGCGATGTCATCGATGCCGCATTTTCTTTCTCTCAACAACTCCTTAGCCATTTCCATACGAAGCCGGCATAAATAATCATAAAAATTGATTCCGGAAACTTCTTTAAAGATTTTGGATACCTTGGATACCGACATTTGGAATATTTCAGCGAGCTGCTTTAATGAAATGTCGGCGCTGGTGTAATTTTCGTTGACATACTGCAGTAATTGGCTGCCTGCTTCCATTGTCAATGATGTGTTGGAATACCGGTTCCGCTCGCAAATCAATGTTCCCAATTCATATACATAGCTCCACATCTCCCCGATATCTTCTCCTTTAACTCTATTAGCAAACTGTTTGGAGTAAATGCCTATATCGAGGTTAAGCTCATATAATACTCTCAGCATCGTTTCCATTAACAATGAAACCAGATTGTTCATACTTGCTTTGGACAAATTGCGTTTTCCGTTTTCAGTACTGATTTCGTGCAGGATTTGCATCGATGTATCCAAGTTCCCGATCTTCAGATTATTAATTAACTGCACCTCCCAATCCGTCGGATAATAATAGTCGACAATGGATTGGACAGCTTCCTCCTGTGATACGGGAAGACGATCTCGCGAAAACAAAATATACTGCAGGTTTTCATTGGCCGCATAATACGATTTACTGATACCGACAAGCCCTTTCTCAACGGTTCCTGACAATACATAAGGATGAAATCCGCAGGTCTGTTCAAGCTCCGCCGTAATGCTGACGGCCACTTTCTCCATTATGCCTTCCTGCCCGAAGTTGCTCTCGGAGGATAAAATCAGCGCTTTATCCGCATTGGTCACTTCAAATAGTTCATAATCAAACCCGTACCGGTTCATAACTTTTTCGACAATCACAATCGTCATCATTTCGATTTTGCGTAAGCTATCGTAATTAGAGATATCGCGAATGGCGTGGAAGCTGATCAGCAATGTGCAATAATACATTTCATCGTTATAACCGATGCCGAATTTTTCTAATCCATTGATCTGCTGATCATCTGTAAAATAACCTTTGAGCAGGCGATGGAACAAGTTGGATTTAGCGGCCTTTTCATAATCCTGCATCAATCGCTGAAGCTTTTCATTTTCATGGAGCAGCCGGTCAAACGACTTTTCGATGTAATTGTATTCGGAATAGAAGGTCGTGCTGTCTTTGACGTCATCATAACGGATCGACGCAGAAAGCTTACTCAACAAAGCCCCCAGCGGACGATAACTGATTTTGGCCAACAAAAAGGCCATTAAGGTACCAATAGCGACAGAAATTAAAATGGCCAGCAGCGAACTGAAGAGATTATTAATACCGATCACACTAGTATTAATATAGGATATTTTATATTCCAGATCGCTTTCTTTCGAAGGCACTACAAACTCATAACTTTGACGGTCCTCACCTCCCTCCACGGCTACACCCCGGGTCTGTCTGTAAATCGGTTCTCCATGGGTTGTAATTAGAATTTCTTTGAATTCAATCCCTCCGAAACGGTGCATATAATCCGTGAAGTAAGCGCTATCAATAAAAAGAACAAGCACTCCCCGCGGATGATTTACAACCTCCAGGCTTTGAAAGATCGGGATCACACGTTTGTTGTTTCCCCACAACTTCACCGCTGTCGGCGGCATAATCTTGAAATATTGTTGCTCAAGAGTCGTATTTTGGATCATTCGCCGTATGTTGTTATCAAATACTGCGATGCTAGAGAAAAAATCATCTTCCGCAAAGGCCCCCCATGAAGAAAAAATCTGCTTTTTCTCCGGAAACATAATCATCCCGAAAGACAGAATGTTCAAAGAGCTGACTGAATTTTCGAAATTCTTGCGGATTTCTAGCATTCTTATCAAATCAAACTCATTATCATACACATTCGTATTTTGCATCATCTTCTTAACCCATGATTCACTGCTCAACAGATTGCCCATATTTTTAAGCTCGTTTACTTTGTTATCGACGACCGCTGCAATCCGGTTGGCATCCGAGGTGTGCTTGTCATGTAACTGCTGCCGTTCCTCCTTGATGTTCCGCTGTACATTCAAGGTGCTGAACACGATGATTGGAATCAGCAAGATTGCGGTGTAAGACAAAAAGGTCTTTCTAAACGTGCCACTTCCAAAGTTTCCATGTCTCAAAGGCACCCCTCCTCAGGTTGACTTCCACTCCATCATGAAGCAGAAGGGGAAAATGGCGAACTCCCCTTGCTGTCGGAGAGAACGTCCATTTTCCCAAATGCATGCGTTACTGGATGCTGTTATATCTGTCAAGCAGTTGCTGATCAATTGCAATTAAATCATCAAGTCCTAGCTTTTTCATTTCGGAGATATATTCATCCCAATTGTCGAGCGATTTTTGACCTAGAATAAGCTTGGTTGCAAGCTCTTCCGAATAAGTCCTGAGGTTCGTTAAGATTTTTGTTTTCGCTTCAAGCTGCTTTTCATCCGGAATTGCCAGATAGTTACCGTTCATATTGACGAAATATGGTTTGTATTTCAGTATATTCATCTCATGGTCGGCTTTTTCTTTAGACACATCGGACAACTCGAATTCCAGGTTAGCAAATTGAACGCGAGGGAACACCGTATCCCCAAATAACAGACGTCCGGCAGTTTGGCCTGTTTCGGCCTTTTCTGCATCCGATGTACTGTTGATAAATACTTTCGCCCCATTGCTATCCTTTTTATAAGTTTGCCCTTCGATTCCCCAATAAAGAAGATCAGCATATTTGTCCGAATAAATCATATCGAAAAATCTGATGGCTGCTTCCACGTCTTTGCAGTCTTTCGTAATTGCATATTTCTGCCATACCAGGAATGGCGGTTCGACCTGTACGGCTGGAGTAATATTGTCAACTGCACTGAGTGGCATCAATGGGAGAAACTCTCCTCCGCCATTGATGGTCGGCTCTAAAAATGTTTCCAAATTGTAGTCGGTTACAGAACCGACTTTGTTTTCCGTCATTTTCTGTTGTCTTTGCTCTATGGTCGCACCAACTAGGCTCGTATCGAGGATCCCCTCTTTTACAAGCTGCTGCATATATTGAAAGTAATCCTTGATCCCTTCCTGGTACCATGGGGAAACGACTTTTTTATTTTCTACATCCACCGCTGTGATGTCTGTACCAAGTCCGAACCATTGAGCTATAGCGTCCTCAAATTTACCTGTATCGTAAACCAGAACTTCGTCTTTATTACCGTTGCCGTTCGCATCCTGATCTCTGAACGCTTTTAACGTTTCTAAATATTCCTGAGCATTTGTCGGTACCGGAAGACTCAGCTTATCAAGCCAATCTTTGCGGATCAACACGGTCCGGGCTACCGGAGCCGGATCTTTGTCCTGATATGTTTTTTTATGCAGATTACTGAACCAGTACATCTTACCGTCAGGGGATGTTGTCGTTTTCTTAGCATAAGGGAATTCTTCATCATACATTTTTTTAATGTTGCCGTTGCTATACTTCTCAATCAGTGGCTTCAGATCAAGCAGAACCCCCTGCTTTGCCAAATTCAGCACGGTCGTGTTATCCAAAGCCGAAATGTTGACTATACCAGGTAGAGATGAACCTGACGCCATTCTCGTCTGGATGACCACATTGTATTGCTCATTTGGAACCAGTTCATATTCCAGATCCAAATTGGCATCCTGGATCATCTTCTCCATTTCTTTCCATACAGGGTATTTATCTCTGTCTTCGAATTTGATGTATTTGTTGCTACCGGTTGGACCCAGCAATTTAAGTTTGCTTGCTGTTGTCCCGGAAGCAGAGCCACCAGCTTCCTCCTTATTACCGTTTCCATTACTGGAGCCTGAGCTTCCGCATGCAGTGAAGGTCCCGATGACAAGAACTGCCACCATGATGGACATCAATGATCTTTTCCAACGTTTCATATTCTAAGCTTCCCCCTTAAAATGTAATAACGCTACCAGATACTTTTGATACAGTTTCCTTCGTTAGACAAGTGCGTGTTCAGAAAGGGTGGTTTTCAGCACTTTTGAATAATCTCATTAAGTAATCGCTTTCACAAAAATGTAAGCTAGCTTTATCCTCAGATCTATTCCTTCAAAGAACCGAGAAGCGCTCCTTTGATGAAATACTTTTGGAAGAATGGATACGTAAAAATGACCGGTAACGTTGTAAAGACGATGATTGTATATTTTAGTTGAATGTTGGACAGCATGTTCGCTACCGCATTTTTGGTATCCTCCATCGAGAGCATCTTCAGATCCACGGACTGCTGCACGATGACTCGGTATAAATACATTTGCAGCGGATGAAGCTTCTCATTCGGCAAATATACGAGCGCATCGAACCAGCTGTTCCAAATGCCGACAATCGAATAAATAGCGATAACCGCAAGAATAGGTTTGGAAATCGGTATGATGATCTTAAACAGCAGCTGCAGATGGGAAGCGCCATCGATAAAAGCAGATTCCTTTAGTCCATCGGGAATTGTGGTGAAAAACGTTCTTACTAAAATGATATTCCATATACTGACCATCCCAGGTATAATGATCGCCAACATCGTATTGTACAACCCTAGTTTATTCACCAGCAGGAAGGAAGGAATCAAGCCACCCCCGAAATACATAGGGATCAGCAGATACGCGACCACCCATTTTCTCCCCTTTAAATTTCGTACGGTTAACGGGTAAGCCCCCAACACAGCCATCAAGCAGTTCAATATGGTACCGACTCCAACGTAAATCAACGTATTGGAATATGCCCACCACATTTTCAGATCTTTTACAATCACTTCATAAGAGCTGAGGTTGAAGCCTTTAGGAAACCAAAAGACATTCATTGCCGCTACTTCTGAAGGCGAACTGATAGACATGATAATGACAAAATAAAAAGGATATAGTGTGATTATACAGAGAATTAACGCAATCACTAGAAGGATGATGTCGACCACGACAGAGCCTTCCTTGATCTTGTTCGGTTTTCTACGTACCAAGGCCATGATACTCCCCCTTACCACAAGCCGAAATCTGCAAATTTTCGACTTAGCGAGTTTGCGAAATACAGCAGCGTGAAGTTAAGAATCGATATAAATAGTCCGACTGCTGTCCCCATGCTGAAATTACCGCCAAGCAGGCCATCGCGGTACAAATAGGTGCCAATAACATCCGCTGTTTCATACACAATTGGATTGTAAATCAACAGAATAAACTCGGTATTTGCCGAAAACAGACCGCCAACTGCGAAAATAAGCAGAATAAAGATGGTCGGACGAATGGATGGCAGCGAAATATGCAGCATTTGTTTAAAGCGGTTGGCCCCGTCCATTTTGGCTGCTTCATATAAATGAGGATCAACGGAAGACATGGCCGCCAGATACAAAATACTGCTCCAGCCGAATGACTTCCATATGCTCGAGATGGTATAAATGGCCGGGAAATAAGCCGGTTCCGTGTTTAACGCAATTGCTGTGCCACCAAACATTTTGATAATAACGTTAACGATGCCATCAACATTGATAAAGGACAACACCATACCCGCTACAACGACGTTCGAAATAAAATGCGGTAAGTAACTAGCTGTTTGCACAAACTTTTTAAAGAAGCCATTTCTCAGTTCGTTTACCAATAATGAGAATAAAATAGGCACCCAAAAGCCAAACACCAGAATAAAGAAACTAAGTAAAAACGTGTTCCGCATCAACCTTCCAAAATAAGGCCCATTGAAAAAATTGATGAAATGCTTAAATCCAACCCAGTTCGTGTCCGTAAATGAGAAGAACGGTTTTCCTGGGAAATAATCCTGAAACGCAATAACAAGGCCATACATGGGTATATAGCTGAAAATAAAAATTTGAAGCAGAACGGGAAGCATTATCAGGTAAAGCTGAACATTATCACAGATGTGAAATGATCGGCGTTTTCTGGGTGGATCGATTGTGTTCATGATCTTCCCCTTCCATTGGCGATTTCGGTTATTTCGGGCCCGCTTCCGCATCTCCAATGATAGTCGCGTCCCGATTTGGATAGCAAGAAACATAATTTTCTCGGGTTCGCAATATTTTCGCAGGCCCCAAGCATTCGCTATTTAAGTGAATTCCAGAAGTCTCTGGTGATCCAAATAGACCAGAAATATGACACAATCAAATCCGCTCTTCCGGGGAAAAAACGATTAGAAAAAAATGAACAAAGCTATTTCATCTGGAGTTACTCCATGGTTTACAATGAGTCCAAGATACATGAGCTGGTTGAAACGTTGGACGATCGGGGGATGGTAAATGTTAGGTAAAGCACGAAGTGCCTTGCGGCAAGCCTTTCGCTTCACTGCTACCGGACTGACTCTAGGGGAGAAATGGCGTCTGGCTCTCCCTGGTCCGATCCTGTCAGTCGGGGGAGTGCTCATCCACAATGTGTTCTTGAAGTATTACACGGATATCATCGGTCTCAGTCCGAAGTATGTCGCATGGGTGTACATTATCTATAACATCTGGAATGCGATTAACGACCCGGTGCTGGGCGTATGGATTGACCGAATGAGGCATCGCGCGCACCGTGGGAAATACGTCTATATCATGAGAGTGACAGTGCCGTTCATGATCGTTGCCTCCTTCCTCATGATGCTGTCTAATCCGGCTTGGGATCAGTGGTTGATCTTTCTGCTGTATACCGGGTTGCTATTTATTTACGACACGGCTGCAACCGCTTACAGCATAGCCTATCAATCGTTTGTGCTGATCGCAGCGCCAACCAAGGAGGAGCGCATCGATGTTGGTGTGATCCAGAACTACGTATCCCAGGCGATGTCATTTCTGATCACCTTGATTCCGACGCTGCTCCTCGTTGGGGACGGAAAGCAGGGGGTTATCATCCCGATCTTCTCTGCCGTAATTGTGGCAGAATCGATATTTTTCACCTGGGCCCTGAGAGGACTGAGAGAAGATGCGCAAATGTACGAATCGCTGGATAAGCAGCATATCGATACAAAAGAGGTTTACAAAAAAGCCTGGCAGATTATCAAATCAAGGCCTTTCCTCACCTTTATTACATTTACCATCGTCACCGGCCCCGTGTTTTTCTACTTTACGCCGTTTCTCTACTACATGGACAGCGTAGTGCAATCAACGGGTATTGAAGCTACCATCATCGATGTGAGTACGCATGTGATCGCGCTTCTGTTCTTGCCGGTCATGGGATCTATCGTCAAGGAAAATGGAACGAAGAAGAGTGTATACCTGGGGACCATCTTTGTGGTGCTCGGATACGGAGGGATTTTTCTTGCTGACGGCATATGGACCGCGGCGGCATCCTACGTTCTGATCGTTTTTGCTGTGAACTATCTTCGTATGGCAATATCTCCTGTAGGGGCGCTGCTCATCGACGAGAATGAACGCACGACCGGCGTGCGGAAAACCGGGCTGTTCAACAGATTGTTCTCGTTATTCACGGTTGCCTTCTCCAGCCTGCAAACGGTTATCTTCATTAATGTCATCGGGGCATACGGATATGACGGTCTTGCGGCGGAACAGTCCGAGTCCGCCATGCTAGGCATTCGGGTAGCAACCGGGTTGATTCCGCTGGCCGCTTTTCTCCTCGGATTAATTCCGCTGGCATTGTACCCTTTTGATAAGAAAAAAGAGGATGACATCTCCGCGTTCAGCAATAACGCTAGAAGAGGGGGGGTGAAGATGTGAAGCAATCGGCGTTAAATTTGAATTTTACGATTGGCGAAGTGTCCAAAATTTTGGATATCCCGATCGATACCTTGCGTTATTACGATAAGATCGGACTCCTTCATTCCCGCAATCGGGACGCGAACAAGTACCGCTATTATGATCTTGAACAGTTCGATTCACTCATCACGATTCGAATGCTGCGGGCCATGGATGTGTCGATCGAGCGAATCCAAGCGCTGCTTCGGGACAACAGCCTAAACGCTATGCGCAGACTGCTCTCCGACAAGCGGCAAGACATCGATCGCCAACGGACTTATTTGAAGCATTTGTCTCACAAGCTGGACGTGTTGGATGTTCAGCTGCAACGGTTCGATAACACGGAGGTCATTGAGCTTGTACTAAGCCACCCGTGCTGGGTGCTTCTTACCGATTCTATCATGGAGAGCGCCGATCAAGGACTCGGGGGAAAAGTACAGGAACAGGTTCGCAGAATCAATGCCAGGGAATGGCTTGCATTCTGCCATACCATATCGATCGTGTCGCAAGATAACCTTAACGCAGGCCGTTATCACAATTACCTGTACAATGGCATTCTGTCCACCTTCCCGATGGAGGATGACTCTTCCGTCTTTCAGAGACTAGAGCCTCGCTACTGTGCCAGAAAATGCGTGATTATCGGCAGGGACGACTATGCCAAGATGGATGATCACTACGATCAGATGAAAGCTTTCATTCGCAATCGCGGACTACAGATCGCAGGCCATTCTCTTGAAGTCAATCTTTATAACCAGTACGACAATCATTACATTGAAATTTACATTCCGGTAGAAGAACGGTAGGGGGAAGCAGACATGAAAAAATTAGTGGTCGACGGACAACGATTCTTAAATGAAGACGGCGCTCAAGTGATCCTGAACGGCATCAATCTCGTATGCAAGGACAAGGCAAAAGGATATGTTGAGCCCTGTGATGCAGCTCTGTTCGCCTGGTTTCGCGAACAAGGCTTTAACGTTATCCGTCTAGGTTTAATATGGGATGGCGTCGAGCCGGAGCCTGGGGTCTACGACGATGCGTATCTGAGCAGAATCAAGCAGCAGGTTGTATGGGCTGAGCAGAATGATCTCTATGTTTTTCTGGATATGCATCAGGATTTGTACAGCGTGCACTACGGCGACGGGGCTCCAGCGTGGGCGACCCTCTCCGATGATCTTCCTCATGTTACCGGACATATTTGGAGTGACGCCTACCTGGAAAGTCCGGCTGTGAACCGCGCTCTGGATCACTTCTGGCGGAATACGTCCGCTTCCGACGGGATCGGCCTGCAGGATCACTATGCAGCGATGTGGAAGCATGCCGCACAGTTTATGGCTGATTGTCCGAATATTATCGGTTATGACATGATGAACGAGCCGTACCCCGGAACAAGCGGACAGGAGGTGCTCGGCACCATCATTGCCGCATATGCGGGGCATGTGATGCGAATAGCCGACCCGAACATGGAGCAGCTTGCCGGACTGTGGTTTGACGAGGAAAAGAGGCTGGAGGTTCTTGCCGGGATGGCGGAGATGGATACGTACCGCATACTCGTCGACAGCGCCAGAGAAGTATCGCAAATCTTCGAAAGGGAGGTTCTCGCGCCCTTTTTCAGCAAGACGGCGGCAGCCATTCGCTCCATTTCCCCGGACGGATTTTTGATGCTGGAAACGAGCTATTTTTCGAACATGGGGATCGAGTCCGGCTTGCAGCTTGTGCAGGATCCAGCCGGTCAAACCTTACACCATCAGGTGTTCGCACCGCACGGCTATGATCTGGTGGTCGATACGGAGCATTATGACATTTACAATCAGGATCGCGTCCAGCTGATTTTTGCTACCCATCGCAAGGTGCAGGAACGGTTGAACGTCCCGGTCCTGGTCGGGGAATGGGGAGCATTCTCCAATCATCCGGCAACCTTTCAGCTTTCCAGGCAGATCATTGCGATATTCGAGCGGTATCTTTGGAGCAATACATACTGGTGCTGGTGTGACGGCTTCAAGGAAGCCCCATATGCCAAGGCGTTGAATCGCGCGTATCCGCAAGCGACAGCCGGCGTGCTCTCAGCATACCGTTATGATCATGAAAACGGCAGCTTAAGTATAGATTTCGTTTCGTCCGTTGGAGAGACATTGATTTACCACCCCCATTTGGAGTCGATATCCAGAAGCGACGTGGCGGTTGCCGGTACGGACGCCTATCAAATCGAGCTGCGCCCTTTCCCGGATTCGAAGAGCGGCCTCTTGGCGATCACCATTCCTGATCAAGGGAATAAGATTACGGTTACGATAGGGAGATGATGTCAAGGGGGCCACAAGACATGGCGGGCAATTCAATAAATAAGTCGGGAATCAGAAGAACCATGGGGTTAATGCGAGGCGGGATAAGACTAGAACGGAGTAGACGCCGGTGTACAACGTAAAAGGCAAGCCAACAAAAATAAGCAGGGCGCCCCTTGATCTGATTCCTAAGCAGGATGCAGATATCAAGGGGACGCCCTGTGGTTCTTTCAAAACGTGACCAATCCCATCGCTTTCTTGGCTGCAAGCAGTGTTGGGACTGCGATTTCGGAAGCCCGCTTCGCTCCGTCCATCAAAATGCGATCAAGCTCGGAGGAATTCACGATTTGATGGAACCGCTCCTGGATCGGTTGAAGTTTCTCGATGACCACTTCAGCTAATTCCTTCTTGAACGTACCGTATCCTTGGCTTTCATACCGTTTCTCGATGACGGAGATGGCTTCCTCGGAGAATACGGAATAAATCTCGATCAGATTGCTGACCGCCGGCTTCTGCTCCCAGTCATGCCGGACCTGGCCATCGGAGTCGGTAACGGCCCTGGAGAACTTCTTGCGGATATCCTCCGGCGTATCCATCATGTGGACGCAGCTGTTCTTATTCGGGTTGCTTTTGCTCATCTTCTTGGACGGATCGTCAAGCCCCATGACGCGGGAGCCAATATCCTGGATGATCGGCTCAGGCACCGTAAACGTGCGGCCATACCGGTTATTGAAGCGCTCGGCCAGATCGCGTGTCAATTCAAGATGCTGCTTCTGGTCGTCACCGACAGGTACATGCGTTGCCTGGTAGAGCAGCACATCGGCAGCCATCAGGACCGGATACGTAAACAACGCGGAGCTTACGGTATCTTTTCCGCCCGATTTCTCCTTGAATTGGGTCATGCGCTTTAATTCACCAAAATGCGCCTGCGTCTCCAGCAACCACCCGAGCTCTACATGTGAGGGGACCTGCGATTGCAGAAAGATCGTCGCTTTATCGGGGTCAATGCCCGACGCAATGTACAGCGCGGCAATGTCCCGCGTGCGCTGGTGCAGCTCCATGGGATCCTGATAGACCGTGATCGCATGCAGATCCGGCACGAAGAAATAGGATTCATATTCATGCTGCAGCTTCACATATTGACGGAGGGCACCTCCATATCCGCCAATATTCAAATCCCCGCTCGGCTTGATGCCTGACAATAATCGTTTCATAAAAAACACCTCCCTGATAGTTTGCGAACAACACAAAAACACCTCATCCCTCTATGGGACGAAGTGTAACTCCGCGGTACCACCCGAATTCGACTGTACGGTCGCTCTTTAGCATGACGTGGAAATGGTGAAATGCACCATGATTCCTGCCATATCTCCCAAAGTAACGGTGGAGAGCCGTCAAGGCCTACTGCTCCGGCACAGCTCGGAGGTTCGGGTTGAAGCGAGAAGATCCATTCACTTACTCCGGAGTACCGGGCCTCGCACCATTCGCCGGTTCGCTTGGACCCCGAGAGATAAGCTACTATTTCTTCTCATCGCCGTGTGGTATGTTGTTCTTAAATTCATCTGCGCAGCTCTTTTCGAATCTGAAGAGAGAACAAGATGAGTTGAAGAGTATCATTACATAGGTGTTAAGTGAATGTCAAGAGGGGTGTGGGGAGGACTCGTGATGAGAGATAAGAATACGGCGATTCTCGTTGACGGATTATCCATACTGTCGCAGAGTAGACGGCAAACGGGAGATATTTGGCAAGCCCATTACGGAGCGGCAGCGATCGCGGGTTATTTTTTTATAAAAGAAAACCATTTGTCCGGGAAGGTTGAAGAGGCTGTGGCAGCGGAGAATCGGAGGATGATCGGCAAGTATTTGCAGCCGGGAACGGTGCCAGAGGAAAGCCTGAGCGTAGACAGCGCCGAATCACGGATTCTTGCAGCCCTTGACGGTACGATCGATGGTTTGCACTGGGTCGGGCACAATGTGATCTATGCCGCAATAAGTCTGGCTGCACTCCACGAGCTTGGAGGTGGTCTCCGCCATGAAGCAGCCGATATTGCGGAATTGGTCTCCTCTTTCGCGAAGACAATTCCGGGAAGGTCCTGGATCGGATATTCTGCAGCCGAGGTTAAACGGTTGACCCTGGATGAACATGACGGGATGCCTGAAATAACGGACGGCGATCAGCTGTCGGCCTTTATTTTGAATGAACTGGCCACTTATTCGGTAATCTACCGAGCGGAAGCCCATCATGACTTGATGGGGCATATGCTGACCTACTCCCATGCCTTAAACATATTGTATGATCTTGGCCACCATGCTTATTTTCGCAGAGGCTTGCCGGGTGTACTCAAAATCGCGAAGGTGCTCCGTGCCAGCCGCCAGCTGGACCCAGAAGAGCCGATTCGAATCGTATCGCCCGTGGATCGGCTGCCTCTCGTGGAGGCTGCAAGATCGTCTTATTTGCCAGATCAGCCGGAGTACTGGGCATTAGGTATCGACGGGGCTGTAATCGACTGGGACTTCGGCCATCTCTTTAAATTCCCATATAGTTTCTATCATCATTGGAACCGTGTTTCGGAGGCGCCGGCGAAGGCCATGGAGAATTTTCGTTATATCATCCATCCGGTGCAGACGGTCATTTCCTGAAGAGAGGTAACCTTTTTTATACGAATCGGCACTTAAGTGTTAGAGACACCGGGAAGGGAGGTTTAAGTGAACGTGTTCCAGTGGATTGAGGAAGCCCGGCGGGGCAGTGCCGAGGCCCAGGAAAGCTTGGTCCGGCATTTTACCGGCATGGCGCTGGCTGTGGCCTACGATAAATTGCGTGATCCCCATTTAGCGGAAGATGCCGTGCAGGAGGCCTTTACGGAGGCCTTTGCGAATCTGCATAAGCTGCAGGATTCCCGGCGTTTTCCCGGATGGTTCAAAGTGATCGTGGAGCGGCAGTGTTACAGGGACTTGCGCCGCAAGCAATTGCAGACGTTACCGCTGCATGAGGTTGAGCTGCCGGCTGGAGATCAGCGAAGCTTAGAGTCGGTCGTGGAAAAGAGAGAAATGATCGGTCAGCTGCATGCCACGATCGCGGATTTGCCACCCGGCATGCGGATTGCGGTCCAGCTCTATTATTTTCAAGGCTACAGCCTGCGGGAGATCTCGCAATATTTGGATATATCCTTGACGGCTTTGAAGAAGAGACTTTTTGATGCCCGGCGGAAGCTGAAGAACACGCTTCATGTAGCCGACTTTGTATCGGTGTTCACCGATCTGTATGAGGGAGGCAGGCGTATGCTGCATATCGTTAACGGGGATTCAGTAGGGGATAAGCTGAAGCAAGGGAACGTTCAAGGAGATATCCTGGTGTGGAGGGAGCTTTATTCGTTTGGTCCGGTCTTCACGAAGATGGACGAGCCGGATCATCGGAGCGCAAGAGCTCAGTATCTGGAGCAAACGCTGGGAATTCCGCAGAAGGAATATGTAAAGACCTGCGAGTCGCAGGAGAGGAAGCTTCAGGATTTTAAAAAATATGATGAAGTCGTGCTCTGGTTTGAGCATGATCTGTTTGACCAGACGATGCTGTCTTATTTGCTGCATTGGTTTAAGGATCGGCCACTCGGAAATACGAGGCTTAGCCTGCTGTGCATTGGCGCATACCCGGGCATCGAGCTTTTTCGCGGGCTGGGGCAGCTTAGCACGGAGCAACTCGAGACGTTATCGGGCACATGGCACACGATTGGAGAAGAAGAGCTTATGCTGGGCAGCGTGTTGTGGGAGGCCTATACCTCGGAACTGCCGGAGAAACATCAGCGCATGCTGGAGGTTGATTCCTCGGCACTGTCTTTTGCAAGCGATGCATTCGAGGCTCATCTGGCACGGCTGCCCTCTGTGAGCAATGGACTCGGGATCATCGAGCAGACGACGTTAGAGGCTGTAGCGGGCGGAATCCATAAGCCTTATGAGTTATTCCGAAAGGTAGGTGATAAGCTCCATACACTCGGAATGGGAGATCTGGAGTTCTGGTATTACCTGGCGAAGATGACGGAGGGGCCGGATTCTTTGCTGGTTATCGATGGTACAGCACCGTTTCCCGACTTTAAGCTGGCTGTACCCCATTTCCAAGATCGGGTGCTGCAAGTGACGAGTTTGGGGCATGAGGTGCTAGCCGGGAAGGCCGACTATGCCTGCACCGGAACCATCGATAAATGGGTAGGAGGCTTGCAGGTGAGGGGGAAGGATCCGTTATGGCGCTGGAACCCGGAGCGGAAGTCGGTTGTGCGGATGGCCGAAACCGATTAAACAACTGAAACAAGAAAAAGGGCGATCCTTGCTTGGCGTTGATGCCAGGCAAGGATCGCCTCTTTTTAAGATATCAGAAAGTATAAACTTCGGAGGATCTGCTGCCTGATATCGCAAGAAAAACTACCGCCAAACGCGGTCTGTCTTCTTTGAGAGTACGTCGATTGACGTTTTTCTTATAGTTACAGATGAGAGCCGCCGGTTGCGTCAACCATTTGGCCCGTCACCCAGCGCCCGTCGCTCGATGACAGAAACGCTACGACATCCGCAATATCCGACGGCTGACCGATTCGGCCAAGCGCGGACATCTCCGCGGCATGCTGCTGCCCTTCCGGCGTATGCAGCCATGAAGCATTCACATCCGTATCCACGATGCCTGGAAGAACCGCATTCACCGTGATCCCGCGTGGACCAAGCAGCTTGGCGAGATGCAACGTGAACGTATTGATGGCACCCTTGGTGATGTTGTAAGCCATAATATGCGGATAGGCGATACGCGTAACACCGGAGGAGATGTTGACGATGCGTCCGCCGTCACGAAGGAGCGGCAGCGCCTGTTGGACCAGGAAGAACGGTGCTTTTACATTGACGGCAAGCAGCTCATCGAAGCTTTCCTCGGTCGTCTCTTCAAAGGTGTTGGAGGTTCCGATGCCTGCGTTATTCACCAGAATATCGAAACGGTTGTCCCCCGTTACGCGAACAAGTTCCTCCTCCAGCGAATGAATGAGTCCTTTTGCTCCGTTTACCGATTCCAGTTTGGCGCCTAGGGCGATAGCTCGCCCACCCTGATCTTGTATGGTCTGGACAACCTGATCCGCAGCATCCCGGCGGGTTCCGTAATGCACAACGACAAGAGCCCCTTCATCCGCTAACCGAAGGGCGATTCCTTTGCCGATGCCTCGGCTTCCGCCTGTAACCAATGCGATTTTGTCTTCTAATCGTTTCATGAAACCCCACTCCTCTTGTTCGATTTAACGCTACTGTACACTCTCCTGTTAAGGGGAGAGTCAAGAGGGCGGGAAGCGTTTTATTCAACAGCAAAAAAAGACATGCCGGAGTACCGCTGCTGCAAGTACGGATAGAGGATGGGTCGACTTTCGTTTCGGTAGCCCTCGCGGCAAGGAAGGGTTACTCCGCGTTACCTTGTAGGGGGATAAGCAATTCCGCAGGGCGCTGCTTACCATAGATATCTTTATCCGAGGTGAGATAGATCTCGCGGATCGGTTCCCGGTCCGATTGAACGAGGCCTTGGGACGAAATCCATGCCTTGAGCTCGGGTATAACGGGGCAGCTATGGATGCATGGATCACAACGATGTACAAGAGATGCGGCAGATATCAGCTGCGGTAGAAAGTCCACACGAACGCGCCCATTAGCAGGGATGTCCCTAGTTATGGGGACTGCGACCTCAATATCGGCGATGTCGGCATTCCCGCTGCCGTGGTCATGCCAAAGAATGGTTAGCTGCCTGGCTTCCTCTTCTCCATAAGAGGCAGCATATTTCGTAATCTCATCCAGCAAGAGACATAGCTGGCTGCGGGCGACTTGGTCACGAATGAAAGCGGCACGCTGGGATGGGACTTCCCGGATAGTGGGGCCACCCGGATTCCCTGCTTCGGATCGTTCCAAGCGCGTCATCCTGTTGTTCACTTCATCCAACTGCAGCTGGAGGCTCCGCATCGCATGCTGAAGCTCCGTCATTTTATCCGCAAGTTTGTTCTTGACGACATCGGTTTCTATATCCTCTTCAAAAAAAGGTTTGAGCTGTTCCAAGGTAAACCCCTGTTCCTTGTAGGCGGCAATCCGCTTAACGATCAGAAGCTGCTCCTCGGAATAGTAACGGTATCCGCTTTGTTCATCAACATGGGCCGGCTTCAATAGGCCCAGCTCATCATAATACCGCAATGTTTTGATGGAAATGCCGCTGACCTTGGCAAAAGCGCTGATCTTCATCATGCCGGTTGCAACCTCCTTTACGATTCGGTCTCTCGTCGATAACGATATCATATCTCGCGCTCCTGCTTGCGTAAAGAACGCAACTCGCCGGATCTGAAGGAACAACTCGGTCCCAAGACCGAGCCGGTTTTCATCCCGTGGCGGGAATTCAATTCGGTCGGATTATCGTACAATGTGTTCAAAGAAGATTCGTGATCCCGCTTAAGAGCAAGAAAGGAATGGGGATGAGGCTGATGAACGGAACGTACGAGGATCGCCAGGCGATCCAAACGTTATTCGATTCGCTGTCCAAGGCGTGGGGAGAAGGGAATGGCCGGGCTTATGCGGAATGTTTTACGGATGATGCGGATTACGTCACGTTTAGCGGACAACACTTGAAGGGCCGCAAAGAGATCGATGAGGTTCATCAGAAGCTGTGGGATGGGGTGCTGCGAGACTCCAAGCTGGTTGCGGGACCAACCCCGACCCAGCTGCGTTTCCTGACCCCGGAGCTTGCGATAGCCCAGGCTACGGGAGCGGTGCAGCTCAGATTTCATAAGAAGCCGCCCACCGGCCGCTTTTCCATTAATACCAACGTGCTGATCAAGGTGAACGGGGAATGGAAGATATCCGCATTTCATAACTGCCGGATTCAGAGGCCAGGCTGGATTCAGCGGTTGATGATGCGTTCGAAATCAAAATCCAGCTGACGTAGGAAGCGGAGGAAATGCTTTGAAGAAGGGTATAGAGATTGGAAGAGGCAGGAGCGCAGAGGTGTATGAATGGGGAGAGTCTCAGGCTCTAAAGCTGTATTATGAAGGGTACCCCCCGGAATGGGTGACCTATGAGGCGGAGATGGGCCGCATCGTTGCGGAAGCGGGCGTGCCTACCCCTGCCGTCTTTGACATGGTGGATATCGAGGGACGAACGGGACTGGTGTATGAACGGGTGACAGGACCGTCGATGCTGCATCAGGTTCAATCGTCACCGCGCAAGCTCACGAAGTGCGCCCGTGAGATGGCACGGCTCCAACATGCGATGCATGGCTGCACGACAACCTTGCTGCCGCCGCAAAAGGAAAGGCTGGAGCATGCAATTCTTGATGCAAGCGGCATCCTGCAGGGAAAGGCGCAGGCCATATGCAAGGTACTGGACTCTTATCCTGAGGGGGACTCCATCTGTCATGGCGACTTCCACCCGGACAATGTGATCGTGGCGGAGAGCGGATACCGGGCGATCGATTGGAATAACGCCACGATTGGTGACCCTCTATGCGACGTCGCCAGGACATCCCTGATGTTTCAATCTCCTTTTCATCCGCTCGAACAGTCGAGCCTTATGGCGATTCCGCTTCGGATGGCCCGAATCCTGTGGAATAAAATATACCTGAATGAATATCGTCGATTATCTCATGCAAAGATGGAGGAGATCGACCGCTGGATGCTGCCGGTAGCGGCAGCCAGGCTGAGAGAGGATGTCCCTGGAGAAAGAGCATGGCTGCTGGGTCTCATTGATGATCGGCTGCGTGTTTATGCTTAATAGAGATCAGGACTCATAAGATATTGTACTTCCTGGGCTGTCCGCAGACAGGACTGTAATCGAACAGGAGATCAGGCGCCTGGAGCGGAGGATGAAATAGCGGGAGGGAACAGGAGGGATAAGAAGAGCGCTATGCAGGGTCACCTTTCACCAATGTTGCCGGAATATCTCAAGCTTCTAGTTTCAATACCGAACGGGAAGTATAAGGATAGATAGACGACGAAGCAGGAGGCGGGAATCCCTCATGAGCAAATGGAAGGAAAATACGCAAGTTAGCCGTTATGCAGGCATCAGCATTTTATTGGGCGGCGCGCTGTTTGTTATAGCTACGCTTATGCACCCTCCAGCTACCGATCCGTGGACGGGTCATCATGTCATTTCTATGATTCCGGACATGCTGACCTATTGGCAATGGGATCACAGCCTGATGCTGACAGCTATATTATTATGGCTTGGAGGACTGTCTTTAGGGGAGACTGTGGCCGGTAGACGCCCGGCTGCGGTGATGGCTGCCCGCTTGTTCATTGCGGCGATGACGATATGGGTGCTCATACTCGCGATGGAATTAACCGTTCTCCCGGTGCTGGCCAAGGAGTGGGACTCGGTTCAAGATCCAGGAACGTCCGCCTTGGGTGTCGGGTTATTTGCGTTCGGTATTATGGCCGGAGATTTTGCCATGATGCTGGCCTGGATCGGAATTAGCCTGCTTGGCATGTCGCTGCTCTCTGAAGGTAGTATGAAACCGTTTATGGCATGGGTAGGCATAGGAGCAGGGGTGTGGGGAGCGCTTGGAATACCTGTAGCACTGCTGCTTCCAAAACTCAGTGTTATCATCTACCCGGTCACCTCGGGTCCTGTTTTTATATGGACGCTGATATTGGGAGTTTATATGGTCACTCGGCAACAACAAACCCAAAAAACAGGGGCCCTATAGGACTCCTGTTTTTTTGCGAATTGGCACGATGGTCCAATAGGTACCGCATCGCCATATCCATTCGAGAGGTCCGTATTGGTACCAACGCATCCACAGATTGCTGGCTATGATCTGGAAGACCACAATCCCTAAGGAAACGAGCGTGGATACGACATACGTGGTGGGCGAGGTGTTTAGGATCAAGCGCTGAATACCTACCAGAAAGACGGTCTGCCCAATGTAGTTGGTGAGCGCCGTCCGCCCATATGCCTGCAACGGATACAGCATCTTTGCACCTAGGCGGGTACGCTCAAGCATTAAGAGCGAGCTTAGATAAAATACAGATACGAGAGGGCCTGTCGCCACCCCGATATGTGCCAGAGTAAAGGCCGCTTCCATGGCTGGTGACGGCGGCACGCCCTCTACCTCGAATAAAAAGGAAGGCATAGGCTCGGAAGGTGCCACCCGCCACATCGTGGCGATGACGATGATCGTTCCTAGCAAAGACAGTACCCAAATCATGCGCAACGAGCGTAATCTAAATCCATTGTGGATCGCATCGAGTAATCGATATTGGCCTGCGGCCAGCCCTAACAGGATCAGAAACGGGATGGTAAGCAGCTTGAATCCCATGACGGCCGCAACCGTAAACCCGGCCAATCCGATACCAAGATTAACTTTCCGCGGTGCCCAATAAAACGGGATCGCCAGCAGACCAACAATCGCATAATAAAACAAGGCCTCACCCGATTGATATAACTGATGTATGACGCCGATCAGAACCAGAACGACTAACCGGCGAATATACAGCCGAAGTCTTGGCCGTCCATCCGTCGCAGCGCTTCGGGATAGGAACATATAGAACCCGAGTCCGAACAGGAACGTGAAGATGGTGTAGAATCGGGCTTCCACGAAAAAGTTAAGCCCTCGCTGCAGCCAAAAATCCGCTGCGGTTTCCGGCGTGGCGATGAGCCAGAGCGCCAATACGTTAACAAACGGCAGACCAAGCAGGGCAAACCCCCTGAACTGGTCTAAAAAATGTAATCGTCCCTTTCCAATGGCAGGCCGATGCTGAGCTGCGGTCCCGTGTTGTCCTTCATGCATGATCACACCATCATCCTGTTCACGGATTTAATATAACGGGCTCTGGCGATCAGGAAATAAACCATTTGGGCGGCCAGGAATGCCGATGAGGCTGCCAATACAGGTCCGTTTACATTCGGAACATCCAGGTATCCGAGAATTGGGTCGAGCACGACCAAGGACTGCAAGGCTGCAACAAGGATGGGAATAAAGAACAGCACGGCAATCTGAACGGTTGCGGAGATGTTCATCTCCCGTGTGCTCAGTCCGATCTTGGACAGGGAGCGGTACATCGCCTGGTCGGCCGAAAGCTCCGTATGCAGCTTGAAATACAGGAAGCTTGCGGTTGAGATCGAGAAGATCAAGGCGACAAACACCCCGATAAAGCTGAATAACGAAAATCCTTGTTTATTGGTGTAATAGTTCTCCGCCCTGGATTCTATATAACCTTCACTGAGTACACTTCTGTTCCACTCCGACAGCTCAAGGCCGAGCTTGGTTTCAGGATCATCCTTCTGGGGGAGTCCTTGGGAATCGGGAAGAATAAACGGATACGTATGAGTCACACTGATTTCATCTGCTTTGGGCCCGCCCCGTAGCTCTTCAAACATGGTATCCGTCACGACCAGCAGCCTGCCGCTGTATACCACAGCCGCAATCCGGTCTGTACGGTTCTCCAAGCTGAAAGAGTAGGACTGACCGGATAATTCGATATCCGTCTCCGTTAGCGTTCCTTTACTCTTCTTCGCTGCATTCGGGGTTTCCGCCAATAAGGCTTCATTCTCGCCGAGTGACCCAACCGGCTTGGCATTCGTGATGGCGGCCAGATGATCGTAATGGGATTGCGGCATGATGTGTAAGGAGCCCTCCCCGTTCGCAGACAAGCGATAGTAGATGGTCTCGACGCCCGCCCGTTTATAACTGAGCCCTTCTGCCTGCAGACGATTTTCGATCCGGGCCAATTCTTCCTGCGCCTTCGTCTCGTCGGCATTGCTATAGTAGCTGTAGTTAAGCGCATACGGATTATCCAGATATACCGATTTGATTGATTGCTGCATGGCCAGCACGAAGCCGGTGCTCATGGAAGCGAGCGCTACGACAACCGTGACCAAAAACAGCATGCGGGCATTATCCTTGATCTTGTAACTCATTTCGGAAATCCACAGCAGGTTCGTCCCTTTCCAGGTTGTCGCGCGGTTTCGCTGCAGCATGCGGACAACCCACACGGATAGCTGGGAGTAGAAGAAATACGTGCCCATGATTCCCGTAACCGCAGCGATCATCAGTCCCACAGGGTCTAACTCTTTGACGCGAAGGACGGTAAAGCCGATGGTAAGCAGCACCACGCCCAAGATGGCCAGGAATAGATTGGCTTTCGGTTCGGTTTTCGGTTTGCTGGTGCCTTTGAGAAGCTCCAGGACTTGATTCTTCCGGATAAACAACAAGGTGAAGAGCGAGATGACGAGAAACAGCGCAGTGAAAGCACCGGCTGTCAGCAGCATGGCTTTGAACGGCCAATAGAACGGCAGCTCGTCCATATCGATCACTTTGGTGCTGATGAGCAGGAATACCTTGGATAGAAGCATTCCGCTGGCGATGCCCGTTACGATGGCAATGGCGCCAATCAGAACGTTCTCCAGGAAGATCAGCCAATTAATCTGTTTGGCTTCCGCTCCAAGGATCGTAAGAATGCCGAATTCGCGGTTCCGCGACTTCAGGAAGACGCTGATCGAATACAGCACGAATAAGAACGCAAACACATAGACGATCACGGTGGCAATGGTCATTCCCGTACGCGTCATAGTACCCATAGGCGAATTCTCGATGGCCGGATGATAGATGAATACCGCATACGTAAAGAAGATCATGACCATGAACGAGCTGCTAAGCAGGTAAGCGAAATATTGACGCGCGTTACGCCGGACGTTGTTAAACGCGAATTGAGGAAAGCTCACTTGTATTCCCTCCCCAGAACGATAGCGTATCGATGATTTTTTGGAAAAAGGCCTGCCGGTTCTCTCCGCGGTGAATTTCGGCGGCCAGCTTGCCGTCTTTAATAAAGACGATGCGGTTGCAATAGCTTGCGGCCAGAGGATCATGCGTAACCAGCATCAATGTGGTGCGATCCCGCTCATTGATCTCGGCTAACGACTCCATCACGATCCGTGAGGAGTTGGAATCGAGTGCTCCTGTAGGCTCATCCGCAAGCAGTAACAGAGGCGCGCCGATAATCGCCCTGGCAATCGCGGTGCGCTGTCGTTGACCTCCCGAAATCTCGTACACGCGTTTATTCAAAATTTCGCGGATGCCAAGACGGGAAGCGGTTTGCTGCAGCATTGACTCCATGTCCTTGAGTGGACGGCGGTCCAGCGTAAGCGGAAGCACGATATTCTCGGCAACCGTTAACGTATCGAGCAGATTGAAATCTTGAAACACAAAGCCGAGCTGTCTCCGGCGGAAGTGGGCAAGCTCGCTTTTTTTCATGGTATAAGGATTTTTGCCCCCGATCTTGACCTCGCCCGAGCTTGGACGATCGATGGTGGATACCATGTTCAGCAGGGTGGTTTTACCGCTGCCGGAAGGGCCCATGATGCCGACGAATTCTCCCTCTTGAATGGTGAGATGAATATCGGTAAGAGCTTGTGTCGCCACTTTGCCCGCATATACTTTGTTTAATGCTTTTACTTCAAGAATATCCATAAACCCGGAAGCCCCTTTCTGTATACCTCTTTAGTGTGCGAGTTCAAAAAGTCGGATTTTCAGCACCGAGAAGGTTGGATGAAGCTAGGGAGTGAGGAGCGGAGCTACACGTTTTCGCAGAAAACGACATCGGAAGCATCTGCTTGTTTTGGGTACGTGAGCACCTGAAATGTTTCCGCAGGAAACATACTTCGGAAGCATCTGCTTAGGCCCGGCTGAATTCAAGATTCGATGCCGAGTTACTTCTTGACTCCCTTCGTGATCAAAAGACGACTTTTTGAACAACATCTTAGTGTAACCTAACTTTATCGTATACTGACTTGACCGTGCTATGGATTTAGGTGAACCGGAGCTTACATCTGCCATAAGGTTATGTTCGCATATTCTGTTCGTATGCTGGGGATATCGCGAAATGAAATGAAGACACACCTAAGTTGGAGATGTGTCTTGATGTACTGCTTTCCGCAGCGTCAAGGTGACGGTGGTTCCCTCACCAAGCGTGGATTCCAGTTGAGCGGAGTGATTAAGCTTATGGGCAATTTCACGAACAAGATACAGGCCCATGCCGGTGGATTCGTGATATTGCCGACCACGCTCTCCGGTGAAGTAAGGATGGAACACCCGGTTGATGTCCTCCGGCGCAATGCCGATACCCTCATCACGTATATGAAGTTTGATGTTCTTCCCCGCTTTCTCTGCGGTTAATTGAATCTTCTTCCCGGGGCTGCCCGAGTAGTTCACGGCATTCGTCAGAATCTGGCCCAGCATGAACCGGAACCATTTGGCATCCGTATAGACGGTGATTTGATCATCGATTTGGAACACCGGCGTAATGCCTTTACGAATGAACAGCTTGCGGTTCTCCACGACGGATTCGCTTACCGCGGCACGGAGTCCGACGGCTTCTACCTTGAAATCCTGCTCGAACCGGTCCAGGCGTGCGGTATACAGCACCATTTCGAGGCCTTTGCGAATGCGATCAAGCTCTTCCCGTATATGTTCGGCGGGTGCCTCTTCGACTTCATCGAGTGTTAGCTGAATCACCGACAGCGGGGTCTTCATCTGATGGACCCAGCGGTTGACGAAGGCCAGGTGCTGGTCGGTTCCGCTTTGATGCCGATGCAGCTGCTCGCGGTATAAGCGCTCATAATGGCCGATCCGCTCGTGGATCGCTTCCGGCAGCGGCGCTTCACCCAGGGGAGGGTTAGAGAATTCCTTCTTCGAGAGCTCCTCGGAAGAAAGCTCTTGATACATCGTGCGATGGGAAAGATACCGGTATGCAAGATAGAGAAGCAGCACGACACTGCTTAACAGCACCCCGTATAGCACGACAGTAAAGGGTCTGCCTTCACCGGTAAGCCAGTACAGCAGGGGGACAAGCAGCATTTGAACGGTAAAAAACAGCATGAGCGGGAGATGCTCCCGCAAGAAAAGTTTCATAAGGGCTCCCTGCCTGTCATGAACCGGTAGCCTGCTCCCCGGACGGTTTCGATAAGATCTCCGGCGCCAAGCTCACGAAGCTTGCGGCGAACCCTTGTAATATAAACATTTAACGTATTGTCATCAATGAAGTGCTGATCTTCCCACATCAGGTCCAGCAGCCGCTCGCGGCTGACCACACGGCCGTCTTTTTCCATTAGCATCGTCAGCAGGGCTGCTTCCTTCTGGGTAAGCTCGGCTGACTCGTCTCCATAAGTTACAACGAATCGCTCTGGATAGATGATGAGACCGGCGCTTTCGACGGTTTGCTCATCCTCCTGACCGGAGGCATAGGCACCGACTGCACGGCGCAGGTGGCTGCGGATTTTGGCCAGAACAAGCTCCATGTCAAACGGCTTTGTAATATAATCATCCGCCCCGTTTTCCAGCGCCATGATCTGATCCATGCCGCTGTCGCGTGCCGAGATGAAGATGATCGGGCAGTGCGATTGGGTACGGATTTGCCTACACCAATAATACCCGTCGAATTTCGGCAGATTGACGTCCAGCAGAACCAGGTCCGGCTTCGTATCCGTAAAAATGTCCATCACACGGCTGAAGTCTTCGGTAATCCGTACGTTGAAATCATATTTGGAAATAGCCGATCTTAATTTATCCGCGATTCGTTCATCGTCTTCCACAATCAGGATGGTATACACGGTTCCAGCTCCTTTTAACTCCTAAACTACATCATGTACTTACTATACCGAATTGGAGATGACGTTGGAAATCCAGTGGTCCCAGATTCCGAATAGGAGGCAACCACTTGGTCGATCTGAATTAACCTTTGCCCAGGCCCATGCATAAGATGTAGTCACATAAAACCTGCTGCCTGGGAAAGGGCGTGGCTTCATATGGGAATTCATTTAACTGCGATTCACTGGGTGTACCTGGCGTTTATCGTCTTGATCATGACGCTGTTGATCCGGCGGCGCGATACGACGCTGATTTGCATTACCGGAATATTCGCGCTTGGCCTTCTGGCAACGGAAACGCTGAGCGGCTCGGTCTCCGGTGTCTTTCATTCATTCATCTACGCGACCAAAGAGCTGATGGGCACAATCATGATCATTTCCATTATCGTGGCGATGAGCCGGGTCTTGATCAAGACGGGGATCAACGAGACGATGGTAGCCCCGTTAACTCGTTTTCTCCGTACTCCCGCGATGGCATACTGGGGCATCGGCATCATCATGATGGCTACATCCTTTTTCTTCTGGCCGTCACCGGCGGTGGCGTTGATCGGGGCGGTCCTGCTCCCTGTTGCCATCCGGGTGGGGTTGCCTGCCCTGGGAGCGGCCGTGGCGATGAATCTGTTCGGGCACGGCATCGCGCTATCGGGCGATTATATTATCCAGGGTGCGCCTAAATTGACTGCCGATGCCGCCGGATTGCCTGTATCCAGCGTCATGGCCGCAAGTGTGCCGCTCGTGATCGTGATGGGACTGGTGACAACCGTGGCGGCATTTTGGATGATGAAAAGAGATCAGCAAAACGGCAGCTGGAGAGATGGATTGGTCACCATCAAAAGAACGGGAGACGCGTTGACCACGCGTACCGATGAGGATGATACCGCGGCCCCCATTTCTCCCGGCATGAAAAAATGGCTGGCCATCGCGATCCTGCTCCTGTTTGCGGCAGACGTGGCGGCTATGTTCATCCTGAAGCTGCAAGGCGGTGACGCCACGGCCCTGGTAGGCGGAACAGCCGTCCTGATCCTCAGCATCATTACGCTGGTCGCTCATCGCAACCGCGGATTGGAGAAGGTCACCTCGTACTTGATCGAGGGCCTTATGTTTGGTTTTAAGGTATTCGGTCCCGTCATTCCCATTGCGGCTTTCTTCTATCTGGGGGATGCAGCGTTCACCGATTTGTTCGGCAGCGTGCTTCCGGAAGCATCCCATGGGATCGTGAACGACCTGGGGGTTGCCCTTGCGAATGCGGTGCCGCTTAACGGGGCGGTGGGTGCGGTGACATTGACGATCACCGGCGCTATAACGGGTCTTGACGGTTCGGGCTTCTCGGGTATATCGCTTGCCGGCTCGATCGCGCAGTTGTTTGCAACGGCCATCGGTTCAGGGGCGGCTACCCTGACGGCGCTTGGCCAGGTTGCCGCCATCTGGGTAGGCGGCGGCACGCTCATCCCATGGGCATTGATCCCTGCTGCAGCCATATGCGGGGTCAGCCCGTTCGAGCTGGCAAGGCGGAATCTGAAGCCGGTGCTGTTGGGCCTTGCCGTTACCACGGTTGTTGCGATGTTTCTGGTGTAAATTAAGCAAAAATAAGAGCGCTGACTATGTTGTCAGCGCTCGTTTAATCTGTTGAGGAACCGAAATCCGTGATGTTCATGCTGACCTCATACGTAATCGGGACATGGCTAAAGGTTTCATCCCAGTCCGATTTTAGTTTCTTCCATAATTGTGGATGTTTGATCCGGAGCTCCTCTCCAAAGCCCCCTACGTCAACATGATAGACATGCTGCATTTTATTCAGGACTTGTTCGATCTGTTTACGGGCCTCATCTTCAAACTGCCGCTCCATTTCTTTGATGTATTGCCCGGATGAGGGGATTTCCGGAAAGCTCCAATCCTCGATTAATCTGCCTTCTGAATGGATCTTGATATGAAATGAAATTTCATCTCCCCGAACCTTAGGAATGATGGTGCTATGGGAATTCTTGGGCTCATAGGTTACGGTATGCCCCGTCTTATGCGCGTACGTCTTCAGCGCCCCACCCATCACGTCCTCCTTTATCCAGGATAAGCCTTCAAGATCATATTGGCTTAGTTCCCCGATCCATTTTTTGGTCTTCCCTTTAAAAATGGCCGCCCCCGAAAATTTATGCTCGTTTTGGGCCGTCACGACATTCTGTAATAGAAAGCTCGCCCCTGATTGCATGTTGCTGTCGAGTTTGATCAGTGACACGGGGGGGAGGATCTTGTTGGAGCGATACCGGTTATCCACGAGTCCCGTTAAATAGAAGGCAGGGATTTCCCCGGGTTCAGTGGAGCTTAAAGCTTCAAACGCGCTTCGGTGGCTTACTACTACTAGGCAGCTAGGGCGTATATCGTTATCGCGGAGAATAAAGTCAAATACTTGTTCCAGGCTGTACTTTCTGGCTAATTCGCTCGAAACCACGATGACCTTGAGATGATGGCCGATAAGCGGACGGTCTCTTCGCAGTGAAAATTGGCGGAAGATCTGAATGAGGGAATCTCCCGTTAATTGTTCATTCAGATAGGCCTTGCTTGGCGAGGACGAGCCGGAGCCGCCTTGCTTCTCGTTCTTACCCGTAATCGGGGGTACAATCTGAACCGTTGCCGTCAGCACTTTCCTTTTGGGGTAGGATGCCCCTTGTTTGTTGATATCCCGTTCGAATTTGGATTCGTTCGCTGCATCGAGTCCCAAACCTACATAGACGCTGACATCCTCGATCTCGTTGCTGCTCCAGCAGCCGGTTGTCAGCAGCAGCAGGACGCTGGCCGTTACTGCCGTCACATATCGTGCATATCTGTTCATTTCGGCTTCACACCTTTCTTGCGGGCGATGCTGATCAGTAATAGTATGAGCGGCAGTCCGCCGAATAAATAGATCGACATGTTGCCTACGGTATCTCCCATCTTGAATGTTTCCGAAACGTCCTTCGGAATCATCGAGATGAGGAAGATGACAGGAAGCAGAATAAAGAAAAAAGGTCGTATATTCGTCTTCAGCAGCTGAGACCATCCTAGCGAGGCTGCGTAATGCGTTACCGCAAAGGTCGAGAATATTTGCATGATCCAGATGACAAGCAGCAAGGACTCAAAGCGCTCGAATATCAGTCCCTGGATTTCAAAACTCCGCATTAAGTCCAGTGTCGGCCATGTTCTTGTCTCAACTCCGTTTATGGACAGCCCGCCAATCACCATAATGACGGTGATTAAATAGATGGCCAGGGGAACCGTAATGCCAACGAGCATGGCTTTTGCACCTTTTTTGGGAGATTTCATAAACGCCATGGCAACGAACATGATCTCGTAACCCGTAAAAGATAGCAAAGATGGCTTTAACCCCCGAATCACGGGCATAAACCCTGAGCCGAGTACCGGCCTTAAATTTTTGATGTCAAAAATAGTGCTGCTCAATAGGATCGCTATGAGGAAAAAAACCAGCGTAATCGGCAGAATGATCTCACAGATTCTGGCGATGCTGTTGATCCCCCCGGTGGTCAAATACAGACCGATCCACATAAAGGTCATCACGATGGCCCAAACGGGTGTGCCTTCCAGCAGGTATAACCCCGTTACCTCCGCCATAATCCGGATCTCAAAAGCGGCAATGGTGATGAAATAACCAATAAACACCAGACCTAAAACAAAAGCCAGCCATTTCCCGGTGATCTCAGGCACAAACTGAAACCACGTTTTTCCCTGAAATCTTCGGCATAACGCCACGACGATCCACCCTGCCAATAGGATGATCAAACCGGAGATGAGGATTGAGATCCACACGTCCGGCGTTTTGACAGCCTCGACCGTCGTTCTTGGTAGCGTCAGGATACCGGCACCCAGCATGTAGTTAATGATCATGACGGCCGCTTGAGATGTGGTGATCTGATCATAGGTGCTGTTAGTAATGCTGCTCATGGTCTTAGCCTCATTTCGTGCTTAGGATGATTAATTTCTGCGGTCAGGGTCGTTCGGCTTTAACATTTGGGGTCGTTTCTTCATCACTTTCAGCGGGAACCGAATGAAGAAGTCCTTCAAGTCACTGATGCCGTAAGGCACCATGGGGCTTGCGTAAGGCACGCCAAAGCTCTTCAATCTGACCAAGTGACTGCAGAGAAGAAGGAAGAACATAACGACTCCAAACAGTCCAAGCACTGCCGCAAAGAACATCGCGGTAAATCGGAGAACGCGCAGTGTAATGCCGGCACTGTAGACCGGGATGGTGAAGGAGGAGATCGCGGTTACGGCCACGACAATCACGAGAAACGGACTGACAATTCCGGCATTTACAGCAGCATCGCCAATAATCAGACCACCTACGATACCCATGGCAGGTCCGATTGGTTTGGGCAATCTGATACCGGCCTCCCGTAATATTTCAATGGCAATCTCCATGATGAGCGCTTCGATAAGTGAAGGAAAAGGCACACCTTGCCTAGTTTCAATAATTGTTAACGCTAGCTTGGTCGGAATTAGACCGGGATGAAACGAAATAAACGAAATGTACAGTGCCGGAGCAAGAAGTGCCAACAGCGCGGATAGAAAGCGCAGCAAGCGGACAAAGGACCCCGAGATCCATCTCTCGTAATAGTCCTCCGGTGATTGCAGCAGCATACTGAACGTGACCGGCACAATTAAGGCAAACGGCGTTCCGTCGAGAAGGATAGCTACCCGCCCTTCCAGTAAAGCCCCGATTACCCTGTCAGGTCTTTCCGTGTTCTGCACTTGCTGAAAAGGACTCATGACATTTTCCTCAATCAGTTGCTCGATGTATCCCGACTCCAGAGGATCATCAATTTCGATCTTCTGAATTCGCGTCACGACCTCATCGATCAGCTTCGGGTCGGCGATATCTTTCATATAGGCGATGACCAGATCCTTTTTTACCCGGTTTCCTACCTCGAAACGGGTGAGCTGAAGACTTTCGTTCTTTCCGTGAAGCCTAAGCATGCCTGTATTGTCTGACAGTCTTTCGGTAAACCCAATACGGGGACCACGAAGAAGGGCTTCGGATAGAGGCTCCTCCAGACTTCGACTCTTCCCCTTGGCTGAACCAACCAGAAAGGCTCCTTGCATTCCATCTACCAACAAACCGGTTGTGCCCGCAAGAACAGCTTGTACAAGTTCCAATAGTCCACTGATATGCTTTATCTCACTTACAGGAAGCATCTGGCTGCTGATATAGGCTTTAATCGAGTCACTTGAATGATTGAAGTTATCCTGCTCCGCTTCCGGAATTCCCCCCAACATGAGGGGTCTTATGAGATGGGTGTCCATAAGATCGTTGTCCATCAATCCGTCAACAAAAACGATAGCTGCACGCGTTCCCGTGCCCCGGATCGTAAATTCCCTGATTTCCACGTCTGCATTGTTACCGATGGCTTTACGGACGGACATTAAATCCGTATCGTAAAGTCCTGTAATAAGAACTTGCGGCGAGACACTATCCTCCCTCTTGGGGGGAGAAGGCTCGCTCGGCTTGAGGGAGTAACTCGAATTAATAGATTTCCGAAACCAATGGGTCAACACCAGAAAGAGGATGGGTACCAGCACGAGTAGAAAGGCTTGAACCCATAGCGTCCACTTCGGAATATGAGATACAATGACGGACCACAACGGAAAATCACCCCGCAATTTCTTAGCAATAGGATCATAATGTGAATCATGTGTATTGTTACCCGAGGTGATCTTGAAAATTCCTGTTTTTTCATTATTAGAGAAGGGGACCCACGGGACCGACTCCCCCGATTATGAAAGAATGACTAAACAGATGGATGCACAAAAAAGAGCATCCCCAGGCCGTTGACCTGATGGGATGCCCCTTGTTCTTATTATGCAAGTTAAGCTGTAGTTCTTACTTTTTCGATATCGAGAACGGCAGTTCCTCCGCACTGTAATGACGGTAGCTTGGAGCCAGTCCAAGACGGAATTCAAGGGACTTGCCTGCTAGAATATCCTCATGCGTAATGTACAGTTTGGTGTAATCCTGTCCTTCCAATTGAACGTTTGCCACGAAATTGGACTGTGGATTGTTGTTGTCGGTATGAATCAACATCTGTTTGCCGCTTGGCAGCTCAATGCTCACGCTGTCGAATAGTGGAATGCCGAGAACATATTCATTGCTGCCCGGACATACCGGATAGAAGCCCATGGAACTGAACACATACCATCCGGACATGCTGCCGTTATCCTCGTCGCCCGGGAAGCCGTCAAAGCCGCTGTTGAACAGGTTCGACATCAGCTGTTTGAGGACAACCTGGGACGATGCGGGCTGCCCTACATAGTTGAACAGATAAGGAATATGGAAGCTCGGCTGGTTGGAAATCGCCAGCTGGCCATAATCAATGGCAGCCATCTCACTCATCTCATGAATTTCAAAGCCATAGCCCCGCACGTCGAAGTCCGGTGCTTTATTGCACAATTGGGTGATTTTGTCGAAAAAGCGTTCCTTCGAACCGTACGCTTCGATCAAGCCCTGGAAATCCTGGAATACCGCAAAGCTGGTCTGCCAGGCGCTTCCTTCGGCATAATCGAGACCCCAGCTCGTATCGTTGAAATCCGGACGGAACTGGCCGTTCTGATCTTTTGCTCGCATGAACCCGGTTTCCGCATCGAAAATATTCTTGTAGTTGAGCGCGCTTTGTCTGTACTGTTCGGCTACATCCGATCGGCCCAATACATCGGCCACGCGGCTGATGCAGTAGTCGCTGTATGCGTAATCCAGCGTGTGGTTCACGCTCTCGTGATAGCTGCTCGGAACGTAACCGTACTTGATGTAGTCCAGCGTTCCTTGACGTCCATAGCAATTCTGCCCGCTCTGCGTAGTGGCTGCGGTCAGCATGGCCTCCAATAGTTCCGGCAGCAGATGCTGGGCCAATCCCTTAGCCGCTGCATCCGCAATGACGGCGTCAATAAGCGTGCCCGGCATCAGTCCGCGCTCATCCGGGGACAACCATTTCGGCAGGAAGCCGGTCTCGCGGTAGGAATTCAGGAAGCCCTCCAGCATTTCCTCATATTCCTTCGGCGCGATGATGGAATAGAGCGGATATACGGTTTTGTAAGTATCCCAGAAGCCGTTATTGGTATAGAGAACGCCTTTTTTGACGGATCGGGCGGTTGTATCGTAATGAACCGGCTCCATGTTGGCATCAAGCTCATAGAACTTCTGCGGGAACAGGAACATGCGGTAAAGGCAAGTATAGAAGGTGCGCATATATTCTTCGTTCGAGTGAGTGACCCGGATTTTGTTCAGGTAATGATTCCAGGCTTGTGCCGCCAATTCCTTCTGCTCATCCAGGGATGTGTTCCGTTCGCGTGCAAGGTTAAGCTCCGCTTGCTCCAGGCTGATGAAGGAGGTCGCCAGCTTAACATCCAGCGTGCCCCTTTCGCAGTCATTGAAGCGAATGACGACATGCTGGTCCACATTGCCAAAGGCAACCTCAGGGAAGAACTGGCCTTCGGCGTCGTAATAACCTGTCGTGGAGAGATCCATGTCCTTGCTGAAGCTCATGGCCACGTACATACGGAATTCTTTATCGTGACAATCTGCGAAGTTGCTGACAAAGCCGGTTAGTCTGCGCTGGGCTGCATCCAAGCGGAACTCGCTTTTGTTATGAACGTTCAGCACGAAGCCTGCCTGCTGCCCGGAATTGTATTTGATGCGCAGTGCCGCACCATAGGTGCTGGGAGCCAGCTCTGTGGTGATGTTATAACGCTGCTGCTTCACTTTGAGATAGTGGGGCTTGAATATCGCTTCCTCGGGACGGTAGGAGCTTTGACAGGTGAAGACGGACCCTCTGATTTTGTCGTCCGCAATCGGAGTCATCAGGAAGTGGGCGAAGTCTCCCATCCATGGACTTGGCTGGTGTGTCAGGCGAATGCCTTGGAAGACACGGTCATTGGGGTTGAAGAACCAGCTTCCTTCGTTTTTGGTCTGGACAACAAAGTGGTTCATACCGAAAGGTACACCCGTATAAGGGAGCGCATTCCCGTTGGAATAGGTGTATTGGTTGTTGGTTCCTTGCCTTGTATCGATATAGTTCAGCATGTTAGAGTCTCCTTTGGTTCATAAAAATAGATGTTACAGCTTCTTCACGGTCTGACGTTCAATGAGACGAACGGGAACCACGGTATTCTCATGAGGATGATCCAGGGGATTCTCGATCAGTGTGATGAGGCTTCGCGCAGCCTGATATCCCATCTGTTCGAAGTCCTGGGATATGGTGGTCAGCTTGGGTTCAACGAAGCCCGCGAGATGAATGTTGTCAAAGCCTACTATAGAGAAATCATCCGGTACCGACAGGCCCAGTTCTTTGGCAATCTGAATGATCTCGATCGCAATCAGGTCATTCTCGGCAACAATACCCGTAATTCCCTGTGTCACAACGGATTGAATAAACTGAATATAGTATTCTCTGCCGTTGTCGTTGTCATGGGTTAAGTACCGGTCGGTCAAGTCATTGACGCTGTAATCGATCAGGCTGTAATCATATAGAGCCTTCAAATAACCGAAATACCGCTCTCGGATCGAGGAAGAGTTCTCTACCTTCAAAGAGGAGATAAAGGCGATTTTCTTATGATTATTCTCGATCAGATGTTTGGAGGCCTGGTATCCGCCGCCGAAGTTGTCGGAGACAACCGACTGGAATGGAATGCCTTCAATGCATTTATCCATCGTCACCAGCGGGTACTTTGCCAGGTGATACTGGTACAGAATGCCAAGATCGGAGATGCTGCTGATCGGGTAGAGAATCAGCCCCGAATTGGTGCTGTGAAGCGCGGACTCCAGCAGCTTCCGCTGTCCGACAATCGTATTGGACTGAATGTTCAAGGTATAGTCGGTTGTTGCGAGAAATTGGTTGATGCCTTTTTCATAATCTCCAAGTCCCGGGTTATGGGCGAACGGCAGAATCAGCAGGATCTCCTTACTGGTCTTGCCCAGGGGCCTGTGAGGTGCCTTGTCTGTGCTCACGAAGCTTCCCTTGCCTTGGATCCGGTAGATCAGCTTGGCATTCTCCAGCTCGGTCAGCGCCCTCTTCGAGGTAATCCGGCTGACGTTGTACTCTTTCGAAATCTCAGCTTCGGTCGGAAGCTGATCTCCGGCTTGGAGTTCCCCGGATTCAATCTTGGCCGTTAGAGCATTTACGATATGTTGATATAGTGGAATTTGTTCCATAGTGGATTTCCTCTCTGAATTTGATATATCATTTTGTGGCGTTTATGTCAAAGTCTAATGCTACTTTTGATAAAAAGTTACAGTTGTTATGTTTGAATATACAAAAGGAATACACTGCTCGTGGTGTATCTAGTTCAAAGATTCTATGCTCATAGTATCGTTTCCACGGTTATATTTCAAGATTAGACACTCCTGGCACCAATAGATTGAAGTGATTAAAAATGATATATATAATAAAAGGATATAGCCATCTATTGGTATAACAAATATTCCTGCGGATGTTGATTTGACAGTTCATCACTTGAGTGATAAATTGACTGTGATTATGGTAGGGGAGGTGAAGGGAGTCAATGAAACAATTGGGGTTTCATCAGGAGAACCGATTAGCCATGCTGTCCTGGATTCGGATCACCCGTTTTCAACAGATCGGTAATCACCTCTCGAATGAATTCTTGCAGCCGTTCTGCATCACGGTTGCCCAATTCGACGTCTTGATCCAGGTCTTCGCGCACCAACCTTTGTCACAGCAGGAGCTGGCCGAATATCTTTCCATTAGCGGCGGCGGTGTCTCCCATATGGTGAAACGACTGGAGAAGCTGGGCCTGATTGTCCGCAAGCAGGATTGGAAGGTAAAGTATATCTCGCTAACCGATAAGGGACAGGCCTTGCTGGAAGAAATTATCCCGCTGCTGTCGGATTTCCAAACCTCTATGTTCGACATTTTGGATGAACAGGAGTTGCAGCAGCTTTACAAGACGATGAGGAAGCTTCATCAGTATAATGTAAAGAAAAAGTCGGCAACCCCGGAGGTTATCGTCGAGGAAGAGTAGCTGAAGGAGACGAAGAGGAGTCCTAAGAGAGGGATTCCTTTTTTGGCGTGGAGCGGGTCCATTTTTTGGTGAGAGATCTAAATTTTCATATACATAACAGGAACGTTCGTTCTATAATAAAGTCGATGAGTAAATTGATCGTACAGGAGGGTGTTGTAGTTGAAGAAGAGTGCGCTATTGGTCATTGATGTGCAGAATGAGATGTTTCAAGAGAATGATCCGGTGTTTGAAGGGGATCGATTGCTCCACAATCTCAAGCAGCTGATCGCAAAAGCCAGAAGCGGCGGCATTCCAGTCTTTTACATACAACATAATGACGAAGGCTTGAAGGCAGGGTCGGAGGCGTGGAAGATTAACCGCGAGATTGCGCCTGCGATGTCGGATACCATTATTCAGAAGACTAGACCGGATTCATTCTTTAATACAACGCTTGAGGAAGAACTGAAACGAAAGGGCATCGAACATGTCATTCTGGCGGGTATGCAGAGTGAGTTATGTGTAGATACCACGTGCAGGAGAGCATCCAGTTTGGGCTATGATGTCACGCTGGTGACGGATGCCCACAGCACCTGGAACAATTCAGTGTTAACCGCGCAGCAGATCATAGATCATGTGAACGCTACCCTGAGATGGTTTGCGGATCTAAAGACAACGGAAGAGATCGTCTTAACGACAGAAGCCGGCGTGTAATCGCCGGCTTTTTTTTAAGCTCTCAGAAAGTATATTGGATAGGTAAGTGAAAGTGATTCATCAATTGGAACGGGCTTTTGCCATAACTCGGATTTCCGGATTAGAATATTCCTTCAGGTATCTTTCCTTCCCAGCAATCCGGTGCGCCCAGCCCCAGCACATGACCGATGACGGCAGCCGTGTCCATGATGCTGATCGGTGCATCGAGAAGGCCGGGTTTTACGCCCGGCCCCGTAATCCCCCAGGTGATGGTCATGTCCATCGGGTGGTCGCTGCCGTGGTCATTAGGATGAGCGGCTCCGCCGCCATGGTCCGTGACCGTGATGATCCAGGTGTCTTCCAGCAGCTGCTGATCATCCAGTGCCTTGACAATCATACCTGCGTACTTATCCGTAACGGCAATCTGCTCCAGCTGTTTATCGGTACCGAATCCGTACTTGTGGCCCGCACCGTCGGGGTGATCCAACTGAATGAACATCAGTTTGAAGTCGGGCTGCTGATGGATATAATCGACAATGGCTTCCGTCAGCTCGGGGTCCGGTTTAGATTCCATATGAACGTTGATCGTATTCTCAATGATTCCTGTGTTGATCGGTTCCCAGCAGCTGAATGCAGACAGGGGAGCGTCCGGCCATTGCTGGCGGGCCAGCTTGAATAGCGACGCATAGGGGAAGCTCTCCGGAATATGCTGGTGAATCGCCCGGTCATTATCAAGACCGTGTTGGCCCGGGTTTACGCCATATAACAACGAGCCCCAACATTCAGCGCTGATGCTGGGAAACACCGTCTGAGCATCGTAAGAGTATGCTCCTGCTTGCAGCAGGGCGTGAAGATGCGGTGCGTCCGCTTCTTGAACAAACCTGCCTGCTCCATCAATTCCAAGAATAACGACACGTTTAGCCATCGATACATCCTCCTCGGTAAGAACCATTTGATCTTTATGTATTGAAGCTGAATAAGACGATTATGCAAAATGTGTACAGGATTGCTTACATGGGATGGCGATTTCTACCCCCATAAGGCTATGGTCATGATACCTAGCGTGATGAGCACGGACATAATGATACGCCGCCAGCCTTGCTGCTCACGCAGAACGATAATGCCGAGTATGGTGCCGAATACCGTGCTGATTTCACGGACCGGCGCGATGTGGGCAAGCGGGGTGAGCCGCATGGCGAACAGGAACAGCAAGTAAGAGCCCGGTGCCAGGATGGAGCCCAGCAGAATCGTGCGCCAGTTCACCGACCATTCCTGTTTCAGCTGTCTGGACAGCATCACGGGAACGATCAGAGCGAAGAAATAACTGATATTGGATAATTGGATTAGCGCGATAGGGGAGACCCCCGCATCCAGAACGGCCTTGTCGGTCAGCGTATATCCGGAAATGCAAAGCCCGACCAGGCAGGAATAGATTAAGGCTTTGGGGTTCAGGCTGGAAGGGCCTCTGAATCTCAAACCCGATAAAGCAAACAACGAAAAGATAATGATGCTCAGGCCCATATAACCCGCTGCACTTAGATGCTCATGGAACAACACGAGGCTGCACAGCGAAGTCAGCATGGCGCCAAGCCCTCGCATAAACGGGTATACCTGGGACATATCGCCATGAGTATAGGCTTTGGAGAGCAGCGTGATATAGAAGCCCTGGATGGTCATGGACAGAAGCATAAGTCCGTAAATATGCGGTTCCAGCTTCAGCCCTGACATCTCCATGAGAAAATTAGGCATCAGGAGGATTAAGGTGACAGAATGGATGCACCACAGAAACACCGATTTATGAATGCTTCGCTTCGTGAATAGATTCCACAGGGCATGGGTCAGACCGGAAGACAGCACCAGCAGCAGTGATAGCAGCTCCATCAGAAATGTCCGATAAGTACTTCAATGCTGCGGGCGGACAGATTATCCACCCATTCCTGTGAACAGCCCGGATCTGTGATAACCATGGAGATGTCCTCCAGTTTGGCGAGCTTCGAGAACGTAGTTACCCCGAGCTTGGTATGATCGGCAAGAACGATGCCTTCCTCCGAACGCTCCAGCATTTTTCGCGATATGTAGGCCTCATCCAGATCATAGTCGGTAATGCCATCGGTTAATGAAATACCGCCGACCGAGATAAACGCTTTATTAACCTTGAACTGTTCCAGCAGCAATTCGGTCAGAGGACCTGTTGCGGCTTGTTTGGTCCGGTCCATATCCCCGCCGATATAAATAATCTTCCCCTGAAAAATCTCCATTGCCAGATTCAGGATAGGCAGCGAATGGGTGATGACCGTGACATCAGACCGGTCCTTCAGATAACGCATAACTTCAATTGTAGTGGTTCCGTTATCCAGCAGAATGGTCTCCCCTTCCTTGACTAGGGAAGCGGCGAGTTTACCGATCGCGGCCTTTTCCTCTGCGCAGGTCTGGGAACGGCTGGTAAAGGACGGCTCGATATGCCCGGAACGCGATTTAACGGCGCCGCCGTAAACTTTGCGCAGCCTGCCTTCTTTCTCTAACCGATCCAAATCCCTCCGGATCGTTTCCGCGGATACCTCCAGCTGCTCCGCAAGGGCGTGGACTTTCACCTTGCCTTCAAGCTCCAATTGATTTAAGATCTTCCCCCTGCGTTCCTCATAGGTTACAGACATAAATTCATTCACCTCAATATTGTATATGACTGATGTTGACCGAAGATGTGGATTCGATCTTATATTAGGCTGAAAAAACGATATTGTCAACGAAAAATCATTGACTTTTCGGCGTTTCCTCCTCTAATATACACATAAAACCACAACAGTTCATTAAAAAACCACATGTCCATGTAAAGGAGACGGTTATGTTGAAGCCAACTCTTCGATTCGGAGACGATCATACCTTCAAGATTGTGCAGTTCACAGATATTCATTGGAAGAATGGGGAACCGGAGGACCAGATGAGCCGGCGCTGTATGGAAACGGTACTGGACCTGGAGCAGCCTGATCTGGTGGTATTTACGGGCGATCTTATTTATTCCGGGGAAGCGGATCCCGGCTGGAAAAGGTGCCAGGATCCAGTGCAGGCTTTCAAGGATGTTGTTAAGACGGTGGAATCACGCGGAATACGCTGGGCCTTCGTATTCGGGAATCATGATACAGAAGGGGATGTCACGCGGGAAGAACTTATGAATGCAGCCCTGCAGCACACCTACAACTGTGCAGAGCACGGCTCGCCGGAAATTCACGGGGTTGGTAATTATACGATTCCTTTATACGACAGTCATGGGAAAGACACGGCGGCTGTTCTGTATTTCTTCGATTCAGGGAGAGAGTCCGAACATCCTGCTGTTCAGGGGTATGATTGGATTCGGCGCGATCAGATCCGCTGGTATGAAATGGCGTCCTTGGCTTACAGCACCAAGTCTGAAGGGAATCCGCTGCCCGCATTGGCTTTTTTTCATATCCCTCTGCCGGAGTATCATGAAGTCTGGGAACGGAAAACGTGCTACGGGAGCAAGTTCGAGAGGGTGTGCTGTCCCGAAGTGAACACCGGACTATTCGCGGCCATGCTGGAGCGGGGCGATGTGATGGGGACGTTCGCTGGTCATGATCATATCAATGATTACTGGGGTGAATTGCACGGCATTCGTCTCTGTTACGGGAGAGCTACCGGTTATGGCACATATGGCCGGGAAGGCATGCTCCGTGGTGCGAGGGTGATTCGCCTGCATGAAGGACAGCGGCAGTTCGACACTTGGATTACGCTGAGCGACGGTTCGCAGATACGAGAGCAGGAGAAGCATGAACCCGGGGCGCCCCTCTGATATACGACAATAGAGGTTGTTCAAAAAGTCCGCTTTTGATAAGAAAAATTCTATCGAGGCCACTTCAAGGATGAGCGACCGCGATGCATAGGTAGGTTTTCTTGCGATATAGAGTTTTATCAGTTCCACTGATAACTCATAAATTCTATATCTAACACGAAGCGAATCAGGAAGCAGCTCGGCATCGAATCTTGAATTCAGCCGGGCCTTCCGGTGCAAATGTAAAAACACACCGCTTATGAAATGTACGGAAATGATCCGGTTGGTTTCATGGGAGGTGTGTTTGGTTTGCGTTATTGCCCTTGTCCGTTCGTAAGCAGGCGCAGCAGCAGCTCCGCCTTAGGCGGCGTATAGCTCGGATCTCCTTGGGATTTCAGTGTCATTAATCCCGATAACACGGATAAATAACAGGCCACCAGCTCTCTCAGATCGCCAGCCGCGATCTCTCCGGCGTCCTGCCCTGCTTGAAACAGCGGCATCAGCTGGTCAACGAAGGCATGGATGGAATAGTTCTCGATAATCCGCTTGGCCTCTTCGGGCACGCCATCGGAGGTACGTGCTTGCTGAATCAGCATAAAGTGCGAATTATCATCCTCTTGGAGAATCATGGAGGTTAGCAATGTAATTTTCTCAAGAGGGGTGCCGGGCACGTTATAGATTTCGGAGAGCGCCAGCCGTGCCTCCTCCATCGACCATTGAACGAGCGTGATGAACAACTCGTCTTTGGATTTAAAGTAATGATAGAGAAGGCCATGGCTGACTCCGGCTTCGCTGGCGATCATGCTCATTTTGGTTCCGAAAATACCTCTTCTAGAAAATACTTTGATGGCAGCTTGCATGATTTGTTCTTTTCGTTCGTCGCGTATTTGATGCAATTGTTCTTCGTTTAGCGGGGCCATTGCGTCCATCCCTCATCATGGTATTCTCTTGCTGATATCAACAATAACGCATTTGATTTATTCGGGCAATCCCATCGATAAGGGCAGAAATTCGTTGTTAAAGACCGGGATGATCCGCCCCAATAATTCCTCCAGCGGCAAATTTGCCTCCTGTAATACTTGATGGAGCCAAGCTTTACCTTTTCCCGATGGGTCCGCATTCACAAGCGAGGTGATATAGTCTGCATTAAACAAAGCCTGCGGCGAGGCAAATAGACCCGTTACCATCATGTACTGTTCGAATACGGCCATATCGTGATGACCAAAAGCCAGCTCTTGGCATATATCGAATAGGCTCTGGGCAAAAGAGAACCCTTGGGCGGACAGGTGGCCTTCGTATGTCACCCCCGGCCATCTGAGATCCGCAGCTGCGCTAAGCCACCATGCAGGCTCCATGGCGGATTGAATCTTTAGAAGGGCGAAGCGTTCGAATCCCTCCTCAAGCAGGACTCCATTCTGCATCGATTGCAAGCATTGATCCAGCGTATCTGCTTGGATGGCCGCCACCGTCATGCCCTGGCCGAATATCGGATCGAAGCTGCAGAAGGCATCGCCAAGCACCAGCAGACCTGAAGGCCAATCCTCCATCTGCTCAAAATGCTGTCTCACGCATTCCTCGATCCGGTAGCCCCGCGGGCTCGAGACCGGTTCAAGCTGCTGAAGCAAATCTCCCATGGCGGTACCGAATAGATTTTGCGCTTCCTGGTCGTACAGCTGATGGTCGGTTGTCGGATAGGAAGCTCCTCCCGCGCGGTATAGAACCACCTCCGCGATCTGGTTCTCGATCGGATTGAATACGGCCGTACCGATGCCAAGGGAGGGATCTCCTTCATTCAGGATGGTACTCCACACAGTCTGAATTTCCTCCGGAACTCTATAGTGGCGCGTGCTGTAGCCAAGAGATATGTGCAGCCTTTCTGCCTTCGGTATCGCATAACCGAGGTTCTGCAGCCAATCAGCGAGCTTGGATCCACGCCCGCTTGCATCCACGACGATATCCGCATTCATATGAAGGAGCGCCGGCTCCTTGACGCTTCTGTCCCGGAACACAACGCCGGTAACGGCATTCTTGTCGGGGTCAAACAGCAATTGTTGCGCCGTCCGTTTCGGTAAGAGAGTAACGTTTGGCAGTTTGGCCACTCTGCTGCGCAGTGTCCACTCCAGTAGGGATCGGCTGCATCCCGCATTGGGCTCATCGGGCAGTTCCAGCGTGCCGAAGCGGTTGGTCATTTTAACGGATTTCAGTCCTCGGGAATGAGCCCCCTGCTGAAGTAATTCCTCGGTTATGCCAGGGAACCAACGTTCAACGATCATCTTGCCGCGCTCAAGGAAACGGTGCGGATGATAGGCCTGCGGCGTACCTGCCCGAGTTTCCGGTCCTGCCGGAAACTCATCACGATCCGTAATGATCACCTCTCTATAATGTTTGGATAACACGGTTGCAGCGAATAGTCCGGCTATGCCTCCACCTAGAATGAGCGCTTTGCCTTTTGTTTTCATTCGAAGACCTCCGATATAGATTGATTTAGTCAGTCAATAATAAACGCAAAAACTCCTTCTGAAATTCAAACTTGGAATACAGGGGCAGGACTAAAAGCGGTGAACTTCGTTGAAGATCGAGCTGATGTCTCCCTTCTGTTATTTATATTTATGATTGATTAAGTCAGTCAATGATAAGATAAAGGTATTTATTGGATATGTCAATCCTGTTTTACGTACTAGAAGCGTGAATTGCCTATAACTCCCCTTGTGTTCGCTTCGGAATTTTGGGACAATAAGGAGTGGACTATGAATAGAAAGAGGAACAATCAATGAATAAACCATCCATTTATGGATTAACATTAGATCAGTTGACGGCTTGGCTTGGCGAGCGTGGACATAAAAAGTTTCGGGCAACACAGGTATGGGAATGGCTGTATCGGAAGCGGGTCACCGCTTTTTCCGATATGACGGATGTGCATCCGGAATGCTTGCAGCTGCTCGCGGAGCATTATACGATTCTGACCTTGGAGGAGCACACCAAGCAGGAGTCTCTGGACGGAACCGTTAAGTTCCTGTTCAAGCTGGTGGACGGCAACCTGATTGAGACCGTATTGATGCGGCATAAATTCGGTTTGTCGGTCTGCGTGACCACCCAGGTCGGCTGCAACATCGGCTGCAGCTTCTGCGCCAGCGGTTTGCTGAAGAAAAGTCGGGATTTGTCCGCAGCAGAAATTGTGGAGCAGGTCATGCAGGTTCAGCTTCACTTGGATCAAAAAGGCAAAAGCGAGCGGGTCAGCCATCTCGTGGTGATGGGGATCGGGGAGCCGTTTGATAACTATGAGAACATGTCGGATTTCATTCGTGTCATCAAGGATCATAAGGGGCTTGCCATCGGTCCCCGTCATATTACGGTATCGACCAGCGGGCTGGCTAACAAAATCGTCGAGTTCGCGGACAGCGATCTGGGCGTGAATCTCGCCATCTCCCTGCATGCGCCGAATGATGAGATTCGGACCCGCATTATGAAGATTAACAAAGCGATTCCGATCGAGAAGCTGATGGCAGCGATTGATTATTATCTGGAAAAAACGAATCGCCGCATCACGCTGGAGTATATTCTGCTGAAGGATGTGAACGATCAGCGGGAGCATGCGCTCGAGCTGGCAGAGCTTGTTGGCGAGCGACGCAATCTGGCGAATGTGAACCTCATTCCGTACAACCCAGTGGATGAGCACAGCCAGTATCAGCGCAGCACAAAAGAATCGATTACCTCTTTTTACGATACCTTGAAAAAACAGGGCATCAGCTGCAGCGTTCGTCTGGAGCATGGAACCGATATCGATGCCGCCTGCGGGCAGCTGCGAAGCAAGCAGATTAAGAAAGCGCAGTAACAAGAATAACGCGCAATCCCAGGGGGATTTATCCGCCGTGTGGATTGACCAGCTGCAAGGGCGTACCCATTCCTGTGGGTATGCTCTTCTTCATAAGAAGTCTGAATGTACAATATAAAAATCGAATCGAGAGGAATGAAACTTAAACATGCTGGAGACACATCCAACCGTCAAAAAGCTGCAATTCAAAGACCTCGGCCAGCCGGTTCTGATGCTAAACGCACCACAGGCCTATCATGAGGTCATCAACTCCCTGCAAGGGGAAGTCCATACGGAGCCTCAGCAAGTACCTTACGATTTCGTGCAAGCCTTCGGGACAAGCAATGAGGAATTGCAGCGGTTAGCCAAGATCGCAGCCAGCTCCGTGACTGACAACGGCTTGCTGTGGCTGTGTTATCCCAAGAAATCATCCAAGACCTACAAGAACTCCGATTGCAGCCGGGAGAGCATTACGGGCATTCTTGCTGACGAAGGCTATGAGCCCGTTCGGCAAATCGCTGTCCATGAGGATTGGTCGGCCATGCGCTACCGGAAAGTGGAGTTGATCAAGTCCATGACCAGATCGTTCGCAGCTACCGCGAAGGGGAAAGAACGGACGGGTCAAGAGGACGATCAATGATGACAAACAGCGATAGGCATACGGCAGATCGATTTTAGTTTAATTACAGCCCGGCTCAAAAGAAAAATGACCCTTCGAGGGTCATTTTGTCTTTTTAATACGTTTTGCTCTTTTTTCGGTGGTCATGCTTGGATTTCCACTCGTGATGCTTGGACTTCCAGTCGCGGTGCTTGGACTTCCGATCCTTATGCTGGATGTCTTTGTTAATCGCTTTGCTGCCGCTGCCGCCGCCGACGGCGTGCTGCTGTCTGGTGCCGCGGCTCTCAATGGCGGAGTTGGTGCCGCCTGTGCTGTATTTCCCGGCACCGCTGGCAATTTGCGTCGCCGACGCATTTTTGCTTCCCTTCGGAAGCTTCACGACTTGCTTGTTAATGACGAATACCACTTCTTTTTGGTGTTTTCTATGCTTGCCATGTTTCGAATGATGTTTCGAATGATGTTTCGAATGATGTTTGGAGAAATGGTCCTGATCCTTGGGATCTTTTAATCCCAAATTTTTGGCGATTCCACCAGCTCCAACGCTCTGTTGCTGATACGTGTGCGGGGATTTGATGGCTGCGTTGTTGCCCGCGGCGCTGCTTTTTCCGGCACCACTGGCGATTTGTGTGGTGTTGGGGGCATTGGTGAACTGATCGTTCACCACAAAGACGAACCGCCCAACCCCTCCAAGAGGCGATGTCACGGAGAAGCGTTGCTGGCCCTTCTCTACCGTGATGGTCAGATGTTCCTTTTGGGACACGCGCTTCATCTCCTTTTTACATGGGAATCATAACTATATCGTAAGCGAATGACGCAGCACTCGTAAGAGGTATATGCTGATAGAGTAGAAAATGGGGAAGGGCCCCGCCCTTTATCTACGGCTTTTTTCATAAATAGAAGAATGCAAGAATGAATGCTCAGTTGTGTATAATGAGTAGAGTGATAGAAAGGATGGGAATATGCTGACAATCAAAGAATACAGCGTTGAATTGGTAAAGGATCCGTTTGGAATCCTGACAGGTAAACGCTTTGAGTTTGTATGTGATCTGGATGTGCCGGAGGATGATGAGCTTTATTCGGAGCATGGCGTCTATTTGAGAGTGATTTACCTGGATGATGAAGAGCGTTCGCGCATTGTAAAGTACGACTTCTATGAGCGGACAACCGATCAGTACCTGGACTTCGACATGGAGCCGGAGGAAGAGGAAGAACTCATGACTTTTTGCAAAGAGCATTTGCAGGAAGCGTAAATAGAGCGACCGGAAGACGAGAAGCAGGCACTTTCGGGGTGACTTGGTCATTTTGTGCCGAATCATTAAGGATCGCAGCTTCTTTCTGGAAGGTGGAAAAATTTTACGAATCAGGTCTTGCAAACTATGAATGGTTTTGGTAAAGTTAAACACAACTTATGACGAACGGAGGGTTACGTATGTTGGATTATTCCCGATTGAGATCTTTTCGCGGCTAATGAAATAGCGCTAAAGAGACCTGCACAGATGCAGGGTAATCGGGATGGGTCCGTCTTTTTTACGTAACCCATTTTTATGAGATGTCTATAGAATACATGTTTTTTCATTTACGGGATAACGGTGTTTTCACCTTCCTGTTGTATTTGAATGTGTATTTAGATTAGACATTCCAGGAACGGTGGACAGCTAAGACCCGTTCCGGTTACCCAGCACAGGCAGCTCGATGCCTGTGCTTTTTTTGTTGTTATGACTGCCATGATGCAATGAAATATGGAAGGGGATTGATTCCTTATGACAATAGCAAAACAAAATGATGATTATACACAAGTTATCCAAGAGATGCTGGAGATTGCCGGAAAACACGGGGTGACATTGAATCCGGAGGGAATTGAAATGAATGAATCCGGCATGGATTTCCTTGTTGGATTCGCTGAGGAAGCCGGGACTGGAGCACGGTGGATTCTGCGTAAACCGAGACGATCGGATGTGCTGGAAAGGGCAGACAACGAAGCTCGGGTCTTGAAGCTGATCCAGTCCCATCTTCCGGTTGATGTGCCGGATTGGCGCATTTACACGCCGGAGCTCATCGCCTATCCGCTGCTTGGCGGGCAGCCTGCCGCTTCCGTCAGCATGGAAGGTTATGCATGGAATATGGATCATGAGAATCCGGGTGACGAATTTGTCCGCTCCTTGGCTGAGACGCTGGTTGCCTTGCATGGCGTCGATCATGATGCGGCACGGGCGGCAGGCCTGCGGGTGAAGAGTCCCCAAGAGGTTCGCGTGGAGACAGCGCAAAATATGGAAGACATCAAAAACCGTCTGGGCGTCTCCGATGCGCTGTGGGAGAGATGGCAGAAATGGCTGGAGGAGGATTCCTACTGGCCGACGCATTCTGCCCTCATCCATGGGGATCTTCATCCCCCGCATATCTTGATTGATGAGCGCGTGCAGGTTACCGGACTCTTGGATTGGACGGAATCCGAGGTAGCAAGTCCGGCCAAAGACTTCGTGTTATACTACGCCATTTATGGCGAGCATAATCTCCGTGTCCTGTTGGACCGGTATGCACAAGCCGGAGGGAGGGTGTGGCCGCGTATGTTCGATCATATTGTCGAGCAGCATGCCGCGTATCCCGTGCTGATCGCCCAGTTCGCTCTTCTGACAGGTCAGGATGAATATATGACGATGGCGCGGAATGCCCTGGGTTTGACGGAGTAAGCTTCCTCGCAGGAGCATTGCGGCAAGGGGGTTTATCCCCGTTTGATAAGACTGCAAACGCACTGAATACAGCGCTGAGAAAACGAAGAGCCAACCGATGCATACAATCGGTTGGCTCTTTGCATGATATAAATTAACAGAATTCAACATTATTTTGGATGAGCTGTAGGACATATACTGAAATCATGGTGAAATAAGGAGTAGGGTTAACGGATTTTTACAACATTCGTAACGCAATTTACATACCTGTAAACCTCTTGGAAGAGTAAATATGTTATCCTAGACATACTAAACTTACATACATCATTCATTAGGGAGGGGATTGACCGTGAATATTGAGGTACGTTTATGCCCGAAGGAACAGTCATTTATTCTGCATAACATATATCCGCTGTACTTGCATGACATTGCTGAGATATGGGGGGTCCGTCCTAACCGGTTCGGTGTATTTGAAAAAGAGGATGTGCCGACCCTAAGCGAACAGAGTAAGCAGCTCGATGTGTGGTGGGAGCAGCCATCGGTTCTTTTTCCTTATCTAATCTCCGTAGATGGCATTGCGGCAGGGTTGGCCCTGGTGGCCACCACCCCGTACATTCCATCGCCGAATATCCAGTATTACTTGAATGATTTTTTTGTGCTTCGGACTTTTCGAAGACAAGGTGTAGCCCAACGAGCGGCTGAGCTTGTGTTCGATCAGTTCCAAGGTGCATGGGAACTGCAAACGAATCCGACCGAGCGCAATATGAGTACCCAGATTTTTTGGCGCAAAACGTTGAACACGTACACGGGCGGAAGATATACAGAGCATGATGGCGTCCATCCGGAGAAAGGGGATATGCTGGTCTTCCGTTTTAATAACAAATAAGATGGAGTCTAAAGCATTTCTTCATATGGGGAATCGGGCTTGACAGCGAGATGCCGCCGGAGTAAACTGAGTTAAATTTTTCGGAAATGCTAGGATGAGGACGCCAGGGTCGCCAAGGAAGCTGAATCAGAGAACTGCTGGGTGGTGCGAAGCAGTCAGCAGCGATGCATGGCCATCACCTCGGAGCAGATCCGCCGAACGTTTATAACTTGAGGCGCATCCGGGTATTCCCTGCCGTTATCATGGGGCATCATTGATGGATGATGACGAGAGTGCGTACCGGCTTTCCGGTGCGAATCAGGGTGGTAACGCGGAGACAAGGCTCCGTCCCTACAAGGGACGGGGCTTTTTTGTGTTCCTGGGACCATGGGCTACATGTTGCTGGCGTGCCCGTACGATCGGTTCAGAGCTTGAACGGACAGAGATTGATGATGGAAAAGAGAGGAGTGTACGAATGCTTGCGAAATTGATGCTTCAGGACGAGGTGCTGTACCAGGAAGATTTTATTCAGGATGAGGTGTCATACAATCTGATTCATCTCCTTGCCGGGTCGCCGCAGAACATCGGGCTGAAATCGCCGGATGGACGCATGATCTTTGCGCAGTCTCCCCGTGGGAACGCATGGTTATGGATTTCCCGGCAGGTTTCCGGGGATAAGCGGCAGCACCTGCTCCAAGAGCTGGTAAGCGAGCTTGAGGGAGTGACCCTCCCTGGGGTGACCGGGGAGCCGGATGTGGCCGAGCAGTTTGCACGCTGTTATGCAGAGGAACGTCATGAGACCTACCGTCTTCATATGACGATGGAGTCTTATCATGCCCCCGCCGTGAAGCCTCCTCAATTCGTCGAGGGCACCATCAGGCAGGCCGCTGCTGAAGATACGCAGCAGGTGGCGCGGTTTCTGGTCGGATTCTCGGAGGATGCTTATGGGGTCCGCGCGAATGCGGCAAGCCAGGTCGAGACAGCGCAGCGACTCATCCAGCAGGGCGGGTTATATTTATGGATAGCCGGCAGAAAAGCGGTATCGATGGCCAATGCTGCACACCGGTCGCCAAGGCACGGTCGCATCAACGCTGTATATACGCCGAGGGCTGAACGGAAAAAGGGCTATGCCAGCGCCCTGGTAGCAGACCTTGGACTTCGCTTGCTGCAGGACGGTTTGGTGCCCATGCTGTATGCCGATCAGGCCAATCCGGACTCCAATCGATTGTACCAACATATCGGGTTTAGCCGGTGCGGGACGATTCGTGACTTTAAGTTTGTTAACAATGAATAACGAATAATGGAATCCATAAAGTGGCACGGCTTGGACAAAGCAAGGGAAGACGAGGGGCATCAACAAATGTTATTCTATAAAGGTAGCTAAAAAATGCCGGGCCCGGTTGGATAGGACATGATCCCTGAGCCAGACAATGCCCACGTCCGACTGGAAATCAGCGCTCGTAATGGACAGTGTCCGGATGTTGGGGATCGCGAATGAGGACATGACCGACTCGGGTAAAATGGTGGCACCGATGCCTTCAGCTACCAAAGCAACGATAATGGCAACGCTGGAGCATTCGCATATGACACGCGGTTCAAGTTCGCCGCGCTTAAATTCTTGGATGACCCGCTCATGCATCCCGATCGTCTGATCGGTTTTTAAGGACAAGAACGGATATTCCGCCAGCTCGCGCATCGAGATTTCGGATTGGGAGGATGCGCTTTCCCAGCTGCCTGGAAGGACCGCGACGAACGGGTCGGAGGGCAGAGGCTGAACGGCATAACGCTCAGGTCCGAAGCTGGATTCGAAAGGGAGTCGGGTCACCGCCAGCTCGATATTCCGCTTGTCGAGCTGATCCGCCAGCAGGGAGTGATCGCCTTCCCGAATCTTGAAGGTGACCTCGGGATATTCCTGCCGGAAAATATGGATGCGCTGCGGCAGAAGTGAAATACAGGAGACGACGGCGCCGATGGAGAGCATGCCGCGGATTCCCGCGTGGATCTCCTTTACCTCGGTTAGCGTTTCATTGAACTGGTTCAGCAGGGACGCGGCTCTATTCTGCAGCAGCTCGCCTGCGTGGGTGAGCTGAAGCTGTTTGCCACTGCGTTCAAACAGCAGAACCCCGAGCTCTTCCTCCATCAATTTCAGCTGACGGCTTAATGGAGGCTGCTCCATATTGAGCTGTTTCGCTGCACGCGTGATCTGTCCTTCCTGTGCAATCGTCAGGAAATATCGCAGCTGCCGAATATCCATGTTCATACCCCCCTCTCCATACCTATAAGGTATGGTATCCCTATAAATCAGATATTTTTAATATAGGGCATCGATTGATATGATTCAACTAATAACGTTTACAAAATAAGGAGATGTGTGCACATGACTTACCCGATACCCGTGGAATTAACGACCACCCCGAAGACAAAGCCGAGCCATCATAAACAGGCTTTCGGCACGGTATTTACGGACCACATGTTTATTCTCGATTATGAGGCCAGTAAAGGCTGGCACGATCCGCGCGTCATTCCGTATCAGCCGATCGAACTGGACCCTGCCGCCAAGGTATTTCACTATGGGCAGACCGTATTTGAAGGCTTGAAGGCTTACTTGACGGAAGATGAGCGGATTCTCATGTTCCGCCCGAACAAAAATATTCAGCGGCTGAACCTGTCCAACCAGCGCCTGAGCATTCCGGCATTGGACGAGGAGCTCGTTATGGAAGCGCTCAAGCAGCTGGTGCTCGTGGATCGCGACTGGATTCCTTCCGAGCCGGGCACATCGCTCTACATCCGTCCGTTTGTAATCGCAACCGAGCCCGTGCTTGGCGTAGCGCCATCGCTGCAATACAAGTTCATGATTATCCTGTCGGTGGTCGGTTCGTATTATGCGGAAGGCATCAATCCGGTCAGCATTTACGTGGAGCCGAAATACGTGCGTGCCGTAGCCGGAGGCGTGGGCAATGCCAAGACGGCTGGCAACTATGCGGCGGGTTTGAAGGCACAGGATGAAGCAACGCTGAAGGGATACTCGCAGGTGCTGTGGCTCGATGGCGTACATCGCAAATATATCGAGGAAGTCGGCAGCATGAACGTGTTCTTCAAGCTGGGCGATACGGTCGTAACCCCGGCACTGAATGGCAGCATCCTGGATGGAGTTACCCGGAACTCCGTCATTCAATTGCTTCAGCATTGGAACATCCCGGTAGAAGAACGGGCCATCTCCATTGATGAAATCGTGGAGGCTCACCGCAGCGGATTGTTGACCGAAGCTTTTGGCACCGGCACGGCAGCGGTCATTTCACCGATTGGTTCCCTGGAATGGCAGGATCAGCAATTGAAGATTGGTGAGGGAGCAACGGGCGAACTCTCCAAACGCGTATATGATGCCATCACAGGCATCCAGCTCGGAACCGTTGAGGATCCGTTCGGCTGGACGGTTGAGCTTACATTATCTTAATGCACCTTTAAGGACCCTGCCTCAGACATACTGAGGCAGGGTCCTTTTTTAAAAGAGATAGAAAGTATAGACTCCAGGTGTAACCTACCCTCTTTATCTCGCAAGGGAAACTTTGACTACATGCGGTCTATCTTCTGATAAAAACATCGATAAACGTTTTTCTTCTGATAAGCGCACATGTTACGATGAGGGTAAATTGTTGACACGTTGATGTACGAAGGCATGGAGGTGCTTTTTTAGTGAATCGTCCGCAGAGCGTCGTTCCTGATGCTATAGATTTTACGAACGCTGCCTTTCCTTTTACCGCGTCGACCACGCACGGCATATTTGCCGGAGCCCAGCGCCTGCATTGGCATCATGCTTTGGAGCTCAATTATATTCAGAGCGGGACCGGATTTATTCTGATCAACGGGATGAAGCTCCAGTTTCAGCAGGGGGATATTATTTTCATCAACAGCAATGATCTTCACCGGGCGTATGAGACCGAGAACCTGGTGATGGATGTCATTATGTTCGAGCCTTCGCTGTTATCCATCGACCTCAAGTTCGATCCGGATCTGATGGCTCCCTTCCGTTCGCTCGGAAACATGGACAGGCAGTCCCCCGTACACGATGAATTGGCCAGCCTGCTGGGGCGCATGATGGAAGAGTATCAAGCCCGAGGTACCGCTTATATGAGCCTGATCCGTTCGGATCTCATTCGTTTCCTGAGTTTAGCGAACCGTCATCTGTCGACTCCGACACAAGCGAACAGGCCGATCAAGGGCAGGGGGATGCATGCGTTAAAAGAAGTTCTGCGCACGATGGAGCTTCATCTGGACTACAGCTGGACGCTGCAGGAGCTGTCCGATTTAACGCATCTGAGCCCTTCCCGGTTCAGCGCTCTGTTCCAGCAGGCGGTCGGCACTTCACCGCACCATTATCTGATTCAGCTGCGCTTGACGCATGCCGTGCACTTGCTAGAGACGACGGACCAGAAGATTATCGAGATTGCGGAATCCTGCGGGTTTCGGAACCTTTCCAATTTCAATCGTCTGTTCAAGCAGCATGTCGGCGCATCGCCAAGCGAAATTCGGGAGCGTGCTTATGCAGGCACTCCGGTAATCCCCTCCACTACAAAAACCAAGAAACAGTAAGATAGTATCACTCCTTGATCGTATAACAGTAGATGGATGTCAGTGGAAGCGGTATCTTAAATATATACCACCACATGACGCCGCTGTAAGGCGGGTAGGAGTGAAGTGCATGAGTTTGTATCTGGGTGTAGATGCCGGCGGTAGTAAGACACACGCCGTGATCTGCGATGAGCAAGGGAACATTCTTGGCAAGGGAGCGTCTGGGAACGGCAATCACCAGATTCACCGTGAACATGCGGCCCGTAACATTGAGGAAGCCTGTAATGCGGCTCTTCAAGAGGCTGGAGTTGCCAAAGAAAATATCAGTTATGCATATTTTGGCTTGGCCGGAGCAGATCGGGAAGCCGATTACGAGATCCTGCGTCCGATGATCGGGGCCCTCGGTTATCCTAAGCATGATATCGCATGCGACACCATTATCGGGATGCGGGCTGGAACGAGCCGACCGTATGGCGCCGCATTGATCTGCGGTACGGGCTTCAACAGCGCGGCCCGCAACCGTGCGGGAGAAGAGCTGCAGTATGGCGGATTCGGCTTCTTGTATGGAGATGGATACGCGGGCGGTTCCGGATTTGCCACGCTGGCTTTCCGGGCAGTCATTCGGGCCTGGGATGAGCGGGGACCGGCAACCTTATTGACATCGCTCGTACTGGAGCAGATGGGATACGCGTCCGTAGAACCGATGTATGAGGATGTTCTTTACGGTAAGACGAAGGTTCCGCCAAGCCTGGTTAAGACGCTGTTCCAGGCAGCTGAAGCAGGTGACGAGGTGGCAACCGGAATTCTTGAGAATGAGGGCGAAGAGCTGGCCAATGCGGTATGTACGCTGATCCGGCGGCTGGACATGACGGATGAAACCTTTGACATTGTCTATATCGGCAGTGTGCTGAACAGGCCGAACAGCTCGATCCTGACGGATGCGATCGAACGGATTGTTTCGGTCCGGGCACCACATGCAGCCTGTGTAAGACTGACATCCGATCCGGTGTCCGGTGCGCTTCTCTGCGCGATGGATGCCGACGGCCATGCCATTGATGCAGCGACGGAGGCCAAACTGAAGGCATTTACGTTTGAGCAGGTAACTACAGCCTGATCCGTTTATCGTTGGAATAGAACCTGATAAATACGGATTGATATCATACCTTGGAGGCGATTAACGTGGCAGCAGGATTGAAGATAGCGGTCATCGGGGGAGGTTCCTCCTATACCCCGGAAATTGTTGAAGGTTTCATTCGCAATTATGAGCAAATGCCGATTCGCGAACTATGGTTCGTTGATATTGAAGAGGGCAAGCATAAGCTGGAGATTGTAGGCAATCTGGCCAAACGGATGGTCAAAGAGTCCGGCCTGCCGATCGAGGTTCACCTGACGCTGGATCGCAGACAAGCGATTGCGGGTGCCGATTTTGTGACGACCCAGATGCGTGTCGGTTTGCTCGCGGCACGTAAACAGGATGAGCATATTCCGATTATGCACGGCGTTATCGGGCAGGAGACGACGGGCCCGGGCGGCATGCTGAAGGCGCTGCGCACGGTTCCGGTGATTCTGGACATTTGCCGAGATATCGAGGAGCTGGCACCGAATGCGTGGATGCTGAACTTCACGAATCCGGCGGGTATCGTCACGGAGGCGGTTGCGAAGCACAGTAAGGTGAAATCTGTTGGTTTGTGCAACTCGCCGATTAACTTTCAGAAGTTCCTGGCGGCCGAGTATGGCGTGTCGGAGAAGGACGTTCTGGCTGAGTTTGTCGGGATCAATCATCTTCACTGGGTGACGTCGGCGATCGTCAACGGGGAAGAGAAGCTGCCGGAGCTGCTGGACGGCGGGAAATCGTATACGGCGAAGAACGTGCCGACCTTCGGATGGGATGCGGACTTTATCCGCTCGCTGGGCGCAATCCCGACGTATTATCTTAAATATTTCTACATGACCGATACGATGTTTGCGGATATGAAGGCATCGCTGGAGAAAGACGGAACCCGAGCGGATGTTGTCAGCCGGGTAGAGCAGGAGCTGTTTGAGCTCTACAAGGATGAGAATTTGGCCGTGAAACCGAAGCAACTGGAGCAGCGGGGCGGTGCTTATTACTCCGAAGCAGCAGTCAACCTGATGACATCCATTTACAATGACCGTCATGACATCCAGACATTGAATGTCGCAAACGGCAATATCTATGACTTCCTGCCTGCGGATGCCAGCATCGAGATCAACTGCGTGGTAACAGGCCAAGGGCCGATTCCGCTTACACCGCAGAACGTTCCTTCCCATGTGAAAGGACTGATGCATGCGGTGAAAGTATATGAACAATTGACGATTGAAGCGGCCATTACCGGCGATCGCGGAATTGCGCTGCAAGCGCTGGTTCACCATCCGCTGGTGCCTTCCGTTAGTGTAGCGAAGCAGCTGCTGGGTGAAATGCTGGAGGCGAACAAAAAGTACTTGCCTGCTTTTTTTAAGCCGGAGACCGTGCAGTAAACCGGAATGAAGTTCAAACGTGCAGTTATGAATAAAAGCTACATAAAACCCCTCTTCGTATTGAAGAGGGGTTTTATGTAGGAATTCCGAAATCATGAATGATATGAATTTTCGGATTTGAGCTTCATTCCTGTCACATCCCGATGCTCTCCCCCGTCATACCCGTATAAAACGAAAAAGGGATGATGACGGATGCTAAAATATGACGTAGCCATTGTAGGTGGAGGGGTAGCCGGCTTAACAGCTGCAATCTATGCGGCAAGAGCCGGGAAGCAAACGATACTCGTTGAAAAGCAGGAGCGTTTAGGTGGTCGGGCCATGACCCATAAGAAGAAGGGAGCCTACTTCAATCTGGGCGGGCATGCCTTATATCATGGAGATGCCCTTTCAACCTTTCGCGAATTAGGGCTCCAATTGCCCGGGGGTCAACCTTCGATTGACGGGTACGGGATCTGGAAAGGAAAACTTAGTCCGTTACCCATGGGCGTGAAATCCCTTTTCACCACCCCTCTATTAACCTGGAAGGGCAAGATGGAGCTCGGTGCCTGGCTTGCGAAACTAGGTAAACTGGATACACAGCTGTACGATAACATAAGTGTGCGCGAATGGATTGAAGGTAACGTGCAGGATCCCATGGTGCGAAATTTATTCTATTCGTTATTGCGTACAGCGAGTTATGTGGTAGCCCCTGACCTGCAGGCTGCCGGTCCTGTACTGCAGCAGCTTAAGCATGCGCTGAAGGGCGTGTTGTATCTGGATCGGGGCTGGGGGGCCATGGTCGATGAATTAAAACAAAAGGCTCTGGAGCAGGGGGTTCAAATCGTCACGAAGAATAAAGTCATTTCGGTTGAGCATCACGAGGGAAAGGTACGGCACGTCCTTTGCGGTGATGGCATGAAAATAGAAGCCAATCATATTATTCTTACCACACCGCCAGCTGTCGCTCACGAACTGGTGCCCCATGCGGAAGAAACCGCCCTTCATACTTGGAAAGAGCAGGCGGTCGAAGTGACAGCGGCTTGCTTGGATGTAGCCCTGCGTCGTCTTCCGGAACCGAAGCAGCAGTTTGTGTACGGCCTCGATCAAACCGTCTTTCTCTCGAATCAGTCCCGTGCGGCTTACCTGAGTGATGATGGCGCACAAGTCATAACCTTGCTTAAGTATCAAGGCAAGGAGAAGGATGCAAGAAGGGATTTGCAGGAATTAGAAGAAACCTTAGACTTGGTGCAGCCGGGTTGGCGCAGCGAGCTCGTTGAGAAGCAATACCTTCCTAACATTACGGTCTGCCACGATTTTATGCACGTGAACCGCCAAGAGAACCCGGGTCCAGCCGTCCCGGAAATCATCGGGTTGTATGTAGCGGGAGAATGGGCAGCGCATGGCGAACTCTTGGTTGATGCTGCAACCGCAAGCGCCAAGCGGGCTGTACAGCATATACTCTCGCTTGAAAGTGAGGAAAGGATCCCGAATGATGAGCACAGAGTCATTGTATAAAACCTATCGATCCGCTCTCTTCTCGTTAGCTTACCGAATGCTGGGAAGTGTGATGGATGCGGAAGATATCGTACAGGAGGCCTTCATCAGCTATAATCAATTGCCCCATCCCGAAGAAATCCGTAATGAGAGAGCGTTTCTGTACAAAATTGTAACGAATCGTTGCTTGGATCTGCTGCGCTCTTCTGCCAAAAAGCGCGAGCTGTACGTTGGCCCCTGGCTGCCGGAACCCCTGATCGAGAATATGGCGTCAGAGACGGACCCATCTCATATCGTAGAGCAGCAAGAGTCGATTTCTACAGCGTACCTGTTACTCCTTCAGCAGCTCAACGCGGTGGAAAGAGCCGTTTTTCTTCTGCGTGAGATTTTCCACTATTCTTATGACGAAATTGCTGAAATTCTGGGAAAAAGCAGTGCTAATTGCCGTCAAATCTTCCGCCGTGCGAAGGGCAGCATTCATTTTGATCCTGATCAGAGTCCATCGATTTCGATGGCGGAGGCGCAAATCAAAGAATTTGTGGACTCCCTCTTACAGGGGAACACGAATAAGCTGCTGGAGCTGCTAAGCGAAAAAGTCGTGTTCTACTCGGACGGCGGCGGTAAAGTCAGAGCGGCGCAAATACCTGTGGTTGGAGTCCATAAAGTGATCCACTTGCATTTGAGCCTGCTTAAAATGTATGAAGGACAATATGTGTACTCTTATCTTACCGTCAATGGTCTGCCGGGAATGCGGATCCGGTTGGATCACGGTGTCCAATTTATTTATTCTTTTGCCTTTAAGAACCATCGGATCGAAACGATTTATAGTGTTGCGAATCCGGATAAGCTCAGACATATTCAGTTACCGTAGACAAAAAAAGCAGGGCCGGTTTAAGATCATGGATCTTAAGTCGGCCCTGCTGCTGTATCAGGTTAAGGAATGAACAGGAGACTCCCCTAATGGAGGTCATTTCAGCATTTCACCTGCTTAGTCATAGCTTTATATGACCCAGCCAGTCAAGCTTTTGACGCCAACTGGCTGTTGCATAGTAATCCGTCATACGCCGGAATAAGCCATGAAGCCGCCGTCTACGGGAATCACCGTTCCCGTGACGAATCCGGAGGTCTGATCATCCACGAGCCAGAGCAGGGTGCCGAGCAGATCCTCCGGCACGCCGAACCGTCTCATGGGGGTATGGGAGATGATTTTATGAGAGCGCTCGGTTAATGAACCGTCGCTATGGGTCAGCAGATTGCGGTTCTGCTCGGTCAGGAAGAAGCCTGGCGCAATCGCGTTCACACGAATGCCTGATTCCGCGAGATGAACGGACAGCCACTGCGTAAAGTTGTTGATGGCTGCTTTGGCTGCACTGTAAGCCGGAACCTTGGTCATCGGGCTGGGTGCGCTCATGGACGAGATATTCAGCACGACGGCCCCGGGACGCCCCAGCATCCCTTCCGCAAAGATTTGCGTCGGTATGAGCGTGCCGATAAAGTTTAAATCGAATACGCTGCGGAAGCCCGGCACGCTTAACCCGAAGAAGGTGGTCAGATCCGGCTGCCCCACATCCTCCGGACGGAAAATTTCGTTGGTTGTATTCGCGTCTTTCCGGTTGCCGCCGGCTCCGTTAATCAGGATATCGCAGGGTCCGAAAGACTCGCGCACAGCTTTCTCGGCTTGTCGGACGCTTTCCGTATCCGTTACATCGCAGGGAACGGCAATCGCCGTTCCGCCGGCGGCCGTAATTTCATCCGCCACCTGCTGCCCTTTCTCGGCCGTACGATTCAAGACGGCGACCCGGGCACCTTGCCGGCCCAGCTCCAAAGCCATTGCCCGGCACAGCACCCCGGAGCCGCCCGTGATGACAACCGTCTTCCCGTTTAATGACGGATGAATGGGAAGAGATAGGGCCCCTTGCGGCGTGGATTCATGAGAAGCTCCACTCGATCCGGGTTCAGATGAACCCGCTGCATGTTGATTTACCTCACTCATTGAACAGCCTCCTTCAACTGAGCTGCGCTTCCTGCACGCTCCCGGCTGTAAGCGTCCCACAGCCCCCAGAGATACATGATGCCTAAGGCGCGGTCATACAGACCGTAACCCGGACGGCACTGCTCACCCCAAATATGCCGCCCGTGGTCGGGTCTTACATATCCGGTGAAACCGTTGTCATGATAGGCCTGCACGATGCCGGAAATATCGACGGTACCGTCCTCGGTACGATGGGACGTTTCGATGAAATCGCCGTTCTCGTAGACGCGTACATTCCGGATATGCGCAAATGGAATCCGGTCATGGAACTCATGGATCATGGAGACGATGTCATTGTCCGGATTGGCGCCAAGCGAACCGCTGCACAGGGTCAAGCTGTTAGCCGGGCTATCATATAGCTTGAGGAATCTCCGCAGATTCTCCTGGCTGGTAATGACCCGTGGCAGACCGAAGATCGGCCATGGCGGATCATCCGGGTGAATGGCCATTCGGATGCCGTTCTTCTCGGCAGCCGGGATGACGGCGCTTAAGAAATATTCGAGGTTGCGCCACAGATCGTCCTCGGTAACGCCGCGGTATGCTTCGAACAGGGAGGTCAGATGTGCCAAACGTTCCGGCTCCCAGCCTGGCATCGTAAGCGTGCTGTTTCGGTTGATCGTCTGTACCAGCTCCATCGGATCAATGCCGTGGATCTTGGCCTTCTCGAAGAAGAGCGCCGTCGAACCATCAGGCGTCTGTTTATGAAGATCGGTTCTAGCCCAGTCAAACACCGGCATGAAATTGTAGCAGATGACTTTGACGCCGACCTGGCCTAATTTCTCAATCGTCCGGATGTAGTTGGCTATGTACTGATCCCGTGAGGGAAGTCCAAGCTTGATATCCTCATGCACATTCACGCTTTCCACGACGTCAATATGAAGCCCGAACGCTTTGGCTTGGTCCGCAATTTCCTCAATTCGATCCATCGGCCATTCCTCGCCGACAGGAATATCGTGAAGTGCCCATACGATGCCCTCCACGCCGGGGATTTGTCTAATCTGATCCAGCGAGACCGTATCGTTGCCCTCGCCAAACCATCTGAATACCATGCGCATTTCTTCACCGCCTTTACAAGTTTAAGGAGTTAACGCAAAGCTGATGGAAATTTTGCAGTTACGAGTGCACCGCCAAGCTGGAAGCCTGCGAACGGATAAAGCCATCCGCCGGCATAGGCTTATTTAAAATAATCGGGATGCTTCTCTTTCAGCACGGCCAGATTGGAGATGATCAGGCTGAGATGTGCCTGCATTTCCCGTTCGGCATGATCGGCGTCATGACGTGAAATCGCGTCCGCGATCTCCCGATGCTGCTCGTACAGGTTGGTCCAATTCGGATCGGCGGACAGCCATAACATCCGGCTCCGGTTCAGATGAGCGTTCATTTGCTGCAGCACGTTCCATGTGCCGACCTTGCGGCAGCCTTCGAACAAAATACGGTGGAAGGCCTCATCCAGTTCGAACATGTGCTTGCCGTCATGCTTCTCGATGCTCTCGCGCTGCTCGGACAAATTTCGCTCCAGCTCGGCGAGTTTGTCCTCGGGGAAGCTTTCGCAGGCAAGCCGGACCACGGCTTTCTCCAGCTGTTCACGCATGAAGCGCGCTTCCTCGACGAGCTCCGAATCGATGAGCGAAACGCGCGTGCCCCGCTGGGGAAGCACAACCACAAGGTCTTCCTGGGCCAGGCGGACGAAGCTTTCCCGCACCGGCGTCCGGCTGACCTCGAAGGATAGGGAAACCTCCTTCTCGGACAGAGCCGTTCCCGGCGGGAGCTCCAGACTGACAATCTGCTGCTTAAGCCGGGAGTACACGATATTTCCGGCCGATCCCGGCTGTAATCGCAAAGATTCTACCACTGCATCACCTCCTAATGTATTCCATACTACCATACTTGTATGGTAGTATGGAACTGAAAATCTAAATAAGAATCGGAGGGCAATCACATGAGCCGTTTGGACACGGAAAATCTGCTGCTAAACAGCAACAGCGCGAAGAAACTGTTTTATGATTATGCGGAAGGGATGCCGATATTCGATTATCACAACCATCTAAACCCGAAGGATATTGCCACCAACCGACAGTTCGATAACCTGACGGAACTATGGTTGGAGGGAGATCACTACAAGTGGAGGGCAATGCGCTGGCTTGGCGTCGACGAAGAGCTGATTACCGGCAGCGCAAGCGCCGAAGCGAAGTTTATGGCTTGGGCGGAATGCGTTCCGCGATTGGTTGGCAATCCGCTCTATCACTGGACCCATCTGGAGCTGACCCGTTACTTCGGGATTCAGGAGCGGTTGACCGCGGAGAATGGCAAGGAGATCTGGGACGCTTGCAATGAGAAGCTGAAGGCTCCTGCCTTGCGGGCAGGCGGAATTCTGGAAAAATTCAAAGTCAAAGTGGCCTGCACGACAGATGATCCCGTTGATTCGCTGGAGTTTCATCGTGCCATTCGCGATCATGGGGAGCTGTCCACCGTCGTTGCCCCTGCATTCCGTCCGGATCGGGTGCTGGATATCACGAACCCGGACTTCACCTCCTATGTGGAGACTTTAGGAACGACGGCCAGTTTAGCCGTGGATACCTATCAAGGGCTGCTGGATGCACTACAAGAACGGATTCAGTATTTCCACGATCATGGCTGCCGCCTGTCGGATCACGGCTTTGGCGCGTTTCCTTGCGAACAAGCCGATGAAAAAGAGGTTGCGGACATTTACGGCAAAGCGATCAGCGGTGGCAGCTTAACACCCCTTGAGGAACGGAAATATCGCACCTACACCTTGCTTAAGCTCGGAGAAATGTACCACGCCAAGGGCTGGACCATGCAGCTGCACATTGGAGCGATCCGGAACAATAATGCGCGCATGTTCGCGAAGCTCGGCAAGGACAGCGGGTATGACTCGATTCTCGATTTTCATCTGGCGGAAAGCTTGAACGGATTTCTGAGCAGGCTCGACAGAAACGATCAGCTGCCGAAGACCATTGTGTACAGCCTGTATTCTTCTCATTACGAAATGATCGCTACCACGATCGGGAATTTCCAGTCCGCTGGTGTCGAGGGCAAGCTTCAGCTCGGTTCCGCTTGGTGGTTCCACGATCAGAAGGAAGGGATGCTGAAGCAACTCACCGCGTTGTCTTCCATGGGGCTGATCAGCACCTTTGTGGGCATGCTGACCGATTCCAGGAGCTTTATGTCGTTTCCGAGGCATGAGTATTTCCGCAGAGTGCTGTGCCGCCTGTTCGGGGACTGGATCAAGGAAGGGGAACTGCCCGCGGATTATGAATATATCGGTGCCATTATCCAGGATATTTGCTACCACAATGCCGAGCGCTATTTTCAAATCCATTGACAATTCCGTGCGGAGCATGAACAATAGACTTACTATATGAAAGCGTTTGCTGGTGGATGGATAGAAGATCTGTGACAGGCAGATGTGCACGAATAGGCGAGGGGGACATACCGTGCAATGGAACCGGGCGATATTGGTGGATGACGAGGTGTTTACGCGCAAAGGGCTCCTGAAGCTGATTGATTGGGAAGCCTGCGGCTTTCAAATTGTGGATGAAGCGGATAACGGAGAAGATGCGCTGGAACTGATTGAACGGCTTCAGCCGGATGTGGTCATTACCGATATCCGTATGCCGGTGCTGGATGGACTCGAGCTGATCAGGCGTGTCGTTACGGACGATATGGTGAAGCCGTATTTCATTATTGTAAGCGGATACGATGATTTTAACTATGCCCAGCAGGCTGTTCGTTACGGCGTGCATGATTTCATTCTGAAACCGATTGACGAGACGGAATTCAGCCATGCGCTGGTACGGCTCAGCGAACGGCTGGAGTCAGACCGCGAGGCTCGCGTGCGAGAAGAGAGGCTGTTGTCCGGAGCCTTGATGGAATCGCTCATTATAGGGGAAGCCGATGAGACGCTGCTATACGAATGGGAGCAACGCCTTGAGCTCCTGCCGGGAGATCGTCTGTTCTATGTCTTTGTCGAACGGAATGACCATCCGCTGGCTTCGGCTAACGACAATGACGGGGGCAGAGGCGAATTCAAGGACAGGGTGGAAGCGGCCCTTCTTGCGATCTCGAATGGGGAACAGCCCTTCTATCTGCATGAGCACCGTAATCGAATCGGCATCATCGTTCCGGGGAGCATCCTGCAATCGTTCCAGGGGTGTCAGCGGGGATTTGCTAGGCGCATTCAGCAATCACTCGCCGATTCGGAGCAAGAACGAATCTTCGTCTATTTCGGCCGGCCGGTTTCGACACTTTCCCTCATTCAGGACGCCTACGAAACGGCCAAGGAAGCGCTCCTATACAAGTACATCTATGATGAGAGCGGCATGGTGATCCATGAGGAAGCCTCGGTGCATGATCTGCAATATATCGGGCTGGAGGAGCGTCTTTACCAGCAGCTGCTGGAGCAGATCGAGGAGCTGCATTTCGAGAAGCTGGAGGGGACGATTCGCTCGCTGTTCGAATCCTTTCAGGAGCAGCTGTATGCTCCCGAAGCGGTGAAGACGGCGATCAACCAATGCGTGCTGGGCGTGGTCCGGGTGCTCAGCAGCATGGATGGGGATCAAAGCCGGCTGTCCAGTCTGGAGCCGATGACCGAGTGGCATGACCGAAACTTGTCGCTCCATGGGCTGAAGCGGTTGTTTACGGATTTTGCGATTGAAAGCGCGACCTATATCGCGCAGCTTCGCAAGGAGCAGCACAAGGGCGGAATCCAGAAGATCCGGGCTTACATTGAGGCCCATTATCATGAGAACATCAGTCTGAAGGGCATTGCAGGGAAATTCTATATGAACCCGGTTTACCTGGGACAACTGTTCAAAAAGGCGTACGGTATGTACTTTAATGATTTCCTGCTGCAGCTGCGCGTGAACGAAGCGAAGAGACTGCTGCGCCAGACGGATCTGCGCATCTATGAGGTGGCGGAGCGGGTCGGCTTCGGCAATCCGGACTATTTCGTTACGCAATTCGAGAAGATGGAACGGATGACGCCAAGCGAGTACCGGAGCCGCTTGATGAGGGAGGCCGCGTCCGAAGGGACGAATGCATGAAGCCGAGCCTAAATAATGTCCGTCTGCGGGACAAGATGCTGCTATTGTATTTCCTGGCTGTATTTTTACCGATCCTGATTACCAACCTCATCTTCTACAACGTGACATCCGGCAGCGTGAGGGAGCAGCGGATCCAGGATATAACCGTAGCGCTGGAGCAGATGAAGAACGAGTTCCGCCGAGAAGTCGAGGATGCTCTGGAGATCTCCTCGGTCTTCTACACGGACGTTCAATTGAACGAGATCGTGGAGACGGTGTACGATCATCCGGCCGATTATATCGAGGCTTACGATACCTATCTCCGCCGCATTTTGAACTCGGGCAGCGCCGTGTACAATTCGGTCAGCGAGATTACGGTATACGTGGACAATCCGACCCTGCTGTATTCCGGCGGCATTAATTATATCGATGGCCAGGTGAAGGAAGAGGCTTGGTACAAGGCGATCGCGGGCAAGAACGTTACCCAGCCGATCGTGATGCGCACGGGCAACAACGGCCAATTGGACAGCTTCAGCATCATCCGGAGCATGAATTATTTCAGCTCGCAGGATGACCATACCAAGTATCTCAAGATTGATATGCGGATGTCCTCAATCCGTCAGATCATGAGCAATCTGAATGTGCAGGGCAAAGTATACCTGCTGAGCGGCGCCGGGAATATTGAATATACCACGGATCCCAAGGTCGATATCATGCAGGGCTCCGTACCGTACAGCAGCATCGCACATGGTGAGAAGTTTCTGGAGTTTCATACCGATACGTTCACGACCAACAATCTGAACACCTGGACGATCATGGCGGTGACGCCGGAGGATGTAGTGCTGCGTGACGTGCATCAGTCCTTGCGGTTCGTCATTGTGCTGACCTGCCTCAATTTCCTGCTTCCGAGCCTGGTGATTGTCTGGATCAGCCGGTCCCTGAACGTACGTCTGGTACGGATACTCAAACATATGAAAAAGGTCAAGAACCAAAATTACGACACGATCCAAGAGGCTGAAGCACGTGACGAGATCGGTCAGCTGACGGGTGAATTCAACCGGATGACCCTGCAGCTTGAGAGCCTGATCAATGACGTGTACGTAGCGGATATCCAGAAGAAGAACTTGGAGCTGCAGCGGAGGCACGCGCAATTAAATGCCCTGCAGAGCCAGATTAATCCGCACTTCCTCTTTAACGCTTTGGAGACGATCCGCATGCGCAGCCTGATGAAGGATGAGGATGAGACGGCAAAAATCATTCATAATATGGCGAAGATCTTCCGCAATTCGCTCGTTTGGAAAAAAGACATGGTGACGCTCAAGGAAGAAGTGGAGTTTATCCATTGTTTCCTTGAGATCCAGAAATACCGGTTTGGCGACAAAATCGATTATTCGGTCCATGCGCCAGCCGAAGAGGGACACCTGCAAATACCGAAGATGGCCATCGTCACGTTTGTGGAGAATGCCAGCATTCACGGCATCGAGCCGATCAAACACGGGGGGCGCATTGAAGTTCAGATTGTGCGCGAGGGCCAATCCCTAATCTGTACCATCCAAGATAACGGGGCAGGCATGTCCGCGGAGAAGGTAGAACGCATCCGCCGTTATCTGAATACCGAGGACGAGATGGGCGAGCGGATCGGCATTCAGAATGTCATATACCGGTTGAAGCTGTACTACGGCAGCCGGTTCCGGTTTGACATCGACAGCTCGCCCGGACAAGGCACCCGGGTCAGGCTGTCCATCCCCATCGAAACATAACGACGGCAAATCCTGCTTGGCATTCCGATTCGGAGTGACTACAGCAGGATTTGTTCGTTAGTCGGCAGGAGTCCAGCAGGAAGGCTGCGGAGCTGGAAGCTGCCATTTTTCACAACAAAAGAAACGGTTCTATAGTTTTCTAAGTATCACCTAAAGATTGACGGGTGAAAATCGCTCATGAGCTCTCTTATAATGAAAGTGCTTACAAATTAACGAGACCGAAAGGGGTAGGTCAAGAGCATGAACAAGAAATTTTGGCTGAGCTGTCTGACCGTGGTCATGATGGTATCGCTTCTAGCAGCTTGCGGCGGCGGTAAAGATAATGCAGCGGAAACCACACCGGCTGCTGGCGGCGAAGGCGAGAAGAAAGAAGAGAAGGTCACCTTCACGTATTTCAACGCAGCAGCAGGTAAAGACAAAAATACGAACGAAACCACCATCGGTAAAATTTTCGAAGACCAAACCGGCGTGAACTTTAAAATGGAGCATTTGGTAGGGGACGAGAACACGAAGGTAGGAACCTTCATTGCCAGTAACGATTACCCCGACGTCATCGTGCCGGGGAACTCGATCGACAAGCTGGTAGGCGCTGGAGCCTTCATCCCGCTGAATGACCTGATCGATAAGTACGGTCCCAATATCAAGCGTGTGTACGAGCCGTATTATAACCTCATGAAGGCCGAGGACGGCAACATCTACTTCCTGCCGCTGAGCGCGGTGGTAGGGGAATACACATCGGCTCCCAACATTGAACAGGGCGCATTCTGGATCCAACGCCGCGTCCTGAAGGAAGCGGGTTATCCGAAAATCAAGACCTTCGACGAGTACCTGGCCCTGATCCGCGACTACGTGAAGAAACATCCGGAGGAAGGCTTGACCGGATATCTGGCGCTGACGACGCAGGATAAATTTTTTGCTCTGACCAATGCCCCGATGCATTTGGCCGGCTATCCGAACGATGGCGGGATCATCATCGACATGGAGACTCACGTAGCGAATGATTACGCGGACGACGACATTACGAAGCGGTACCTGCAAGAGCTGAACAAGCTGAATGCGGAAGGCCTGTTCGATAAATCCTCTTTCGTGGACAACTATGATCAATACCTTGCCAAACTGACTTCCGGTAAGGTGCTCGGCTTCTTCGATTACAGATGGCAGGTAGGCCAAGCGATGAACAACCTGCGCGAAACAGCCAATAAATCGGGTAACGACGATCTCGAATACATGGCGCTGCCGATCGTATACGATGAGAATACCAAGGATCAGTATCTGGATCCGCCATCCTTTGTAAACAACCGCGGCGTAGGAATCTCCGTCAGCGCGAAGGACCCGGAACGCATTGTGAAGTATTTCAATAACCTGCTGACGGACGAGAACCAGATTCTGTCGAACTGGGGCATCAAGGACGAGACGTATTCCGTAGATGAGAACGGCCGCTTCTACCGTACGGAAGAGCAGATTGCACAGACCAATACGGAAGCCTTCCGCGAGTCGTTCGGTTTCAAGTACTTTGAATACAACTGGCCTCGTTACGGCAACGGTTCTACGCTTCCTGACGGTAATTCCGTGGGTGCGGGACGCCAGCCTGAGGTTGCCAAAATGTCCTACTCCGAACCGGACAAGACATTGCTTGAAGCATACGACATCGATTCCTTCTCGCAATTGTTTGCGGCACCGGACGATCGTCCTTGGTACCCGGCTTGGAGCATTCCGATCGATCAGGGCTCGCCGGCCCAAATCTTCACGCAGAAGAAAAGCGATTTGCAGCGCAAATACTTCCCGAAACTGGTTCTTGCCAGCCCTGCAGAGTTTGACCGTATCTGGAACGAATACGTGGGCGAGTTCGGCAAGCTGGACGTGAAGGGATACGAGGATCTGATCACCGAGGAAGTAGCCAAGAAAATCGCAAATGCCCAAGGACAATAATAGATGAAGGAGAGGCGAACAAGGGCGGACCGCCGAAATGGCCGAGATCCGTCCCTCCTCTTCTAGGGCCTGGATAGGAAGGAGAAGAAACCGTGGATAAAGCGAACCCGATTGGACCTGCAGAGACTACGGCGTTACGCGAAACGCCGGCGGTATCGAAAGGTTTCTTCAATAAACAACGGAAAAACGATACTGAATTAAACAATAGACCGCCAACAGGCGAAAAAAGCTTCTTCCAGAAGCTGCTGCGACAGAAGGCGCTGGTCTTCATGTCGATTCCTTTTTTGATATGGTTGTTTGTCTTTAAGTACATGCCTTTATGGGGCTGGACGATCGCTTTTCAGGATTTTAAACCGGCCAAGAAGATTTTCGATCAGGAATGGGTGGGCTTGCAGCATTTTGCTTTCCTGTTTCAGGACGAACACTTCCTTCGGGTCATGCGCAACACGCTCGCCATGAGTTTCATTAATCTCGTCTTGGGGTTTGTTACGGCGATTGTGTTAGCGATCCTGCTCAATGAGCTCCGTAATTTGATGTTTAAGCGGGTCGTGCAGACGATCAGTTATTTGCCCCATTTCATCTCTTGGGTTGTGGCTGCGAGCATTATTTCGACAGCCCTGTCGGCAGACGGCGGGATAATCAATGAACTCCTCATGTGGTTCGGGATCATTAAGGAACCGATCCTATGGCTTGGGGAAGGGGAATATTTCTGGGGAATACTCGGTGTTTCGGAGGTATGGAAGAATGTCGGCTGGAACACCATTATATATTTGGCAGCCATGACGATGATCGATCCCTCGCAGTACGAGGCGGCGGAAATCGATGGCGCCGGACGCTTTCAACGGATCTGGAACATTACCTTGCCGGGTCTGAAACCGGTATTCATCATCCTGCTGATCATGAATATCGGAAACCTGCTCGAATCCGGTTTTGAACCGCAATATTTGCTTGGTAACGGCATGAACGTGGATTATTCCGAGAACCTGGATATTTTCGTGCTCAAATATGGTATTCAGATGGGCAACTTCTCGCTCTCGATCGCAGCCGGCATGTTCAAGACGGTCGTCAGCTTCATACTCTTGTTCACGGCTAACCATATCGCGAAGAGACTTGGCGAAGATCGATTGTTCTAAGCGAAAGCTTGCGAGGGCCGTTCTCTATCAGAAAACGTACAGGAGGATTCATATGGCGAAGACATCAGATTCACCACGAGCTCATGCCCGGTTCAAGTCTCCTGCGGACCGGATATTCGATACCTTTAACATTTTGTTCATGATCTGTCTCATGATTATCACGTTGTACCCGTTCATTAATACGCTCGCAGTATCCTTCAACAATGCGACGGATTCGGTGAAAGGCGGCATTTATCTATGGCCGCGAGATTTCACGTGGGAGAATTACAAATATGTGTTTAACGAAGCGACGATCTTTCAGGCGACCTTCATCTCGGTTCTGCGTACGGTGATCGGAACGATCACCTCGGTATTCTGCTGTGCCATGGTCGCCTATACGATCAGCCGACCGGAATATGTGCTGCGCAAATTCGTATCGATTGCTTTCATCCTGACGATGTATTTCAGCGGCGGTTTAATTCCGAACTTCCTGTTGATTCGCGAATTGGGCATGCTGGGCACCTTCTCGGTGTACATCATTCCGGGCCTGATCGGCGTGTTTAACGTGATTGTCATTCGTTCCTTCATTGAAGGACTGCCGGAGGGAATTCTGGAATCGGCCCGGATCGACGGCGCTGGCGAGTTCACGACTTTCATGAAAATCGTGCTTCCGCTGTGCGTGCCCGTGCTTGCTACGGTATCGCTGTTTACGGCGGTATCCCAGTGGAACTCCTGGTTTGACGTATTCTTATACAATTCCTCATACAGCGAATTAAGCACCCTTCAGTATGAGCTGATGAAAATACTCCAGAATTCGAACTCCTCGATGAACTCGGGCAACGACTATGCAAGCCAGTTTGCTAGCTCCGAGAGCGGCGCGAATCAGGTTACGCCGACCTCTATTCGGGCAACGATGACCATTGTGGCCAGCGTGCCAATCATTCTCGTGTATCCGTTCCTGCAAAAATACTTCGTGCAAGGGATGACCCTTGGCGGCGTGAAAGGTTAATCTGCAGGAACTGCTACCGCTGCTGGTGTCATCACGATCATAAACCATCAATACATGCTGTTATCTCTAATTCAAGGAGGGACTGGAAGTGTCCAACACGCATCGAAATGAACCGAGGCTTAAGGAAATGTTCGCGGATGACTTTCTCATCGGAGCGGCTGTGAACCCGCGGACAATCGAAACGCAGGAGGAACTGCTATCGTACCATTTCAACAGCATTACAGCGGAAAATGAAATGAAGTTTGTCAGCGTGCATCCGGCGGAGGATACGTATACGTTCGAGGACGCGGACCGGCTTGCCGCCTTCGCCCGCAAGCATGGAATGAAGATGCGCGGCCATACGCTGGTATGGCATAACCAAACGACCGACTGGCTGTTCGAGGACAAGAACGGGAGCCTGGTGGATAAAGCTACGCTGTACGCACGGCTAAAGTCGCATACCGACACGGTCGTGAAGCGATACAAGGACGATATTTACGCCTGGGACGTCGTCAACGAGGTAATCTCCGATGAAGGTGCCGAACTTCTTCGTCCGTCCAAATGGCTGGACATTGCGGGTCCCGATTTTATCTCCAAGGCATTTGAGTATGCTCATGAAGCCGATCCGTCGGCCCTCTTGTTCTATAACGATTACAATGAGTCTCATCCGAACAAGCGGGACAAAATCCATACGCTGGTCAAGTCGCTGCTGGATCAAGGAACGCCGATCCATGGCGTAGGCTTGCAGGCGCACTGGAATCTGTACGACCCGGGTCTTGACGATATCCGGGCGGCGATCGAGAAGTACGCGTCGCTCGGCCTGCAGCTCCAGCTTACGGAGCTCGATGTGTCGATGTTCCGGTTTGACGACAAGCGGAAGGATCTGACCGAAGCGCCGGAAGAGCTTCTGGAGGCTCAGGCTAAGCGGTATGAGGCGATGTTCGGCATTCTGAAGGAGTACCGGGGTCATATTACGTCCGTTACCTTCTGGGGCGCAGCCGACGATTACACTTGGCTGGACGATTTCCCGGTACGGGGGCGAAAGAATTGGCCCTTCCTGTTTGATGAGCGGCATCAGCCGAAACCGGCGTTTAACCGATTGGTCGAGAGTACAGCCAAGGTGTAATCCGTCTTGGCTCGGATCACGATCGAAGAAGGAGGAACTGACATTGAACAGTACTTTATATAAAGCTTGGCTGCAGTATGCGCCCGTGAAGGACCGCGAGCTTGCTGCCGGATACGGCAGGCTGCTCGGCACGATTGTTGCGGACCTTCAGCAGTCGCGGGTTGCAAACGCGGCCATGGAGGAACTGAAGAGGGCGTGCCAATCCATGCTCGGTATCGTACCGGTCATCACGTCCGAGGCACCGGCTTCGTCCTATCTTGAGGTTCGCATTCATGCGGCTTCAGCCGAACAGGGCATGGGGGATGGGGTCGGCTCAGGCGGGGATAAGGGCCAGGTGGCAGCCCGGCTAGGCGCAGAAGGCTTTCAGCTGGAGCATTCAATTCAAGGGCAGCAGGAGAAGCTGGTACTGACTGGTGGATCCGGTAAAGGCGTATTATATGGGGTGTTTCATTTATTGAGATTGCTGGCCTCCCACCAACCGTTAACCGGACTGAAGGTGACCGAGCAGCCAGTGAACGGACTGCGGATGATCAATCAATGGGACAATGCCGACGGCTCGGTGGAACGCGGGTACTCGGGCCACTCGATTTTTTACGAAAATGGACGGTTCACCGAAAACCTGGATCGGGTAAGAGACTACGCCCGCCTGTTGGCTTCCGTGGGCATGAATGCCATCTCCATTAATAACGTCAATGTGCACGAGATCGAGACGAAATTCATTACTGCGGAATATTTGCCGACGATTGCGAAGGTCGCGGATATCTTCCGGGATTATGGCATGACATTGTACTTGAGCATTAACTTTGCGGCTCCGCTGCATATCGGCGGCGTGTCCACCTCCGACCCGCTGAACGAAGAGGTTCGGCAGTGGTGGAAGGACACGGCGGATGAGATTTACGATCATATCCCGGACTTCGGCGGCTTCCTGGTGAAGGCGGATTCGGAGCACCGCCCCGGCCCGTTTGCCTATGGGCGGGACCATGCCGATGGCGCCAATATGCTGGCCGAGGCACTGGAGCCGCACGGCGGGCTCGTCATCTGGCGCTGCTTCGTCTACAACTGCATGCAGGATTGGCGCGACCGCAGCACGGACCGAGCGCGGGCGGCCTATGATCATTTTACCCCGCTGGACGGCAGGTTTAAGGACAATGTGCTGCTGCAGATCAAGAACGGGCCGATGGACTTTCAAGTTCGGGAACCGGTGTCCCCGTTGTTCGGCAGCATGAGAGAGACCAATCAAGTGCTGGAGTTTCAGGTCGCCCAGGAGTATACAGGCCAGCAGCGTCACGTATGCTATTTGGTGCCGCAGTGGAAAGAGGTGCTGGATTTCGATACCTGCGCGAATGGGTCCGGGTCCGAGGTGAAGAAGATTGTCAACGGTTCCCTGCACGGCATGAAATACAGCGGGATTGCCGCCGTTTCCAACATCGGAAATGATGAGAACTGGACGGGTCACACCTTGGCGCAGGCGAATCTGTATGGCTTCGGACGCCTGATCTGGGATCCGGACTTGTCCTCGGAGAGGATCGCGGAAGAATGGACGAGGTTAACCTTCGGCAATGTTGCACCGGTGGTCGACACGGTATGCAACATGCTGATGCAATCGTGGCCGATCTATGAAAGCTACACCTCCCCGCTCGGGGTGGGCTGGATGATTACGCCGCATACGCATTATGGCCCGGATGTCGACGGCTATGAATATTCAAGGTGGGGTACGTACCATTTTGCCGATCGGGACGGGATGGGCGTCGATCGCACGGTGGCGACAGGCACGGGTTATACCGCACAGTATTTCGAGCCGAATAAGGCTCGATATGATTCGCTGGCGGATTGTCCTGACGAGCTGCTGCTGTTCTTCCATCATGTGCCGTATTCCCATGTGTTGAAATCCGGTAAAACGGTGATTCAGCATATTTATGACTCACATTTTGCCGGGGCGCAGGCAGCGGCTGGACTGCTCGACGCATGGACCTCGCTAGAGGATAAAGTCGATCCGGTGCGTTTCATTCAAGTAACCGAGCGCCTGGCCGATCAGGCTGAGCATGCGAAGCATTGGCGAGATGTGATCAACACGTACTTCTTCCGTAAATCCGGCGTGCCGGATGAGCAGGGGCGGACGATTTACTAAGTTCATATTATAACTGGACGTGGAAATTAGGGGATGCCCCATCAGATGTTGGATCTGATGGGGCATCCTTTTTTTTATGGATGGATACTTTTCGAATGCCGAATCTTTGTGTGAGCATGTACTTTTGATGCACGCCCAGGTAGAAATAGTGCCCTTTATAAAGCATTATATGGTAAAATATTGGAAAAAAACTCTAGAGGAGGAGGATTACATGGTTAGATACTTCTGCTTGTTGATAGTATTGATCCTGGTCTTAGGAGGCTGTAACGGCGGCGGTGAGCCAACGGAGAAGTTTACCAAAGAAGACATGGGGATCGTGCGCATAGATAATGGCCAAAAGGTACACTACGGCATGAATCGTACGGATGCTGAAAAAGTGCTTGGCACGGGACAAGAGCATGCCAGGGGTGTATTTGACTACGATTTCGGGATCGCGGTGTTCTACAGAGATGATGCCGTTGTTGCGATCAGGATGGAGGAAGAATCGAAAGGTCATTATCAAACAACGCGCGGCGCTGAAATAGGAATGCAAATTGGCGAGATCAAGAAACGATATGGAGAATACGATCCATCACCATCCGATGACATCCTGGAGTATTTCTATGACAATAAGAAGGGGAAGTTCCTCGAGAAGAGTCCGCCTAAAACAGAATCGTCGGATATTTTTATCTTTTCATCCATGTTCCATAAAGGGCAAGCGGACACCTTTCTGTTTCTTGATAGTTATTACGCGTCCTCCGGCAAATGATTCAAGACTTGGCGATGCTAGGATTCTGGAGATACGGTACGCACCGATCTGGAGGTTCGGGTTTGTACAATAGGATAAAATGGTTTGAGTAAAAAGAACGTATTCGTTATGTTAAATAACCCTGCTTCCTATTTTTGCTTTCCCAGTTCTATGTTCTTAAGGTTAGGGGAAACTAATTAAAAAAGAAGCAGGCTATTTCTAAAATTTTTCTTAAATAATTGAATCGTCGTTGCTGTACGAAGCCTATTGGCGGTCACTTCGGGGCAAACGCACCTCGAAGAGTGTGCGGATCATGCTGCTCTGTGCGGAAATGGTTCCACCATGCTGCTCCACAATGTTTTTGGTAATGAAGAGCCCGAGCCCCGTGCTTCCCGTTTGATGGCTTCGTGCCCGGTCGCCGGTGTAAAACATATCGAAAATATGCGGAAGCTCCTCAGGTTCAATACAATCCCCATAGTTGATGATTTGAACGACAACCTCATCGGCATCCACATATGCGTGAATGTCGATGAATTGGCCATCATTCCCATACCGGATCGCATTGGTGAGGAGATTCTCAAATACGCGCGCCAGTAAATCTCCATCTCCGCCTATAATCAGCTGCTCTGCAATGTTCATTCTGGAGGTAAGGCCGTTTTTTTCAAATATAGGATATAGTTCCTCGTTCAGTTGGTTGAGCAGCTCGCCGAGATCGATCATGTTCTTCTCAAGCTGGACCTTGCCGTAGTTCATTCGGGTGATTTCAAACAGCTCATCGATAAGTTTCTCCAAGCGTTGAGACTTGGTGTAAGCGATATGGGCATAATGCCTGGATTGCTCCGGAGTCAGCTGATTGTCTTTAAGAATGAAATCCAGATACCCGATAACGGAGGTCAGCGGTGTGCGCAAGTCATGGGCCAGGTTTAGAACCAGCTGATCCTTGCTGCTCTCAGCAGAGTCGCCCCGTTCTACCGCTTCCCGCAGGTTATCCATGGCTAAGTTAATATCTCGCCCAATCGTACCGAACTCATCTTTGGACGTAATATGGACCCGATCAATGAAATTGCCGGTTGCGAGCTGATGGATCCCCTTGGAGATCTCTTTGAAGTACTTTGCGTAAGGCTTGGTGAACAAGAAGAAAAACATGATGGCTAGCGGTACAAAAATAATTAAAAACGAGTTCACATCCCCAATTTCGTACCTCATGAAATATCGAATTCGAGTTAACGGATTCTCAAACAAAACTTCGGATCGATAGTACAGCTGGAGAGCTTTATAGATCCCAAAGGTAATAGCGCCGGATGCAAGCATACTGGCCATGAGCAGCAGAATCATTTTAGTCCGAAAGCTAAATATCATGTTAGACATGGATGGTATAACCTACTCCCCATACCGTCTTGATCAGTTTATGCTTGTTGGTATCTTCCCCGAGCTTTTTCCGCAGCGTACGAATATGCACCATCACCGTGTTTCTGCCTTCATAGTAGTCTTCGCCCCATACCTGCTGAAATATATGTTCGGCACTATGGACTTTTTTGGGATGCCTGGCGAGCAGATACAAGATATCAAATTCTTTTGGCGTCAATTCAATGGGCTTACCGTAGAGCTCGACCACTCGCTGATCCGGATAAATGACGGCGCCCCCGATCTCCACGATAGGTTTATTCACTTCCACTGCCGACTGACTCAACTGCTTGGTACGCCTGAGATGGGCGTTCACGCGAGCTACTAATTCCATGGGGTTGAACGGCTTGGTCATATAATCATCCGCCCCTCGCACCAATCCCTCGATTTTATCGAGGTCCGAAATTTTGGCACTGAGAAAAATAATAGGCAGTAAAAACTTTTCGCGAATTTGCCTTGTTACCTCATAGCCGTCGAGCTTGGGCATCATAATATCCAAAATAGCCAGATCAATCGGATACGTTTGAACCGCATGAATGGCATCCTGGCCATTGCGTGCCTTAATGCACTGGTAACCCTCTTTTTTTAAATGCAGCTCGATCAGGTCGGCAATCTCGGACTCATCATCCGCGATTAATATGGTGATACGGCTCATTATGTTCACTCCCGTAAAATGATGATTAACCTTTTGACCATGTTATATGAATCGTTCTAAAATCTCAATAATTGAATCGATCCCGCTGTACATCCGGCTATGGCTTCAATCTTTATTCCATAAGCTGGGCTTTATAGGGTGGGGGGCTATATGATATAATGGAAATAGGGTTAGAATAAGATGAAGTAACGTGATCAAGGGGGGAATGGGTATGACAATCGAGAACCATGTACATGATGCGTGCGCAGTAACCGGTGAACGGAAGAGCCATCATTCCGACAAAACGAAAAGCAATCTCGTCAGCCGGTTGAACCGGATTGAAGGACAGATTCGCGGTGTAAAGGGCTTAATTGAGAAGGATACGTACTGTGATGATGTATTAAACCAGATCTCCTCGATCCAGTCGGCCTTGAACGGCGTCAGCAAATTGCTGCTTGAGCATCATATGAAGAGCTGTGTGGTGGAACGCCTGCAGGAAGGTGACGACGATGTTATTACCGAGCTGTTAACAACCATGAACAAGTTAATGAAATAATGGAATTCCTGGCTGGAGACGGTCTGGTTATGATGAGTGTCCATGGAGCTGCCACCTTCTAAAGGTGGCAGTTGGTGTTTATTCAAGGTGAAGAATACCGCACGGTTAAGCGGTTAAAGCATAGCGGGGGACATTTTTTCAAAAAAAGTGAGAAAACCCATTGACTAAATATAGGGTAGGGGGGTATACTAACATCAAGAAACGAGCACAACCCGTTCAAAACTTATTCCGGGCATGCTTTTAGAAGGGCTGCTCACAATAAAACATAATCCAAAAGGAGAGATTGAACATGGAACAGGTAACCATAAAAGTAGAAGGTATGTCCTGCATGCATTGCGTGAATTCCATTGAAGGAGCTTTAAAGAATGAGAACATCGAGGGTCATGTGGACCTGAAGGCAGGCACGGTCTCCGTTAAATACGACGCAGGCCAAGTCAATTTGGATAAAATCAAAGAAATTATCGAGGAACAAGGATACAACGTAGTTTAACTAAACGGCACGAGGATGAAGAGGGGTGAGGAGAAGATGGGAGCAGAAGCAACAATGGAACAGAAGAAAACGTCGCTGCAGTTAACGGGTATGACATGTGCCGCCTGTGCGAATCGGATTGAGAAGGGTCTAAGCAAAATGGAGGGCGTCCAGGAAGCGAATGTGAATTTTGCGCTGGAAAAAGCGTCGGTTACATTTGATCCGAATGTGGTTTCCGTCCAGCAGATGGAAGAGAAAATTGAAAAGCTGGGTTACGGAACAGCAAAGGAAACCGTGGACCTGCAGCTGATTGGCATGTACTGTGCTGCCTGTGCTTCGAAAATCGAGAAAGTGGTAAGCAAGATGCCAGGTGTTAATCAGGCCAACGTCAATTTTGCATTGGAGACGGCCCGGGTGGAATTCAATCCCGCAGAGGTAAGCCTCAGCGATATTCAACAGCGTGTAGAGAAGCTTGGGTATCAGGCGGTTTCCAAACAGGAGACGCTTGATCAGGAAGGTCACCGCAAGGAGGCCATCACCAAGCAAAAGCGGAAGCTGCTCCTGTCGGCGATTCTGTCTCTGCCGCTGCTCTGGGCCATGGTGAGCCATTTCTCCTTCACCTCTTGGATCTGGATGCCGGATCTGTTTATGAACCCTTGGTTCCAGCTGATCTTGGCAACGCCGGTGCAGTTTTTTATCGGGAAACAGTTCTATGTGGGTGCCTATAAGGCTCTTCGCAACAAAAGCGCCAATATGGACGTTCTGGTCGCACTCGGTACGTCGGCAGCCTATTTCTACAGTCTGTATTTAACAATTGATTGGGCCGTTGCAGGAGCCAATGTACACCATGGGCCCGAAATGTACTATGAAACCAGTGCGGTGCTGATCACGCTGGTCATTATGGGGAAACTGTTCGAATCCCTGGCTAAAGGCCGTACGTCGGAGGCTATTAAAACCCTGATGGGCCTTCAAGCCAAAACGGCGCTGGTCGTTCGTGACGGTCAGGAGATGACCATTCCGGTGGAGCAGGTCCTGGTGGGTGATCTCGTATTGGTAAAGCCGGGTGAGAAAATCCCGGTGGACGGTAAAGTCGTGGAGGGCACGTCGGCGGTAGATGAGTCGATGCTGACAGGTGAAAGCATTCCGGTTGAGAAAAAAGCGGGCGATGCTGTTATCGGCGCCACCATAAACAAGAACGGACGCTTGACGCTGGAAGCGACGAAAGTGGGTAAGGAGACCGCTCTAGCCCAAATTATCAAGGTGGTTGAGGAAGCGCAAGGCTCCAAAGCTCCGATTCAGCGGGTAGCTGATGTCATCTCCGGCATTTTCGTTCCGATCGTGGTCGGCATTGCAATTGCTGCCTTCCTCGTGTGGTACTTCTGGGTAACGCCTGGTAATTTCGCTCAATCGTTAGAAATCGCTATTGCGATTCTGGTTATTGCTTGTCCGTGTGCGTTGGGTCTGGCTACACCGACCTCGATCATGGCGGGTTCGGGCCGCGCTGCAGAACTGGGTGTTCTGTTCAAGGGCGGAGAGCATCTGGAGTCCACCCATAAAATCGATACCATTATTCTGGATAAAACAGGGACGGTCACCAAAGGCAAACCCGAGTTGACCGATGTGGAAGTTCATAACTTTGATCAAGAGCGGTTCCTTCGTCTGGTCGGATCTGCTGAGAGGAGCTCCGAGCATCCGCTTGCTGAAGCGATTGTGGCCGGAATTGAGGCCAAAGGAACGCAGCTTCCGGCAGCTGAGCATTTTGAAGCCATTCCAGGCTATGGCATCCGTGCCAGCGTGGAAGGACACGAGGTGCTGGTCGGTACACGTAAGCTGATGGCACAGCATAACGTGCCGATAGATGCGATCCTCGGCAGAATGTCAGAGCTTGAAACCGAGGGCAAGACTGCCATGTTAACGGCTGTAGACGGCCAATATGCAGGTCTTGTGGCTGTGGCGGATACAATCAAGGAGACGTCCCGTGCTGCCGTAGCAAGATTGAAAGAAATGGGCATCGAAGTCATTATGATTACCGGTGACAATGAACGCACGGCACAGGCCATCGCGAAGCAGGTTGGTATCGACCATGTGCGGGCCGAGGTACTGCCGGAAGGCAAAGCGGAAGAAGTGAAGAAGCTCCAGCAGCAGGGCAAGAAGGTCGCCATGGTTGGCGACGGCATTAACGATGCGCCGGCACTTGCGGTTGCCGACATCGGCATGGCTATCGGTACAGGTACGGATGTGGCAATGGAAGCCGCTGACGTGACACTGATGAAGGGGGATCTGAACAGCATTCCGGATGCCATCTACATGAGCCGCAAGACGATGAGCAACATCCGTCAGAACCTCTTCTGGGCGCTGGGTTATAACTCGCTGGGCATTCCGATTGCCGCCATCGGTCTTCTGGCACCTTGGGTGGCCGGGGCCGCCATGGCACTGAGCTCCGTATCGGTTGTGCTGAATGCCCTTCGCCTGCAGCGGATGAAGGTATAACGGAAGCAAAGAGACCGTTCATATATAACGTGGATCAAACCTAGCAAGGAAACGATAATAAGGGCGACTTGATGGGAGTGTAGACATTGGCATCGCAAAAATTTGCAGTGACACCCGGCTTTGAGGTGGGCGGAACGCTGTTCCGCCCGGATCAGCTGGCGGTCTTGGGGTCTATCGTAGGCGAGGATGCCCGCATTGAGATGACAACCTTTAAGCAATTGTACGTGGAGATGGATGCAGATCGGGTGGTGGAAGCCAAGGCAAAGCTGGAAGCCGCCGGACTTCAGGTTCATCCCGCGGGCTTTGTCTCCAAGAGCCTGATCACCTGCAACTTCTGCCGGGGGGCGGAGGATTCGGGACTGGACGTTGCAAAGATGCTGGATGCAGTAATCGCCGATCATCCTGTACCCAATCCGCTAAAGATCGGTTACGCGGGCTGTGCGCTCGGCACCAGTGAACCGCTGCTGAAGGATATTGCTGTTATTAAGATGCGGAATACCTACGATATCTATGTAGGTGGAGAGCCGAGAGGGTTGAAGGCTGCTCTGGCCAAGCAACTGCATACGGATTTGACGCCGCAGCAGCTGGCTCCAATCATCCTGAAGCTGATCACTATCTATCAGGAGCATGGCAAGAAAAAAGAGAAGTTCTCGCGCTTCGTAGATCGCATGACGCTCGATCAACTGCGTCAACTCACACTGGATGCGCGGATGGATACGGCAGGATAATGACTTGGAAGGCATCACCTTAGGGTGGTGCCTTTTTTTATCACCAACGCGCGTATTAGGGATCTCCCATTTCGTGTGATTCCCTGTTTGGTGACGTAGTCGGCACCCGATGATTCGAATGCATCTGCCCCAGCCGCCATCGTCTCGTCCGATCGGAATGGGATTTATCCTAGCGCTGATCGCGCCCTACACTACCGGGAATAGCAGGGAAAGCTCGGCTCGCGCCGACTACGATACTTTAGAATATACCGGCTATTCCTCTTAACGGGATACGCCGAAACGAGGATGGATATACTTTCAAGAGCACCTGAGGTGCTCTTTTTTTCTATAGATAAAACGTGCTATCCATTGGAATCTTTGCTTGGTTCGATCAAGCGAGATCCACTCTGAGTGCATTTTGCCTTCACTGCTTGCGACGGTGGGAATAACAACCAGATCGGGCATTTTATCGTGGTTGACGAGCGATGTGCAAGGGTATACAATTTAGATTGTTAAAAGCTTTTAACTATTTAAATTTGTAATAAATGTGTAGACTTCGTTGGGCATCGAGGTGATGAAACTGGATAAGAGGGAACAATTATCTAACATGGTAGCCCGTCAGATGATGACGCTTGTGGCGAACTATGCCAAGATTCTGGACAATGATTTGACCGGCCCTCAGTACTACGTGCTGCAGACCTTGGCGTATGAGGGGCAGCAGACCAGCTCGTATTTTGCCAACGCCTTGAATGTTACGCTGTCGGCCGTGACCAACTTGAGCAACAAGCTGGTCAGTAAGGGTTATATTGAACGGGTGGCGTCCAGCGAGGACAGGCGTCAGGTCTATCTTAAGATTACGGAGCAGGGCCGTGAAGTTGAAGCCCGGATGATTGCGAAGTACCGTGAATTGAATGAAGGCTTATGGTCGGATTTCTCCGATCAGGAGATGGATGTGTTGATCGCTTCATACGAGAAGATGATTGAACATCTGCAGCTTAAGATCGGGCGGTCCAATGAAGATAGCCAAACCAACGACTAATATTTCAGGAGGTATTCTCATGGGGAGATTGGACAATAAAGTAGCCATCATTACAGGTGCAGCAGGTGGTATGGGTAAAGCCGACGCTCTTTTGTTTGCGCAGGAGGGAGCCAAGATTGCGATTACGGACCTTCAGGAAGACAAGATCAAAGACGTCGTAGCCGAGATTGAAGCGCTTGGCGGCGAAGCGATCGGATTCAAGCACAACGTAGCTTCAGAGGAAGATTGGGTTCGTGTCGTAGATGAGACGGTTCAAAAATTCGGCAAAATCGACATCCTGGTCAACAATGCCGGTGTCTCCAATGCAACGCCGTTCATGGATTTGACGGTCGGAGGCTGGGAGAAGACCATGTCGATTAACGTTACGAGCATATTCCTCGGCCAAAAATATGTTATTCCACATATGATCGAAGCCGGCGGTGGTTCCATCGTCAACATCTCCTCCATTGCCGGCCTGACAGGCGGCAGCGGCGCCGGTCCTTACACGGCAAGCAAAGGCGCGGTACGCATGCTGACCAAAGCCACGGCCGTTGACTTTGCGAAGCATAACATCCGCTGCAATTCGGTTCACCCTGGCTACATCGAAACGCCAATGACCGTGGATCTCTTCAAGGATGAGCAGATGATGCAGTGGTTCCAATCCCAGACTCCGCTTCCACGCCTGGGCAAAGCGGAAGATATCGCACGCGGCGTATTGTTCCTTGCTTCGGATGAGTCTTCTTACATTACAGGCGTTGAGCTGCCGATCGATGGCGGATATTTCGCGAAGTAATTCATCCTTCCAATGGCTTGTCTATAAGCGATAGACGGCAGAAATGATCGTGATACAACTCGGTCGGGCCTAATTTTATTTTTCCATCAAGGGGAGTGTTGTTCCATGTCCGATAACAAACAGATCGCTGTCATTACCGGGGCAGCCAGCGGGATCGGCAGAGCCAGCAGCTTGAAATTGGCTGAGGATGGTGCAGCGGTAGTGCTCGTTGATTTCAACAAGGAAGCCGGCGAGGAAACGCTGCGTTTAATCAAGGAGCAGGGCGGTGAGGGCATCTTCGTGCAAGCGGATGTGACCAAAACCAGAACTACGTGAATCAGGCGGTTAAGGCCTATGGCAGAATCGATTTTTTCTTCAACAATGCGGGTATCGTGCAGAAGTTCTCGATGCTGGACGACATCGACGAGAACGAATTTGACCGTCAAATGAACGTGAACGTCAAGGGCGCTTTTCTCGGCATGAAGTATGTATTGAAAGTCATGAAGGAGCAGGGCAGCGGACATATCGTTAATACCGCTTCTACGGCAGGTATCCGCAGCGAGCACAGTGCGGCCGCTTATTCGGCAAGCAAGCATGCGGTGGTGGGCTTGACGAAGGGAGCAGCGCTGGAATACGTGAAGCAGGGCATTCGCGTGAACGCCATCTGCCCGGGCGGCGTTCAGACGCCGCTCACGGCAGCGGTGGCCAAGTCCTTCATGGAAGGCGGCTACGTGCCTGAGGAAGTGGGCAACATGCGGATGGGCCGTCCGGCTGAGGCGTATGAAATCGCGAACGTGGTTGCCTTCCTGGCTTCTCCGGGCTCCAGCTACATGACAGGCTCGCTGGTTACAATTGATGGCGGATTGACGTTGTAATATATATTTGAAAAAAAGACCAGTCAAGCACCGGAATACCGGGTTTGTCTGGTCTTTTTGGTATAACATTTATTTGATGCCGACAACATCCGCCAGCAGCTCATAAGAACGCAAGCGCGCCTCATGATCGTAGATGGCGGCCGCGACAATGATTTCGTCCGCGTTCGTCGACTGCTGGAACTGCTCCAGCTGCGCGCGGACGGTTGCAGGGCTGCCGATGGCGGAGAAGCTGAGCTGGCGCTTCACGATGGCCTGCTCCTGCAGGTTCCACAGATCATCCATGCTGTCCACCGGTGGACTCAGCTGGCCGGTTCGGCCCCGGATGATATTCAGGAACTGCTGGTACGGCGAGGTAGCCAGGCGCTGCGCTTCCTCATCCGTGTCGGCACAGATCACGTTCACGCCGATCATGGCATAAGGCTTACTCAGCTCCGATGAAGGACGGAAGCTGGTTCGATACAGGTCAAGCGCGGCCATCAGATAATCCGGAGCAAAGTGGCTCGCAAAAGAGAACGGAAGCCCCAGCTGTCCTGCCAGCTGCGCACTGAAACCGCTGGAGCCGAGCAGCCAGATCGGTACATGCAGGCCTTCACCGGGAATCGCCCGGATGCGCATGGACGACCCGGAGGTAGGCTGGAAGTAATTCCGCAGCTCGCCGAGACGATCCGGGAAATCCTGGCCGTCGCTGTCGGGACCGCGGCGGAGCGCCCGGGATGTGAGCTGATCCGATCCCGGCGCACGGCCAAGACCGAGATCAATCCGGCCGGGATACAACGATTCAAGGGTCCCGAACTGCTCGGCGATGACCAGCGGAGCGTGGTTCGGCAGCATGATGCCGCCGGATCCGACGCGGATTTTGCTCGTGCCTCCGGCGACATGGCCAATGACGACTGAAGTGGCCGAGCTGGCGATCCCCGGCATATTGTGGTGTTCGGCAAGCCAGTAGCGGTTATACCCCCACTTCTCGGCATGCTTGGCCAGATCAAGTGTATTCCGCAGCGACTGTGCAGCGGTGCTGCCCGCTGTAATCGGGGCGAGATCCAGGATGGAAATAGGGATATCGCGAAGCGTTTTGGGCGCTGTATGATCAAGATTAGGTTCTGTCATAGGGTATGACCTCCTTATTCGTGCGCGGCACGGTAAAGTTTTTATATAGGGAGAAGACATCCGTTTAAGTGGGTGCCGAAAAAAATGAATCTATTTATCGATAGTTGGTATCCCTATATAACGAACATTATATACCTACTTAATCCATAAGAAAAATATACATCGATGCACCTTCGCAGAAGCCAGACCGCATTTAGAGGGAATTTTTCTTGCGATTATCGAACGGTTCAGCTTCGCTGAAAACGGATGGCTTCCATAATCTAAAGAAAAATGTACTTCATAGTATATGCTTTTTATGCTGGTCTAAGTATCGGTTAAACCCGATTCATGCATTTATAGTGACGGAGCGGAGGCAAGTACTTCACTTACAAAATGAAATCCCAAAACAACGCAGCCATTCAATGGCTGCGTTGTTGAACGTCAGATATAGGTTGATGATGTCTTTCATTCCGTTGTGTGTGGAGGCTCAATCCGCTCCATCCCGTTCATGTAAGGTCTGAGCGCCCTCGGAATGAGGATCGAGCCGTCGGGCTGCTGGTGGTTCTCCAGCAGCGGGATAAGAATTCGCGGCGAAGCCACGGCCGTATTGTTCAGGGTGTGGCAGTAGCGCAGCTTGCCTTCTGCGTCCCGGTAGCGGATGTTCGAGCGACGCGCCTGAAAGTCGAGCAGATTCGACGACGAGTGGGTCTCCCCATAAGCCTTCCGGCTTGGCATCCATGTCTCGATGTCGTATTGCTTGTACGTTTTCTGCGACATATCTCCGGTACAGACGGCAACGACCCGGTAAGCCAATTTGAGCTTCTGCAGCAGCTCCTCGGCATTGGCCGTGATCTCTTGCAGAAGCAGCTCCGAGGCTTCCGCGCTGGCTTCGCAGATAACGACCTGTTCCACCTTCGCGAACTGATGCACCCGGTACAAGCCATAAACGTCCCGGCCGCCCGAGCCGACCTCGCTCCGGAAGCACAGCGATGCTGCAGCCAGGCGAATCGGCTGCGCCACATCGACGACTTCACCGCTATAGAACGATACCAACGGCACTTCCGACGTACCGACGAGCCACTTATCTTGCTCCGTTATTTGAAAAGCCTGATCCTGACCAAGCGGGAAGAATGCTGTATTCTGCATGGCCTCCGTCCTTACGGTTAACGGCACGTCGATAAGGGTGAAACCCTTGGCGACCAGCATATCCACCGCCAGCTGCTGAACGGCTCGATGCAGCATTGCGCCGATGCCGGTCAGGTAGTAGCTGCGCGTGCCGGCGGTTTTGACGCCGCGGGGAATGTCGATCATCCGGTGCAGCTCGCCGAGCGTAACATGATCCCTGTATTCATAATCAAACACGGGGGGCTCGCCAACGCGTCTGATCTCTACATTGTCCTCATCCGAAGCTCCGACCGGCGTATCCGGCGAAACGATATTCGGTACAAGGATGAGCAGCTTGTTATAGGCGTCGTCAACCTCCCGGTATAACGCTTCCTGCTTGCCCAACTGATCGTTGCTGTCCTTGACCTGCTGTTTCATCCGTTCGGCTTCTTCCTGTTTGCCTTGCCGCACGAGCGTGCTGATCTCCTGCGAGATGGCATTGCGCTGCTGCCGCAAGCCCTCCACGGCGAGCAGCAGTGTCCGACGCTGGTCATCCAGCCGGACAAGTTCGGCAACCGACAGGGCGATGCCTTTCTGGTCAGCCACTTGCTGCAGTTCTTCCTGATTCTCAGTGCTCTCTCGGATCCATTTCATATCTAGCATAATCACCGCGCTCCTTCTTCTGAAAAAAATAAAAAAGCGTCCTAGTCCATATGGGACGAGGGACGCTTATGCGCTCGCGGTGCCACCCAAATTGATTGAACCGTAACCTAATCACAAAACAGGCGGGTCCGTGTTCAATCCACTTTGATTCCGCGGTAACGGGCGGGTCCGGTTAACTTAGGAGGATCGTTGATCGGTTGTAGGATCGGATCCCCTTGACGAGAACGCCTCGGAGTTGGAAGCTCTTCATCGGCCTGATGTTGATATTGTTGTTCAGTATACCGCATGAGATGTCTTTTATACAAGGGGCTTATCGGATTTTGTACGACGTTATATCGATGCAGCTTCCTTCGTTGCTCCTTGCTTCCATACGGCAGGCTGCTCCGCATCCGGGCGGAAGATCCATGAAGCTGCGCCGATCTAACCTATATTATATATCCAATGTTGGGTATTTACCGTAAAGGAAAGCCGCAGCTGATGCTGAGGCTTATTCTTGAACGAGTATTATGATTTTGTTGAGAAAGGCGATGTCCTGTTCCAGGATCGAGATTGCATTATCGAAGGTAGCTAGGGCGACCTTGGATAAGCCGTACTGTCCCTTGATTTCTTTCCCTGAACGCCATTGTGCCAGCGATTCTTCCACCTGTTTAAGGTTTTGCTGCAGCAATTCCACCGCTTCCTGCTTCGGAATGTTCTCGATCCAGACCAAACCAAGAGAGAAGTCGGATTTGACGGTGTGGGGAGGAAGCGTCAAGGTTTCGCGGATCATCTTCTGGAATAACTTCTCGCCTTCATCCGTAATACTGTAAATTTTGCGAAGTCTTGCACCGGTCCGCTCTTCAGCGGTGGCTGCTATCCAACCGTCGCTTTCCATCTTGTTAAGTGCATAATAGATGGAGCCGGACAGAATATTCGTCCATAGGTCCATGCGGCTGGCCTGAATAAGCTGCTGAATTTCATAGCCGTGCATCGGACGCTGGCGCAGGAATGAGAGCAGGATGAGGTTGGTCATGTTGGGTCACTTCCTTAGGATGTGTATGTGAAGGTGAATTTCACAACTGGATATCCAACGTTGGATATCTGATGATTGTATTATAGGAGCGATGGAATGAATTGTCAACAACCCGCGGAAAAATAGGTAAATGTCATATATGGATTGAATGAAAGCGATTTAACGTTTAGTCTAGTAGTGTGAACTAGTATGGCAGTTGGATGAGGAGGCTATATCGTCGATGAACTACAGACAATTGGGAAATACGGAGCTTCACATTAGCGAGGTCAGCTTCGGCACTTGGGCGATCGGAGGTTCATGGGGGCAGACCAACGATGAGGAAGCCTTGAAGGGCTTGGATCGCGCCATTGGCGAAGGTGTGAACTTCTTCGATACGGCCGACGTATATGGAGATGGGCATGCGGAGGATTTGCTTGCACGCGCAACCAAAGGCAGGGAGGATTCGGTGCATATCGCCACCAAGTTTTGCCGTGCCGGAGATATTCATGATCTTCAGACCTATTCGGAGGCGTCGATTCGCATTTATTGCGAGAACAGCCTGAAGCGGCTTCGGCGGGATCGGATTGATCTTTATCAGGTTCACTGCCCTCCCTTTGAGGTGTTGAAGGACGGGCGAGTGTTTGAAGCGCTGGACAAGCTGCAGGACGAGGGGAAAATCAGGCATTATGGCGTCAGCGTGGAAACGGTGGAGGAAGGACTGTTTTGCCTGGGGGTACCGGGGGTGAGGTCCCTGCAGGTTATCTTTAATCTGTTCCGCCAAAAACCGCTGGTCCAGCTACTCCCGAAGGCCAAAGCGTCGGGTGTGGGCATTTTGGTGCGCTTGCCGCTTGCCAGCGGTCTCTTAACCGGGAAATTTACGGAGAGCACTACCTTCAGCGAAGGGGATCATCGGAATTTCAATGCCAACGGCGAGCAGTTTAACGTGGGCGAGACTTTTGCCGGACTCCCGTTCGAAAAGGGTGTCGAGCTCGCCAGAGAGCTCGCTTGGATTGCCGAGGGCCGAGGCGACATGGCCCGTGCATCCATGCGCTGGATTCTGGATTGCCCGGAGGTCACTGCGGTGATTCCCGGCTTCCGCAGCGTCCGCCAGATCGAAGACAACCTAGGCACGCTGGACGTGCCTTCGTTCAGCATGGAGGAGAAAGAACGCCTTGCGCTTTTCTATCAGGAGCAGGTAGCCATGCACATCCGCGGTGCCTATTAAGCCGATTCGAAGGATAAATCGTAAAGGAGCCTCCCGATCGTTCGGGGGGCTTTTTGTGGTCGATGATGGGCATGGAACAGAACGATTGCAGCTGCTGCAGTGCTGCTTTAAAGCATATCCTATGCTTTATCATGGCAATGATACTATAATATAGGCAAAGATTCTGAATCGGAATGTGTTCAGCAGGAGGATTGTCGTTTTGAATGACTTGTTGAAGCGGGAGCATGACATCATCAAAGTCTGCTTGTTAGCAGGCAAAATCATGCTGCAAAGCGGTGCGGAGACCTATCGGGTCGAGGATACGATGATGCGGATCGCCGCGGCTTTCGGCGTGGAGAACAGCCACAGCTATATGACTCCGACCGGGATTATCTTCTCGGTGGAGGAGCCTCAGCATATTACGCGGCTCATTCGTATTTCAGATCGGACAACCAATCTCGATAAGATCGATCAGGTCAACAGCGTGTCTCGGAGCGTAAGCCTCGGTGAGCTGACGATTGAAGAGGCTCATAGGGCGCTTGAGAAAATCGAGCATGAGCAGGCGATCTATCCGACATGGCTGCTGATTTTCCTGTCAGCGATTGCCAGCGGCTGCTTCCTCATTATGTTTCGCGGCATCTGGCCGGATTTCGTACCGGCTGCCATTGCGGGCGGTCTTGGCTTCTCCTGCTTTGTATTCATGCATCGGGTCATACCGGTGCGATTCTTCGCCGAATTCTCGGGAGCGCTGGTCATCGGCATCACCTCCGTATGGATGGTCAGATACGGATTCGGCCATCAGCTGGATACGATCATTATCAGCTCCGTGATGCCGCTCGTACCGGGCTTGCTGATCACCAATGCCATCCGCGATTTAATGGCGGGGCATCTGATATCCGGCTTGTCCAAAGGCGCGGAGGCTTTTGTTACGTCCTTTGCCATCGGCGCGGGCATTGCGTTTACGTTGTCATTCTAAGAGATGTGTGAGTGGAGGTGAAGATGGTGGCAACCTTTTATATACAGCAGCTCATCACGAGTTTTGTTGCTTCGGCGGCCTTCGGGATCATATTTAACGTACCCAAAAAAGCACTGCTGCAGTGCGGGTTTGCCGGCATGGTGGGCTGGCTGCTCTACATCATGCTGCAGAACATGATGGTTGAGCCGGTGACGGCCACCGTGTTTGCGGCTTTTTGCGTAACGATCATCAGCCATTTTTTCGCCAAAAAATACAAGACGCCTATTATCGTGTTCAGCGTGTCGGGGATTATTCCGCTGGTGCCGGGCGGAGTCGCCTATAATGCCCTTCGGCATGTCGCCCAGAATCAATTTGATCAGGCTGTTCAGCTAGGGGCGCAAGCCTTCATGATTTCAGGTGCCATCGCGCTGGGTTTGCTGCTATCGGAGGTAACGAATCAGATCATTCGGAAGTGGTCGATATCCCGGAGAAGAGCTGGAAAACCCAATTCGACCGGCTCGTAAGGCCTCGTGATTCCAAAGTGACCTTACACATCAGAATGAGGGGAGATGTTTGGCTGTTTTGGCTTGCAGCTGTTTACTGGCCGTATCGTTCGCTTAACCGCGGGGATACGGTTTTTTGGAGTGCCCGTTAGGATAGGATCTCCGCTTGAATGTTTTTACATAAGTTTCATGTTATTCCTTTTTATTGTCCAAATCATCGCTGTACTATATAATCTTTACTGCATGAAATGAAACCGCATTCACACTTATCCTATTTATCCATACCGTCCACTGACCGTCAGATGAAGATTCCTACTCCATCAAAGAAGAGGGATGTCCATGCAGGAGTTGACGCTGCATCTGTTCGAACGGATGGGCATGCTGCTCATCCTGACTTTTATACTGACGAGAATTCCGTTGTTCCGCCAATTGCTGGACCGCAAAGAGATGTCCGGCACGCGAATGTTCATCTATTCCTGCCTGTTTGGACTCTTCGGCATCCTCGGAGCGTATGCAGGCGTTGTCGTAGAGAATGGCGAGTCGAGCTCCTCCTTCTGGTTGGTGCGGCTGACCGGGGAACAGGCGCTGGCCCATTCCGCCTTGGTCGGCGTTGTGATCGGCGGGCTAATCGGCGGGCCCCGCGTCGGCATCGGGGGCGGGCTTCTGGCGGGAGCTCATCTCCTGTATATCGGCGGCTACACGGGGCTGGCAGGAGCTATCGCCGTACCGCTTACGGGTGCCCTGGCCGGGGGCGTAGCCCGATTCTTCTCGCAGGAGCGGGTGATCTCGCCGGCAAAAGCGTTATTCGTCGGCATGTTCGCCCCGATCCTGCACATGGGCGTTATTTTGATCTGTGCCGATGAGCCGGACCGCGCGGTGGAGCTGGTCAACCTGATCGGTCTGCCGATGGTGCTGACCAACAGCATATCCATTGCGATCTTCACGACGATGCTGCGGGTTGCGCTTACCGAGGAAGAGCGGGCAGCGGCTTACGAGACGGAGAAGGCATTCCATATCGCAGAAGCGGCGCTGCCGCATCTGAAGCAGGGCTTGACGTACCGAACGGCTCAGGCCGTGGCGACCTTGCTGCTGCGCGAGCTGAAAACAACGGCAGTCGCCATTACGGATACGGAGCGATTTCTGGCCCATGCCGGCGCCGCGAGCCGTACCATTGATCCCGGAGAAGAGATCAGATCCGACTTGACCAAGAATGTCATCGCGACCGGCGAGCTTCGGATCATAGAGAATGCGGAAGATATTCAACCCCGTCATCCGGCACTCGGTGCGGCCATTCTGGTCCCGATGATCGAAGGTAGCCAGATCGTAGGCGTCATTCAGTTCTACTTCAAGCGGCCGCAGGATATACGGCGCGTAGAGCTGGTCATGGCCCAAGGGCTTGGACAGCTGATTTCCTATCAGCTCGGGGCCACGGCCCACGAGAAGATGAGCCATTTAATGAAAGAGGCGGAGCTTAAGCTTTTGCAGGCGCAGATCAACCCGCATTTTCTGTTCAATACGCTCAATGCGATCCATTCGTTGATCCGGAGCGATCCGCTGCGGGCAAGACATGCCACGATGCAGCTGGGGGCGTTCATGCGCTTGAACGTCAAGGTCATGGCCTCCCGCAGAACAACCATTCGTGAGGAAATGGAGCTATTGAATGCCTATTTGGACATTATTCAAATCCGGTTCGAGGATCAGTTCACGTTTGAGTGCCAGCTGGATCCGGTGCTTGGCGAGCTTATGATTCCGCCCGCGACGCTGCAAATGCTGGTGGAGAACAGCATCAAGCACGGCTTGCGGGATAAAGCGAGCGGGGGCCTCATCCAGTTGACCCTAAAGCGGGCGGGCGATATGGCGGTTGTACAACTGCTGGACAACGGGGCTGGCATCTCGCCTGAGGTGCTGGACAGCCTCGGTGAACAGCCGATCATCGGCAGCGAGGGCACGGGAAACGGCATTTACAATATCAATCAGCGTTTAATCAGCATGTTTGGCAAAGAAGCCAGACTCATCGTAGAGAATCTTGCAGAGGGCGGATGCAGCATATCCTTCAGCATCCCCTGCAGTCTATCGGAAGGGAGCCGGTACCGTGAAGCGAATTAAAACGATGATAGCGGAAGACGAACGATTGGCAAGGGAGGAGCTGGCTTACCTGCTGGAACAGGAGCCTGATATCGAGCTGCTTCCTCATGCAGCGAACGGTCGGGAACTGCTCGAGCTTGTTCCCTTACGGCAGCCGGATGTCGTCTTTCTCGACGTTCATATGCCGGAGCTGGAAGGATTGCAGGCTGCGCGAATGCTGAAGGCCTCCCCGGTCTCGCCTTTCATTGTCTTTACGACAGCCTATGACGAGTATGCTGTCGAGGCGTTTGGTCTGAATGCGATTGATTATCTGCTAAAGCCTTACAGCCATATGCGATTAAAGGAAACGCTGCAGCGAATTCGCAGCAGGGTTCAAGAAGGGCAAGCCACCCCAAAGCAGGAAGCCTATGATGTCGCCCTCCAGGCAGCTTCGTATCCTTCTACTGAGGCTGCTCCTCGCAGCATGCGCGGCAAACTGCTATTCGATGATGGGGACAAACATGTGCTCGTCGATCCTGAGGCGATCCTGTACGCGGTGCGCGAGGAACGGGTTATTCGCATATGGACGGCCGAAGGCCAGCGGATTACGAGCAAGAGCACGCTGCAGGAGCTCGAGGAGAAGCTTGCGGGTTACTCGTTCTTTCGGCCTCATCGCAGTTACCTGGTTAACGTGAACCGGATTGCGGAGCTGTCCCCTTGGCAGAACGGCGCTTACAATATCGTGTTAAAGGATGAGCAGCGGACGATGATTCCCTTGTCTCGCGAGGCCGCCCGGGATTTGTTCCGGTTGCTTCGAGAGGCCTAGGGAGAAGCACGCGTGGGGAACGGTGGAGCGTCTCCCCGTTCAGGCGGCATATCCGCCCTTTCGCGCACCCTATCGGACGTTTCGCGCAGGAGCTGTGGTCGCAGGCAGTCCTCCTGTATATAATCATTCTAAAGCGCTTTCATTCATGGGAGACGCAATAGATCCTGATCGTTAATGGAGGGAAAGGCAATGGAAGAAAAAAGCTATACCGAAGTATGGCATTCCGAAAAATTCAAAACGCTGCTCTCCCGCAAGAAACGGTTCATTATTCCGATGACCGTCTTTTTTCTTCTGTTTTACTTTGCGCTGCCGATTCTCACTTCGTACACCGACGTGTTGAACCACCCTGCGATCGGCCCGATCACGTGGGCATGGGTATTTGCATTCGCGCAGTTTGTCATGACATGGGTCTTGTGCATCCTGTACTCCCGCAAGGCGGCTCAGTTTGACCGTATGGTAGACGATATTAAAAAGGATATGGGGGCGTAATCGACTATGGCTATCGCGTTGTTTTGCGGAATTGTAATGCTCACGCTGATTATAACGTATTACGCTGCCAAGAAAACAACCAACACCAGCGATTTCTATACGGCAGGTGGAGGGCTTAAAGGCTGGCAGAATGGGACAGCCATTGCCGGCGACTATATGTCTGCTGCCTCCTTTCTTGGTATCGCAGGCTCGATCGCGTTAGTCGGCTTTGACGGCTTCTTTTATAGCATCGGTTTCCTCGTAGCTTACCTGGTGGTGCTGTACCTTGTCGCCGAGCCGCTGCGGAATCTCGGGAAGTATACGGTGGCGGACATGATTGCCGCTCGTTTCTCCGACAAGAAAGTACGCGGCGTTGCAGCGTTGAACACGATTTCCATCTCCATCTTCTACATGATCGCACAGCTGGTTGGAGCAGGTGCGCTGATTAAGCTTTTGCTGGGACTGGATTATGTCACGTCCGTTCTGATTGTCGGCGTGCTCATGACCATCTATGTTGTCTTTGGCGGCATGCATGCCACGAGCTGGGTTCAAATCTCGAAGGCCGTGCTGCTCATGGCCGGCACGTTCATCATTTCGCTGATCGTTTTCGCCAAATTCGATTTCAGCCTGACCCAGATGTTCCATCATATGAAGACGGCCACGCCGCTGCAGGAGGCATTCCTCAACCCTGGGAATAAATACAAAATCCCGCTGGAGACGCTGTCGCTCAACCTTGCCCTCGTACTCGGCACGGCAGGTCTGCCGCATATTTTGACCCGTTTCTTTACCGTTAAGGATGCCAAGACGGCACGCAGCTCCGTGGTCTACGCTACCTGGATTATCGGCATCTTCTATGTCATGACGATCTTTCTCGGTTTCGGGGCTGCCGCCTTCGTAGGCGCGGCGGATATTACCGAGGTCGATAAAGCGGGCAACATGGCTGCGCCGCTCCTGGCCAAAGCGATTGGCGGCGACTTCCTGTTCGCGCTCATCTCGGCGGTTGCGTTCGCGACGATCCTTGCGGTGGTGACGGGCCTTGTGCTGTCCGCCGCATCGGCCTTCGCCCATGATTTCTACGGTCAGATCGTGCGCCGCGGCGAATCGTCGGAGAAGGAGCAGCTGAAGATGGCACGGTACGCATCGATTGGCGTATCCATTGTCTCCATTCTGCTCGCGTTGTTTGCCCAGAAGATGAACGTGGCATTCCTTGTTTCGCTCGCCTTCGCCGTTGCGGCCAGCGCGAATTTACCGGTTATCCTGTTCACGGTATTCTGGAAGAGGTTTAATACGACAGGCGCGGTTACCGGGATGCTGACAGGGTTAATCAGCACGGTGATTCTTGTGGCGCTTAGTCCGAATATATGGGATCCGGCCGGCAAAGCGATTTTGATTGGCGATCCGATCTTCCCGATGAGCAACCCGGGCATCATCTCCATTCCGCTTGGCTTCCTGGCAGCTTATATCGGCACGCTGTTATCCTCTTCCAAGGATGAAGCGAAGTATGCCGAAGTGCTGGTCAAGGCCAATACGGGCGCGTAATCGGGATCTAATTCTTTGACCAAAAAGGGTGTATCCAGCTGCTTAGCGGCGCAGGGACCGCCCTTTTTTTGTCATTTTATCGTAAAATAAAGGAATAACAGGCTTTCAGGCTGAGGCGGAAGGAGGCATGCACGCCACATGAACATATCCGGCATCGTTTTTTTTCTGGCGATTGTGGTCGGCACGTTAATGATTACGTATTATGCCGCCAAGCGAACAACAAGCACGAATGATTTCTATGCAGCGGGCAATCGCCTGAGCGGGCTGCAAAACGGCTTGGCCATTTCCGGTGACTATATGAGCGCGGCGTCCTTCCTTGGCATCGCGGGATCCATTGCGGTGTACGGCTTCGACGGCTTTTTCTATTCGATCGGCTTCCTTGCCTCCTATGTGATCGTGCAGTACATCATCGCCGAGCCGCTTCATAACCTGGGCAGGTACACGATGGCGGATGCGGTGGCGGTCCGGTTCAGCGAGAAACGGCTGCGCGGATGTATCGCCGTCAACAACATGATGATCACCGTCTTTTACATGATTGCCCAGCTCGTTGGTGCCGGGTGGCTCGTCCATTTGCTGTTCGGGCTGGAAACGTCGCTAGCCATCGTGCTGGTCGGAGGCTTAATGACCGTCTACGTCACGTTCGGCGGCATGCTCGCGACTTCCTGGGTGCAGATCGTCAAGTCTATTTTGCTGGTCAGCAGTACTTTTATCGTGAGTCTCATCGTACTGGCAAGGTTCGATTGGGATCTGCTCGGCTTATTCGAATCCATGAAGCGGGCGACCCCATTGCAGGAGCGGTTTCTGATGGCGGGTAATATGTTCGACCATCCGCTGGACATGCTGTCGTTTAATATGGCGCTGGTGTTAGGGACAACGGGACTTCCGCATATTATTGCGCGTTTCTACACGGTAAGAGACCCGCGTACGGTCCGTTCATCGGTAAAAACGGCAACGTTTACGATCGGCATCTTTTACGCCATGACCATTTTTCTTGGCTTTGGGGCGGCTGCCTTCGTCGATTGGTCCGTTTTGTCGGAGCGTGTTGAGCTGGCAGCGCCGCTGCTCGCAAGCGCTTTGGGTGGCGAATTCTTAATGGCCTTTGTATCGGCTGTTGCCTTCGCAACCATATTGGCCGTGATCTCCGGGCTTGTGCTGACGGCATCCTCCGCATTTGCTCATGACGTCTATAGCAGCATTTTCCGAAGGGGACGGGCGACCGAGGCACAGCAGATGAGAGTGGCCAAGCTTTCGGCCATCGTGGTTGGCACCGCTTCGATTGTGCTCGCACTCGGCGCGCAGAAGCTGAACGTGGCGTTCCTCGTTTCGTTTGCGTTCGCGGTTGCTGCCTCGGCTAACCTGCCGGTGCTGCTGTTCACGCTATTTTGGCGGAGATTTAATACGTATGGGGCCATGTCGAGCATTGCGGCCGGATTGATATCTTCCTTACTGCTCATGGCCGTGGGGCCTAACGTGATGGATCCCGGGGCCGGCTGGATCCGGGCGGAAGCGATCTTCCCGCTCAAGCATCCGGGCATCGTGTCCATTCCAATTGGTTTCGCGGGCGGCATCCTCGGTACTCTGCTATCCGGCAAAGTCGGCTCCAGCGGCCAGTTTGAGACGATGCAGGCCATTGCCCATATGGCCCCGGATGAGATTCATACCCGCGAGCCGGGATAACGTTTCCTACATAAGAATGATGAATGAGAGGCAGGGGATAACGCTGAAGCAGGATTGTGTAATTGTACTCGCGCCCGAATCATTTAAGGAGAGCATGACCGCCAAAGAAGTCTGTGAGTCGATGGAACGCGGCATGTAAGAAGGGAAATCCGAAGGCGACCTGTATCCATGTGCCCATGGCGGACGGCGGTGAGGGTACGATGCAGTCCCTGGTTGATCAAGGGATAGACGCTATTTTTGGCATCGTGCCAGGCGCTGTTACGCTAGCGGAGGCGCTGGACAACGAACAGCTAAACGTGGAGAGAACGTCGGGGCATATCGTCCGTCTCATGATTTCCTTGTGCAAGTAATCATTCTTAATAGGGAGTAGATGCGGGAAGGGCTGACCTATTCGCTAACGAAAAAGGCGCGCTGAGTTGGTTCGGTGAACCTCAAACCTCTCAGACACGCCGGTTATACTTCATATCCCTTCCCCCGCAGGATGCGCGAGGACTTCGGGATTATCCCTTTCGATGCTTCTTGCTTTATTTAATGCCAAGCCGCATACGGTAGCTGAGCATCACGGGAAGAGTCCGCCCTTGGAAGTGCTCCTCGACCAGGGCATGGAACTGTGCGATTTTATCGTTCAATTCGGTTTGTTTCAGCTTGAACACGGTTTGGATACCGCCTTGACTGACGGCAAGGCCGGTATAACGTTCGGCGGTGAACGGCTCCATATGATGGAATACGATCTCTTTGGAGAACCGGAATACCCCGCTCTCCCGGATATGCTTCAGATGCTCGTTCTTATTCCCTTTATAAGCCTTCTCCTGTGTCTCCACATGGCGGTCGATGATAGCCTCTGCCCGTTCAATCAGCTCTTGGTATGCTTGCTCGACCTTCCAGGTCAGGCTCGGCGGCCAATCGCAATCATATACCGCGAATATCCCTTCCTCACGCAGAACGCGGGAAACCTCCTTCAACGTGCTGGCCGGGTCCATCCAGTGAAAGGACTGGGAACAGGTGATGATGTCCGCTGACTGATCCGGGAGCGCTAACTGGTTCGAGTAGCCGGAGACGAACTTGATGTCGGCAAGCTGCACACCGTGAGTGGCATCGCCCTCTTGCTGCAGCGATTGCAGTTTGGCCATAGCCTTGCCCCGCATATCGTCATTCGGCTCAACGCCGATGACTTGGTCCGCTGCGTCTTTCCATGCAAACGAGGACAGTCCCGTGCCGCATCCCAAGTCGACAACGAGAGAAGGCTTGCGCTCTAAATAGCCTGTCAGCAGGGCGACAACCTCCTGGGGAGCTTCGGGGCGATGCTGATCATAGGTATCCTCAAAGCCGGTGAAACGATCCACGTTGCTGGCACGGTTACCCTCGGGAACGAAATCCTTACTCCACACTTCGGTCATATCCTTGGTCATCATTATTCATCTCCTTATCCGGGTACATAATCGGGCATTACAATTGGAGGTCTTGGCTGGCGTAGGTAAGTAGCACGTTCCAGTTGATGTATCCTGCCTCTTTAATGCCATCATATCATAGGAAAGGAACTTATTAACAGATAGGCTTGACCCGGGTAGTGCCGATGCGGGTACAATAGAGAGATCGAATGAGGAAGAGGGATGCATATGAAGACACCAATATCACCGAAGGGGATATTCTTCGATGTGGATGATACATTGTATGACCATCTGGCGCCTTTTCGCGATGCCGTTCAGAAGGTTGCCCGCCCTGATGGCGCGTTTCCTTATGAAGCCGCCTATCACCGGATGCGCTATTACAGCGACAAGCTGTCCGTAGAGCTCGGAGGGGCTGGCACGGCTGCTTACGGGGAAGCGGTTGAAGATATGCGCAGGCGTCGTTTCCAATTCGCGTTGGCCGAATTCGGCATACAGCTGACCCTCGAGGAGGCTGAGGCGGTACAGCAGACCTATCTGGACCGGCAGTATAACATCACGATGTTTGAAGGCGCCCGGGAGCTTCTTAAGAAATTGGCGGATACCGGGCATGTCGTTGGCTTGATTACCAATGGTCCGGCAGAACACCAGATGAACAAAATCGCAGCGATGCAGCTGGGTGATCTCATACCGGAGGAGCGTCTATTCGTATCCGGAGCGGTGGGCTGGGACAAGCCCGATCCGCGGATCTTCCACCATGTGAATCGGTTGACCGGAACGGTGCCGGAGGACTCCTATTACATCGGGGATTCATGGCGCAATGATGTGGTTGGCGCCCTGGCTGCGGGCTGGCATGTGATTTGGTTCAATCACCGGAGCGTAGGGCCGGAATCGGAGCATCAACCACAGCATACCGTGACGAGTTATGGCGAGCTGGAGCGGCTGCTTGATGAGGTTATCGAATAAAAAATGCTGCGGCGAGTGTAAAGTGTTACCGGAGCAGGACTAAGTTAAAGAATTATCGTGGCCATGCCCTTTAAATGGAGGGCTTGGCTTTTTTGCTGCTTAATATTCAACCGATTGGTTGACTTTCTGAGTTCCGTTCATTATAGTTAACCATATGGTTGAACAAAATAACGAAGAACAACTGGATCACATCTTCCACGCGCTGGCTGATCCGACCCGAAGAGAGATGGTGCGCATGATCGCTGCGCGGGAGATGACCGTATCCGAGCTGGCCGAGCCGTTTGACATGTCGCTTGCGGCAGCCTCCAAGCATATCAAGGTGCTGGAGCGCTCCGGCCTGCTGGATCGATCCATTCAGGGGCGGACACATACCTGTCGCCTCAATCCGGGCGTCATGTCCAGGGCGCTGGAATGGCTGCAATTCTACGAACGATTCTGGACCCGGCAATTTGATGTATTGGAACGCGAGCTGAACAAAGCGAAGAAGGAGGAGCATTAGGAATACGGCTGGACATACTGGACAACGATGATAACGTAGGGAAACAGACGGAATACCACTTTGAATATGAGAAGGATGATTAACATTGGAGAATGCCTCTACAACCACGCTGGTCATGAAACGCTTGTTTGAGGTAGCGCCGGAACGAGTATTTGATGCCTGGTTAAACCCCGACATGATGCGCAAATGGTTGTTTACGCTGGAAACGACGAACAAGATCGCCCGTAATGATCCTCGGGTAGGCGGAACCTGGGAGATTGTTGACGTTCGGGAAGGCAAGGAGTACCGGGCCATTGGGGAGTATCTTGTAATCGATCGGCCCCACAAGCTGGTGCTTACCTTCAGGATGCCCCAGTTCAGCGAAACTGTGGACCAAATAACGGTCGAGTTCAAAGCCGTGGACGCAGGATGCGAAATGACATTCACGCAAGAGATCGTTGTCCCTCACGAGGAAGATTGGACCGCAGAGGATATCGAGAAGGCGCTGACGGAGTATCATACTCAGACCGAACATGGATGGGGTTATATGTTTGAGGGATTGAAGCAGCTGCTTGAGACAGGAAAGATAAACTACCCATCCTAATCTGATGAACAAGGGAGCAGTGTTTTGCCATGAAGAGTGTTACCCCGTTTTTAATGTTTCAAGGTAATGCCGAAGAAGCCATGAACCATTACATTTCCATTATCGAGGATTCCGAAATTACAAGCATTGTCCGTTATGGCCCCAATCAGCAGGGAGCTGAGGGAAGCGTTATGCATGCCGCCTTTTCGTTGAAGGGGCAAACGTTTATGTGCATCGACAGCAATGTGAAGCATGATTTCACGTTCACGCCTTCCTTCTCCATCTATCTGACTTGCGAATCGGAAGCGGAGATCGAGAAGGTGTACGGGGCATTAATGGATGGCGGAGGTGCGATGATGCCGCTGGACAACTATGGCTTTAGCCAAAAATTCGGCTGGATCGCGGACAAGTTCGGCGTATCCTGGCAGCTTAATCTGCCGAATGAAGCGTAATAACGTTACGTCATCGATCCATGAGAGACGGGCCCGCGAGGGATCCGTCTCTTTTTGCGCTGATAACGCATCGCTAGCCCACTGCTCCGCGTTCAAGGCCCCGCGGATCCTAAAGTCAACCGAACGGCAGAATATTGCAAATGGCGCAGACCGAGGTCCCATACGGCTTCTTATTCCGTGTACTGCTTTCGGAATTGCAGCGGCGATAGGCCGAAACGCGCGGAGAAGCGGCGCGAGAAATAGGGCGGATATTGAAATCCCACATGCTCCGCAATACGCGCCATGGACCACTGGGTGGTCAGCAGCAGCCGCTTCGCCTGGTCCAGGCGGTATTGCAGCAGGTATTCCGTTGGCGTCAAGCCGTGCGATTCTTTCATGCAGCGTGTCAGGTAATTGTAGTGGAAATGGAGGTCGGACGATAAACGTGCGTTGCTGATGGGCTCACGGTAATGCATTTTGATATAGGACTCCACCTGCTCCGCGATTTTACGTACCCGCGATTGTTCCTGATCCGATCTCGACGGGTCCAGCAGCTCCAGCAGCTCGATAAACAGCGTTTGTTCCCGCCAAAATGCCGTGGATCTCGGTTCCGTTGCCAGCAGGTGCAGGGAATCGAACAGATGATAGGCTTGCTCCGGATAAGGGACAGGGCCTTGTCTTGGCAGCTTGATATTGTGTGAGATCGACTCATGATCGGCAGTGCTCGAAACCGCGGACTGAAAATGCAGCCAATAAAAGGAGGTTTCCTCCTGGCACCCTTGTACAGCGTAGTGGTGCGCGTCCGGCATCAATACGGCCATATCCCCGGCACGCAGTGCCCACTGCATGTCCTCCTCACCCAGAAACAAGCAGCCGCGTTGAACGAGGATAAGGTCGAAGACGCCAAGGTTTCTCCGGTTGGGATGCGACTCGCCTGGCATATAATGCGTTTTTCCGCATTCAAGGAAGTAGGGGAGCGGCGGCGAAGGAAAGGTAAGAACACTCCGTTCCGTCATAGTGACACCTCCAGGGAAGTGTGAAATCGTATAAGAAATTAGGTCAATTCTGTTATCGTTTTCATCCTATCATAGAACGTAGAATGGGAAGTGTCGAGGCTTTATCCTATCGAATTCCAAAAGGAGTGTGTATCCAAGATGATAACTCTTACTTCGCGTTCAGCTGCCGTCCCCCTTAAGCAAGTGAAACTGACGGATCCTTTCTGGTCCCGTTACATAGAGCTGGTAAGGGAAGTGGTAATCCCATACCAATATGAAGCCCTCCATGATCGAATTCCGGGCGTGGAGCCGAGTTATGGCGTGTCCAATTTTCGAATTGCTGCCGGCAGGGACGAGGGGGAGTTTGGCGGTATGGTGTTTCAGGACAGCGATGTCGCGAAATGGCTTGAGGCTGCGGCGTATTCGCTTGCCATTCATCCGGATCCGAAGCTGGAGGAGCAGGTGGATGAGCTGATCGATCTTGTGGCCGCTGCCCAGCAGCCGGATGGCTATCTGAATACGTATTTTACGGTAAAGGAGCCGGAGAAGCGCTGGACCAATCTGACGGATTGCCATGAGCTGTACTGCGCCGGCCACATGATAGAAGCCGGAGTTGCGCATTACCGGGCGACGGGCAAGCGGAAGCTGCTGGATGTGGTGTGCCGCTTGGCGGATTACATCGATACCGTCTTTGGACCCGAGGATGGGAAAATCCATGGGTTTGACGGCCATCAGGAGATTGAGCTGGCACTTGTCAAATTGTATGAGGTAACCCAAGAGCCGAGATATTTGAGTCTGAGTCAGTATTTCATAGATGAGCGTGGGACAGAACCCCACTTCTTCCTTCAGGAGTGGGAACAGCGAGGGAAGAAATCCTTCTATCGCTCGGTACTGAACGCACCGCATTTGGCTTATCATCAGAGCCACCTGCCGGTCAGGGAACAGAAGGAGGCGGTCGGGCATTCGGTCCGGGCCGTATATATGTACACGGCGATGGCGGATCTGGCCGCCAGAACGAAGGACCCGGCTCTGCTTGAGGCTTGCAATAACTTGTGGCGCAACATGGTCCATAAACAGATGTATATTACCGGTGGGATCGGCTCCACTCATCATGGCGAGGCGTTTACGACGGATTACGATCTGCCGAACGATACCGTATATTCCGAGACCTGCGCATCCATCGGGTTGATCTTTTTTGCCCAGCGTATGCTGCAGTTGTCACCCAAATCGGAGTATGCGGACGTGATGGAGCGTGCGCTGTTCAACACGGTCATTGGCAGCATGGCTCAGGACGGACGGCATTTCTTCTATGTGAATCCGCTTGAGGTATGGCCTACAGCCTGCCGTCATAATCCGGGCAAGTTCCATGTGAAGCCGGTTCGGCCGGGATGGTTCGCCTGCGCTTGCTGCCCGCCGAACGTGGCGAGACTGCTGTCGTCGCTGGGTGAATACGTGTATACGATGAATGACGATACGCTGTATACCCATTTGTATATCGGCGGTGAATCGGAGATCCGGTTCGGGGACGTGCCGGTGAAGGTAACCCAGACCAGCGCGCTGCCATGGGACGGGAATGTTACGCTTACGATTGAGCCTGAGCAGGCAGCCGAGTGGACCGTCGCTCTCCGTATTCCGGACTGGTCGCGCGGCAAAGCCATTATGCGGGTGAACGGGCAAGAGGTGATCGTGGAGGATATTACCCAAGACGGTTATGCCTACGTGAAGAGAGTGTGGGCACCGGGAGACACCGTGGAACTGGTTTTCTCCATGGAGATCCATCAAGTAAGAGCCAATCCCCACATTCGGGGGAATGCCGGCAAGGCCGCGATTCAGCGCGGGCCGCTCGTATACTGCCTGGAGAGCGACGATCATGGAGCGCCGGTATCCTCGCTGTCACTCGCAGGCGATCCAAAGCTTCATTCGCGATTCGATCCGAATCTTCTCGGCGGGGCCGTTGTCATTGAAGGGGATGGATGGCTTGAAGAGTCTGATGATTGGGGTGATGAGCTGTATCGTTCCTCTCCGAAAAAGGTGCTTCCCGCGGCATTAAAGGCCATTCCGTACTATTTATGGGGCAACCGCGGTGAGAATGAAATGGCCGTCTGGGTGCGCGAGCTGCCGCACACGGTATGAAGATCGTACAGTCTGCTCCCCGAATAGGGAGTTGGCAGAGCAGCCAGCATACAAAGGATGCAATGGCAAAGCTTGACTGCCGAACCGCATAACATGAAGGGCTTGCCCAAGGTCGATGGACCTCGGGCAAGCCCTTTTTTAGCCGAAAAGGATATGGGATGTGTGTTAAGCTGCTTTTATAACAGCTTCTTGATATCCTCTTCCATCTTCTCTGGAGTATCCGTCGGCGCAAAGCGTTTGATCACCTTGCCGCTGCGGTCCACCAGAAACTTGGTGAAGTTCCATTTGATCGCCTTGATGCCCAGTGCGCCGGGGGCTTCGCTGGTCAGATATTTGTAAAGCGGATGAGCGTTCGTGCCGTTCACATCAATCTTGGAAAACAGCGGAAATGTTACGCCGTGATTGAGCTTGCAGGCCTCTTCGATCGCGGCATCCTCCTCCAGCTCTTGATTCATGAATTGGCTGCTGGGGAAGCCGAGAACGGCCAATCCCTGGTCGCGGTAGGTTTGGTGCAGCTTCTCCAGACCGTCGAATTGAGGGGCAAAGCCGCATTTGGTCGCCGTATTGACGATCAGCATGACATCGCCTTTATAAGATTCCAACGTTTGGGATTCGCCGCGTATCGTTTTTACTTCATATTCATAGATCGACATCGCCGTAGAAACCTCCTCCAATGAGATGTATTACGTTCAGAGTATATCCTTTTACGGCGGATTGCAATTTGATAGGGCGACATCCAGGGTTTATGAGTGCAGGTACATGGCCATATATGAATTTCAATACCTGATGCGGAAATATCAAAAGTAAAATTTTGTATTTTCATCTGGACTTATTCAGGAGATGTATGATAGTAGTAGAATAAGTGCTTAATCGAATGAACCAAGAGGGGTACTGCTGAAATCATGTGTGGGAGGACGGTATGAGATTAAAAACGCAAATGCTCAAAACGACGGTGACCAGCCTGCTGGCTTTTATGTTCATCGTCCTCATCGTCCTGGTGCCGAGGGATTTGAATCTGTCGGTGGACGGCTATTTAGTGGTGGCAAACTATTCCTTTGATCTGGGTGAGTATGTTACGTATATTCGCGATTATTTTGCAAATGCCATTCAGAACGGGACGCTGGGAGAAACGCGGTATATCGGCCAGTCCTCGGAAGCGGCCGCTTTCGGAGCCGTCGGCAAAAGCCTGCTCGTTATTGTATCCGCTTTACTCATAGGATTCGTGTTTGGCATTCTGAAGGGAGTCCTGGACTACAAATTGTCCAAGACCAAATTCAGCGTGCTGGGGCACTGGACGACATGGCTGTTCCAGTCCATTCCGGATTTTTTTCTGATGCTGATCGCGCAGTGGGTGCTCGTTAGGCATGTTCCGGCTATCCGTTATTTTGCGGTTGACGGCTGGGAGGCCTTCGTGCTGCCTTCGCTGCTTGTCTCGATTTACCCGATTTTCTTCATTGCCCGAATCACGTCGGCCTCGCTGCTTGCACAGGAAGGCAAGATGTACATACTGCTGGCTAAAGCCAAAGGGCTGAGCGACCGAAAGGTTGTCTACAAACATATGCTGCGCAACGGCATCGCGACCATCCTGACCCATCTTCCGGGCCTGCTTGTCTTCATCTTGTCCAACCTGCTCGTGGTGGAATATTACCGCAACTATCCAGGGGCGGCGTGGAGATTGTTTCTGGCACTGGATTTTAATACGTTCAGCGGCACTGGCGGCAATTATGAACCGGGTGTCATTATTTATATCGCATTTTCCTTCATGGTGCTGTTCATGATCGTCCAATGGATCAGTCATTCGGCACGCAAGTACTTTGATCCACGATAAAGATACGAGGTGAGTCGTCTTGAAGAACTTTCCATTATGGATAGGCGGTATTTTGCTTGCTTTCTTCGTTTTCGTTATGCTGGCGGGGCCTTACATGCCCTTCATCGATAAGGATTTGAAGAATGAACCCTCCAGATGGGTGATGAAGGACGGGAAGCAGAAGCTGACCCTTCCGCCCTATAAGCCTTCCTCAAAGAACTGGCTTGGATCGGATAAGAGGGGGGTCGATAACCTGAGCAAGCTGGTTGTGACCGCCAAGGATACGATCCTGCTGGTGCTCGCGATTACGGCTGTCCGATATGCGATCGGGGTGCCCCTGGGATTGATTGCCCGCAAGAAAAAGGGGTTCACCCACCGGCTCATCACCTTTTGGAACCAGTTGTGCTCCTATTTGCCGCCGGTCTTTGCCTCGGCCCTGCTGCTTGCGCTTCCGTTCTTTCTCTTCTCTCAGCAGCGGATGGGCTGGGCCATTCTGATTCTGGCCAGCGTCGAGGCCGGGCGAGTGGCCATCACGATTCAGCAGCAGGCCCACAAGATGGCAAGCGAGCCTTATATGGAGGCCGGAACCGCGTTAGGTCTTCGCACGAGGACGTTGACGAAGAATTACTATATCCCGGTCATGTTCCCCGAAGTGATCGTCAACTTCTGTTTGGATATGGGAAAGGTCATGCTCCTGCTTGGCCAGCTTGCGATCGTGAACATCTTCCTTGGTCATGAGTGGAAGGAAGTTAACTATTATGTCATGGAATTCGTGGAGACCGGGTATAACTGGGCCACGATTCTGTCCAAGCATCGGGCGGAGATCTGGCTAGGGAAGTTCCAATTCGTGGTCTATCCGGCATTTGCCATGATGCTGCTGATCATCACGTTTAACCTGTTAGGCGAGGGTCTGCGCCGCCGTTATCAGGTTAAAGGCTGATCGATGCGTGTCCATTAACGCGAAAAACCGGAAGGATGAGGGCTTTCGCAGGTGTTTTCCTACACATTAGGAGTGCCTGGCGAAACCGATCCTTCCGGCCTTTTTTTGTTCATGTAAAATGCCGCTGTTTACGCTTCTACGGGAATATCCGGGTGTGCCCAGACGGACACGCTGCCGCCGTTCACCGGAAAAAGAGCGAAACCATCCTTGCCGATCGTAATGCGATCCTTCCGGGTACGGGTCAGATCCACCCATACCTCTCCGGCTCGATGCTCGCCGACAAACATCCGCTTATCGCCGGCTTCGCCATTGGTAATGACCACCGCGCAGCCGGAACATTCGATTTCCGGGATGCCGCGGCGAACCCAGCCTATCGTATTCGGATGGTCAAAATAATCATCCTGCTCGCCATACGCCCGATTCGCTCTGGCATACAGCAGCGGGTCGATCGCCTCCCTTTTGCCGGGAATGGGTTTCTCGCCGCCGATTCCGTAATAATCGCCATAGAAGACGGAAGGATAACCGTCCTTTCGCAGCAGGATCAACGCATAAGCGCTCTGCTTGAACCAATCCTCCACCCAGGATTCCAGCGATTCCTGCGGCTGCGAGTCGTGATTGTCCACAAACGTGACGGCATTCATCGGGTGTGATTGCACGAGCGTATCGTCGAAGATCGTCCGCAGATCAAAGGAACGGCCGGCTTTGGAAGCGGCTTGCAGTTTATAGTGAAGAGACACGTCAAACAGATCGATCTTGTAATCTACCGTATCCAGAAAGTTTCGACAGTCTTGAAGCTCGGGATTCCAAAACTCGCCCACGATGTAAAAATCATCTCCGCGCTTTTTCTTCATGGCGGTGGCAAATTCTTTAATGAAGTCATGGTTAATATGCTTGATCGCATCCAGCCGGAATCCGCTGCATTGCAGCGTATCCACCAGCCACTTGCCCCAAGCAACCATTTCCTTGCGTACATCCGGATGACTGTAATCAATGTTGGCAAACATCAGGTAGTCGTAATTGCCGAATTCATTGTCAACGTTATCACTCCATGATTTATTCTCGCCGACGATCCGGTAAATGCCGGAACGTTTGCTGAAATCGTCGTAATCGGTACCGTTAAAATGAGTGAAATTCCATAGGAACGAGGAGTATTGATCCCCTCGGCCAGGGAAGGTGAACTTGGTCCAGCCTTCAATCTCGAATGGCTTGGATATATCCTTGGTCCGATCCATCTCGTCGACCTGCACAACCCGAAACCGCTCGGTTTCATCAGCACCCGCCTTATGGTTCATGACCAGATCCACATAGACGGCAATTCCGTTCTTGTGGCAGGCCGCGATGGCATCGATCAATTCCTGCTTGGTACCATACTTCGTGCGAACCGTTCCCTTCTGATCGAACTCTCCCAGATCATACAGGTCGTATACGCTATAACCATTATCCTCGGCGGACGATGCTTTTGTCACCGGAGGAATCCATACCGCATCGATCCCAGCCTTGCTCAGCTCGGGGGCTGCGTTCTTGAGTCGGTTCCAGTGCGAGCCATCGGCTGCAACATGCCATTCGAAGAATTGCATAATCGTATGATTTCGTTGCATACTTCCATCTCCTCTATCATGATAGCTCTGCATATTTACTGCATACTAAGCTCAAATACCCAAGAAAGCAGGGGAGCTAAACCTTCCACCTGGAATGGGTGGACCGCATACATTTAGTTTTACCCTAAAATGGAAAGAAAAAGACAGGGATTGTCGTATTGGCAGCCATCCTAAAATAGCTTGGGTCCAGCGTTAGAGGATAGGAATGGGGCATCGGTTTTCATCACAAACAACCATCCCCAGCCGGGGAATCCGACGCAGGGGATGGTTTTCTGTTGGTACAATACCGACCGCGCATCCCGCTTGTTTATGCCATGGCATAAGTAAGCAGGATCAGCAGCACGGTGGTGATGGACATGGCCAGCAGCGGACGCCAGGCACCGCGTACATCCTTCAAGTGGACATTCAGGCCAAGTCCGACCATGGCCATGGCAAGAATGAAGGAGGCCGCCTGAGAAATCCAATCCTTGATCGGCAGGGGAATGATCGGTTGTCCGGTAAATTCCCAGCTTCCCAGTACACTCGCTGCCATGAAGCCCAGCAGAAACCAGGGAAACTCCATCCGTGTTTGACTCTGTAAGCGCCCGGTACGCTTCATCCAGACCATGAGCGCAATACTGAGCGGTACGAGCAGAAATACGCGTCCCAGCTTGGCAAGCAGGCTAATCGCAAGGGCGTCCTCCCCTGCCGGAGCGGCTGCGAGTGCCACATGGGCGATTTCATGAAGACTTACGCCCGACCACACGCCGTATTGGGTGTCTGTTAAGGGAAGCAGCGGCTGAACGACGGTATAACCGATAGCAACAATGGTTCCAAGAAAGGCAATCAGCCCTGCCCCAAGCGCAGTGTCCTTCTCCTTTGCCTTGAGGATCGGGGACACGGCAGCAATGGCCGCCGCACCGCATACACCGGTTCCAATGCCGAGCAGGAGGGATAGGGACATATCGGCCTTCAGCCATTTGGCAATCAGCAGGGTAAGAGCGATGGCAAATACGACGCTGATTACATCCCTCATCATTAAACCGAGGCCTTGCAGGAACACGATGCCGATATTCAGCTTTAAGCCATATAGAATGATCGCTAGGCGAAGCAGCCGTTTGGCCGTGAATTGGATTCCAATGCGCAGTCTCTCCGGGTAACCGCGCAGCTGCCGGTATAACGCGGCAATGAGAATCGCCCAGGCGAGCTGGCCAAGGTAGCCAAGGCCCGGCACGCTTGCTAATACGTAACCGATAAGGGCGATGACAAAGGTAAAGGCAATGCCGCCTGCGGCGGCGGGCAGCGTATGCTGTGTCCATCGGATCAGGCGATGGACGTGTTCTTGTGAATTGGAATAGGCTGGCTCTGTCATAAGATGTAACCTCCGATTCGTTCGGTTGGTATGATCCCATCGTAGCTCATTCCATTGGATAAGAAAAATAAATCATTATGATGATCATCATAAGTAAAAAGTTATGATAATATAACTCTTAACCATTCGTGAATATTGCGAACGAAGGAGGCCAAAAGCGTGGATCAACCATTGGAGGTATTCGTTACGGTGGTAGAGAAGGGGAATTTTACCCGTGCAGCCGAGGAGCTGCTGATGACACAGCCCGCGGTAAGTCAATATATCCAAGCGCTCGAGCGGTCCGTCGGCACCAAGCTGCTGGAGAGAACCAATAAATATGTCCGGCTGACGAAAGCCGGTGAGATTGTGTATCATCATGCGAAGGACATTCTGGGTCTGTACACCCGCATGAACACGCTTGTGGACGATTTGATGCATCGGGCAAGCGGCAATCTGTCTATTGGCTCCAGCTACACCTTCGGGGAATATATGCTGCCGCATATGATCGCTTATATGAGGGAGCATTATCCCTTGATCCGCCCATCGATCACGATCGGGAACACCACGGAGGTGGCGGAGATGATATTGCGCCATGAGGCGGATATCGGGATCGTGGAGGGGGATTATCAGGATGAGAAGCTGCATATCGAAGCTTTTGCAGAGGATGACATGGTGGTGATGGTTCCCCGAGACGGGCGGTATGACCATCTCCAGGAGCTGCCGCTGTCCGAGCTTGCGAATGAGACCTGGATTGTCAGGGAAGCCGGATCAGGCACCCGCGAGGCAACGGAGCGGATGTTCTCACGGTATCATATTCACCCTCAGCATATCGTGGAGTTCGGAAGCACCCAGCTGATCAAGGAATCCGTGGAGGCAGGCCTTGGCGTAACGCTGCTGTCTCGATGGGCGGTGCGCAAGGAGGTTCAGCTTGGGACGCTGCATATGCTGGTACCGAACGGCAAGCCGGTGGCCCGGCAGTTCTCCTGGATTACACAGAGGACACCTTATCATACCAAGGCCGTTGAGGTATTTCTCGAGCTTTTGCACCATAAACGCGGTTTCCCCAAAGAAGTCTAAAGAGAGAGAATGATCTCGGTGCAAGAGCATCCCCATTAAGGGGATGTTTTTTTATTCGGACATGATTACAAACGCAATAATTGGTTAAAAATAGATACTAAAATCCTAGAAAAACAAACCATGTAACGAATGATGTGAAAATCGGACGTAAGGGGGGTTAAACGATGAGAACATTTAATACAATTGCTTTGCTGTTATTGATTATCGGGGGCATTAACTGGCTTTTGGTCGGCCTGTTTCAGTACGACCTGGTAGCTGCATTATTTGGAGGACAGAGCTCCGTAGGTTCCCGCATTATCTATACGATTGTCGGTCTGTGTGCATTGTACTCGATCCGCTTCTTTGGTGATGTTACGAATGACGATCGAAATACAGCCAGATAAGTTACATTTAATGACATATAAATGACATAAGTAAAGAGAAAAATCCATACTCTCATAGATGAAAAAAAGCCGTTCCGTATTCGGGAACGGCTTTTTTTCTGTCAAATTCCAAGATTGTCGGTGAGTTGGAACTCTCATGTAAGGTGCAAGATCAACATATACAGTATGAAATTTCCAGTGTTTATAAGGCTTTGCATGCTCTATAGTTAAAGATAAAAACGACATATTTACGGAGTTCGGAAGGAACTCATAAAATAAAGCCAAGCCATTGCAGCGCAAGCATCAGAAGTTAATGATATGACAGATAACATAACACGTCACCTGTCGTCAGCCTCTTTTTTGCGTGAGCAGTGAAAAAGGACTCCTTCACCATTAGGAAAGAGTCCGGAACGATTAGCTAGATAAAGAGAGATGATGGAGGGGAGTGAGGCTGTTACGACTCAGGCAGGTTCCCGCTCTATTTAGGAGCGCGGAATGCTTTGTACATGGCATCCACCAGGCTGTGCGTCGCATCACAGCTGTATTCCCAGAACATGATGCCGGCCAGTCCCTGCTCCTGTATGTATTTGCATTTATGAGTCAGGGACTCGACATCATCGTAAGTGATGAAGCTGCTGCCGTCGAATAAATAAGGCGCTTTGGCTTCGTCGTCCCAGTACCGCTTATATGAAGGTTTATTGAGATATTCGGCAGCGAGCTGAGTATAGGTAGGGCCATAACCACCGGAGGATGGAGCGAGCTGGAGGTAGCCGTTGTTCACATCCGGCACATCCTTCCATTTCCTGGAGTAGAATGCGGCGCCGATCACGATTTTTTCGGGCGGCACACCGGCTAGGGTAAACAAACGGACGGAAGCATCAACGCTGATTCGGAACAGATCGCCGGTGGAGGTGTACAGGTTGGTGTGGTGGCCCGTCAGCGTCTGGAAATTGCCGCGCATGTCGTACGTCATCAGCTGAATGAAGTCGAGATAGGGGTGGATGTCGCCTATTTCGGTGCCATCGATATAATATTGATCGGCTCCGGCCGCGATGGTCAACAGATAGTGCTTCTTGCCCCGTCCGTATTGATCCAGCGTTTCCCGGAGCTCCTTCAGCAGCAGCGTGAAGTTCTCCTTGTCGCTTGGCGATGCCGCCGTTCCGGCGATCGAGTAGCATGGATACTCCCAATCCAGGTCAATGCCGTCGAATGGAAACTCTTGCAGCAGCTTGATCGCCGATTCACATACGCTTTCTCTTCCTTCCGGAGTAGCTGCAGCTTTCGAGAATCCGTCGGAGCCCCAGCCGCCAACAGACAATAGTATGGTTAATTCGGGATTGATGGATTTCAGGCGTTGGGTCTCGTGAATGGTGTTCGTATCGGTATACGTAATCTTGTCTTCTTGGATATGGGCGAAAGCGATGTTCAAGTGAGTGAGCCGCTTGGCATCTTCGGCCGTGATCTCGGATAAGATCTTGCGTCCAGCGTAGCCGGCTAAAATCCAGGATGATGGCTGCATGCGTAATACCTCATTTCTTTTAGAATATGTCAGTTTTGCTTTTACGGCTTATTTTTCCAACTTACGGTCAGATTTGACATCTGTCAAGGATCATCCCAATAGTCTAGATGACAATTTACCGGAGGAAACGGGGTCAAAAACCACATGTTTTCTTACCCGAAAACGACAATGACAAGAGTGGGAAGGGCGTGAAAAGCCCGTCATATCAATGCATAGAGCCATTTCGAGTAGACCATTGAAAATGACATATTTACGGATGGTGCCGCGGTCCATACACTTGGGATGTAAGCGTTAACATTTATAAAGCGGGCGAAAGCCGCACGCTGAGGAGTGGTCAGAAAGGCTCTTTCTTATACATTAAACAGGGGTGCTTTTCCGAACAAAATGGCCGGATTTTCATTAGAAAAGGAGGGGGCAACCTATGCAGCAAGATGGTCAATCCGCCCTGTCGCAAAGCTTATCGGTTAACACGATGCCGAATCGTAAGAAAAATACATTATGGAGGAGGATGATTCGAAACTGGGAGCTGTATTTGTTTATAGCTCCGGCATTTCTGTATTTTGTCATTTTCCATTATGGTCCGATGTACGGGATCCAAATCGCCTTCAAAAACTTCATCCCGACGTTGGGAATAACGGGAAGTCCGTGGGTCGGATTCGACCACTTCGAACGCTTCTTTAACTCTTATTACTTCTGGGACTTGCTCTGGAATACGCTCAGCATCAGCTTGTATGAGCTGGCCATCGGATTTCCGCTGCCCATCATTCTGGCATTGGCCTTCAACGAAGTGAAGGATTCATTCTTCAAGCGTACGGTACAGACCGTCACGTATGCGCCGCATTTTATTTCCGTCGTGGTTATGTCCGGTATGATCATTACCTTCTTGTCGCCTTCGTCCGGCATGATCGTAAATTTTGTGGAAATGCTGGGCTTTCAGCCGCCGCAATTCCTGACAGATCCCGCTTGGTTTAAGACTGTGTACGTGCTGTCTGGCGTCTGGCAGAGCGCGGGCTGGGGTACCATTATCTATCTGGCTGCATTGTCGGGTGTCGATCCGCAGCTGCATGAAGCTGCCGTCGTGGACGGTGCGAGCCGATTCAAACGCATTCTGCATATTAACATTCCGGCGATTGTACCTACGATCACCATCCTGTTGATTCTGAACATGGGCAGCATTTTGGGCGTCGGATTCGAGAAAATCCTGCTGCTGCAGAACCCGCTGAATATGAGCTCTTCCGATGTCATCTCGACTTTTGTTTATCGCTCCGGTCTGGTTGACGCACAGTACAGCTTCTCTACCGCCGTCGGATTGTTCAATTCGGTCATTAATGCGATTCTGCTGATTGCGGTGAACCAAATCGCTCGTCGCACCAGCGAAAACAGCCTGTGGTAGAAGGGGGAATAACATATGTCATCCACGGTAAGGGAAAGCAAAGGGGATAAATTATTCCTGCTATGCAACTACATCTATCTGACGATTGCACTGATTATCGTACTGTACCCGCTGCTGTACATTGTCAGCGCCTCCATCAGTGATCCGAAGTACGTAAGCTCAGGTGAAATGTGGTTGATTCCGAAAGGGATCACGTTTGATGGATATGCCCGGGTGTTTGAGAATGCCAACATTTGGATTGGCTACAAGAACACGATTATTTATACAGTGATAGGTACGATCGTGAATCTGATTGTCACGCTGCCTGCAGCCTATGCGCTAAGCCGCTCCGATTTTGTAGGCAGAGGATTTTTTATGGCGGTGTTCCTGGTTACGATGTTTTTCGGCGGGGGACTGATTCCGAGTTACCTGCTCGTTAAAGATCTTGGCATGGTCAACAGCATGTGGGCGCTTATTCTGCCGGGAGCTGCGTCCATATGGAATATCATTGTGTCCCGGACGTTCTTCCAATCGACCATTCCGAAGGAGCTTCAGGAAGCGGCCCATATCGACGGCTGTACGAACTTCCGGTTATTCATCAAAATCGTACTGCCGCTCTCGATGCCGATTATTGCCGTCATGGCACTTTTCTACGGCGTCGGACATTGGAACAGTTATTTCAGTGCCATGATTTATCTGAACGATGCCGCGAAGTACCCGCTGCAGCTCTTCCTGCGTCAAATCCTGGTTCTTCAGGAGATGGCGGCACAGGGCGGCGGGGCGATTGACGCCTCATCCGCAGCAGCGATGAATTCCAAAGCGGAAATTGCCGCACTGGTCAAATATGCGGTCATTATCGTTGCGACACTTCCGGTTATTGCGGTTTATCCGTTCCTTCAGCGTTACTTTGTGCAGGGTGTTATGATTGGTTCCGTTAAGGGCTGATCTTAAACCATACAATCCACACCAAAAAAGGGGAGTTGTTGTCATGAAAAAGCTTCGCAAGGCATCATCTATTTTACTCTGCCTCACCCTCTCAGCAACCATGCTTGCAGCCTGTGGTTCACCGAAAGGAGACGGCGCTGCTACAGCACCGTCCGGGACGGCCAGTACGGAAGGGGTAAAAAAGGAAGGTTTCCCGATTGTGGATGAGCCGATCACGCTGACGGTCATGTCACAGGATGCCGGTGTAGCCGATTGGAATACGATGCCCGTACTACAAGAGATGGAGAAATTGTCAGGCATCAAGCTGGAATATCAGCTTTCTCCGATAGACAGCTTTGAAACGAAGAAAAATCTGGTGTTTGCGAGCGGAGATTTGCCCGATATGTTTTATGCGGCGGATCTGAAGCCGGCTGAGCAGGTAACTTACGGCAGCCAAGGCATCCTCATTCCGCTGGAGAAGTACATTGACGAAGGCTATGCACCGAACATCAAAAAGATTTTGGATGAAAATCCGGATGTCCGCAAGTCCTTTACGACCCCGGACGGGCATATGTATGCCCTGCCGTTTGTCGATAAGGCTGCCGTATGGTACAGAGGCCCGATGTGGTACAACGGCAAGTTCCTAAAAGCATTAAACGTGTCCGAACCTAAGACTACCGAGGAATTATATACATTCTTGAAACGCGTCAAGGAAGAAGATCCTAACGGAAATGGAAAGAAAGACGAAATTCCGCTGACTTCGGTCAAGCTGGATGACCTGCGTATGTACTTCTTCGGCTTCTGGGGAATGTACAACGAAGGCATCTATTCCGACAAGGACGGAAAAGTGCACTATCCTTACCAGGAAGAAGGCTACAAAGGCTATCTGACGTTCATGAACCGTCTGTGGAAGGAAGAACTGCTGGATCATGAAACCTTCTCGCAAACAGGCGATCAGAAAAAAGCCAAGGGAGAAAACAATCAGCTGGCCCTGTTTAACGACTACCATGCGTACTTCACGCTCGGTGGCGAGCCGAGCAGCGAGCATCCGCTCATGACGCCGGTGAAGAGTGAAATCGCCGACTCTCCTGTATACGGTATGCACCCTGGTATGTCGGCAAGAGGCACCTTCGCCATTTCGAGCAGCAACCCGGCTCCGGAAGCGACCATGCGCTGGATCGATTACCTGTACAGCTATGAAGGCGCCACGCTGTTTAACCAAGGGCCTGAAGGCACATTGTGGAAATTCAAGGATGAGGCAAACCGCGTGAAAGAATGGCTCCCAGTGCCAGGCGGCGGAGATCGTGAAGAATATCGCGGCAAAATCACGCCGAACTACGGTATTTTGACGCCTGGCGTCAATGATCCGGATGTTGCGAAAGGTCTTCGCACCGAATTTGATGAGTGGATCGATCAGCAGAATCAAGAGAAGCTGGTGCCGATCGGTAAATCACCGTTCCCTAACGTTTATTTGACGAATGAAGAGCAGAGCGAGGCAACCGCGCTGTTGTCCGATTTGGAAACGTACGTGAAACAGATGGAAGCCAAATTCGTGACAGGCCAAGAGCCGCTTGAAAATTGGGATAAATACGTAGCACAAGTCAAGAAAATGGGCAGCGACCGTCTCGTCGAGCTTTATCAAGGCGCATATGATCGCTGGAATGCCGAGCAATAATCAGATGCATAGATGAAAAACAAAGAGCCAACGTATCCCGGTCGATTCATGACCGGGGGTTGGCTATTGTTTTTAGGGGGCAGGCGAAGGCCCGTTCCAACGGTCTTCAAAGATATCGTTATCAACAAATGACTATTGGAGGTACACCATGTCGGAGAACAAGCTGGTAGAGGAAGAACAAGCGGTAGTGGAGCAGGGCGTGCACAATTTCAGCAGTGAGGACAAATGGGTCAAGCCGGAGGATCCGCTGCTCCTGGAACGCCTGGAATGGTTCAAGGACCAGAAGCTGGGCCTGATGATGCATTGGGGACCGTATTCCCAGCTGGGCCTTGTTGAATCATGGGCACTGAGTGATAAAGACGCGGATTGGTCGCGTGACGGCATTGACTGGGATATCGAAGCGGAGGAGCTTAAGCGGCAGTATTTCGACCTGAACAAGACGTTCAACCCGCTTCGCTTTCAGCCTGATCTGTGGGCTGACCTGGCAGCCGATAACGGCTTCAAATATTTGAACTTTACCACCAAGCATCATGACGGATTCTGCATGTGGGATACGCATACAACCGATTACCGTGTCACCGGAACGGAATGTCCGTTCCATAGGCATAAATACGCCGATATCACGAAGGAGCTGTTCGAGGCATTTCGTGCCAAGGGACTCGGCATCTCCGCTTATTTCTCGAAGGCCGACTGGCATACGCCATACTACTGGGCCCCGGGAATGGAGGCCGGAAGCTTTACGTCACGCGGTCCAAGCTACGACCCGAAGAAATACCCGTGGCTGTGGGAACAGTTTGTCCAGTTTACCCATGAGCAGATCATGGAGCTGATGACCCGTTACGGCCGCATCGATGTGCTGTGGCTGGATGCAGGCTGGGTGAACGATTACCGGGACCAGAATATCCGGCTGGGTGAAGTGGTAGAGAAGGCGCGTGAGATTCAGCCTTGGCTCCTCTCGGCGGACCGTACGGTCGGCGGGCCTTACGAGAATCTGATTACGCCGGAGCAGACCCTCCCTGAGCGAGCCCTTCATGTGCCTTGGGAGAGCTGTATCACGATGGGAACTTCCTTCTCTTTCCGCTACGAAGATCGTTATAAAACGGTGCGTCAGCTCATTCATCTGTTGGTCGAGATCGTGGCCAAAGGCGGAAATCTCGCGCTCAATGTGGGTCCGCAGCCGGACGGAAGGCTGCCCGAGACGGCTATTTCACGAATGAAGGGCATGGGCGCATGGCTGAAAGTTTATGGAGAAGCCATTTATGGCACACGTATCTGCGAGCCGTATTCCTCCGGCGCGGTCCAGTTTACCCAAAAAGACGATACGACCTATGCCATCCATCTGTATCGAAATGAGCAAGAAGCCGTCCCTGAGGAGCTGCACATTCCAATTCAAACGGCGTTCAGCCGCATTGATCTGGTCGGGGGTCAGGAGGCGCTGGATTATCGCCGCACGGACGGTGGCGTTGCGGTTCGTCTTCCGGATCAGGAACGTCAGGGACCGGCGCCGATTGCGCACGTACTGCGGTTTCGTTAAGAAGCGGTTTATATAAACGTATTTTTCACTTACCAAGGACTTTAAGAAGAGGTGTGGACAAAAAATGCAGAAATGGTTCGAAGAAGCCAAGCTGGGCATCTTCATTCACTATGGCATTTATGCTGTGGAGGGGGTCTCGGAATCCTGGTCCTTCTATAATGGGAGGATCACTTACGACGAGTACATGAAGCAGCTGGACGGTTTTACGGCATCGAAATTCAATGCGGAGAAATGGGCGGATTTGATCGAGAAATCCGGTGCCCAGTATGCCGTGCTGACAACGAAGCACCATGATGGCGTTGCGCTGTGGGATACGCAGTACAGCGATCTCAACGTGGTCAAGCGGACGCCGGCAAATCGGGACATCGTGCGGGAGTATGCCGAAGCGATCAGGGAGAAGGGGATTCACCTGGGCATGTACTTCTCTCTGATTGATTGGTCGCATCCGGATTATCCGAGCGTGTTCGAAGGAGGCAGGGTACCGGAGGATCTCAGCGGGGTCAACCCGCACACCAGTCCCGTGGACGGTGTTCAGGATCAGGAGAAGTGGCAGAAATTCCTGGAGTTTAATAACAACCAGCTGCGGGAGATCCTGACGAATTACGGGAAGGTGGATCTGCTGTGGTTCGACGGCGATTGGGAACGGAGTGCCGAGCAGTGGAATCTGCCGGAGTTCAAGCATTACCTGCGATCCTTCAATCCGGACATCATTATCAACTCGCGCCTGCAGGGCCACGGTGATTATAAAACGCCGGAGCAGGGCATTCCGATCACGAGACCGCAGGGACCTTGGGAATTCTGCACGACAATCAACAGTTCGTGGGGTTATGTGCCGACCGATCATAAATACAAATCATTGAACCAGATCATTCGGATGTTCTGCGACTGCATCTCGATGGGCGGCAATATGCTGCTGGATATCGGTCCGCGCGAGGACGGCACCATCGATCCAAGGCAGGAGGACATTCTGCTTGGGCTGGGAGCATGGATCCGGACCCATGAGGAGGCCGTATTCGGAACGGGCGAGGGCATTATGACCCGCTATTATCTGGGGGGAAGCACGATTTCCGAGGACAGAAAGACATTGTACCTGTTTGTTTATGACGATCCGAAAGAGAATGTGTGCATCAAGGGGCTGTGCAACCCGATCAAGAAAATTACCGTGCTGCATTCCGGCAAAGAGCTTACCCACGAGATCCATGGGGGTGTGCCTTGGTTCAATATCCCGGGGACGACGTGGATCAAGATGACTCCTGAAGACGCGCATGAGCAGGTGACGGTTCTTAAGCTGGAGTTTGACGAAGAGCTGGAGATGTACGGCGGCTCGGGAGCCGTAGTCACGCATAACTAACCATCACGGGGAGGGAGCGCTTGATAAGTGCGCATTCCTCCCTCATGAAGCGGAGAGAATGACATGAACAGAAGTGGAGTGCCGGAGCCGAGGATTGAGTATGCTCCCAAGCATTATATATGCAAGCGTGCGGGGCAGCCGCTCGTGCTGGACGGCCGCGTGGATAAGGCGTTCTGGGATGCGGCGGAGTGGACCGACGATTTCGTTGATATCGAAGGGGATCTTCGTCCGAAGCCGGGAAAACGGACCCGGGTCAAAATGCTGTGGGACGACGACTATTTTTATTTTGCCGCCGAGCTGATCGAGGATCAGATATGGGCGACGTTGACGGAACGCGATTCGGTTATTTTCTATGATAATGACTTTGAAATATTCATTGATCCGGACGGAGACAGCCATCAATATTATGAATTCGAGATCAATGCCTTGAACACCGTGTGGGACTTGCTGCTCGTGAAACCGTACCGGGATGGCGGACCTCCGGTCAACGGCTGGGACATCAGCGGTCTTAAGACGGCGGTGTTTATCGACGGGGAGTTGAACCGACCGGGCGCCGATAACCGGAAATGGAGCGTGGAGGTGGCGATTCCTTGGGCTAGTCTCAAGGAATGTGCCGAAGGCGGCCGCCGTCCTGCGCCGGGTGAGTTCTGGCGCGTCAACTTCTCGCGCGTGGAATGGCAGACCGAGGTACAGGACGGCGAATATCGCAAGGTGCTGAATCCGGAGACAGGCAAGCCTTATCCGGAGGATAATTGGGTATGGTCGCCGATGGGCATCATCAATATGCATTACCCGGAGCTGTGGGGTTACGTCGTATTCGCCGATGGCGAGGGGCACCAGCCGTTTAAGCTTCCGGAGGACGAACGGATCAAATGGGAGCTGCGCAGGCTCTATTACCGGCTGCGTAATTACTATGAAGCCCATGGTGAATTTACGCAGGAAACGAAGCAGCTCATGGGCGAGGATTCATGGAGCATCCAGCCCGTGATTGAAACGACCCGGAGCCTGTTCCAGATTAGCGCGCCTTCATCGGACGGAACGGCTATCATCTGCATTCGGGAAGACGGAAAGTTATGGAGGGAGTGAACGGAGGATGACCAGCCAAACCATGGTGTTCTCGCTGGATTCGCAGACGCTGGAGCGGATCGAGCACAAGTTTCAGGAGAAGATCATTTTTGCGGAAGCCCGCAAGGATAAGCTGTTTCATGTTTTTGAGCAGGAACTGACCGATGAAGAGATTTGGGCCCTGAAATATTTGTTTGCTTACATGCCGGTGAACGACATGGCCGACTATGATGGAGAATTGTTCTTGAATCATGTGCGCCAAGCCCTGGACATCCGTAAGCGCGTGCCTTGGGGCGAGCGCGTGCCGGATCATCTGTTCCTGCATTTTGTGCTTCCTTACCGGGTTAATACGGAGAATATTGAGGATTACCGTGGTATTCTCTACAACGAATTGGCCGAACGGACGGCGAAGTTATCGATGGCGGATGCCATTCTGGAAACCAATTATTGGTGCCATGAGAAGGCAACCTACATCGGCAGCGATCTGCGAACCATTTCGCCGCTGACGATGATCCGGAACGCACGCGGACGCTGTGGCGAGGAGTCCACCCTGGCGGTGGCCGCGCTTCGTAGCATCGGCATCCCCGCGCGTCAGGTCTATACGCCGCGCTGGGCTCATTGCGACAGCAACCATGCCTGGGTGGAAGCATGGGCAGACGGCCAGTGGTATTACATCGGGGCATGCGAACCGGAAGCCCGCTTGAATCAAGGCTGGTTCAGTCCGCCGGCACGCAGGGCGATGCTGATCAATACGCGAATTTTTGCCGATTACCCCGGTCCGGAGGATATTACCCTATGCGAAAAGGGGTTTACGGAGATTAATTTGCTGGAGAACTATGCACCGGCTCGAACCCTTTACGTGAGCGTGAAGGATAAGCAGGGAGAGCCTGTATCCGGCGCAAGCATTCGATTTGAGCTGTATAATATGGCTGAGTTTTATCCGATTGCCGAAATCAAGACCGATGAGCAAGGGAAGGCTTCCTTTAAGACCGGTTATGGCGACCTCTTGGTTCGTGCGGTCAGCGGCGGCAAGTGGAGTGAAGTCCTGTTCAAGGCCCAGGACGGCGGACATATCGAACTTGTCCTTGATTCATCCGAACAGCCGTCAGGGATCGTGGATTTCGATATGGTTCCTCCACCGGAAGGAGAAGGGGACGCCGCGACGGCGTTATCCGAGGAGAAGAGCCAGGCTCATAACCACCGTCTGGAGGAAGGGACGAAGGTCCGGACTGAATATGAGGGTACATTCCTGAGCGAAGAAGAGGCGTTCACACTAGCCCAGTCATCAGGACTGCCTCCCGAGCGGGTGTGGGACGTCCTTCGAAAAGCCAGAGGCAACAGCAAGGAAATCGCCGCGTTCCTGGAGGAGCGTTCCGGCGAATATGGCGAGTGGCCGCTGCGGCTGCTGGAGTCGCTGAACGAAAAGGATTTGATTGATACCTTCCGGCCTACGCTGGATGATCATCTGATGGGTGCCCTCTCACAGCGTGGACAGTGGGATGAGGATACCTTCGTGAAGTACATCCTGTGTCCGCGGGTTTCTTATGAAATGCTGGTTCCGTATCGCCGTGTATTCGTTGATGCCTTTACGGAGGCGGAGACTGCGGCATTCAGGAAGGATCCTTCTACGGTTGCCGGGCATTTGGAGCAGGGCTATGCCTATGCTGAGGACCTTCCCAACCTGAAGGGTAAGGGAAATCCGGCAGGCACGTACAGTCTCATGAAGGGAGACGAGCAGTCGCTGGACATTCTGTTTGTGGCTGTATGCCGTAGTCTGGGGATTCCCGCCCGACTGCATCCGAGCGAGCAGAAGCCGCAGTACTTACGTGATGGAAGCTGGGAAGATGCAGCCTTCCGTCTGGACTCCCCTCGGAATCAGGAGAGCTCAAGCTGGGGGATGCTGCAGCTTCTCAGGGATCCGGAGGTTTCGCAGGATACGCCGGCCGCATCCTATGCCGAGAACTTTACCTTCGCCCGCCTGGAAGACGGCGTGTACAAAACGCTGGTGTATCCTTATGGCAGCACCGACGTTTACGACGAGCCGTATGAGGTTGAGCCGGGTTCGTACCGTCTAACGTCGGGCATCCGGCTGAAGGACGGAACGGTAAGAGTGCGCTTCACGTACTTTACCGTTTGTGCCGGAGACACCACGCGCGTGGCGCTGACCTATCGTGAGACGGCGGTCGACATTCCGGTGCTGGGCAAACTGGCGCCGGGCAGTACGCTTACCCGATTAGACGGAACGGGAGCGGATCTTAAGGATCTTCTGGGGTCCGAGGGCGCTATCGCTGCCTGGATCGAACCGGAGCGGGAGCCGACCAAGCATCTGTTCCGCGAGCTCAGCGAGCTGGCCGAGCCGCTGGATAAGCTGGGATTGCCGATTGTGCTGGTAATCGGGGATGCGGAATGGACGGCTTCCTTTGATCCGGCAAGCTATCCGAAGCTGCCGGCACGCACCATGTTTGTACGGGATTCCAGTTACGCTTCCTTGTCGGGTTTCATCCCGAATCCTGCAGCCCATGAAGCCGGTTATCCTCATCTGTTCGTCCTGGACCGTCAGGATCAAATCCGTTACACGGCTTCCGGATACAAGATCGGCACCGGGAAGGAAGCCCTGCAGATTGCATCCGCGATATTACAACCCTAGAAGGGATCGGAGTGAAGAGTAATGACGAAGTATATTACGGCGGGATACGCCGTCGATTCGGTTCTTCCCGACATGACACATGAGGATCTATCGAAGTTGACGCATTTGAACGTGGCTTTCGGCCATGTCAAGAACGATGAGATCACGACCGAGCATCTGAAGAATGGCGAGGTTGTCCGGAACATCAAACGGGACCACCCGGATCTTACGGTGCTGCTGTCCGTTGGCGGCTGGAGTGCGGGCGGTTTCTCGGAAGCTGCCTCAACCGAAACGGGAAGGGGCAGCATGGCCGCTTCCGCCATACGGGTGCTGGAGGAATACCCTTTTGACGGGATCGACCTGGACTGGGAGTATCCTTGTTACGGCGAGGCCGGCATAGCGTCCAGCCCGGACGATAAACGGAATTTCACCCTGCTGCTCCAGACGATCCGGGAGGCGCTGGATGCCAAGGGCTCCCAGGATGGCCGGCATTATCTGCTTACGATTGCGGCGGGGGCTGACCAGTACTATGTAGATGGCACAGAGATGGCCGAGGTGCAGCGGTACCTGGATTTTGTACAGCTGATGACCTATGATATGCGAGGCGGATTTCAGGTCCTGACTGGACATCATACGAATCTGTATACGCCAACCGGTGATTTGTTCCGAATCAGTACGGATGCTTCCGTGAACCTGTTCGTCCAAGCCGGCGTCCCGAAGGAGAAGATCGTCATCGGTGCCGCATTCTACTCCCGCGTATGGAATGAAGTGCCGGACCGGAACAACGGCCTTCACCAAATGGCCGGCAGCACGGGCGGCTATGGTCCGGCCTTTGCCGAGCTAACTGCGGATTACATCAACAAGAACGGCTACGTTCGTTATTGGGATGAGGAAGCCTGTGCACCGTACCTCTTTAATGGCTCCAGCCTGATTTCTTATGACGATGAGGAATCGATTCAGTGCAAATGCGATTATGTGAAGGAACAAGGCTTGGCCGGGATTATGTTCTGGGAATACGGATGCGACCCGACCCATCGCCTGTTGGGCGCTATGCATCAAGGACTTCAGAGCAACCCTGTTGGGAAATAGGAAAAGCTGGCGGTGCGTGATCATCGGATCGCTCGATATGAGTTTAAAACATACGAAAACCTCCCCTGATTGCTCAGGGGAGGTTTCTGTTTTATCCGGCAAAACCGGCACTCTTATTCGCCAGGTCCGAATCGTAATCCAACGCACTCCACGAGGCCGACGTCCGAATCGTAATCCAACGCACTCCACGACGCCGACGTCCGAAGTCGTTATCCGACGCATTCCTCGACGCCAACGTCGGAAACCGTTATCCGATGTACTCCTCGTCGTCATCATCCGCGGAGTCGGCAGCGTTGGGGCTGTGCATTTTGCGATATTGGCCAGGCGTGTAACCTGTTTCTTTCTTGAATTTACGAATGAAGTTCGGCGTATCCAGGTAACCGACCCGGGTGATGATATCCTTCAATGGATCGGTTGTGTGCAGCAGCAGCCGGATGACCTCATCGATTCGTTTCTGCCAGATGTATTGGGTGAAATTCATGCCGATCTTCTCCTTGAAGGAGCGGCTGAAATACGATGAAGAGATAGAGAATTTGGACGAGATCGTACCCAGGCTGAGGTCGTAATCGGTGAAATTAGCGTCGATATAAGCGACGATTTCATCCATCAGGGAGCTCTCTTCCGTCTCGCTTTTCGCCTCGACATGGGCGCAGATTTCCGCGGCAAGGCCTGCCAGCTTCTTCTCCAAATCCTCCAGCGAGTCATAGGAAGTGACCCGTGGCAGTTGATTGACTACATGATGGATGCCAAGCTCGGACGCGGTCTTCAGCATCGTATTCAGAATATCGAAGCAAATGCAGCGCAGCAGCGGTACGGACGGCATTTCCGTCTTCAGGTTATTCAATGCGGTGGATACCATCTGAACCGCCACATCGTAACTGCCCTGCTTCAAGCTCTGAACCAGCTTCAGCAGCACATCCTTAGGGACCCAGAAGGACGAATCCTGCGCACCGGAACCCGAAAGAGCGTTGAAGAAGGTGCTGCTGCCCTGTCCATGCAGCATGGATGCTTCCAGCGCGGTCGTTGCCTCAATGAAGGATTGATTCAACTGCTCCGGGTAGCTGTAGCGGTTGCCTACCCCAATCGCGGGAGAGACGCCGGTGTGCTCGGCAGCGATCGATTGCAGGGCCAGGGCGATCGGCTCCATCCGGGCGTTAAGGCTCGCCTCATGCCCGGTTTCCGCATCAAATCCGACGATGAGGGCCAACTGATCAGGCTGCGGCAGCTCCACTCCATAGGCGTATGCGGAAAATGCCGTCAGCTCCACATCGTTCATCAGCTGCATGACAGGCCGCCGTTCCGGATTGTCTCCAATGGGAAGGGCGTGCGCCTCCCAGCCCATGGTTACAACAAAATAATGGGAGCGGCTGAAGCGAATGCCCAGCTTCTCCGTATACTCGGCCGGGAATTCCCCGGTATGGCCGTGCTTCAGCAGCATGAGCAGAATATGATTTCGGGCATAGGGCTCTTGGAGATCGACGCGCTGGCTGTAATCATGCAGCGTCTTCTTGATCCATTCCAGCTCGTTGCTGGGTGTGGACGGTTCGGGATCATTCTTCAAGCGAATGAATTCCATCAAATCCGAAATCGGATGGTATTGCCTGCGGGCCAGCATAATCGCCAGAATGGTGCCCATCATCACCACGAAGGAGAATACCAGAACGATAAAAGTGCGAATATGAACGATGCGGCCGAAAAATTGGTTGCTTGGCATCGCGGTGACATAAGTCCAGCCCGCGTCGGATTTGACGGACACAACCGAATGGGGCTCTTGGTTCAACGAAAGGCTGTGCGTTCCCGGCTCAAGCGAGAACAGCGCGTTGACTTCCTGCTCGGTAATGGTCTCTCCTTTGTAATTGGCAGCCAGGACTTGTCCGTAATTATCGAAAATATAAGTCATCCCATGATAATCGCTGAGGATGGAGTCGATCAATCCCGTTAGATTGGATTCGTGGATAAAGTACATGACGGTGCCGTGAGCCGGCGTATTGTTGGGTGCGATTGGCACAAGGTATGCCAGCATGGAATTCTGGGTTTTGGTGCCTTGCACGACTTGTTCCGCCGGACGCATGGTCGGGATCTGGACGGAGTTTAAATCCCGGACCATCTCCGTTTCGTTCCAGCTCTTGAATTTGTAGCGGTCGGTGAAGACGTTCAGGTTCTCAAAGCCCTGGGACGAGTAAATGCTGTTATCTCCGCGGAAGAAGAGGAACAGCTCATCGATGATGGAACTGGTGGCTTTGTATTTGACCAAGGCTCCGATGGATTCCCGGCTGTAGTAAGGATGGTGAGTCCAATAGCGGGTCAGCTGCTCGTCATAGGCGATTCGAAAGGCGATGTCCTGCAGCTCCTTCATGCGCTCGTCGATGACGGTTTTAGCCTGGGTCAGTTGATTGACGTTGGTCTGCTCGATCTCGGAACGGAGCGTATCCACGGCATTGTGGTAAATGATGATGGTTAATATAACAAGAGGTATCAGGAAAATGGATATGTAGGACAGTGTGTATTTAAGCAGAAGCTTGGACTTGAAGTGATTCCATTTCATATCTGCAACCTCCCGGTATTTTAAGATTATGGAATGATAAGTTTACAGCGAAGCTGAACCATTCGATAATCGCAAGAAAAACTCCTCTGGGCATAAGTCTATCATCTGTGAAGGTACGTCGATAGACGTTTGACCTTTTCCACCATCTGATAGCGCTATCATAAATAAAGGCAAGGCTGTAGCTTTCATAATGAGCCGCCGGATGTTCCTAATGAAAATACTAGGAGAACTTGACTAATAAATCAATGGATCATTGCTAAAATTAATTGGAAACATGCCAAAAATTCAAAATCGGAATGTAAATAACGAAGGTAATGCATGCTTATAGGCCGTTGCCGGGTTGCTTCAATGGACGGGCTTGTCTTATCATTGCATACGTTGCTTGAAAAAACCGGAGCCGCTGCGGCTCCGGTTGATTTGGTTTAGGCTGAGCAGGCAGGGATTAAGGCTTGGCGACAAGCGTTGGCGCGACGCGATGCTTCGTCGCCTGCTCGTAATCGTAGGCCATGCCGAGCAAGTCGGCTTCGCTCCACATTTTGCCGACAAAGGCGATGGAGAACGGAGAACCGCTCTTATAATATCCAGCCGGCACCGTGATGAGAGGAACGCCTGCGATGTTGATCTCGGGAACGGTAGTGTCAGCGATTTTGTCCTCGCTGTGAAGCAGCGGCGTTTCCTTATACATTTGAGGGAATACAAGTGCGTCCAGCTTGTGTTGATCCATCACGTCGTTAAAAATATGGAGATATTTCGTTCGGATTTCCGTGAATTTTGAGAGATCAGGGACGGCACCAGGATTTTTCAAGGCTTCCGGATACCTGGCGAGCGCCGATGGGGTCTCGCCCGTCTTCTCGATCAGCTCATCCACCGACTGAATGGCGGCATTCGGACCCAGACGCTTCAGATACTGCTCCATATCGTACACGATCGATTCAATGCCGATGGAGCCTGACGACTTGGCAAATTCGGCGAATTCCGTGTCGGCGAACGGATCGGTAACCACGATGGCTCCCTGGCTCTCCAGTTCCTTCACGGCTCGGTCATATAGTTTTTGGGTCTCCGCCGTCAGTTCTTCGCCAAGCCACCCCGGGCCATAGAGACCGATGCGTTTGTTCTTGAGGCCCAACGGATTCAGCTTGGAGGTGTAGCCTTTCTTGGGAATGTTGCCGATCGATGCAACGGTCTTGGCATCCTCGGCCGTGTAGCCTGAGATGACGTCCAGCATGACGGCGGCGTCGTGAACCGTTCGGGCATGTGGGCCGACAACGTCTCTGGTGCTTCCTGCGAGCGGGACGACCCCGGCATTTGGCACTAATCCGAAGGTTGGCTTGATGCCGACCAGCGCTTGCGCTGCCGCCGGATTCTGGATCGATCCGCCGGTTTCTTCGGCAATGCCGAGCACGGCAAAGTTGCCTGATATGGACATCGCCGTGCCGGAGCTGCTGGCGCCCGGGACCAGCTTCCGATCAATGGCGTTATAGGTGTCGCCAGCCCAGCTGGAGCTGGCGCGCGTACCGTCGGAGCTGAATGCCGGGATATTGGTCTTGCCCAGTATAATGGCGCCGGCCGCCTTCAAGCGGGCAACGACGGGGGCGTCCTTCTCCGGGATCAGCTCGATTCCGCCGAGCTCCTTGCTGAGCGGGGCCCAGCCGAAGGTGGACGGGAAGCCGGCGACGTCGACGGCTTCCTTGATGACAATCGGCACACCTGCAAGGGGGCCGAGCTTCTCGCCCGCCGCCCGGCGCCGGTCAACCTCGCGGGCTTCCTGAAGCGCGCCGGCATTCATCATGGTGAACGCATTGTAATTGGATTCGTAGATGCCGATCCGGTCGAGGTATGCCTTCACAACCTCTTCGGTCTTGAACGTTCCCTCCGTGTAACCCTTCTCAAGCTCTTTCAATGTAATTTCCTCATAGGCAAACCGTTCAGCTGCCGCAGCGGTTATGCTGTTCATGGCCAATCCAAGCAGGAGCGCCATGGACAACACGCGTTTGAACATCTTGGTTTGTTTTTTCATCATTCATCATTTCCCCCATTCGTCGTTTTCTCGCATCTCCCATGCGGTTTTAGAGGCTATCAAGGAACTGAACCGCGTGAATGTAAGTGTTTATAACATAAATATGACAAATTACAAGTGGTTTAGAACATTTCACCTCCTGATTCATAACATATTAATGACAAGATGGTGTTGAATTCTTTGTTAATTAGTAAAGTTAATGGTTTTTTTTGAAGGTGTCAATCGTTTTATGAGATTTTTATAAAATATTATGTTAGATAATCTTACACAAAATAGAACCCGTGTTCATGACAACCTGCTTGCTTAGGCTGTCTAGTCACGGGTTCTTGAAGGTTCCGTCCAGCTTCGGGGGAAACGGACGTGGATTAGGTTGCGCTGCCCTCCGCTTGAGAGAGCTGCAGCTGCTTGCGATAGATGAATCTGGAGATCGAAACGCTGATTTCGTACAGCAGGAACAGCGGGACGATCACGATCAGATCGGACATGATATCCGGCGGCGTGATGGTGACAGCCACGATGCAAAGCAGGAAGTAGGCTGATTTGCGCATCTTGGCCAGCCGATGCGGATTCACGATGCCGAGCTTCGTCAGAAAAACGACGATGGCGGGCATTTCGAACAGGAATCCGAACGGTACGGTCATATGGATCATGAACGTGAAGTATTTTTGCGCGGTATACATCGTTTGGAATGTTCCTTCGGCCATACGCTGCATGAACTGCAGCACCATCGGGAACAGCACGAAGTATCCAAAACAGATGCCAGCAATGAATAATACGCTGATTACGGGAATGAGCAGCACAGCCGAGCGTTGATTCCCATCAGGCAGCGCCGGCTGCACAAACCGCCATATTTGATAAGCGGCAATGGGAAGTGTGACGGTGACGGCCACAACGCCCGCAATGATCATATACACCCACATTACTTCGGAGGGACCGAGCAGAACGAGCTGCTTGTCCATGCCTCGTACCAGCCAGTGGTAGATCTTCTCGACGTAGATGAAGGCGGCCACCATCGCGACGAGAAACGCAAGCAGGGTGCGGATCAGGCGCTTCCGCATTTCTTCCAGATGCTCGATCGCGCTCTGGTCGTTCGGATTAGCTGTGCTGCTTATTGACCGCTGCAGCAGTTTGCGGAGCATCGTCTTTTTTCCCATTCTCGTCGTCTCCGTTCATCAAGCCGCGGGTTGCGCCCTTAAATTCGCTTAAGGTCCGCCCGAAAGCGCGACCGAGCTCGGGAAGCTTGGAGGGACCGAATATGATGAGTGCGATAATCAAAATAAGAATTAAACCACCGATTCCGATATTGCCAAACGGCATGATCCTCGCTCCTTTCGATTGGTATTATTCCAGTTTGAAGCCGCTAATCGCCACGACGGCGCAGCGCGCCATGTTTTCGCCGGAGCGGTGAGGCCATGTGCTGGTTGGTTTACTGATGTCCTCCGTATTCTCGCCCGGGTGTTGAACGGACAGGAAGAGCGTCTGCTCGTCGGGTGTGAAGAAAGGACCTGTCAGCTCGGATTCCACCGGGCCGGAGGCGAATTGCAGTGCGACCCCTTGATCCGGTCCGCTGGTTGGAATCACAAACAGTCCGTTGTTCATAAAGGATTTGTGAACGCCTTTGTTCTGGCTGCTGCTGGAGATGTCCGTTACGACCCACAGATCGCCGTTCGAGTCGAACGCGAGGTTGTCCGGCGAGCTGAATCCGGATTGGCGTCCGCCTGCAGCAAAGATCTCAAAGTCGAACTCCATGGCGGCCAGATCGTTGCCCGCTTCAAAGATACGCGTGATATGACCGTGGATGTTGCCGTGATTGTCGTTGTTCGTATGGCAGACAAACACGGTGTTATCAAACGGCGAAATTTCGATGTCCTCCGGACGGTCCGTTGGTGTTCCGCCGACAAGACGTGCAGCTTCCTGACAGTAAGTGACCACATCGCCTTGGGATTTGAATTTTGCTTGGGCCTCTTTATCCTCTGCGGCGGCCTTGGCTACGGCTTCCAAGGTGACCGGCATCCATTTGCCCGACTTCAGGTTGGCGACATACAGGGTTCCGTCTTCCAGAAGCGCGGAGTTGGCGCGGCCTTTGCTCTTGTCATATTTGTTCTTGCTGATGAATTTATAGACGCAGGCATCCTTCTTATCGTCGCCCATATAGACAACGATCCGGCCGTCTGCGGCAAGACCCATGGCGGTGTTTTCATGATTGAATCTGCCGAGAGCGGTGTGCTTTTTCAAGAAGGATTTATCGAACGGATCGACCTCAACGACCCAGCCGTAATGCGTATCCGGCAGGTTAGAGACCGCTGCGGTGTCCTCGAAATTCTCTTCACAAGACAAGACCGTGTTCCAAAGCGTCACGCCGCCGGAGCAGTTGGCAAACGTGCCGGTAGCCGTCGTTGCGCCTTTCAAGGCAGGGATGCCTTTGGCCGGGCCGGTGATATCGAATTTGCTGAAGCCGTTGATGCGGCGGGCATGGGTGGACGTGGTGTCCATTTTCCATACGCCCTTCTCGTCACGGTATACCTCGATGACCGACATGCCTTGGTAATACAGGTTTTTATGGATTTGATCCGCCGTCATCTTCCCGTCCTTCACAGGTCCGATCGAGAAGATGGTGGAGTATTCATGATTGTTGACCAAGAGGCCGCGGACATTGGAACCCTTAATCGGGAAAAACGCGTTGTAATCGCAGCCGGAGCCGAATTTTTCGCCAGCCGGATTGATCACGTCATCGAAAGCCGCAATGACATCATATTTAAAATTTTTAGGCAGGACGAGCTGGTCTGCTTTGGTTGGTTCGATTGGCTCGAAGTAGCCGCTGACCCGATTCGTTTTGAATCCGAACAGATGATTTGCGGTTCCGGACATGGCGGAAGCTTTCCCTTCCAGTACACCTAAGCCTGCGGAAGCGGCTGCCAATGCGGTTGCGCCCGTACCCAGATAAGACAGAAACGTTTTGCGGTCCATCGTTTTACTCAAGCTTATCCACCCCTAATGTATAAGTTGCCATCAGGACAAGTTTATAGGGGAAGTGTTAAGGGAATATCATCGGTAAATGGTGGAATTGTAAAAATAAAGTCATCTTGGTGTGATACACGGTTCTAATTTTAATAACTTGGCTAACTGCCAGGTGATGGTGCCAAAATGAACAGATTCAGTTTGGGCTTTAGGGTGAATTGATTGGATTGTATTGATGGATTGTGTGGATCGATCGACGGATGGATGGATTGTGTGAACCGTCCGACCGTCCGACGGTCCGATTTGTAACGATTAACCTACTGTGTCGTACGGATAGAATGAATCGAAGGACGCGAATGGATTGATGGACGTATTGTATCGATAGGGCGAGGTTTGTTTGTCCGCGGAATACCAGGCGCTGCTTGAGCGTGTTGACTGTTGTAATGATTTGAGGACAGGGGTTCCGCTATTACGTCTCGATTGGTGGGTTTGGTGTTTAATGAGGACATCAGATCCGTTATTACATAGAATAGGGCTGTTAATCGTGGTATTTATAGTAGATAGCGGATTCTGAGTCCGGAAGTCCGGGGAAAGTTGCTGTTTTTTCGAAATAACGGATCTATTGTCCATTGGTTTGTTTATTCGTCTCTTGGATATCTGCAAGAACTGCAGGAACTGCAAGAACCGCAAGAATTGCAAGAACTGCAAGAACTGTTACATGCTCCCGGCAGAACTGCAATACAAGCGGAGTTTATAGGTACGGGCTTGTGTTGGACTGGTGCAACGTTTTGAGGACGGAGGATCCAAACTAAGTGCGGGTCCAATATATAATAATAAGGGGACTCCCCTTTCAGTATAAAGAACCATATAGACTGATTAATCAGCCTATATGGTTCTTTATTATGTTTAATTAAGGTTATACCGCTGACGCATCTGGTCAGCCATAAAGCGGATATCCTCGTCCCCAGGCATCGTAAACCTGGAAGCTGCTTCGGCCATATCCTTGCCTGCTTGCCATCCTCGAATGACTTTTTTGACGGCTGCCGTAAATTGACGTACCGCTTCGAAGCCGCTGCCGATGTTGGTCAGCTCCTCGAGGCTGGCCGTGCTGTCGGCCTCTACCAGAGGGTACTGCTTGGGATCGGCTCCCTCAGCAGCGATATCATAGAAGGAACGAACCAGCCGGGCGCGCTCGCTGCCCGAACCCTCGGCAATGATGAAAGCCTGGATGATGAAGGCTTTCCGCTGCCGCCGCTGGGCAATGCCGCAAAATTTGAGGCCGCCGATGCTTAGATCAAACGTTCCGGGGCAGAAGGCGCCGGCAATCTCGCCGGTATCCACCCTTTGCCCGGTGTCCCGGAGGGCTTCCCGGATGAGCTCCACCATGATCTCGAAGTCTTGATGAAAATCTGGCGCCGGTCCGGCGGAGGAAAAGGGGAGGATGAGGGACAGGTTCACCACGCCGGCGTCCAAGGGTACCGCGGCACCGCCCGAATGGCGCACGGCGGTATCATAGCCGAGGTAGCGAAGGTTGGCTTCCCCTTGCGGCGCCTTGGGCAGACGGCTGTCCCGCACGCCCAAGACAAAGGCGCGCGGATGCCGCCACAGATGGCAGATGGCGGGCCCGCCTTCTCCGGTCAGCCTGCATAATAGCTCGTCCAGCGCAAAATGATACAGCACGTCCTGATGCGATAAATTATCGGTCCGGTCGAGCAGCAGGACGGGTTGGTCTTCAGGTAGTATCAGCGGAATGTTCACGCTTGTTGCGCCTCCTTGAAATAGGGGTAGGGTAAAGTAAAGCCCGATCGAATCTTTTTCAATGAACAGCATACCACAAATTCATAATGAAGCGGCGAGCCTAGCCTGGCAGTGCGAGGGCTTCGCTCCTTGAGCTAGCATCCGGCAATCGGCGGCGTCAGCCTGACAGCTTAATAGCGCTTAACGAGGGTTCATTGTCAGTGAGCGAGGAACCCCCATTCGATATCGGAATTATAAACTTCGAAGCATGTTCTTCCTGATTTCGCAAGAAAGACATCAACTAAACGCGGCGGTCTTTCGGGAATGTACGTCGATCTCTGTCATCTGCGAATGTACGTTGGTCGACGTTTTTGTTTAGATTTCAGAAAGTATAAACTTCGAAGCATGCTCTTCCTGATATCGCAAGAAAGACATCGACTAAACGCGGCCGTCTTCTGCGAATGTACGTCGATCAACGTTTTTGTTTAGATATCAGAAGGTATAACTTCGAAGCATGTTCTTCCTGATATCGCAAGAAAAACTTCCTCTAACTGCGGTCTGTCATCTGCGAATGTACGTCGATCAACGTTTTTGTTATAATCCGAGTAAGCTTATTGTCTTTGTGAGTCATATGGTTTAGCGGAGAATGACTTCACTTCATATATAAAAGGAGAAGATCAACATCATGGAGATTTATAATAGTGTAGTTGATATGATCGGTCGGACGCCAATGGTGAAACTTCGGCGGCTAGTCCCGGAAGGATCAGCAGACGTTTATGTAAAGCTTGAGAGATTCAATCCTTCCGGCAGCGTGAAGGACCGCGCGGCCTACAATCTGATTCATACCGCGGAGGAGCAGGGTCTGCTCCAACCTGGGGGCACCCTTATCGAGCCGACGAGCGGGAATACCGGCATCGGTCTGGCGATGATTGCGGCCGCCAAGGGCTATCGGGCCATCCTGATTATGCCGGATAACATGTCCAAGGAACGGATTAACATCCTGAAGGCCTACGGTGCGGAGGTCGTGCTGACACCGAGCAGCGAACGCATGCCGGGCTCCATTGCCAAAGCGCTTGAGCTCAGGGAGCAGATTCCCGGAAGCTTCATTCCGCAGCAGTTCGAGAATGCGGCCAACCCGGACATACACAGGGTGACGACAGCGCCGGAAATATTGGAGCAGATGGAAGGGCGGCTGGACGCCTTTGTGGCAACGGCGGGAACGGGCGGCACCGTAACCGGAACCGGGGAAGAGCTGAGGAAGTCTCTGCCGGACCTGCATATCGCGGTGGTCGAGCCGAAGGGCTCGCCCGTGCTCTCCGGCGGACAGCCGGGACCTCACAAGCTGGTGGGCACGAGCCCCGGTTTTGTACCGAAGATTCTGAATACGGGCGTTTATGACGAGATTATCCAGATCGCCGACGAGGATGCACTACAGACCGCCCGGCATTTGGCCCGCAAGGAAGGAATACTGGTAGGACCGTCCTCCGGCGCATCGGTATTCGCGGCCCTTCGCGTGGCGAAGCGGCTGGGGGAAGGGAAACGGGTTGTCTGCATTGCCCCGGACACGGGAGAGCGGTATTTGAGCATGGATATTTTCTAAGAGAAGAGGACCTCCGGTTAACCGGAGGTCCTTTCTTGCTGTTCTATGGCGGGCATCCGCTGCTTAAGCTCCTGCATGAGTTGTTCATGGCTCTTCACGACGACCACTTTGCCGGGATAATCCGCAAGCGTGTCCTGAATCTGATACCTACCCTCCCGCTGATAGGCGGCACTCCATTCGAACATTTTTTTGAACATATCCCAACTGGGGGTATAGTGCGCTTCTTCAAGTCGCAGTCGCTGCTTGATGAACCTTGTGATGATCCGGTAGGTTATTGTGGAGTAGGACGGGTTCAGAAAAACGATAAGATCCGCATGGTGGAAGCTGGGGCTGACCCATTTCAGATGAGCGCCCTCGATGATCCAGCCATTCGTGTTCACGATACTTAACAATAGCGCATCGCGATCCGCCTCACACCTTCTAATATCGTCTGGCTCGGCCCGCTCCCATACGACATTGTCGAGCTCGTAATAAGGGAGATTAAACTGGGCGGACAGCTTCCGGGCAAGCGTTGTTTTGCCGCTGCCGACAGAGCCGATAATATGGATCCGGTTCGGGATCTTAGTGTCCATAAGAGATCACCGCATTCATGAGAAATGGTAGCTAATCACTTCGGTACCGGAGCGGAGATGTCCTTGTTTCGTTAGTCGTAAAATTATAGTGCTTCCTGCGGCGTATCACAAAGCTGCTTGAAGAATGCCGCGATTTGCTCGGCAATGGGGCGAGCCAAGTCCATGGGATGAACTGCCTGCCATAGGAACGGGCTTGGATTAGGATCATCGCCCCTCCATCGACCAATCAAGTGTTTGCCTTGGTTGGTCTTTTTTTATAGAGCCGAATCATTCCAACAGGAATAAACGATTCCGTAACGAAATGATTGTAACCTATTATTTTTTTGTAAATGTTGACGTCTTTGTCGATTAGGGGATTCTCTATTCGTTGATTAAGCATAGAACGAAAATTTTAAGTTTAGTCTCGATAACCAGGAGGGAATAAGAATGAGATTTATGATGATTGTAAAGGCAACCGAGGATTCCGAGGCAGGCGTGCTGCCAAGCGCAGAGCAGCTGGATGCCATGATGAGGTACAACATGGAGCTGGCCAGAGCGGGCGTGCTGCTTGCTGCCGATGGGCTCCATCCAAGCTCGGGCGCCATCCGGATATCTTATCCGGAGCCGGGGGGCAAGCCGAAAATTACCGATGGCCCCTTTACGGAAGCGAAGGAACTGATCGCGGGGTATACCTTGATCGAAGTAAAGACGAGGGAAGAGGCGATCGAGTGGGCTAAACGCATGCCGGATCCACACGGCTTCGGTGCAGGCCAGATTGAGCTTCGCCAGGTGTTTGAACCGACTGACTTAACGCAGGACCCTGAAGCACAGGCCAAACAATACGAAATGCGAGAACACATTCAAAGGCAGAATCCGTAATGTCAGCGGCAGATACCCATCGTACGATCGAGGCCATCTGGAGAATCGAATCCTCTAAAATCATTGCCTACCTGACTCGAATGGTCCGTGACGTCGGGATCGCCGAGGATCTTGCTCAGGATACGCTTATCACTGCGCTGGAACGCTGGCCGATAGACGGAATACCGGACAATCCCGGTGGATGGCTCATGACCGCTGCGAAGCGCAAAGCACTGGATCTGCTGCGCCGGAATAAAGTGCGCGATCAGAAGTATGAGCTGTTGGGACGCGAAATGGATTCCCGGATGGAATCGGATATTCAGGTACCGGAGCCGGGGGAAGTGAGCGATGATCTCCTGCGGTTGATCTTCATGACCTGTCATCCGGTTCTTTCCCCTGAAGCCCGCGTGGCCCTGACGCTGCGTCTGCTCGGCGGTTTAACGACAGCGGAGATTGCCCACGCTTATCTTGTGCCTGAACCGACGATCGCGCAGCGAATCGTTCGTGCCAAACGGACGCTGTCCGCGACCCGGGTGGCATTCGAGATTCCTCAGGGAGCCGAGCTTAAACCGCGATTGTCATCGGTCCTTGAGGTCATCTACCTCATGTTTAATGAGGGGTATGCAGCGTCATCGGGCAGCCAGTGGATTCGTCCGCTGCTGTGTCAGGAAGCGCTTCGTATCGGGCGGGTGCTGGCAGAGATCGCGCCGACGGAAGCCGAGGTGCATGGACTGGTTGCGTTAATGGAATTTCAATCCTCCCGATTCAAGTCCCGGGTCAACGCGGAGGGGGAGCCTGTCCTGCTCATGGATCAAAATCGGGCCTTGTGGGATTATTTATTGATTCGACGCGGTTTTGCCGCTCTGGATCGGATCGAGCGGTTGGGCGGAATGACGGGTCCTTATGCCATACAGGCTGCCATCTCCGCATGTCATGCCGGAGCGCCCAGTGCCGCAGAGACCGACTGGATTCGAATTTCCGCACTGTATGAGGCATTGGCCCAGGTTTCTCCTTCGCCCATCGTGGAGTTGAACCGGGCCGTGGCCCTCTCCATGGCTTTCGGTCCGGAGATCGGGCTTGAGATCGTGGATGTTTTACGTGGCGAGCCCGCCTTGAAGGGATACCATCTCCTCCCGAGCGTAAGGGGAGACCTGCTCTTTAAGGTGGGGCGCCTGGACGAAGCCTGCGCGGAGTTCAAGCTGGCCGCATCGCTGACGGATAACCTGAGGGAACGTTCTCTGCTGCTTGACCGTGCGGCAGAATGCCTGTCAGCGGAGTGTTAAGACAAGCTGGAGAAAATTTTTTAAAAATTTTTTCGGAAAAATATGAAGATGTGTCGATTACATAAAATCTCGTTCGTCATTTAGATATAAACCAAAAAAATAAACCGAGAGGAAGATGAACATGCAAGCACAAATGGTACCTTTTATTATTTCGGAGGATGCAAGAGGTCAGGCTGATTTCTACATGCAAGCGCTGGGTGGAGAGATCGGTTTGTTGACTACCTTCAAGGACATGCCGGGCATACCGGAAGCCCATCAGGATAAGGTTATGCATATGTCATTAACGCTGGCTGACGGCAATAAGCTAATCCTCACCGACGCTTTTCAGGAAACCGGCAAGCGCACGAGCATGGGTCTGGCCATCACGTTTGATAACGAGGAAGAAGCCCGCGCCGCCTATCGCCATCTTAGCGATGGGGGTACCGAGAAATATCCGTTTGCCCTGCAGCCTTGGGGAGCCTACTACGGTGAAGTGGTGGACCGGTACGGCATGACCTGGCAGATGGTTCATCAGGGCTGAGCTGAAAAATACCATACTATGATACAGAAGGAGTCCATAAGATGAATCAAGAAGTAACGGATTACATTGCAGCCATCAGTGATACCTGGAAGGTGGAGGTCAGCAAGCAGCTTCGGGAGCTCGTGCACGGCACGATCCCGGATGTTTCGGAACGGCTTCAATATAAAAAGCCCCATTTTCTGAAGAATGGAAAATATGCGGCGGTGATCAGCGTCGCGAAGAGCGCCGTGAGCTTTACGATTTTCAATGCGGATGGCCTGGATTGGCCTGAAGCGTTGTTTGAAGGACCGCCTGAACGAAAGACCATCAAAATATCATCCGGGCAGCAGGTCGATTATGATGCGCTTGGATCTCTGCTGAAGCAGGCATCCGAAGGACTGTAAATCATATGGAATAGGGAAGCGCGGATAACCGGTGTTCGAAGCGTTCCTGATAGAATAGCCGCGATCCTATGAGGATCGCGGTATGTTTCATTTTACTTCTTGGTGCCGTGCTGCTTGGTCGGCAGCTTGTCGCTTGGCGTTCCTTTGCCGTGATTTTCTTTGTTGCGACGGGCCTTCTCCGCATTCTCGTTCATTTTTTCCACAAAATCGTGCGTGCTTTCCATAGGACGTAAGCTCCTTTTGCTCAGAATGTATGGCTTTGCCTGATCGTGCTTAATATAACCATTTCGGCGTGATCATATTTGGTGACTTTGGAACGGATACGGATGGTGAGATTTTCGTTTGGAGGGATGAAAGGATGTCCAGTAAGCTCGCGTTCATCATGATGGTAGCAATTATCGTTGTTCTGGGTATGGCCGGCTGCAGCCGATTCGACGAGGATGCGGAGTCTGCAGACCAAAGCCTGTACTCCGTCATGACACTGATGAAGCTGGATGCAGCGAAGGTGAGGGCCATTCATGTGGTTTACGGGGATGGCACACGAATGGTGCTGGATCAGGAACAGGACATAGAACCGGTTATGAAGCGAGTGGACAGTCTTCAAGCCAAGCGGATCACAGGGAAGGAGAAACCGGGGTTTCTGTTCTTTATGGACGTCGTGCAAGGTGAGCAGGAGGTTCGCGTGGCAAACGAGTTTGAGGTGGATGGACAATCGTATGTACTGACGGGTCCCGAGTTGAACGATCTGAACAGCTACATGGTCGAGCTGGGTCGCTCCCACAACCCTGAATTGCTGCCGGGTTACACGATAAACGATCAGGAGCCTTGAGGTAGGTCTCTTTGGTATCACAGGGATCGTGAACGAACGGAGAAGGCGTGTGACATATCACGGCAAAAAAATACCCTGCCACAGGCAAACGCCCGGGCAGGGTATTTATGATGGGGACCCCGTATAATGGTATGACGATCTCGGAACTAGGTTCTTTTTCATACCGGGTACGTCGATAGACGTTTTTATATATTACTTCTTATGACTGATTAACAACTCATATTTGTTCAAGGATGCGCCCAAAATATTCTCGTTGCGGCCCTGACCGTGGGATTGCCGGAACGATTCGCTGGAAGTCCAGCGTTTAAACGCCTCCTCGTCTTCCCATACCGTAGAGACCTTCAGTTCCTCAGCCTCTGCGCCTTCTTTGGCTTCGTGCCATACTTCCATCCGCACGAATCCCTCAATCTCCTGTACGCCCTTCGCTTCAGCGAATCGCTGCGCAATTTCTTGTCCGAAGCCCGGTTTAATCTTAATCGAGTTGGTAACAACCAGCATGCTTGATTCCTCCTTCGGTGATGACCGGATAAATTCCGGAAATGTTCAGCCCCTTGCAGATATGTCCATTATACATGAACGAGCGTCCTGATTTCATCTTGGGAGGAACCGTGCTTCATGCCGAAAGCTATGGAATTCTCAGGTCGCCGGAGGACCTTCCGCCGGAAACTCTGCCGCTGGTACGGCGGCAGCCGGCACTACCGCTTTGGGTTTCGCCCTGCCGCTCCATGACCAATAGGTGCCGATGCGCAGCAGCCGTTCAACGGGTCCGCTGCGGAACCGTTTCAACCAGAGCAGGCTGCCCGTTGCCAGTACAGCATAGATCAGGACGGCCAGCACCGCTCCTTGCAGCACGCCGAGCTTGCCGAACATACCCAGCCCGAATCCGTAGAATATCAGTACGCACACAACGCTTTGCGTCAGATAGTTCGTTAATGACATTCGCCCAACCGCTTCAAACGCCCGGATGATGACCGATTGTTTAGATGAGAAGGCATATAGGGAAGCGAACAGATGTATATAGCCCAGCGCGAGCAGAGGTCCGCCAAGCATCGTAAAGATGCCGCTCCAGCCGTTGGTGGAACCGAGCATAACCCCTGCGGTCTTTAGTCCAAGCCCGACCGGTATGAGCAGAGACCATCTTAGATACAGCTTGATCTCCATGGAGGGATGGAGGAAGCGCCCGCGTTTGGCGGCGACCATACCAAACAGGAACATTGGCGCGCTCATCAGCGGAGCAATCAGAATGACCAGCAGCATCAACCAGTCCGGAAGGTCGATGGGCATTTCCTCAGTTGAACGAAAGTTCAGAATCTCGCTGTACGTGCCATTGCCGTACACCTCAATAGACTGCTTCACATAATTCTCCATACGCTCGGCTTCACCTGCCGTAGGCTCCATGGAGCCATATCCGAGGAGGGACATCAGCACCAGTAAGAGGATCCCCCAGATCAGGATTGTTTTGGCCTTCCGTTTCACAAACAGCACCAGGAAGAGTCCGATCGCTCCGTAAAACAGCAGAATATCGCCTTCCCAGATGAAGGTCGAATGGAGCAAACCGAGAACGATCAGCAGCACGGACCTGCGGAAAAAGCTGCGTCCGTATTTGAGCCCTTTGCCGATCAGGCTTTCCCGCATCTTGATCATGCTGTAACCAAACAGGAACGTGAAGATCGGCATGAAGCTGCCCTCTACGAATACTTTCAGCATGTCATGGCTAATCAGATCCAGCGTGGATGGCTGGAAGAAATGCAGCTCGTCTTTGCCGAACATGCCGTATTGAAAAATAAGCATATTGGCCATCAGGATGCCGAGCAAGCTCAAGCCGCGAATCGCATCCACGGCCGTGGAACGTTTATTTGAATTCATGTCAATCACCTCTGACACCAAGTATAAAGCTCGAAATGAAATAACTCGGAAACGGCAACCTAACTTTTTCTTAACTCTTCCCGCATTTGTTTAACTCCTGTTAAGGTTGTTGTGCTAGCATAAATGTCGGGTGAGGATAAAATGGATGAAACACGAATTTTAATTGTAGATGACGAACCTTCCATTGTGAAAATGCTGCAGATGGTGCTGCGCAAGGAAGGCTTTAACCGCATATATACGGCTTCCAGTTGTAAGGAGGCGCTTCGCGAAATCGCTGCACATGGAGCGGATATCGTGCTGCTCGATGTCATGCTGCCGGACGGCACGGGATTTGATCTCTGTCCGCAGATCCGTTCCTATGGCAGTCCGCACATCCTGTTTCTGACGGCCAAAGCGTCGGATCTGGATGTGCTGACCGGTTTTGCGATGGGCGGGGACGATTATGTCACCAAGCCCTTTAATCCGCTGGAGATTGCCGCAAGGATCAAGGCGCGTCTGCGTCGTGGCGGCATCGGGGCCACCGTGTCGGCCGAGCCGCCGGTGATACAGCGCGCATGGGATTTCGGCCGGTTTAAGGTCGATGAATCCGCCGGGGAGCTAACGGTGCTGGGAGAGCCTGTGCCTTGTCCGGCGCAGGTCTTTCAGCTGCTGCTTTATTTTTGCAAGCATCCGGGGGTCGTATTCTCCAAGTCGCAGCTGTACGAAGCCGTGTGGGGCATTGACGGCATGGGCGAGGACAACACCGTCATGGTACATATCCGCCGCATCCGTGAACGCATCGAGGAGGATCCGAGCAACCCGCAATACTTGCTGACGGTCCGGGGGCTCGGCTACAAGCTGGTTAAGGAGAAAGCCCGATGAGACTGCGCAGAAGGCTGGCCTTTCATTTTACGTACCAATTGATTGCGTTCTCGGCGTTTATGTTTTGCTTCCTGATCGTGCTCTTATTCTTCCTGATCAAACATATCAGCGAGGATGAGATCAAACGGAACTTTCCGACAGGTGTCCTGAACAGCATCGTGACCGAGACGGTGACGGAGAATGGGGAGGTCCTGCTGCAAGAACAGTGGAAGCTCCTGCTTCAAGAGAAGGATATGTGGCTGCAAGTGGTGGATATGGACGGAAACGTGATTCTTTCCACCAATACGGCTCTGGATGTTCCGTCGGAGTACTCGGTAAGCACCTTGCTTCAGATCAAGGAGGAGCGCCGTCTCGGCGAGTATACGATGGATTGGCAGATGGATTTGACCTATGAAGAACCGCTGCTGTATCTGATCGGACGTATTGATGAGGGTTCGGACCATCTTCGGGAATGGTATGCCCATTATCAGAACGGCGGCAGGGTGAGGCCGGAGGATGAAGCGGAGCTCGAACGCGAATTAGCCGGTCTAGGCGGTTATTTGCATGTCATTGACCGGGAGGGCCGCGTTGTCCAAGCGATTGGAACCGATTCAGACAATAAGGTAAGCTACCACCCGCTGGAGATCATCACGATGCAGGAGCAGCCGGGCACGTATTCCACGCATATCGCGGTCTATCGCGATGCGGCCAGCGGCAACACCTGGGTATATCATACGCCGCAGGACGAGGCGCTGGAGAAAAGGCCGATGATGAACGAACTGATCCGCGTGGCGTTATGGACGATGGTTTGCGTGCTTGTGTTGTCACTTGGGGTCGCCATATGGCATGGATATCGATACAGCCGGCCGCTGCTGCTGTTTACCGGGTGGTTTGAGCGGATGGGCAGCGGAGCTTACGAGGAAGTGCTGACGCCGAAGGACCGGAAGCGGGTATTCCGTAAGAACGGAAAGCTGCGCACGCGCTTCAAGTTGTACAAGGAAGTGATTCATTCTTTTTACAAGATGGCGGAGCAGCTTGCCGAAACCGAACGGGAACGGGAGCGGCTGGATCGTAACCGGGAAGAATGGATGTCCGGGATATCGCATGATTTGCGTACTCCGTTGTCCTCCATCCAGGGTTACGGCTATATGCTTGAGAATGCACCGCAGGATTGGAGTCAGGAGGAACTGCGGGAGATGGGAACGGTGATTCGGGAAAAAGGGGACTACATGCTGGAGCTGATCAATGATTTCTCGCTCGTCTTCCGTCTGAGAAGCGAGATCCGCCCCCAGGAGCTTACCCGGTTTGACCTGAATGAGCTGGTGCGCCGCTGCGTGCTCAAATACGTCAACGATGCCACGCTGGATGCGAATTTTAACTATATTGGCGGCGAAGGGGCGCTGCTCGTCGACGGCAATGCCAAGTGGCTGCAGCGGTTGATGGATAACCTGATCACGAATGCCGTGAAGCATAATCCGGATGGGGTAAACGTTGAGGTCCGGGTGGAGAGACGCCCTGCCGGTGCGGCAATCGTGGTGGCGGATCAAGGCGTGGGGATGGACGAAGAGACCCGCTGCAATCTGTTCGAGCGTTACTATCGGGGAACGAATACCGAAGAGAGCATGGACGGCTCGGGACTCGGGATGAGCATCGCCAAGGCGATTGTCGAAGCGCACCGTGGCCGGGTAAATGTGTGGTCTGAAGTGGGTCGAGGGACGACCATCACCGTTCTATTGCCTGAGGCTGCCGCACAAGAAGGTGAAGGGGCTGCTCAACGCGATAAAGGTTGACGTTCTTCCTGGATTTGGATTGTCATGAGCGGAATGATCTCAAAAAATCCTTCAAGATTCCTATCCTGCTGCCGGCCCGGTTGCGCTATAATGGCTAAACAACGATAACATTAGGTCCGGAGGATATTATGGGTTCAACTTCGTTTCGGCAATTGACTGGCAACGCGCGGGGCTGTCTCGTCTATGAGCCGCTGTTTCTTATCCCTTACAGCATGTTCACGACGTACACCTCCATCTACATGTACCAACTTGGGGTAACCGAGACGGGTATCGGCTGGATTACCTCCATCGGTTTGCTTGTACAGGTGCTTTCTTCGTTTCTCAGCGGGTATTTAACAGACCGTTTAGGCAGAAAAAAGGCGCTGCTCTACTTCGACGTACTAAGCTGGACCGTAGCAACGCTGCTCTGGGCGGTCTCGCAGAACTTCTGGTTTTTTGTGATCGCGGCCGTCATCAACGGCTTTCAGAAGGTGCCGCATACCGCCTTTTACTGTTTGTTGGTGGAGGACACCGCACCGAAGGAGCGAACCTATGTCTTTACGCTGCTGCAGCTGATTAGCGTCGTAGGCGGCTTGTTTGCACCGATCGGCGGGCTGCTGGTGTATCATTTCACGCTGGTGCCCGGAGTGCGCATCATGTTCGTGCTGGCTTGTATCCTGATGACGATCCAGTTCATTGGGCGTCACTATGCGACAAGGGAGACGGATATCGGATACCGCAAGATGAAAGAAACGAAGGCGATGAGCCTGCGGGAAGGGATGACCGACTATGCTTTGGTGATGAAGAGCATGCTCGGAAATCCGCTGCTGCTGATGATCTTCGGCGTTTATATTTTGTTTAATTTTCAGATGACGGTGAAGACAACCTACGTCTCCATCTTCATGGTGGAATATCTGCATTTGGGCAGCGGCCTGATCTCGGTCTTTCCGGCATTCTCCTCCGTCATTATGCTGATATTCATGCGGTGGATCATGCCCCGGATCGGGGAGCAGCATGTACACCGGACGATGGTATGGGGATTTGTTATATCGGTATTGTCCAATGTCATACTGGTGTTTGCGCCGCAAGGAGATCTGCTGGTGCTGAGTCTGAGCACCGTCATTGCCGCAATCGGCACGATGATGACGTATCCGTATCTGGAAACGGCGGTGGCCAATGCCATCGACGATGAGAACCGCGCCAAAATATTCGCCCTGCTCCAGGTGCTCATTCTTATTGTCATTTCGCCTTCCGGCATCATTGGGGGCTGGGCATATGGCATCGACCCGAGAATTCCGTTCTTGCTTGTTGCCGGCGCATTTGTGATCAGCATCCCGCTTATGCTGCTGTATGGCAAAAAGGTAAAGGCAGCAGCTCCGATCGAAGCCGGAGTTTAGCTTCTGCATGGAGATTAAACCCATGGCAAAGGCTAACAAAGGTGGAGCGCGCCTTAAGCTGCGGGAGGCGTAAGAATAGGAATGGAAGAGGCACTCCAAGTAAGGGGGAGCCTCTTTTTTTGCGTTGGTGATTGCAATTTGGTTAGCGTTCACTTATGATATGAGCATGAAAAAGAAACCCCATTACGATAGCAAGAAGAAGGATATTTTGCAGGCTGCCATGAAGCTCTTCGCCGAGAAGGGCGTGGACGGCGTATCGGTGAAGGAGATCGGCGCCGCGGCGGGTGTAACGGATGCGGCGATCTATAAGCATTTTACGAATAAGGATGCCGTGGCTGCGGAAGCGTTCGAGGAATACTGCAGCAGCTATACGCGTCTGGTGGATGATTATGCGTCCCGGCCCGGCTTATTTGCAGAGAGGCTGTCGGCACTCGTCGTCCGGGTACTGGCGTCGTATGACGAGGATAAATACGGCTTGCTGCTCTTGTCCCAGCATCACGAGCTGTTTACGGAGGTGCTCAAGAGCAGGGGACGCCAGCCGCTTGACGCTTTGCATGATCTGCTTGAGCAGGCGGTGGTGCAGCGGGATATTCCGCCGCAGAATACGCGTTTAACCGCCGTGTTGATTATCGGTGCCTTCAGCCAGCTGGCGATCTCAACGATGCAAGGGGAGCTGGAGGAACCTTTGTCGCTGCTGGCACCTGAAGTGACGGCGCATCTATTGGCATTAACAGGTTTGGGAAAAGGTCCGGCGTGACCTTTTCTTTTTGCCATCAGGTTAGTGATCGTTAACCAAATTACGAGGGGGAAGAAATATATGAAAAAGGTTTTAATTATTCAAGGCAATCCGATTGAGAACAGCTATGGCAGTCAACTGGCAGAGGTCTATGCGAGGGGGGCGGCCGAATCCGGGGCGGAGGTGCGTGAGCTCGTGCTTGCGGAGATGGAGTTCGACCTGAATCTGTCCGGCGGCTATAAGGGTAAACAACCGCTCGAACCCGATCTGCAAAAAGCGCAAGAACTGATCGCTTGGGCGGATCACCTGGTGTTTGTGTATCCGAATTGGTGGGGCGGCATGCCGGCGCTGCTCAAAGGGTTCATCGACCGGGTTTTTCTGCCGGGCTTTGCGTTTAAGTACCGCCGGAACTCGCCTTTGCCGGAGCAGCTGCTCAAAGGGAAAACGGCCCGTCTGATCGTCACGATGGATTCGCCTTACGTTTACTACCGTTTCTACCTCGGCCAGCCGGGGCATCAGATGATGAAGCATTCCATTCTGAAGTTCTGCGGCGTAGGCACGGTCCGTTCCACGAACATTACCCAGCTTCGCAAAATGCCCGAGGCCGCAAGAAAGCAATGGCTCGAGCGTGTGCAAGGAATGGGACGGAAACTGGCGTGATTGGACAGTGCCGGCGATGTACAGTTCCTTCCAATGGCTTGACTTCTCGGGCAGGAGGATTATAATTCATACAACAAATGAAATGACCAAAGAATCGAAGGGTAATGTTGTTCAAAATCAAATCTTGATGTATATGCCGGGGAATAGGGCCCAGGCGTTTCTACCAGGTTACCGTAAATGACTTGACTACATGAAGGTTGAGAATCCCACCACCCCGCCCAGCTTCGCATAATGATGGAGGCCGGGCTGGAAGATCACCTTGATTGGAATCCGGCAGGTTTTAACGGCTGAGGTGATGTGCAGACTGATAGCATACATTGCTGATGCACAGGGCTTCTCTTCCTCTATGGATATAGTACAGGCACCCCGGGCAGATACGCTGCCCGGGGTGTTTGGCGTGTTATAGAGCGGATCGATTTTGTATTTTTACCGGTTCATTATAAGAAAAACGTCTATCGACGCACTTTCACAGATGACAGACCGCGATTAGATGAAGTTTTTATTGCGATATCAGGAAGTTACAAGCATCGAAGTTTATACGTTCTGATATCTAAAAGAAAAACGTCTATCGACGCACTTTCACAGATGACAGACCGCGATTAGATGAAGTTTTTATTGCGATATCAGGAAGTTACAGGCTTCGAAGTTTATACGTTCTGATATCTAAAAGAAAAACGTCTATCGACGCACTTTCACAGATGACAGACCGCGATTAGATGAAGTTTTTATTGCGATATCAGGAAGTTACAAGCTTCGAAGTTTATACGTTCTGATATCTATAAGAAAAACGTCTATCGACGCACTTTCACAGATGACAGACCGCGATTAGATGAAGTTTTTATTGCGATATCAGGAAGTTACAGGCTTCGAAGTTTATACGTTCTGATATCTATAAGAAAAACGTCTATCGACGCACTTTCACAGATGACAGACCGCGATTAGATGAAGTTTTTATTGCGATATCAGGAAGTTACGAGCTTCGAAGTTTATACGTTCTGATATCTAAAAAAAGGGGAGCGTGCATTCATCATGAGTTCAATTAAAAGACAGAAACGATACGAGGTCAGCCGGCAGCTGGGGAAGGTTGCGTTAGGACAAGAGCCAGCCGATCTGGTTATCAAAAACGGCACGCTGGTCAATGTGTTTACGGGTGAGCTTCAGGAACGGGTAGACGTGGCGATGGCGTACGGGCGCATCGCTTATATCGGCAACGCCGATCATACGATCGGGAAAGGGACGCAGGTGATCGAAGCGAATGGCCGGTTTATCTCGCCTGGTCTGCTCGACGGTCATATGCATGTGGAGAGCACGATGCTCACCGTGACCGAGTTTGCCAAGGCGGCTATCGTTAGCGGAACGACCGGGGTTTATATGGATCCCCATGAGATCGCCAACGTATTCGGCATGGAGGGCGTGCGCTGGATGCACGAGGAAGGGCAGCAGCTGCCGATGAAGGTGTTCACCACCATTCCTTCCTGCGTACCGGCGACGTTTGATCTGGAGGATGCCGGTGCGCAGCTGGGCGTAGCCGACATCGAGGAAGGGCTGACCTGGCCTGGCGTCGCCGGGCTTGGCGAAGTGATGAACTTCCCGGGCGTCGTGTACGGCGATCCGACCATGAGCGGGGAGATTGAAGCTACGCTGCGTGCAGGCAAGACCGTAACAGGGCATTTTCCGGCCGAGGATGACCGGATGCTGCAGGCATATATGGCAACCGGCGTAAGCTCCGACCATGAGACGGTAACGAGAGAACAGGCCCTGGAGAAGGTCCGTCTCGGCATGCACCTGATGATCCGCGAGGGTTCGGCTTGGCAGGATGTAAAGGAAGTTGTTAAGGTCATAACGGAAGATAAGGTGCGAACAGACAATATTTCTCTGGTTACGGATGATGTGTATCCACAGACGCTGCTGAGGCTCGGTCACATGAACCATGTGGTCCGCCGCGCTATAGAAGAGGGCGTGGACCCGGTTACGGCGATCCAGCTGGGAACGATCAACGTGGCTCGTTATTTCGGCATGGACATGGAGCTGGGCAGCATTTCACCTGGCAAAACGGCGGATATTTTGCTGATTGATGATCTGTTGAGCATGGTACCTTCAGTCGTGATCACGGATGGCGAAGTGGTTGCAGAGAACGGCCGGCTCGTGAAGGAGTTCCCGGTATATCAATACCCGGAAAAAGCCTTTCAATCGGTTCGGCTGCAGCGTTCGCTTACCGCTGATGACTTTCTGCAGCGCAGCAAGTTCGATGCGACGCGTACGGAAGTGAATGTGGTGCGCGTCATCGAGAACAGTGCCCGTACCGCTAAAATGACCGCGGTGCTCTCTGTGGAGCAAGGCGTCATCCAGCCGGACCTGAATCAAGATGTGGTTCAGCTGGCATGCATCGAGCGCCACAGCGCAACCGGGCAAATCTCGCTCGGTTTTGCGAACGGCTTCGGACTCAAGACCGGCGCGGTTGCTTCCACGGTTGCGCACGACAGCCACAATCTGCTCGTGATGGGCACGAATGCCGAGGATATGGCACTCGCGGCGAATGAGCTGGCGGCGTGCGGAGGCGGCATGATCGTGGTACGGGACGGCAAGGTGCTGGCGAAGGTGGCGATGCCGATTGCTGGTTTGCTGGCGGACCGTCCGGTTGAGATCGTAGCGGAGGAAGTCGCTGCCTTGGAGGAAGCTTGGAAGGAGCTTGGATGCTACATCCATGCACCGTTCATGACCTTCTCGCTCATTGCGCTGCCGGTGATTCCGGAAATCCGCATTACCAACCGCGGGATCGCGGACGTAACGGAATTCAAGCTCATCGAGACCGAGATTGGCCCGGTTCAATAAGGTTGCAGACATACCGAAGCAGGTTGGCCTGATGGCGAACCTGCTTTTTTGTATCGTAAATACAACGTTTTGACCGCCGGCAGAGGCAGCGAGCCGTTTCCATTTTTTCGATGCTCAGTTATACCGTTGTCCACTTAGTGATTTTCGTCACAAATTTATAACTTTTTGCCCCGGTTTCAGTCCTGATATTGTGATGTTTATCACAATCCTTTGCATCGCGGTCTGCGACAATACAAAAAGAATCAAATTTGAAGTGATCACGTGAGCTAAAGGAAGGGGTATCTGATATGGATCCGGTTATGCTGGCGCGAATTCAATTCGCATCGACAACCATTTTTCACTTTATTTTCGTACCGTTGTCCATCGGATTGGCGTTTCTGATTGCCATCATGGAGACGATGTATGTTGTCAAAGGCCAGGAAGTCTACAAGAAAATGGCCAAGTTCTGGGGAAAGCTGTTCCTGATTAACTTTGCGGTCGGGGTTGTGACGGGGATTCTGCAGGAATTCCAGTTCGGCATGAACTGGTCGGATTACTCGCGCTTTGTCGGGGACGTGTTTGGCACACCGCTTGCGATCGAAGCTCTGCTGGCATTTTTCCTTGAGTCGACGTTTATTGGGCTGTGGATATTCGGGTGGGACCGGTTATCGAAGAAGGTCCATCTGCTCAGCATCTGGCTGGTGTCCTTCGGCACCCTGATGTCCGCCTTCTGGATTCTGGCAGCGAATTCGTTCATGCAGCGTCCCGTCGGGTTCGAGATAAACAATGGGCGGGCGGAGATGAACGATTTCTTCGCACTGATTACGAACGGTCAGCTGCTGGTGGAGTTCCCGCACACGATCTTCGGAGCTTTGGCAACCGGGGCGTTCCTCGTAGCAGGTGTGAGTGCCTACAAGCTGATGAAGAAGCAGGATTTGGATTTCTTTAAAAAATCATTTCACATCGCCATCGTGATTGGCCTCATCACCTCCATTCTGGTTGCGGTATTCGGTCACCAGCAGGCGCAGTATCTGGTGGATACGCAGCCGATGAAGATGGCCGCTGCGGAGAGCCTGTGGGAAACGAGTGACGATCCTGCGCCTTGGACGGTCATTGCAGCCATCGATCCGGATAAGCAGGAGAACACGATGGAGTTCAAAATCCCGTATTTGCTCAGCTTTTTGTCCTACAGCAAATTTTCCGGCGAAGTCATCGGAATGAAAGAGCTGCAAGCGCAATATGAGCAGGAATATGGCCCTGGAGACTATATCCCGCCGGTCCGTACCACGTTCTGGAGCTTCCGGATTATGGTGGCCGCAGGCAGCATCATGATTCTGCTGGGATTGTACGGAGCATGGCTGATGCTGCGCAAAAAGGTCGAGAAGGCTGGCAAATGGTTCCTCAGACTGATGCTGTTCGGTATTTCGCTGCCGTTCATCGCCAACACGTCGGGGTGGATTATGACGGAGATCGGACGACAGCCGTGGACGGTATTCGGGCTGATCACTACGGAGAACAGTGTTTCACCGAACGTGAGCGCAGGCTCGATTCTGTTCTCGCTCATCATGTTTACCGCCATTTATGCGGTGCTGGCAGCCGTCATGGCGTATCTGTTCATCAAAGTCATTAAGAAAGGACCGTATGCGGCGGAGGAAGACGACCACCACGCAAGCGATCCGTTTAATAAGGAGGGCTACAATGCTGTCTCTTAACGAACTGTGGTTTGTGCTTGTTGCCGTATTGTTTATCGGGTTCTTCTTCTTGGAGGGCTTCGACTTTGGGGTCGGGATGTCCACGCAGCTGCTGGCCAAAAATGATACCCAGCGCCGGGTGCTGATCAACTCGATCGGCCCGTTCTGGGATGCCAACGAGGTCTGGCTGTTGACGGCGGGCGGCGCCATGTTCGCCGCCTTCCCGAACTGGTATGCCACGCTGTTCAGCGGGTTCTACATTCCGCTTGTCTTTCTTCTGCTGGCCTTGATCGGCCGCGGGGTGGCCTTTGAATTCCGCGGCAAGGTGGGCGATGTCCGCTGGAAACGGGTGTGGGACGGTGCGATCTTCACCGGCAGCGTGCTTCCGCCATTCCTGCTCGGCGTTGTTTTTGCCTGCCTGATTCAGGGGCTCCCCATTAACGAAGAGATGCAGCTGCATGCCGGATTGTTCGATGTTGTGAATGGCTATACTGTTGTTGGCGGACTGACGATGGTGATGCTCTGCCTGCTGCATGGCTTGATGTTCACAACACTGCGCACGATGGGGGATCTTCAGGAACGCGCGCGCCGTATGGCCCGGAGACTCCTGCTTCCCGTAGCGGCCCTGTTCGTGGCTTTTGGTGTGATGACGTATTTCATGACCGATATCTTCGAGAAGCGTGGCGTGGTGTTAACCGTGCTGCTGGTACTGGCTCTGCTCGCATTCCTGCTGGGCGGATATTTCATGAATATCAAGCGGGACGGCTGGGCTTTCGGGATGACCGGGGCGGTTATCGCCCTGCTGGTAACGTCCGTGTTCGTGGGCTTGTTCCCGCGCGTGATGGTCAGCTCCATCCATGCTGCATTTGATCTGACTATTTATAATGCGGCCTCCGGACCGTATTCCCTCAAGATTATGACGATTGTGGCGGTAACGCTGCTGCCATTCGTATTAGGCTATCAAATTTGGAGTTACTTCGTTTTCCACAAACGGGTACATGAGAAGGAGCATCTGGAGTACTGATGGGAAAAGACCTGCTGGGATACAAAGGCGCCAAGACGGTATTCTTCCTTGTCGCCGTATGTACCCTGGCACAGAGCATGGCCATCCTCCTGCAAGCCAAGTGGCTGGCGGAAGCCGTATCCGCCCTGTTTGCGGGATCAACGCTGCAGGAGCAGGGGGAGACCATTGCCTTGTTCCTGCTTGCATTTCTGGCACGCCACGGCATCTCGGCCGTGCAGCAAGGAATCGCACAGCGCTTTGCCGAGGAGACGGGCACGAGCCTGAGGAAGCAGCTGCTGGATGAGCTGTTTCGGAACGGGCCGTCCTTTGTCCGGTCGGAAGGAACAGGCAATGTGGTTACGCTTGTGCTGGAGGGCATCGGCAAGTTCCGCAAATATGCGGAGCTGACCATACCGCGCATGATGGGGGCGGGCATTACCCCGGCTCTGATATGGCTGTACGTGTTCATGACGGACCGGATTTCGGGCATTATTCTGCTGGTGACCATGCCGATCCTGATCGTCTTTCTCATCCTCGTGGGACTTGCCGCGAAAAAGCAAACCGAGCGGCAGCTGGATTCCTACCGGATGCTGTCCAATCATTTTGTAGATTCGCTGAGAGGTCTGACTACCCTGAAGTTTCTGGGACAGAGCCGCAAGCACAGCGAGAGCATACAGCGGGTCAGCGAGGGGTATCGTGCAGCTACCATGCGGACGCTGCGCGTGGCGTTTCTGTCGTCCTTCGCGCTGGATTTCTTTACGATGCTGTCCGTGGCATCTGTTGCGGTAAATCTGGGCTTGCGTCTCATTAACGGCAGCCTGGAGCTTCTGCCCGCACTGCTTATCCTGATCCTGGCACCGGAGTATTTCCTGCCGGTGCGCATGGTCGGGGCGGACTTTCATGCCACGCTGGACGGTAAGCAGGCAGGGGAAGCGATGCAATCGATAATTCTGGAGGCCCGGAAAGGGCGTTCCGGCGATATAACATTTAAAATTAAAGATAATTCGCCAGAGCTCAATCCGCCGCAGCCGCGATTCCAATGGGATAACCACAGTGTACTGGAACTGTCCGGAATTGGCCTCAGGCATGAAGAGTTAGGGCCGGCTTCCTTGGAGAATGTCAGCTTCCGGATACCGGGTCAACGCAAAATCGGTATCGTGGGGGAGAGCGGGGCCGGCAAATCCACGCTCATCGAGCTATTAGGCGGATTCATGGCGCCAACATCGGGAATGATGGAGCTGAACGGCGTGAAGCTGGAGGACTGGAACCGACGGGCGTGGCGAACCGAGGTCACCTATATGCCGCAGCAGCCGTATTTATTCGGTACTACCCTGGCAGATAATGTGCGCTTTTATGCGCCGGAGGCGTCAACAGCGCAAGTCGAAGCAGCGGTCGAAGCGGCGGGTCTGTCGGATCTGGTGAAGAGCTTGCCCGGCGGACTCGCGGAGATGATCGGCGGCGGCGGACGCGCTTTAAGCGGCGGTCAGGCACAGCGCGTGGCCTTAGCCAGAGCTTTGCTCGGCGGCCGGCGGGTTCTGCTGCTGGATGAGCCAACGGCCCATTTGGATATTGAGACGGAATACGAGCTGAAGGAGACGATGCTGTCCCTGTTTCAAGATAAGTGGGTATTCCTCGCGACGCACAGACTGCACTGGATGCAGGATATGGATTACATCCTCGTTCTGCATCAGGGGCGGGTGGCAGAAACGGGAACCCATGAGGAGCTTATGGCCTTGCAGGGCGTCTATTACGGGTTAATTACATCGCAGATGGAGGGATTACAATGAAGCAGGAATCGTGGTTTCGGCCTTACGTAACGGCAAACTTCTGGCGTTTTCTGCTAATTGTGATGCTTGGCGTGCTCACGATCCTGTTCGCCGGGATGCTGATGTTCACCTCCGGGTATCTGATCTCCAAGTCTGCCCTGCGACCGGAAAATATCCTAATGGTATACGTGCCGACCGTAGGGGTTCGTACCTTCGGCATCGGACGTGCGGTCATCCATTACGTGGAGCGTCTGGTGGGGCATGACACGATTCTTCGCATCCTGTCCCAGATGCGCCTGCGGCTGTACCGAATTCTGGAACCGCAAGCCCTCCGCTTGTCCTCCCGGTACCGCACCGGGGATCTGCTTGGCGTGCTCTCCGATGATATCGAGTATTTGCAGGACGTCTATATCCGTACGGTCTTTCCATCGATTGTTGCGCTTGTGTTATACGCCGGTGTTATTCTGGCCGTCGGCCTGTTTGACCCGACATTTGCCCTTCTGCTTGCGCTGTATGTAGCGGTGCTGATTCTGGTACTGCCGCTGGTTTCCCTGCTGCTCACCAAACGGAAGAACCGGGAGATGAAGCAGGCCCGCAGCAACCTCTACCAGAAGCTGACCGACGCGGTACTTGGCATTCATGAATGGTACGTCAGCGGCCGGCAGACGGAATTCCTGACCGGTTATGAGGCGGATGAAGCCGAGGTCGACCGGACCGACCGCTCGCTCAAGCGCTGGTCGCGTCTTCGGGCTTTTATCGGTCAATGCGTGGTTGTCGTGACGGTGGTATCGATGGTGTATTGGTCAGGACGGCAGTATGCGGACGGCTCGATCGATGTTACGCTGATCGCGGCTTTTGTACTGGTTGTGTTCCCGTTAATGGACGCATTCCTGCCGGTATCCGAAGCCGTGGAGCGGATTCCGCAGTACGGCCAATCGGTCGCGAGACTTCAGGCGATCGAAAGCCCCGAAACGTCTGAAGGGAAGCAGAAACGGGGGCAACAGCTGAATAAGGGAGAGATCGAATCTGTCATAAACAGCGGTGTTCATGTGAAGGCGGATGGCGTCTGCTTCCGTTATGATCAGGCCCCAGGCGGCGAATCCGGGCTGGACCGATCCGGTGTGAATAGGGATGGTTCTACATTAATGGATGTATCCCTGGATATTCCTCCTGGGGCTAAGGTAGCCATTATAGGGCGTTCCGGTGCCGGTAAATCCACCCTGCTGCAGCTGATTCAGGGTGTGCTGGCACCTTCAGGGGGAAGTCTTACCCTAGGCGGAGTGGATTCTGCGCGGTTTGGCGATGAGATTTCTTCCGTTATTTCGGTATTGAATCAGAGTCCGCACTTGTTTGATACGACGCTAGCCAACAACATCCGGCTCGGACAGCCGGATGCCACGGAGGCCGAAATACGGGATGCGGTTGCCCGGGCACGGCTGGAGCCGTTGGTGGCAGCCCTTCCGGAAGGGCTACTCACCCGTATGCAGGAAGCCGGACAGCGTTTCTCCGGAGGAGAGCGCCAGCGCGTGGCTTTGGCCCGGATCCTGCTGCAGAAGACGCCGGTCGTCATTTTGGATGAACCGACGGTCGGACTGGATCCCAAAACCGAGCGGGAACTGTTATCCACCATGTTCGCCAGTTTGCAGGACCGGACTCTGATCTGGGTAACCCATCATCTGGTTGGCGTGGAGCGCATGGATGAGATCCTATTCATGGAGCACGGTCAGATCGTTATGCGGGGTACGCACGATGAGCTGATGGAGCACTATCCGCGGTATCGGAACTTGTACCTGCTGGATCGTCCGGCAATCTAGACAACAACAGCATCTTTTAGTAGAAGAACCGGCCTTTGGGGTCGGTTCTTCTTTTTTTGTCTCCATCTTATTTTTCTTAATCAGCCCGATAAAAGATCAAAATCCACGCGCATCCTGGAAAGATGTAACATTAGTCTTAAGCAGGATAAAGGGTTAATTACAACTTTAGGGGTGTGATGTATGGTGGTTCATAAGCGGATGGTCAACGTGTTTCGTCATTTTGCTGAACGGGAATGTCCGGGCTCCAGTGTGTTCTATGAGTATTTGGCGCGCCATATAGCCGATGATGAAGAGGTGCTGCAAGTCGCTGCTTTTGTTCCTGCAGGCCAGCCTGTACCCAATATGCTATTTGGCGCCGTTCAATATTTGCTGCTCCAGGGTGAGGGAGCGGAGCTGAGGGCATATTACCCCGGCCTTGTGGAGCATCCGAAGGAAATGAGCTCCTGTTATCCCCATTTTCGTTCATTTGTACTGAGGCATGAGACGGCTATTATCGGAATACTGGAGAGCAAGCGGGTACAGACGAATGAAGTCCGCCGCTGTGCGTATTTGTATCCGGTGTTCTGCTCGATCTATGACAAGGTCCGTAAGCCGCTTGCCTTGGTGGAGCTTGGAACCAGCGCCGGCTTGCAGCTGCTGTGGGATCGATACAGCTATTCCTATGGAGACGCGGCGAGTTACGGCCTTGCGGGGTCGAAGGTTCATATCACATCGGAGATCAAGGGAGGGCGCACGCCGTTCCTGCTGGCTTCCAGTCCTCCGGTCGTCTATCGGATGGGGATCGATCTGCATGTGAATGATGTGCGAAACCCGGAGCATTTGTTGTGGCTGCGGTCTTTAATCTGGCCGGGTAATCACGACAGGGTATCCATGCTGGAGCATGCGGCGGAGGTGCTGAAGCAGCAGTCCGGGATCCAGTTCCGGGAAGGGGATGGGACCGCGCTGCTTCCCGATATCGTGAAGGGCATCCCGGAGGAGGCCGTCATTTGCGTATTTCATACGCATGTGGCTAATCAGATTCCGGAGGCGTCCAAGCAAACACTGCGGCATCACTTAAATGAAATCGGAAGCGTCCGCGATATCGTGCATGTCTACAACAATATGCAGGATGAAGATCTCCATGCGGACTATATCCTCGGGGGCGTGCGAAGCGAGTTTACGGTCGCCCGGACGGATGGGCATGCTCGCTGGTTTGAGTGGCTGTTGTGAAGCGGGAATATTGCCGTAGCTTGAATAATCACGGCGAATCGTGTGATACCTCTGCTGTTTCAAGCGAGGCGGCGGTGAGTAAGCGAGCCCAGGAGGCAGCCGAGCCAAGGCTTTAAGCATGGAAGTCGCAGCTGTTCATCCCGTCTGTTTTTTTCTTGGGCAAGTCTATGTCATAATAGGGGAGATGGAATATTAAGCGCTTAAATTCAAGGAAGCCAAAGGAGGAAGTTGGGATGGATTATCGTATTGAGAAGGATACCCTGGGTGAGATTAAAGTGCCTGCGGATAAGCTATGGGCAGCGCAGACACAGCGCAGTTCCGAGAATTTCCGGATTGGAACCGAAACGATGCCGAAGGAAATCATTCGGGCGTTTGCGATATTGAAGAAAAGCGCAGCCATTGTGAATGGCAAGCTCGGCAAGCTGAATGCAGACAAAGTGAATGCGATTACGACTGCCGCCGACGAGATTGTGGCCGGCAAGTGGGATGAGCACTTTCCGTTGGTGGTTTGGCAGACCGGCAGCGGCACACAGTCCAATATGAACGTGAACGAAGTCATTGCGAACCGTGCGAATCAACTGCTTGAGCAAAAAGACAGCGCGCTGCGCGTTCATCCCAACGACGACGTTAACAAATCCCAAAGCTCTAACGATACGTTTCCGACAGCGATGCACATGGCCGCGGTTGTGGCCGTGGAAGATCATGTGCTGCCCGCGCTGCGCCGCTTGAAGAAAACGCTCGAGAAGAAAAGCGATGAATATAAGGACCTGATCAAAATCGGCCGTACGCATCTTCAGGACGCCACACCGCTGACCCTAGGACAGGAAATCAGCGGCTGGCACCGGATGCTCGAGAAGTGTGAATTGATGCTGGCTTCCGCCGTAGAACCGCTGCGTGAGCTGGCTATTGGCGGTACTGCCGTCGGTACCGGCATTAACGCTCATCCGAAATTCGGAGAAATGACGGCTGCCGAAATCAGCATGCAAATCGGAAAAAGCTACACGTCCGCCAGCAACAAGTTCCATTCGCTGACCAGCCATGACGAGATTGTATTTGCCCATGGGGCGCTGAAGGCGCTGGCTGCCGACTTGATGAAAATCGCCAACGACGTTCGCTGGCTGGCAAGCGGTCCGCGTTCCGGGATTGGTGAAATCTCGATCCCTGCCAATGAACCGGGCAGCTCCATCATGCCGGGGAAAGTGAACCCAACCCAGAGCGAGGCACTCACGATGGTGGTCTGCCAAGTGATGGGCAACGATGCCACGATCGGTTTTGCAGCAAGCCAGGGTAATTTTGAGCTAAACGTATTCAAACCGGTCATCATCTATAACTTCTTGCAGTCCGTACGCCTGCTGTCGGATGCCATGGACTCTTTCGACCAGAATTGTGCGGTCGGCATCGAAGCCAACCTAGACGTTCTCCGTGCAAACATGGAGCGGTCGCTGATGCTGGTGACGGCGCTGAATCCGCATATCGGATATGAGAATGCCGCGGCCATCGCGAAAAAGGCACATAAAGAAGGGACAACGCTTCGCGAAGCCGCTCTGGCAAGCGGTTTATTGAGCGGAGAGGATTTTGACCGGATCGTTCGTCCGGAAGAAATGATCCATCCGAAGGAGTAAGGCCCAATGTTTAGAGCTTGATCGGAAAACAGGCCTCGGTTGAACCCCCAGCCCATTTCACCACGGTGAAGTGGGTTTTGGTTTTTAGATGATAGAATGATAAGGTTTCAGGGAAGCTGAACCATATTTGATAATCACAGGGCAACCTTATTCTAAACGCGGTCTGCCTTCTGTGAGAGAACATCGATAGAAATTTTTCTTCTCCCAAGCTCCACAGCGGTTATAATAGGGTGTCAGGATTTGACCATGATTCACAAACCATATGCATGAAGGACGGATGATAACTTGAGGAAACATCAATGGATTGCCACGCTGCTCTCTCTGATCTGCACCGGGCTCGGGATGTTTTATATCGGGACGCCGGGCATGATGATAGGCGGAACGCTGCTTATGGCGCTTCAGGGAGCGGCTTTGTTTATTTTTTTCATGACATTGGGATTTTTGGGCATGCTGATTGGTCCAATAGCTATTGGGCTTCATATTATAGGTCTGATTATACCGGTTATTTACTTCAACTACCGATCGCCCAAGAAACCGATGTTCGACGAGAAGCGGCGGCGCCAACTATCCTCCCCTTGGAAAATCATCGTGCGGACGGTGATCGGACTGGCCTTGTTCGGCGGGGCCGTATACGCGGGGTACACCTGGGGATCTGCTCCGTTTATGAAGACGGCTGCTGAGAAACGGGTGGTTCAAGAAGCGGCAGAGTCCTATCTGGAGCAGAAGTACAACGAACCCTTTAAGGTAACGGACGTGGACTATACCTGGGCCACCAGCTCGTATCAACTTCGAGCCCATCCGGAACAGGAGCCTGAGCTGGTGTTCACTCTTAACAGTAATGATAGCAGCCCCCCAACCATATCGAATGATATATATCTGAACCTGCTGTGGGGGCAACAGCTGAAAGACGAGTTGAAACCTCTGCTGGTTGAGCTTTATCCGGACCAGGCGTTTGCGGATGCCTTTGTCAACGCCGATATCGACACGGTTGAACGTGATTATAACCAACTCGCAAATGCCGGTGGAAATGTAAGTCAGAATATCCGTTTAATCGTATTCGCGGATTTGACGGCGAATAACTTGGCGCAGGAGAAGGAACGGGTGCTGGAGCTGATTCAGCGGCTGCCTTCGGTGACGGTGCCGGGGGAGACGGACCTTCACATTGAATATTATGGGGCGGATTTGAAGACGCCGGACCGTGTGAAGAAGCTAGAGCAGGATTTGGATATGAACGGGAAACAGAGCACCCATATTTTCAGAGAGTTTGATATTTCGAAAATCACGTCCACGGATGACATTGAAATCAGAGGACTGGAATGAAGAATGTGAAGGTTTTGAAAGATTGAAAGATTGGATTGCCTCCAATCAGATTAAAAGCCAGGCGGAGTTTGTGACTCTGCCTGGCTTTTTAAGTATTCGTAAGGGGAGTAGATATATGGGGGGCTTCAGCGCAGGGACAGGTGAATGGTGCGCCCTTTCTGGGTCTGCGTCATGGTCAGCTTCAGATTTAAGGCTGTAGCCATGTCTCGGACAGGTACGTAGAGGGTGTTCTTTATGAAGAGGGGCCCGTCGTACTTACTCTCATCGAGCTTGCAATGGTCCGATTCTTCAGGGCATAGCTTGGCCGGCTTATAAATGTCGATATCGTTCACATTCATCTCTTGCGTTGCACGCCGGACGATCGTATATCCCCATCTGTCGTTGCCCCATACCGATACCGGGGGATTGTTCGCAGCCTTCAAGTCATACTGATGAAAGTTGTCCAACTCCTTCTTCAGCGTATAAGAGATTTCATACCCTACTGCATCGGCTAAGGACTTGAGCGGAACGTACGCCTTGCCTTTGTGAACTTGCACGTCCGTCATGAGGGTGCCTGCCGCCTTCACGGAATAGTCTTCCGCGTCGTTAGCGGCTGCTTGTTCGCTGTTCCAGATTAGCGAAGCGGCTAGCAGGACACCTGTCAGCGCGAACAGCGATATTCTTCTGAATTTCACGATCATAATAACCTCCTTCCGTTATTTCGAATAGGTATAGGCATCGAATTCAGGAGCCTATCTATAATATAAACTCTTTTTCAGGCCAATTGGTTAGCTAAAATCCTGCATATTGGAACTGACCATGTACTACATACTGACGGAGTTCTTCGCATCTCGATAACCGGACAGTTTGTTTACGAAGAACGTAATAAGGAACGAGCAGAGCATGCTGGCTGCCATGGAGATCAGGAAGCCAATGGTGTTATTCGATGTGATGGGACCGATGAAGGAAGGCACGTAGGCGGTTCCCCGAACGCCGAATAAACCGACGAGCATGCCGCCAATACCTGCGGAAGCAATCGCTCCAGCGAACACAAGCTTGTTCGAAAACATGAAGGGATAGGCGGCTTCAACGAAGGTGCCAAAACCCATATTGATGGCAAACCCGGGAGCCGCTACGGCCGCCTCTCCCTTATCCCGAGGGGCGATAATGTTGGCCAGCGTGATGCCTGCGGACACCATCACCAGACCAACCATATCGACTGCCCCGAGGAAGCTGTTGCTTGTCGTCTCCATCTCCAGCAGTACAATCGGCAGGATGGCCGCATGATAGACGCCGCCAATGATCGCGGGCCAGATCAGCAGGCCTGCAATCAATCCGGCTATGGCCGGGCTCCAAGAAACAAGCGTTTCGATCAGGAAGCGGATGCCTTGTCCTGCACTCAGCGCAATCGGCGCAATAAGGAAGTAAACCAGCAACCCGGCAATCAGTCCGGATATACCGCCTGCCACGATGTTGACCGTGGTTGCGGGGAAACGCCACTCCACGCATTGACGGAACACGTAATGGACGATGATCCCTGCGCCAATTCCGCCAATGATGCCTCCGATAATGCCCCCTTCCACGGAGAGGACACCTGCCACGATGCCTGCCACGATGGATACCTCGTCCAGTTCGGACACCTGCTTGGCTGCGATAACAGCGACGATAACCGGCAGCGCCTTGATCAATAGATCAAACACCTCGGTCAGCGAGGATAACCCCGGAATTTTGCTGACTGCCAGGATCAGGGCCATGCCGATGAAACCGGGGAGGGATGCCATCATAATGCCCCGAATATTGATTCTCCGCCATGGCGACGAGCTTCCTGGCGCCCCGTGAAGGTTCGCGGTTGCATTTCCGATGACCGGCCGGTACGTAAGCCGCCAATGCTTGCTGAGGGAAGTAACAAAGGTGACCGCGCGGGTTCGGTTGGTTGTTCCGGTTGTACCCGAGGCGGCGATGACATGCGCGCCTTTGGTCTGTATGATGGCCATGGAAGTTCCGCCGGTACCGGTCACTGGCAGTCGGAATTTAGCAGCAGCCTCAATGGCGTGCCGGTTGCTGCCCTCAGGGTCGGCACTCATGACGATAATGCCGTCAATTTCGCCGAGTTCAATCTGCTCGGCAATCTCTAAGTCCAGACGTTCAGCCGCTTGATTGACCTGCCGAAGCGTACCTTCCGCGATAATGACCGGCTCCCCTTGAGAAATGCTCCAGCTGTAAAGAGCAGCAGGCGTTGTATCCTTAGCTGCATCCATGGAGACCTGGGCAGCGATAAACTGCAGTGCCCCACAGGACAGGCCTGCGCTCTCCAACTGCATCAATATCTCATCCAGCAGCTTGCGCGGGTCTTTGCCGCCGAGATTGTACAGATTGCCGCCGCTGCTTCCAATGATAGCGATTTGACGATTCATGACTTGCAGCCCCCCATATGTATGAAATTAGATTATTTCTATATTACAGCAGAGTTATAACTTGTTAAAGTGTTAAAATGTTTTGCCGTTATGCGAAAAGCCGCCATGCATAACCTGGTAAGGGTTGCATGGCGGCTTGGCTATTTGGTATCTATTCGTTGTTTTCGCTTGCGGCCGCGACGGCAGCTGCTTCTTCCGCTGCTGTTTCGGGTGTTTCTTTAACGATTTGCAGCTTCGTGTAGCGGTGAGTCTTCTTCTCGATCACGGTAAATGTCAGGTCACCGTAACTCCATGTATCGCCTTTGGCAAGCTCGGAGTTATGTCCGTACAACCAGCCGCCGATCGTATCCAGGTCATCGGTGCTCAGGTCGGTATGAAGCAGGTCGTTGATCCGGTTGATGGATACCTTGCCGTCGGCAATAATCCGGTTCGGCTCAGGTTGAGTCAACTCGCGTTCTTCATCCTCGTCGAATTCGTCGCGGATCTCCCCGACGATCTCCTCCAGAATATCCTCGATGGTGATCATCCCGGAAGTGCCGCCATATTCATCGATCAGGATGGCCATATGCGTGCCTTCCTGCTGCATTTTGCGAAGCAATTTCTTGATCGGAATCGCTTCGGATACCGTCATGGCCGGATGAATCAGCTTGGTCAAGTCGATGTTGGAATTGTCATCGAACTCCAGGAAGAACTGCTTGGTGTTCACCATACCGACGATCTGGTCCTTGTCACCGCGTACAACCGGAAAACGGGTGTACTGCTCGCGCTTGATGATCTGCAGATTGGCGGCAAGCGGCTTATCCACATACAGGCAGATCATATCGGTACGGGGTACCATAATCTCCTTGGCAAGCATATCATCAAAAGCAAAAATTCGGCTTACATAACCGTATTCGGCTTGGTTGATCTTTCCGCTCTCATAGCTGTCGCTCAGAATCATGCGGAGTTCTTCTTCCGAGTGAGCTTCTTCGTGCTCACTGGCAGGATGCATGCCGAACAGACGAACGATCTTGTTGGCGGATCCGTTCAGCAACCAGATGAACGGGTACATGATCCGGTTAAACCAGATAATAGGTGTCGCACAGATGAACGACACGGCTTCCGCTTTATTAATAGCAATCGTCTTCGGTGCAAGTTCACCGATAACGACGTGAATATAAGTCATGATAATGAATGCAAGCAAAAATGAGATGAGCGATGCGATAGCAGCAGGAATGGAAAAGCTATCAAACACCGGGTGAAGAATTTTCTCGATGGTCGGTTCCCCGAGCCAACCAAGACCGAGTGCCGTGATGGTAATTCCCAGCTGACACGCAGACAGGTATCCATCCAGATTCGAAGTTACCTTTTTGACGGCAAGCGCGCCTTTGCGACCTTCCATTACCAATTGGTCTACCCGGCTGGGACGAAGTCTTATAATAGCAAATTCCGTCATAACGAAAAAAGCGGTAGCTGCGATAAGCACAGCGACTAAGAATAAATTTAAGCCTATACTGTCTTCCAAACAAAACACATCCTTTTTTATCTGATCCGAATTAGTTTTTTAATAACCATCACTTACTATGCATGGCTGCTAACATAATTCGACCGGAATTTTAAAGGGTCTAGCATCATGTGCTTGAGGAGCAGAAACATACCGGTATCCGTGCGGAAAGTAACGATATGCAAGGAAAGCAGAGACACATGGCGTTTTGACTCCGGCATCAACCGAACAGGTTCCGGGCTCTTGGGTACCGGCGTTGGCGATGGAAGAGTCCCTTCAGACGCTTCCATTCCCTGCATAGCGGCAGCGGAATCCGTGATGTCCACCAGAGGAACATGCGTAAATAAAGCAATCAGAAGAAGGCCAAGTGTTGAACATATAATTCTGTTTATCCTTCGTATGGGGTCCAAGTCGGATCGTCACTCCTACAATTCATAATCGATTTGTTCATAAAAAATATATGGCTTAATTGTCAGCGTATGAGTATGAAGTCTTTCGAGTTGTTGTACGTAATTTCACCACGAATGCGGGTTTCAAAACAAGGTATATTGTTAAGATGATAAAATTTACAAGTTTCAGCGAAGCGTAAGTAACTCTTTAATCGCATTTATAGTTTTGGGGTCCCCGCAAAGTATTTGGAATAAGCATCGAAGCAAAGGCTCCACTTTGTGGGGCTATTTTATTAATCATAAGAAAAAGTAAGCCACTATGTCAAATAACCGTTGCCTTCGGCTGTATAAACCCTTATACATCAAGGGATTCCGGCGATACTTTACCAAGTGAAAATAGGACAACCCTCCGATTATCCGAAAGAGTTGTCCTATTAAGCAACGGGCTATTTATGGTATGGCAGCTGTCTGATATAGCTGTCCGACAGATGAAGCAGCTGCAGCGCGCGTTCGAATTCTTCCTTGGTCGCCTGGGTCTTCTTCTCGTCCGCGTTCGGAAGCGGATGCTTGGTCCCATCCTCAAAGCCGATTCCCGGAATGTACAGGGTCGTATTGTTGATAAATGTACCGGATGGAAGGTAGTACCGTTCCGGCAGCAAGTTATTATCGGTGTGGTTTAACAGATCCTGACCGAAATGAAGCTGATGGTCCATCGATACGCCGAGGAGGTTGGCCACCGTCGGCAAGAGGTCGATCTGCCCGCCGACTTGCTCCTTCACTTCCGGCTGAAGACCTTCTCCATGGATCATAAGCGGGATATTGATCATATCTCCGGAGTTATAATCACGGCCATAAATTTCGTGCATCAGCTCTTTATCCTTGTTGTCCAAGGAATAAATCGGCAGTCCGAGGTGGTCGCCGTAGAGAACAACCAGGCTGTTATCCCACACGCCGTCTTTCTTCAGCTGCTCAATGAATTTACCAAGCGCATCATCGGCATAATTCTGCGAGCGGATGTAGTCGCCGACGAAGGTGCCTTCATATCGCTCCGGCAGCGTCATCCGATATTTATCTTCGGGAATCGTAAACGGATGGTGAGCCGACATGGAGATGACTTGGGTATAGAACGGTTTATCGGCTTCGTCCATCTTTTTCAGCTCGGCCGCCGTTTTGGAATACAGGGCATCGTCCGAGGCACCGAAGAACAGTTTATCTTCATCACCGAAGAACGCTTTATCGTAATAACGGTTGAAACCGAGGGCCTTGTACAGCTCTCCGCGATTCCAGAATTCCACTACATTGGTGTGGAAAGTGGCCGTATCATAACCTTCCACTTGCAGCAGTCTTGGCAGGCTTGGCAGAACTCTGTCTGCATAATGCTGCGTTGCCGCACCACGTGGCGGAATGTAGAATGACGTATTCACCACAAACTCGGCATCCGAGGTATTCCCTTGACCGACATTCTGGTAGAAGTTCGGGAAGTATAAGCTCTCTTTGGCGAGTTTGTTCAAGTTAGGCGTAATTTCTTTACCATCAATGTTCAAACCGATTAAGAACTTCTGGAAGGACTCCATCTGGATGATAATCAGGTTTTTCCCTTTGGCTGCACCCGAGAGCAAGGCTTCCTGATCAGCCGCTCCGAGGCCCTTCAATTCATTGACTTTATCCTGCGTGATGGTCTTGGCATCCACGAGCTCTTTGTTCTCCTGCTGGAAAATCGTGTAGGCTTCGTAGTTAAGAATGCCCATTTCCTGAGCCTTCACGATTTCGTTCATGCTGGCGCGGTTCGGCATAATCTGGAACAGGCACAGCATTAAAGAAACGACAAAAACGATAGGAATAATCTTGCGCTTTTCTTTCTTGGCATGCCGAATCTTCCATTTTTTAACGCGGTCACTGCGCCATAATAGAAAAAACATACCGATGATATCCGTGAAGATCAGCAGATAGTAAGGGTCCATCAAGGAGAACACGCTATTGCTTACCGCGGTTACCTGATTGACCTGCTCCAGCGCATGATACGTAACAATGACACCGTAATATTTATAATACATAATGGCTGCAAAGAATATGGCGGTCAGCAATAAGTTAACACTCATATAGGCAGCGAGCTTTCGCTTGGAAGCGAACCATTCGATCAAGCTGAACACAAGCCAAATAAAAGGAATTTCCGTAATGAGCGGTTTCCATGGCATGACATCATCAAAAATGACCATCCAGGCTACGTAGCTTTTGAGCAGCATAATGACAGAGAAAAATATAAAAGGCTTCGTAATCGTTAACCGAAACCGCGAGGTGGAGAACACCTGTATCGCCTTCCTTTCAATGCCGCCGTACACCATTTTTGAGAACTGCAGCGGCGATCCGTTATTTAAGAATCGATAGACGTTATTCTTACTGTTGATATACATTCCGTATACCATTTATTTTACAAAATGAATGAACAGAACTATTATGACCTCTTCGGAGGAGGTTGTCAAAGAGTTAAAGTAAGTCCTTAAGCTTCTTATAACAACATGAAAAAGACAGCGAAAAAACCGGCCATCGCCGGTTTTGTCAGGGCCTTAGCATATTAATAAAGAAAAGACATGATCAGCGGTGCGGTTCCAAGGGTGAAGAGAGCGGCGACGATCATCGAAATGCTGGAGATTGTCCCCGAAAGGGAGCTGAATTCAAATGCCTTGGAGGTGCCGGTTCCATGGGCGCTGGTCCCAAACAGCACGCCTCTTGCGATATCGCCCCGAATCCGGAAAATTCGCATGACCGCCGGTCCGATCATGGACCCCAGAATCCCGGTCATAATGACAAAGACGGCCGTCATGTTCGGCACGCCCCCAATGACCTCGGAGACATTCATGGCAATGGGGGTTGTTATGGAGCGCGGCACGAGGCTGGTGGCCAGCGAGCTGTTCAGATGCATCCATTTGGCGAGGACTGCAGAGGATAACATCGCCAGTACCGATCCGGTCAGCACGCTGAGCATAATTTCGGCTGCATGCTTTTTAAGGGTTTGGAAGTTTTTGTACAAAGGCACGGCGAAAGCGATCGTAGCCGGTCCGAGCAGCTTGCTGATCCACTGCGCCCCTTCATTGTATGATTCATAGGATATCCCCGTTTGTGTCAATATCACGACAATCAGTACAGGGGTGATAAGGAGCGGCGATAAATAGACCTTTGGCAGACGGCGATACAGTTTTTTGGCTCCCCCGTAAATCCCGACCGTCAATAACAAGCCGATAATGACCGTCAACAGGATGTTCATGGTGTTTTTCGCTCCTTTCTGGATGAGATGAAGCCGGCAGTCAGTCCAGAGCTGACCATCACAATGACGGTGCTGAACAAAACCACGGCCAGAATCTGGAGCCCTTCGGCCTCCAGCATCGGGAAATATTTCATGATGCCAACCGCAGCAGGGATGAAGAACAGCAGCAATTCGGCGAGCAGCCAATTGGCGCCAAGCTCGATCCACTCCAGGCGGAGGACTTTGGTTTCGAGAAGTATAAACACAACAACGATTCCGAGAATGCTGCCCGGAATCCCTATATTCAGCCAAGCGGCCAGTTGATCCATCCCTAAGGAGAGAAGCATGAAACCGGCCACTTGGAGCGTTCCTTTCAGCATGTTGATCATGACCGGCCTCCTTTATTTTCATTGGTATTGAAATTTTACAACGATAATTTTCATAGGTAAAATGCATATATCGAATGATATGCATTCCATTTATCTATACATACAAGAAACCGGAGGAGTATCGGATGGATATACGGCACCTGGAGTATTTTCTTGAGGTAGCGAGGAACCAAAGCTTCACCAAAGCCGCCGAGAAGCTGTATATTACGCAGCCAACGATCAGCAAAACGATTCGCAACATGGAGGACGAGTGGGGCGTAACCTTGTTTTACCGGCAGGGCAAGCAGATTGAGCTGACGGATGCGGGTCATATCATGTATCAGCAGGCGCAGCAGATGGTGGATTCCTTTCAGCGGGTATCGGCCGAGCTGGAGGATCTCATGAACCTGAAGCGCGGCCACCTCCGTATCGGGCTTCCGCCCATGGTAGGTTCAAGCTTTTTTCCTGAGGTGATCGGGCAGTTCCACCGGGAATATCCGAAGATTACCATTCAGCTGATTGAGGATGGTGCCAAGAAGGTCGAAGCGGATGTGGAAAGCGGTCAGACGGATATCGGCGTCGCGGTGCTGCCGGTCAATGAAGACGTATTCCACTATTATTCCTTTGTGAGAGAGAAGCTGAATCTGCTTCTGCATCCGTCCCATCGGCTGGCAGGAAGAGAGCATGTACACCTGAATGAGCTTGCCGACGAGGCATTTGTGTTGTTTCGAGAGGACTTTACGCTGCATGACCGGATTATCCGCGAATGCGTCAGCGCCGGCTTTGAGCCAAGGGTGGTCTATGAAAGCTCACAGTGGGATCTCATCAGCGGCATGGTGGCCGCCAATCTGGGTATTGCACTGCTCCCGGAGACGATCTGTAAGGAAATCGATTCTTCTCGCGTGACGATACTGCCACTGGATAATCCCTCGATCCCCTGGCAGCTTGGAATGATCTGGAGGAAGGACCGGTACCTGTCCTTTGCCGTCAGGGAATGGATCAGCTTTACCCGCGCCCTGCTGGGTGAGCAGGATTAAGTTTGTTTTAAACGAATGGACATTTCATACATTTTCACGACTTGGACATAATATCCATAGTAAGAGAACCCATTTTACAAGCCTTATATCCAAGGAGGAATGACATTCGTGAGTAACCAAGAACATGATGGTAATAATGGAACGAGCCCAGGACGGGAGGATTTTGCCAAGAATCGCGGCGAAACGGAGCGGGAGGATACGCTGACGAACCGCCAGGGACATCCTATTTCGGATAATCAGAATGTGAGAACGGTAGGGAATCGGGGACCGATGACCTTGGAGAATTATCATTATCTGGAGAAAATCACGCATTTTGACCGGGAACGCATTCCGGAGCGCGTCGTGCATGCTAGGGGTGCTGGAGCTCACGGTTACTTTGAAGCTTACGGAAAAGTGGGAGATGAGCCTGTTTCGAAATATACCCGGGCCAAGCTGTTTCAGGTTGAAGGCAAACGCACGCCGGTGTTTGTCCGGTTCTCAACCGTCATCCACGGTTCCGGCTCACCGGAAACGCTTCGGGATCCGCGCGGGTTTGCCGTGAAGTTTTACACCGAAGAAGGCAACTGGGATCTGGTCGGCAATAACCTGAAAATATTTTTTATCCGCGATCCGCTCAAATTTCCGGACATGGTCCATGCGTTCAAACCGGATCCGGTATCCAACGTTCCGGGGCCTGTCGGCATGTTTGACTTTGTATCCCGTTCCCCGGAAGCGACGCATATGATCACGTTTGTGTTCTCCCCATGGGGCATTCCGGCTAACTACCGCCAAATGCAGGGCTCTGGTGTGAATACATACAAATGGGTCAATGCAGATGGCGATAGTGTGCTGATCAAGTACCATTGGGAGCCGCTCAAGCAAGGCATTAAGAACCTTACGCAGGAAGAAGCAAGCAAGATCCAGGCTATGAATGACAGCCATGCAACACAGGATTTATATGAGGCCATTGAACGCGGGGATTATCCGGAATGGGAGCTATGCGTTCAGATTATGAGCGATGATGAGCATCCGGAGCTGGAATTCGATCCGCTTGATGCAACCAAGCTGTGGCCGGCAGATCAATTCCCGTTCCTGAAGGTAGGCAAAATGGTGCTGAACCGCAATCCGGAGAACTACTATAACGAAGTGGAGCAAGCGGCCTTCGGTACGGGCGTACTGGTGGATGGACTCGATTTCTCGGACGACAAGATGCTCCAAGGTCGCACATTTTCTTATTCGGATACCCAGCGGCATCGGGTAGGCACCAACTATCTGCAGCTGCCGATCAATGCGCCGAAGAAGCGGGTCGCTACCAACCAGCGCGGCGGACAGATGTCGTATTACGTGGATAAGGCACCAGGCCAAAGCCCGCATGTGGATTACGAGCCATCCATGACCGACGGTCTGGTGGAAGCCGCGCAGACAGCGAAGCCGCATCAGCCCCATTATGATGCCAACCTCGTCCGGCAGAAGCTGGACCGTACGCTGGACTTCAAGCAGGCAGGGGATACGTACAGAGCCTTTGAGGACTGGGAGCGAAACGACCTGATTAGCAATCTGGTGGGTGCGCTCATCCAATGCGATATCCGGATTCAAGACAAGATGGTGGAATATTTTACGAATGCGGATGAGGATTATGGACGCCGCGTGCGGGAAGGACTCGAGCAGGCCAGAAAGGGCTCGAACGAGACGGTCCGGGAGCAGGCGGTAGAGGATGCAAACCGCATGGGCCATGAGGCGGATCCTTACTAAAATCTTCCAGGTCGAAAGAGGTCTCCAGGTTATTTTTTGCAATGGCAAGAAGAAAGCCGCCTGCACAGCGATGGACGTGCAGGCGGCTTTACCATTTGAGGTTGTAAAATATTTGCGGAATGTTAAGATGTTGCAAGGAAACCAAGCGATACATATCGAATCAACATAGAACCATGGGAAGAGGAGGCTTGCTTTATGGCAATACAAGCGGGAATCATCGGCTACGGCCTGTCCGGGTCGGTGTTTCATGCACCTATCCTGAGAAGCGTGCCGGATTACGAAGTCCACACGATTGTATCATCAGATCCGGACAAGGTTCACAAGGATTTGCCGGATACGGCGGTTGTCGATAGCGTGGATGAGCTTTTGTCTAATCCGGATATTGATGTTGTCATCATTACGAGTCCGAATGCAACACATTACGAATATACCCGGTTAGCCATCGAGGCCGGTAAGCATGTGGTCGTCGAGAAGCCGTTTACCGTAACATCCGCAGAAGCAGACCAGCTGATTGATCTGGCCAAGCAGAAGGGCGTGCTGCTGACGGTATATCACAACCGCCGCTGGGACAATGATTTTCTGACGGTCCGCAATCTGCTGGAGACGGGAGCGCTCGGCAAGCTTTCGATTTATCAGTCGCAGTTCAGCCGCTACCGTCCGGAAGTGCAATCGGAGCGGTGGAGGGAGCAGGGAATTCCCGGGTCCGGCATCCTGTATGATTTGGGTTCGCATCTGCTTGATCAGGCGCTGTTCCTGTTCGGTCTGCCGGAGACGCTGTGGGCGGATTTGAGAACGGAGCGCAAAGGGTCCAAAACCCATGATTATTTTCATCTGGTGCTGGGTTACAAAACGTTTCGCGTTATTCTGCATTCCGGTTCGCTGGTACGGCAAGCCGGCCCGAAATTCGAGCTGCACGGGGATAAAGGAAGCTTCCTGAAATATGGAACAGACCCTCAGGAAGGCCAGCTGAAGCAGGGAATGCACCCGGGGGATGCGGGCTGGGGCGAAGACCAGCCGGACCAGTACGGGGAGCTTGCTACCGAGCTGAGCGGGCTGGCGGTTCAGGGCGAGATTGAGACGCTGCCGGGACGCTATCAGGCCTTTTATCAGGGGTTGGCCGAAGCGATTCTTAAGGATGGCCCGTTACCCGTTCAGCCTGAAGAAGCCCGTAATGTCATCCGCATGATTGAGTATGCACTGCAGAGTTATCAGAAGGGCCGATTGATCAAGATTACGTAAAAGCCGCTGCATCTGGTCCCCGGGTCGTCGTTGATTAACACATAGTTTACTCCGAATTGTGGGATATTAGGTGATGCAACCCTTGTACGTTTTTCATGAGGGGGAATCAATCCATATCACAACAAAGAAGGAGAGAACGGATATGAAGAAACGTGATATCCTTCGGCCGGCCTTATCGCTTCTGGTGTGCTTAGCGGTGATGCTGTCCATATCGGGGGCGGCTTTGGCGGTAGGAAGCGGTCCGTTTCATTTTGGATTCAAAAAAAGCGTCAATGGCCAGCTGCCCTCCATCAACGAGGAGGGTTTTAAGGAGCTCCTGCAAAAATACGACGCGATCTTTATGGGCGATGCCGAGCAGAAGGAGCTGTATCTTACGTTTGATAACGGATACGAGAACGGATATACCTCCCGTATCCTGGATACGCTCAAAGAGAAGAAGGTGCCCGCCACCTTTTTCGTGACCGGACACTACGTAAAGACACAGGAAGATCTGCTGAAGCGGATGACGGCGGAAGGCCATATTATCGGCAACCATTCCTGGAATCATCCGGATGTGACCACGATCTCGGCAGAGAAGCTGACCGAGGAACTGGAGCGGGTGAAGAAAGAGGTTATGCGCATAACCGGCCAGCCGGATATGAAATATTTACGTACGCCGCGCGGCATTTTCGATGAGCGGTCGCTGGCGACCAGCAAACAATTGGGCTATACCAATGTCTTCTGGTCGCTCGCGTATATGGATTGGGACGTGAAGTCCCAGCGTGGTGCGCAGTATGCTTATGATAAGGTAACCGCGCAGCTTCACCCGGGCGCTGTGATCCTGCTGCACTCGATCTCCAAGGACAACACTGAGGCGCTTGGGCGGATCATTGACGAAGCCAGGAACCGGGGCTATGAGTTCAAGAGTTTGGATCAGATGCAGAAGAAAGCCCCGTAAGCACATGCTGCTTACGCGTACAGCGTGCAGAACGCCATCCTGTCAGGATGCCTTCTGCACGCTTTTTGTTGCTGAATGAAGTTGGATGCTTCGCTTTCAGGAACGAATGTTTGGTATAATATCCTTCATAGAACATGAACGAAGGAGACCATCATGCCTCATACTATTCAAATATCCGTCAGGCCGCTGGTGGAATACGTCTTTCGCAGCGGCAGCATTACCTCAGGTTTTCGCACGGCGACATCCCTTACTGAGGGGACCCGAGCGCATCAACAGGTACAGCGTGATTATGGTGAGAACGATCAGAAGGAAGTTCAGCTTGAAGTAGAGGTTCCTTACGAAGATCTGCTGTTTGTGGTGGAAGGCCGCTGCGACGGTCTGATTCAAGAGGAAGAGCGGATCATGATTGACGAGATCAAGTCGACCTCCGGCGATTTGGGCGAGATTACGGAGCACACGTACCCGGTTCATTGGGCGCAGGCCAAAATGTATGCCTATATGTACGCGAAGCTGCATGAGATACCGACGATGGCGGTGAGATTGACCTACTTCCAGGTCCCGAGCGGAGAGCGGAAGCAGTTCGTACAGGAATGGAGCTTCGCTCAGCTGGAATCCTTCGTATTGGATGTCGTGGCGGCGTATGCGCCTTATGCCAACCTGCTGCGGGAGCATGGCGAGCGGAGGGATCGGAGCATCCGCGAACTGAAGTTTCCGTTTCCCGCCTACCGGGAGGGGCAGCGCAAGCTGGCCGGAGCCGTGTATAAAAGCATCGGTGAAGGCCGAAGATTGTTTGCCAAAGCGCCGACGGGCATAGGCAAGACCATATCCACGCTGTTTCCTTCGGTTAAAGCGATCGGCGAAGGCCTGTTATCGCGGATTTTTTATCTGACGGCCAAGACGATCACCCGAACGACCGCGGAAGAAGCCGTGGCGCGTATGGAGCGTCAAGGACTCTGCATGCATACGGTCACGCTGACGGCGAAGGACAAGATTTGTTTCAGTGAAGCCGAGGGCTGCGGTCAGATGGGCTGCGTGTTCTCAGAGGGTTACTATGACCGGATTAATGGCGCCATACTGGATCTGCTCTCAAATGAAACGATGATCACGAGGCCCGTTATTGAAGAGTACGCCCGGAAGCATACGGTGTGCCCGTTTGAGTTCTCGCTGGATGCCGCGTACGCAGCCGATGCCGTCATCTGCGATTATAACTATGTGTTTGATCCGCGCGTATCCTTCAAGCGGATGCCGGAGGATCTGAAGAAACGCAGTGTGCTGCTCATTGATGAGGCCCACAATCTGGTAGACCGTGCGCGGGGAATGTTCTCGGCCGAGCTGAATAAATCGGCTTTTCTGGAACTGCAACGAGCATACAAGGAGAGTAATCCCGCGCTTTACAACGCGGCGAAGCGGGTGAATAACCGCTTTAAAGTGCTGCGCAAGGTCAGTGAGGAGGAAGAGCGGATTGTCGGGTCCCAGCAGCCGGAGATGATGGTTGAGCTGCTGGAGGATTTCTCGCTCCAGGCAGAGGCCGAGCTGATGACCGGCAAGAGCGGGGATGAGGCCGATGCGCTTCTGGAATGCTATTTTGCCGTGCAGGGGTATCTGCGCATCTCCAAGCTGTATGACGACCGCTTTGTCACGTATGCGGAGATGAGTCAGAGCGAGGTGTTTCTCAAGCTGTTTTGTCTGGACCCTTCTTATTTGCTCCAGCAAGCGGGAAAAAACTACCGCTCCAGCGTCTTCTTCTCGGCAACACTCATGCCGCTCGGATATTATCGCGACATGCTGGGAGCGGAGGAAGAGGACTACAGCCTCTCGATTCCTTCTCCCTTCTCTTCCGAGCAATTGGATGTTCGAATTTTGCCGTTATCGACGCGCTTTAAGGATCGGGAGCGCAATAGCGAGGCCATCGTCCGGATGCTGAGTGCACTGGTTCAGGAGAAGCCGGTCAATACCTTGATCTTCCTGCCGTCCTATCCCTACATGCAGGATATTCATGAGTCGTTTGCCCGAATGAATCCGGGAGCGCGTACCTTGCTTCAGGGGCATGGGATGAGCGAGGAGGAGCGGGAGGCATTCCTGAATGCTTTCCAGGCGGATGCGGAAGATCCGCTGATCGGCTTTGCCGTGATGGGCGGTATTTTCTCCGAAGGCATCGATCTGAAAGGAGAACGGCTTTCGAGCGTTGTGGTCATCGGCGTTGGATTACCGCAGCTATCCTTCGAGAATGATATCATCAAGGATTATTTTGATCGCACCGGCAAGAGGGGATACGATTATGCCTATGTGTACCCGGGCATGAACAAAGTGCTGCAGGCCGGTGGTCGCTTGATCCGATCGGAGCAGGACAGCGGGACGCTGACGCTCGTGGATGACCGCTTTCTGAATCGCCAGTACGGGATGCTGCTGCCGGAGGAGTGGAGGCACTACAGGCGCATCTAATTTTTTCTTGAGATGTTGACACTTGGAAATACGAACTCTATAATACGGATATATTAATAAGCTGAAGGAGGCTGATGTCAGATGGTTATGATGCATAGTGGATGGGTCGCATTGACGTTGGTCTCTTTGGACGGGAAATTCTAATGGTAGCAGAGGTGTAAGGCATGTGACCTTACGTGTCTTTATCTCTATACCTAAGAACCCGCAGGAGACCGTGTTTGGTATCCTGCGGGTTTTTTGTGTCTATGCAAGGGGCGTGGTATGACCATGATCGGCTTGGCTGATGGGGATTAATGCCTTCTTCTTGCGTAGATTCAGATCAGCCGCAGATACAAATCTGCGGTTTTTTTTGTGTTTGATAACAACCAATCCAATAACGATAAGGGGATATAACGAATTTGACTAAACAAGACATGACCATGCTACAAGCCTATGGATGGAATGAAGAATGGAGTTTGATGGCAGAGCAGATGCCCCAGCACGATAAAGCGCTGGTACCCGCACGCATCACGGCTCAATTCTCGAAGCAGTACCGCATTATTACGCAAGAGGGAGAGCAGTCCGCGATTGTCACGGGCAAATACGAATACGAAGCAGCCAGCAAAAGCGACTTTCCCGCTGTTGGCGATTGGGTCATGGTGGAGCCGCTGCAAGGGGAATCCCGTGCCGTCATTCATAAGCTGCTCCCCCGAAAGTCGGCGGTGACGCGCAAGGAAGCAGGAAGCGTGCCGGATGAGCAGATCATTGCCGCAAATATGGATACCGTGTTTATCATTAACGCGCTCAATAAGGATTTTAATGTTCGCCGAATAGAACGCTATCTGATTGCGGTCTGGGAGAGCGGAGCCGCACCGGTCGTGCTCCTTACCAAGGCGGACTTATGTGAATCGCCGGAAGCGTACGTCGCGGAGGTAGAGGCGGTTGCTCCAGGTGTGCCGGTCCATGCGGTAAGCTCCTTGATGGATCAAGGGAAGGAGCAGCTGCAGGCTTATTTGGTGCAAGGGAAGACGGTTGCCATTACGGGTACCTCCGGGGCGGGTAAATCCACCCTGCTGAACTGGTTGTCGGGCCAGGAGATGCAGCGAGTTCAAGGGATACGCGAAGAGGATGCAAGGGGACGGCATACCACGACGCACCGGGAGCTCTTCGTGCTGCCGGGCGGCGCGATTATGGTGGATACGCCGGGCATGCGGGAGCTGCAGCTGTGGGATTCGGAAGAAGGGTTCGAGGCGACCTTTGCGGACATTGCCACGCTCGCCCAGCAGTGCCGGTTCCATGATTGCCGCCATGAGACGGAGGCCGGCTGTGCAGTTCAGGAAGCGCTGCAGGACGGAACCCTGGATGCGAAACGATATGCGAATTACAAGAAGACGGAGCGGGAGCTGGCCCATATCGCCCGTAAAGAGAAGGTCAGCACCCGCCGCCAGAATAAGAGCTCAGGCAAGTCCTCGCGTAAGAGCGACAGAGACCGCAAAGGGACGTACCAGCAGCTTCTGTACGATGACGAATAATGAATGTTACGGAGGTCCGAAGTCGATTTGACTTCGGTCTTCTCCGGGTATATAGTTAGGTAACCAATTAAATTGGCAGACTATCTATTTATTCGAGAGGTTGCAGAAAAGAGGTGGACCATGGAAGAGGATATACATCCAGATTTACATAAAGAGAACAACCGGTCAGAGGAAAGGGCTTCGCGAGAAGGGCTGTGCATGAAGGGCGGCAGGCGAGAAGATAGCGTCGCCGGCAGGCTCTTGTACAGCATTCGCATGTTCCACAAGCAGGAATGGGATCAGCACTTGATTTCCGGCTACACGCCCGGCGAGATTCGCGTTCTGATGGGAATCAAACATCATATCGAGCCTGATGGTCCCGGCATGAAAGTGTCCGAAATCAGCAGCATGATGAATGTTACGTCACCGACGATCACCCAATTTATCAACGCTCTGGAGAGCAAAGGTTTGGTGGAACGGGTGATGGATGCACGGGATCGACGTGCGGTGCGCGTACAGCTTACCGAGGAAGGGAACCGCGTTGTCCAGGAAACCTACCAGAACGTCAGGAACAACTTTAACGAACTGGTGGATTTTCTGGGAGAAGAGGACAGCGTCAAACTGACCGAGCTGTTAACGAAGGTGTATCATTTTCACGAGCAAAAACGCAAACGAAGCGAAACGACATCAGACAACGAGTAGGGGTGGGGGATTTGTTAAAACTGTTTCACTACATGAAGCCGTACCGGACAGCGGTCATTTTTGTCCTGCTGTTCACATTTTTCCAGTGTCTGTCTGATCTTTACCTGCCGACCTTGATGGCAGACATCGTGGATTATGGCATCGTTGAGGGAGATGTGCCTTACATTTGGCGTGTGGGCGGCTTTATGCTCCTCGTAGCAGCAGGGGGCATGGTGTGCTCCATTGCCGCTAGTTATTTGGCATCCAAATCAGCTACGGGATTCGGGAAGATTGTTCGGGGCCGCGTCTTCTCCCATGTCGAGAATTTCACGCTGCAGGAATTTGACAAGATCGGTACGGCATCCCTGATTACCCGTACAACGAACGATATCACGCAGGTACAGCAGGTCACGATCATGATCCTTCGCATGATGGCGATTGCGCCGATGATGTGTATCGGGGGCATTGTGATGGCCGTGTCGAGAGACCCGGGACTGACCACGGTGCTGCTGATCGTCCTGCCTATTCTGGCGCTGGCCATTTTCCTCATCGCCAAAAAGGGGATTCCGCTCTTCAAAGCGATCCAGGTGAAGATCGATACGCTGAGCCGCGTGCTGAGGGAGAATCTGACAGGAATCCGGGTCATTCGTTCATTTAACCGGATGAATCATGAAACCGCCCGCTTTAATGATGCGAACGAGGATTTGACTGCCACCTCCATCAAAGTGAATAAAATCATGGGTGCGATGATGCCTGTCATGATGCTGGTCATGAATTTTGCGACACTGGCGATTGTTTGGTTCGGAGCCCATCGCATAGAGGGCGGGCATATGAAGGTCGGTGACCTTATGGCATTTCTCCAATACGCGATGATGATCATGTTCTCCCTCATCATGTTATCCGTCATGTTTGTCATGATTCCGCGTGCACAGGCATCGGCGGTTCGGATCAATGAGGTATTGAACATGATGCCGGAGATCCATGATCCGAAGCAGCCGGGCGAAACCGGCGTGGAGCACGGCTCGATTGAATTTCAGGATGTAACCTTCTATTATCCGGGTGCAGAGGAGCCGGCCATATCCGATATTTCCTTCCGTGCCGGGCCGGGTGAAATCACCGCGATTATCGGCGGAACCGGCTCAGGAAAATCAACGCTCATCAGCCTGATCCCTCGTTTCTATGACGTAACCTCGGGACGGATTCTTGTCAATGGTACGGATATTCGGGACATGCTTCAGGAGCAGCTGCGCAGCCGAATCGGATTCGTACCGCAGAAGGCGCTGCTCTTCACCGGTACCATCGCGGAGAATATCCGCTATGGTAAAGAGGATGCAACAGACGAGGAGATCCGGCATGCAGCGAAGGTTGCCCAGGCGGCCGATTTCATCTCGTCCATGGAGGGCGGGTACGATGCCGAGATTTCGCAGGGCGGCAGCAACGTATCCGGAGGTCAGAAGCAGCGGCTCTCGATTGCAAGGGCGCTGGTTCGGAGACCCGAGATTTATGTGTTTGACGACAGCTTCTCGGCGCTTGATTTCAAGACGGATGCCAATCTTCGCGCAGCGCTCCGCGAGGAAACGACGGAAGCTACCGTTCTGATTGTCGCTCAGCGGGTAAGCACTGTCATGGACGCTGATCGGATTATCGTGCTGGATGAGGGACGCATTGCCGGCATCGGCACGCATGAGGAGCTTATGACTTCCAGCGATGTGTACCGTGAAATCGTCACTTCGCAGCTGTCAGAGGAGGAGATCGCATGAGTGAGAAGAAACGGGGAGGACATCCTCGGGGACCGGGCGGTCCCTTTGGCGGCGGCCCGCACGGACCTGGAATGGCGGGGGAGAAAGCCAAGGATTTCAAAGGCACTTTTCGCCGGTTAACACGATATCTCAAACCGCATACCGGCAAGCTGCTGATCGTCTTGATCGCAGCTATTCTCAGTACGATATTCAGCATCGTGAGCCCGAAAATATTGGGGGATGCGACCACGATCCTGTTCAAAGGCTTCCTGGCCAAGATGCAGGGCGTGCCGGGGGCCGGCATCGATTTTGACGCTATTCGGACGATCATGCTCTGGCTTGCAGGGCTATATCTCTTAAGCTCGCTGTTTGCTTACATCCAGCAATATGTTATGGCCGGTGTGGCCCAGCGTACCGTGTATGATTTGCGAAAAGATGTTTACAACAAGCTCGGCCGATTGCCGCTTAAATATTTCGACGCCCGGACGCATGGGGAAACGCTGAGCCGGGTGACCAACGATATGGACAATATCAGCAGCACGCTTCAGCAGAGCTTGACGCAAATGATTACCTCCGTGGTCACGCTGGTCGGCGTCATCGTGATGATGCTCACGATCAGTCCGCTGCTGACGTTGGTGGTTATTCTGACCCTGCCGCTTAGCGTGGTGGTCACGATTGTGGTCGCCAAGCGCTCGCAGAAGCATTTTGTGGCGCAGCAGAAGCATTTGGGTGAGCTGAACGGACATGTGGAAGAAATGTACACGGGCCATAAAGTCGTGAAGGCCTTTGGCCGGGAACGACAGTCCATGGAGCAATTTGATGAGGTCAACGACAAGCTCTATGATGCGGGGTGGAGAGCCCAGTTTATATCGGGTACCATTATGCCGCTGATGGGTTTTGTCGGAAATATCGGTTATGTGATCGTCAGTGTTGTCGGCGGTGTGTTGGTTACCCGCAGAGCGATTGAGATCGGGGATATTCAGGCATTCATCCAATATTCACGCCAATTCACGCAGCCGATTACCCAGCTTGCGAATATCGCGAACGTCATTCAATCCACCATAGCATCGGCAGAGCGCGTATTTGAAGTGCTCGATGAGGAAGAAGAAGTGTCGGAGCATACAGCTCCGGCAGCGCTCAAGAAGCCGCTTGGCGATGTGTCATTCGAGAATGTGAGTTTCGGCTATAAAGCGGACCAGCTTCTGATCGAGGATATGAATGTGGACGTGAAGCACGGGCAAACGGTCGCCATCGTCGGACCGACCGGCGCAGGGAAAACAACGCTCATTAATCTGCTGATGCGGTTTTATGAGCTGAATAAGGGCAAGATTACGATTGACGGCACCGATATTACCGCTCTTCGGCGCGGTGAACTCCGCAGCCTGTTCGGGATGGTGCTGCAGGATACATGGCTCTTTAACGGGACAATCCGGGAGAATATCGGGTATGGGCGCGAAGGCGCCACGGAGCAAGAGATCATCCGGGCGGCGGAAGCGGCTCACGCGGATCACTTCATCCGGACATTACCGGAGGGCTACGATACCGTTCTGAACGAGGAGGCCTCCAACATATCGCAAGGACAGAAGCAGCTTCTTACGATTGCGCGCGCCATTCTGGCCGATCCATCGATTCTGATCCTCGATGAGGCAACCAGCAGCGTGGATACGCGGACGGAGCTCTATATCCAGAAAGCGATGAATGAGCTGATGAGGGACCGGACCAGCTTTGTCATTGCCCATCGGTTGTCCACGATCCGGGATGCGGACCTGATTCTGGTCATGAATAAGGGCAGCATTATCGAGAAGGGGACCCATGAAGAGCTGCTGTCTCAGGGCGGCTTCTATGCGGACCTGTATAACAGTCAATTCAGCGACCAGCATGAGGCTGGATAGCGAGGCGAGGATTGTCATCACAAGAAGACCCATTCGAGTGCGGAGTGGGTCTTCTTTTTTTAGATTTTCTTAGATTAATGAAGGGTTTTTGGTAGGTTGAGAGTAAGCTGGCAGGCATATTTGATATTGCATTTTCATATGGTTCTTTTATAATGATGTTTATGTTTATATCTTTAAAGGGAGCCATGATCATTATTGAATAAGTCCGAACTGAACCGAATTACGCAAGAGCTTCTACGTCGGTCGGGCAGCAGTGTCACCGTGGAGATGGAGGCGTATTTTCCAGGGGGCCGGTTAATCGGCGGAAAATATGTCATGCATTCGCACAGCGTGACGATGTATACCGAAGTCATACGCCAGCAGTGTTTGCAGCTGTTTGGCACGCTTGAGCCGTTCCATGCCTATTTTGCGGTGGTATTTGCACATGAGCTGGGCCATTCGATGGACATGACCCTGACAGAGCTGTGCGACCGGATGGATCGAACGATGGATGAATGGGATCAGAGGCAGATCGCGCTTCAAATTGAGGAAAATGCTTGGAACAACGCCATACCTTGGATCCAGGATATCGATCCCGATTTCATACAGGTGATCGTGGATCAGTCGCTTGCGGCATACCGCGAGGAGCCGGCACCGGAAATCGCCTAGGCATACAAAGGCAATCCAGTCCCAGGTCATAACATGACACAGGCACCCGTCAGGGTGCCTTTTTGAAATTGTAAGAAAGGATAAACTTCAGAGACTTCCCATCGGGGGAGGCATGGAGATGGCTTCTAATATCGTATGTGATACAAGATAAAACCAAAGATGGCAGCCACCACAATGAAGGCACCTGCAGCAGCAAGGGTCATTAAACAATCGGTAAGCAGGCTCTGTTGCCGGATACCGCGCAGCTTCTCCTGTGCTTTTTTCTCCGAGACGTCCTCTTTAATTCGATCCAAATACTCAGGGCCTAGAACCATGGTTATCCCTCCCGTAACGATTTGTAAGCTTATTATACCAGAAATATGTTATTTCTGGTTGAATTTAGGCTGCAACTGGTATGGAGTCCCATACTATAAAAAAAGAAGTGAAGCTCGCATGGGCTTCACTTCTTTTTAGGTTAGGGACACTGAGGGAGCGATTGCGTCCGCTTAGCTCTCCGGATCCAACTGCTTCAATGGTTCAATGGCCGGCCCTTCGATCACTTCGCCATTATAGCGGTAGCGTGATCCGTGACACGGGCAATCCCATGAACGTTCGCCCTCATTCCATTCCACTTCGCAGCCGAGGTGGGTACAGGTCGTATCCACGAGATGGAGATTCCCTTGATCATCCTTGTAAGCTCCGGCACGCTGACCGTTATGGCGGACGACGGCGCCTTCGCCGGCCTTCAGCTCGGTTATATCGGCGTGGGACATCTCCACCTTACCGGCAACGAAATCTTTGGCAACCAAAGCATTTTGCACGACAAACGTTTTGATGCTCGGGTCTGCGTGGAAGCGGGAGGGGTCGAAGACGTCGGCGTAACGGTTATCCTTCTCCAAGATTTGATCCGCGATGATGTTCGCGGCCAATGTTCCTGTTGTCATGCCCCATTTCCGGAAGCCTGTCGCAACAAAGATCCGGTCCTGATTGGACGTGATCGGCCCGATGTAAGGCATATTGTCCAATGTAATCAGGTCCTGGGCCGACCAGCGGTAAGGAATCGCGGAAGCGCCCAATAGATTTCCTGCAAAAAGCTCCAGGTTTTCGTAATGCTGGTGGGTACAGATGCTGCGGCCCGTCGGATGATTCTCGCCCCCGACGATAACCAACTCCTGCCCGTTATAAGATGCTGACCGCAAGGAACGTGTAGGCTGATCCACGCTTAGGTACATTCCTCCCGGATAAGCGGTTTCGGGTTTGACTGCAATGGCATAGGAGCGTTCCACATGCAGCCGCGTGAAGAACAATCCTTTGGCGTCAATGAACGGAAAATGAGACGCGGATACTGCGTGATTGCAAGTAATCCGGTGACCGCCCCGTTTGGTCAGTAGCGTGATCGGTCCATCGGTTTCGGCCTTTTCGTCCATGGTCGTGTTCTCGTAAATCCGTCCTCCAAGCCTTAGGAACTCTTCTGTCAGATGCTTCAAATACTGCAGAGGATGGAACCGATACTGCCCGGGCATCTTAATGGCTCCCCGAATCGACATAGGGAGGGGAAGGCTTTCCTGCCATTCTCCCGGAATGCCGAGTTTCTCATAGGCCTTGATTTCGTCTTCCAGCTTCGAGAGATACTTGTCCTCCTGCTGAGCGTAAATATGGGCATCCTCCAGCTTCAGCCCAAATTTCTCTTCGTCTCCGCCAATAATATCTCTAATGAATTCAATCGCTTCCCGATTTCCTTCGTAGTAGAGCCTCGTTTTCTCCTCTCCAAAATGATTCATGAACTCATGATAGATCAGCCCATGCTGTGCCGTAACCTTAGCTGTTGTATGACCGGTGGTTCCGTTCAGGATTTGCCCTGCTTCGATCAGCACGACATCCTTACCAGCCTTGGCAAGTAGATAAGCGGTCGTAATGCCGGTTATGCCGGCTCCGACGATGGCTACATCCGTCTCAATATCCTCGGCTAAGCGGGGGAAAGCGGGCAGTTCGGTTGTCCCTCTCCACAGCGACTCCGGATATTGCGGTAGTTCTTGATGCGATGAATTGGTTGGGTTCATTCACGATTCCTCCTCAGTTTCTACGGGCGTTGCCCTTAAACACAGACTCTTGTCTTCATTATTACCACTTGGGAATGATTAGAAACGAGCAGAATTCCATTCGGTATTCATAAGTTTCCTGGAGGATTGTAAATATTTTGGGACATTTGTGCAGAATCTAAAGAAACCGCGGAGATTTGGGATTATGTGAAAAAGAGGGGTGGTATATCATGACCAGCGAACAGCATCTAAATGCGGATCAGGCCAAGAAATGTCTGCAAGAACATTTCCATGATATCGGGGATATAGAACATCGAGAGCTGAAAAATGAAGGTGGCCATGCGTTACTGATTTATTTTAAAAGCATGTGTGACCCTATCATGATTAACGATAATTTGATTAACCGTTTCTATGAGCTGAACTCCTTGGACTTATACGACCAATTCATCCGATCCTTTCCCTCAAGCCTGGAGCCGAAAGATGAGCAGGAATTGCTTCGTAATATGCTTAGGGGCTGCGTAGCCATATTCATTGGGGAAAACGTGCTCCTGTTTGACGCCGTACTGGTTAATGCAGGCCCCATTCAACCCGCCAGTACAGAGAACGTCATTCAGGGTCCCGATGATTCGTTTACGGAAAATATCGAGGTGAACCTGAACCTGATCCGCCATCGTTACCAAACTGCGAATTTGAAGACGGAATTCATGACCGTCGGGAAAATATCGCAGACCCGAATCATCATTATGTATGATGCCTGCAAAGTGGAAGAAACGGTATTGCAGGAGCTTAGAAAGCGATTGTCCGAGCTCAAAGCGGACATCGTGCAATCGGCTGCCGAAATCGAGAGACATACGATGCATCCTAAATTTCGTCTGTATCCAACACTCATGCTGACCGAGCGTCCTGACCGGGCCGTATTGAATATAAATCAAGGAAAAATTGCCGTGTTGATGGATTCAACGGGGTATGCCCTTCTATTGCCAGCCATTTTCAATGATTTCTTTACGGCGATGGATGACAAAATACAGCTTCCCCCGATCGGCTGGTTTCTCAAGGGGATCCGGTATATCGCCTTGTTTACGACCGTACTTATGCCGAGTCTGTACGTGGCATTCACGTCGTATAATCCGGAAATATTGAGGATGCAGGTTACGCTGCTTATTGCGGGAAGCCGGGCTACGGTGCCGTACCCATCCTTTTTCGAAGTGATCTTCATGCTGCTGGCGATGGAATTTCTGACGGAAGCAAGTGTCCGTCTGCCCAAAGCGATTGGTCAGACCGCAACGACGGTAGGGGGTCTCATTCTGGGGACCGCTGCAACAGAGGCGGGATTAGTCAGCAACATCATGATCATTCTGGTTTCCGCCGTCGCGATAACGAATTTCGTGATCCCGATTACGATGATGAGCTCCGGCATCCGCGTCACGAAGTATTTGTTCATTGTCCTGGCCACCTTCTTTGGCTTGGTCGGCATCGTTTTGGGCATGGTGGCGATGATTATGTACCTTACGAGCCTCCGATCCTTCGGCAAACCCTACTTAAAGATGTTTGCTATGGATTGGAAGAAGAAAGGAGATCAGCGAAGTGGTTAGAAATAAATATTTTTATTACCTCTTCCTGCTCAATGCAACCATCAATCTGATTAATTATGTCCCCCGGATTTTAATTACGGACCGCTTTGACGGTGCGCTGATGTCGATTCTCGTGTCCATTCCGATTGGGACGCTGCTGATGTTTACCTTCGTGAAACTGATTCAGAAATTTCCGGGGCAAGGGCTGCCGGAGATTTTTCGCTCGGTTATGTCCAAGTGGACATCGGGTATTCTGCTTTTTTTATACGGACTCGCGTGGTTTTTCTCCAGCGTCATTACCTTGGTAAGCTTCGTTGATATTACCTCTCGCTACATTAGTCCGGATGTGTCTCCCTATATCGTTCTGATCGGATTTCTGGTGGTGGTTGGACTTAGTGCCAGACTTGACTCCGAGTCCATTATATATGCCCTGGAGATGATTCTGTACATCTGTGTTCCTGTTATCGCCTACATGTCATGGCGTATCTTCAGCAACCCCTATTTCAGCTGGGATGCCGTAAGGCAGATCATTACCTATGCATGGAATATGCCCAATTACGAAACGGTGGCGGCCGCAACCTTTATTTTTACGGGCTACGTGAACATGGTGGTATTCAATCGGATCTTTCACCGATTCAGAGTGCGCCATGTTTGGGCAATTGTGGGGGTCAGTATAATTACCCTTCTGGTTTCGATCTTTGCACCCATTGGCATATTAGGCGCTGCGGGTGCAGGAGGACACGTGTACCCTGCCTTCTCGACGGTGGACTCGCTGCGGATTCGTTATTTCATCATTGAACGGATGATATATGTCTTCTACGTGGTGTATATGTGTCTCTCCCTCGTGAATTCCATCATCCACTGGCATGTGGGTAAGGAACTCATTCTGGGAAGCTTCGGATTAAAGGTCGATAAGGGGGAAGCGATGTCTAAACGGAGGAAAATCGAATGGTGGGTGCTGCTCCTCTTTTCCCTGATTACCTTTGGCACGTCGTTTATCGTGAATCAATACATATTAAATGATATGGCGATTGTCTTTCTGGACGTCCGGTTCGCGGGTGAATTTCTGCTCATTGCCCTGTTATTCTATGCGGTATGGAGGAAAAGGAGGAAGAAGGCATGAAAGACCTAAAACGCTGGCTGGTCTGGCTCATGTGCTGCTCTTTTCTGTTGGTGTCGGGATGTGATTTTAGGGATATCGATCTGAGGCTTTTTGTTGTGTCCATCGGTATTGACGTCTCTGAGAAAAGTCCCGATATGAACCGATTTACCTTCAAAATGGCGATTCCTTCGGGAGACCCGAAAACCGGGGATAAAAAATCACTGCTTATTACGCAGGAATCGACAAGTATTGCGGAAGCGATCAGGGAGGTCAAATCCAAGGTGGATAAGGAGCTGGACTTTGGTCATTGCAAAGGGGTCATGTACGGCGAGGCCTATGCACGGAAAAATATCAGCAAAATCCAGGACTGGACCGTTCGGAGGCGGGACATGCAGCTCTTAATGTATCCAGCCGTCGCAGTACCTACGGCAGAAGCCGTATTAAAGACGGATCCTCCAACGGAGCGGATTGCCGGAAACGCAATATTTCTGGCGCTCAGCGAGGAGGGGACGGAATCTCCCTTCATTATTAAGGCATACTCCTTCGATTTGTCCCGCCGAATGTTAGAGGAAGGGGAAGATCCGGTCCTGCCCGTTGTGGAAACTACCGCTGACAAGATCCTGAATATCGACAAATTAGCCTTGATGGATAAGAACAAGGTGAAGGTGATTCTGACGCGGGATGAAACCAGGCTGTTTAACCTGTTGGATCGTCGTAATCTAAGCACGAATTTCGGGACGAAAATTGACGGCCAATTGCTTGAAGTCAACACGGATAGAACCCGAGCAAGATACAAGATCGTAACGGATAAACCGGGGGAGGAAACCATTGATTACAAGATTCGGATAACCGCGATTTTGGAAGAGAAAGAAAACCCTGCGCAATTAGATCCGAAGGATCTGCGTAAGATCGAAGAGCAGTTTAGCAAGGAACTATCGCAAGCTGTGAAAAACGTGTTGGAGAAAATTCAGAAAACGGGTCTGGACCCGTTAGGTTTCGGCCTTCGGTATGGAGGTACGCACTGGAACAACCAGACGGAGATGGAGGAGTGGCGCACCATTTATCCCCATGCCAAGTTTAATGTATCGGTCAAGTTTAAAATAAAGTCGACCGGTTATAAACGTTAAACAAGGCACAACTGTCTATCGTACTGGAAGATGTTACAATAAAGAATAAGCATCTATCTTGTATGAAGGAGGTTTCACATATGGAGTTTAGAAGAGTGGGCGGTAGCGGATTGAAGGTTAGCGATATCAGTCTCGGGAGCTGGCTGACGTACGGGGGATATGTGGAACGGGAGAATGCGGTGAAATCGATTCAAACCGCATATGGACTCGGCGTTAATTTTTTTGATACGGCGAATGTGTATGCCCAGGGGGCGGCTGAAGTGGTTGTCGGGGAAACCTTAAGAGCCTTCCCAAGGGAATCCTATGTCCTGGCCACGAAGGTATTCGGCAAGATGGGGGACGGACCCAATGATCAGGGACTTTCCCGCAAACATATTAGAGAGCAGTGCGATGCGAGTCTGAAGCGGCTGGGTACCGATTACGTCGACATCTATTACTGTCATCGATATCATGAAGAAACCCCGCTAGAGGAAACGCTGCGGGCGCTGGATGACCTTGTCCGCCAAGGCAAGGTGCTCTATATAGGAGTCAGTATGTGGACCGCTGCCCAGATGGAAGCGGCACTGGCCGTTGCGGATCGCTATTTGCTGGATCGCATCGTGGTGAATCAGCCGCTGTACAACATGTTCGAGCGCAAGATCGAAGAGGAAATTATCCCGTTAGGCGAGAAGAAGGGCATTGGTCAAGTGGTCTATTCTCCTCTTGCTCAAGGACTTCTGACTGGCAAGTACGCCTCCAAGCAAGCCGTGCCGGAGAACAGCCGCGCATCGAAGATTGGAGCCGACCGGCTCAAAATGAGTGAAGACCGCATTCAGAAGGTGCAGGCACTGGGCCTCGTTGCAAGCGAGTTGGGTATGACCGTCGGCCAACTGGCCTTGGCCTGGATTCTGCGTCAGAACAATGTAGCCAGTGCGCTGGTGGGTGCCAGCCGTCCGGAGCAAGTGGAAGAGAATGTGAAGGCCTCCGGTATGAAGCTGTCTCCGGATACGCTGACTGCCATTGAAGAAATACTGAAGGCGGATCCGAATTAAGAAAGAATCAGATCATGGATCTCGGGGGCGGAGCATACGCGGTTACGCCCGCTGTCCTTGGCTCGGTACAGCTCGCGGTCCGCTTGTTGCAGCAGCTCCTTGGCATTTTTCGACCGGATCGTATCGGGGTGCACAGCAGCTCCGATCGACACCGTGATCTGAATCTTGGTTCCGTCTTCCAAAACAAAGATATGATCCGCTACGGCCGCCCGAATTCGCTCTGCAATAGCGGCAGTCTCGTCGATGGTCGCTTCCGGGACCAGCACCGAGAATTCTTCCCCGCCGTTGCGGGACACTTCGTCAAAAGAACGGGAATGCTCCCTCAGCACTTTGCTGAGCTGCTGCAAAACGGCATCTCCGGCCGCATGGCCGTAGGTGTCGTTTATTTTTTTGAAATGATCGATGTCCACGACAAGAACACCCAGCCGTTCGCTGAAATGCTGGGCTTCGAGAAAACGTTCCGATAACAGCTGCTCGAACTGGCGCAGATTGTGAAGACTGGTCAAGTAATCCGTCTCCGCATTTTTCTTCATCTGCAGAAATAGTTGATTGGATGTGTTGATATACTCGGTCAGCATGTAGATGACCACCGTGGCGAGCATGGATATGATGAGGTGCTGCGTGAAGACGGTATACACCTTGTGGTGGTCCGGGATATTCATCCACATAATACATAGGAGCACCAGCATGCTCGACATACTCATGAGCAGCATTTTGCCTAAACGTTCCCAATGCATACGAGAAAGCATCCCGCAGATGATGCCGATCAGCAGCATGCCGGCTCCCGCAATGGCAGAGGAAGTTGACATGCCGAACAGGATCAGCCGCCCGAGTGCAATCAGCACGCCGGCAATCAGGGAGGGAAGCCAGCCTAAGTAGCTGGCGATCACGACAATGGCTAGATGCCGCAAGTCCGCAAAAAACCGCGGGTCAATCGGAAAAGAATAGTACATCAAGATGATCCCGTAAATGCCAAAGAGGAGGCCGGCGTTGATCTTAACGTGGATGGACGGCGTCACAACACCTGCTACATATTTTTTGGACAGCAGTCCGGATAAGTATAAGAAAGTCACAAATATACAAAAGTTGGTAAAAAGTATATTGGTCATGGGGGATCATTCCTTTCATGTACCTTGCGCAAGGGCGGCAAGGCGATGAAGACATTCACCCCCTATTTTATCGGAAAATGGAATTGTATGTCGAATATTAAATGTTTTATTTTGTTAATTCTCAGGCGCCTCTAAAGGTAGACGAACCTCGAACATCGTCAGCTCCGTAGTACTGGTCACTTGAATCGTGCCGTGATGGGCATCCACGATGGTTTTTACGATAGCCAAGCCAAGCCCGGAGCCCCCGGTTTGATCAGTGCGCGATTCATCCGCCCGGTAGAACCGCTCGAACAGATGGGGGATTGCGTGCTGAGGGATCGGAGGACCGTAATTGATGACCTGTACGATGGCAAACTTCGGGTCCTGAGATACTTTCAAATCCACCCGCCCGGCCTCCCGTCCGTGCCGTACCGCATTAGACAGCAGATTCTCGAAGGTGCGCATCAGTTTATCCCCGTCCGAGGAGATCATGATTTTCTCCGTTTCAGGTGTGAAGACGACCTGAACTCCTTCTTGCTGCCCGGTTAGTGAAAAGTCTACGGCCAACTGTGCGAGCAGCTCCACCAAATTAATGTCAACCCGGTTCATCGGGGAGTATCCCATCCGTGTGTATTCAAACAAATCGTTCACGAGTCCGCCTAGGCGCAGCGACTTATCGTACGCGATATCGGTATAATACCGGAGCTCGACCTCATCCTTGTAATGGTCTTCATTGACCAGTCGCAAGTACCCGATGATGGAGGTGAGGGGGGTCCGCAGATCATGCGATACGTTGCTGATAAGCTCGTTCTTGGACTGGACGGCCATGCGTTCCTCCGCCAGCGATAGCTTGAGCTGCTTGGCCATTTGATTGATTTGCGTTGCCATCAGGCCCAGTTCGTCATTGGAGCTAACGATAATCTCTTGATCCAATTCGCCCTTCGCCAAACGCTTTGTACCCTCCATTAACTGATTGATTTGACGAATGGTGCCTTGACTCAGGAGGAGCACCATACAGATAAACAGCACGATGCCGATGATCGTCGGGATGATGGGGAAACCGAAGAAATCCTCCAACGTACGATCAACTCTGAAAAGGGTGTTTACCCAGGGCTCCTTCCAGTATTCCCGGCCGATCAATCGGAAGATCTGCTGCGCGATGAACAGTATGGCCAAGGTCAGGGCTCCGCTGGCAAAGAACAGTGTAATGATCTTCCACTGCAGCTTACGCATGGATTTTGTACCCGACGCCCCATACCGTTTGAATGAGCTTATAACCCAGCTCCCTCTCGAGCTTGTCCCGCAGGTTGCTGATGTGAACCATGACTGTATTATTGGATACGTAATATTTCTCCTTCCAGACCTGCTGGAAGATATCCTCGGCGCTAAAGATTCTCCCCGGCTGGCGGGCAAGCAAATACAGAATCTCGAATTCTCTTGCCGTCAGAGAGATTGCTTTGCCATTGGCCGTTACTTCATGCGTTGTCCGGTTTATGTCGAGCCCATCAATCTCGATCCGCTCGCTGTCCTCCCGATGCAGTTCGGCATTGTACAGAGTGGAGCGTCGCAGCAGTGTTTTGACGCGCGTCGTCAGCTCCAGCGGATTGAACGGTTTAATCATATAATCATCCGCGCCGGTCATCAGCCCCAGTATTTTATCCATGTCCTCACTCTTGGCGCTCAGCATCAGGATGGGTATGGACGAGGTTTCCCGGATTCTGCGACAGGTGTCAATCCCGTTCAGCTTAGGCATCATGACGTCCAGGATTACGAGATCCACCGTCCCGTTATTGGTGGTCATGGCCAGCAGTGCTTCCTCCCCGTCATGGGCTTGGATCACACGGTAACCCTCATTCTCCAGATAGATGGAGATCAGCCCGGAAATTTCCTTATCATCATCTACGATTAATATACTTCTCATTAAATTATCCTCCAGTAAATCCGCCCATTGGAAATGATCATTCCTTACGAACAGTGTACCCTAAATGGAGCCCATAAAGTGCAGCTTGGCCTTCAAAATCGTGAGTTCTATGATGACGATGATTAAAAAAGGCCGGATAGGAGATTCGAAAGAATACCTTGACGTTCAAATCCGTAATCCATCAGTTTCCGAGTTTCCGTAAACCGCTGATCGGCATTCCCGGTCCCCATCACGACGGAAATCAGCCGGTTTCCGCCACGCGACGCAGTCCCGGTAAAGCAATAACCGGCAGAGCGGGTGTATCCGGTCTTAAATCCGTCATTACCTTCGTAAGAATGCGGTTCGCCGGGTAGCATGAGATTGGTGGTATGCAGGGAAAGCTTCTTCTGCGGAACAGGCAAATCGCGCTGGCTGGTTACCTCGAGCAGATCCGGATGTTTGTTGACCAGCCATCTGGCCAGCATGGCTGAATCCCTGGCCGTCATGACGGTATCGCCGTCGGAGGCCGCTTCGGCAAAGGGAAGAAGGTCAGCGGCAGGCAAACCGGATGCATTGGCGAATACGGTGCGGTCCGAAAGGCCGATTTCCTTCGCTCGTTCATTCATGGTCTCCGCGAACCGGGCCTCCGACCCGCTGAGATGCTCCGCAATAGCTACGGCCGCATCATTGGCCGAATGGATAATGAGTGCTTCGAACAGCTGCTTCAGCGTGTAACGTTCGCCTTCATGCATACCGATGCCTGAACCGGGCACCTCTGCCGCATAGCGGCTGACCGGTACGTTCTCTTCCCAAGCATGCTGCCCGGATTGGACGGCGTCCAGCACCAGCAGCTCTGTCATCATTTTGGACATGCTCGCGGGAGGTAAGGGGAGATCGGCATGCATCGCATAGAGCACGCGGCCGGTATCCGCATGAATCAGGATGGCCGAACTGGCTTTGATGGGAGGCGGAATAAATATCCTTGCGATGAACACAACCAACAGAATGGCGACAAACAGTAGTAGGAGCAGACTTAAACGTGCGTGCCCCTTGCGGCGTATTCGTTTGGTTCGAAGCGTGCCGGTTTGCTTCCGGGATAAATCAGGGGATGACGGAAATTGACGGGGATGCTTGGCTATGGAATCCATGGCGCTCGATCGCCTCCTTTGGCGGATTATACAATTCATCGTGTATGTATGTTCTAATTCTAGCCAAACAAGCTAAAGGAATTTTTAATTGAATCTAAAGAAATCTTAAAGATTACCAGCAGCGATTTCGGCACGGGTTGTTGACCTTGGAGAGAATAGGATTTATACTTGATCTAAAAATAAATTAAAAGGGTGAATACCTTGAAATCTTTAAATCTGACGACACAACGCCAAGCGGTGTACGATGTCCTTCGGGAATCGCATGATCATCCGACTGCTGCGGATATCATGAACCGACTGGTGGAGAAAGGTTATAATTTGGCGTACGGGACGGTTTATAATTCCCTGCGTTATTTGACGGATAAGCAGCTGATCCGAGAATTGAAGCTGGGCGAGAGCGCGAGTCGGTACGATGCCCGTACTGACGAGCATCAACATATTATTTGTGAAGTTTGCGGGAAAGTGGACGAGGTCATGACGGAGGTGCCAGAGGATTGGGCTGCTACGGTAGCCGGTGAAACCAACTACGTTATCCATCATGCTCACGTCGTATTCGGGGGGGTGTGTCCAGAATGTCAAATCAAACGGAAGAAATGACGGAACTGGGAAAGGTCTATGCGTTTCCGGATTTCCAATCCGGCAATCTGTATGTTCGTCCGGAGTCGCCGATGGCAATCGGGGATGCTTGTCCCACAACGCTGCGGGCTGCATTGATCAGCCGTTCCCCGGGACGGGTGAACGAAATGTTCATGACCTTGACGGAGAACTGCTTCGAGGTGATGATGTTCCGTAAATGGGAACCGCGTCTGCAGTCAGCCCTGAACACGGGACTGATTATCGCCGATATGACGGGCTGCCGGAACATGGCGGCGTTCAATAAGGAGAAGGAGCTGCTGCTGCCGGAACATTCCTCGATTCCGATCTTGTACCTGGTTGGCGAGGAGCTCATGAGCAAAGCGGGCTCCAGCCTGTTGAATGAAGAGCTTATGGTATGGCCGGCCCGTTCCAAAGATACGATGATGTATCAGGTGCAGCGAACCATTCGATTGTTCTCTCCGGCTGCCGGATTGTCGGGTGGGGAAGAGGTCATGCGTGGCCTCGTCTATAAAGATTTATCCATTGATCGGGATAAAATGACCATCCACCGGGGCAGCACGCCTATTCATTTGACCAAGACAGAGTATCATTTGCTGATGCTCCTGCTGGACAGCGAAGGAGCCGTATGCACGCGTGAGGACCTGATGTGCAAAATTTGGGATACAGATTTTATGGGCGGCAGCAATGTGGTTGACGTCCATATCAAAAGCTTGCGTAAAAAGCTGAGCGACAACGCGGGAGCCCCGCGATACATTGCAACGGTTAGAGGAGTGGGATACCGCCTGGCGGACTAATCCCCCTCCTTTTTTTTGTCCATTCACGAACTCAAAAATGGATTCATCCGAACTTCATATAACGATCATAGAAGGGTCATATAACACTCATGCGACAATCATGATCCAATGGATTCTCCAATGATACAATCAATTCATAAATTTAGATTCAGTCTAAAATCAATTATAGAAATGATGGAGGGTTCATATATGGATAGAATGACAACCAATCAAGGGGCTCCAGTTGGAGATAACCAAAATTCCAAAACGGCAGGGCGCCGCGGACCGACGCTGCTTGAGGATTATCATCTGATCGAGAAAATCGCCCATTTCGACCGTGAACGGATTCCGGAGCGCGTCGTTCATGCCCGCGGGGCAGGTGCACACGGCACATTTGTTGTGGAGAATGACATGAAGCCTTATACGAAAGCGGCCTTTCTGCAGGAAATCGGTCAGGAAACGCCTGTGTTTGTTCGCTTCTCCACGGTGATTCACGGAACAGGCTCACCCGAAACGGCACGCGACCCGCGCGGATTTGCCGTGAAGTTCTATACGGAGGAGGGCAACTATGACATTGTAGGGAACCATATTCCGGTCTTCTTTATTCGGGATGCTATCAAATTCCCTGATATGGTGCATTCCTTGAAACCTTCGCCGGAGACCAACATTCAGGAGCCCGGCCGGTACTGGGACTTCATGACGCTGTCTCCGGAATCCACGCATATGATGACCTGGGTGTTCTCCGATCATGGCACACCAGCGAACTATCGGGAGTTGGATGGCTTCAGCGTCCACGCCTTCAAGTGGGTGAATAGCGAAGGCAAAGTAACCTACATCAAATATAAGTGGGAATCCGCACAGGGCGTGAATACGCTGAATGCAGACGAAGTAGTCGAAGTTCAGGGCAAGGATTTTAATCACGCCACCCGTGATCTTCGTGAGCACATCGCAAACGGGAATTTCCCGAAATGGCGGCTGCAGGTGCAGCTGATGTCCCCGGAGGAGATGGATGAGTTATCCTTTGATCCGCTGGATCCTACAAAGACCTGGCCGGAGGATCGCTTCCCGTTCGTGACGGTCGGCACCATGACTTTGAATCGCAACCCGCAGAACTTCTTTGCAGAGGTTGAGCAGGTCGCTTTCTCCCCAAGTGCATTGGTACCAGGGATTGAGCCGTCCGAGGATAAATTGCTGCAAGGCCGGCTATTCTCTTACCCGGATACGCAGCGTCATCGACTGGGAGCCAATTATTTGCAGATCCCGATCAACTGTCCATATGCTCCTGTGCGTAATCATCAACGTGATGGTTTGATGAATGTGAATCAAGATCCGTCGCCGGTGAACTATGAGCCGAACAGCTATACAACGGGCCCTGTGGAAGATCCGTCCGTTAATGAGAGCGAAGCTCCGCTGACCGGTCATGTCGTTCGCCAGCGCATCGAGAAAACGGATGATTTCACCCAAGCCGGGGAATTGTACCGTTCGTTTACGGAGCAAGAGAAGGATCATCTGCTCCGCAATCTGGTTGACGACCTGAGCCAGGTCAAATCTGATATTCAGCTCCGTGCCGTATGCAATTTCTACCGTGCCGACGCCGAATATGGCGCAAGACTCGCTGCCGGGCTTGGTGTAGACCTGAGTGGATTCATACCTTCCAATCAGTCGAAGTAACGTAATCAGAACTATAAGAGCCAGCCATCTTTGTTTCCGCTGTGCAGGATGGATGGCCTTTATATAGACGGTGATCTCTGATCGCCGCCAAGAGGGGTGCCTTTTTAACAAGGGCGCCCCTCTTTTTATGGAATTAATTACCTATACGCACTACATAATGAATGGTTCAAGAGATGCCGATAAGTTGAAGGGAGTATTTTTATAGAAGACAGGCGAGAGTCACTGCAGTTTAGAAAGGAAAGAAACCCATGAAGAAAAAAAGAGCTAATCGTATTAGAAGAAACCTGATCCTCACATTCCTCCTCGTGCTTCTTGTGCCCAGCTGCGCCATCGGTATTATCACCTATCGTGACGCCAAGGGAACTGTCGAGGATGAAATTCTGCGCAGTGCATCGCAGAGCGTCGATACGGCGAATGAGATCATTAATCACACGCTGCAATCGAAGTTCGATGATCTGAATTATTTAAGTACAACGATGAAGTCCGCGGAAATCGACAAGGAACTTGAAGCCCAAGCGGGGTCAACCATCAATGCACTGAAGCAGTACTTGGGACTACATCCGGATACAGTGGACGTATTTATCGGTACAGACCAGGGCGGAATTATCAAGGCATCGGGGGATAAGCTGCCGGCGGACTATGATCCTAGACAAACCGGATGGTTCCAAGACGCAATGAATGCATCAGGCCAACCGATTATTACTGCCCCCTATGCATCGAACGCAGGCTCACTGATTGTTGTAACGATATCCCAGACGCTGCCTGATGGCAAAGGCGTCGTGGGCATTGATCTCAACCTCCATAGCATCCGGAGCCTGGTCGAAGTGCAGGTAGGTAAAGAAGGCTATACGATGGTGCTGGATCAAAATCACAAATATCTGTTTCACCCCGATTATGATGCGGGGACGGACGCGTTGGCTGAAGAAACCTGGATCTCCAAGCTGTATGAGGAGCCGACTGGTCATTTTGACTATGTCCATAACGGTATCGAGAAACAATTGAATTACATTACGAATGAACGAACCGGCTGGAAAATTGCCGGGACCATGTACGTTAAGGAAGTCGACGACTCTGTTAGTGGCATCCGCCATACGCTGATGGTGGTCATGAGCGTTTCGCTGCTAGCCGCCTTAATCCTGGTGACTTGGAATGTAAGCTCTGTGATCAAACCGATCCGTCGTATGCGCCAAGCGACCGAAGTCATTAGCGGGGGGGATCTGACGCTTCGTTTGAATGGCTTCAAGCGTGATGAGATTGGAGAGCTGGCCGATCACTTCCAGCAGATGGTGGATAGTCTCAGGGACATGGTTCACGGGGTCAAGTCCATGACGGAGAATGTTTCCGCATCTTCCGAGCAATTGTCCGCAAGCGCCCTACAAAATATAAGCGCTGTCGAGCATGTCACGTCTTCCATTCAGGAGGTTGCGGCCGGCAGCGAACGCCAGTTGAACGCTGCGGAGGAGATTCTGAAGCGCATCCTTCAGGTATCCCGGCATGCGGACGATATTGCGGATGTATTGGAGAAGGTTACAGCGGCCATGAACCAGACGGAGGAATTGGCCCAGGAAGGGAACAAGACGGTGATTACCGCAGCAGCGACGATGCAGGATATCGATCATGCGATGAACGATCTGAATGGTGTTATCCATCAGCTGTCTGAGCGGACTGAGGAGATCGGCGGTATCGCCTCGGCCATTACCGACATTGCTAAGGAGACGAGTCTATTGTCGCTGAATGCCTCTATCGAAGCTGCGAGAGCCGGGGAGCAGGGGAAAGGATTTGCGGTTGTAGCCGCGGAAATCCGCAAGCTTGCCCAAAGGTCGGAAAGCTCGGCAGATTACATATCGGGGCTGATTACAGGGATACTGGCAGAAGTGGAACGAACCATCGAGGTGACGGAAGCCGCCAGGCAGAAGGTGTCGGACGGCGTTGATGCAGCGGACCTGACCGGTCGCTCCTTCTCCCGGATCAAAAAGGCCGTGAATACGGTGTCCGACCAGGTAAGATCCACTTCGAAGGCGGCTAAGGCATTGGCTCAAGATACGTCTTCCACGAAAAAGTCCGTTGAGGATATCCGCGGGGTGTCGGAGCAAACGTCAAGTCAGACCCAGACGATATCGGCAGCCTCTCAGGAACAGCTGGCTTCCATGGAAGAAGTGAGCGCGTCTGCTGCAGATTTAAGCCGGTTAGCCGAAGAACTGCAGGAGATGGTGACACGCTTTAAGATTTAGATTTAATAGATTCAATGGCGTGCAGTATGCCCTGATATTTCATGTTGAAGCAGCAAAGGAACTTATATTCCTTTGCTGCTTTTTGGTTTGTGGCAGGAAAGGGGGGCTTTTTGAAGAATAAGACCAAAGTGGCTTTATCTATAGGAGCCGGGCCTTTATACTGGAGTCAACTGCTAGAAGCTGTAAGATTAACGATGAACAAGCTAGAAATGATGAGAGTGGGGCATATAACATGGCACAGCATATGAAAGATCGGATCGTCGCTTTGGCTGGTCCGCGCAAGGCGGCAGACATGGCCAAGCTGGTGGAGAAGATGGGAGGCACTGCGCTGCTTCGTCCGGCCCAGGGAACCGTATTTTTGGATGATGAAGTACTGCGCCGTTCGATCGAAGCTTGGCTCAAAGCACCTGCGCCGTGGGCGATTTTTACAACGGGAATCGGCCTGGAGGCCATTTATGATACGGCCGAACAGATGGGCCTTTTGGATACATTGAATGAAACGCTGCAGAGCACCTCGATTGCGGCAAGAGGGTACAAAACGGCAAATGCGCTGAAAAAACGCGGGCTGGCACCGATCGTCAGAGATGATGACGGCAGTACGTCGGGGCTGATCCGGTCTTTGGAACCGCATGACTTGTCGGGCAAACGTGTCATTCTTCAGCTGCATGGCGAGTCTGCCCCTAAGCTGGTGGAGTGGCTGGAGAGTCGCGGGGCGATAGTAGAGCAGATCCTGCCGTATAAGCACATTCAGCCGCTGGAGGAGGATGTTTCGCAACTCGTTGACGAAATTGTTGGCGGCAAGGTTGACGCGGTTGCTTTTACAAGCGCGCCCCAGTTTCGTTTCCTTGCGGATTATGCACGTGCCCATGGCAAGCTGGAGGCTGTGCTTGAGGCGTTCCGCGGGCCTGTCCTGGCAGCGGCTGTCGGCAAGGTTACGGCTCAGGGGCTTCGCGAGGAAGGCATTGAACGCATGGTGGTTCCCGAGGAAGAGCGAATGGGCAGCATGATGGTGGCGCTTGGCCGCTACTTTGCTCAAAATCAAGAATAATGTCATGATATAACGTAATGAAGTTGGGGAGATTTCATTCCAGACCAGCTTCTTCATGCATGTTCCTAAGGATCATGTGAAATATTGAGTAGTAAATAGGAGGATGACCGATGGATAAAAGAAAGGCATTGCTGCTTGGCAGCTACACCCACCCGAAGTTTCATCCGCTGCAAGGCATTGATAAACAAGTGACACACCTGCTGAACGACATGTTCACCGTGCAGTGCACGGAAAATCATAAAATGCTGCATGAAAGCAATCTCTACCCTTACGAACTCTGCATCGCCTACAGCGACCTATGGGACGAGCGAGTCTCGCCACGGCAGACCGCAGGTCTGCTGTCCTATGTAAGCGGAGGCGGCGGCTTGCTCGTGATCCATAACGGCGTTACGCTGGCCAATCGTTATGAGCTGGCGCAGCTGATCGGTGCCCGTTTTGACGGACACCCGCCCATGGAGAAGCTGTATTTCGTTCCGGGAGAGACCGAACACGATATTACGGAAGGCGTGGAGCCTTTTGTGCTGGATGAGGAGCCTTACCGGTTCATATTCAGTCCGTTTACGGAAAAAACGGTGCTGCTGCATTATGAATACGAAGGTAAGCAGTGGCCTGCCGCCTGGTGCCATACGTATGGCATCGGACGCGTGGTTTTCTTGATGCCGGGTCACCACGAGCCGTCCTTTCTCCAGCCCCAGCTGCGTTTGATGATTACGCAAGCGGCCAAGTGGGCTGCGCGAGTTCCGGGTTAACAGCCATTTCGAAATGATCGGTAGGAGGGACGCGCGTGAGCGGGAAGATACTAATTGTTGAGGATGAAGCGAAAATATCCCGTTTGCTTGAAATCGAGCTGGAGAGTGAAGGCTATCAGGTCACCAAGGCGGATAACGGGCTGGATGCGCTCGAGGCATACCGCAGTCAGGACGTGGATTTAATTCTGCTGGATGTCATGCTCCCCGGTTTGAGCGGAATTGAGCTGCTGCGGCGGATCCGTGCCCATGATTCCCATACAGCCGTGCTGCTGCTGACAGCCAAGAGTTCCGTTGAGGATAAAGTATCGGGGCTTGATCTTGGAGCCAATGATTACATCACGAAGCCGTTTCAGATCGAAGAGCTGCTGGCACGGATTCGTGCTGCGCTGCGGCTCCAGGGGAAGCAGGATCCGGAAGAGCCGGCGGCAGGAGAATGGCTTACGGCAGCGGATTTGAAATTGAACGAAGGTACGCGGGAAGTCATTCGCGATGGCAGAAGGATCGATCTGACGCCTCGTGAATTTGATTTGCTTGTCTATTTGCTGAAGAACAAACGGCAGGTGTTGAACCGCGAGCAGATTCTCGCTGCCGTATGGGGATACGATTATTACGGCGATACCAACGTCGTCGATGTATATATACGTTACGTCCGCAAGAAAATCGATCATGACAGCACATCGGAGCTCATTCACACCGTCCGCGGTGTCGGCTACGTGCTGAAAGAGACCCCATGAAGCTGAGCAGTAAAATCCACCTCTATTCGTCGGTGCTGATGGCGGCCATTCTGATTGTCATGAACTTATCCGTATACTATGTGTTTAGCAAAATGACGGTGGACAGCCAGCTGGAGCAAGCGGAAGCCGAGGCGGGAAGCATTGTCAAAAGTATCGCGCATTCTGCTGCGACCATTCCCATTGACGATCTGCTGCGAAGTTATGTCCCGGCTGACGGAAAGATTCAATTCGTCCCGGCTGACAGCAAGGCGAAGTCTCCTTACGTAACCTCCTCCGGTGAGGATATGGATGAGCTTAAGCTTCCTTATAACACGAATAAGCAGGTAAAGCAGATCCTATATGAAGGAATGCGTTATGTGCTTGTTTCACTGCCGGTCATTTGGAGCGACGGGGCTGTATACAACATCCAAATTTCCCGCAGTCTTGCCGCCACGATGGAGACGCTGCAGGTGCTGCGAATCGTGCTGGTCGCCGTAACCGCAATCGCTTTAGTTCCGGTCATCATTTCGACGCGGATATTGGGGCGTTTAATTGTGCAGCCGATTACGGCTTTAATCCGTACAATGCGGGAGATTCGGCAGAGCGGACGATTCCGGCGAATCGAGCTGAAGGAAAAATCCAAGGATGAGCTGGTAGAGATGGGGGCTGCGTTCAACGACATGATCACGCTGCTGGAGAGCAATCATGCGAGGCAGGAGCAATTCGTGTCCAATGCTTCCCATGAGTTAAAGACACCGCTCACCATCATCGAGAGCTACGCAAGTCTGTTAAAGCGGCGGGGTCTGGACCGGCCGGAGCTATTCATGGAGTCCGTCGAAGCGATCCATTCGGAAGCGATCCGGATGAAGGAGATGACGGAGCAGCTGCTGCTGCAAGCACGCAATCAGGATCAATGGCAGGTCGAACTGGAGCAGGTGGATCTCGTGGCATTATCGGAGTCTTCCGCACGCGCATTTCGCGATGCTTATAACCGCACGGTGGAGGTCGAAGCCGATGGCGGGGTTCTCGGCTGGACGGACAGCCGCAGGCTCAAGCAGCTTTTGTTCATTCTGCTGGATAATGCGCGCAAATACAGTGACGAACATATCGTCATCCAGGTAGGCAGGAAGCCATCGGAGGTTTATATTCGGGTCATCGACCGCGGAATCGGCATTGCCAAAGATGAGCTGGAGCACGTCTTCGACCGTTTCTACCGGGTGGATGAGGCTCGTACCCGCCGGGGCGGGGGCGCTGGCCTTGGTTTGTCCTTGGCGAAGGATATCGCAGAGGCCATCTCTGCTGATCTGGAGCTGGACAGCCTGCCCGGCGTGGGCACAACGGCCACCATTCGGCTTAAAGAATCGAAATAAACTGCAGCAGCCCACTGTTTTCTCATCGAATTCTAACCATGCTGCGCTATACTGACGGTAAAGACAGAATGTGTTTGCGAGGTGATTCAATGCGTAAGAAAGTGAGTGTGCTGCTGGGTGTCATCATCGTGGTCGCCGTTATGATCATCGTGAATGCGGTATGGAGTCCGTTTAACCGTTCGACGGAGGCGATGTCGCAGGAGGAAGCCGTTAGTGGAGTATTGAAACAATATCCGGATGGTGAGATTACAAAGGCAACGCTGGAAGGTGAGATGTACCGGATGGAGCTGCAATCCGATTCCGGGAGGTATGAAATGACGGTAGATGCCCGTCAAGGGGATATCGTGTCCATCAAACCGCTGGACAAAGCGCCAGTGAAGCCAGAGCCGGAGCCGGGCGAAACCAAGGAGCCGACTGACGATCCGAGCACGCCTCCCACGAAGCCCAATGAGAATGGCGAGAAGGGAACAACCGATGGCGAAAGCGGAACTTCGGAACCGCCTGCAACGATGATTACCAAAGAGTATGCGATCAAGCTTTCTTTAGAGAAGGTACCGGGAACGGTAGAAGACGTGGAATATCGCGAGAGTAAGAGCAGCCGTTACTACCTGGTGGAGATTGAGCGGGAAGACGGCCGTGAAGCGACCATTCAAGTCCATGCGATTACCGGTAAGATCATGACGGTGACTTGGGATGATGAGGACGACGATGAATAGATGAGAGGTCTTGTTCGTGTTTTCTCATCGTTTTCTAATCTTTCTCTCCGAAAGCTCTCATGTTGAGAGGGTATATTGGGTTTGTAGAGATCAACAGGAGAGAATATTGAGGAGGCCTAAGATGATGAAGAAGAAAATATGGTGGGCAGGCGCACTGTCCGTAGCTATCGCGGCAAGTGGAGTATACGGCTATAACGCCGTACAGGCGGCAGGAGCAGGACAGACAGCTGCAGCAGGAACCCAGGGAGCGGCCAAGCAACAGCAGCAGCTGATCGGTATGGAAAAAGCCGAACAATTGGCACTGGCTGCTGCCAACGGCAAAGTGGAGAGCATGGATATCGACCGCAAAAAGGGCAAGCTGGTCTACGATGTGGAGATTCAGCAGAATAACCGGGATGTCGATGTATGGATTGATGCCTACACAGGCAAATCCCTTGGCGTAAGAGTAGACCGGGATGATGACGATGATGATCGTGACAACCTTCCAGGCAATCTGATCGGTGCCGGCAAGGCCTCCGCTATTGCCGTTAAACACGTTAAGAGCGGGACGGCTGTGGAAGTGGATCTGGACCAAGATGACGGCAGATGGGTGTACGACGTCGAAGTGAAGACAGCAAACGGATCATCCGATGTTGAGGTCCATGCGGTCAGCGGGAAAGTGATCAAGGCAGAGTTTGAGAAATACGACGACCATGATGATGACGATGATGACCATCATGATTGGGATCATGATGATCAAGACGATCATGATGGGGATGACGACTAAGCCATTCTTCATCTGCATGGCATAGCATCATAAGCGAACAGGCGGGATCACTTTCTCCCCGCCTGTTCGCTTTTTGCATTGTATTTTACATAACAAGCATGGATGGAATGCAATTTCTTGTTATCCGATTCCGGATTGCCCTCATATTTCATGTGAAATCAGGGGAAATTGATAGGGGAGCTTCTCTATACTTATGAAAGCAAGTCCAAGGATAGATGTTTTTACCAGCGTTAAAGGTTATAATGGAACCAGACAACGACCGGGAGGGATATATATGAGTGATCTTTTTAAGAAAGCCATCTCGTTAGGATTGGGCCTTACCGTGGTCAGCAAGGAAAAAGTAGAGAAAATCGTGGATGATCTGGTCAAACGCGGGGAGCTTGCTCCTGCGGAATCCAAAGCGCTGGTGAACCGTCTTGTCGAACGCGGCGAAGAGGAGCAATCCCAGATCAAGACATATATTTATGAGCAGGTGCAGCGCGTGTTGTCCGATCTGGATGTTCCCAAAGAGAGTGATGTCGCCAGCCTGGAACAGCGCATTGCTACTCTGGAGAAGAAGGTTGTAGAACTGGAAGGATCGCGGCAGGAATAGATGGCGGTCCGAATCCGACATGCCGGACGTTACCGGGAAATCGCCATGGCGCTCATGCGTCATGGCTTTGGCTATATGGTGGAGGAGATGGGACTGTTCCATGTTCTGTCGCTGCCTGTCCGCTGGAGTTCCAGGGAACAGCCGGAGACGATTACATTAGGGGAACGCATTCGGCGAGTGCTTGAGGATCTTGGCCCCGCCTTTGTGAAGCTTGGACAGTTGGCGAGTACAAGATCGGATCTGCTGCCAGACCACATTATCCAGGAATTGGTGAAGCTGCAGGAGCGGGTGCCTCCTTTTTCTTCCGCGAGTGCAAGGGAGCTGATTGAGCAAGAGTGGGGTATGCCGATCGACGAAGTGTTGAGTGAGTTTGAAGATAAACCGTTGGCCGCCGCTTCGATCGGGCAGGTCCATGCTGGGAAGCTCAAGTCCGGAGAGCATGTAGCGATCAAGGTTCAGCGGCCTGGGGTAGCCCGAATGATCGGTCGTGACTTGGAGATATTGCGGGATTTAATCTCGATTGCTGAGCGTCACTGGGACTGGGTGAAGCAGTACCGTGTGGACCGGATCGTTGACGAATTTGCCAGAGCGATGATGGCGGAGCTGGATTACAGCCATGAAGCCCGAAACGCAGAGAAGATTGCCTCCCAGATGCCGGAGCATGAATTTATCCGCGTTCCGCTGATTTATTGGGAGTACACGTCATCCAAAGTGCTGATGATGGAGTATGTCGATGGCCTCACCTTAAGCCGGAGGCAGGAGATCGTGGACAAGGGACATGATCTGAAGGCGATCGCCGAGCATTTGATCGATGGGATGCTGCAGCAGATCTTTATTGAGGGATTCTTTCATGCCGACCCTCATCCGGGAAATTTGCTTGTCAGGGAGGACGGCACGCTGGTCTTTCTGGATTTCGGGCTGGTGGGTCACCTCAGCGAAGATATGAAGGATCATCTGTCCGGACTCATTATTGCATTGATGCGGCGGAATTCGGAAGGGATGATCCGGGCGATTTCCAGAATGGGATTGATCCCGGACGATTGCGATATGGATTCGCTGCGGTCGGATATGGACCGTCTGCGGGGAGAGTATTATGACGTGCCATTCGCTCAAGTGCGCATCGGCAAAGCATTGACCGATCTGTTTGCCGTTGCCCAGCGCCACCGGATTATGCTGCCGCCGGACATGACGCTGCTAGGCAAATCATTGCTGACCCTGGAAGGGGTCATCGAGATGCTGGACCCGAGTCTGAGCATTATCGATATGGCGGAGCCTTTTGGACGGAAGCTTCTGAAGAAGCGGTATAATACACGCCGGATCAGCCGGAAGGTGCTGGATGGGGTAACAGGGCTTGCCGAGAGTTTGCTTGATCTGCCTGGACAAGCCAGGCAGCTGTCGGCTCTGATCAGCAAAGGGAAACTGCGGGTGGAGATCAGCGTTCCAGAACTGCAAACGCTGATGCGCAAGATGGATCAGATCAGTAACCGGCTGTCTTTCAGCATCGTGCTTCTGGCTTTCAGCATCATCATGGTGGGACTGATTATCGGTTCGTCGCTCAGCCGGGAGCCGATGATGATATGGAGCTTCCCGGTGATTGAAGTCGGATTCATCGTAGCCCTGCTCATGGTTGCATGGCTGCTGTATGCCATTTTCAAATCCGGCAGGTTCTAGCCGGTAGACTCACCTCTTGCCCGCTTGCGCTGCTGTACCCAGGTCTGGACTCCGATGAGGATCCATTCTATGAGGTGAAAGAATACGGCAATGAGAAGCGCTTGCTTCCAGCCGCCGACAGGAATGCCGGGCACAATCAGAGACGCTATGTACAGCAGAACCGTGTCGGTTACAACTGTAACCGCCTGTTTGATATAGATGGAGGTATCCTTGCGAAGCAGCAGCCTTAGCAGGGCGATAACCAAGGGATGAATGATACCTTCGAAGATCAGGAGCCCAATCAGGAGCGTGAGCGAGAAACCGAGCCATGCGCCTTGAACGTCGTAAGCCAGGATTTCACCTGATCCTGATGGATCAGACATGGGAAACCACCTTGCATATAACATCGCAAAGAGCTCTAACGGTATAATGATAAAGGCCGACAACAGCGGGATAAGCCACAGCTTCTTCCGGAAGGGGACGATAGGCTCCCCGTCGCGTCTTGAAATATAATTCATCATCAGATTGATAAGGCCGAACAGGATCATCAGGATAAGTGCTGACAGGATGATCTGTAGGGTATGCATATCGGGGACACCTCCTTCGCTGGTGCAAACTGGATATCTATATCATTGACATTACCAAAGTCAGGGACTTTTGTCAGTTGAAAAGAAATACAACGAAAACGTTCGTTCTTCTTAGAACGAAATCGAATGACATTTTGTCGGACTTATTATGTAAGTTTGTTGGTTTGCTATATCCAATCGATTTGACGCAACAGATGCTAAATAATTTAAATGAGGTGGAACGTTTGCCGAACTTTCAACAACTGGGCATTGACGAACAAAGAGTACGGAAACTGAAGGAGCAGGGGATTGCCGTGCCGACTCCGGTACAACAAGAGAGTATCCCGCTGCTGCTGCAAGGAAAGGACGTTATCGCCCGGGCAAAGACCGGCACAGGTAAAACGCTGGCGTTCATGCTGCCGATTCTGCAGCATATCGATCCCAAGCGGGCGTATCCGCAGGCGCTCATTATTGCGCCGACGCGGGAATTGGCATTGCAGATTACGGAAGAAGCCAAGAAGCTGACAGCCGGAGAGCCGGACGGGATCAAAATCCTGGCGGTCTATGGTGGTCAGGACGTGGAGAAACAGCTGCGAAAGCTCGAAGGCGGACGGCATTTGATCATCGGTACACCGGGCCGATTGCTGGATCATTTACGCCGGGGCACGCTTGAGCTGGGCGGCGTGAAGCAGCTGGTGCTGGATGAAGCCGACCAGATGCTGCACATGGGCTTTCTGGATGAGGTCGAAGCACTGATCCACGCGCTTCCGTATCGGCGCCAGACGATGCTCTTCTCGGCCACGATGCCTGCCGGTGTGAAGCAGCTTGCCGGCAATTATATGAATGAACCTGTCGATATCGTCATCAAAGGGGCTTCCCCAATCCCGCTGGAGCAGATCCAGCAGGTTGTGGTCGAGTGTACGGACCGCTCCAAGCAGGATGCCCTGCGAGCGATGATCGAGGAACATAACCCTTTTCTCGGGATTATCTTCTGCCGGACGAAACGCAGAGCAACTACTCTGAATGAGGCGCTGCTGGCCCATGGGTATCAATCGGACGAGCTGCACGGGGACCTGTCCCAGGCAAAACGGGAAGCGGTAATGAAGCGATTCCGGGAAGCTAAGCTGCAGCTGCTGGTGGCAACGGACGTTGCCGCGAGAGGGCTTGACGTCGAAGGCGTGACCCATGTCTTTAACTACGATATGCCTCATGATGTTGATAGTTACATTCATCGTATCGGACGGACCGGACGGGCCGGTGGGAACGGAATGGCGATCACGTTCGCTGCCGGTAAGGATCTTAACGATCTACAGCGTATCGAGGAAGGAATCTCCCTTCGCTTGAAGCGCGTGCGCTATGATTCCAGTGCTGGAGGCCTTCGGGAAAGCACCGGCGGCTCAGGCAGGGATACGGGCAGACCGGGAAAAGCAAGAAACGTCTCTTCGCTTGAATCTGATCAAGAACGTGGTCAAGGCAGAAGCCGGGCAGATCGCGGTACGGGTTCCGGGCGGAGCCGCGGTAGCGAGCAGGGTAGAGGAAGAGCCGGATCGTCACGCAGAGATGAGCGTGGATCCGGACGGACGGGAAGCCGTGACGGCCGTCCAGGCGAGGGACGCGGACCATCGTCGGCTGGAGGTCGCAGCAGCGGCAGTCGTGACGGCGGGCGTGCAGGCGAAGGCCGTGGACAGTCACAGGCCGGAACACGCGGCAGCAGCAGCCGTGGACAGTCCAGAACCGAGGGTCGGGGGAATCACGGCAGTCGCGGTGGACAAGGCGGTACACGATCTTCCGAAGGCCGCGGTGCAAGAGGCCAGAGTGGTGGCCGGCGCGGTGGCCGCAGCCGCTAGCAGGTATAGGAGATTTTTGGAAAGCATCTGTTTCAAGCCGGAAGATCCCGTTTAAGTAGAGAGCGTTACCCAGTCAATGACAAGGAGGCGTTACCATGTCTGAACATAATCATGTAGTGAACAAGAACGGTGAGCTGGATGTGAGTAAGGTCAGTGACGCAATGGACCGGATTGATGATGGGGAGAAGGAGAGAATCCTGGCCGATTTTGATGCCTTCCAATCCTATTTGAACAAGCGAATTCAGCTTGCCGAGAGCATTGGGTTGAATGAAGAGCAGCTGGCGCAGGCAGCAGAGAAGGTAGCTGGCTATTTGGCTGCAAACGAGGAGCCCCGCAATTCCGAAGAGAAACTTCTGCAGGAGTTATGGAAGGTTGGAACCCAAGCGGAGCAGCATCAGTTGGCTCATCTGCTTGTGAAGCTGGCTCAGAAACGTACGGCTCCATAAGGCAAAGCGTGAGATGGAAATCCTTCCCGGCCGACCTGCCGCGGAAGGATTTTTGGGTTTAAGAGTAGTAATTAACATACTTATAAGGATGTAAGGATGTAGGGATGGATATAAATTTCTATACATAATATACATGCAATCTAGATCGGCTTGTGCGCGCCCGTCCTCGGAATCCAGATGCAACGAAATGGAATCTAGGAGCAATGAAATGGTATCTATGTGCAACGAAATGGTATTCTAGGTGCAACGAAGTGGTATCTATGTGCAACGAAATGGCTATGACGATGACCAGAACCCCGCCGAACGCCGAAGCTAACGGACATCAGATACGTTATTTCCCTGTTAGGGGGTCCATTTATCGTTCAACGGACACCACAGCCGTTATTTAGCCTGGAAGCAGCCCAAATATCGCCTTTTCAGATGAATAACGGATCTCCTGTCCGTTCGTTTCGCTCCAAAACCCATTTTCTGCGAAATAAGGTCTCCTGAGTCCGTTAGACTTCGAGTGAACGCAGGACGCTGCTCCATCACTCGGCAAGACTTACGATTACCGCTCTTCTGTCGCACTGCCGGACGCGTTCTATCGTTGGCCTAACATACTATTTGGTGATCGTGCGAACTGCTCCTTATATGATCTCCAATGTCTTTTTCATGAGAGCTTTAGAAACAACGAAAGAATATGAGGAGGGAGTTGCCTGAATGTCTCTGGTGATTCATGAGCAGAGAAAGCCCAAAATGCAGCCTTTTTATTGGGTGATTACGTTTGAAATGCACGTGCTGGGAATACTGCTTGGCCTGGCGCTGACACTGGGTCCCTTGATTTTGCTGTACCTCTGGACCAATGTCTGGACCTGGATGAGTTTGGCTGCTATACCCGCCGGTATCTTCATGATGATTCGTCTGTCCAGAAGCCTGAAAGGGCATATCTGGAACAATACGCATCTGGACGAGTATTTGTTATACGAAGATCATATTGAATACGAGAGATGGGACCCGGAAACGAAAGACTCCCTGAAGGGGAGCCTTAGGATCGGTGACATCAAGGAAATATACTATGGGCGATATATCTTTCAATTCAGTTATGCCTATAAGAAGAGTAAAATGACCGAATCCGTGCCTATGGCGGAGTTAATGCCCATTATGTACCTCGTCGCTGGAGAAGGGCAGATGGAACGGGCGGTTGCCATTCCATTCACGGATCCGATGGAGGCGAATCGTTGGCTGGAGGTTATCGGCAGAAGGGATATTCCCCTATACCTGACGTCCATCATCATTCAAGATCTGAGCGATGAATCGGTTGCGTCTTTGCTTCGCGAGGACGAGGATTTGGAGCGTGCCGAATTTGACGGCAATATGGAGCGGCAGTTCCGGCCGTACCTGGACCGTTTGGTACAGGAGAATGAGGAGGAAGACCGGGAATTGACCGAGGAGGAGCTTAATCAACTGGAATATGAGATGAAGCTCCTCGAATACAAAGAGGTGCTGCAAAAGAGAAGATCGGCCTTTCGTGGAACCGGTTTGCTTGCTTGGCTGATTTTCCCGATTCAGTTCGCCATCGGTTTTTGGCTGACGCGTCAGGCAGAGCTGGGTAACGCGGATCCCGAGCAGCCGTTATTCCCAATTCTGCTTGTTGCATTCTCGGCGATCCTGTTCTTCTTCCTGGTGAAATGGATGCGCTGGCTCCAGATCATCATGTTCTCGTTGGTTACCTTTATATCGTTTATGTTTTTGGACTTTTCCGAGATCGAAACGGATCCCTCGTACCAAATGTCCAGCATGCTCCTTGCTATAGCCATGCTGTCATTGCCTGTGGTCGGTCTTTTCTATTTGGGCATCCGGTATGTGCGCAAAGGTCGGGATGCGAAGAACCTGCCCCCGATGCCGGGGCCGTGTCAGCCTCTTTCCGATAACGATAAGGTGGGGATCCAGCCCGGAGACCATCTGTCAACTTAAAACGGGACGAGAAAAACGCACCCTTCACATTTGGGGGTGCGTTTCGTATCGGTACCTGTAGGTTTCCATAGGATGGCTGGTAAAGGTGCTGTCGAGCTTCTTCTTCTCACCAGGAGCAAGGGTTACGTTCTTATACATCTCGGTGAAGACTTCCTCATCGTTCTTATCGTACACGAAAAGGGTAATGTGACCATGAAATGTTTGGCTCTCATGGTAGTTGCCGGCATAGATGACAATGTCTACATCATCCTCGTTTTTATAGGCTCCGGTATGGACCACGATGTAGTCTTTAAAGCTTTGCAGCTCGGAACCCGCCTTCTTGTCCTCATAATTCTGATCCAAATCGGCCAGCATCGTTTCTTCTTTATACAGGGATTCCTGGCTGATAAGGCCAATGGGGATCGTCAGTATGAAATAGAAGGCCAGCGTTGATAGCCCAGTGCTGCGAAGCACGGTTTTTCGGTCATATCCCCCTTTTATTAAACCGATGAAGGCAATCAGTGCCAGCACAATGACAATGAGATGCCATGGGGATACAAACATTTCGGGATACAGTTTCATTTCTTTTCCTCACTTACTGTTGTTGAAATAAGAACCATTCGATATTTTTCCAAACCTTAATCATTACCCTGCTTACTTGCTGATTAAACAGCTGTTATTAGCCTATGTATTATCTCTTGTTTGAAGAGGTTATGCATTCATCATAAAGGATTTGCGGGCGACAGGGTAGAGGCGTTGGAACCGAAATTTGGTTTAGGGCCATTTATTCGGTATGATGGAGGGAGATTGGCTAGGCTGTAGAGCTTGGAAAGCCATGCATCCAATACATATAGACCGGGGAGGAGATTCGAAGATGTCAGTTTACGAATACCATGCAACAAACCCGAAAGGGCAGGAAGTCTCACTCGATCAGTATTCCGGTAAGGTTCTGATTATTGCCAATACGGCAAGCCAGTGCGGACTTACGCCGCAGTATGGAGAGCTACAGCAGCTGTATGACCAATACAGCCAGCAAGGGCTGCAGGTTCTTGGCTTCCCGTGCAATCAGTTTGGCGGACAAGAGCCGGGTACAAGTGAAGAGGCCGAATCGTTCTGTCAGTTGAATTATGGCGTGAATTTCCCAATCTTTGCGAAGATTGACGTGAACGGGGAAGAAACGCATCCGTTATTTCAATATTTGAAATCCGAGCAGCCAGGACCGAATGAAGGCGGAGAGATCGCTTGGAATTTCACAAAGTTTCTGGTAGACCGCGAGGGCAAGGTGGTTCAGCGGTTCGAACCGCGAGATACACCGGAATCGATGAAGGGTGCCATTGAATCCCTGCTTGGTTAGTGGCAGGCAGCAACGATAACATAACAGGGCTGTTTTCTTTGGGGATATTCCTCTGAAGAGAACAGTCCTGTTTTTCTTGGATATATCATTGCATCATTCCGTTAGAATCAGCCTAAGCAAGATCCTTCAAGGCAGCACGTAATAAGATAGGGAAGATCGCTTGAATTAACTCCGTGAGGCCGGACACATATAGCTTACCCTGATACCGAACCTATATTCTTGGTTTAACCTAGGGCATTGGCGCTGGGGTCGTCATACTGTTTAGGTCAACAACTTTTATCATCTTAACTATGTGAAATTATGAACAATCTGTGAATAACACAATTACCTATTGAACTGTGAAATTTATCACATTATAATAAGGACATGAAGTGAAAACATTCACAAGAGATGTTACCCGTCACCACATTCATGCTCAACAAGCGTTACCAAGCATGAATCCAGGCAAAAGAGCTCATCTTAATCAAATATAAGCTTCATACTTGGAGGAGGAAAAACCATGAAAGTTGCAGTTATCGGTTGTACCCATGCAGGAACGTCCGCCATCGTGAATACCGCTAAACTTTACCCGGATGCACAGATCACCGTTTATGAACGTAATGATAACATCTCATTCCTGTCTTGCGGCATCGCGCTTTACGTCGGAGGCGTTGTGAAAGACCCTGACGGTTTGTTCTATTCTTCGCCTCAGAAGCTCGACGAGCTGGGTGTCGAAACCAAGATGAAGCATGAGATCATCTCGGTGGATACGGACAAGAAAACCTTGAAAGTTCGGAACCTGGTCACACAGGAAACTTTTGATGATACCTATGACAAACTGATTATCACAACCGGATCATGGCCAATCGTACCGAAGCTTGAAGGCATCGATCTGAATAATATTTTGCTCTGCAAAAACTACAATCATTCCAATGCGATCATTGAAAAAGCACAGGAAGCGAAACACATTACGGTTGTCGGCGCCGGTTATATCGGTGTGGAGCTTGTCGAAGCCTTCCAGCAGAACGGCAAGCAGGTTACGCTGATTGATAGTGCCGACCGCATTCTGAACAAATATCTGGATCCTGAATTCAGTGGCAAGATCGAGAAATCCTTCCGTGAAAAAGGGATCGAGATGGCCATGGGTCAGACCGTGACTTCTTTCCAAGGCGAGGATGGGAAGGTGAATAAGGTCATCACAGACAAAGGTGAGATCGACACGGATCTGGTAATCCTCTGCATCGGCTTCCGTCCGAATACGGAGCTGCTGAAGGGGCAGGTGGAGATGCTGAAGAACGGCGCCATCGTCGTGGATCAATATATGCAAAGCAGCAAGCAGGATGTATATGCAGCAGGCGATTGCTGCTCCGTTCACTATAACCCGACCGGTAAAATGATGTACATTCCGCTGGCAACTAACGCAGTCCGGATGGGTACGCTCGTTGCACGCAACCTTGTGCAGCCGACGACCCCATATATGGGAACGCAAGGTACGTCGGGATTGAAAATATACGAGCACAACATTGCCTCGACGGGATTAACCGAAGGAGCCGCCAAGGACGAAGGCTTGAAGGTGGAGAAGGTCACCATTACGGATCATTACCGTCCGGAATTCATGCCTACCTTCGAAGAGGTTACGCTGAAGGTGGTATACGAGCAGGAAAGCCGCCGGATGCTGGGGGCACAGGTCATTTCCAAAGCGGATATGACGCAATCCATTAATACGCTGTCGGTATGCATACAGAATCGGATGACGATTGATCAATTGGCCTTCATCGACTTCTTCTTCCAGCCGCATTACAACAAACCGTGGAATTTCCTTAACACGGCTGGACTGCAGGCATTGCCGGCGGTCGAGACAAAAGCACCGGTGCATTCTTAATCCATTCATCAAGAAGACCCCTGAATCGGGGGTCTTTTTCTTGTTTTTGAAGGATTATGGATTTTGACAGCGAATTGGAAAATATCCGGACATGTAGATATCGACTTTCAGGAGGTAGGATAAAGTATGAATAAAAAAGTAATGCTGGCCTCGGCTGCATTGTTCTCCATGCTGCTGACGGCTGCTTGTTCCAATGATCAGGCGGATCCGCCAGCAGAGAGTCCGCCGGCTGTTGTGGATAGCGGGGAGACAGGTCAGACGGGGGCATCGGAAGAGCAGCCGCCTGCAGAACCAACCCAAGGGGAGGATCAACCTGCCGACAATGCAGAGGTGAAGCCGATCGGCGAACCTGCCGCGGTAGGCGATACGGTGGATTATCATGGCACGGTCATTACGCTGAACAGCGTACGTGAGTCCGAAGGGGACGAGTACTTAAAGCCCCAGCCGGGCCATACGTTTAAGGTGGTTGAGATTACCGTGAAGAACAATGGCCAGGAGCCGCTGGTCATCTCTTCCGCGCTATCTTTTTCCCTGACGGATTCGAGCGATCTTAACTATACGGTTCCCATTACGGATGATGTAAAGATGCTGGACGGCACCGTTGCCCCAGGCGGCGAGCTGACAGGTGAAATTCCGTACGAAGTGAAGCAGGGTGTAAAGGGGCTGCAGCTGAGTTATGGCGATCCGATGAAAGAAGGAAGAGCCATTTGGTCAGTGGAATAAAAAATAATTAGCATGGTTGTTTCGGGATTAACGAATGAGGAAAGGATTTTGCGCAGGCAAAGTCCTTTTTTCTATGTGATGGCCAAGGCGTCGCTTTACATGCGGGAATGTTTTCAGTATGATTAAACCGTACAGTCGGTTTTTTATCGTGAGTAGCGTTCATCAACTTTGGATTCATTTTTAGTAAGGGAATCAGGTTTCCGTTTGTGATGGCGGACTATTATTTCCAAACAAGGAGTGCTTACACCGATGTCTTCAGAAAAAGCGCAGCGAAAGCGGGATTTGATTCTGGATAAAGCGAAGGAACTGTTCATCCAGCGCGGGTATGCGGCAACATCCATGGATGAACTGGTCAAGTATACGGGTGCCAGCAAGGGAAGCATCTACTATCACTTTGAGAGCAAGGAAGATTTGTTCGTCAAGCTGCTGGCTAAGCAGAATCAGGAATGGATGGAAGCCTGGAACGATAAAAAAGCCCGTTACGCCAGCTTCGAGGAGAAGCTGTACGGCATTGCCGATCATATGGTCGATGACTTCCAGAATCCGCTGACCAAGATTGCGGAGGAATTCTATATCAATCAGCCGGAGAATAAGACGATTGTGGGCGAGATGCTGGCCATCCTGCAAGGTCCGCGCACGCTTTACCGCGAAATTTTTGCTGAAGGAGTAAGCGAAGGGCGAATACCGGCAGAGGATGTAGAGGAAATATCCATCATATTCGCATCGCTGCTCGATGGGATGTCGATGTTGCACTTTGAACGTTCTCAGGAGGAATCGAGGCTACTATACCGTAAAGGAGTGACGTACTTTTTAAACGGTGTGTTATCAGGTCAAGGCTCTTAGCGTAGTGAACGATAGGAAGATTTATCGGAAACGCTTCTCTTGGTTTACAAGCGGGAGCTGGCGTTTTCATATATATAATTAAACCGAATGGTCGGTTTTAGTAGGGGGATGAACTATGAGGCATTTGTTTGGCAACCGCGCGTTCGTGCTGCTGATGGTTTCGGATTTTATGCAAAATATCGGGATCTGGATCCGCAACATGGCGCTTTTGTTCTTCATTATGGAGAAGAGCAACCATGACCCGGTCGCCGTATCGCTGCTTACCGTAATTGAATACGCGCCCATTTTTGTGATCTCCATGATTGGCGGCGTGCTGGCAGACCGCTGGCGTCCCAAGCGAACGATGATTTGGGGAGACATTCTAAGCTTTTTATCCATACTGCTTATCCTGTTTGTTGTGTATGCAGGATATTGGCAGGCCGTGTTTACGGTGACCCTGGTCTCGGCCGTTGTATCCCAATTCTCGCAGCCTTCGTCCATGAAGATCATCAAGCGCTGCTTGCCGGATGAGCATGTGCCCGCGGCCACGGCTTTGTCCCAGACCTCGATGTCGCTGTTCATCATTTTGGGACCGATGGTCGGCACGACGATCTATCAAGCTTTTGGATTGCAGGCCTCGTTAATCAGCTTGTTGGTTCTATTCGGAGCTTCGGCGATCGTGCTGGCGTTTCTCCCTTCCAGTGTGGATGAACCCGCTAAGAATTCGGAATCGACCGGTTCTTTTATGAAGGACATGAAGGCAGGCTTCACTTACATCGGCTCCAGTCGGCTGCTGAAGGTGCTGCTGGTGGTTTACGTTTTAATGGCGCTCGGCAGCGGACTTGTTCAGCCGCTCGATATCTTTGTCATCACGGAGCGTCTACAGCTGGCAATGTCCAGCGTTCAGTGGTTCACCGCGTTAGAGGGTCTGGGCATGTTGATTGGCGGCGTGCTGGCCGCCGTGATTGCAGGGAGAGTGAAAGGCTCCTACTTGCTGTTCGCCGGCCTTGCCTTCCTTGGACTCTCAACCTTTGTCGAGGTGCTGTCCCAGTGGCCGATCCTGACCGGCACGATGCGTTTCGTAACCGGGGTGCTGATGGCGATGGCGCAGACGGTATTGATGGCCGTGATGATGCAGCAGGTGGAAGAGAAATTTATCGGCCGGCTGAACGGCGTGATGACGCCGGTTTTTACCGGCATGCTGCTCATCGGCTCCGGGTTTACAGGATGGTATATGTCGACAACCTCCATTGTGGTCGTGTATTTCACGGCAGGTGCGCTCTTCCTGCTGTCGTCCTTCATTAGCATGAAACTTCCGATCTCGAACGTTCCGGTTCAGGAAAAGGAAACGCCTGTAACCGTAGAGACTGCCGCCAAGGCATAGGCTTGCAGGTTAGAATGTAATGGTGGTAAACAGGCGAAGGCTTGCAGGTTTTGAGCATGGTGGTTGGTATAAGCAATAAACCAAGCGGTGTCGGGATCATCTCCGACACCGCTATTTTACATGTACCGCTCGCTCGGATCGGACGAATGATCGGGGTCCTCTAGAGGACCCCAAGATTCACCCTTGGACAAGGTACTGTGATTATATTATCCATATGAAGTTAAATGACCACAGTACACTCAAAGATGATCAAGAGGAGCCAGGACACAAGGATGTCCACTCCTGATGCATACGTTCGTGATATAATTCACGTTCTTGTTTTGGAGGCTGCGGTACAATATGGGTAACTGTAACTGTAACTGTAACTGTAACTGTAACTGTAACTGTAACTGTAACTGTAACAGAAACATCAGACGCTGCATTCGAGAGATTTCAGGACGGAATGCGGGAGAAATGGGGGAGCGGCCATGGCCTATTACAAACCTGATCGCATTGCGGAGATCACCGTGGAGAACGGGGTGAAAAAAGCGCATAACTCCGTCATGAACGTTATGATATTAGGATTTTTGGCGGGGGCTTTTATCGCGCTCGGCTTTTTGCTGGATATTCGCGTGATTGCCGGAGCGTCTGAGGCTTGGGGAGGCATTGCCGGTTTTATAGGCGCGGCGATATTCCCTGTCGGACTGATTCTTGTATTGCTAGCGGGCGGAGAGCTGCTGACGGGCAACATGATGGCCGTGTCCCTGGCCAGATTCAAGAAGCGGATTTCCACGAAGGACATGATGCGGAATTTAGCTCTTGTCACGATAAGCAATATGGCAGGGGCACTGTTCGTCGCTTATTTCTTCGGCCATGTGACCGGTCTGACGGGCAGCGGCGTTTATTTGGAGAAGCTGGTGGATATGGCGGGTCATAAGCTCGACGACAGCTTCCTGCAAGCATTCTTGTCGGGCATCGGTTGTAACTGGCTCGTAGCGCTCGCCGTGTGGCTGTCCTACGGATCCGACCAGATGAGCGGCAAAATTCTCGGAATCTGGTTTCCAACGATGGCGTTTGTAGCCATCGGCTTTCAGCACGTGGTGGCCAACATGTTCCTCATTCCGGCAGCGATATTTGAGGGATATTACAGCTGGGGTGATTATCTGGTAAACTTCATTCCGGTTTGGCTGGGCAATTTTGTCGGAGGTGCGCTGTTTGTGGGAGCTGCCTACGGGTCCGTGTATTTGAAGAAGGATGATAAAGCTGAGGTCATCCCTCGCGGCGAACAAGATAAGGCGCTGCCGTCTGCGCCGGCTACCGGTACTGCTCAACAGGTTCACTCCGCGCAGAATGTTTCGTAATACCGAAGCCTGGTAAGCCAAGGTGGAGGAAAAAAGCTGAGATCGTCACGCACCCTTAAGGATAGGGATCGGATGATCGCAGCTTTTTTAACGTTGTTGGCGAGTGGATTCCTTGTATAAGTCGCAGAAGGAATAAACCCGCTATTTTTTTAAATGGTAAGGTACCGTGGTGATAATCACATCTCTCCGATAGAGTAAATGTGCGCGAATGAGCAAGCTGGACTGATTGTGCAGGAAGTTATGCCAGCCCTTCTTGGGGATGAACTGCGGGATGACAACGGTAACCTGGTAGTCGGATTCGCTAGCCTTCCGCTGCACGGTATCGATGAATTTGGTCAGCGGCTGAATGATGCTCCGATAAGGCGAATGCAGGGTCACCAGCCGGATGTCCGGCTGCCATTTCTTCCATTTTTCCTGGAAGGCCGCCTCGTCCTCCCGTTCGAACGGCACGTACACCGCGATAATTTGGCCTGCTCCCAGCGATTTGGCATAATTCAGCGAGTTCTCCACCACATGGGTGATTCCCGCCACAGGCAGAATAATAACATTTCCCTCAATCGGCTTAACAGGCTCACAGGTCGTAATTCGCAGCTGGTCTGCTACGGCCTCGTAATGTTTATGGATTCGGGTGAAGATCCAAATGATCAGCGGCAGGAAAATCAAGACGGTCCACACTTGGGCGAATTTCGTGAAAAAGAAAATCATCGTCACGATAAAGCTGATGCATGCGCCGGTGGTATTTATGATCAGTTTGACAATCCATCCTTCGGGCTTTTCCCGAATCCACTTCACCATCATCCCCGTTTGGGAGAGGGTAAAAGGGATAAACACGCCGACGGCATACAGCGGAATCAGATGCTCGGTTTTGCCTTCGAAAGCGAGCAGCAACAGAATCGAGAGAAAACCCAGTATGATGATTCCGTTTGAATATCCCAGACGGTCTCCCCGGACGGTGAACATTCGGGGAATGAATTTATCCTTCGCCAGATTAACGGCAAGCAGCGGGAAAGCGGAATAACCCGTGTTGGCGGCCAGAATCAGAATGAGGGCCGTTGTTCCTTGGATGAAGTAATACAGAAAGTTTCGTCCGAAGGTATGCTCGGCAATCTGGGAAACGACAGTGACTTGCTCGCTGGGGCTAACCCCATAGTAATAGGCCAGGAATACGATGCCCGAAAATAACAGGGCCAGCAAGGATCCCATTGCCACCAAGGTTTTGGCCGCATTATTCGGAGCAGGATCTTTGAAATTCGGGATGGCGTTGGAAATGGCCTCAACGCCGGTCAGGGCAGAGCTGCCCGAGGCGAATGCCCGCAGGAGCAGGAACAAGCTTAGCCCGGCGACAGGCGTGCCGATCGGCGTATGCAGATCCGGAGATGCATGGCCTGTAGCGATGTTGAATACTCCGACGCCAATCAGGATAAACAACGCGAGTACAAACAAGTAAACCGGATAGGCCAATATGGAGGCCGACTCCGTGACCCCTCTTAAATTGAGTACGGTCAAACACAGAACGAACACGATGGAGATGGGCAGATTGTAGGCGTGCAGTTCCGGAAAAGCCGACGTGATCGCGTCCGTCCCCGCCGATACGCTGACCGCAACCGTCAGGATATAGTCGACCAGCAGGGAGCCGCCGGCAACCAGTCCCGGATACATGCCTAAATTTCGCTTGGAAACCACGTAGGCTCCGCCGCCATGCGGATATGAGAAAATAATTTGTCTGTACGATAGGATAAGTGCCAGCAATAAGACCAGGACCCCGACGGCAATCGGTATGGAATACCAATAGGCAGCGGCGCCAACGGTCATCAAGACGATCAGAATTTGTTCAGGTCCATAAGCCACGGACGACAAGGCGTCGGATGAAAGGATGGCCAGCGCTTTGGTTTTGTTCAGCTTTTGCTCGCCCAATTCCGTTGATTTAAGCGGTCTTCCGATGAGGAATCGCTTGATTGAAGATAACATGGTTTTTCACCGCCGATTAAGATTACGTTCATGATGGAAGCTGACTGAATGGACTTCAATCGGTGTGTTTCATGGGCTGGACATACGAACGGTCACCATTCCTATGCTGAATTTTGGCAAACAAAAAACACAGGTTAGAACCCTGTGTTTGATCACAAGTTCACAACCCTCCCAATCAACGCTGACGAGGTTAGCTGTCGGATTCGGGCGGTGAGAGTCGCCCTACCTGATAATAGTCGCGGCGTACGTTCGCGCTGCATCAGGATTCACCCCATAGTATGGTTGACAGATCCTATAGATATCCATCCATACGTGTGGTTCCCCCGCTTTCCAAATTGGAAATTAAGCGAATATCATGTGAATATGAAGAATGATATCGAAGCTGAATAGTATATTACGCCTGCTCAAATCTTTTGTAAAACACCCTCCAACGAAAAATTAAGCAGAATTATTTATAAAAAATGACAGATAAGCGCTTACATAATTATGTGGCTTTGACAGGCTTTGTTTTTTGCAGGTTTGCTACAGAAATCATGACTTTCTATGATATGTAAGTTGCAGGTAGCTCGAATGTGATGCGATAGAACGCCAATACAAACAAATTCGCCATGCCGGTCTCGGGGGAGGAGACATTGGCATGGCGAATTTTTTGGGAGTGGTCCATGATTCGGCAAGGAAGAGAAAGGGTCTGGGTTCCTCTTCGTTGCTCTTGATAGGAATATACCCGGAGTGAAGTAGAGTGAATCACCCGCTGCAGAAAAAAATGTAAGACTTTACTGGAGCCCTGATTTTCTTTTAAGATAAGGGGATATGATTCAGCGTGTACAAGGGGGAATGAACGAAATGACTCAAGCGATGATACATCAGGAAAATGGCGTGTTTCCGGCGGTATGTCCGTTGGACTGTCCCGATACTTGCGGCCTGCTGCTGCATAAAGAGAACGGAAAAATCGTGAAGGTTACCGGCAATCCGGATCATCCGATTACGCAGGGAGCCATCTGTAATAAAGTCCGCAATATGGCACATCGGGTGTATCATCCGGAGCGCGTGCTTTATCCGCTGCGGAGGGTAGGGCCCAAGGGCGAGGGGGCTTTCGAGCGAATCAGCTGGGATGAAGCGATTCAAGAGATTACCGGGCGCTACAAGAAGCTGATCGAGGAGCATGGCTCTGAGAGCATCCTGCCTTACAGCTTCTACGGCAACATGGGGATATTGAGCGTGGACGGCATGGATCGGAGATTCTTCAACAGGCTGGGCGCCAGCCGCCTGAAGCAGTCGATCTGCAATTCCGCAGGCAATGAGGGTTGGAAATCCGTCATGGGGTTTAATGGAGGAACCGTCCCGGAGGATACCGTTCATGCCGATGTCATCATCGTCTGGGGCGGCAACATCGTCAGCACCAATATGCACCAGGTCGTGCTAGCGGAGAAAGCGCGCAAGGCCGGTGCCAAGGTCGTTGTGATCGATGTTCATAAGAACCAAACGGGGCAATGGTCGGATTGGTTCATTCCGTTGTTTCCGGGCACGGATGCGGCACTGGCCGTCGGCCTCATGCACATCATGTTCCGTGACGGCATGGTGAACGAGGAGTTCCTCCGGCGGTATACGCACGGGCATGAAGCCTTGCGTGAGCATGTCAAAGACTATACGCCGGAGCATGTATCCTCCATTACCGGCATCCCAGCAGGGGATATCGAGAAGCTGGCCGAACTGTACGGCCGGGCGGATACTTCCTATATTCATATCGGTAACGGTCTTCAGCATCACGACAATGGCGGCTTGACGGTGCGCAGCATCGCTGCGCTTCCCGCGTTGACCGGACAATGGCTGAAGCGGGGCGGAGGGGCTGCCAAGTCGAATGGCGGCTACAACAGCATGGATAGCGATGCATTGGAGCGTCCGGATCTCCGGCCGAATCCGAATGCCCGGACCATTAACATGAACCGGATCGGCGAGGCGCTTGCCATGACCGAACAGCCGATTAAGTCGGTCTTTGTCTATTGCAGCAATCCGCTGGTGGTCGCTCCTGACACCGGGCGGTTACGCGAAGGGTTTGCAAGGGAGGATCTGTTTACCGTCGTACATGATCTGTTCATGACGGATACAGCCAAGTATGCGGATATCGTGCTTCCGGCAACCTCCTCATTTGAGAATACGGATCTGTTCGCTTCTTACTGGCATCAGTACATCCAGCTGCAGGAGCCGGTCATTCCGGCGCTCGGGGAGAGCAAGAGCAACGTGGAGCTGTTCTCCTTGCTGGGCCGGGCCATGGGTTTCACCGACACTGCCTTCCGCGAGACGGAAGAGGAGATGATGGCAAGAGCGCTCGACTTCCCGGACAACCCTTATCTGAACGGCGTCACGCTGGACAAGCTAAAGGAACACCGCCATGTGAAGCTTGACATGACACCGCTTGAAGCATATCTGGATCGTTTGCCGACGCCATCGGGCCGGATTGAGCTTTACTCCGCGCAGTTGGAGCAAGCTGGTCTTCCGCCTCTTCCAACCTACGTGCCTTTGAAGGAAGGATATGACGGCGTAAGGCGCGGTCGCGGGCACAAATTCCCGCTCATGTTCATTTCGCCGCCGAACCACAACTTCCTGAATTCGACCTTTGCGAATGTGGATAAGCACCAGAAGCTGGAGAAGGAGCCTGCCTTGCAGATCCATCCGGAGGATGCAGAGGAACGCGGTGTAGAGGACGGCGACATGGTTACGGTGTATAACGACCGCGGTACTTACGAAGTCCGGGCCAAGGTGACGGATAAAATGCTGCCTGGCACCGTGGTCAGCCAAGGCTTGTGGTGGGAAGGGGAAGGCAGGAAGCAGCGCGCCAATGCCCTTACGCCCGACAGGTTGTCGGATATGGGCGAAGGCGCTACCTTCTTCTCAACGGTGGTAGAGGTGAAGCGACATTAATGCTTGATATACCTCGACGAGCTGCCCTTCTTCCGAACGTGTTTAAAAGAAGGGGCTCGTTGCTTGCAGCCGGCAAATGGAGTGAGCGCCCGAGATTCGTTAGGGAAGGGCCGATATGGCAGCAGCGGCCCGGCATTCGCTGTTATGGTAAAGCGTCAATGAGTGTGCTTGCTAACAATGGATCTATCAAGCGATACTAGGATTTGGGCGATAAGAAATGACAAGCAATGTTCATTCTTACAGGATTATTGGAGCATCAAAAAGATGGCGTTCGCCTCTTTATTCAAGAAGAATTAGAAAAAGCCCAAGTGGGCTTTTTTTTAACATATTAAAATTTATAAAGTTTTTTGGGGTCCCCGCAAAGTATTTGGAATAAGCATCGGAGCGTAGGCTCCACTTTGTGGGGCTATTTTAGGTTATATGCGTAAATATACTGCTAACGAGGCTGCTGGGAGATAATAAACATGAAATGGTTGGAGCAGTACCCTAAGGAAGTAAAAGGTTTTCTTGTTGCAAGTCTCGTTGCCTCTGCAGGCGGGTCCTTGATGTGGCCGCTGACAACGATGTATGTATTCGATGAACTGGGACGCAGCATGAAGGATGCAGGCTTTGTCATTCTGATTCAGTCGATGGGGGGGATCGCCGGTCAACTCCTTGGCGGCGCGCTGTATCACCGGGTCGGGGTGAAAAAGCTCATTGTGGGCTCGCTGCTGCTGAATGCGCTCGGGTTGTTCACCCTTCCGTTCATCAATGGACTATGGGGTTTGTTCATCGCGATGATGGGTTTCATCGGATTCTGTAACGCGGTATCGATGCCGGCCATTCAGGCATTTATCGGCTTCCGGTTTGCCGATCGGCGGGGAGAACTGTTTAATGTCATCTATGTCGCGAATAATATCGGCGTAGCCTTGGGAACGGCCATGAGCGGTTTCCTGGCGGAGATATCCTATCATTTAAGTTTTATCTTAAACGGTGTCACGTCCTTCGGATTTGCGATTTTCTTCCTGTCCTACTTGACGAAGTTGGGGGGAACGGGCGTATCGCAAGAAGCCCATCATCCGCAGCCTAAGAGTCCGCTGCCGGCGGGCCCCGGGGCTTGGGCATTGCTCGGGAACACCCGAATCTATCTCTTTATGGGATTGGGTTCGCTCTTCCTGTGGTTCGGTAATTCCATCTGGAACACAGGGGTGTCTCCATTTATCATCTCGGAGGGAATGTCCAAGACGGCATACGGTTATTTATGGACGCTGAACGGGATCTTGATTTTTGCCGCGCAGCCGGTCACGAATGCCATTAAGCGCTGGGCGGCCCGTACGGAGAGCAGTCAGATGACGGCAAGCGCTTTGTTCTATCTGGCAGCTTATGTCGTCATCGTGACGGTGCACAGTTATCCAGGCATGATCCTCGCAATGGTGCTGGCCACATTGGGCGAGATGTTGATTTCGCCTGCGATCCCGGCTTTTATCTCGGATCGCGCAGGACAAGCCGCTCCGTTCTATATCGGCGTGACAGGCGGCTTGGGTGCCGCGGGCCGGGTGATTGGGCCATATGCGATGGGAACGATGTATGACGGCGGCGGGTTGACGCCGGTGGCATGGTTGGCTGCAGGTGTTGCCGTGTTGTCATTTCTGTCATTTGCGGTACATGCCCGGCTTAGTAAGGACATCCCGCTGCATCATGACGGTCATGACAAGAATGCAGGTCACCTTAACGCCTAGCCCAAGTTTTTAAAAGCTGGAATAATTCCAGGATATAGGATGAAGCAGCAGGCCTACTTCGGAGCTTGCTGCTTTTTTGTCCGCGGTTCAAGCCTTACACCCCTTGTCAAAGAAACGCCTTACAAAAAAATAAAAAGGATATTGAAATCGCTCTCAGAGGGAGCTATAATGAACTTGTCGAAACGTTTCAAAACAGAATGCGTTTTTTGAAGATATCAAGCAAGCAATCTTTTTATTATGAATACACAAGAGCATGTTTATCCCTAGGATGACCATGGAAAGGTGCTTTATAGGGGGAATGAAGAGACAGTAGGATTATAGAAACGACCTTTATCCGGCGTCTTTATTTTTTCGAATAAAATCGAAACGTTTCGAAGTAAGTGCTTTCAATTCGGTTTTGCATTACGTTTCGCATGGTGGTAAACATTAAAAACGGGGTGAATGTAGAATGAGAAAAAAATCAATATTGTGGACGTTGGCAGCATTGCTGATGTTCTCCGTCGTATTAGCCGGATGTTCGGGCGGGTCTGAGAAAGCAGACGGAGGCAGCGCAGGCGGCGAGGGCAAGAAAGAGCTGAAAGTTTGGTTGATGGGTGACACATCAGACGAAACTCTGATTAAGGAATATGAAGAGAAGAACCCAGGCGTTAAAGTAAGCGTTCAATTGATTCCTTGGGGCAGCGCGCATGACAAGCTGCTAACAGCGGTTGCATCCAAAAGCGGCCCTGACGTCGTGCAGATGGGAACAACCTGGATTCCAGAGTTTGCTCAGGCTGGAGCTTTGCTCGATCTGACGCCGTATCTTGAGCAGTATCCAAACTTGAAGCAGGAAAATTATTTTGACGGTGCTGTGCAAACCATGAGTTATGATGACAAGGTTGTCAGCATCCCATGGTATGTGGAAACGCGCGTACTGTTCTACCGTACGGACATTTTGGCTGAAGTAGGCTATCCGGAAGGTCCTAAGACTTGGGATGAAATGAAGGATGCCGGCAAGAAACTGGCAGCTAGAGGAGACGGCAATTACGCTATTACCGTTGATGCTAAAGACATGAACTATCTGTCCATGTTTGCTTGGCAGAATGGAAGCGATATGATCGATGAGAACCGGACCCCGCATTTTAACGAGCCGGAATTCATGGGAGCCATGGAATACCTGAAGAGCTTCTACGATACGGGTATGACGCCGCTTGCCAGCGATTTGGATCTGTTTGCCGCATTTAAAGACGGGCAATTCCCGATGTTTATCAGCGGTCCTTGGATGATTCAGGGCGTTAAAGACAAGGCGCCTGAGATTGAAGGCAAATGGGCTACGACAACACTTCCGGCTAAAGAAAACAATGCATCGTTCCTCGGTGGAGCGAACATGTCGGTATTCAACACAACCGAAAATGCAGATGAAGCCGTTAAATTCATTTCCTTCATGAGTGAAAAAGAATCGCAGCTGACCAACTATGATGTGGCCAAAAACCTGCCTGCTGTTAAGAGTGCATGGGAAGACCAACGCTTTGAAGATCCGATTTTTGCTACCTTCGGAAAACAGCTCGAAAGCGCTAAGCCTGTTCCGTTCATTAAGGAGTGGGATGCTATCTCCCAAGAAGCCATTGCGGCATTTGAGAAAATTACCCTTGGCGGAGCTGACATCAAAGCAGAAATGGATCTTTTGAATCAGAAAGCTACTGAAATTCTAAACAAAAAATAAAGAGTGCGTCTTAACGCAGCCCGGCTTGTTTCTCCGAAGGATGAAACAAGCCTGACTGCTTCCAAAGAGCGTTATTCTCTAATTGAGGAAACCCACACTTGCAGGAGGTGAATGACATTGCAGAACTTTATCAAGCGCTTTAACCAATATAAGTATCCTTATATGTTTATTGCGCCCGCACTGGTCCTGCTTCTGACGTTCTCAATCATTCCGATCATCATTGCGCTTGTCATCAGCTTCACGGATATTGACCTTGCCGGTCTCGCTAATTATTCAAACATTGAAGGCGTTGGCTTCGATAATTTTATGAATGTATTTAAAGATCCGGTCTTTCTGAAATCCATGTTTAACACCATGTTCTATGTTATTATCGGAGTTCCGCTTGTCGTAATGCTTGCCATGGGCGCTGCATTGCTGCTTAACTATGGCACGGGATGGTTGTTTAAGACTTTCCGCGTCGTGTATTATATGCCTTCCATTACGAATATTGTAGCGGTCGCGGTTGTTTGGGGTTACTTGTATAACAGCCACTACGGCCTCTTTAACCATATATTGTCCTGGTTCGGGGTTCCGGCTCAGCAGTGGCTGACAGATCCGGCACTAGCCAAGCTATCGCTGATTCTGCTGGCCGTATGGAAATCCATCGGACTCAATATGATCATTTTCCTTGCTGCGCTGCAGGGCATTCCACGCTCCTATTATGAAGCAGCGGAGATCGATGGTGCGAGCAAGTGGAAGAAACTGTTGTATATCACGGTTCCGCTGCTTAGCTTTGCGACTTTCTTTGTCACCATTACGACGCTGATCGGCTGGATTCAATTCTTCGAAGAGCCGCTGGTTATGACCAAGGGCGGACCGCTTAATTCCACGATGTCGATGGCTCTCTTTATTTATAACAATGGCTTCCAGCTGAGCAATTTTGGTTATGCGGCTGCAGGATCGTTTGTGCTCTTCATCATCATTATCGCTGTAACGGTCGTACAATTCGCAGTCAAGAAGAAAGATGTCGAATATTAAGGTTCAGGTTCAAGGTAATGTTCCGTATCGTAACTGAAGGAGGCTCAGGGTATGGCAGCTAAAAGAATTGAGAAAACAGTCATGACGGTGCTGCTCATTGCAGGGGGACTGCTCATGATGATTCCGTTTATATGGATGATCACGTCCTCATTCAAGCCGGAAAATGAATTTACGGCGGTTCCGCCGACGTTATTACCGAAAGAATTTACGATTGAAAATTATGTGGATTTATTTACGAAGCTGGACTTTATCGTATACCTGAAAAATACGCTTATCATTGTGTTCTGGTCTTTTGTCGGTCTGTTCCTCAATGCGCTTGCAGGATATGCATTCGCTAAATACGAGTTCCCCGGCAATAAGAAGCTTTTCTATCTGGTGCTGGCAACGATGATGATTCCGGGGCAAGTTACCATGATCCCTGTATATCTGCTGATCAATGCAATGGGCTTGACCAACACGATGGCAGGCATTGTGCTGCCTGGCTTGGTCGGGGCTTTCGGTATTTTTCTATTCCGACAGTTTATGTCCACCATCCCAACGGATCTGATTGAAGCATCGAGGCTTGATGGAGCAGGGGAGCTGCGGATCTTCTTCCAGCTGATCGTTCCGATCACGAAGCCCGTGTTTGCTGTACAGGGAATCTTGGCGTTCATTGGCGCCTGGAACAGCTTCCTGTGGCCTCTCATTATGGCAAACGATCAAAAGCTTTATACGCTTTCGGTGGGTCTGCAGCTTCTGAAAGGGCAGCACGGATCTGATTTCGGCCTCCAGATGGCAGGCGCTGCATTTATGGTTGTTCCGATTATCATCGTATTTTCTTTCTTCCAAAAACATATTATTGAAGGATATACGATCTCTGGCATGAAATAAAATAGATAGAGTTTTTTAAGTAGTAGAAGGGGCGAAAGGAAATGGCAACGATAAAGGATGTGGCAAAGCTCGCTGGAGTCGCCTTGTCAACGGCTTCATACGCGTTAAGCGGCGACAGCAGAGTGAGTTCCAAGACAAGATCAAAGGTGCTCGATGCAGCAAGGCAGTTGAATTATCGGAAGAACGGATTTGCCATGGATTTGAAGCGGAGCCGCACCAAGACAATCGCTCTTATTCTCACGGATCTATCCGGGCCTTATTATTCTGAGCTGATCCGAAGCGTACAGGAAGTCGCTTTAACCAACGGATATGATCTGATCGCCTGCAGTTCGATGGGTGGCAGAGATTCAACGGCGGTTAAATTTCTGAGAGAGAAAAGGGCGGACGGTGCCATCATACTTGCACCTAATATCCGGGATGAAGTTCTGATCGAGACCTCGGGTCCCCAATTTCCGATTGTCGTGATGGATCGTCCATTGTGCAGCGAATACCTGGTCAATGTGCTGGTCGATGGGGAACAAGGAGGATACACGGCCACCCGTTATCTGCTTGAGAACGGCCATCGGCATGTGGCATACATCAGCGGCTCGCCGGATTCGTACGATAACCATTTGCGTTATCAGGGATATTTACGGGCACTTGCCGAGGCAGGGCTGGAGGAACAGTCGAAATGGCGTCTCAGCGGAAACTTCGTGCGCGAGGGCGGTTACAATGCGACCAAGATGATGATTATGCAGGGGTCGCTCCCGTCGGCGGTGTTCTACGGCAACGACGAGATGGCCATCGGAGGATTGAAGGCTTTTGAGGAGAGCGGCATATCGGTGCCTGATGATGTATCCGTCATCGGATATGACGATATTCAATTAGCCGAATACGTGAATCCGCCGCTAACCACCATCAAGCAGCCTAAGAGCGAGGCGGGATCGCTTGCAGCCCATTTGCTGTTTCAAATATTGGGCGGTGAATCCGTGAAGCAGTCTTATATGCTGACGACCGAGATGATGGAACGGGCATCTGCAGGAAAGAGCAAAGTAGAGAATTAACGGACCGGATTGGAGATGAGGAACTTGGCATGGATCACGTGTAATTTTTATTCCGAAACACTGAAACTGTCTACAGGCATCGAGGTTTTTCTACCGCAAGCCGCTTTGATGCCGTACGGTTCTTCTTCGAAACTGCCGGTGCTTTATTTGCTTCACGGCCGAGGAGCGGATCAGACCGAATGGATGCGCAGGTCGTCCATCGAACGATACGCCGAGAATAAAGGCATCGCGCTCGTGATGCCGGGAGTCGGACGAAGCTATTATATGGACATGGCAAACGGCTTGCCTTACTTTACCTTCCTGAGCGAGGAGCTTCCACAGCTCGTTCTATCCTTTTTTCCGGTGTCCGGACGAAGGGAAGATACCTTTGTCGCCGGAATTTCGATGGGGGGTTACGGAGCGTTCAAGCTGGCCATGAGTTATCCGGATCGTTATGCGGCAGGCGCAAGCCTATCGGGTGGGCTGGATCTCGCCAGTCGTGCTGCAGGACCGGGCTTTCAGGAGCAAGAAATTCGAACCCTCTTCGGCCATATCGACGGTTTACGGGGGAGCCGGGACGATTTGTTGTTTTTGGCCACGGAATTCGCGGCATATACAGGGGATAAACCGATGTTGTACCAGTGCTGCGGGACAGAAGATTTTTTGTATAACGATAACCAAACCTTTAGACGATATGCGGACAGCCTGGGGCTTCACATCACCTATGAGGAAGAACCCGGTGGTCATGAATGGGGATATTGGGATCGCAAAATTCAGCGTGTGCTGGATTGGCTGCCCCTGCCCTGAATTTTTTGTCCGCATCTATTGAAACGTTTCGATTAGATGCACGAATTAGCGCTGATTTCATCGTTTTTTAAATGGTTGATTAGTAAGCAAAAAACCTTTATGGAATATATGATTATATAACAAATAATGATTGATTTCAGAAAATCAAAACGTTTCGAATTAACGATAAAGTGAATGGCAATGACAAAGGAGGATGGGAAATGGCAGATCAACAACTACTTTCTCTGGTAGAGCAGATGACGCTGGAGGAAAAAATTGCGCAGCTTATACAACTGGCCGTCCCTTTTTTCGAAGGTGCTCAAGAATCGGGGCAGATTACAGGACCGATGGAATCGCTTGGCATCACCGATGACATCGTAAGTAATGCCGGCTCCGTGCTGGGTTTGGCGGGTGCGGAGGAAGTGATAGCCGTCCAAGAGGCACATTTGCGTAAAAATCGATTGAAAATTCCACTGCTGATGATGGCCGATATCGTTCACGGCTTTAAAACAATCTTCCCGGTGCCGCTCGCCATGGGGAGCTCGTGGGACCCTAGCCTCGCGGAGCGGAGTGCGGAAATCGCTGCGCGCGAAGCCGCGGTATCCGGCCTGCATGTGACTTTTGCACCGATGGTGGACCTGGTGCGCGATCCCCGCTGGGGACGGGTGATGGAGTCGACCGGTGAAGATCCTTATTTAAACAGTGAATTTGCCAGAGCCTTTGTCAGAGGTTTCCAAGGGGATGACCTGAGCGGGGATCTCAGCCGGCTGGCCGCTTGCGTGAAGCACTTTGCCGCGTATGGAGCAGGCGAAGGCGGCCGCGATTACAATACGGTGGACATGTCCGAGCGTCAGCTGCGGGAATATTACTTGCCTGCATACAAGGCTGCGCTGGATGAGGGTGTCGAGATGGTCATGACCGCCTTTAATACCGTGGATGGCATACCGGCTACGGGCAATAAACGGCTGATGCGCGATTTGCTGCGCCGCGAATGGGGCTTTGACGGCGTGCTGATCTCCGATTGGGGAGCGGTCAAAGAACTGATCCCTCACGGGGTAGCGGAGGACGAGGCAGAGGCAGCGTTAAGAGCCATCGAAGCGGGCGTGGACATCGAGATGATGACGTCCAGCTACGTTCATCATTTACCGGACATGGTACGAGAAGGCCGGGTAGACGAGAGCCTGATCGATGAAGCGGTGCTGCGTATTCTGTCATTGAAAAAGCGCCTTGGACTGTTCGACCGCCCTGTGCGGGGAGCCGATCCACAGGCGGAGCGGGAGATTGTGTTCTGCGAAGAACACCGCCAGGCAGCCCGGGTGGCCGCGGCGAAATCCTGCGTTCTTCTGAAAAACAACTCGCTACTGCCGCTGCGCGGTGAGCAGCATGTGGCATTGATCGGTCCGTTCGCCACCAGCGGTGATATTCTTGGGCCATGGTCATGGACAGGCTCCAAGGAAGATGCGGTAACCCTGGAACAGGGACTGCACGCCAAGCTGCCTTCCGGCGCGCTGACGGTAGCCGAGGGCTGCAGCGTGAGCGCTATGACCGGACAGCAGCTGGATGAGGCGATGAAGGCTGCGAAGGCATCCGACGTGATCGTGCTGGCGCTGGGCGAGGATTCCGAGATGAGCGGAGAAGCCGGCAGCCGTGCGTTTATAACCCTGCCGCAGCCGCAGCTCGAGCTGATCCGGCATTTGAAAACGCTGGAGAAGCCGATGGTTGCCGTATTGTTCAACGGGCGCCCGCTGGATCTGCACGGCGTGCTGGATGAGGTCGATGCCGTACTGGAAGCCTGGTTCCCGGGAAGTGAAGGCGGAGCGGCCGTAGCTGCACTGCTTATGGGGGAGCAGAACCCTTCCGGACGTCTGAGCATGTCGTTCCCTTACTCCGTCGGACAGGTGCCTGTATACTACAACCATTATAATACCGGGCGGCCAAAGGATGCGCCGGATGCGCAGGAACGCTATGTATCGCAATATTTGGACATTCCGAATGAGCCGCTGCTTCCGTTTGGATTCGGCCTCAGTTATACGGATTTTCTCTATGGGAGCATGAGCCTGTCGGCGGAAGAAATGTCCCCGGATCACCCGCTTGAAATCACGGTTTCGGTAACGAATGCCGGCGACAGGGCTGGTGAAGAAGTCGTTCAGCTGTACGTCCGAGACCGATCCGGTGAGGTCGTTAGACCTGTCAGGGAGCTGAAGGCTTTCCGCAAGGTGCTGCTGCAGCCGGGCGAACGCCAGGAAATCACGTTTACGCTGACCGAAGAACAGCTTCGCTATCATCACTCGGATTTGTCTTTCACCAGCGATGCGGGCGAGTTCGACATCATGGTCGGAAAGAACAGCCGGGACACGGAGACCAGACGTTTTCGGCTTCGGAAATAACACGACTCACATCATTTACGCAGAATAGGAAGTGAAACTTGTGACAGCCAATCATGTAATGAACGATGCAAAAGTTGTACTCCAGGCGGGAGAATTGACGTTTTCCTTTTTGCCTAGCGGTGATCTTTATCAAGCCACTTACGGTACGACGATGATCAATCAGCTGCTCTCCAATTCGATTGATGGCGCCCTCAACAATTTGTTTCTGAGAATCCATACCGAAAGCGGCATCGAGGCCGTTCCTATGCTCGGGGTACACTCTAACAGCGCGGTCACTCATGCGGATAACCGGGTGATATGGGAAGGCAGCGTCAAGGGAGTGGATTATAAGGTTCTGTTTACCCCAACGGATACCGGCGCATGGTTCTGGGACGTCGAGCTCCAGGGGAAAGGAATTCAAGCCGACGTCGTGTATGGGCAGGATATCGGCATCGCCCATCCGGGCGCCGTTCGAAACAATGAAGCCTATCTGTCCCAATACATCGACCATGCTGTGTTCGAGAAGGAAGATCTGGGGTATGTCGTATGCTCCCGTCAAAATCAGCCGCAGGGAGGCGTATTCCCTTATCTTCAACAAGGAGCGCTGACTTCTGCCGTCGGGTATGCAACGGATGGCTTTCAGTTCTTTGGTCTTTCTTATAAAGAGACGAACCGGGCTGAGGCTTTATCCAAGGAGAGCCTGCCGAATGAGGTCTATCAATATGAGTTTGCCTATACCGCCCTGCAGTCCCCTCGCGTAACGCTGAATGGCACGGCACGGTTCGTATTTTACGGCTTGTTTAAGGAGAATCATCCGGATGCGGTCACAACGCTTGAATTCCAGGATGAGCTGCAGGCTGCGTGGCAGCAGGCTGAAGCGCGCCGCTTGACGGAGACGGGCAATTCGCTGCCCCGGATCGAGCGATCCGAGCGCTTCGGGGAACCTTTGCGCACATTGCCGCTGACGGAAGACGAGCTGAACGCTTTGTACCCTGTACGCCGCCAAGAGGAGCGTGACGGGGAAGAACTGCTCTCGTTCTTCACGGATACTTATGAGCATATCGTCATGAAGGAGAAGGAGCTCCGCGTAGAGCGTCCGCACGGCCATATCTTGATGAGCGGCAACAATGTAAAGCTGGGCAGTCCTGTCATCACGACAACCTCTTACATGTACGGCGTGTTTAATTCCCAGCTGGTGACGGGGAACACGAACTTTAACAAAATGATGAGTCATGCGCGAAACGCACTGAACGTGCCTAGGACATCCGGACAGCGGATTTATGTCGAGATGGACGGAGAGTACCGCCTGTTGACGATGCCGTCCGTGTTCGAGATCGGCTTTAACTATGTACGGTGGTATTATAAGACCGAAAGCGACATGCTGATCATCACCAATTTCACGTCTGCCGCGGCTCCGGAGGTTACGCTTCAAGTCCGTTCCGAGAGCGGGAGGGCTTATCGTTATCTGGTCACCATGCAGATCACGATGGATGTCAATGAATATGAAGTGCCGTATCAAATGGTTCAGGAAGACGGCATTCTGACTTTCCGTGCCGATTCGGCATCGCTCAGCGCTTCCGTGTACAAGGAACTGCATTATCGTCTTGGCGTGACGGGAGCCGATATGCAGGTTAAGGACGAAACTTGTCTGGCAAGCCATATCGCGCCCGGCAGTGCCTCCCTAACGGTACTTGAGCTTGGCGAGAGTACGGAATGGACCATGACGGTACAAGGCAGCCTTGATGCAGCGAGCGCTCCGCTAGTGGCGCGGGAAGCCGATGAAGAGATTGCAAGCTACCGCTCATTCTATGCGTCCGTCATGAACGGGTTTCATCTGAGCCGGCAGAATGGGCAGGAAGACGGCTTGTTCAAGGTAAATGCGCTGGCCTGGTGGTATACGCATAACATGCTCGTTCACTATTCGGTACCGCACGGCCTGGAACAATACGGCGGCGCAGCGTGGGGAACGCGCGATGTATGCCAAGGGCCTGTCGAATATTTCATGGCTACGCATAAATACGAGCAGGTACGCGAGATCCTGCTTGAAGTGTATTCCCACCAGTATGAGGATGACGGAAATTGGCCGCAATGGTTCATGTTTGATCAATATGCTCATATTCAGCAGGAAGAGAGCCACGGCGATATTATCGTATGGCCGCTTAAGGTGCTGGGCGATTACTTGGCCGTTACGCATGATTACAGCATATTGGAGTCGGTTGTTCCTTACACAAGAAAACACAGCTTTGATTTTACGGAGCAGACGTATACCGTGCTTGAGCATGTGAAGAAGCAAATGGCCTATATCCAAAATCATTTCCTGCATGACACCTATCTGTCTTCATATGGAGACGGGGATTGGGACGATACGCTTCAGCCGGCTAACGCGCAGCTGAAGCAGTTCATGGTCAGCAGCTGGACGGTGGCATTGACCTATCAGACCTTGAACCAGTTCTCCCGCGTTATGGAGGGTGTGGACCAAGTGATGTCCGATGCCATGGGGGAACTCGCGGAAGGAATTCAGCGGGATTTCAATACGTATATCTTGAACTCCGAAGTCATTCCGGGCTTTGTCTATATGGAGAGCAAGGAGCAAAGCAGATTCCTGCTGCATCCGTCCGATGAGGAAACGGGAATCCAGTACCGGCTGCTTCCGATGACGCGCAGCATGATCAGCGAGCTGCTGACGCCGGAGCAGGCAGCAAGCCATTATGAAATTATCCGTGAGCAGCTGTTCTGTCCGGACGGCGTGAGATTGATGAACCGCCCGGCCGTATATGCCGGCGGCGTCAGTACGCACTTTAAGCGGGCGGAGCAGGCGGCGAATTTTGGCCGGGAGGTTGGCCTTCAATATGTGCATGCGCACATCCGTTATGTGGAGGCGATGGCAAAGCTCGGCAAGAACAGCGAGGTTTGGAGCGGGCTGGAGCGCATCAACCCGATCGGCATTACCGAGGTTGTGCCGAATGCGGAACTGCGTCAGAGCAATGCGTATTTCAGCAGCTCGGACGGGAAGTTCAACACGCGTTATGAAGCGCAGGAATCGTTTGATGCGCTGCGCAGCGGACGCGTGCCTGTCAAAGGCGGCTGGCGGATTTATTCCAGCGGTCCGGGGATCTACATGAACCAGCTGATCTCCAATGCGCTTGGCATTCGCGAAGCGGGAGGAGACCTGGTGATTGATCCGGTCCTGCCGAAGACGCTGGATGGCCTGGAGTTCCAATTCAACTATGCGGGGATAGCGGTAACGTTCATTTATCACGTGGTTCGCGCCGAGCAGACCCGTATCACGATTAACGGGCAGGATGTGGCAGTGGATGCTATCCGGAACCGATACCGCGCAGGCGGCGTTCGTATTGCGGGTGCGGATTTCAAACGATTGGCCGGAGAGGGCGACACCGGCTGTGTCGTGGATATTTACACCTCTATTCATGAACAATAATTCCTAACCCGTGAACCTCGTCTGCAAGAAGCAAACCGGTCTGATATAATAGAGAGAATGGTTATCAAAGTGAGGGATGGCGATGAAGACCCGTCAAGAGACATTGACCATCCGGTTCTCCGAGATGAAGGATGCTGCTGCACTCATGGAACTCGACGAACTGGTATGGGATCGCAATACGGCCCCTGCCCCATTGGAGTGGACCTCAAGAGATCAGTATCTTCTGCATTGTCCGCCAGGCACACAGCTCGTGGCGCTGCATGAGGGAGAATTGTGCGGTTACATCGGATTCCGGTCGCCCACAAGCCTTCGCAGTAATCGTCACGTGCTGGAGCTGAACATCGCGGTTCACCCTGCCTATCAACGGCAGGGCATCGGGCAGCGGCTGATTGAAGCCGTGAAGGATATGGCGCGCGTGGAAGGCATTTCGAAGCTGAGGCTGCGGGTGCTGTCCAGCAATCCGGGCGCATTCTCTTTTTACAGGAACTGCGGGTTTCAGGAAGAGGGCAGGCTGATTCAGGAGTTTTACGTGGATGGACGTTACGTCGATGATATCTTAATGTGCTGCTTCTTATCATGATCGCATCATGATATCCCTCTAGGCCGGTTAACGTGCGGCAGAGAGGAGTCATAGGGTTGAACAGTCCGGCAGCTTGCCGGGCTGTTTCGTATGTTAAGGTCAATCAGGGATTTCTGGTTGGCCTTATGTTATTTGGCCCGCCACTTAAAACGGCTTCTGGACAAGGGTACACGCTATTGCATATAGTAGATGAAAAGAAAAGAAGGCGGAGGTTATTTTCCATGACCATGGGCATTGTATCGCTGAATGTGGGAAAGCCTGTAACGGTTGATTACCAGGGAAAGGACCTGTCTACCGGAATTTATAAGCAGCCTGTGGAAGGCCCCTTATTCCTAAGTGCGTTGAATTTCCAAGGGGATGGTCAGGCCGATCTCGTCAATCACGGCGGCGTGGATAAGGCGGTGTGCGCGTATCCTTCTGAGCATTATCCCTATTGGGAACAGTCCTTGGGCAAACAGATGGAGTATGCTGCATTTGGCGAAAACCTGACGCTGCGGGGGATGCTGGAGGATCAGGTTTGCATCGGGGATGTATACCGGATAGGCGACGCGGTGGTGCAGGTCAGCCAGCCTCGATATCCCTGCTTTAAGCTGTCGCAAAAGCATGGCGTTAAAGACATGCCGGCAAGAGTATTGAATACGGGATACAGCGGGTTTTACTTTCGAGTCCTGGAGGAAGGGGACGTCCATGCCGATTCCGTGGTCGCTCAGCTTGAGTCCCATGCTTCCGGCATCACGGTGCTGGACGTGCTTCGAATGATGAAGGATGGGCGGAAGGATGAACGCGGGTTGTCCCGCATGCTGGAGATCGATGCGCTGTCAGCCAGCCTGAAGGCGCAATTCGGCAAATGGCTGGAGATCCTGCGGGACCATCAGGAGTGAGACGCGGGCTCCCAGCCAAGCACTTAGCCAAGGTTATCCTACGTCCTGGAACATATACAGACAACAAAAACCGGCTTGCGTCCTGATCGTAGGATACAAGCCGGTTTTGTTGGGATTCTAGTGCTAAGTGAAGCTGAACAATTTCAATAATTGCAGGAAAAACATCCTTTTAAGTGCGGCCTGTGTTCTGCGAAAAAGCGCCGATGGGACGTTCTTAGAACGTTATCGCGCATTACCTCATCCGCTTCCATTCGCTCTGAATCATGCCGTAGACCGCATGGTTGACATAGCCTTGGGGGAGCTTCTCGGCTTCCCTTATGACTCCCTCCAGGACAAACCCCAGCCGTTCCGGAATGGCCCGGCTGCGATGGTTGGCCGTTGCACAGCGAATCTCCACCCGGTTCAGGCCCATTCGCATCAGCGCGTGATCGGTGAACGCCCGGCATGCGCTTGTCATCAACCCTTGCCCCGTAAAATGCTGATCCAGCCAATATCCGATGCTGACCGAGCGGTTGCTCCAATCAATCTCATGAAACGAGATGGTGCCTGCCAGCTCCTCGCGGACCCAGATGCCAGCCGAAAAGCCGCCGTTCTCGGCCGCTTGCTTCATGGCGCCTTTGATATAATTGACGGTATCGTTGACCTCGGTAACAGCATCCACCCACGGAAGCCACTTGCGAAGACGGTCCCGGGACCGATCGGTAATTTCGAACATCGCCCGTGCATGCTCGATGGCAAGCGGGCGCAATTCAACATGGTCATCTAAAGTGTATCCAAACATACGGTATCTCCTTTGTTCTCCATCGTGAAGTATATGTAGCTTTAACGTGTCCGCTTCACTTTTTGCTCCAATGCGTAAATATCTTCTTCAATGGAAATCATACGCTGATTAACAACCGTTCTGCAGTCGCTGAGCGCTTGATTGTATAGATGCGGCCCTAAGGTTTCCATGAAAAAATCAAGAACCCCTTCTGCTGCCAGATGGCCGAGGGTTTCCCCGCGCTCCGTTTCAAAGTATTCCTGAACCAGTTCAATCAGCTGTTCACGTTGTTCTTTGGGGAATTTACGAGGTTTCATAAGATGATTGCAGGCCTCCTTCCATCGCTGTTTTTCTCTCCATGCTACCTTATTGAAAAGCCCCCGTCAAAACGATTCTCACCGGCATTTTCGGTTGTGGGAGGATCTCTGTGCGCAGGTTTAAAGCTGGGAGCGGGCTGCTTATATGAATCCTCATCCCAAGTCGGCAGCTTGCGGTCCGGAAGTGCCGAATTCCTTGAACAATCGCGGCATTACAGGTATATTTAAGGGAAACACGTTTATACAGGAGATAGACAGAAATTACAGGACGAAAGGTTGATCAACGTGGAGAACCATCGGGGCACCCCCTCCAATTTTATAAAAAATGTTATTACCGAAGACCTGAAGTCCGGTAAAGTCAAGGAAATCGTTACCCGCTTTCCGCCGGAACCGAACGGCTATTTGCATATTGGACATGCCAAGGCCATATGGATCAATTTCACGCTGGCCGATGAATTCGGCGGACGGACGCACTTGCGGTTCGATGATACGAACCCCGTGAAGGAAGACATTGAGTATGTGAACTCCATTAAGGAGGACGTGAAGTGGCTCGGATTCGATTGGGAAGAGCTGCGGTACGCGTCCGATTATTTTGAAGAGATGTACAACCGTGCGGTGCTGCTGATTAAGAAAGGGAAAGCTTACGTGGATGACCAATCCGCCGACCAAATCCGCGAAACGCGCGGAACCCTGACCGAGCCTGGGCAAAATAGTCCCTACCGGGATCGCGGCGTGGAAGAGAATCTGGATCTGTTCGAGCGGATGCGCAAAGGGGAATTCGCCAACGGCGAACGCGTGCTGCGCGCCAAGATCGATATGGCTTCTCCGAATATCAATCTGCGGGATCCGGTCATCTACCGTATCTCTCACGCGCATCATCACAATACAGGCGACAAGTGGTGCATTTATCCGATGTACGCTTTTGCCCATCCGCTGGAGGATGCCATTGAAGGGGTTACGCATTCCCTATGCTCTCTGGAGTTTGAAGATCAACGCCCATTCTATGATTGGGTCGTGGCGGAATGCGAGATGGACAGCACGCCGCATCAGTATGAATTCGGGCGTCTGAATGTGGCGCAGACGGTTACGAGCAAACGCAAGCTGAAGCAGCTCGTAGACGAGAATGTTGTGGACGGCTGGGATGATCCGCGCATGCCGACGATCTCCGGACTTCGCCGACTGGGGTATACGCCTGAAGCCATTCGCAACTTCGTGTTTGAGACGGGGATTTCGAAGGCGTACGGCACGGTGGACCGCCAAGTGATGGAACACTTTATCCGTGAGGATCTGAAGCTGAAGGCGCCGCGTACGATGGCTGTGCTGGACCCGCTGAAGGTGGTCATTACGAATTACCCTGAAGGTCAGATCGAATGGCTGGATGCCGAGAATAACACGGAGAATCCAGAGATGGGGATTCGCCAGATTCCGTTCTCGCGCGAGATTTATATTGAGCAAGAGGATTTCATGGAAGATCCTCCGAGCAAATATTTCCGCTTGTTCCCGGGCAATGAGGTGCGTTTGAAGCATGCGTATTTCATCAAGTGCAATGACGTGATCAAAGACGAGAACGGCAAGGTCATCGAGATCCACTGTACGTATGATCCGGAGACGAAGAGCGGGAGTGGCTTTACCGGACGCAAGGTGAAAGGAACGATTCACTGGGTGGAGGCCACGCAGGCCGTGCCTGCCGAATTCCGCCTGTTCGAACCGCTGTTCAAGGACGAAGAGGAAGAAGCCGAATTGGTGCAGGAGGTTGCAGGCGAAGCGGAAGAAGCAACTGCCGAGAAGTCTTTCCTGGACGACATCAATCCGAACTCGCTGCAAATCGTGCAAGGATTCGTGGAACCGAATATGAAGGATGCTGCACCGCAGGACAAGTTCCAGTTCTTCCGCCATGGATATTTCAACGTCGACTCGAAGTATTCGCAGCCAGGACGTCCGGTATTTAACCGCGTGGTCTCCCTGAAGAGCTCGTTCCAGCTTCCGAAGAGCTAATCAACATAAACCGCATGGACGGCGTAGAAGATGTCTCTCGCGCCCTTATAACGTAAACAAGACTCGAAGATCCGTTACAGGATTCATTCGAGTCTTGTTATATTACGGTGATACCAGCTTGCAATTGGAATGGCTTGCGTACAAACCACGTTCTAACTCGCCGCGTACTCCTCGATCTCGTCGCCTTCGGGATCGTCCGGATGCAGCGGCTGATACCCGTGCTTGCGAAGGTTGTACCACATCCAGCCAAAGCCGATGGCCCCCACAATGGCAAGCATCGTGCCGGTCCAGTACATGATCTGCGCCCCGAAGTTTTGGAACATCCAGCCGCCGGCGAGACCGCCGATGACGCCGGATATGCCGCTCCAGCTTAAGGTATAGATCGCTTGTCCGGAAGCGCGATACGGCGTCGGAACAAACAGCATCGTCAGCTGTACGCCGACATAGAAATAGCCGCCGAAGGTTACGCAGTGCAGCAGCTGGATGAAGGCCACCTCCAGCGCGCTGTTGGCTTCCGCCATCAGCAGCCAGCGGAGGGCGAAGAGCAGGCTGACAATCGTCAAGCAGCCGACCAGGACATTGATTTTACGCTTCAGGAAGCGGTCAAACAGAATGAAGATCACCACTTCGAATATCGACGAGAAGAAGATCGCCAGGCCCACCATCTGCTTGGTACCGCCAAGCTCCAGAATGTATAGGGACATAAAGGTGTTATTGGCTGTGTTCGGGATGGATACCATGATGCCTAATAGAATGAACCAGACAAAATAGGAATTCAGGAACAGCCTGCTGAGTCCTTTAAGGTTAACCGATGCCGACGCCGTTGTTTTCTGGATGGAGGGCAGTGTGAACATGAACAACGCCGCCACCAGCAGCATGATCGAGAACACGATGGAGATGCGTCCCGATCCGAGCCGGTCGATGACAGGTCCTGCAGCAATTGCCGTCAGCGCCCACCCCAGGGACCCCCATAGCCGGAACGAACCGAATTTTTGCTGCGTCCCCTCAATATAGGTTAGAATCAGCGAATTCGTCTGTGAGAACATCGGAGTCTGGAAGAAATAAAAGAAAATCATCGTCATGTATATCATTGCGTAGGTATTCGCCTGAAATACGAACTGAACCAGCAGCAGTGTACCGGTCATCATGATCAGCAGCACGCGTTTAATGTTGGCTGCCCGATCACCCCAGAATCCCCAGAACGGATTTGCGAAGATGGACACAAATGGCGCGATGGCCATCAGGCTGCCGATTTCGATTTTGCTCATGCCGATGTCTTGCAAATATAACTGGAAGAAACCGGTGAAGATGACCATGGTTCCGTAAATGAAGAAGTTGAACAGCTTGAGCGATGTCAGCGAAGGTTGAGCATTGTCCATATTCCGCAAGTAGGTCATTCCTTTCAAACCGAATGCAATCCAAAATCGCGGCAACGAAAAATAAGCCGCTTTCCTTTCAATGTATCACGCATTGAAAAGGGATACAAACCATCTTTTAAATGATTTTCCATTATTCTGGTTATTAACCTATAAACTGAATCAAGTTTTTTTACAACGTGTAAGAAAGGCTGGTAGAGCATATGAGCGGTCAACCCATAGATGTCGGCCTTCCGCCGGACCAGGTGACGGGTATCGTGCTTGCAGGTGGAGCCTCCCGGAGAATGGGGAGAAACAAGGCGCTGCTGCCCATAGAGGGAATGAGTCTAATCGAACGAACCGTTCAGGCGCTTGGCAAGGTTAGCGGACGGGTAATCCTATCCACCAATGCCCCGGACTCTTATCCATTTCTCGGACTGGAATGCGTTCCCGACCTTTATGTCGGGCAAGGCCCGATGGCGGGACTCCATGCAGCGCTCAAGTCATCCCAAAGCACATGGAACATGGTTGCTGCGTGCGACATGCCCCATATCCATGAGCGTTTCCTTCGGGGACTACTGGATCTGGCGAACAAGCAGCACACAGCCGCCGCGGTCATCCCCGTTGTAGATGGTAGGGTGCATCCGCTGCTGGCGGCTTATCGCAAAGAAACCGCAGAAGGCCTTGAACGCAGGCTGATCAAGGGACAATTGCGCATGGTAGAGTGGGTGCAGGAGCTGGATGCCGTCTTCGTGCACGAGGAGCAATTAGAGGCAATGACGGGCCTTGATCCGCGCAGGATTTTATTTAATATGAACACGCCTGGGGAATACGAGGCAGCAGGCGGCCTGCTGAACTCGGACTTTCCTGAGGAACAATAGTAGAGTTTCTCATAGCAGCATCAAGGTGCAAAGGTTGATGAAACCGGTACTCATCCTAAAAAAATCCCCGCCATCTAAATGCTTGGCGGGGATTTTAATATAGATAAAACGACTGCCTTCGGCTATTATACGCACAGCAGATGGTTTATCCGCCGATCTGTGACATACGCCGGACGGTGGGGGTATGGCTTTGCGTTTTTTTCTCGAGCGCGAGCGCCATTTCATGATTCAGCGGTTTGGCGCCCAGCGCTTTGCGGAACAGGTTCGCCACCGCGGAAGGATCATCGACGACGCGGCGCACGTTAAATTCGTCGGACCAGTACAGGCAAGCTTTGATGTGGCCGTCAGCCGTCAGCCTGAGGCGGTTGCAGGAATCGCAGAAATGATCGCTGACCGGATGGATCAGACCGAAGGTTCCTGTAGCTCCAACCACCTTCATATTTTGTGAGGGCCCATTGCCGGATGGCCCCTGCTCTTCTTGAATGGTCCAACCCGCCTCCTGGCACACTTCGGATACCCGGCTCAGCGGCATATATGAATCTCGCCAGGCATCGGATGCTTGGCCGATCGGCATGTATTCAATAAAGCGGACATGAAGGGGACGATCGAGCGTCAGCGCGATAAAGTCGCGAATCTCGTCTTCGTTGAAGCCCTTCATTAACACCATGTTCAGTTTGATGGGATCCAGGCCGGCTTCATAAGCGGCTTCAATGCCTTCCAGCACTTTGCGCACTTGACCGCCGCGCGTGATGCGGGCGTATCGCTCCTCATGAAGCGAATCCAGGCTGATGTTGATTCGGGTAAGTCCCGCTTCCTTAAGCAGACGAGCTTTGGATGGGAGCATGATCCCGTTGGTGGTGAGGGAAATATCTTGAATTCCATCAATGGAAGCAATCATATGGACCAAGGACTCCAGATCCTTGCGCACCAGCGGCTCGCCGCCGGTAAGGCGTACTTTGGAGACGCCCATAGGGGCAAGGACGCGCATGATCGCTGCGATCTCTTCATAGCTCATAATCTGATCGTGAGGTTGGAATTCCACCCCTTCTTCCGGCATACAATAGACACAACGAAGATTGCATCGATCCGTCACTGAGATACGAATATAATCATGGACCCGACCGAAAGAATCTTTAAGCGGTTCGATCATGGAAATCCCCCTTTATAGCATGCATGGTCACATTGTAGCTATTCCCCGTACGGGAGTCAATGCACCTTTTGGGTCATGCCGGCAGGACAAGCTGCGGCAAAACGGCCATTGTTTTGTGAGAAGAATCACAGAAAACGCTTTCGGGATCCAGTATATTGAAGCTGTGGACAAAAGCTTTCTCCCCTTGAAAGCGAGTAGTGACATTCTAGATTTCCGAAAGTTTCCTGATTTTTCCGAAATTTTCGGAAATCATTTCAAACTGCTTTCATTAGACGTTCATCTAAGATATACTGTCAAGGATATCACATCCAACAAGAAAGGTTACCAATAGGAGGTTCGATATGGCGATATCACCTGTTCAAACTTTGGAGGTGCCTGACGTCTGTCACAGATGGCTTGAAAACCGGGGGACGGTCTACGAGCTGCTGATTGATTTTTTGGGCAATTGGCCCAGCTTGTCTATGATTGCGGAATGGAGCCGCGGAAGTGGAATTAGCAAGGCTGCGGAATGTTCGAAGGCCGGTACGGACCTGATGACATATTTATGTGGACGCTCACCTGAGGAATTGGTTCGGATTTGCGAATATGAAGGGGCGGAATACCGTCGATTGCTTCAGCAGTCCAAACAGCGTCAGGCGGCAGAGTCTCATTATACGAAGGATGGATGCGCTCAGGATTTAGCCGATTGTTATGCATCCGTCGGTGTTGCCTTTAATAAACTGCACGGCGAAGCGGACGATCATATAGCCATTGAACTGGAATTTATGACACTGCTTCATGACCGTATGCTGAACAATACGTATTGTGAACATAGCATGCTGCAATTGATGGAGGTTCAAGAGAAGTTTCTGGAGGAGCATCTGTTGTCATGGGTGCCATCTCTCTGCAAAGATTTGAAGGAATCCACGAAAAGTCCGCTGTATCAGTCGGTATTCAGTCTGCTGGAGGAGTTCCTCGCACAGGATCTGAACATGCTGAAGACGTGGAAGCATTCCAGGGAAGCTGTGCTGGTACATTAGCGAGCAAGACAACATCATCGTCATCAAAAAAAGCCCCGGTCTCCTAGTGTAGGAAGCCGGGGCTTTGGTGTTCTACTTAATCTTCGATTCTTTTCTTGCTGAACTTCATCAGGAACTCGTACACGATAGGTACCACTACGAGCGTGAGCAGCGTCGAACTGATCAGACCGCCGATAACCGTAATGCCGAGACCTTTCGAGATGATGCCTGCGCTGTTCTCCCAGCCGAATACGAGAGGCAGGAGAGCGCCGATGGTTGCGAGTGCCGTCATCAAGATTGGACGAAGACGGGTAGCCCCGGCTTCTAGCAGGGCTTCGCGGGTGCTCATTCCTTCGCGTTCCATATGGATCACGCGGTCGATCAATACAATCGCATTGGTCACGACGATACCGATCAGCATGAGTACGCCCATGAGTGCAGACACGTTCAATGTCTCGCCTGTGACGAGCAAGCCGATAATGGCTCCGATGACAATGAACGGCAGTGAGAACAGGATGGCGAACGGTGCGAGACCGCCACCGAATGTAACCACAAGCACAAAGTATACAATCGCAATGGCTGCCAGCATAGCGAGTCCAAGCTGTCCGAAGGTTTCGTTGATTTGCTCGGTGACGCCTCCGAACTGGACGGATACGCCGTCTGGAAGCTCAAGCTTGTTCACTTCAGTCTCCAGGTTGGTGGAGGCCGAACCAACATCGCTGGACAAGATATCGGCTGTGACGGTCACAACCATTTTCCCGTCGATGCGCATAATGGAATCTGGAGTCGTTCCTTTTTCCACCTTGGCCACATCTTTGATCGGTACTTCGATCCCGAGCGGAGAGGTGACGGTTTCGTTCTCGATTTCCTTAATGCTCTTATAGGTTTTGCTGTCCGTCTCAATGTAAACATTGTAAGTCTTGTCCTCAATTTTGACTTCGGTCAAGACCGGACGTTCCCGTACAGGAGCCAGCTTCATCGCGAGTTGTCCTGCTGTCAGGCCAAGGGAGCTTAGCTTCTCTTGGTCGGCAACCAGCGTATACTGCTCGAACGCATCGGACAAGCTGGTTTCTGCATTATCAAAGGTTGCGGTATCCTTGTTTGCGAGCTCTGCGATTTGATCAGCCACCGGCTTGATCTGCTCCAGAGAATCGCCAAAGACGTTAACCGTTAACTGGCTGCCGCCAAAGCCGCCGGCCGCCATGTCCATATTGGACCAAGTACCATCAGGTACTTCCTTAGCAAGATCCTCGACAAGCGCTTTTTTGACATCTTCGAAGTTTTTCGTGTCCGGGTCATACATAATATAGAACAATCCGGAATTGGCCGATCCCATGCCAAGCGGATTGCTGCCCCCGATGGAGTACTGCATCGTTTGCACGCCAGGCTGATCCAGGATCAATTTCTCTGCTTGTAATGCGCGTTCCTCTACATCCTCCAGCATGACGCCAGGTTCAGGGGAATATGTCACCATGGCATATTTGTCTTCCTGTTCAGGAATGAAGCTAACTCCAAGGTACTTCGTCAGGAACAAGCTTCCTGCCAATAATACGATGGCTGCCAGGAATGTAATGGCTTTGTGATTGAGCGTCCATTTCAGAATGGAACGATATCCGCGGGCCATTGCGCCCGGTTTCTCTGCATGATCATGTTTGTTCTTCAAGCCTTTGCGGAACAGGCTGTGCGCCATGGCGGGCACAAGCGTGATCGCCACGACCAGGGAAGCGAGCAGTGCGAAGACCATCGTCAATGCAAATGGCATGAACAGCTCTCCGACCATACCGCTGACCAGGGTAAGCGGAAGGAATACCGCGATGGTTACGATGGTGGAGGACATGATCGGTACAAACATTTCACGTGTAGCAGCGCTAATGAGCGCTCGGCCCGTCAACTTCTCGGTCGAGAGGGACATACGCCGGTAGATATTCTCGATTACGACGATCGAGTCATCGACAACCCGGCCGATGGCAACGGTCATGGCACCGAGCGACATCATATTTAGGGTGATATCCATTTGTCTCAGGCACAGAACCGCAATCAGCAAGGACAATGGAATCGAAATAATCGATATAATCGTTGAACGGATGTTGCGCAGGAAGATCATAATGATCAGAACGGCGAACAGCGCGCCGAATAATGCCTTGGAAAGCATCGTATGAACAGAGTCTTCAATCGGCTTGCCTTGGTCCAGCATGATCGTCAGATCCATGCCCGGATAAAGGCCTCTCAATTCTTCGGCCTTGTCTTTGACCTGATTGACAACGTCAACCGTATTGGCGTCGTTGGCTTTCACGATTTGGATACCGATCGATTCCTTCCCGTTGGTGCGGGAGATGGATTCCGAGGTTCCGATAACTTCAATTTTGGCAATCTCGCTGAGTTTTACGGTTGGAATGCCGGTTGGAACGGCCGGAGCACCGCTTGGTCCTCCGGCAGCCGTACCGGCTCCAGGAGCGCCTTGTTGACCTGCCCCAGCTGCGTCACCGGTAGGCTGCTGCGATGGCTGTTGACCTGCCCCGGCATTCGGAGCACCCGCTCCGGCAGATGCATCTGCGCCGCCGCCACCCGGAATAACCGGAATAGCGATATTCTTCAGATCGTCAATGCCGATGATGCCGCCATCAATGGCAACAGCCTTCTGGGATTTTTCCATTTCGAACATGCCGAGCGGAACGTACAGCGCGGAACCCTGCACGATACCTTTGACGGTATCCTCCGTCAGGCCGAGCTCGTTCAGTTTGTCCTGATTAAACTTAAGCTGTACTTCGTTCACGAATTGTCCGGCTACCTGGATGGAAGCAACTCCGTCCAAATCCTCCAACTCCGGAACGATGTCATTCTCTGTAATGCGTGTCAATTCATCCAATGCCATGTTGTCTTTGTTCGCAATACTTAGGGAGACAACCGGCATGGAGCTCATGCTGAATTTGGATATGGTAGGTTTCTGGGCGTCATCGGGCAGCTTTACCTCGTTAATGGCTTCACGAACAGCAGCCGTAGCGTTGTCCAGATCACTACCATAATCAAACTCAACCATGACATTGGCTGCATTCTCCATGGAAGTGGAGGTTACGGTTTTGACGCCGTCGATATTGCGGAGTCTCGTCTCAAGCGGTTTGGTGACATCCTCCACAACACCTTCAGGGGCTGCACCGGGATAGATCGCGGTGACACTTAAGAACGGGACGTTAATATCCGGAATGGTTTCTTGCTTCATCGTCAGTCCGCTGTATAACCCACCGAAGCTGACGATGATGGTCAGCAGCCAGATCGCAAACTTGTTGCGCAGCGAGAAATTGATAATTCCTTTCATTAGGCGATTCTCTCTCCTCTCCATAACTCTATGTCTCTAATTTGAACGAATTTCCCTGCATCATGCCGCCGGGCGTAAGATAGCTTTCAAGCACAGTCAAAATAGTGCCTTTGAGCTCGGTATACAATGTTTCGATTTCTTCGATCCCCTCCAAGTTAGCAAGCATTCCTTTCAGAACGGCCCTGCTGGGCTGGAGGGCAAGCAGCTCTTTCTCCATAATATTGAGGGATTCCATCGCATCTTCCCGGTCCTCCGCCTCGCCCTGGATCTGCTTCAGCTCGTTTTTCATCGCCTTTATGACGATCAGCGGATGGCGCTGTTTGCGAACGTCGGTTTGGCATAATTGTCCCAATTGGCCAATCGCCTCCATCGGGATCAGCGGCTCCGGCCGTCTGCGAAGAATGCTGGCTACGATGTCATCGAGCAGCTGGATCTGGTGATCTGCCGTGATTCCAACATTCAAATGAAATCCCGGCATGAACAGAAAGCGGATATACGAACCCAGCATGCTGGCCATAAACATGCCGATCTCCATCGTATACGGCTCTACGTCCGGTCCATAAATGGTTTTAAGCTTATTGTTAAACCACTGCAATGCAGCGAGCATTTCCTGCCGCATGTTTTCCTTGTCAAAAGGGGGTTTCCCCGGCATCTGATCATGGAACTGCTTCAGGAGATATTCCCGGATCTCCAGAAAATGGATCAAAAGCACTTCCGTCTGCTTGCGCAGCTGTTCCTTAGGCGCAAGCAGCGGATCGTGGTCGACCCGGAGAATCTCGTCTTTTATCCGGCTTGCGATATGCTCGTAAATGCTCTTTTCCAGTTCCTCTTTGGACTTGAAATGAAGATAGAGGCTGCCTTTCGACATCCCGCATACTTCGGCGATTTCCTGCATGGAGGTAACCGAAGAGCCCTTCGCGGAAAACAGCTGCATCGCAGTGATGAGAATTTGCTGTCGTTTTTCTGCCGTTTTATCAGCCAATCAAAAGCTCACCTCGCTTGAGAACTTTACGGTTCTTGGATTGACCATTAGGTCAAGAATTATTATATATGAAAAAGAACGACCGTTTCAACTTTACTACGGTCGTCCCTTTTCATGGGTTCTGAAAACTTATGAAATTTGTAGAAATTATTTAGCTGATCAATTTCAGACCAACAGCTGAGCACAGAATCATGGCAATAAACAGCACCCGCCGCCACTCCTTTGGTTCCCCGAACAGGAACATCCCGGTGATCGCGCCGCCCGCGGTCCCGATTCCCGTCCAGATAGCGTAAGCAGTCCCCATAGGCAGTACGGTCATGGCGTAGGAGAGAAGGGAGAAGCTGGCGGCAAAAGATACGGCCAAAATCAGTACATAGCGCCATCCCTTTCGCTCCGACACGCCTTTGATGCCGATGACGCCGCCGATTTCGAATAATCCGGCAAATACAAGAGCAACCCAGGCCATTACTTAGTCACCTCCGGTTCTGCATGATCCGCCGTAACCAGCTTAAGGCCGATCACCCCTGCCAGCAGCACGCAGATCAAAAGCACCTTAAGCAGTTTAAACGGTTCTCCGAAGAACAGCATTTCGGAAGCGACCGTTCCGGCTGTGCCGATTCCCGTGAAGACGGCATACACCGTTCCGACCGGCAGCCGTTTGGCTGCCTCGATAATAAGATAGAAGCTGACTGCAATGGCGGCTACGGTTCCAAGCCATTCCCAGATGTTAGAGGAATGCTTCAAACCCATAACCCATATCACTTCAACCAATCCAGCAAGCAGCACAAAAACCCAGTTGCGATTCATTATGATTGTCACTCCTTTTATGAAAACACAGTAACCCCTCATGGCTACCAATTCCTATTCTCCTTAAGCCTTTTTATCATGCGTAGAACAGGAGACATTAACTCTTGTGGGTATACCTTTGTTTCGTTACTCCTAACCAATACACGGGCCAAGCGGCCACGAGCCGTCTCATGGCCCGTTCTTCTCCGCCGTACACGGTCTCCAGATGGATTCCATCCAGCAAGGTCATATAGGCAATTGCGGCATTCCGCGGATAACGGATGATGCGTCCGTGCACCGGGCAACCTGCGGCAAGCAGTTTTGACAGGTTCTCTTCCTGCTGGTCCAGCAATGGATACACCATCCCCATCACTTCGTCATACAACGCGCTTGGCGGGAAGAAGGCCATCCGCAAGAAGAACCGGACTTCATCATCCAGGCGATAAGCTTGCAGACGGCTTTCTAGAAATCCGTGCAGCTGCTGCTCCAGCGGCCAATCCGCATGGTCGAGGAAATACGCTACCATCAAGTCCTCTTGACGCTGGAATACGTCCTGAAGCACCTGCAGGAATAAATCCTGTTTGCTTGAAAAATGAGCATAAATCGAGGGCTTCTTAATCCCGCAATCATCAGCGATATGTTTCAGCGATGCCCCTTCGTAACCGTTCTTGGCGAAGTGGGCAAGGGCGGATTGTTTAATGTTGGCGGCACTCATAATCATCCTCCTAACTAACGATCGTTAGTTTAATTTTTAGCAAATAGTTTTAGCGTTGTCAATATATTATTTTTGAGCATCGAGCCTTGTCGTCTCATAGAGAACAGTCTTTAGTTCCTGGGGGAGATCATGTAGAATATGGGTGATCGGCATCGTACATACAAAAGAGACGAAAAACGATGAATAAACAAGGGGTAAACGGACATGAGAAAGGGAATTGAGGCTGTACTGATCACCGCGCTTTTGTTCGCGTTTTATTATTTTGGCATGGATTATTTCGGGAAGACGACCGGGACCATTATCGGGATATTCTCCACCTTAACCGTAGTATCCATCGGATTCATGATTTTTATGGAGAATCGTCATCCCAGCAGCACCATGGCCTGGATTCTGCTGCTGGCACTCGTCCCGATCGTCGGGCTTGTCTTTTATTTTTTGTTTGGACAGAATTATTTCAAACGGAGAAAGTACGACAAAAAAGCACGGAAGGACGGCCTGGTATACACCAGCGAGGTCCTTCGCAAAAGCACTCCGGACGTCTCCTGCTTCAAGCCGGAAGTGCAGCAGCTCCTTCAGCTGTCTGCCCGGCTGGCGCGTACGCCGATTTCCTTCTCAAGCGAAACGCGGGTGCTGACCGATGGGGAAGAGACCTTCGAGGCCTTGATCGCGGAGCTGGAACAGGCAACGCATCATATCCATATGGAATATTACATTTACCGGCCGGATGCCATCGGAACGCAGATCCAGGAAATTTTGATACGGAAGGCGAGAAAAGGGGTTGCCGTGCGGTTCATGGTGGACGCCGTTGGCAGCTTGCAGCTGCCGCCTACCTTTCTGCAGGAGATGAGGGATGCGGGCATACAGGTTGCCGTATTCGGCAGTCCCAAGACGATATTCTTCACGAGCCGCGTGAATTACCGCAATCACCGCAAAATCGTTGTTATTGACGGCAGTGTCGGATTCGTGGGCGGATTGAATGTGGGGGATGAGTATTTAAGCCGCAGTAAGGCATTCGGTTTCTGGCGCGATACCCATATGCTTGTTCGCGGAGAGGCTGTCCGAACGCTCCAGGTCGTCTTTTTGCAGGATTGGCAGTACATGACGGGGGAGCAGCCAAGTGAGCCGATCTATTATTCACCGGATTTGCTGGAGAACCGTGCCGGTGCCGTCCAGATTATCGCAAGCGGACCGGACAATGAGCGAAGAGCCCTGAAAAACATCTTCTTCTCCATGATTGTGTCGGCTCGCAAGTCGGTATGGCTGGCTACGCCGTATTTTATACCGGATGAAGACATATTCACCGCGCTCAGAGTTGCCGCCTTGTCCGGTCTTGATGTGCGGATTCTGTTTCCGTCGAAACCGGACAAATGGCTGCCCTTCCTGGCTTCCCACTCCTATTTTCCGGCTCTGCTGGATGCCGGGGTAAGGGTATATGAATATGAAAAAGGGTTTATGCACTCAAAGCTGCTGATCGTTGACGGCGAAGTCGCAACCATTGGCACAGCTAATATGGACATGCGGAGCTTCCACCTTAATTTTGAGGTTAATGCTTTACTCGTTCATACGGAAAGCGTAGGCAGGCTGGTATCCGATTTCGAGCAGGACCTGGAATCCGCCATCCTGTACGACCGCAATCATACCCGTAAAAAAAGAATCATGACCCGGCTGCTGGAGTCGGCTGCCCGGCTGATGTCACCTCTGCTGTAAGCGGTGGAGGTGGGTAACTGGCGATACATACCGGCCCTTTATGCGCGCACATACATAATATTGAAAGAATTTTAAAAGGTAGTGAAACCCAGCCATTTTTGCAGTTTAAACAGGATGTCCTTCATCCATGTCGTTTTTCCCTGATAAGCCTCGGCTTCGAGACTAAAGGCTGCGCCTTCATTGAACCATATCCGATGAAAGTAACGGTCCAGGTCCTGGGCGAGCGGATGATCCTTAGGTGCGGCTATCCACAGGTTGTTTTCCAAATTGAGATCGGCCAGATTCCGCTTTGTGAAATTGGTTGACCCGCCGGTAATCACGGACTTGCCTGTCGGTTTGGCAATGTACATGAGCTTGGTATGATACTGCTCTGTACCGGTGTTGTACCAGCGAATGGAGATGTTCCCCTTGGATTTCTTGATGAGCTCAGCGGCAGCCGGACGGTTGGGGATGCCGATCTTATCCCGGCCGAAGGCGTTTTGGTTCGGATCCAGAATGAGGCGTATATCAACGCCGCGGTCCGAGGCTTTTAGAAGCTGGTCCATGACGTTGCTGTCAGCCAGATAGAACATCCCCATCCAGAGCGTGTCCCCGGGCTGTGATTGCCCAATGGCCTCCAGAACATATTTATAGATTTTCCCTTCCGTCAAATAACGAACATCGACATCGTTTGCTTGATCAGAAGGTTGCACGGGTGGCTTAGAGCCCGGCTCATACTCCGGCAGTTTGATGGGGCTTGTAAGGTTAACGGCGGCTTGCTCGGCTGCAAGCATATCCCCGATGATGTCCCCGCTCGTTTCGAAGGCGATGTTGGAGTGGAACGCACTGGCGTCATGGATGTTGGCCGAAGTGACCAGAGCGGTGTTCTCGCTGATGACGACTTTACGGTGATTGGCCTTCACGTTCAGCAGCTTCAGATAGGAGCGGACCGTAATATCAGGTGCTTCGCTTGCCATCAGATTGGGGAGTGTCCCCTGGCCCGATTGGCCGAACCACTGGACGAACGTACGCCATACGGCGGAATAGGCGGGTGTGGAGTCCCGCAGCCGGTCGACATCGGTGATGATCACATGAATGCCGGCAGCCTTCATGGCCTCGAATTCCGGCAGCGAATAGGAGCCATACCCGGTATTCACTTCATCGGAAATAAAGAAGATATCCATGTCGGGATTTTTCTTCTTATGGGCAACAAGGCGATGGGCAAGCTCTTCGCTGACTTCGGGGAATTCCTGACCTTTATGGGTGTAGCCGTTGAACAGAAACATATCGATAACCAGGAACTTTCGGGATTCATCGATAATTTGACCGATGCGTGGTCCGATTTCACGATCATGTACCGGTTGACCGTCCGGTCCGGGATAGGTCAGGTCGGTCCACATTTTAACGTCGCTCTGGTAGAGCGGGCTTTCATAGGAGATTCCCTTCGGTAGCGGCTTATGAGTCTGATAGACCATTACGCCGATGAGCCAGAGTATAAGAAGGACAAGGCAGATGAAAATCGTTGTTCGCGTTCGGGAGCTTTTGATATTCGGTTTCCCTGGTACGAGCTGCGTGCCTGGATCGCCTGCATCGGTTGTATGTAGATCCTCTGAATTGCGGTGATGAATGAAATGGTGGAAACCCAATATAGCCCATCCTCCTATCGCTGTCATATACCGTTAATTAACATGAAAGTCCTGCTCTGACGCACTCTTCGTTTCTGCAATTCAGAAAGTGTGAGATTTGGAGCCTGAGTTGATCCTAGGAAGCCGGGGTAGAATGATATTCGGGTTTGTTTTTTCAAAACATGCGGTAGAATGGGTGAAGATCGAGTGGTTTATATTTTTGCTTAAGGATGATGTGCATATCCATGCAGCCGGGACAACCTGTGATGCCAATGATATGCTTATATATGGTTAATTTAAAAGATGAGCGAAGTGGATAAGGAGGCACGGGATGAATTCAGAACATAAAGAGACTGCGGGTAAACCTGCTGAAACCATTTCAGGCAGAGGATTGGAAAGACCCGAGGGCAGGCTGATGCCGGAAGTGTCCACGGGCGAACGGAAAATAGAGCATGTACGTTTATGCTTGAATGAGGAAGTAGGCTCCGTGGGAGTAACCACAGGTTTTGAACGTTACCGCTTCCGTCACTCCGCACTGCCGGAAATCGATTTTGACGATATTAAGCTGGACACTACATTTCTTGATTTTTCCGTACGAACACCCTTTCTGATCAGCTCCATGACTGGCGGAAGCAAAGCCACCGGAGAGATCAATAGACGTCTGGCTGAAGCCGCGCAGCGGCGCGGCTGGGCCCTTGGGGTAGGCTCCGTGCGCGCCGCGGTGGAGAAGGAAGAGCTTGCTCCTACTTTCCGTGTCCGGGAGAGTGCGCCGAGCGTCCCGGTTATCGCCAACCTTGGAGCGGTGCAGCTGAACTATGGTTTTGGCCTTAACGATTGTCAGCGGGCGGTGGATATCGCGGGCGCGGACATGCTGGTTCTTCATCTAAACGGACTTCAAGAGGTGTTTCAGCCGGAAGGGAATACCCGGTTTGGCCGTTTGCTTGGGCGAATTGAGGATCTGTGCCGTACGCTTTCGGTACCGGTTGGCATTAAAGAAGTCGGCTGGGGAATCGATGGTGAAACGGCGCGGAACCTGCTGAATGTCGGGGCGGCCTTCATCGACGTGGCTGGTGCGGGCGGTACCTCATGGAGCCAGGTTGAAAAATTCCGCAGCCCGGATCCGGTTCGCCGCGCTGCGGCTGAGGCTTTCGCCGGGTGGGGCAATCCTACCGCGGAATGCATCGTGGAGGTGCGCGAAGCTGCGCCAACCTGTGCGCTTATCGGCAGCGGCGGGCTGCAGAGCGGCGTCGATGCGGCCAAAGCGCTCTCGCTTGGCGCCGATCTGGCTGGCTTCGGGCGTGGACTCCTGGGATCGGCGGTCGATTCGGTGGAAGCGCTGGATCAGCGGCTCGCCCAGGTGGAGTTGGAGCTGCGGACGGCGATGTTCGGAATCGGCGCGGCGAATATCGATGCGCTGAAGTCAACCAAACGGCTGATTCGTGTTTAAATGGCCGGGGTGATTGGCGGGATCCACATTAAAGTGATGGCAGTATATTCGTGTTGAAGTCTATCGGGTATCTGCTATAATTAATAAGATTGTTTAACAGGCGATTAGTAGCTCCGGCGATAAGAACCGAAGCTGTGTAATACTTACCCATAAAGAAGTAAACCTGATAAGGAGTTGTCACATAAATGGCTTTAAAAGCAGGAATCGTCGGTTTGCCAAACGTCGGCAAATCAACATTGTTTAATGCGATCACGCAAGCGGGCGCCGAATCGGCCAACTATCCGTTCTGTACGATTGATCCTAACGTCGGCGTCGTGGAAGTGCCGGATGAGCGCCTCGACAAACTGACCGAACTGGTTCAGCCGAACAAAACGGTACCGACCGCTTTTGAATTCGTGGACATCGCGGGCTTGGTTCGCGGGGCAAGCAAAGGGGAAGGTCTCGGGAACAAGTTTCTTGCCCATATTCGTGAAGTGGATGCCATCGTTCATGTTGTTCGCTGCTTTGAAGACGAGAACATTACCCACGTTGACGGTAAAGTGAACCCGGTCAGCGACATCCAGACGATTAATCTGGAGCTGATCCTTGCGGATCTCGACAGCGTGGAGAAGCGGATCGACCGCGCGAAGAAGAACATGAAGGGCGGCAACAAGCAGTATGCTCAGGAGGTAGAACTGCTGGAGCGCCTGAAGGAAGCTCTTTACAACGATCAACCGGCGCGGAGCGTGGAGCTGAGCGATGATGAGAAGCTGATTGTTCGTGATTTGCACCTGCTGACATTGAAGCCGGTGTTATACGCGGCTAACCTGAGCGAGGACGGCGTTGCGGAAGCCGACAGCAATCCTTACGTGCAGCAGGTTCGTGATTTCGCGGCTGCGGAGAACGCGATCGTGGTTCCGATCAGCGCGAAGGTTGAAGCTGAGATTGCCGAGCTTGAGGGCGAGGACAAGGCGATGTTCCTTGAGGAGCTGGGGCTGGAAGAATCCGGTTTGAACCGTCTCATTAAGGCGGCTTACAGTCTTCTGGGATTGTACACCTACTTTACGGCAGGCGTGCAGGAAGTACGTGCCTGGACGATCCGCAAAGGAACGAAGGCTCCGCAAGCGGCAGGCGTGATCCATACCGACTTCGAACGGGGCTTCATTCGTGCGGAGGTCGTAGCTTACGATGACCTGGTTGCGGCCGGATCGATGAACGGCGCGAAGGAACGCGGACAGCTTCGTCTGGAAGGTAAAGAGTACGTTGTGAATGACGGCGATGTTATGCACTTCCGTTTCAATGTGTAGCAATTGAACGATTCAAAGGCCATGGCTCCATGTCACTTTGTGCATGGGACCGTGGTTTTTTTGAAGGGGAGAACCTTTATCGTCCGGTCAACTGCCTGCTAGTCAAATACGTCGTTTCATGGTAAAATAAAAAGTCGTTTACACTTCATTGTTGATGCGAAATGGAGTGCAAAAAGACATATCTTCAGGAATATATCTTAGAGAGGTGAATTCCTTTGTTGGACCGATTACAATCCCTTGCGGATCGTTACGAGAAGTTAAGTGAGCTGCTGTGCGATCCTGATGTCGCTAATGATTCCAAGAAGCTCAGGGATTATTCCAAAGAACAATCCGATTTACAGCCTGCTTATGAGGCTTATGTTGAATATAAAAATGTTATTGAAGAACTCGAAGCTGCCAAAACCATGCAGGGCGAAAAGTTGGACGACGACATGCGCGAAATGGTGAAAATGGAGATCGAGGAGCTTACCCAGCGCGAGCGCGAGTTGGCGGAGAAGATTCGGATCTTGCTGCTGCCGAAGGACCCGAATGATGATAAGAACGTCATCATCGAGATTCGCGGCGCGGCCGGCGGCGACGAGGCGGCACTGTTTGCTTCCGACCTGTACCGGATGTATACCCGTTATGCGGATACCCAGGGCTGGAAGGTTGAACTGATGGATGTCAACACGAACGATCTGGGCGGCTTCAAGGAAGTGATCTTCATGATCAATGGCCGCGGCGCTTACAGTAAAATGAAATTTGAGAGCGGTGCGCACCGTGTGCAGCGTATTCCGGCTACGGAATCCGGCGGTCGTATCCATACCTCCACCTCCACCGTGGCGGTCATGCCGGAGGCGGAAGAAGTGGATATCGAAATCCATGACAAGGACATCCGCGTGGATACCTTCTGCTCCAGTGGTGCAGGCGGTCAGTCCGTTAACACCACCAAATCGGCGGTACGCGTAACGCATATCCCGACGGGGATTGTGGCTACGTGTCAAGACGGCAAATCGCAGAACTCCAATAAAGATAAGGCGCTGCAGGTGCTTCGTGCTCGTATCTTTGATATGATGCGCCAAGAGGAAGAAGCGAAGTATGCCGGGGAGCGGAAGAGCAAGGTAGGTACAGGTGACCGCAGTGAGCGGATCCGTACGTACAACTTCCCGCAAAGCCGTGTAACCGATCACCGGATCGGACTTACCGTTCACAAGCTGGATCAAGTGATGAACGGGGAGATTGAAGAGATCGTTTCGGCGCTGACCCTTGCGGAGCAGGCTGAGATGATGGAAAAAGGAGTATAACGCTTTGAAGCGGACGATATTCGAATTAACGCCGCAGCGCAGCATAAGAGAAGCCTTTGTAGAGGCTTCTTCTTTTTTAGACGGCATGCGGGTAATGGAACCGCAGCGGAATGCGCAGCTGCTGCTGGAGCATGTGCTGGGATTGTCGGGAACCTCATACTATATGGCGCTCGCGGAGCCGTTTCCGGCGGACCGCCGCCACGCCCTGGAAGAAGCGATCAATCGCAAAGCCCGAGGCGTTCCTGCGCAGTATATTATCGGCGAACAGGAATTTTACGGCCGGCCGTTTGAAGTTACGCCAGCGGTTCTCATTCCGCGTCCGGAAACGGAGCTGCTGGTGGAAGCGGTGCTGAAGCATGGGCAGGAGCTCACTCCGCGATCAACCGATAGGCTACAGGCCATTGATATTGGCACCGGCAGCGGGGCCATTGCCATCACGTTGGCATTGCAGTCAGAAGGATGGGATTTGCATGCGAGCGATATTTCGCCTGATGCGCTGGAAGTTGCCGCGCGGAATGCGAAGCAGCTGAACGCCGATGTCGAGTTCCGGCAGGGGAACCTGCTGGAGCCATTCGCGGGCATGGCCCCGGACATCCTCGTCTCCAACCCGCCGTACATTCCGGCGGAGGATATTGAGGGGCTGCAGCCGGAAGTCCGCGATTATGAGCCGCGAACGGCACTGGACGGCGGGCCGGACGGATTGAATCCGTACCGGATCATGATGGCGCAGCTGCCCTTGCTGACAGCCCCGCCACGGCTGATCGCTTTTGAGCTGGGTATGGGTCAGGCCGAGGATGTGGCGGAGCTTCTGCGAAGTGCAGGGCACTGGGAGGAAATCGTCACGGTGCCGGATTTGGCGGGGATTGACAGGCATGTCTTGGGAATATCCCGTTAATTGTGTTCTGGGTGGATTTCTTTTAAAATAGATGATGGGCTGAGCCGATTACATTATTGCTGTTGTTCAGATCGCTACATTACCTCAATTGGCAAATCAGTGTGTACAGCTCCGGGCACAGGGGGACCAAAGCATGCTTCAGAAATTCAAGAAGATTGATTTTGTTATCGTTTTTGTACTGTTGATGCTGATGGTTGTCAGTATTACATCGATATATAGTGCCACGCTCGACACCACTGGATTCGAAAAACACCATATCAAGATGGCGATCTTTTATATCCTCGGATTTGCAGCCTTTTTCGGGCTCAGTTTGATTGATTATCGGTTATGGAATAAATACGCACTGCACATATACATCGGCGGGTTATTAACCCTTTTGCTTCCGTCCTTCATCGGCCAGACCAAAAATAATGCCACGGGCTGGATTAATCTCGGTATCGTGGATTTTCAACCGGCGGAATTGTTTAAGCTAGTGCTGATTATATTTATTACCTATATTCTTATTCGTAAGAATAAAGCGAAGTTGTCTTTTTGGCGGGACATCGTACCGATTGGGCTCTTGACGTTTATCCCGTTTGCTGTTGTCATGGTTCAGAATGACTTAGGTAATGGACTAAGTTATATTGTCATATTACTTGGGTTGTTATGGATCGGTAATGTGAAGTTTTCGCACGCTCTTATCGGGCTGCTGCTTGTAGCAGGTATTGCTTTTGGTGGAGCACAGGCCTATATTCACTACCATGATGAGATTAAAGAATCAAAAATCATGGAGAGCCGCGGCCACTGGATGGAACGGATTGACCCATGGCTAATACCGGAGAAAGCAACGGCGAAAGCGAGTTACCATACAAACAACGCGAAGCTGGCCATCGCTTCAGGCGGTATGAGCGGAGAAGGGTACTTACAGGGAAGCTCCGTACAATCCTCACGTGTACCTTATACGTATTCGGATTCGATTTTTGTGCAAATTGCAGAGGAATATGGCTTTATCGGTTCTTCCGTTCTGTTGTTGTTATATTTCATCCTCATTCACAGGATGATCTTGATTTCATTGGAAAGCCGGGACAAAGCGGGGCCGTTTCTAATCATCGGTATTGTTGCCATGCTCCTGTATCAAATCTTTGAGAATATCGGCATGTTTATTGGATTGATGCCTTTGACAGGGATTACGCTGCCCTTCATCAGTTATGGCGGGACCTCGCTCATCATTAACATGGCGTGTCTCGGGGTCGTCATGAGTGTAAAGCTGCATGGACAAGAAGTGGAGGAAGATATGCCTAATCCTCAAACGTACCGTTCCGCACCACCTAAACAGGCTTGATTCGATTTATCGGATTTAGAATCAAAAGAGATGCTATCGAAAGCAGCATCTCTTTTGTATTTTTTGTTGGTATCTACAGGAGGGCCCGTGAATTGTATTAGAGAAGGAAATCTTTTAGAATAATTCATTAGGGGCCAGTAGGCATACTCCTTGAAACGCTCCATTGTAATGCTGCCGTTAGACGTTTTTAACGGATATCATCTGTATCAACGATAAGCGTTTGTCAAACTTTCTTTCCGAATAATCGTTATATGCCTGTATAGGCAAACCGGGGGGCTAACAGCTCCGGGCACAGGGGGACCATAAAGCATGCTTCAGAAATTTAAGAAGATGGATTACGTTATTGTTTTCGTACTGGTTTTGATGATGGGTATCAGCATTACGTCGATATACAGCACAACCGTTGACACCAAATTCGAGGGCTCTCATCTCCGCATGATTGCTTTTTACATTGTCGGCTTCATTGCTTTTTTTGGAATAAGCCTGCTGGATTACCGGTTGTTGATTAAATATGCTAAATATATTTACTTGGGCGGATTGGCCGTGTTGGTCCTCGTTATGTTTATCGGTAAGGATATCAACGGCGCCCAAGGCTGGATTTACATTGGCAGTTTAAGTATACAGCCTGCCGAATTGTTCAAGCTGATCCTGATTATTTTTCTTTCCTTTGTATTGGTGCGCAAAAACAAACCGCTGCTGTCCTTCTGGAAGGACGTTGTTCCGATTGGACTTTTGGCATTTGTGCCTTTTGTGCTTGTCATGGCCCAGAATGATTTGGGTAACGCGCTCAGTTATGTCGTGATTTTGCTGGGGCTGCTCTGGATCGGGAACGTTAAGTTCTCCCATGCGCTCATTGGGCTTGCGCTTGTGGCAGGCGTGGCCTTTGGAGGAGCACAGGCCTATATTCATTATCATGATGAGCTGCTGGAATCGAAAATTTTGAAGCCGCACTGGGTGGAACGGATTGATCCGTGGCTCTATCCGGAGAAGGCGACCGCCAAGGCAAGCTACCATACAACGAATGCGAAGCTTGCCATCGCCTCGGGCGGTATGAGCGGCGAGGGTTACATGCAGGGATCGTCGATCCAGTCGGGCAGAGTTCCTTATGCGTACTCCGATTCCATATTTGTGCAGATTGCCGAGGAATTCGGTTTTATCGGATCTTCCGTTCTGCTTCTGTTATATTTCATCCTGATCCATCGGCTGATCCTGATTTCCTTGGAATCTCGGGAGCGTGCGGGACCGTTTCTCATTATAGGGATCGTGGCTATGTTCTTATATCAGATCTTCGAAAATATCGGCATGTTTATCGGCTTAATGCCGCTGACCGGGATCACGCTGCCCTTCATCAGTTACGGGGGAACCTCCCTTGTGATCAGTATGGCCAGTCTGGGGGTAGCCATGAGCGTGAAGCTGCATGGACAGGAAGTGGAGGAAGATATGCCGGATCCGCATGCATATCGCCCGGCGGCTTCTAAGCAGGCCTAAACTTTTCCTTGCGGGAAGCTCAATAACCGCTCCATCTCTAGTTTAAAAATGTGGGCATGGAGAACAGACAATAAATAATCGAGCTTGGCGAAGATGCGATTCCGAATGGGGATCGCATCTTTTTTGGTTCGTGCCGCACCCATCTATGATTTTTATATCAAATTGCTAGATTCTACGTTTATATCTTTTTCCGGCGGACATACTGATAGCATCATAGAGTTTCGTCATAGAGAGGCGGTTGTCCGAGATGAAAAATTATAGTGAAACCCTCCGTATTATCGTGAAAAAAATGGTTGTGCTCTTATCGTGTATGTTTATGGTCATCATGGCTTGGGAAGGACAGCAGATTGACGCTTCCGTTGTTGGCGGTCCGATCCCCCAGGAATCGATACGTCTTCGCATTCTGGCGAATTCCGATAGCCCGTCCGATCAGCTGGTCAAACGAGAGATTCGTGATTCGGTTGTTGAGCAAATGCAGCTCTGGGTCCTGCAGCTGGAGAACCCGCAAAGCCTGGAAGACGCCAAAGAATTAACCCGGCAGCATCTTCCGGAAATCCGCCAATTGGTGGGTGAAGAGTTGAAGAAAAGAGGAATTACGTACAGTTACACCGTAGAGCTTGGCGTCGTGCCGTTCCCGACGAAGTTATACGGGGGCACGGTGTATCCGGCCGGCGATTACGATGCGCTGCGAATCACATTAGGGGAAGGTCAAGGGCAGAACTGGTGGTGCGTCTTGTTCCCACCGCTTTGTTTCATCGATGGTGGCAGCGGGGATGCGGCGGCGCAGCCTGTTGACACAGGTATCCAAACGGTTTCTGCAGAGGCTGGTGAAACTTCCCAAGAGGAAGCACCGAAGAATGCAGGCGATAGCGAACCGGAGGTCCGCTTCTTCTTGTGGGATATGTTCCTTGGCATTTGGAACTGGGTGGTAAGCTTGTTCTAGGATTATGAGTAAGCTGATTTTCAATCCTGACCCGGTATGATAAACTTTAATGTAGAAGAGTGCTTTCTCTTTGGCGCGACTGGTTTGAATGGGGACCGGCACGGGACTGAAGAACGAAAAGCGCTTTTTATTTTGGGACATAGGCAAAACTCGCATTGAAGTTTATATATTTCATATACAGAAAGATTGGGATAGGTATGGAACAGAACGGCATGGAACCTAACCAGCAGCGGGAGAACGGCTTCCGCCATGCTGCTGCAAAATCAACTCAAGTGTGGCACGTCTCGAACTCGCTTTCCAGGGAGGGCTTGGGCTCGGAGAAGGAAGCGAAGCAGGCATTGCGGGAAGCGGGGCAGGTGCTGGAGCTCGGCGGAACGGTGGCCTTTCCGACGGAAACGGTCTACGGGCTTGGCGTAGACGCCGGCAATACCGAAGCGGTTGAGCGCGTTTTTGCCGCGAAAGGCCGGCCGTCGGACAATCCATTGATCGTGCATATTTCGGAGCTGACTCAGCTCGACGGCTTGGTCCGTCATGTGAATGAGACGGAACGGGCGCTGATGGCAAGGTTCTGGCCTGGGCCGCTGTCGCTGGTACTGCCCGTTAAACCGGGAGCAGTATCCCCACGTGTGACGGCAGGGCTCGACACCGTTGCCGTGCGGATGCCGGATCACAACGTGGCGCTGGCCTTGATCAGCGCCGCCGGGCGTCCGCTGGCTGCGCCGAGCGCGAACCGTTCCGGTCGGCCAAGCCCGACGCTGGCCAGCCATGTCTTGGAGGATTTGGCCGGGGCGATCGACGGCGTGCTCGACGGCGGCCCTGCCGGGGTGGGCGTCGAGTCGACGGTGGTACAAGTCGGCGAAGACGGCGCCGTCACGGTGCTCCGCCCGGGCGGCGTCACGGCCGAGCAGCTTGCCGCCGTTGCGGCAAGCGTGCGCATGGACCCGGCGCTGCATCGCGCCGCCGGGGATGCGGAGAGCCCGGCGCCGCGCTCGCCGGGCATGAAGTACACGCACTACGCACCGAAGGGTGCGATGTGCGTGGTGCAGGGCCCGTGCGCCGACGCCGTGTCGGCACGCATCGCGGCCGAGCTTGAGGCGGCCGCCCGGCGCGGGGAGGTGACCGGCGTGCTGTCATTCGACGAGCACATCGGTCACTACCGCGCGGACGTTGCCGTCTCGCTCGGCAGCCTGGCCGCGCCGGAGGAGGTGGCCCGCCGTCTGTACGCCGGCCTGCGCCGGTTCGATGACGAAGGCGCGACCTTCATTCTGGCCGAAGCGTGTCCGGAGCAAGGCCTCGGAGCAGCCGTCATGAACCGGCTGTTGAAGGCCGCGGGACACCACATCATCGATGTGAATTGAGCTGCCGAATGAACGCTTTTGGCATCATTTACCCCTTGTCCGCATATGGTGTACAAGACCATGGGACTTGGGGGAATGGGCATGCTGGAGGCGTCTGTCCAATCGGGACAGCTTGCGGCGATTCTGCTGATGGCGGTTGCACTCGGGCTAGACGCATTTTCGCTTGGAATCGGAGTTGGAATGAGAGGCGGTATGCGCTTAGGCCATATGCTGGGCATCAGTTTCATGATCGCGTTGTTTCACATGCTGATGCCGCTGCTGGGTTTATTTGCCGGCCGCTATGTAGGCATGTTACTGGGTCACGTCACAGGGCTTGCGGCCGGAGGGCTGCTGCTTCTGCTCGGCGGGCATATGATGTATAACGCCCTGCGGGGCGGAGAAGGACAGCGAATCCATCCTACCGCATTTTTAGGTATGCTGCTGTTTTCGCTTAGCGTCAGCATCGACTCCTTCTCGGTAGGCGTTTCGCTCGGGATGTTTGTGGATGATGTATTGTTGATCGTGATTTCCTTCGGGATCGTGGGCGGTTTGCTGTCCATTCTCGGCTTGCTGCTTGGCCGTCAGGTAAGCAACAAGCTGGGGGAGTACGGTGAAATGCTGGGCGGGCTGATTTTGGTCATCTTTGGCATGATGTTTATCTTTTGACGTTATATTTGTTACAATAACCCCAAAGAACCTACGAACGGGAGGAATGGGACCGTGAAAAATATACTGTTTGTCTGCACGGGAAATACCTGCCGCAGTCCGATGGCTGAAGGCATGCTGCGCAAGCTTGCCAAACAACGGGGCGTCCCGCTGGAAACGAAGTCCGCCGGTGTCTCGGCCGTGGATGGAATGCCGGTGTCCCATCATGCGGAATCCATACTGCGAGACCAGGATATCCAAGAACGCTTGGTGTCCAAACCATTGACCGCGAACCTGGTGGAGTGGGCAGACCTGATTCTGACGCTGACCCAGTCGCATAAGCAGTATGCGATAAGGCAGTTCCCGCATGCTGCAGACAAGATGCACACTCTGAAAGAGTTTGTTGAGGATGACCGCCGGGTGCTGGATGATCTGCGGGAACAGGATAGTCTGTATGCAGCGCTTGAGCTGGCCAGATCTCTGGGCCGCGATGTCAGCGACCGTGACCGGGAGCGTCTGATTGAGCTGCGACAGCGTATCCCGAGCTTCGATATCTCCGATCCTTTTGGAGGCTCGCGGGAGGAATATGAAGCGACGGCTGCAGAGATTCGGACGGCGTTGTTTCGTCTCTTGGACAAGCTGGAAGCGGATCAGCATAAATAGGGTCGGCTTAGACGGAATCGAAGAGTACATCCGTGCTCAAATGGCTAAAAAAGCCGCTTGCCTTTCACAAGGTATTGCTTTAAGATGAAGGTGAAAAACAAAAGATCCGGTGTAACTGGCGACGAAGTGGATGAAACCACGATGGAGCATCGGAATATACGGCCGGTCGCCTGGGCAAAGAGCATTTGGAGCACAATACGTGCGCCGACTGCTCTTTTTTCGTCTTTTGCGTGGAGTTTGGGTTATAATGAAACAAGCTAAAACGCAAAAGCGAACATACGAGGGGGTTTTTCATAGATGAAAATTGCATTGGGTACGGATCATGCCGGCATTCGTCTGAAAGAGGAAATCGTGGAAGTCATTCGGGGTCTTGGACACGAGGTGGAGGATCTGGGCTGCGGCTGTTCCGATTCCGTGGATTATCCCGATTATGCCCTACCGGTGTGCGAGAAGGTCGTCTCGGGTGAAGCGGATCGCGGCATTCTAATCTGCGGCACGGGCATCGGCATGAGCATTGCGGCCAACAAGGTGCCGGGTATTCGCTGCGCGCTGACCCATGATGTGTTCTCAGCCAAAGCGACTCGCGAGCATAACGACAGTAACGTGATTGCGCTGGGTGAGCGTGTCGTCGGTCCCGGACTTGCCGCCGAAATCGTCAGCGCATGGCTGACAACGGATTTCAGTCATGGCGAGCGCCATGTCGGCCGCGTGAACAAGATCAAGGCCATCGAGGAGCGTTACCTGAAGAATGAATCGCGATAGGTGAACGCGCGCGTAAAGCAGCTGCGGCTATCGTGATAGGGGAATGAAGCATCTTCTGTGAAAAAATCATCGGGAGGACTGTGACATGACGGATATCTCCAAGGTTTCCTTGAACGAACAGACAGCGCGTATTGTCCGCGAACTGGCCGAAGCGGCCGTCTTAGGCCCTGGTAAAGTGCTGGTCATCGGAGCCAGTACCAGTGAAGTGGTCGGACGACGGATCGGTACAGGAGGCGCTTTAGAAACGGCTCAGCAGCTCCTTCAGGGCATTGCCGAGGTTCAAACGGAATTCGGTTTTGCTGTGGCCTATCAATGCTGTGAGCATCTGAACCGTGCGCTTGTCATGGAACGCGAGCTGCTTGAGCGGCTGGGCTTGACGGAAGTGGCGGCTGTTCCCATTCCGGGAGCGGGCGGGTCGATGGCTTCCGCAGCTTACCGCAGCATGAAGGAGCCTTGCCTTGCGGAATCGATTGAAGCCCATGCGGGTGTCGATATCGGCGAGACGCTGATCGGCATGCATTTGCGGAGAGTGGCGGTTCCGTTCAGGCCGAGCGAGCGTTATATCGGAGAGGCGCGCGTAACCGCGGCTTATACCCGCCCGAAGCTGATTGGCGGAGAACGCGCGGTGTACCGGCTTGAGCAGAGGGATGATTCCACGCTGTGCGATTGATTCGAATGAGAACTCGCTTTTTTAATGATGACAACTTGTAGTTTTGAATTTGCAAGAAAAAATAATGATTGATTATGGGAGGATATGAACATGATGGAACATTTGCGGAAGAGTGACCCGGCTGTATTGGAAGCGATGGATTTGGAGCTGAAGCGTCAACGCAGCAACATTGAACTGATTGCCTCTGAGAATATTGTCAGCGAAGCGGTTATGGAAGCCATGGGGACCGTTCTGACGAATAAATATGCGGAAGGCTACCCTGGCAAACGCTATTACGGTGGCTGTGAGCGTGTGGATATCGTGGAAGATATCGCCCGTGACCGTGCCAAAGAACTGTTCGGAGCCGAGCATGCCAACGTTCAGCCGCACTCCGGTGCCCAAGCGAACATGGCGGTATATTTGGCAGCCCTGAAACCTGGAGATACCGTGCTCGGCATGAACCTGGCCCATGGCGGCCATTTGACTCACGGAAGCCCGGTTAACGCTTCCGGCCTTCTGTACAATTTCGTTGCCTACGGCGTGCAAGAAGACACGTTCCTTATCGATTACGACGAAGTCCGCAAAGCGGCATTCAAGCATCGCCCTCGCCTGATCGTGGCGGGTGCAAGTGCATACCCTCGCATCATTGATTTTGAAAAGCTTGCTGCCATCGCGAACGATGTTGGTGCGTTGTTTATGGTCGATATGGCCCATATTGCAGGTCTCGTTGCGGCAGGACTTCATCCGAATCCGGTTCCGCATGCCCATTTTGTAACGACAACGACGCATAAGACGCTTCGCGGACCTCGAGGCGGTATGATTTTGTGCAAAAAAGCTTGGGCGCAAGCGATCGATAAAGCGGTATTCCCCGGCTCCCAAGGCGGCCCACTCATGCATGTCATTGCTTCCAAGGCCGTTGCGCTTGGCGAAGCATTGGATCCGTCCTTCAAGACGTATGCAGAGAACGTCGTAAAGAACGCGAAAGTGCTGGCCGATACCCTGATCGAGGAAGGTCTGAACATCGTATCCGGCGGAACCGATAACCACCTGATGCTTGTGGACACCCGTAATCTGGACATCACCGGTAAAGACGCGGAGAAAGTTCTGGACTCCATCGGCATTACCGTGAACAAGAATGCCATCCCGTTTGATCCGACCAGCCCGTTCGTCACCAGCGGTATCCGTATCGGTACCCCTGCGGTTACTTCCCGGGGTATGGATGAGCAAGCGATGGTGACCATCGCGAAAATTATAGCCATGACATTGAAGCAGCCGAAAGACGAGGCAACGCTTGAAAAAGCAGGCCGTTTGGTGGCTGAGCTTACAGATCAATATCCTCTCTATGCTGAAATGAAATATTAATCACAGTTTCCTTTGCATAAGAAGCCTATGATAAGAGGACCCCGCCTGATGCAGGTGGGGTCCTTTTAGGAGCTATAAACATTCTGGCCAGATTGCTATGCTCTCATTTTCCCAGTCAGGTTGCTTCCCGGTTAGCATCAATATAGGCGAGAATGGAAAACCTAGGTTCAGGGCAGAAGAAGATCCGGTTCGATTATAAGGTCAAAAACTCATGGAATAAAACATGACCCGTGCAGGTGTCAATTGACTAGAGGGAATGATATAATAGACAGGATTTATGGAGCTCACAAATATTTACGCCCATATTGAAATAACATTTGTACTCAAACCGGAGGGACCAGACATGGGAAAATTGGTGATTTGTGATCACCCGTTGATTCAACACAAACTTACATTTATCCGCGATATGCGGACTAACACAAAAGACTTTCGCGAATTGGTAGACGAAGTCGCGACTTTGATGGCTTATGAAATTACGCGGGAGGTTCCTCTTGAATCGATATCCGTGCAGACGCCGGTAGCTGAAACCCAAGGAAAAGTCATTTCCGGCCGCATGCTCGGCTTGGTACCGATCCTGCGCGCCGGTCTAGGCATGCTGGACGGAGTTGTTAAGTTGCTTCCTGCTGCAAAAGTAGGGCATGTCGGATTGTTTCGTGACCCCGAAACGCTTCAGCCTGTTGAATATTATACAAAGCTTCCAACCGATGTTACGGAACGGGAATTGATCGTCATCGATCCGATGCTCGCGACAGGCGGGTCCGCCATCGCTGCGATCGACGTGCTGAAGAAACGCGGCTGTACCCAGATCAAGATGATGAACCTCGTGGCTGCACCGGAAGGTGTGAAGGCTGTCCATGATGCCCATCCTGACGTGGACATCTATGTTGCTGCTCTCGATGAGGGTCTTAACGACCATGGTTACATCGTACCGGGCCTTGGTGATGCAGGGGATCGGTTGTACGGCACGAAATAGAGCCAAGCCAGTCATTCGTACGTCTTGAATATTTGAAAACAAGCAAAGAGGGGTATTTTCAAACATGTCAAAAGTGAAAGTGATGACTATATTTGGGGTCCGCCCCGAAGCGATCAAGATGGCGCCGCTTATTCTGGAGCTTCAACGTCACCCCGAGCATATTGAGTCGGTCGTTTGTGTTACTGCGCAGCATCGGCAAATGCTGGATCAGGTGCTGGATGTATTCAAGATTGTTCCGGACTATGACCTGGATGTCATGAAGGACCGTCAGACGCTCAACGAGATCACCGTCCGCGTTCTGGAGGGTCTTGAGCCTGTTCTGCGTGAAGCCAAGCCGGATATCGTATTGGTGCACGGCGACACGCTGACAACGTTCCTGGCCAGCTATGCAGCCTTTCTGCAGCAGATTCAGGTCGGCCATGTAGAGGCGGGTCTGCGGACATGGAACAAGCTGAACCCTTATCCGGAGGAGATGAACCGTCAGCTGACCGGCGTGCTTGCTGATCTTCACTTTGCGCCGACGAACTGGTCCGCCGAGAATCTCCGCAAGGAGAACAAGCCGGAATCCCGCATTTATGTAACGGGTAATACGGCTACGGACGTGTTCCAGTACACGGTGCGTGAAGGTTATACCCATCCGGTTCTGGATTGGGCGCAGGGCAAACGCTTGATCCTGATGACGGCACACCGCCGCGAATCCCAAGGGGAGCCGCATCGTCAAATATTTGAAGCGGTAAAGCGCATTGCCGATGAATTTGAGGATATCGCCATTGTGTATCCTGTGCATCCGAGCCCTGCCGTTAAAGAGCCGGCTCATCGCATTTTGGGAGATCACCCGCGCATCAAGCTGATTGATCCGCTGGATGTCGTGGACATGAACAATATCTACACCCATACGCATTTCATCATTACGGATTCCGGCGGCATGCAAGAGGAAGCTCCGTCGTTCGGTGTGCCGACGCTGGTGCTTCGGGATACGACGGAACGTCCGGAGGGCATTGAGGCCGGTACCCTGGAGCTGGTAGGCACCCAGGAGGAGAACGTGTATGAACGCATTAAGGTTCTGCTGACCGATCAGGAGCTCTACGAAAAGATGAGCAAAGCTGCTAATCCGTATGGCGATGGACAAGCCTCACAGCGAATTGTCAATGCGATTTTGCACCATTTCGGCATCCGAAAAGAGCGTCCTGAAGAATTTCACAGAATGTTCACAAAGGTATAGTTTACCGTATTCTGATGGGCAAGGAGACAGCATACAGTTGAACTGTACGGTTACCGCGGCGTTTTGCGCAATTTAGACTGCTCAAAACGCCGATTTTACACGGTAAATCCATCAAATCGATTCATTGACAAACTCTTGTTATATTCAGTAAAATGAGTTGGGATTAGAGGTTCATATGAAAAATCCGAAAAGTCAAGATAACCCTTGGTTGATAGCGCTATACATTAGCGGGGCTGGCGGTTTGCTAGCCGCTTACATTCTCATCGGTTTTTTTACCGGGCGATGGCTCATGAATCATTTGGACGGGCCCAGAGTGTGGCTTGCCATTGGTACGCTTTCGGGGCTCTTTGTAGGGATTTTGAATATCGCTCTTCTCATTAAAAAGTTTTTGGGGGCGCAGGCGTGAATGATTTGACTTCCATTGTGAACGCTGTATTTAGAGTATCCTTACTCTTATTGTCTGCCTTGTTTCTCGGATGGGCTCTCTATCCGGAATTCCGCCCGGTTTTTATGGGGTTGATCATGGGCATGGCGGCGGGATTGTTTAATGTACGCTTCCTCTCCATGAAAGTGCAGCAGCTGGCGCAATTGGCTGTCGATCCGGAACCGAAAAAGTACAACTTCGGCTTCATTACGAGATTGTGCATCGGGCTTCTGATTGCTATCTTCGCCGTAAAACTCGAGCAGGTATCCTTCGGCGGTGCAATCGCCGGTCTGTTCATACCCCAATTGTTGACCATTCCTGTCAGCATTGTGTTCAGTTTGAGAAACAATCATTGATCAGCGCTAACTTGGAAAGGGGTGAAAACAATTTTATGCATGATTCACCGATTATCAAACTTGGCGGATTGAATATTGATCTTTCAGCGATATTAATGCTTCTTGTCACCTGTGTGGTGGTGTTCGTATTATGTCGACTGGCGGTACGTAATCTATCTGTCGAAAACCCTTCCAAACTGCAAAACTTCATGGAATGGGTAGTGGAATTTGTGCAAGGCGTCGTAGCGAGTGCGATGGATCTGAAGAAAGGGAAAGCTTACATATCATTGGGGCTTACTCTGATCCTGTTCATCTTTGTAGCGAACTTGCTGGGCCTGCCGTTCTCAATTATCACCGACTTACCGGAGAACTTCGAAGTCTTTGGCCAGCCAATCCTGGCTACGCTCGGACTTGAACATGGCCACTATGCTCACGTATTGTGGTGGAAGTCGCCAACAGCGGACATTTCCGTTACGGCCGGTCTTGCGATCGTTGTGTTCGTGCTCATGAACTACCTGGGCTTGAAGCTGAATCGCAAGCATTACCTGAAGCATTACATCGAACCGTTCCCGATCTTCTTGCCGCTCAATATCATTGAGAACCTGGCAAAACCTATCGCTCTGGCAATCCGGCTTTATGCCAACATTTTTGCCGGTGAGGTACTGATCACGGTGATTCTGAAAACCGGCTTCTGGGGCATTCCATTTATGGCCGCATGGCAAGGTTTCAGTATCTTCATTGGTGCATTGCAGGCGTTTATCTTTACGATTTTGACAATGGTATACATCTCGCAAACGACGATTCACGAAGAGCATTGATCAACTCGGACGAATCCGCCGTAACAGCGGTGTTTTTCGAAAGAGATATTTTCTATAGTTTCACCAAATTTCAATTTTGAAACAATTTAAGGAGGATATTTAACAATGGAATTTTTGGCAGCAGCTATTGCAGTAGGTCTGGGCGCCCTTGGCGCAGGTTTGGGTAACGGTATGATCGTAAGCAGAACAGTTGAGTCTATCGCTCGTCAACCAGAAGCACGTGGTCAATTGCAAACAACGATGTTTATCGGTGTTGGTATCGTAGAGGTTATTCCTTTGGCGGCTACTGTTATCGCGTTCTTGATCATGTTCTCTTAATAACAATACAACGGTTTGGCGGGGAGGGCCGATGCCATCCGCGCCTTCGTTTTGTTAGGCACCGCACTTCGTGTTGATGGAAAGGAGTGACCTCAATGACAATTCTATGGGAAAATATGGTAATTACTATTCTTGCGTTTCTTATTCTTTACTTTTTGCTTCAGAAGTTTGCGTTCAGCAAATTGTTCGGCATCATGGAGCAGCGTCGTGAGCTGGTGATGAGCCAGATGAACGAAGCGGCACAGACCCGTCAGCAGGCAACTGCTTATGTAGAAGAGCAGAAGAAGGCACTGGAGCAAGCGCGTCAAGATGCTCACGAAATCATCGAGCGTTCCAGACAAACTAGCAACAAACAAGCAGAGCAAATTATGGAACAAGCTAAGGAAGAGGCGGTTCGCCTGAAATCCGAGGCGGTTCGTGATATCGAGAATGAGAAGAAGAAAGCTGTCGAAGAGCTTCGCAACGAAATCGGCAGTGTTTCCGTGAAAATCGCTACCAAGCTGATTGAACGGGAAGTAAAGAATGATAAAGCTCAAGAAGAACTGGTGGATCAATACCTTAAAGAGGTAGGAGGCAGACCATGAGCCAAAATACAGTAGCAGCCAAGCGGTATGCGCGGGCGCTGTTCGAAGTGGCGGCTCAGCAGCAGAAGGGTCTGGAAGTGGAAGAGGAATTGCGCGCTGTTGTGCATGCCATTGAAGGCGATGCCGACATTCAGAAATTCATCTCCACGCCGAATGTTCCCCAGTCCGTGAAGATGAACGTAATCAGCCAGGCGTTGGCAGGGAAGGTATCGCAGCCTGTATTGAACACGATCGAATTGCTTCTCGACAGAGGGCGTGCAGAAATGTTCGCTGAACTGCTGAACAGTTATGTGAAGATACAAGGTGCGAGCTTAGGATTGGCGGACGCCACTGTGTACTCCACCTACCCGCTTAGCGATCAGGAAAAAGAACAGGTAGCTTCGGAATTCGGGCAGTTAGCCCATCAGAAGATCCGAGTGACCAATGTTGTGGACGAGAGTTTGCTCGGCGGCCTGAAAGTCGTCATTGGCGACAAGCTTTATGACGGAAGCCTTGCCGGGAAGCTGGAACGTCTTGAAAAGTCTTTTAATAGACGAGCATAGTAGATAGGGGTGAAAACGTTGAGTATCAGACCTGAAGAAATCAGTACTTTAATCAAAAGTCAAATTGAAGAATATAAATCCGATATCACTGTCTCTGAAGTAGGTACGGTAATTCAAGTAAGTGACGGTATTGCTCGCGTGTACGGCCTGGAGAACGCGATGTCCGGGGAACTTTTGGAGTTCCAGAACGGCGTGTTCGGTCTGGCGCTGAACCTTGAGGAGAGCAATGTCGGTGTCGTTATCCTGGGACCTTACTCCGAAATCAAGGAAGGCGATCAGGTTAAGCGTACAGGACGTATCATGGAGGTTCCTGTAGGTGAAGCTCTGCTTGGACGCGTTGTCAATCCGCTGGGTCAACCGCTTGACGGAAAAGGCCCGATCGAAGCGACAGCCTATCGTCCGGTTGAGAGCAGCGCACCAGGCGTTATCGACCGTAAATCCGTTCATGAGCCTATGCAGACAGGTATTAAAGCGATTGACGCGATGGTACCTATCGGCCGCGGACAGCGCGAGTTGATCATCGGTGACCGCCAAACGGGTAAAACCACCGTTGCGATCGATACGATCCTGAACCAAAAGGGCAGCGGCGTTAAATGTATCTATGTAGCCATTGGCCAAAAGCAATCCACTGTAGCACAGGTTGTTGAAACGCTTCGCCGTCATGGCGCACTGGAGTATACGATTGTTGTTACGGCTTCGGCTTCTGAGCCGGCTCCACTGCAGTACATCGCTCCATACGCAGGCTGCGCAATGGGTGAGTACTTCATGTACAAAGGCGAGCATGCACTCATCATCTATGATGACTTGTCGAAACAAGCGGCAGCATACCGTGAGTTGTCCTTGCTCCTCCGTCGTCCTCCGGGTCGGGAAGCATATCCGGGTGACGTATTCTACCTGCACTCCCGTTTGCTGGAACGTGCAGCGAAGCTCAACGATGAGCTTGGTGGTGGATCATTAACCGCGCTGCCATTTATTGAAACACAGGCTTCTGACGTCTCTGCATACATTCCAACCAACGTAATTTCGATTACGGATGGACAGATCTTCCTGGAGTCTGAGTTGTTCTACTCCGGTCAACGTCCAGCGATTAACGTCGGTATTTCGGTATCCCGTGTCGGTGGTTCCGCGCAGATTAAAGCGATGAAGAAGGTTGCGGGCGGCATGAAGCTGGATCTTGCGCAATATCGTGAGCTCCAGGCGTTCTCCCAGTTCGGATCCGATCTGGACAAATCAACCTTGGCTCGTTTGAACCGTGGTGCAAGATTGATGGAAATCCTGAAACAGGGTGTAAACCAGCCGTTGTCCGTTGAACAACAAGTGGTTAGCTTGTACGCAGCCGTTAAAGGATATATCGATGATATCGAGGTTGCTGACGTGCGTCGTTTCGAGAGCGAGTTCCTCACGTTTATTGAAAGCAATAAACCGGAAATTCTTCAATCCATTACGGATACGAAGGATTTGACGTCCGACAACGAAAACGCATTGAAAGCGGCAATCGATCAATTTAAGAAGGGCTTTGCCGCTTCGGTTTAAGCTCCTCAGGTAAGTAATAGGAGGGGAGCCGGGGTAAGCCCGGCATCCTCTTTCATCATATGGAATGTAGCTTTGGCTGTGACCAAAGTGGTTTTTACAAAAGGTACGGCTTTGGTCCTAGCCAAAGCTTAGTCTACGCGTACGAAGTTGGCTTTGGCTTCGCCAAAGCTTTAAGGTGGTGAAAACATGGCAAGAGGATTACGTGATATTAAGCGGCAGATCAAGAGTGTTCAGAACACGAGGCAGATCACCAAGGCGATGGAAATGGTTGCTGCCGCCAAGCTGAGAAGAGCTCAAGAGAAGGCAACCTCCGCGCTTCCATACTCCGAGAAGCTGAAAGAAGTGGTTGGCAGCATTGCTGCTGGAACCAAGGGAATCAGCCACCCGATGCTGGAGAAGCGTGAAGTGAAGAAAACCGGTTATCTGGTGATCACTTCAGACCGCGGTCTTGCTGGTGCATCAAACTCCAATATTTTGCGAAAAGTATCGAATTTTATCGCAGAACGCCATCAGTCCAAGGACGAGTATTGCCTGTTTGTGATCGGACGTAAAGGTCGGGATTATTTCCGCCGTCGTGGACTTCCGGTTGTTGAGGAGCTCACCGATTTATCCGATAGTCCGACCTATGCAGATATTAAGACCATCGCTAACGCGGCGGTTCATCAATATGAGCTGGGTCAGATTGATGAGTTATACGTGTGCTATAACCAATTCGTGAATGCCTTGACTCAGCTCCAGGAGATCTCCAAGCTTCTGCCGATGGAGAACATTGGTAGCGCCGAGAACCTGACGGGTTATGAGTATGAACCGTCTCCTGAAGGCGTGCTTGAGGTTTTGCTTCCGAAATATGCGGAAACATTGATTTTCAGTGCGATGCTGAATGCGAAGGCAAGTGAACTGGGTGCGAAGATGACTGCAATGGGAGCTGCAACGAAGAATGCAAGCAAGATGATCAACGAGTTGAACCTTACTTACAACCGTGCTCGTCAGGCTGCCATTACGCAGGAAATTTCCGAGATTGTGGGCGGAGCAAACGCTCAGCAATAATGCACGCTTCGAATTCTTAACTTAGTATTTTAACGGATATGCGGCCATGTCATGAATAGCCGCTTTTACGATCATCGTTCACCGCTAGAGGTGAGCGGGTAGGAGGGAAAACGAATCAATGAAAAAAGGACGCGTTGTCAGCATTACAGGTGCTGTAGTTGACATTGAATTTGAGCGCGGTCATCTTCCCGAGATTTTTAATGCTGTCAAGATTGAAGCAACGCTGGAAGGCGGCCGCTCGGTTGATTTGACTTTGGAAGTATCCAATCATTTGGGTGATAATCTGGTTCGTTGTATCGCAATGTCGTCCACGGACGGTCTCATTCGCGGTATCGAAGCTGTGGATTTGGGCAGACCGATCACGGTTCCTGTAGGTTCCGCTACACTCGGCCGCGTATTTAACGTATTGGGTGAGCCGATCGATAATGCAGGTGCCGTAGTATCCGAAATTAATAACCCGATCCATCGTGAAGCTCCTGCATACGATGAGCTTTCCACACAAGCAGAAATGCTTGAAACGGGTATTAAAGTCATCGACTTGCTTGCTCCATACCAAAAAGGCGGTAAGATCGGTCTCTTTGGTGGTGCCGGCGTAGGTAAAACCGTTGCGATCCAGGAATTGATCAACAACATTGCCCAAGAACACGGTGGTATTTCCGTATTCGCCGGCGTAGGTGAGCGTACTCGTGAAGGTAATGACCTTTACCACGAGATGAGCGATTCCGGTGTTATCAACAAAACCGCAATGGTATTCGGTCAAATGAACGAGCCTCCGGGTGCCCGTCTTCGCGTAGCGTTGACCGGTTTGACGATGGCGGAGTATTTCCGCGATCAAGAAGGCAAAGACGTTCTTCTCTTTATCGATAACATCTTCCGCTTTACTCAAGCGGGTTCCGAAGTATCCGCCCTTCTGGGCCGTATGCCTTCCGCGGTAGGTTACCAGCCAACGCTGGCATCCGAAATGGGACGCTTGCAAGAGCGGATTACCTCTACCAAAAAAGGTTCTGTTACATCCATCCAGGCTATCTATGTACCGGCGGATGACTATACGGATCCGGCTCCGGCTACAACGTTTGCTCACTTGGATGCAACGACGAACCTGGAGCGTAAAATTTCCGAGATGGGTATCTATCCTGCGGTAGATCCGCTGGCATCCAGTTCCCGTATCTTGGCTCCGGAAATCGTTGGTGAAGAGCACTATAATGTTGCTCAAGGCGTTAAGAAAATTTTGGCTCGTTATAACGAGCTTCAAGATATCATTGCGATTCTCGGTATGGATGAGCTGAGCGAGGAAGATAAAGCGATTGTTGGACGTGCCCGTCGTGTTCAACGTTTCCTTTCCCAAGCTTTCCACGTTGCTGAGCAGTTCAACGGCATCCCGGGTAAATATGTACCGGTTAAAGAAACCGTACGCAGCTTTAAAGAGATTTTGGAAGGCAAGCACGACCACCTTCCGGAAGCGGCTTTCCTGTTCGTAGGTACGATTGAAGAGGCAGTTGAAAAAGCAAAAACATTGTAAGCTGACGCTCCGTGATCGGCAGACCGGCACAGTACACTGTGTGAAACTGTGAGGTCTGCTGCGCGAGTTTTCTGCGGAAAACGGTGAGGAGGGATGGAAGTGAGCACCATTTTGTTGGAAATCGTGACGCCGGACCGCCTGGTCTATTCAGAGCAGGTGAACAGTGTTACAGTGCGTGGGGTCGAGGGAGAACTGGGCATTTTGCCTGGTCATATTTCCTTTGTTACGCCGCTTCAGATAGCGCCAGTTTATGTGAAGATCGGCAACCAGAGAACCCCGTTTGCGGTACAAGGCGGTTTCGTCGAAGTCCGCAAAGATAAAATTGTCATCCTGGCGGAAAGCGCAGAGAAAGCGGAAGAAATCGATCTGGAGCGTGCGGAAGCCGCGAAGGAAAGAGCTGAAACTCGCCTCAATGCGAAGGGAAGACAAGATGAAGTTGACCATCGTCGCGCGGAAATGGCTCTGCAAAGAGCGATGAACCGGATTAAAGTGACGCGGAACTAATCGTTTGAACCAAGACAGCTTGCTGCAATCTTGCAGCCAAGCTGTCTTTTTTCGTTTAGAGCATACGGGGATTTCTGCAAAACTGAACCATTTTGCTGCTCAATTGGAAGAAAAACTTCCTATAAATACATAAACGTGTTCTGTTTTCCGGTAAATTGTGTTAATTATTATGATTCTTTCATCTCGTTTTAGGGTCAGAATGGTAGAATCTTCTCTCTGTGATAGCTCTCTACATTGAGGTCTACGAAGCATTTTAGCAGGTCGCTACTCTATTAAATGTACGTTTATCGTATATCATCTAACTAGAACTTTAATAGATTCGCAGCATAACATATAGCATCTAAGAGAGAAGGGAGGTCATCCCTATGGCTATTCTACTCCCGGAACAAATCTTCACGCTGGCACCGGATGTCGGTAAATCGTATTACGAGAATCTGGCTGGCGGCGTGAATGCGTCCGTTACCGTTAATAACCTCTCGAATGCGCCTGTATCCTTGGTTATTACCCGTGTGAATGCACCTGTCGTAACTTATCTCATTCCAGCGGAAAACAGTCTTACGCTGTCTGTGGAGCGTTTGTTGGTTGCTGCTCTCCTGTCGGGTGCATTGCCGGTTTTTGGAACGATTCAAATAGTAACCTCGGACTTCTAAAATGAGGGGTTATAACGACCTGAATATGTTCAAAGCTTTACCCGGACCCTAACTTAGGGTCCGGTAATTTTTTGTAATATAATAAGTATAATAGGAGCATGGGAATGAAACTATAACCATTCCTGGCTTTTTATTGGTTCATAATTGTGCTAGGAACGGCAATTTAGACTTCTGCTAATGGCGTATTATTAATCATTTTCGAGCGATGTCGATAAATTTTATTATTTCCGAGGAAATGTCGTATAGAAAGTGCTGGATTCTTTGCCTCCAGCCAAGTATTATAGAAGAGTCGGTCCTGAACAGGACAGGATAATTTATGAAGGAGGAGGGAGTATGAACCAGGATTTATCTAATTCAATCAGTGCCGTCGGTGTTAACGGATTGTTGTCCATTGTCGTTTCGCTGATCTGTATCGCACTGGCTTGGTGGGCATTACAACAAGTAAAGCTGGATTTGGTTGTCCGTCATCCAAAAGGGCCGCAGGGAAAGCTGTTGCATTTGCTGCTGGCGGTGGTGCTTGGACGATTCGTGGCTGAATTCCTAATTGACTATATTACATGGAGTCAAATGATCCGATATATGTTTTAACGCGGGAATGAGCGTCATACATAACACACGGTGCTGCAGCTAGTAATAAAACATTTGTTGCATGATGGTTATGTGCTTGGCGATATTTTACTCGTCTGTTTTAATTGCAGCATGAATGGTTATATCTCTGTTAGGTTGCTTCAGAAGAAGATGTCGAATAAACGCATTTTATTATGTTAACACTTAAAATAAGAATTTGATCGGGCGGACGGTATGACTTCCGGACTATAATGTTCACCCGGTAATTGTTATGCATTGACAAGTGCTGGTCGGTCATGGTACCTTTCGTAGGTCCATACTGCGGATAACAGATGCTTCCTAAGGTGGCATCATGGATTTCTGATACCTGATGTAGACACCGAATCAGATGTCATAAATAGTTCGAAAATCGCTTGTTGAGCGGAAATCACTAATGTTAAGATGAAAGTTAGGGAATTAGCAACAACTAATCACTAACACACGCAATCAGGAAAATTATGGACGCGGAGGGAAACCATGATGAGCAAATTTATCGTCCGCGGTGGCAAAAGACTGACCGGAAGCGTCAAAGTCAGCGGAGCAAAAAATTCAGTTCTTCCGATCATCGCTGCCTCTCTACTAGGGGAAGTTGGGGAAAGTGTTATTATTGATGCGCCTCCTCTTGACGATGTAATTACAATCAGTAAAGTATTGGAGTCGCTTGGTGCAGGCATTACATATCAAGATGAAGTGATACGTGTGAATGCAGAGCACATAACGACATGTGAAGCGCCTTATGAATGGGTGCGGAAGATGCGGGCGTCTTTTCTGGTCATGGGACCTTTATTGGCACGTTGTGGACGAACCCGGATTTCGCTTCCCGGAGGATGTGCTATCGGCACAAGACCCATTGATCAACACCTAAAAGGATTTGAAGCTCTTGGGGCTGAGATTAGCCTCGGACAAGGATATATTGAAGCTAAAAGCAATGGCAGATTGCGTGGGGCGAAGGTCTATTTGGACGTTGCCAGCGTAGGTGCTACTGAAAATATTATGATGGCTGCTACTTTGGCTGAAGGGATTACGGTAATCGAAAATGCGGCGAAAGAGCCGGAAATTGTCGATTTAGCGAATTACCTGAATGCGATGGGTGCCAAAGTTCGCGGTGCGGGCACGGGTGTGATTCGTATCGAGGGCGTTGAGCAGATGCATGGCGTCAAGCATAACGTGATACCTGACCGGATTGAAGCAGGCACCTTTATGGCTGCGGCTGCGATCACGGGTGGGGATGTGTATGTGGAAGGAGCCATTGCAGATCACCTTGGACCGGTTATTTCCAAGATGGAAGAGATGGGGATTACCATTGAACCGGACGAGAATGGGATTCGCGTTATCGCTGACAAACCATTAAAGTCGGTTGATGTGAAAACTTTGCCTTATCCTGGATTCCCAACCGATATGCAGTCTCAAATGATGGCGCTTTTGCTGGTTTCCGAAGGTACAAGTGTTGTTACCGAAACGGTATTTGAAAACCGCTTTATGCATGTAGATGAATTCCAGCTCATGAATGCGGAGATCAAAGTTGAGGGACGTTCTGCTATCGTTACGGGCGGAGCTAAGCTTAAAGGCGCCAAAGTAACGGCAACGGATCTGCGTGCAGGTGCAGCCTTGATATTAGCCGGTCTCGTATCCGAGGGGACTACCGAAGTGGGCGGCGTACAGCATATTGATCGCGGCTATGTTCATTTAGCGGAAAAGCTATCTGGACTGGGCGCGGATATCTGGCGTATTTCAACGGAGGACCAGAGTTCGGAGAAGGCTTCGAAAAAAGCGGTAAGCGAAACAGAAGACGCAAAAGTTTTCAAAGTTCAACCTACCTGGGTGTAAACAGCACGATGAATCATGATGATTCAGGATAGACCACAATAGAATGTAGAGGAAGGGGCTTTGCCGATAAGGGCGAAGCTCCTTTTTTTGTATGTCATCATCATGGCGGCTATCCCTCATTCTCTCACGTTGAGATTCCGGATGACTAGGAGACTCTTTGCTAGCTTGCTTGCATTCAGCGTCAGCGTTTCTTCATCCATGTGACTTTTTCCTTTCTCTTAGAATAGTTCTATCAAAAGCCCGTATCTCATAAGTATAAGTAGAGCGTGATGGAGCATGAACAAGAGGCATATACCAGGGGAAAAGGCACAGGAGGGAAATGCAATGAAAGATTCAAAGGTTCGGGTGAATGTGAGTACTGCAGGGAAAAAACGAGCGGTCGATGCAAAAGATGTTCTGAATGAGGGAAATACTCAATCATACCAGGTGCCATCCGAAGGATCGGGCGCTCCCGTATTGAAGTGGGATTTTCCCGGTGAACTTGAGAAGAAAGTCGGATCGACTGAAGAACATAACCATGATTCGAAATCGGATAAAAAGGATATTCAGGAAGGGCCGCGCGGGCACCGCGGCCCGGGGAGGGCGCCGGACGCCTTCGGCGAGTCCGGCCACGGCCCGCGGGCGGCGCATACGCCACCGCCCGAACGCCCTGCTGGCGCGCCTGTGCATGGCGCCGCGCCAGCCCCCGGCGGGCCAGCGGCGATGCCGCAGGGCCCGCATCCCGCGGCCGAGCCGCAGCGCTTCGCGCAAGCGGCAACGGGCCGCGTGCCGCGCGGCGGCCGCACGTTCCGTGTGCGGCCTGCGCGCTGGGGGCGCCGCGGCTTTGCCGCGCGGCGCCCGGCCGCCGGCAGGCGGCGGGTGCGGGTGCACCCCGCCGTCTGGGCGGTGGCGGTGCTGCTGGCCTTGGCGCTCGCGCTGCCTCTGCTGGTGGTTGCCCCCGGCAACAACGCACCGGAGCCGCTGCCGCCCGGGCCGGCCCCGCTGCCTTCCGCCGAGCCGCAGGCGGCGGAAGAGCCCACGGTGTCCGTCTATGTAACCAAGACGGACACCGTGGAGGAGCTGCCACTGGAACAATACCTCGTCGGCGTCCTGGCCGCCGAGATGCCGGCCGAGTTCCAGCTGGAGGCGCTCAAGGCCCAGGCCATTGCGGCACGGACCTATATCGTGCAGCGGCTCGCGTCCGGGGACCGCAGCGGCGTGCCGGACGGCAAGGCCGTGGTGACCGACACGGTCAGTCACCAGGCATATATCGCCCAAGACGAACTGACGAAGGAATGGCAGCGGCTGGGGAAGGAAGCCGAGCTGGCGAAGCTTCAGCGGGCGGTAAAGGAAACGGCAGGTTTGGTAATGACGTATGAGGGTAAGCCGATTACGGCTTCTTTTTTCTCCACCAGTAACGGGTATACCGAAAATTCAGAGGATTATTGGAGGAACGAGATTCCCTACCTGCGCAGTGTGGAGAGTCCATGGGATAAACAAATTTCACCAAAGTACAAGACAACGATCACGATGCCCCGTTCGGAGTTCATAGGAAAACTGGCGCTGGCGGATGGAGCCGTACCGGTATCGGCAGGCGGGGATGGGGGGGCCTCTTTTTTGAAAGTACTCTCGTATACCCAAGGCCATCGCATTGAGAGCGTACGGGTCGGCGGCAAGAAGTTTACCGGTCGCGAGGTGAGAGAGAAGCTGGGGCTTCGATCCAGCCAATTCACCCTTCATATGAAAGACGGCGAGATTGAGATAACGACCTACGGCAACGGCCACGGCGTGGGCATGAGCCAATACGGAGCAGAAGGCATGGCCCGCGAAGGATATGAAGCGAAAGAGATTTTGGAGCACTATTATACGAATATTTCTTTTGACAAAACTTCAAATCTTCTCTCTTCAAAAAAATAATAGTGAGATAACGTATAAAAGAGTTGACCCCGGTAACAATGGTTACTGAGGTGATTGCAAATGAATGAACAGAACAAAAATAGTAAACCCCACGAAGAAACTCCTAAAACTGTGCAAGGAGATTCGGCGGTAACGTCATCTTCGTGGAAGAAAGCATTATCCAAACGGTGGGTGTTCCCGGCAGCATACTTAGCAGCAGCGGCAATTATACTAACCCTCGTGTGGGTCTACCAGGACGCCAGCCAAAAAACGCTGGAGCCACAAGGGGAAACAACGGTATCGGAATCGGTTCAAGGCTCTGAGAAGCCTGCTGCAACCGAAGGCAATGACGGAGAGGCTGTAGAAGTGACGGCCAATGCGCAATCGATGATCTGGCCGGTGGCGGACGACGTGGCAGTGAGCATCGTCAAACCTTACTTTGACGAGACGAACCCGGAAACGCATCAAGAGGCGATGGTGCAATATAACGACACCTTTACGCCGAATTTGGGAATCGACTTGGCCGCTGCGGATGACACGATGTTTGAAGTTCGTGCCGCACTGACAGGTAAAGTGACCCGTGTCGAGAATCATCCGGTTAACGGCAACGTTGTGGAAATTACATCGGGTGACACGAAAACCGTGTACCAAAGCTTGAACGAAGTGAAAGTGAAGGAAGGCGCTGAAGTGAAGCAGGGCGATTCCATCGCGACTGCAGGACGCAGTGAGCTTGAGAAGGATCTCGGCAACCACGTGCACTTCGAAGTGTACGAGGGCGGGAAACTGGTCAACCCTGTGAGCGTGCTTCCGCAAAAATAATTTCATTTCTTCGTAGTCATGCGCCCACCGCGCACTTGAAGAGGGCAGGATCTTATGATCCTGTCTTTTTTTTATTGCGGGTTTGGACGGCAAGTCCAACCCTTGCTGCGCCTTGTTTTTTGGACATTTTACACATATCCCTCACCGGCATGTCCAGAAAATAAATGGGTCCAAGTAAGCTTGTCAGCCCTTGAAACCGCGAATATCCCGTCACGCTCCTCATATAATGTACCAAACTATCCACACAGTAGGGAGGCGGGAGCGTGCACGATTACATCAAAGAGCGGACCATTAAGATCGGACGCTGTATCGTGGAAACGAGGCATACGGTTCGAACTATAGCCAAAGAATTTGGCGTGTCGAAGAGCACGGTGCATAAGGACTTAACCGAACGTCTGCCGGAGATCAACCCGGACCTGGCGGATCAGGTGAAGCACATTCTCGAATACCACAAATCCATCCGCCATCTGAGAGGCGGGGAAGCTACCAAGATCAAGTACAAAAAAACCGGCAGCAACCGCGAACCGGTGGCCACGGCGAAATCCTGATTTTTTAGGGCTTTGGTCGCTAGATTGACATTGAATCCCTCCCCTAAAGTATGATATGTTAAAAGCTGGTATAGGATCGAAATATGGGACCTGTTTTGCCGAAGATCATCATCGATTGCTAGATTATGTCGAAGAATGGTTCGGTACAGCGAACAGACTCTTTTACCATAAAATAACACTTTGGGGGCTTTTCATGATGTTGAGCAAGGATATTGGAATCGATCTCGGAACGGCGAACGTGCTCATTCACGTAAAGGGGAAGGGGGTAGTGTTAGACGAACCTTCCGTTGTCACTATTGAGACCGACACCAAACGAGTCCTTGCCGTCGGTGAGGAAGCACGGCGCATGGTCGGGCGTACTCCCGGCAACATTACGGCGATCCGCCCGCTGAGGGACGGGGTCATCGCCGACTTCGAAATTACGGAAGCCATGCTGAAGTACTTTATTGATCGCGTGGGCGCGCGCAGTTGGCACAGCCGGCCCCGAATCCTCATCTGTGCACCGACGAACATTACTTCGGTAGAGCAGAAGGCGATCCGGGAAGCGGCTGAGCGCAGCGGCGCAAGGGATGTGTTCCTGGAAGAAGAACCGAAGGCAGCGGCAATTGGCGCAGGGATGGATATTTTCCAACCGAGCGGTAACATGGTTGTGGACATCGGGGGCGGCACCACGGATGTGGCCGTCCTGTCCATGGGCGATGTTGTCACCGCTTCTTCGATTAAAATGGCAGGGGACAAGTTCGACGAAGCGATTACAAAGTACGTGAAGCAAAAATATAAATTACTGATCGGGGAACGGACGGCAGAAGATTTGAAGATGGCGATCGGAACGGTTCGTCCAGGTGGTAGACAAGCTGAGATGGATATTCGCGGACGTGATATGGTATCGGGACTGCCGTTTACCGTAACGGTGTCTTCCGCAGAAGTACAGGAAGCTCTATGGGATCCGGTGTCATCGATCGTACTCGCAGCCAAATCCGTATTGGAGCGGACGCCACCGGAGCTGTCGGCGGACATTATCGATCGCGGCGTCATCTTGACAGGCGGCGGCGCACTGCTTCATGGTTTGGACGAGCTGTTGACGGACGAGCTGCGGGTGCCGGTGCTTGTTGCGGAGGATCCGATGCACTGTGTGGTTAAGGGAACGGGAATTATGCTGGATAATTTGGACAAGGTCGTAAAGAAAAAGTTCTAACCTTCCGATATAGATGATAGGAACGTGATATTTGATTTTAAATCTGTATCCATACGATGCAGCTACATAAGTCTGCAGTATACAATGGTCAGGCTGAACAGCAGCGAAGAGGACGGAATTGTATTGGAAAAACGGAGTGGTCGCCTTTGATTTCGGATTTCAACATTTTGAGAAGTTCTAACGAGAAATCCGAAAACAACAGCGATTGGAAATACAATCCGTCAGCGAAGCGGCCATTCACGGATCTATTTTGGAAGGGAAGTGCCTTCATTGTTAAGAGGTCTATATACAGCGGCTTCAGGGATGATGACCCAGGAGCAGCGACATAATACGGTGACGCAGAACATTGCTAACGTCAACACGACAGGCTATAAGGCAACGAACAGCGTACAGCGTTCGTTCCCCGAAGTGCTTGTCTCCATGATCGGCGGCAATGATTCGACGAATGCGGGACGGAAGCTGGGCAAGTTCAACACCGGCGTTTACGCTGAGGAGAGTATATCGCTTTATACCGAAGGCGCGCTCCGGGAAACGGGCAAAACAACGGACTTTGCGCTGGTATCCTCTTTTACGGTACAGAATCCGGCAACGGGCCAACCTTATCCGTTTGATGCATCCGGCAGGTACGTGGATGAGAACGGCGAGGTGATTTACCGGCCGGAAGGATTTTTCACCGTTCAGAATGAGAATGGGGATGTTCGGTACACCCGTAACGGCAGCTTCCGGGTTAGCCCCGAAGGCAACCTGTTGAGCGAGAGCGGCTATCAGGTTCTGGATAACAATAACAGACCGATTGTATTGACAGGTCCGGCGAGTGACTTTACAGTGAATGAGCAAGGAGAAATCATGGACGCAGCTGGCAGAGGGACAGGCATCATCCTTGGAGTCAGCATCGTGAGCCAGCCTCATGGACTGATTCGTGAAGGTCATGGCGTGTTCCGTATGGCTGATCCGGACGGGGAAGTGCGGTTTATGGCACCCGGTGATAACGGAGTCATCCGTCAGGGATTTATTGAGGGGTCCAACGTGGATCCAACGCAATCGATGGTGGAATTGACCGCTGCGCTGCGCGCGTATGAAACGAACCAAAAAATCGTTCAGTATTACGACAGAACGCTGGAGAAGGCGGTCAATGAGATTGGCCGAGTCTAAGCTGTGTAAGTAAGTAGGTAGCAGCTGATGAAAATGTGAGCCCACGGGAGGTAAGTGATGAACAACTCGATGATTAGCGCCATGGTGTCGATGAATGCCCTCCAGCAGCGGTTGGATGTCATTGCGGACAATATAGCAAACGCCAATACGGCTGGTTATAAAAAAAAGGAGGCTTCCTTTGAAGATGTGCTGACGCAGGTTCAGCAGCATCACAAGGACTTCGACCGGACGGGCCGTGCGACACCGCTTGGCTATACACTCGGGTATGGCATGAGACTATCCTCCGTTGTGCAGAACATGGAGCAGGGAGCCATGAAGGAAACCGGAAATCCACTCGATCTGATGATTGATGGAGAAGCCATGTTTGCCGTTCAGGGAGATGGCGCGATTGGATATACCCGCGAAGGCGGATTTCATGTATCTCCGGATGCCCGTAATCCAGACAACCTGCTGCTGGTCAATTCACAAGGCTATCCAGTACTTGACGTGAACAATAATCCAATCTCGCTTCCGGCCAAAGGGAAAGTTGCCATTAACGAGAAGGGGCAGATTATCGTGGAGACCCCCACGGGTCGTACGGCTCCTTATGCAACTTTGAAGCTGGTCGAGCTTGAGCGTCCGGAGGGCTTGGTCGCTGTCGGCGATAACCTGTTTGTCGTAGGAAACGGCTTGACGGAAGGCGATGTGTTCGATTTGGCACCGGCGGCTCCGGGCGAGCCTCTTAAATCGAAGGTGCTTTCCGGATTTGTGGAACAATCGAATGTCAATTTGACCGATGAAATGACCAAAATGATGGAAGTACAGCGGGCCTACCAGCTGACGGCACGTGCGCTTAGTTCAAGCGATACCATGATGAACCTTGCCAACACAATGCGAGGGTAGGTGGGCATCATGAGTGAATCAAACGCCAAGAAACGTTCCAAGACATCCGGATGGAAAATCGCTGTCCGTATCATGATTCCTGTATTGCTCGTATTGGCATTATTCGGAGGCATGGTCTTCGGATATGTTGTCCTCGGCGATCAGGAGCTCAGTGAAGTGTTTGAATGGGGCACATGGAAGCATGTTTTTGATTTGATTTTCGCACCGTGACGAGAGGTCAGGGTGAACACAATGTCTTGTGATAAGATGCCAAACTCCCTTTAAGGGAGTTTTCTTTTTTTGGGGTTAAACGGTATAATGGGATGGGACTTGCGTATTAACTTTGTCATTTCATGACAATGGACGGATTTATGTAAAATAACCCCACAAAGTGGAGCCTATGCTGCGATGCTTATTCCAAATACTTTGCGGGGACCCCAAAAAACTTGTAAAAGGGCCCTCTCCTCGTACACAAGTGTCCGGTAGGAGAAAGCCCCTTATCTAAAACCTTCACTTCTGCAGCGGTGAAGGATATCCATCATTTTTTCCGCAGATCCTTCTTTTTATGCATAGGATCTGAAATTCGTTAAGAAAACCTCAAGAGAAAGCATGATACAGCCGTAAATAATACCTCCCGCGGCTTGAGAAAGCGGCACAGCGGCAGCAAATGGAATGAACACCCCTTTTCAAACGCTGTGCTTGGCGGGTACGTACATAAGGAGGATTTTAATACTATGTTGAACATCAAACAGATTCAAGAAATTATTCCCCATCGTCCCCCGTTTTTGCTGGTCGATAAGATTGTGGAGATTGAGGACGGCAAACGAGCGGTCGGCATCAAGAACGTGACGATCAATGAACCTTTTTTTGTCGGCCATTTCCCTGAATATGCCGTTATGCCGGGAGTCCTGATTGTAGAAGCTTTGGCGCAAGTCGGTGCTGTCGCGATTCTTAATGTAGAGAGCAACCGGGGAAAGCTCGGCTTTTTGGCGGGCATTGACGGTTTCCGTTTCCGTGGGCAAGTGGTACCGGGAGATACGCTGCGGCTGGAAGTCGAGATCATTCGCTTGAAGGGCATGATTGGAAAAGGGAAAGCAACCGCAACTGTGGATGGACGTGTTGTTGCCGAGGGAGAGATTATGTTTGCTCTCGCGGATAAGGAGTAATGATCAGACTATTCTTGTTTGGATGAGGAAGGGAGACTTTTTTTCATGTCAGAGATGAGTCAGAGAACAATCGATACGGTACAACGTTGGTTGAATGATCCTTATGTAGATGAGGAGACGAAACAGGAACTGCGTTCACTCGAGCACGACACCAAAGAGCTGGAGGAACGGTTTTATCGTGATCTGGAATTTGGAACGGGTGGTCTGCGCGGCGTTATTGGTGCAGGCAGCAACCGGATTAATAAATATACGGTAGGCCGCGCAACGCAAGGCTTTGCACAATATATTCTGGAGGCTCATGGCACCGCAGAGGGGAAGCCTTCTGTCGTTATTGCCCATGATTCCCGGCATTTCTCGCCGGAATTTGCGTTAGAGGCAGCTTTGGTTTTGGCCGGAAACGGGATTGTAGCGAAGCTTTATCCTTCCTTGCGTTCAACGCCGCAATTGTCATTCAGCGTTCGTCACTTGGGTGCTACCGGAGGGATTGTCATCACGGCAAGCCATAATCCGCCGGAATATAACGGTTATAAGGTGTACAACCGTGAAGGCGGCCAGTTGGTACCGGACGAAGCAGAGAATGTAATTGCCCGGATTCAGGAGGTGGATTCCTTCTCCGCGGTCAAGAGGCTGTCTCAGGCAGACGCAGAGGCTCAAGGCCTGCTGGTGTGGCTGGGCGAAGCGGAAGACCAGGCTTTTGCGGATACAGTGGCGAATGTCAGCGTGAATCGGAATCTTATCGCATCCAAGCTTGGCGAGGATATCCAAATCGTATTTACGCCTCTCCATGGGACAGGACAAGAACCCGTAGAGCGCGTGCTTAAGAGCATCGGTTTTAAGCATATTCATATCGTTCCGGAGCAAGCAGAGCCGGATGGAAACTTCTCCACCGTCAAATCTCCCAATCCGGAGGAGCGTGAAGCTTTCACGCTCGCGATGAAGCTTGGTGAGGAAGTAGGGGCTGACATTTTGATCGGGACGGATCCCGATGCGGATCGCATGGGGGCTGTTGTGAAGAACAGCCAGGGCGAATACGTCGTGCTGACAGGCAATCAATCCGGCGCGATTATGATCCACTATTTGCTGGGTCAATTGAAGGAAGCGGGCAAGCTGCCTAATAACGGTGCTGTCATCAAGACAATCGTCACAAGCGAGATGGGGGCGGCGATTGCCGAGCATTATGGTGCCACCGTGTTGAATACATTGACTGGCTTCAAGTACATTGGTGAGAAAATGACCCAGTTCGAGGAGTCCGGCAGCCATACGTATCTGTTTGGTTATGAGGAGAGCTACGGCTATTTGGCAGGCAATTATGCGCGCGATAAGGATGCCGTGCTTGCCTCGATGCTGATATGCGAAGCCGCCGCCTATTATAAAGGACAAGGCAAGACGCTGTACGATGTGCTGCAAGAGCTGTACGAGCAGTTCGGTTATTTCCTCGAGACGCTGGAGTCCCGGACGCTCAAGGGCAAGGATGGCGTCGCCCAGATTCAAGCGAAGATGTCCGATTGGCGCGACAATCCACCTGGGGAAGTCGGAGGCGTGTCGGTTAAGCAGGTGCTTGATTATGCGGAAGGCCTGGACGGATTGCCAAAGGAAAATGTGTTGAAGTATTTGCTTGAAGACGGATCTTGGTTCTGCCTGAGACCTTCCGGTACCGAACCGAAGATCAAAGTGTATTTTGCCGTACGCGGTGAATCTCTCGCCGATGCAAAGGCCAAAATTCAATCGCTCTCGGATCAAGTCATGGCCCGGGTAGACGCTTAAACATAGATACATTTAATGAGAGAAGAGAACGAAGGGAATTTACGATGGTTGCTGCAAGGCTCAACTCAATAGGGCTGTTGCCCTCCATCGTAAATTTCCATAGGTTCGATGAGGAGGTACTTTCGTGGTTCAGAATTGGAAACGCTGGAACACAGCAGCCCGCAAGTGGCTGTGGATTCTGGTTGTTCTTGGCGTTGCAGCGGCCCTGCCGGTAGGTTATGACCGACTGCAAACAGAATCAACATCAAAGAATGTAGAGCTGGTGTTTGATTATCGGGATTTGTTGGATGTCGCGGCGTATCAATCCAAGCCGCAGGATTTTTTATCCGAGCAGCTGGATCGCCTGAAAGAAGCCGGCGTAATCAGTATGGCGCTTTATGAAAGCACGCTGGACGAGCTGGTGAAATCGCGGCGAATATCGGTATATGACGGGCAGCAGGTCGCCGATCTGACAGGCACGACGGTCTCCCCGAACGAGAATTTTACGTATGTTTCATTCCTGAACGAGGAAAGCGCGACTTTAATTAAACCCATTATCGAAGAAACCTACACGAGATTGGGTATTCCGGTAAGTTCCTGGCAGTTCGATCGTGGAGTGGATGGGTTGGTGCTGGAAACTCCGCGTTCCAACGCGGTGATTAAGCCGCTGTCTCCAGATCCTATTACCATAAGCATGCTGCGAGAGAAGGGCTTTAATATTGTGCCGCGTCTGTCGGACAGTCTTCCGTATGACCAGGCCTATATGGAGAAGCTGATGGCGTACTTCGCGGACAACGGCGTAAAACGAATTCTGTTTGAAGGTGACTCCGCAAGAGGCTTCAACGATGATGCAGACATGAAAAGCTTGGATTCCTTTGGCGAGCTTTTGAACCAGCATGGTATCGGCCTTGTGGCGATTGAGAATATCAAGCGTCCGCAAAAAGGATTTACGAAGCTTGCCTATCTAACAGATTACAATGTAACCCGTATTTATTCCTTAAGCGAGCGGGATGCTAATCTGGAACCTGAGGTTATTGGGGAGCGTTTTGCTCTGGCTTCCAAAGACCGTAACATTCGAATGTTCTATTTAAACGCGGAGCCGAGCCGGGATATGACCAAAGCGTCCGTTACCCACCCGCTGGATAATCTGATTGACAGTTTGACAGGTTCCGGTCAGGCCATTAAACAGATCGAGGACAATGGTTTCACCATGGGTCCTGCAGAGCCGTTTAAGGTGACCGACTCTTCCTTGCAGCGTTACTTCAAGCTTGGGGCTGTCGTGGGAGCTGTAGCTCTGATTTCGCTCATGATCTCCTATTACATTCCGTTCCTTACAATTGCCGCTTTCCTGATTGGGCTTTTGGGCAGTGCGGGATTGTATGTCCTGAAGCCGACATTGCTTGAACAGGCCTTGGCTTTATTTGCCGCGATCAGTGCTCCAACGGTTGCCGTCATATTGGCCATCCGCAAAGTCAATGAAACGCAGCAAAGCATACCGGACATGAGTTCTGGCAGAAGAGTGACCCATTCGATCGTATTGCTGATCAAAACCTCGATTCTGTCGCTTGCGGCTGTACCGATCGTTGTCGCGTTATTGAACAATGTGACGTACATGCTCGTTCTGGATCAGTTCCGAGGCGTAAGCTTGCTGGCAGCGGCTCCGATCGGGCTTATTGCGATCTACGTGGTTCTGTACCGCGGTGGATCGACTTATAGCTCAATCCTGAAATTGCTTAAAGCACCGATCTCACTGACATGGGTTATCGCAGCCGGTATTGTGGCTATCGTCGGTTGGTACTATCTCACCCGTACAGGTAATGCAGGTTCTGTGTCTTCGATCGAAATGACATTCCGTACATTCCTGGAAAATACGTTTGGCGTACGTCCGCGCAACAAAGAAATTTTGCTAGCCCATCCGATGATGGTACTCGGCGTGTTCCTGTCATTTAAATACCGTCATGCCGTTTATCTGCTTATTATCGGGGTTATGGGGCAGCTGTCGATGGTCGGAACATTCACGCATATTCACACGCCACTCTATATTTCGGCCATTCGCGTCGTACTGGGTCTTGGACTCGGCCTGATTATTGGATTGATCGCGATATTGGTATGGCAAGTGGCAGAAAGGATCTGGAAACGATGGTCTCCACTTCTAAGACAATAGTCATTTCCGGATATTACGGATTTAAAAATAGCGGTGACGAAGCGGTCCTAAAATCGATTCTGACCGCGCTGGAGCAAGAAAGCAAGGCAACGGGGATTGTGATCAATCCCGTTGTTCTTTCCATTGATCCCGAATGGACCTCAGCGGTTTATGGGGTAAAGTCTGTACACCGGATGAAGCTGGGGGAGGTTCGTCAGGCAATCAAGGACAGCGACGGCTTGATCAGCGGCGGAGGAAGCCTGCTGCAGGATGCCACCAGCCCGAAGACGATCCCGTATTACCTGGGCGTTCTCAAGATCGCGCAGTGGCTTGGTAAACCGACCTTTATTTATGCGCAGGGCGTAGGTCCGGTCAACCGTAAGCTGTTTTATCCAATGATTCGCTCGATCTTCCGTAAATGCACCTACATCTCGGTGCGTGACATTCAATCAGGCGAACTGCTCCAATCGATGGGGATATCAGAGGAAGCCATTCACGTTGTGCCGGATCCGGTGATGGGCTTGCCGCTGCCGGAAGGCGGGGATGTTCATATTGATTCTAACCCGGGATCGGCGCTTGAAGAGAACGATGTTGCATCAGTTTCTTCTATAGAAGATCATCGTGAATCATCCGAAGAACCTTTAGCTGGGTCTTCGTTATCCAAACGCGAGACAGAAGGGGAAGGTTCTCTGCCGGTCATTGGGATTTCGGTTCGATATTGGCATTCGGAACGCAAAGAGTTGAAAGCTGTTGCGGAAGGTTTAAAGGCATTGGCCGCACAACGTCCGGTACATCTTCGTTTTCTCCCTTTTCATCAGCCGGATGATCTTGAGGCTTCGCAGTTTATTGCTAGTGGCATTGGCGATATTTCCAAAAATGGTTCTAAAGTCAGTTTTTATCGTGATGAGAAGCAGCCGCAGGACATGCTGCGAGAGGTTAGCCGTTGTGATATGATATTGGGCATGCGTCTGCATAGCCTGATCTATGCTGCGAATCAGCGCGTGCCGTTGCTCGGAATTTCCTATGATCCGAAAATCAATCACTTTTTGAAGCGGCTTGGCAGCGAACCTGTAGGAAGCAGTGAATCCCTTGACGCAGATACGTTAAAGGATCAAATGCTGAAGCTGCTGGACGATGCAGCGGCATGGAAGGCGGAGCACGGCGAGCAGATTACCGTATTGAAACAAGAGGCTGCTATGCCTGCACGCCACATTGCCCAATATTTACGCCATAGAGGATGATAAACATGAAACAGACCTATCCATTTCCTACCGTATCGGTGTTCGAGATTCCTTTTTCCAAGCTTAGTATGAAAGATACGGTGAGATTCCTGACAGAGGCTGTTCAGTCAAGGCAGCCCCACCATGTCATAACGGCGAATCCGATCATGGTGATGACGGCCGTCAACCATCCGGAATATAAACAGATGATGCAAAGTGCCGAAATTATCGTTCCGGATGGGACGGGGATCGTCTGGGCTGCCAGTGTGGGCGGCGAACCGCTGGAGGGGCGTGTTACCGGCTTTGAGCTGTTACATGAATTGTTGAAGGTCGGGGAAACCTATAGATGGAAGTTCTTTCTGCTGGGAACCACTGCCGAAGTGATTCAGGAAGCTGCCGAAAGGTTACAAATGCAATATCCGGCTGCGATTATATGCGGCTACCGGGACGGTTTTTTTGGACCTGATGAAGATGCCGACGTGATCGAGCAGATTCGGGCAGCTTCACCGGATATTTTGTTTGTCGCCCGTGGTGCGGACAACCAAGAGCCTTGGATTGCGCAGCATAAACAAGCCCTTCAAGTTCCGGTTGTTATGGGAGTCGGGGGATCTTTCGATATTATCTCTGGCAAACTGAAGCGGGCACCGAAAGTATTCCAAAAGCTGCGTCTCGAGTGGTTTTACCGCCTTCTGAAGGAGCCCACCCGTTACAAAAGAATGCTTGCGCTGCCGAAATTCGTAGTGAAAGTGCTGCGCGAGAAAGAAAACGTAACGAAATCGAGCTAAATGGCTCATTTCTGTGAGGGAAATCCGGGATTTCACCGGAAATTGGTATTGGTTTTTGGACCCGAAGGGAGTATAATTCAACCGGTAGATAATATTGGGGGTCGAATGATTACATGTTAATGATATACATCATCGGGTTTATCGTATCGCTGACGCTCGCCCTGCTCTTAACGCCGCTTGTGAAGAAGTTTGCCGTTAAGATTGGTGCCGTTGACGTTCCAAATGCCCGCAAGGTTCATACCCGGATCATGCCCCGACTCGGGGGACTCGGCATCTATCTGGCTTTTATTCTTGGACTGATTGCAGTTCTTCCTTTTCTTCCGGATAGCCTGTCGCCTCGCGATGCCAACTTTATGAAGGCATTTCTGATCGGCGGTTCCATGATCGTATTGATCGGAGCCTTGGATGATCGTTTTGAACTTTCGGCCAAAGTGAAGTTTTTGGCGCAAATTGCAGCTGCTTGCGTAGTTGTATTCGGATTTAATATTACCGTGGACTTTGTAAATATACCGTTCCAGGACCGATACTCCATGCTGGAGAGCTGGGTATCGATTCCACTGACAATCTTCTGGATTGTCGGCGTAACCAACGCGATTAATCTCATTGACGGACTCGATGGACTTGCAGCTGGTGTATCGGGCATTGCAATCGGCACGATTCTGGTCATGGCCGTCTTGATGGGCAACACCACCGTTGCCTTGCTATGTCTGCTGCTGCTCGGCAGCATTATCGGGTTCCTGTTCTTCAACTTCCATCCGGCCAAGATTTTTATGGGGGATACGGGCTCGCTATTCCTTGGATTCTGTTTGGCCATGCTGTCTCTGCTTGGATTTAAACAGATTGCGATTGTATCCTTTATTACGCCGCTGATCATTATCGGCGTTCCGCTGTCTGATACGTTTTTCGCAATCATTCGCCGCAAAATCCAGAAGAAACCGATTTTTGCTCCGGACAAGGGGCATCTGCATCACTGTCTGCGCGAGCTTGGATTCAGTCACCGTCAGACGGTGTTGATCATTTATGTCATTGCCGCGTTTTTCGGCGTACTGGCCGTCATTCAATCTTCGGCTGCCATGTATGAAGCGAACTGGGTAACCTTTGTCGTCATCTGCGTCATGATGTGTTTTATGCAGATCGGTGCGGAAATCATCGGACTGGTCGGCAAGACCAAACGGCCGATTCTGGGTCTAATCAACCGGATGCGAATGAAGGCAAATCCCGAAAGCCGCACCAAATAGAACTTATTCTTTTTCATCATGTGTCCGGATCGGACATGCCAGCCTCACCCAAAAAGGGTGAGGCTTTTTTGTGATTTTTTCTAAATAATTGAATGTCTGGGACCGATATATGAACTATGCGCTAGAACCAATCTGTCAGTGAAAGTGAGGGGACCCAGTGAACGACGTAACACCCAAAACGGACGCCAACGTCCGAATGATCAAGGAGGCACAACCGTTGAAGAAAAATTTCCGTACAATAGCAAGCCTGTTATTGGCCATTGCTATGTTCTTTTCCCTTATTCCGGCATTACCGGCTTCAGCTGCAAATGGAGCCTTGTTTTTTCACTTTTCCAATCTAAGTACGGATCCGAATTCTCCAACGCCGGAGAACCGGAGCTCCATTACGGTTTCGGGTACCTACAATGGCATTAACCCGAATACCATCTCGTATGAGATTAAACGCTTCGATGACACGACCACGGGCGGCACTGGCGTCAAGCCGATCCTGGACGAAGCAGCGAATACGTTCCAATTTCTGAATGTGCAGCTGAACCAGGGTGTAAACAAAATCATCGTGTCCGGTATGAGCACGCAAGGTCAGCAGATGAGTGCCACGGCTTATGTGAAGTTTTCCGATGTACCGGCTGTTTATGAAGTAGCGCTCAGTGATGGACGCGTTCTGGAAGAGAATGCCTCCAAGCCGGTTGTCGTTACTACGCAGACCATCAGCATTTCCGTCAAAGCGACGAATGGATCCAAGGGTGTTACCGTCAATGGGCAGAATATGTATGCCGGCGGCGGCGATACGTATTACTCCGCAGGGATCCTGCTGCAGAAGGGTGTCAACGATCTGGTGATCGTCGTGAACTCCGAATCGAAATCCCAGACCATCAATAGACAGGTCGTTTATCATCCGACAGGTTCCATAACTGTCAATCAACTGAAGATTGGCGGCACAAATATTGATGGACAGGCGGTTGTAACCGGTACGGTTAACGGCGTCATCTCCGGTTATGTGATCGTGGATGCTCCTCCGGCTGGTACCCCAGCGGTTCCCCCGATTCTTGAAGTATCCGTATTTCCGGTAGGATCCACTAATCCGATCACGACCTCGCCGGCAACCGTAGGTGCGGCAAGCTTGCTGGGCAATACCTTGATGTATCCTTTTACAACGACCGGCGCTACCAGCATCACTCAGAGTGGGGATTATTTTGTACTCACTAAGGATGCTACTACGGGCTTTGATGTGAAGAATTCTTTTACTTACCGCGATGTCAGTGCGCCTACCATTAAGCAGGTGTACCAATTGTACGGCGTAACGGAGAGCGGGGGAACGGTATCGGCTACCTCCCAATCCATTTTCCCAAGCGGTAATGATACCGTCCTGAATGAACTGCCGATCTATCTAATGGTCGATCAAGTCAACGCAGGCAATGTGGAGATTGAATCCAGCAAGGGCGGCGGCACGATCGCCCAGAAGTTTACCTACAACGGCCACACGGTTTTCAAAATCACGAACCTGCCGACAGGTCAGCAAAATCTGATCATCAAGGTCAGCAATGGATCGGGCGTTTCCGATACCAAAGTCATCCCGGTGACGTTCTTGTCTTCTTCTTATATTGATATTTTCAATTTGTACAACAACCAGGTATTTAAGAACAGCTCAGAATTCAACCAAGTGACAGGACGCATTGTCAACTACACAGGGACTACAGGACTTACGATTTCCCTGAACGGTAACACTCGCGATCTGAACGTGAACGGTAACGGGGAATTCAGCTTTACGGATACGACGTTCTTGCAGCTGATTCCAGGTCCGAATACGTTGGTGGTCGCCGACAAGAGCGGGAAAATCTCGACGAAGCTGACCCTGCTTTATTTTAGCGATACCCGTTCAGTTATCAAAAACATGATCCCATTCCCGGTTGGCTCCGCAACGGAATCCGATCCGGACGGATTGTTCAGAGAAACGGCTGAGAATGCTTATAACACATATGAAAAAGCTTTGGGTCTGCGCTTTGAAGTGGAATACACGGATGAGATTACGGTGAACCTCAGTCATCCGACGCCAACCATCTTTGCAGTCTTTACCAAAAACAACGCAGGAACCTGGACTCTCTCGGGTGGTGCCCTGAAGACCCAATTGGATCCCATTAATCCGGCAGAGTACGACCGGTACTTTACCATTGTCAATGGCGCAAACTCCAGCTCGGCTCGCGTGGTGTTCAAAGAGCTCGCACTACCAGAGGTTGGTTTGCAGGCCATCAGCATCGGTTCGCGTTATCAGTCGGTTACAACAACCGATACTATCGAAATCACGCGCGAACGTGCACCTTACCAAGTGCTGTCTCCGAAACTGCCGAACGAAGGCGTGCTGAAACAGAACTTTGTAGAGGTAAGCATCAAGGCTGAAGGAGCTGACTCCATTCTGATTGGCAAAACGCCAATGGTGAAATCTGAAATCAGCGATATTTTCCGCCTTGAAGTCAAGAACCTGAAAAACGGTAAAAACACAATCAAGTTCACGATCGAACAAGGCACCAAAAAGACAAGCGGGCAATTCGTTGTAACTTACACAGATGATGCTACAGAAGGATCTCAGTTTAAAACCAATATTTCGAAGTCAGGCAAAGTGTCCGTATTTAAAGGCGGCGTATCGCTGTCCTTGCCGAAAGGTACCGTACTTCAACAGGCTAAATCAAGTCCTACCGCAGAAGTACCTACGATCAACCTTCTTGGCGAGCATGACATTCTGTTCGGCATTGCCAACCAGATCGATGGACGGACCATTAAAGCCTATAACCGGATCGGTGAAATCGAGAACGGCGTGGAAATGGACGGACGCCTGTCCCTGATTCCAGGGGATAATAACAATGCGTTCCGGTTCACCCCGGCTGCCCATTTCGGATATTCATCACCACTCTACTGGCTGGATGCAGGTTCGCTTAATGCCTACAGCAGCAACATAGAGGACTTTAATGTAAAGGCAGCAGCGCATCCTTACGCGAAAGGCAACGAATTTCATCAACGGTTGATTCCGCAGAATTGGATGGAGCTGTCTCAAAAGGGTACAATTACCTTGGAATATGATTCAGCACTGGTGAATTCGGCTTCAAGCAACTTGGGCATTTGGTGGTATAACCCGTCCCAAGGAACTTGGACCAACATCGGCGGGAAAGTAGACGCCAAGAAGAAAACTGTTACGGCTCCATTCAAGGGGTTTGGTTATTACGCAGTTAAATCCTTACGTTATAGCTACTCTGATGCGATTTCGCATAAGACGGCCCGCAACGATATTGAATTGATGCTGGCCAGAGGATATATGAAGGCATCCAAGACAGATGCATTCGGCGTGTATGATCCAATGACTCGCGGTGAATTAGCTACTATTATAGTGAAGCTGCTGGATATTCCGTTGGATTACGATACGGATAAAAACAAGCTCACTTTTGATGACATTTATCAGGAAAGTGTAGTCAACAGCATGCAGTGGGATTACCGTTACATCGAGACGGCTGCCAGAAAAGGAATTATTCGTGGCATTGCGCCACGGAGCTTTGCTCCTAATATGGAACTGACTCGCGAAGAAGCGGCCAACATGATTGCACGCGCACTGAACCTGAAGATGGGGGAAATCGAAAAAGATAAAGCAGCGCTTCAGAAGCAGTTTGAAGATGTAGGCAATATCAAGTCGAATTACTCTTATCCAGCCATTCTTGCGGTAAGCAAAGCCGGTATTCTAACCGGTGTAGCGAACAGCTTGAAAGAAGGAGAGAAAAAACCAACCTACAACTTTAACCCGGATGCAGTGCTGAATCGTGCAGATACAGCAACTGTCGTTAAACGCATGATGAGCAAGCTCAAAATGCTGTAAGAAACATGAATAAGCAAGGACTTGCATGACAAAAGGAACGAGAGCAGATGCCCAATTTCTAATGGCAGTGCTCTCGTTTTTTCATGCGCGGTTTATAATGAATAAGGTTATTAATGGCATAATTAGCAAGATCTTATGGGTATTATCAGAGGCCAGGAAACCGTTTACCAATATCTATTGTTTTGTAATTTCATGTAGAATACGCTACAATAGCGGAAGCACATACTATTTTTAGAGGGTGAAGATGAATTTATGAAGCCGATATTATCAAAAGCGCAGCTCGACTACATGAAGGCGAAGACCAAGTTCGAGGAAAAAGCCAAAGTGATGGAGAAGAAGATTGAGCTGGCTCGTGCCGCTCATGATGAGATAACTCAGGAAGTCATGGAGGGACTCGTTGTTGAGACAGGCTTTCATGATTCATTTAACGAAATGACAGCGGCTGAGAATGCGTTGATCCAATGGTCACATACTACAATTAAACATGATAAGACATATCGTACGAATAAAACGGAGATCGATCAGATGTACAGCACGCTGCACAGCAATCCAGAGATGCGTGCGCGAATTATCCAGCTTGCTATGAAGATTCGCTAGTATTCTACAAAGGCGCCCAGAGGGCGTCTTTTTTTGTTGTCGTAATATGTAAAAGAGGGGTTGTTATAGGATACGAGTTAACTTCTAAAATTTTTTTTAAAAAAACTTTGCAACTACCGCAACTTTTTGGAAAATCAAACGTTTATAATGTAGAGCCCAACGAGGTAACCAAGATTATCCGATGCAAGAAGATTGTCTATTAATTAGAAAAATGTTCTTTACGGTGTTGGGGACTCGTTGTATAATACCTAGGTAGGATTAGGAATCTATTCTAGTTTGTAGTGTTCTCTCGTTAACAAGATTCTGTGATATCGTCACAGACATCATTTATGATTTATGCTCAACTCGAGAAAGGAGGTGCAGGACAAATGAGTGATAAGAGCTACCAAATTAAAGAAAACAATCAAGTGATGATTCAAGGAGGAGAAAAAAAGGTTATGAAGAAAATTTTATCCGTAGCACTGTCTACAGCAATGGCATTCTCCATGTTTGCTTCTGTTGCATTCGGTGACGATGCGCTTAACACACAACAGAAATTTGATGTACTGAAAGAAAAAGGGATCTTCACTGGTTACCCAGACGGAACTGCTGGTCTTGAAAAAGACATGACTCGTGCTGAGTTTGCAAAAGTTCTGGTTGGCATCATGGGTCTCGAGCCAATCCAAGGCAAAGCATCTTTCAAAGACAAAAACTACAAGGCTAGCAAATGGCCAGCTCCTTATGTAGAAGCAGTTTACGCTGCTGGTCTGATGGAAGGTAAAAACACAACGAAAATGATCTTCGACTTCAACGGTAAAATCACCGTTCAAGAAATGGCGAAGGTTCTCGTTACTGCACAAAAACTCGAAATTCCAACAGAAACTAACAACAACGCTTCTGACTGGGCTAAAGGTTATGTTCAAGCGGCAATCAACGCTGGTTTGGTAGACGCTAAAGCTAACCCTAAAGCGAACGCTTCCCGTTCCCAACTGGTTGACGTTGCTTACTCCATCTACCTTTCTCAACAAAAACCAAAAGTGGTTTCTTACGAAGTGAAAGAAGATGGCAAAGTAGTTGAATTCAAACTTGCTAACAACGAAGTTGTTAAAGTAACTTTGGAAACTGCTTTGAAAGCAAACACAGCTACAGAAGTTAAATTTACACATAACAACTACGAGTACACTGAAAGTGTAACTTGGGTTGTAACTGCAGCTACTAAGATCGAATCTGTATCTGCTTCCAACTACAAAGAAGTTACAGTTAAATTCGATGGTGAAGTTGAAGCTAAAACTGCAGAGAACGAAGATAACTACAAAGTTACTGGTGTGACTTTCGAATCTGCTAAATTGTCCGCAGACAAGCGCAGTGTATCTTTGTTGGTTGCTCAAGAGTCGGCTAACCTTCCAGAGCAAAAAGACGCTAAGTTTGAAATTAATGGCGTTAAAAACTCTGACGGTTCCAAAACTTTTAAAGAAACTGTAACATTAAGAGCGGTTGATACTCAACTTCCAGAAGTAACTGAAGTTGTAGGTCTCGGAACAAAAGCATTCAAAGTAGTGTTCTCCGAGCCTGTTCAATCTACAACTGCTTCTAACATCTCCAACTACAAAATCGACGGTAAGGCAGTATCCGGTTGGGTGAAATTCACTTACCCTAACATTGCCTTCATCACTACTGATCTTGCTGTAGGCGAGCATACTTTGAACGTTCAAGGCGTAACTGACTTTGCTAAATTCAAAGTTAGCCCAACAGATGTTAAGTTCACAGTAGCTGAAGATAAAACAGCTCCAGAAGTGGTATCCGTTAAAACGAAAGATCTGACTAAAGTTGAAGTTGAATTCAACGAGTCCGTGAAATCGGTTGACAAGGCTTACCATACATCCGCTGGCAAAACTGCTGACAAAGTAGAAATTAAAGACAACGTTGTTGTTTTGACTTTCAGCACTGACAGCAAAAAACTGAGCCTGGGTGAAAACACTATTTACCTTGAAGGCGTAAGAGATTACAGCGACAACTCTGCAAACCGTGAAGCTAAAGTTACACCAGTACTTGATACTGAGCGTCCAACTGTTTCCGATGTAAAAGTAGATGTTGAAAACAACACTACAATCTTCACTTTGGAGTTCTCCGAAGATGTAAACTTGACTGATATCCAAAACCGTGACAACTTCGTCCTGAAAAATTCTAAAGGTGAAGTTGTGACTGAGAAAGGTTTCAATAGCGGTAAACCTGTTACTGTACCAACATTCGAAACCAAAAACGGTAAAACATACAAAAATCGTGTAGTTGTTAAGTCCATTGGTACTCTTGCAGCAGGCAAGTACACTTTGGATGTTGCTAACATTCGCGATACTGCTTCCATCGGAAATACAATGTTGCCACAAACTCTCTCTGTTGATGTAACTAACACATCTGCACTTAAACTTGTGAGAGCGTGGGTTGATTCTGATTCCGACAATGACGATCTGTACATTGATGTTCAATTTAACAGAGCTGTTGCAGTTGATGGAAACGGCGATGCATTGGAAATCAACAAATACGGATATGTTACAGGTAATGTTTACAAAGCATTCCCTACTAAAAACGCTCCAAAACCATCATTGAGAAATGCTGAAACAGTTCGTTTGACTATTCCTAAGAAAGACTTCGCGAACTGGGCTACTGAATTGGATAAAGCAGACTTGCGCGTAGTCAACGTTGCAGATCTTAACGGTAACTATTTGACAGATTCGACAATTGCAATTGGTCAAGGCGTACAAATCCCTGTGAAATCTGTTAAAGCAACTGCACTTGATAAAGTGAAAGTTGAATTTAACGGTAACATTACTTCGGTTGTTTCGAGCGACTTCACTTTCGCTGGTAACATCAAAGGTACTGCAGGTGAGCCTAAGTTTGATAACGGTGTGACAACTGTTGAATTCACTTTGGATAGCAAATTGAATGCAACAAATCTGGGTCTCTTGACAACTGTTGAGAAACCTCAAACTTCTGATAATCTCGGTCACAAAATCGAGGCGCTCACAGTTGCAAGCAATAAAGCAATCGAAGACGGTATCGCACCAGAAGCAGTTGAAGCTACTACGGTTACAGGTGCAACTTATGTAGACATTGAATTCAATGAAGAAGTTGCTGTATACTACACTCCAGATGCGTTTAAAGTGTATGTTGACGGCGACTCAGTTACTGTAACAGGTGCTACAAAAGTTAGCGCGAAAGTTGTTCGTGTACAACTTGAAAAACCATACAACCCTACTGTTGGCGGTCAAGTTTCCGTTGCAAAAGGTAAATATATCGTCGATACAAACAATAACGCTGCAGACGCTATTTACAAAGAAATTATCAAGAAGTAATTTATTTGTTCAAAAGAACTGTCCGGAATCATTTCCGGGCAGTTTTTTATTACATACGTTAAAGGAGAAATGAATATCATGAAAAGCTCTTACAAAATGGGACTCGGTGTATTAATTGTAGGAAGCAGTATTCTTGTTGGTTCGTTTCTAAATTTCCAAGTAACCGGCGCCGGCACCACCCCAGGCACCACCGACGATCCAGTCGTCACCAAAAGCTACGTAGACCAACAAATCCAGCAAGCACTAGGGACTACCAACCCAACGAATCCTACGCAGCCATCCCAAGGTGCTGAAGAAGTCAAGAACGTTGCGCTGAAGCCAGGCAAGATTCTGATTGCCGATGCAGGAACGGAGTTCATCGTGCGTTCCGGAAACGCTGTGATCTACACAGAAGTCGCTAGCGGCGTTGCAGATCTGACGGACGGTAAAGACCTGTTAAACGGCGAAACAGCGCCTAAGAACCATCTGCTTTCCTTCCCACGTGAAGGTCGCGGCATCCAGGTGAAAGAAGGACAGACAAGTAATTTGATTGTCATGGTGCGCGGCGGCTACACCATTAAGTAATGATCGGCAACTAGGGTGCGTTAGACATTTGCTGATACCGCTTCATCCTAGAGTGGTCTGGCGAGGACTTTTGCCCGGCTTATTCCTCTTATAATTATTGCCAGTTGTGACAACGTTTTATACGTGTGAGTGCTTTGAAATCGACAAATAATACTTCTGTAAAAACCAATACAGGAGGTGTATGTTCATGGCACGCAGCAGTCGTAACCGTCAAGTTGTACCGGAGAGTCGTGAAATGCTGAAGCAAATGAAATACGAAATTGCAGCAGAGTTTGGATTACCTGTAGGTTATGGTAGCGGTTCCAATGGAGCCGATACGGAATTTGGTTCCGAGTTAGGAACCATCGGAGGTGGGTCTTCCAGCCGTCGTCCTGGATGGGGACATCTAACATCCCGTGAGAACGGATCTGTTGGTGGAGAGATCACTAAACGGTTGGTTCGAAACGCTGAACAAAGTCTCTTCGGTAGACTGTAGTCGTTTTTCAGTTACAAGTGGAACTTATTCTTGATTAAAATGATTGAAAAACCCAAGAAAATCCTTGAAAAACAGCTTACTTACTGGATTGACACCTGGTAACAAATAAGTTAATATGCATGTTGAGGATTGTACATTTCAAACCTTTTCCTGTCGGAAAAGGTTCATTTTTTGTGTAGGACCTCTTGATATATCACATACTATTCATATGGGAGGTTGATCTCATGTCTTTAACAGGGCGACGTTTATTTACATCTGAGTCTGTAACTGAAGGACATCCGGATAAAATCTGTGACCAGATTTCTGATGCGGTACTCGATGCTTTTTTGGCTAACGATCCGAACGCACGCGTAGCTTGTGAAGTTTCCGTGGCGACTGGTCTTGTTTTGGTCATTGGTGAAATTAGCACTAAATCTGAATACGTGGATATTCCATCCATCGTACGCAATACCGTGAAGGAAATCGGGTATACCCGTGCAAAATACGGTTTTGATTCTAATACATGTGCGGTGTTGACATCGCTGAATGAGCAATCTGCCGATATTGCACAGGGGGTAAACGCTGCACTGGAGAATCGTGATCCTTCCCAAGTGGACAAGGAAACTGAGAACATCGGTGCTGGGGACCAAGGTCTGATGTTTGGTTTTGCAACCAATGAGACCCCTGAACTGATGCCTCTTCCGATTGCATTGTCTCACCGTATCGCTCGTCGGTTGTCCGAGGTTCGTAAAGATGGTACGCTGGAATACCTGCGTCCGGACGGTAAAACCCAGGTAACGGTTGAGTATGATGGCAATACGCCAGTTCGCGTGGATACGATCGTAGTATCGACTCAACATGCCGAAGAAGCAACGCTGGAGCAAATCCAGAAGGATATTAAAGAACAAGTTATTCTTCCTGTCGTACCGGCTGAATTGCTGGACGCGGAAACTAAATATTTCATTAACCCTACCGGCCGTTTCGTAATCGGTGGTCCTCAAGGGGACGCTGGTCTGACAGGCCGCAAAATCATCGTGGACACCTATGGCGGCTACGCTCGTCATGGCGGCGGTGCATTTTCCGGTAAGGATCCTACAAAGGTTGACCGTTCCGCTGCTTACGCGGCTCGCTACGTGGCTAAAAACCTGGTTGCTGCAGGACTTGCGGACAAGTGCGAAATTCAATTGGCTTACGCTATTGGTGTCGCTAACCCAGTGTCGATTAGTGTAGATACTTACGGAACAGGTAAAGTGAGCGAAGAGAAGCTGGTTGAGCTTGTGCGTAACAACTTCGACCTGCGTCCGGCTGGAATCATTCGCATGCTGGATCTTCGTCGTCCGATCTACAAACAAACCGCTGCTTACGGACATTTTGGTCGTACAGATCTCGATCTTCCTTGGGAGCGCGTAGACAAAGCGGAAGCGTTGAAAGAACAAGCTGGCGTAAACTAAGGTAATTTTAAGATATGTTGCAGATATAAAATTTAGGCATGTGCTGATTTAATTTTTCTTCTGAAAAAAATCGGTGCATGCCTTTTTTCTGTTTCTCTCTTTCTAATTATGAGTAGAGATGTAACTCAATTGAACCTGAGAATATGACAAAAATGAAATAATTTAAAAAGCTGGCATCCACAATAGGTATCAGCTTTCTTAATGAATAAATGGTAATATAGGAATAAACTTTATGACAAACTAGTTACTTTTACACGATAATATAGTAACATAGGATTGAATTACATAGACTCTCAAAAAATGCCGGTACAAATTGTACAAGACTTAGTGTACGATACGCAAAAGCGTTTTTTTATAACAAAATCGTAACTTTTCCTAAAAAATGAAGTCTATTAATTAGAGACTTTATATGTTCGGCATCTGTGTCGAACGAGAGATGGGAGAGTTACGATTACATGGTTAGTCAGGGGAAAACACTGAAGTCTACAACATCTGGTGTAGGCAAGAAATGGTTGATTATTACATTGGCAGGAGTCATCTGGGTGGGTCCTGTGCTGAGCAGCGGAATACCAGTGATAGGGAATCTATCAACATCCTCGGTAGCTTATGCGGCATCAACATCGGCTAAGAAGCTCGGTGAGGAAATCATTACTTCCGGTGCGGTTTTGATGAAATATCAGTATATCAACAGTGCTGGCGCAAAATCGCTGGCGAATGTCATTCGGGTGGATCTGAACAACAAATATGTGAAATTGGACGTCATGACTGGCCAAGGAAATCAATTTACAACGAGACAAAGCACGGGCGGAATGGCGAAGGAGAACGGCGCGGTAGCTGCTATTAATGGTGACTTTTTTAATACCGGCAGCGAAGGGGCTCCGATGGGTGCTCAGATATCAAACGGTCAGCTGATGTCAACCCCCTCGGAACTTAAAGGCATGTATGCTTTTGGAGTAACGAACGATGGAACGCCAATTCTGGATGAGTTTGCTTTCTCGGGGAGCATTACAGCTGAGAATGGGGCCTCATTCCCGCTCGCGGGTATGAACAAAACATCCTATGCGCCAGAGGGCACCGGATCAACGTATAGCCATGCGAATGCAGCTTATATTTACACAAGCGCATGGAAGGCTGTTGAGCGTCCTAAGAACAGCTCGACAACGCCAACGGAGGTTATGGTAACGGATGGCGTCATAACCGATATTTCAGTAATGGCAGGATTGCCAACAGCGATACCGGAGGGAAGCTACATCTTACGAACCCATGGTGCTGCGGCAGAGTTCGTGAAACAAAATCTGGCAGTTGGACAGAGGCTGGAAGCCGATTATGCTTTGGTGTCCAAAAAATCAGGTAAAGAACTGGACCCATCTACACTCCAAATGATGATTGGAGGCCATACCATTCTGGTGGATAACGGCAAGGCGGCGTCATTCTCTCGAAACGTGAATTCGATTGGAGGGAGCAGGGCACGTACAGCCGTAGGCTACTCCAAAGACGGACGTTACGCGTACCTGATCGCTACGGAGAGCAACGATAACAGCAAAGGCATGACACTGCAGCAGCTTCAGGATTTCATGACGAAGATTGGAGTATGGAAGGGAATGAACCTCGACGGCGGCGGATCAACAACGATGGTCAACCGTCCGTTAGCCGAGATGAATACCCAGCTGACCTTCAACACGGAGTACGGTACCACGCAGCGCAGCATTGTTAACGCACTCGGCGTGTTCTCCACAGCACCTCAGGGCAGCTTGAAGGGCTTGAAAGTAAGCGGCAGCAACACGCTTCTGATCGGGCAAATCGGCACGTATGAACTGAAGGGCTACGATACCTACTATAATCCAATGGAAGCTGGTTCGATTAAACCGACTTGGAAGTCCAGCAATGGCAACCTAGCGGTCAACGGACAAAGCATTAAAGCGACGAAGCCGGGCACCTCAACACTGACGGCAGTAAGCGGCAGTACAAAAGCTACGATGCAAGTCAAGGTGCTGGGCGCGGATGATCTTGTTGCTTTGACTACCGGCGTATCAAGTGCACCGCTGCAGGCTGGAACGAGCGTTTCCGTGCCGGTGACGGCCGTAACGGGCAGCGGCCAGAGTTTGGAGGTTCCGAGCAGTGCGCTGAAATGGGAGTTTATCGGATTTAAAGGCAGCGTGAAAGACGGCCGATTGACCGTATCCTCCGTGAACAGCAATTCGAAAGTCGGTTATGCCATCGCGCGCTATGACGGCTTTAGCACGGTCGTTATTTTATCGGCAGCGGGCGAGAGCACGTGGGAGAACTTCGAGAATGTGAATTACCCGGTGAAGTTCACGACCAATGTGCCGGCAGTTACCGGGACTGCAGCGATCAAAAATGGCAGCGGAGCAAAAGCATCATCTAAAGTCTTGAACTTGACCTATGATATGACAGGCGGATTAGGGCAAAAAATGTACGCTTACGCCGAGTTGAATGGCACGACAGGTAAAACGATTCCTGCGCAGGCTACGGCCATGACGATTGATGTGGAGGGAGATAACAGCCTGAACTGGCTGCGCGCTGAACTCCAAGACAATAACGGGAAAACCGTTTACGTCGACTTGGCAAAAGCAATGGATTGGAGCGGTTGGAAAACACTGAGCATCGATCTCAGCGGATATAACATTGCATTCCCGGCACAGATGAAGCGGCTGTATGTGGTAAACGTGGAAGAAGGCCAGGACGAGCGTGCATTGACAGGAGCTGTATCTTTTGATGATATCCGTTTCACAATGCCGTCTCTATCAGGGAATGAAGGACTTCCAACAGGCAAAGCGGTCATGACCATTGGGCAAAAATCGCTGATGCTGAATGGTTCGAAAGTGGCAATCGATTCGGCGCCAATCTTGAAAAATGGAACGACCTACGTTCCGATTAAGCACGTGCTCGACGCGTTCGGCGGGCAAGCAACCTGGAACCAATCCGCTCAGCGGGTAGGCGTCCTGAGGGGCGGTATGCTCATGGAACTGACGGTTGGCAAGAAAGAATTCATTCTAAACGGTAAGCGCAGTTCGGCGGCTGTAGCACCTATGGTTCAAGGTGGTAGGACTTTGGTCCCTCTTCGTCTCGTTTCCGAGCAATTAGGCCTTAAAGTAAAATGGGACAAGAACACGAAGACCGTTACGATCGAATCATGATATGGTATGATATGTATATGAAACGTTAGAAATGGAGTAGAGTGCGTGGATTATCAAGCCGATGCCATCGACCGTGTCATAAAAAATGCCATCAAAGTGATGGAGGACAGCAAATACCAAATGTTCGAAATATTGGAGGCGTCGCGGCAGGAGCTCGCGTCTCTCAATCATGAACTGCAGCGGACATTAAAAGAAACGACGGAAACCTTAGAGAAGGTAGACCAGCTAGAGCTGAACTACCGCCGTTCCCGGATCCGGCTGACCGAGGTCAGCCGGGATTTTGTCCGGTACAAGGAAGAGGACATCAAGCAGGCGTATGAGAAAGCGACGCAGCTTCAGCTTGACCTCATGATCTACCGGGAGAAGGAAATGTATCTGAAGGCAAGACGAGATGAGCTGCAGAAGCGGGTTCGTAATGTCGAGAACTCCGTGGAGCGTGCAGAATCGATCGGATCTCAGATGGGCGTGGTATTGGAATACTTGTCCGGAGAGCTGGGGCAGGTATCCCGAATCATCGAATCTGCGAAAAACAGACAGGTCATTGGTCTCAAAATTATTTTGGCGCAAGAAGAGGAACGGAAACGCATTTCCAGAGAGATTCATGATGGACCTGCACAATTGCTGGCGAATCTGGTTCTTAGGACGGAAATTGTAGAAAGAATGCTCGCAAAGCAGGAATTTAAGATGGTGCAGGACGAAATAGTAGATTTGAAGGGCCAGGTTCGATCGAGCTTGGAGGAAATGCGAAAAGTCATTTTTAATCTGCGTCCAATGGCACTCGATGATCTAGGATTAATCCCCACACTGCGTAAATACGTGCATGATTATGAAGAGAAATCGAAAATCCGCACGATCTTCGAGACACGGGGAAAAGAGCATCGTCTCTCTTCTGCGATGGAGGCTGCCATCTACCGGTTGGTGCAGGAAGCACTTTCGAATGCTGCAAAACATGCTTACCCGACTTATGTGCTTGTTGAAATCACGTACCAGGCGCAATTGGTCAAAATCGTTGTACAGGACAATGGCCTGGGATTCAATGTCGATTTGCTGGAGCAGAAAAGCAAGGACCACTTTGGGTTAATTGGCATGCGGGAGAGGGTTGAGCTGCTCGAAGGGAGAATGGAGATCGATTCCGCTGAGAATCAAGGAACCAAGATCGTGATTCATATCCCGACGAACGTAGAAAAGAGAAAGGAGTAATCGGATGGAACATTTGGAAAAAGAGAACACGATTATAAAAGTATTATTAGCGGATGACCACCAGCTGTTTAGGGAGGGTCTGAAGCGTATACTGAATATGGAGGACGACATTGACGTAATCGGTGAATGCGGCGATGGAATTCAAGTACTTGAGTTCTGTAATGAAGTGAAGCCGGATATCGTGCTGATGGATATCAACATGCCTACCGAAAATGGCGTTCAAGCAACTGAGAAACTACGTGAAATGTTTCCTGAAATCAAAGTTATCATTCTGTCGATTCATGACGATGAAAGTTATGTGTTTGAAACGCTCCGTAAGGGAGCGAACGGTTACCTCCTGAAGGATATGGAAGCCGAGTCACTGATTAATGCGATTCGTTCGGTACATGAGGGATATGCATTTATCCATCCGAAAGTTACGGGTAAGCTCATTCAACAGCTCCGCCGGATGACTTATGTAAACGAAGCAGGCGCTATGGCTGAGAGCGGTTCGCGTGAGGCTGGAGTCAAGTTTGTGGCAGGCGAGAATAACCCATTGACAAGGCGCGAAGCGGAAGTGCTTAGACTAATGGCTGAAGGCAAGAGCAACAAGATGATAGGGGAGTACCTGTTCATTAGTGAAAAAACTGTAAAAAACCACGTCAGCAGCATTTTGCAGAAGATGGAAGTGGACGACCGTACGCAAGCGGTTATCAACTCGATCAAATATGGCTGGGTGACGTTGTAATCGCCGATCCGAATGCACGGACGCGTCTTACATAGGGAGGGAACTGCCAAGGGCGGTTCCTTTTTGTTATGATTATAGAGTTTATAAATTTTCAGCGAAGCTGAACAAACTCCATAATCGCAAGAAAACATAATTCGAAACGCTGTCTGTCTTTCGTGAAAGGAAACCGATGATGCTCTTCTTAAGATATCAGCACGTATAAACTACGAAGTGGGTTTTATCCATGTCGCAATAAAACATATTTCAAAAGGCGATCAGTCTTTTGTGAAGGTACGCCCCGATAGATGTTCTTCTTATGGTGTTTGAGCCGTTCCCATTAAGTTCCGTGTGGGCCCTGGTTACATCACTGTCACCGTCCCCTCCCGATCAGCATATATTGTTGATAAGAGAAGGAGGTGAGTCTCATGGTTGCCCAATTGCTGTGGATACTCGCGGTGTACGGGATTGCTGTTATTCTGGTTCATATCGTGCATGCCCGTCATCTCAGAAGAGCCGGTGAAGGTACGGGGCGGCGCAGGCATTACGTGCTGATCACGTCCAACCATGAGCGGCAGGTGGAATGGCATTTGAGAGCCCTTTCATGGTATGCCCTGCTAAGCGGGACGCGCGTGCGTGTCACCGTCCTTGATGATCAGTCGTACGATGATACACTGAAAATTGTCCAGAGATTGACTCATTTGTCTGGAATTGAATTGGTATATGGGACTTGGAAGTTCGATGATTCGGCATCACGGGAAAAGGATGCAGATCAGAATGAAGAAGAAGTGATACGGATCGATCTAAGAAACCCGATGGAGGCTGTTCGGATTCCATATGTACAGGGATAAACATCTGCAAGTTGTTTTGGTTACCAGGATCGTATTCATATTGTTAAAGGTGTGAGGCACACTCCTAGCGTAAGCGAGGGGTGTGTTTTTTGCATTTCTGGGGAGTAGGGCAGCTTTCCAATATCCAAATGTGTTTGTTCTTGTTTTGTCTACAGCTGAACCACCTACAGTCGACTCCGAGCTTGGTTCCGTCTAATTCCCCATCTTTTGCAGTGGTACTTGTACCCGCCCAGTTGATGTGGGAATAAGCCAGCAAGAGTGGTTATGACAGGTTTCAACATAGGACTCCGTGAGAAGGATCTATTTCGTAGTGTAGTGGTCTCAGCATGGAGTTGGTAAGTTGTAGATATAAAATCTTGGAACATGTGCCTAATAACGTACCACAGCTTATATGTCTCGAAATTGGAGTTGATGTCATGCGGATTGCCATATATGCCATTCGAACATTAGAGAAATGGAAGTGTTGTCTCTCGCTGGAAATGCAGGTGGATTTTCAATGGTGGTGTGGAGTGAACAGATGGACGGATGAGAACGAGCGCGCTTGCTCATTGGTGCTGTTATCAACACAGGTTCCCCTAGGATGGGCCGTAGTCATTCAAGAGAGATTCCGATCCAACCATGACATGGATCAGTGGGGGAAATCGGATTGGCAAAAGTATTTGTACCAGAGCTTAAGTCCGTTTTTACTCGAAGAGCCTGAAGGAAGCAGATCGCAATGGAGTGTTTTGTTGACGGAGATTCAGCTGTTGGACGGATCGTATATAAATTCCTTTATCGAAAAGAGGAACGTGGTAGAGGGTTGGGCTTTGTCGATGCAGCAGGCAGAGCTGCTGATTCAGTGCATGGCAGGACGAGCCCTGCTTGCCGGCGAGGTCGAGGCCTTGTTGGCGGAGGTCGCCGGGGACACCGGCGACTGGCGCTCTGCGGCTCAGCTTGGCGTCCTGCTGGGCCGCCTGCGATTGGAAGCGGGGCTGGCAAAGCCTGCCCCGCGGGGTGCGCCCGGCTGGCTCCGCCGCCGGGCCATGGCCCCTCGCTGCCGACGATGCGGCAGCGAGGCCCGAAGCCGCACGGCATGCGCCGCGTGCGGCTCGGCGGCTTGCGTCTATTGCGAGGCCTGCCTCGCGATGGGGCGCAGCCGCGCCTGTGCCCTGCTGCTGCATGGCGCAGCAGGATCGGCCGTGCGGGGCACGGCCGGGGGTTCCCCCACCGAGGCCTTGGGCCGGTGGGGGCTTAGCGCAGCGCAGAGCGCCGCCGCTGGCGCTGCGCTGCGGTTTTTGGCGGAGCCGCCCGCAGGGGGCTCCGCGGGGCCCGCCCGGTTTCTCATCTGGGCGGTGACCGGTGCCGGAAAGACCGAAATGATCTTTCCGCTGCTGCAGTCTATTCTGGATGCGGGTGGGCGCGTGCTGGTTGCCGCGCCAAGACGGGACGTGGTGCTGGAGCTGGCACCACGTTTATCTAAAGCTTTTCCCGAGGAGACGGTGGTCACGTTATACGGGGGAAGTCCGGATCGATGGAAGCGGGGGACCATCACATTGGCAACAACGCATCAGCTGCTGCGTTTCAAGAGAGCTTTTGACCTGGTCGTGATCGACGAGATTGATGCATTCCCTTATCATAATGATCCGATGCTGGATTACGCGGCCAAAGGCGCTTGCAAAATAGGAGGTAAGTATATCTACCTGTCAGCCACTCCGCCAACGCCGTTACAGCGTGAGGCAGCTGCAGGCCGATTGCCACATGCCAAAGTCCCCGCACGCTTCCATGGTCATCCGTTACCCGTACCACAAAAGCTGAAAATTTTGACGGTAAACCGCTATCTACAGGAAAAAAAGCTTCCCCCACTCTTGGTTCGTAGTCTAGGCACATCTCTTTCCCGTGGTGCTCAAGTGTTCCTGTTCGTTTCCCGCATCAAGCATATTGATCCTATTCTGGAGCTGCTTCGCAAGGCCATTGCCAATATGCCGATTGAAGGGACTTCATCCATCGATCCGGAAAGGGCAAGCAAAGTGATGTCCTTTCGTAACCGTGAGATTCGCTTGCTCGTGACAACGACCATACTCGAGCGCGGGGTAACGGTTCCTAAGAGTGACGTGTTCATTTTGGATGCAGACAGTGAGCTTTTTGATGAAGCTGCATTAATTCAAATGGCTGGCCGCGCGGGTCGATCCAAGGATGATCCGGCAGGACGAGTGGTATTTGCTGCACTTCAATGGACTCGGAGCCAAAGCTCGGCAGTCCGGCAAATCAAAGCGATGAACAGAATCGCGCGTAAAGGCGGGTATTTACGGCTCAGTTCAGGAATTGTTGAATGAATAGTGATGACATAACAGTGTTTTGTAGTCTTATTTTCCGGTTGAGTGTTGTTCTTTAATCTACCTCTCTGAGAAAGGAAGGAGCATATTTGATATCAAAGGTCTTTAGCCATCTGCTCGGGCATATGCATCGTTTGCTTAAACCGATTGACGAAACCTGCCTCACTTGTGGAAAAACAGGTTCATTCACCCGGGAACTTCCGGGAATATGCCATGCCTGTTATCGGAATATCCCATGGATCATGAAACCCAAATGTCTACGATGCGGGCGGGGGATTGGCTGTCCCGACTGTATTCGATCAGGCATGAACGAGCGGTGCTTTATTTTGAATCGGAGTGCGGTTAACTATGATGTGCAGATGAGAGAGTGGTTGGCCCAGTACAAATATAGGGGGAATGAGCGTTATGCTCCACTTTTGATAGAAATGATGCTACGGGCATACGCAATGCTTCATCGGGAAGCGAACATCCATTTACGCAATAAGGGGTCGCACAATTCTAGCAACACACCATGGAGTGTACATGTCGTCACTTCGGTTCCGGTCAGTGAGGAAAGACTTCAGGAAAGGGGGTTCAATCAAGCAGAGGTGCTCGCACAGGGGCTTGCGCATAGAATTAAGGTGCCTTGTGTTCGGCTGCTGGAACGTAACCGTCACACGGATAAACAGAGTTTTAAGAGCCGGATGGACCGGCTGAAGGATATGGATGGTGTTTTTGGTGCGTTGCAGGCTGTACCCGATGTGCTGAGGTCTATAAGTAGGCAGGCCGCAGAGCATACTCGTTCCCAAGTGGAGACATCGCCAATTAAAGGACCATTCCGTATACTTTTGATTGATGATATCTACACAACCGGGAGTACGATTAAGGCTTGTTCTCAGGTTTTGCGGAGATATGAATCCATTGTGGAAATGCACATCGAGATCTATAGTTTAACCTGGGCTCGTTCGTAAATGATTAAAATAGGAAAAATGTGTGGATTCTGTTACCGAATGATAGACGTATGGCCTAAGATAATGTAATCTAGGGGTATCAAAGGTTCTATGTGGCATGGAGGTTGTTGAGCATGAATCTGGGGAATTGCCCTCGGTGCGGCAAGTTATATACGGTGAATATTCGGGAATTGTGTCCTGAATGCATGAAGGTTATTGAGAAAGAATATGAGAAATGCGCAACCTTTCTTCGTGAGCAAAAAGGTGCAACGATTCATGAGGTATCTGAGGCTACGGAAGTATCTGTGCGGCAAATTACGAAGTTCATCAAGGAAGGCCGGATCTCGATTGCGAACGCGCCAAACCTGGCATATCCTTGCGAAGTGTGCGGAACGTTGATTCGCGAGAGCAATATGTGCGAATCTTGTCGAACGCGATTAACGAGGGAGCTAAGGCAGGCGACTGCTGGCGACCAGGAAAATCAGCCTGGGTCCAGAAAAGACAGAGAGACTTATAGTGCAGTCGATAAACTGCGCAAATACTAACTTTTGAACTATTAACAATGTTTCATATCCGGCCGATAAACTTAGTAAAGCTTATCGGTCTTTTATTTTAAGTGAGGTGAATAGGGCGTGAAGATTAACGAATCGGGACGTGTGAACGGCATCAATTCGTATCAACGGAATATTGAATCTCGGGAGATGCAGCATATCGATAAGAAGAAACGCCGCAAGGATGAAGTATCAATCTCCCCGGAGGCGATGGAACTGAGTGCACAGAGTAAAGTACAGGATCCGGAACGCGCGGAGAAAATTCAGCGTTTGAAGGAATCTGTAGCTAATGGTACTTATGAAGTACCAGTCGACCGTTTGGCAGACAAATTACTCCCGTATTTTCAATCCTACAATAAATCAGGTGAGTCCAAGTGAGTGCTAGGTCTATAATCGAATATATGAAGCGTCAGGATGAGCTGCATCAGCAGCTCATAGAGGCAGGGAAAGATAAAAGGCAAGCCATTTTGGATAATGATGTGGAACGTCTTACAGCGGTCATGACCAAGGAGAACCGCCTGCTGAAGCAGGTGGCGGAAACGGAAGCGCTGCGTCAAGGTGCCGCAGATGATTTTTTGCGTGAGAAGGGCATCCGCTCCCAGCTTCAGCTGACGGTTACTGAAATGACTCGTCTTGTATTTAACCCTGAGGAAAAAACAGAACTGCAGGATGTGCAGCAGCAATTAATGGACAGGCTCATAGAACTCAAAGAGCTGAATGCGATTAACCGGGAGCTAATTGAGCAATCCCTAGCGTTCATTGATTACAGTTTGAATTTGTTAGTCAGTCGTCCGGAGGATGATTTGCTCTATCAGCATCCGAAACATCAGAATCCGGCGGGCAAAGGCCGAAGCATGTTTGATACCAGGGCATAAGCAGAAAGGAAAATGTAGATGAGATCCACATTTCATTTGCTCGAAATCGGAAAGAGGGGCTTGATCGCCCAGCAAGCTGCGCTTAATACAGCTGGTCATAACGTTACGAACGCCAATACGCCGGGGTATTCTCGTCAGACTACCCGCCTGGTTGCATCGAATCCGATTGCTTTTCCAGGAATGCAGCGATCCCAGGCTGCAGGTCAGCTTGGGATGGGCGTAGAAGCGGAGAGCATTCAGCGGGTACGGGACTTTTTATTGGATATCGAATACCGCAATCAGAACACGAATTTGTCGACATGGAGCGTTCAGCAAGAGACGCTTTCTAATATTGAGGGGATTTTTAACGAGCCTTCGGACAGCAGCTTGAGCGCAAGTATTGCGGAATTCTGGACAGCTTGGCAGACGCTGAGCAAGAATCCAAGCGACACCGACTTGTCCGCCCGAATGGCGGTTCAGCAGAAAGCAATCGCATTGACGGAGACGTTTAACCATATCTACTCCCAATTGGATACCCTCAGCAGTAACCTGACTTCTCGCATCGACACTAAGGTAGCGGAAGCTAACAACTATATTGAGCAAGTAGCGGAGTTGACTCAGAGTATTAAGCGGATCGAAGGGCTTGGCGATAACGCAAACGATTTGCGCGATAAGCGGGATTTACTCGTTGATCAGTTATCATTGCTAGGGAACGTAAATGTAACGGAGACCGGTGACGTTTATCAAGTGACGTTTGGCAATCAGGTCGTGGTTGATGATATGGCGTTTACGCCAATTACGAATGCGATTGCCGGCGCATTGACCGGCGGGGAGATCGCCGGTTATGTGACCTCTCGTGATGTGCATGTTCAAGGATATATCGCCCAGTTAAACATTATGGCGAACACACTGGCTACAGGCAAAGTGGAAGTGACCCTGCCGGCTGGAACGATTCTTCCGCCAGGCGTGAACATTCCGAATGCCGTTATGGATGCAAATAATCCTCGCAAGCTTGCTCAGGATGTGAAGCATACGGTTGATGGCCTCAACGGATTACATAAGCTGGGTTATACCCTCAATGAGCCGGCCACCACCGGTGGCGACTTCTTTGTATCTGCTAACGGCGGGCCAATTACCGCTGGGAATATGAGACTAAGCCAGACGATCCAATCCGATCTGAAGAACATCGGGGCTTCCCTGCGGACAGAAATGAAGACTGATCCGACGAATGGTACGACCTCCGAGGTGGTTCTGAAAGGGAACGGCGGCATGGCGCTTCTGATTGCGCAACTGTCAGAACGTACGTTTAACTTCAATCCGAATAACAACAGTGGTTCAGTAACGGACATCACGAACTTTGAAGGATACCTGCAGTCTGTTATTTCCAAATTGGGTACGGACAGCAGCAATGCCAATAAGATGGTGGAGAACGGCACGTTGTTGGTTGAGCATGCAGATACACTCCGTCTATCGATTAGCAGTGTATCACTTGATGAAGAAATGTCGGATCTGATCCGCTTCCAACATGCTTATAGCGCATCCTCACGTGTGGTCACTACCATTGATGAGATGTTGGACAAATTAATCAATGGTACCGGCATCGTCGGAAGATAGGGAGGTATAAATCATGCGCATTACTCAATCTATGATGACTAGCTCCATGATGAGCGGCCTGCAAGGCAACTATCGCAGACTGGATAAATACCAGGAACAAATGATGACCCAGCGCCGGATTAATCGTCCTTCCGACGATCCGGTGGGTGTAGCCAGTGCGCTCCAATACCGTGGCCAAATCACTGCAACAACGCAGTTTGAGCAAAATGCGGAGGATGCAGACTCGTGGCTTAAGTATGGCGATACGGTTCTAACCGAGACAACACAGATTATACAGCGGTTGGCTGATCTTGCGGTCCAAGGTGGGACTGATACCGTGCCAGCTGATGCCCGTAAAAATATTGCTGAGGAAGTCGAAGAATTATATGAACAGCTTGTTTCACTCGGTAACTCTCAATTTAAAGGGAAGTATATTTTTAATGGGGATCGAATCGACCAAAAACCATTTCCAGATGATCCGTCACAAACAGCCTATACTTTGGACCAAGGTGAGGTTAAGTATCAGGTTGGTGCAGGGATAACCGTATCTGTAAACACGCTAGGGGAGCAAGTATTTGGTGCTTATGGTGATCCATCGGGTATATATGCAGTGGTAGATAATTTCAAAAAGGCGCTGTTAGCAAACGATACTACAGAAATTCAGAAGGCTATACCGTCCCTCCAGAATAATTTGGAAACTGTTATTACAGCCCAATCAGAGATAGGTGGTAAACAAAATCGATTGGAATTCACATTAAGTAGGCTTGGAGATCTGAATATAAATTATATGGATCTTCAATCTAAAGTGGAGGATGCAGACATTTCGAAAGTAATCATTGATCTAAAAACCTCTGAAAGTATATATCAAGCTTCCTTGGATACGATGGCACGTATAATACGACCAAGTCTTCTTGATTTTTTAAGATGAGACGGGGGGTATAAATGCAGTTTCCTCAGATTCAAATCCAACAAGGGTATTCAAAGTTGGGTCTTCAAACGACAAGAGGTCAGCAAAGCATAGAACAACCAAGACCTTCATTAAATATGAGTCAGAAGCATGTTTCAATCGAGATTGAAAGTGTGAAGGGGAAACTCGAGATCGACTCTCGTAAAGCCTGGTCTGCTTTAGGTAAAGCGAGATTCGAGGAGGTTACAGATCGAATTGCACAAGCCTCCTTACAGATTTCTATGCAAAACATAGCCGAGATAGCACAAAATGGAGACCGGATGATGGCTATCCATGAAAATGGCAATGTATTTTCTGATCTTGCTCGACAGAATGCATTTAAAGAACGGCCAATTGAGATTGCTGGAGAGCCGGGGTATGATAACGTTGATATTACCTATACACCTGGACAAATCCAAATGCATTACATTCCAGGGGGAGTGACATTCCAACCAGAAGTTCATAGACCGGTTATTGATTATTATCCTGGTAAGGTTAATCCATATTTAATTAGTCAGAATTTTATATTTTTGTCAGTTTCAGGGCAGCAACTTGACGCAGTTGTGTAGCGATTCATAGCTATAATGAACTTTAAGTTCATTATAGCTATTGCTATTTTTGAACTAGGAGGTAATAAAATGATCGTAAATACAAAAAGATTTGGTCAAGTAAAGCTAATAGATTATGAGAAACAAATCATAACTTTTACAAGACCGATATTAGGCTTCTCTAACTTATCAAGGTATGTACTATTCCAAGAAGAATCAGGACCGTTTGAATATCTTCAATCTATAGAAGACGAAGATTTGACATTTGTTATAGTAGATCCATTTTTATTTTTCTCGGATTATGAATTTCAACTTGATTCTCATTGGATTGATGTTCTAGGGATTGAAAACGAAAAGGATGTTAGTATTAGAGTTATTGTTACGGTAAGATCTGCAAACGATATAACATGTAACCTTAAGGCTCCGCTATTAATGAACGAACAAAATAAACTGGCAGCACAGGTCGTTTTAGATAATGGGAGATATTCCACTCGACACTCACTAGCAGTTGAGGTGAAAGGAGAGAGTGAACATGTTGATCCTATCGAGAAGTAAAGGACAGAAAATTATTATTAACGATAATATTGTTCTTTCTGTAATCGAAGTTAGCGGTGATCAGGTTAGAATAGGCTTAGAAGCGCCGTCTAATGTTATGATATACAGAGAAGAAATCTATGATGCGATACAACGCCAAAACAAAGAGGCCATAGAAATTAATGATGATGTTCATTCAATTCTACAAAAGATTACATCACCGCTGAAAAAATAATAATAAAAATTTCAGTTTGCTATAAACAAATATAGTATCATGCCGATAACTATAATATGGGTCGAAAGGCATGGCAGTGACGGCCGCATGCTATGTCTCGATCACAAATAGGGTGAAGCAAGGATGCTAATCACCAACACATTCCAAGGAGGAATTATATTATGCGTATTAACCACAATATCAGTTCTTACAACACTCAGCGTCAGTTGACTTTCAACAATAATAGTTCTGCTAAGAACTTGGAAAAGCTCTCTTCCGGTTACCGTATTAACCGTGCTGCTGATGATGCTGCTGGATTGGCAATCTCCGAAAAAATGCGTAACCAAGTTCGTGGTTTAGAGCAAGCAAGCCGCAACGCACTGGATGGTATTTCTATGATCCAAGTGGCAGAAGGTGCACTTAATGAAACTCATTCCATGTTGCAACGTATGGGTGAACTGTATACCCAAGCAGCAAATGAAACATTGACTACTTCGGATGCTAAGAAAATCCAGGATGAGATTGGGCAATTGACTGAACAAATCGATAGTATTGCTACTCAAACTAAGTTCAATGGTAGAGAATTGTTGACGACAGCTGTTGATGCTAAAGATCTGGAGTTCCAGGTCGGAGCTAACGAAGGTGACACTATAACTCTTACTCTGAAATCTGCGCAGGTTGCTGACCTAACAATTAAAGATTTGAAAGATCTTACAACGATCACTGACGCAGATACATTGAATGATGAAGTAAAAGTGAACTTGACTAAAGTTCAAAAGACTATCGATGAAGTTTCTGAAATTCGTTCAGGTCTTGGTGCTGTTCAGAACCGTCTGGAGCATACGGTTAACAATTTGGGTACAACAGCCGAGAACCTTCAAGCAGCAGAATCTCGTATCCGTGATGTAGATATGGCTAAAGAGATGAGTGATTTCACTAAGAACAACATCCTTACTCAAGCTGCGACTGCGATGTTGGCACAGGCTAACCAACAGCCACAAGGTATCTTGCAACTGCTTAGATAATTTTAGTCGTATGAGGCCGGCCGGATAATCCGGCCGGTTTTTCTATATTTATCCTAAGGAGAGCTGAATGATGAAAGTAGGTAATGACGTTTCTGTACTTCCTTTCATTCAGGATCGAGTACCAGTGCCAGCAGGAGTAGAATCGGTAGCGTTGCTTACACCTATACATCAAGATCGTACCCGGATTCATATGAGTGAAAAGGGATTTGAGGAGTTAATAACAAAAGCCAATAAGGTATTAAAGGATAACAATACTGAATTGAAAGTCTCTTTTCATGAAGGGACAAACCAAATGATGATTAAGGTTATCAATTCAGATACTCATGAGATACTTAAAGAGATTCCACCTGAAAAGTTAGTGGATTTAGTTTACAATCTCTGTGAACTTGCGGGCATTTTTACTGACTATAAGATATAGGGGGTGCATTAGAGATGACAATCAGGATAAGTGGAATGGCATCAGGTATGGACATCGATAAAATCGTAACGGATTTAATGAGAGCTGAAAAATTGCCTGCACAAAAACTGTATCAAAAGAAACAATCTTTGATTTGGTCAAGAGATGAGTATCGCAATGTAAATAAAACACTATCTCAGTTAATGAATTCTGCAGATAAATTGAGATTTTCGACTAATTTTTCCAAATTAAGTGCATCATCAAGTAATGAGTCAGTTGTGAGTGCTACTGTTCAATCCGGGGCAAAAGCAGCGTCTTATAGTGTTCAAGTTAATAAACTTGCTACATCTGCAACATTGATCGGCGATGAATTGCCAGTTGGTACGAAATTTGATGAAACCATTCTAGCCAATGGAACCATAACGATCTCAAATGGAACTACTGACAAGGATATTCAATTAGGATCGAAGACAATAAAATCGGTTCTAAATGAGATTAACAATTCAGGGTTGGGCGTCCGTGCAAGCTATGATACTAAGAACAATAGGATAACACTAGTATCGGAGACTATGGGGGAAAAATCAGAGATCGAGTTGACAGGTGATACAGCTGCATTAGGCTTTGCTAGTGGAGTTGTAAATAAAGGGAATAATGCAGAAGTTCTCGTTAATGGACAATCTATATCGATTTCAAATAACAACTTGGAACTAGATGGGGTTTCACTTTCACTCAAGGGAATATCTTCAAGCCCAGTTGTTGTCAATGTGTCAAAAGATATCTCTGCTGTTAAGAATACGATAATGGACTTTGTGAACCTTTATAATGATACTATAGATAAACTTCGTAGTAAGACATCGGAAACATTGTTTAGGGACTACAAGCCATTAACAGATGAAGAGAAATCAGGAATGACCGAAAAGCAAATCGAACTATGGGAGTCAAAAGCCAAAAGTGGTTTGTTGAGAAATGATAGCATTATTGAAGAGACAATTTATTCGCTTAGAAATGCTTTGGCGCAAGGGCTTGAATCTACCGGTTCATTTAAATCACTAAGCGATATAGGCATTGATTTTAAATCTTTTTTGGATGGCGGGGTTACCGAGCTTGGTAAATTGAAGATAGATGAATCTAAATTAGAACAAGCGATTATTGATCACCCTGAAGAGATAGTTAATTTATTTACACAAGTACCTACTGCAGATAAATCGAATCCTAAAGAGCGTTTCGCTCAAACTGGTTTTGCAGACCGGATATATCAGACGCTACAAACCCAAAGTTCCAAGATTTCTAAAAAAATTGGTAACGGAACTAATAGTGAAGCCGTTGATAATAGTTATTATGGTAATCTGTTAAAGGATCTAAATTCAAAAATTTTATCGATGGATGATAGGCTTGAGAGAATAGAAACACGCTATTATAAGCAGTTCACAGCAATGGAAAAGGCAATTCAACAGCTAAACAGCCAAGGTTCGTGGTTATCTCAACAACTGGGATAATTGATTAAGCTTATATATTGAGGAGAATAACAATGATCAAGCAGAATTATCAACTTCAATATCAGAAAGTAAAGGTGGAAACTGCAAGTCCAGGTGAGCTTACTCTTATTTTATATGAGGAATTGTATCGTAGATTAAACCTATCTAAACATCAATTTGTAAATAACGATCTCGATCAATGCAGAGAGAATTTACATCGTTCTCGAGCAATTATCTTGGAACTCATGGTTACCCTCAATATGGAGTATGATTTATCTAATCAATTATACCGGTTATACGATTACTATCTGAGAAGAGTGAATGACTTTATAGTAGGTAGAGAAATAGAAGTCATTGATGAAGTAATTGAGTTTTCAAAGGGCATGGTCAGTACTTGGAAACAGGCTTTACAGATAGTTAAAAGTGAGACAGCCCAATGAGGGAGAAAACTGCGTTTGAAATTTTAAGAAATTTGAAAGAGTTGTACGAGAAACATATCAACGGTTTTACTGTAAGTTCTTATATGGATGACATGGAACAGATAGAGATGCTTTTTCAAAAGCTAACTCATCTGGATATTTCGGATGAAATCCATAATTCAGAAGAATGGAAGGCTCTTTGCTCTCAGGTATATGAAATGAATATCAAGTTAACTGACATAGTTTCTCGAAAAAAGATAGCGATGAATCGTTCGAAAAATGTAGATTATACTTCTTCTAGATATAACTATGATGCTTTTTATATCGATCAAAAAGGATGAAATATTTTAAATGATTAGGAGGGCTTATATGAATCATAAGCGCTGGTTCATCAGTTTGCTTGTTATGATTATTTTTGTAACTGGGATTGCTGTTCAACCATTACAAACATATGCAGCTGATAATTACGTAACAGTAACAAAAACGGTATCTCCTACAAAGATACTGGAAGGGGAAGAAGTTGAAGTAAAACTGGATATTACGGGAACTCCCCCAGTTAATGTGGTGTTGCCTAATGACGTTGTACTTATCATTGATAGATCGGGTAGTATGGGGACAGAAAAAATGGAGCACGCCAAGAGTGCTGCAAAAGGATTTATCGATTTGATGGATTTCACTAAACATCGAGTAGGAATAGTTGATTACAGTGATTCATCAAATCAGTTTGATTTAACTGCTGACCCCGCCGCAGCCAAGAGTTACATCTCTACTATTAATGCCAGAGGAGGTACAGCTACAGGCGATGCAATTGTTAAGGCTAAGGAGATATTGCAAAACCATCGTGAAGGTGCGCAACCAGTAATTGTCCTTCTTACTGATGGGGATGCTACAATCCCATCGTCCAATCCGTATCAATATGCATTAGATAAAGCCAATGAAGCAAAAGAAGCAGGAATTGTTTTCTATACCATTGCCCTACTTGGAGCTAATGATAATCCAGATACGAGTGGACCTAATAAGCTCCTAATGGACATGGCTACAACTTCACACCATCATCATTTTGTCCTGGGCTCCGTGGGCTTATCTGAAATATATGCAGCTATCGTAAGGGAAATTGGACTTGCTAGTGCATATGATGTTGTTGTTAAGGATACGATTTCAAGTAATTTTGAAATTGTCCCAGACTCCTATAATCATAACATACCTCGGCCAACTATTGAGGGTAACACTTTAACTTGGAGATTTTTAGAGCTAAAGTTAGATACACTATCTTTCTCCTATAAAATCAGACACAAAACTGGAAGTAGCGTGGGTGTACTCCCTGTTAATGCAACAGGCTCCGAAATTACATATAAGGATTATGCTGGCGCATCCAAGAGAACGATCATACCTAATCCCAATGTTACGGTGACATATCCAACTCCGGTTATTACTTCTGTTGAACCTAGTGAGGGTAAGGTAACTGGTGGGGATATGATTACCATCAGAGGAGAACATTTTAGAGACAACCCTAAAGTTTCATTTGCAGGAACCTATTCTTCCCAGGTACAGTACATCAGTCCAAACGAGGTTAAAGCAATTGTTCCTCCAGGATATCAAGGTATCGCAGAACTGAAACTTATTAATACTGATGGACAGACTGCTATTGATAGTTATACGTATTATGATGACCCAGTGATCACATTGATTTCACCTAATAATGGACCGCTTGATGGCAACACAACTGTTCAGATTAGGGGCAGTTCTTTCTTAAAAGATGCTAAAGTGAAATTTGGCGAAAGCTATTCTCCAATGGTTACGTTTAACCATAGTGGGTATCTCTCTGCAGTGACTCCGGCTGGGGTTGAACCTGGAATTGTCGATGTCATAGTTGAAAATCCCGATGGGAGAAGTGCTAGCTTACCACAGTCATTTACTTACAACGAACCCCCAAAGATGACGGTTACTTCTATTACTCCAAACCAAGGATCCACAAAAGGTGGAGAGACGATAGCAGTCAATGGTACCTTGATTCAACCTGGTACAAAGGTTTTCTTTGGTGACATTGAGGGATCTGATTATAAATATTCTAGTATCGTGAAGATGTTAGTTACAGCGCCATCCCGAACAGATGCAGGAACAGTCGATATTAGAGTTGAAAGCCCTGATGGCTACTCGGTAATTTTACCTCTTGCTTATACCTATATTGCTCCACCACCGCCACCAGCTCCAACAATCGTAAAAATAACTCCAGCAGAAGGGAAACTTATAGGTGGGGATTCTGTTTTTGTTGATGGATTGAATTTTCAAAATGGTGTAAAAGTATTTTTTAATGATACCGAACTTACGAATGTAACATTTGTTAACGAAACAAGAGTACGAGTTATAACTCCTCAGTGGACGGTACCTGGAAGGGTAAATGTAACGATCATTAATCCAGATCAACAATCTTCGGTTAAGAATGAGGGCTTTGAATACTTAACTCCGCCTCCTGAACCCGATCCCGTCATAACTTCTATCTTACCTGGTAATGGTCCTTTTGCTGGTGGAAATAGAGTATATGTTGATGGGCAAAATTATAAAGATGGGGCAAAGGTATACTTTAATGATCAGGAGATAGAAACTAAGTTTGTTAGTGCAAGCAGATTACAGATTACCGCCCCAGCTGCAATTGTAGAAGGATACGTAAATGTAAAGGTAGTTAATCCAGACCAAAATTCAGCGGAAAAATTGAATGGTTATTCATATGATCCACCAATTATTATTCCGGCACCGGCCATAACAACGATATCTCCAAACTCTGGGTCAAAGGCAGGCAATTATATTATTGATATAAATGGCTCGGATTTCCAAAAAAATGCCAAGGTGATTTTTGGGTCCGTTGAGCTTAATTTATATTCTTATGTTAGTGCTTCTAGAGTTAAGGTTCGTGTACCTGCATCAACAACAGCTGGTCCGGTTGATGTAACGATTATTAACCCTGATGGGCAATCAAATACATTACCTAATGGCTTTACCTATGAAGAACCACAAATTACAATTAGTAAATTGACCCCATCCAATGGACCATTGGCAGGAAATACTTCGGTATATGTGGATGGTACAAATTTCGACCCAGCATTGACTGTTTCATTTAATGGTCAGCCTCTAGCATTTACATATGTAAATGCTACTAGGATTCGGATTGTTACACCTCCTGGAACAGTATCCGGAACAGTACCGGTCGTCTTAACGAATCCGTCCGGGTTAAATGCTGCGGCTCAATTTACTTACGATGCTCCCCCACCAGTACCGGCACCATCTATAACCAAGCTTACAGTAACGAGTGGATCTACAGCTGGCGGTTATATAATGTATATTGATGGATCCTCCTATCAAAACGGTGCTTCTATAGATTTTGGTGGGAATATTATTACTCCACAATATGTAAATAGTAGCCGTCTAAAAATAACAGTACCTCCATCACCAACACCTGGTATCATTCAGGTTAGTGTCGTAAACCCTGATGGGAAGGTAAGTAACTCCGTAAATTTTGAATATAAATAAATTCTTTGAGTAAGGTATTATGGGATCTAGTTGATCCCATAATACCTTTTTTTATCTACTATAATATTAAGGAATAGATTAGACGATATATGTGTAAAGAAAGCAGTATACCGTGGGAGGAAAGAGAAATGAAAGAGATTGTTCTAATGCCGACATTCATGAACTCATTTTCATGTATCGGAAGTGCTTGTGAAGATAGCTGCTGTATAGGTTGGCAAGTGACCATAGATAAAAAGACATATAAATCTTATAAAAATATTAAAAATCTGAAGCTTAAAGGAAAACTAGAAAAAGGGATCAAACGTATAAAAAATGATTCATCCAGCGATTCCAAGTATGCTTATTTCAAGATGGTTGAGAATAAGCGTTGTCCAATGCTTGAAGAAAACAATTTGTGTTCTATTCAGTTGAATTTAGGAGAATCTATGTTATCTCCAGTATGCTCAACCTATCCTAGAATGTTTAACAAGCGGGATCGTGAATATGAATTATCTGCAAAATTATCTTGTCCGGAGGCAGCACGGCTTGCTCTGTTAAATCCAGAAGGAATATATTTTGAAAGAAAAGAAGAGGAAATCAATGAGCAATGGCAATTGATGAGTAGATTGGCAGGGACTGCAAGTGAGAAATACTCATTTTGGGATGTACGTGAATTTGCGATCGATGTAGTCCAAGACCGCAAAGTTCCATTAAGCGATAGACTGATTTTACTAGGGTTATTTGTTAATAAAATGCAAGAACACGTATCTAAACAACAGTTTGAGGCTATTCCATCATTAGTTAAAGAATTTAGATATAAAATGAACGATATAGATTACATGAATAGATTAACTACAATACACGATAATATATCTCTTCAGATTCAGACGATCATTAAGTTAATTACGATTCGAAAAAATGCAGGGCTAACTAACGATAGATATATTGAATGTCTAAATGATATGGTTAAAGGTTTTAAACTTGAAAACCAGAAAGAATATAAGTATGAAGATCTAGAGGAAAATTACTTATTTAATTACGAAAATTATTTTATGCCGTTTTATTTGGAAAATGAGTATATTTTTGAAAATTATGTTGTGAATTATATATTCGAAAGTATGTTTCCACATCCTAATGGTGGAGATATATTTAAACAGTACAAAAAGATGTCGATAATCTTTTCGATGTTGAAAGTGCATTTTATAGGTATCTCTGGTCACTATAAAGGTTTAAATCAAGATTTAGCGATCAAAATTATACAATCCTTTGTACGGTCAATAGAGCATAATGCCACTTATTTGAATAATGTCATGGAGATGATGGATTCAAATGGGTTTACTTCATTGGCACATGTAGCATCATTACTGAAAGATAGACAACATATGATGAAGGATCCAGCTTTATGAATAAAGGAAAATTACCAATTTCGGCGTGTATTATTGTTAAAAACGAATGCGAGCATGTTGAAAAATGCATCAAGTCCATACTCCCAGTTGTTGAAGAGATTATAGTTGTGGATACAGGTTCTGAAGATAATACGAAAAAAATTCTTGAAATGTTGAATATTAAGTTTCACGAATTTAAATGGAATGATGACTTTTCAGTTGCCCGAAATTACTCTTTAAGTTTAGCAACTCAACCGTATATTCTAGTAATTGATGCTGATGAGGTACTTGAATATCAGTCGTTCAATGTACTCAGTGAATACATTTCTAATAAAAGTAGTAGTCCAGCAAAAGTAATTTTAAAAAACCATATAGATACAGGCTGTGTTATTTCAGAAGTAGTTCGTATTTTTCCAAATAATAAAGAATATAGTTATTCGGGGATAATTCATGAACAATTGCTACATTTGGGACAGGAACACAAACAAATGTTTTTTACAGATTTAATTATTCATCATTATGGTTACTCTAGCAAGGAGATTGAAAACAAGAAGAAAATTGATAGAAATATAGACTTATTAATAAAACAACTGCTTTCGGAACCTGATTCTCCATATTTGAACTATCAAATGGCAAAAACCTTTTATGTTAATAAGAGATATCAGGATGCTATCGATTATTTCGAATCCACGTTAACATTATTAGCAAATGTGCAAGTATTACCTTCGTATGTATCAACTGTGTTTCTTTCATATGGATATTGTTTATTGTTCCAGAAAGAATTTGAGAGTTTAGATATGTTGATCAATGATGCTATTGAATTTTATCCAGAATATACAGATTTATATTATCTATATGGTGTCTCATTGATAGAGAGAGGGGCCATTGAAAAGTTTCAGGAAATAAAAGAAGTGTTTGAAATGTGTTATGAATTAGGAGAGGTTAAGTCTAGAGATTTCGAGACGGTGGAGGGAGTGGGATCGTATCGAGCTTTGTATAATCTTGGAGTTTACTATGAAGTTTTAGGTGACCACAACTTGGCGCTAGAATATTATAGTAAGAGTGCAACTTACAATTTCTCACCTGCATTAGATAAAATAAATGAACGCTTAGTTTAGATGATCATCCATCCTTATCCAAAAATAATATATTAGACTATTAATTTGTTTTGATGTCTTTCCGATAATCCGTATGAGGGAAATTATTAATGTAATGGATGATATTCCCTATATTATCGGAAGGAAGGAACATGGATGAGGAAGTTCTTAGACTGGGGCAAGCTTTTAGTTATTTTGGTTTTAATATTCGCTTGTCAAGGGATCAAAGAAACACATGCAGCAGGAGAGCAGATTCTCTTTATGTCATCTGATGGCGCTCATGTGTTCCTTAAAGATGGTACTGGACAGTACTACGTCAATGGTCAGAAAATAACCAACAATAACCGTATAACGTGGAAACGTGAACTTCACAACTCATACGTTGGTGGATCATTTAGCCGTACTCAGACCATCCAGTTGATCAATGACATTGGTGTACTTGACTCTGTCAATTTTGTAAGCTTCAAATCGAAATACGCTGGTGAAGTACCGAATGCGTTTTTACTAAATGTAAGACATGTTCTCATGTCCAATGCAGTATCACAATTTACCGATCCTGCATATGGGGGTACGGGTTGGAGATTTGATTTCACAGATGTATTTGGATTAAGTACGCCTCGATATACGCATTATGACGGCAATCAAGAATATCCACTTGACGGTGATATGTATCTTGTTGTTAATGCTGACAATGGGCAAGTTGTTGATTTCGTATCAAAGTTGAACCCCTACTACTATAGTGGGGCAGAGAAGGCGGAAATTCTTGAAGTTAAGGATGGAGCGACTAATTTACAGCCCCCCACGGGACAGCCGCAGTTAAACATCTCTACGGCTAAGGGCGATAGTGTGACTATCAGCTGGGGGAGTATTCCATACGGAATAGAGTATGAAGTTGAGCATGCCGGTAATATAATTATCAACAATTCAAATTCTATTACCTTAAATGATCTATTGCCAGATACTAGCGGGCAAGTACGCGTAAGAGCAGTAAATAGCATTGGAAAGGGTCCTTGGAGCGATTATATTCATTACAAGACTAAACTCACAACTCCTATAGTAACCCATACTGTAACTTCATCGACACTTCAACTTAACTGGGAGGCAGTTAATGGTGCAAATTCATATGAGGTTGAGATTGATGGAGTAACAACTTCTGTTGGAAATACTAACGAGTTTATTTTGAATAATGTCGTACCCAACAAAGAGTATGTATATAAAGTCAGAGCTGTAAGTGCTGGGAATGAAAGTGACTGGTCCGTTGAGGGTAAGGTTACGATTCCATTTAGTAAACCTCTTGATATATCTACAACTTCGCTTTATAACAGCATAACATTAAGCTGGACACCAGTAAGTGGTGCGACAGCCTATGATGTGGAGTTGAATGGCGCAATAAAAACAAGCGTTAGCAGTGCAACTGCTAGAATAAATGGATTAAGTCCTAATACTGATTATGATATCCGTGTCCGGGCTAAGAAAGGTACTAATATTGGCGTCTGGAGTGATGCAGCAACGGTGAAGACGCTGCTGTCGACTCCAGTAATCACCAATGTTCCTTCGGACACCGAAATCACTCTAAACTGGGCCGAGATAGCGGGAGCGACTTCCTACGAAGTGGAAGCGGATGGAGTGGTCGTATCGGCGAATGGGTTGAGCTATACCCACACAGGACTGGCGTCAGGGACAACGCATAAGTACCGGGTGAGAGCAAAGAGTGATGTGAATGTCAGTGACTGGAGTACTGTGGTAACGACATATACGGTTCCAGGAAAAGTAGGAGTCGTAACAGGAGCACCAACCAGCACAACTATTGTATTAAGCTGGCCGACAGTATCGGGAGCGACCCGCTATGATGTAGAGCGAAATGGGGTTGTGGTTGTATCCCCAACCGGAGCATCAACAACCTTATCCGGATTGCAGCAGGACCAGGACTATACGATTCGGGTTCGTGCGAAGAATACCGGAGGCAATGGGGATTGGAGCGACAGCATTGTCGTGAAGACGCAGCTGGCAACACCGGTTGTCACGAAAGCATCAGCAGAGACGGAGATTACCTTAAGCTGGGCAGAAATTGCAGGTGCTACAGCATATGAGGTGGAAGCCGATGGCATGGTGGTAACGGTGACTGGGACTGGATACACCCATACGGGTTTAAATCCAGGAACTGCGCATACGTACAAAGTCAGAGCAAAAAGTGACACGAATGTGAGCGTGTGGAGTGCAGTGGTCAATGCAAACACGGTTCCAAGTAAGCCAGGTGTCATCACAGGAACCGCAACCAGCAATCGAATCGTATTAAGCTGGCCGGCGGTATCGGGAGCAACGAAATATGATGTGGAACGCAACGGAACGATTGTGACGTCACCAACAACGGCGACAGCTACACTGAGTTCCCTTCAACCGGATCAAGATTATACCATTCGTGTTCGTGGGAAGAATGCAGGTGGGGATGGCGTCTGGAGTGATGCAACAACGGTGAAGACGCTGCTGTCGACTCCAGTAATCACCAATGTTCCTTCGGACACCGAAATCACTCTAAACTGGGCCGAGATAGCGGGAGCGACTTCCTACGAAGTGGAAGCGGATGGAGTGGTCGTATCGGCGAATGGGTTGAGCTATACCCACACAGGACTGGCGTCAGGGACAACGCATAAGTACCGGGTGAGAGCAAAGAGTGATGT
>NZ_JAOXLZ010000007.1:0-87658 GCF_025792345.1 Virgibacillus sp. LDC1
ACGGAACGATTGTGACGTCACCAACAACGGCGACAGCTACACTGAGTTCCCTTCAACCGGATCAAGATTATACCATTCGTGTTCGTGGGAAGAATGCAGGTGGGGATGGCGTCTGGAGTGATCCGTTTACTTTTAGGACTACTTTAAGTGCCCCAACTATTACTGTTACTTCTGGAGTTGGCGAGAATACGATCACCTGGAGTGCAATAGGAAATGCAAGCGAGTACGAACTTGATATCAATGGTCATTCTTTTTATGTTGGTGATCAACAAACGTATATTCATACAGGTCTAGTAAAAGGTGTTAGACAGACCTATCGTATTCGTGCGATTAATGGGGTTAATTTAGGTGATTGGTCCAGTTACGTAACAAAAGCGGCTTTGTAACCTTTAAGACCCAATTTAGTAGAGAAGGATCTTCATCATCTCGAATATGAGGATCCTTTCTCTTCTATTAAAGCTCTGATATATAGAAATGCGTTCGTTTTATAGAAAAAACAAAAAATAGCCTTTGCAAAATTCTGTGGTTCACCCCCTTCCTCACCGGGTAAATAACCCTAAACCTATTTTGTCCGCAAACTATTTTCGCCCGCCAACTCAGGCCTGAAGCCAAGTCGACATTTTTCCGGTTTTTTTGCAAAAGAAAACCTTTTCCTTGGTAATTGACACTGGATAAGTCGGGTGCTATAGTCGGAAATGTGGACAATTAGTGTCACACTTTATTTGACAATGAAGGGAATGTTAGTGCATGCAAGGTAAAGTGAAATGGTTCAACGCAGAGAAAGGTTATGGCTTCATCGAGACTGAGGACGGCGGCGACGTATTCGTACATTTCTCCGCGATCCAATCCGAGGGCTTCAAGACTCTGGAAGAAGGACAATCCGTAGAATTCGAGATCGTTGAAGGCGCTCGTGGCCCGCAAGCAGCTAACGTAATCAAATTATAATCATCCCGGCACAGCCGACCTACATAAACGGTATAGATGGTTAACAATTCGAGATTCGCTAGCCCAAGACTCCGGTTCGTCCGGAGTCTTTTTTCTGTGCGCAATCCCCTTGAATATATTGTGCTAAAATTCACAATTCTGACTTTTTACATAGCCTTAACAAAATGCTATAATGAAGGTGCAAAGGAGGAGTGCCCAATGCAATTCACTATCCGAGGTCAACAAATTGAAGTGACCGATGCTTTGAAAGACTATGTTGACAAGAAACTCAGCAGGCTAGATAAGTATTTTGATGCACCCCCCACCTCCGAAGGATATGTCACACTAAATGTCATTCGAGGATTGCACACAGTGGAAGTAACCATTCCGCTCACAGGCGTGGTACTGCGTGCGGAAGACCGAAGCGACGATATGTACGCTTCCATTGACGCTGTTGTGGACAAGTTGGAACGTCAGATTCGCAAGCACAAAACCAAGCTGAACCGTAAGATCAAGCAAGAGGGCGGATTGAAGACGCTCATTGCGGCGAACGGAGCAGCAACCAGTCAGATGGAGGCAGAGCAAGTCGAGTATGACGAGGACAATTACGAAGTTGTCCGTACGAAACGTTTTACCATGAAGCCAATGGACGTGGAAGAAGCGATCCTGCAGATGAACATGGTAGGCCATAATTTCTTTGTATTTTCCAACATTGACACACAAGAAGTAAATGTCGTTTACAAGCGTGATGACGGCAAGTACGGATTGATCGAGCGGGACTAAGCTTTAGTAATATTCCAAGCGGAATGCAGAAGCAGCTGGACCTGATTCGAATTTTAAAACGGTAAATGAAATTGAAATGTAAGATGAGCCTTCATCCGTGTAAGCGGGTGGGGCTCTTTATTTGGATATATACGTTTTCGACGCGGTAGGCATCGTAAAGACGCTGGCATTTGATGGTAAGCCCATCGAAGTGTGCTGAATAGTGCAACCATTATTTTAATGACATGGCTCATAGGGGACTTCGGGAACGTTTCTTAAACAGCTTCAGGTACAACGTCTTGAGGACTTCCTATATAAGAAGATTAACGTTCGGTTAGCCACGATTCAGCGATAGTTCCGGGGCGAAGTTCTTTATTATTTTCGGACAATGAGACATGATTATTTGGCACCCATTTAGATGTAGAGTTTCATTCGCGAAATGAATATACTTCCATTGATTATGACTGGGTAAATGCTCCACGCAACTTTTTTGAGCCTTTCCGCGTCTCATAGAGTAAGGCTTCGCGTAACAGACACCTCTTGTAATAGCACATATTGTTGCGGCATCCCTTACAAACTGTTACAATTTATGCAAACCCTCATTTTATGGGACGGGCTTTTTAGCCTGCATGAAATGGGACCATCATAAGGAATCAATGAATCGATTTCATCATTTAACCCTTTGGCATTTAATGAAGTTGATTCTATCACTTGTTTTGCACGAAAGGGGTTAACCATGCTAGGACTTGTCAAAAAGATTTTCGGCGACACCAACGAGCGTGATGTCAAACGTCTCATGAAGACGGTCGATGTAATCAACAAACTGGAACCGGATTTTGAGAAGCTCTCCGATGAGCAGCTGCAAGCCAAAACCGAAGAGTTCCGTGCGCGGATCGAGAAGGGGGAGACGCTGGAGGAATTGCTGCCTGAAGCGTTTGCGACCGTTCGTGAGGCTTCCAGACGGACACTTGGCAAGCGTCACTATGACGTGCAGTTAATCGGGGGTATGGCCCTCCACGAAGGCAGAATTGCAGAGATGAAGACCGGAGAAGGTAAGACCCTTGTAGGTACGCTGCCGGTTTACTTAAATGCCCTGCTTGGCAAAGGTGTTCACGTGGTAACCGTCAATGATTATTTGGCACAGCGTGACAGCCAAGAGATGGCGCAAATATATAACTTCCTGGGAATGACGGTCGGGGTTAACCTGAGCGGTATGGAACACCCGGATAAACAGCAGGCGTATGCTTGCGATATTACGTACGGGACGAACAATGAGTTCGGCTTTGATTATCTGCGGGACAACATGGTCCTCTACAAAGAGCAGATGGTTCAGCGTCCGCTTTATTTCTGTATCATTGACGAAGTGGACTCCATCCTGGTTGACGAAGCGCGTACGCCGCTCATCATTTCGGGACAAGCTCAGAAATCGACCGAGCTGTATTTTGCAGCTGACCGCTTCGTGAAGCGTCTTACTCCGGAAGAGGATTATACGGTAGACATTAAGGTCAAATCCGTGGCCTTAACCGAAAAAGGCGTGGCGCTAGCGGAGCGTTCCTTCGGGATCGACAACCTGTATGACCATAACCACGTAACCTTGAACCACCACATTGTACAAGCGCTGAAAGCGAACGTCATCATGCGCCGCGATGTGGATTATGTCGTTACCGATGACGAAGTGGTCATCGTTGACGAATTTACGGGTCGTCTGATGGCTGGACGCCGCTATAGCGACGGTCTCCACCAGGCGATCGAAGCGAAGGAAGGCATTGAGGTTCAGAACGAGAGCATGACTCTTGCAACGATTACCTTCCAGAACTACTTCCGGATGTATCGCAAGCTGGCGGGCATGACCGGTACGGCGAAGACGGAGGAAGAAGAATTCAAGAAGATTTACGGTCTTGAAGTGCTGCAAATTCCTACGAACAAACCGAATCAGCGTATTGACATGCCGGATGTGGTTTACAAGAGCGAAGAAGGCAAGTTTAAGGCGGTAGTAGCCGAGATCGTTGAGCGCCATAAAAAGAACCAACCGATTCTGGTGGGTACGGTGTCCATCGAGAACTCCGAGCGATTGTCTGAAATGCTGAAGCGCAAAGGCGTCCAGCATAAAGTTCTGAACGCGAAGTATCATGCGGAGGAAGCGGAAATCATCTCGCGCGCCGGACAGCCGGGATCGGTAACGATCGCGACGAACATGGCGGGACGCGGTACGGATATTTTGCTTGGTGAAGGCGTACAGGATATTGGCGGACTTCACATTATCGGTACGGAGCGTCACGAATCACGCCGGATCGATAACCAGCTGCGCGGCCGTGCCGGTCGTCAGGGTGACCCGGGATCAACTCAGTTCTATCTGTCCCTTGGCGATGAGCTGATGAAACGTTTTGGTACGGACAACGTGCTGAATATGATGGAGCGTCTTGGATTTGAAGAAGATCAGCCGATCGAGAGCAAAATGATTACCCGTGCGGTTGAATCCGCGCAGAAGCGGGTAGAAGGCAACAACTTCGATATGCGTAAAGTCGTTCTTCAATACGATGACGTCATGAACCAGCAGCGTGAGATCATCTACAAGCAGCGCCGTGAGATTTTGGAGTCCCAAGACATTAAGCAAATCGTTGTAGAGATGATCAAGCCGGTCATTGATCGTGTGGTGCAGGCTCACTGCAGCGATGACATTCCGGAGAACTGGGAACTGCAGGAAGTGGCAGACTACGTGAACAGCAAACTGCTGGACGAGGGTGCCGTTACCCGCGAAGATCTGTGGGGTAAAGAAGCCGAAGAGCTTACGGAGTACATCTTCGATCGCGTCATGAAGAAGTACGAAGAGCGTGAGCAAGCCATCGGCGAAGAAATGGTACGCGAGTTCGAAAAAGTTATCGTCCTGCGTGCGGTGGACAGCAAGTGGATGGATCATATTGATGCAATGGATCAGCTGCGTCAAGGTATCCACCTCCGCGCTTACGGCGGTACCGATCCGCTTCGCGAATACCAATTCGAAGGCTTCGAGATGTTTAATGCCATGATCGCGACGATCCAGGAAGAAGTTGCGACCTACATCATGAAGGCCCAAATCGCGACGAATCAGGAGCGCCAAGCGGTTGTGGACGAGAATAAAGTCTCCACGAACAGCAGCAGCGAACCTGCAGAGAAGCGTCCGGTCCAAGTGGCTGAACAGATCGGCCGGAACGACGCATGCCCTTGCGGCAGCGGCAAGAAGTATAAGCACTGCCATGGACAGAACGCTTAAGCGATCCAGCCTAATGGTGATGAATATAAGAAAAGCATCCATTGACGTGCCTTTTTAGAGTAAGACCGCGTTTAGAGGATATTTTTCTTGCGATGATCGAATTTGTTCAGCATCACAACAAACTTCGATAATCCTTATATAGCCCGTCCAGGTTATGGGCGACTTTTCAACTCCCTTAAGAGCGGCAGATGAACCGGGTGATTGTGGTCTATTCCACCGTGATCCGAATTCACTGCTGCGCTTAAGGGAGTTTATCTGAATAAACAGCGAAACATGTTGTGAAGCGATGTGACGTGGATTTTCTCCTAAAATGGAACGTTTTCCATGCTGGAGAGGGTATACTGAAATTATTACGTGTAGATAAGAAAGGACGAGGAAACATGATCGATCCAAGTGTGAAGCAGGACCTGCGTGAAATCAGCAAGAAACTAACCAATCTTAGGGGGTCTCTTTGACTTAAGTTTAAAGCAGGAGATGATTGAGAACTTTGAAGAGAAGATGGCAGCCCCGGATTTCTGGGACGACAATGAGAAAGCTCAGGCGCTTATTACCGAGATGAATGCCGTGAAGTCATCCGTGGATCAATATCAGAAGCTGCAAGCGGATTACGATGATGCCGTCGTGATGATTGAGCTGGCGGATGAAGAAGGCGATGACTCGCTTGCAGGAGAAATCGGAGAGACCATCAAGGATCTGGTTGGGCGTGTGGAAGAGTTTGAACTCCAACTGCTGTTGAACCAGCCTTACGATAAAATGAATGCCATCCTTGAGCTGCATCCGGGCGCGGGAGGTACCGAGTCGCAGGACTGGGGCCAAATGCTGCATCGCATGTACACGCGCTGGGCGGAGAAACGCGGCTTTAAGGTGGAGACGCTGGATTACTTGCCTGGGGATGAAGCGGGAATCAAGAGCGTGACGCTGCTCATTAAGGGCTACAATGCATATGGGTATTTGAAGGCTGAAAAAGGGGTGCATCGCCTGGTTCGGATCTCTCCGTTCGATTCTTCGGGCCGTCGCCATACCTCATTTGTGTCCTGTGACGTCGTTCCGGAGATTAACGATGAGATTGAACTGGACATCCGCACGGAGGACCTGAAGATTGATACGTACCGTGCGAGCGGTGCCGGTGGTCAGCATATCAATACGACGGACTCGGCCGTACGGATCACTCACTTGCCAACGGGTGTGGTCGTAACCTGTCAGAATGAACGGTCCCAGATCAAGAACCGTGAGCGTGCAATGACCATGCTTCGTTCCAAGCTCTATGAGCGCAAGATCGAAGAGCAGCAGAAGGAATTGGCGGAAATCCGCGGCGAGCAGTCCGACATCGCATGGGGCAGCCAGATCCGTTCGTATGTATTCCATCCGTACAGCATGGTGAAAGACCATCGTACACAGGTGGAGACCGGCAATATAGGAGCCGTCATGGACGGGGATCTGGATGCTTTTATCGATGGATACTTGCGCAGTCAGATCAAGCAGAAAGTCGAGTAGGACGTTGAGGAGAGATTTGAAGAACTATGGCGCAATCCGCTGGTAATCCATCGATTAACAAAAGAAAAAGAGAACCCCTGATTCCGATCAACGGTCCGCTTCGGCAAACGGTGGACGCCGTTTTTATTATCATCGGCTCCTTTATTATGGCGCTGTCATTTAATCTGTTTTTCCTGCCCAACCACATCGCCTCAGGCGGCGTGTCCGGATTGTCTGTTCTTGCGCAAGCGTGGCTCGGGATTGAACCGGCCTTCACACAGTGGGCGCTGAATATCCCTTTGTTTGTGCTTGGCTTTTGGCTGCTTGGACGCGATTACGGCATCCGTTCCCTGCTGGGAAGCGTGATTCTGCCGCTGTTCGTCTTTTTGACCAAGGACTGGCCGATTCCAACCTCCAATCCGCTCCTGGCTTCCATTTATGGCGGGATCGGCGTCGGTATCGGGATGGGGCTTGTCTATCGCGGCAGGGGATCAACCGGTGGATTGACCATCGTGGCCCAGCTCCTGCAAAAATACAGCGGGCTCAGCTTCTCCCTCTGTGTCGTGCTCTTGGATGCGATTGTGATCTCTTCGGCAGCCCTTGTGCTGTCGCTGGAGCAGGCGTTGTACGCACTCATTGGATTGTACGTGACAGGCAAAGTGATTGATGCGATTGAGCTGGGCTTTAGCTTCACGAAGGTAGCTTACATTATATCCGATCATACGGAGCCGATCACCAAGGCGATTCTCGAGGATCTCGACCGTGGACTAACCAAGCTGACTGCAGAGGGAGGCTATACGGGCGAACACCGGACGGTTCTGATGGTTGTCGTCGGGCAGAGTGAAATTCCCCGTCTGAAAACGGTGGTACAATCGGTGGACCCGAATGCGTTTGTCATCATTAGCAATGCCCATGAGGTATTGGGTGAAGGTTTCCGTAATATCAAGGCGTAACCCAATAAAAGCGGTGTCGAGAGGTTCTCGGCACTTGAAGAGACGGTGTATATCACCGTCTCTTTTTTTGTGGAACTGTAGAATCGATAAGGTTTCAGCGAAGCTAACCATTCGATAATCGCAAGCAAAACGTCCTCTAAACGCGGTCTGTCATCTGTGAAGTGCGTCGATCGTCGACTTTTAAGTAGGGGGCTGATCGATGACCTTGAATTTTTCTTTATTTTTCTAGTAAAGAGCATATAATGGTATCTAATATTGTTCAGGGGGTAGGAGATTATGGAAATCGAACAGATCTACGCTAATTTGCCGGTATTGGAAACCGAGCGTCTGCGGCTTCGCAGAATATCGATGCAGGATGCGGAACATATGAATGCCTATGCCTCTGATGAGGAGGTTGCCAAGTACGTAACATGGGATACCCACCGCTCCATCAACGACAGCAAGAAATTCATCCAGTTTATACTGGTCCAGTATGCCAAGCATGATATTGCCCCTTGGGGGATCGAGCTGAAGGAGAACGGGCGTCTGGTCGGGACGGTGGATTTTGTATGGTGGAAGCCCGAACAGCAGAGTGCCGAGATCGGTTATGTACTCGCGCGGGATTGTTGGGGACAAGGGCTCATGACGGAAACGGCCTCCGCTTTACTGAAACTCGGATTTGGCGAAATGGATCTTGTGCGCATCCAAGCTCGTTGCATAGAAGGGAACATCGGCTCTCAGCGTGTCATGGAGAAGATCGGTATGACTTATGAGGGAACATTGAGGAAGGGGATCAAGATCAAAGGTCAGCATTGGGACCTTAAATTATATTCCATTCTAAAAGAAGAATTTGAATCCGCTTATTAGCCATTGGATGAACATGGAATTCTCATGCATTTGGGACCAAATTTGAATAATCCATTGTATTTATATAAATACGGTCGTATAATAATACATATTTATGAGACGGATAAAGTCAATGAATACCTATGACGAAAGCGTCGTTTTAACGCAGGAGACAGAAGACTTCTTAAACAAGATTTATACAAGCTTGATTGCCTTACGATGGAAAGCCATATCAAGAGCATCAACAGTCACTTGATTTCTATATCTTATCACATCAAGGGCAGAGTTCAGGAGTCAAGGTGAATCGATCGGAAGTAGTTAAACGGATGAGCATGGCGTAGAGATGAAGGATGGATGAATGGGACCTTGCATAAGGTCCTTCAACTGTTCCTTGGGGAGAGGGATGAGGATATGACGGACACAAACACAGTAAGAGTTGCTATTGTTGGATCTACCGGCTACGGTGGCGTGGAACTGATCCGCTTGCTGCAAGCACACCCGCGTGTTGAGATTACATCGGTAATCTCTTCATCGACTGCAGGCGTACCGATATCGGACGGTTTTCCGCATTTGACGAATATCATGACGCGGAACCTGGATGATGTCAATCCAGCGGAAATCGCTAAGGTGGCAGACTTGGTGTTCGCGGCTACGCCTTCGGGCGTCAGTGCCAAGCTGGTGCCGGAGCTGTTGGATGCAGGCCTGAAGGTCATAGATCTTTCGGGGGATTTTCGTTTGAAGGACGGAGCTGTTTATGAACAGTGGTATAAACACACGGCTCCGAGTGCGGAACTGTTGGAAAAGGCCGTATACGGTCTATGCGAAGTGTTTGGCGAAGAGGTCCGTGATGTAGATTTCATCTCCAATCCGGGCTGTTATCCGACAGCAACGCTGCTCGGGCTCATTCCGGCAATCAGCGCGGGATGGATTGATGCCTCTTCCCTTATTATCGATGCCAAATCCGGCGTGTCCGGTGCAGGACGGGGAACGAGCCTGACGACGCATTATGCCGAGATCAACGAGAACTTCAAAGCCTATAAGGTGAATAAACACCAGCATATTCCCGAGGTTGAGCAGGTATTGACTCAGGTCGCGGGCGAACCGATCACGGTTACCTTTACGACCCATCTGGTTCCGATGACGCGGGGAATCATGAGCACCATGTATGCCACGTTGAATGGTCCTTACACGGAAGAGGATTTCATCGAACTGTATCGCCAGTATTTCAAGAACCGCCGGTTTGTGAGAATCCGCGACTTGGGCGTATGGCCTGCGACAAAAGAAGTCAGCGGGTCCAACTACTGCGATATCGGATTTGCGGTGGATGCACGTACGAATAGAGTGACCATTATATCGGTCATTGATAATGTGGTGAAGGGTGCAGCCGGTCAGGCGATTCAGAACCTGAATTTGATGATGGGATGGGAGGAGAGCCTCGGACTTACGTTTACGCCAATTTATCCGTAAGCGGCTGGGGATACAAACATGGGAGAAAATATCTTTTCGATTATCGATGGGGGCAGTATCGTAACGCCGCAAGGCTTCAAGGCTGCCGGACTTCACTGTGGACTTAAGAAAACCGACCGTAACGACCTGGGCGTCATTGTATGTGATGTGTCTGCCGTGGCGGCTGCTGTATATACAACGAACCTGTTCCAAGCGGCACCGTTGAAGGTGACGCGTGAAAGCCTGCAGGACGGCAAGCTTCGCGCGATCGTCGTCAACAGCGGGAATGCCAACGCCTGTACGGGCAAGCAGGGTGAAGAGGATGCTTACACGATGCGTGCCAATACGGCTGCGCAAATCGGTCTGGAAGAGAACGATGTGGCCGTCGCCTCAACCGGAGTCATCGGGGAATTGCTGAAGATGGACCGCGTTTCCTCAGGTATCGCCGGCCTGCCTGCAAGGCTCAGCGGAGAAAGCGAAGGGGCTGAAAGCTTCAGCCAAGCAATTTTGACAACCGATCTCGTGAAAAAAGAAGCCTGCGTCACGGTACAAGTTAACGGTACGAAGGTGACCATCGCCGGGACGGCCAAGGGGTCGGGGATGATTCATCCGAACATGGCGACCATGCTCGGATTTATGACGACGGACGCGGTCATTGGTCAGGAAGCACTGCAGCTGCTGCTGCGCCAAACGACCAACCTGACCTTTAATATGATTACGGTAGACGGCGATACAAGCACGAACGACATGCTGGTTGCGATGGCCAGCGGCCTGGCGGGACACGACATGCTTTCGCCGGAGCATCCGGATTGGGATGCATTCGCAGCCGGCTTCCATTATGTATGCCAGCAGCTGGCAAAGGCGATCGCTCGTGACGGAGAGGGAGCTTCCCGCCTGATCGAGGTTCGCGTAGACGGTGCCGAAAGCGACGATGACGCGCAAGCGATCGCCAAGACAATCATTGGCTCCAGCCTGGTCAAATCCGCCGTATTCGGCGCAGATGCCAACTGGGGACGCATTATTGCGGCTGTCGGCCGTGCGGGCCGTCCGGTTAATCCGGAGACGGTCGATATTGCCATCGGCCCGATTTCGGTGCTGGAGCAGTCAAGACCCGTTGCGTTTGACGAGGATGCGGCTCTGATTTACCTTCAGGGCGACACCGTGGATATTGACGTGAAGCTGCATATCGGTAATGGGTCGGCTACGGCCTGGGGCTGTGATTTAACTTATGACTATGTCCGCATTAATGCGGCTTATCGTACGTAGATAAATATTCAGTGGGACGGAGGAGACGGATATGAAGAGCACGATCGATCAGAAGGATACGTTGCCGGTTAAAACATCAGGTGCGGATACGTTCGTGATGAAATGCGGCGGCAGCACGCTCGCTGCGCTTCCTGACAGCTTCTTCGAGGATTTGAAGGATCTGCAGCAAAAGGGAGTCAACCCCGTTATCGTGCATGGCGGCGGACCCGCCATCTCCGGCAACCTGGAGAAACTCGGCATCGAGACCGAGTTTGTAAACGGGCTGCGCAAGACAACGGAGGATGTGCTGGACGTCGTGGAGATGGTACTTGCGGGCACCATCAATAAACAGATTGTACGACGGATTCAAAGCGTGGGCGGCGCTGCTATCGGCTTGTCCGGCTCGGACGGCGGACTGATCGAGGCCAAACCGGTGACGAACCACGCGGAGGTTGGTTGGGTCGGCGATGTGACGTTGGTGAAGTCGTCGATTCTGAACGGTGTGCTGGAGATGGGCTACATGCCTGTGGTAGCACCGATCGGGGTGGATCCGTCCGGTCAGCGCTACAACATCAATGCCGATACGGCAGCTGGTGCCGTGGCCTCCCATCTGGGGGTACACCGGATGATCGTGGTCACCGACGTGCCCGGGATCATGAAGGGATCGGGCGGCGAGAAGCGGGTGCTTCCAACCGTGACGGTGCAGGAGATCGAGGACATGATCGGGACAGGTGAAATCTACGGCGGCATGATACCGAAGGTCAGAGCGGCCATCAGCTGCATTCACGGCAAAGTGAGCGAGGTTGTCATCGTGGACGGAAGCGAACCGAATGTACTGAGCCGGGTGCTTGGAGGCGAAGTGCTGGGAACGCGCATCGTGCGGATGTAGATTTAGATTTGAGTTTGTACGAATAGAGCGGCTTCAACGGAGAAGGTGGAATTGTTCTGGAGAAGCAACGCGGTCGCCTTTGCCCCCGGATTTTAACCGTTGCAACCATTTCAATAAAAATTTGGGGGCAACAGCGATCGGAAGAACAATCCACATGCGAAGTGGTGTCAGGGGTGTCAGAGTTCAGGAATATTCATGAATCTGTTTTGTCTATATGCAAAGGAGTGTGTGAAGGTCATGGGAAAAGAAACAGCAGTAGGCGGTATCAAAGCAGCTAATGAAAGCTCATTGTTCCAGACGTACGCCAGATATCCAATCGCCCTGGTCAAAGGGGAGGGCAGCTGGTTATGGGACGATCAAGGCAACAAATATCTTGATTTTATGGCCGGTCTGGCGGTAACGAACCTCGGCCATGCTCCGGTAAAGGTGAAAGAGAAGCTGAAGGCCCAACTGGATGAATTGTGGCATGTCTCGAACCTGTTCCACATTCCGGGTCAGGAAAAAGCAGCCGAGCTGCTGACAGCCAACACCTGCGCGGATGCGGTCTTCTTCTGTAACAGCGGGGCAGAAGCGAACGAAGCCGCCATTAAGCTGGCGCGCCGCTACCATCAGAAGGTGAAGGGAACGGGACGGTACGAGGTCATTACGTTTACCCAGTCCTTCCATGGACGGACGCTGGCTACGCTGACGGCAACCGGCCAGGATAAGGTAAAGGAAGGCTTTCTTCCGCTTCCGGCAGGCTTCAAAAGCGTTCCACTGCATGACCTTCCGGCACTGGAAGCGGCCATTAACGACAACACCGCCGCCATCATGATCGAAATGGTGCAGGCGGAGGGCGGCGTGCATCCGGTGGAGCCGGAGTTCCTGCAAGCCGTTACCGAGCTGTGCAAGAAGAACGGATTGCTGCTGATCGTGGACGAGGTGCAAACAGGCATGGGCCGGACCGGCAAGCTGTTTGCGCACGAGCATTACGGCATTGAGCCGGATATTTTCACCGTGGCCAAAGGACTCGGCTCCGGGTTCCCGGTCGGCGCGATGCTGGGTAAAGCTTACCTATGCGAAGCCTTTACGGCAGGAAGCCATGCAACGACGTTTGGCGGCACACCGATTGCAAGCTCCGTCATCCAGGCCACCATTGAGACGATGCTGGAGGACAACGTGCCGCAGCGCGCGGCCGAAGCCGGAGAATATTTGATGACGAAGCTGAATGAGAGTCTAGGCGGCCATCCTTTTGTGAAGGCGATCCGGGGGAAAGGCCTGCTGATCGGCATCGAATGCGTTGAACCGGTTGGCGAGCTGGTACTGAAGGGACAGAGCCGCGGGCTGCTGTTCGTAACAGCAGGACCGAATGTGATCCGGCTGCTTCCGAATCTGTACGTTACCAAACAAGAGATCGACCAGGCGGTATCGATCGTTACGGAACTTATACATGAGCATACGGCGGTTAGCCAAGCATAGAAGAATCGTACAGCAGCATTTTGGACAATAACAGCATGGTTAAGGAGGACTGAAGGATATGGCCGCAAGCGGACAAGTGAAGGAACTAAGCCTGAAAGGGCGGGATATGATCGAGCTGGACGAATACTCTACGGAAGAGATTCAGTTCTTGCTCGATTCGGCAATCGAGATTAAACGCAAGCAGAAGAACGGCGAAGTCTATCAGCCGCTGAAAGGCAAGACGATCGGATTGATTTTTGAGAAGTCGTCCACACGGACGCGGGTGTCGTTCGAGGCTGGGATGTTCCAGCTGGGCGGACATGCACTCTTTTTAAGCAAAAACGATATTCAGCTTGGACGCGGCGAGCCGATCAGCGATACGGCACAGGTGATGTCCCGTTATCTGGACGGCCTGATGATTCGTACCTTCGGGCACGACAACGTGGTCAATTTGGCGAAATATGCCTCCATTCCGGTTATCAACGGCCTGAGCGACATGGCGCATCCATGTCAGGTGCTGGCTGATCTGCAGACCGTGCTGGAGCACAAAGGCAAGCTGAAAGGTCTCAAGATGGCCTTTATCGGCGATGGCAACAACATGGCGCATTCGCTCCTGATCGGGGGTGCCAAGATGGGCATGCATGTGGCCGTGGCCAGTCCGAAGGGCTATGAAGCGGATGCCAGCATCGTGAAGCTGAGCGAGGAGATCGCGGCGCAAACAGGCGGCAAAATCACGATCACCCAAGACCCGCTCGAAGCCGCGAAGGATGCGGACGTGATCTATACGGATGTATGGGCAAGCATGGGCTTTGAAGAGGAGCAGGCTCAGCGGGAAGCCGCTTTTGCGGACTACCAGGTGAATGAGGAGCTGGTGAAGGCGGCGAAGCCGGATTACTTGTTCTTGCATTGCCTTCCAGCCCACCGCGGCGAAGAGGTTAGCGAAGGCGTGATCGACGGTGCCAACTCCGTCATTTTTGATCAGGCTGAGAACCGTCTACATGCCCAGAAGGCTTTGATGGTTGCTTTGATGGCGTAAGGCCATTCATTGCAGAGCGAACATTCTCTATGAAAATGCGTCAATGGACGTTTTCTTTAGTATAATGAAGGACAGGGTTGTTAGTAACAAAGAGAGGGAGTTTAACCATGGCAAAACAAAAAATCGTACTGGCGTATTCCGGCGGTCTGGATACGTCCGTCATTCTGAAGTGGCTGAAAGAAACTTACGATGCGGAGATTATTGCCTTCACGGCCGATATCGGCCAGAAGGAAGAGCTGGACGGACTTGAGGAAAAAGCGCTGGCGACCGGCGCCTCCAAAGTATACATCGACGATCTGCGCGACGAATTTGCAAATGATTTCATATATCCGATGTTCCAGGCGGGTGCCATGTACGAAGGGCAGTACCTGCTCGGCACAAGCATCGCGCGTCCGTTGATCGCGAAACGCATGGTGGATATCGCTCGTGCCGAAGGCGCGACGGCGATTGCGCACGGCGCTACCGGTAAAGGAAACGACCAGGTTCGTTTTGAGCTGGGCGTAGCCGGCTTGGCACCGGACATTGAAGTGATCGCGCCTTGGCGCATCGAGGAGTTCCGCAACTCCTTCCCGGGACGCGCAGAGATGATTGCCTATGCTGAAGCGCACGGCATTCCGGTAACGGCATCGGCAGCCAAATCCTACTCCATGGACCGCAACCTGCTCCATATCAGTTATGAGAGCGGCGTGCTGGAAGATCCTTGGTTCGATGCAAGCGCGGAGGACAGCAAGGATATGTACCTGCTCAGCGTATCCCCTGAGGATGCACCGGATGAGGCTGAGTACCTCGAGCTTACGTTTGAGCAAGGGAATGTCGTTGCGCTGAACGGCGAATCGATGAGCCCGCTGCAAGTGATGGAGAAGCTGAACGAGCTGGGCGGCAAGCACGGCATCGGTCGCGTGGATATGGTGGAGAACCGTTTCGTTGGCATGAAGAGCCGCGGTGTCTATGAGACTCCGGGCGGAACCATCCTGTTCACCGCTCATCGCAAAATGGAATCTATTACGATGGACCGTGAAGTGATGAACCTGCGCGATAGCCTGATTACCCGTTACAGCACATTGGTTTATAACGGTTTCTGGTTTGCGCCGGAGCGTCTGGCACTGCAGGCGCTTGTAACCGAGAGCCAGAAAAACGTATCCGGTACGGTGCGCGTGAAGCTGTACAAGGGCAACATTATCGGTGCAGGCGTGAAGAGTCCGGTTAGTCTGTACAACCCGGATATCGCTACAATGGAAGCCGATCCAACGCAAGCTTATGATCAGGGCGATGCGACCGGTTTTATCCGCTTGAACGCACTGCGTTTGAAAGTGGCAACCGGCGTGAACCAGAATCAATAAGTTTACAATAATGAACAGGCTGAAGGCCGTTTTCTTGCTAGGGAGCTCCGCCGATTCTCGCGTAACCGGGATGAACGGGACTTCTTAAGCGGGAAGCGGCCCTCTGCCTTAAACAGAGAGGGGCAAGTGTTGTGAGCAAGTTATGGGGAGGGCGCTTTACGAAGCAGACCAACGCATTGGTAGAGGAATATACGGCATCCATCGGTTTTGATAAGCAGCTGGCTGAGGAGGATATCCAGGGAAGCCTTGCGCATGTGTCCATGCTGGGCAAATGCGGCATCGTGCCGGCCGAAGACGTGGAGACGATCAAGGCTGGCTTGAACAAGGTGCTGGAGCGCATCCGTGAGGGCAGCATCGAGTTCTCCGTTTCGGATGAGGATATTCATATGAACATCGAGAAGAATCTGATCGAGGAAATCGGACCTGTCGGCGGCAAGCTCCACACAGGCCGCAGCCGTAACGATCAAGTGGCTACGGACATGCACTTGTATCTGCGCAACCGCGTCGTGGCGTTGACCGGCATGCTGCATGAGCTGCAAACCGCGTTGATTGGGCAAGCGAAGGATAACCTGGACACGATTATTCCGGGGTATACGCATCTGCAGCGTGCACAGCCGATTCTGTTCGCGCATCATTTGATGGCTTACGTGTCCATGTTCCAGCGGGATATCGACCGTCTGATCGACAGCTATAAGCGCATTAACGTGTTGCCGCTCGGGGCAGGCGCGCTTGCGGGTACAACGTTCCCGATCGACCGTCATTTCGTGGCAGAGCAGCTTGGGTTTGATGGTGTTTACGAGAACAGTCTGGATGCGGTCAGCGACCGCGACTTCATCCTGGAATTCCTCTCGGATGCTTCCATTATCATGATGCACTTGTCCCGTCTGAGCGAGGAGCTGGTGCTCTGGAGCAGCACGGAGTTCAACTTCGTTGAGCTGGACGATGCGTTCTGCACAGGCAGCAGTATTATGCCGCAGAAGAAGAATCCGGATGTGCCTGAGCTGGTCCGCGGCAAAACCGGACGGGTATACGGTAATCTGATGGGCCTGCTCACCGTGCTGAAGTCCCTGCCGCTTGCTTATAACAAGGACATGCAGGAAGATAAAGAGGGCATGTTCGATACAGTGGCTACGTTGGAAGGCGCATTACAGCTGTTTGCACCGATGATCGCCACGATGAAGGTCAACAAAGGCCGCATGCGCGAAGCGGTGAACACCGACTTCTCCAACGCAACCGACATCGCGGACTTCCTGGTTGGCAAAGGCCTTCCTTTCCGCCAGGCGCACGAAGTGATTGGCAAGACCGTATTGTACTGCATTCAAAACAACAAGTATTTACTGGATTTGACGCTGGATGAATTCAAGCAGTTCTCGGAGCTGTTCGACGACTCCATTTATGGTGTGCTTCAACCGGAGACGGTGGTCAATGCGCGTAACGTTTACGGCGGTACGGCAACCGAACAAGTGAAGGCGGCCATTGATCGCAGCGTGCAGACCCTTCAGACCACGGAAGAATGGCTGGGTCTCCGCCAAGGGAATGTTGAGTAACGGCAAAGAATACTTGGCGTGATAAAAATAGAGGTGGATCGGCAAACGTTACATTTGCTGATCCACCTTTTGTTGTGTAACGATGAGATACGTTGGATGAGGGATTACCTAAAGTCCTCTCACGAAGAGAAGTACACCCAGTACACCCCAAGGAACCGCGAATGAACCGCAGGCACGTTCATGGCGTTCATATGATGGGTTCATTAGGCTTTCAACGGAAGCCATTTCAGCACATCCTGAATGTGGGTATCCCAGTATCCCCAATCGTGGCCGCCCGGGCCTTCCTGATACGTGAGGTCCAGGGAGGTTGCTTCGCAGGCTTTGCGGAACGCTTGATTGTCTTCATAGAGGAAGTCTTCGGTTCCGCAGCATTGATACAGCAGCGGCTTCGGTCCCTCCGAGCGGTCCACTTCCTGAAGCAGCCAGAGCAGGTCGTTGTCGGTGCCGGTAATGTCCCGATCTCCGTAGACTAAACGATGCTCAAACAAAGCCTCGTTCCTATTAACATGACCCGCCATGTCGAGCGCACCCGACAGGCTGGCAGCGGCGGCAAAGGCTTCGGGACAGCGAAGGGCCAGCTTGAACGCCCCGTACCCGCCCATGGACAACCCGGCGACGAAGTTATCTTCTCTCGCGTGGGATAACGGGAAGAAGGAACGGGCGATGGCCGGCAGCTCTTGGCTGATAAAGGTCCAGTATTTTCCGCCGTATTCCATGTCCGTATAGAAGCTGCGATGCACTTGCGGCATAACGACGGCAATGCCCATCTCGGCCACATAACGTTCGATGGAGGTTCTTCGCAGCCAGATGGAATCGTCGTCGGACAGGCCGTGCAGGAGGAAGAGCGTCGGATGCAAACCGCTTTTGGCATGATTGGTCATGCCGATTTGTGAAGAGGTTTGCTGAGGGAGAATGACGGTCATGGATGTGCTGAGACCGAGCACCTCCGAGTAAAAGTGACATTGCATTAGAGCCATGGATTATGTATCCCCTTTCATTTTTTGAAAATGAGAGATCAAAATGACGAGCCTACTAGGATCATATCACAATCGTTCTCCTTTGCTCCAAGCAAATCTAAAGCCATCGTTTCGACGAGAACAGATTTTAAGTCTGCTGCGTTTGGGTACTATGCTAATCCTCCAGAATATAAAGGCGGCTCCGGATGGAATTGAAACGGATGGGATGGATAAGCGCATAAAACGCCTCGGTCTTCAGACCGAGGCGAGGTTCAGCCATCGGGCTGTTCTATGATGGGCTGCGTTGTGTTATGTTAGAGGGAGATTATGGTTCCATCTGGTGGAGGATTCAAAAGCATAAATTTAGAAGTGTAGCAAGTGTTCAGTTAAGATATAGCATGATGATCATATTTGTGAATCTGGAGGAGTATGTGCATGATACCACATGACGATAAACTGTCTGATCTGAAGATTACGGGAACCGGAAGCTCAAGCGGCGGCCAATACGGCAAGGTGCGAATCGATGGTGCCGGGCAGGTGAACGGAGATCTGGATTGCCGGGAATTAACAGGCAACGGAACGATGAGTTTGAACGGCGACGTCGCTGCCAACACGATTCGCGTGAACGGTTCGGGAACCATTAAGGGAACGGTGGACGCGGAGGAGCTGCATGTAGCCGGCAGCCTGAGTGTGAAGAGAGGCGTGCGCAGCCGGTCCATTTTTATCGGAGGGCATTGCAGCATTCACGGCGATTCCGAATCGAAGAGGCTTGATGTAACCGGAAACCTGAGAAGCCATGGTGACGTGCGGAGTGAAACGGCCACGTTTCATGGGGGCTTCAAGATCGATGGCCGCCTGCATGTAGGAACAGCGGATATTCGGCTGTTGGGCCGCTGCCTTGCGCAGGAAATCGTCGGAGACCGGATCACGATCCGCAAAAAAGGAAAGCGGCTCTGGGAGATGCTGTCCTTGCCATTACGGGGAACGCGGCTGGAGGCACGCATTATTGAAGGTGATGTCCTGGATCTAGAGTATGTCGAAGCCGATATCGTTCGCGGCAACCGGGTGATCCTCGGCCCAGGGTGCGAGATTCGGCAAGTGGAATACCGGGATGAATTGACGCAGCATCCGGAAGCCCAGGTCAGGGCATCGCGGCGGTTTTAAGGGCGACATCGGGCCAAACATCCGGGCATAGGCCGAATAGATGGCAAGGAGGCAGCGATATGGTGCATAACGGAACAGCCTTAGAAAGACCCGGTGTTTCCATAACGGGTGACGGTGTCGTTGGCGGCGGTATTGTCGGCAAGCTTCGGATAAACGGTGAAGGCGTCATTCATGGCGACACGGATTGCCATCTGCTAAGCTGCAACGGGAGCGCCGTCGTGAACGGAAGCCTGCTCGGAAGGCAGGCTAGAGTGAACGGCCATGTGAAGGTGTCACATCATGTCCAGATGGAGCACGTCCGGGTGAATGGAAGCTTGGATGCCGGCGGAAGTGCTAGGATCAGCCGCATCGGAATCAATGGCGGTTTGAGCATGGGAGCCGATCTGTTTGCGGTCAAAGGCGTCGTGAACGGTACCCTGGATGTTGGCGGCAGCCTGGAAGCCGAAGAGATGACGATTCGCGGCATACTACGCGTGAGTGGGTCCGTGAAAGCTCGGGAATTGACGCTGAGGCTCGTTATGCAAACCTCGCGCGTCAACGAACTCCGAAGCCGCACGGTCTTCGCCGCACCAACGTTGCTGGCCAAATGGTTCCGTTCCTCCCGGATCGGATATCTGAACGCCGAGCTGATTGAAGGCGAGGATATCACGCTGGAGAATACGAGAGCGGCCATGGTCAGGGGCAGGAAAGTCCATATCGGAAAGGGCTGCTCCATCGGCCGGGTGGAGTATACCGAGACGTTCAGCGCAGATGCCATGGCAGAAGTCCGAACCTATTATAAAATAGATACATTACATTAAAATAACAGCAAGGCAAACAGCCCGGATTCGCGGTTCTATTCGCGAATCCGGGCTGTTCCACGTGATCTGCAGGTTCATGGCGCGCTGATCCCGTCCTCAACCACTTCCTCTTTCGGCGTTTCATTCGTATCCGGCAGCGGGACCTCATTCGTCGGATTAATGGCAACGATGCTGTTCTGGGGACGGTAGGTATCTTTAGATATTTTCACATTCTCCACGACCTTCCCGCTCACTTTCTTGGTTCGGTAGGTTTCTACCACATAACCTGGTTTCCCGTTCTGAACCACCTGCTTGAGTCCGGGCGGCAGCGAGTTATTGTGAATGATTTTCTCTGGTGACGGCAAGGTTTCAATGGTGGTGGACACAAGCTCATATTCGGTATTGTCCGGGAAAGTCCCGAACATCTTTAGCGTTAAATTACCGTGCGATACCTCCGATAAAATAAGCAGATGCTTGCCTGTATTGTTTCGGAAGCGGAAGTTTATCGCACCTTCGGCAAAGGTGGCATCCTGCCCCTTGGGCAGGTAACTGACCGGAAGGGAATGATTGCGCCGTTCAGTGATCTCCAGCCCGATGAGCAGAGCGGCATGGTAGACCGTGCTGGATACCTGGCAGATGCCGCCACCGATACCGGGAACCAGCTTGCCGTTCACGATAACGGGAGCTTCTTCAAAGCCGTATTCTTTCTTTGCCGTATCAATAATATGAGCATAATTGAATTCATCCCCGGGCTTCAGAATCATGCCGTCTACGGCTTTGGCAGCGGCGGTCACGTTATGAACGCGTCCAGGACCGCTGGATCCGAGACTGGTGGAAAATTCGACGATTTTGCGCTCAATCCCCTCATCCTGCAGCGATTTTACGGTAACGGGGGGCTTTTGACGGATGAGAGGGAGCTGAACCGTAATGATCTCATCCGGATTCAGCTCGGTGAAGTGAGACTCATTCGGAAGCGCAGCGCTAAACCCTTCATAGAATGCCGGCCAATCGATGCGGTATGCCGTTTTCTCCGGGGTATACCGGACAACATCATCTTCGGATATGCTCCTTACCGCATTGACGGGTTCCCCAAAGCGTTCCTTTTGCCAGTCTTCGCTCAGCCGCTCTTTTAACACATCGCGGTCCCAGTCCGTGGATATATGCCACTCCAGCTGAAAGTTACGCCGATAAAGAACCTGATCCCATAATGATCCTTCGGACAGCTTGGCGATAGCTTCCCGAAAATCGGCTGCGTTGAATTGAACGCCGGCTTCCCGGAGAGTGAAGCTTTCCGTGTGTCCCTTGAGAGCGTCCGATTGCAGCTCCACCTTCAACGCTGTCATCGCCTGCAGCCGTTGATCCAGCTCTGACAGCACCTCGTCTGCGGGTTTACCGCCTACCTGCCAACCGGCGAGAACGACTCCCTTCGGGAGTTCCTTCTGGTTCACGTACATCGTCAATAGACCGAAGCCGACCGAGAGGAGAAGACCGAAACTGATGACAATGATGAGACCAAGATGAATTTTTTTCATTCGAAACCACCTTCTTAACTTCGTATTGGCCGCAGTTCATGCACTTGTTCATGTATATGTCACGGTGGGCTTAAACTTTCGGGTACTCAAAAGGTAACAAATTTGTTACAATAGACGATGTCGTGAGGATTTTTCATGGATTTTAAAGGAATTCGATGGAAACTGTCGAAAGTATAATGGCTAATTAAGGATTGGGAAGTGATGAAGTGATCGAAATGCAGGACGTATGGAAGACTTATCCGAACGGCGCTCATGCGCTTCAAGGAGTTTCCGTCAAAATCAATCGAAATGAATTCGTCTATGTTGTCGGACCGTCAGGTGCGGGCAAATCGACGTTTATGAAACTTATCTATAGAGAAGAAGTACCTACCAAGGGGCAAATTTCCGTTAACGGATTTAATATCGGGAAGCTGAAGCAGCGCAAAATTCCCTATGTTCGCCGAAATATCGGGGTTATTTTTCAGGACTATCGTCTGCTGCCCAAGCTGACTGCTTACGAAAATGTAGCTTTTGCCATGGAGGTTATTGAAGCGCCGCAGCGTCTCATCAAGAGACGGGTCATGGAGGTGCTGGAGCTTGTAGGTCTGAAATCCAAGGCGAACCGCGAACCTTCCCAACTCTCCGGCGGTGAGCAGCAGCGGATCGCAATCGCCAGAGCGATTGTGAACAACCCCTCCGTCATTATTGCGGACGAGCCTACAGGTAACCTGGATCCGGAAACCTCGTGGGGCATCATGCAGCTGCTGGATGAAATCAATTTCAGGGGAACCACCATTGTCATGGCTACCCACAACAGGGATATCGTGAACACCATGCGTAAACGCGTTCTTGCGATTGAGCATGGACAGATCGTCCGTGATCAGCAGAGAGGAGATTACGGGTATGAATTTTAGAACCTTCTTGCGGCACTTGCGGGAAGGGGCGAAGAGCGTTTTCCGGAACGGATGGATGTCGGTCGCATCCGTTACTTCCATCGTGGTGTCTTTGTTTATACTGGGCGTTTTCATGCTATTAGTCATGAATGTGAACGCCTTAGCCGATAAAGCAGATAGCAATGTGCAAATCAATACGTACTTAAATCTCAATGTGGATGAGAAGCTGCGCGAAACCATCAAGGGTGAAATCGAGGCCATGCCGGAGGTCAGCGCCATCAAGTTCGTGTCCAAGGAAGAGGGCATGAAGGAGCTTGAGGAAAGCCTGGGCTCCGAATGGGTGGAAGGCTTCAGCGAAGCGGACCAGAATCCGCTTCCGGATGCATTCGAGGTTTCCGTTATTCAACCGACCACGGTCGGTTTTGTTGCCGACAAGATTACCGCACTGAACCAGAAATATGCGGAGGAGCCGATCCTGCGAGTCAAGTATGGTGAAGGCACGGTAGAAACCCTGTTCAAGATTACGAAGACGGTGCGGAATATCGGCTTTATTTTCGTAGCGGGACTCGGCTTGATGTCCATGTTCCTGATCTCGAACACCATTCGGGTTACGATTTTGGCCCGTCGCCGCGAGATCGGCATTATGAAGCTTGTCGGCGCGACCAACAACTTCATTCGCTGGCCGTTTTTCGTAGAAGGCGCCATGATCGGCCTGATGGGCTCCATTGTGACGGTCACACTGTTGTTTGTAGGCTACAATCGCCTGTACGCCGCATCGCAAACGGATTTGACGTTAGCGCAAAGTTTAATCCCGCTGGGTGATTTGTGGCTGCTGCTTGGCACCATTATAGTTGGGCTGGGCATCGTCATTGGCATCTGGGGCAGCACCATGTCGATACGTAAATTTTTGAAAGTATAAAACAAGGTAAAGGATGGGGAGCGAAACTTGAAAAAGATCGCCGCAGGAGTAGCAGCCTTATTACTGGCCACCGTTATGATCCAACCGACTGTCGGACAAGCCGAGAAGAAGACTTCAGCCGATGTAGATCGAGAACTGAGAGTGCTTCAGGAGCAGGTCAAGAAAGCACGGTCACAGAAGAACAAGGCAGCGGAAGATAAACAAGAAGCCCAGCATTACAAGAAGAAAACAACGAAGAATCTGAAATATGTGATGGAACAGATCAGCATCGTCAGCAATGAATTGACCAAAATCTCCATGAAGATCGAGGAGACAGAGGATCTGCTGAGAAAAACGACCAAGGAACTTGAAGCGGCGGAGGAGCGTATCGCCTCCCGCGAGAAGCTGTTGGAATCCCGGATTCGCCTCATCTATATGGATGGGCAAGTATCGTATCTGGATGTGCTGCTCTCCTCGACCAGCTTCAGCGATTTTATTGAGCGTGCGGATTCCCTGAAGACGATCGTTAACCAGGACCAGGATTTGCTGGTGGAGCATAAGCAGGACAAGCTGCTGGTCATCGACAAGAAGAAGGAGCTTGAAGGGCAGTATGCAACTGCCAAGGACCTGTATGGCCAAATGGAGGACCGCAAGAGCATCCTGAACGAGAAGGAACAGGAGAAGCGCGTTTTGCTGGCCCAATACGATCAGGAAATTGAGGATGCGGACATCTTGACTGAAGAGCAGGATAAAATGCTGGTTGCCCTGGCAAGCAAACGTTCGGATCTGCAGAAGGAAAAGAATAAGCTTGCCGCTGAGGAAGCTGCACGCAAAGCAGCGGCTGCCAAAGCGGCTGCCGCGAAAAGAGCCAAGGCGACCACCCTCGGTGGTAGCAAAGGTGGCGGCGGATATACAGGTAACGGCGGACCGTTTGCAATACCGGTCTCCGGGGCAAGACTGTCCTCCGGTTATGGGCCACGGGTTCATCCGGTAACGGGTGAAGTCGGCAAGATGCATACAGGCCAGGATTTCGCCGTTCCGCAGGGAACGGAGATCCGCGCAGCGGAGAGCGGCACGGTCATTTTGGCCGAGTGGTGGAGCGGTTACGGAAACTGTGTTATTGTTGATCATGGGGGCGGCGTATGGACCTTGTATGGACATATCCGCAACGGCGGCATTAAAGTCAGCGAAGGCGACAAGGTGTCCAGAGGGCAGAAGATTGCCGAAGTAGGCTCCACGGGTCAGAGCACAGGACCGCATCTTCATTTTGAGGTTCGGGTCAATGGATCGCCGGTGAATCCTTCGCCTTATCTGTAACAGAATTTCATGACTTATACCATATAACCTTCAGACCGCTGTATAAATATTCCCGGCAAGCCAATCATATACTAGGTGGACGGGATTCCCCATGTGTGTAGCAGTTGAAACGTACAAAGGCGGTGAAGTACTTGCTGAAAAAACGAACGGCTGTCTTTCTGGTCATAGCTGCCATGCTGTGCGGCGTGCTGTTAACGATGGCCTTGACCCAGCTGCCCGCTCCTAGCCAGACCGGAGACGGTGAGGGGCTGCTGGCCAGTATAGCGAACAGGAATGGACTGGAGCAGTCTGAAGCGAAAAAACTGGGGACAGCGATTGACCTCATCGAGAGCAATTATTACAAGGATATCGATCGGTCGAAACTGATCGACGGCGCCATCAACGGGATGATGGAAGCGCTGGAAGATCCATATTCCAACTATATGGGAAAAGAAACGGCAGCCCAGTTTGAAGAGAGCATTGAGGGCTCCTTCTCGGGGATTGGCGCAGAGGTGTCCTCTGTAGACGGCAGTGTGGTCGTTGTATCCCCGATCAAGGGATCTCCTGCGGATAAAGCCGGCATTCGGGCAAAGGACACCATCCTTTCCGTCAATGGCGAATCCTTGCAGGGCCTTGAACTGAACGCGGCCGTCAACAAGATTCGCGGTCCGAAGGGCTCCAAGGCCGTTCTTCAGATTAAGCGTGCAGGCTCCGAGCAGCCGATCGAGTATGTTATCGTTCGTGATGACGTCGATCTGGAAACCGTATCGGCACGGATGGAGAAGGGCGGAATCGGCGTTATTGAGATCTCCCAATTCTCGCTGAATACAGGCGAACGCTTTAAGGAGGAACTCGAGAAACTGGAAAGCCAAGGCATGAAGGGACTGCTGATCGACGTCCGGAACAATCCAGGCGGCGTGCTGTCCGTTGTCATTGACATTGCAGAGCAGTTCGTACCTAAAGGCGAGTTGATCGTTCAGGTAGAGGATAAGGATAAGAAGCGTGAGAAGCATCCTTCCAATGGTGAGGCGAAATCCTATCCGATTACGGTGCTGATGAACAAGGGCAGCGCCAGCGCTTCCGAAATTTTGGCAGGCGCACTGCAGCAATCGGCGGGAGCTACCCTGATGGGTGAGCATTCCTTCGGTAAAGGAACCGTGCAAACGAGCTTTGATAAGCAGTTTGGCGATGGAAGCCTGCTGAAAGTAACGATTGCCAAATGGTTGACGCCAAACGGTACCTGGATCCATGAGAAGGGAATTGAGCCGGATATTAAGGTGTCACAGCCAGAATACTTTACCGTTGCACCGATCGATAAGAAGAAAACCTATACGTACGACACGAATAGCACAGATGTGAAGAACGCTCAGATCATGCTTGAAGCGGTTGGTTACAAGACAGGGCGTACGGACGGCTATTTCGACCGGAATACGGAGAAGGCGGTCAAGAGCTTCCAGAGCAAGCACAAGCTGAAAGCGGACGGTATCCTTAACGGCGCTACAGCCGAGGCATTGGAAGCCGCATTGATCGAGAAGATTCAGGATCCGAAAGAGGATAATCAAATGAATCGCGGAATTGCCGAGGTTCGGAAGGAAATCGCCGCTAAAGCGTCGAACAAGTAAGAAGGCTGAATGTTAGCCTTCTTTTTTCTTTTGAGATATCAGAAAGTATACATTTCGAAGCATCTTGAAGCGAAAGGAGCGTGGCAAGCTGTTGGAGACATTGAAACAACTGCTTATGTATGGGATAGATGCAGGCATACAACTGCTGACGCAGCCCTTTTACTATATTTCAATTTTGTTTGTCATGCTGTTTTACCGAAGGCAGGTGTTGGTGGAGCGTAAGCTGTTCCATGTGAAGCTGCATTCCTGGGGATTGCAGACATGGCGAACGTTTCTGGGCGGGCTGCTGGCAGGAATCGGCGTATCGATCGTGGTGTCCTTCCTGGGCATATCCTTAAGCCTGGAAGCCATTATATGCATATGGGTGACTTCCCTGATCCTGATGTTGTTTCATATCCGGTACTTATGCTTTGCCTATTCCATCGGTCTTCTCGGGATCATTCAGGTTGTATTAGGCTGGTTTCCGAATTGGCAGCCGGAAGGCTGGATTGGTCACGTAACAACAACGATCGTTGGATTGGACATCCCTGCGCTGCTGGCGTTATCCGCCGTTCTGCATTTTGCCGAAGCCTTGCTTGTCAGAATACAGGGTTCGGGTTTTGCTACACCGCTGTTCCTTGAGGGAAAGCGTGGCAAGCTGGTTGGCGGTTATCACATGCAGAGCTTCTGGCCCTTACCTTTGTTCTTGCTTGTTCCGGCAGTAAGTGGAGGCAGCGTGCTGCCATGGACGCCATTCTTCGGTGGGGATGCCTGGAGTACCGGCTTTACCATGATGGCACTCCCGGTCGTGATCGGCTTCGGGGAAATGACGCAGAGCATGCTCCCGCAGGAGAAGGCAGGGATCACATCGAAGCGGCTCATATTCTACGGAGCCATTGTGCTGGCGTTGAGCCTGCTGGCCGAGTGGTGGGCACCACTCACGATCGTGGCTGCATTAGCGGCATTATTGCTGCATGAAGGCTTGGTGTGGTACAGCCGTTACGAAGAGCAGCAGCGCAGTCCGATCTTTGTGCATCCGATTCGGGGACTACGCGTCCTCGCGGTGCTTCCGAATAGTCCGGCAAGCGAACTTGGCATTCTGGCAGGAGAGACGATCCTTAAGGTGAACGGTAAACTGATTCACAGTAAGGAACAGCTGCATAGCGCGCTTCGTCAGAATTCGGCCTTCTGTAAGCTGGAGGTTCAGAACCATCAAGGGGAGAGTAAATTCCTGCAGCGTGCGATCTACGCAGGGGATCATCATCAATTGGGAGCTATCGTGGCACCCGACCCGAGGGATGGCATAGCGGTGGGGTTAAAACCTGTAAGCTTGATCACCCTACTGGCGAATAAACTACATATTCGCAGCAAGCGGGGTTCTTCCGGCAGCACGACGACCGGCGGTTCCGAAGAGGCAGGTTTCCATTCATCATGATATTGGAAGCGGGTCTTTGTCCTATATGGACAAAGACCCGCTTTTTTGATTGCATAAGCGATGAAATGCTGTATATGGAGCTAGCCCTGCACTTTTTTTAGATAGAAAATGGCGATTTGCGTTCGGTCCCGAAGATTCAGCTTCCCAAGGATTTCGGTGACATAGTTTTTGACCGTACCTTCACTTAAATAAAGCTGTCCGGCAATTTCCTTATTGGATAGACCCTCCGCAATAAGGACAACGACCTTCTTCTCTGCAGGGGTCAGCCCGAATTGTTCAAGCTCAGCAGATTTGGGGACGGGCTGCGCCGTTGGACGAAGCAGGCCAGTCAGCTTGCGGGCGATGTCGGGATGAATCAGCATGTTTCCATCATGCACTGTTTTGATCCCCTGGATGATGCGGTCCGGCGGAATGTTCTTCAGCAGATAGCCGCTGGCCCCGTTCTGCAGAGCTTCCACGATATAATCATCATCATCGAAGGTGGTCAGCATAAGCACTCGTACATCCGAATATCGTTCACGAATTCGTCGCGTTCCCTCAACGCCGTCACATACCGGCATGCGAATGTCCATGAGCACGACGTCAACAGAAAGTCCGCCCTCCAGCATAGCCAGCGCTTCTTCGCCGTGCTCCGCGACAGCCGATACTTCGATATCCGGGTCCATCCCCACCAGTAATTTCAAGCTTTCCCGAATGAACGGATCATCATCTACAATTAAAACGGATATCATGGATGGCCACGACCTTTTCTATAAAATAAGATACAACATCTTGTCTTGTTAAATTACATAATCTCACGCTTCTGGTAGACAGGCAGCCGGGTGATGACGGTAAAAGGTACGGTTCTCCGTACCTCCAGCGTCCCACCCACCACTTGGGTTCGTTCGAGCATGCTGCTCATTCCGATTCCTTGACGGTCCCGTGCAGCTTCGTGGCCAATCGGCTCCCGAACCGTACCATCGTTGGAAACCTCCATCCTGACGTCCTGGTCTCCGTAATGCAGAATGATTTGGATCCGTTTAGCCTCGCCATGGCGGATGGCGTTCGTGATCGCTTCACGGGCATTTTTGTATAGCACCACCTGTTGACTGGGATAGAGCGGATAGGGGATGCCCTGCAATAAAAGTTCGGTCTCGATCCCGGTCTGTCTGCCTGTCTCCTCCAGCAGCCGATCGAGGGAATAGTCGTCCGTGATCCGCCGGGCGGGATTCATCTGTTTCACAGCCGTTCGCATCTGCTCCATGCTCTCTCCCAGCTGGTCACGGATTTGACGGAGCATATCCATACCGCGCACGGAATCATGCGGAACGGTAAGAAGGGCTGCTTCCATCATCATTTTAACGCGAATCAGGCGGTGGCCGATGTCGTCATGAAGCTGGCGGGAGATGCGGTTACGCTCCTCGGCCTGGGCCGCACTCTCTACCTGATGGGCGAATTGCAGCAATTGTCTGCCTGCCTCGTCCTGCTGGAAATGCAGTCTTTTCAGCTCGTCGTATAACTGAATATGATCCGCTTCTTTCTGATTCATTTCATGGATGTGGTTGAATGTTACCGCCATGAACAGAAACAGCAGATTGGCTGTCGTCAGCAGCAGCGCATCGTAATCGGTAATGGCCATGTTGAGCAGCACAAGGTGACCGAACGCCAGCCATAGCCTGCCTGGCCGCTCGAACAAGGGCAAATAGACGCATAGGGTGGAGATGGACAGGAACACCATCATGAAGCCGAATTGATGGCATAGCCACAGAGATAGTAGAATTTCCAGCAGAGCGGCTGCCTTCAGATAAGCAGGCGATGGCAAAAAGCGGCTTAGCACCGTAATCGCCAGAAACAGCAATATGTACACCATATATGCCCCGTAATCATCGAGCTGCTGCAAAAAGATGTCCGCGGCGGCCGGAAGGAGAATGAAGCCATACCTTAGATAGGTGAGTGGGGATGTCACGTGCGATCAAACCCTTTTCCATAGTGAAATCAAACCGTTCAAACGATTGGCTTCATTATATCACAAGGATGTTTTCGGCAAGGAGATGACTTTCGTCACCCTATAAAGTGACTTCTTCTACCTTAAAAAGCCGGCCATTCCGGATAGAATGAAATCAACAAATGGATACGAGAGATATGAGAAATGGAGTGGTGAATATGGCAGTCTTTCTGCAGATGAAGGATGTCGTGAAACGATATGGAAACAAACTGTCGGTGGATCATATGAACCTGGAAGTGAACGAAGGGGAAATCTTTGGGCTTCTAGGACCGAACGGGGCCGGCAAAAGCACGTCCATCAGTATGATCTGCGGCCTTCTTCCCAAGGATCAGGGCAGCATCAAGTTGGACGGTATCTCAATTGAAGAGCAGCCGCTGGAAGTGAAGCGGAGAATCGGGTTGGTGCCGCAGGATCTGGCACTATATGAAGAAATGTCGGCTTGGGACAATGTCGCTTTTTTTGCGAAATTGTACGGACTCCGCGGCCATCTGCTGAAGGAACGGGTGGAAGAGGCGCTGGAGTTTGTCGGCTTGCAGGATCGGGCGAAGGAAAAGCCGTCCACTTTCTCCGGGGGGATGAAACGAAGACTGAATATTGCATGCTCGATCACGCACCGTCCGAAGCTGATCATTATGGATGAGCCTACGGTAGGGATTGATCCGCAGTCCCGGAATCATATTCTGGAATCCGTGAAGACGCTGAACCGCATGGGATCTACGGTTATTTATACAAGCCATTACATGGAGGAAGTTGCTGCGATCAGTGATCGGGTGGCGATTATGGATCAAGGTCATGTTATCGCCTGGGGGACGCAGCAGGAGCTTCGGGCACGCGTGGCGCATGAGGAAAAAATCATTCTTACTGCTGATGGGATCACACCCGACCTGGTGGAGGAGCTGACCATTCACCCGCGTGTTCGGCGCGTCACCCAGAATGATAACGAGATCGAAGTATATGTACCGTCGGCTCAGGATGAGCTGCAGGATATTTTGTTCATCTGCAGTAAACATCATACGATTCTCCGCTCCCTGCAGTGCGAGGAGCCGGGGCTTGAAACGCTGTTTCTCAGCCTAACCGGGCGAACGCTTCGCGATTGATCATAACGGCACGTGCAGAGGAATCCATGGAGGAGGAATACCGAAAATGAATACGATGATTATCGCCTGGTTTGAGCTGAAGCGAATGGCGACCAGCCGAACGGTGCTGATCAACCAGTTTTTGCTGCCGCTCATTCTTATTTTTATATTGGGAAACGCGCTCTCGGGCTGGTTCGGCAACGATCAGGAATTTAAACAGCCATCGGTCAGAGTGGGATTTGTGTTGGATGCTGCGGAAGGAGGCCAGCTGCCGGGGAGCATTCAGGCTCTAACAGGCTCGCCGGAAATCCAGGAGATTCTCGTTCAAGAGATGGCAGCCAGCCGTGAGGAGGTTGAAGGGAAGCTGCGCAGGGGCGAGGTCGATTACGCGGTAGTGATTCCCGCTTCCTTAGATGAACGGATGGGTCAGGGAGCGGACGTGAAGCTTGAATTGCTGCCCGGAAGAGACCGTAATCTCAACCTGGTAGCAGACACGATCTTTAAGACCTTTATCGCAGATGCCAATCACAAACAGGCGGAGGTTATCGTCATGGGCGGAGATCAAGTTCTTGCGGCTCAAGCGGCAGCGCCTGTGGAAACCTCGTCTGGCCCGAACGTAACGATTGGGAAACTGAGCGAGAAAGGAGCCACGTATTCAGCAGCCCAATATTACGCTGCCTCCATGCTGATTATGTTTCTTTTGTATTCGGGTCTGATGGCAAGCAGCAGTCTGCTGGGAGAGCGGGAAAGCCGGACCCTGTATCGCCTGCAAAGCGCACCCGTCACCCCCGGAACCGTATTTGCCGGTAAAATTATCGGCTGCAGCCTGATCACGCTTGTACAGGCAGCAGCCATTGTGCTGGGTTCCATGTGGCTGTACGGCGTGAAATGGGGCCCTCACCCCTTGCTGCTCATCGTGGTCTGCGCATTAATCACATTATCGTCCATGACCATTGCCACGTTCATCACCCTAGTCTCCTCAACGGCGGCAGGAGCCAGAGGGCTGATGCAGGCGATCATTATCGCCATGACATTTGTGAGCGGGGGATTCATGCCGCTTCCCGTGGAATTTTTCCAGAAGATCGCTTCCTTCACCGTCAATCATTGGGCCATGCAGAGCATGCTGCGGATGATGCTGAACAGCGACGTGCATTTGATTGTCACTTGTCTCGGCATGCTGGCGGCCATTACCGCAGCCCTGTCGGCTGCAGCCATGATTACGTACAGAAAGGTGGGATACCATGCATAGCTTAACCATAGCCTGGCATATGGTAAGGCGCACACTGGGGCGCAAAAGAGGCTGGATCGTCTATCTGCTGGTTCCTTGCGTGGTCGTTACCTTGACGGTGTTTCTCTTGGGGCAGACCACGGCTGCGAGCATTCTGGTCTCCTATGTGAATGAAGATGATGGCCCGGCAGGTCAGTATCTGATGAATGAGCTGGAGCGCAGCGGCCAATACGTACTCAAGGAGTCCGAGTCCGAGAATACGCTGAGAGAAGACCTGGTGGAGAATAAAAGCACCGTAGGCGTTTATATACCGGAGGGTTTCAGCGACGGATTGATTGTAGGGCAGCGGCCGACGGTTCAGGTATACGAAGTTTCAACCTCAGAGGCTTCGGTGATGATACGAATGACGGCGGACTCTGCAGTTACGCGTCTGAGCGGAACGGCTGCTTTGATTCGGGAAACCTCGGAGCCGGATGTTGACCGAATGCTGATGCTGCAAGAAGTGCTCAAGCAATCCGCGCTGAATCGGGTGGATACGGAGGTCACGGATTTGAATTTGTACGCCAAGCCGGGACTCTCGAACGTGACGGGTTTTACCCTGATGTTCATGATGACCCTCATCTCCAGCGTGGTGTCGATGATGATCGATGACCGGAGGCAGCGAACGCTGTCCCGCATGTATACGGCACCTGTTCGTGCCTACCAGATCGCTTTAGGCAATTTTCTGGGCAGTTTGGTGGTCGGCTCGCTGCAGGTGATCATCGTGCTCGTTCTCAGCCGGTATGTGCTCCGTTACGATTACGGAGTTCCGTTACTGCTGCATTTCCTTATTCTGATGGCCTTCATGCTGGTATCGTTAGGCGTGGCAAGCACGGTCGCCGGGTTGATCCGGAACGGGCAGAATGCGGCCATGATCAATTCCATGATCGTCACGCCGACCTGTATGCTGGGCGGGTGCTTCTGGCCGCTTGCCATCATGCCGGAGTTCATGCAGAAAATCGCCAACTTCATCCCGCAAAAATGGGCCATTGAGGCGGTGGAAATCGCGGCAACGGGCGGTACGTTATCCGATATCGCACTGCCGCTGGCCGTTCTCGGCCTGATGGCGGTCATTCTGCTCGCCGTCGGCTCTGCTATCCTGCGACCAAGCGAGAGCGGAGTTGGGCACGGCGCATAAAACGAGTATGTTGGAACCTCGTGGCTCTCAGGAGAACGTTGTAGTGATTGAATCTTTTTTTAAAAGCGAAAGCGCCCGGCCAGACCTGAATGCATGTAGATTCAGTCTGCCGGGCGCTTATTTAATATAGGTGGCGATGGGTTAAGCATTTTCTTCAAAGGCAAAGCATGGGAGCGAGTTTGTCCGATGGAGGCTATCTCCCTACTCCTTAAGCTGCCGCAGCACCGTAATTTCAACCCGCCGATTTTTCTGCTTGCCTTCGGCAGTCGCATTATCCGCGGCTGGTCTTGTATCGGCATAGCCTGCGTATTGGAAGCCTTCCGGGTCCAGCTTGCTGTTATCGAGGAAGAACCGCAGCACTGACATCGCCCGGGCACCGGAGAGCTCCCAGTTGTCTTTGTAACTGGAGTAGCGGCCGATCGGCACATTGTCCGTATGCCCCTCGATGCTCACCGTGGTGTTTAAATCGCCGAACAGACTGGCTAATTTGCCCAGAACCGGAGCGGCCCCGGGTTTAAGCTCGGCCTTGCCGACATCGAACAGGAAGCGGTCGCTTAGCGTAATGGCAATCCCTTGCGGCTCGTCCGCGATGAAGATATCCTCTTCGAGCTGGTTGTCCTTCACGTATTGCTGAATGAGTCCCATAAAGTTTGCCAGCTCCTCCTCCTGGGCACGGAAAGCGAGTTCTCGCTCGGTTAGCGGTTCCGCAGCTGTATCCTTGCCTTCGCCCTCCTCATCGGCTGCAGGCTTCGGCGGAGGATTCTTATGCTTCTCCGTATCGGCTGTACCGGTGAGGCCTGAACCCATCTCCAGTATGCTGTCTCCGCTCTGGAAGGTGGCCTGCAGGGATTGGGTGACGAGTTTGTATTTTTCCGTATCGAGCCGGCTCATGGCATACATCACAACAAAAAAAATCAGGAGCAGCGTAATCAAGTCGGCATAGGTGATCATCCAGCGGTCCCGCTGGTCGCCTTCAGCCTGCTTGCGCTGACGGCGCCGTCTATTCGGCTGTCTCATGCGCGATCCCCCTTGAGGACGGAATGTCCGTGGTGCCGGCGGAAGCGAAGGAGGCTAGCTTTTTACGAACCAACAGCGGGTGCTCTCCGTTCTGAACAGCCATAATTCCTTCGAGCAGCAGCTCCATATTTGCAATTTCTTCTTCGGAACGTGCTTTAATCTTGGTCGCAATGGGCAAAAAGATAATATTGGCACTTGCGACACCGTATAAAGTGGCGGTGAACGCGACCGCGATCGAAGGTCCGAGACCCGTAGGGTCTTGCAGACTGCCCAGCACGTGGATCAAGCCCATGACGGTACCGATGATTCCCATGGTAGGAGCATATCCCCCGGCGGACTCGAAAATCTTGGCATACCCTTCGTGCTTCTGCTCGGCGGCATTGATATCAAGCTCCAGGATTTGGCGCACCATTTCCGGGTCGTTGCCGTCCACGACCATCTGCATGCCTTCCCGCAGGAATGGATCCCCGTGTTCGGCCGAGATGCGCTCGAGCGCCAGCACCCCGTCTCTTCTGGCCGTTACCGACATATCGACAATGGCGTCAATCAGCTCGTCCGTTGAACGATTGCTGCGGCCGAAGGCCAGCTTGAGGGCAGCCGGGATGGTGCGGAGCCGGGTAGCCGGGAAACTGACGATGACGGCGGCGATGGTGCCGCCGAATACGATAAGCGCAGCCGCTCCTTGCAGCAGGCCGCTCAGATGCCCGCCTTCCCATAAAAACCCTCCGATCAACGCGGCCAAACCGGCGAGAATGCCAAGAATTATCGTAATATCCATAACGCTGTATCATCTCCTTAAGGAAGTTAATTGTAGATCATGGGTTTGCTTGAAGCTAGTCCGACATGGAATTTGAAGGCTGCCGAACCCTAGAAGGTGTGGCCCGGAACATTCGCGCTGGAACTTATTGAAATTTTAATTAAACTGTTTGCATCAAAAAAACGTAAAGGGTATAATGAGACGGGAACAAATATTCTTATTCCTTACGTAGACACCACTAATTTCCCATAGTATATCATCGGGAAGTTTCGACATATCTTTTAGCATGAATTTCATTTTAGAGTATGAGGGTGATGAAGGGCAATGAGCGATTTAGTTGTCAGTACCAAATCCTTTGAGATCCAGTCTGAATTCCAGCCGCAGGGCGATCAGCCCACGGCTATTGATGCGTTGGTCGAAGGACTCCGCCAAGGGAAAAAACATCAGACGCTGCTAGGTGCAACAGGAACGGGGAAGACGTTTACGATCGCGCAGACAATCGCCAAAGTAAACCGTCCCACACTCGTCATTGCGCATAACAAGACGCTGGCTGCACAGCTGGCCAGTGAGTTTAAGGAATTCTTCCCGAACAACTCAGTGGATTATTTCGTGAGTTATTACGATTACTATCAGCCGGAAGCGTATATCCCTTCCTCCGATACGTATATCGAGAAGGACTCCAGCATTAATGAAGAGATTGATAAGCTCCGCCACTCTGCAACGAGTTCGCTGTTTGAACGGCGCGATGTCATCATTGTGGCAAGCGTATCTTGCATATATGGCTTGGGTTCGCCGCATGAGTACGGCGAAATGCTGCTTTCGCTCCGGGTAGGCATGGAGAAGCCGCGGAATGAGATTTTGTCGCGATTGGTTGATATCCAGTATCAGCGGAACGATATCAACTTCGTTCGCGGTACCTTCCGCGTCCGCGGGGATGTCATCGAGATATTCCCAGCCTCGAAGGGGGAACAGGCCGTTCGCGTCGAGCTGTTTGGCGACGAGATCGAGCGGATCACGGAGATCGACGTCTTGACGGGCGAGCTGGTTGGAGAACGCGAGCATATCGCCATTTTCCCGGCGTCTCACTTCGTTACCCGTGAAGAGACGATGCGGGTAGCAATCGTGAATATCGAACGCGAATTGGAAGAACGCCTTGAGCTGCTGCGCTCGGAAGGCAAGCTGCTGGAAGCGCAGCGCCTGGAGCAGCGTACCCGTTACGACATCGAGATGATGAAGGAAGTCGGATTCTGCTCCGGCATCGAGAACTATTCCGGCCCTCTGACCTTCAGGGAGCCTGGTGCTACGCCATATACGCTCCTTGACTACTTCCCGGACGATATGCTGTTTGTCATTGATGAATCACACGTGACGCTCCCGCAAATCCGCGCGATGTACAACGGTGACCGGGCACGGAAAACGGTGCTGGTCGATCACGGCTTCCGCCTGCCGTCCGCGCTGGATAACCGGCCGCTGAAGTTCGAGGAATTCGAGGAGAAGGTCAATCAGATCATCTACGTGTCGGCTACGCCTGGTCCGTATGAGATGGAGCACTGCGATACGATGGTTGAACAGATCATCCGGCCGACAGGCCTGCTTGATCCGATCATTGATGTGCGCCCAACAGAAGGGCAGATCGATGACTTGATTAGCGAGATCCATGACCGGGTGGAACGTGACGAGCGTGTGCTCGTGACGACCCTGACGAAGAAAATGTCAGAGGATCTGACCGATTATCTGAAGGAAATTGGAATCAAGGTTCGTTACATGCACTCCGATATCAAGACGCTGGAACGGATGCAGATTCTGCGCGATCTGCGGCTTGGTACATTCCACGTGCTGGTGGGTATTAACCTTCTACGGGAGGGTCTTGATCTGCCGGAGGTTTCCTTGGTAGCGATTCTGGATGCGGACAAGGAAGGCTTCCTCCGTTCGGATCGCTCGCTCATTCAGACGATCGGCCGGGCAGCCCGGAACTCGGAAGGTAAAGTTATCATGTACGGCGATAAGATCACCGATTCGATGGATCGGGCGATCAAGGAAACTGAGCGCCGCCGCAGCATCCAGGTTGCTTACAACGAGAAGCACGGCATAACGCCGCAAACGATCCGCAAGAAGATCCGCGATGTCATCGAAGCAACCAAGGTTGCGGAGGGCAAGGCGGATTATCTAGTGGGCGAAGGACAGAAGATGTCGAAGAAAGATCGCCAGAAACTGATCCAGCGTCTCGAGGCCGAAATGAAGGAAGCAGCGAAGAATTTGCAATTCGAGCGTGCGGCCGAGCTTCGTGATGCGCTGCTGGAGCTGCAAGCTGAATAAATTTGGAGAGATGAATGACAGGGGGGACGGCCTAAGTGGTCGTTCTCTTTGTGAAAATATAAGCACCACATGCATGCCATATGGAGTAGGAGATGATATCGTTTGGCAAGTGAAAATATTGTGATCAAAGGCGCACGTGCACACAATCTGAAAAATATCGACGTCACGATACCGCGTGACAAGTTCGTCGTTCTTACGGGGCTTAGCGGCTCGGGTAAATCCTCTCTCGCATTCGATACGATTTATGCCGAGGGTCAGCGCCGTTACGTGGAATCCTTGTCCGCTTATGCACGCCAGTTCCTCGGACAAATGGAGAAGCCGGATGTCGATTCCATTGAAGGCCTATCGCCGGCGATATCGATTGACCAGAAAACCACGAGCCGAAATCCGCGCTCTACGGTAGGTACCGTAACGGAAATCTATGATTATCTCCGTCTGCTGTTTGCCCGGGTAGGACACCCGCACTGTCCGGAGCATGGCGTCGAGATTACGTCCCAGACGGTCGAGCAAATGGTAGACCGCATCATGCAGTATCCCGAGAAGACGAGACTGCAAATTCTCGCGCCGGTCATTTCCGGGCGCAAGGGCGAGCATAAGAACCTGTTTGCCGATATTGCGAAGCAGGGCTTCGTTCGGGTGCGCGTCGATGGAGAGCTGCGCGATCTGTCGGAAAGCATTGAGCTGGAGAAGAACAAAAAGCATACGATCGAGGTGGTTGTGGACCGGATCGTAGTTAAGGAAGATATCGAAGCACGTCTGGCCGATTCGATCGAGACGGCACTGAACCTGTCAGGCGGTCAGCTCCTGGTTGATATTATGGGTCAGGAGGAGCTGCGGTTCAGCTCCAATTTTGCTTGCCCGATCTGCGGCTTCAGCATGGAAGAGCTGACCCCGAGGATGTTCTCCTTCAATACCCCTTTCGGTGCTTGTCCGGATTGCGACGGTCTGGGCGTCGAAATGATCGTGGATCCGGAGCTGCTTGTACCGGATACGAGCAAGAGCGTGGAGGAAGGTGCCTTCGCTGCATGGAGCGGGGGCACGTCGACTTATTATCCGCAGTTTCTGAAATCGGTCTGCGCGCATTTCGGCATTCCGCTGGACAAGCCGGTCAGTACCTTTAGTCAGGAACAGATGAATAAACTGTTGTACGGTACGGGCAATGAGAAGGTTCACTTCCGTTATGAGAATGACTTCGGTCAGCGCAAGGAAGCGCATGTGACCTTCGAGGGCATCATTCCGAACCTGGAACGTCGCTACCGCGATACCAATTCCGAGGGGATTCGCGAATACATCGAAGGTTATATGAGCAGCAAGCCATGCGATGTTTGTAAAGGTCATCGTCTTCGGAAGGAAAGCCTGGCCGTTACAATCAATGATCGCAACATGGCTTATGTGACCAGCCTGTCGATCGGAGAATCCCTGAAATTCTTCGATCACCTGGAGCTTAGCGAGAAAGAAAAACAGATTGCCAATCTCATTCTGAAGGAAATTCACAGCCGTTTGGGCTTCCTTGTCAATGTGGGTCTGGATTACCTGACGCTCAGTCGTTCGGCGGGAACGCTGTCGGGTGGGGAAGCGCAGCGGATCCGGCTAGCCACGCAGATCGGCTCCAGCCTGATGGGCGTGCTGTACATTCTGGACGAGCCCAGCATCGGGCTGCATCAGCGGGATAATGACCGCCTGATTTCGACGCTGGAGCATATGCGGAATCTGGGCAATACGCTGATTGTGGTCGAGCATGACGAGGACACCATGATGGCTGCGGACTATATCATCGATATCGGTCCCGGCGCTGGCATTCATGGCGGCCAGGTCATCGCGGAGGGAACCCCGAAGGAGATTATGAACGACCCTAATTCTCTGACGGGCCAGTACCTGAGCGGCCGCAAGTTCATTCCGGTCAGCAGCAAGCGGCGCAAGACCGACGGACGCTGGCTCGAGATTAAAGGCGCGAAAGAGAACAATCTGAAGAATATCAACGTGAAAATTCCGATTGGTGTCTTTACGGCGGTAACCGGGGTGTCTGGGTCAGGGAAATCGACACTGGTTAACGAGATCCTCTACAAGACACTCGCTCGTGATTTGAACAGGGCCAAAGTACGTCCGGGGCAATACCGTGAGATGAAAGGTCTGGAGCATATCGAGAAGGTCATTGACATCGACCAGTCACCGATTGGTCGTACGCCTCGCTCCAACCCGGCGACCTACACGGGCGTCTTCGACGACATCCGGGATATCTATTCCCAGACGAATGAAGCGAAGATTCGCGGATACAAGAAGGGCCGCTTCAGCTTCAACGTGAAGGGCGGACGCTGCGAGGCTTGCCGCGGGGACGGTATCATCAAAATTGAGATGCACTTCCTGCCGGATATCTACGTGCCTTGTGAAGTATGTAAGGGCAAACGCTACAACCGCGAAACGCTGGAAGTCAAATATAAAGGCAAGAATATCGCTGAAGTACTGGAGATGACCGTTGAGAATGCAACGGACTTCTTCCAGAACATTCCAAAGATACACCGGAAGATGCAGACGCTGATGGATGTCGGTCTGGGTTATATTACGTTGGGCCAACCTGCCACCACATTGTCCGGTGGTGAAGCGCAGCGGGTGAAGCTGGCTTCCGAGCTGTACCGCCGCAGCACAGGCAAAACGATGTATATTCTGGATGAACCGACCACCGGCCTGCATGTGGACGATATCGACCGTCTGCTCGTTGTGCTTCACCGTCTGGTGGAATCCGGGGAGTCCGTCCTTGTCATCGAGCACAATCTCGATGTCATTAAGACCGCGGACTATCTGATCGACCTGGGTCCTGAGGGAGGCAGCGGCGGCGGTACTATCATCGCTACCGGAACGCCTGAGGATTTGGTGAAGGTGCCGGAGTCTTATACAGGGAAGTACCTGAAGCCAATCCTGGAACGCGATACAAAGCGAACCAAGGAATTGAACAAGGTGGAAGCGGCACGTTAATAGCTGCTCCCTTGCTTCTGCAAGGGAGACCGGATGAATGGACAGTATCTTAAACGAATCTGTTCCATGCTGGAAGTGAACTGTGAAGCACACAGCTTATAACATTTCATATTTCAGCAGATGAATAAGGTTAGTGTAATAACGGAGTCCCCGGTTTTATAACGGGGGCTCTTTTTTTCTAATTTCATTTCATCCTTCAATATCTTCGCATTCCAGGATATGGTATGATCTTGATGATTGCGACAAAATGGAGGGATTGTATGAAGAGGATCACCTGTTCCGTTCTGATAGCTCTGGCAGCAAGTGCTTTATACATAAACTCATCCGATAGCGTTCAAGCAAAAGAGGGTGTACCCGTTTCAGATATGGGGCTCTTCGATGCGCAGGAAGCCATTCTCCGGTTAACCGAAGGAGGACCCCATCCCGGTGACGGTGGTAGGGATCTCCATCCGAAAGCGGCCATCAGCCGACAGGATTTTGTCATATTGATTGTGAATGCTCTAAACCTGAACACGGCTGAGCTTCCGGAAGTCGCTACCTTCAAGGATGTACCTAATAATCACTATGCCTTCTCCGCAATCGAAGCTGCGGTTCATGCAGGGCTGGTGAAGGGGATAGGAAATGGAAGATTTGGACCTGGACAGTTGCTGACACGTCAGGATGTGGCTGTGCTGTATCAAAGAGCTCTGCAAGGGACTACCGATCAGGAAACCTCGGACGGGGAAGCCACGCAGCTGGAGCTAGAGTTACATGAAGGCTCCTTCAGCCATTATGCTGAGGATGCTATCGTACTGGCCATGGAGTTAGGTCTCTTTCAGGGATCCGCAGCCGATGTTCTGAATCCCAAGGGTACCGTTACCCGGGAAGAGGCGGCTTTGGCTACAGCGAAGTGGTTGAAAGCCGTGGAGCACATCAGCTCGGATACTGCGGAGGTAGAGACACCACCAGAAACTTCCCGCCCGGTAATCCAAGGTGTCGTAACCTCATCTTCGGGATCATCATCCACAACTCCTGCCGTTCCCGGGTCAGCACAGTCCCATGCGGGGACAGAGACCTTGGCATCTCAGCCGGATTTGCCGATAACGGCACCAATCGCTCCGAAGGATTTGAAATTCCAATATGAGAAGGGTCAGATTCAATTAACCTGGACAGAGCAACAAGGGGAAACTTACAATATTTATTTCAGCGAGAAGTCCGGAACGGGTTATACGTTATTGGCTGACGGAGCGAATGTGAAGTCAGGCGCTTACGTAACATCCGATGTGCGTTTTCAGGAGACCGCCTACTATGTGGTTGAGGCTGTGAACAGCGTCGGCAAGAGTGGCTATTCTAACGAAGTTTCGAGCCGCCCGAATAAAATATCCGATCTTCAGGCCATCCTACATGAGGAAGATGAATCCATTGGTTTAACCTGGTCAGATGCGCAGGAAGGCATAAACTATCATGTATACTACATAGGACCTGACGGAGTACTGTATCGTTTGAATGATGAACCTTTAGTGAGCCGTTCCTATCTTATTCCGAACCGCAATATGTTGGCAGGTCCGTCCGGCCGATATGCGATCCATGTAGTAGCTGTGAACGAACTGAATGTAAGCAGTGAACCGTCCAATGAGGTTGTGCTGGATGTCAAAAAGGAACCTGAGGATCGGATTACGATCACGGATCCTTCCGTGGCATGGCCAAGTGAGGACTTGGAGAAGGAAACGGCAATAGAGCAGGAATCGATTCCTGAGGAGTATGAGGAACAGGAGTGAACGTTTCTCGATCCTGTCCGGAGTCACTTCGATATACGAAGCAGCCTATGCCTGACTCCCTAACGCAAGCTTGATCCCGCCTTTGCCGTGATGAAAGTCATGCTAATATCTGAAAATTTGGTTAAAAATGAGAAATTTCTATGACTTTTTTTCATTTTTAGGGGCGGAGGGCTTGCATCTGGACGGGCACATGGATAACATAGAAGAAGATATGTAAATTTGCCCGAGAAGAAACCCACGAGGAGGTACGTTTCATGATCCTTGCAGCAGCATCGGATGCGAGCGCGACGTTTAAGACATTTGATATTTTCATGATCCTGTTTACGATTCTGATCTTTGTTGGTGTGGTTCGCTTGTTAATGGCCCGCCAAAAAAATAAATTCGCAATCGCTTTCGGTCTCGTCAGCTTATTTGTGTTCTTGTACTCTGACTATGCCATGATTACAGGATGGTTTAACAATTAGGTTGGCCTAGGTACCTTATTTAAAGCGGCTTCATATGACGAATGTAATGAAATACATACAAACAAGACGCCCGTCTGCTGTTGGCAGTATGGAGGCGTCTTTTTGTTTCTTCGGGGAAAAGTTACATGCTCCGCAGGAAAAACGTAAAAGAAATAGGTCTAGAAGCAATGGCTACAAATGGAAAAACATGATAAATTGAGGAGTACAAGTTGGGTTGAGGATGGAACCGGGGGAGGAACAAACGAATTGAAGAATTTACAATGGCAAAAACGATCGGCGGCTGCGCTGCTGGGGGCCATCATTCTGGCAGGAAGCGGCGATGTGCTTATGCATACAGACATTGCGGCTGCAGCAAGCGCTAAGCCCAAGAATACATATGAACAAAATGCGGTGCCGCAGGTGATCAGCCGGATGTCGCCGTCGGTTGTCGGCATTATCGGGAAGGCAGCACAAGGAAGCGGCGAAGTGGATGACAGATATAATCTGGCGCACGGTACGGGTGTGATCTGGAAGTCAGACGGCTGGATCGTGACGAACGCTCATGTGGTGGACGGGCTAACCGGAATCACGGTCGTAACCTCAGACGGTAAATCCTATAAAGCCAAGGGCGTATACAGCGACCCTATGAGTGATATTGCGTTGGTCAAAATTAATGCCAAGTCTCTGAAGCCGGCCAAATTTGCCGCATCCGCGCAAAATGCGCTGGTTGGAGAAACGGTGGTCGCCATTGGTACGCCAATCTCTTTCTCGTTACGAAACTCGGCATCCGTGGGTGTGGTAAGCGGCTTAAACCGGAGCGTAGACGGCTCTTATCGCCTGATTCAAACTGATACCGCTATTAACCCGGGCAACAGCGGAGGGCCGCTCGTCAATCTGAAAGGCGAGGTCATTGGCATCAACAGCAAGAAGTTTGCCGCCGTTGGCATTGAAAATATGGGCTTTTCCATCCCAGCGGAAACGGTCCATTATATTGTGGATCATTTATTGGAATACGGCGAGGTTCGAAGAGCCGGCCTCGGATTGGAGCTGGAAGAAAGCTGGTCCGCCATCGTGGGTCTGCCTTCGGACGACCCATTGACCGTTACGAAGGTGCTGTCCGAGCAAGCCCGGAAAGCTGGAATCCAAGAGGATGACGTGTTATATGCAATTAACGGAAAACGAATCTATTCCGTCGTTGATATCAACGAACGGTTAAAGCCCTTCATCCCAGGCCAGCAGGTTCAGCTGCTGATGCAGCGAGATGGAGATATTGTGAATGTAAAACTGACGCTCAGCCAGGATGGTAACGAAGCTGCTTCGTCAGGCGTTGGGGAGGCAGAATAATGGTGAAGAGAGAAAGAACGGAATCAAGCCGACGTTTGCGGCAGATGACAGCCGGAACCTTATCGGCTTTAATGCTATTTACGTCGTTGTCACTCCCCGTATGGGGAGATGACGGTGTGCCGGAGAAGCGTATACTGACCGTTCAAAGCGGCAGCAGCACAGCTTCGGTCAATGGCACCTCATATACGATTGCCAAGCCGCAGCTGAAGCAGGGCGTATTGATGGTACCGCTGGGCGTGTTTAAAAAAGCTTTTGGCAGCGAGATCAAGCTGGAGGGCGAGAACCGGGTTCGACTGCTGCAAGGACCGCATACGGTTGTGCTCGTTATCGGCAACAAAACCGCATGGATTGACGGGAAAAAGGTACAGCTGCCGGTAGAACCGACGATGGTGTCCGGAACGCTGATGGTACCGCTGCGTCCGGTTGCGGGGGGGATTGGCGCCAAGGTAAGCTCCTCCCAAGGCAAGCTGTCCATCAGCCTCATGGTCACGGATAAGGAAGAGAAGCATGACGAGGGCGAGATTAACAATACGACCGGGAAGACCCGAATCGGAAATAGCTATTATGAATGGAGTATGAATTATCCTTCCTGGATGATCGTTGGGAGAGGAACCGACGACGAGAGCGGTGCTGCTTTCAATGATGCGACGGGCCGCTATTATCTTGAGGTTCATGCCTCCTCTCAGAAAGTAAAGCTGAGTCCTGACGATCTGTTAGAACGGCTCCTGAAAGAACTGAGCGATTCTGGAGATGTTGTGCTTCACCAAGAGACGGTCGCAAGCGGACCGTATGCCAGAGTCATTTCCCGCGATGTCGACGGCGTCCTATGGGAAGGCAGGCAGTATTATGCCAATGATCGCGTCTATGAGCTGTATTTTGCCGATGCCGAAGCGGTTCACTATAAGGATATGGACAAACACGCGAGCTTGCTGGGTTCTTTCAAAACGACCTATCAGGCGGGAGACAAATCATTAAAAGACGTCTCCTCTATCGTAGGTGGACTCCGTGAAGCAGGAAATGAAGAATACGGCATATGGTTTGGCATTCCTGCAGGCTGGGAAATCAACAACAAGGATATGTTATACGGCAGCGAAGGGGAAGGTTATCTGTCCGTCTCGGTGACATCCGCTCCTACAGGGGTTGATGGCACGCTCACAGCTTGGGGGCAGCGGCTTAAAGACTGGCTGTCGGAATCCTTTGTCCCAGATTCTTATGAATACGTCGGACTTACTCCTGTCGAGATATCCGGTGTCAAAGGGCAGATTCAAGAGGTTCGGTACAACTTCGGAGATAAATGGGTGACGGAATATGAAGTGATGATCCAGAAGAACGGCTACCGCTATTATCTGGAGTATGCGGTACCGGATGGCCAGGAACGATCGGCTTCCAACTGGAAGAAGGTGCTGGAATCGATCGAAATCGATTATGATGTGGTACCGGAGAACTTCGGCCGCATTGGCGATGAAGGCTATCTGACCGATAAAACCAAGATGAGAAGCAAAAACTCCGAAACGTACCGCTATCATATCGATATTCCAAAGTACTGGGAGCCGCTGAATGATCAGTTCGAGCAGGGAACGGTGGAATATGGATTTGCCGGAGGCGGGTTTGAAATTCTTGCTCAAAAGGATACATCCGCAGAATTCATCGTCAGCAACCTGAAGCGTTATTATAATGAAGCCAGCTCGGCTTCAGGGACGACGGTGAAATTGCTTGGCGTGGATAACATTACGTTTGCCGGTGTGCCTGCCGTGTCGTTCAAGGTGCATCAGGTGAAGAACGGCGTTGGTTTTACGACTCAGGAAATCGTGTTTAAAAGCGGAGATATCGCGTACACGATTACGACGACGTTGAATGATGCCAATGCAACGAAAATGCAGCAAGACGCCTTGGCGCGTGCGCTGTCCTCGTTTGAGCTGGTGAAATAATCCACAGAATGGAATTATGAGCTCAGATCACATGGACTAGAGTGAATTTTCGATAATACCGATAGCTGTCCTGCTGCACACATGGGGTGCGGATGGGCAGCTATTGTGGTTTAGATAGCGGAATGGTTCACCCTCGTTCGAAAAATATAGAACATACGTACGTTTATGCGATCTGATATGTTAAAATTAAATCGTGAGAGCAATGGATATGTAATTAAACCGGCTTGCAGAAGAGGGAATAAGCGGATGAAAAAAACGATAGGCATGTTCGCCCATGTGGATGCAGGCAAAACCACGTTGGCGGAGCAGTTGTTATATATGACCGATACGATTCAGGAGCGGGGCCGCGTGGATCATCAGAGCGCTTTTCTTGATCGGCATGACATTGAAAAGGAACGGGGCATCACCGTATTTGCCGATCAGGCCACCATGCATTTTAACGGCTCCACTTATTATTTAATCGATACGCCGGGTCACGTCGACTTCTCGCCGGAGATGGAGCGTGCCATTCAGGTCATGGACGCCGCAGTTGTTGTCATTAGCGCCGTGGAAGGTGTCGAAGGGCATACGGAGACGGTGTGGCAGTTATTGCGTAAGCATGGCGTCCCTACGTTCTTGTTTATTAATAAAATCGACCGGGAAGGCGCGGATGTGGCGCGTGTGTTTGCAGAGATTCAGAGCGAGCTTTCCGCAGACGTCTGTATGATCACGGAGGAGGATGTACTGCACGAAGGCGTGATGCAGTCCTCGCTCATGGAGGCTATCGCGGAGCGGGACGAGAAGCTGCTGGAGCTCTATATGGAACAGGGAGTTGAGGTCTCACGGTGGCTGGATACGATGACAGCGATGCTAAAGAGAGGACAGCTATTCCCCTGCTTCAGCGGATCAGCTCTGCAAAACGTGGGCGTGTCCCATTTCTTGCATCAGCTGGATCTGCTGACGGTTACGGACTATGACCCCAGCGTTGATTTTGCCGGAAGGGTATATAAGATTCGTCATGACGAACAGGGCACAAGACTGACGTATATCAAAGCCATGGGCGGAATGCTGCGGGTGCGCGATGAGATGGCTTATTTCTCCGGAACGGAGACGATCACGGAGAAGGTGACGCATATCCGTTTGATCAATGGAGGGCGCGTAACGAATGTCGATCAGGTGCAAGCGGGTGATCTGTTTGTAGTGACGGGTATTTCATCAGCTGCGGCAGGCGACGGGCTCGGGACACTGAGTGGTGGCCGGACCGTTTATGAGCTTGTACCGACACTGAAGTCGAAGGTGCAATTCGAGTCCTCCATTCATCCCAAGGATATGCTGCGCGAATTCCGTCTGCTGGATGCGGAGGATCCTTCCCTGTCTGTCCAGTGGGATGAGCACGCTCAGGCGATTCATATCCATGTGATGGGTATCATTCAGCTTGAAGTACTGGAACGAATCGTGTTCGAGCGCTTTGGTTACCGGATCACCTTCGGTGAACCGGAGATTTTATATAAAGAGACCATAACAGAAGCCGTTGTGGGCTGTGGCCATTTTGAACCGCTGAAGCATTATGCGGAAGTGCACCTCCGGCTGGAGCCGGGATTGCGGAACAGCGGCATCGTGTTCGCCAATGCTTGCCATCCCGACGTGCTTCCGGTCAATTATCAGCATCTGGTTGCCCAGCATGTCGGTGAGAGGGATCATCACGGGCTGCTTACAGGCTCTCCCGTCACGGATATCAAGATTACCCTGCTGAAGGGACGGGCGCACAACAAGCATACGCACGGTGGGGATTTTAGGGAAGCCACCTACCGTGCATTACGCCAAGGGCTGGAGAAGACAGTCAATATGCTGCTGGAGCCTTACTATCACTTCAAGGTGAAGGTCGATGCCGAGTATATCGGACGGCTGATGTCGGATTTGACCATGGCGAAGGCAAGCTTTGAGCCGCCGGAAACGGTCGGAAACAAGGTGACGGTCACGGGATCGGCTCCCGTATCGACCATGATGAATTACAGCATGGAATTAGCCGCCTACACCAAGGGAAGAGGTACGATCTCCCTGGTTTACGGCGGATATGGACGGTGCCATAACGAGGCCGAGGTCATTGAACGTAAAGGATACGATAAAAATGCGGACCCGGAGTACAGCTCCTCTTCGATATTCTGTGCGAAGGGCAGCGGTTACGCGGTGCCTTGGGATGAAGCGGATAATCATATGCATGTGTAAAGTGGCGGAGGAGAATAGGTATGCAGGCAAGATGTGCGCGCTAGTGGAATATTCGCCGATTTCATATTGCTCGTGACAAGTGAATGGTGCAGCAATGAATTGAATGATATGTAGCGAGGCAGAATGCTGCTGTGAAAGGCAATCATGCGTAACGAAGCCGTTATTAGCAGGATTAAATATCAATGACATTAATTATGTAATGGAGTATATAGACAATCGAGCGATTATGAGTTAACGATGTTGGGCTATATAAGCCCACCCGATGATTCAATACAAATCGGTAATGAAATACGCACGCGAGATCTGAAATCATCCCGCGTGCGTAAAAGTAAAAAGACTTTATGAAGAGAGGGAGCCTTTTTCTACAGGCTGCCGGCGCGATGGCCGCATCGTCCAATAAGTAATGGCAGTTGTAATCAGCATTAACACACCGGTCATCAAGAATACAGAATGGATGTTAAAGATGCCGCTGATCATGCCGCCCGCGAGAGGTCCGGCCATCCCGCCGATTTGGTTGGCGGTTTGGTTGAGGCTGAACGCACGCCCGCGGAATTCGCTTGGCGTATGTTTGACGACAAGGCCGTTGAGCGCCGGGAATACGGCACAGAAAAACGCGCCGTAAGCAAAGCGGATGGCCGAGAATGCCCAAATGTTGCTGAACAGGATCTGGGCGAGCGATCCGATTCCGCCGGCGAGCAGACCGATCAGCAGCACCTTTTGGAACCCGATTTTATCGGATAAGCGTCCCCAGCGGGCCGCAAACAGGATGCTGGCAATCCCGACGATGGAGAACACAAAGCCGGCAATCATCGAGGTATGCGATGAAGAGCCGCCGATCTGAGCGATATACAGCGGCAATACCGGCTCGATCGTCATGACGGAAAACTGCGTCAGCACCGTAAGCATGAGCACGGTCATCAGTGCCTTGTTATGTCCGGCAACCTTAAAGGTGTTTATGACGGAGACGCGCTCTTTGCTGGGCACGAATTTCTCTTCTTTGACCCAGAATATGACAAGCAGCGTGGCTGCGAAGCACAGCATCCCTGCCAATCCGAATGCCATTCGGTTGCTGAACAGGGAGGCCAGGGTGCCTCCGATCATCGGGCCCATAATGCCGCCGGTTGCGGTTGCCGTGGACATCATGGAGAGGGCGTAGCCAACTTTTTTCTCAGGGGTGTTGGTGCCTACAATGGCGATTGCGCCCGGAATAAAACCGGAGAGAAGGCCCTGCAGCAGGCGGAGAACCAATACCTGATACTCATTCGTGACGAATGCCATCAGAATATAGATGACAAAGAGCACCAGCCCCGCGCGGATTATCATCGGTTTGCGTCCATATTTATCGCCGACGGCTCCCCAGAAGGGAGAGGACAAGGCGCCCGCAAAAAAAGCGGAACTGAACAGCAGTCCCGACCACATTTCCGTATGCTTCGTAACGCCGAGCTCAATCAGAAAAAGCGGGAGAAATGGTATGACCATCGAGAAGCTTGATGAAACGATAAATGAGCCGAACCATAGTATCCATAAATTCTTTTTCCAACTTTCCATGTCTTCTTCATCTCCTGATGTGCGATTTGTTGTAATCCTTCGAGCTTCGCCTCCTGTCTTTTAAATGGGGTAATGATGTATGTATTACATTTTTAGAGATAACCAAGAGCATAAACTTCGAGACTTGAGTCCTTGTTCGCCGAGAAGCTGCAGGAGTTCCTGCAGGAGAATCCGTCGGTTTACCGTCGGATCTTGGAGAAGGCACTGCGATTATCTCGAAAGGAAAGCTTCCTCTACATGCGGTCTGTCATCTTTGAACGTGCGTCGATAGAGGTTTTTCTTTCGAGATAAGAAAATTGTTAATGGACCAATCCATTTATGTATCGTATGGCGACCCCCCAGGGGAGGCCGGGTTCGGATAAAGCAAAACGCCCCACTAATTTGGCAAACTGGAATTAACCAGACTGCCGCACTAAAGCGAAAGGCGTGCAACTTCATCCTACACCACATGTTTTGGATTGGGAAGAGGCGGGGCACAGGGTTAGAGCGGTCGACGGCACTTTTGGAGATGGGTTGGAACCGCCGGGTTATCGCATAAATAAAGGGCTTTCAGGATTCCATAAGACGTGGATACAATATCGTAAAAATTATTTTTTTAGGGAGATCTTATATGAGAGAAACGCTGAAGGATCTATATTCAAATACGTTGTTCCAGCAAGTGACCGACCGGTTGAAAGAGGTTTATCCGGCATTCGATTCGAACCGGTTCATGGAGCTGATTCATAATGAAGCCTGGGGTCAGGAGGAGTTCAAGCAGCGCATCCGTCATATTACGCTGGCTTTAACGGACACGCTGCCTGCTTCTTACCCGGAAGCCATTGGGATCCTGACGCAGGTAGCCCCGCATTTTAGAGGCGTGGAATATGTCTTCTTTCCGGATTATGTAGAGGTTAATGGGATGGAGGATCTGGAGACATCGATGGAGGCTTTGGCGGTATTCACGCATTCTTCAACGGCAGAGTTTGCGGTTCGGCCTTTCATCAACCAGGATCAGGAACGGATGCTGGCTCAGATGATGACTTGGGCACAGTCCGATGATGAGCATCTGCGCCGATTAGCGAGTGAAGGCTGCAGACCGCGTCTGCCTTGGGCGCCGCAGCTGCCGGCTCTGATTAAAGATCCGCGCCCGGCGCTGCCGATCCTGGAGCAGTTGAAAGAGGATCCTTCCTTATATGTTAGAAAAAGCGTCGCCAATCACTTGAACGATATCTCCAAGGATCACCCGGAGCTTGTGCTGGAGATCGCCGCCAAATGGTATGGCAAGCATCCGCTAACGGATTGGATCGTACGGCATGCGCTGCGTTCGCTACTGCGGAAGGGAGATATCCGGGCGCTGGCTATTTTCGGATACGAGGAGCTTGAGAAGCTGGAAGGACTGGAGGTGCGCGAGCTGCGCATCAAACGATCCGTCATAGCGATGGGAGACGATTTGGAGTTCGCTTTTCAAGTGGTCAACGAAACCGGCTATCCGATGGCGCTCCGCATCGATTACGAGATCGATTATATGAAGGCAAGCGGTAAGCTTGCGCCGAAACGCTATAAATGCTCGGACAAGATCTATGCACCGGGAAGCTGGAAGGTGGAGAAGAAGCAATCGTTTAAACCGATCTCCACCCGCCGTTTCTACTCCGGCGATCACCGTCTTCACATTGTTGTGAACGGCAAGCGTTTGGCCAGCATGGATTTTGTGCTGGAGGGCGCGGAGTAAGGGGAGGGCATGTGGTCAGGATGTGCATTGGCAAAACTAGGTGCAGGACGTGCACTCGGAAACCTGGGGTGAAGGATTCCTGGACCGCTTGACGGTTCGAGGCGATTCCGATCTAAAGTTTTGTACATCGTGTGCATTGCTTCCTGTGCGCACGGTGCGTAGTCCGGGGCATGCTTGGATGGCTGTCAACCGTTGAGATGTTAAGGAGGCTCTGACTACAGGATTCGGAGATCGTAATGCAATTTCCCTGGTAAGGAAAGGGAAAGCAATCTCCTTAGGCAAAGAAAAGAGTTAAGAGCACTAGCCCCGCATGGTGATCATGCACCAGTAGCAGCCGCAGAGGATAATGTGAGGCAGGCCTTCCAATGGGAGGGCTTGTTTTTGTTTTTGTAAATAACCGAGTGCCATGCGGATTATGGCAACACTATCAAATGTGTGGAAATCAAGTTAGCAGGTAGAAGAGAAGCCGGACTTTTGGTACACTAGATAAGTTGAAAAGCTTTCAAAGTATTTACAAACAATTGATATAGATGTCGGATGCCCTGTTCTATGAACATAGAGTATGGCTTGCAGGTTTCAATGGAAGAATAGTAGTACACAGCACGCCGGCTTGGACCGGTCTGGGAGGATATAGATGGACACGAAAGCACTACGAAGAGAAGACGTGGAGCTGCTGGCGCCGGCAGGGGATTGGGATTGCATGCGGGCCGCGGTGGCGAACGGGGCGGACGCGATCTTTTTTGGGGTCGAAAAATTTAATGCTCGCGCACGGGCGAACAATTTCCGGATGGACGAGCTGTCCGAAATTATGGCCTTCTTGCACAGTTATGGGGTTAAGGGGTTCCTGACCTTCAATATTTTGGTGTTCGAGAACGAGCTGGAGGATGCCAAGGAGCTGATCGATGCGTGCGTGGATGCAGGCGTCGACGCGGTGATCGTGCAGGATCTGGGCCTGGTGAAAATGATTCGCGAGATTTCCCCGGATTTCCCGATCCACGGCTCAACGCAGATGACGATTACGTCGCCGGAGGCCGTTGAATTCACGAAGCCGTTTAACATGGAACGCGTCGTGCTCGGGCGCGAGAACAATCTGAAGCAAATCCAGAAGATCGGGGAGCAGGCGAAGCTGCCGATGGAAGTATTCGTGCATGGTGCACTATGCGTATCCTACTCGGGCCAGTGCCTGACTTCCGAAATGTGGGGCGGCCGCTCCGCCAACCGCGGAGAGTGCGCGCAGGCCTGTCGTCTGCCGTACGATCTGATCGTGGATGGCGAGCAGAAGCCGATGGGCGACGTTGCCTACTTGCTCTCGCCTAAAGATCTAGCCGCGATCGATCTGATGCCGGAGCTGATTGAAGCAGGCGTGACCTCGTTCAAGATTGAGGGCCGGTTAAAGAGTCCGGAATACGTGGCCAACGTGGTGAGCAAGTACCGGAAGGCGATCGACCGGTATTTTGACGGCGAGGATGCTAGACCGAGCAAGGAAGAGGTGCGCGAGCTGCAGCAGAGCTTCTCCCGCGGCTTCACGCATGGCTTCCTGGATGGAACGAACAATAAAAAGCTGGTTGAAGGCACGTTCCCGAAAAGCCGCGGCGTGTACCTCGGCCGGGTGGAACAGATTCTGCGCGACGGCGTCGTCTGCAAGCTGGATGCGCCGCTGAAGCGCGGGGACGGTATCGTGTTTGATGCCGGGGATCCAACGAAAAAAGAAGAAGGCGGACGCGTCTACGACGTCCGGCGCAAAGGCGTCAAGCTGGAGGGCGAGGCGCAAGAAGGCTGGATCGTCGATATCGTTCCCGGCCGGAGCGACGTGGACCTGCGCAAGCTGCACGTCGGCGACCGGATCTGGAAGACGAACGATCCCGCGCTGGATAAGCGCCTCCGTCAGACGTACGAGACGGAGAAGCCGTACCGGGTATTCCCGGTACATGTACGCGTCAGTGGCCGTCCCGGACAGCTGCTGTCGACCTGGTGGACCGATGTGCAGAAAGGCACGACGGTCCAGGTGGATTCGGAGCTGGAACTGGAGATTGCCCAGAAGCGGCCGCTCAGCCAGGAGATCCTGGAGGAGCAGCTTGGCCGCCTGGGCGGAACGGTGTTCCAGCTCGAGGCACTCGACGTCGACCTGTACGGCGACGTCATCGTGCCGATTCGCGAGCTCAACAGCATCCGCCGCCGTGCGGTGGAGCTGCTCGCCGGCGAGCGGCCGAAGCCGCCCGTGTACGTGAAACGGGCGGTGTCGGTGTATGGCGATGCGGCTGTGCCCGCAGCGCCCGTGGCCCGCGGTGAGGCGAAGCTCACCGCGCTGTGCCGCAGCCTGCCGCAGGTTGAGGCTGCGCTTGCGGCCGGCGTCGAGATGATCTACGCCGACTTCGAGTTCATCAAGCAGTTCCCGGCAGCGGTGGAAGCCGTGCGTGCAGCCAGCAAGCAGATTGCGCTGGCAACGCCGCGCATCCACATGCCGGGCGAGAACGGCTACCACAACAACATCCTGCGCCTCCAGCCGGACGCCGTGCTGGTGCGCAACACCGGTGCGCTGTATTTCTACCTGCGCCACCGGATGGAGAACCCGGGGGCGAAGCATCCCCGGCTGATCGGCGACTTCTCCCTGAACATTGCCAACCACAAGGCGGCTGACCTGTTTGTCGAAGCCGGATGCGACGCCGTCACGCCTTCCTATGACCTGAACATCCAGCAGATGGTGGATCTTCTCGGGAAGGCCGACACATCCAAGATGGAGATCGTCATTCATCAGCATCTGCCGATGTTCCATACGGAGCACTGCGTGTACTGTACGTTCCTCAGCGAAGGAACGGACTTTACGAACTGTGGTCGTCCTTGTGAAGAGAGCCGCGTGTCCCTGCAGGACCGGATCGGCATGTCCCACCCGGTACGGGTAGACGAAGGCTGCCGTAATACCGTGTACAACGCCATCGAGCAATCCGGAGCCGAGTACCTGGCAAACTTCATGGAGCTGGGCGTATCCAGCTACCGTGTGGAGTTCCTCGAGGAAACACCGGAGCAAGTCCACGAGGTCATCGATCTCTACAACCGCGCCTTGCGCGGCGAGATCAGCGGCACCCAGGTGTGGAAAAAGCTGAAGGCGACCAACCAGCTTGGAGTTACGCGGGGGCAGTTGGTGAAGTAAGGAACGGATTGTATACAACATGTCTGACCTTTGAAAGGGTCAGGCATGTTTTTTGTATTTTTGAATAGGATGAGAGGGGCTTTTAATAGGATTTTTGTAAATGGTGGTTTTCTAAGTGTCGTAATTAATTTTCTAATCGTGTGTAAACATCGTAAATAGAGGAAAGATCATGAACTATGTCGAAAAATAGAATATTAAACTTTTAAAGGAGCTAATTTTTTGTGAAAGAAAGAGATGTTTTTTTTGACAATCTAAAATTCATACTTATATTAATGGTAGTGATGGGTCATTTGTTTCAACCATTCAATGGAGGGATAACGATTGGCCCAATATTTAAATTCCTTTATTCGGTTCATATGCCGTTATTTATTTTTATAGCAGGATATTTTTCTAAAAATATCGATAACAAAAACTATAATAAAAAGGTCATAATCAATTTTGTGATTCCTTATTTAATATTTGAAACCATCTATACTATTTTTGATTACTTCATTTTTGAGCAAGAAAAGCTCGAGTTTACTTATTTCTATCCTTATTGGATCATGTGGTTTATGTTCAGTATGATTATTTGGAAAATAGTTACTCCTTATTTAATTAAAATAAAATTTATTTTTTTGGTATGTGTCGTTATTTCCCTATTAGCAGGTTACGCTAAGGATGTGGAATACTATGCAAGCATTTCTCGTATATTGTATTTCTTCCCGTTTTTTCTTTTAGGTTTTTACTCTAAAAGAGAATGGATAAACAAATTAGATCAGCCACGAATAAAAATAGGAGCTGTGATTCTGCTTTTAATATGCTTTTTTCTACTGTTAATGGTAAATGATTCGATTCATGTTAAATGGTTTTTTGGTACACTACCTTATCAATCTTTGGGATATGAAGACTGGTATTCAGGAGTATATAGACTCATAGGTTATCTATTCTCTGTTGTTGTTGGAACTTGTATCCTAACATTAACGCCAACAAAGAAACTGCCTATTATATCAAACTTAGGTAAAAATACATTGTATGTTTTTATTCTTCACGGATTTATTATTAAATATCTTGAACACATTGAATATTATAGAAATTTCACAAGTACAATAGGTAAGCTAATACTCATTGGAATTGGTCTTATGATAACGATTTTTCTATCTACTAATTTGGTAAGGCGTTGCACGAGTTGGATAATCGAACCAAACTTAAGTTTTGTTTTTACAGAGGGTAATAACAACAGTGTGGAGGAGAAGCATAAAAAAACTTTCACTACATTGTAATATAATAACGGAGTTAATACATAAAAAGAGCAAACCAGGTCGTTTTTGCCCTTACCGATGACATAAATCAATTTGTAAAATCCATGAAGATCAAGGACAGTTAATCCACGTTCCTGATATCAGGTGGATTGTCTTTTTATACCTACCTTACGCGCCCTAAAAAGTGAACAACCGGGTATATTTCTAAACAAGTTCCAGAATCTTGGGTATGTGGTAACGGAAAGAGGTGTGTAAGTTTACTGGTTCGTCCTGACAGAAAAACGGTGGCAACAATGAACGATTATGGTTCTGCACAGTTCTTACTTACACCAGCGGATGGGAAAATGAAAGTAAGGCCTGGGGGAACCTACCAGGTGCCTATCCTTCGTCTTTCTATACATACCGAAAGGGAAGCATTTTTAAGATGGAGTACGACCATTACTGGGGTAATCTTTTCTATCTGACGCTTCCCGAAGGGGTGGTGACCATTATGCTCTCCGACTACCAGGAGACATTCTTGGCCTTTTCGCTGAAGCCGCTTGCCTTTGACAAAAACCGATTTTAATCGATGGGTTGGCCGGACTCATGATACAATGTCATCAATATGGGAGACTTACGGGATTGGAGAAGATAAAATGAACATTCGTAAAGCGATCATACCGGCCGCTGGACTTGGTACGCGGTTCCTGCCAGCCACGAAAGCGATGCCGAAGGAGATGCTTCCCATTGTGGACAAGCCGACCATACAATACATCATCGAGGAAGCGGTCGCTTCCGGCATTGAGGACATTATTATTGTGACGGGTAAGGGGAAGAGGGCGATTGAGGATCATTTTGATTCTTCATTTGAGCTGGAACATAACCTAGCTGAGAAAGGGAAATGGAACCTCCTCGAAGAAGTGCGCAAGCCCTCCAACATGGCAGATATCCATTATATCCGTCAAAAGGAGCCTAAGGGGCTGGGTCATGCCATTTGGTGCGCGCGCAAATTCATCGGGGATGAGCCGTTTGCCGTGCTGCTAGGCGACGATATCGTGGAGTCGGAGATCCCTTGCCTAAAACAGATGATGAAAGTCTACGACACCTACCAATCTGCCATTGTAGGCGTTCAGCCGGTATCCTGGGATGAAGTGGACCGTTACGGGATTGTAGATGGACTTCAGAAATCAGAACGAATCTATGAAACGTTGAGGTTGGTAGAGAAACCGTTCCGTGCCGAGGCGCCTTCTAACCTGGCCATCATGGGCCGCTATATTTTGCCGCCGGAAATCTTCGACCTGCTAGAGAATCAGGAGGTTGGAAAGAACGGGGAAATTCAACTGACAGATGCGATCTCCACCTTAGCTCATCGGAGCCCCATCTATGCGTATCATTTTGATGGGATGCGTCATGATGTCGGCGAGAAGTTGGGATTTATTGAAACCAGCATTCATTATGCATTGCAACGGGAAGATTTGAAAGATGATTTGATTGCATATTTAAGCGGGGTTTTGGGGAAAGTTCGGTAAAAGCGATTTTATACACATAAGAAAAAAAGGGGGCAGTTGGGTAGAAGATTTCTACCACGAACTGCCTCCTTTTTAGTTAAAATTGAAGATTAGCAAGTTGTTGAACATTGTCCTTCGCATTCGGATCAACTTGGGTTAGTCTCCCCATAAGGGCATCATCACTCAAGTTTTGTTTTTGTAATGCTGCCAGATACCAACGTACAATCTCCTGTTGGCTTGTCTGCGAGAGATCTTCTTGTATGCCGAGCTTAAGAGCTTCTGATGCTTGCTTCGGCTGATTCATCATGAAGTGCATTTTTCCTGTATGGAGGATCATGTCGGGTGTGTTTTCGAAAGGGTTACCTTGTAGTTGGCCTTCAGGTAATGTAGCTAAATGCTTGATACCTTCTTGTACTTTAACAAAGGCTGATGTTGCCGAATTAAAGTACTTTTCTTTTCCGGCAGTGTCCCCTTCCCCTAAGGCTTTCATTCCCAGGTCATACCCTTTATTTATTATCTGCTCGTACCAATTGATATCCCATTTAAACTTGTAGGCATTATTGATAAGAATTTCATAAGCTTGTTCAGGCTGTTTGTTCATTTCATAACTCTTAACTAATTGATTCAGCATAGATTTGTTATGAGGCTCATCTTCAAGAACTTGATTTAAGAGATTAGTAGATAGTTGGAAAAAGCCTTCATCCTGACTCTGCTGATAAAGAGATTGATACAATGAGTTTAATAGAAGGACGGATTCCGGGTGGCTAGGTCGAATGCTGAGATCTTTGTCCAGTGGTGCCTTAATCTCTTCAAACGATGTACTAACCTGGACAATTTTTCGAGCCTCCAAACCAGCTTCAGCAGCCTGTACGTAACGGATAGAAGTAATTAGTAAAATAATAGAAGCAAGGCCTACAACAGCAGAGTAGATATTTCTTGCTGTCGAATCTTGCACATTCCATTTTTTAATTGGTTTGCTGTTCATTACGGATGCCATGCCACCGAGTCCAAGGAACACAAGGATTCCCATGAACACGTAACTCATGTTAAAGTCCAAAATACTGTGAATCAATATCGACAGTACCAAGATGAGATATAGGAAGTGACTGTTGCGTCCCTCATCATCAGTTTGAACGTACCCTCGGATGTATTTATAGAAGATATACACAATGAATGACATAAATACTAGAAAGCCAATAAGACCAACCTCTATCAAGTATTGAAGGAAGAAGTTATGGGCCTGAGTACTTGTATAGGGGTTGTTCTGATACTGCTCATACAGTGAAGCCCAAGCGCCTCCGCCAGCACCGATAATAGGGTAGTCAGCCAGAACTTTCATGGCATCCTTGTAGAATGTGAACCGTTCAAGGACACTATGTTGGTTGAAGTTAATGTTTTCGAGCCGGACGCTGATATTTTGTGGCAATACTTTTTTGAGATCGGTGCCGATGAATAGGAAGATCAGCAAGCCACCCAAAACTAAGGAACCGATGGGAATCCACATGTTGGAGGCCTTTTTAGCGGACCAATTGCTTAATTCTTTTTCCAGTTTTGGAGCAATGAAACTTTGAATGACCCATCCAAGGATTCCTACAATAGCGGACGCACTGAGCAAAATTCCCCAACCCTTAAGGGCGCCACTGCTGCTGAAGGTTTCATTCAAATTCAACCCTAACTCTGTTACCGGTTTAGAAATGATCAGCGAAGCTACACCCGCTATACCACAATAAAGAATCCACAATAATTGTTTGGCCGGCTTCAGGAATAGGAGCAGCAGAACAAATACTACCGGCAGCATGACCAAACCACCACGAGATAACGTTAAGAGCAACGATACAATGATGGGCACCAGCATGAAGCTATGAAACGCTTGCCCATACCATTTTCTAGATGTTGTAACAAAAAAGACTGCCGCGAACAAGAAAGCCATTAGAAAAGCTGCATAAGTATTCGCGTACTGAAATACCGAAGTCAGACGAAGACCATTAGAGTCGGTCATGACCGCATGAGTATACGTACCGTTTAAGACCGTGTTAGAAAACCATTTTGCAATAGCACCGGCAGTCTTACCTTGGCCGAACCAATGGAGTAGGCCGAAACCAACAATAAGATATGCTACAGTCATAATTGTACTTTGAATGATTCGGTTCCCTAATTTGTCACGAAGTACATATAATCCAATGATGAACATAATGGCATAAATGCAATTTATGACGACCATATTCATGGCAAGACTATGGGAAGCCGCACTGATGAGTGAGAGTATGTAAGTTAGAGGTAGTAAAAGCACACCCACAGCAAGCCAATCTCTTTCATCCTTGAGTTGGATGCTTTTATAAAATTGTGCAATCCAAAGAAATAATAATAGAGTTGCTAGTATAGCAGCCCAGAAGATTGGTTTCTCGAATTGTAGCTCTTGTCCGTTGAATAGAGCTGTCTGGAAAGGCGTCCAGAACAGAAATAAGATAATTCCTGAAATTAACACCCATAACAAAGCGGATCGCTTTCCTTCTATCCTCGACTCAGCGGCTTTTTTACCGTATACTGGATTCGACAACGTAATTAGCTCCTTTTCTTGTAGATACGACAATATTTTAGCATAATAATTATTCTAATACACATTTAGAGATTTAATTTATGGAGGAATTATGAGAAATCCTATCAGTTATTTTATGGATAAGAAAGATTTAATAATGGAACTAACTAAACGAGACTTATTGCTTAGATATAAAGGCTCCTATCTTGGAGTAGTATGGTCTATTTTGAACCCATTATTTATGTTAGTCATTTATACTTATTTTTTCAGCTTTGTTCTCCAGTCTCGTTGGGGGCAACAAGGAACGAGTACACTTGACTTTGCACTAATATTATTCTGCGGTATTTCTACGTTTAATTTTTTTTCTGAGATTGTCACCAAGTCTCCTTCTTTGATCTTAAGTAATGTGAATTATGTAAAAAAGGTAGTTTTCCCTTTGGAGGTACTTCCAGTCGTCTCTCTTTTTTCTGCATTTGTTCAACTAATAATTAGCTTAGTTATTCTTATGATTGGAAATTTAATCATAAATGGGGTAATTTATTGGACTGTTGTCTTCCTGCCGCTTGTCCTTCTACCTCTTGTGTTGCTCTCGTTGGGCATTGCTTGGTTTCTTTCTTCTGTAGGTGTCTTTTTTAGAGATATTCAACATATTTTAGTGGTCGTAGTCCAAGCACTTATGTTTCTGAGTCCAATATTCTACCCTATCAGTATAATTCCTGAAACATTAAGGCCGATTTATTACATTAATCCTATAGGTTATGTTGTCGAAGATATGCGTAACATCTTAATTTGGGGATCTACTCCTAATTGGACATGGTGTTTAGTGGGGACATTGGTAGGTCTGATTATATTTATGTTGGGTATTGCTTGGTTTAGAAAAACTAAAGGAGCGTTTGCAGATGTTCTTTGATAACGCAATTGAACTTTCAAATATAAACAAATGTTATAGAATTTATAATAGGCCACAAGATCGGATTATCCAGAGCTTCTCGAAAAACAAAAAAAAATATGATGAATTTTGGGCGCTGAGAGATGTGTCTTTCAAGGTAAAGAGAGGCACCACTATAGGTATAATCGGTAAGAATGGTTCGGGAAAAAGCACAATACTTCAAATTATAGCAGGAACACTTAACCCAACATCCGGAGAAAAAACGATAAACGGTAGAATAGCTGCTTTACTAGAACTGGGGAGTGGCTTTAATCCGGAATTTACAGGAAGAGATAATGTTATTATGCAAGGTACAATTATGGGATTAACAAAAAAACAAATCCTTGATCAAATGGAATCAATCGAAAAATTTGCAGGGATAGGTGAATTCATTGAACAACCAATTAAAACTTACTCATCAGGAATGTTGGTTAGGTTGGCTTTTGCCTGTGCAGTGCATGTAGATCCTGACATTTTAATTGTTGATGAGGCATTAGCTGTAGGCGATATGCAATTTCAACTAAAATGTATCGAGAAAATGAAATCATTTAAAGAACAGGGGAAAACGATACTGTTTGTTAGTCATGATTCATATTCGATTAGGAATTTTTGTGATGAGGTAATTTGGATGATGGATGGTCAAGTTCATGCGCGAGGTGATGTGAATACTGTAATTGAACAGTATGAAGACTTCGTAAAATATGGACTTGAAAAAGTAGAAGAGTCTAATGAAAAAGTAGAAGCAATTGAAAGGAAAGAGCATCTTTCCATCGATCAAGTTGTTTTTCTTGATAAGACAGGTACAGTAAATTCGAAGTTTAAAATGGGTGGGAATATATTTGTTGAAGTAACATACACAATCCACAAACCAATTGATGGTCTTGTAGGCGGTGTTGCAATTTTCGATAATCAGGGCACTTACATTTGCGGACTAAACACTAAGATTGACGAAAAAGCTTTAGAAGGAAGTTGTGGAACCTATAAATTAATTCTTGAGTATAAGGAATTAAACTTGTTACCGGGTACGTACCTAGTTGATGTAGGCTTTTTTGAGAGTTCAGCTCTTATTAGATATGACTATAAAAGTCGTGTGAATTCATTTTGGGTTGAACATCCGGAGTATGTTGCGGAAGGTTTAGTTTTGCTAGATCATAATTGGCAAAGTAAGGTGGTAGCAATCAGCAATGAAGTATAAATATAACATTGATATGTCGAGTGACAATTCTCTTTCATTAATATTGAGACAAGTTAAGCCTGGATCACGTGTTCTAGAGTTTGGACCGGCACTTGGATATATGACCCAGTATCTCAAAGAGGAACTTGGATGCGTCGTATATTGTGTGGAAATAGATGCTGATGCAGCTTCTATCGCTTCTCAGTTTTGCGATAAAATGATTGTGGCAGATTTGGATGAACTAGAATATTGGGGTTCTCAGTTAGGAGAACGGCAATTTGACTTTCTTATATTTGCGGATGTGCTAGAACATTTAAGGGATCCATGGAATGTATTGACATACTCCAAAAAATTCCTTGATGAAGAAGGGAAGGTCTTAACATCTATTCCTAATATAGGACATAATGCTGTAATCATGAAACTGCTCCTTGGTGAATTTGATTATACCAATTTAGGGCTGTTAGATAACACCCATATCCGCTTTTTTACAAGAAAAAGCGTACACAGCCTTATGGAACGTGCGGGATTAGAGATCGTTGATTCTTACGAGTCAGTTCTAAAACCTGAAGAAACAGAGTTAAGGCAACGATATAGTGATTTTCCTAATAGTTTGCAAAAATATCTTCAAAGGAAATCTGATAGTGATGTGTATCAATTTATTAACGTATCCAGGAAAAAGACTGTCAATTCCACGGAAGTAAATAATTATGTGAACGAAGTAAATCTGTACCATCAAGCATCGCTGAAATTTACACCCGATTTTCAAGGCGAAACAGAAGTAGTATCTTTGCCTAGTAATGGTGGCTATACCGAACTAAGTTTTAAGGTCGTGGGATCAGGAACTGAACAACTAAATATCCTGATTGACTGCATTGCACCCGCGTTTTTAGAAATAACAAAGCTTGAATTCCTGGATGAAAACAATAATCTTATTTTAAATTGGTTTAACCCAGCTATCACAGAATCATTACTTAGATATAGTGAAGGTGCAATTAAATTACCGAGTATGCAAACACGGAGATTTCTGATTCTGGATGAGTCTACTCAGATCATTTGTGATTTTCCGGAAATCAAAAGAACGAAGGGTATATTTATAATCACGCTCTGTTTGTCCGAAGATGTTCCTACATCAATTGCCGGAGAAGTAAACGGCATTTCGGAATTGATTGCTTCACAGAAGAATGAAATTGCATCGTTAATAGAAACACATCAACTCAAAGAACAAGAGTTAAGTGAAAAGGACGCTCGAAATAGGAGTTTAATAGATGAGCTAACTGGTATACAGGAAGTCCTGTTGAATGAAAAAGATGAGCTAGTTGAAAAAATGAATAGAGCTGAAGAAGTTAATAAAGTTTTGGTGGAAGCTAATTTGGAGGCGAATGCTCTAGTTAATCAATTATTGAACTCCACCTCTTGGAGGTTCACCAAACCTTTAAGAGTAATTAATGAATATAATAAAGCTCTTTATAGAAAGTCGAATAGTGCACTTAAAAGTATCATAAAACCAGTGATAGTAAAAGCAGAGAATTCAAAAACAATAAGAAAGGCTCATGGGAAATTTTTCAACGTCATGAGAAGAACACCTGAACCATTTAGATCACAATTTAAGAAAACATATTATAAACTGCTTTCCCTTAAAACAAAAATAAAATATAAACCTGAAGCAAATTTAGTTACAGAAGTTAATACAAGTGAAAAAAATGAGTATCCTTTAGTATCAATTATTATTCCCGTCTATAATAATGTCGAATACTTAGCTTCTTGCATTGACTCAGCAATCAATCAAACGTATCGACATATTGAAGTTATTATTGTAGATGATTGCTCACCAGATCCAAAAGTAAGCACGATATTAAATACCTACAAAAATAATAAGAAGGTTAGATTATTTAAGAATGAACATAATCAAGGCATTTCAAAGACACAAAATATCTGTATGGCAAAATCAGAAGGGAGCATTATAGCTTTTTTGGACTGTGATGATATTTTGGAGTTGAATGCTATCGAGAAGTGCTTAGAGTATTGGGGACCTGGAACTAAATATTCCTTCACAAATAGAATTCATATTAATGAGGATTCGGAGGAAATTGGAAGGTTTTCTTGTGACCACTTACCGAAAGATAATATATTTGAAGATCATTTGGATGTTAGAATGTATGCGTCACACTTCAAAATGATTAGTAGGGATGTGTTTCTAAAAGTAGGGGTTTTTAATTCGGAATATGATGGTGCACAAGATTATGACATGGTACTGAGAGTAGCGTTTCATTATCCAAACTCCGCATTTGTTCATGTACCAGAATTCCTATATAAACATCGTATCCATACCAATCAAAAATCAATAAAATCTAACGATAAGCAGAAAAATATGTCTATCGTCATCTCCGATCAAGCAAAACTGCGTCGGTCAATTAGAGATGGTGTTTTTCATAAATTAATATCATTTATAATGATCTCTTTTGGTAAAGAAGATCAAACTTTACAATGTATCCAATCTATTAAGAATACAGTCAAGATTCCACATGAGATTATTCTATTCGAAAATGGCTCTTCCGAATCATGCGTATCATTTATAAAAGACCATATTGAGGGCATACCGGGTGTGAAAGTTATATACAATTCATCAAATTTAGGCCCAGCTGGTGGAAGAAAAGAAGCGATGAAGTATGCAACACCAAATTCATATTATATCTCCCTTGATAACGACATAGAGGTTACTGAAGGTTGGCTTGAAGAATTGTTAGTTCGTGCTGAAGAATCAGATGATATAGGCTCAGTAACTTGTAGAGTGACATTTCCAAGTAATGTACTACAATTTACAGGCGGATATGAAGAAATTTCAGGGAATAGAGTTCAATTCAAGTTGTACAATATTAACAAATCAGTGTATGACCTCTCAACATTAGAAAGATATGATACAGATTGGAATCCGGTAGGGGCAACGTTATTTAAGGGGTGGTTCCCAGAGGTTGAGGGCTACCCAAATGTCTATGAAGATTCCGCAATTTCATACATATTGCGGAAATCAGGGAAACGACTTGTTAATTCTCCAAACTCTCTATTAATTCATCATCATATTATGTTTGACGAGGAGAGGAATAAAAAGGAAAAAGAGTATATCCGATTTAGATATAATCCTCAATTGATGTTGAGATCATTGGCGCAATTTTATTTTGATTATAAATTAATCATTGATGATGATTATATATATTCCAGTAACAATATTGATATCAGTAAATTATCCGATCAAGAAGTGATTGAAACTTTTGAAAACATCATAAACACTAGGAGAACAGTTATAAAGTAATGAACATAATCAGGAATAAGCGCATCCATAGAATGCTCACGGTATTATTAGGAACTTTTGTTGGTCTGATTATCCTAGAATCTATAATCAGAGGCAGTTTAACTTTAACATTTGTATGGATCGGCGATAGCTTTGGGGCTTTTATTATCAATTATTTATTATGTATATCAATTCTATTGATATTAGTGTCTGTGATTCCGAACTTTATTGTTGGTTTTAGTTTATATCAGTTGTTAATGTCATTGTTTGGATTAATTCAGAAATATAAAATGAATTTTTTAGAGGAGCCCTTCTTCCCATGGGATTTTATATTTGCCAAACAAATTTTAAATCTCCTGCCTGGTATGTATAAAGAAATAAACTTTATATATCTGCTTTTTTTAGCTGTATTATTAATTGCTTCAATTAAATTCAGGAAGCGAGTATTAGCTGTTAGAATATCCCTTCTAGAAAGGGGAGTAGTATTCTTTTTCTCAGTTTGTATAATTATTTCATTCTGCCTATGGGATAAAATCCCTTTATCAAAAAGTGTCTTAAACAAAATGAATATTGTAAATATTAATTGGGAGCAGACGCTGAATTACAAGGAGAACGGATCCTTGTTAGGTTTTGTATTAAATGTTCCTAATGCAATAGTTGTTCCGCCCGCGAACTATAATAAAGAAAACATACTTCAGATAGTCAATTCCATAAATAGTCCAACGAGTTCGACAATATATAACGCTATGGAAGAGGCTCCTAATATTATTTATATTATGAATGAAGCATTCTGGGATCCAACAATATCCAAAAATATTGACTTTTCAGAGAATCCCCTTTCTTTTTATAATTCCTTAAAAGATAGTAGTACGACAGGTTGGTTGTTATCGCCTCAATTTGGAGGCGGTACATCTAACGTTGAGTTTGAAGCTCTAACAGGTTTGTCCATGCGGTTTTTACCGCAAGGGTCAATGCCTTATCAACAATACATTAAAAGACCGTATCCTTCTCTAGCCGATGTATTGAAAAAGAGCGGTTATCAAACCATCGCTTTACATTCTTATGTAAAATGGTTTTGGAATAGGGATAATGTTTACCGGCATTTTAATTTCGATAAATTTATTGGTGAAGACGATTTTGTTAATCCTGAGAGACGGGGAGTATATATTGCGGATATTGAAGTGTCTAAAAGAATAATTGAAGAAATACATGGAAGCGAAAAGCCTACATTCATATATGCAATAACAATGCAAAATCACTCAGCTTATAACAAAGAATCTAAGTATCCATCAGAAATTGAAATTACTGGTGAAATTAGAGAAAAGACAAAGGAAGTTTTAGAGATATATTCGCAAGGAGTAAAAGATGCAGACGAAGCATTAAAATATTTAATAGATAATATTAACGAGCCTACAATTGTAGTTTTTTTTGGTGATCATTTACCGAATTTAGGTTCGGATGTTTACCAAGATTTGGATTCTGGTGAAAATGAAGGACTTGAACAACAAAAATATTTAAAAAGTACTCCATTATTAATATGGAACAATCTTGGTAAAAGTATAGATACACACTTAGATGGGATTAGTCCTTCTCTTCTTCTTCCTAAAGTTTTTCAACTAGCAAACTTACAGCCGCCACTATTTTATGATTTTCTTCAAGAACTTAATCAAGAATACATTGGTTTATCCAAAGACCTAATGATTAAAAGTAATGGAGAATTATTAAATGAAGTAGAAGTAGGTAAGGAAGATATTTTGGATAAATACGAATTGTTGGAATATGATTTACTGTTTGGAGACAAGTTTAGTGAAGAAAATTTATTTAAGCAATAAAAAAAGAAAGAAGATGAGTTCATTGAAAGGAATTATATTAGCAGGTGGCACAGGCTCACGCCTCTACCCATTAACCAAAGTTACCAATAAACATTTACTTCCCGTAGGTAAATATCCAATGATATTTCATTCGATATTTAAACTTAAACATGCAGGAATAAAGGATATTCTTGTCGTGACTGGTAAAGAGCATATGGGTGATGTTGTAAATCTCCTTGGAAGTGGCAAAGAGATGGGAGTTACGTTTACTTATAAAGTTCAAGATGAAGCAGGTGGAATCGCTCAAGCATTGGATCTTGCTGAAAATTTTGTTGGTGTTGATCAAATGGTTGTTATTCTAGGAGATAATGTTTTCGAAGATGACCTTTCTAAGTTTGTTGAAAATTTCAGAGAACAGGAGAAGGGTGCTAAGATATTAATTCAACAAGTTGAAGATCCGAGAAGGTTTGGCGTCCCTGAGATACAAGGTAACCGCATTGTATCCATAGAAGAAAAGCCGAATAATCCAAAATCCAATTATGCAGTAACTGGAATTTATATGTTTGATCATCATGTATTTGAAATTGTCAAAACATTGAAGCCTTCCGCACGTGGTGAATTAGAGATCACAGATGTTAATAATGCATATATTGCTAGAGGTGAGCTGACTTATGATGTCCTAAATGGTTGGTGGACTGATGCGGGTACACATGCTTCCTTAGCAAGGGCCAATGAATTAGCTCATGACTTGGTGTTTACAGAGGAATTCGGTAAATTAAAAATTTAGGAGGAGTGGGACTATGATTATCACCTCTATGTCTTTAAATGGTGTTAACCTGCTTGAACCAAAAGTCCATGGGGATAATAGGGGTTTTTTTATGGAGAGCTATAACACCGCTGTTTTAAAAGAACATAATATTGATCATTATTTCATTCAGGATAATCACTCTCTTTCATCCGATGCAGGTGTCTTGAGAGGGTTGCATTATCAGCTAAACCCTAAAGGACAAACCAAATTGGTTCGTGTCCTTTCAGGGGCAATATACGATGTTGTTGTTGATATTCGCAAAAATTCCCCCACTTTTGGCAATTGGGTTGGTGTGATTCTTAGCGAGTACAATAAACGCCAAATACTGGTACCAAAAGGGTTCGCACATGGATTCTGTACACTTGTTCCAAATACACAAGTTTTTTATAAAGTAGATGAATTTTATTCCCCAGAACACGACAGGGGAATATTATGGAATGATCCGGCTTTAGGGATCGATTGGCCAACTTCAAATCCGATTCTTTCAGATAAAGATAAAAACCACCCGTTACTGAAGAACGCAGAATTGAACTTTAACTAGGGGGGACTTCAATGAAACTACTTGTTACCGGCGGTGCTGGATTTATTGGAAGCAATTTTGTTATATACATGTTACAGCAGTATCCCACATATGAGATCATCAACATGGATGCCTTAACTTATGCAGGGAATTTGGAGAACCTCAAATCCGTTGAAAATAATGCTAACTATACGTTTGTTAAAGCAGATATCGCGAATAAAGAAGCGGTTGAGCAAATTTTTGAGCAGCATCAGATTGAGGTTGTGGTTAACTTTGCTGCTGAGTCTCATGTGGACCGAAGCATTCTAGAGCCAGAAGTATTTGTGAACACTAATGTGCTTGGAACTCAGGTTTTGTTGGATGCGGCCAAAAAACATAATGTAACGAAGTTTGTACAAGTATCAACCGATGAGGTTTATGGGTCACTGGGTGAAACTGGACTTTTTACTGAAGAGACGCCCCTGGCTCCTAACAGTCCATATTCCGCTAGTAAAGCAGGAGGAGATCTGCTGGTTAGAGCTTATCACGAGACCTTTGGACTCCCGGTCAATATTACACGTTGTTCTAACAACTACGGCCCTTTTCAATTTCCAGAAAAGCTAATCCCGCTTATGATCTCCCGTGCACTTAATGATGAAGCGCTACCTGTCTACGGCGATGGGTTGAATATCCGGGATTGGTTGTACGTTGAAGATCATTGCAGTGCTATTGACCTGGTTATACACAAAGGCGTTAATGGAGAGGTGTATAACATAGGCGGAAATAATGAACGCACCAATGTTCATATCGTTCAAAAAATACTCCAAGAGCTTGGGAAGCCCGAGTCTCTGATTTCTTATGTAGATGATCGCCCGGGACATGATCGTCGTTATGGAATTGATCCAACGAAAATCATGAATGAACTTGGTTGGAAACCCAAGCATAATTTCGAGACGGGTATCAAAGAAACGATTCAGTGGTATCTGGATAATAAAGATTGGTGGCAACGTATTCAGTCAGGTGTTTATAGGGAATATGTAACCAAGCAATACGGGAAGCGTTTGGGTGGTCATTCATGAGGGTGCTTGTAACCGGAGCACAGGGGCAGCTTGGGAAGGATGTTGTACGTATATTTACTGACTCTAAGCATGATGTGTTAGGGTATGGAAGAAGTGAACTCGACATCACTGACCTGGCTCAATGCCATAAAATCATTAAGGAAAACAAGCCTGATTGCATCATTCACTGTGCGGCATATACTGCTGTTGACGCTGCCGAGTCTGATATGGATCAGGCCTATCTCATTAATGCCGTGGGAACACGAAATCTTGCAACAGCAGCTGAGTCTTCAGGCTCCAAACTGATCTATATTAGCACGGATTATGTTTTTAACGGTCAAGGTAAGATGCCCTATGTGGAATACGACCAGACTGATCCTCAGAGTGTTTATGGAAAGTCTAAGTTAGCCGGCGAAATCCTTACCCAAACACTCTGCTCCAAGTGGTTTATCGTGAGAACATCATGGGTGTTCGGACTGCAAGGGAATAACTTTGTTAAAACGATGCTCCGTCTAGGTCAAGAAAAACCGCTGTTAAAGGTTGTTAACGACCAAAAGGGTTCACCCACCTACACAACGGATTTGGCTTCTTTCTTGTTAGAGCTCGCCTTAACAGAGAAGTATGGAATCTATCATGCGTCCAATCAGGGAACATGTACATGGTATGAGTTCACCCAGGCGATTTTTGAAGAGTATCAAGAGATTCTTGGATTGGCCATGAAAGCCGAACTAACTCCTTGCACAACTGCAGAATTCCCTCGCCCTGCACCAAGGCCGACTAATTCTGTTCTTGATAATATGTCCATTCGGACGAACGGTTTAACTGACTTACCTCATTGGAGAGATGCCCTGAAACGATTTATGCTTGAAGTAAAGGGCAATCCGACATACCTCGATTGAATATGAGAATAATTAAAAGGGCCTAGTCTGTTAATGATTAGGCTTTTTTTGATTATTGGCTTATATTAGGGGGCACCTTTCATAAAAACTAAAGCATCAATTATCTGATATTCCTTCTTTCCCCATGAACTATGCTATAATGTCGATAGATTACTATATTTGTCAGGAGACGTTATGCAATGGATTTAAGCATTTTAATCGTGAACTACAATACTTGTCAGCTGACGGTGGACTGTTTGCGATCCGTGTTTGCATCAGAGACGGAGTATACATATGAAGTCATTTTGATAGATAACAACTCGAAGGACGAGTCGGTTCAGACCATTCGGGAGTTATTCCCGCAGGTCAAGTTGATCGAGAACACGGAGAATACCGGCTTTGCCAAAGCCAACAATCAGGGGATGGAAGTGGCGGAAGGGCGATATATGCTGCTGCTAAATTCCGACACGATTATCCAGCAGGATACGATACAGACGATGGTCGCTTTTATGGACTACAATCCGATCATTGGTGCTTCCGGCTGTAAAATCGTCCTCCCGGACGGTTCGCTTGATAAGGCTTGCAAAAGAGGGTTCCCGACGCCTTCAGCGTCCTTCTATTATGCTTTTGGGCTCAGCAAGCTGTTCCCGAACAAGCCGGAGTTTAACCAGTATCAGTTGGGGTATTTGAATCCGGACGTCGAGTATCCGGTGGATTGTTTGGTTGGTGCGTTCATGCTGGTACGCCGCGAGACGATCGAGCAGGTAGGCGGGCTGGACGAGACGTTTTTTATGTACGGGGAAGATATCGACTGGTGTTATCGCATCAAGCAGGCGGGATGGGGAATTCACTATTATCCTCGGACCACGATTATCCATTATAAAGGCGGCAGCGCCCGGCGCAGGCCGTTCAAGATCATTTATGAGTTCCACCGGGCGATGATACTTTTTCATCGGAAGCATTACCGGCAGAAATACAACATATTCGTTAATGGAGCCGTCTATGCAGGCGTGGGTTTAAAATTGCTCCTATCCTTGCTTATGAACCGGCTTAAGCCCATTCGTCCGGCAACCATAACGCAATCTTCAGGTGGAGTGGAGGTGAAATCATGATCCGCCAGAACCAAGGCTTTTTGACCAAATTGTATATGATTACCGATTTTGCTTTTATCCAACTGGCATTTTTGTGTGCATGGTGGATCAAGTTTGAGAGCAGCTGGTTTCCGTACGAAAAACCGCTCCCTCTTGAAACCTATACTTTGTGGAGTCTAGTTTATGGTGCAGTAGCCTTGTCTGTTGGCATCATGATCTCCTTATACTCACCGAAGAGGAAAAAACGCTTTGCTGACGAGTTCATGAAGATTTTCCAGATGCATTTCATTGGGATGTTCGTCCTCCTGAGTTTAATGTTCTTCGTGAAGGAAGTGAATATCTCCCGGTGGTATCTTGCCATCTACATGATTCTTAACGTAGCCTTCATTATCCTATACCGATATTTCTTAAAGAAATCTTTAAAGCATTTTCGGGAAAAAGGCTACAATCGCCAATTCGTGCTCATCGTGGGTGCAGGTACGCTGGGCAAGAGATTCTTCAAAAACCTGAAGCAATACCCGGAGCTGGGGTATGAAGTCATCGGTTTCCTGGACGATTACCAGCAGTGGGACGACATCGAAGCGAGACGGCTTAAACCTATTCTCGGTTCGGTTAGCGATCTACATAAGGTGCTAAACGAAAAGCTCGTCGATGAGGTCGTACTAGCACTTCCGCTAAATGCGCATCACAAGTATCCGGAGATCATCGCCGCATGTGAAAAGGCCGGTGTTCGGACGCTGATTATCCCGGACTTTTTCGATTACCTCCCGGCACGGCCGGTGTTTGATAACTTCGCGGGGATGCCGATGATAAACGTGCGTGATATCCCGCTGGATTTAGCAGCAAATCGACTGTTCAAGCGAGCGTTTGATATTGTATTCTCGTTAGTGGCGATTATCCTCACCCTGCCGGTGATGATCGGGATTTACCTCGGTATCCGAATAACCTCCCGGGGACCCGTCATTTTTAAGCAGGAGCGGGTCGGGCTGAACCGCAGGAACTTTTATATGTATAAATTCCGGTCGATGAAGCCGCTGCCGGAAGGGGCGCCGGATACGGGCTGGACCGTGGAGAATGATCCACGCCGCACCAAGTTCGGCTCGTTTCTCCGGAAGACCAGTCTGGATGAGCTGCCGCAGTTCTTTAATGTCCTGTTCGGACATATGAGCGTTGTGGGCCCAAGACCGGAACGCCCTTATTACGTTGAACAGTTCAAAGAGGAGATTCCGAAGTACATGGTGAAACACCACGTACGCCCGGGCATCACGGGGTGGGCGCAGAGCAACGGCCTGCGTGGGGACACTTCGATTGAGGAGCGGATCAAGCACGATATTTTCTACATCGAGAATTGGTCCATTCTGTTTGATATCAAAATCATTCTGCGCACGATCCGCAACGGATTCAAAAACGCATATTGATTGTAATTTAAATGATGACGTCATCTGGCATGAGCCGGATGGCGTCTTTTATTTACCTGTCCTAGAAGCATATTTCGACTAAAGATGCTTACCAAGTGCCGACGCCTCTTATAATGATATCGAATGCTGTCGCTTCCTGTAAGTCTGTGATATAGCCGAGAAAAACTTCGGACATTCGATTCATTCCTCTCACTTAAACATGCATGTACAACACAGCGGACAATAGTAGTCTGGAATGATTTACAAAATATAACTGTAATACTATTATAATGAAATAGTGGACTCATCGATGCATTGCTAGATTATCCATTACGTAGAGTCGCAGATTAGTTATGATGCTCCAATCTCAGTGTTACGGGGATTTCTAATGTTTTCGAAATGATCGTGTTTTCATTTGCCGCTTCATTTGCCTATCAGGAGGATCACATCCAATAAGCATTTTATGGGAGGAATCAATATGGAAAACGCCAAGGTCCAGGATTTCATCGAAAGCAGCCAAGAGCAATGGGACGAAGAGTACAGATCCCGCATGTGGGATTATTTATCGGACATCACGGAATATGCCAGATACTCGGTCGTGTACGGTTACATCAGAAAGTTTAACGGTGACGAGGGCATTCTGGATATGGGATGCGGAGCCGGCCTATTGTTTGAAATGCTGTTAGACAATGAAAAGTCGAATTACACAGGTGTTGACCTGTCCGAGGAAGCAATCAGAATCGCATCCGGCAAAACATCAAGGGACCAATTCCAGAACGCAGACATCAATCACTATGTTCCGCATAAACGCTACGACGTCATCGTTTTTAATGAATCGTTGCAGTATGTGCCCAATACCCCAAGCAAGCTGTTAGAATATGCTCGTTACCTGACACCGGATGGCGTCATCATCTCTTCCCTATATTCTCATAAGAACACCCAAGATCCTGATTATCTCATGGTAGAACATAAGATTGGCGAGATTGAAAGCTGCGGATTATTTGATGTCGTGGATAAAGTCAGCGTTTTTAACCACAATGCGGGTTTGAAATGGTATATTCATCTTTTGAAGACCAAGAGCTAGTGATCAGCAGCAGTATTTATATAATTCATTCCGTCATTTGGCAGCCCCCAAGTGGCGGTTATTTGTTTTGCCCACCCTTCAACCGGGTATTTACCTAGCAACAGCAATGAACGAATCAAAGGGTGGGGATATCATGAAACGGATCGCAGCTGTCCTTCTATTATTTTCCGCCATAATGATACTGCTTCTGACTCATCTGGAGTTGGAAGAGGAAGAACCGCAAGGATTCGCGGCTTACCGCCTGATTGCTCATGCGATGGGAAGCATCGGCGATCAGCCCTATACGAACGCTTACGAAGCTATGGTCGTTAACTATGAGAAAGGTACGCGGGTATTTGAGATTGACTTGATGCTGACGGAGGATCGCAAAGTCGTGGCCAGGCACGAATGGACGGAGAGCATGACGCAGCAGCTGGGTCAGAAGGAGAAACTCCCTGATGATAAGCAGGCAGCGCGCCTGAGCCATGAGGAATTTATTAATACGCCGATTTTGGAGCAATACCGGCCGATGGATATTGAGGGGATCATGGATATGATGGAGCGTCATCCCGATATCTACATCGTGACGGATACGAAGGAGCAGAAGAATCGGGATATACAGTACCTGTTCGCGGAGATTGTAAACGCTGCTAAAGAACGGGATCCGAAACTTCTGGATCGGGTCGTCGTCCAAATTTACAACGAGCCGATGCTGGATATGGTTCAGGACATCTACCCGTTTAAATCGATTATATATACGTTGTATGCCACGCAGGACTCACCCGCCGAGATCACCGCCTTCGTACAGGAGAACCACATTGACGCGGTTACCATGCCGGAGTACAAGGTCAGCCCGAATTTCGTAGCGAAGCTGAGGCAAGCGGGTGCCGTGACCTATGTCCACACCATCAATGATACGAACACCGTGAACAATTATGAAAAATGGGGCGTGTACGGCGTTTACTCGGACCTGCTGACAGAGCCGGAGTTGGAGCAGAACAGCCTGAGGTATACCATTAAAAAGTGACTCGCATAGAGGGGGCATGGCTTAATTCATGCTGCATGGCCCGTCTATGGAGTAGGCTTTTCTTCATATATAGTGAAGCTGAACATCGAAGTCCGCTATCTCCAAAAGAGACGCGGGCTTTTTCATGCTATCAGAAAGGATAAACTTCGAAGCATGGCCTACTTGATATCACAGAAAACCACCATCTATATGTCTGGGATTGTGCGTCATGTGGTCCGGGATTATACGTTGGTAGACATTTTTTAGCGAAATATCCGCCCGAATCCCTTTCCAGCAGCCCGGTTCGGATATCGGCTGAACGGATAAACCACAATTACCAAAAAAAATGTTCGTATTTTATGCGAACATAAATTGACTTGCTTACCGTGCTAGCATAGACTTATTTTAGTATAATAGTAACCCGTGAACGTGGAGGAATGACGCTTGAAAGAGATGATACAATCCTGGAGGCATGTGTTTAAGCTGGATCCCGACAAGGAGATCGATGACGAGACCCTTGATGCGGTATGTTTGTCAGGAACCGATGCCATCATGGTCGGAGGCTCAACCGGAGTCACTTATGAAAATACCGTGGACCTGCTGTCCCGAGTTCGACGTTACGAGCTGCCGTGCGTGCAGGAAGTATCCGATCTGGAAGCCGTTGTACCCGGATTTGATCTATATATGGTCCCGATGGTCATGAATACGCAGGATCCGACCTGGATCATGGGCCGGCATCGCGAAGGAATCGAACACTACGGGTATATGATCCCGTGGGATCTCGTTGTGACCGAAGGTTATATCGTATTGAACGAGAATGCCGCGGTGGCGAAGCTGACCGGAGCAGAGACTTCGATTGAAGCGAGTGCTGCCGCTGCTTATGCACAGATCGCGGACAAGCTGATGAATCTGCCAGTTGTGTACCTGGAATATAGCGGCACGTTCGGGGATATGGAAACTGTCCGTACGGTTCGAAGATCGCTGGATAATGCCCGTTTGTTCTACGGTGGCGGAATAACCAATGCCGAGCAGGCACAGGAGGCTGCAGCTATCAGTGATACGATCGTTGTGGGCAACGTGGTGTACGAACATCTGGTGCAGGCGCTCGAAACGGTCAAGGCCGTGAAGGGCTGAGTGGTTTCTGTATTCCATCTGCTAAAAAAATAGAGACGCGTTACGGTAACCTTAGGTTCTATAATTAGTGTGTCTTTTCCATCTGTCTTGTGACGGATGAGCCTGTATTTATTTCATTTAAATATTGTAATTCATTAAGCTAAGCAGCGCAGAAATCAGAGTGTCTTAGACACGCAGCAAACTACACCCTATCCATTCTCTTTAATGTAATTGATCTGCCAGACCGAAACCTTTTTTCATCTTTTCACCTTTAACCAGGTTCTCCCTTATCAAATCTACACCTATTAGGAGGCAACACTATGCATTCCATTGATATACACGACGCCGTCAGACGTCTGAATCCACAGCAGCGTCAAGCCGTTGAAGCAACCGACGGACCGCTGCTCATTATGGCGGGTGCCGGCTCCGGCAAGACGCGGGTGCTGACGCACCGGATCGCGTACCTGATCGCCACGCGCAAAGCCGCACCATGGAGCATCCTTGCAATTACCTTTACGAATAAAGCAGCCCGCGAGATGCAGGAGCGGGTATCCAAGCTGGTTGGCCGGGAAGGCCAGGACATCTGGGTATCAACGTTCCACTCGATGTGCGTGCGGATTTTGCGTAAAGACATTGAACGGATCGGCTTTACCTCGAATTTTAGTATTTTGGATTCGACCGATCAGCTGTCCGTTATTCGGAACGTGATGAAGCAGCACAACATCGATCCGAAGAAATTCGAGCCGAAGGCGATTCAAGCCGCCATGAGCGCGGCCAAGAATGAGCTGATCTCCCCGCAGCAGTATGAACAGAAAGCCGGAGACTATTTTGAATCCCTTGTAGCCAAGGCATACACCGAATATCAGAAACGCTTGAAGAGCAACAATTCGCTTGATTTCGACGATCTGATCATGACCACGATTCAGCTGTTTAAGGAAGTGCCGGAGGTTCTCGATTTCTACCAGCGCAAATTCCAGTATGTCCACGTGGACGAATACCAGGATACCAACCGGGCGCAGTACATGCTCTGTCGCATGCTGGCGGACAGCCATCACCGTATCTGCGTTGTCGGTGACAGCGATCAGTCGATCTACCGCTGGCGTGGCGCGGATATCACGAACATCCTGAATTTTGAGCAGGATTATCCCGAGGCGCGGACGATTCTGCTGGAGCAGAATTACCGTTCTACTGCGAATATTTTGAACGCTGCCAACAATGTCATTGGCCTGAATACAGGCCGCAAGCCGAAGAATCTGTGGACCGAGCAAGGTGAAGGACCAAAGATTAAGGTGTTCCGCGGGGATACGGAGCATGATGAGGGGTATTTTGTGACCTCGGAAATTAGCAAGAACATCAAGGACGGCAAGAACTATCAGGACCACGCGATTCTGTATCGGACCAATGCGCAGTCCCGGGTGATCGAGGAAATTCTGATCAAGTCGGATATTCCATACCAGATCGTCGGGGGCATTAAGTTCTATGATCGCAAAGAGATCAAGGACATGCTTGCTTATCTTCGCCTGATTTCCAATCCGGACGACGATATCAGCTTGACGCGGATCATTAATGTGCCAAAAAGAAGCATCGGGGACACAACCGTCGCGAAGCTGGCGGCTGCAGCCGCAGAGCGGGGCATCTCGATCTTCCGCGTGCTGGAAATCGTGGACGACCTCGGTTTTGCCGGACGGACGCGCAACGCGCTGGTCGGCTTCTACGACATGATTGCCGCGCTCAGCCGAATGGTCGAGTTTCTGTCGGTCACTGAGCTTACGGAAAAAATACTCGAGATGTCCGAATACCGCCTCGAACTGCAAAACGAGAATACAATCGAATCCAGATCCCGTCTTGAGAACATCGACGAGTTCCTGTCGGTGACGCAAGAGTTTGAAAAGAATAACGAGGATAAATCCCTCATTTCCTTCCTTACGGATCTTGCGCTGATCGCGGACATCGATTCGATGAACGATGACGAAGAAGACCGTGACGACGCTGTCGTACTCATGACGATGCACAGTGCCAAAGGTCTGGAGTTCCCGGTCGTGTTCATTATCGGCATGGAGGAAGGGGTATTCCCACACAGCCGTGCCTTTATGGATAACGAAGAGCTGGAAGAGGAGCGCCGGCTTGCTTATGTAGGCATCACGCGAGCAGAGAAGCAGCTGTTCCTGTCCTGTGCACGCATGCGTACGCTATTTGGCCGCACGACGGCGAACCCGCCTTCACGCTTCCTGGAGGAAATCCCGGAAGAGCTGAAGGAAGACACTCAGATGGCGCATGACCGATACCGCCGTGGTAGCGGGGGCAATGTGGGCGGATCTTATGCAGGACGCGGCTTCGGCGGCGGTGGAGGCAGCAACTTTGGGGGAAGCCGTAGCGTGGACCTCTCCCTCAGCGGTTCGACGGCATCCGCGCAAGCCGCACCGAAGAGCCGGGTGACGATGACAACCGGTGCTGTATCCCGTTCAGCGGCCGCTTCCGGCAGCGGGGAATTTAAAGCCGGCGACAAAGTAGCCCATGGCAAATGGGGAACTGGTACGATTGTAGCAGTAAAAGGCAGTGGCAACGACATGGAATTGCAGATTGCATTCCCGGCGCCTGTGGGCGTGAAACGTCTGCTTGCCGGCTTCGCGCCGATTACGAAGGTGGAGTAGCCGCGGACGATGGCAATTGCTGCATGTTAAGAGCAGGATGTTTGGACAACAATGTAATACAATGGTTGAACAACAGTCCACATAAGTCACAACCCAACCTATAATGGCCTTATATTATTGAAGGAGGATTGCCCCTGCATGGATTTCAAGGAAAAGATGGAGAAGCTCATTGCGGAGCTGAACAATTACAATTACCATTACTACACGCTGGATCAGCCGCTTGTAAGCGACAAGGAATATGACGCCCTGTACGACCAGCTGGTAGCGTTGGAGGCCGAGACCGGAGTGACACTTCCGGATTCTCCGACCCAGCGGGTGGGCGGGGAGATTTTGAAGGGTTTTGCCCCGCACCGCCATTTGGCTCCGTTATGGAGTCTCGATAAGGCTCAGAACATTGAGCAGCTCCGTACCTGGCATGATCGCGTCGTCAGGCTGGTCAATGACTACAATACGAAGAATCCCGGCAATCCTCTGCCGAATCCTTGTTATGCACTGGAGCTGAAGTTTGACGGGCTCACCCTGAATCTGACCTATCAGGACGGCAAGCTGGTTCAGGCGTCGACACGGGGCAATGGTGTAGTTGGCGAAGGTATTTTGGCTCAGGTGAAAACCATCAAGTCGGTGCCGATGACGATCCCGTACACAGCAGGTACGATTGAAGTACAGGGCGAAGGTATCATGAACCTGTCCGTGCTGGACAAATACAATCAAACCGCGGCCGAGCCGCTCAAAAACGCGCGTAATGCCGCCGCAGGGGCACTCCGCAATCTTAATCCGAAGGTGACGGCTGAGCGTAAACTGAACGCTTACTTCTATAATGTAGGTTATTCGGATGGAATCACTTTTGCCGATCACAAGGAGATGATGGATTTCCTGCGCGAGAACCGGCTCAAGGTCAATCCATACATTTTCTATTTTGAGCAGTTTGATGACGTGATGGAGCAATTGGCCGATATCGAGAAACGCCGTTCCGAGCTCGATTATCTTATTGACGGAGCAGTTGTGAAGGTGACCGATTTCCGCATTCGCGAAGCTCTTGGATATACCGACAAATTCCCGCGCTGGGCAGTCGCTTATAAATTCGAAGCGGAAGAAACCACGACCGTGCTGCAGTCGGTTACCTGGAATGTGGGACGGACCGGAAAAATCACGCCGTTAGCGCGGGTAGAGCCTGTTGAGCTTGCCGGGGTCACGGTGCAAAATTGTACGCTGAACAATATCGGGGATATTGAGCGCAAGAACCTCAAGTTCGCGCTGGGCTCCAGAGTCTTCATTCGCCGTTCGAATGACGTTATTCCCGAGATCCTCGGCAAAGTAACGGAGGAGCAGGACGGAGAAGAGATCCTGTATCCGGAACAGTGTCCATCCTGCGGATTCCCGCTGGAGCAGCGCGGCGCTCATCTCTTCTGCAACAACAAGACAGGGTGCAAACCGCAAATCGTGGCCCGGATCACGCATTTTGCTTCCAGGGATGCCATGGACATTGAGACATTCAGCGACAAAACCGCGATCCAGTTATACGACGAACTGGGCGTGAGAGAACCGGCTGATCTTTACACGTTATCTTTTGATAGCTTGCTGAAGCTGGAGCGCTTCGGCGAGAAAAAAGCCCAGAACCTGCTGGATGCCATTGAGAAGAGTAAGGAGCGGGATCTTGCATCGTTCCTCTTCGCACTGGGTATACCGAATACCGGCAAATCCACAACCAAAATGCTGGCCGATCACTACCGCGATCTGAACCGCGTGATGGCGGCAACCGCAGAAGAATTGGTCGAGCTGCCGGACGTGGGCGGCATCGTGGCCGAAAGCATTGCCGGATACTTCGCGGACCCGTTTGCCCAAGCAAGCATTCAGAAGATGCTCTCGCTGGGTGTCCAAGCAAAAGCGCCGGAAGCACCGAAGCCGGTGAGCACCGATTCCTACTTCAGCGGTAAAACGGTCGTGCTGACAGGCACCCTCCATCTGCTGACCCGAGAAGAGGCGACCGAACGCTTGGAAGCGCTCGGCGCCAAAGTCACCGGCAGCGTGTCCAAGAAAACCGACCTCCTCATTGCAGGCGAGAAAGCCGGCAGCAAACTGGCCAAAGCCCAGCAGCTCGGCATCGACATCCTGGAGGATGAAGAAGAGTTCGTGCGATTGCTAGACGAATCATAATACAACCTGGATATATCTTGCAGAATCAGTTGGACCCCTTAGAAACCGAGGCTATTTCATAGCCTCGGTTTTTCTTTTTCCTCGATTTCCTTTCTCCTCCCTTACTTTCTATGTAAGCCTTAATTCCCTTGAATCTATGACGTTTCCTGGCATTCGTCAAAACCTCCTATACATTCGACTAAACTTAACAAAAACATACAGAAAAGGATGGAGGAATCTAATTTTAGAATCTAGAATAATTTACCACGGGTCAGTCTAATGCCGAAAGGAGTGGATACCATCGAAAGGCAGCACAGATATGCTGATGACATCCCAGACCCTAATGTGATTGGGAAATCTATCTTATGGGAGGGGCAAAGCCTTGAGTAAAAAGTTATGGTCCGCACTACTAAGTTTTTTATTAACGCTATCACTCGTTGCACCAGCGGCTGGGGCCGCTCCGTCAGAACGGCAAGTCGAGCTGGACAATCAGCTCAGTGCCGATGAAGCTAGGCAGATAAAGGATATTCTGAAACAGCGAGCTAAGCTTGCGGAGTTTCCGGTGCTTGAACAAAGCCTGCAGAAATCTGCCGGGGGTCCTACAAGAGTCATTGTAGAGCTGTCTACTGAGCCAGTGGCCTTAGCCAAAGGACTTTCCTCTATTCAGGGTCAATCCTTTAGTTCTTCCGCAGAGGCGAAGGTTGAGGCACAGGTGCAATTGGAGCAGCAGACTTTTATACGCAGCCTGAACACGAAGAATATAACGCACGAAATTTCGGAGCAATATAGTTACGCATTCAACGGGGTGTCCATGGAGATCGACGGCAGCAAGGTTGAAGCGCTGCTTGATCTCCCTGGCGTTCTAGGTGTATATCCCGATCTGGAGGTAACGGTTGGACCGAAGGGAGAAGTGAATCCATACATGAAGGATACGGGGCCGTTCATCGGTGCTCCGGAAGTATGGGATCTCGGTTATACAGGTAAAGGCGTTAAAGTAGGCGTGATCGATACGGGTATTGATTACGTACACCCTGTTTTGAAGGATGCTTATAAGGGTGGATATGACTTCGTCGACAATGATAATGATCCCTATGAGACGACTCCGCTCGACTGGGAGAATGACCCTTCCAATCCCCCACAGGTCGATGACAGGGGAAGCACGTACTGGACGGATCATGGAACGCACGTAGCGGGTACCATCGGAGCCCGCGATGTGGGCGAATATGGAGTCGTGGGCATTGCACCCGAGGCTGATATCTATGCTTACCGCGTTCTTGGACCGTACGGAAGCGGGTATTCCAGCTGGGTACTGGGCGGTATTGACCGTTCCGTTCAGGACGGAATGGATGTAATCAACCTCTCCCTGGGCAATTCCCGCAATGATCCGGACTATGTAACGTCCGTAGCCCTCAACAATGCTGCGCTGGCTGGTGTCACGCCCGTCGTTGCAAGCGGCAATTCAGGACCTAACCGCTGGACGGTTGGATCGCCGGGGGCGGCGGCTTTTCCGATTACGGTAGGAAACTCAACGGGTCCAAGTGACGAAATGGCGGCAACATCGCACTTTTTCACGGAGGCGGAATTGCCGGTTGAGCCAATTGATAACAATAAGGGGCCGTTGGAGCTTGGAGCAGAGCCAACACAACCCGTTACACCTGAAGAGCAGACGGATGTAGGAGCACAGGCAGACGAAGCAGTTGGGCCAACATCGATTGAAGTTGCATCACCAATCGATGAGACAACGCCTTCCGTTGATACGGAGCAGGATGCCACGCCAGTTCAATCAGGTGATGGCCCAGAAGAGGGGCCGGTCACTGATGAAGTCCCTGTTGAATCTATCGAGGATGAAGAGGTGCCTCCGGCAGACGTTAACGCTCCGGCTACGGTGGTAGATGCTACGTATAAGCTTGAATTAATGGCTTGGAATCTCGCAGAGGATCCAGAAGTCGCTCTGGATGGAGATTTTGAACTGGTTTATGCCGATCTGGGCAAACCCGAGGATTTCGCAGATAAAGACGTTACGGGCAAAATCGCTTTGATTAAACGCGGCGAGCTCGCCTTTGTCGATAAAATCGCCAATGCGAAGGCAGCAGGCGCGACGGGCGTCATTGTATTCAATCAGAACCCTGGGCCAATTGGTGTTTTACTTGGGGACAGCTTTGCCTTCATCCCAACCTTTAGTATGAGCAAAGAAGACGGCGATTATATCAAGTCGCTGCTCGATGCCAACCCGGATCTGAAAGTGAATTTTACGGATTTTATTAAAAACCGAACCGCCGGCGATGAAATTAATGATTCCAGCTCGCGTGGCCCGGCTAAAAAGACGCTGGACATTAAGCCAGACGTTGTAGCAACGGGAACGAGCATTTTGTCATCCGTTCCGGCCTACGGGAAAGACATTGCAGATGCAGATTACAGCCAATCCTATGATCGCTTTACAGGTACCAGTATGGCATCCCCGCATGTGGCCGGGCTTGCGGCTCTCATTTTGGAGAAACATAACGATTGGACTCCATTCGATGTCAAAGTCGCACTGATGAACAACGCCAAAGTACTGAATACCGAGTCTTACGATGTAACGGATCAAGGAGCCGGGCGCGTACAAGCACTCCATACCATCCAGGCAGAGGCTCTGGTGAAGGTCCTGGACAAGACTTCGTATCAGGAGAATGGATCAGCTAACCAAAAGGAGAACATTACCGGAAGCATTAATTTTGGTAATTTTACCGGAAAAGCTGCTAAGACCGTTCAGAAAAAAATAAAAGTAGAGAGTATTGGAAATGCGGGCGGGACTTTTAATGTGCAAATCAATAACACGCAGGTCACGCCGGGGGTAAGTGTAGAAACGGATAAAAGCACCTTTACCCTCAACGGTCAAGAAGAACTCACGGTAACTCTCCAAGTGCCGGAAGGGATAGAGGGCGTATCGGAACAGCAAGGCTATATTACCTTTACGAATGGTACCCATACTTATTCGGTTCCGTATGTTGCGTACTTTAATCTTGAGATCACCGGCGTGAAGTATACGAAAGCCTACAGTGATACCGAAAACTACTTACCGCATGTTCCGTTAACCGAGACGGGTGAATTGGGCAAGCTCAACCTGGCTTTCGAATTTTACAATCCGATGCAGATTGTCATCGTGGACTTGTATGACAGTCTTAATCCAGGAGCGGGTGTTGACGGCGACGGTATTATTGGCCAAATATTTGGTGCAGAAGCCTATTTTGATGCCAACACCTCATTTACGATCGGCTGGAACGGGAAATATGCCGATTATGAGACCGAGAAAGAGGTAGAGGTTCAGGACGGATTGTATTCGATCGAGCTTTTATCCCTGGATACCGATCTCGTAGTCCACTCGGATTATGCGACGATTCCTTTCTTCGTGAAGAGAGCGGCACCTGAGATCAAAACCGAGCTTGATGTTAAAATTTCCGGCAAGAACCATCCTGCATTATCCGGAACGGTCGATGACCTCTATGTAACGGCTGCTCCAGCGATGTGGGATGAATGGGCCATTGATTTTGACGTTAGCGAATGGCTGGATGCCAGTTATGTCATTAAAAGAGCTAACAAAACCGTTGCCAAGCAAGGTAGTTTCGATGTCGAGCAGGATGGCGGATTTAACATTGCCTTAGACGGATTATCTTCAGGCAACTATACCGTTGAGCTTTCCGTCAAAGACCGTCAAGGTCTTGAAGGAAAAGCGACGGTTGACCTGCAGCTGACGGGCGCGCCTGGACCAGGCAACCCTGATCCAGGTAACCCAGGTGGCGGATCCGGCGGCGGTGGAGGCTCATCCTCCGGTGGAGGTTCCACGGGAACTCCGTCAACTCCGGCTCCTGAAGTATCGGGGGATGCCAAAGTAACCACGAAGAAAAATGCGGATGGTACCGAGTCAGCAACGGCCGCTCTGTCTGAAGCAGTGGTTACGGCAGGAATTAGCGGAGACGGCAAAGAAGTGAAGCTGGACGTATCGAAGCTGGATTTCAGCAAATATAGCGATGTAGCCCTTACCCTCGGTAAGGCTGCCGTGGATAAGCTGAAAGCATCAGGCAAGCCGCTTGTTATTACAGGTAACGGTTTTACCTTGACGGTGCCTGCCGATACCTTGGATGATTTCACTACGAGCAGCGGATTCAGCTTAGCGGTTTCCGTAGCTGCAAGCAAAGCGGGATCCGAAAACACATTGAACGCTGTATCCCCGATCGTTTCGATCAAGCATGGGGATAAGTTTAAACACCCACTTCTGTTGACATTGAACTATGACCCAACAAAAGTGAAGGATGCGCGCAAGGTAGGTGCCTACGTGCAATCGGAAAAAGGGGACCTGCAATCCGCTGGATTGCTGCAATCGGCTGCGCGTGGATCGATCACGTTCCGTATTAACGGTCCTGGTTCATATGTGGCTGCCGAGAATAACGTGACCTTTAACGACATCGTCAGCCACTGGGCTAAGGATGAGATTGAGGTTGCTGCCTCGCAGCATATTACGAACGGTACAGGTGCAGGCCGGTTCTCTCCGAACAATGCGGTGACCCGTGCCGAATTTGCGACGCTGCTTGATCGTATTTTCGAGACAGGCATCGATTGGGAGACACGCAGCAAAGAAGCGGGGGCGAAGAATCCGCTGACCCGTGAGGATATGGTGGTCATGATCGCGGAAGCGTTGAAGATTGACTCCGACTCAGGCTCATTGTCATTCAACGATACGAATCTAATTTCGGAGGATGCGCGTGCAGCCGTAGCCTTTGCTGTAAACCAAGGTCTGGTGAAGGGAGTGAATGGCAACCGCTTTGCGCCTGGTGAGACTTCCACTCGGGCTCAGGTATCCGTGATTGTGTACCGTTTGCTGGATTATCTGAACAAAATCTGATGAAAGCCTAAACAGATTCATCTAGGATACAATCGTGGTTAAGCAAAAGAGGAGCTGCTCCATGTCATGCGATTTTGACAGGGCATCTCCTCTTTTTAATGACGCTCGCTTTGATACAGTGTATTACAATGCTAACATCGTTGCTCCTTTTAAAGTTGGCCCTCGTTTATTGGAACCGTCAACAAAAATGTTGATTATACATCCCGTGATATGTAATATTTCGGTAGCGTGTGAAGTCGGATGAAAGGAGGAAGGGAATGAAATATAATACAGTGTTCTATGTAACCATTGCAATAGTTCTATTTTTTATTATGGTTTCCGTGCTCGGGGATATCGCGGCTGAGGATGCTGCTGGAATGATTCGCATGAGCATCGAGTGGCTGACGAAGTACGTGCTTCCCTGGATATTCCTGTACTGGTTCATCAAACTCGTCAAAAAAATAAAATGAAAAACACTCACCAGACGCACGCAAAGTGCAGCCGATGAGTGTTTTTTCTCATATCAATTAATCCCTCGACCACTGATCCAGCTTGTCGTCACCCGGAAGAAGCAGGGCAAGCAGACCAAGCAGCGGCAGGAAGCCGACGGCAATCATGACATTGCCGATTCCCCAAGCATCCCCGAGATTACCGAGCACAAGCGAACCGATCCCGCCCATGCCAAAAGCAAACCCGGTGATCAGCCCGGATACTGTACCGATATTGCCAGGATGCAGCATTTGGGCATACACGACGGTAACCGAGAAACTGGACAACAGGACAAATCCGCCGATCAGCAGCAATACAGCCGCCCAGAACGGGGAGGCGAACGGCAGAATCAACGCAATGGGTGCCGTGCCGATCATGGAGAGCATGATCATATTGCGGCGGCCAAAGCGGTCGGCCAGCGGACCGCCGAAGAAGGTGCCTACAGCTCCGGAAGCGAGAAACAGGAAAATATAGATCTGAGCATTATCAATCGTGATCTTGTATGCATCCATGAGGTAGAAGGCATAATAGCTGCTGATGGCTGCGCCATACCAGGAGCGGATAAACACGAGAATGACGAGAACCAGCGTTGCATTACGTACGCTTTTCCGGCGAGCGGGATCGAGCATGCGTCCGGCAGTTTTCTTTTTAAACGTGTAACCAGCTTTCAGCATGCCGTGGTACCAATGGGCAACATAGGATTGCACGATGATACCAGCCGCGGCAACGAAGGTGAAACCGATCGCGCCAAACTGTCCGAACGGTACGAAAATGTATCGTGTCAAAAGCGGGGCAAGTGACTGTCCGGCATTGCCACCTACTTGAAAGATGGATTGGGATAACCCTTTTCGCATGCCTGCAGCCATATGTGCGACCCGCATTCCCTCAGGGTGGAAGGTCGCAGAGCCTAATCCGATCAGAACGACGGCGAACAGAACCAGGATGTATGTATGTGCATATGCAAGAATGAATACACCTGCAAACGTGAAACACATACCGATCGGAAGCAGAATCGGTGTCGGCCTTCGATCCGCGGCGTACCCGATAACTGGCTGGATAATGGATGAAGTAAAATTAATAGCGAAGGAGATCCAACCGATCTGCGTAAAGGTAAGCAGCAGATTATCCTTTAATATAGGAAAGATTGCAGGAATCACGGACTGAATTGAATCATTAAACAAATGCACGAAACTGATGGCGATCAGAATTTTATATACGGTGGCCTGATGTGCCTCTCCGTGCGCAGGACTTGGAGTCTCTTTTGGCTTCTGGAGAGCGATGCTTTTGTCTGCCATTCGGCGAACTCCTTTCTTATAGATATGGTCGGTCTGTTAAAAAGCGATGAACTAACCTTAAAACCTTTTCTATAGGAAATCAATTACATTTCGAGATGATACTTCAGAAATTTGAGGTCTATGATTAAGCACATTCATAGCAAGGCTGCCTACAGACTGGGTTAAATATCGATCTCTATAAGATATAAATCATGATAGGATCGATGTTATGCGAAACTTTACATATTTTCTTTTAAAAATGCTTGCTATATCTTTTGTATCATGGTATATTACTAACTGTCGCTTTTGACGAAAGCTTTTGGAGCTTGTCGAACGGCGTCGAAAAAAAGTGTTGACATCAAGTTAATTACTTGATAAGATATAAACCTGCGCTGCTGATTGAAAATGATCGGCAAAGCAGCCAACAAGTTCCTTGAAAACTGAACAAATGGATCACGTCAATGTAACATAAGCAAACGTTAATACGTTAGCTTTGAAATGAGCAAGTCAAACTTTATTGGAGAGTTTGATCCTGGCTCAGGACGAACGCTGGCGGCGTGCCTAATACATGCAAGTCGAGCGGACTTGATGGAGTGCTTGCACTCCTGAAGGTT
>NZ_JAOXLZ010000008.1:0-207901 GCF_025792345.1 Virgibacillus sp. LDC1
AATAAAGTTTGACTTGCTCATTTCTTAACTGACGAGAATTTGTTCAATTCTCTATTTCAACGTCCCACCAAAGTGGTTCGTTTTACTCACTCGTTGTTCAGTTTTCAAAGATCAACTTCGTTGTCTTTCGCCGAAAACTCATTTTCAGCGGCGACCTTTATAATATATCATGGCGCCCATCGTTTCGTCAAGAACTTTTTTTGAAAACTTTTTAATTCGACATTTTCTTAACCGAATTATCAAAGTCCCTTTCGAAGGGGCGAGTTATAATTTATCACAGAAACAGGTGGCTCGTCAACATGATTCGTCAAATTATTTTTACGACTTCTTGTAACAAACGTTCTGACGCATCTCAGCATGCCTTAGGACATCTTTTTATCTACCCTAACGTTAGATACTGTCTCCTAAAGGCGCTGTTTTATAACCGTATATCAAATACTTCGACACAAAAAAAGAAGGACTCGCGTCCTTCTTTAATCGGTATAGTACCGGATGGCTTCCGATCCATAGGATCGAACTCCTCTCCAAATCGGAACTTCCTTCACAAGTGATTGATAGACCAGCTTGCGCATCACGATCGGCAGCTCCTTGCCTACAGGTGCCAGCTCAGGGTGAAGAATAAGCTCCTGTATCGTCCAGGGATTCCGTCGGCTTCTTAATATGCGGAGCAACAGCGCTGATGAGCTCTCCAGCTTGGATATCATGGAGAATTCATATGCCAGCAGGGCCAGCTCCACTCGTTGCCCGAGCGTTTCCGTACTGACCGTAAGCTCTTCATATAATTTGCGGACGGGTGTATTCAATCCTGTAATCTGCTCCCAAACAGCCGACTCCGGATGAATCCCCCGTTCGATCAGCTCAAGCTGCCCCCAATAATGCAGACCTTCTAATAGAGTATGGTAAGCATCCAGAACCCGCTCTTCCTTCAAGAGCATCTTGGCATCTATATACTTTTGTAGGAAGTGGGCAAAACCAATAAACAATTTTTGCTCCCGGAACGGTTCAGCAAACCTAAGGAAATCACGGCGCAGATTGGACAGACGATCTTGATCGTCTTTTATGATATCTCCTTCTAGGAAGCATTTGATCAATACTTTGTATGTGCCGCTCAGGAGTTCCCGATGCAAATCGTCCAGCCCGATACTTACCACCTGGCAGCGTTCCCCGCCCACGATAGAATGCTGGATGGGAGGCTCGTCAGGTGTTCCGTCATACACGACAACAATATTGACCTCAAAATCATAAACAAGCAATCCTTGCTGCCTTTTGTCCGAATTACGGTATGCTATCGCCCCTACAGCTTCCTCATCAACCGTATTTCCATAATAAAAAGAAAAGTTGGTTAATTCCACGTTTCCCTCCATACATTCCTTGGCGAATTTCAGCCATTTCAGTTATAATGTAATTCTACATGTCCATGTAAGTTCCTTCTTTTAGGAGATAAGATCTTATGAAGACGATAAACGAAAATACAAGATTTCATTTCTCGGTTCACGTTATTTCATAAACAACTATTTGAATGACAGGAGTTTTCGAGCCATGATCTTTAAGAACGCAAAAATCAACGCCTTCCGCACATGGGGATTGCTGCTGACGATGCTGGGTATGGGCCTTATGGTGCTTGGCACAGCCGGAATCGTATTTTTCGGCCAAGCTGGCAAAATATTTGCCGGAATCGGATTGGTGTTTGGCCTGATTATGATGCTGGGGAGTCTCGGCATTTACTTCTGGGCAGGTATGTTATCCACGAGTGCCGTCCAAATTCAGTGTCCGGAATGCAATAAATTGACCAAGATGTTGGGAAAAACGGACCGCTGCATGTTCTGCCATACCATTCTGACACTGGATCCAGGCCAAGCCAACATCACAGCAGAAGAGCTTGAAGCCCAGCAAACCAAATCCTAAAGGGGTTTGAAGAACTAGCCTATTCAATAGGATTCGCAACTCGTAAGACGATTAAACATAAAGAACCCGGTTATCCTCGCGATAACCGGGTTCTTTATTATGATGTGAGATAAGTTCTGTTAATCCTTAATCATGTATCGTCTTTAGAACATGCCAGGTTTCCGGAATGGCAAAGCTCCGGTTCCATGAAGCAATGCCGCCAAGCTTCAGCTTTTTAGCCATATTCACACGAGATTGCAGAGAAGTATCGTCCTCCATCCATATTTTCATAATGGATTCTCCCTCCGTGAATTGAACATAGTTCTGCCCTGTACTGGCATCCAGCGAGCCTTTCACTTTCTTTTCCTTAAGGAGAGTCTGCAGCTTCTCCATCCCAATCGCTTTGGAGGACACCTTCGCCTCTCCCGCTTCGCTTGTTTCCGTCCAGACCCGTGTATATAACGGTACGCCCAACACCAGCTTGGATGACGGTACCGCGTCCTCTTCCATGATTCGCCTTACCGACTGCTCGGCCCATGGCAGCGAGGATACGGATCCCGCTTTCGGACTCGTGGCCCAGTGCTCGTCATAAGCCATTACCATCATGTAATCAATCGTCTCTCCGAGCCGTTTCCGATCGAGAAAGAGCGACCACATCTCGCTGTTCGATTTTGGCGTCACATCGATGGAAACGATAAGCCCTCTGGCTTTGGCCAGCGGCTTCATTTCCCTCACGAACTGAACGACATGATCTTTATCTTTGGTGTGGACATTTTCAAAGTCAATATTGATTCCGTCAAGTTTATATTGTTTGGCATAAGCCAGCATCTGCTTGATAATATGCGATCTTCTATCGAAAGTAGACAACGCTTCGGTTGTCATGTCCGGATCGAAGCTGTTGTCCATCAGACCCCAAACCTCCATGTTCCTGTTATGGGCCCAGCTTACATACTGCTTAACCGCTTTGGATTTGACCGTGCCTTCACCATCCACAATGCTGAACCAGGTCGGGCTGACCACATTGACACCGGGCAGTTCGCCAATGCTATCCGTGCTGGGATTTTTGTTATAAACAGCTTCCCATGCCAGATTGACCGACTTATCCTTCCATTCAAACTCTGCCCGAGAAGGAGTCTGCGCAAGCGTCGGAATTTCCTTTACGTCCCCAAGTTTAACCTGCTCTTTAGGAACATATCCCGTATATCCGTTATCCGCCTGGACGAATAACCGCCCCTCTTCTTCACGCCATACGCGAAGGCGCTCACCGGCCGGCATATCCAGTACAATTGGAGACTTCTTCTCCCCGCTCTCACGCAGAGCCACGGTTTCCTCAGGATTACCGGGTGCTGCTTCGGCAAGCTGAATCGAATCCCCTGCACGCATCAGAATGATGGCGCCTGTCGTCGTGTCCTCGTGAACGGTCACGCCATAATGCTGTTTGAGCGGCTTAATCGGAACATAGGCAATGCCGTCAATCAGCTTAGGTGCGTAGGCAATGGTAACCGCCTTGCCGTTCAGCTCGCCCTTCGTGCTGTCCATCTTCATGCGGAATACGGATTCCGAAGTCGTTACAAGGACGGATTTTGTTTCCTGCTCATAACGGATGTTGGCATCCACGCTCTCCTGAATAATCGTTATCGGCAGCAGCAGCTCTTCACCGGAGCCCTGGGCAGGCTGTTCCTGCAGTTCCCCCTGAACAAAAATCGGCTTGTCCATTCCACGCCAGTCCGGCACCGTATAGGTCTGGTTGGGAAATAATGTGGTGACAACCCACCAGACCCCAGCCGCGATCAGCAGTAACCCCAGAAAGAAAGAGCTTCCTCTCGTACGCCTCTTCTTTCCCCGATATCTTCTTCTTGCCAAACTACTCCCCCATTTCACTCTCGCTCATTACTAACCCCTTATCGTTGAATAACGCCCTTAAAAATAAAAACGTGTGGAATGGTTCATTCCGCACGTTTATCTATAACAACCGGCGTCTATTGGCAGGACTTGCAGAGCCCATACAGCTCCATTCGTAGTCCCTTTACTTCAAATCCGGTGCTCTTCTCAGCCTGTATTCCAACATCTTCAAGGGACGGATAGCTGAAATCTTCGATTTTACCGCAACTCTGACATATGACATGATGATGATCCGATACGTTGGCGTCGAAACGACTCGAGTTGTCCCCGTACGTCAGCTCACGCACCATGCCGGCTTCAATAAACATTTTTAGATTGTTGTATACTGTGGCTACGCTCATACTAGGAAAATTAGGTTCCAGAGCCCGATAAATATCATCCGCTGTCGGATGGCCCATAGATTCCACCAGATACGTTAAAATCGCATGACGTTGCGGCGTGATACGGACACCGGTCGTTTTCAGTTGTTCCAGCGCATGCTGTACGGACGTTCCCATGGTTGCCCACCGCCTTTAAGTTAACTGGTTTTTACCAAACCTATAACGTTCTTAGAATTCATTGTACGGCGTTTCTTGGAATGTTGTCAATCCGGCAGAGGCGTCCAGCCCCCGTTGTTCCGGCCTTCCTCCTGTTCCGGATAGCTTCGGAAGATGTTCAGATTACTGTTTCCCTCAATACGAATGGAATGTTCGCCTGTACCGGATTCGCCGGAGATGGTTTTCTGTTCGATCAGAAGATTGGGCAGCGTCGTCAGAATTCTTCCGTAGCTAATCGTCCCTTCAAGCTTGTAATCGCCCTCGAGTGGAACGTGAAGATTCATCTCGCCGACCGCACTATATACATTCCAATCGCCACCAATGCGGGATGAACGTATAGCCACTCCGCCATTGAGAGATTCAGCGCTTAATTGCGACTCTGCCCCGCTGATCAGAATGTTGCCGTTTCTCGTCTGAACCCGGATATGATCAGTCGTTCGCTTTACCGTCATATTCCCCACTTGCGTGGTCAAATCCGTTTCGCCCGTAATATCGACCGCCAGCATATTCCCGCGGTTGGTGGACATTTTAATATTACCGGTAACGCCGCGCGCCGTAATTTCGCCATTTAAGGTCTTACCCGTCACATTTCCGTAAATCCGATCCATCGTAATCGGCCCGTTACCACTCTCCAGCAAAATATTCTCAATCGCTTCCACGCGGTTTAAGGTAATGGCTCCGTTCATCGTCCGTATCTCAAAATTGAATCGCCGATCATCCGGAACCGCGATGTTCACGTTCATACGGGGCTGCCGTTTACCCGATTCACCATAGGCCTTCCCCTTGGATCGAATCGTGATCGTCTTGCCTTCCCCCACTTCGATCGTCGACTGCTCGGCGATCGCTTCAGCCAAACCGGGCTGCTCATGATCCACCCATACTTCCGTCTCCACCTTGATATCATCTACATCCTGCCGTGTGATGGAGATATCCCCGTTTAAGTGATCGACGATGATTTTCTCGGTTTCAAGCTCCACCGGAATCTCCAATATCGGCTTCTGAAACCGGTTATCTTCAGCTTCGCTATAATCCACTCCCGCTGCCGTCAAGTTCAGGCTCACCCGGTTCCAGAGATGGAGAAAATGCTCCTGCTGGGAAATGACGAATACGGAGGCCGTAACAGCCACTGCCAGCAGAATCCCCCTCATATCGGGCCGAAACCGAAGTTCTTTGCGTCTGCCCAAGACACGCGACAGCGTGTACCTGACTAAATATTCAACGCCGAGCAGGATAAACAACAGCGGCCACCAACGCCGGAGCATAAATATATAATCCGTGCCTCTCCACTCGTCAAGGAGCAACAACACGCCTGTACAGACAAGCAGTAAGGCGGCTGTATACCGTCCCACTCTAATTTTATGTTTCATCCGTCTCCTCCCCTCGTCTTATGACGCGGCCATGACCACCGTGCCGCTGTACGTGTACTATAGGGATTTGCCCTTGTCTCTTCGGTGCCGGAGAGCTTCCCGGATTCCCGCCCATATCCCGATAACAATCAGCATGATGGCAGAGGCTTCCGCACCATAGTCGCGGATTCCTGCCTGCAGCCAAGGCGGCTTCTGGTGAAACAAAATGAGCAGGGTCCCGGTAACAACCAACATGATGCCAAAAGCGATTCCCCGCTCACCCCGGAACGGATGGTTCCATCCTCTTCCGTCCTTGGAAGCAGCAGCGGCTGCCTCACCGCGTCTTTTTCGAGAGATGATATATTCCGCTGCCTGCAGCACGTCATACACGTTATAAAAATAACCTACCGGAATCAGAAGACCCAAAACGACAAGCAGCGGTACATTGATCTGCATACCGATGGAAGAGAAGTATAAAAGCGCCGATATATCCAGCAGCAGCAGCATCACAAATGTTATCCCCTTGCGGTACATACCGAGGTACACATGACCCAGACCCGGAATGAGAGCGGCTAATAGAAGTGCATATAATTTCCGCTTTTTTCGCTGCAGCCCCGGGTGACGCTTAACCTGAATCGAAAGCCGTTTCTTCTTGCTGACTTCGGTTTGTGGTTCGGGTGTTGGATTCATAACCTTCTCGCCTCCTTCCAAACATCCTGGGACAGGCGTTGTTTTACGATGTTTTTCTTTGATAGTACCCCAACGAGGTGCCGAAGTAACTGGCAAAAAACTGGATAGGCCGTCCGCAGAAAGCCGGCGAACCTACAAAAAAACGGCACCGCTGGTGGTTCAGCAGTTGCCGTTTGTTATGGTTCATTCCATATCCTATTCAGCCGTTACCATGGTAACATGGCCGATTCCCCGCAACTGCCGGGTGATCTCCATCGGTTCGAATTTGCGATCGGTCAAGACTTGCAGCGAGATCTCGAGCCCTAATACCGCAGGCTGCAGCTCCCCGTATGCCGCACTGCTTCGTTCGTTAACGATAAGCTTCTTGATCACGAATTCCTGTTCCTCCAAAACAACGGATATGTCATCCAAAATATTCGGCGTATTCGCTGCATGGATGGTGATCAGATGCAATTTACTGCCGCGGATGTAACGCTGCTCCAGCTTATTGAAGACAACCAGATTAAGAAGAATGAGCACCGTCGATACAATCGAGGCAAAATAAAACCCGGCCCCAACAGCCAACCCCACAGCTCCCACAACCCAGATGGACGCGGCGGTGGTTAATCCGGTAATGGATTTACCGGTAAACAGAATGGTACCGGCACCCAAGAAACCGATCCCCGTAATGACGGCCGTGGCCAAGCGCGCAGGGTCAATCCGAACGTTAATCTCGTCTACAAAATCGGAGAAACCGTAAATGGATAACAGCATAATAAGGGTTGAACCCAAGCATACCAATATATGCGTGCGCAGTCCTGCAGCATGGTTGGAGCGTTCCCGTTCAAAACCGATCAAGCCGCCAAGCAGCATAGCCAGCAGCAATCTTAATAAAATGGATACATTATCTATCACCCAAGGATTATTCAAAAGAACGATACTCCCCTCACGTCGGCTTCAATCGCTTATGCTTATATCATTCAGTGTATATGAAGATGGAACTCGGTCAATTCCACGCCCGGAGCAACCTCAAAAGCGTGATTCTTTACAAACCCGAATTTCTCATACAACGTTACCGCAGGCGTATTACGCGTCCCTGTCGAGACTACGAACATGGGCGCCTCCTTGTAGCATTCCAACACATGTCGAATTAAAGTCCCCGCGATTCCTTTGCGAAAATGACCGGGATGGACCATCATCCGTGATATGGTGACCTGCTCCTGTTCCGGCTCTACCGCAATAGCTCCGATAAGATCGCCTTCTTCATTTATATAACCAAAAAAGGTTTCCCCGCTCGCGCGGATCGTATCGAAGGTATCCTGCAGCGGAGGGATTTCCGAGAATCCGATTAATTCAGCTTCCAAAGGGTACGCCATATGCTGCAGACTCCATATCTGCTGGACGGTATCCCTATCCTCCAAAGATAAAGCTCTTATCATGTATTCATCCCCTAACCTAGTTATTATAAGAAAAACGTCTACGGCGTACTCTCCAAGAAGACAGACCGGGTTTAGTGTAGTTTTTCTTGCGATATCAGGCAGCAGCCTCTCCGAAGTTCATACTTTCTGATATCTTTTAAAAAGGAACTTGCCCCTAATACGGGACAAGCTCCCATTATCTAAATACATTTCGGGAACATGACGGATGAACGTTGATTATCCGTTCAGCACCTCAACCAGCAGTTTGTTGGCCAGCGCAGGATTGGCCTTTCCCTTGCTCTCTTTCATCACTTGACCAACCAGGAAGCCGATCGCTTTCTGTTTACCTGCCTTGTAGTCCTCCACGGATTGCGGATTGTTTGCAACCACCTGCTCGACGATGCTCTTGATCGCACCTTCATCGCTGATTTGGACGAGGCCCTTCTCCTCAACGATTTGCGCAGGCAGCTTGCCGCTCTCCAGCATCTCTTTGAAGACGGTTTTGGCGATTTTGCTGCTGATGGTTCCCTTCTCGATCAATCCGATCATTTCTCCGAGGCCTTGGCCCGTGATTTTCACTTCAGACAGTTCCAGATTGTTCGAGTTCAAATAACCCAGCAAATCCCCCATGATCCAGTTCGATACGGATTTGGCATCCTTCGTATAGTTCAGGCTGTCCTCAAAGAAGTCGGCGAGCAGCTTGGACGACGTGATAACCGCAGCGTCATAGTCCGGCAAACCATACTCTGAAGCATAGCGGGCCTTACGGGCATCCGGAAGCTCCGGAATCGTTGCACGAACCGACTCCTTCCACTCCTCACTAATATGCACCGATACGAGGTCCGGGTCCGGGAAATAACGGTAGTCGTGCGCCTGCTCCTTCCCGCGCATGGAGAAGGTTTTCGCCTGCGCTTCGTCCCAGCGGCGGGTTTCCTGTACAATCACGCCGCCCTCATCGAGAATTTCCGTCTGCCGGTACTGCTCATATTCCAAACCGCGCTGTACGCCGCGGAAAGAGTTCATATTCTTCAGCTCGGCCTTCGTGCCGAGTTCCTTCTGTCCCCAAGGACGAAGACTGATGTTAGCGTCGCAGCGAAGCGAGCCCTCTTCCATCTTCACATCCGAAACGTCGCAGTATTGCATAATCGCACGCATTTTCTCCAGATAAGCCTTGGCTTCCTCCGGCGTTGAGATCTCAGGTTCGGACACGATCTCAACAAGAGGCGTGCCTACGCGGTTAAAGTCAACCAGCGATGCATATCCGCCATCCACGTGCGTGAGTTTACCGGCATCCTCCTCCAGATGAAGCCGGGTAATCCCGATTCGCTTCGTCTTTCCGTCCACCTCAATATCGATCCAGCCGTTTTCACCGATCGGCTGATCGTACTGGGAAATCTGGTAGGCTTTCGGAGAATCCGGGTAGAAGTAGTTCTTGCGGTCAAATTTGCTGACATCGCCAATGGTGCAGTTCAGCGCCATCGCAGCCTTCATAGCATATTCCACAGCCTGGCGGTTTAATACGGGCAGCACGCCGGGATGACCAAGACAGATGGGACATGTATGTGTGTTCGGCGGGGCTCCAAACGCAGTGGAGCAGCCGCAAAATATTTTGGAATTCGTATGCAGCTCTACGTGCACTTCCAATCCGATAACCGTTTCATATTTTGATGTAGACATCGATTGTTTCCCTCCTTCTCTGCCGCCGGTTTACAGTTCAGGGCGCCGTTTGTGGTGTTCAGTATTTTGCTCGTAGGCATGCGCGACGCGCAGCACGGTCGACTCATCAAAGGCTTTGCCGATAATTTGCATGCCAACGGGTAGTCCGTCCGCAAATCCGCAAGGAACACTCACTGCCGGCACACCTGCCAGGCTGACAGGAATCGTCAGGATATCATTCAAATACATCGTCAGCGGATCGTCCACCTGAGCTCCCAGCTTGAAAGCCGTAGTCGGAGCTGTCGGTCCGATGATGACATCATATTGCTCGAATACTTTATCGAAGTCCTGCTTGATGAGCGTGCGGGCTTTCTGCGCCTTCAAATAATAGGCGTCGTAATAACCCGAGCTAAGCGCATAGGTACCCAGCATGATGCGGCGTTTCACCTCATCGCCGAAGCCTTGGCTGCGGGACTCATGATACAAGTCAATCAGGCTGCCTGCATTGTCGGAACGAACGCCATAGCGCACGCCGTCAAAGCGGGCCAGGTTCGAAGAGGCCTCCGAAGAAGCAAGCAAATAATACGTTGCTACCGCATAGTCGGTATGCGGCAGGGAAACTTCATCCCAGGTAGCGCCCAGCGCTTCGAGCACCTTCAGTGCGTTCAGGACGGTTTCCTTTACTTCAGCGTCTACGCCCTCGCCCAGGTATTCCTTAGGCACAGCAATGCGAAGACCGGTAACGTCTCCGGATAACGCGCTCAGATAGTCGGGCACGTCCACTTTTGCAGATGTCGAATCCATTGGATCATAACCGGCAATGGCTTGCAGGACGTAAGCGGAATCTTCCACATTTTTTGTCAAAGGTCCGATCTGATCCAGCGATGAGGCAAAGGCAACAAGACCGAACCGGGATACGAGGCCATAGGTTGGTTTCAGTCCCACGACACCGCAATAAGAGGCAGGCTGCCTGATGGAACCGCCTGTATCCGACCCCAGTGCAAAGTAAGCTTCGCCTGCAGCTACGGCCGCAGCCGAGCCGCCGCTGGATCCACCGGGTACCCGATCTAAATCCCATGGGTTTCGCACAGGGTAGAAGCTGGAGTTCTCATTGGAGCCCCCCATTGCAAATTCATCCATGTTCAGCTTGCCGATCGTCACCGTATCCGCTGCACGCAATTTATCGACAACCGTCGCATCATAAACCGGCGTGAAATTGGACAAAAACTGACTTGCGCATGTGGTGCGAAGCCCTTCTGTCACGATATTATCCTTGATTCCGACAGGAAGCCCGAACAACAGTCCGCGCGTCCCCTCTGAAGCCAGCTTCTCATCCAAAGCCTTGGCGGATGAACGAGCACCCTCTTCGTCCAAAGTAATAAATGCCTTCACCCGATCCTCACGTTCGGAAATACGAGTAAAGGCTTGGTCAACCAGATCGGTTACGGAAAGCTCCTTATTCTGCAGCTTATTATGTATCTCCGTTAACTTGTAATCAAACAGACTCAAGTGTGTATCCTCCCTTCAGGCTATTCCAAAACAGCAGGTACTTTAATTTGATCGTCTTCTTCATCCGGTGCGTTAAGCAGCACCTTCTCGATAGGTAAGCTCTCTCGCACCTCGTCTTCTCTCATGACATTGCTGAGATGAAGCACGTGTGTAGTCGGCTCAACACCTTCTGTATCCAATTCATTTAACTTCTCGGCATATTGTAAAATCGCGTTCAGTTGGCCGGTAAACATCTGCTCTTCTTCAGGCGTCAAATTCAAACGGGCCAGCTTCGCTACATGCTGAACATCCTTATCGGTAATGCTCATGGCTTTACATCCTCCTTCATGCCCCTATCCAGTTAAAGGGGTAAAGTCTGTCACGACAACTTTTCTCATTATATTGTAGAAGCATGCAAGATTCAATCCAAACAGCTTGAAGCTTGCCGCTTCGGAGTTACTTTTCCATTCCATCAAAAAAGAGTCGGCCTCAGCCGACTCTTCTAAATCCAAGCACGAAGATTCACTTGTTTGATGAAATCCGCCTGGGATATTGCTTCCTTGGTTTCTTCTTCCTCTTCAACACTTTCCAACTCGCCGTTCATCACTTGATGAAACAGCTTCTCATTATATGTCGACAGGGCGAAATCGATGAGCGCTTCCCGCTCGACCCGCTCAGCTTCCTGCTTCAACACGATTGATTCCAGCTCTACATCATCTGCCGGAACAAAAAAATTACGGTTGAGGCTCGGAATCCGAATGACGTAATCGAACGCATTGTCCGGATTTCGGTCATAAGCGATGATATAACCGTATTGACCGATTGGAAGATTCTGCTCAAAGGCGTCCGCAACGATTGTAATCTTTTCCCCTAAACGCAGCATCGTCTACCTCCTGAGTTGTCTATCCTTTTTTAAGAGATAAGAAAATATAAACTTCAGAGGCTTATCATCCTTATCTCGCAAGAAAAACTTCCGCTAAATACGGTCTCTTCTGATAACGTACGTCGATGACGTTTTTCTTGTCTTCATAGTCTACTAAAAAAAGATAGAGATGTCCATGTGATTCAGATAAAACCTGAATCTCCCATGAAAACTAGGATTGCGGGGACAGCGGACTCCTTCTAAGCAGCCTCGCGGCAACGATAATTGATACCGCCATAATCAGCATGGCAACGAGTATCGGTGACCACGCGCTGCTCCCTGCGCCAAGAATTCGCTCAGCGGCCATGCTGCTTAAACGGCCCGGACTCCATAGAACGCGGGAGGGCAGCAAACCGGATAAGAGCGAAAGTAAGCCGGCAACTGCCAAGCTGATGAAGGCCGCAGCCGGTCCGCGAAGGACGGCACCGAGCGGCAGCACAAGCGTTACGATCCAGGCCAGCCATACAGCATATAGGCCCCCGCCGCTGGTAACCGATCCCCATTCCAAAGGACCGATGAGCTGATACGTGTAATAGGCAGCACCGCCAAGTCCAATCGCAAAAGAAACGACCAGCAACGTCATCAAGGCGGCCCATTTAGCAGACATCATGGGAATCGTGGATACCGAACGGGCGAGAACAAGCTCAGCCGTGCCGGTTGCCCGCTCCCCGGCTACCGTGTTCATTCCCGCCAGCACAAGCACCAGCAGGCCGATGGTGCTGAATTGGCTCAAGGTTGATGCCATAACATTCTCGGCGGACGGGACGGTAAATAATGCCGCCGCTTCCGGGGGCAATTCCCCGGCCATGGTCAGAATATCCGGCAAATAATAGGTGGAGACCGGCTGCATAATGCCAAGAAGCAGGAAGACTGCAGGAACCCAAATCCATTTATAGGTCCGGCTTGCCTCGAGCATTTCTTTTTGATAATAAATCCAGAACGACTTCATGAGCCCACCACCTTCATAAACATATCCTCGAGCGAAGACGTGCCTGCTTCAAAACGAAGCAGCTCGATTTCGTCATCGGCAAGCTCCTTGATTAAAGCAGCCCGCGCAACATCCATATCCGTCACCATCAGCTTGGCGCCGCGTTTGCCGAGCTCGATCTCATGCACATAAGGACGGTTCGCAAGACTGTCGAGCCAAGCAACCTCCCGCTCCCCCGGTTCCACCTCAATGGATAGAACCGGCTGGCGATATTTCGTGCGAAGTTCGTTAAGCGCGCCTTTCTCCGCAATTTCCCCGTCTACCATCAGTACCATGTCATCGCAGATTTCCTCCGCATCGTGAAGCACATGGGTTGAGAACAGAACGGTGACTTCCCCGCGCAAGCGACCCAAAAGGTCCATAACCTCACGACGTCCGATCGGATCAAGCGCCGATACCGGCTCGTCCAGCATGATCAGCTCAGGCTTATGCACAAGCGCCTGAGCAATGCCAAGCCGCTGCTTCATTCCGCCGGAGTAACCGGATATTCGGCGTTTGGCCGCCTGCTGCAGGCCAACCATTTCGATGACTTCCCGACTTCGCTTAGTAGCCTCTCGTCCGGATAATCCCGACAGCTTGGCGCTGAAAGACAAGTACTCCATGCCCGACATCCAGCTGTAAAACTTCGGGTACTGAGGCAAGTAACCGATCCGGTGACGCCAGCCATTCGTTTGCGTATCGGCTGATCCATATCGGATCTCACCCCGGGTTGGAGGTATTAATCCGGCCAGCATCCGCAGTGTAGTTGTTTTGCCGGCACCATTAGGACCAAGCAGGGCAGTACAGCTCCCTCGCTGCAATTCAAATGAAATGCCCTTAACCGGCGTGATGCTTCCTATGCTTTTCGTCAATTCATGAATGCTTAAAAGTTTTTCCGTCAAGCTTCTCGCCTCCCCGCAACGAAATAAGCAACGCTGCCAAGAAGGTTACCCAGCAGTATAATCAACACCCACATCCATCTCGGCCCACGTATGCTTGCTGGCTCTGCACGAAACAAAGATATCAGCCCCGTTACCGCGAGAATGGCTTGCAGTGCAAGAATCGGCCAGATCAATCCCCAGTTAATTTCCATAATAATCCCCCATCTTCCGTATATAATGAAGAAACTTAAGACTTGCGGTCATCTTTGTGGATGACGAATATCCAGTAAAAGAGCAGCGGCATTGGCATTGTCGTAGACCCCCATATCCCCCAGAACCAAGCCATTTTGCCAAGCCCCCGCTTCCTCGCATCCAAGAAAAGCCATGTCCCTTGAATCAGCACAAGCACAACGGCAAGGATGATCACTCCCAGCGGGCTCTCGTTAACTTCATTCATCAGATCCCCTTCTTTCCGGCAGATCTCAGACTCTTGGAAAATACAAGAACGGAAATCCCGGCAACCATGCCGAACCCGTGAATAAACAGCAGGATCTTCGGCGCCGCCAAGGCAGCCATCAATCCGCCACCAACGATAAAGAGTGAAATCAGAAGAAAAAGCAGCAATTCATATTTCATCCGTCGCCGCTTCCGCTCCAAGGTATGAACGGCCAGCGTATGCAATCCTTCCAGGGATGGGGATGGCGCATCCTCAAACAATTGATCCACCCGCTCCATTTCTTTGGTAAATCCTTCAATCCATATTTCGTCCTCATGCTCAGGTCCTTTGACCATCGTCACCCATCTCCTTTCGCAGCTGTTTGATACCGTAGGCTGTTCGTGATTTCACCGTTCCTTCGGGAATACCGAGCATCGTTCCGATTTCATCATAGCTATAGCCGTAATAATGCTTAAGCAGGATGGCAATCCGGTGATCCTCAGATAAGCGGGATAATCCATTCAGCATATCCGTCCACTCTTCTCCCCGCCGCTCCATCTGCCAGCGCATCCGCCTTGCCGACTGAACCGCTTCCTGCTCCAGCCATTTCTTCTCCCGCTTCTTGCGCCGGGTACTATCGATGAACAACCGGGTAGCAATGGTAATCATCCAGGAGGAGAAGGACGAAGTCCCGTTGTAGCGGGTCATATTCTCCATGCATCGAACAATGGTATCCTGTGCAGTATCCTCTGCAACCATCGGGTCCATCGTCACTTTTAGCAAATATTTATAAAGAAAGGAATAATGCTGCTTGAACAGCAGCGCCATAGCCGCCGCATCTCCTAATTTCGCTTGTTGTATCAAGCCCTCTTCATCTGGGATCATGAAAAAATCATCACCTTCTTTCGCATTCCACCCGTAATACGATTAACAACAGCCAATCGTTCAAACAGATATTTATTTTTATCGTGTACGGAATGATATCTTTTATATCATCCAAATAGGTTCGGAAGAAATTCATCGGTATTTATTTGTTAAAAAACTCAAAAAAAAGCAGCCGGCAAAAAACCGGCTGCCCTCTCCAATAGAAAAAACACATTCAGTTCATGATGAGGGTGTCATGTTCGTATGTCGATCTATTGATTAAATCGTATAACCTGCAGCCGATGATGCCATGGCTGCTGCGCTATCCCTTCATCCTTCACCAGCCTGTCCCAGACAACAGAAGATATTTCGGTCTGGGTCTGCCGGTGGAACTCCGGTTGTCGATCAATCGCTTCGCTCCTTGTAACACTCCCGTTCAACAGCGATAGATGATCTTTCCTCACTGGCGCTTCCCCCTCATCACGTCCATGCCAAAAAAACTCCCCATAAAATAAAAGAACGCAAACCGGGATGAATTCCACAGTCTGCGTGCTTCGCAAGGGTAACATTTAATTAACCGTATTGTATCAATGTTGTCTATGTTTGTCCAGACAAATATTCCCGATTTATGTCGGAAGCTATCTTATCGGCTGGCAGGGACGTAAGGATTCCGCTGTTTTTCATAGCCTATGGTTGTCCGAGGTCCATGGCCGGAGTACACAACGACCTCATCAGGGAAGGTATACAGCGTATTTTGAATGGAATCAATCAAATCACGTTCACGACCTCCAGGAAGGTCCGTTCGCCCAACGCCTAGACGGAACAGCACATCGCCGGAAAACAGATCATGTCCACACTTGAAGCTCACACTTCCCGGTGAATGGCCCGGTGTATGAAAGACGCTGAAGGTATGTCCAATCAGCTGCAGCTCAAGACCATCCGCCAAATCGTACTCAGCCGGCCCGGTAGACAGCGGTTCCGTTACCTGTGGCCACATCATCGATCCGTTAAGCTTCGGACTGGACAGCCATTCACTCTCCAAGGTGTGCAGGTAAACGGGACAGCCCTTCAGCTTGCGGATTTCCTCGACACCCCCCATATGATCAAAATGCGCATGGGTCAACAGGATCGCTTCAATCTCCAAATCGGCTATTCGCTTCAGCAGCGGCCCCGGGTTCATGCCGGGATCGATAATGACTGCTTTGCCTTCTACAGGCCCTGTCAGTAAATACGCATTCGTCTGAAGCGGCCCTAAATTAAAGGTCTCAATATGAAGTGTCATGATTAGAACCCTGACATAAGTTCACGCAATTCCTTAATGATGGCAGCGTGGAACTCATACCCTTCCCCGTAGGCTTGAATAATGCTTTGTCGTGTGGCGGCAAGGTTGTCCTGATAGTCCGATGCTTCACGATCCGGATTGTTCTGTTTAAACTCAATCATAAACTTCTGAACATGCGCCGGACGCGGCCCCCATGTACCGAGAACATGTCCTCCGGTATCCGAAATGATAACAACCGGAATGGAACGGGCGCCCATGGTCAGGAACTGATCCATGACGTCCAGATTCTCTTCCATAATCAGCACTTCCGTCTCAATCCCCGCAGTCTCCATCGCACGAAAAACGACAGGTATATTGCGTGCAACATCACCGCACCAGTCCGCTGCCAGAATGAGGACCCGCAGGTCATCCCGGAAATTCAGGCTTTCGAAGAACTCCTTATCCTCTTCATTCCCCCAGACAAACTGTTCATACCCTGCCTTGAACGTCTCCTGGTTCTTCTGCATGCCGTCCATAAATTGCTGTGGAGATATGCCTGTCCCCAAATGATTTGCCATATTCATACTCATTCGTTATTTCGACCTCGCCTTCGATGATTTTATCCATTTTATCAAAAAATAAAGAATCATGACGGCCAATGCGCCCAGCAGAATTTCCTGCACGTACGGCCCTGCCTTCTCGTCGATATGCTCCCATTGATCACCCAGAAGCAATCCGAGGTATAAGAATAATGCCGTCCATGGAATAACCGCAAGGGTGGTCAGCAGCGTAAACCTTCCCACATGCATCTTGGATATGCCGGCCGGGATGGAAATCGCATGCCGTACCACCGGTACAAACCGTGCCGTAAAAATAACGCCGGTACCGTACTTTCCGAACCATTCCTCGGCGTAATCGATGTGCTTCTTCTTAATCAGTATGTACTTCCCGTACTTCTCCAGGAAGGGCCTGCCTCCGTAACGGCCGATCCAATAAATAAACAATTGTGCGAGCACACCGCCAACGGTACCAAAAATCATGGCTCCGATAAAATGAACCTCACCCATGGAAACCAGATAACCGCCATAGGCAAGTACGATCTCGCTTGGGATGACCTCCACCATTAATCCGAGCATGATTCCGAAATAGCCCAGCTGCTGGATCCATTCAAACAGTCGGCCTACGGCCTCGTAAAAGAATTCCACGCTTGTCCCCCGCTTTCTTCCTGCGTTGATTTCTTATACTAGCCTATTCTAACACAGGCCGGGACATGCCTTCTACTGCGCCCAATTACGGGCGGCGCTGTGACTTTCGCCGGTTTCGGGACATATGGTGGAGCAAAGGAGTGAGTTACGCATGCATTCTCCCCATGCCAAACAACCGGGCAGCAAGCCCCCCTCCCCGCGGGGGATACGGCGGGCCTGCAGCAAAGAATTGTACCGTACGACCAAACGCCTCAAACTGTACCTTCCTCCGGAAACCTTGAAGCAAGGTGAAGAATTGTATTACCGGAAGGTTATCGGCAATTTGATCTGGATCCACGAAAACTACAGCAACAAGAAACTTTTGTGCGACTGGTGGGAAAAGGACGTCTGCGGCGAACTGGCCGAGCTGTGGCAGGTTCCGGAACGTCAGTTGGCCTCGGCCTTCCGGGATGCTTTCGGCGGATAACGCTGCTCTTCCTTGTTCCGTTCTCTGCTGTGGAATGGACAGTAAGCAAAAACTTCGATGGCATAAGCAGCAATCAAACGACAGCTCGGTGCTTCCATCACCGTTCGTATGGACAAACGAACCGCCGCGTGTCGTCAGAGCGTGGACTCCGCAACGATTGAAACAACCACATCCTGAAACACGCGCAGGCACGCGGTAAGCCGCTCTGGGTTACGATACAAGCACGATTCGCGTTAGCGCTGGGCGGGGATATCTGCTTTCATGGGCTGCCTTGCGGCATGCTTCCGTGTTCCCCCATTCAGTATTTTTTCCAAACGGTTGGCCTGCCGCGCTGCAAGCAAAGACAGATCGAATTCCCGGTCATTTCGATGATCATCCATCTCACGAAAATCGACCGCAAGGGCACGATAGCGCATCAGGATATCCATACCGGCCCGGGCCGCCTTAACCGATCTGGCGGGATCCCCTGCCGTCCGGTGCCAATCTGCAAGGGCGGCCAGTTTCAGCACGGCTCGGGTTTGTTTGACCTCATTGAACCGATCCCGATCGATGGCCGCTATATACCAGGCTGCCGCCTCTTCCGATTCGCCTCTTAGCGAGTAAGCCTCTGCCAGCTTCCAGCTTAGCCCCGGGTGATTCGGTGCATACACCAAACTTCGCTTCAGCAGCGGGATTCGCTGACTGGGGGAAAGCCAATCCGCCAGGTTCAGTGCCGCCTCCGTGTTGGCGGGGTTCCACTTTAACGAGGATTGGAGAAGCGCTATCTGCGGTCCGGACGGTTCCGAGGCGGCCCATCGCTCTTTGACCTCGCTGATGCCCAGCGCAGCAGCGAGAAGAAACCAGCCCCCAAGCAGAACGATCGCCGTAACCCTGAGCAGTGGCAGCGATAATAACGGCCGATATCCCCGGTTCCCTCCATAAACGGCTAGCAGCTTCGTCCCTATTTTGAAGGGTTTGCGTCTTTGTGCCGCGTTAGGTCCATCCTGCACTTCCGGACCAGATGAGGCCACAGCGAAGCCCATTACCGTAAGCCACAACAGTAGCAGCCATAACAGCCCAAAGCTCCAGTCAAAGTCCACGGCCGCGTGTCCGATCAGTACGAGGGCAGCGGGCATGAGTCGGGAGCCCACAGCAATGAGCCCCGCAGCCATAGAGCTAACCAGAACAAGGACAAGCAGCAGCCCGATCACTCCCGTATTCAGCAGGATATCCATATATCCGCTGTGCACCTCGGCACCTACGTAGGGCTGGGACTGAATGGCAAGGTAGGATTGCCGCCACGTCTCCCCGCCACGTCCCAGCCACAGCGACGACCGGGCAAGCTGCCACGCGTCGCTGTACATGAGGCGGCGCGCGCTCAGCGTAGCCGCGCCGCCCAGGGTCCGATCCTGCACCTGATGCAGGATCACCGCTCCGGCTGCCGCAGCCAGCAGCGCCGCAGCCCCCAGGGCCCCTGGCGCGGCAACCCGCCGCAACGGGCCCCCGCTGTGCCGCCAGCGGCACAGCAGCAGGCCGGCGAGGACGCCGCCGGCCCAAAGCCCGGCCAGCCATAGCAGGCCGGGCAGTACCGCCGGAGCCAGCTTGGCCTCCGCCAGCTGGCGGTACAGCAGCGCCGCGCTCGCCATTGGCGCGGCGGCCGCCACCAGGAGCGGCGTGAAGGCACGCCGCTCCTTGGCGAAGCCGGCCGCGCACGCGAGTGCGGCCGCGAGCCAAGCGCCGCGCGACTCCGTCAGGAGCAGCGCGGCGGTGTAGGGCAGCAGCGGCAGCAGGGCAGCCGCTGCGCGGAGCGGGCCCGTCCGGGTCCGCAGGACGGACGGTAGCGCGAACAGCCGCTCCAGCAGGAATGCGGCCATCACGGCCCCGAACGTGTTCGGGTACTGAAGCAGGCCGCCAAGCCTCGCGCCGGTCGCACTGATGTCCGCATCCGCCGTATGATAGATCCCATACGGCAGCTGCAAAAGCCCATATACGGCAAGCAAAGCGCTGCCACACAGCACAGCGCCCATCAGATGCCAACCCGCCTGCATCATAAGCAGGCCATCACTTGTACGGCATATGCGCCAGGCGACGGCTGCAAAGGAGCCGTAGGTCCCCCACAAGATAATCTCCTTCATCGTGCCTTCCAGAGTGAGAGCGCGCCCTATTCCCATCCCTATCCCTATCCCATGAAGCACATAAATGAGAATCATTCCGCAGATACAACCGAGAAGCACCCGTAATCCTCTATCCGCAGGAGCCGCGCCCGACAGCACGCCAACGCCATGTATCTTCCGGCTTTGGACGGCACCATTCCATTTGGCTCCCATCATCAGCAGCAGAAGCACACCGAAACCTGCCCCGACCCCATAGATATCTCCATCAAAAAACATCCCGCTCCGGATACCTGCCACAAAGACAAGTACCATCAGCAACATCCCGCAATGACGATGCAGGGTCTTCCATGCCATGAACCAACGCCCCCGTTCCAATGCATAACCATTTATCCCCGGCTGTTCCTTACACGGCATTCGTCTTTCGCAGCCAAACCATCTATTAGCCATTGTGGACAAGGACATACTTCGTTATTCTCGATGCGGCGTTGGTGATCGGCGGTGATCTTTCTAGTGCGCAATAAGGCGGCCTGATCTCTAGGGCAAACTTCGAATACAGATATAGAAAAAACGTCTCTCGACGAACATTCTCAGAAGAAAAACCGCGTTTAGATAGTAATTGTCTGGCAATATCCGGAAGGCCCAGCTTCATAGTTTATGCTTTCTGTTAACTAAAAAAGCGATGAAAGTGCGCGCTCGCACGTTCATCGCCAATCCGGTTCAACGCGATTCCATTTATTTATCCGGCAGCAAGTCCTTGCACGCCCGTTCAAGATATGGCGAGGCGCTTAAAAAATCACGGAACGCGGTATATTCCTGCCACAGCTTATCCCGATCTCCGGCAGAACCGCTAACCGCCCGGATCAATATATTCTTCGGGGTATGTTCCATATCAATAAACTCCAGCAGCTGCGTCTTGTAGCCCATCAGATCGAGGAGCTTGGCTCGAATGGCGTCCGTGGCAAGCGCCGAGAATCGTTCTTTCAGAATACCGTGGGACAGCAGCGGCTCCATAACAGGGCTTTGGACTTGGGAGAACAGCTCATGCTGGCAGCAAGGCACCGACAGAATAACCGAGGCCCCCCAACGGACCGCTTTTTCCAGCGCAGCGTCTGTTGCCGTATCGCATGCATGCAGCGTGACCACCATATCCACCTGCTCCAGTTCGTCATATTCCGCAATGTCACCAACAAGAAACTGCAATTGGGTGTAGTTCAGTTTTTTCGCCAGCATACTGCAGTGTTCGATGACATCTGCCTTGAGATCCAATCCGACAATATTCAGCTTTCTGCGCGCGGTTACCGCCAAATAGTGATATAAAGCGAAGGTCAGATAGGATTTGCCGCAGCCAAAATCAACGATGGTCAGCGGACGGTCCTCCGGCAGGTGGGGAAGCACATCCTCAACCATCTCCAAAAACCGGTTGATCTGTTTGAACTTATCGTACCGGCGAGCAAATACTTTGCCGTCCTCACTCATGATGCCGAGTTCCACCAGAAACGGAACGGGCTCCCCCTCTTCAAGGATATACGTCTTTTTCCGGTTATGGGACAAATCCGTCTTGGTCTTGGAGGCGGATTTGGTCAGAATCGAAACCTTGTATTTCTTCGAGATCAGCACCTGATAATCCGCTTCCGGCGTATACATCATCGCTTGCCGGAATACATTCTCGAACATGTCAACCAGCACCGCCTCGGCCTCATCCGCCGGCACGTTCTGATGGGTGACTTTGGTTCCGGAATAATACGCGAACTGGTAGTGCAGCTTGTTCTTGAGCTCTACAGGTTTAACCGTTACTTTGCTGTACGTCATGCCTTCCCGCTTGCGAAGCTGGCTTAGCGTAGCCGTGATTAACGATCCTTCTTCCATGATGTTATGAATCAATTTTCTTAATGCATCCAAAGGGTACATCTCGCTTTCTTTATGTTATAGACCGGTTAATCCCGCTTAGGTAAACGACTTGTCGCCATTCACCGCATGCGGAAAACGACGGTTAAGTTCATCCATTCCTTCGTGGACTTCCTCCAGCGGAAGACCGCCCTTCGCCAAATCCTCGGGCAGCTTCAGCTGCAATCTTTGATAGAACTGTACGGCTTCGGTATATTCCATCTTGCCGTTATCCAGCAGTTGGTAGAGGGTGTTCTCCGCTTCCGCGTACATCCCTTGCTGCTCCGTATACGCATAGTAATCCCGCATCGCCGTCTCTGGCAATGCGTATGCCCTTAATCGCTCTTTAACCATGCCGATCCGTTCCGTTAACCCGATCAGTTTCGGATCCGCCCCCTGCAGGGCCGACTTCAAATATAATTGTAAAACCTTGGTGTAGAGCATAACGGCCTCTTCTTCACGCTCCATCTCAAGCAGCAGCGATGCTTCTTCTTCCATAAGTCTTGCTGCACTCTGCAGCTTGTCCGCTTCCAGATAACCATGACTGCGAAATAGCTGTTCAATGTCGGCAGCGGACAATGAGCGAAGCAGCTCTGAATTCAACCGGAACTGCCGTTTGAACAGCTCATCGAGCTCCCATAAGGCTTCTGTGTGCTTGCGCTCCTGCTTCAGTGAAAACACCTTGGCAATCATCTGTGTCATATCCTCAATCAACCGCACGAGATAATCCCTGCGAAACATACCCTCGCCCCCAACCTGCATCCATGCCGAATGCAGCGTATTGATGACCTGCTCTTTACTTTCCGGTGAGTCCTGCTGCTAAGGACCTGGATGAATGCCGGGCAGCTTCAGCGAGTCACCTTTGCAGTGCAATCATGTTGGGTCAAAACCCAAGCCGGATCACGATTAAATTGTAGGCTATTCGGGGCCAGAATTCCAGTATCCGGCCCTTCCCTCCCATTTCTTGGCTCTATCGGCCGGCCAAGCAACGACGGAGAGTAGTGCCTAGGCACAATAATAAATAAACGGATATCCCGTTCAAGGATATCCGTTCATTATAAACTATTGAAAGATCTTCATGCGTTTATTCATGCTCAAGCCGTCCCATGAAAGATGTGATGACTTCCCCCAGCTTCTCCGGCGTCTCCATCATACTCATATGCCCTGCGCCCTCGATTACGATTTGGGTCACGTTGTCATGGTCTGTCGTAAAGGTACGCTCTGCCGGAATCAATCCGTCCTTCTCCCCTGCTACCAGCAGGGTAGGCAGCGTGGACGCCGAGAGCACATCGCGTCGGTCCGGACGCTCACGCATCGCCAGCGCCGCTCCGATTGCTCCCTGAGGTGGCGTTAGATAGCCTATCTCCTTTGCCCGCTGAATACATTCCGGCTTGCTCTCCTTCGTATCCGGCGCGAATAAGCCAGGCACCAATCCGTCAACAAAAGCGGTAATGCCTTCCCCTTGGATGGTGCTGACCGCCTTCACCCGCTTCTCCTTCGCTTCGTCCGAATCCGGGTAGCCTGTGGAATGAATCAGGCCGAAGGCGTTCAAACGAGAAGCGTAACGCTGGACGAAGGAGAGCGTGATATATCCTCCGAGGGAATGACCGAATAAGGCTGCCTTCGGAATATCGAGCTCATCCATCAATAGCAGTACATCGTCTGCCATCTGTTCAATGGTATACGATCCCATCGGTGCATCAGACCGCCCGTGACCACGGAGATCCGGTACAATGACTCTGAAGCCTTGAAGAAATGGCAGTACCTGTTCCCAGTAGGCAGAGCTTCCGCAGAAACCATGAAGCAGAATGATTGGCTCACCTTGTCCCTGATCAACATAACAAATCGTGCTGCCGTTGCATTGTACTTTTTCCATAGCGATACCCTTCTTTCTATTCAGCGGATGCCACGTGATAGACACCCATTATTTTATAAAGAATGATCTATTATTAAACAAAAACACCCCCGGCTGAAACGCCGTGTCTTACGGCCTAAGGCCAAAGGCTATAGCGGCTTGCTGCGCTATCTGCTCCGCCATCCCCATGACTTGGTACAGGGACGTCACTTGGAGAGTCCAATACGGCTTCGGTCCATGGACGTTCACAACCGCTGCCACGCTGTAATCTCCCACTGCCGGAAGCCTCCCGCCGACGGACTGGGCAGGCGTCAGCGGACCCTCGCATGTAAAGAAATATCCGACTGACGAGGATTGCCCCAGGCATGCATCAATAGCAATTATCGCCTTATCCTCAGGTATACCTTGAAGCCTTGCCTCAAGATTAAAAGCGTCGCACGGTTCAGGCAGCGTCCCGATTACATGCGGAAAACCGTATTCTATGAGCCGGCTTCCTGTCAGCGGTCCGAGTGCATCTCCCGTGGAACGGTCGGTGCCAATACATAAAAATACGATGCTGTCCAGCTCATGCCGCTGCGAAATCGTCCGAAAAAAATCCGTCAGCTCATGCCCCGACATTTTAGCTTTTACAGCATGTACGCCTGGCGTCTTGCCGGCTTGTTCGCTCATGACGGCCCTCCTTGATCTCATCGCTTGAAGCCTTGCTCCCGCAGCCTGAAAAACCTTTTTTTCCTGATTTTAACCTATCTCTGTCTCCGATGGCAAAAACATTGGTCGAGCCGCACGGTAACATGTTACAATACAGGGATGAAAATCGTAAATCCCCCTATGAGAGGATGGTGTTAATCCATGGATTTGAGTGAAAAATCCCAAGCCAATGTCGAGTATATGATTGAACAGATTAAAAACAAGCTTCGGATGGCTACAGGAGCTGCTATGCAAGCCTCCGCCTTCTCGGTTAACCAATATGATGATATTTATGATTTGTACGATATGGTCATGAATAAACAAAACCTGAGTATATCGGAAGTGGAAGCTGTTGTATCGGAGCTCGGGCAGCTTCGCGGGAACCAGTAAATCATCGTTACCCGAGAACCTTGAATATCTAAAAGAAGAACCCTTTTTATAGCAAAGCCCCCGGAACTTCGCTAATCTAAGCGAAGTTCCGGGGGCTTTCTGTCCTTCTCTACGGCATATCGATCATCACCACTTCCGAGTTCCCCTCACTTGAGTTCCCCCGGAATGTCAGCTCATGACGACGCTGGATCCTTGCCGCGTCACCCGCTTTCATATCGAATACGCCGTCTTCCGATGATATTTCGACATGACCGCTTATGACGTACACATGCATTCTCCGGTTCCCGGCCAGGCTGTACGTCAGTTCTTGTCCCGTCTCGAGTATGCTGCTGTACATCACAACATCCAGCGATGGATGCAAGCTTGATTCACCATTACCTGACCCGATGATCGGAAGCATCTGGTTCAATTGCTGTTCCTTTGTAAAATTGCTTTGGTGATGTATCGTCTCAAGGCCCGGTTCCGCAGGGAGAAACCACATTTCCAGATAGCGTACGTCTTCTGAAGAGGAGGCATTCCTCTCGGCATGATACACGCCGGAGCCTGTATTCACGACATGAATCGAACCGGGTACAAGCTCCAATAACTTCCCTGTATCATCTTCATACGTTAACGTGCCTTCCAGCACCAAATGAACAATCACCAAGTCATGATGAAACCTTCGATCAAATCCCTCCATCGGTTGGAGCACATATTCATTATGCGCCAGCAGGCTTCCAAAATGCTCGTTATGCGGATCTGTATAATCACCAAAAGAAAAGCTGAATTCACTATGAATACCGTCTTCATGGGTAGTATGTCTTTCCGCTGCCGTCATGATCTTAATCATGGCCGGTCACCTCCGCCGTTTTTACTATTCAATACCCCGGCGGTTTCCGGTCTAATCAGTCGTCCTTAAGCGCGGAGCAGCTTAAATCCGGTTTCTACCCTGCCTACTTGAAGACCTTCATCATTGTATAAATCCTTAGGGTATGCGGCTTTCAGACGCTCGATGGTCGGTTTGTTGCTATAGCCGATTTGCTCCAATATGGACTCCGTGATCCAGCCCCACTCCTCTTCGGAGCCATCTGAAATTTTAAAAGAAATGCCGAGCCGCTCCTTCTTAAGACCAAAACAGTACACGCCCTTGAAGCCGCCCTTGGCCACAATATTATGATCCTCCAGGAGAAGGGTATCCACTTTGTGTTTACCCGCTACCATATAAGGAGCAGCATGCATGGCCTTCGTGATTCGGATGACTGCCTTCTGCGTCGGCCCATCCTCTATGAGGTCCGGGGAAGCGAGCTTCATATAGGCTGTTGCCAGAGCGCGGAGCGGCATGGCAAATACCGGCAGTCCGCAACCGTCGGTTCCCAATTTGACATCGCCAGGAGCCAATCCCGCCAAATAGGCAACCGTCCGAAGGATCTCCTGCTGCAGCGGATGTTCCGGCTGATCGTATCCCGTCAGCGAATACCCTGCCATCTGGCAGTAGGCCAGCATCCCATAATGCTTGCCGGAGCAATTATGGTACCATTTACTCTTATCGCCGCCCCCTCGCAGAAGAGCCTCTTTGCTTCCTTCGTCCAGCGGCCAGCTGGATGCACAAACCATGTAAGCTTCGCTGATGTCCGCCTTGCGCGCAAAACGTTCCAATACTTCTACATGAGCCGGCTCGGCTCGATGCGAAGCGGTCATGATCGCTATTTCCTCATCGGTCAGTCCATAATGGTCGGCCAGCCCGCCTCGAATGGAGGGAATTGCCTGTAGGGGCTTGGCCGAAGAACGCGTAAATGCGACGTAATCCGGATCTCCTGCAAAAGCCTCAACGTTTCCTTGCTCATTCACAATACATATATGTCCATTGTGGACGCACTCCAGTATGTCCGCCCGATATTCCTTCACCAGTACAGTATCCATGTTGTCTAACTCCTTCTCTAACCGTCTCTTACGCGTTGAGCCCTGAAAAACCTGTATGTTTGCATCTCCCCGTCATCACGCGCATCCGAGAATGATTGCAAATCTGTATTCAGTATAGTACAAAAAACCGCAAATAACAGCAGGCTTCGTTCCATTCAGGACGGACATTTCATTTATCTCCCGTTTTCCACTGTCCTGTTTCATGGTGTGGCCTTACGTTTAATTACGAGATAAGCAAGCCCACTCGAAACACATTGCTCTGAAAAGGAGGCGATCGTATGTGGGGAATCATCATCAGCATCGTGATGGCAATCATCATCGGGATTATCGGGGATGCGCTGGTTGGTCATGAAATGCCGGGCGGAATTATCGGTTCCATGATCGCAGGTTTCATAGGCGCATGGCTCGGACCGTGGCTCTTCGGAGCATGGGGTCCTGTCATAGGCGGATTTGCTATTGTGCCCGCTATCATCGGTACAGCCATCTTTGTATTCCTGCTCGGTCTTGTTGCCAAGTTGTTTAGACGCACAGCCTGACTCTCGTGTTTATATTCTTTCTTATATTAACTAAAAGGAGTGAAAGTTATGAATAACACAGAACAAGAATATCCAGTACAAAGCGGTTCGACATTCTTCAAAGGTGCTTTCATCGGCGCCTTGGTCGGAGCGGCGGCAGCTCTGTTGTTCGCTCCAAAGCCAGGCCGCGAGCTTCGCGGGGATTTGTCCGAGAAGCTGAGCATGGTGTCGGATAAAACCAAGGAAGTTGCTTACACGGTAGGCGATAAAGCTTCTGAACTGGCCAAAACCGTGGGCAGCAAAGCCTCCGATGTCATGGCCACCGTGAATGAAGGCCGCCAGAGCATTATGTCCAGCGTCAAGGAAGCATCGGCTGACGTGTCGAGCGAGGTTTCGAGTGCTTCCAAAGATGTGAAGGATCAAGCGATGGACACTTCTTCCGAAGTCAGCCGTGAAATGAAATCGACAACGAATTATTAATTCGTATAGTCACGAATAGCCAGCTGACACAGCTGGCTATTTTTGTGCCAGAGCGTGAACGTCTTCTTATACACATTGTAGTAATTCCTAAGTGAAATGAAACGGCGCATCTGCCTGGAAAGCGGGGATATCTCATGAGTAAAGCAAACCCATATCGTACCGGCTCCAGCTTCTCGACCCGAAGCGGCAGTCGTTCGACACGAAACGAGGAACAACGAGTACAATCCGAATCAAAGCAGGAAAGGCACTCCAAAGAGGCGGATGATGTCCAGGACCATCCCTTTGAGCTAAGGCACGAAGTGAAGAAATTGAACACGCGACTGGACAAAATCGCGGCCACGCTGGAGAAATCCGAAATGAAGGACATGATCGATAATTACATGAATCCCAAGAAACGCATCATTGCCAACCTCACTGCCGGCCTAGCCCGTGGGTTGGGCTTAACCCTTGGTACGGCTCTCGTACTGGGTCTTCTGGGTTACATCCTCAGCTTCTTTGTCAACGTTCCGATGATTGGGGATTTCATCTCCGATTTGCAAGGATATATTGATCAATCCAGATCCTAGCGTGTCTTCAATACATGAAAACGCCCGGTGCCTACAGAGGTCACCGGGCGTTGTGATCATTCTCGCTGCCATTCATGCATATTCGTGCCTCAAAGATTTTTGTTGTTGGACTTCACTTGAAGCAGGTCTCCCGTCCATCCCTTCGCACGCATCCAAAGGTACATGCCTCCGGTCCACAGCAAAGTGAAGCCGATGACTACTGTAAATCCCCAGAACGTCTTAATGGCGGGCAAATTTTCAAAGTTCATCCCCCATATGGCTCCGACCACGGTTGCCGGTGTGAGCACGACCGTAAAAATCGTCAGTGTCTTCATAATTTCATTACCGCGGAACGCAGAGATTGCATCGTCTATCGATACCAGCGTATCGATTTCGCGCTCATAATGATGAATCAGCTTTTCCATTCTTTCCACTCGATGCAGGAGCTGTTGAAACGAGCGGCTGCTATCCAGCTCGCCATGATATCCTTCCTTTGCTGCGGCAATCAGTTCCTGAAAAGGAATAAACAGATTGCTCCACTCCAACAACTCAAACCGGGACGACAGAATGCTATCCATTAAGGATCTCCGGTTGTGCGTACGCATATCACTTTCGACAAGACGCAGGTTATGCTCGAATTGATCCATTCCCGCATGGTAATAATGCAGAATGGCCCGAGCCAGCACAAACATGCCGTCGACGGGCTTTTGGCATTGATGAAGCATGGAAGCTCTTTCGGACTTAGCCATCACGCTTCGGGTATGGTCATCCAAATTGATGGTAATCAGCACTTGATCGTCCGTATAGAAATAGAACTGTTCCGACTTGTAATGATCGGCATCATCCGTGACCTTATAAAGCATGGTTCCCATAATGACCGGCTCCACCCCATCCTTGAATCGGACGGATAAGTAGTTTCGTTTCTTTAACGTCGAAGCTAGATCAAACCATTCGGCTGTATAAGGATAGCGCGTCCGAAGTTCGCCGATCCAGGAGGATTGCCAGTTATCCGTTCGAACATCGTACCACTTCCATCCCCCTGCAAAAGTATAAATATCCTGACCTTCCATCCCATCTGGCCCCAGCATGTTTTCTTTGCCACTCCCTTCTATAAATACGAATCGTAGGTTCCAAAAAGGCACGCTTTCCTGTAATGGAGGAAGCGTGCCTTATGTTGCTATACGTCTGTTTCTACGAGGCTTGTCCATATCAGTAAGAAGAATTGGACATGATCTGCTTCAGTTTTTCCGTTGCCCGCTTCTGGATACGTGAGACACTCATTTGCGACACGCCTAACCTCTGCGCGATAGCTCTCTGGGACTGTCCCTCCTGAAATGCCAGCAATAGCACCTTCTGCTCTTGCTCCTTCAACTGACTCATCGCCTGCTGAAGATCCATGCGCTTCTCAACGGAATCAAAATCATTCACATCCGAACTGATCAGCTCTCCAAGCGTCGCTCCGGTTTCTTCCTGAGATAAAGGGGAATCCAATGATACATAATGATAGCATTCACGTCCGGCTAACACTTCAACCGTTTCCTCAACGGAAAGATCCAGGTAGGATGCGATCTCATTCACATCGGGAGATCTCTCCAGCTTCACCATTAGTTCATCAATCGCTTGCTGAACCAAGGCACCCTTTTCCTTGATTCGTCTTGGTACTTGAATGTACCATGATTTATCGCGGAGGAAATTCTTCATATGCCCGATCATGCTCTTCATGGCATAGGGTTCAAACGGAATCCCCAGGCTGATGTCATATTGCTGCAGAAGACGAATTAATGCCATTTGGCCAACCTGATACAAATCCTCATACAGGTCGGGCCGATTTCGGGCAATCTTGCCTGCCGCCATTTTGACCATCGGTTCATATTTCTTAATCAGCACCGTCGCGATATCGTTATCCTTCGTTTGCTGATACTGTTCAATTAAATGAACGGCTTCATCTCTGGACTCTTGGGGAGTCGCCTTATCACTCATACGGGCTCCTCGCTTCTTGCGAGACGCTTTGTCAGCGTAACCTCGGTTCCCTTTCCAGCCTGGTTTGTCACGCTTACCTCATCCATAAGCGCCTCCATCAGGTAGAAGCCTAGTCCTCCGATTTGGACCTCGCTGAGATCTTTATCATGAAGTGTACGGTTGCCAACCGCTCCCACACTGTCGAAACTCTCCCCTTCGTCTCTGACCGTAATGGATAGCGACTCGCTGGTCACTTGAAATAAAACCTCTACCATGCCGCCTTCCTGACTATAAGCATACAAGACCGAGTTATTACAGGCCTCCGACACCGCAACCTTCATATCTTCGATCTCTTCATAGGAAAAGCCCATCTTGGAAGCTATTCCATAGAGATTCAGTCTTACAATATCCACGTATTCAGCACTGGCAGGCAAATTAAGCGTTACTCTTTGTACATCTGAATTCATTCTTTTCGATCCTTTCCTATTGGGAATTCTTCTTACGACTGAAAGAACTTCGCAATACCCGTCATATCGAACAGCTTTTGAATTTGCGGCGGAACTTCCTCGACTGCAAAGCGTGCTTCCATGCCATGTCTGGCTTTCAGTATCGACAGAAGAATACCAATACCCGTACTATCAATATATGTCATGTCCTTCATGTTGACGATCAAGTCTACTTCGGAATTGCCGACAAGAGGCTCCATCACTAATCGAAAATCCGGAGCGACGGACAGATCAAGTTCACCGCTCAAAAACACCGTGCATACGCCCTCGTTCATTTGGGTCTTAGCATTGAACTTATCATTCGTTTTTGTATTCATAGACACTCTCTCCCAATCATTTGTTTTCCCTTTACATAACCCGTTATCTAGCTTGTTGAAACAGGTTAAAGAGGGTTATGGACACGCTAATATATGGAAAACGATTGCTGCAGCTAACCGTTGATGATGCGAACAGGGCTTGGCGGGATATCCCATCCTTCCGGTTCTACCGGTACATACCGGGATATCAGGTGCTTCACACAGCTGATTTTGACCGGCTTGCTGATATATTCATTCATGCCCGCGTCAAAACAGCGCTTCTGAATCCCGTCCATTACATTAGCCGTCATCGCAACCAGAACGGGAGCCTCAGCATCCGGCTTCATCTGGCGGATCAGACGCGCTGCCTCCAGACCATCCATTATCGGCATCTGCAAATCCATGAAGATCATGTCGTAGACTTTGGGACCGGCAACCATCTCAACCGCCTGCCTGCCGTCCTCCGCCATATCCGCCTTCATCCCCATCTTTTCCAGCATGCTGTCCATCAGTTTTCGATTAATCGGATGATCGTCCACAATCAGGATGTTCGGCTGCCTCTCCCCATGCACACGATATTTTGCCGAACGCTCCTCTACCCGGAGTCGGTGATACTCTTCCTCATGCGTATGAACGCAGATCGTAAATACGAAAGTGGCTCCCTTGCCTTCCTTGGAGTCAACCGCGATCTCTCCGCCCATCATCTGTACGAGCGATTTACAGATAGCAAGCCCAAGTCCTGTTCCGCCGTAGCGCCTTGTCATCGAGGAGTCCAACTGAGAGAACGGCTTGAACAACCGATCGATTTTCTCGGATGAGATGCCAATTCCCGTATCCTTCACCGTGAATTCAAGGGTTAATCGGTCCTCTTTTGTTTGAGTAAGCGAAACAACCAAATACACGCCGCCCTCATTCGTAAACTTCACGGCATTGGATACCAGATTCACCAATACTTGACGAAGGCGTCCCATGTCACCGAATACGATCGCAGGAATTTGATCCTCAATGTAATACGTAAGCTCCAGATTCTTCTTGGAGGCTTCTCCGGAGAACAAACCAAACACTTCCTGAACGCAGGACTTGAGATCAAACGGATATTCCTCCAGCTCCATTTTGCCTGATTCCATCTTGGAGAAATCCAGAATGTCATTAATGATGTTAACCAAAGCATCCGCGCTGTTGCGGATAATCGTTGCGTATTCCCGCTGCTCATCCTGAAGATCGCTGTCCATCAGCAAGTCAATCATACCGATGACGCCATTCATCGGCGTTCGGATCTCGTGACTCATCATCGCCAGAAATTCCGTTTTGGCTTTGGCGGCAATCTCCGCTTCTTCCTTGGCCAGCACAAGTTCTTGATTAATTTTTTCAAGCTCCTGGGTCTTCTGGTGCAATTGCATGGATTGAATCTTCAACCTGTTATTGGTCCGGTACATATCGACAAAACCCTCGATCTTGGATTTCAAGATTTGAGGGATAAAGGGTTTAACCATATAGTCGATTGCCCCCGCGGAATATCCTGCAAAAAGATGCTCCGCGTCCTTGCTGTTCGCGGAAATGAATATGATCGGAATATCCTTTGTCTTGTCTCTCGCCTTGATCAGCCTCGCTGTTTCGATACCGTCCATGCCGGGCATTTGTACATCGAGAACAATCACGGCAAAATCATACTTCAAGAGATATCGCAGAGCCTCTTCTCCCGAAGTAGCTTTAATAAGTGTGTATTGTTCGCTGTCCAGAACAGCTTCGAGTGCAAGTAAGTTTTCAGGGCGGTCATCTACCAACAGAATATGAATCGGTTCGTGAATCCCCATGAGATCCTCCTACAAAACTTCTATTTAATCTTCCGGTATATTTTCTCCACCCGGTCCAGCGTCTCATAAGCTTCACTATAATTCGTAAAGTGTATGGACTCTTTAGAACCCAGTACGAGAATACCAAAATGGCTTAGACTCTCGTGAAATAATCCGTGTACGTGATCCCGCAGCTGGTCATTAAAATAAATCATGACATTCCGGCAAAAGATCACATTAAACTCGTTAAAGGAACGGTCTGTTGCCAAATTATGCTCGGCAAATATCATATTTTTCTTCAAAAACGGTTGGAAAATAACCGAATTGTACTTCGCCGTATAGTATTCGGAGAACGAGCGGGTACCGCCCGCCTCCAAATAATTCTTGGTATACTGCTTCATGCGTTTGATGTCGAATACGCCTTCCTTGGCCTGCTGGAGAGAACGTGAATTCATGTCTGTCGCATAAATCCGGGATTTCTCATACAATCCCTCTTCATGAAGCAAAATGGCCATGGAATACACTTCTTCTCCGGTCGAACAGCCGGCATGCCAAATCCGTATATAAGGATACGTACGAAGCAATGGAACTACCGACTGCCTGAATGTCAGGAACAGCTTCGGATCCCTGAACATTTCCGTAACCGGAATCGATAAATTATATATGAGACGTTCAAAACAAGAACGGTCGTGAAGTACTTTATCCTGAAGGGCTGAGATTGTGGATACGCCCTCGGCATGAACATGGTGCCAGATTCTCCGCCTTAATGAGGGAATAGCGTAATTGCGAAAATCGTAACCATAGAATCGATGAATACCTTCCAAAAGAAGCTCAATCTCGATCTGTTCCAGCTCACGTTCGCTTTCCTCTGTTAACAACAGTTGTTCTGATTCCATATGGTCACTAGATGACATTACGCTTGCACCGCTTTCCCCGTGTTTATTTGCTACTTGTACTTTACCCACAAAAGCGGCTTACGAATACAACCAAACCCTCATAAGCGAAAGAAGTTGCTCCGTTTGTATCGGCTTCTTCATATAATCGGAAGCTCCCGCTTCAATACACTTCGCCCGATCCTCTTTCATGGCTTTGGCTGTCAGGGCAATAATCGGCAGTTTCTCGAATTCCGGCATTTCGCGTAAACGTCGCATCGCCTCATACCCGTCCATCTCCGGCATCATCATATCCATTAACACCAGATCGAAATCGGGATTATCCTGAAGCAGCTCAATGGCTTCCCGGCCGTTCTCGGCAAAGGTAACTTCCATATGGTATCCCTCCAGCACGCTGGAGAGAGCAAACACGTTGCGGATATCATCGTCCACCAGCAGAATCTTCTTGCCTTCAAACAGCTCTTCCTTGTTGTGCAGCTTCTGCAGGATTTTACGTTTATCTTCCGGCAAATCAGCCTCGACCCGATGGAGGAACAGCGTCGTTTCATCCAGAAGCCGCTCTGGTGATTTCACGTCTTTGATGATGATCGACTCCGCATATTTACGAAGCTGCATCTCTTCCTTCGAATCCAAGTCCTTGCCTGTATAAATAATGATCGGCAGATCCACCAGATTCTCGTCATCGCGGATCTGATCTAGCAGCTCAAAGCCTGTCATGTCCGTCAGCATCAGATCAAGCACCATACAATCATAGCGCTGTTTACGCAGCTCACTGAGCGCTTCGGCGCCTGTGGATGCCGCCGTAATCGATACATCGTCATGACCAATCAATTCAATAATGGAATTCCGCTGAATGTCGTCATCCTCGACAATCAGAAGATGCTTCATCGATTTTTCCGCATAGGATTCGATATGCGTAAACGCGTCCTCCAGCGCTTCTCTGGATGACGGCTTCTTCAAGTAAGCGATCGCTCCCATCATTAATCCTTGCTTCACTTCATCCACGACCGAAATGACATGCACTGGAATGTGGCGGGTAACCGCGGAGCTCTTCAGCTCGCCCATGACAGACCAGCCGTCAATGACCGGAAGCTGGATATCCAGGATGATGGCATCCGGTTTGTACGACTTGGCCATCTCCAGACCGATATCCCCCTGCAATGCAACCAAGGCCTTGAAGCCGCGTCCTCTGGCCATATCCAGAAGGATTCTAGCAAACTTCACGTCATCCTCAATAATAAGCAATACTTTATCTGTCGGTCCGAGCTGGTTGCGATCGTCATCCACCTGTACGGATGGCTGAGCCTCTTTCGTAATCATCTTTGCCTTCGGTACGATCAGATTACGCTCCGGTGGTGCCTCAATTGCTGCGGCAGCTTCCTGTGTACCTTCTACCAAATCCGGACGACTGGCTGGCAGGAAGAGCGTGAAGCAGCTTCCCCTGCCCTCTTCCGATTCAACCAGAATGCCCCCGCCCAGCAGACGGGAAAGCTCGCGGCTGATGGATAAACCAAGCCCGGTTCCCCCGTATTTACGGCTGGTTGTGCCGTCTACCTGCTGGAAGGCTTCAAAGATCAGGTCCGTTTTATCAGCCGGGATACCGATTCCGGTATCTCTGACAGCAAAGGCCACATAATCCGCTTCGGCATTCAGGTAAAGCGGAAGCTTCTCCTTGTCGGCCTTCTCCACATGCAGCTCGACTGAGCCGCTATTGGTAAACTTGAAGGCATTCGATAACAGATTACGAAGAATTTGTTTCACGCGATGGCTGTCCGTAACGATGCTCTGCGGAATATCTTCACTAATGTGCACACCGAGGTCGATATGCTTGCGTGATGCCACGGCGGCAAAATTCTGCTCCACGAAGGCTTCAATATCCGGAAGCTGAACATCCTCATAATGAATCTCCATTTTCCCTGCATCCACTTTAGACAAATCGAGAATCTCATCAATCATTTTGAGCAGATCGGAGCCTGACATATATATGGTCTGTGCATATTCAATCTGCTTGGTGCTCAGATTTCCATCCTTATTCTCCGACAACAGCTGTGATAAAATCAGCAGGCTGTTTAGCGGAGTTCGCAGCTCGTGAGACATATTGGCCATGAACTCCGACTTATATTTGGTTGTAATCGACAGCTGCTTCGCTTGCTGCTCAAGCTGCATTCTTGCCTTCTCGATTTCATCGTTCTTCTCTTCCACTTCCTGCACCTGTTCCTCAAGCGCACGCGTCTTGGCAACAAGCTCGGTATTGTAATGCTCCAACTCTTCCTGCTGGCGCTGCAGCAAGTCCTCGGAGCGCTTGAGGGCATTGGTTTGCTCCTCCAGATTTTCGTTGGTGCGGCGAAGCTCTTCTTGCTGGGTCTGCAGCTCTTCCGATTGAACCTGAAGTTCTTCGGTCATGGCCTGCGATTCGCGCAGCAGCTGCTCCACCCGTAGACGGCCAATAATATTGTTCAGAATGATGCCAAGAGATTGGCTCAGCTGAGATATTAGCTGCTCCTGTAGTGATGTTGTTTCCTCAAAAGCTGCCAACTCAATAACACCCATCACTTCATTCTCAAACAGAATCGGATAAATTATGACGGATACCGGCTTCGATGATCCCCATGCGGATTCCACCTTCATGTAATCCTCCGGTGCGCTTTTCAGTACGATCGGTTTCTTGTCGAGCGCAACTTGACCTACAAGCCCTTCCCCGATCATGAAGGAAATCTTCGGCTCTTCGCCGCCTTCATGGGCGTAGGAACCTTTCATCTCCAACTTATTCGGATGTTTGTCTTCTTGACGGATATAGATAGCTCCATAATGAGCACCCAAAATCGGCGTGAATTCGCTGATGAACCGCTGACCGACTTCCTCCAGGGAATTGATCCCCTCCAGCAGCTCCGTGACTCTGGCCATGTTCGAGTTCAGCCAGGACTGATCACGCTGCGCCTGGAGATAGGTTTCCTCGATGCGCTGCTTCTCGATAATGTCTTCAGACAGGTCTTTAAATACCCGAGCGACATCGCCAAACTCATCCTTGGACGTCACTTTAATACGACGGATCGCCTTCAATCTGCCTTCTCCAAAGCTCTTCAACATCATGGAGACCACGTTGATGCCTCGGGTAATGCTTGGAAGAATCCATAGAATGACCAGCATCCCTATTAACAATCCGCCAGCCATGATATAGATGAACATTTGGACAGAGCGGTCATATGCCGCTTTCGCTGCTGTTATATCATCATTGATCTTCTGGTTCTCGTAGCTGCTAAGCTCGTTCAAACTCGTCAGCATCTCTTCCTGGACAGATTGTCCTGTCGAATTGCGAAGCAAATTGGCCTCTGTTGCGTTGCTCTTCGCCAACAGCTCCAGTGTCTTGTTTTGATAAACGATATATTGATTCACCGCACGCTCAATCCGGACTAACAATTGCTGCTCTTCTGCGGTATTTGCACTTTCCTGGATCGCTTTAAAATACGACTGAGCTCGTGCTGTCATCGCTTCCAGTTCCTGTTCGGACACAGCATACGTGGACTGGTCATTGCTCAATATCATATTCGTAAGCTCTCGTGCCATGTCGTTGACTTCTCCGCGCATTGCGCTGGAGTTTCGTACCTTTTGATAGCGCTCCTGATAGATCTGGTCCATCTGGTCGTTCATATAACTGATTCGGTCATAACCAATCAAGGTCAGAACCAGCATGAGCGCGAGCAAAGTCGTAAAACCAATGACTAACTTGCTCCTAAGCTTCATTGATTGGTTTCCTCTCCTTTTTTAAGAGATATCCAAACCAGGCATTTATCGTCCTCTCGCTCCTGCGATGGATCATCCACAAAATATTGCTCCTTCATTTCATCTTCTCTCCAATGATGAGGGCCGCCCAAATGCTCCTTCAGATAATCCAGCTTCTCGTCATGACCACCCTCTACCAGTTCGAGTAGGCCATCCGTATACATGACCAAATGTCCTTCACCTTCATATTGAAAGCTTCTTGGCTCCATGTCTTCGATCCGGTCGAATAACCCAACTGGGCAGCAGCCTTGATCCAAAGTCATCACATCCCCGCTTTCCTGAAAGAAGAGAGCCGGAGGATGCCCTGCGTTGACGTAATCCACCCGCTTCAAACGGGTGTCTACAACAAGATAGATCGCTGTAAAATAGTACTGTATCAGCTGTTCGCCGAGGTTTAACTGATTGAACCTGCGGTTCAATTCCTGAACCACCTTCTCCGGTTCGACATAAGTCGTCACCGTGTCCTTCAGAACCGAAGCGATGAACATGCAAAATAAGGACGAAGTAATCCCGTGTCCCATCATATCCAGCAGAATCACGCCATAACGGCCATCGCCAAGCGGGTACCATGCATACAAATCTCCCGCAAGCTCCGCCGAAGGCTGGTACAGCGCATGAATCTCAAGCTGATCATCTTCAATTGGTGAGCTCAATACGGCATTCTGAACCATGGCCGCAAGCTTCAATTCAGCCTGGACCCGCTGTTCCCTCTCAATATGCCAGTCTTTCTCATGCTTCAAACGGAGCGCCAAGCGAATCCGCGCCATAAGCTCCACCTTGTTGATCGGCTTCGTCACATAATCGACGGCTCCGGCATCGAGCGCTTCCGCCAGCTTCTTGGAATCCCCGACGGCAGTGACCATAATGATCGGTATATCTTTCAAATGCTCATATTGCTGTACAATACGGCAAGCTTCTATTCCATCCATCTCAGGCATCATCATGTCGAGCAGAATCAGATCGATATCCGCTCTCCGGGGCTGCAGCTCACGGCTGCGATCGCCAATCCCCAGATGTTCCAGCATTTCCAGTGCTGAAGATGCAGATAGAGTATTCTGATAATTTTCCTTTTTCAAGATTTCTCGAATAATAATGACGTTAGTCGGATTGTCATCTACGATTAATATTCTCATTGCCCTCTCCCTTAACGTTACGGATTATACGATAGAAATCCTTTTCCTACTATTATACTATAATAACCCTCTGATCTATTGCTATAGAAAAAGGCTCTACCTCTTGAATCTTCCACTTTTATAGGATTTATGGAACATTCTTTTAAAACATAGATAAGGAATGAGACGTCAAAGGTCTCATTCCTTATCTATGTTTTAAGTCCTATAACGCTAATGCCTACCCGCGATGCTGCCATAAAGCTGTGCTTTCAATGCTATATCATTCATCTTTTTTAGCGATGACAAGTACTTTGCCTAGATCCAGCTGTTTCTCATAGAATCCAGCCTCGGCCTCCGTAAATCCAAGCGATACGATTTTGGCGCGAAGCTCATCGCCGCGGGACCGGAACAAATTCGCAAAGGCGTCAAACACGCCTTCTTCCTTGATGCCTACGTTATTGGCATCGGATGCATCCACGATCCGGCTTGTCTTGTCCGAATCATGAGCCAATACATAAATCCGATCATGATCGTAACCGGACTGTCGCAGATTCTGAACCTCCTGAACCGCTTGAGTACCGTTCTCAACGACTTTGGCATATGACTTCGTATTGGTAAATTCCATTGTGAAAACCTCCCCTAATAGTGTAAAACCTTAATTTAGGTTATAGTCCATTTGTTATTAACCTTATTTCTTAAGGTTGAAACAAATTTACTCGCAATAATCAAAAAATAAATCAATTCCTGCAATTTCACCGGAGCTCCGGTCAATAAATACTTTAAGCGCATGATGGTTCTCAAGGTACACATCCCCGTCCTCCGCTTTAAAATACGGCTTACCCAGAGATGCCCGAATTTGATTGGTTGTCATACCTATACGCTGGCCTTCAACCTGAAAGGATACGGCAGAGGGCTTCACATGAACATATTCCGTATAGCCGTTGCGGACCCCAACCTCCATATCTTTGTAATCCAGCTTGGTCATTCCGGTCAGCTCCTCATGCTCAATTCGAGCCGGTGCTCCCAGCTTGCGAATGACATCGCCCTTGTTATCCGTTAGCGAAATCCCGTTTAAAGTTCCATAGCTCTCTGTAGCGTTGTCGCTGGTCTGTGCTTGTCCAGCATCCGAAGCGGCATGAATCATAGGCGGTGGCGACATCCCGGCGGAAGACTGCGGCTCTGCCACAGCACCTCCACCTCCGGAGTAAATCAAGAGCCCTACCATCAACAGTGCGACATTCCACATGCGACCTCCTCCTTTCTTCAGCTTGCAGAGCTATACCCGGGTTTTGCTTTTTTACTTTTATCTGGCTTTTTGACGACGGAAGCTGTTCCACAGACCAACCGCTGTATCCACATAAGCTAACCAGTTCCGACCGCGTGACTTTTCTTCTGCTTCCGTATTCTGATATACCGCGTCATAAGACTGGAACGTACGATCCTGGGCCGTCAAAGGCACTTCCGTACGGGCATTCTTCTGCTCCATCCGGGATTGCTTAAAGCGGCTAACCATGCCGGAGGATACCTGCTTTACCGCATAGGTGACTTCGCTTAAAGCTTCTCCCAGATTCTTGACGGTATCCAGTACCGGATCAATCTGTCTCATCTTATGCTGAACATCCACCGTAATATCGTTCGTATTTCGAATCGTCTGCTTCACTTCATAACTCAATTCGTCCACCGTCTTTTGGACATCCTGAAGGGTTTCTGTTACCTTTTCGAGCGATTGTGTCGCAGCCTTTAGTGTCTTAATTAAAAAGAAAACCAGAACCGCAAATGCTACGGCAATAATGGCAACACTGATTTGGGTTAGCATACGTTGTCCCTCACTTTCAAGTATGTTGGTTTCGGATACGCAATAGTTACCCTATCCCCCAGCCCACGAAACAAAGGGATCCTTGCCAATAATGCCATTGTTCTGCAGCTTGTTTCATCCCTTGCCGCCCCGGTTAAAGAACACTACGAAGGGCGCTGTTGGCAACGGCCGATGGCTCTCTACCAAGCTTCAAATTGGATATGTGCCGCTTCGTGGAGCATCATGAGACTACATGCTATATCCAATAAAATCGATGAAGAAAGCAGGGTGAATAGGATGTTAAAATGGTCCGTAATTTTTCTAGTTGTTGCACTGATTGCAGGGATCTTTGGCTTCTTCGGCATCGTTGAGGCTGCAGCCGGTATCGCGAAGGTGCTGTTCTTCATCTTCGTTGTCCTGTTTGTGATCTCTCTCTTTACCGGACGCAGACGAAGTATGTGACGCTGTCACATACTAAAGCCCATGCATTGTATATACACAAAAGGAATAAAAAAAAGGGTGTCCTCCGTTTGATAAACGGATAGGACACCCTTTTTTTGCGCTGCGAAAAATGGGATCGGGTTATACGTTCGTTGCTGCAGCCTCCTGATTTCCTGAGGCTTTCGGCTCTTCCGCCGGCTTAGTCTTCTTGATAAAGAACGCCAGGATCAACGAAGCGACGCTGATCCACGTGGCAATAACAAAGGCATAGTTAATGCCATAAATGGTTGCTTCATTACCCAGCTTAAGCAGGTCGGCCTGATTCTTCGGATCAAATAGTCCCGATTGCATCAGGGCTTCCCCTTTGCTCTCTGCCTGGGTGGACATGACGGTAACAAGAATTGCCGTTCCGATCGAGCCGGAAACCATGCGGAGTGTATTCGACATGGCCGTACCGTGGGCGTTCAAACTTCGCGGCAGCTGATTTAGTCCGGCCGTTTGGATCGGCATCATGAGCATCGACATCCCGAACATGCGAGCCGTATATATGATCATCATCTGGCTGTAAGATATGGTTTCGGTCAGATTACTGAACTCCCACGTCGTAATGACCGTAATCGCCAGACCGATAACAGCCAGCCATCTTGCGCCAACCTTATCGAAGATCGCTCCCGTAATCGGTGACATGATCCCCATCAGAATAGCGCCGGGAAGCATGAGAAGTCCTGATTCCACCGGTGTGAATCCACGAATCTGCTGCAGATAAATGGGCAGCAGGATCATCCCGGCATACATCGCCATCGTAACAATGACATTGATAAGGGTCGTCAACGTAAACATGTTGTATTTGAATATCCGGAATTCCAGCATCGGATTGTCGGCCTTCATCTCCCGCCATACAAACAGGATGAGAGCAATCGCGCCGACCGCTAGGGTCGTAACAACCGGGGTGCTGGACCAACCGTCATTCCCGGCATCACTGAAGCCGTACAGCAAACCGCCAAAGCCCAGGGTGGACAAAATGATGGCGATCATGTCCAGCTTCGGCCGGCTGACCTCGGTAACATTTTTCAGGAAGAAAACCCCGATTAGTGTAGCAATGATTGAGAAAGGCAAGATCATGTAGAATAACACACGCCAATCATAGTGCTCCACAATATAGCCTGAAAGCGTGGGTCCGATAGCAGGAGCAAATATCATGGCGATCCCCATCATCCCCATCGCCTTGCCGCGGTTCTCAATAGGGAAAATGTTCAGAAATACAACGGTCATAAGCGGCATCAAAATGCCTGCACCAGCAGCCTGAACGAGGCGTCCGGTAAGCAGAAACGCGAAATTGGGGCTGATGGCACACAGCAAGGTGCCAATCGTAAACAGCGTCATCGCACTGATGAACAGCTGCCTTGTCGAGAAACGCGCGATCAGATAAGCGGTAACGGGGATCAAGACCCCGTTTACCAGCATAAAGCCTGTGGTCAGCCACTGGGCTACGGTCGGTTTAATGCTCAAATTTTCCATGATGCTCGGCAGAGCAACATTCATCAATGTCTGATTAAGAATGGCGACAAAAGCGCCAATCATAAGTGCAGCAATGATAGGGCCTTTCTTAACAGGCTCGCCGTGGCGAGCAATGGTATGGGTACTCATGTGCAGCCTTCACTCTCTTTCTAAGTAAAATCATACATATAGCATGTTTGTTCTATGTGGACATCTGACCTTGGATAAATTCAACATTGGTCATAATTTTGCGGTACAGGACACTCAACTGCTTAACCTCTTCGTCCGTTAGAAAACCGTATAACAAATGGCTCAACTCCGCGCGTTTATTGGCCAGCTGCTCGATCAGATCACGCCCAAGCGGCGTAATCTCCAGATGGATGACCCTGCGGTCGGCTGTATCCCTTATTCGGCGAGCGAATCCGCCCTCGATCAATTTATCGGATATGCCCGTCACCGCCCCGCATGTTACATGAATGGAATCAGCCAAGTCCGATAATCTCAAAGCTCCCTGTTCATGAAGCATCTCCAAGGCGGTATACTGGGTTCTGCCTAGTTTAGGAAACCCCTCCTTCTGCCACTCATGATGCACTGTCCGAACCATCTTCTTAAATAGCATCTCCAACTCCAGAATTTCATTCCGCATGGACATGTATTTTTTACACTCCTTTAAAAGGTCCAGCACTCCTTCAATAGAGACAACCTACTGGCGCCTCTATATACTTTAGTACTAAAACATTTATTTCTAAACAATTACTGATTATAGTGGGGGACGATTTTAGTGTCAATGTTTACATATATATTTTTTTCATAGTTTTTTTCTGAAAATAATGACATCTCTGTGAAAATACAAAAAAGACCCAGACATTCGTTCCTTGTCTGAGTCTTTAGCCGTTTCTCTTGCTTTACTTAAATAGCGACGGAATGGACATCCAATCCATCGTGAAGTTCAATTCCAAGCCATCGGACAGAAACTTCACATCTTTCACAGTTACCAGATCCGGTAAATAGTCCTTGAGCGAAATTTGGATCGGCTCCAGTCGAAACATATTCAAAGGGATCTCAACCCCCCGGATCGTTGTCGATTCATGCGTCAAGTGAAGATGGCTTCCCTCGGCCGACATTTGAAAGCGCAGCACAGCGCCAAAGGGAAGGATCCCCCATTGCCCATTCATATGGGCTGTCATCGTGGTGCCATTCATCAAAAAATCGGCGCCTGTAATATCGACGCCCAGGTCATGGGTGCTCATATATTTTACCATGTTCTTCTTGCTGAGTTCCCCGACTTCTTCTGTGCTCAGCAGCATACGGGTATCCCGGTTTGACACCATGGTCATCAACTTGTCCTTGAAATCAACGGAACGGTAGCGCATGTCCAGAGATTGCGTAGGATAAACAAACCAGACTAACGCACCGATAATCACAAGCAGAAGGACAAATATACCCAACAGGAAACGTCCGGCTCTTTTTTTTCGACGCACCATTCAAAGTCCCTCCTCCCATAGGATATCCTTACAACAACAAGGCTTTTCCCATCTCCAAAGTATATAGGAATCCTTGAAGCTTGTCACGATTTGAGAAATGTACCCAACTTTCTTGGTTCAAAACATCCAAATCGTGGTTATTACGATAATGTCAAATCATACTTCGGTCCCAAGGAGGAATTATTCCATGAAAAAAACACTGAGCATTACCGCAGCCCTAGCACTCACCCTGTCCCTGACCGCCGTAGCAAGCGCAGATCCGATTAACGGGACGGTATCCGACACTTCAGGGCCGGCTCCCATCTCGGCGGAAGAGCCTATTATTAAACCGGAAGAAGTAGTGCTGGTGCCTACACCTATGATCGATATTACGGAAAGAACCTACTTTTATAACTCACCAAACGGCGAAAAGCTTGGTGCCTTGGCTCCGCAAAAAATCGACACGACCGGTAATCGAACAGGTGTCGTCCTTGGCGGGGAATGGGTTGAAGTTTATACATGGCTCGGTAAAGCTTGGATTTATGTAGAGTAATTGTATATGACTGCCGGACTTCATGATCCTTCATGTATCCTTGCAGATTAAATGGCAGGTCAAGATTACCTTGGCCTGCCATTTGTATTCGTATCCATCAGTATCTCCTAGGACGTTTCCTTAGGCTCCACGTGTATGTGGACGCTCATAATATTGTGAATCTTCTCCATCTGTTCTTCGATACGGTCACTGATCTGATGACCCTCCAAAACGCTGATATCCGGGTCTACCTCGATGACAACATCCACCAGCACATGATTGCCGTGAATTCGGGCCTTCATGTCCTTAATTCCCTCGACACCGGGCGTACGGGCAATCGTACTACGCAAGTCCGACAAACGATTTTCATCAAAACCGTCCGTCAGGCTATAGGTGCAATCTCTGAATATTTCCCAAGCCGTTTTGCAAATAATGACGCCAACCGCAACCGCTGCGACGGTATCCAGCCAGGGCAGACCGAATTGTGCGCCGATAATACCAACAGCTGCCCCCACACTGACAAGTGCATCCGATAAATTATCCTTGGCCGCTGCCATGAGTGCCTGGTTATCGATGCGCCGTGCGAGGTTCCGATTGTACCGGTATACGCCAAGCATGGCAACGGCACAGATGCCGGCCACGCCGGCAGACCATAAATTTGGTATTTCCTTAGAGCCTTCAAAAAATGAACGAACGGCTTCAACCAGCACTTGGATACCCACGACCGCCATGATAAATGAAGCAACCAGAGCCGCAATCGTCTCCGCCCTTAAATGCCCATACGCATGATCGGAATCCGGCGGTTTCTGGGAAATTCGCAGTCCGATCAATACGGCGAGTGATGCCACAATATCCGTCAGGTTGTTAAAACCGTCGGCAAGCAAAGCACTGGATGCGAATAAGTATCCACAGAATATTTTAAACGATGACAACACGAGGTAAGCGGCAATGCTGATCCAGGCCCCGCGCTCCCCTTGTTTGATGTTATCATAGGCATTCACTTTACACGTCTCTCCTTTGCTTGCTCTTTGGCAGCCCTCAAGCGATATCCATCATTATCCATATTTAATCCTAGCAAAGGTCATTCGTGTGGGTCTAGAGAAACATAATTGCTTCGGTCAAAGAACCATGGACGTAGAAAATGGTATTAATCATTGTTACCCTTGCCGCGCGATTTAAAAACGAATAAAATGAGGACAAGCGAACACAAAGAGGAGGGTGATACTATGCCCGAGAATAATGAGTCACGTAAAGTGAATTTGGCTGATGCGATCCGACAAAAGCTGGAACAGAAGAAACAGCAACATTCGTCCGCGAACAAGCCCGGACAATTTCAGGCCGGTTCAGCGCAAAAAATGAAAAGCCAAAACAATAAAAAACCAAACAACCAGCGTCGTCGTACCGGCGGTTCGTAGAAGAGCCAGTCCGTGCATAACGCAAAAAATGCTGCACCTCCCATAATTGGAAGGTGCAGCATTTTTATAATGGATCGAGAAGATGAAAGCTTACGCCCTCAACTTCGCCGCATCCTATTTCTTAAGCTTCAACCGGATACATGCTTTCGCGAAGTCCCTTGATCTCTTCACTCTCTAGATACTCATCATAACTCATGCTGCGGTCGATGATACCATTTGGCGTAATCTCGATAATTCGGTTGGCAATCGTCTGAATGAACTGATGGTCATGCGAGGTGAACAGAATCGTTCCGTCGAAATCGATCAGACCATTGTTGAGTGCCGTGATGGATTCGAGGTCCAAGTGGTTCGTCGGCTCATCGAAGATGAGCACGTTCGCGCCGTTCAGCATCATTTTTGCCAGCATGCAGCGAACCTTCTCGCCCCCGGACAATACGCTTGCTTTCTTCAGCGCTTCCTCACCCGAGAACAGCATGCGGCCAAGGAATCCGCGCAAGAATGTCTCATCTTGATCCTTGGAATATTGGCGCAGCCATTCCACAAGATTGATATCTACACCGTCAAAATAAGCAGAGTTGTCTTTCGGGAAATACGCCTGGGTGGTTGTTACCCCCCAGCTGTATTCACCGGCATCCGCTTCGGTTTCACCGGTTATGATCTGGAACAGCGTCGTTTTCGGCATACCGTTCGGTCCAACAAACGCGATTTTGTCGCCTTTATTTACAACAAAGCTGATTTGATCCAGAACCTTTTCTCCATCCATCGATTTGGTAATGCCATCAACCGTAAGCAGCTGCTTGCCCGCTTCGCGTTCAGGCTTAAAGTGGAGAAACGGATATTTACGGTTCGAAGGACGAAGATCCTCCAACGTAATTTTATCGAGCTGTTTCTTACGGGAAGTCGCCTGCTTCGATTTGGAAGCATTCGCCGAGAAGCGTTGAATAAATGCCTGCAATTCCTTGATCTTCTCTTCCTTTTTCTTGTTGGCATCCCGTTGAAGTTCAAGCGCCAGCTTACTGGATTCATACCAGAAGTCGTAGTTGCCGACATACAGCTGGATTTTACCGAAGTCGATATCCGCAATATGCGTACACACCTTGTTCAGGAAGTGACGGTCATGGGATACCACGATAACGGTGCCTTCATAATCCATGAGGAAGTTCTCGAGCCACTGAATCGATTCCAGGTCCAAGTGGTTGGTAGGCTCATCGAGCAGCAGGTTATGCGGCCGGCCGAACAATGCTTGCGCCAAGAGAACGCGTACCTTCTCGTTGCCGCTCAGCTCCGACATTTTCTTATCGTGCAGCTCGCGTGGAATGCCCAGACCGATCAGGAGTGCTGCCGCATCCGGTTCTGCATCCCATCCGTTCAGTTCTGCGAATTCGCCTTCCAGCTCACCCGCACGCATACCGTCTTCTTCGGAGAAATCGGACTTCGCATACAGCGCATCCTTCTCCTTCATTATGGTATACAGCCGGGAATGACCCATAATTACCGTCTCCAGGACTGGATACTGGTCGTATTCATAGTGGTTCTGCTTCAGAACCGCCATCCGTTCATTCGGTGTCATATGGACCTCGCCTTGGTTCGGTTCAATCTCACCAGAGAGGATTTTTAGAAATGTAGACTTACCCGCCCCGTTGGCGCCGATGAGGCCGTAGCAGTTGCCCGGGGTGAATTTTATATTGACATCTTCAAATAGTGCTCGTTTGCCATAGCGGAGCGTTACGCCGCTTGTACTGATCATTAAGCATTACCATCCTTTATCACTATTGGTTTCAGCACATTATAGCATAAGTACGACGGTTATCGAAGCTTCTGGACGATATAAAACGGTTTTAAACAAATATAACCTCCTTCGTGCCCCCCAATTTTCAAGCAATTGCGCAGGAGGCCGACGATCTGAAGCTACTTTTTCAGATTTAATAGAAAAAGAAGCTTTTCTATTAATGAAAGAAACCAATCGAATGGCGCATGGGTCGTTCAGACGTTTCGGAGGCTGAACGTGAAAGAAACTGAAAATGGGCCCGAAAGGTTATATGACCTTTCGGGCCTCTTTTGGCAGTCTATGGTGTATAGTGTTCGGAATCGTTTGTACGTTTCGGTTACGATGTCACGCTTCTCCGCTCAGGCTGAACCTTGAAGGTCTCTCCGTATTTTAATACGCGAATCCGCTCCTTGGCGATCCCCAGCCGCTCGCGTTCCGCTTCCATCCGGTCCAGCGCTTCTCTGGCCGTATCGTCTGCCAGCTTGAAGGTGCCGTAATGCATCGGAATCATCGTCTCGGCCTTCACATCCTGGAATGCCTGCAGCGCCTCTTCCGGATTGACGTGCTGCGACGTCATGAACCATTCCGGTTCATATGCACCGATGGGCATCAGTGCAAGGTGAATATTGAAGCGTTCTCCGATCAGCTTAAAGCCCTCGAAATATCCGCTGTCTCCGGCAAAATACAAATTCGGCGGAAGCAGGCGGGTCCCATCCTCCGCGACAGGTTCGTTAATGCATGGCGATTCCTCGGAAGAATCCGAATCCGTCTTCGCATCCTGCAGCACGGGCTCCATTACGAATCCTCCCCAATGGGATGTATTCGTGTCAAACGGCGTACGCCGAGTCCAATGCTGTGTCGGCACGAAGGAGAATTTCACGCCCTTGATGGTTGCGGATTCCCACCACTGCAGTTCGATCACGCGGCGAAAGCCTTTGTTGATCATTTTGCGACGCAGACCAACCGGTACGAGGATCGTGGTGTCCGCACGGTACAGCCTACGGATCGAGGCAACATGCATATGGTCATAGTGGGAATGCGAAATCAAAATGACATCGATCGGGGGAATCTCATGAATGGGAAGTCCAGGCTCTCCAAGGCGCTTATTAAACCCCATTCTCCGCGCCCATACGGGATCAGTCACGATGTTCAAGCCTTCATATTGGATGAAGAACGTAGCGTGCCCGATCCAGGTAACGGAGGTTTCGTGCCGGTTGCTATGCAAATACTGAAGATCCGGCGTCAGGTTCGGAATGCAGTAGGAATAATCCTTCTTCTTCTGACGACGTTCGTCGCGCCACTGCTTGAATTGTTTAAGTGTTTTATCCGTGCTGACGTTATCGATATTGTTATAGCGAATTTTTGGCATGCAGCCTCCTCCTTCCATTACCCTGTATTTTACCCCGTATTGACCTCTCCGCTCAACTTTGCGTTTGTTGTTCTTTTTACACCGAATGATTCTTGGCGAAACAATTCGTATTGCCTTTGTCCAGACTCAATCCGATGGATCTTTATACTTGACGACGTAGATCGCCATAAAGGCTACGGCAGCCAGTACGGTGAGCAGCGGTGCTATGAAAATACCGAAGTCCTCCACTTGCCTCACCCCTTCTTCGCGGATTTACCGCGAATATAGTTCGCATCGAACAGAAACAATCGCATCAGCAGGATCAGGGAAGGAACCAATACGCAGAATCCCAGGATAAATGCGGTAATCAAAGCGATCGCCATCGTATCGTTGGTAATACTCTCGTGAATGTGGATGTAATCATAGAGAATATACGGCAGATGTGAGCGTCCATACCCATACCAGGCAAAGGCAAATTGGAGCATGACCATGATAAAAGCGATGCCGAGCCGGATTCGTTTCCATACGAGGTACACCGCAATGACAAAGCAGATGAACGACGCGATAAACATCCATGCGATATCCAGCATCTGCTGAAAATGCACCGGATTCTGATGGTTGATCTGGAAAAACGCGAAAACCGAAGCCAGGATCGTCGGTCCGCTCCACCCCAGCGCATAACCCCGGACCACGCCGAACGCGACCTCATCCCCGGCACGCTGCGCGTAATAGGACAGGAACATCGCCGAGATGTACAGAACGCTCACAAGCGCAAGCAGGATGACCGACCACGTGTACGGGTTCGTGAAGAACGTATACCAATGAAGCTCCACCTTGCCGTTGTCCATATAGATAATGCCGCCTTCCGAGATGGCCAATATCGTCGACAACGCGGCAGGGATGAGCAGCCCCGTGGCCCCGTAGAGCCCCATATACACAATATTGTTCCCGGTCTGGCTGCCATACGTGTGATAGGCGTAGTAAGCGCCGCGGATCGCCAGCAGCACAAGGGCCAAGCTCCCCGGCACAAGCAGAGCGGTGCCATAATAATACGCAGCATCGGGAAAGAATCCGACAAGTCCGACCACAAAAAAGATCAGGAATACGTTGGTCACTTCCCAGACGGGAGATAAATATCGCTGGATGATGTTATGAATCTTGTTCTCGTGTCCGGTGAGCACGCTGTAATAGCTGAAAAATCCGGCACCAAAATCAATCGAGGCCACCAGCAAATAGCCAAATAGAAATGTCCACAGCACGGTTATTGCCACCATTGCATAGCTCATTTGCGGTCTCCCCCTTCGATTTCGAGTCCCAGCAGCCGGATTTCCTCTTCGGCGCTTTTATTCCGGAACAATTGGCTCAGCACGCGGATCGCGGATACGGATAGCACCAGATACAGGATAATAAACAACACCAGCATCCAGCCGACGCTTGATGAAGTGGTTGCCGCATCCGATACCTTCATGTATCCCCGCACGATCCATGGCTGCCTTCCGATCTCGGCAAGGAACCAGCCCAGCCATATGGCTGACATCGATAGAGGCCCTAAAGCCAATATACTGAGCAGCAGCCATTTTGGATAAGGCCTTTTGCCAGGAAGTTTCTTGCGAAACATATATAAAAGCGGAATCAGAACGATCACGGCGCCGCTGGTCACCTTCAAATCGAAAAAATAATGCACCGACATCGGCGGCCTCTCATTCTCCGGAAATTCATTCAGGCCAACGACCTCCGTGCTGGGGCTGTTCCCTGCCAATATGCTAAGCGCATAGGGAATCTTCAATGCATACTTAATCTCGTTGTTCTCATCCAGGAAGCCGCCGTAAATGAGCGGGGCTTGTGTCATCGTCTCAAAATGCCACTCGGCCGCCGCCAGCTTCTCGGGCTGGTATTTGGCCAGAAATTTGCCGGAAAAATCCCCGATCATCACGGTGGCCACAGCAAAAACAAAGGTGGACACAACAGTGAGCTTCAGCGCTTTTTTAAAGTAAATGTGCCTGCTTCCCCGCAATATACTGAAAGCGGCTATGCTGGCCAGCGCGGCGGCACTGGTCGTAAACGCTGACGCCAGCACATGGCTTACCTTGGTCGGCGTCGCCGGATTGAACATGGCCACGAACGGATCCACATTCGTAAATACCCCATCCACCAGCTCGAAGCCCTGGGGCTGATTCATAAAAGCATTCATGCTCGTGATAAAGAACGCTGACGCGGAGGAGCCGATCGCTACGGGGATCAGCAGCAGTAAATGGGTCCATTTATTTTTGAATCGATCCCATGTATAGAGATAAATGCCAAGAAAGATCGCCTCCACAAAAAAAGCAAAGGTTTCCATGAACAGCGGCAGCGCAATCGCTTTGCCGGCTACGCGCATAAAGGTGGGCCATAACAAGCTGAGCTGCAAACCGATGGCGGTACCTGTCACGACGCCGACGGCCACCGTAATCACGTATCCACGCGCCCAGCGCCTGGCGAGCAAGGTATAATGGTTGTCTCCTGTCCGAATCCCCCTCCATTCCGCCAGAGCCAGCATAATCGGGATCCCAACGCCGATGGTTGCCAGAACAATATGTACAAACAGGGTCAAACCGGTCAGTATCCGGCTCATCAGTACGGGGTCCAATGAAGACATCAGATTCACTCCTCGGTTTCTTTATCCAAAATATTTCATATAGCGCAGATACCCTTTCACGGCGCCATATAGCATAATGGCCGCAACAACAAAGCATAGAATCGCAAGCTTTCGCTCCTGCTTCCTGTGCATCCGTTAGTCAAGCCTCCTTTATATATTTCAGCCCTTCTGCAGGGGAGCGGCCCTTCGACACTAACTCTTTGAAGAACATAAATGGCCTATATCCAATCATTATCAGTTTTACAAACCTTTCCTCTTTTTATCCAAAGTCCGGTCATTTTGTTTGAATCCTTGCCATGATGTTTTTTCCTGCATGGAAAAGAGGTACAATAAGAGGATAAGGAGGCGAGATAAACCCATGAAAATTACATTTATTGAACCAACCCCGAGCCCGAACTCCATGATGCTTCACCTTGACGAAACCCTGGAGTCCGGGATTCGCAGAACATATACACTAGACAACGAACGGTCGGCTCCCCCCTGGATCAGGCAGCTGCTCCATATCCCGGGCGTAAAGAGCGTCTTTCATACCCTTGATTTCATCGCGCTCGACCGTAAAGGTAACGCCGATTGGCCTTCCATCCTGGGTGCCGTTCAGGAAATATTCGGTCAGGAGGGGCTGGCCGCCGGGCTCCAAGAAGGTGCGGATGACATCGCTTTTGGAGAGGCTCAAGTGTTCGTGCAATATTTCAGGAATATTCCGATGCAAATTCGTGTCAAAAGCGGGAATCAGGAAGAACGCATCGGTCTGTCGGAGCGCTTCGCCAAAGCGGTAGCCGCGGTGGGAACCACGACGCTCATCAAGGAGCGCAAGCTCAAGGAGTACGGCGTGCGATACGGCCAGCTGGAAGACATCGCCCGTGACGTAGAGCAGGAGCTTGAAGCTGCCTTCCCGCAGGAGCGCCTCGATAAGGTTGTTGCCCAGGCGATTGCCCACGGTGCCAGCGACGAGGATTTCGTTGAGCAGCGCCGGAAGCTGACCGACGAGGAAACCGAAGCCGCGCTGCAGGATGAGGACTGGCGCGTCCGTTATGCCGCGCTGGATGCACTGGAGCCATCGGAGAAACATATTCCGCTTCTCCGCAAAGCGCTTCGGGATCCGAAGATGCAGATCCGCCGGCTCGTCGTCGTGTACTTGGGCGATCTTCGCACCCCTGAAGCGATGGAGCTCCTATATGAGGCCATGCGTGACGAAACACCGGCCGTTCGCCGTACCGCAGGCGATACGCTGTCCGATATCGGCGATGCTGCCGCTACCCCGGTCATGATCGAATCGCTCAAAGACAGCAGCAAGATCGTACGCTGGCGTGCAGCACGTTTCCTGTATGAAGTAGGTACCGAGGAAGCCCGCTCCGCCCTGGAGGAAGCTGCCAATGATCCGGAATTCGAGGTTAGTCTGCAGGCACGAATGGCACTGGAGCGCATCGAATCCGGCGAAGAAGCGGCCGGAACCGTCTGGCAGCAAATGGCCAAACGGAATCAATCGTAATCGCATCAGCGGGACTACTTAGAACCGTTAAATTTAACCATTGCTTCTGACATGGGATGTGATTTATACTAGGACTCTCTTGTTAGAATTGAATATACAGATAGCCTCATCATTCCAAGATGAGGTAGAGGTTGCAGACATGATCAGTAGTTGTGCCGAGGCGAAGAGAAGCCGGTGAAGCACAGTGAAAGGCATGAATGCCGAAGTGCAGGGTATACTCTTGTATCCTGTGCTGGGGCCGTTGTCGAAAGAGACGGAACTGTCACGGGGATTCCCCCGTGTTGTGCTATCTTCATGGAGGGTATGATGCGGATACGATAAAGACCGCAGGTATAGACCTGCGGTCTTTTTGTTCTAACAGGGTATATTTTAAATATCATTTCTTAATGCATAGAAGGAGTGTTCGATCTTGAATCGCAAAAAAGCACCAGCTGCTTCGCTGAAGCAGAGCTTTAAAGCTCGTCATATGACCATGATCGCCCTTGGCGGATCGATCGGTACCGGCCTGTTCCTGGCAAGCGGAACGGCCATCGCCTCCGCCGGCCCAGGCGGAGCGCTTATCGCCTATGCCGCGGTTGGCCTCATGGTTTACTTTCTGATGACCAGCCTGGGCGAGCTCGCTACGTATCTTCCGGACTCCGGCTCATTCAGCACCTACGCCTCCCGGTTTGTCAGCCCTGCCTTCGGATTTGCCGTCGGCTGGAACTTCTGGTACAACTGGGCCGTTACCATCGCCGCCGAGCTCGCGGCAGCGACGGTTATTATTAAATTCTGGTTCCCGGACAGCCCGTCATTCCTGTGGAGTCTTCTGTTCCTGGCGATTATGTTCGGCTTAAACGTTCTCTCCGCCAAAGGATACGGCGAATCGGAATATTGGTTTGCTATCATTAAGGTGGCAACCGTCATTATCTTCCTTATCATCGGTGTCATGATGATATTCGGTATTCTTGGCGGTGAAGCCGTTGGATTCAGCAACTTTAGCCTAGGCGACGGGCCGGTACACGGCGGATTCTTCGCACTGGTCGGCGTGTTTATGGCTGCAGGCTTCTCCTTCCAGGGAACCGAGCTGATCGGTGTCGCGGCCGGCGAGAGCGAAAATCCGAGAAAACATGTCCCTAAAGCCATCCGTCAGGTGTTCTGGCGCATTCTGATCTTCTATATTTTTGCTATTTTTGTCATCGGCATGCTGATCCCTTACACTCACCCCAGCTTGCTTCAATCCGGGGTCGATAATATCGGAGTCAGCCCCTTCACGCTGGTGTTTGAGAAGGCCGGGCTTGCCTTTGCCGCTTCCGTTATGAATGCCGTAATTCTAAGCTCCGTGCTGTCGGCAGGCAACTCGGGGATGTATGCCTCAACCCGTGTCCTGTATGCCATGGCGAAGCAGGGCATGGCACCAAAATGGCTCAGCCGCCTGAACAGCCGCGGCGTACCGGTTGCGGCTCTGATCGTAACCTCCGCCGTAGGTATGCTGGCCTTCCTGGCCTCTTTCTTCGGCGATGGGGTCGTGTACGTGTGGCTCCTGAACGCCTCCGGGATGTGCGGATTCATTAACTGGCTGGCAATTGCGGTGAGTCATTACCGCTTCCGCAAAGCCTACGTTGCTCAAGGCAAGGACCTGAAGGATCTTCCGTTCCGTGCACGCTGGTTCCCCTTCGGTCCCATCTTCGCCTTCCTGCTCTGTCTTGTTGCTATTATCGGTCAAGGCAATTTCAGCGGGGAGATCGATTGGTTAACGATCATTGCCACGTATGTCAGCATTCCGTTGTTCCTCTCCATCTGGTTCGGCTACCGCTTGATGAAGAAGAGCCGCATCGTGCCGTTGGACGAATGCGATTTGAGCACAAACGTCAAATAATAATAACCAGTCATGCCAAAAGCAGCTTCCCTCCCATACTTGGGAACGGAAGCTGCTTTTTTGTGATGCGGACATATTACCAGATGATCTGCACTCTGAGATCATCGGTGTTCTCAAACGCATGGTGATAGTATTTGATGGAGCCGAGATTGCTCTTCATCTGTAATTGCTGGAGCACATTTACAAGCTCTCGCTCACTGCCGTCAAACCGGAACACCAGCTTCTGGCTCCCTTCAGCCTTTGCAGCTTTCACCAATGGTTGGAGCTGTTTGTAGGAGCTGACGATGGAACGGGCATCATAAAGCTGATATTCCAGATCCCGTTTTAATTGTTCGTATACTCCGGCTCTCGAACGATCCTTCACGGCTAGCCCTGCCAGCGTGTTGCGGTAAAGGGTGCTCGCCTTCGGATAGGATTTCACCCAGGTATGATCCCGGCCCATCTGTTCATCCGTCCGGAGGTAGTACGTATAGGATACCTCGTTGTCGCGATCCGGCACGGGATCGTTCCACGTCGTGTCCAGATGATACCATTTGCCGTCCAGAAGGACCAGATTCCAGGCATGGAGCTGGCCTTTCGGATTGTCGGAGGCATAAGCCGTGCCCTCCACAATTTTGTTCTGGATCCCGGCTTCCTTCAGCAGTTTATGCGTTAACAGAGAATAGCCCTGGCATACCGTGCTTCCGGTGTAAAGCCCGTCATAGGCCGTATATTTCGTAAGCGTGGTATCGTATTTCAAGTTCCGGACAACCCAATCGTGGATGGCTTTCACCTTCTCATGATCATTCATGCCCGGCTTGATGATCTGCTTCAAAATGCTGTCGGCATTCTGGTTCACATAGTTCGTCTGTTCCGCGGTCTCGCGGTAACTCAACCGAACGGTGACATTGGCGGAACTGGAAGTCCCACGATAGTCGTAGCTATAACTAGCGATGGTGTAGTGAATATAGGGGTCACTGGCCATCGCCTGATCAAGTGCATCTTTAAGCTGCGATTTCAGCGATTGGGTCTCGCCCTGATAAACAAAACGCACCGTCGATTGCCTGTCGCTCATCGCTGTCAGCAGTTTCTGCTGAATCCCATTGACCGACTTCACGACCGCTTTGTTGGAGGTGGCATAGACATCACTGAGATTAGCTGGTTCAGGTACTGCTGCAACGGTTACCGCCAAAGACCCTATGAACAGTAATTTAACGATCGTTCCTCGGCTTCGTTTCATCGGTACACCCGCCCTTCATCTTCCTCATCCGTATTGTAACACATAACATCAGGGCTTAAGGGTTCTAGTTTTGTCGACCGGGCACGAATATCAAATACCTACCAATAAAATGAGGACAGGAAGGAATCGCTGCGTCCCGCCAGCTTCGACATGCGGACCAGAACCTCGGCAGCTTCCGCTCGCGTCACCTCACGTTCCGGCAGGAACTTGCCATCGACTGCCGGGAGAAGACCCAGCTTGAGGGCGATCAGGGCTGCGCCTTTGTTAGTTACGGCGTCGGCATCCGATATCCCCTGAACGTCGGTTGGAAGGATAAAGGCTTTGGACAGCTTCTCGTAATTCAGAATACGGGTCAGCGAGCTGGCCAATTCATCCCTTGTCAGCTTGCGGTCCAGCTGCAGCGGGCTGTCCGGATCATAAGGTATCCAGTTCTGCCCGATCAGCACCTGAATGGCCTGGTAATACGGATGGTCCGGCTGCAAGCCTGCGTATGGATCCATGGTAGATCTTCCATACACCTGCTCGTAAGACGGGCTCACCGAAGCAGCCACCAGCTGATACCATTCGCCAAGGGTAATCTGGCGATCCGGGTATACCTTTCCGTCTTTGTCCGGAACCAGCACCCGATATTTCACCAGCTCCTTCAGAGACGCTTCCGCATCATGCCCCGCCGCATCGGTAACCGCAGGAATATCCTTGCGGCTCATTTCAGGCATGATATCGCGCCATTCCCCGCTCTTGGCATCTAGCGGTACCGCAATGCCGCCATAACCCGCCTTTTTGTGTGTCGGATAATAAATCAGCTTAATGAAAGGCTTCATAATCTCATTACCGGTCGTTGCGTAACCTCCGTAGTAACCGTATTTCAGCTTTAGATCGATTTCTTCCAAATATTTAGCTCTTGCCTGCTCCGCACTGATAGCCGGTTTTACATCCGTTGGCAGCTTGGACAGGACAGCGTCGGAATTCACGCTAAAGCCCTGGATTTGTCCGTCGCCCTCCATGGTGAGGTTCAAGGAATCGCCCATGATGCGAATATCACCGATATAACGCTGGAATGAAAATTGATAATGGAGCGTTTGATTGTCCTTGCCCAGTTTATCAACCGATGTCAGCTTCCATTCTTCGGCCGCATTCGGCACCAGCTTGCTTACCGTCTCGAATGCCAGGTCCTGCGCCGCCTGCTGCGAAATCGGGCTCTTCACTTCCGGAGCACCGGTCCGGTCAAAACGGTATCGGTTGTACGAGTAGATCTGTCCGGTCTTGGCGTCCACCTCTGCGGATACCATCTCTCCTCCGCCCATGGCAGAGAGCTTATTTTCGCCCCAGCTTATGTTCCACGTCTTGATCTCGCTGTTGTTCCACCTCGTACCCAGTCTCTTGGATTCTGTCTTTAAACCAGACGGAAGCTTGATCTGCGATTCCACCCATCTGGCCGCTGCCTCTCCGCCAGCGAATGGAGCCGTGATTGGCTTAAAGGTTTCTTTGGATGTCGGAATCGCGCCGTTCTCAACCGAGGTAAGCCCGCTCTCTTCCCCTGAGAAACTAATGAACTTGCCTGTATTGGCATCCAGTGAATTGCCTGATTGATCATTAGGTATGTAACCTAAGAAATAATTGCCTTTGGCATTGTTATATAAATGATCCGGTACATAAGCCAAGGATACTTGGAATTGATCCTCAAACAATTTACGGATGGAAGCCTCGTTCAATTTCGGTGTGGATGAAGGAAACTCCTCATTGATTTGATTGCGGGAATAGTTAATGGTATTACCCTGCCCGTCAAGCGTGATTGAGATGCTGTTCACATCCGATTCAATCCCGTTCACCGAGGTTTGGAAATAAAACTCGAACCGCGGCGGACTGAACAATGCCGCCTGCATCCCGAGATAAGCCTCATTCTCCTTAAGCTCGCTGGCCTTCACATCCGATACATGGCTGCCGATCCATTTCAGCGCCTTCTCCTTGGCTGCTTCCCGGGTTAACACCGGTTTGTCGCTACCATGGTTCACCAAAGAATTAGGAATATAAATGTTGAGAAGTTCACCTGTAACCGCATTGACCTGGGCATTAAAGCCGGAGCTCGAGTTCCCTTTGGTCAGTACCATTTGCAGATCCCAAGCAAGCGCGCTCGATCTCATGCCATCATTCTCCAGGAACTGCACGTTCGTTACCTTCACGTTCTTGAGCTCCGGGAAAGCCTTCTTAATGATGTCTTCCGCCTGCTTGGATGAAATTTTTGCGCCCTTCGGTATTTCGTTATCCGTTACGCTTTCGGAACCGGCTTGACCGCTGCTGTCCACGGCAGTTACCGTTTCGGATACAGCGACTCCGCCGCCCGGAACCGAATTGTCACCCCATACCGGCTGCGCCAAACACAGCATGGCTGTAGCCGTAACCGCGCACACGGTCTTTTTTACCCTTACCTTCTTCTTACCTGATGGATTCACTTGATTCGCTCCCTTCCATTACTTGAACCTAACCATGTCTTACTTACACATGATGATATCCCTAACAAGTGCCTGTACACGGCAGCAATGACATAACCAAGCTACCTAAATAATACCATAACTTGTCTATATATTCCTTATGTAGTAAGCTTCCAAAACATAACCTGCATGGTTAAGGATGAACAAAGTGTAACTATTTCGATCCCGCTTCTTGTGAATGGGAGAATTCCCTTCGAACACATCTTAACCAAGCCGCGCCGCTTCAACAAAAGCCGCAGTGCGTCGCTTGATCTCCTCCATATTGCCGGACATAAGCGCATCCTTCGGAAGCAGCGCGCTGCCCAAACCGACCGCTGCCGCGCCTGCATTAAAATAATCCGGAAGATTATCCAGCGTAACTCCACCCGTTGCAAGCAGCGGAATGTGATTCAGCGGGCCCTGAAGCTCCCGGATAAATGACAAGCCCAGACTGGCCATGGGAAACAGCTTCACAATCTCTGCCCCGGCTGCGTACGCCGCAACGATCTCCGTTGGCGTCATGGCCCCGGGCCATACATCAATTCCCTGCTCTAGGGCAAATTCGATGACAGTAAGATCCGTGTTCGGCGAAATCAGGAATTGGGCCCCGGCAGAGACCGCTTCCTTCGCCATCTCCACATCAAGGACGGTACCCGCGCCAACATACACGTCACCGTCATAGCGGGCGCGCCAATCCTGTATCATATGTAAAGCACCCTTCGTATTCATCGTCACTTCCATGAACCGGATTCCGCCCTGGCTCAATCCCTCTCCTACGAAGCCCGCCTGTTCTTTCGTAATGCCCCGTACGATGGCAACGATTTTCTCGCGTTTGAGTTCAGCTGTCAGTTTCAATGTCTTCCCCCCATTTCTATTTACACTTCCCGCACCACCCTTAATCGAATTGGCCGCGGATGTTACACAAATGATCACAGGCTATCCAATGAAAGGAACCTGAAAAAACCTATATCCAAACCGGTCCCCACGAAGAGGGTTGACGCTCATTCCCTGACGTAACCTGCTTGACTTCAACCTGCCTCAAGTATATGCGGTCCGAAGCGTTCACGCAAAAAAAGCAGGCCGGGAAAAATGTCTTCCCGACCTGCTCTTTAACATCTATAGGATTATCCGCGGAATTCGGACAGCTCTGCGCCGAGTTCACGCGTGGCTCCGTATACGCTTTGATAGAGTCCAAACAATTTGTCATAGGCCAAAACCGCCTGCGGATTCGGAGAATACGAGCGTGCCGGCCGCAAAAACGCCTTTGCGCAGTCCTGAAGGCTTGCAAACCAGCCGCAGCCGTAGGCTGCCAGCATCGCTGCGCCCATAGCCGGCCCTTGCTCGCTTTCCAGCTTCACAATTTCAGCGTTGAACACGTCCGCCTGCATTTGCAGCCAGATCTCGTTCTTGGCGCCGCCCCCGATGGAAATGACGCGGTCGATCCGCTTGCCGGATGCGCGGAGGATATCGATGGATTCGCGGAGAGAGAACGTGATCCCTTCGAGTACCGAACGTGCAAAGTGGGGCAGCTTATGACCGGCGTCCATTCCGATGAAGCTGCCGCGAATGGTTGCATCCGGATGCGGGGTGCGTTCACCGACGATATACGGCGTGAACAGCAGCCCGCCGCTGCCAGCCGGGATGCTTCCGATATCGCTCAACAGCGCGTCAAAGGAGACATCCGGTGCAAAGGTATCCTTGAACCAGGTCAGGCTGTATCCCGCTGCCAGGGTCACACCCATGATATAGTAAGCATCTTTCTCGCTATGATTAAAGAAATGGACCTTCCCTTCAAAATCCACCTCGCGACGCTCCTCATAGGAGAGTACCACGCCCGATGTACCAATACTGCACATCGTCTGCCCTTCTTCGAGAATGCCGGCGCCGATGGCACCGCAGGCATTGTCCGCCCCGCCGGCAAATACCTTCGTCCCCGGCAGCAGAGCCGATTGCTCGGCGATCTCGGGCAGCAAGGTGCCGCACTCGTCGAAGGATTCGACCAGGGGAGGGCATAAGGTGTGCGGCAGCTGGAAGGCATCCAGAATTTCGGTGCTCCAAGACTTGCCCGCCACATCCAGCAGCAGCGTTCCGGCTGCATCGGAATAGTCCATCGCGTATTGCCCGGTCAGGCGGAAACGCACATAATCCTTAGGCAGCAGGAACAGGGCAGCCTGTTCGAGCAGCTCCGGTTCAAACTCCTGCACCCACAGAATCTTGGGCAGGGTGAAACCTTCCAGCGCGCGGTTGCGTGCAATGCCAAGCAGCTTCTCCTGCAGAGTCTCCTCGATGCGACGGCATTGTGCCGTTGTGCGCGTGTCATTCCACAGGATGGCTGGTCGCAGCACTGCACCTTCACCGTCTACCAAGACTAAACCGTGCATCTGGCCGGAGAAGCTTAAACCCTCAACCTCGGATGGGTCGATGTTGTTTCCTTTCATCAATTGCCGTAACGACAATACCGTTTTGTCCACCCAATCCTCCGGTCGCTGCTCGCTGTAACCCGGCTTCGGCTGGCTCAGCGGATACGACTCCGAATGCTCGGCGACAACCTTGCCGCTGCGGTCCACCAGCACGGTCTTCACAGCACTGGTCCCCAAATCAACTCCGATAACGTAACTCATCTATATCCTCCTTCGTCTCCTCATGAACCGAACATGAAAACATCGTTGGCACTTCCCCCGGGCGCACGGTGCGTGATCCACGGCGTGCCTTGGATGGCTGTCGACCATAGCTCGCTATTGTTTCCTGTTTGAAATAAGTACACCGGCTTCCCTGGAGGGAGCCGGTGAAGGTTTGGATTTCATGGTACAAGCGCTAAAGAGTGTATCGATTAATTTGCAAGAATGTACTGATTCAGAATGGCTTTCAGCATTTCTTGACGTCCGGATTCGTTTTTGCGCGGTGACTCGTTGTTCAGCGCGTATTCTGCAAGGGAAGCCAGTGTTGCCTTGCCGGATACGACGTCTGCGCCGATGCCTTCATTAAAGCTGCTGTAGCGCTTCGCGATGAAGTCCTCGAATACGCGGTCTTCAATCAGCTTCGCTGCCACTTTCAATCCTTTTGCGTAAGTATCCATACCGGCGATGTGCGCATGGAACAGATCTTCCGGCTCGAAGGATGGACGACGAACCTTCGCATCGAAGTTCACGCCGCCGCGGCCGAGACCGCCGTTCATCAGCACTTCGTACAGCGTCAATGTCGCGTCATAGATGTTTACCGGGAACTCGTCCGTATCCCATCCGATCAGCATATCGCCTTGGTTCGCGTCGAGGGAACCGAGCATGCCGTTGATGCGTGCTACGCGAAGCTCGTGTTCGAAGGTATGACCGGCGAGCGTGGCGTGGTTGGCTTCGAGATTCAATTTAAAGTGCTTGTCGAGACCGTATTTCTGCAGGAACGCAATCGTTGTAGCCGCATCAAAATCATATTGGTGCTTGGTTGGCTCCTTCGGTTTAGGCTCGATCAAGAATTGGGCATCAAAGCCGATTTCCTTCGCATAATCAACCGCCATATGGAACAGGCGAGCCAGGTTATCCAGTTCAAGACCCATATCCGTGTTGAGCAGGGTCTCATATCCTTCGCGGCCTCCCCAGAACACATAGTTCTCGGCGCCGAGGCGTTTGCCGACCTCAAGTCCTTTTTTCACTTGTGCTGCCGCATGAGCGTATACATCCGCGTTGCATGTTGTGCCCGCACCATGCATGAAGCGAGGGTTCGTGAACATGTTTGCTGTGTTCCAGAGCAGTTTTTTGCCGGTGGACTTCATGTGGTCTTCAATCGAATCCACGATCGTATCAATGTTGCTGTAGAACTCGCGCAGGCTGCTGCCTTCCGGCGCAATGTCCACATCGTGGAAGCAGAAATACGGAAGATTCATTTTCTCCATGAACTCAAAGCCTGCCTCAACGCGTGCTTTCGCAAGATCCATGCCGGAGTAGTTGCCCCAAGGACGAACCGCAGTGTCGGCGCCGAACGGATCCGAACCGCCTGCAGTCAATGTATGCCAGTAAGCCATGGCGAAACGGAGATGCTCTTCCATCGTTTTGCCGGCTACAACTTCTGTCGGATTATAAAATTTAAAAGCATAAGGGTTGGTTGATTTGCTGCCTTCGTACTCGACTTTGCTAATGTTGTTAAAATAGGCCATGTATAAATCCTCCTATACCTTGTTAAGGTGTGGTTAACGCTTACAAGGTTATCCTAACACAGGATTTCTACTTTGTCTATTGGTTAAACAAAGTTATTGTTTTACAACTTTTTCAAAACCGATGCCACCGCTGTTAGGATGATTATCTGCTAAGATTCAGGACATCTCCGTTTGGCTCACTGCCTATGATTCCTGTAAATCCATATTCAAATGTTACGACGATAGAAACCACGGGACACAGGATTGCGTGCACCCGGGCAGCGTTACGGGCTGTTGCAATTTCCGGACTTTGCCCCTAGACTATGAGCATATCAAGTCTCAAGAGCCTAACAGGATTAGGAAGCAAGACTAAAAGGATGAATACACATGACGAATATTACCGGTGACCAGGCTCTGGTCAAGAAAATAAATACCTCGATTATTCTCGATACGATACGTCAACACGCCCCGGTCTCCCGGGCGAAGGTGTCCAAGCTCACAGGTCTGAACAAGGCTACCGTTTCCAATCTCGTACAGGAGCTGTGCAGCAACCATCTGGTCCAGGAAATCGGACCCGGTGAATCCAGCGGCGGCCGAAAGCCGCAGCTGCTGCTGTTTAACGGACAAGCCGGTTATGCCGTCGGCGTGGAGCTGCGCGTGAAGCAAATGACCGCCGTACTTACGGATCTGGAAGGCCGGATTCTTGCCGAAGAAGATACCGCCCTTGAAGGGCATGATGTGGAATCGGTGACGCGGCTGATGGTTGGCCTGATTCATGGCCTGATGCGGCAGGCCCCTCCCTCCCCATACGGCATCATCGGGATCGGCGTAGGCGTCCCGGGGATGGTCGACGGCGACGGCACCGTCCTCTTCGCCCCCAACCTGGGATGGGACATGGTGCCGCTGCAAAAGCAGCTTGAGCACGAGCTCGGACTTCCCGTTACTATCGACAATGAAGCAAACGCGGGCGCCCAAGGCGAGCTGCGCTTCGGGGCCGGCCGGGACGCCCGCCATCTCCTCTATATCAGTGCGGGCAGCGGTATCGGCTCCGGCATTATCATCAATGGCGAGCTCTATAAGGGCGCCCGCGGGTATGCCGGCGAAAGCGGCCATATGTCCATCGAAGCCGATGGTCGGGAATGCACCTGCGGCAACCGCGGCTGTTGGGAGCTGTACGCCTCGGAGAAATCCTACGACGGCAAAGATGCCCTTCTTCCATCCAGACGGACGTCCGAGCTTGTTCATCATGCCGAGCTCGGTCATAAGGAGACCATCCGGCATTTCGAGGAGCTGGGACGCTATCTTGGCATTGGCATAACTAATCTTGTCAACGGATTCAATCCGCAATCGGTCATCATCGGCGGTCCGCTGTCCGACGCCCGGGCTTGGATCGAAGAAACGCTCCAGCAGGTCGTTGCCCAGCGCACGCTTCCCTATCACCGAGAGTTGATGGAGATCCGGTTTGCCGAGCTGGGCAGCCGCTCTACCCTGATCGGCGCGGCCTATTCTGCCATCTCGCAGTTTCTTGGTCCGGTGCGGGTCTCCATGCCGATTCATTAAAATTGACGATATTTTGTCGTAATTAACACCCTGCATATTAAGGAAAATCCAGCGATTTTCCGCTATAATTAATCTCGTCCTATAATTTAAATCACGATTCTCCTCGTGAGAAACGTGTGATCGTTATACAAAAGGGAGAGGAAACGCTCAAATGACCTATGTAAGCACTGCGGAAATATCGGCACAAATGTTTGTGACCGTATTGCTGTTTCTCCTAGTTATCGCACCTTTGTTCAGTCTCGCCATCATGCGTTTTTTTCAAGGCAAGAAAAAAGCCGGCTTCATCCTCCTCGGCTCCGGCGTGGTCGCATACGTCGTATTCCAAATCATCATGAGTCTGTTTTTCAACAAGTGAACATGATTTGTGCGAACGTTTGGCAGCATTGCTCGGCAACAAAAAAAGCTCCTTCCCGAACCTCGGGAAGGAGCTTTTTATCATAAGCAAGCGATTGGCCTGCCATCATGCCTGATTAGATTAAGCTTCCGGGTTCAATGCTTTGTTGAACTGGAGCTTGTTCATGCCAAGAATACGGTGCTCACCGATGATGGTGAGGGGTACTGCGCGAACGCCCATATCCCATACTTGCTGCGCGAATTCGTCGTTCTGCTCGATGTTGCGCTCTTCAAATTCGATGCCTTGATCGGACAAGAAGCCTTTTACTTGTTTGCAGTGCGGGCAGTTGTTCGAAGTGTATACAATCACATTTTCCACGGTTGGTCAGTCTCCTCTACTCATGATTTGGGCTGCTTATAGCCCGTTCGTCCCTATATCTATCAGTTTACAACACGACAGCGTTGTGTTCCAAGCTCTCGATGTATTTCTCTGCATCCATAGCTGCCATACAGCCGCTTCCTGCTGCCGTGATCGCTTGTCTGTAACGGGTATCCTGCACGTCGCCGCATGCAAATACGCCCTGGATATTCGTCTCGGATGTTCCCGGAGTCGTTACGATGTAACCGTTCGGGTCCGTTGTAATGTTTCCGCCGAGGAAACCGGTGTTCGGATGATGACCGATCGCCACGAACACGCCGCTGACCGCAATCGTCTCTTCTTCGCCAGTCTCATTGTTGAGCACTTTGATGCCTTTTACGCCTGTCTCGTCCGCAATGACTTCCTGCGGCGTGCGGTTCAGTGCCCATTCGATTTTCTCGTTAGCACGGGCGCGATCCTGCATGATTTTCGATGCACGAAGCTCCTCCCGACGGTGAACGAGTGTCACTTTGGATGCAAAGCGAGTCAGGAAGTTGGCTTCTTCCAGCGCGGAATCGCCGCCGCCGACAACAACGATCTCTTTGCCGCGGAAGAAAAATCCGTCGCATGTGGCGCAAGTACTTACACCGCGTCCTACATTATCCTGTTCTCCCGGAATGCCGAGATATTTGGCCGTTGCGCCCGTAGAGATGATCAACGTTTCGGCAACTACCTCGCCCATACCGTCTACGTCCAGCTTGAACGGACGCTCTCCGAATTCCACGCTGTTCACCCAGCCTGTACGAAATTCCGCGCCAAAACGTTCAGCCTGTTGACGCATATTGTCCATCAGCTCAGGACCCATGATGCCTTCGGGAAAACCCGGGAAATTCTCAACTTCGGTTGTGGTGGTCAGCTGCCCGCCAGGTTGCGGACCTTCAATGACGAGCGGGCTCAGGTTCGCGCGAGCCAGATAGATTGCAGCCGTAAGGCCGGCAGGGCCTGTGCCTATAATAACGGATTTGTACATATCGTTTCCCTCCTATATATGGAACACTTAATTATAATCATTATAAATTAATATTAATTATGGTTATATCGGAGCCGTCTGTCAATATGCCACATCACACCCCATCTGAAAATATTGTTAATCCATTCTTCATAAAACGGAGGGGACTTTACTATTTTGAAAAAACGAACCTCGTTTACGAAAGAGTACCTCATTTTAAAACGTTTACTTCGAGGTCATGGGTGCGCTCCGTTTGGGTTAGAAGAAATCAGGGGCACGAAAAGGCCACCACCATCCTTTTGACGGCAGGAAGATGAATGTTTGATGAAGACATAAGGATGGTCTTGAAGGGATCTACTGCATGCGAATCGCAGCAGTTTGAATCTTGAAGATATTCTAGATCATTTCCGCTGCCCATAAAAAATCCCCTTCTTCTCCACCAAGGAAAAGAAGGGGACGCTTTGTCATTGCAGGCGATACTCGGTCCATTAACTTAATGGCTGCTGCGGAGCAGACGAAGCCCGTTCAGTATAACCAGAATGGTGCTTCCTTCGTGACCGATGACGCCCAACGGCAGCGCAACGCCTTGAATGAAATTGGCTGCAATCAGCGTCAAAATCACGGTGATGGCAAATATCATATTTTGCTTCACGATGCGCTGAACGCGGCGTGCCACTTTGACGGTGCCGGCAATTTCGTCGATGTTGTCATTCATCAGCACCGCGTCCGCTACCTCCAGCGCCGTTCCGCTTCCCGAAACGCCCATGCCGATGCCTACGGTCGCGGTAGCCAGTGCCGGTGCATCGTTCACACCATCCCCAACCATGACCACATGGCCGTAACGGGCCCGTAACTCCTTAATATGTGTAACTTTATCTTCCGGCAGTAAATCGGAGAACACCATGTCTACACCGCTTTGCTTCGCAATCACGTCCGCCGTCGCCTTGCGGTCCCCCGTCAGCATCGCTACCTTGATGCCCAACTGCTGCAGCCGCTTAACAGCCATTGCCGCTTGAGGCCGAACCGCATCCTGCAGAGCGATCATGCCCGCGATACGGTCTCCCTTCAGGATCACGGAAACCGTCTTGCCTTCGGATTCCAGCATGTTCCGGATGGACAGCCAGTGCAGGCGATTCTCTTCAAGCGCGCTCAACTCCTTTTGCGCGGTAGCTGCACCTGAATGCTGATCTATAGTCGGATGATCCAAAACATCGCTTTTTCCTATTTTCCAAGTGATTCCTTCCACTTCCGCCTGCATACCCCATCCAGTTATGGACTGTCCGTTCTCTACCTGCTGCAGCTCGGCCCCCTCTTTCTCAGCCGATTGGACAATCGCCAAGGCCAGAGGATGCTTCGACATTCTTTCGATAGAAGCACTGATGCCAAGCAGTTCATGCCGATCCCAGCCTTCGCCTGCGATAAAATCCGTGACCACTGGCGTACCGAGCGTCAAGGTACCGGTCTTATCAAAAGCGACAACCGCCGTGCGCGCCATATTCTCAATATGGGCGCCGCCTTTGAACAATACGCCTTTTCTGGCGCGATTGGAAATCGCCGACAGCATCGCAGGCATGATGGAAGATACCAGCGCACAAGGGGATGCTACTACGAGAAACACCATCGCTTTATAGAAGGTGGTATCCCAATCCCATCCCAGGACGGGAGTAGCCAAAACAATCAGAGCCGCGGTCGCAATGACAACGACACGGGCATATATCGATTCGAACCGCTTGATGAACCGCTGCGATTCCGGAACTTCGTTCTCCGCTTCTTCCACCAGCTTGATAATCTTGGCGAACAACGTAGATTCCGCCGATTGAGTAACCTCAATGTACAATACGCCTTCCCCGTTCAAGGTTCCGGTGAACACTTCATCCCCAATGGCCTTATCGACCGGTACGGATTCGCCGGTAATCGAAGCCTGGTTGACGGAGGAGCTGCCGCGATAAATTTTGCCGTCTGCAGGAATAAGCTCGCCCGGCTTTACCAGAATCAGATCGCCGATCTCCAGCTTGTTGATGGATACCGATACCATCTCCCCCTTCTCGATGCGCAGGGCCGTCTCCGGCTGCAGTTCCATCAAGGACGAGATATCCTTGCGGCTTCTCTCCATGGTATAACTCTCAAGCGCCCCGCTGAGGGCAAAGATGAAGATCAGCATCGCACCTTCATTCCAGTATCCGATCGCCGCAGCTCCCATAGCGGCAGCAATCATCAGCAGATTCACATCCAGATCGCGCTCCTTCAGAAGGGTCTCGACACCTTCTTTCGCTTTCACCCATCCACCGACGGCGTAGGATATCACGTACAGCACAACGGAGAGCGGCTCGGACCATTGGCTGGTCAGCCAAGCCACCAGCATCAGCAGGCCGCTGCCCAGCGCAGCCACGACCTCCGCGTTGCTCAGCAGGCTGCGTATATCCCACTTTCCAGGCTGCCGCGGCTCACGCGGATCCGCTCCGTTTTCTATTGTCGATATGCGTCCAGTCGTCGTTTGACTTTGTATCCATTGCATAACCAATCACCTTCCTAGTTGAGAATGAGATCCATTATTACTACCCTTAAAATGACACATGCTGCCCCGGCTTCGCCGGAGCAGCATGCTAAATGAGAATGAGAATCATTTTTGAACTTATACAATTTATTTTCCTTCGTACAACTTTATATGTATCATACTCACTTCACCCTCATTTGTAAACCATATTTTTCACATTTTTTAAATGCAGAAGCGTACCTATTGGCGTTCCTGATGATGAAGACGAATCTTCTGCACGTAAAAAAGCCCTTGCGATCTCTGTCCGCAAGGACTTCTTTCTAATCACTCACCTATTTTGTAAAGCGCTCACATTCCATCAATCGACAATCGTCGAACATCTGCGGCGCATCTCCAGCCTTGCACCGGTTATTCGAATGGCTGCAATCTCTGAGGGCTGACAGCACACCTCGTGTATGCCCTGCCGGTAAACCATACGTAAATCCGTGGTAGCCACCCCATTAATCCGGAGCGTTAATTGTGGCTTCGTTCGCCTAATACGATGGATCATCTCTGAGAATGCCGAGACCTTGTGTCCTGCCACATCCGACGACACGGAATTCTCCGTCCCCTCCGAATCGAATACAATCACATCGGCCAAACGGGCAATCTCCGCTGCCGCCGCTGGGTTCATTCCTTCTCCGAACAGCGCTCCATAGCGAATACGCACAAAACGCCTCTGATCCATAAGGGTCTGCTCTGCCACTTCTTCGATAAAATTATGGATCGATATAAAGTCATCCGCGTGTGCCGGGCGTACAGCCAGGAGCTCTAATTGGCAATCTACGCCTTCCTCGCTGCACTGCTCCATAGCCCGGAACAAGGACTCAAGCTGAGCATCCTGCGCTTCACGCAACTCCATCGTGTTGAAAAGCCGGGCATCGTGCAGCAAGCTGACCGCACATCGGGCTCCATCCGCCGCCTGAAACACCGACACCCAATAGGTCTTCCATAGCATAATAAGTCTCCGCCTTAATAGGGCGCTCTTCTCTGCACTCCGCGAATTCAACCACGCTGTGTAAACCTCCTGCAGCAGGCCATGCTGCAAAGCATCCTCCCCGCGTATCAGCCCGATTCCCTGAGCACCTTGCCTGATATCTCGTGCAATGGATTCAGGGTCTGCGGATCGGCTCATGACTTTCAGTCTTCGGTTCCTGTCACTCCACCCCAGCAGTCGGGTCAAGGACGGTCTGTCTGTGCCGTTATGCCGAATCCCTGAAACCCTGAGGGCTTCTTCAATATCGTCAGGCGACGCCAGTAACAGCAATACCTCCTCATGGGTGACTCCTCCTGCCATTGCAAAATGCTTCAGCAGATCTGTCTCGGGAGAAATCTCGTTTGCCGTAATCTCCTCTGCTCCGATAAACTCTTCATCTTCAAATCGACGCTCTCCCAATTCACTGCCTGCTCCCCATTGCCTTTCCGTCATGGTTATCCTTCTACTCCCTTTCACCTTGAATTGGATAAACGCCTCCTTACAGATTATTATGAAACAATTGGAAATATACAGCGCACGGGATAAACACCGGCTGAAAAATATCGGGACGGTACGAACCAAGCGCCCTGCTCTCCTTGTACCTGATGCCTGCACGAAGGTGCGGACGCCTGACCCTATCTATTTATCATCATTTCAGGGGCAGGATAAAACCTTTACAATGGAGGATAGATCAATGCTGGAAAAAAGGAGAGTAGAACATGAGAACCGATTATGATCATTGGGAACCGATCAGCGTATCGGATGCCGTCAAAATTTTTGCTAAAATCCCTGCTCGTTGGTATATCGCCGGAGGTTGGGCTTTGGATTTATATTTGGGAGAACAGACTAGAGAACACGGCGATATCGATATCCTGATCCTTCGCGAAGAGCAAGCCGCCATTTACGCTGCATTAGCCAACGAATGGACGCTGTACAAAGCGGATCAAGGAACCTTATCGCTCTGGGAGGAAGGCGAATATTTGCATTCGGTTGGCGATGTATGGGTAAGCCGGAATGAGGAAGCCCCATTTTCATTCCAGATCATGCTGGTGGAGACCGAACAGGACAGCTGGGTTTATCGCAGAGAACCGTCCATTCGAAGACCGCTCCAAGATATATCCTTAAAAACAGACCAAGGAATTCCTTATCTGAAACCGGAGATACAACTCCTATATAAAGGAGGGAGCAAGAACATCCGCGAAAAAGACGAACGGGATTTCAGGAAGGTTCTGCCCTTCCTCGATCGGCAGGCTGCAGGATGGCTTGCCCAAGCGCTGCGGACGCAGTTTCCGGACGGGCATCCCTGGATCGATTACATGAATCGTCCTAGCGATTGAAATTAACGAAAAGGCACCTTCCCCTAAAGAGGAAAGTGCCTTGATATTCCAATTCAAATGATAAAGGTTGCCTTACTTCTGGCTGGCTTCAATAGCTTGTCCCAGATCGTACAAGATATCATCGATAGACTCGGTCCCGATCGACAAACGCAGCAATTCCGGATTTACGCCAGCCGTAAGCTGCTCGTCTTCCGTCAACTGCTGATGCGTCGTGCTCGCCGGATGAATGATAAGCGACTTGGAATCGCCGACGTTGGCCAAGTGGGAGAACAGCTTCACATTCTCGATCACCTTCTGACCTGCTGCTGCCCCGCCTTTGATACCGAAGGTCAGGATAGCGCCTTGGCCCTTGGGCAGGTACTTCTTCGCCAGCTCATGCGAAGGGTGACTCGGCAGCCCTGCATAGCTCACCCATTCCACCGCCTCGTGACTCTCCAAATACTGGGCAACCTTCAGCGCATTCTCGCTATGACGCTCAACGCGAAGATGCAGCGTTTCCAGCCCTTGCAGCAGCAGCCAGGAATTGAATGGGGACAGGGACGCGCCGATATCCCGCAGCAGCTGCACGCGCGCTTTGATAATGTATGCGATCGGACCTACTGCCTCCGTATACACAACGCCATGATAGCTTGGATCCGGCTGGGTCAATCCCGGGAACTTGTCGTTTGCCGTCCAATCGAATTTACCGCTATCCACAATAACCCCTCCGATGGAGGTCCCGTGACCGCCGATGAATTTGGTCGCAGAATGAACGACGATATCTGCCCCATATTCAATCGGACGCAGCAAGTACGGACTTGGGAAGGTGTTATCTACGATAAGCGGAATGCCATTCTCGTGCGCGATGGCCGCAACCGCTTCCACATCCAGCACATTGCCCTGCGGATTGCCGATCGTTTCGGCAAACACTGCCTTTGTTTTGTCATTGATCGCTTTGCGGAAATTTTCCGGGTCCGTGGAATCCACGAAATGCACCTTGATGCCCAGCTTCGCAAGCGTATTGGAAAATAAATTATAAGTGCCGCCATACAAGCTAGAGGAAGAAACAATTTCATCACCTGCGCCAGCGATGTTTAGAATGGAGAAGGTGATGGCTGCCTGCCCGGAAGATGTCGCCAGTGCACCGGCACCGCCTTCGAGCGCTGCAATCCGCTTCTCAAACACATCCGTGGTCGGGTTCATAATACGCGTGTAGATGTTACCGAATTCTTTGAGCGCAAACAGATTCGCCGCATGCTCACTGTCTTTAAACCCGTAGGAAGTCGTCTGATACAGAGGGACAGCGCGGGATAATGTGGTCGGATCAAGCTCCTGACCGGCGTGAACCGCTAAGGTTTCAATCGAAAATTGGCGTTCTTCTGACATGGGTGTTTCCTCCCTTTTCTTCATATGGAAAGTATTATGGTTTCATAATTTCTCCCATTCTCTCATACTTTCCTTTGTTTGAAAAGAGTGATAACCAACTAATTTCATCGGAATATATTAATTTATGCTGTATGCAGTCTGAAAACAGCTTTATTCCTTCTCCTCTTTATAAACTTTACCCCATCCATAACCGGCTTCCGGGGATGTATCCTCGGGCATGCCCGGCAAGATCAGACCGCCGTCAATGCGGAGGTTAATGCCGGTAATGTAGGATGCCGCATCCGAGCAGAGCCAAGCAATCGCTTCCCCGATATCCGATGGCGTACCTAAGCGTCCCAGCGGAATTTTTCTGCCGAGCGGCTCGTCCTCTGCCGATTGGTCCGGCTTGTGAACGGTCGCCCCCGGAGCGACGCAGTTTACGCGGATGCCATGCGGCGCCCACTCGAGCGCCAGCGATTGTGCGGCACGTATAAGCGCTGCCTTCATACCCCCGTATATGCTGTCCTTGGGATAAGCCCTCTCTCCTCGGGAGGACGTGATGAAAATGATATTTCCCGGTATTCCCTGGGCGATCATCTCCCGGACGGCATATTTGCTAAGCAGCATCGGCGCTCGAAAATCGAGATGAACCGTCATGTCCAGCGCGTCCTCTTCAAGCTCCGTGAGCTCGTCATATAGGCCGATCCCCGCATTGTTCACCAACAGATCGATCCGGCCAAATTCCTCTATCGTCTTTCGTATCGTATTCTCCGCTTCACTGCGAACGGTCAAATCGCTTTGAATAATAAGAGGCGTCTTGCCATAGGTATGGCGAATATCCTCTGCTATGTCCGATATTCCATCCTTGCTCGAATTGTAGGTCATCGCCAGCCGGTATCCTTTTTCAGCCAAAACCTTGGCAATCCCTCGTCCGATTCCGGCGCCAGCGCCCGTTACCAGCGCCACCTTCTCCGTTCCTAAATTACTTACGGTTCCCATTACATCTCGCTCCCTTCTCCATCATCCATTCATACACGATTGCGCCGCTGTTCAGCGTATACGCGCACCATGCCTACCCTTCCTTACCCTGTTCTGAATAAGATGATTGGCTTTCTTTTGACAAAGTCAGCATGACGGGCATTCGTTATTGTAAATAGATGAATCCATACCAAGGTTAAATACGTATTGAATATTTATGATTTTCCATAAACGATAATCTTTAGGAGGGTGTACTTATGAATTCTGAGTGGTGGATTGTTGGAAGTGTTCTAGTCGCCGGATTCCTGTTTATGATTCCCGTGCAGTACCGCTATATTGCAGCGTTAAAGAAGGATCGCCGGAGGCGAGGGGTCGATCAGGAAACGTATTACAACAAGATGTCGTTTCAAGAAGAACAGCTACACTACAACACGCAAATTATGTTTTTGCCTTCCACCATGGTTGCCTCGTGGATCTATAATTGGAGGCATAAGGGCGGGAAAACGACCAAGTAGGCGACTTCCACCGGATGAAAACGCAAAAATCATCGCCCAAAATAAGGCGATGATTTTTCATGATCCAAGCTATACTCAGCCGCGTCTGGCTAAGGCGTTCATATGTAGGAAAAAGGTATCCTCCAGCGTAGGCGCCTTCTCCACAAATTCGGGGCCCGGCTGCTTTTTCCCCATCAGCCTTACTCTCATGTGATGTTCCGTCATTTGAAAATGAATCAGGAGCTCCTGCGGTATCCGCTCGAAGGCTTCCAGATCGATCTCGCCTTCCCAGACGCTGGAGGCCACATTCAGTTTCCACTGGGTCGGTGAACCGATAAACCGGATGCGTCCGCGGTGTATCCATATCACGGTATCTGCCGCTTCTTCCCATTCGTTCAGCTCGTGGGCGGCCACGATCACCATTCGGCCCCTGGCGTATTTGGTCAGGTACGTGATCAGGAATTTGCGTTCCTCGGCGTCCATGCCGTTTAAAGGCTCATCGAGGAATAGAAAAGAAGGTGAGGCCAGCAGCGCCTGCACGACGGCAATGCGCCGCTGCACCCCTTGTGATAAATTCTTGACCTTGCTCTTGCGGAAGGGCTCCAGTCGAAAGTCCATCATCAACCTGTCAATGGCCTCCGGGTTATAGACGCCCTTTAATTCGGCCATATAGGTCAGCAGCTTGCCGACCTTCATATCTCCATATAGCTCGATATCTGCCGGGACATAACCGATTTGACTGCGGATCAGCGGCAAATGATCTCCTGCCCTGCGCCCGCTGTACAGAATTTCGCCTGCATCGGGCGCCTGCAGCGTGGTCAGCAGCTCAATCAAGGTGGTTTTCCCGGCCCCGTTCGCTCCGACGATAAGGTTCAGGCCGGAGTGAATCTCCGCTTTGTCGATTTCAAGCCGGTACGTACCCGCCTGGCGTTCCAGTCCTTCCAGCCTAATCATTCGCCATTCTCCAGGCTCCGTTCAGTTTCAAGCTGCGTCCGTAAGAAGAGACGAGCAGAATCACTCCGATAACAAGCAGGGCCATGTCCGTCATCATTTTGCCGCTCATGGAAACGCCGTGATCCACGATTTGTCCCTGAATCACAATCCACATTCCATAGACCAGGATGGCCGAGATCAGTGAGACGACCATGCCTTTGCGAAACAGCATATACATCGCAGCGCCTCCCGTCACCAGCAGAATGCCCATCCACTCCAGAATAAAGGGGCCGAATAAAAAGCGGGAGGTTTCCGCCTGGATGGATCGCAGCCCGAGCGCGAGGGTACTCAGCAAGGCCATTCCGACAACGATGCCGGTCACAAGCAGCAGGCGGGTATACAACACCAGCGCAGGCGGGTATGGGGTCAGGGTCTCCACGGCCCGCATCCCTTTATCCCAGGTTCGGCTGCTGAACAGCATCGATACAATCAGCAGCAGAGGGGTAATCAACGGAAAAATGCCGCCGGGCAATCCGGCAAACTGATCCAGCGGATACTCCGGATCGATCAGCAGAACCAACATGCAGAATACAGCGCCTGCTGTGAGCAGAATGGATCTTTGGTTCAATCGGATCTGGCTCCGAAGAATCTGTTTTAATGAGGGTGGGTCGACCTGCGGATTAAAATCCAGCTTGGGGGACTCGGGCTCAATCCTAAGCAAATTGAACTCTCCCTGAAGAGACGCAATGAGCTGCGCCGTCTCATCCGGTGACGGCGATGGAAGAGCAGCGCGTCTAAGCGGGCCGCGAAGCTCGTCTTCAAGTCTTCTCAATTCATGATCGAATGGATGATCCATGGAGATACACCTCACTTTCTTTTACTTTGCACTGCGAATCCGGCTCTTCCGGCTTGGAGCGGTTCCGAACCTGTTCCTGAGGACTCTTCTCCCGCGTCCTTCGGGATGTATGGACGGGAACCAAATCGGAATGCTCCATGGACAATGTTTTTTTCAGCTTTCTCAAGCCGTTATATAAATGCGTTTTCACCGTACTTAAGGGGAGGTCGACCAGGTCGGCGATTTCCTGCAGCTTCAAATCATGGAAGAATCGAAGAGATATGACTTCCTGTTGTATATCGGGCAGGTTCTCCAGCGATGCTGCAATTTCCAGCGAGGTTTCCTGCCTCTCCACGAGTTCCTCCGCGCCGGGTGCAGGGTCGTATGCATCCGGCATCTCCTCACCCGCAAGACCTTCAGACCTGTATGATGCGCTTTTCCAATAATCCTTGCACATATTCAGAGCCACGCGATAAAGCCAGGAGCGAACATGTTCCAGCGTGCCGTGCTGCTTCAGATGCCGAATGAGCCGGATAAACGTTTCCTGAACGATATCCTGGGCTTTTTGCCTATCGGCCAGCCTCTGGGTCGTATAACTGAGCAGCGGACCATGGTACCTCGTCACCAACATTTCAAACGCTTCCTGGTCGCCGGCAGCCATGCGTTCGGACAGCTGCTGATCGGAAATCATGCCTTCCCCCCCTTTCTATGTGCATTCTAATCTTCCCATTATATCTATTTCTCAATTATAACCGACCGTGTGCATGTGCATAGTCGTCATTATTTGACATTCATCATGGCATCCCATTTCTGCTGCCATTCTTTGTACGTAATCGAACTCTCCGGGCTTACGTACGAATTCCGTTCGGTGCTCGGAAGCATCAGCCCTTGCTGGTAAAAATGAACCAGCAGCTCTTTGACCTGATCTCCTCTGCCTTCTTCCAATGCTCTTCTGACTTGCTGAGCCATACTTATCCCTATTTTGTTTTGAGGATCATCACCGTCTCCATTTTTGAACAACAGTTGCTGTACCGACCGGAGATTTCCGTAAGCGGATCTCAGTTGTTTATCGCTAAGCCCTTTCTCTTCCACGTAATACACATACCAGAACAGACTGCTGATCTTTCCGCGCACATCTCGTTCCGGATGTTCAAAATAATAATTCAGCCCATCCTGGTTGCCGAACAGAACCGAGTTCATCCATTCGCCGGGCAGGTTTGAGTGGTTGTATGTGTACTGGTTCGAGGACAGAATCAGACGATGGTCCACCCGGGGATAGTCAAAACCTTGACCTAAATATAAGATCTTGTCGACGTTGCTGTTGAACGCAGGTACCCACTTGGAAAAATAGTCATACTTCTTTCTCATATCCCGCAGCATCAACACGGATGCCTTCTCCATATATGGCGTTGTCACGATGGTAATCGGCAGATCACTCTGGTGGATTTCTTTCCAGAACTGACCTCCGTACAGAGAGACATTCTGCTCGATCTCCCTATCCTCAAACCGCTGGTAGCCGGGCCTTCGTTCCAGCTCCCGCATCCCCGTGTACAAGGGTACCGGATAACCTTCGACCTCCAGCTTCATCTCCCCGAAAGAATAACGCATCCGGCCAAATTCCCAGCCCAGATACACATATTTCGGCGGACGGTCTCCGTTATCACTCTTTAAATATACATGCTGATGACCGGGAAGCGGATACCACGCGATATAACCATCCAGCTTCACTTCGGGTCCCACGCTGTAAACCGAAAATTCCTCACGGGAATACCCGGCCATAAAGTCCATGACCTTGCCTCTATATTCCAGCTCGGCTTGAATCTCTCCGTCCTTGGCATGGCCAATCATCCTTACCGATAGCCAATCTCCCTGTCTGCGATAGGGAGCGTCAACACCCTGGAATTGGACACGCTCAAGCTTGAACATCCGGTTCAGGGTTAACGGAAGCTGCCTCGTGCCTGATAATTCGGAGGCGGGTATCGTTAGCTTCGCCATCACGCGAAGTTCATCGTTTGGCAGCCGCTTCAGCTTGAGATCATAAGAAGAAACATGATAGAAAGATCCATCTTCAGGATCATCAATATAAGAAACCGTGGGGTCTCCAATCTTCGCATCAATTTGGGCATATCGTTCCGCCCATAGCGTGCCGTAGGGTACCGCGGCAGCTGCCGTCAATACGACAGCCCCCAGTACTGCGAGCCATCCCGCTTTCAAGAGCATCGTAGGGCGCTTGCGGTTTAACAGGAACAAACACACCGTTAGCAGCAGGAAAGTGAAGGCCAGCACGAACCACCGGGAACTCATTAAATCTTCGCTAAACAGACCGTACCCCCAATTCTCATATTCAAACCGATTGGATTGAAGGAAGAATTGGTTGAGGTGAAACACTTGGGCCGGCAGCCATCTTAATTCGCTGATAATGTAAATTTCCATGAAAAACGTTCCGAACATCCATGCACAGAAACCGATCAAATAAACGATCCGATTCGGAATGCTTGCCCCAAGGAGCATGGCGAGCGCGATTGTCACCATATAGGAAACCTCGTACTGCACCGCAAATTGCATGGTATGCATCATCGCAATATGACCGGCGATCCCCTGGCTAATCGACAGGATATAGAATATAACCGACGTCGACAACGTGAACAGGGAAAAGTACAATAAACTGACCACATATTTCGACGATAACAAGGTAAAGAAAGACACGGGCAAGCTGTGATTCCATTCAAAGGATCGACGGCGGACATCCCGGCGAATGGACAAGATGCCAATTAACATAGCCGGACCCAGGGTCATCGTATGACCCAGCATGTGGAATGAATAAGCCGCCGAGTATAAATTATGATTCGGTCCGTTGCCGCTTGCCGCCTGCAGCATCATAATGATGAACAGAATCGCATAGAGGATTGGAAGAGAGGCAAACAAGGGATTGCCGAACAAAAGCCGAAGCTCAAGAAGACTATGTCTCCACCATTTATGCATGGCGATCCCTCCGCAGCAGGCTCAGATATCCATCCTCCAGGGTTGGATCCGCGGGAAACGCCCCTGCAACCGGGGCCGCTTGGCCGATAAACCTGCACAGGACGCCTTCCGGAACGGTACGGGTAGACACGACGGACATGGGATCAATCAAGGCAAATTCATCCGGACTCATGACCGCTTCCCATACTTGTCCCTTCCCGCAAGCCTGCAGTTCAGCCAGACTGCCGTTCATGGCCAATCTCCCCTTGTTCATGACTGCGATACGACGGCAGTTGCTCTCGATATCGGCAACGATATGGGTGGATAGCAGGACCGTCCGGTCGATGCTAAAGCGGGTTAACACATTACGAAACCGGACACGCTCCTGAGGATCCAGCCCGGATGTCGGTTCGTCAACGATCAAAATATCAGGCGATCCCAATAACGCTTGGGCAATCCCCAGCCGCTGCTTCATTCCTCCGGAGTAAGTACGCACTTTTTTATCTGCCTTCCCCTGGAGATTAACCATCTCGAGCAGCCTGGAGATTTCCTTCTGTCTGGCACCCCGTTCCGTGATCCCTTTCATGGCTGCCACATAATCCAGATAATCTCGGCCGGTCAGCTGCGGGTAAATGTGAAAATGCTGCGGCAAATACCCGATCATCTGCCGGATCTCCTCCGGCCGTCCAATCGATATCCCGTTCACTCTCACCTGTCCGGAGGTCGGCGTCAATAAGGTCGCCAGAATCCGCATCAGCGTTGTTTTGCCGGCGCCATTGGGTCCTAGCAGACCTGTCATGCCTTTATCCAATTGTAGAGAAACATCCAAGAGCGCCCAAGCGCCCTTGCGATAGGTTTTTGATAAATGCTCAATGGTAATCATTCTAGAATCCTTTCACCATTAACGATTATGGCATAAGCCGCGCGGTTTACGTTACTTGGAACGAACCATCGTCTCAAAAAGTTTGGCATTCGAGGCGTTTTGACGCCAATTAATTTATAAGGTACAAAAAAGCCCGTGATCCTTAAAGCGGATTGCGGGCATGTTCTATATTCACCTGACATCAGGCTCTTATTCAGTTATTATAACATGCGAAGATGCGGTTCATCCTTAAACCTTCAGGACATAAACATTTCATGTCCCAAAAGATTAACGGGATGGATCATTCACATGCTTATCGCACCCATCATTACCGGTGAGCCTCATATTGGTTGGCGCGACTGATCGCCTGGATCGATTGGATGTCCTGCGGCGATAACTCTTCCTTATTTCCCGCCGCCAAGTTATGCAGCAGCTGTTCGAGCGAGCTTGCTCCAGGGATGGTGCAGGCAACAGCGGAATGGGCCAAAGCATAACGAATGGCCAGATGGGACAGATCTGTGCCACGGCCAACCTCTTCAAGCCCCTTGAGAACATCAAGCAGCTCATTTTTGCTGTAATCCAGATACCCCTTCTCGGCTTTGGCTTGTCCGCGTTCGGACAAGATGCCGCGGGCAACGGGCCCCCGTGCAATGGCGGATATTCCGTTCTCAGCAAGCAGATCGAGCACTGCTTCCTCCGGTCTCCGGTCCAAGATGCTGTACTGGCTCATGGCGCTGACGATATTGGATTTCGCGACATACTCGCGAATGACGTTCGGCCGGATGGACGAGATGCCGTAGTATCGAATCCACCCTTCCCGCTTCAGCTCTTCAAAAGCTTCAATCGTTTCGTCAATCGGATCATCAAGCGTCCCCCCATGAAGCTGATAGAGATCGATATAATCCGTACCGAGTCTGCGAAGACTGTCCTTGACGGCGGATTTGATGTAGTCCTTGGAAGGATCCCAAACCCATCCATCCTGCCCGGGTACACGACGGTTGCCGACTTTGGTGGCAATGATCACATCCTTGCGCCGACCTTCAACCGCTTTGCCTACCAGTTCCTCGTTACGACCTTCGTCGTACAGATCCGCCGTGTCCAGAAAATTCACGCCCCGGTCCAGCGCTTCATGGATAAGCTTCACGGCTTGTCCCTCATCCGTCCCCAGTGACATACAGCCCAGCCCGATTTCGCTTACATACAATTCCGAAGATCCTAGCGGATTGGTTCTCATGCTTGATCTCCTCCTCTTTCCTATGATGAATAAGGTTCTACTTCTTTACTTACCCTAAAATATCGATCCAGATCTTCACGGCCGTAACTGCAATGAGAATCGCCAAGGCATACCGCAGCAGTCGGACGTTCAGCTTGCGACTGATGATGGCGCCGATGGGGGCACCCATCAAGCTTCCGGCAACCGCGAACAAGGACGGCCAGATCGGGATGTCGCCCGAGGCGATTTTGCCGATGACGCCCCCGACCGCGGACAGAAAGACGATCGCGAGTGAGGATGCGATGGTTATCCGAGTCGGTATCTTAAGAATCGTCAGCATGATGGGGATCAGGATAAAGGCGCCGCCAGCGCCGACAATCCCGGCTATGCCGCCGACAATAAAAGCGGCTCCCATCGCAATCCCTGAATGATAAGTTACCTCGGTAACCGACCTGTTTTCCATGGTTGCCCGGGTCGGCACAATCATCAATAACACGGCGATAACCGCCAGAAAACCGTAAATCACGTTAATTGTACCGCTCGTCATCAGCATGGAGGACAAACTCCCGATCAGACTGCCAACCAGGGTGCTGATCCCCATCTGAATGACCAATGGCTTGTGAAAGTACGACTCACCGCCGCGCGAACTCATCCGGTTGGTGATCATGCCTGACAATGAGGCGAAAAATACCTGCAGCATGCTGATAGACGCCACCTCCTTGGAGGTAAAGGCCTCCAATCCAAACCAGGAAGGAACGTATAGCAGCAAAGGAAAGTTAATGATCGCCCCGCCGATTCCCAGCAATCCTGAGAAAAAAGAACCGATGATACCTATAAAGATCATGACTACAAGCTGCACTATCAAGGTGATCGATCTCCGTTCAATTTAATTTCGTGACCGCGCACATTGCTATTGAATGTACCCCGTTGTTGATTTATAATAAACCCAAGTATTTGTATCGGAAATCAGGGAGGTGTGTGGTGATCATGTTGAATAAGCTGAAATTCCTTTTCCAGGACCGTTGCCCTGATTGCGAGCAGAAGCTGATTTCCAGGCAGGAAGACATGGCTACGATCAAGCATTGCCCGGATCACCACTACACCGAAGAAATATATAACCAGCTGGGCGTTACGATTGTTTATCATCCCAGCAAAGATAACAGTTAAACTAAACTCCGTTAGCCATTACGGACTGAGGTCTTGCACTTTATTCCGTTTCCTCTGTCCATTCCCGTCCGGCAAGCCTGACGAGAAGCAGAACCGCGATCTCGGCAGCCATCACAGCGAGCGAGCATATAAAAATGACAGGGATCATATCGCCCGAATCCAAATTTAGCATGAACGGATAGGCAATAAGCCATAGCAGCTGCGCGGCCATAAACAAGTGCCCCCGGAAGCGGGCTTTATGATCCAGTCCGGATTCGGCACCTGCGGAATTGGCTTGAATGCCTCGGCAGATTCCGAATATCAATCCCATATGCAAGCAGACGGAAGGCAGTTGAATCAGCAGCTCCTTCACAGATTGCATAGGCACGCCGCCTGTCCCCACCTCAGGAAACCAGAATAATGAAAGAACCGACCAGATCAGCAGCAGCCAGGCTGACAGATGCCCTGCCCTAAAATATCCGTTCAACGCCTGAAGCCGCCATAATCCCGAAGCAATCAGCAGGTATCCCAGCATGTCCGGCAATACATCCACAACTTCGATCTTCAGATCGACCAGTACAAAGAGCAGGCCCCACACAATGCGATAATAAGCGCTTCTCATGGTTTCCTCCTGCTTTCCCGAACAAATTCCGTCATTTCCTGATCCGTCGGCCTTGGATGATAAGGAATCATCGTATCTCCATTCCGATAGCGATGGCCTTCCTCCATAAAGGCGGTTCTCAATATCAGCTGATATACCTTCATGCTCTTCTCAAGCGATGGCATATCAAATTGGTGGCTGATTCTTATGGAATCCCCTTTATTCATCTGGAGTGGAAGCTGAATCTCGTCGATAGGTTTACCTCTTAACTCGATGTGGGCTTCCGAAGGCTGAGACCGGTAACTAGTACCCGGTATTTGTCTGGAAATGTCGACATGGATTCGGAGATCTCCTTCCTCTGCGATATCCAGCCATTTCGAGGAGAACGCCGTTAACTGAAGGGACCGCTTCACGACGGCAGATTCGTAACCCGAGTTATCGGAAGAGGATCCGCCGGACGTCCACGATATCGGATCTTGATCTTCCTGATCATATACGCCAGGCCATATGTAAATCTCCCCGATATCCACTCGTTCCGAGGTTCCATCGGAGTATAGGGCAGTAATCTCTCGAACGAGAACCGGCTCCTTCAGCTGCTCTCCTGTCCCTTCTTCCTCGGGGGCGGGTTTATTTAAGTTCACCATTATTTTTCCCAGGTCCTGCCTCTGATACTCTGCATATTGGGGGTATGGCGTTATGATCTGTTCGGGATAACCTTCGATCCGGATGGAGCTTAGCGTCTTGTCTGCTCGTTTGTCCTCTACATAATACAAGTCAAATACACGGCCTCCCCCTTCCCTTGTTTCCACATGATGCTCAAGGAATACGGTTCTTCCCAGTTGGTTGGATTCATAATACCAGACATTCCCGACCCAGCTGCAGGCTACGAACAGGATGGCGAGAACATAATACCATTTCTTGCTCATGGCCCCTCCTTATGTATCATGCGATTGTTCCATATTATTAAACTATCTTAACACGTAAATAGATGAAGAGGGTTGGATCCGCGTTAATTTTTCATATGCTTTCTGACGAAGGAACCCCTTGTAATTGAAATAAGGTTGCGGTTTCATGGACAGACTATTTGAAGCCACCCTAAAATCAAGGAAGGTGTTCATGATGAATCCATCGATCGAAGAGGTCACCCAATGGCTTCAATCCAAAAGCAATCACACTCTGCACATATCCAAGCAAGAAGAGAAGGATCAGGACCAAATTGAAATACAGCTGGAACGATTTGAACACCAGCAGCATCAAGAGCAGTCCATCGACGGTTACGGAGACCGCCATGCCCTGCTGCTGCACGGCCCCGGCGTTGTCATCACGGCCGGCCATGAAGCGCCGCTGCCAAGCAATGCCTTTGTCATTGGACTGGACGGGTTAACGGCTGCGGACATCCAAGACCGTCAAGTGGTGCTCACAACGGACCGGGGCACCTATTCCATTACGGCAACCTAAGGGCAGCCGGAATGAAACAGCAACAACCGCCAGAGCTGTTACATCTCTGGCGGTTCTTTTTTGGCATGATTCAGCTATATGTTGGATCGTTGTTATAAATAACGCTGCGCTCAGGCGCAGATCGTAAAGCTTGAGTATGGCAACTTACACTCGTTTGAACCTCCAAATAAAGCTCTGGAAATCGCCATGCATCGCGGGAATGGCCAATCCGGCGTTCATCAGTCGGTCTCCGCCGTAGATGTTCCCATCGTCAATGCACCGATAATCCCCTTCCGGATCCAGCCCCGCCGTACGCAGCCACACTATCGGCTCATTCGCCTCGCTTAAGATGCGGAAGTAATACAGTACCGCTTCAGATCGATCCTCGGAGACGATGGTCCAGGCTGCTTCGTTCCCTTCGAACGGATTCCGAAGGCGGTAGAAATCCCCGAACTGCACCAGATGGCGAATCTCCTTATACAGTTTCACCTGCTCGCGGACCTCTTCCTTTTCCTGTTCACTGAAGACCGTCAGATCCAGCTCATATCCGAAATTGCCCGACATCGCCGCATGGCCTCTCGTACGGAGTGAAGTATTCCTGTGCACCTGATGATTCGGAACAGCGGATACATGGGCTCCCATGGAGCTAAGAGGATACACAAGGCTCGTTCCGTATTGAATCTTCAATCGGCTGACGGCATCGGAGTTATCGCTTGTCCACGTCTGCGGCATGTAATACAGCATCCCCGGATCATAGCGTCCTCCACCGCCGGAGCAGCTCTCAAACAAAATATGCGGGAACTCGGTCGTCAGCTGCTCCATCACCCGATACAACCCGAGCATATAACGGTGGGCCGTTTCCCGCTGGCGCTCAGGCGGCAGCGCGGCCGACCCGATCTCCGTCATATTTCGGTTCATGTCCCATTTCACATAGGTGATCGGCGCGCTTCTCAGGATGCTACGAACCATATCGGCCACCGCATCGCCTACTTCCTGGCGGGAGAAGTCCAGGATCAGCTGCTGTCTCCCTTCCGTTCGCCGGCGTCCTTCTACATGTAGGCACCAGTCCGGATGCTGACGGTACAGATCGCTGTCCGGCGAAACCATCTCCGGCTCAAACCACAAACCGAACTGCATATCCAGATCGCGAACCCGCTTCACGAGATCCTCAAGGCCTTCCGGCAGCTTGTTCTTGTCAACGACCCAATCCCCGAGGGAAGTCGTATCATCATTTCGCTTGCCGAACCAGCCGTCATCCAGCACAAACAACTCGATGCCGAGATCCCGACCGGCGCTGGCGATTTGCTCGATTTTATCCGCATTAAAGTTAAAGTAGGTCGCTTCCCAGTTGTTAACCAATACTGGGCGAGTGGCATCCCGGAATTGCCCCCGGCTCAGCCTTGTACGGTACATCTTATGATAGCGTCTGGACATGCCGCCCAAGCCCTCCGCCGAGAAAACCATCACCGCTTCCGGCGTCTGGAACGATTGTCCCGGCTCCAGCAGCCAGGAAAAATCGAATGGATTCAATCCCATCGTAACCCGGGCTGTTTCGTATTGATCCACCTCAACCTGTGCAGAGAAGCTGCCGCTGTATACAAGGCTGAAGCCGTACACCTCACCGTGCTCTTCGCCGGCGCCTTCGGACAGCAGCGCAAGGAACGGATTATGGTTATGGCTGCTTGAACCCCTGCGGCTCTCAATTCCCTGCATGCCGGGGGATAACCTTCTGCGCTGCACATGGCGCTCTCTCGCCCATGCCCCATGGAGATGCAGAAGGTCATAACGGCTATGATTCATATCCACGCTGGCGCTCATGGCCTTCAGCAGGGTAATGTTCTCCTTGCTGTCATTACGGAAGGACACGGAACGCGTAATGGCATCGAATGCATTCATGACCGTATAAGACAAATAAATCGTCAAGCCGCTTACCCGATCAAGCAGTTCCAGCTCCAGCGTATCCGCCTCAGCATCCTGTTCCGCGTATACGGCAGGCAAGCCTTCCAGCTTCGGTTTGCCGCTGTATATCCGGTGACGGACATATTCCGCTTCGGTGACGGTGGTCCCGTTAGCCAGCTGTACCTGGTACGCAGGCTGCCGGAAATCGCCGCTGCCATAGCCCGGGTATTCCTGAGGCAAACTGTCCAGGGAAAAGGAAGCATCTTCGCGAAACGGCGACGGCGAAAAGGATGCTCTTCCCCTGCGTTCCAGCAATCCTAAGACGCGGTTATCGCGAATACGACGCCCCCAATAGGCATGCGCCGGATAAACGCCCCGCACAAGCTCAATCACATAGCTTGATCGATCGCTTTGTAGATGGAATACCCCCAGATCTTCATGAAAATGTATACTCACTGCTTTTGCCCCCTAACCAAGGTCCGAGTTAAATCTCCATGGTCCTCTTTAAGACCTTACGGCGGCCGTCCGTTCCAGAATCATGACGTCCCTTCCCGGAATCGTAACATGGCCCGAAATTTGTCGGCTGCCCAGGAGATCGAATTGATTGGCAGAACCTGCATCAAACGTCATCTCTTCGGCATTGTGGTTCATGATGAACAAATAGGAGTTCCCATCCTTCACCCGTTCCACCACCTCTACCCCGGCTGGTGTTTCCAGCAGCGGCTTCACACCCTGTTCTTCGCACAGATTGGCAAGAAACCCCTGCAGGAACTGCGAATCCGGACTGCTCGCCACATAATAGGCCTGACCTTCGCCAAACGCATTCTTCGTCAGAACAGGCGTGCCTTTATAGAAGTCGGATCCGTACTCAGCCAGAACCTCCGCCGTCTCCGCATGGATGACGTCGCACAAAATTCCACATGGATAACTTCCACGCAGTGATCCCCAATCCTGCTTCATGTTGATCTGATTTTGCTGCCCGGGAAGCAGGGCATCGATCTCCTCGGCCCAGATACCAGTTACCTTGCGCAGTTCGCCGGGATGACCTCCCAGGGTCACCAGATCGTTCTCGTTGACGATGCCGCTGAAGAAGGTCGTCACAAAGGTTCCGCCCCTGGATACAAACTGCTCCACGCGCTGGGCAACGCCAGGCTTCACCATATACATCACGGGGGCAATTACCACATCGTACTTGCTCAGGTCTTCCTCAACGCTGATGATATCCGTCTGGATATTCAGCTGATACAGCGCATCATAATACTTATGAACCTCGTCCACGTAGTTCAAGGCTTTGGAAGGTCCGCTTGACAGCGCCAGCGCCCAACGATTCTCCCAATCGTACATGATCGCTACCTTGGCGTCCGAACGGGAGTCGAGCAGCTTGTCTCCGAGCTGCTGCAGCTCTTGCCCCAGCTCCGCGCATTCCCGGAAGACCCGGGTATGCTCATGTCCCACATGCTCAATCAATGCGCCGTGGAACTTCTCGCATGCCCCCACGGAACGGCGGAGCTGGAAGAACATGATCGTATCGGCCCCATGGGCTACGGCCTGATAACTCCATAATCTCATCACGCCTGGACGCTTAGCGGAATTGTACGGCGACCAGTTTTGAACGCTCGGGGTCTGCTCCATCAGCATGAACGGCTGCCCGCTTTTCAGCCCGCGCATCAGATTATGCGACATCGCCGTAAAGCTTACCGGCGTATCAAGCGCGGGATAGTTGTCCCAGGATACCACATCCATATGCTTCGCCCACTCGAAGTAATCCAGCTCCGGATAAAATCCCATCAGGTTGGTGGTGACCGGTATGTGCGGCGTAACCTTCTTCAATTCTTCCTTCTCCAACCGGTAACATGCCAGCAGGCTGTCGGATTGGAATCGGCGATAGTCCAGCGATATCCCTTGGAAGAACGTCCGGTTCCCGTTGAACTCTTCGCTGAGCGCGTTCGGTACCACAATCTCGTCCCACTCGTAAAAGGTATGGCCCCAGAATCCGGTATTCCATGCGGCATTCAGCTTATCGAGCGTCCCGTAACGCTCTTTCAGCCAGACGCGGAACTGCTGCTCGCAATTGTCGCAATAGCAATACCCCCCGTACTCATTGGAGACGTGCCAGATGACCAATGCCGGATGATCCTTGTACCGTTCAGCCAGCTTGCGCGCCATCAGCACCGAATATTTGCGATACGTCGGGCTGTTCGGACATGAATTATGACGACCGCCGAATTTGCGTTTGCGCCCATCGTAATCAACGCGCAGGATGTCCGGGTATTTCTTGGCCATCCAGGCCGGATGCGCCCCCGTGCTTGTTGCCAAGCAGACATGGACCTGCTCCTCTGCCAATCGATCCATAATTTCATCTAGCCATGTGAAATCATAGCTGTCCTCATCGCGCTGCGTTTTGGCCCAGGAGAATACATTGAGGGTCGCCACGTCAACGCCGGCCAGCTCAAACATCCGCAGGTCCTCTTCCATCGTTGCCTTATCCCATTGCTCGGGGTTGTAGTCCCCGCCATACCATATCTTAGGAAAATGTTCATTAATCATCGAATTGCCTCCTTCATCGTTCTTTAGCTGAGCAAACCTCTATCAACGAACTATGAATCTTAAAGAAAAGAGGTACCATCCCATGTCATGTCGGACAGGGATCATACCTCTTATGAACGATTAGCTAACTTGAATTAGAGCGTTGCTCCTTACTTTTTCAGGTTATCCCAGGATGTCTGCATATCCTCAAGCATCTTGTTCGCATCGGATTTGCCTGCGAAGAAGGCCTGCATCGCACCGGAGAATTCCTGTGCTACACCGTCAGGGAACTTCGCGGATTGTCTTGGCAGTACCTTTCCAGCTTGTACATACTCCCACACAGACGAACCCAGGTCGCCCATATCCTCAGGCGTTGCTTCAATTGTCTTTAAGGCCGGAATGAATTTGAATTTTTTGACGATGTACTCTTTACCGATATCGGATGTGACAAACCAGTTCAGGAAGATCTTCGCTTCTTCCTTCGACGCGGAATCCTTGTTAATGACCAGGTTCGCAGGTACGCCAACGTTCAGCTTGTCATTTAGCTCCGCATTGTCGCCAAGCGGCATCGGCAGGTAGCCAAGATTCAGGTCCGGATTAATGGCATCAATCTCGGTTTGGGCCCAGTTGCCGTTTTGCATCATGGCTGTTTTGCCCGTAGCCAGGAGGGAAATGGCCGTATTATAATCAGTGGTCAGCGGGTTTTTGTTCCCGTGATCCAATGTCAGCTGCATCAGCTTGGCCCACTCTTTGAACTTCGCATTGCCTGCGAATTTTTGAGTACCGTCGTTCAAGCCCTGGATAAAGGCATTCGGATCATCCTGCTGGGCAAACGCCGGGTTAATGCCTTGGTTACCGATCAGCCACCATTCCTGGTAAGCGTTCGCAAAAGGAGTTATGCCTGCCGCTTCCAGCTTCTTCGCAGCATCTTCCAATTGGGCATAGGTTTTAGGAAGCTCGGTAATGCCTGCTTGCTCAAACAAATCTTTATTGTAGATGTAACCCCATCCTTCAAGGTTCATTGGCATGCCGTATACTTTACCGTCTTTGGTCATCGGCTCTTTTGCCATGTCCACCAGATCGTTCACCCAAGGCTGATCGGACAGATCCTCCAGACGGTCGATCCACATCTCCATCTCGGCGTCGCCGCCGTTGGAGAAAATATCAGGCGCATCGTTGGATGCGAATTTCGTTTTCAGTGCAGCACCGTAATCAGCACCGCCGCCCACGGTTTGAATATCAAGCTTGATGTTTGGATATTCCTTCTCGAATTCAACCTTGAGTTCATTCAGGCCGTCCACGATCTCGGTTTTGAATTGGAAAATCTTAACCGTCTTAACTTCGCCGGCAGCTCCGTTCGAGCTTCCGCCCTGGCCTTCCTCCGACTTGCCGCCGCAAGCCGCAAGCAGCAGCGAGAAAGCCAGCAGCATCACGAGTGATAATTTCATTTTGTTCATCTTTACTACCCCCTAGTATTGTTTATATATAAAGATGGAAAAACCGATTTGGAAGAAGCCAGGCTGCCGTTACCCCTTAACGGAGCCGGCAGCGACGCCTTCAACAATATACTTCTGTAGTGACAGGAAGAAGATGATAATCGGCGTAATGCCCAGCACCAGAGCCGGCAGCGCCATATCCCACTGCTTCGAATACTGTCCGAAGAAAGCAAAGGTCGCGAGCGGAATCGTCCGCAGTTCCGGACTTTGCAGGATCAAGGACGGCAGCAGGTAGTCGTTCCAAACCCACAGACAGTTCAGGATGATGACCGTAACCATCATAGGTTTCAGCATCGGCATAACGATACGGGCAAATACTCGGAACGGAGAAGCTCCGTCGACCGTGGCGGCCTCTTCGATTTCAAGCGGAATGCCTTTCACGAACCCGTGGAACAGGAAGACCGACAACGGGATGCCGAGTCCCAGATAACTGAGAATCAATCCTACGATACTGTTGTTAACGCCCAGGAAGTTAATGACCTGCAGCAATGGAATCATAATGGATTGGAACGGAATGACCATGGCCGATACGAACAGCATGAACACGATTTGATTGAATCTCGTATTGGACCGAACCATCCGGTAAGCCGCCATCGCGCTCAACAGGGCGATGATTAGGTTACTGATGACCGTAATGATGACGGAATTGACGAACGCTTCCGGGAAGCGGGTCATTTCCCAAGCCTTGCTGTAGTTGTCAAAGTGAAAGGCGGTTGGCCAGTTGGCCGCGTCGACCATAATATCGCCCAGCGATTTGACCGAGTTCACCAGCAGGAAGTAAAAGGGCGCCAGGAAGATCAGCGCAATAATGACCATCACAATCTGCAATACGATCGTGGAAGCCGACATAGGAGGTTTCTTCGATCTCATTTAAGCTTCGACCTCCTTCTGCTTCGTTAAACGGACTTGAATGAGCGTGATGACGGCAACGACCAGGAAGAAGATCAGGGACTTGGCCGTCCCGAGTCCATACCGGTTGTTCAGGAATGCCTCATTGTACACGTTCATGGCCAGCGACTCCGTGGAGCGGTAGGGTCCGCCCTTCGTGAGCGACAGGTTCAGGTCGAACATTTTGAAGGACCAGGATATCGCCAGGAATAAACATACGGTGACCGCCGGCATGATAAGCGGAACGATGATGCTCTTGAGCACTTGAAACCGGTTCGCACCATCAATCTCGGCAGCTTCCATGACTTCCTTGGACACATTCGTAATGGACGCGATGTAGATGACCATCAGATAGCCTGATGATTGCCATACAAAGACCATGATAATGCCCCAGAAGCCGGTTACTTCATCTCCCAGCCACGGAAGATTAAAGAACGGAATCCCCGTTGCCTCGCCAACGGTGGCAAAGCCCTTTATGAAGATGAACTGCCAGATGAAACCGAGCAGCAATCCGCCGATCACGTTCGGCATGAAGAAGATCGTCCGCAGCCAGTTGCGCGCCCTAATATTTTTCGTTAAGAAGTAGGCCAGGAAAAAACCGACCAGATTCGTTAGAAGCACGCCAACGATCGTAAACTTGGTGGTGAACCAAAAGGACTGTGCGAATGCGCTGTCATTTGTGAAAATCTGTTTGAAATTGTCCAGTCCTACCCATTCGACATTCCCCGATACACCATTCCAGTTGGTAAACGAGTAATACATCCCCATCACAAATGGGATAATGATCGTAATACCGAAAAACAGCAGCGCGGGTCCGATATAAACCAACTGCTGCGTCAAGGCAGCCGTTCTCTTGCTGTTCATGTAAATCCCCCTCCGCTTGTCCTATCGTTTCTCTATCCATTTCTCTATGATTTAATTATGCTAAGATGAAGACCTTGGGACTACCACAGGATGTGAACTAAATGGTATAGAAAATTGATCGGCGGTGAATTTATTGAACTGGAATTGGAACAGCATTCGCACCAAATTGATTACCTTTATGATCATGGCTACCATCATTCCGACCACCATCTCCATGATCATCAGCTATGTGATGACCACCAACTCGCTCAAGGAACGGGCCGTTGTTGAGAATATGAACCTTCTCTATCAGGGACGGTTGAACTTGGAGAGCTATTTGGAAGACATGAACCGGAATTCCCTTACGGTTTATTCGGATCCGGATTTTTTCCGCAGCCTTTATTATAGTCATGAGAACATCAATGCCAGCGGCAGGCAGTCCGCCACGCTGCAGTCCATTCAAAAAGCCATTAGCGGCTCCAGACAGGTCTATCTCTATGTCGACGGCAAAAGAGAGGCCACGTTATTCGCCCAGGATATCGCCAGAAAAACGAGTGATGTCAACCTCTATCCCGAAATTCCCGATCTCGGTAACGATACGGTGGTCTTACAGCCGCCCCATCCCCTTCACACGTATGGCTTTCAGTTAGCTTATCCCTATGAGGCCAATAAACAAGTATTCACGATGTACCGGGTCATTGAACGCGTCCCTTCGACCGAGCGATTGGGCATTCTCGCCATCGATATGGACATGAATTTCCTGAGCCGGATCAGCAATCAGCTGTTCCAGCCCGAACATGAGCAGCTGTATATTACGAATGAAGCCGGGTATATCATGTATGCCGGCCATGGCGAGATGCTGGGACAGCAGATTCAAACGGAATGGTACGACAGCATCAAGCAGTCCGGCAAGAAGGAAGGCCATTTCGAGTATAACAACAAAATCTATTTATATAACAATATCAAGACGTCGATCAGCGACTGGACGATGATTAAGGAGATCCCTTCCTCCTATATTCTAAGCAGCGCGGACAAAGCAGCCTTCGTCAATATTTTGCTGATAGCCGTGTCCCTTATTCTCATCATCGCCGCCACGATCTGGATTTCGGTCTATATTACTGCGCCGATCCGAGAATTGGTAGGCCTCATGAGCCAAGTCAAAAGCGGACGAATGGCCGTGGATATCTCCTCCAACCGCAAAGACGAAATCGGAACCCTACACCGCAGGTTCGGCAGCATGATGGATACGATCAACAACCTTATCTTGCAGGAATACAAGCTGAAGCTGGCGAACCGGACCAACCAGCTCCGGGCGCTGCAGGCGCAGGTGAACCCGCATTTTATGAACAATGCGCTGCAAACGATCGGCACCCTTGCGCTGGAGCATGGAATGAAGCGAATCTACTCCCTGATCTCCGCCCTTGCCCGGATGATGAGATACAGCATGTACAACACCGATAAACCGGTCACGCTGGCTACAGAGATCGATCATATCAAGGATTACGTGGAGCTGCAGAAGGAACGATTTGAGAATCAGTTCGACTTCCGTTACGATGTGGATGAGTCGACTTTGCAGGTGTTGATCCCGAAAATGCTGGTTCAGCCGCTGATCGAGAACTTTTTCAAGCATGGCATGAACCCCTTGGCGGAAAACAATTACATCGCGTTAAAAAGTAAGCGCCTGTCGGCCTCCATCGTGCAGATCACGGTCGAGGATAACGGTAACGGAATGCAGGATGAGCCGTTCCAAACCCTTCAGGAGCACTTGCTTCGGATGGAAGAAATGGATCTGGAACAGCTTCAGGTTCTTTCCGAAATGGAAACGGAAGACAGCAGCGGGATCGGACTCATCAACATCATGACAAGGCTGAGACTGTATTATCGCGGAAAATCCAAGTTCAGCATCGAAAACAACCAGCCGCATGGCTTTCGTGTTGTACTGACTATAAATGTGGAAGGTGAAACGGATGAAGGCATTGATCGTGGATGACGAGTCTCGCGTGCGTAAAGCCATCCGACTGCTCGTCCAGTGGGAGACGCACGGGATTACCGATATTGAGGAAGCCGCCAATGGTCTTGAGGCAATGAAGTTGATTCCGGAATTCCGGCCCAACCTCGTGCTGATGGACATGCTGATGCCGCTCAAAAACGGCGTAGATCTCATGGAATGGATTCACAAAAATTACCCGGATATCAAATTCATTGTCATCAGCGGGCATGACGACTTCGAATTCGTTCGCAACACCATCTGGTACAGCGGCACGGATTATATCCTGAAGCCCATCGAGGAAGACGTGATCAACCAAGCAGTCGCCAAGGCGACTGCCGCCTGGAAAGCCGAGGAACGGGAGCGCCTTGCGGCGCGGCAGCAGCATGTTCAGGTGAACGAGTACCGTCCGGTCTACTCGGAGAAGCTGTTATCCAGTCTTATTGATGACAAAAGCGCCCATGTCCAGGTGGTCAATCGCCTCAAGGATGAAGGCATCGTACCGGAGCAAACGCAGACGATACGCCTGGCCGTCATGCAAATGGACAAGTCAGATCACGCGCTTTATAGCCGCTTCGGCCATCATCAGGATTTGCTCATGTTTGCCCTGCTTAATATTTGTAATGAATTTCTGCAAAAGGACCGGATCGGGATTGCCTTCCGTCACTTCGGTTCACCTCACCAACTGGTTATATTGCTGTGGGATCAGCTTGCAACGCTTGCAACGCTGCTTCAAGAGATCAATAACGGGATGCATCGCACCTTGTCGCGCCACATGCATTTTGGCGTTAGTCCTGACGGCCAATACCCGGCAGACATACCGGATTTGTATGCCCGAAGCTCGTCCGCCCTGCATCAGCGCGATTTAACGGTCCTAAATCACTTTATCCATGATACGGAGGAACAGCGCCGATCCGGCGTTGACCATCATAAAGGCGTACAGTTCAGCGGGTTTGAGGATACCTGGAAGCTCGCCATACTTAGCGGCCAACCCGCTCCCATAACCGAAGCTGTTGAATCATTCATTGCGGCTATTCGAAAAAGCGGCGTTCTCACGCCGGAGCTTCTCGAGCGTTGGGACCGCGATATCGAAAGATTTGCCAATCACGTCATTCATGAAACCGCTAACCCGTCGTCTGAACCTTTGTTGAAATTGTACAAAGAGGAAAGCGCCGCCATCGAGCGGCCAAGCCCGGACAAATATGTATGCTCCCTGGCAGAATGGCAGCAGTATTGGATGGATGTAATGAGCCTGCTGGCCTCGGCGCTGCAGTCCCAGAAGCAAACGGGACAGGACCTGATCCATGACATTACGGCGTTTATCGAGCAAAATTATCAGAACGACGTGTCGCTGTATGATATTGCAAACCGATTTCATGTAAGCCGTGAGTACATTTCCCGCAAATTCAAGCAAAAGCACGGCATTAACATCCCGGAACATCTGAACCGGATCCGCATCTCCAAGGCCAAAATCCTGCTGCAAAATCCGGGCCTGAAAATGGCAGCGATTTCCGAAATGGTCGGCTTCAAGAACGAGAAGTATTTCAGTCTTGTCTTTAAGAAGCAAGAGGGCATTTCGCCCAAGGAATTCCGTAAGCTGCATGAGAAGGAAGTGTAGACTGGGCAGCGATTAACCTCTTTTAGGCATGAAGCCTGTGTTGGGTTTGGGCATATAAAATAAAGCAGAGAGAGCATGGGATCCCCTGCTTTCTCTGCTTTTTTATGCAAACCCTTTACGTGATGGATGCCTTCGCAAAAAACCTCACGCGATCCTCTATTTCTGCCGTTTCTCCAATATCATGACTCCGCGGGCCGGCACCTCGCAGGAATCCCGATGCTCCTCACCCGTCAGCAGGTCAACATAGGTTTCCCCTTCCAATGGCACGGGTTTGCTCTCCGGCATGTGATTAAGTACAAAGATGAACTCCGCGCCCTCCTTCACGCGCCTTGTCACCTCAACGCCTTCCGGAGCCTTCAGGACGGGCTTAATGCCATGGTCGTTGCATATGGTTTGCATCAGGTCCTTCAGGAATTTAGGTTCCGGACTTGTGGCCACATACCATGCCTTCCCTTGCCCGAAGGAATTCACGGTTAACGATGGCGTGCCCTGATAATAATCGGAGCCATATTCGGCAACGACTTCCGCGCCTTCTGCATGGATCACGTCGCACAGAATTCCGCAGTCGTAGGTGCCCTCCAGTTGTCCCTTCCGGCCTCGCATCACCACCTGATTCTGCTGACCCGGAAGCAGCGCATCAATCTCCTCGGCCCAAATTCCCATGACCTTGCGCAGCTCGCCCGGATAACCGCCCAGCGTCACAAGATCATATTCATTGACGATACCGCTGAAGAAGGTCGTCACAAAGGTGCCGCCTTGCGATACAAAGGCCTCCACGCGCTCCGCGAATCCCGGCTTTACCATATACATCACCGGCGCAATGACAACGTCATACTTCCGGAAGTCCTCTTCCACGCTGACCATATCGGTCTGAATATGCAGCTGGTGCAGGGCATCGTAATATTTATGGACCTCATTCACGTAATTGAGGGCAACGGTCGGACCGCTCGACAGGTCAATGCCCCACCGGTTCTCCCAGTCGTAGATGATCGCGACTTTGGCGTCGGAACGGGCATCCAGGATTCGGTCCCCCAGCTGCTGCAGCTCCTTGCCCAGCTCGGCGCACTCGCGGAATACGCGAGTATGTTCATGTCCCACATGTTCGATGACCGCACCATGATATTTCTCGCAGGCTCCGATCGAACGGCGCAGCTGGAAGAACATCACCGTATCCGCGCCGTGGGCGACCGCTTGGTAGCTCCACAATCGCATAACCCCCGGACGCTTGGCCGAGTTGTACGGCTGCCAGTTCTGAACGCTCGGCGTCTGCTCCATCAGCATAAAGGGCTGACCGCCCTTAAGCCCCCGCATCAGGGCATGTGCCATGGCGGTATAGCTGTACGGGGTATCCAGCGACGGATAGTTGTCCCAGGAGACGACATCCATCTCCTTGGCCCATTTGAAATAGTCCAGCTCCGGGTAAAAACCCATCAGATTCGTGGTCACCGGAATATCCGGCGTGATCCGCTTCAATTCATCCCGCTCCAGCTTGTAGCAGTCCAGCAGGCTGTCCGATTGGAAACGGCGGTAATCCAGGGATATGCCTTGAAAATTGGTCCGGTTGCCGGACCATTCTTCGCTTAAAGCGTTAGGTACAACGATGTCCTCCCAATCATAGAAGGTATGGCCCCAGAAGCGGGTATTCCATGCCTTGTTCACGGCATCCAGTGTGCCGTAGCGCTGCTTCAGCCAAGTCCGGAATGCCGCGGCGCAATGATCGCAGTAACAGTACCCGCCATATTCGTTCGATACGTGCCAGATCAGGACGGCCGGATGATCCTTGTAGCGTTCCGCCAGCTTGCCGGCCATCATTGTGGCGTATTTACGGTAGGTGGGACTGTTCGGGCAGGAGTTATGGCGGCCGCCGAATTTGCGTTTGCGGCCCTCGTAGTCAACGCGCAGCACATCCGGGTATTTACGCGCCATCCAAGCCGGATGTGCCCCTGTGCTGGTTGCCAGACAGATATATACCCCGTTCCGGTACAGCCGATAGATCGTCTCGTCCAGCCATGCAAAATCGTACGTGTCCTCGTTCGGCTGGCTCAATGCCCAAGAGAATACATTAATGGTGGCAACATCGATACCCGCCAGTTTAAACATGCGGTCATCTTCCTTCCACGCTTCCGCATCCCATTGCTCGGGATTATAGTCGCCGCCATACCACATTTTGGGTAACTTTTCGTTAATCATCTAGGGTTCAGCTCCTTTAGCTTCATAAATTCCATATCTGGTTTAGTTCAAATCTCGTTCACTTCAAGAAAGCCTTGTTCAATCCATTCGTGTTCACGCTGTCTTCATCGGTGGCTGGCGTGATCCGATACGTCGCTCCGCTCACCGTTTCAAACGAGCCATGGTCATCCGTCGTCACTACACTTCCGTCTTCCCTTCTAACGGCGAAAGGCACGGAATAGCTAATTCTACAGGTTCGGCCATGCGTAGAGGTTACGCTCGCAGACGTTAAGAGGCATTCACTCCATTCCATGTCCACAATAAACCCGCCGCGAGCCTTTAATCCTCTTACGGAGCCTTCTGCCCACGCTTTCGGCAGCGCCGGCAGCAGCTGAATGGCGCCCAAATGACTCTGAAGCAGCATTTCCGCAAGTCCGGCGGTGCCTCCAAAATTCGCATCGATCTGGAACGGAGGATGGTCTCCGAGCAGATTAGGATGCATGGAACGGGAAATCAGCGTCCGGACATAATCATACGCCTTGTCCGGCTGCTGCAGTCGGGCAAACAGGTTGATCAGCCATACGCAGCTCCATCCCGTGTGCCCCCCACCATGGTCGATGCGCGACATCAGCGTACGATAAGCGGCTTCCGCAAGCTGCGGCGTATCCTGCAGGGTAATATCGGAGCCGGGGTACAATCCGTACAAATGGGATACGTGCCGATGTCCGGGCTCCGCTTCCGGGTAAGGCTCGCTCCATTCCATGAGCCTGCCCTCGGCATCGATGGCGTAAGGCAGCAGCCGCGCTGCCGCTGCCCTCCATTCCTCCCGCAGTTCATCATCCTGCTCCAGCAGCTGTGATGCTTCGATACAGTGATGAAATATATCCCGAATGATGGCCATATCCATGGTGGAGCCTGCCGACACGCTGCAAGGCAAGCCTTCTTCGGTAAGGAACTGATTCTCCGGCGATGTCGACGGGCTGGTCACCAGATGCCCTTTCCCGTCTTCAATAAGCCAATCCAGGCAAAACAAAGCGGCTCCACGCATCAGCGGATACGCGGTTTCCCGCAAGTATTCGAGGTCCGGGTGGAATTGATAACGCTCCCATAGATGCCGGCACAGCCATGCGCCACCCATTGGCCAGAAGGCCCACATGGCTCTGCCATCGCTCGGGCTGGCCATTCGCCATAGATCCACGTTATGATGGGCGACCCAGCCACGGGCGCCATAGTGAATCTTAGCCGTCCGGGCACCGCTTACGCTAAGCTCCCGAATCATTTGGATGAGCGGCTCGTGGCACTCGCCCAGATGCGTCGTTTCCGCCGGCCAATAATTCATCTCGGTATTGATGTTCGTTGTGTAATCGCTGTTCCACGGCGGCTGGACATGGGGATTCCATATGCCCTGCAGATGGGCGGGCTGTGTACCCTGCCGGGAGCTGGCAATGAGCAAATATCTTCCGAATTGAAACATCAGTGCCTCAAGAGCAGCATCCTCCCGTCCCTCCCGGTACGCTTGCATCCGCTCGTCGGTGGCCAATGCTTGTGTAGAACCCTCAGCCTCTGGACGGCCAAGCTGAAGCTCGACCCGTCTGAACAAGGCTTGATGGTCCTTGACATGCCGTGAGCGCAATTCTGCAAAACCATGCCGCATCGCGTCCTGAAGTCTCCCCCTGCATATCCCGGACGGATCGGTTCCTCCAGAACCTGGAGAACGATCGAAGCCTTCAAAATTCGTGGCTGCCGCAATCAGCAGCGTGACCGAACCTGCGCCGTTGATGCGTATGCCGCTGTCATCCACCGTTACCTGTCCACTATCCGTCAGGGCCAGCAGCCTCATTTCATACTGTATCCCAAGCCCGTCTTCATAGAGTACCGACCCGGGGTGATCGCCCCTGTAATTATCAGCAATATGGGTTGGAGCATGTCCATACAATACCAGGGTTCCGTCTTCCTCTGCGCGTGTACGATGCTGCAGCGGTGAACTTAACCCAATCTCCAATTGGATGGGTGCGCCGCCCGTGCTCGCATAACCGATAACCGCGACCTGGTCAACCGCACTGATGAACATGTCCCTGCTGAAAATATCATCGGAGCCGCCTGCTCGAAAGTGAGTGGATGCAATCCCTGTATCCAAATCCAGTTCGCGCCTATAGTCCGTCCAATGATCCGCTATTCCCGACTGTCTGATGACCAGATCACCTAAAGGCAAAAAGGACTCCGTGCTTCTGCCGACCATCTTGCCCTCAATCAACTGTTCGGCTTCGGCATACTTTCCAGACGCAATCAGCTCTCTTGCCGCTGCCAAATGCCGGCGAGCTTCGTAATTATTCGTATCCCGGGGAAATCCCGACCAAAGCGTATCTTCATTCCATTGAATGCGTTCTTCCTGTACGCCTCCGAACACCATGGCGCCAAGACGGCCGTTTCCGAGCGGTAGCGCTTCTTCCCACTTGGCCGCGGGCTCCCGATACCACAATGTTGAGATCTGCTGCTTTGCTGAATTCAGTGTAATCCCCCCTTATTCCAGTTGATAAAGGTCTTCTCGAAGAACACCTTAAATCCTTCATCTATTGTTGTATTTCTTGTAAGTAAAATAAGTTCCGCCGCTATAGCAGTAACAACCTTGAATAGCGGCAAAAGGGGCCGCATATAGCCGGCCCCTTCTATTCACCTATAGCTTAATTATTCCAGAGCTCCACACGGTCGCGTACCAATTGGGTGTATTCCTGCTCCATTTTCTCGGCGCCGGCATCATTCAGTTCTTTGAGGAACTGATCATACAGTGCATCAAATTTCGCCGGATCGGCAAGAATGATTTCCGGAATACGTTTACGGGTAATCTCTTCCACCTTTTTGTACGTGATATTGATATTCGAGTCGCTCGGTACCGGAATGTTGTAAGCAACGCCCCACGGCTTCACTTCAAATTCCTCTTGCTTCGGCCACAGGTCTTTCCACATTTCGACGCCGTATGCTTTCAGCGTCTCCTTTGCGGATGGCGTATAGTTCTCTATGATCGTCTCCGGGAAGTTCGTTGTGTAATAGTTGTCCGTCGAATCTTTCACGCCGTCGCCGTAACGAGGGAACATCGCATTGTACAAGCCGATTCCTGTCTCCTTTGTGAAGTTGGCGTTGTCATAGGTTTTGCGCTCTTGGACGTCCGCCGGAATAACGCGCTTGCCGTCCACCACGTTGTAATGCTCGCCTTCAATACCCCAATTCATCAAAACTTGCCCTTCTTCGGAAGCCAGATAATCCAGGAATTTGATGATTCGAACCGGATCCTTGGCGGATGTTGTAATGCCTACGCCCCATCCGGCGACGTAACCCGTGTCTTGGAACGTTGCATCCTTCGTCGACTCATCCAGCTGGATTGGGAATCTTGCATAGGTGCGGTTTTCCTTGCCAGAAGTTCTCAGCGCGTTCGTTGCATTGCCGAAGCCCCACTCCTGATCAATGACGCCAAGGACGCGGCCGGAGGAAATTTTGGCTTCGTATTGGTCCGTCTTCTGCACAAACGTTTCTTTATCCAACAAGCCCTCGGCGTTCATATGATTCAGCCAGCGGAAGTATTCCTTCTCTTCCGGCCGCTTGTAATGAAGCTTCGCCTCGGTTGTTTCCGGGTCGATATAGTACTCGCCGTCATCCGATACGCCTGTCGCGATAAACGCCGGGTTCGTTACCGAGATCATGATTCTCCATCCGTCCGCATTCAGCGTCAGCGGAATCGTCGGCTGGCCGTCAATCGTCGGGTTTTTCTCGGCATAGTCTTTCAGCGCTTTCTCATAGTCCTTCACCGTTTTCAGTTCAGGGTATCCGAGCTCTTTCAGCACTTCATGCTGGATCTGGAACGTGCCGCCGGCATCGAGTGCTTGATGGTCCACCGCTGCAAGCGTCGGAAGGACATAGATGGCCTCATCGTCGTTGCTCCATTTCAGGCGGCTCATATATTCTCCGTACACTTTCTTGATGTTTGGCGCATGCTCTTCGATCAGATCCGTCAGATCAATAAACGCTCCGGAATCCACAAACAGATTGGCGTCACCCTTGGCAAATACCAAGTCCGGATATTCCCCGCTCGCCACCATCAGCGGGAGCTTCTGATTGGAGCCGTCCACCGCGTATTCGGCCTGGATCGTAATGCCGGTCTTCTCGGTCAACTTCTTCCCGACCGCATCCTGCATGTTGGCCCAGTTGGCATTGGAATCCGCGCTGTAATACGTCATGGTCATCGGCTCCAGCTTCTCTTCCTGCTGCGTATCGCTGCCGCCGTTACCTTCTTCACCGCCATTTGCGCTATTGTTGCTGTCGCTGTTGCCGCACGCTGCAAGAACGAATGTAGCCATCATCATGATCGCAAGCAGCAGCGACAATCTCTTCTTATGTTTCATTGCTATACCCCCTAAATCGATTTTTAATCATTTATCGTATAACAGGACGCAATGCCTGCTGATACCGTACATATGCTTAGCTTTTTACCGCTCCAAGCGTCATGCCCTTCACAAAATACCGCTGCAGGAACGGATAGACGAGCAATATTGGAACCGTTACCACAATCGTGATTGCCATTTTGATCGACTCCGGCGACACCTGCTTCACGATCTCGGCCATATTCTGGCCGGACATCATGCCGCTGGTTTGTCCCTGGGTGCTCTGCAGCACCTTCATCAGCTCGAATTGGAGCGTGGTGAGATGGGGGGCGTTACCGTTGTAGAGATACGTATCAAGCCAAGAGTTCCATTGCCCGACGGCCAGGAACAAGGCGATGGTAGCCAAGACGGGCTTACAGAGCGGAAGAATGATTTTGTAATAGATCGTAAAATCGTTGGCCCCGTCAAGCTTTGCCGATTCCTGCAGCGAGTACGGCAGGCCGTCGATGAAAGACCGGATGACGAATACGTTAAACGCGCTCACCATGCCCGGAATGATGTAGACCAGAAACGAATTCATCATGTTCAGGTCGCGGATCAGGATGAACACCGGAATCATTCCGCCGGAGAAATACATCGTCAGCGCAAGAAAGGTCGACATGAACTTTCTTCCCTGAAAGTCTACCCTGCTGAGGACGTAGCCCAGCATCGTGCCGCTTAGCAAGCCCAGAAAGGTCCCTGCAAGCGTACGGAGAATCGTGTTTTTGGCCCCGGTGACCAAGCCGTCGTATTTAAAAATCTGCACATAGTTCTCCAGCGTGAACTCCCGCGGCCAGATGTAAATTCCCCCGCGCACCGTATCGACGGAATCGTTCAGCGATATCGCCAGAACGTTCAGGAACGGGTAGAGTGTGACAATCATGACCAGTGCCATGATGGTAAAATTCGCGATATCAAACACCCGATCGGAGAGCGAGGGCTTGAATGCTGCTTTGGTTCGTGCCATGCTGTTTCCCTCCCCTTACATAATCGATTGCTTCGTGAATTTTTTGAACAAGCCGTTGGCAAGCAGCAGCAGGATGATGCTCACGACGGAGTTGAACATTCCGATGGCCGTACCGAATGAGAAACGTCCCATGCCAAGACCATAATTCAGTGCATACAGGTCCAGCACCTCGGAATAATCCACCACCAGCGGATTCCCCAGCAGGAACTGCTTCTCGAAACCGATGCTGATCAGATGACCGATGGACATGATCAGCAGGATAGCAATCGTAGGGGCGATGCTCGGCAGCGTAATATGCCATATTTGGCGAATCCGGCTTGCGCCGTCAACCTTGGCCGCTTCGAATTGCTCCTGATCAATCCCTGAGATCGCTGCCAAATAAATGATCGCGCTCCAGCCCATTTCCTTCCATATATCGGAGCCCGTTACGATGTACCAGAACAGGTTCCCCTGAGCCATAAACTGTATCGGCTGATCAATGAACCCCAGCCACATCAGCAGCTGATTGACAGCGCCTCCATCTGTAGACAGCATTTTGGTCACAATACCGGCAACCACGACCCAGGACACAAAATGCGGCAGATAAGATATCGTCTGTACGGTCTTCTTGAATACGCTTCCACGAAGCTCATTCAACAAGACTGCGAATAGGATCGGAATCGTGAATCCAACGATCAATCCCATGAAACTCATGGCGAGTGTATTTCGCAACACCAGATAAAACTTATCGTCCGCGAAAAGTGCTGCGAAATGGTCCAGGCCCACCCATTTTTGCTCGAATATTCCTTTGCCCGGCTTGTAATTCTGGAATGCCATCAGCCAGCCCCACACCGGCAAATAACTGAAGATGAATACAATGACGATGAATGGTAGCGACATTCCGTACAGTACTTTCTGCTCTTTGAAAGTGGTCCAAAAGCCTTTCTTTTTCTTTGCGGCAGGTTGGATGCTGCTTTCCGTCTTTGTTACCGCTTTCAAACCAACCCCTCCTCTCTTGTATATCCTGATGATAAACCAAGCTGCGGCGGGGAAGTACCCGAAGGATTGGCTTAAAAATCATATAAAAATTAGACATTAACTGCGGGAGAGAAAATGCAGAAGACCTTTATGCCGCTCTGTGTCCGGATCGTATCTCCGATCGCTGTTAAACCCGGGAAACTTCGGATGATATGGTGAGGTGGTTTCCCGGCTTTAAAGGCCACCGCTGTCGCTTCTCCGATACGATTCCGGCCCCTCCGCTCTATGCTTCGCAGCATTTGGCTCCCCCGATAATGCCTTGGGGGAGGACAGGGAAAACAAAAAGACGCGTACCTTAGTCGCGTCTGAAAGGGCACGATATGAAAGTACTTATGCTTAGTCTGGTTGTAGGTGAGAGTGATGAGGCGTGCAAATATTAACCATTTAGAATACGGCATCAGACGGCGCGGAGCTGCTTGAAGCCTATTTGTCGTGCGCCATCTCCCGCGGTTCCTCATGCAATGCTCTGGTCACAATGGGCTGTATAACCTCGGTGCCGCATCCGGGCTCGGTCTCGTTGTGCGAATCAGCGTTACGGTATGGCCTGTTACAGGTCCAGCTCCTTGCGGAAATTGGATGGTGAGGTACCGACGTACTTTTTGAATTTGCTATGAAAATAGTCGACGTTCGTATAACCGACCTTCTCCGCGACCTGATACACCTTCATGCCCTGCTTCAGAAAATCCTTGGCTTTGTTGATCCGGACCTTGTCGAGGTACGTATTGAAGTATTCTCCGGTTGTATTCTTGAACATCTTCCCCAGGTAGGCACTGTTGTAATTAAATACGGAGGCCAGTGTTTCCAGTTTAAGATTCTCATTGTAATTGCGCTGAATCAGATCCATGATCCGCTTCATCTCCTGATCCCGTCCGCCATTGCCCGCCTGCCAGATGAGCTCCTCCAGGAATTGGGACGAATGGCGGCACAGATCATGGGCCGTGCGCTGGCGAAATATCGCGGCAATCCGATCCGAATATTCCTTCGTGCGGGACTGCAGCTCCGGTTGATGTTGTATCAGCTTGTTGTGCACGCCAGTGAGAAGTTCCACGAACGCACCCTTCATTCTCTCCTCCGTATACTCCTCATTCACCATGGCATACGCAGCAGCATGCAGCAGCTTCCGCTGCACCTCGACATTACCTACATCCACGGCGTAATAGAGCTGCTCCATCAGCTGCTCCGGATCATAAGGCTGCCGATCTTCATCCGCGATGTCACCGGCAAACCGCTTGGATTCAGGGAATAACAACTCACCGGGAGCATAGAAGAAGCGTTCGCGAATCCGTTCCTTCGCACAACGGTACGAATCGGCTACATCCTCCAGACGGTGAACCTGACGTCCCAATGAGGCCGTAATTGCCGTGCCAGCCTGACTTGCGGCTTCCTCCACCGTCTGCAGCAATTCCTTTCGTCCTCCTGCCGTCAATACCGGCGTCGGCATTAGAACGCCGAGTAGTCCATGCATGGAAAAGACCGTGCCGCGCCCGTTCTCTTCAAAAGCTTCGATCAGCTGGTTTTTCAACCGGTCGTCGGCTCCTTCACCGGATTCATCGTAGCCGTTATTATGAATAATCAGCACTTGGTAATGGTTCCATAACAGTCCTGACCGCTCGGCGATATGCCGTAAAGCCGCTGGATCGAGCTTACTCTCCGGATTGAACCATGTCTGAATGAACTGCTCGCGGCTCATATCGGAAGCTGCCCTATTCAATGCCTTCCTTTCCTGTTCCTGCTCGATGGCATCTTTAATCTGAAGCAAATACTTGCTCAGCTCGTCCTCATCCACCGGTTTCAAAAGGTATCCGTCCACGCGATGCGAAATCGCCCGCTTGGCATAATCAAAATCGGCATATCCGCTCAGGATCAGCAGATGAATCTCAGAATCCAGGTTCCGAATGGCTTCGATCAGCTGCAATCCGTCCATTCCTGGCATCCGAATATCAATCAGCATCAAGTCAGGGGCGTACATCCCGTGCTTCTCCAACGCTTCGCTCCCGTTGGCTGCGGTGCCTACAACCTGAAACCCAAGCTCAGTCCATGGCACGATGCTCTTCAGTCCTTCGCGCAGCTTGGGTTCGTCATCCACGATTAACACTTTCATCATCGCTCTCTCCTCCTGTCGGAATACTGAATTCAATGCGCGTTCCAATCCCCGGTTCGCTATAAATGATCAGACCCGCTTCAGGGCCGTAGGTAAGCTGCAGACGGACATGAACATTCCGGAGCCCGATCCGTCCTCCGTCCTTCTCGTCGGTATCGTTCAAATAACCATAGATCATCCGCAGCCGCTCCAAGGTTATACCCGCTCCATTATCCTCGGTTATGACGTGCAGTTTCCCTTCGCTGGCCGTGACCCTCACCCTGATGAAAGTTCCCTCTTCCTTGTGATCCATCCCATGTATGACCGCATTCTCCACAAGCGGCTGTATGATCAGCGGCGGGATTCTTACCCGATCGGCTTCGGGCTCGACCAGAAGCTCATATTTCAGACGATCCTCATAGCGGAACTTTTGAATATCCAGATAACACTGCACCATCTCGATCTCGTCTTTTATCGTTGTTTTTCCGCTGCCTATCTCGAGATTGCTTCGCATCATTTTACCGAGCAGCCGTACAATCCGGGCAATTTCATCCTCACCCTTGAGATGCGCCTCCATACGAATAGACTCTAAGGCATTAAATAAAAAGTGCGGATTGATCTGACTGGCCATCATTTTGAATTTAATTTCATTCTGCTTCTGCTCCATTAACCGTTTCTGTTCATTGGACTCCTGCACTTCGTTCATTAGGTCGTTAATATTACCCACCATGGAGTTAAATTGGCGGGATAGCTGCCCGATCTCATCCTTGCCGTCAATTTCCATGGCAACCCCGAGGTTGCCTGTACCAACCTTCGTAATATGCTTGCTAAGGCGCAGCAGCCGGTTCGAAATCAATGAAGAAAAGCTGTAGATCAGAAGAACGGCCAGCAGCAGACTAATGATGATGACCGTCATCGCCAGTTTGCTGATCCGGTTGGCGTCCGCCACGATGCTATCAATCGAAAATATGGAAATAATGCGCAGGCCGTTAACCCCGGATTCCGTATTCAACGGTTCAATCAGCACCTTGGAGGCTTCATCATGGATGACCGATTCATAACTTCCGCTCGCATGGTATACAACCCCGCTGGTATCTTGAATCTCGGCTAGCGTTTTCCCGTACAACTCCGGACGGTTAGCGGCAACAATATTGTTATTGCTGTCCACAATAATGGTGTCGAACATTTCTTGGCTGAGAATCGTGTTCAGCATGCCCGTATTGACATTGATGACAAGTACGCCGCGGTTGTCCTTGCTTCCAAGATCAACCCCCTTGATTAAGCTGAGGTACACCTTCTGATCACGTTCATCCGTAATATAGTCCCAGTAGATGACGCCGATATCATCCTCGGCTCGCTGATACCATTCCGTTTTCTTAATCTCATCCTCGGGATAAAGGAACTCCCAATTGTTCAGCATGGTGGGGTTATCGCTGTAGAAACGGATATTCGATATTTCCTTATACATCCGTATCGCCTGCTGTAAGTCGGGGTACTCCCTGTAAGCCACAAACACGTCGTATACGCTTTCATATTGCTGGCTAGCAAGATTTCTCAGACGCTCGTCGTAGGATAGCCGGTAGGATAAATCGTCTGCCACGTTGATGACTTCGGTTGACCTTTTCTTGACCCGGTCCACGTTCTGGTAAGCCTGCTCCAACGCATTGTTGAAAGCAAATTTGCGGAGCTCGCCCGTAAGGAATATCCCCACGATGGCTACCGGCACAAAGACCACGACCACAAAAGACAATATCAATTTGTTGCGGATTTTCATGTCATTCACAAGTTGAATGAAATAAGATAACATCGGACCGTCTTCGCTCCTGTCCTTTAATCTTCGGCAGTCTTTAAAAGAAAACGGTTACAACCATTCGTGAATAAACCTGCCGCAGGCCTATTATATCAGCATTGCCGTTTGTTCAAGGCCAGCTAAAATATGGAAGAAGCCCGATTCCAGCATAAGGCTGGTCCGGGCTCATCTTCGCTATGCTTTTTTCCTTTTATCCAACAGGCTTTTCCAGGGCTTACCCTTCCAGAGTTGCCGTGAAGGTCACCGCTTGTTGTCCGGCCTCCACTTGAACGCTACCTTCTTGCAGGCTCGCTCCCGAGCCCTCCACAGATGAAATGACTCCCGTGTCATAGAGCTTCACGGAAAATGGCTTGCCGCTGCCTTCCACCGTAAAGTCGATCCGGCTGCCTGCACGTACAGCCCGCACAACCAGCTCGCTCTCCCCGTTCATGTTGCGAACGGTGACCGTAGCCGCGCTGCCGTCTTCCAATGCATACAAGCCAAGCTCAACCCCGTCTGCATAGTCATATTCCGGACGGGTGTCGTTTGCGCCCATGGCGAGGAACGAGTTGCTGCGTACAAACAACGGCAGCCCGAGGAAATCGTACGTTTCCTTGCGCCAGGTTCCGCCATCCACCGTTTCTCCGGTTAACAGATGCGTCCAGCGGCCCTTCGGCAGATAGTACTTCACGTCGCCGTTCTCGCTGAACACCGGTGCCACAAGCAGGGAATCTCCCAGCATGTACTGACGATCCAGCATTTCGACGGCCGGGTCTTCCGGGAATTCCAGGAACATGGCGCGCATGCTTGGCACCCCTTGCTCCGATGCCTGTACAGCGGTATGGAACAGATATGGCATCAGACGGCTCTTCAGCTTCGTGAAGAAGCGCGTAACGTCTACAGCCTCCTCGTCATAGGACCACGGCACCCGGTAAGAGCTGCTGCCGTGCAGACGGCTGTGGCTGGACAGCAAGCCAAATGCCAGCCAGCGTTTGAATACATGCGCCGGAGCCGTATTTTCGAAGCCGCCGATGTCATGGCTCCAGAAGCCGAATCCGCCGAGACCGAGGGACAAGCCGCCGCGCAGGCTCTCCGCCATCGATTCATAATCCGCATAGCAATCGCCGCCCCAGTGAACAGGGAACTGCTGCCCGCCTACGGTTGCAGAGCGTGCAAATACTGCCGCCTGATTCTTGCCGAATTTCTCCACCAGCACATCAAAGACCACTTTGTTATAGAGCTGAGTGTAATAATTGTGCATTTTATGCGGATCGGAGCCGTCAAAATAAACAACATCCGTCGGAATGCGTTCGCCGAAATCCGTCTTGAAGCTGTCGACGCCCATATCTGCCAGCTCGCGCAGGTACCCTGCATACCATTCGCACGCGTCCGGATTCGTGAAGTCCACCAGCGCCATACCCGGCTGCCACAGATTCCACTGCCACACATCGCCATTCGCTTTTTTCACCAGATAGCCCTTCTCACGGCCTTCCTCAAAGAGACGCGAGCGCTGCGCGATATACGGGTTGATCCACACGCAGATTTTCAAGCCTTTTTCTTTCAAACGCTTCAGCATGCCTTCAGGATCCGGGAACACCTCTTCATCCCATTGGAAGTCCGTCCAGTTGAGACCCTTCATCCAGAAGCAGTCAAAGTGGAACACTTCCAGCGGGATATCGCGTTCCAGCATGCCGTCAACAAAGGAGTTTACGGTTGCTTCGTCATACTGGGTTGTAAAAGAGGTCGAAAGCCACAATCCGAAGGTCCAAGCCGGCGGTAATGCCGGTTTGCCTGTCAGATTCGTGTATTTGTCCAGCACGCCTTTCGGATCAGGCCCATCAATAACAAAGTACTCCAGTGACTCGCCTGGCACGCTGAACTGCACCTTCTTCACTTTCTCCGAAGCCACTTCAAAGGATACGAGGTCCGGTTGGTTGACAAACACGCCATAGCCCTTGTTCGTCAGATAGAACGGAATATTTTTATAGGCTTGCTCGGAGCTTGTACCGCCATCCTGGTTCCAAATATCCACGACCTGGCCATTCTTCACAAACGAAGTGAACCGCTCGCCAAGACCGTATACCCACTCGCCTACGCCCAGATCCAGCTCTTCGCGCATGTAGGTCTGTCCGCCATCTTCCACGATATGCGCCATGGATTTAGCTCGGCTGCCGGTAATGCGTTCTTCTCCTCTATAGAAGTGAACCGACCATTCCGGACCTTTCTTGATCACAACGCTCAAATTGCCGCTGCGAAGAACCGCTTCCTGATCATTCTCTTCAATGACCGTATGGTCGCCTTCCTGTTTGTACAACTCGAATGCAGGTCCGCGATCTCTTACGCCCGCATAGTGAACCAGCTTTACGCCGATGACGCCGGGTGCCGGAGAATGAAATTGCACGGTGATCAGCTGTGCATTAATGGTTGCTCCTCTGCCCGGAATCGGGGCTGTGGAGGCGTAAGCTGTCAACGTATCTTCTTTTACCGCAAAATCATAAGCCTGAACCGCTCCCGAAACGGAATATCCTTCCCGGATAAGCCAGTTGCCGTCTGTAAATTTCATTTTTTAATCCGCCTTTCTATATTATGAAAATTGAACTTTAAGATGTAAGCGTTATAATATCATTATACTGATCTGTTTTAAGCTGATCTAACAGTATTCCATTGTTTTATAGCACAATTTTGATATATGACGACATCATTCAAGCGGTTATTCATTTCCCAGGAGGTACATCATGGATCAATCCTTTCGCCAGTCGTTAAAAGAAAGCACCGTCCACGGGAATGAACGCTTCCCGTTTGGTGCCTACTGGTATCAATTTGCCCCCGGTGCCCATGTGGTAGACTCCCATTGGCATAAGGAAGCGGAAATTTTCTATGTGATGGAAGGCGAGGTTCTGTTTCAGATCGACTCGGAATATATCCCTGTCCGGGCGGGTGAAGCCATATTTATCGATGGAGGAGATCTTCACACCGGTCACGCCCGGGGCGATCAAGGCTGCAGTTTCTGTGCGATGGTGTTCGATTTCGGCATGCTTGCAAGCAGCAGCTATGATCTTGTACAGGAAGGAATGATTGTTCCCTTTCAGGAGCGGAGAGCCACCTTTCCAAGATGGATGACGTTCGAGACCGATGAGCAGCTGCTTCAGCATATAAAGGAAATGACGCTGCTGTCGAAGCACAAACCTGCCGGTTATGAGGTCGCTATTAAGGGACATCTGTTCCTTATGTTGTTTCAGGCCGCATCCTCTGGCCGACTGGTCAACCGGAGCCGGAGCGAAGCAGCGGATATGGTGAAAACGGAGCGTTTGAAGAAAGTCATTCTCTACATTCAGAATCATTATCACCATCCCATCCGGCTGAGTGAGCTGGCTGATCTGATCCCGATGAGCGAAGGCCAGTTCTGCCGCTTCTTCAAATCGATGACCGGGCAAACGCCCGTGGACTATATAAATTCCTATCGCGTTCGCCAGGCGGCTGAGCTCCTTCGTCAGCCGGATAATAAAATATCCGACATCGCTCTCGATGTCGGATTTGGGCACATCAGTTATTTTGTTCGGGTCTTCCGTAAGATCATGGACTGCACGCCTTCGGAATATCGGAAAAAATTATAATTTCGGCAGACTTGGTATGGTCTGATTGCAATCTCCAGGAAGCGGCAGGTTTCGGCATACGTACTGGCCCGCGCTGTTCTCATTCGCTGCACCTGACGGGGCCGGCTGATGAACCCGTTGTTTCCAGAGCTGCCACAGCATGAATCCATCCTTAGCCCTTCCCTTATTCTTAATATAGTTCACCATCGTTTCTACATTATAATAGGGCGTTGCGATATTATTCTGACCGTTCATCATGTCGGCATCGTAGACCGTGCCCGGTGCGGCATTCAGCTGCAGGACCGCACCGCCGGATCCCTCCGGCGCAATCTGCATGCCCATGTTGATAGGTCCGTTGTATATCGCCTTATACGATTCATAGCCTTCACGCGGATCGTAATAAATACCGCCATCGTAGGACATCAGATTGATGAAGTTGATCTTGCTGCCAAGGTCCTTGACTACGCGGTACATGGTACCTCCGAAAGGTGATCCCCATTGGACCTTGCCCTCCTCAAACGGCGTTCCTTTCACGTAATAAGCGCCCGTGGACCAGCCGGCGATGGAAATCTGCAGATTCGCGTTTCTTGCATGGATTTCATTATAGAGACTCGTAATAATCCCGGCGATCTCTCCATCCTTGGTGCAGCTGAACTGGGCGGCTGTCCCTTTGTTGCAGCTGCTGCCGCTGGATTCCCAGTCAATGTCGACTCCGGCAGCGCCTAGATCAAGAGCCAAATCCACAATGTTCTTGGCATTGAATCTGGACCACTGTGAACCTTGACTGTATGACCAGCCTCCTACCGATAGGAACGCTTTCGTTCCGCGGGCTCTGAGAGATGCGATGTGGTTACGCAGATCCTGAGACTGCTGAGCTGTAAATGTACGCTGCCCGTTCGGTGTCGTCGCCCCTTCCACAAATTCCAAGCCCGCAACGGCTTGATCAAACGCATAGGACCCTTGGGTATAGGTGGTGTCCGGCCTTACGAATGCAAGATTGAGATGGGTGATGTAATTGGGAATGTTGGCGGTAGTCAGATCGTAAATACTGGTGTTCCAAGAGCTCGCGTAAGCGACATACATACGGTCACCAGGCAGCGGAGGGTCTACAGGAGGGTCTACTGGTGGATCCACCGGGGGATCGACGGGCGGTGTCCCGGGATTGCATGCTCCAAGGTCCTCCCATACCCCCCATTGTCCTGTCGTTCCAGGCTCCTCGCCCTGCGTCCACCATTTCGCTTTCCAGGCATGACCGTTATGGGATACCATATTGCCCCCGCCATATACGGCGGAACTGCTCCAAGCGGGTTCCGCACAAACCTCAGCGGCTTGAGACTTGTACACAGGGAACATACTAAGCACCAGCACGGCGATGAATCCGAGAATCCATCCTCTCATCGTTCTGGACAACCTTGTCATTCATCAAACAACTCCTTCGCCAATTAATTTCGTTTATTAAAGCGGTTTCAAAGCTGGTGAAAGCTCCTTACCTTACACACCTCCTAACGCATACAGATGAAATGATATGACGTACTTTAAGTGTAACTTGGTAATTTTTTGTACAACAAGGATAAGATTTACTAATTCAGGGGCAAAATCCTATACCCTGGCCTATCCACGCTTCCACGCAAAAAAGGCTGCCACACTGCGGATTACCGCATTTGAGACAGCTCTTTAATAGAAAGCATGTTTAACCCTGACTCCGATTTAGGGTATGATGATAGCAACGTGTTATTTCTTATGATGGATTGATCTCTTTGTGCCGCCTTGCAAACGGACATTTCGATAGTGACTCCGTGTTATCCCGCAAAAAATATTGCTTCCATTCATAGTTATCCTCCGCCCCGTAGAACTTCAAGTCAGGGTGTGGTGGTACGGGATCATATTGGGCCAACCGCTGACGAATCAATCCCTTGGTGTGTTCTGCTTGCCTTGTTCGGGCATTGAACTGCTTCAGAACCCAACGAGGCGTAAAAGCAAGCATCATGTAGGGAAAGTATCTGCTCTGGCGAAGCTCATGTGCCGGTGTGCCGCAATAAACAAAATAAGGCTCGCCTGCAAAACAAAATTCCCACAGATGATCCGTCGGCTCCTCCGGCAGATCCGCCGGCCAAGGCTCCGTATCGTATTCGGTTGTCCGGCTTAACAGCTGCCAGAACAAACGCTCATAATACTCAACGCCTGCCAGGTTATCTCTGCTCGGCTCCGTATAGATCATGACGACAAGTGAAGTATAGGGCCCGAAGTTCCTGGAGCCGAGTCCGAACTCGCGCAGCAGAGCAGCCAGCTGTTCTGCCGCGGCCTGTGATTCGCCTTGATGGATAAAGCCGTATCTAAAATGATTCAGTGCATGTCCTTGCACTGCCGGAATACAGGGGAATTTGGCGTCACGGTCCGTCATTTTCTCGGTCAGCTTGGTTATCGCTTTCCGCTGCCATTCCGCCTGCAATCCATGGACAGCATCCATATCGTCCAACCTTAATAAACCGCTCATTACCAGTCCTCCTCTTCTACAGCATATAAGAGTGGGTAAAAATAGGTGACTGTCACGGGCGAAATGCACATGAATTTCGAAAAGCGTTTCCCAAAAGCTTGAACTTTCTGATATCTTAAGTAGAGAAGAAATTAAAATGACCAGGCTTATGCCTTAATTACCATAGAGAGGATTCTTTCACATTATGTCTAAACCCCTGCTAACAGATCAGATTCAAACGGCCAAACCCGCCAAAAAACCGAGGCCTTCCGCTCCACCCGTGCGCATTTTTGCGCTTGGGGGGCTTGGCGAGATCGGCAAGAACATGTACGGCGTGGAATTCAAAAATGAGATCATTATCATCGATGCCGGGCTGAAATTCCCGGATGCCGAAATGAGTGGCGTCGATTACATTATTCCGGACATTCGTTATTTACTGGATAACAAACATAAAGTAAAAGGTATGTTCCTGACCCATGGTCATGAAGATCATATTGGGGCTATTCCCTATGTGCTTCGTCAAATCCAGATGCCGATCTATGGCGGGGCGCTAACCATCGGTCTGGTTCGTGCGAAGCTGGAAGAGCACCGGCTGCTGGATCAGAGTGATCTGCGCGTATTCCATGAAGACGAAACGATTTCATTCCGTCATCTTTCCGTTCATTTCTTCAGAACCACCCACAGCATTCCGGATGCCTTCGGGGTCGTTGTGGAAACCCCGTACGGGCCGATCGTACATACCGGAGACTTTAAATTTGATTTTACGCCGGAGGACAAGCCCGCCAATTTGCATAAAATTCTGCATATCGGCGCCCGTGGCGTCCTGGCCTTGATGGCTGACAGCACCAATAGCGAGCGGGACGGGTTTACCCCTTCGGAACGTACCGTCGGCGATTCCATCCTGCGTCTGTTCCGGGAATGTCCCGGACGGATCCTGTTTGCCACCTTTGCATCGAATGTTCATCGTCTGCAGCAGGTTGTTGAAGCTGCCATCCGAACAGGCCGCAAAATCGCCATCGTCGGCCGCAGCATGGAGAAGGTGTTTGTGATCGGTCAGGAGCTTGGTTATATTCGCGTACCGGACGGCATGATGATTGATGTGAAAGCCGTTAACCGTTATCGCGACGACCAGGTTCTGATTATTTGTACAGGCAGCCAGGGTGAACCCAATGCAGCGCTGACACGCATCGCTTCGGGTGCCCATCGTTCGATCCAGATTCATCCGGAGGACACCGTTATTTTCTCGTCTTCGCCGATTCCTGGGAATACCCAGAACGTTAATCGCAGCATCGATCTCTTGATGCGGGCAGGAGCTGAAGTTAAATACGGTTCCATTCTCGATATCCATACGTCGGGACACGGCTGCCGCGAAGATTTGAAGCTTATGATCAGCAGTTTGCGTCCCAAATATTTTGTGCCGATCCACGGGGAATACCGAATGATGCTTAATCATCGTCACCTCGCCGTGCAGGTTGGGGTTTCCGACAGCAACGTTTATTTGATGAACATTGGGAATACGCTGTCCCTATTCCGCAACTATGCCCGTAAAGGGCGGAATATCCCCTCCGGAGACGTCTACATCAACAATGGAGAGCTGCGCACCCACGAGAAGGAATTGCTCGAGGAACGAGTACAGCTCGCTCACGATGGCGTTGTCATCGTTGCCATTACCATCAATCGCGAGACGCGCAAGCTGCTCTCAGGGCCGGAGCTGATTACCCGCGGATTTGTATATATGCAGGACTCCAAGCCTCTTCTACGCCGAGCTGAAGCGATGCTGCGCAAACAGCTGAACAAAGCCGGTGAACAGCGTGAATACAACCGCGCTGCCTGGGAACAGATGACAAACAACACACTCAACCGTTATTTTAAAAGGGAACTGGGCCGAAGCCCGTACATTATGCCTTCCATCATGGAAGTATAAGGCTTCGGTCACTTGAGCCTTAACTGTATCTCAACATAAAAAGGGTGGATCCAAGGTAATTTGAACCTTCGGATCCACCCTTTCTTCAGATATCAGAAAGTATACACTTCAGAGCATATCCTTTCCTGATGCAAAAAAACGTCATTTACACGCGGTCACCAGCCTTAGTCCGCGAGCTCCAGCCCTTTCGTTTCCTTGCCAAGCACCAGTACGCCAAGCGCACCGATTAGGATAGTCACGAAAAACATCACGAAAATAAATTCGATACGGGTGCCATTTTGCTTCAGCACACCGACGAGCAGCGGTGCAATAACGCCGCCGATCCGTCCGAACGACGTAGCAAGCCCTACCCCCGTTGAACGAACCTTCGTCGGATAAAGTTCCGGACTGTAGGCATATAAACCTCCCCATGCTCCCAGATTGAAGAATGACAAGGAAATGCCTGCTGCGAGCAGCGAACCTTCCGTATTGGCGTAACCAAACCAGATTGCGCTGAAGGCCGTAAGCACCAAATAGGTTACGAGAACGAATTTCCGCCCGAACTTTTCTATAAAGTACGCGGCCGTAAAATAGCCCGGCAACTGGGCAAGCGTCATAATCAGCACATACTGAAAGCTCCTGACCAAACTGAATCCTTTATCGACCATGACGGTCGGAAGCCACAGGAACATGCCGTAATACGAAAATACGACCGTGAACCAGAGCACCCACAGCATGATGCTCGTACGCCGATGTTCCACCGACCAGACCGAAGCCACTCGCTCCCCGAAGGTCAGCTTGCGGGCAGCCTTGGCTTTCTGCTCGATATACCTTGGCGAATCCTCGATGGCACGCCGCAGATAGAGCGCATAAAAAGCAGGCAGAGCCCCAATAACAAAGGCTGCCCGCCAGCCGTAATCCGGGATGACAAAATAGGCTATAAGCGCGGATAGTATCCAGCCTGCCGCCCAGAAGCTTTCCAGCAGCACAACCGCTCTTCCCCGTTCATGAACCGGCATGCTTTCCGATACCAGCGTGGATGCAACCGGAAGCTCTCCGCCAAGTCCGAAGCCGGCAATAAAGCGCATCAAACACAGCATGATAAAACCGGTAGCCAGCGCGGAAAGACCGCTCGCGATCGAGAATATGAGCAGCGTCCACAGCAGAATGTTTTTCCGTCCATATTTATCGGCCAGGAATCCAGCCATGGCCGCCCCGAATACCATTCCGATCGAGGTGGTACTTGTCAGAATACCTACCTGCTGCGAGCTCAACGACCATTCCGCTGCCAGTGCCGCAACAACAAACGAAATCATCCCGACATCCATCGCATCGAACATCCAGCTGGCACCCGCACTGAACAGCAGCTTGCGCCGCTTCGGCTCTTTTAACAATTGCATATTGCCCATATTGGCCGCCCCCTCTCCTATATCTTTCTATAATGTAGAGCGAACCATACGTCCGGTCAAGCTAGATTATGCTGAGCGGCAGGATTACCTTTATGGTCGTTCCCTCCTGAAGCTTGCTGGACACGTGAACCTGCCCCTTGTGGTCCTCGATCATTTTTTTACTGATCATGAATCCCAGGCCGTTCCCTTTCTCCTTCGTGGTAAAGAACGGTTCCCCGAGACGGGAGAGAATCGCTTCCGGAATCCCGCAGCCATTATCTGTGAAATAGATGGCCACGGTAGGGTCATCGCCTCTCTCCAGCCGAATGGTCAACTCCCCGCCGCCCGGCATGGATTCCACGGCATTTTTAATAAAGTTGATGAACACCTGCTTCAGATGATTCACATCCCCTTCTACATTCGCCTCTCGCTCTCCGAAATCCGTTATAATCTCGACGTTATGTATGATGGCCTGGGTATTTAATAGAGTAATTACTTGGTCCAGGAGCTGCCGGATATCGGCACGCTCGAATTTCACGCTTTGCGGCTTCGCCAAAAACAAAAGCTCACTTACGATTAGCTCGATCCTTTCGATCTCCGAAGAGATAATATCGAAATATTCATCCTTTCGGCCGGCGCCGGAGCGAATGAGCTGCACGAACCCTTTGATGGAGGTCATGGGGTTACGGATTTCATGGGCGATCCCTGCCGCGAGCTGACCGGCCATGGACAGCTTATCGGACTGGATCAGCCTCTCCTCTTCTTGATGGGCCGCCTTTTTCATGTCGGTAATATCCGTAAAATGCGCCACATAGCCCAGTGTTCTTCCTTCCCTGCTGCGTGCTGTGCTTAGCAAACAAGATACCCACCTGATATCGCCTTGTTTATGTATCAGTCTTTTCTCCAATTGCAAGGAAGCGGTCTTACCCGACTTTAGCTTCTTTAACCAATCTTTGTCCTTATTCACATCTTCCGGATAAATCCAATCGTAATAGGGATGGTGCAGACACTCTTCCGCCTCATACCCCAGCATGACGCAAGCAGCGGGATTAATTTTGATAATACTCCCCTCTGAATCGATGAATACCGTTCCAATCGGCGCTACTTCAATCGCTTGGACCATAAAATCATAGCTGAGACTTTCACTATTCATCATCATTTGGAGATCCTCCTGTCTTTCATTGTTCAATCGTTTTACCTATTTCGAGATATCGGATTGCTTCTCCTTTCCTCTCGCCTATTGAAAAATATAAATACAGCAAACCAAAGGATAATTTGGACATAGGGCGAATATATTGTGATGAGGTTTCTAATTTTTGGTGACAATCCCAGAGCTATTCTAGTGAAACTGAGAGAAAATGGTTTTTTTTGACTTGAACGCTATGGCTTTTTCGTTTATTGTGAAAGAAAGCAAGTCATTTACAATTGTTAGTCGTTAGGACCGTTAACAAAGGAGTTTGCGAGTATGTACACGGAACAAGATATTTGGATTGTGCTTACAGGCACGGGCACCTGGTTCAGCAGAATGATCCAATATTTCACGAAGGCCCCACTCAACCATGCATCCATCGCGTTTGATTCCGAATTACGCGAAGTGTACAGCTTTGGGCGAAAGAAGGCGAACAATCCGTTTGACGGCGGTTTGGTTCGCGAGAATCTCCGCGACCCCTTCTTCTACACTTCGGAATGCGCGGTATATCGCTTCCGCGTTAGTAATGAAGACTATCAACGCATGCACAACCTTGTCAAAGAGATGATGCGTGATCAGGACCGCTACAAATATAATCTGCTAGGGCTGCTGGGTATATTGTTTCGGATTCATATTGATCGTGACGATGCTTTTTTCTGCTCCCACTTTGTTGCTACGGTGCTGGAGCAAGCAGGCCTGCGGCCTGTGAACAAGCCTTGTCATCTTGTAACGCCGGAGGATTTCTCCCATTCATCGCAGTTGAATGAAGTCTACCGTGGACCTCTCCACGGGTATCTTGCACAAGACATGACATCCCCGCTATCCCCATCACCGACGTTTACTCCTGTGACAACGAAAGGCCGAGGCAAGTTTTTCAGATTCGGAAAAACGGGTTAATCCTGAAATATGTAGCTATCATATAAATATGTTTCTCTGATACCTTGGAAAAAAGCAGCCGGGCTCTCACCCGGCTGCTTTTTTATATGATCGTCGCGGGGGTAACCCCCACGTCAGGTTTAGCGTTAAGCCGATGGAGTCTGGTCCGACGTCTGCTCCAGTACCGTCTTTTCGACCACAACGGGGCTAGATTCACTCGTAGATTCAGCCAGCTTTTCCTGCTCCATTTTCTTACGCTTGCGTTTGCGGTTAAAGTACACACCGATCAACAGAAGCGGAACGGCAATCAGCGCAATATATAACGATACATCCTTAACCATGCCTTCTGCCGCGTTACCGTACAGATAAAACAAGGTACCTACAACATAAAATTTGGTAGCTCTGCCTATAGCGGCATATGCAAGAAGTCTCCATAACGGGAAGTTCAAACACCCCGATAGAATCGTGAACACCTTAAAGGGTACCGGCGTAAAAGAACCAATCAATATAGCGGCCTCGCCGTTTTTCTGAAACATGTTCGTAGCAGCGTCAATCCACTCTTTTTTCAAAATCTTGTATAGTACCGACTTCCCAAGCAGCTTTCCGATTAAATAACCCAGCGGCGTCCCCAGCAAGCACCCGATAAAGCCATACGTTGCGAGCCACAGCGCATCCTGCGGATGCATGATGCTAAGCGAAACCTGCAGAAAAAAGGCGGGAACCGGAAAAATTACAGCATCAGCAAACGAATGAATAAACAATCCCCATGGACCAAAATTTTTTAAAAATTCCAAAATGTCCTGAAACATGTCTCAACCCCTAAACATTTTCTTCCTTTTCTATCAGACCCTTTATAAAGTATAGCACATAATTATACTGGAAAGGACCTAAGCCGCTGTATCCCTTTCGGAAAAAACGCGTAGAACGAAGCATGCCTTTGCTCCTATACACTATATGCAGCGAGTTCGACTAACAACAAAAAAAACCTTTCTTCTTGGAAGAAAGGTTTTTTTGTCACTTTCTGCAAGCCGAATACCACGCTTGAATAAGCTTGCAAAAAAATGTATTTTGTTTAATTTGCAGATAAACTGCGGTGCGCGGAATGTCTTGTCGGACCTACGAATTCATTCAGCGGGAAGCCATTGGAGATGGCTTGTGTAATGAATGCCTTCGCTTGCTGTACCGACTCGCGAACGGTCAAGCCTTTGGCAAGATTAGCTGTAATGGAAGCGGATGACGTGCAGCCCGCACCATGAGTATACTTCGTTACAATCGTATCGGCTTCGAACCATTCAAAGCTGTTTCCGTCATAGAGCAGGTCCATCGCTTTGCCTTCGCGGATCTTGCCTCTGTCTTTAATCAGCACATTCTTCGCGCCGCGCTCATGAATGATGGCCGCAGCCTCCTGCATTTGATCCAGGGTCGTGATCGGACCGGACTTGGCCAGCTGGGACGCCTCGAACAGGTTTGGCGTTACCAAATCGGCGCGCGGGAGAAGGAACTCCAGCATCGCTTCCGTATTTTCCGGCTGCAGCACTTCATCCGTGCCCTTGCAGACCATCACCGGATCGATGACGATCCGTTCCAGGTTATAGCGGTCGATATACTGGGACACGAGCTCGATGATCTCTACGGATCCGAGCATGCCGGTCTTCATCGCGTCGATGCCAATGCCCTCGAGCACGGTTTTCAACTGCGTTTCTACAATATCGAGCGCCACCGGGAAAACCTGATGATCCCATGTCTTCGGTTCCATGCAGACAATCGTGGTCAGTGCGGTCATACCGTATACGTCAAATTCCTGAAACGTCTTCAGATCAGCCTGGATGCCAGCGCCGCCGCTCGTATCCGAGCCCGCTACGGTTAGTGCTTTTCGTATCGTCATGTTCCATGTTCCCTTCGCTTGTAAAATGATTACTCTATTATAAGAAAAACTCCGATTGGCGTCTATTCATTGATGGCGTCGAATTCGTATGCGTCTATTCAAAAACGAATTCTGAGAGTTATACATCACTCCGCATGCGGATTGTTCTTCCGATCGCTGTTGCCCCCAGATTTCCTTTGAATCACGATATATATCGTTGAAATCCGGGGGCAAAGGCGCACGCTTCGCTTCTACAGAACAATTCCGCCTGCTCCGTTGGAGTTTTTTTTGTAGGCTCACTCGCGGAATACAACAACAGCCTCGTAGCTTGTACCGTCCCGCCCCATAGGGAGCGTAAGCCCCCTTGGAGTCACATCCTGCATCTTATTGTTCCGTTAAGATCACCGGGCCATCCTTTGTGATGGCGAGGGTATGCTCATACTGCGCGGACCATTTGCCGTCCACTGTTCTCGCGGTCCATCCGTCTGAGTCGATCTTGCATTGATATGTGCCAAGATTCAGCATCGGTTCAATGGTGATGACCATGCCCTCTTTAAGCCGTGTCCCGCGGTTGGGTGGGCCGTAATGCGGCACTTGCGGCTCCTCATGCATATTTTCGCCGATGGCGTGCCCCACGAAGTGGCGGACGACCGATAAATTTTGAGATTCCGCATAGGTTTGAATCGCATGGGAGATGTCTCCGATTCGATTGCCAATCACCGCTTGCTCAATGCCGAGATACAGGGATTTCTTCGTTACGTCCAGCAGATGCTGCGCTTCCTCGGACACGTTTCCGACCGGATAGGACCAAGCGGAATCGGCGAGCCAGCCATCATACTTCACCACCATATCAATGGTAACGATATCCCCGTCCTTCAATGGCTCATGGCTCGGAAAACCATGGCAAATCACGTCATTCACCGACGCGCAGGTGGCAAATGGATATCCGTGATATCCCTTCTGCTCCGGTGTCGCGCCGCGCTCTGCCAGAAACCGCTCGACAAATTGATCAATTTCCAGTGTTGTCACGCCCGGTTTAATCATCTTGGCAATCTGCCGGTGGCATTCGGCGAGAATGTCCCCGGCCTTGTTCATCTTGGCGATTTGTTCTTGTGTTTTAAGGATTATCAATCCTGCTCACTCCTTCTTCATGGGCTGTTATCTGCTATTCAAATCAAAAAGCCTTAGCTGACCGAAGTTCGTTGAGGACAGGCACCCGCCTCTCCTCACTCCCCGGCCAATAAGGCTGATTCACAATCACAAGGTGTATCTGCTTTCTTCTTGTCTTGTATCCAGAAAAAGAAAAGCTAAAAGCGCCCTACATCATCTTATTCTACTCCTAAGCCAAAGGAACCTCAATGTTTTCCATGATGAAGGTCTGCCTTTCGGTTTACACTCGGGCAGGCACGGAAGCCGAGAAGTATGCTTGTTGCATCCTTGGGGGCAGCTTCAACTCGGCTGTAACCCAGAACGTCATATGACTCTCAATGACCATGAACAGAATCAGGGCAGGCAGCATTTTATCTAACTTCGAACTTCATTTATCCAATGACCATCGTTTCTCCTCATATCATAAAGTATAATTTAAGGTTGCGCAGAAACGGTAATTTTACACGCGAGATCACAATTCCTTTCTTTTTTCCTATGTTCATTATATCAAAAGGGGCCGTTTGTTAGCTTTCCACTTGTTTCCGCTCCTTCTGGGTCATATCACTCTTCTCCTTGGACAAGAACCAGCCGAGGACCGCGATTAGGATTAATACGCCCCAGAATATAAGCTTCCAGCCGGTGCTTTTCGGAAACGTCTTTTCCAATACAGCGATATCCGGGTGTGCGAGCGTATAGACGGCCAGCTTAATGCCTACCCATCCCACGATCAGGAATGCAGCCGTTTCCAAGCCAGGTCTTCTAACGAGCAGCTTTCCGAAATACGATGCGGCGAACCGCATGATCACCAAGCCGATAATTCCGCCTGTCAGGATAACCAGGAATTGTCCACCGTCCATGCCCCCGATATTCGGAAGGCCGGTTTCCGGCAGTGTCAAGGCAAGGGCTACGGCAGCCAAAATGGCATCGACCGCAAACGCAATATCCGCAAGCTCTACCTTTAACACGGTAACCCAGAATTTTTCTTGCTTCATTTCGGCTTCCTTCAGATGTTTCTTCTTCTTCACAAAGAACTGTTTGACAATATGATTGATACTGATATACAGCAGGTAGAAGGCTCCAATCGCTTGTACGTACCAAACATCCGCCAGAAAGGAGATAATGAAGAGGGATGCAAAACGGAACACGAACGCACCGGCTAATCCGTAAAATAACGCCTTCTTCCTCTTGTCCTCGGGCAAATGTTTAACCATGATGGACATCACCAGGGCATTATCGGCTGCGAGAATCCCTTCGAGTCCAATCAACACCAGCAGCACCCACCCATATTCGAGCAACATTCCCATTTCCAAACGCAATCTCCCCTTCATGAATAGAATGATCCGATTTTTCGTTTCAAAAGGTGGAAGGAAACAAAAAAACCTTTATCCCGAAAATCGGCGATAAAGGTATCTACCCAGAAATAGACTGTAGGAATAAGCACCTTTACCGAATCGGCAAAGGTCTCGCAAACAACTTTCGTTGCCAACAAAGCCGGAGACACGTTCGTGTCACGAATTGACGACTTTGCTGCGACTGCTACTCCCCTTTACTTGAATACAAGAATTATAGCATGGCCGTTTACTACCGCCAATAGATCTTCAAAAATTTTACATCGGCTTTACATTTCTCTTTCTCTTCCTCCAAAAATAGAGCCATAGCCCCGCTCCCAGCAGCACTACGACAGCCCCCCACAGGACGGGTTTCAGTAAGAATTGAGATTGACCAGCATTCTGACCTTCACCTGAAGGCACCCCCTCCGCAAGCGTATCGGGCCCTGATTCACCCTGAGCCGATGCATCGTCTGGTGGATATCCATCTCCAAGCTCGGTTAGCTCTTTGCCTGCGGTGGAGAGGAGCTTCGTACCATCACACATCCCAGTTCTCAGCTGACCCGATTCTGCAGACGCGAACACCAAAAATTCGCTTCCTACGGCAAACTGATCATAACCGCAGCTGGCTGATGACACAGCCGTTGTAAGCTCCGTCATTCCGGCTAATTCGCCCTTCCATACTTCCGATACCTCTAACGTAACCTGGACCGGATCTGCGGATGACATCATCAGCTTCGGCTTCGGGCCAACCAGCTTGGTCACTTTGCCTGCAAATATCGCTGCACTCCGTTCCAAGCTCTCCTCAACCGTAGGCGGTCCCGCACAGGAACAAGCAAATACGTCCGTTGGTTTGACCGTGTACAGGCTCACGAGGAGCAGCAAGCAGCTAAGCATAATCCTAACCATGGATTGCCTCATAAATGAATCACCTCATTCCTTAGACGGCCGCAATCCCCAAAATGTTCCAGCAGTATCAATACATGCACAGAATCTGGGATCTACCTCCACAGAACACGGTGAGGCAGGCACTGGACCGGGTGGTTATCTCGGTTATCTAAAGAGAGAGGAGATTCAGCAAGAGGCTCCATCGGCATTGGCTATTTACTGGCGATGATCAGATAATGACGCTCTGTCGGATACTCGATTCCTTCCACATGCAGCCCTGCTTGCTCCAACAAAGCCTTCATCACATGCGGATCGACCCGGTTCGGACGGGGAACCCGCTTCTCGGCTGGATCCTCCTGCCACTCCAGACACAAGCATCGTCCTCCTGGCCGCAGCACCCTTGCCATCTGACGGATGGACTCCTCCAGCTGATCGGTAATATGAAGGATCAAGGAGGCAATGACCCGATCCACAGCTTCATGCTGGAAAGGAAGCTTTTCCACCATGCCTTCCATCACCTTCATATTCGTGAGCCCCTGTTCCTGTGCACGCCCCCGCATCATCTCCAGCATGGCTGGCTCGGTATCCAGCGCGTAAACCGTGCCTGTCGTTAACGAGGCTGCCGGTATGGAAAAATAGCCGGTACCTGCCCCGATGTCAAGGACATCCACCTCGCCATTCACTTGGAGCTTCTCTAGCAGTGAAGAGGCCGGTAACTCCTTCTTCCTTTCCGGACTTTCCAATCGGTCTATGAGTGACGGATCAAAGCTCTCTTTCATGGTATCGCTCTCCTCCTCGCATGATTGCACTTTGCTTATATGTACTTTATGAACCCAGTGAGGGAGAGAACTCCCCCTGTCGGTCTACCATACCGTTGATAGGGAACGATGTAAACCGGTTCGTTGCCTAATAACACTGTATCTATCCTTCTATCACTGTATCGATAAGATTAATGCTGTATCGGAACCATTATATATAATAAATGATCGCAATGAACACGCTGATTTATGATAAACCAGACTAAAAAGGGCTTCCCCACGATCATAATGACCATGAAGTTGCCCCATTTGTACCATTAGTCACGCTTATCCTCAATCAGCACCTGCCCTGCCAGAAAATCCGCGAGATGAACGGCCTCTACGCCATTTTGTTTACCGGCACGCTCGATCCCCCACTTCATCTGCAGCAGACATCCCGGGTTTGAAGTCACGATGACCTTGGCTCCGGTAGCCTCCACATGTTCCATTTTGCGATCCAAAAGCGTGGTCGACATTTCCGTCTGGGTCAGATTATAAATGCCGGCGGAACCGCAGCATATCTCGGCCCCCTGTAGCTCGCACATCTGTACACCAGGAAGGTGCTCCATCAGCTGACGCGGCTGGCCTTGTACCCTCATCACATTGCGCAAGTGACACGAGTCCTGATAGGTGACCGTTATGGCCTCGTTCTGTCCGCTCTCCGCATGAATCGGCGTAAGCAGCCGACCGAAGCTGTGCAGAAGCTCGGAGATGTCCTTCACCTGATCTGCAAAACGAACCGCCGCTTGCTGAAGCCGCTCATCCGGCTCTGCATGCATCAGATGATCGTATTCCTTCAGTAGTGCGCCACATCCTCCAGCATTGCTTGCGATGTAATCCACGTTCGCTTCCCCGAAAGCCCATATGTTCTGACCGGCCAGCTGCTTGGCATCGCCCATCTCACCGGCATGCGCATGCAGCGCTCCGCAGCATACCTGCTCCTCTGGAATGACAATTTCGAACCCGGCCTGACGCAGCAGCCGTACGGTGTTCACGTTCGTGGATGCAAACATGACATCCATGATGCAGCCACGGAACATGCCGACCCGGCCGACCTTAGCCCCGGCCGCAGGGATCACCATAAGCCTTGAACCGCTGTCTGTCGTCTCGCGGCGGTAGGGCAAGCCAGCCTTGCTCCACAGCTCTTCCAGGCCGTCGCCCGTTACGGGAGGCAGCGCCTTCTCCAGCTGCTGAAGATGGTCGGGAAACAGCTTCATGGCTCCGGAACTCCGCGCAAACCTTTGAAGGCCGGATTTCTGATAAAAGGAAAGCGTCTTGCCGATCAGCTTCAACCTTCCGCGATGCGGGAATAGCCCTTGCAGGAACGTTTTGCGAACGATCCGCACCGGCAGAGAATACGGCTTCTCGGCAGCAATGGCTGCCCGGGTCTGCTCGATCAGCTGGCCGTATTTCACATCGGAAGGACAAGCAGGCTCACAGGCTCTGCAGCCCAGACAAAGATCCATCTGGCTCCGAAAGCTCTCATCCGGCTCCATCAAACCATCCACAACCGCTTTCATAAGCGCAATCCGCCCGCGCGGGGAGGCAGCTTCGAGCCCTGTCTCGAGGAATGTCGGACAGGCGGTCTGACAAAACCCGCAGCGCATACAGTTCGTCAATTGATCCTCATCCAGCGTCAGCTTCAGCGATTGTGCAAGCTTCTCATGGGTTGAATTCATGCGCTCTCGCCTCCTCTCACGATGTTTGGATCTTCTGATCCTGATCCGAAATCGAGTCCCGCTCTGCCTGCTCCGTCCGATCCTGGAAGACAATCCGCTTCCGGGTTTCCGCAAACAGCTTGCCGGGATTCATGATTTGGTGCGGATCGATCGCATCCTTAATGGATTTCATCATTTGGATGCCGGCTGCGCCCACCTTCCATTCCAGGTAAGGGGCCTTCACGATACCGACGCCATGCTCACCGGTAATGGTGCCCCCCATGGCAATCGCCGCCTCAAAGATTTCGGCGAATGCCTGTTCCACACGGTGAATCTCTTCCGGGTCGCGGGCATCCGTCATCGCGGTCGGATGCAGATTGCCGTCCCCGGCATGGCCAAATGTGCAGATCTGCACATCGTATTTCTGTGCGATACGCTGAACTTCAAGGACCATGTCCGCAATCTTCGAACGCGGAACCGTCGCGTCCTCCAGGATCGTGGTCGGCCGCAATCGGGATAGCGCGGCAAGCGCGCTCCGTCTCGCTTCCATTACCCTCGCCCCTTCTTCCGGTGTCTTGGCAATATTGAGCTGAACCGCGCCGGAGGCGAGACATATCTCTTCCAGCTTCTTCAAGTCCCGCTCCACATCATCCACGCTGCCGTCCTGCTCAATCGCCAGCATCGCTTTGGCGTGAACCGGCAGGCCGATTTTGGCAAAATCCTCAACCACCTGGAGGGTCGGCTGATCCATGAATTCCAAGGTACACGGGAAAATATGATTGGCTATAATATTCGACACCGTTCGGGCCGCCGCGTTGAGATCGTCATAGACGGCAACCATGGCCTTCCTGTAAGAAGGCTTCGGAATCAGCTTGACCGTGGCCTCGGTCAGAATGGCCAGCGTACCACCCGATCCTACCAACAGCCGGGTCAAATCGTACCCTGCCGCGTCCTTCACCAGCTTGCCGCCCGTGCGCAGGATGCTGCCATCCGGCAATACGGCTTCCAGGCCAAGGACATAATCCTTGGTCGTTCCATACTTCAAGCCCCGCAGGCCACCAGCCCCCAGGGCGATATTGCCGCCCATCGTGCAGATGATCATGCTGCTTGGGTCCGGAGGATAGAACAGTCCTGTCCGTTCAACCGCCAGATGAAACTGCTTCGTATTCAGACCGGTCTGGAAGGTGGCGGTCAGGTTATCCGAATCGATCTCCAGCAGCTTATTCATTCGGGTCATAACCACGATCAGACCGCCCTGAAGCGGAATGGTCCCGCCGCACAGATTGCTGCCTGCGCCCCGCGTAATAACGGGTATGCGGTGTTTTGAGCAAATTTTGACGATGTCGGATACTTCCTGCGTGCTTCCAGGAAAGATAACCCCGTCGGGCATTGCTTGATATAGCGGCGTAGCATCATAACTGTAAGCGACGAGACTTTCCGGATCGTCCTTGAACCACTTCCCGCCAACCACGGCGGCCAGCTGCTCGCGAATAACAGATTCCAGCACGTGTTGTTTCCCCCTCCCCTATACGGGTTTGACTACAATATAGATAATCACGTTTCTTTCCAAGATCGCTGCCTAACATTACCTATACACCATCGCTCTGTACTTCCGTTCCGCGGGCTTTAATGAACGGTTTATGCATGGGTTTATGCACGGAGAACCTGGCAAAACCTATCGCTCTGGCAATCCGGCTTGATGCGAACATTTTTGCCGGCGAGGTACTGATCACGGTGATTTTGAAGTTTATGCCTCCTCCGCTATGGCAGGGCCAGCTTCCCCATAACGGTTGGGCGGCCGGCTCCCGTAGCCGCAGGCAAATTGTTAGGAACACCGAGCATGAAGTCATTGCCTAACAGTGCAAAAATCACGGCTTCCTTCGCATCGTCATCCAAGCCCAGCGCCTTGGAGGTCATGACTTTCTGTTCCGGCAGCAGCTCGCTTAACATGGAGAGCAGCGTCTTGTTGTGCGCTCCTCCGCCGGTCACGATCACTTCATCGATCTTGTAACGGGGAAACACATATCTCACATAGCTGTCGGCAATGGTACGGGCGGTAAACGCCGTAGCCGTTGCCATCACGTCCTCATCCGAAAGCTTCCTGAGCCTGGCTTGTTCCAAGAATGAAACCGCGTAATTGTGACCAAACACTTCTCTTCCTGTTGATTTGGGCGGCTCCATGTGAAAATAAGGATGCTCCATCATCTCGCCTAACAAGACCTGATCCGGGTTGCCTCGGGCAGCCCATTTTCCGCTGTCGTCATATGAAAGCTGCCCTTCGGACAGCATATGGGCTACGGCATCCATGATCATATTGCCGGGCCCGGTATCAAAGGCCAGCACATCCGCAGGATCCGCCCCTGCGGGCAGCGCCGAGCAATTGCCGATCCCGCCGATGTTCTGCAGCAGCCTTCCCCGCTGCGGTTGCCGGAACAGGATCAAATCTCCGTAAGGAGCAAACGGGGCCCCTTGCCCCCCTACCGCCATATCTGCGGGCCGGAAGTCCCCTACCGTAAGTTTGCCGGTATGCTTGGCGATAACGGAAATATCGCCGATCTGTAGAGTCGAAGCGACAGCATAGGGATCACCTTGTCCGGGTACAGGCTGATGCCAAATCGTCTGTCCATGGGAGCTAACCAAATCCACCTCATCGATTTGCATGCCGGCATCGGCAACCGCTTCCAGGACTGCCGCTCCAAACTGATACCCCAGGTATGCATTCATGCTGCAAACAGCAGCGCTATTGGAATTCTCTTCACTGCACAGATCGCGCAGCCGCTGACGGAGCTCCGGTTCGTATGGCTTGCTATAGTAATGCAGCAGTTCAACCGATGCCTCGAGGCCGCTTCCGTGTATGCGGACGACGGCTGCATCGATGCCGTCAAGCGAAGTACCCGACATCAGGCCGACCACAACGGTCGGCCCTCCATCCTTCCATGGTGAGAACATCCTTTACGCCTCCCCATACAGCAGATAAGGAGCCCGCCTCGTTCTCCACTGCTCCGCATTGTTGCCCCACTCGGCAACAATGCGCTGAAGTCCGGCTTCTTCGTGGATGTGCCGGCGGACATCCTCGCTGCCCGTAAGCAAATCAATAAAATACCGGGTACGTCCCTCCGGTGGGCTTAGCCACTGGAACTGATTCGGGTACATCCGGCTGACCAGGTGCAGCAGCACAAGTCCTGTGCGCACAGCTTCCACTTCTGCCGGATTCGTTACAAACAGCATCACCCCGCCACAGCCTTCGCCCTGGTGCTTCGAGAAGGTAGGCGTCATGTACATGGAATGGGCATGCACGCCCGGCAGTCCGTACGCGTTGAATGCCTTCGCCAGCTCTTCGCCATTGACCCATGGGGCCCCGATCCATTCGAACGGCCGGGTCGTACCCCTGCCTTCCGAAAGGTTGGTCCCTTCGAAGAAACAGGTCCCACTGTACAGCCGAACCGTATCCATCGTGGGAATGTTCGGCGAAGGCAGCACCCACGGAAGACCCGTGTCGGTATAAACCATGCCGCGCGTCCAGCCTTCGAGCTGAATCACATCCAGATCACAGCCCGTTCCCCGCAAGTCGTTGGCCATGCGCGCGAATTCGCCGATGGTCATGCCGGTGCAAATCGGAATGTGCCATCCGCCCACCATAGATTCAAATCCCGGCTGTAGCAAGCCGCCTTCGCAGCGCTCGCCTCCCAGCGGATTCGGCCGGTCCAGAACAAGCAGGCTCTTGCCATGCTCGGCGCATGCCTCCATGACATACAGCAGCGTCGTCATATACGTATAAAAACGCACGCCAAGGTCTTGAATATCAAAGATGACCGTGTCCACGTTCTTCAGCATGTCGGCGTCCGGTTTGCGCCGCGAACCATACAGACTGTAAACCGGCACGCCGAATACCGGGTCCACTTCATCATCCACGTGCTTCCCTGCCTGCAGTTGACCTCGCAGCCCATGCTCGCAAGCAAACAAAGCCGTCAATTCCGACTCGGGCAAGCCTGCAATCACCTCGATAGATGAACGAAAATCCGACGTGAGCCCCGTCGGATTCGTGATGACGCCAAGGCGACGACCCGTGATTTTCTCATGCTTTAAGCTCTGCAGCATATCAATTCCGCTCCGCACATTGATTCTCATATGCTCACACCTCTCGCTTCCGAGGCTACCACACCGTCTTCCGCCGGTTTGGCCTCTTCCGGATTCAGTACATTATACGTAACCTTATGCTGGTATATGGCCCACATGCCGTTAAACAAAAATCCAAAACCAACGACCGTTACCAGCAGCGGGATCGCGACGCAGAAGGCTTGAAAGCATGCGCCCAGCGTATAGGCCGGATATTTTAGGAACAGCTTGACACTGTGGGCCATAGCCTTGAAGATGCCCATCCCTTCCTGAATGACAAGCTGAAAGGTGTAGAATTGGGATATGAGCGCCATGATGACGAAATAGGTCTGGAACACGCCAATCGCAAGATAGCCGATTCCCTCTTTGCCCCCGTAATACCACCAGGTGGACCACAAAATGAGGGCCATCACCACAAAGAAGAAGCCCATGATTACGGCAGGTCCGAGTCCCTTGATCGCGCCTTGGAACACATCCTTAAGTCTTGACTTGCCCCGCTCCGTTCTGCGGTGATACGCATAACAGACACCATAAAAGAGCGGCATATACAGAATCGGCAGCAGCACCAGCGCTGCCCACAGCGGCACAAATATGACCACCGTCACGAGCACCAGCGAGGTAATCATGCTGTATAAGGCCACCGCCGTAATCTCACGGTAAATCTCAACCCCTGTCTTCTTCAACACATCATTCAGCTTGCGCATAGCTTTCCTCTCCTCTTCGTCGTTGTTTACCAATCGATACGCTGTTCCGTCTCAGGATCGAAGAAATGCACCTTATCGAAATTGAAAATGAAGGTTTTGTCCATGCCCGGATAACCCGTCGTTTCCGGGTGAACCTTCGCGGTAACCGTCCGGTTTCCAACGCGGAAGTACACCAGGTTCTCTGAACCGAGATGTTCAACAACCTGAACCTTGGTGAAGTACTTGTAATCCAGATTGGTTGTTCCTGGCAGATCCTCACCCGTAATGTGCTCGGGACGGACGCCCAGGATAAGATGCCTGTTCTCGTATTTGCTCAGCGCACCCGCCATCGTATCCGGAATAGTAAATGCCCCGCCTTCCATACGGAGGACGTTCCCTTCCTTATGCACATCGATAAAGTTCATCGGCGGGGAGCCGATAAAGCCGGCTACGAACATGTTCTGCGGATTCGCATACAGCTCCGTCGGCGAAGCGATCTGCTGGATAATGCCGTTGTTCATCACGACGATCCGCTCTCCGAGCGTCATCGCCTCAACCTGATCATGCGTTACGTATACAATGGTGGCTTCCAGACGCTTGTGCAGCTCGGACAGCTCTACCCGCATCTGCACGCGAAGCTTCGCATCCAGGTTCGACAGCGGCTCGTCAAACAGAAACACCTGCGGATCGCGCACGATGGCCCGCCCTACCGCAACACGCTGACGCTGTCCGCCGGACAGCTCGCGCGGCTTCCGGTCGATCATCGACTCCAGACCGAGAATGGAGGCTGCCTGCGATACCTTTTGCTCAATATAAGCCTTGGGCTTCTTCAGGTTCTTCAAGCCGAAGGAGAGATTCTCGCGAATGGTCATATGAGGATACAGCGCATAATCCTGGAACACCATCGCGATATCCCGATCTTTCGGGTGAAGATTATTTACTACTCTGTCGCCGATGATGATGTCGCCGGAGGTTTGACGTTCCAGCCCGGCAATCATGCGCAGCGAGGTGGTTTTGCCGCAGCCGGAAGGACCGACAAATACCACGAACTCTTTATCATTGATCACAAAGTCCGACCCCGCTACAGCGGTAAACGTCCCTTTGTTGTCGTCTACAAATTCTTTTCGTATATTACGGAATTCTACGCGTGCCATAACTTTGCCTCCTTCTAGCCTTTAACGGCTCCAATGGTGATGCCTTGCAGGAAATAGCGCTGAAGCGAGAAGAACAGGATCATCATCGGCAGCGCCGCGACGGTTGCTCCAGCCATAAGTGCGCCGAAATCGGTCGTGTCCGCATAAACGAAGGAAGCAAGACCGACTTGAATGGTCCTCATTTCCGTCGAATTGGTCACGAGGAAGGGCCAGAAGAAATCGTTCCAGGATGCAACGAACGTGAAAATCGCCAGCACGGCAAGACCCGGTTTGGCCATCGGGAGAATGACCTTCCAGAAGATGCCGAATTCGCCGCAAGCGTCGATACGCGCTGCATGAATCAGAGAGGTAGGCAGTGATGACATGTACTGCTTCATCAAGAAAATGTTGCCCACGCTTACAATGCCGGGAAGAAGAATAGCCGTGTATGTATTCCCGAGATCAAATACGTCAATCATCAAAATATAGAGCGGAATCAGCGTCACTTGCGCCGGGATCATCATCGTGCTGAGCAAAACCCAGAATACCGCTTTGTTCCCCGGGAACTTCAGCTTCGCAAAGGCATAACCTGCGAGCGAGGCCAGGAATACGTTGGTCACCGTCAGGATGGATGAGATCAATAAGGAGTTAAAGAGCCACCTCATGACGTTGGTTTTGCCAAAAAAACGCTCGTACGGGGCCACGGAAAATACGTCCGGAATCATTTTCGGGATAAACGAAGCCGCTGACTTGGTGTCCTGCACAGAGCCAATCAACATCCAGTACATCGGAATGATCGTCAGAACGCTCCATACCACCAGGATGACCGAAGCCACAATCAGCATGATCACTTTTGATCTTGATTTCATAGGTGCACCCCCTTTTAGCTTCAGAAATATGCATTAATACTCCACGTCGGACGAGAAGTATTTGAACTGAATGACGGAAATGACAATAATCAATGCGGCCAATACAAAAGATTGCGCTGCCGCGAGTCCAAATTCATAGAAGTTGAATGCGGTGCTGTAAATCAGGTAGGCGATGGTTGTCGTCGCGAAGTTCGGACCGCCCTGCGTCATCAGATACACCGAGATAAACACCTGGAAGGACGTAATGACGCCCGTCACCAACAGATACAATGTGGTTGGTTTCATCAGCGGCCACGTAATGCTCCAAAATTTGGACCAACCGCTGGCATGGTCAATATCCGCGGCTTCATAGAGCGATTTGGGAATCCCGCCCATGGCGGCCAAATAAAGAATAATGCCCGCACCATGCGAACCGAGCCAATTCATCAAGATAAGCGAAAAGAGCGCGGTGTTCGATTTGCCGAGCCATATGACCGGGTCAAATCCGAATAATCCAATGAAGCGATTCAACAGCCCGGCATGGGTCGGATCGTAAATGGCGAGCCATACCACCGAGATGGTGACGCCGGAAGCAACGGCCGGCAAATACATCGTAGCCTTGAAGAACGTTTGCCATTTATTCTTCATCTGAAAAATAAAAAAGGATAAAGCATACGTGATGACAATGTTCACAGGAACGGTACCGATCGTGAATAAAACCGTATTCCTCATGGATTTCCAGAACACTTCATCCTGTACCATCCGTGTGTAGTTGTCCGTTCCAATCCATTCAGAGCCCATCACGCTGTATTCCTGAAAGCTCATCAGAAAAGCGGAGGCGACCGGGTAAAGCGTAAATATCAAGAACAACAGTACGGGAGCCAGAATGAATAAATACGCCCATCCATATTCGCGTAGATAACCCTTCATTGGGGGACGCGAAGGCCGGGTTTGCGCCGGGGCAGTCTGCATTTGATTTCCTCCTTTGCGCACAGGTGAAGTATTTTCATGAAGCCTTTTGAAGCCTGAATCAATTGGTTTAAAAAGGGAGTGGCCCGATCGTTCCTGCTAAGGACAACGGGACACCCCCTTATAACTTCAATTACTGTCCTAAAATCTGTTTGCCTTTATCCTTGAAGTCCTGCGCGATCTGCTCCGGTGTCTTCTCACCCGAGAACAGCGCCTGAATGTTCGGCTTCACCACTTGCTCCTTGAATTTCTTCTGGTTGCCTGAAGCCTCTGCATCGAGGTTCAGGGTCACCGGAATTTCTTTGAAGTTCGCAAAAATTTCCGCTGCTTTAATGGTGGATTCCGTACCGAGTCCTTTGCCTTCATAAAACTCCGCTTGGGATTTACGAACGAAAGGCAGCACCAGTTCATTCGCGGAATTGCCGGCTTTCGCGCCGCTCAGTCCTTCCATGATGAGGAACGTGTTCTTTGCATGCTCTTCGCCTTTATCCTTCTTCTGTTTGAACGCTACGTAGCCTTCACCAAACATGGAGGTCTTCCGCTCAGCCCCGTCGTTATGCGGAACCGGCAGCAGGACGAAATCGATTTTCGCGCCCTGTACAGTACCGCTGTCAATATCCTTCGCGCGGTTCTGGAGCATTACGTCATAGTAAGGAATCGCCTTGGACACGATCGCGGCTTCCTCTGCATAGAACAGATCCATCCGTTTGGCCGGCGTAATCGCTGCGGTCTCGGCAGGCAAATGCCCGGCTTTCATCAGATCGGACACGAATGTCATCGTATCCAGAATCCGCTCGTCGTTCCATTGGAACTCGCCTTTATCATTCAGAACATCCGGCATGCCGTTGCTGCGCGTCAGCATTTCCATGAAGTCCAGGGAAGTACCGTCGGTCACCAGCGCATACTGCGTATTGCCGTTCGGAAGTTTCTTGGTCAACTTCTCGGCAGCTGCCTTGAATTCAGTCCAAGTCCAGCCGTTCTCTTGAATAGCCTTCCAGTCGATGCCGGCTTCTTCAAGAATCTTCTTGTTGCCACCCCACGCCCAGAGGGATTGGTACAGCGGAAGTCCATATTGTTTACCCTGGATTTGGCCCAGCTCAAGCGTTCCCGGCAGGTAGTCGTTTTTGATCTCGTCCGTAATATAAGGGGTAAGCTCCAGTGCAAGGCCCGTATCCACATAAGCTCCATCCACTGCGTGGAAATAGAGGTCAGGCGGGTTACCGGCATTCAAGGCCACATCGAACTTCTTCGGACCCTCAGCCCAGGAGAGCACTTCGGTTTGGACTGTAATGTGCGGATACTTTTCTTTCAGATCCGCTACATGCTCTTTCAACTCATCTTCGTATTTACCATGAACCGGATAAGTCCAGACGACAACCGTATCCTGCTTCGGTGCGGCTTCACCGTTTCCTTCCGAAGTGGTTCCTGTTCCGCCTTCCGGAGTCTTCGCCCCGCCGGAACCGCCGCAAGCTGCGGTAAACACGAGCATTAAAGAAGCCAACAATGTAAGCCAACCTTTTTTCTTCATGTACTACTCCCCTTATCATTTATATATTTGTGGTTTTCGCTATGAACTAAAACCGCTTGATCGCTTGCCGGCTCTCATCCAGGTATTTCACTGAATTCTCGTAATTCCGGCTGGCGACGCCAAGATATAAAATATCGATAAGATTAAGCTGCGTAATACGAGAGGACATTGCGCCACTGCGAATCTCGTTCTCCGTAGAGGAAGTGTACAAGGGAATGTCCACCGATCGGCTCAAGGTAGAATCACCGTATTTGGTAATGCCAATCGTCTTGCATCCCTTCTCCTTCGCAATCGCTGCTGCGCGGATCACTTCATCCGTTTCACCGGAGTAGGAAATGCATACGGCCGCATCATCTGGAGTCAGCAGCACCGCCGAGGTGAGCTGAACATGAGGGTCCGGAAACGATATGCATACCTTGTTAATCCGCAAAAATTTCTGCTGGGCATCCATCCCGATCAGATTGGAAGCCCCTACCCCGAACATAAAAATGCGCTTCGACTGATCGAGGGCCAGAACGGCCTCTTCCACCTTCCCTTCCTCCATAATCTTCATCGTATCCCGAATCGATTGAATGTTGTTGTTCGAGACGTTCTGTATAATTGCAGAAATGCTGTCATTGGGCCGGATATCCTGATACCCGGTGGCTAATGGCTCCTGCAAGTCTCCGGCTACCTTCAGCTTCAGATCCTGATAGCCTTTGAAACCCATCGTTTTGCACAGGCGTACAATGGCAGCCTGACTGGAACCGCTTCGGACTGCAAGATCCGCGACCGACATCTGTATCATCTCTGCCGGTTCCTGCAAAATGAAGGCTGCAACTTTGCGCTCGGACGGATTTAATGAATCATACACCTCACGCAATCGAACCAATCCGCCATTCATTTCTTGCCCCCCCTTTACAAATAATCCTCTGACGATCACCTATATGTAACATTACCTTACACAACTTGAATGAAAGCATGACTGGTATCGCTTTCAATATCAGTGGATTGAGTTCATTATAAATTGTATGAAATTATATTTCAATACTTAATTCATGATTTAAAATTTTATTTTACAACACTTCCGTTTTCTCCTATACTGGATATAGAAAGCGAAGTGGTTCAATATGGAAATTTTTATCGGTGTTGATGGTGGCGGTACCAAAACCGAAGCAACCGCTATCAATGGCGCTGGAGAAGTGTTTTCCCGGTATACCGGAGGTTCCACCAATCCTTACATTGTAACCTTTGATAAAGCGATGGAGGAACTCCAAACGGTGTTGGATGGGCTTCTGGCACCTCTTTTTAATAAGTCATCATCATTCACATCAATATGTCTTGGAATGTCAGGTATAAGCTCTGCAGAAGAACGACGTCGTGTTCAGTCTTTCCTTCATTCCTATTTCCAGCAGCGGCAGCTCTCGATGCGTATTTACATGCGCTCGGAAGCCGAAATTTCATTAATGGCCGTACTGGAACGTCAGTATGGAATACTTGCGATCTCGGGAACCGGATCCAATACCTACGCTATAACCAAATCAGGAGACATCCACCGCGTCGGTGGCTGGGGACATCTTCTTGGAGACGAAGGCAGCGGCTATCAGATCGGACTTCAGACGCTGAAATCTGTCATTAAGAGCCACGAGGGCATTTTACCACCCACCATCATGAGCAGCCTGATTGTTGCAGCCTATCCTCTCCAGCATATTACCGATCTCAAATCTTACATTTACCAGCCCGCTATAACGAAACAGGATATCGCTTCCTTCGCCCGCTGCTGCATAGAAGCAGCCGAAACCGGTGATGAAGCGGCATGCGGCATCATCCGGCAGCAGGCAGAAGAACTGGCCGATACAACAAGCGCTCTCATCAGGCAGCAAGCTGAATTCGAAGAGAGTGAACTCGTGCGGATCGGCTCGATATTCAAACATTCACCCTTGTTTCGGGACACGTACGGCAGCGTACTGCTAACGCGTTATCCCCGCATCCGGTTCCCCGAAGGAAATCGTGAACGTACACCCGCCCATGGTGCGGCCCTGTTAGCCTGCAAGCTATTTACAGACGGCGTCTCTGACTTGCTGTAGCTTTACATCAGTGCCCGTCCATATTCCAAGGCAAAAAAGGAGACCTGTCTCATGACGAATATTCTAAGTCAATTGACAACCGAACAGCCTCATGAAAATACGCAAAACATTGATCAGTTGAGCTCAGAACAAATTATGATCCTCATCAATAGCGAGGATAGCCTGATCACCGATGCGATCCGCGAGCTTATTCCTCTTATAGCCAGAGCGGCAGATCTCGTCGTGGACGCTTTCCAGAAGGGTGGCAGATTGTTCTATATAGGTGCCGGAACCAGCGGCCGAATCGGTATTCTGGACGCATCCGAGTGTCCGCCTACCTACGGGACTGACCCTTCCATGGTGCAGGGATTGATCGCAGGTGGTTTCAGAGCCGTAAAGGAAGCTATCGAAGGTGCCGAGGATAGCGAAGAGTTAGGTGAACAGGATATCAATGAAAACGGTATCAATGAGAGGGATGTTGTCATCGGCATCGCTGCAAGCGGCCGTACGCCCTATGTTCTTGGGGCAATGAGATGCGCCAAGGAGCGTGGAGCTGTTGTCATCGGACTCTGTAATAACTACGAATCGCCGATGCATCAGTATGCGGATTTTGTGATCGAGGCTGTTGTCGGACCCGAAGTGATCATGGGCTCCACGCGTATGAAAGCCGGTACTTCGCAAAAGCTGATTCTGAACATGCTGACAACGACCGCCATGATTCGGATCGGCAAGGTGTACAAAAATCTGATGGTTGACCTCAACCCGTCCAATAATAAGCTTGTGCATCGCGCCAAACGCATCATAACCCTTGCAACGGGAGCATCTGAGGAGGATGTGGAGAAGGCGTACCATGAAGCCGGCGCCCATGTTAAAACCGCCATCGTGATGCTGCTTGCAAATGTCAATGCCGCGGAAGCTTCCAAACTTCTAGACGGTACCAGTGGATTTGTTCGCAGCGCAATCGATATGAAGACGACGAAGTAATATAACGTGTGCTTCTATAACGGATCATGAACATCTATCGTGAAATGAAACGGGATATCCTCAGATCATGTTGATCTGAAGGATATCCCGTTTATTCGTTCGCCAGTCTTGGTCCTTCATTTACTGGTAGTCATCATGTTGATGGGCCGATTCATCCCCACGTTCATTGTTGCCCGATCAGGCTCTTATCGGATCATTCAGTCATAAACCACTCTTGGAATCGGGCCTCTTGAACGCGTAAATTCATCGACCCTTGTCCGACTTCCAACCTACCTGTTCTTCACTCCATTCCCACAGACGAGCGGCCAGCTTCGGATCCCTTGCCTTGTCGGTGGTCTTCGCTGGTTTGCATTTGACGTAGTATTCCCCTGTCACATGCTCCACTTCAGGACTAGAAGCCAAATAAATCGCTGTCCGAGCTCCTTCGAGCGGCGTTAAGAAGAACGGACGAAGCAGCTTGTGGACCGCATTGCCAAAGCCTGTGTCCCGGTTCACGCCAATGCTGGTGCTGACGGCACCGGGATGAAGCGCATTGACCGTTACCCGCGTCGGCTGCAGCCGGCGGGCAAGCTCTTTCGTGAATAAAATATTGGCCAATTTGGACTGTGCGTAACCTTTGGCCACAGTGAATCCCTTATCGAGATTAGGGTCATCAAAATGAATGCTGCCCACTTTATGCGCGCCAGAGGATACATTTACGACCCTCCCCTGCCGGGCGTGCTGAAGGGGCTCCAGGAGCTCGTTCGTCAGCAAAAAATGCCCCAGATGATTGACCCCCATCATGGCTTCATATCCGTCCTGCGTCAGTTCCCGCTTGATGGTGACCACGCCAGCATTATTCACAAGAACGTCAAGCCGCTCGTATTTGGCCTTATAATCGGAAGCAAATGCCCTAATGCTATCAAAAGACCCCAAATCCAGCGTCATCAGCTCGATTTTCGAACTGCCGCTCTCCTGCAGCGCTTGCCGAAGAGCCGCTTCACCCCGCGATTGACTACGGCAAGCCATGATCACATGCGCTCCGCCTTTTGCCAGCTCCACCGTCGCAGCCAGGCCCATGCCGGAGTTGGCTCCTGTTACGATGATGATCTTTCCAGTCATGTCATTCATCCCGCTGACCTCCTGTTCGTATCCTTCCACCATTGTAATAAGAAAAACGACTATCGACGCACTTTCTCAGAAGACAGACCACATTTAGCGGAAGTTTTTCTTGCGAGATAAGGATGGTAAGCCTCTGAAGTTTATACTTTCTTATCTCTAAAAAAAAAGCCCCGCCACCAACATCGATTTGGAGACGAGACTTAAATAACGTACTGGAAAAAGCTGATGTCAGGCTTTCACGCCTCAGGCGCCGCCATTCATCGCAAGTATGATTGCAGCCAGACCGAAACATAGATTCAGCAAACACAGAAATACTAATGTCTGCTTCTGATTGAGTCCCGTTGCCAGCAAACGATAATGCGCCTGGGATGCATCGGCCTGATAGATCGGCTTGGACTGAATCATTCTGCGGATGACCACAATGATATTATCGAAGATCGGCACGCCCAGAGCGAAGATTGGAACGAATAAGGACGCCAGGGTTGCACCTTTAAACGCACCATCCAGGGCAATGATCCCGAGTATGAACCCGAGGAAGGTGGCGCCGGCATCTCCCATAAACACGCGGGCAGGCGGCTTATTATATCGTAAATATCCCAGCGCAGCACCTACAAGAATGACGGCAAGCAGCGCGGATTCGCCTCTACCCAGCGTAATCGCCACAACAAACAGCGTGCCTCCGGATATGGCGGAGAGCCCTCCAGCAAGACCGTCGATGCCATCCGAGAAATTAATGACTGTCGTTACACCGAAAATCCACAGAATCGTTAAGATGAGCTGCAGCCATTCCGGCAGGTTAATATACTGACCCGTAAACGGATTGTTGAATCCTTCAAACGCGATGCCATAGCTGTATACAACGACGGCTGCGCTGACCTGTACAATGAGCTTCGGCAGCGAAGCCAGTTCCTTGCCTTGGGACTTATACCAATCATCCACGAGTCCAATGCCAAGAATAAGAGCACTACCGATAAAGATGCCTACCGCTTCCCTTGAAATGGCGCCGGTAAGCGCAAAATAGGTGATGAAAAATCCGATGAATATGGCGACCCCCGCTGTCAGCGGTATCGGCTCGCGGTGTATTTTCCGCTCGCTGTCCGGTCTTGGCTTGTCCACAAAATCAAGCTTGATCGCAAGTTTGCGAAATGGCGGAATCAGTACCAATACCAGCACCATGGATATGACAAACGCTGCAAAATAGAGCATGGTTTCCTCCCAATAAATGATGAATAATGGAGAACATTGCATTCTAAGTATATGACTTATATCGAACTCTATCAACCTATCAAAAGAAAAAGGCTGCAGCATCAGTAGAATTTCTACTTAGCAGCAGCCCTCCCGGACTCACAGGTTAAGACTCCTTCTTCACCGCAAGTCCGACGATCATAACGATAAGTGCCAGCAAAGCAATCAACTGATCGATGGTCATGGCCAAAAGCCTCCTTCAAGCAGGATGGCTCTTGCCCGGGCTACACATCTCCCTCTCCCGTTAAATGCCTTACGTTTTTCCCCACTACCATCTTATGAGGGCTCCCACCCGTTTTATGACGGGGGCCGCCAAAAAACCTGCCCCCGTTCATAAAACACGAAAAAGGCAGGTTGCATCGGCATACCTTGGAAAATGAACACGATATAGGGATGAGATGTGTTATTCTCACGGAGAAGTAGACCCTCACCCCGATGCTCCCCAGGGTTGCGTTTATGACTCGCTTCGGATTAGGCTTCCCTTACTCCGTCACGATGTCATAAATCAATACAGGCGCATCCGCATGATCTGCAATCCGAATGCTCTCATACAGCTTCTGCTTCACGTCATCCACGTTCTCGCGGTTAGCATGAATGGTTACAAGGGAATCACCCTTCTTCACGGCATCGCCGACCTTCTTGTTCAGCATCAGGCCTACAGCCAGATCAATCTCGGATTCCTTCGTCGCGCGGCCGGCTCCAAGCAGCATCGCTGCGGTACCGATCTCATCCGCTACCAGCTCAGCGACAACACCGTCCTGCTGCGCAGGAAGCTCAATAAGGTACTTCGCCTTCGGCAGTCGGTCGGGGTGATCCACCACGGACGCATCTCCGCCCTGGTTCTGGATGAATTCCTTGAATTTCTCCAATGCTTTGCCGTTGCGGATAACCTCTCTGAGCTTCTCTTCGGCATCTTCAAGCGAATCTGCCTTCTGAGCGAGGTAAACCATCTGCCGGCCCAGAGCCAGGCACAGCTCCTCCAGATCCTTCGGACCCTCGCCGCGAAGCGCATCGATCGCTTCCTGCACCTCCAGCGAATTGCCGATCGCAGCCCCAAGCGGCTGGCTCATATCGGAGATGACAGCCATCGTTTTGCGGCCGACATTGTTGCCGATGCTAACCATGGCATGCGCCAATTCCTTGGCATCCTCCACGGTTTTCATGAACGCGCCTGCTCCGGTTTTCACATCCAGGACGATGGCGTCCGAGCCAGCGGCAATTTTCTTGCTCATAATGGAGCTGGCAATCAGCGGAATGGAATTGACGGTAGCCGTCACATCCCGAAGCGCGTACAGTTTTTTGTCCGCCGGGGTGAGGTTCCCGGTTTGGCCGATGACGGCGATTTTATGTTGATTCACAAGGTTCACAAATTCGTCTTTGCTGATCTCTACATGAAATCCTTCAATGGACTCCAGCTTGTCAATCGTTCCTCCGGTATGGCCCAGACCGCGTCCGGACATCTTCGCTACGGGAATATCCAGCGCCGCTACAAGCGGAGCCAGCACAAGCGTCGTGGTGTCGCCTACGCCCCCGGTGGAGTGCTTATCAACCTTGATTCCCTCAATTGCGGACAGATCAATCGTTTCTCCGGAGTTTACCATCGCCATCGTCAGGTCCGCCCGCTCCCGGTCCGTCATGTCCTGGAAATAAATCGCCATGTTCATGGCGCTCACCTGATAGTCGGGAATATCTCCTTTGGTATATCCGTCGATAAAGAAATTGATCTCTTCTGTTGTCAGTTCCTTGCCGTCTCGTTTCTTCGCAATTAAATCAACCATTCTCATCGTACATTCTCCTCACTGTTTGCGATGATTGTATTCCTTCCACGGGCATCACTACAAATGCGGATTGTTCTTCCGATCGCTGTTGCCCCCAGATTCCTTATATATCATTAATATTGTTGGAATCCGTGGGCAAAGGCGACCGCTTCGCTTCTCCAAAACAATTCCGCCTTCTTCGCTCGGGGCCGTTTCCTTACAACGAAATCGCCGTATCCAGCGCGACTTCCATCATCTCGTTAAACGTCGTTTGGCGCTCCTCGGAAGAAGTCTCTTCCCCTGTCAGCAAGTGGTCACTTACGGTCAGGATCGTCAGGGCGTTCACACCGAAGCGTGCGGCAATCGTGTAGAGGGCCGTTGTCTCCATCTCTACGCCCAGCACGCCGTGCTGCATCAGCTTCTCAACCACCGACTTGTCCTCACGGTAGAATACATCGGACGTGAACACGTTGCCGACATGCATCTTAAGCCCTTTCTCCTTGCCGCGCTCGTACGCGCCGAGCAGCAGCGGGAAGCTGGCGATCGGGGAGAAATCATAACCGTTAAAGTGGTGACGGTTCATGCCGGAATCCGAGCAAGCCGCCTGGGCCAGAATGACGTCGCGCACCCGAACATGCTCCTGCATCGCGCCGCACGTTCCGACACGGAACAAATTTTTTACGCCATAATCCCGAATGAGTTCATTGACATAAATCCCGATAGAAGGCACGCCCATGCCCGAACCTTGCACGGAGATGCGTTTTCCTTTGTAGGTTCCCGTAAATCCGAGCATGCCCCGAACTTCGTTATAGCAGGTCACATCCTCCAGATACGTCTCTGCAATAAATTTAGCGCGCAGCGGGTCACCTGGCAGCAGAATCGACTCCGCAATGTCTCCCGGTTTCGCTCCAATATGTGTACTCATGTCCCATTCCTCCACATTTTCGATTATTTCAAATCATTCAAAAAGCTTGTTCCGTGCTCCGGCAGCTTCACGCCGAAGTTGTCCGCAACCGTAGCGCCGATGTCGGCAAAGGTCTTGCGAAGCGGCAGTTCCTTACCCTCCGCAAAACGTGGAGAATAAACAAGCAGCGGCACGTATTCACGCGTGTGGTCCGTTCCTTTGTAGGTCGGATCATTCCCGTGGTCGGCCGTGATGATCAGCAGATCCTTTTCCGTCATCTTCTCGAACACCTCGGGTAAGCGCTGATCGTAATCCTCCAACGCTTGGCCATATCCTTTCGGATCGCGCCGATGTCCGTATACCGCATCGAAATCCACGAGGTTCAGGAAGCTCAGTCCCTTGAAGGATTCACCCAGGGTTTGCACCATTTTATCCATGCCGTCCATATTCGATACGGTTCTGACTGCCTTCGTAATGCCTTCGCCATCATAAATGTCGGAAATTTTCCCGAGGGCAATGACGTCTAGACCAGCATCCTTCATCTCGTTCATCGTGGTACGTCCGAAAGGCTTCAAGGCATAGTCATGCCGATTCGCCGTACGCTTGAAGCTCCCCACCTCGCCAATGAATGGACGCGCGATGATCCGTCCGAGCATATAAGGATCTTCCAGCGTAATTTCGCGGCAGAATTCGCAAATTTCATACAGCTCCTTGAGAGGAACCACATCTTCATGCGCAGCGATTTGAAGCACGGAGTCCGCCGAGGTATAGATGATCAAAGCCCCCGTTTTTACATGCTCTTCGCCGAGCTCTTCGATAATCTCCGTTCCGCTGGCGGGCTTGTTGCCGATGACCTTGCGTCCGGTCTTCTCTTCGATGCGCTGGATCAGCTCGTCCGGGAACCCGTCCGGGAACACGCGGAATGGCGTATCGATATACAAGCCCATGATCTCCCAGTGACCCGTCATGGTGTCTTTGCCATTCGAAGCTTCCTGCATCTTCGTATAGTAAGCCCGAGGTTTATCCGAGGCCGGGACTCCCTCGATCTCCCGAATGTTGGACAGCCCGAGCGCTGCCATATTCGGCATGCTGAGCCCGCCGCATTCGCGGGCGATATGACCCAGCGTGTCGGATCCGATATCGTCAAAATCAGCCGCATCCGGTGCTTCACCGATACCTACAGAGTCCAATACGATCAAGTGAATTCGGTCAAAACGTTCCATATCCATTGCTCCCCCTCATATATGAGTTTTTAATCAAACTATCCATAAGGCTCGCTTGTAGTAGTCCTTCAAACCTGGCTTACAGGAACAGTCCGGTAATCGTGGCCGACAGCACGCTCACCAGCGTTGCGCCGTACAGCAGCTTGAGACCGAAACGCGCAACCACGTTCCCCTGCTTCTCGTTCAGGCCTTTGACCGCGCCGGCAATGATGCCGATCGAGGAGAAGTTCGCAAAGGACACCAGGAATACCGATACGATACCCACGGTGCGTTCGGACAAATTCGTGAAGTTGGCCAGATCGAGCATCGCAACGAACTCATTCGATACCAGCTTCGTAGCCATGATGCTGCCTGCATCCACTGCTTCTTTCCAAGGCACGCCCATGACAAAAGCAAATGGAGCAAAAATATATCCTAACAGCTCCTGGAAGGTGATTCCGAAAATCATATCAAAAATGCCGTTGATCATCGCGATTAAAGCAACGAAACCAAGGAGCATTGCTGCAACGGTAATCGCTACCTTGAAACCGTCCATGATGTACTCGCCCAGCATCTCGAAGAAGGATTGCTTCTCCTCTTCCTGCACCTCCAGGATATCCTCTTCCTTATCCACCTTGTAAGGATTGACGATGGAAGCAATGATAAATCCGCCAAACAGGTTCAGTACAAGCGCGGTCACCACGTACCGTGGCTCGATCATGCTCATGTAAGCACCGACGATCGACATCGATACGGTGGACATCGCGGAAGCACAGAGCGTATACATGCGGTGCTTCGGAATTAAGGCGATCTGTTTTTTTACCGAAATAAACACTTCGGATTGCCCCAGGATCGCTGAAGCTACCGCGTTGTAAGATTCCAGCTTACCCATGCCGTTGACTTTACTCAAGACGAGACCGATATATCTTACGATAAACGGCAGTACCTTAATATATTGAAGTATACCAATCAATGCGGAAATAAACACGATCGGCAGCAAGACGTTCAGGAAGAACGGACCCGCACCTTCATTCGCAATGCCGCCAAACACAAACTCGATCCCGGCTCCGGCGTAGTCAAGCAGCGCTTTAAACGTATTCGCTATCCCTTTAACAAGATACTCGCCGACATTGGTGTTCAGCAGTATAAATCCAAGGATCAGCTGCAGCACAATCATGACAGCCAGCGGACGGTAACGGATGTGACGCTTATCATTGCTGATAAGGAACGCAAGACCGAATACGACCAGCAAACCTAGTATGGCGATTATATATTTCATCGTCGTTGTTCCCCCATAGGTGATTTTTTTGATATGACACGGCTATAGAATCATCGAAAACCGGATATTCACAAAAGCATTTAGTAGGAAGAGCTGGATTGGCCGCCTTCCATAATTTTCACGCCGGAGCTGGCACCGATCCGCGTTGCCCCCGCTTCGATCATGCGATCCATATCTTCCTTGCTGCGCACGCCGCCGGAAGCCTTAACGCCGATATTCTCGCCAACGGTTTTGCGCATCAAGGCTACGTCTTCCGGCGTCGCTCCGCCCGTGGAGAACCCTGTTGAGGTCTTCACGAAATCGGCTCCCGCTTGCACGGACAGCTTGCATGCACGAACCTTTTCTTCCTCCGTCAGAAGGCTTGTCTCAATGATGACTTTAACCAGGGCTTTGCCTTTAGCTGCATCCACTACAGCTTGGATATCTTTCAACACGAGCTCATCATTGCGATCTTTGAGCGCTCCAATGTTGATGACCATATCAACCTCCGTAGCCCCGTTAGCAATAGCGTCCTTCGCTTCATAAGCTTTTACCGCGGATGTTGCAGCTCCCAGAGGGAAACCGATAACCGTGCATACTTTGACGTTGGTGTCCGCCAGCTGCTCAGCACAGTAGGATACCCAAGTCGGGTTCACACAAACCGAAGCAAACTCGTACTTTTTGGCCTCTTCTGTAATTTTCGTAATCTCGGCTTGGGTTGCATCCGCCTTCAAGAGCGTGTGGTCGATCATTCCTGCTATATTCATCTGGTTAAAACACTCCTTAAACTGTTTTTTAGCAATCTTGTAAAAGCGCTATCATAACGCTTAATCCTTTAGACGGGACCATCATATCACAGCCTTGAACATATGTAAAACACATATTGAAAATATGTTCATTCCGATTTATGGCAATGATATTTATCATTGTTGACTAAAACGACAATTGATCATTCAGGAATAATCTAACAATTCACTACGTTTACTATGCTCTATACCCGATCAGGGTAAACATAATCAGATAATAAGATCCGTTTCCTGTTATAACAGCTATTTTTAACGTACTAAAAAACACCTCATCCAGGCGAGGCGCGAAGCTGTAACGGCTTCTAATCTCCCTAAAACGAGGTGTCTATAAAATATCCAAATCAAGTTGAGCATTTCATGATAACAAGGCTTGCGCCGTAAACTGGTCCGTCACCAGGATGTTTGCATACTTGCCGATCAGCGCAGCTCGAATGGCATCTACCTTTCGCTGCCCGCCTGCCACGAGAATGGATTTCTCCTTGTGCCGGAGATCATCCAAATCAATGCCTACCGTACGATTGTTAATATCCTCGCTGCACACCGTGCCCTCCGCATCAAAAAAACGGGAGCAAATATCGCCCGCGCCGATCCGCTGCAGCAGTTTCTGTTCTTCCTTGCTAAGATAGCCGAGCCTGAACAGCAGCGCGTCCTCATGAACGGTGCCCACCGTGAACATGGCGATGTTGGCTTGTTTGCCTAATTGGATAATCCGCTGGATATGCCGGTCCCTCTCCACCATTTCTTTCAGCTCGGTGGTGTCAAAGATGACGGGCAGCGGCAAATATCTCGCCATCGTGTGGTATGCCTCGGCAAACAGATTGACGATCTCTGCGGCATACGTGTTCACATGCGAATGGCTGACGCCGCCCTTCAACTGCACGACCTCGACGCCCCGAACGGGCTTCTGCTGCAGCTGAAGCGCCACGGCATGCATGGTCGTTCCCCAGGTTACGCCGATAATATCGGCATCCTGGACCGTTTCATGCAGGTAATCGGCCGCCCTTTTGCTGATATGCTTCTGGATTTCGCGGTATTCATTGATGGGAGAGTAACTCACCAGCACCTGTTCCAATCCGTACTCCTTCTTCACCCTTTCGCCCAAAGCGTCCAGGTCCTCGAGAGGGTCCACAATGCTGATCTGCACGTAGCCCTGCTCCTTGGCGTGCTGAAGGAGCCTGGAAACCGTAGGACGTGAAACGCCGAGCTTTGTCGCGATATCCTGCTGGCTGTAATCCGACATATAATACAATCTTGCTGCCTCGATGCTAAGGCGCTGTTTATCCTGATCCATGATCCAACCCACTTTTATTTATGTCGTAACCGAATTGGGTACATTATACATTGTTCTTAGGCGGATTTCGATAGCCGCCGTTATGGTCAAAATAAACAAGCGCCCGATCAACGGTCGTATTCCTGACATCTCAGGCAATACAACGTTGACGACGGACGCTTGCAAGGGATCGGCCTATACCGGCTGAACGTATTCGAGCGGAGATACCCGGCCATAGGAGGTCTTGGCGCCTTGGATCGGCGCCGCCCAGGCGACGGCATTGGTAATTACCTGTTGAATTTCAGGTTGATGGTAAGTAGGGAATGCTTCATGACCCGGTCTAAAATAGAACAGCTTCCCGCGTCCGCGCTTGTAGCAGCAGCCGCTGCGGAATACCTCCCCGCCTTCGAACCAGGAGACAAACACCAGTTCATCCGGTGCCGGGATCTCAAAGCGCTCACCGTACATTTCCTCCTGCGGAACCTCGATATATTCTCCAAGGCCGCTAACGATCGGATGGCTGGGATCAATGACCCACAACCGTTCCTTCTCACCGTCATCGCGCCATTTCAGTGCGCCTGTGTTCGTGCCGAGAAGGCGCTGGAAAATCTTCGAGCCGTGGCCGGAATGCAGCACGATGATCCCCATGCCGTCCAATACGCGCTGGCGCACTTTTTCCACGATATCATCCCGTACTTCGCCGTGAGCCACATGCCCCCACCAGATCAGGACGTCCGTTGAAGCAAGTACTTCATCTGTTAATCCGTGTTCCGGATCATCCAGCACGGCCGTGCGTACGACAAATTGTGTGTCCTTCTCCAGAAAATCAGCAATCGTCCGGTGGATGCCTTCGGGGTAAATCTTTGCGATCTGTTCATTATGTCTCTCGTGCCGGTATTCATTCCATACCGTTACATTGATATTAGCCAAGAGTATGGCCTCCTTTAATATTAATATCCTACGCTCTTCCGTCCAGCTGGAAACCGTCGTTCTCTGGTTCTTGTTTGCATCCCCGTAACGTTGTATCCAGTGCATGACCATTGCCGTTAACCACATCGATAAAAGCCTGCAGCTGATCTCCGCGGAAAGACGTCCGTAAGACCTCTTATACATTCATCCCAAGTATAGGCTGTGTTACAATGAACGGGAATGTGTGAAAGTTACTCTTTTTGTACAAAAACGACTTCACGTTTTTTTGGGGAGAGGGTGGAATTCGTGCTATCGATGAACGCGGACTATGTGCCAAGAATCAAACTGATGGGATTTGTCTCCTACAAGAACCCCTGGATTCATTTCAAGCGGAACACACACGAGTATATTCTGTATTTCGTGAAGAGCGGCGAGCTTCATATGCGGGAGAACGGCGTTTCCCATGTGCTCAAGAAAGGCGACTTACTGGTCCTTGAACCGCATCTGGACCACGAGGGAACCCAGAAACATCCCTGCGACTACTACTATATTCATTTTGAACACCCCGATATTCATCATGCGCCCGAGCGCCCCTTATCCTTGCTGGCCAAACAATGGATCATGGGCGAGAACCAGACGACAGGCAAGGATGAGAACAGACAGCTATATTTCCCCAAGACCTGCACGCTAACCCAGAAAAAAAGCCTTCATCATATGTACCATGCTCTTGGCGAAATGCTGCAGCTGTACAGACGAAAGCACTTTAACCGCAGTTTGACCGCACTCAAATTCATGGAAATGCTGATCGAGCTGTCCCGCGAGAGCCTATTCGATGAGCTGGAGAAGAACAGCCCGCACACCAAGTCCTATATGAAGGTGCATGCGCTCCTTGACTACATCCATGAACATTACGCCGAGAAAATCATCAGCTCGGATATCGAACAGCGCTTCGAATGCAATTATGATTACATCAATCGGGTGTTTGCCAAGCTTACCGGACATACGATCATGCGATATGTGAATCAGGTACGAATCAATCATGCGAAGGAATTAATCGAGGCCACGCACCTCAGTTTCGGAGAGATCGGGTATCTAACCGGCCTGGAGGATCCGTTTTATTTCAGCAAGGTGTTCAAAAAATATGTCGGCATGTCCCCCAATCAATACTATAAGCAGGTCCGTGAGAAGGAATAAGGTTAAACGTGCTCGTCGCTGGCTCCCGGTATAACGGTCATCGTATCGTGAATAGATCCACAGCAAGCGTTGCGCCTGACCTCCGGCCTTGGGGATAACCGTCTCCTCCCTCGAGTTTAAAGGGGAGTTATGCTTGCACTTCTCCACATTTGTTCACAAACGCTGGATAACTTCCATGAAATATAAGATCGAAATTGGATGTATGTGGAACGAACGGGGATAATGTTTATAACTCTGTGTATAACGAACTCATTCATCATGTTATGCACAGTCCTTTGGATGTGAAGCAAACGTCCTTCGTTTGAATTATCCACATGCTTCGATTTGGACTTTTTTGCATTCGAGCCCTAAATCAATGGAGTATCAAAAAAAAGCGAAAACAGGGAAACCCTCCCTGTCTTCGCTTTATAATTGTAAGGGTGCCGCCCAGTGGCAACAAAAACGTCGATATCAAACCTACGGTTTGATACAACTTTGAACGGTTTCCTTCTGCTATCCCTCATTTATTTGCGTCCGTAATCTGCCTTTATCTCTCCCCAGCTCTTCGTTTGCCATTTCAGCACCTTGTTCTCATATGTATTGGTACGGAGCCAGTGCTCAGCCCGGTCCACCAGATCCCAGATCTCTTTGGTGGACGCATCGCGCGGCAGCGTGGAGACCACCTTCTTCTGCTTCAGCCATTTGAGCGCATTCATGGAATCGCTGTACACCGTCTTGGTGCTGCCGATTTTCTTCAGGTAAGCCAGCGCGTGAACGATAGCCAGAAACTCGCCGAGATTGTTCGTTCCCTTCGAAATCGGTCCGCACGAGAACAGAATATCTCCCGTTTGTGTATCCACGCCTTTGTACTCAACGGGTCCGGGGTTTCCCCGCGTCCCCACGTCCACGGAGATGCTGTCATAATCGATCTCGCCTGGGTCTTCGGCGGCAGGTGCGCTGCTGCGCTTGTAGCTCTTGGAGCCTGAGCTGCCCGATTTGCTTCCGGACTGCTGCCCCCAGTAATTTTTATAGCCTGCCGCATAAGCCTGTTCCGCTTCGCTCCGGGATTCGAACGCCTTGAACTTCGCGCCTGTAAACTGATTGACCTGCTGCTGGCAGTCGCCCCAGCTTGTATAAATTCCGGGCACTTTACCTACCCAGACTACATAATATTTTTGCTTCGCCATCATAAACCTCCATCCTGAACTAACCTCTCTAGCGTACTATATCACATCCTCCGAAACCAACAAAAAAAGCGCCATCGTCTCCGATCCGCTTTCTGTGTTTGATCTTATTCCATTGTTCCTGTTTGGTCGGCTTCACTCTCACATGCTGTGACAGCGCACTGTAATCTTCGTTGGTCTTTCTCATCGAGACGGCTGACCATGTTCCGGCACGTTCCGCTTTGCGGAGCGCTTTTTGCGTTTTGGTACGGGCCATGAGGCTCACACTCCTTGTATTATGGAATTCCCTTATATTGTACGGCAAAAGAGGCGGGAATGGAACAAAAGTCGCTCAGGATCCGCCACTCCGCATGAACGATCCCTGCAATATATTCCTTCTCGTTAACCATAGTAGAGATTTCATTTTCCGACTCATCTGTATCTCCTCTCCTTACTTAATAAAACCTATGATATAATACGGAATCATTGGAGAATAGATCCAATTATGATAGGAGAGTGTACCGATGAAACTGGAGCGGCTCATATCCATGATTTACATGCTGCTGAACAACGAGATTCTGTCGGCGTCTGCCCTGGCAGAGAAATATAACGTGTCTCAGCGAACCATATACCGCGACATCGATGCGATCTGCGCAGCCGGCATACCGGTTGTATCGTACCAAGGGGTGAACGGCGGGTATGGCATTATGGAGCAATACAAGATGGACAAAAGCTTGCTCGGCTCCTACGATGTCAGCGCCCTGATCACCATCCTGCACAGCATGTCAACGGTGTTTGAGGATGAACGGGCCATGGATACCATTCAGCGTCTGCAGACCATTGATCGTTCCGCCAATTCCGCATCGCAGGGATTGTCCATGGATATCGGGAGCTGGCGCTCTTACAACGAAATCCTCCGTCTTCTTCGCCGCGCCATTACCGATAAACATGTGATCTCCTTTCAATACATAAGCGCCAAGAATGAACGCATTCACCGTAAAGTCGAGCCCTTGCGACTCATGTATAAATTCGGATCCTGGTATCTGTACGGTTTCTGCAGAACAAGGGCCGATTACCGCGAATTCCGCATTTCGAGAATGTCGGAGCTTTCCACGTCCGCCGAGCCCTTTCAGCACCAGCATTCGGAGGAGCACACGCACGGGTCCCATCTTCAAGAGCAGAATCCATTCCACCGAGGGGAGCAGCACAGCTGGGAACCTTCACCCGATGCGATAGAAGTGATCCTTCACGTATCCCCCCGTGCCTTGGCCAAAGCGATGGATCAATTCTATGATGTACAGCGGGAATTTCATGATGACGGCTCGCTCCGTCTCACGTTCAGGGTCGAACATCCGGATTCCTGGTGGTTCTGGTCTACCCTGCTGAGCTTTGGCGAGGATATCGAGATCATCGAGCCCGCTGACTTAAGGACGCGCATGCAATCCAAATTAGAAAAAATGCTGCAGGTTTACGCAAAAGTATGACAGTCCGCTGTCATACTTTTTTATTTACAATGTTCCCAAGAAAGCAAAAAACACGAAGCCAAAGGGGACGATCACGATGAACTATCCTGTAAAAATGTATGAATACCATGTATGGGCCAACCAAGCGATATTCAACCGTCTGCTGGAGCTGCCGGGCGAATTGTACAATCGGAAAATAACGAGCATTTTCCCAACCGTATCCGAAGCATTGATTCACATCTACACGGCGGATTTCGGATGGATGAACATTTTATCCGGGATGGACATGAACCTTGCTTTAGCAGAAGCCTTCCAGCTTCGGGAGGAGCTTGAGGCCATTTCACTGGAGGACCTAAACCTCCGGTTTATCGAACTATCAGAGCGATACACAGCCTTTCTCAGCCAAAATCCTGACCTGGAACAAGTCATCAGACTGGATAATCCCTACGCCGGCATCCGGGATACCCGCTTGTCCGAGATCATGCTGCATGTCGTGAACCACGGCACTTACCATCGTGGAAACATTGCCGCCATGCTGCGGCAGCTCGGAAGCTCCTCTGCGATGACCGACTACGCTTTTTTTTGGTACCAGAGTGAACCGGAGTTGGTTCTTACCTAAATGACTCACTGCATATCGGCAATCGTCCCTGATCCGGAAATTCCCCCCTGTTAGCATGCAGACAAATGCCGCACCGAAATAAGCCTGCTTCAGAACCGGGTTCCGAAGCAGGCTTTCCTGTATCCTAATTAAAGGCGCGCTACAATTTGCGTCCTTCCGTCAATCGTACCCAGAAGCCGCCTTTAAAGCTTTTCGGTTCATGGGAGATAATGAACGCCTGCGGCGACATTTTGGATAGTGACTCCATCAACCGCCGCTCGTTCTTCCGTTTCACGAGAACTTGAAGCACGAGCCGTTTGCCATCCTTGCCATCCGCTTCCCAGGCGGTCACGCCATATCCCTTCTCCCGCAGGTTCATCGCCAGGTTCGTCTCAACGGAATTGACAATGACCTGTACCACGATATAGCCGAGTGCCAAATACTCCTCAATCCGGCTGCCGGCATATACACCGAGGCCAAAGCCCAGGCAATAGGCCGCCATATTAAAGGGATTGTCCAGATTTTGCAGGACGAGATTGAGGCCAAGCAAGTAGACGAATACCTCGAGCATGGCCAGAAGGGAGGCGATCCCCCTTCTGCCTTTGATCATCAGAATCAGCCGCAGCGAAAAGATCGAGACATAGACCACGTTGATGCCGATGATGGAGCCGATAAGTGGCAGCGAGATCATAGAGAGTCACGGGTGGCGATATACTCCGGTCTTGGGCTTTGGCCCGAATACGGCTGGACGACCTTGTTCTCCACGCTGTTATAAACCATGAAAATATTGCTGCGCGGCATCGGCGTGATGTTGCTGTTCGAACCGTGCATAATGTTGCAGTCAAAAATCACGATCGAGCCCGCTTTGCCGACAGGCGTGTCGATACCGCCTTCCTTCACCATCCGCGTCAAGCTGTCATGATCCGGAACGCCGTATTCCTGCTTGCGCAGGGAATCCTTGAAGTGATTCTCCGGCGTTTGGCCGATGCAGGCCACGAATTCTTTATGCGATCCAGGCACCACCATAAGCGGTCCGTTGAAAGGATAATTATCCTCCAAAGCAATGGAGCAGCTCAACGCTCTCATCCGCGGCATGCCATCCTCGACGTGCCAAGTTTCGAAGTCCGAATGCCAATAGAACTCCTTGCCGGTGAACCCCGGCTTGTAATTAATCCGCGATTGATGGATATACGTCTCGCTTCCCAAGAGATATTCCATGATCGCCAGGAGTCTCGGATGCCGGGAGAGCTGCTTGAATACTTCATGACTCTCATGCACCGCAAATACCGACCGAACTTCGTTCCCGCCCGGCTCCCGAATCACCTCATCCTTCTCCGTATCTCGTGCCGTTACCTGTAGTTTGCGAGCCTCTTCCTGGTAGCGTGACAGTTCCTCCCCATGAAAGAAGTTTTCCAGGAATAGATACCCGTTGCGCTCATAGAAGTCGGATTGCTCCTGCGTTAACGCAGCATCCGGACTCCATTCAGAATGTACGACAGGATCCTGTCTCTTTAGGATCCGGGGCTCCGGATGCAATCTTGAAGGATAAACGTCCAAATCTTTTTCCTGAAGGGCCGACACATGATTATTACTCATCGCATATCATCTCCTTAGTCTGAAATTGGGGCGAGCAGCGGGTAGGTTCCTTCCTCATCGTGAACTTCAGCGCCGGTAAGCGGCGGATTGAATACGCAGACCATCCGCATCTGGGAACGGGCTCTCAAATAATGCTTCTCATGACCATCCAGCGCATACATCATCCCAGGGGATAACGAGTAGGTTTCACCCCCGATAACCTCGATTTCCCCCTCTCCTTCGATGCAGTACACGGCTTCGACATGGTTTTTGTACCAGATCAGCGTCTCCGTTCCGGCCTTGATGAGGGTATCATGGAGAGAGAAGCCCATGCCGTCTTTGGTGAGCAGCAGCCTTCTCGAATTCCATGTCTGGGTATCGATATCGTCCTTGGTATCCACGATCTCTTCCAAATGTTTAACAATCATGACAACCTCTCCTCTGCAGCTAATTGTTTCATACTGTTCTCAAATATCCCCAATCCCTGTGCCAATGTGTTCATTTCAATCGTCAGCGGCGGCATCAGCTTCGCCACTTCGCTGTGCGGACCCGACGTTTCCATAATCAGTCCTTGCTCGAAGGCGATCTCGGACAATCTGCCTGCCAGCTCCGGCTTATCGAAAGCAACTCCCTGAATCATGCCTCTGCCGCGGATTTCGCCGCCGAACTGAGGGTAATCCTTCACAACGCCTTCCAATGATTGGCGGATCCGATTCTCCCGAATGCCTATATCAAGCTGAAAATCTTTCGTTTTCCAATAATTCAACGCTTCGGCCGCGGCAACGAATCCGAGATTATTCCCCCGGAAGGTACCGTTATGCTCCCCCGGTTCCCATATATCGATCTCCGGCTTGATCAGCGTAATCGCCATCGGCAAGCCAAAGCCTCCTATCGATTTTGAGAGGCATACGATATCCGGCTCAATGCCGGCATCATCAAAACTAAAGAACGGCCCGGTTCTGCCGCAGCCCATCTGGACATCATCCAGAATAAGCAGCATCCCTTTTTCCTTGCAAATGCGCGCAAGCTTCTGCAGCCATTCCCGACTGGCGGCGTTCAATCCGCCTTCCCCCTGCACCGCCTCGACGATCACCGCGGCCGGAAGCGGAATGCCGCTTCCCGGATCATTCAGAAGCTTCTCCATATATGCCATCGTATCCACGTCGTCGCCAAAGTAACCGTCATACGGCATAAATACCGAATGGTTCAGATCGACGCCGGCGCCTTGACGCTTGAAGGCATTGCCGGTCACCGCCAGCGATCCCAGCGACATGCCATGAAAGGCATTCGTGAAGCACAGAACGGTGCTGCGCCCTGTCACTTTGCGGGCGATTTTGAGCGCTGCCTCTACGGCATTCGTTCCGGTCGGACCGGGAAACATCACTTTGTGATCCCACCCGCGCGGCTTCAGGATGACCTCCTGAAATCGGGTCAGAAAGGTTTCCTTCGCATCCGTAGCCATATCCAGGCTATGCGTGACGCCATCCTTCAGGATGTAGTCGACCAGCTTCTCGCGAATCTTCTCATTGTTATGTCCATAATTTAAAGCGCCGGCTCCCGCAAAAAAATCAATGTATTCATTGCCCTGCGTATCCCACAGCTTTGCATTCCGGGCTTTGTCGAAAACCGTCTGAAAGCTCCGGCAATAACTTCTTACTTCCGATTCCAGCTTGTTAAACACGGTAAGCTTCGGTTTCTCCATGACTTGGTTGTCCATAGTTCCCTCCATTTGTTTAAATGTCATTGAAAAAGGGGCCAATCACGAATAACGGCTCATCTTCATGTGTCGTGCCATCCGGAAACATCTCGGCTCCATAACCTACCGTTACGGTGCTCGGAATGGATTTCTCTTCGGCATAACCGAGAAACAATCTGCGTGACGCCATATTGCTGGGCGATACTGTCGTTTCAATGAAACGGACGCCATGACATGCCTTCTGGTTCATGAGGCCTGTCAGCATCGCCTTCGCAATCCCCTGCCTCCGGTGCGAGCTTGCAACGGTCACTTGCCATACGAACAGCGTCTCCGGATTGCGGGGAGAACGGAAGGCGGAAATAAAACCAATGATATCCCCTTCATCCTCGGCGATCATGCAGGTATCATGGAAGTAATCTCCAAGCAGCATGTAGCAATAAGGGGAGTTCAGATCCAGTGATCCGGTGTCGCGTATAAGCTCCCACACCCGGGTGCCATCCCGTGCTTCCGGTCTTCGGTAAACAATTTCGGTTTCGGTATTTACAGCCATTCTATACAATCACCTCTTTCCAGAACTAATTTCCGTTGGAACGGAATCGCTGCAGGAAGCTCTGCAGCCGCTCGCTCTGAGGATCATCGAATATCTCCTCCGGCGTGCCCTGCTCAACGATCCTTCCGTCGGCTCCGAATATGACCCGGTCCGCGATTTCCTTCGCAAAATCCATCTCATGCGTAATCAGCATCATGGCCATTTCGCCTTCTTCGGCGATCTCCCGAATGACCTCCAGCACCTCGCCGACCAGCTCCGGATCAAGAGCCGAGGTGACCTCGTCAAACACCATCACCTTCGGCCGCATGACCAGCGCTCTGGCGATGGCAACCCGCTGCTTCTGACCTCCGGACAGATTGGACGGATACATCTTCAGCTTGTCGGCCAAGCCGACCTTGCCCAGCATGGAGACGGCCCGCTCCTCCGCCTCCTCCTTGGATAAACCCAGCACTTTGCGCGGGGCCTCCGTCACATTGCGAAGCACATTCATGTGCGGGAACAGATTAAAATGCTGGAAGACCATGCCGACATTGCAGCGCATCCGGTGCAAATGCTTTTCGTTGGCCCGAACCAGCTTGCCTTTCTCCTCCATATGCCAGAGCAGCTCGCCATCCACCTCGATGGTTCCTTCGGTGGGTTCTTCCAGCGTCATCAGCATCCGGCCCATCGTCGTTTTGCCCGATCCACTCGGACCGATCACAGCTACCTTTTCTCCCGGCTGCATTTCCAGATCGATGCCCTTAAGCACCTGGAGGTCACCAAATGACTTGGTCACGCCGGTATATTTTACAATCGGCTTTGTACCCGTAGCGGTAGCCAGACTTTTCTCCTGCTGCGGCTCCTTCGGCGCTTCCGCTTGCTCATCGATCACAACGGCATTCAATAGACTCCCCTCCTTATTTTCCACGCTGCAGATTCATACGCTTTTCCAGCCTTTGCACAAGCAAAGAGGCGATATAACTGATGATCAGGAACAGAATCCCGACCAGCGTATACGGCTCAAATGCGCGGAACGACTGCGACACGATATTTTTGGCCGTCAGCATCATCTCCACCAGCGTTATGGCGCATAGAATCGGCGTTTCTTTAAACATGACAATCAAATAATTGCCCAGTACCGGAATGATCGGCGGTACGGCTTGCGGCAGTATAATACTCCGCCAGGTTTGGGCTTTCGTGTAATTCAGTGCTGTGGCAGCCTCCCATTGTCCCTTTGGCACTCCCTCGATTCCGGAACGGTACACCTCGGACAGATATGTGCTGTAATGCAGCCCGAGACCGATCACCCCGGCATAGAAAGCCGGAATGGAAATTCCCGTGAGGAGCGGCAGACTGTAATACAGGAAGAAGACCTGAACCAGCAGCGGTGTATTGCGAATAAATTCGATGATTCCTTTGGTTAGGAGCGACAACACCTTAAATCGGCTCCGCGTCGCAAAGGCAAGCAGCAATCCGATGATCAATGCCACCGCGAAAGCGCAGAGCGTCACCCATACCGTCATCTTTAACGCATTCAAGAGTTGCGGCAGGATATCCCACACATAGTTCCAGTCCCACATGGCTATAGCCTCCCCGCTGTCCATTTACGCTCCAGCAGTCGAACCGCCAGCGAAACGAGCGTAGCAATGACAAAATACATGAGGAGCAGCAGCACCAGAATCTCGGTCGTCCAGGAGATGTAATTGTTGCGGAGCACCATCGCCTGATACGTCAAATCCGCCATTGTGATGAAATAAACCAATGAGGTGGATTTGATGAGTTCCACAAGCTGATTTCCGAAAGGGGGAAGCATTCGCAGGGACGCTTGAGGCAATATCACATTCCACAGCCTTTGCCAAGGCTTCAGATTAAGCGCTAAGGCGGCTTCCCACTGTCCTTTTGGAACGGCCAGCACGGCGCTTCGAACGATTTCCGAGCCGTATGCGCCGAAGTTCAGCCCGATCGCGAGGATCGCCGCCAGCATTTTCGGAAGCTCGATGCCGATGAACGGAAGGGCAAAATACAACCAGAACAGCTGCACCAGCAAGGAGGTTCCCCGAAAGACTTCCACGTACACGGCTGTCAACGTCCGGACGATCCACAGCTTCGACAGCCGGCATAATCCGGCTGCAAAGGACATCGCGATAGCCAGTATAGCTGAAAAAAACGCGACGATAATCGTGATCTCTGCTCCTTTAAGCAGCGTAGGGAGAAAATCGATCCAAGAATTCGGCATGCTATTCCCCGCAAAGCGCGGCGGCCGTCATCTCACCCGGGAGCTCTTCTTCCGTGAACCCGAACTCTTGCAAAATTTCGAGCAGCTCGCCAGACTCCTTCATTTTTTGCAGCTCCGCATTGTAAGCCTCCTGGAACTCGGTATCCGCTTGGCGAAAAGCCGTAGCGCCGTAACCGCGAACGCTCTCTCCGTCGATGACCGGCTGCTCGAAATCAGCCACGCGTTCGATGCTGTCGTCGTTAGCCGAATCCAGCATCGCCTGCAGGGACGGCCCCGTCATCGTAATCGCCTGCACCCGGTCTGCCTGGAGAGCGCTGATGGCCGAGGCCTGGTCAGGGACCTGTACGATCCGGTCCGTGGGAATGCCAGACTTCTCCATATAGCCGATTTCGACCGCGCCGGTCATGACGGCTACCTTGGCCTGGTCATTCTTGGCAATGTCCTCATAGCTTCCGAGTTCCATCGGGTTCCCTTGCTTCACCGCAATGGCTTCCCCGATGCTGTACTCCGGATCGGCAAACAATACGGCAGAGCAGCGGTCCGGATTAATGAACATGCCTGCGGTAATGAGATCAAACCGCTCAGCCTGCAGTCCGGCAACCAGTGAACCGAATTCCGTAAGCTCTCCCCTCATTTCCTTGATCCCAAGCCGTTCCAGAATAACTCGGGCAATCTCAACTGCTTCTCCCGTCAGCTCCCCGTTGGCCTCTTTATAGGCATAAGGCTTCTCATTCGCAAAACCCACGGTGATATATCCCTGCTCTATGGCGCGATCCAGCGTACTCCCTTTGTCGCCGCAAGCCGCAAGCGATACCACCAAAATCAATGACAACATCAGTACAACGACTTTCTTCAAAACTTTTCCACAACCTTTCGTTATGACTTTGCAATTCTTAAAAAATGGCATGATGAAATAATCCCTGTTAATTTATGTGTTAACTTGGATATAAGGACATTCAGATACCTTGCACGGGTCGGGGCTTCAGGGAAGATGATTCATCCATCTCCGTGCACGCTTTAACCCAATGCCGTCTGACCGATTCAATTGGTTCAACATTTGCCGACCTTGCCCCTCCTCTTTAGCAGAATACAAAAAGACCACCAAACAGGGGATCTAGACATAGCTCCGCCAGCAGGGGGTCAAAAAATAGAGAAAGGCCCCTATAGAGAATAAAGGGCCTTTGTTATGAAACATCCATTATGTATAAAAGACCCATCCACTGCTGACGAGGTTAGCTGACGGACTCGGGTAAGATGGTACCCTACACTCGTGATTCCAAGTGACTCGCCCCTGGTGAAACTGGTTCCCCCGCTTTCCGGAAAATGTATGCCGGAAACTAAGCGTGTGTTCATGATAAAGGGAAGTTCAGGAAAAGTCAAACCCCCTTAACCGCTTTTTTTGGAAATTTAGAGGCGGAAATGTCATTCTTCCAGGGTATATTACACGCCGGATAAATGCCTCATTCAAGCCTGTCCCCTTACCATTCAGGGGGGTTATTCCAGGTCAATTTTTCGCTATATAGCAGGCGTTTGACATGCCTCCCTTACTCGTTCATGTGATGGATAGTTTATGCCATGAATTAAACCCGGATTGTGAAAGCTTCCCTCATTACATGTAAGGTCTAATTTTTTTTGAAACGCTGCGTAATAAGCCTATGAACATCGTATGGAAATTTGAAATTCATCCTATGGTTTTTGCTATTCGTCAATAGATGAATGCCTTGGGGGCTAGCGTACATTCTGGAAATTATAGGTGGATATCTATCATTTGTACGCTATTAACCCATGCCGTACCGAGAGCACTTGCGTAGTATAAAACAAATCTAAAGGAGGTGCTCCATTTGGAACGTTCTTCTAGAAAAAGAAAATTATTGTGTGCTCTTAAAAAGATAGAGAAAGAAGTCATTCATGCGAAGAAAAAGAAATGCCCGTCTCATGGTCATGGTGGACATAAAGATCATGTATGTGTTGTTAAAAAGCGCCGATGCCCAAGAGCTATCCGCGGACCTGTAGGTCCTCAAGGGCCTATCGGACCGGTTGGACCGGTTGGACCAGCTGGACCTATCGGGCCTGCCGGACCTGCCGGACCGACAACTGGTATTGCTGGACCGGCTGGACCGGCTGGACCTGCAGGACCGGCGGGACCTGTCGGGCCTGTCGGGCCTGTCGGACCTGCTGGAGCCGTCGGACCTGCTGGAGCTACTGGGGCTACTGGGGCTACTGGAGCAGCTGCCGGAGGAGCCATCATCCCATTCGCATCTGGTCTGCCACTTGCTCTGACTACTGTTTTGGGCGGATTGGTAGGTACAGTCGGTCTGGTCGGCTTTGGTATTTCCGGCCCTACCGTTACCCTCGCTGGTGGAACGATCGACCTTACGGGAGCAGCAGGTACTGCACTTGACTTCGCATTTAACACGCCACGAGCTGGTACCATCACTGCACTGTCTGCTACCTTTAGCACTACTTTGGCGCTTACCCTGACAGGAACCACGGTTACAATCACAGCCCAACTGTACAGTGCACCGGCTACGAGCAATACTTTCGCACCGATACCAGGCGCTCTTGTTACGTTGGCTCCGCCGCTCACAGGCATTGTAGGTCCCGGAACGGTAAGCAATGGCTTCGTAGAAGGCCTGGCCATTCCGGTGGCAGCCAATACCCGCTTGTTAATGGTATTCTCGGCAACAGCTGCTGGCGTAACTCTTGTCACTGCAGTCGCAGGTTACGGCAGCGCTGGTGTCAGCATTATATAAGTTTCGTCTTTCCTCCTGCAAACAAAGCCCCGATTGTTATATCGGGGCTTTGCTTCAATTATACGGCCGTATATCCGCCATCCACCAGCAAACTCGTGCCTGTAATGAAGGATGCATCTTCGCTGGCGAGGAACAACACGGCTTTGGCTACTTCTTCCGGCTGCCCCAAGCGGCCCATCGGATGAAGGCCGACCAGATGCTGCGTGATCGCTTCCGTTCTTCCCTTAATAAGCGGCGTATCGATATATCCCGGACATACGGCGTTGACCCGAATCCCTTTAGGAGCATAATCCGCGCTCATCGACTGGGTTAACAGCTTAACGCCTCCCTTAGCGGAAGCATAGGCGGTAACCCCCGCTTTTCCGACATGGCTATGGATCGAGCCGCAGTTTACGATCGCCCCTCCGGTTCCTTGGGATAGCATTTGCTGGATTACATATTTATCACACAGGAACACCCCTGTAAGATTAATATCAATCGTTCTTTGCCAGTTGTCCATCGACAACTGATCGGCAGGCGCATCATGAGCAATGCCTGCATTGGCGAACAATACATCAACACGGCCAAAATGCTCAACCGTCTGCTTCACCATATTCGCAACTTCCTGTTCTTGGGTTACATCCGTCTTAACGAACAGCGTCTCAAAGCCTGCTCCTCTTAATTCATCGGAAACGGCCTGTCCGCGGTCCGAATAATCCGCGATAACAACCTTGGCCCCCTCTTCTACAAAAAGCCTTACCGCTGCTTCACCGATCCCGCTGGCGCCTCCCGTCACAATGACAACCTTGGATTCAAACTTCATATGTCGATCACTCCTATATTGTGAATTCATCATATCGGCCCCACATTCATGTAGAATTTGCATATTCCAGGCAGGATATTCCACAAGTCCCGTTTCTTTCATGGACCAACGCGCTATCGAATAGCGGTACATGAACGCTTACAGCTTGATATTCGCTGCGTCCTAACCCTTATCCATCCCATCCGCTGTTATACGGGCCGCTCGACCGTAAACATCTCTCCCAGTGAAGAATAGATGTTTCCCGCCATACGGCTTACAGGCTTCAACTTGGCAGCGTCAATCCGGCCTTGCTCGTAAAGCTCCTCTGCAACATGGAAGCGGACTACGCGGGCAATCAGGAGATCGGCAGCAGGAAGCTGATCCGCGCCATTCAAAGTGACGGCCTGCTCCAACACACATTCCATGCGAATCTTGCATTCCAGAACGCCGGGAACTTTAACGACCTCGCTAACGACCGGGGTTAAATGGGTTCGGTCAAGCTCACTCTCATGCGGGGGCAGGTTCGCCGCCGTTTCGTTCACGGCTTCTACGGTGTCTTCGTCCACGATATGGATGACAAGCTCGCCGCTTTGCATGGCATTTCTCGCTGTATCCTTAGCCGTACCGTTCTTCCGCTGAACGGAGACGGACAGCAGAGGGGGATTGCTCGACAGAATGGAAAAATAGCTGAACGGCGCCGCATTCAGCACGCCATCCTCCGATAATGTCGTAACAAAGGCAATCGGCCGCGGAACAACGCTCCCGATCAGCAGCTTGTATGTGTCCCGTTCGCTTTGGGTATTCGGGTCAATGGATATCACTTGAATTGCCCCCCTCCTGTATTTTGACTTGTATAGGCTCCAGACCTTCCTCAATACGGGCTCGCTCTGGTTCAAACCAGGCAGGAAGCTTTAATTGTTCCCCCAGTGAGTCCAGATCTTCATCCACCGTAAATCCGGGCGGATCCGTTGCGATCTCAAACAAGATCCCCCCTCTTTCCCTGAAATATAACGCTTTGAAATAGTTCCGGTTCCTAATATCCGTAGGGTGGAAACCATGTTCCTTCACCCATTCATGCCATTTGCCGTGCTCACCATCATCTTGGGCCCGCCAAGCGATATGATGGGTCGTTCCGGCACCTCCGACGCCCAACGGGATGTCCCGCATCGGTAAATCAATCACGTTGCCGAAGGGCCCCGTAGACTGAAACCGTGCATAGTTAACGTCCTCTCCCATGAAGGTCAGCCCCATTACCTGCTCCAATGCTTTCTTCGTTTCCTTCCATTTGTTACTGAACAGGACCGCACCACCAAATCCCTTAATCGCTGTTTCCGGCGTCACATCGTCTACAGACCAGCTGCTCTTCGGTCCGTTTTCACGCTCGACCAGCTCCAGAGAAAGTCCATCGCGATCGGAGAACTGAAGATAGTGTTCATTAAATCGGAATGCTTTCATGACAGGGACGCCGAAGCTCCGTAATCGCTGTTCCCAATACGGCAGGGCACCTGCAGGGACAACAAAAGTTGTATACCCAACCTGCCCTCCTCCACGTCTCCCTCTTCGCGAGGCAGAAGACGGAAAGAAGGTAATGATGGTCCCCGGGTGCCCCTCCTCATCCCCGAAATACAAATGGTAAACCTCGGGCGCATCGTAATTCACCGTCTTCTTCACCATTCTGAGCCCCAGTACCCCCGTATAAAAATCAACATTTCTCTGCGGGTCCTGCGCATAAGCGGTAATATGATGAATGCCTGCCGTATGTAATGCCATATCCATCGCCTCCTCATGGTTTCGTGTCCAGCCCAATATTTCCAAACTTGATTCCGTTCGTATAATTCAATCACACAATCTTTATATTTAATATCTTTAATTTAAGATTATATATTTTTCATATCATTGTCAAGCGCCCCTTCATACCTCGGGCATACAAAAAGCCGCCAAGAACGATTCCACGCTCTTAGGCGACTTCAGCAGCTAGCTTCGGCCACATATTTATCCCGATTCTATGCTTTTTGCCATTTTTCTTTAAAGAACAGCTGATACACTCTCGTTACGATAATCTTAATGATCATGTAAATCGGTACCACCAGCAGAATCCCTATAATTCCGCCAAGATCCTGTCCCACCAAAACCAAGATAATGATCGTAATGGGGTGGATTGCCAGCTGTTTGCCAAAAATATACGGACCAATCAGGTTATCCTGAATCTGCTGGGCGGCCAGGATGACAACAAGCGACCAGATCGCCGTCCCCGGGGACTGGATGAACCCGATGATCACAATCGGGATCGAGGATAGAATGGCTCCGATAAACGGTATGAAATTTGCAATGACCGCGACAACCGTCAGCAGCAGCGCATAAGGCAAACCAATAATCAGGAAGCCAATATACATCAAGACGCCCAGCGCCAGGTTGATGAGGACCCGACCCACGATAAACCCTTTGAGTGCATTATTGATTTCATCCAGCACCGAAGCTCCGACTTCCTTGAATCGGTTAGGCAAAAAGCTGACAATCATCTCCCCGAACTTCCCGCCTTCCTTCAGCATGTAGTACAGCATGATCGGGAACGTAAATAAAACGATGGCAAAATTCGAAACAAACGAAAACAGGTTCATAATATAATTCGTCAAAAACGTAAAGCCCTGGTTCAAATAATCGGTTAGCTGTGTAAGCGGATTGGCGTTCTCCGGAAATATATCCTTGAAGAAGCCGTTATTCTCCCATTCCTGAAGCTGCTCGCCAAGCTTAGCAAACAATGCGGGGGCATTCTGTACAAGTGCCACGATCTGGTCCCGCAGGGATGGCCATACGCCAATAATAAAACCTGTAAGTATGCCTGCAAACACGACATATAGGAGCAGGATGGCCAGCGAGCGATTTAGCTTGCGCTTTTCGAGAAAATCCACCAGCGGCCTGAGCAGGTAATAGAAGAATCCTGACAGCATCAACGGCACAAGGATGATCGAGAAGAACGAAAGTACCGGTCTGAATATAAAATCCACCAGCGATCCCAAATAAATAATAATGAGGACCAGGATCACGGCAAGACATAATTTGAAAAACTTGTTCATTTTCAGCAAAAAGCATGCCCCTTCTCCTATTTTTTTCACCATCGTATCATGACCATGTGTGCATACACAAATCGCTTGCGTCTGCACTGGCATAGGATGCCCGGAGCGTAACGCCATCCCCTTTATAACCATTCGGTTCACTTCATCCTGCCGATATATACTTCTCCTAACGCCTCACGTATAATATGATGGATTGCATGGGCAAGGATATAGTTTAGGAGGATATTATGAACCTGCATGTTACATCCATCATTCTTGGTCTGATCATCGTACTGAATATCGTGTTCTCCATGTTCGTGGTGTTCAGGGAACGGCGGGATGCCGGCTCCACCTGGGCATGGCTGTTGGTGCTGTCCTTTATCCCGATTCTGGGCTTTGCGCTGTACCTGTTGTTCGCCCAAAATTTAAGAAGAATCCGTCTCTTTCATTGGGATGATCTGCAGAAAACGGGAATTGAGAAGGTATTGCTGTCTCAAATGGAGAGGATGAATAACGGGGAATACCCGTTCAGCAATCAAGCGGCGGCGGATAGCAGCGATTTGATCCATATGCATATCAATGAGAATCAGGCGATCCTTACGGACGATAACCACGTTGAAATTTTCACGGATGGACGCAAGAAATTCGAACGCTTGTTTCAGGATATTGAGGAAGCCAAAGTCTACATACATATTCAATACTACATCATCCGTCGCGACGAGCTGGGCAAGAAGCTGATATCCCTGTTGACCAAAAAAGCAAAAGAAGGCGTGAAGGTAAGGGTTCTATACGACGAACTGGGCTCGCGTCAATTAACCAAGGGCTTCTTCAAAGCATTTCGCGAAGCCGGCGGAGAAGCCGAGGCCTTCTTCCCGTCCAAGCTGCGCTTCATTAATCTGCGCTTGAATTACCGGAATCATCGGAAGCTCGCTATCATTGATGGCGACATCGGGTATGTCGGCGGATTTAACGTTGGGGATGAATACCTGGGTCTCAACTCCAGGTTCGGATATTGGCGGGACACCCATCTGCGTATTCAAGGTGAAGCTGTTTATGCGATGCAGGTTCGCTTCATTCTCGACTGGAATCAAGCTTCGCACCATCACGATATTTTTTATGAATCGAATCTGTTCCCCAAGATCGATTCGCCAGGCAATGTCGGGATTCAGATTGTGACCAGCGGTCCGGATTCCAGGTATGAACACATCAAGAATGGTTATATCAAAATGATTTCGTCCGCCAAGAAATCGATTCATATTCAGACGCCCTATTTTATCCCCGATGCCAGTCTCCTGGATGCGCTCCGCATTGCGGCGCTGTCCGGCGTCGAGGTTAACCTGATGATTCCCGATAAACCAGACCATCCCTTTGTCTATTGGGCGACCTTATCCTATATCGGGGAAATGCTCAGAACCGGGGCTAACGTGTATCTCTACAATAATGGCTTCATTCATGCCAAGACAATCATCATTGACGAGAAGATTTCTTCCGTCGGCACGGCGAATATCGATGTTCGAAGCTTCAAGCTGAATTTTGAAGTGAATGCGTTCCTGTACGATGAGAATTTATCAAAACAGCTGACCCACATCTTCCATCAGGATCTGCAGGTATCCAGCCAGCTTACGATGAAGCAGTATCTGGAGCGATCAAGGTGGATCAAGTTCAAGGAATCCATCTCACGCTTGCTGTCACCCATTCTGTAAAACAAGCCTTAGCGCTGCCGCAACATTTAGCAATCCAGAAGAAATGCGGGAGATTCTGACCGTTTATACTAAAACCAAGGAAAACAAATCCATCATTTTAAAACTGGGAAGGATGTTGAACGTGGCTAAACTGACACCGTATATTTTCTCTGAGGATGCAAAAGCGCAAGCTGAGTTTTATACCCAAGCACTGGGCGGGGAGATCCTGTCCGTGCAAACCCATGGCGAGATTCCCGGAACCAAGGAAGAGCTTAAAGACAAGGTCATGCATCTTAGTCTGGTAGCCGGAGGAATTCCCATCTTTATGTCGGACTCCATATTCCAAACCTTGGAGCGCGGAAACGGAATTCATCTGAGCCTGTCGTTTGAGAGCGATGCTGAAGCACATGAAGCTTTTGACCGCATGGCCGAGGGCGGTAAGGTGATTGATCCGCTGAAAACTCAATTCTGGGGAGCGCTGTTCGGGGTGCTGGAAGACAAGTTCGGCGTATTGTGGCAGGTAACGACAGAAGTCCAAGTCAATTAATGTTAGAAGGCCCTTTCAAGTTTCACTTGGAGGGCCTTTTTTGTGTGATTTATTTGGAACTCCACCGTTCCACGACTTCCGCTGCGGCCAATCGGCTTGTGTCCAAAATATCTTTAACATCGAGCATGGCGCGGCCTTGTGCACGAATGATCTCATAATCCGTAATGCCAAGGAATTCGAACATGGATTTCAGATACTTATGCGAATATTCAACCTCTCGGTACCCATCATTCTCCGTGTATATGCCGTCGCTGCCCTGAATGACCACTACACTTCTTCCGTCGGTAAGGAGTCCTTCGGAGCCGCTTTCCGTATATCTGAACGTTTCCTTCGGAACGATGATGTTATCCATATAATCTTTCAGCTTGGAAGGGATGTTAAAATTGTGCAGCGGCATGGCGATTACATACTTGGATGCTCCTTTGAACTGCTGCAGGATTTCAGCCATCCGTCCCATCACCCTCTCCTCACCCTCTGTTAGCGGCTCCCCGCTCTCAAGCTTTTCCCACCCGTTCAGCAGACTTGCGTCAATGGCGGGTACGTCCTCCCGATATAGATCAATCTGCTCGATCAGACTGGCCGGATTCTGCGCTGCATACTTACTTACGAAATGCTCCAGTACCTGCAAGCTCAATGATTTCTCGCTTCTTACCCTCGGATGTGCATTAATAACGAGTACGCGTTCCATATAAACAACACTCCTTTTATTTTGTGGACAACAAAGTCACCAGCTAGCTTGCCAGCCCTGACTCACCTCCCGATCAGAATCATATGCTTAATCCAATTCTGCTTTTATATAAAATTTGTTTGTACATACAATTATTGTTTTGCGAAAATAAAGACCTCAGTCCTTATTCTCCAATTGATCACTCACCTCGTATAAACGCAGCGATAATTCATCACCTTCGGCATGACCTAATATAGCACCGTAACGACTGCGCAAATTCATCCAGCACTCGTGAATCACTTTCTCCAAAGCCTTCCCTTTATCGGTTGTATAGATCAGTGACATCCTTCCTTCCACCCGATTATAAACAAGCCCTTTAACGGCCAGCTTCTCAACCAGTCGGGTTACGGTAGAAGGCTGAAGATGAAGAATTTCGCCTAATTCCTTCTGCGAGATCCCTTCCTTCTCATATACAGCCATAAGCAAATAAGCATATGTGGGTGACAATCCGCTTGCGGCAAACTCGTCTTCGGCCATCTTGGTAATGACCCGGCTAAGACGATTGGCAGTGAAGTAAAGGCATTCCTTGATATACGTGTTTAACATAACGGCTACCTCTTTCGCTGAGTTCATCCTGTTGAATCACCATTTATTGTTTGCACATACAAATATAATGGATTTCCAAATAAAAGTAAAGCGGCAGATTTCCCCTATAACCCCCGGAGACCGCTGCCGCTTCATTTTATTAGGGTGTATGCTTCTTCATGTTGAAGATCCTGCATCTGTTTGCTTCCATGCTTCTTATTCGACCTGGCTCTGATCCATATACATGACTTCCCACAGGTGACCATCCGGATCCTGGAAGCTCCAACCATACATAAAGCCATGATCCACCGGATCATTGGAAGGCGACCCTCCTGCGGAAAGCGCGGCATTGACGATTTCGTCCACCTGCTCCCGGCTTTCGGCGGATAATGCCAGAATCACTTCCGTTGTGTTGGCGGCGTTCGACAGATCTTTCTTGGTGAACGTCTTGAAGTAATCCTCGGTGAGCAGCATGGCAAAGATGTTATCGCCGATGACCAGGCAAGCCGCATTTTTGTCCGTAAATTGGGCGTTAAATTCAAAGCCGATTTTCGAGAAAAAGTCCTTCGTTCTCTCCAGGTCCTTTACAGGTAAGTTCACAAAAATATTGTCGCTTTTCAAAGCCATTTCGAATCACCTCGTCGATTTGATAGATTCATCTTAGCATGAGCAGCAGCGCGGTATTTCTCTTCAATTGCTATGTTCAACCCAAGCCTCGGGAATTCAGCTTGCGAAGCATATTCAACCTCTCGATCCCGTCCATTCAGGTTTAGTTGTTAAAAAACGCAGCAGCGATTCAGCCGGCTATAGCATATAACCCCTAATCGAAAAAGGATGCCTCCAGGCAGTGTGAAAACTCGCCTGTGAGACATCCCATTGTATTACGAATCCATGTTTAGTTAGACAAACCCACTGCCCGCAGCAATCTCATGACGGTTACCACCGTCTGAGCTTTGGTTACATGGGATTGCGGATCCAGCTTGGAGGCGGATACGCCTTGCATAATCTTCTGCTCCACTACGAAGGCGACGGACGACTTCGCATAGGACGAAATCTTGGAGTGGTCTTTGAATTGGTTTAACATTCCTTGGCTGGCTTCGTTATTCTTGCCGGAATAATTCAGCACATTACTCAGCATGACGGCCAATTCCTCACGCGTAATCAAGCTGTTTGGATCAAAGGTATCGCCTGAGCGTCCCTTCACTAAACCTGCCGCTTTCGCCGCTGCAATCTCTCTAGCATATCGTGATTTCGGATCTACATCCTTAAAGTTGGAATTACTGTCGTCAGGCAGAATACCCAAAGCTTTCACCACAATGGATATAATCTCGGCACGGGAAATATGTTGATCCCCGCCGAATGATCCGTTACTTTCTCCAGATACGATCAGCTTGGCAGCAGCCTGCGCCACGTCTTCTCTTGCCCATGAAGGGATCGCGTCGCTAAACCGGATATCTTGCTGAATCAGAGCATAAATACCGCTGCCAGTTTTCTTGATTTCAACAGTTACCGTACCATCCGCGTTAACCTTAAACAAGGTCGGAACGGATCGAAGCTCATGAGTACCTGGTATATAAACCACTCCGGTGGCACGTTTTACATTTATCTTTTTCGCATCGACGGTCATAAATTCGCTGACATGGGTTTTGCCGAAATGCTTCAGCTCGGTCGTTGTCTTATCCGCGTTTATTTGCTCAAGCTTGAACAACAGCGGATCGGCTAGTACTTCTCTTCCCTTAAACAGTGTCTCCACGCTTGCTGCATCGGCAGCCCCTGGAGAAACAATCGAGACTTTCACAGGGCCGGGAACCGTCATCAGCGAAGCCGGAATCCGATATTCTGTGCCGTTCACGTTAATGGAGAGACTTGCGTTGGCTCCTTTTTTCGCAAGAGCTGCGATGATTTCCTGCGGAACCTCAACCTCTGCCTGCTTCGCACCTGCACCTGCATGGATCTGGAAGTTGGAGGAATCCGAAAGGTTAATGCTGTTAACAGCTGCAGCCGTAGGTATGGTAACCACAGCTTTGTCGCCATGAAGCGTGACTTTTGCCTCTAGCTGATCTTTGGCTTTAGGCGGTTGTGGTGTCGAAGGCGCTTGGGAACCAGAGCCTCCCGAACCTCCTGATCCGCCGGAACCGTCAGATCCACCGGAACTGCTGCTTAAAGTCGTTACGCTCAACAAATTCGAAGCGCTGGAGACGCGGTTAATCTCCTCTCCCGTTCGATCCACTGCAAGTACATGAATTTTGTAATTAGTTAAAGCATTAAGGCCATGAATGGTGTAACTATTCTCTATACCCGAACCTGATAAAGCATGATTCACATATACTTCGTATCCCGTTGCACCTGCCACAGCATCCCATTTCACCTGAATGGAGCTTTCGCCGACACTTACTCTTGCGAGATTCGCCGGAGCCGGGAGTGCTGAAGCATTGGCTTTGCCGTCGATCGGCAAGTCGTGAATGAGTTGAGTCGTCAAAGTCTTATTGCGGTCGCCGCTGATATCCCAACTCATGACACCCGCAATATCCAGCGACTTCACGATGGAAGCGGTATACTTCATCGTGTTCTCATCATTGTACGTGATGAACACTTTATTTTGGTCGTTGTACAGGTAAGGCACTTTGGCGGATTCGTTCCAATATCTCTGATAGCCGTTTTTGTCAATGTAGTTATTCTCGAGGTCACTGAAGTCGAAAATGCCCGTTTCCCACGATTTTAATGAGGATCCACCCTTACAAGTTTGATATTGACCCGTAGGGGGGCAATCATCCCATCCCTTACCGTAGTAGGGAACGCCCGCGATCAATTTATGTGTTGGCACCCCACCGTTCAGATGGCCTAACAATCCGCCGAGCACATGATTTCTTGAAGCGGATGAGGCTGCCTTTGGATGCTCTTTGTCATAGAACAGTGGTGCATTATGATGACCCAGCGTCTCCCAGCTTCCACTGAAATCGTAAGTCATGATATTGATGAAATCGAGGTATTTCACGGAATTCGCAAGATCTGCATTTTTAACAAAATTATCTCCCTGCCCAGAAGCAATCGTCAGCAGATAATACTTTCCGTCCTCTGAACCGGCTGCATCCAACGCCTCGCGAACGGTTTTCATTAATAATGTGAAGTTTTCCTTATCCTCTGGTGCTCTGGAGTTATCATCTTCCCCGCCTTCCACCGGGTATTCCCAGTCGATGTCCAAACCATCGAATTTGTATTCGCGAAGGAAGTCAACCGCAGAGTTCGCAAAGGTTCGGCGCGTCTCTTCAGTCTTCGCCATGTTGGAGAAGTGATTAGACCAGGACCAGCCGCCTACGGAAATCATGAGCTTCAAGTGGGGGTTAGCCGCTTTTACTAATTCAAAAGCAGTGAAGTTTTGAAAATCAAACGTAGGATCTCCTATCACAATTTCGCCATCATGGACGTATCGGTCCTGTGCAGGAATATTAGGATCTTCACAGGCTCTCGGTCCGCTTCCGTATTTCTTCCAACATACATCTGCGAAGGCATAGTTAATGTGGGTGATCTGTGATAGATCCAAGTCGCCAGGATGAAAATTACGATCTTTGGTACTAGCCGACCATGATGTGTAATACGTAATATTGTTATAGTTGCTGCCAGGCACAACCGGCACAGCTTCGCTTTCAGGCGAAGTCCATAGTCCGTTATGGCCCACTACCTTATACGAATAGCTCTTGCCTTCTTCCAATCCAGCAGCTACATACCGACTCTCGCTACTCGAACCAACCTTTGCTCCATCCTGAAAAATATCATAGCTTGTGGCCCCAGGCACCGGTGCCCAGCCTAGTGAAACCGTAGATCGTGTAGCCGTGACTACCTGCAGCCCTTCGGGCTGAGCCAGTTCCCCCCACTTAAGAGTAACGGCATTACTATTGGCCGATGCTTCCAAAGCTCCGTTTACGCTCCTTTGTGCACCTACTTTAAAAGTATAAGTCTCTCCTGCTTCCAAAGGTCCATAGGTAGCTGTGGTAACGGAGTTTTCCCAAGTGCCGCCTTTCCATGCTCCATTAATATAAATGTCATAAGCTTCGGCTCCGGGACTCGAACCCCAACTCAGCGCAACCGTATCTTTTGTTACATCGTCAATTTTAAGATGGCTTGGAGGAGTCAACTGTGCATCTTTATATTCAGCTTCGTCTTTGGTTGTGGTGAATTCCAATACATTGCTTCTGTGTTCTTTTTTCACGTCGCCATCCCAAGTAATATAGATCCTATAGGTCGTTTCAGGTGTCAATCCGGTCACGGCACGGGTCCAATAATTGCCCCAAGCCAGCCACTTGCCTGAATCCGCGTCCCACACCTGTACATTATTGTCATCCGCTACGGGTTTGAAATCCCATTGAAATATCGCCATATTATGAGATACACTTTCTATCCGAAGATTCTGCGGCGCCTGCGGATCCTGAGATCCGTAGGTCGAGCTTGTTACCGTTAACGGATCAATGTCGGAACTGATGGCGGGAGTCTCTGAGGAAGGGGCAGCTTCTGCTGCATAGGATGCAGGCGCATGAAGCAGTGGTGTAAAAATGAGAATAAAGGCCAAAAAACATATCACCCATTTCGGGTGCTTTTTCGTTATAAAGGATGTCACCGTTTTCACCTCTGTTGATTAAATTTCGATTGCAAATGATACAGCATTTCAATGAATGTCTGTCCCTCGGTGTCATCGAGTGTTTCTTTGATGACTTGCCTAATTTCGCATATCGCTCAAATCCAACTTGTATTGAAAGCGGTTACCTATATTTGTACAACGCAACTATGTAGAGTTCCCTCCCTCTCTCTACTCATGATTGAATCACTGTCCGTACGCTCTACTACAGCCTCCCTTCTTGGATTCCTTGTTGTTCAATAAATATTCATACATTTGTATCATGGAACCTACACTATCGATTGAGAAGGGATACATTTCCATAAACATGGGGTAAATTCTTGTCATTTTATATTTTGTTATTAAATTCAACCTGGAATGGATCTGTCAGGGCCTGCAATCTTTACAAATGGAAAAAGAGCCCTCCAAGGACTCTTTTTCTTTTATTTATGCAGTGCTATCCAACCGATTCATCGAATCGAACTTAAATGCTCGTGCTTTAATTTCCATATGCCATCAGCATCGCAAACAAACACATTCGTAGCTCTCCCGCTTCCGGACATAAATGTCCCCTGATGATAACCCTCAAAGTGGAAGGTATAAATACATACCGCCGAATAAGCATCACTAGCGATCCAATCTACATCCTCCGCCCGGTATACCTCATCCTGAATAACATGCCAAGCGTGTTCGAAATATGCTCGAATCTCATCCAACGTATGACAGCTCCGGTCCGAAAACCAATAGACCGCTTCTTCGTCGAGCAGCCGGGCTACATTGTCAAAATCATGCGTATTCGTAGCCGCTATGTATGTCTCAAGTGCCTTTTGATATGACATCGTTCCACCCCTTCCACTCCTCAACTAGGCATATAAGTTTATAAACAAACTATAGTATAGTTCTGTTCAGTGTCGGATCTTTCCTGGTTAACTTATATATCTGTGTTTATGTTAATTTCCTTAACAACTTGTTTGAAAATTCGCCTTTCCTTCCAAGACTGCATTCAAGAATTTTTTCGACTTTTTCAATCGCTTCTGGATCTCTTCAATTTCTTTGATTTTTTGTTCAACCATTTTTGTCTTTGCCTCGTATGATAAATTAAGTTGTTGATTTACTAGCAAACTTAATTCTTCTATAGAAAAGTCTACGGATAAAAGTGACTTCACATCATCTAGAAACTCAACAACCTCTTCAGAATAAACACGATAATTATTACCATCTCTTTTAACATAACTGTCTGGTATTAGGTTTTTACGTTCATAGAATCTTAATGTTGATATGGGCAGACCCGTTAATTTTGAAACATCGTTTATTTTCATAATAGGACCTCTTTATTTCTTGCTATAAACCTAGGTTCATAGTTCATAATACGAAATATGATAACGAACGACATACACAATGTCAAAAAAAATCTAGGTTATCAAAAGGAGAGGTTCTATGTTTAACCATATTCAAAACAATGATTTCGCCAATATCGTTATAGGTCGACGTTCCGTCCGTAATTATGATGAGAATTTTAAAATATCGAAGGAAGAGATAAGCGACATGATTTCGGAAGCCAGTCTGGCTCCATCCTCTGCAAATATGCAGCCTTGGCGTGTAATTGTGGTCGATACTCCAGAAGGAAAATAAAAGCTAAGACCTCTTGTGCGTTTCAATACATTACAAAATGATACTTCATCAGCCATGTTATTAATTTTTGGCGATACCCAAAGCTATTTATATGCTGAAGAAATTTACAATACAGCTGTAGAACAAGGAAAAATGCCAGCTGAAGTACGAGATCGTCAACTCGAAACTATTCTATCCCTGTTTCCGACTCTATCGAAAGAAATGAAAGTTGAAGTTGCAAAAGTTGATAGCAGCCTCTTTGCCATGCAGTTCATGTTAGTAGCTCGTGCACACGGGTATGATACGAATCCAATGGCAGGCTTTGAAGTGGATCAGTTAGCAAAAGCATTCGATTTAGATGAAGAACGCTATGCTCCAGTCATGATCATTTCATTAGGAAAAGCCAAAGAAAACGGGCATGAGTCGGTTCGATTAAGCTCTGACAAAATTACATTTTGGAGGTAACCATTTATCCGTCATCGATTAACCATTCTTTCAAAAACGAGAACTCTATAGCTTGTTATGCTAGCCATAAACTCAATCAGAAAGAAAAAACAGCCGGTCATTGTGATCGGCTGCTTTGGCTTCAAGGAATAAATGAGCCGAGTGACATCGCCGGGTCCTCATTCGTAATATCCTTGCACAGCAGGCAGACGCTTGTACTCCTCAAGCTCCTCTACCGTGCCGATCACGTCCTCAACCAGCTTGGTCATCTGTTTACCGTCTTCGCTTTTATCGCATTCGCTCCATGCATAGTGGTAACTTCCACTCGCAACCTTTACCGTCAGGTCAAAACTCTTATGCGGCTTTTTATTGTACGCTTCCTTATATTTTGTTTATATAAATGACTTTGTCCACATCGTGTCTAACGGTTTTATGACCTTGTTTAATTCCTTTCCCAATGGCGATCAGCATCACATCTTCATACCTATCAGAAATCTGTAAGGCCGACTTTAATTGTTGGGAATCATACCCGGACATGGTAATCGTTTGAAGACCTGCTTCGTTCGCCAGTAAGACTAACGACATGGACGCCAGGCTTGCATCTCTTACTAATTCGAGCTTTAAATCTTCTTTTGATTTATTTAGATAATATTGGATAGCCGCGTTAGCTAAATAGTCTCTTAAGGATGCGTCAAAATAACCCTGTTGGAATCCATCTTCATGGATATTTATAATGTTTTCTTTTTCAAATGCTTGATAATCGCCCAGTACAACGATTAGTACGGATGCTTCTATTACCTGTTGCTGATGAAAGGCAATGGGCAGTAATAAGTCCCTTAAATTCGGGTCGTCTATAACCAGGTACCGTGTCGCTTGAATATTGTTTCCGTTGGGCGATTTACTGGCTCCTTCAATCAATGCCGCCAACGTTTCCGATTCCACTTTATAATGGGGGTCATAATGTCTGACAGAACGTCTTTCTTCTATGATCTCTCTCACTCTCATTGTTCTCACTCACTCCAAATGTTTTATTTGCTTCACAATCCGATTATAATGGACCGTTTAACGTGGCGGAAAATAACGCACAATAAAGTGGGTTAGCCACCTTTATGTGCCTATTCAGGAGGAATACACAATGAACAGCCTCAATACGGGAATCAATATTTTTATGAATACGGTAGGAGGAAAGTGGAAATGTTTAATCCTCTTTTTTCTGAGTCAACAACCAAGGAGAACTAAGGAATTCTATCTGCTCATGCCAACCATAACGCAGAAAGTCTTAACCGAACAATTAAAGCAGCTGGAAAGGGATGAGCTTGTCCGAAGAGAAGTATTTAAAGAAGTGCCGCCTAAAGTAGAATACAGTTTAACTGAGCTGGGCCACTCCTTCGTGCCTGTATTAAATACAATGTGTGAGTGGGGCAACACCTATGCAACCGCACAAAACCTTGAAAGAGAAGAACAAATCTGCTGCCAGCATAAATAGGTGGTCGTGCATAAGAGGCACGAAAAAAACGAGCAGACGTATGGATCGTCTGCTCGTTTTCTATATTTAAACTTCCTCATCCGTCTCATTCTCCGGAGTCTGCTCTTCCGAAAGCGCGCTTTCGTCGGACAGCTCATATGAGATGCCATCCACAACAACCTTCTCGACTAGGGATACGTCAATCGGTTGATCCAGCTTCACGGTGACCTGACTTGAATATGTCTGGTTTTCCTGAGCGTCACCAACGCTATCCGATGACTGCACGCCTTCACCTTCAACAGGATCAGACGAGCCTTCCCCTTCTGTTGTCCCGGTATTCGGGTCCGCTTGATTGCCAGTTGAATCAAGCTCTGTCCCTGATGGATCAGTATCCGCTTCACCCGTTGTGTCATCGGCGCATACCCGCGATAATTCAGGGCTAGCGGCCTCAAGCAGCGTGCCTGCATCCTTGCCTACAATCTCAATCTTATCCACATTGAAATCCCGGCAAGCCGCTGGCTGTTTAAAATGGAAACTCAGCTCGGTCTTGCCCTCCTGCCCGCCTTCCTCCACCACCGTTGCCGTCAATAACGGCTTTTCAGGGACGGTATCGGTAGAAACCAGAGGTGCGGTAACCGGAGGCGTGACGACCGGATTCGGATCGGCCTTGCCGTCCGCAGGTCCTTCGCCGTTTTGGATCATCATGAAGACGCCGCCTGCAATCACAATTACAACAAGTGCGGCTGAAGTGATTTTTACGAACCGCGAATGCTGTCGAAACCAACGCACCAACGGCGAAGCCAATTCAGCCCTAACCTTCGTATAAACTGGTTTGAGGATGGGCGCAGGAGAATGGAAATACGTTTTCACATAATCCTTATTCTTGAAGGCTTCACGGTCATAGGTTTTGAAATAATCGACGATGGCGGCAGCATAAGCCGGAACAAGTCCCCGCGGCCTAACGAACACCGGCTGCTCGGCAGACCAATGAATATACTGGTATACCACTTCCGGACTCTGGCCGTATCTGTGCAAATAATCCAGCAAGCCCCGGTAGTCTACGGCACTGGAACGTATCTCCGTACAGAAGGCCAAGGTAATGCTCTCAAAGCTGGATGGCACCACATGATTCTGCAGCCATTTCCGCATCATATGCTGGGTTCGTTCCCGCTCCTCGGCTGACAGATCCTCCAGTACCTCCGGTTGGACCTCTTCACGGCTGGACCACTGGTAAAGGGCGAGCATGACTGCGGCCTTGGACCGAATCCGGGAGTCAAAACGCTCTACCCAACCCTTGAACTCCTTCGGCATTTGAAGGAAGCCGATATCCAGCAGCTGTTTCTGGCTTAATTGCTCGGGCTCCAACTCACGCAAGAGAAAGAGGTTTGCCGCATAAATCAACCGGTCTGCAAATGCAGTTCCGCCTTGGTAACGGCCAATTCCCCTCTGAGGATGGTGCTCCAACGAATCCAGTTGATCCAGTACAGCGTTGACCGCTCTCACCGGATCCGGATCATGCTTAAGCTTATCGATTAGCTGGGTTTCCGCTAACCTGATATAATTCTCCTGCTCCAGCAAGAGAGGGTGGTTTCGAACCCACAAGCCGATCAGATCTACCAAGTCGGCAGGCGACGCCGCTTGCTGCATGCGCGTTTTCATGTACGGATCAAACATCAACGACGGCAGTCCCGGACTGGTCAGCACCCTGGCGTAGAAGGCTCGGCTTAAGGCCGGGCTGCCCTCCAGCAAGTCGTAAATCGCCTCGGTCACATCCTGACGCCGCTTCGATAAGGCGTTATTTAAGGAGCGGATGAAATATTCCACAATCAGATCATGATGCTGCCGGGGATTGATGCCGTGATAATCCTTAACGAAACCGGCAATCGCTGCATCCGGAACATGTCCGCCTTTGACAAGCTCGAATTCCTGGGCAAACAGGGTGTGGAAAAGCTGATCCAGCCGGCCCTTTGAAACAAGGGCGCCTGCCGGCTTCAAATAAAGCAGCAAAGCACGCAGCACGGCATGTTTATGCTCATGGTACAAACCCACTTGACCTTCTTCAATCTGGAACAGCACACATAAATCATCGTAGCTATCCAGCGAGATCCCCAGACCCGGCTCCATATCCGCAAGCATCTGCTCGGCGAAGGCAAAAAAGCGCTCGGAGCGATCCGGGTCCAACAGCGTCTCCCATGCAAAATCAAGATAAGGCTGCTCGGACCATTTCAGGTCGGCATTGATGACCCTGCCGGCAGCGAGCTCAAACAAATAATCCTTCTCGATGCTGCGGTCGCTTAAGCGCAGGCTGCCCTTCTCCACGAACATGAGATGAAGTCCCTTCTTGCTCTGCGGCTCCTTGGCATAGGTAACGAATCCAAGCACCTGCCGCAGCGCATAGGGCAATCGGCCAAACAACACAAAGAGCAGCTGCTCCGCCTTCGCGGACAACTGTTCCACAGGGACGTCCAGCACGATGTATACCTTTTTCTTCCCGGCAGCCGCGGATATGCATGCATAAAGCAGCTGTTTGAATACCTTCTCGTCGATCCCTAGCTCCTGCAATAAGGTCGGCGCCTTCTTATATGAAATGGCCACTTGAGAATCCCCCTGAACCGGAATGGCAGGGAGCTGCGGCAGATCAACGCCTGCTTCGATATCGTAATGATCGGCAAAGGAGGCCTGGAGCCAAGTCTGATAAGCGTTATGCTCATCTACAAGAAAACCGTCGGGAATGACATAATGATGCGTAAAAAAGGCACTGCGCAGTCCCGTGAAATCCGCAGGCTGAAACACGCTTCGCCCCAGCACCGTTTCTCCTGTTTCCGTATGGAAGAGATGAAGGGCCGCCGGATAAGCCGCAGCGTCCCGCTCGCTGCGTGCCGTCAGCTCGGCAGGAGCTTCGTATTGGCAAAAAGGATGCAGCACCTTTTTGATAAAGGAAGCCTCCAATCCGGACGAACGGGCCACCGTATCAAAGCCCTCGGCCGAGCGGAATATGCCTCGCCGCTCCCGCGTGTACATCTGCTGCTGTATGGTTCGGGATGGGAAATCCGGCACTAGTCTTCCCTCCCCTGAATATACTTCAGCTTGTACAGAAGCCAGATGAACGGTTCATCCACCCGAATCGGGCTAACGACGCTTTGCAGCTTCTGATCGACAGGGTTGCTGCCTAGAGCCGATACGGCAAAATACGCTGTATTGGAAAAGTATACATCCATCGTTCCCTTGAACGGGCGGTCGACCTTCTCGATAAAACGGCGGATCTCGCCGTCAATATTTTCAAATTCGGTCAAATTCAAAAACTTGCGGTGTACCACATTGTTAAAGATATTGCTGTTCAGCTTCACGTATTCGCCATCCTCATCCTTAAGCGCATGAAGCATGTCGCTCTTGGTTAAGACGACGGCTGTCGGAATATCCGTCTTGCCCTTGTCCTCATAAGCGATGAAATCGCCGAACATCGTCAGCACGACATCCCGCGGCTCATCATACTGGGACACCCATTCCCCGGGCTGGTCACCGAATTTCAGGCGAATTTTCTCCCGAATGGAGCGGATTTGGAGCGGGTCCACCATAAACAAAATACCCGCGGAATTCTTGATATGCTGTCCGTGAAGTCCCAAGTAATCCTCATCCACCATGCCCTCACCCGCTACGTCAAAAAATACGAGGGTTAACGGCGGCTTGGATTCATCCTTGAACACGAATTGGAAAATGAAAGGCTCCTGCATCTTCTCCTTCTGCGTGGACGCCAGCAAATCTCCGCGCTCAAATAACGGCTCCTCATAGCCCGTACGGAACTTGCGGCTGATCTCGGCATTCAGCGGCATGCAGGCCGCATCAAAATGATCCGCCGTCGTATGCTGCAGCGTATGAATGAGCGAAGTCATATAAACCGATTTGCCCACTTGGGAAGCACCGATAATCGAGATAATGTTGCTTGGCACCTTCCCGGCGGTTACCGGAAGCTCATTATGGCATTTCGGGCACAATCGTCTGCGCGTGACGACTCCGTAACGGTCATTCAATCCAACCAGCACGTGATCCGAATAAATGTGCTGCTCCTCCGGTATGTCGCTCGGACGGATAATCGCTTCGATATCATAAACGGAATCCAGCCCAAAGCGTTCACGGTACCGATTCAGCTCATCATCTTCCCCAAGCGCATAGTCCTCGTCATCCTCCCGGTCGTGGGCAGCCCGGAAGACAACCTCCTTCGGAGCAAACTTACTGAAACAGTAAGGGCACACAATATCATAGAACAGCGGCTTTGGCTCCGGCTCCGGTTTTTTCTTGAATATATCAAAAATGCCCATCCTTTGTACCTCCCTCTGAACCCTATGAATTACACACTAACGCTTTCATCGTGGTTACTGTGTGATCTTCTATCTCTATCTATCTATACACCAGCTCATATCGTTGCCCGTACTTCCTTCCGTCCGTAAAAAACAGGCGCACGTAATCGTTCTTGCCCACCTCAATCGCAGGCAATACGTTGCGTCCGGCAGCAAAATCCGTCACGAACGGATACAAGATGCCGTCTTCCTTGTTGACCGGATAAGCCCCCTGCTTCTTCACGTAACATAAAGCTTCCTTCGGTACCGGCACTTCCGCCGTAACCTGAATTTCTATCGTCTTATAGGGCTGCAGCCAGCGGCTTTTTTCGCGGATGGAGTAGACCAGTCTGGCTTTGCCGGTACTGAATCGAATGCTATTCGTTTCATCCGGCTGTCTGATTAACGCCATCTCTCCGTCTTCGGAAGACAAGGCGTATACCGTGTACGTGATCTGACCAATCCCGTCCAGCCGGTCACGGTACCCGTTATTCGCCTTATACTCGTCTCGGGTATATAGACGCATTCCGCCGGGCAGCGGATCACTTGCAGGCTGACCGAATCCGTCGTCCATCGCACGGTGAATGTATACCGCTTGAAGACCCGGCGGCCAGCTCCAGCGGAGCGTGCAGTAACCATCGTCTAAATGATAGCTTAATCCCTGAATGACCCCTTCTCCGGGCTCCGCATTTTTAAACCGCATATCGAACGCCCCCTGCTTTAAAATCCTCGGCTTGTTGAATCATTCTGCCGCTGCCCTCTTCCCGTACGGCCCGGCCGCTGCACATTGCGGATAATCCTGCTGCTCTCCTTAACCGGAATCACCAACGTGAACAAGGCGATGATCCCCGCAAGAATAAGGCAGGCTATCAGACGAACGGAGGCATCCCCAATTTCCTCTCCGGAAAGACCATATTCCAGAACGATGCCTGCCAGTACGCCCGATACCGCGCCGCCTATGCTGAAGCTAAGCGCAAGATGGCGGTTGTCAAACATTGTTCCGAGGGCCAGGCCCATGGCAGCGCCAATGAGCAGCATCGCAGCGATTCTGCCGATCTGATAATAAACGCTATCTTCCATAGCGCCCGTACGTTTCGTCAACAGCGAACGGTCTCCGACATCGTTATAGATTTTCTGGAAAATAAAAGACAAATCTGCCGCGTTCTGCACATCGTAATATTGCCCGCCCGTTTCGGCAGCAATCGTCTGAAGCAGTTGGGCACCGTCCGGGTTAACAAGGCTGAGGCCAATCGTATTCACCGCGATTTGCTGCTGCTTATAGTCCGCAAGCACACGCGCATGATCCGTTTCGCTAAAGCCGTCCGACAGCATAATGACCATGGCGCTTCGACCGGCATCATGGCTCTCTTGGATATGCGTCATGGTATCCTCCAGCGCGAGACTGATGTCCGTACCACCGTCGGTTGCTGCCAAACCGTCGATTTCCGCGATGATCTCATCCTTGGTTTCTTGGTTCTTCACACGCGTAAACGGCTGCAGTAACGTTGTCGCATGATCGAACACCATCACCGATACGCGGTTATCCGGATCCATGCGGTTGATCAGATTTTTGGCTGCCGTGTATCGGTCCTGATTCGGGTCCGTCTCATTCATGCTGCCCGAATTGTCAATGACCAGCACGATATCCTTCACGGGCTTGGCGCTGCCCGGGTTCAACTGGTACACCCACTCAAACAGCATGCCGAGCAGGAACAATGCCACCAACGTGGATGGAATCAGCAGCTTCCATGATGTGCCTGTGTATCGCTGTCTCCATGAGCTCCCGCTCAAACGGGGGGATATCAGTTCTGCGATTAAGCAGGCCATTCCGATGCACAAGGCCAGAATCCCGAAATAGATCCCTGTAACCACGATGACAGGAAGCCCTGTCCCCCACTGGCGAAGCAAAAATTCCCCAATGGCAAATCCGAGTCCCCCACCGACCAGACTAAGCAGCAGCAGGAGAGGGTTTAATTTTCGTTGCACAATACACGCCTACTCTCTGTATCAGAATCTAAGAACGTTAGCGCAGTTCGGGAAGTTGCGCCGGTTCCATGCCATGAAATTCATAACCATTTGCCGTATAGGTCTCGTAGTAGGTTCTGCCATTCCGATAATACATCAGATCCTCCAAGTGGAAACCTCCCATCAGGTTCAGCTTCTCAACCCCGCTGGAGCGCTTCTCATGCACGATGCCAAGCTTGTACACCCGTAAAGCTTCATCGGCGTGGATCGCGTAGCGGACGAATTCGCTGTCGGCATCGCCGAAGAAATATTTCTCCTCATATCGATGCTCCTGCGTATAGTCAAACAGCCTGACCAACGTAACGGAGTTCTCCTCCAGCATCCGGTAAAGCACCTTAAACAGGTCTTCCTTGGCGAGCACCTGCTTGTTATTGTAGTCGATGGTTACATTCGCCCGCCGCAGCAGTTCTTCCTCGAAGGTCTGCACAAACGGCTCTGCCGTCAATAGATCCCTCAGACAAACCCGGATCATGTTCGACAGGATCGGTTCCGTTCCTTCATGCGTAACGATGGAGAGATTGCCGACATACCGTTCCTCGAAGAATACTCCCTGGCCGCGCTTACTCTCCAATTCCAGCATCAGCTCTTCCGTTACAAGGCCATAATACTCCATCAGGTTCTGGCCGATATAATCGTCTGCGGTACGTATGCTCGACTGGGCTGCCTCCAGCAACTCCGCTTCAAGCTGGTCCAGCATGTTCGCCTGCTGCTTGTAATGACGGTGGATCCGTTCTAGCTCCGCCTCATAAAGCCTGTACAGCGCAAGCTCCGTTTCCAGTAATAGAAGCTCATATTTCCGCCGATAGACCTCACCAACGAAATAGCGAATGAAATGACGCACATTCTGTTTATCTCGAAAAGGAAGCTTCTTGAACGGCTGGCTTTCCACGCTTTCCTCATAATAGCGGTTTAGCCCGTCCTGCTCGGTCTTCAGGAGGCTGCCGAGATCCCGGATTCGAGAACGAACCGCTTTAAGCAGTATCCCCTCTCCCGCCTTGTCGCTCGTCCACTCCACGATTTGATAACAACCGATTTGCGGATGATCCGCCAAGGTGCGACGAAGCGCACGATGGAGATCCTCAGAAGTGCTTATATCGCTCAGTCTCTTCTGGACTTCCAGCTCGTAATTGCTGTGGAAAAATTGCCGACATCCTTCGCCGAACAGCGCCTCTTCAGCCTCGCGAATGTTCATCCGCTTCAGCCCGGCAAAACTGACGGGGTGTGACATCATACCCTTTAGCCCGTCCAGATGCTCTGCGTTCGGCAGCATCCGGTCCGCTTTTGCCGATACGGCTTCCGGGTCGAGACCGAAGTAGGTCAGGCATTCGTGAACCTCAAGTTCCGGCCCGCCCTTCATGCGAAGCAGCAGCCCGCGGCACAGATGATAGAGGACCGTGAGCGCAATCGGCTCGCCCGGCCTCTTCACCCGGGCAAAGCCAGCGGAGACAAAGCCTTGTCGGCCGGATTCCGTCATGATATTGCTTTTGAAGGACGTATTGTTGTAGATGCCCCGGATTCCGTCATAAGTTTCATCCTTCTGCTTCCGGTTCTTAAGCAAACCCAGATGGCAGATGATATCGTAGATATCCTGCATCCCGGCGTATCCCGATATGCCCCGTTCATTCTTATCGGACAGCACATAGACGAGATCAAACAACGGCGAGGCCGGGTGAACGACCGGAATGGCCAGCCCATCCTCCGTGACCTGCAGCGGCGCAGAGAAGCTGTATTCCCGGCTTTGCATCAGCTCCAGCTCCCGCAAGAAGGCAACGCCCACGGAGCTCGCATAACCGTAGGAGTCAATCTGCTCCCTTTCTTGAATCAGCGCATACAAATCCATTTGCACCGACTTGAAAGACTGCTGGAAGATGGATTCCGCCAGTAATGAAATTTCCGGAATAAACACATTAAACGGGTCGTCGACCCGTGTAATAACAGATAGATGAATCCGGTCAAACGATGAATAGCTGCGTCCATAGTCTGAAATGTGGTGGCTCAGCTTCCGAATCGCTTTGTTCAACCCGGCCAGGTGGTGCGGGTCCCAATAGAAGCCCTGGTACAGCTCCTTGCGTACGGACTTGGATGCGCCGTCTGACTCCGGCAATTGCAGATGATACCTGTGAAGACGACCGGAGGATGCGGAGCCTTTCGGCTCCCGCCCTCCATCTTGGCCCGTTCCCACGTGCAAATAGATGACACTTGCGCTGTTGTCCCATTTACGGTCATGTATCTCCATGATCGGCTCGATTGCGGACGCCGTCTTATCACCGATGAACAAGTATACCTCCGGGTAGTGGATGCTGCTCTGATCATCCTCCATCAAGGTGAGCTGCTCTTCCGATTTGGCGTAGCCCTCAGCATACTGGCGAAGAATTTCCCTCATCGCTATTTCAACCTTCTGCGGATGTCATTTAATTTCGAAGAGACCTGTCTATAGAACTGATAACGTTCTTCACCGTCCGCAAGCTCCACCTTCTCGTATTCGAGCCGGTCGCGCGTTTCCAGGAACCGTTCGGCCAATTCTTCCAGCTTCGCGAGCAGCGGCGTAATTTCCTCGGAAGCGGTCAGCTCCTGATCACGGCGGGAGGATTTACGAAGCAGCGTGCTCCGGCTTTTCTCATCCAGCTGACGGAAGTGCTTGTAGACTTCATACTCCACGTCATTCACGCTTTTTAGCAGATTGGCAAACGGCTCCCAGGAATCCTCTTCCGGATCGCGATCATAAACGAAGAGCGCACCCTTCTTGGTGATCGTCCCGGTATATAACGCCTCTATAAATTGATCGAGCCATTTCTCCTCATTCTGATTGTCGCTGATCAAGAGCTCGAATTCCGTGATTTTGGCTGCGATGGCTGCATATTTCTTCAGCTCTTCCCGCACGCTGCGGATCATTTCCGGCGAACGAATCAGATTCTCCTTGGCCATATCCTCGTTGATGCTGTTGAAAATATCCTTGGAGCCTACCCGCTCCAGTCCCTCGTTCATCAATCGCTTCAGCTCGGTCCATGCCCGCTTGACCTCGCCAAGGTTAGGCTTGGGGCTATCCAGCTGCAGATCATAAGCACGAATCAGCTCGTTCAGATCAAATGGCTTCGTGAACACAACCGCGTAGCGGCTGCTCGTATTCTGGTCGACATCCTTCTGGATGATGACCTTAAACTCAAGCGCCTGGTTAAATTCGGCGCGAACCCGGGCGTTGTAATCCTGAACCCGCGGGTTGACGTAGGTATCCCCCCAGGATTTTTCGGGAATCGGCGATGGCAGGTACGTCCAATTGTTGCGGTCCGTCTGTACCAAGTGGCGCCCAACGCCTTCCTTGTCCATGATCGTGCGTTCGTAACTCTCCTCATAAACCTTAAGCGGTGTATAAACGAATAACGGCACGCCGTTCTTTGTATTCAACCAGAAGATCCGGTTCTTCACTTCGCTCTCCTTCACGGTGAAGTGAGACTTCCCGACTGAATTATTCTGATAATTTCGAATCCCCTTCAGAATGCTTGGAGCCTGCACAGGCACGGATACAAAGCCCCAGGAAGGGAAGTACAAATTGCCTGCGCTGTTGCTCAGATGGAAGACCGGAACAGCTTCATCATCCAGCTTGCTGGCGATATTGCGCTCGACAAATTTTTCGATGGAATCCTCCTGCCCGAATTTCATGACGAGAAAATCCTCCATCGAACGGGTGATCAGATCGCCGAATTTATCGGTAAGAAACTCCGAAATGGATCTGACGATATCAATCTCCTGCTCCCGGGTCCAACGATTCGCATGGCTTAGCAGCTCTTGCGCAAAATCGCGGATGAGGTCATCCACATCCTTCTGATCCATGATTTTGTTGATGACATCGGAAATGTCGGGCACGCTGACCAGGTTCCAGTAATACGTCTTGTTCCCTTTATGATCCTGCTGTTCCTCCCCGTTGACGAGAATGTCACCGTTCTTGGCAAAAATCGAATTCAGCGCATTCAGAATTTCCGTATATACGCTATAAATCCGGTTATTCTCCTGGTTCAGCAGATCGTATAAATCCTCATAGAATTCAATCATCTGCTCGGTGCGTTCCACATCCGCTTCCAGCCAATATTCGTTGATTTTGGCTTCAATATAGATGTTCTTCTTCTTATCCTTAGAGACAAAAGCGCTCTTCGCATCGCCCAGACGATCGATCGCCTGCTCTCTGGCCGACTCGATATCACGGGGAATGCGGGTCAGATTCTCGCGCAGTGCTTCGATGTAGGACAGCAGCATCTTCAGCAGGCTGAAGCCTTTCTCCGTATAAATCAAACGGGATACGTAGAACGGTCCTTGCTGCGGATGCAGGAACATGCGGCGGATTTGATCGCTGAACTGAGCCACGATCTCGCCCGGCAGCTGCTTCTTCGCTTTGATGTATTCCTCACGGGCTCTCGCCAGGAAATTTTGCTCCAGCTCCGTATCCATATTAATGACCTGATTCTTCACGACGTTCGCGTAACTAAGTCGCTCGCTGTTCTGGTAACCGGGGAGAGGCTCCGGTACGCGGGACTCAAAGTTCTTGGTCATCGAGTCCAGGTCGATGCCCAGCTTGCTTGCGAATTTCTCGACGTCCTCCTGGCTCGGCGCTTTCTCGAACATGGTTTGCATTTTGCCGAAGACGCGGTACGCCAGATAAGTGGTCATCTCTTCAATGGGTAGAACAGCTGAAGATGCGCCGATAATGTTGTAGTCGTAATTGGCAGGGTACGCCTTGTTCATCTGCGCGATATTGGTACGAATGTTGCTGATATAGTCATGGATCGCAAACTCTTCGCCGGACTGTTTTTCCTCGCTGGCCATAAAGTTCGTGATGTTCTCCGCAGTAACGTTCATGCAGTAATCATAAGCGTTCTCCAGCAGTTTGCCTTCCGTATTCGTAGCGGATATCAGGTGACACAGATTAAACGGAGGCAGCGGGGAGTTCACGTTCAGGATGCTGCCGTACTGCTGCTTGAACCGCTCGCCTCTGGCATCCACGTTCATCCAGTAATCGAGCTCTTTGAGGGCGGCATACCCGTTCTTCTTGATGTATTCGCGCGTATGCTCGCTCAAGCTTTTGTTGGCCAGATTAATATCCGGCGTAAACAGATAGCCGAGCGTGTTCACGCGGTCAATGCCGGCAGAGCCGTGGTCCCGCTCGATAATGCCGCGAACGATATAGGCAATGTCCAAGAAGCAGCCGCTGCCTGTACCACCGGAGAGCCCCGTCAGCAGGAAAACCATCAGCTTTTTGTTCGTGCCGACCGACAGCGTCTTAATCTTCTTGTCGATCGCCTGCACCACTTGGGTAATCTTCGTGAACAGGAGCAAGCGGCCCGCCTGGCGTACGCCTGCGGCCCCGTTCATGCCGTCAGTAATGCTCAGCTCGGGCGACAGCCAATCCGTAATATACGGCTCCAGGATGCTTCGGTTTTGAAGGAGGCCTCCAATCTCGGCATTAGAGAGGAGCACGAATTCATTGATCGGATCAAGCCCGATGCCTTTATAGCGTTTATTCTTATCCTGTTCGTTGGTCTCAAAGGCCAGAAATTCCACATTATCCGGCTTGTCCATTCTCTTCTTGGACAACGGATCCTCCGGCAGCTTGAAACGGCGGTTAATCTGATATTTCAAGCGCAGCAGCGCATCGATTCCCGTCCCTCCAAGTCCAATGATAAGGATCGGATTGTCGATGGTATCGACCCGTATTTTCTCGCTGACAATCCCGCCTCCAAGTGAAACGTCAAGCTGTTGTATATGTTCTCTAACTACCGGTTTCATAACTTCCCCTCCTGATAGGTCCTGGCTTTAAGCCAAATATTCCAATAATATCGTTTTGTCCGCCTGCTGCAGGGAAACTCTCAGCCGGTCTCCGTTCTTAAGCTCCGTGCCATTCGATGCATCCAGCGCGCGGCCGGATTTCTCAATCACGGCTGAAGAATTGTTTTTAAGTATCATGCGGTCATTCTTGCCCGGCATGAAGAGGATCTTCTCGGTCTCCTTCAGCTCGGGAGCAAGCTGCAGAAGCTGATGCAGATTGAACTTCCCTTTGAACGAAGTCAGCTTCTTGTATTGCGGGAACGTCTTCTCGCCGGTGTTCTCATCTCTGATCTCGATCACGATCTGACCGACAAAGCCTTTGTTCGCTTTCTTCATCGCGCCGAGTATGAAATATGCAGCCGCTCCAACAATGAGCAGGGCCGCGATGCCAATGATTACGGGCCATAAAGGAAAAGGTTTCGCATCCTCGCCCGCAGTCATCTCCTTCCCACCGCTTCCGGAGCCCGCGGCTGCCGCTTTTGCGCTAATCTTCACAGGCGCGCTTTCGCGGTAGAAGCTCTGCTCCTCCGCCCGTACCCTCAGCTCGTAGTCGTGCTTTTGCGGAATCTTGTAATTCCCTTCAAAGCTGCCGCCTTTATTCTCAAGCTCTACCTCTGACTCGTCCCCGGTGTCCAGATCCTTAACCAACAGCTTGGCCGTCATATTGCCATACTGTTCCTGGTCCTGCAGCTTCTGTCCATTGCTGACGAGATATGCCCTAATATCGATCGTGTCTCCAGCCTTTACCTTTGAAGGTGGCGGAGGATCCATGGTCAGCTCCAGGTCGTAGTTGAATACGAGGTTGATGTCGATTTTGTCTTTCGATACGCCTTTCACCTGCAGCTTCCAATCGCCTTGCTGCGGCTTCAGCAGCTTGAGCAGCGAATAGGAATTGGAAGTGGATCGCAGTACGTTGGCCGAAGGAATAGTCTGCTCAGCGCCCGCAGGATCGACCAGCTTCACGTCGACGGGGCTTGAGGACATAATGGAAATGTTCGCCTCCAGCACGTTCGCATTCGGCACACGGACCGTAACCTCCTGATAGCTTCCGTTGCCGGTAATCGATTGTACCGGAACGATCTTAAGCTGCTGATGGCTGGCAAAAATCTCGCTTAATATTTGCGGAAGGTCATCCGCCGAACTGGTGGTAAAGGATTTGCCCCCCGTTTGGTTTGCCAATTCAGCCAGCGTTTCTTTATTCAGCTTCCCGTCGGCATTCAGCCCAATCGTATAAATCGGGATGCCGCTTCCCTTGGCCTCCTTGACGGCTTGATCTAACTGTTCTGACGCTTGCTGGCTTGTCTTGCCCGTGTTTGGATCCAGGTCATTGTTACCGTCGGCCAAAACAACGATCATCGGCGCATGCGCCGGGTCCATTCCCTGCTTCAGCACTTTTACGGCTTCATCGAGGCCTACGGACATATCCGTGTACGGGCCGCGATCAAGCTGATCGATAAACTCCTTCAGCGCGGTCTTGTCCGCCTCCGACTGAATTTCCAGCAGCGCTTTCTCCCGCTGAATCCGGTCGGTATAGGAAACGACGCCGACCTTGTCGCCGGTGGTGGCCAGCATGTCGATAAACATTTTCATCGCTTCGCCGCTGATCCGCTCCGGATCACTGTTTTTCATCGAGTTGCTGGCATCCATCACCAGTACGGCATCAATCTTGGAGCCCTGCGAGGCAGCCATTGCCTGAGGCATGGTTCCTCCGCTCCAGCTCAAGATCAGCAGCATCGCTGCCATCAAAGAGAGCAGCCATTTATTTTTACGTAACATTGAATTACTCCTTCATCCATTTAGTCTAGCATCAGGTGGATGCCTCGGTTCGTTTGTCAGACCATGAGTCTAACTGTAGGCAATAAGTCTTAAAATTACATGAAAGAAAGCTTAAAAAACAATAACGGGAACATCCATTTCTCTGGTGATTTATATAGAAAATACCATGCTAATCACTAAAATATACCAGCACTATGTCCATATGATATAATTATACCTGCCAAAGTTCAACATAATCAGTCGTACCACCCGGACTTAGGACACAAGGCTCACCCACCATTTTCGAACAAATACGATGCCGAAAGGAATAGATATATGATTACATACGGATGTCTCGGGATTTTGTTTCTTTTTGTCATCATCAAGATCACGGCCTACTTCAAGCGTAAGAAGAACGCCCCGACACCGGAGCAGCTGCATCAAACCCTGCTTGAAGTTGCCAACTCACAGAGGGAACAGCATGGATAAGAAAAAACCCGTACAACTTCGCCCCTATAGTAAAACGAGATATGTCTACCAAAAGTTAAGGGTTTGCAAACATTGCCACAATTTCACGATTCTTTGGGAAGACAGCTGCGCTTTCTGTAAACGGAGCGCCCCTGTCCCCGTTATGGAACTTGCAGAGAAAATGGCCAAGCGTTCCATGCAAAGTGACCGGCTTCTCTTCTATATTATAGGGCTCTCTGCCGTACTTCTTAGTCAGACCTTCTTGCAAATCGTGATCTCCTTTGCTTGTATGGTGGTCCTGCTTGTATGGTTATGGCTGATGCAGCGCCGGATGCTGCAAACGGAGACGCTGCATGCCCTGAACAAGCTTATTAGATCTCATCGAAAACAGATTCTTGAGGGCCTGGATCTGAACAAAGCAACGGCTTCTGCCGCCATCAAGGAAGATGCCCAGCTAGGGTATGAAATCGTCAGGGAAATTGCCTCCTTGGTCCGGAATGACCGTATCCGTCTGCAGCAGATCGTTCTCCTTCAAAGCTTCAGCTTGCGCAAGGATATGGAGCTTGAACTCGAACCGCTATTGCTGGATGAGTTTGATCCGGATCTGGCCGCCTATATCGGTGAAATCGCCAAAATTAAACGCGAGTTGATCAACAGCAAAGCGATCCAATACCTGCTCGACCATGAATCCAACATCTTGCGGATGGAGCAAGGCAGGCAGATTATGATCGACGCCGCCGGGGCAGCGGTACGGAAGAAAAAATATATCGATACGTTCCCTGATTTTATTAGCCGCTATGCGGATGGATTGCCGAGATACCGCTTCCTCCGCTTGTATCAGATCGTACGCCGCAATCCCGGCTTGTCGTGGAACGGCCTGCGGGACCGGGTGTCGGCCATTTATAATGAACACTACCGCTCGGACCCTGATTTTCAAAAATGGGATTAGAGGGGCTATACCGTTATGACGATGAAAAACACGCTAACCCTGCGTAATTTGTATCTTTTTTTATGTATAGTCCTTCTGCTGCTGATCGGATATAAGGGATTTCATATCTATCAGAAAATCGAATCGATGGCACAAGCCGAGTTATTATATGCTCAGAAAAAAATGGTTCAGGCCGAGGAGTGGTATCAGAAAGCGCGAAATAACCGCTCCCTTCTATATAAAGAAGAGCTGCTTGCTTCAAGATTACAAGAGCTTCAACCCATTACTTCCATGAAGCAGAGCCTTTCCTCGCTTGATCATCGATTGAGCCGGGTCGGGGAAGCAGGCGATTTTTCCGGCTTTATGAACGTATATGCCGAATTGCTTGATACAGAGCAGAAGCTGGCCGAGCAGCAAGGAGCTTATGCTTCCTACTACGATGAAATTGCTGCATTCTACGGAATCCCAGGCGATGTGAAACGGATATTCCTGCAGTTCATTGGTTTGTTTAACCGTCAGGCCGACGAGCTGCTTGAAGAGCAGCAGTATGACGATAACAGCTTCAAATGGAATTTGCTCCGCATTCCGGATTCATTCTACGGCGGGGAAAAGCAGAAGAATGACAAGCTGCTCCATCTGTTCCAGCGTTATGACGAAATGGTCCTAACCCGTCTGGCAGGAGCCGGACAGTATACGGATCTGCTGAATTGGTCACATGCCATGAGTTCCGAATATGCCAACCGATCGCTGCCGGCTGCCTGGTTGAATGGCAAGACCGATGAACTTGTGTATACCATGCTGCAAAAGGATGTGCTGCGAGAACGGCCCTCCGATTTTGTTTCGCACGCCATGGGGTATCGAGACTACCTGGAACGGAACGAACGAAAGAACGCGGAAATCATGGAGTATATTCAGAACCAGATGAACCGGTGGATCGCAGCGGCCGATGGGATGGTACAAAGCCAGAACTACGAGGAAGCGGTAGCACTCTATGAAGCGCTGTCGGGATACCAGGATATGAGCGGTAAACTGCAAGCTGCCGAATTGGCCTGGACGATCCACGATCCGATTCGTTTGTTCCACATGGCTGGTTTGAAAGGCAGCTTCAGCTACGTCAGCGGAGGCGGGAATCGTTTCGGAGGATTGGCCTATGCCACTGGGGTTGATGAGGGAAATATCATCTATTTAGCAGTCTTGAATGCCGATGAAACGGTGCAATTATTCCAAAACCATGATTACCCGTCCGACATCGCCATCCAACAGGTTTCAGTCGAGGATTCGCTTAGCACCGCGAAGAATCCGGTTATCCTTGTAGAAGGCGATGCAGATAACGAGCTGGTCTGGTATTCAGCCTATGAAGCCAGAGATGCCAATCTGACGCCGCTGTTCCAGTTCACGGCCGAAGGCTATCAAGTGCAGCCGGATAAGTCTTTGCTGGTGACGAATCTGGAAGGAGCCAGTCCGGATGAGATCGCCATCTTCGAACGTCAGGGAGACCAATACGGATTCACAGGATATCAGGTTCATTATACCGACATCGATATCGCTAATATCGAGAAGTATCCGAATGAGAAGGTTCGCTTCTCGGTCCATATCCCGGAAGGTGGCTACGGCGAGGTCGTTGCTGGACGTAATGGATACTATATCGTCTTAAGGGGAGACTTGGATTTCCCTGCGGGGAGCGCGACGCTAATCGGAACGTTCAACGGCGAGTATCAGCAGCTGGAGATACCGGGAAGCCAGAGTTCCACAACAACTCTAGACCCCGTTGAACCGGAGGCCAATCAGGTTGACGGAAATATCATGGATGAAACAGATAGCCCAAGCGAACCCGCTAACACCGAAGAAATCAATCCTGATGAAGTCCAACAAGACAATGGCGAGATTGGTGACAGCACCGGATCCAGACAGATCACGCAGGTGCCTGTCATTCAGGTCGAATCGATCGAGTAAGCATAACAAAAAGGCTTCGCCCCTTATCACCAGGGGCGAAGCCTTTTCATTTATAAATTCATTTTTTCTTATGCGATATGAATCCTGACTTTCATAAACTGAACAGGAGCTTATTTCCCCGCTCCCGCCTTACTCCACCGTCACGCTCTTCGCCAGGTTACGCGGTTTATCCACGTCGTTGCCACGGGCAAGCGATGCGTAGTAGGCAAGCAGCTGTAACGGTACGACAGACAAAGCTGCCGTCAAGATCGGCAAAGTCTTCGGAATGGCGAAGGCTTGATCCACGGATTTCAGCAGGCCGGCCACATGCTCTTCATGCGTAATGGCCATCACTTCTGCACCGCGTGCCTTCACTTCCTTGATGTTGCTCACCGTTTTCTCCATAACCGCTTCCTGGGTTGCCAAGGCAATGACCGGAATTCCCTCTTCAATCAGGGCCAGCGTACCATGCTTCAGTTCGCCAGCAGCATAAGCCTCGGAGTGAATGTAAGAGATCTCCTTAAGCTTAAGGGATCCTTCTTGTGCTACGGCGTAGTCTTGACCACGGCCGATGAAGAACAGGTTCTCATGCTCCGCAATTTGCTCGGCATATCCCTTGATCGATTCTGCGTTGGTCAGCATGGACTCAACCTGTTCAGGCAGTGCTTCCATCGCTGCAATCACTTCAGCAACGGCGTCTTCCGTCATCGTACCACGTACTTGAGCCAAGTACAGACCAAACAGATAAAACGCAATCAACTGCGAGGTGTAAGCTTTCGTGGAAGCTACGGCAATCTCTGGGCCAGCCAGGGTGCCGAGCACATCGTTAGCTTCACGGGCAATCGAGCTGCCCACCACGTTGGTGATGGCCAAGACATGAGCGCCATGGCTCTGTGCTTCACGAAGCGCAGCCAAGGTGTCTGCCGTTTCACCGGATTGGCTTACTACGATGACAAGCGTCTCTGGCGTAACGATCGGCGAACGGTAACGGTACTCGGAAGCCACATCATTTTCAACCGGAATGCGTACCATCTCTTCGATCACGCTGCGTCCCACAAGTCCGGCATGGTAAGCCGTACCGCAGGCGACAATCTGCACATTGCGAATGCTCTTAATCTGTTCCTGTGTCAGCTTCAGCTCAGGCAGAACGACTTTACGTCCGCTCTCATCCACACGGCCCAGCATCGTATCCCGGTATGCTTTGGGCTGCTCGTGGATCTCCTTTAGCATGAAGTGATCGAATCCGCCTTTTTCCGCCGTAACGGCATCCCAATCGACACGAATCATTTCCCGAGAAATAAAGTTCCCTTCAATGGTCATTAATTCGACAGCATCTGCTGTCAGCAGAGCCATCTCTCCATCGTTGAGAATATATACGTTCCGCGTATATTTCAAAATAGCCGGAATATCAGAACCGATGAAGTTCTCTCCTTCGCCAAGACCGATAATAAGCGGGCTTGCTTGACGTACAGCCACCAATCGATCCGGCTCATACTCGGTCAAGACGCCGAGGGCAAATGCGCCTCTCATGTAAGAGATCGCCTTCTGCACGGCCTTAACGATATCCCCGTCATATTCACGTGCGATGAGATGGGAGATAACTTCCGTATCGGTCTCCGAAACAAAGTGATGTCCCTGGGTGATCAGCTCTTCCTTCAGCTCCAGATAGTTCTCAACGATCCCGTTATGAACAACGGAGAACTTCTGGCTTTCGTCCGTATGCGGATGCGAATTCACGTCCGACGGCCGACCATGCGTAGCCCAGCGGGTATGACCGATACCTGCAGTTCCCACGAGTGGGGCAGACTCCAGTCTCTCCTCCAGATTGGCAAGACGCCCTTGCGCCTTGGCCACACGCAGCCCTTCATTCGTAAAGACGGCAATCCCTGCTGAATCGTATCCGCGATACTCCAGCTTTCTCAATCCCTCGATCAACACCGCTTGCGTTTTCTGATTTCCAATATATCCGACAATACCACACATCGTATGATTCCTCCGTTCAATTTCCCTATAATAGTAGGCGGAAATAGAACACGGCAGCATCTGTGCGGTATCAGGAAAGAAGAATGATCTATTCAATTATCAACGTTCAAAATATCCAGCAAGATATAGGCTGCTAAAGTTGAACAGACATGAATGCACTCTTCTTCCACCGCGCTGCCCTGTTCTAAATCGCACATTCATGTTTTGTATATTAGTGATAAGAAGCACCTGCGGATACGTTGTAAGAACGGTCGCCCATTCCTTTTCCGTGATTCGCTTACGGTTGGTGCATAACCGAGAGGTCCCCGCCGAACAATCCGAACACCTCTACCTCGTCAACTTGCGTTCTGCCGTCTGGTCATCCCTATCGTAGCAATAACCAATCCCCGCGCAGGTACAAGCTCTGGCGCTTATAAAGCTTGAAGTAACCTCACAATCCTCGCTTTCTATTCTTGAATGACATCCTTTATTATATTCATGCGTTCAGACTTTGGCAACTCGGCTGTTTCCCAGGTGCTCCAAGCCCTGCGTATAATTAACCCCATGAATGACATCGAATGACCTATCCTCTCAAGCGATGCCGTAATTTGCACTCTTTGCTGACAGGACAGGGGGTGTTGCGCTTTCAGCGACTGGCTTCATCGAAAAGCAGCAGGCCAGTGAACCGGATCCACATAGTTCACTGGCCCTGACAAAAATTAGTCTGCTTTCCTTGAAAAATACACCCTTAGTCTTACGCCAATTCCCGCTTCACCACGTCTGCAATCTGCGTTACATAACGGTCGAGCTCTTCTTTGTCCGGGCCTTCCGCCATGACGCGAATGAGGGATTCCGTTCCCGATGGGCGAACCAGGACGCGTCCGTTATCACCCAGAATGCCTTCAACTTCAGCAATCGCAGACTCAATAACGGTATTGCCTTGGTACTTGCTCTTATCGCCAACACGAACATTAACCAGCACTTGCGGATACTTGCGCATGCTGCTCTTCAGCTCATGCAGAGGCTTACCGGAGGCTACCAACGTATCCACCAATTGAATTCCCGTTAGAATGCCATCCCCTGTGGTGTTGTGATCCAGGAAAATGACGTGCCCGGATTGCTCTCCACCCAGGTTATAACCACCGCGGCGCATTTCTTCCATCACGTAGCGGTCACCGACTGCAGTTTTTGCGGTTTTCAGCTTCAAGCTGTCACATGCCTTATAGAAACCGATGTTACTCATAACGGTTGAAACGATGGTGCCTGCCTTCAGCTTGCCGGCACGGTTCATGGCATCACCGCAAATGCACAGAATGAAATCGCCGTCCACTTCCTCGCCTTTTGCGTCAATGGCAATCAAGCGATCCGCATCTCCGTCAAAAGCGAGACCAAGGTCAGCGCCATGCTGGAGTACGGCCTCAACGAGTTTCTCCGGATGAGTCGATCCACAGTGATCATTAATATTCAGGCCGTTCGGCTCAGCACCGATGGCGATCACTTCCGCACCCAATTCACGGAAAAGCTTCGGAGCCAGCTCATAAGCTGCGCCATTCGCACAGTCAAGAACGATTTTCAGACCGTCAAACCGGTTATTGACCGTCGTTTTCAAATATTCCAGGTATTTATATTTCGATTCGTTATCAACCAGCAATTCACCTAAATCAGCCCCGATTGGTCGCGGCAGATTATCTGTTTCCGCATCCATGAGCTCTTCAATCTTAAGCTCTGTCTCATCCGACAGCTTGAAGCCGTCTCCACCGAAGAACTTGATGCCGTTATCTTGTACCGGATTATGTGAAGCCGAGATCATAACACCCGCATCAGCCTTCAAAAGTCTTGTGATATACGCCACCGCTGGTGTACTCACGACACCCAGACGAATGACGTGTGCACCGATGGACAGCAGGCCTGCAACCAAAGCCGACTCCAGCATAGCCCCGGATACCCGGGTATCCATACCGATGATGACGGTTGGCTTCTCTTTATCGCCAGTAAGCACATAGCCTCCGCAGCGACCGATGCTGTAAGCCATTTCCGCTGTCAGTTCTTGATTTGCAACTCCTCTTACTCCATCTGTACCAAAATATTTCCCCATGTTTTATATACTCCTTTATCTACTCTTCGTTATTATCCATCATTGGACGTTTCTGATCCGGTTGTTCCATCACTTGATCCGTCTCCCGGCGGATGTGATGGGCTTTCTCCTGATCCGGAGTTATTCGTATCTTCATCAGTTGGAGGCGTCTCCGTATTCTCCTCCTGATCATTGCCTGTTCCTGATCCCGTTCCTGGTGAAACAGGCTTGTCTTTGTCCGTTCCCTCATTCTTCGAGGTGTCCGGCTCCGTTGTCACGGGTTTGGAGTTATCCTTGAGCTCTATCTTAATCACAGGACGTTCCGAATCCGTACGGTTAATAAAATTAGGCAGCGTGATCTGCAGCGGAATTTCGTGAACGCCGGCTTTTAACCCAGTTGCGTTCGCTTCAGCTCCGATATCGGTCGGCTCCAGACTATTGAGCAAGTCAGGCGCTCCGGTGAGCGTTAAAGATATGGTCTTTGTCTTTGGATCTGTAATGACAGCATCCAGGCCGGTGGCAACCCCTTTTAACGTTATCGGAATCCCCGTAATCACCCGTTCACCATGCGATACAGCCGTAACATCCACCGTTACAGAGCTCGGCTCGATTTTCTCAAAACCTTCGGGCGGCGTCAAGTCGGCCGTAAGCACTGTTGTTCCCGAATTTCTAACTTCTCCCAAATTGATCGTAGCTTCGACATAGGTCTCAGCTCCTGCCAGCGCCTCTTTACTGCCAAACAGCTTCACTTCTTTTACCTTCTGGTCCACCTTGGAGAGGACAAACCCTTCCGGCAGCCGTCCGGTATATTGTATCTCCAGTGGGAGGGTGACAAATGCAGGTTCAATCGGCACTTCAGCTGCTACTGCAGCAGGCTCAATGACCGCATCTTCCATCGCGTTGCCTTCTTTATCATATGCTGTAAGCTTGACTCGTTTCTCCGTAATCTTCTCTTTGGCACCATCAAGGTCCACATTACCTTTGACCTGCCCCAGATTCGCCATGGACGATTCAGGCAGGGTAACCGTGACTTGTCTTGGGTCAATCAGCACGGGTGTTCCGGCCCGGTAATCTTTAGCAGGCTCGCCTTTGGTTCCAATACTTACCGTCACGGATTTCGACACTCTCGGCTCTACCGTCACCGTAACAACGGATGGCTCCATCGATATCATCTCCACGCCACTCGGGATGGAGGGGGTTAGCGGAAGTGTGTGCGTACCCGGTTCTCTGACGTTGCTCAAATCAAGCTTCACCTTATAGTCGTCGGTCAAAAGCGAGATATTGGATTTCTTTCCCCGAACTTGGAGATTTACGCGGTCCTGATCGATACCCGTTAACGCATATTCGCTGTCATCAAATCCATACGTCTGAATCTTAACGCCTTCAATGACTTTGGTATCATAAAAAGTCGTTGGCGGTGCAGGCGTTCCGCTGTCCATATGAACCATCGCCCACAATAAAATACTGACAGCGAGTGCAATGAGCTTGCTTGCCGTGTTGTTCTTGATCCATTTATCCATTGCTGCCGTCCCCCTTCCGTTTCCAGAAGAACGTGCGTTTCTCCTTAATGGACGCGGCAGGCCTGAGCTCCTCATACAATTTGGAGATGAGGGACTCTTCCTTAATATCTCGAACCACTTGTCCATTCAAGGCCAGCGATACTTGCCCAGTCTCCTCGGATACGACAACCGAAATCGCATCCCCCACCTCACTGATTCCGATAGCGGCACGGTGTCTTGTTCCCAATTCCTTACTGATAAAAGGATTCTCCGATAGCGGCAAATAACAGCCAGCGGCCGCAATTTGACCGTTCTGAATAATGACGGCTCCGTCATGGAGAGGTGTGTTCGGTATAAAAATGTTAATAAACAATTCCGAGCTGATCACCGATCTCATCGGAATCCCTGATTCTACATACTCATTCAGGCCCGTCGTCCGTTCAAAGACGATCAGAGCCCCTATTTTGCGCCGCGACAAATAATTAACCGCCTTAATGGTTTCGCTGATTAACTTATTGGTCTCCTCGTCAATATCCGCCGTCCGCCCGAACAGCTTGCCTCGTCCGAGCTGCTCCAGGCCACGTCTGAGCTCCGGCTGGAAGATGATGAAGATCGCCAGCACCCCAAATGTGAAGATCTGATTCATCAGCCACTTCAGCGTGTACAGATCAAACCAAGTGCTGAGCGCCCAGATGACCACAAGCACCAAAATCCCTTTGAGCAGCTGGACCGCCCGCGTACCGCGGACGAGCAGAATCATCTGGTATATTATATAAGTAACGATAAGGATATCGATGATATCTTTAATGGTTTCACCCCAGGTCATATCTGTGAAATACTCCATACAGCAACCCCCGTCATTTCCTTTAAGTGCGGGCCCAAAAAATCCGGTTCCTCGAAAATGAACGCTAAGATTCGAATGACCGAACCAGCTCTCCATTTTCCATCTGATCACACGGGGACTTTTTGAACTTCCTTTTTAATAACGCATGAGACTTATATATGTAGTATGTACTCTACACTCTCTAGGTTATAACGTTAATCTTTCCGATGCAAGCGGACGCCCTCCGCTTTCCATGAAAAAGATCATAAAATCAACAAAAGAAGCGCCGTCTTTTCACTGAAAAGAGGCGCTTTTTAATTAAGTAGGCTTCAGGTTACACCTAGCGGTAAGCGGCATCCGTAAACAGAGTGGAGATCTTGTACCATATCCAGTCCATCGCCCGATCTATGTCCTTTACTTGACCTGCTATATGTGAGGTGGAAGCCTGAAATAATTCTCCGTCAATGACGGTCACATTGCCATTCACTTGACCGTAGACCTTCGTCTTTCCATTCTCGACTGTAATATCTCCCGTGATGATTTGATCCGGAGGAATAATGACGGTATCTCCTTCAATCACCAGCTTTTCGAATTCATCACTCTTTACAACCAGCTGAGTATCCTGACTCCAAAAACTGATTGTGCTGAAGAGCATGACAACCAAAAACAAAGCTGCAGCCGTGAGCGCAGGATGATTCCTAACCCATTTGACCCAAGCTTTTTGTTTCTTGGGCTGCGGCAGCATACCCATTATACGTTCCGTTAAATCATCGGATGGCTTGGTCGCATGATGAGTTAAGGAATAAAGAAGCATATCGGTATGCTCCAGCTTCTCGAAGTAATTCCGACAGTCAGCACAATCCAGCAAATGCTCTTGCAATTCCAGCTGTTGTGGGTCGGACAAGTCATTATCCAGATAATCATGCATCAAAGAGACGGCTAATTTGCAATCCATTTGTGAGCCAATCCTTTCATTCAATCTCTTTGCTGGGTCTATTCCCCCATAGGGGCATAAGACTTGCTTATTGTTCATACGTGCCGGAATCGGGGATGTTTCAATTTTTTTAAAAGAAAATTAGAAAAAAAAATAGCGGATACGGACTTTCTGGCATCGCAAGAAAAAAGCGCCCTTAAACGCGGTCTCTCTTCCTCAAAGAACGGCGATAGGCGTTTTTTTCATCACAATTTGTATTCTAATTTTTTACGCAAAAATTCGCGTCCACGATGAACTCGTGTTTTGATCGTTGTTACAGGCAAGTCCAAAATCTCGCTGATCTCTTGCAGGGATAAATCCTGAATGTACCTTAGAATCATGATCGTCTTGTACTTGGCAGGAAGTCCGTCAATCGCCTGATGAATGATGCGCTGTGTCTCCGATAGCAGCATTTCACTCTCAGGTGTACGGTTATCGCTCGGGATCAGGGAATAGCCGTCCATACCTTCGCTTTCATTCAGGTCGGCGTCCAGCGAGAAAGACGGCTTGCGCTTGCGCAGCCGATCAATGCTAAGATTTGTACCGATTCGGTATATCCAAGTTGAGAACTTCTGATTCTCGTCGTATCGATCAAGGTTTTTATATACACGCAAAAAAGTCTCTTGTACGACATCCTCGGCCTCATGGCGGTTACTCAGCATCCGGTAAGCCAAATGAAAAATTTTGTCTTTATAAAGCTCTACGATTTCGGCAAAAGCTCTCTGGTCCCCTTTTCGGGCCAGCTTCGCCAGTCTTACATCCAAATTGTCCACCATAATTCCCCCAGAATGGTCTGATGGGTAACGTCTAAAAAAGCATCATTCAAATCGTAATTCAACTGTTTCTAAAAATCAACAATAATTCAAAAAGAATCCCTATTCCCTATCAAAGACAATCATGTTGCAGCCGATACTCTAATCATCAGAGGTTATGCTGCTTCATAGATTAAAAAACGAGGTCCCTCTAGGGAACCTCGCCTTATACTATCCCTTTCAAACCGATTTGTCATCCTGTAAGGATCAACCTGTATTACGAAGCCCCGCCGCAATGCCGTTGATGGTCAGCAGTACTTCCCGAAGCAGATCCGGATCGTCCTGCTCCTGCTCCCTCAGCTCGCGCAGCTCGTTAAGCAATTGAACCTGCAAATAGCTAAGCGGATCCACGTAAGGGTTACGGAGTCGAATTGATTCCTGCAGGACCGGCTGGTTATCCAGAATATCCTGTTGTCCCGTAATCTTAAGAACAAGCTCTTTCGTCAAGTTAAACTCATCTTGGATCAGACCGAAGATACGCTCGCGGGCTTGATCATCCTTCGTCATCAGAGAATACTCCTTAGCGATGATCAGATCAGCCTTGGCAAGAGCCATCTGAAGGGTATCGATCAGCGACGTAAAGAACGGATAGCTCGTGTACATCTTCTGTAGCACCTTCATATTCTCTTCCTTGCCCTGGTAGAAGCTCTGTAAGCCCGTACCAGCCGCGTACCATGCCGGAAGCAGGTAACGGCTCTGGGTCCACGCAAACACCCAAGGAATGGCTCTGAGGTCCTCAAAACGGTCACTGTTCTTACGCTTGGATGGTCGGGAACCGATATTCAGCTCTCCCACTTCAGGAAGCGGCGTGGATTCCTTGAAGAAACTCAGGAAATCCGGATCACGGAAGATCAGATCCTGGTATTTCTTCTGTGAAGCGGCCGATATGCTCGAGGAAATCTCTTCCCACTCTTTTTCGGTCGATTCTTTTTCAGGGTAACGGGCATTAAGAGAAGCCGTTATAAGTGCTGAAGTCGCCTGGTCCAAACTGCGGTAGGCAATTCCCTTCAAGGAATAACGTGAAGAAATGACCTCGCCTTGCTCCGTGATTTTGATGCCCCCTGCAATCGTTGATGCCGGTTGAGCCAAAATGCTGCGATTCAGAGGCATACCGCCGCGTCCAAGCGACCCGCCGCGTCCATGGAAATATTTCACCTTGATGCCATACTCATTGGCTGCAGCCGTAATATCTTTGAGTGCTACCTGGAGCTCCCAGTTCGCGGTAATGGCTCCGCCGTCCTTGTTGCTGTCAGAGTAACCCAGCATGATTTCCTGAAGCTCATTCATGGCGCTAACCGCTTCCCGGTAGATCGGTAGGCTGAAGAGCTTACGCATAATATTAGGTGCGGCATGAAGATCCTCAATCGTCTCAAACAATGGTGCAGCCTGCAAAGTAGCTATGACAGAACCATCGTTGTCCTTGCGGAAGAGTCCGACTTCTTTGGCAAATACCATCACTTCCAGAACGTCGCTTGCGCCCTCGGACATACTGATCAAATAACTTGAAATACACTTCACGCCAAATTCCTGCTGGGCACGGAATACCGTACGGTATACTTCAAGGCATTCTTCGGTGCTGTCGCTGTACTCTTGATAAGGCGTAGTCAATGGACGAGGATCGTTAAGCAGGTTGTTAAGCAGCTCGATCTTCTCGTCTTCGCTTAATTGGGCGTAATCCTGCGTCACGTTCATTTTACGAAGAATTTCGGCCATGGCATTTTCATGCTCTTGGCTATGCTGTCTGATATCCAGCGTTGCTGTATGGAAGCCAAACAACTCCGCCTGACGGATCAGTTTTTGAATATACGTATCTGCAACATAGTCAGCAAAATGGAAGCGCAAGCTTCGATCAATGATATTCAAGTCCTCGATAAATTCCTCAGGGGACTGATAACGCTCGTTGCCAGTCATGTTCTCATCGAGAATATGACTCATTTTAGCCAGCATATATACCAGCTTTACACGATAAGGCTCTTTCTCATTGTGCCAAATTTCCATCTTCTTCAGTGTTACATGTTCGCGGTCTTTTTCAATGGATTGAAGCAATTCATCCGAAACGCTCACAATCGACGAGCTGAAGCTCAGGTATTTCATGAATTCACGCAAAATCCGTTGGTATTCACGAATCGCCAGCTTCCGCTGCATTTCAAGCGTTCTCCATGTTACGTCCGCCGTCACTGAAGGATTTCCGTCCCGATCGCCACCGATCCACGAACCGAAACGCAAATAGGTTGGAACGTGCCAATGGTGACCCGGATAATATTTACTTAGGCAGCGCTCCAGTTCTTGATAAACCTCTGGCAGAATGTGAAACAGGGTCTCGTGAAAATAATACATACCGTTTCTGACCTCATCAAGAACCGTTGGCTTACGGTCGCGAAGCTCGTCGGTTTGCCACAGTGTAATCACTTCATTCAGTAGTTTCTCCCGAAGCTGCTCTCGTTCGCGGAATGTCAGTGTCGGGTTGTCCAGTTGCATCACATCGTCCGCTATCCGTTTATGAATATCCAGAATAGCCCGACGCATCGCTTCTGTTGGATGAGCTGTCATTACCAGCTCAAGGGATAGACTTTCGAGAATTTCTTGAACTTCTTCAAACGTAATATTGCGCTCTTTCAAATCCTGGACCGCACTTTCAATGGAACCTGGTTGAACACTCTCTCCGGCGGAACGCTCGTAATCGCGTTTGCGACGAATGCGATGATTCTGCTCCGCGATATTAACCAATTGAAAGTAAATGGCAAACGCGCGAATTACCTGATGGCGAATGTCGGGCTCCAATGTGCTGATGATCCTTTTGAAATCTGCAAACAATTCTGGCAGGAATACGGATCGCAACGATTTACTCGTTTCACGAATTTTCTCAACTATATCTAAAAGCTCATTGCCACCTTGGTGGACAAGAACTTCTCCAAGAATATTGCCAAGGAACCGTACATCTCGCCGCAGCAGATTGTTGGAATTGCTCTTTGCGGTTACTGTAAGTTCAGTCATGCTACTCCTCCCATCTCAACCCGTTTCAGCAGTTTGTCTATAGGACGTAACGCCTTCCTAACATCATACAATAAAAGCGCATGAAAATCTGCATTTTCCAGGCGAAAAAATTAGCCAAATCGACAAAACTCATGATATTGATATACCCATATACCATGGACATTAGTCCTATAAACCTTGATCCAACGATGTTCTTTAGTACATTAACACTTCGCAGGGTAGTCGTGTGAATATGTAAAAAAACATCACACACGGTGATGTCCTGCTTATGTATGGAGCGGGTGATGGGAATCGAACCCACGCTACCAGCTTGGAAGGCTGGAGTTCTACCATTGAACTACACCCGCATATCAACCCACAAAAGTGACGCTATGCTTCGGAGCATGCTCCGATTACTTTTGCAGGGCCCTAAATCTTAAGAAATCGGGATGACACGATTTGAACATGCGACCCCCTGGTCCCAAACCAGGTGCTCTACCAAGCTGAGCTACATCCCGATATTAATCTTTTTAAAAAATGGCACGCCCTGAGAGATTCGAACTCCCGACCTTTTGATTCGTAGTCAAACGCTCTATCCAGCTGAGCTAAGGGCGCAAATGGAGCGGACGACGGGAATCGAACCCGCGACCCTCGCCTTGGCAAGGCGATGCTCTACCGCTGAGCCACGTCCGCATTAATGGTGCGCGTGGAGGGACTTGAACCCCCACGTCAAAGACGCTAGATCCTAAGTCTAGTGCGTCTGCCAATTCCGCCACACGCGCACAAGATGAAACAATGGTGAGCCATGAAGGACTCGAACCTTCGACACCCTGATTAAAAGTCAGGTGCTCTACCAACTGAGCTAATGGCTCGCATTTCAGGTCTCCGAAAAGTATTCGGAATCACCTTCAAAGCTTAACTTCACTTTTTGGGGTGAAGTGGCTGGGGATATAGGATTCGAACCTATGCATGACGGAGTCAAAGTCCGTTGCCTTACCGCTTGGCTAATCCCCAAAATCGATGAGTACTTCTATTTTGCTGATTCTCGTTAGAATCATACATGAAATGGTGGAGGCTGAGGGGATCGAACCCCCGACCCTCTGCTTGTAAGGCAGATGCTCTCCCAGCTGAGCTAAGCCTCCATGTTGTGGTGACCCGTAGGGGATACTCTCACTTCGTTCGAGACTGCGAAGCCTCCGCTTACGAAGTTATCCTCCGACGAACCGACGGGATTCTCATTCCCTGATGCAATTAAAATAGTGGTGACCCGTAGGGGATTCGAACCCCTGTTACCTCCGTGAAAGGGAGGTGTCTTAACCCCTTGACCAACGGGCCACAATTTCATGCTGCATGTCCAATTCAAAAGCGAATCTGGAGCTTCCAACCGGGATCGAACCGGTGACCTCATCCTTACCATGGATGCACTCTACCTACTGAGCTATGGAAGCAAGTGGCTCCCCGAACAGGACTCGAACCTGTGACAACTCGATTAACAGTCGAGTGCTCTACCAACTGAGCTATCAGGGAATATGTACCGCTTGGCGACGTCCTACTCTCCCGGGACCCTTCGGTCCAAGTACCATCGGCGCTGGAAGGCTTAACGGTCGTGTTCGGTATGGGTACGCGTGGAACCCTTCCGCCATCGCCACCAAACGGCTTCAGATGCTTGATCACCTGAAAACTAGATACGAAACGAAATTTGCAGCACATTGAAATATGTTGGATAAGCCCTCGACCGATTAGTATTGGTCAGCTCCATGCATTGCTGCACTTCCACCTCCAACCTATCTAC
>NZ_JAOXLZ010000009.1:0-74758 GCF_025792345.1 Virgibacillus sp. LDC1
TCACCCGTCCGCCGCTAACCTTCAGGAATGCAAGCACTCCATCAAGTCCGCTCGACTTGCATGTATTAGGCACGCCGCCAGCGTTCGTCCTGAGCCAGGATCAAACTCTCCAATAAAGTGTTTGACTTGCTCATTTCTTAACTGACGAGAATTTGTTCAATTCTCTATTTCAACGTCCCACCAAAGTGGTTCGTTTTACTCACTCGTTGTTCAGTTTTCAAAGATCAATCTGCGTTTCTCTTTTGTCATCCGCATCTCAGCGGCGACTTTTATAATATATCATACTTCCTATCAACTTTGCAAGTACTTTTTTTAAAAAAGTTTTTTGAAGTTTGTTTTGAAGTTTGATGGCCGCCGGTAGGCGGCATCACCTTCGAAAAGGAAGCGAAAATTAATTTACCATATACTCAGCCGGTTAGTCAACACTTTTTCGCAGAATTAATGTTTGATTTGCGGAAACTTCCCGTTACGCGCATATTTGGAGAGTTCTTTCTGCGGGGCAAACCGGGCATACATGCGGAACACCGTTTTATATCGGTTAGCTATAGCCTGCCTGATGTTTTGGTCCAATCGTTGGTCGCTCAAATCCAGCAGCATCTCATCCAGTTCTTTTCGCAGTACATAATCAAGCTCTTTGCACTCTTTTTCATTGAATAGCATTCCCAGCATGATAGGACCTCCTTGTATAGTTAAGCGAACATGTAACGTCACTCCATCGGATTAAAGCTTCTCTTGCCTATGTAATGGTGATTAACCGTGTTGGCGGGATCTCTAAACCGAATGTATGCTGTCTGCGCATGATGATGAACGCCCTGTCCACGCAGCTCTCTCTTTACTCTGCTAAGCTGCTTTATTAGGTATGCACAATTTCAGGGAAAATTATGACATCAGCCACAACGTAATTGTACTTTCGATCATTGCGGCAACGAGCAGCAGCAAGACAACCCATAAGGAGGCAGTACCCAGCTTACGCCAAAAGCCGCGCCACTCCGCGCCTATCCCGCTTCTGCGCTCGCCTGTCGCCGTTACGCTTCTTAACACCAGCCCGCCAAAAGCAAGACCATATCCGCAAGCGATCACTATGACCGGTATCTCGATGATCCCATGAGGCAGCAGTCCTTTCACAATCAGATCAAACAGACTCTCTCCGCTCTCCCCCACGACTTTCAGTAAGAAACCAATCACCATACCATTGATGACCAGGAAGAAGAACGGTATCACGCCAAGCAGCAGGCCTGAGAACATGACCAACACACTCTTAATGCTGTTGTTAAGAAAGATAAAGACAAAGAAGCTCCATTCCGGATGCTCGGAGGAACCCAGCTGCTGGCTAATCTCCCCTAATCCTTGAAGCTGACCTAGAAGGAATTGTTCGAACCCCTCTGAACTCGCTCCCGCCACGATTCCGGCTATAAATAAGACCGCTGCCAAGAGCAATGCCTTCCGGATGGATCCTAAATCTCTGAGAAAATTGCTAAAACGTAACATTCGAGAACCTCCTAAATTGGTATAACTGGCAAGTACGAGCATATGTTGAAAGTAAACAAGCTATTGCACACTGAAGGGAGAGGGGCGTACGTATTATGAATTCTTTTTATGTATTCAACGGCAGAAAGATTAAGCGGTTTTTCTTCGTTCTTGCCGCAGCGATCTTTGCAATCGGCGTTATTTATGTGGAGAGTGACAACATCTCGGTCTTCTCCGAGAACAACCCGTCAGCGATTTACAGCGTGTCTACGGACAAGAAACAGATCGCGTTAACGTTTGACATCAGCTGGGGCGAAAAACGCGCAGAGCCTATTTTACAGGCCTTAAAGGACAATGGAGTTCAAAAAGCAACCTTCTTCCTGTCTGCGCCATGGAGCAAAACGCATCCCGATATCGTGAATGCCATTAAGGAAAGCGGATATGAAATCGGGAGCCACGGCTTCAAACACGATAATTACAGCACGCTCACCGATGAGGAAATACGCAAGCAGATTTCTTCGGCACATACTATTTTAACCGCAATGACCGGACAAGAACCCAAATTAATACGGATGCCTAACGGAGATTTTGACAAAAGAGTGCTCGGTATAGCCCAAAGCCTTAACTACACGGTGATCCAGTGGGATACTGATTCCAGAGACTGGAAGAATATCGGCGTCGAGAAAATTGTGGACCGCGTAGTCTCCAAAGCGCACCCGGGAGACATCGTGCTGATGCACGCCAGTGACTCCGTGAAACAAACCCATGAAGCACTCCCACTTATCATCAAGGAACTTCGTAATAAAGGCTATGAGTTCGTTACGGTAACCGATCTGCTTCAACAGGGCAGCACCCAAGGCACCGAGGTTCGCGATCACGCTTCATTGCAGAAGAGCATCGAGGATGCAGGTGGACTATAAACTCTCGAGGAAGTCCTCCTGTAATTGAATAATGCTTAACAAAAAAAGAGCTAAGGTGTTAGCTCTTTTTTTCGTCCTGTGTAACTTTATGAAGCGTCAGAATTTGGTATGCATTACAGATCAGCAATGGTACCACCATAAAGATCGTGGCGTTGCTGACTCCAATTTGCAGTACACCGATAATCTCCACAATGGAAATCGCCATCATAAAGAAAAGGGTTGGAATCCATGCATTAGCATTCGTACTCTTCACTTTAAGATAAGCCACGACAACGGCAATAATCAAAATGGAAATACCCAAAATCAAATCTTGCTGCAAGCTAGTGGATCCGCCGACAAAGGTACGGAAGAACATCAGCTCCAGCAATGCTAGAACAGCCAACACAATCTGAATGTATTGCCAGGTTTTCCTGCGGAAAATGCCTATCCCCATATAATTTAAAGTCAGGTACGCAAAAAAGCCCATCTGGGAGTATACGCTCACCAGTGCCCCAGAGCCCAACAAAATCAGCGGGTATATCAATAAATCGGCCATTCCCGTGAATTCGATCGCGCCGTTAAACAACTGCAGGATCAGACCTACAATTAATGCCGCCACTGCCCCAACGAGCAGCGTTTTCAAAAACAATTTAGACCACTTTCGTAAGCTCAACTAACTTCCACCCCCACAGATCATTATTTTACCAACGTTCACAATAAAAAACCATTCTGAATCCGACATATTTCTGCAAATCCATCACATACTATGCGAAGAAGCGTAAGAAAAACATCTATCGGCGTACTTTTACAGAGGACTGACCGCATGCAGAGGATGTTTTTCTTGCGATTATCGAATTTGTTCAGCTCCGCTGAAAACTTATAAATTCAATGATCTTGAAAAAGGAGGACAACGGTAATGAAGTGGCCGTTATTTCGTTTATGTATTATCGTCATCGTTGCTGCCGTGGTGCTTACCGCTTGTGGTGCAGAACAAAGCTCGTCCCCGCAGCTCGGATATAAAGAGATCAAGTCCATGGTGGTCGACATTCTCAAAACCGATGAAGGTAAAAAGGCGGTAGAGGAAGCGCTTGGCGGCGGATCCGGCGGTTCCTCCGGCAGCGGCGGCTCGATGGGAATGCGGATGATGTCCGCCCAGTCAGGGGATCAAATTCGGATGGCAGTTAAGGATACACTGGTGTCGGAGGAATATAAGAAGGAAATTGAGAAGATTATGACCGATCCGCAATTCGCCGGTGATTTTGCGAAAGCCATCAATTCCGAGAGCAAGCAGCTGCATATGCAGCTCATCAAGGACCCAACGTATCAAAAAGCGATTCAGGATATGTTAAAGTCTCCGGATGTGATGAAATCGTTTCTTGAATTGACCAATACCCCGGATTATCGCAAACAGTCCATGACCGTCATGCAGGAAGCTATGCAGAACCCGCTGTTCCGCATGGAGGTGCTGGAACTGCTCAAAACGGTTGTGAAAGACGAACTTCAGCCTAAAGTGGAGAAGAAAAAACAAGGCGAAGGACAGGGACAAGAAGAGCAAGGCGGCGGTGGCGAAGGTGGCGGCGAAGGCGGTGAAGGTGAAGAAAGCGGAGAAGGCGGAGGCGGCGGAGGCGGCAGCTAAGCAACAACTCCCCATAAACGAAAACAAGCTCCCTACCTAGGGAGCTTGTTTCATAATATGGAACTTTTCTAAACGGATTCCTCCAGCTTAGCGGCAATTCTTGCGGCTATCTCATCGTAGATCCCTGCGCTCTCGGTACCTGCCTTATACACCGATGGGGAGAAATCAGGCTCTGATGGGTGGTTGTCCGGCGCGCCTAACGGAAGCTGCGCAAGCAGCTCGGTATGAAGCGTCTCGGCAAGCTTTCCGCCGCCTCCACGACCAAATACATAATCCTTCTCCCCGCCATGGGAACAGACATAATAGGACATATTCTCCACGACGCCCAAGATTTCGTGATCGGTCTGCAAGGCCATCGCGCCCGCTCTGGCGGCAACAAAAGCCGCGGTAGCATGCGGGGTGGTTACAATGATCTCTTTGCTCTGCGGAATCATCTGATGCACGTCAAGCGCTACGTCCCCTGTGCCTGGCGGCAGGTCCAGCAGCATGTAATCCAGATCCCCCCAAGCGACATCCGCGAAAAATTGACGCAGCATTTTGCCAAGCATCGGTCCGCGCCAAATCACCGGACTATTCTCCCGGATGAAGAAACCCATGGACATCACCTTGACACCAAAACGCTCAACCGGATGGATGACGCCCTCTTCGGTTACGGACGGCCCCTCTTCAATGCCCATCATGTCCGGTACGCTGAAGCCATAAATATCCGCGTCAATCAAACCAACCTTCTTGCCTTGGCGAGCCAAAGCTGCAGCTAAATTCACCGTAACGGTGGATTTGCCAACGCCGCCTTTGCCGCTTGCAATCGCAATGAAATGAACGCCGGACTGCTCGCTAAGGAGCGTATTCTGCTCCATGCCGGCAGCATGCCCTTTGGTTAGCTTCTCACGATCGTTATCTTCCTCCCGGGTTGCTCCGCTAACAGCGTTGTCTAGAGGGCGCATGCGGATATGTATATCCTCCGCCCCCATAGCTTCAAGAATTTCTCTGATCTGCGCTTCCAGGGAAGCGCGTACATCTTCACTACTGTAAGTCACGGATAATCGGACCGTGCGTTCCTTTACAACAATATCTCGAATACGCTGGAGCTCCATCAGGCTCTTCCCGGTTTCGGGATCGCGTAAAGGCTGGAGTATCTCCTGTACCGTTTCTCTAGTCAGCATATAAGCACCTCTGCTCTATGTAATGGAATAGACAGTGTTTCGATTTCATGTCCATTATACCATTACTCTGCAGCTTGTGACGACTCGTTGGTGGACTCTCCGGAGGTATAACGCAGAATGCCATTATACACGGAAGCTGCGACCTTTCTCTGATATTTCTCATCACGGAGCAATTCGGATTCCTCTGGATGGGACAAGAAACCGACCTCCACCAGTGCAGATGGCATGCGCAGGGCCTGGAGCAAAAATACCTTATCATCCGTTTTGGCCAGACGCTGCGTATTCTCCAGGTTATGTCTGATTTCAGCCTGAATCCATTCGGCGAGTTTTTTACTTTCCCCGTTATTCGGAGGGAAAAAGGTCTGCGCCCCTCTCCATCGATTGGACGGAATGCTGTTCAGATGCATGCTGATAAACAGATCTGCTTTACTGTCCTCGATCATCCGCACGCGTTGTTTGAGGTCTTCCGTTTTACGCTTGGAATAGCCCTTTGTGCTTTCTGCAGCCAGATCGTAATCTCCTTCTCTTGTCATAATGACGAGCGCGCCTGCCTGCTGCAAATAATCCCTTAAATACAAGGTGATCGCCAGGTTTACATCCTTCTCTATGACACCTTGTCGGCTTACTGCCCCGCCATCTGGTCCGCCATGTCCTGCATCAAGGGCGATGACTTTGCCGGCAAGCGGCAAACTCCAGGTATTCGACGTTTTGGCAGATGGGATTTCGTATGTTACAACGATAATGAGCAGTGCCAGCAGCACAGCTCCAATCATGGTTTGCTTGATTCTCTTCAACGATATCCACACCGTAACCTTGTCCGTTCTCCGCCTGGACATAACAAAACCACCTCGTCCCATGAGTTGTTCTACTCCATCATATGGGACAAGGTGGCTATTTATGCCTTTGTTATACCGTAATCTGCTCTTTCATGCCTTCGATCAGCACTTGCGCGACTTCCGGACGCGTAAATTCCGGCGGTGGGCACTGCCCTTCGCGAAGCAAGCCACGGACTTTCGTTCCCGACAAGGTCAGATGATTTTCCTTAGGGTGCGGACATGTTTTGCTTGAGGCCATGTTTCCGCAAGTGGTGCAGAAGAAGCTGTGCTCGAAGAACAGCGGGGTAATACCCAACTCTTCAGCAGTGAAATTCCTGAAAATTTCCTGCGCCTCATACGTACCGTAATAGTCACCGACTCCTGCGTGATCCCGGCCAACGATAAAATGGGTGCATCCATAGTTTTTCCGAACTATAGCATGAAATACAGCTTCCCTAGGTCCCGCATAACGCATAGCAGCCGGAAATACGCCCAGGAAGGTGCGATCCGCGGGATAGTAGTTCTCCAGCAAGGTCAGATAGCTCTTCATTCGCACATTGGCAGGAACGTCATCCGATTTGGTCTCTCCTACAAGCGGATTGAGGAATAATGCGTCTACAATCTCCATTGCACTCTTCTGAATGTATTCATGTGCACGGTGAACCGGATTACGCGTCTGAAAGCCGACAACCGTATTCCAGCCCTTGGCTTTGAACTGTTCGCGGGTCTCTGCCGGATCAAAATAAAATTCGCCAAACCGTTCAGGCTGTGGACGATTTAATACTTGAATCGGCCCGCCTACATAAGTAGAATGACGTTCAAAAAGCTTTTTCACGCCTGGATGCTCCGGATCATCGGTCTTAAATACTTGAACAGCCTCGACTTGCTGATCCACCTGGTAGACGCTCTCTACATCGATAACGCCATAGACGACCCCATCTTCTTCGCCTACAAGTGCCGCCTTCTCGCCGACGACAAGTTTAGCCGCTGTCTGCTCATCAACAGCCAGTGTGACCGGTATGCTCCACACCGTACCGTCCGATAAACGCATAGAGGAAACCACAGACTTGTAATCCTGCTCGTTCAGAAATCCTTGCAATGGTGAAAATGCCCCGACCCCGATCAGATCCAGGTCCGATATGGTCCAGGCGTTTACAGGGACTTTATGAAGAGTCTCGACCTGTCTCAATAAATCTTCACGCTCTGCTCCTTGGGCTACCCGCTGTACCAGCGTACCGCCATGAGGGAGTATGGCTGTCATGAATAATTCCTCCTTCTTATGCTGTAACTATACGATCCTAAGTCGTTCATGATTGGTTTATTTATGAAGTCCGCACTCCGTCTTCTCATGACCTGACCAACGTCCAGCACGTGGATCTTCGCCTGGCATGACCTGTCGTGTGCAATGTTCGCAGCCAATGCTTGGATAATTCTGATCATGCAGCGGGTTGTAGATGATCTCGTTAGCTCGGATGTAGTTCCACACATCCTCGCTAGTCCAGCCTGCGATCGGATTGAACTTCACCAATCCGAACTTGGTATCGTACTCAATCTTCTTCGAATTAGCTCGGGTAGGTGCTTGATCTCTTCGTATCCCTGTAATCCAAGCCTCATATTGAGACAGAATCCGAGTCAATGGTTCTACCTTTCGGATGTTACAGCACTCCGTCGGGTTGACGCTCCATAATGCTTCACCATGCTGAGCCGCTTGCTCTTCCGGCGTAATGAGCGGAGAGACCCGCACAAATTCCAGGCCATAACGTTCGGCCATACGATCCCGCGTCTCGTATGTCTCCTTGAAATGAAAATCGGTATCCAGATAAAAAATATCCGTCGACGGGCTAATCTTTTGAATCATATCCACCAATACCACATCTTCTGCTCCAAAACTGCAAGCAAACGTTATATTGGGAAATGTCTTGATCGCAAATGCGATGACTTCCTCTGCCGATGCATGCTCAAGCTCTTCTGCTTGCACTCGGATCAAATCCTCTTTCTCCAGCAAATTCATGATTGGATGCCTCCCCCGTAATTATTCCCGATAATCCTACTGAAATAATATGAATTAAATACAGTATAAAACATTCCTAATAAATGTCAACCATCAAATCGATACCAATAAAAACGAAAAAACCCTTCCTGCACAAGCAGAAAGGGCCTTCCTTCTCTTCAATTTCCAAACATTTTGACAAATACCAATCTAGTCTGTTGTTGCCACCGATACCTCTTTAGCTCTAGTACCAGCACTGGCACTTTTCCCTTCCGAATCCTCCGGTTTGGGAGCCGATCCCTGATTCGAGGTCCGCAGTGGAATTTCTTTTAAGAAGAATACGAGCAGCAGTGCGACTACGAGAACTAACGTCCCTGTGAGGAACACCATCGACAATGTATTTCCAAGTGCATCGCGGATACTATCGATCATTTGTACGAATAATGGCTGTACCTCCGCAGGAAGACTTGCCTGCGTCTGCTCAATCAGCGGTTTATTCATCAGTGTCTGCGGATTGGCGAAGGAGAGCATCTGCTGAGCCAGCTGTGGATCCACAGAGCTAAAATCCGGTGCATTAGCTGACTGAAGAGCTTCCTTCAGATTCTTTGTCAGGTTGTTCGACATAACCGTACCCATGACCGCGATCCCGATCGTCCCCCCAAGATTACGGAACAATTGGGATGAAGCCGTTGCTACACCGAGCTCATTGTGGGGTACCGCATTCTGCGTAGCCAGTGAGAATACCGGCATACCCAAGCCAAGACCGATACCGAAAATAATGGTACTAACCACAGTAAGCCAGATGTTGTCCATGAACACCATAATTCCCATACCGACCATCATAATTGGAACTCCAAGAAGTGCGTACCGTTTGTACTTACCACTCTTCGCAATGAGTTGACCTGCTACGGCACTTGTACCCATCATGAAAATCGACATGGGTATAGTTACATAACCCGCATAGGTTGGTGAGATACCAAGTACACCTTGAACATAGAAGGAAATATAAATCATGGCACCCATCAAACCAAAGTTCATAAAAAATCCAATCAGATTAGAAACCGTAACGACACTATTTTTAAACAAACTAAGTGGCAATACAGGTTCCTTCGCTTTCATCTCTACCAAGATAAAGATAAGAGCCGATACAACCGAAGCTGCGATGAGTCCAATAATCTCCGGCGATCCCCAAGGATATTCCGTACCTGCCCAAGAAAAGGCCAGCAGTAAAGGAACGATAGACGTTGTAAGGAACAGAGAGCCCAGATAGTCAATGGACTGTCCAGGTTTGCGTTCAACCTTCGGAAACAGCGTCCAGATCATGATAAAGGCCACTACACCCAGCGGCAGGAAGATCCAGAACAACCAACGCCATTCGATGTTATCGACCAGATACCCGCCTAGCGTAGGACCAAGGACACTGGAAAAACCGAATACCGCGGTCATCAGCCCCATCCATTTACCACGTTCCCGAGGAGGGAATAAGTCCCCGACCGACATAAATGCGGTTGACTGGATAATACCGGCACCTATACCTTGAATACCACGGTAAATAATGAATTGGTACACGTCTGTGGATGTGCCTGTTAGGAACGCCCCTAACATGAAAAATAATATACCGATCAAAATAAACGGCTTACGTCCGAACATGTCGGACAGCTTACCCACCAATATCGTTGCGATCGTTGATGTTAACAAATAAATGTTGATGGTCCATGTATAATAATCCATACCATCGAGAATGGCGATAATCCGCGGCATTGCGGTGCTTGTTATCGTCTGGTTAATGGCTGCGAAGAACATCGCAGCCATGATCGCTATCATAATTGAAATTTTACGTTTAAGCGTTAAATGCTCCATGCTCCACCTCTACCCATTGTGATTGTCTTTATCTATGTTTGACAGCATCAAGGAGAAGATTCTTCTCAAATGCTGAATGTCTTCCTCAGAGAGGAAGTTAAAAAAACCTTGAATCATTTCCTTCTGATCCTTCTTCACTTTCTTAATGATCTCAAGACCCGGTTCCAAGAGCGTGATGTTGACAACTCTGCGGTCATCCTCAGCGCGTTCTTTCTGCAGATATCCTTCTGCAACCAATTTATCCGTCAGTCCGGTTATAGCCGGCGGTGTCAGTGACAAGACTTCAGCAAGCTCCGATACCTTCAGAGGCCCGCGCAGCTTTAATACATACAGTACCTGAAATTGAGGAAAGCTTAAATTGTATTTCCCGGCGCTCGACTTGTTCCATTCCTGAGAAATGTTCTTCATCAGTGCCCGGAACATCGACGACACCTTAAAAATCTCTTCATTGCGATCCAACTATATCCCCCCTTCCTTGCTCCGAAAATTACTTATTTAATTAATGATTAAATATTAATTATTTAAGTGCTTAATTAATTCGCAATAAATAATATATCTCTATTTACATATCAAGTCAAGTGGTTAACGATGTAAGAACATCCATATGCATATCCTTCTATCCGCAGGTTGTGCACACATGTGAACAACCTACCCACATTTGGCGAACGAATTCCAAGTGTGTTGTCAATGATGTGCATATCTTTGTGGACAAACTACTTTCTGATAACGTAAAAAAGCCCTTGACCATAATGGCCAAGGGCTTGGTAAATCGGAAATATTAACGCTTGGAGAACTGAGGAGCGCGACGAGCTGCTTTAAGACCGTATTTTTTACGTTCTTTCATACGAGGGTCGCGAGTCAGGAATCCAGCTCTTTTCAGAGAAGGACGGAATTCTGGATCTGCTTTCAGAAGAGCACGGGAGATACCGTGACGAATTGCTCCAGCTTGACCGGAGATGCCGCCACCATGAGCGATGACAAGCACGTCATATTTGCCCAGTGTTTCTGTCAGATTCAAAGGTTGTTTAACGATCAGTTTGAGTGTTTCCAAACCGAAATATTCATTAATATCACGTTTATTGATGACAATGCGTCCTTCACCCGGTACGAGGCGTACACGTGCTACCGAGTGTTTACGACGACCTGTCCCATAGTATTGTACTTGTGCCATGAAACTGTCCTCCTTTTTAATTAACCGCGAAGTTCATAAACTTCTGGTTTTTGTGCTTCATGTGGATGTGCTGTGCCTGCATATGCTTTCAGTCTCAGCTTCATTTTCTCGCCCATGCGAGTTTTAGGAAGCATTCCGTGAACCGCGCTTTCGATTACGCGCTCTGGGTATTTAGCAATCAGGTCTTGAGCTGCAGTTACTTTCAATCCACCTGGATGCAGGGAGTGACGATAGTATTTCTTGTTCTCCATCTTTTTGCCAGTGAGGTGGATTTTCTCGGAGTTGATAACAACCACGAAATCCCCTGTGTCAACATGTGGAGTGAATTGAGGCTTATGTTTGCCGCGGATCAGAGCCGCAACTTCACTTGCCAAACGGCCAAGCGTCTTGCCTTCGGCATCAACGATGTACCATTTGCGCTCAACTTCATTTGGCTTCGCCATATAGGTGGTACGCATGTATAGTTCCTCCTTGTATTCGTCCGAAAATCATCATTAATTTTCATTATTTATCTTCGATCATGTTTAAAGCATTGTCATGGTGTTGCAGTCTTGCATTCGGTATTTTCTTAACCGGGGCTGTGGGAGAGCCGTTAAGAAAACACAACTTATATAATACAGGATTACGCCCACTTCCGCAAGTGTTTTTTGGTTTTCCACCTTACACCATGCGTGTTATTCAAACAAGTCACCCATCACGTCCAGAAGCGATTTCTTCTTCTTTTTGTGATCGCCTGGTCCGTGGTCTAAATATCGACGGTCATTGAGGTTAACCCTTCTCGGCGATATCATACTCCACTTCCCATAACATCAGGCCCTTGCCCATAGCTGTTGGACCGGCTGCTGCCCGGTTTTTGGCTTCCAGTATGACCAACATGTCATCCGGATGGCGCTTACCTTCCCCTACCTCAATCAACGTCCCCATAATAATCCGAACCATATGCTGCAGAAACCCATTCCCGGATACATACGTATGAATGACTCCTTGATCTCTCGTGCCCGGACGGCACATGGACGTATCCTTCTCGATCCAAGCATCAAAAATAGTACGAACATGGGACGGCTTCGTCGACTTCCGTGACGCAAACGTTGTATAGTCATGCGTTCCGATCAGATGAGAAAGTCCCTGCTCCATCGCTGCGATATCCAGTTTCCCATGATGGTGGATCTGGTACCGCCGGTTAAATAGATCCGGATATTGGTTTGCATTGATGGTAAAACGATAGGTTTTCCGTTTCGCTGCGTGGCGGGAATGGAATTCCATAGGTACCTCCATCGCATCCGAAACCACGATATCTTCCGGCAGCCAAGTGTTTAATGCCATACACCAACGCTCTACGGGAATTGGAGAAGCTGTGTAGAAATTGAATACCTGGGCACGAGCATGCACCCCGGCATCTGTCCGGCCAGAAGCCGTAATCTTAAGCTGTTCACCAGACAAACGGCGGATCGCTTCCTCCAAATAATCCTGAATCGTGTGACCACCGGGCTGGGTCTGAAAGCCGTTATAATCGGTACCGTCGTAACTGACCTTCATCAGAAGATTACGCATTGCTGACCTCCTGAGTGCTTTCATCGAAATACGCCGCAACAACGAAAGCCTGTACACATTATAAGAAAACATCAATCGCGGCTTTTCTCAAGGATGAGCGACCGCGATTAGAAAGTAGGTTTTCTTGGGATATAGAATTGCATCAGCTTCGCTGACAACCTATAAATTCTATATTTATCAAAAAAGAGCCCCATAGGAGCTCCTTTTCATCATGTTAAGCCGAACCCTTCGAGTCAGCCACATGACTAGAAGGTCCCCGTTATTGTTGCCCATGGAGTAGTCGAGACGAGTCGAACCAAATGATCGACTATATCTCGCACCACTTCCCGTTCATGGCTCCAAGAATAAACATCTACGGAGCCGGGCATACATAACTACAGTCACTTCAATGGAACAAAGCTAATTTACGCGCGATCTACCAGTTCCAAGTAAACCATTGGAGCTGCGTCACCACGACGAGGACCCAGTTTCAGGATACGAGTGTATCCGCCTGGACGCTCGGAGTAACGAGGAGCGATTTCGGAGAACAATTTTTGGATTGCATCTTGTTCACCGTCTACTGTTTCACGACGCACGAATGCAGCTACTTGACGACGAGCGTGAAGATCACCTTTTTTTGCTTTTGTGATCAACTTCTCAGCGATCGAACGAACTTCTTTCGCTTTGGCTTCAGTCGTTTGAATGCGCTCATATAAGAAAAGGTCGGTTACCAGGTCACGGAACAACGCTTTACGCGCACTGGAATCGCGGCCCAACTTTTGGTATGCCATGTGTTTTTTCCCTCCTTTGCTAAGCTAAGCCGAATCTATGCTATTCTTCCGTACGAAGTCCCAGGCCCAACTCTTCAAGCTTCTCTTGAACTTCCTCCAAGGATTTGCGTCCGAGGTTCCGGACTTTCATCATATCCTCTTCGGTTTTCGTGGTCAGCTCTTGTACCGTATTAATGCCGGCACGTTTCAAGCAGTTGTAGGAACGAACGGAAAGATCCAGCTCTTCGATCGTCATTTCAAGCACTTTTTCTTTCTTGTCTTCTTCTTTCTCAACCATGATCTCCGCATCCTTCGCTTCGTCGGTCAGACCTACGAAGAGGAACAGATGCTCAGTCAAGATTTTCGCGCCGAGACTAACAGCTTCTTCCGGGCGGATGCTGCCATCCGTCCAAATTTCAAGCGTCAGTTTATCGTAGTTGGTTACTTGACCAACACGCGTATTTTCCACACCGTAGTTAACACGGCTAATCGGAGTATAGATCGAATCGACGGGAATGACGCCGATAGGCTGGTCATCGCGTTTGTTCCGATCCGCCTGGACATAGCCACGACCGCGACTGGCAAAAATACGCATATGAAGTCTTGCACCAGGGCCGAGCGTTGCAATATGAAGATCTGGGTTCAGAATCTCCACATCACTATCCGCACGGATGTCACCAGCAGTAACAACCCCTTCACCCTCCGCATCAATCTCGAACACTTTCTCTTCATCGGAATGAATTTTCAGAGACAAAGCTTTCAGGTTCAGGATGACCTCGGTCACGTCTTCCATGACACCCGGAATCGTGGAAAATTCATGCAGTACGCCATCGATTTGAATCGATGTGACTGCAGCTCCCGGTAGTGAGGATAACAAGATGCGGCGAAGCGAGTTCCCCAGCGTCGTGCCATACCCTCTCTCCAGAGGCTCAACTACGAATTTCCCATAGGTTCCATCTTCATTGACATCAACGGTCTCAATTTTCGGCTTTTCGATTTCAATCACGCAAGTACCCCTCCTTCAAACGTCGCTCCTATATGAAACTGTCATCTTATCCAGTAATCCATGTAGTAGTATGCCTAAACAACCATTATTAGCAGATTGCAACGGATTTATACCACATTAACAGGATGACTTCATTATACGCGACGACGTTTTGGTGGGCGGCATCCGTTATGTGGAATTGGTGTAACGTCTTTGATCAGGTTTACTTCGAGACCTGCTGCTTGCAGAGAACGAATTGCTGCTTCACGACCAGCACCAGGACCTTTAACCATTACTTCCACCGCTTTCATACCGTGTTCCATAGCCGCTTTGGCAGCTGTTTCAGCAGCCATTTGCGCAGCGAACGGGGTCGACTTACGGGAACCTTTAAATCCAAGGCCGCCGGAGCTTGCCCAAGAAATCGCGTTTCCGTGAGGATCCGTAATCGTTACGATTGTATTGTTGAATGTGGAGCGGATATGAGCCACGCCACTTTCAATATTTTTGCGGTCACGACGTTTAGTACGTACGACTTTTTTTGGTTTAGCCATTGTCTATTATCCCCCTTTCTTATTTCTTCTTGTTCGCTACGGTACGACGAGGACCTTTACGTGTACGAGCATTCGTTTTAGTACGTTGACCACGAACAGGCAATCCACGACGGTGACGAATACCGCGGTAGCAGCCGATCTCCGTGAGACGTTTAATATTTAAGGAAATTTCACGACGCAGGTCACCTTCTACCTTAACCATACCATCGATCGTTTCGCGCAATTTGCTGACTTCATCTTCTGTCAAATCACGGACACGAGTGTCTGCATTGATTCCAGTTTCTTTCAGTACTTTCTGGGAAGTCGTTTTACCGATTCCGAAAATGTAAGTCAAGGCGATCTCAACGCGTTTGTCACGTGGCAAATCCACACCAGCTATACGAGCCATTTTACGCTACACCCCCTTCTTTAACCTTGTTTTTGTTTGTGTTTCGGATTTTCACAGATAACCATTACGTTCCCTTTGCGGCGAATGACTTTGCATTTTTCGCAAATAGGCTTTACAGAAGGTCTTACCTTCATGCTAATTACCTCCTCCAAGTTTTACATTGTAAAACCAGCTTCGAAACTAAAGTAGTTTGTTACCGCTGCTGAGTTTTACGTCAGTAAAACCGCTTCGCAGCTTTCCTTGATTCCCCAGGGGAACCTTGAATCTATTTACGGTACGTGATACGACCTTTGGTTAAATCATACGGCGAGAGTTGAACAACCACTTTGTCTCCTGTAAGGATACGGATAAAGTGCATCCGCAGCTTTCCGGAAACATGAGCGAGAATCTGATGACCATTCTCCAGCTCGACTTTAAAGGTAGCATTCGGCAACGGCTCAATGACCGTTCCTTCGACTTCAATGACATCTTCTTTAGCCACAGTTAGTCTCCTTTCTGATCTGCCTTGGATTTATCGGATACAAACCGGTCCAGTGCGAAACGCAGTTTACCGTTTGTAACCCGACCGCTTTCTTGCAAACTGTTTACCACTTCACTGCTAATGTAGGATTGAGGTTCAAGATGAAGAACATTCTTCTTCTTGGCCCCGTCAAACTTGCGTTTGTCCCCATCCGCAATCAACACGAACCTGCTGTCCTCAATCGAAACGATAACGGCATACTGTCCGGCATCTCTACCTTTCAGTATCTTAACAATCTGACCGGGTTGAAGCATGACTTCATTATTCATGTTATCACCCTATTCCGGCAGCTTCGTCAAAATTTCCATGCCATCCGGCGTGACTGCTACCGTATGCTCGAAGTGAGCACATAGTGAGCCGTCTACCGTTACAACCGTCCAGTTGTCTTCCAGCGTCTTGACATTCCGTTTACCCGCATTGACCATCGGCTCGATCGCGAGCACCATGCCCGGTTTGAGTCTTGGTCCGCGGTCTGGGATGCCATAGTTCGGAATTTGCGGATCCTCATGCAGATCGGTACCCACACCATGACCAACGTATTCCCGGACGACAGAGAACCCTGCATCCTCGATGTGACGCTGTATGGCATGAGAGATTGTAAACAAGCGGACATCGGGTTTGATTAGCGCAAGTCCAGCATAGAGCGATCCTTCCGTTACGTCCAGCAGACGCTGGGCTTCTTCGGAAATTTCTCCTACAGCGTAGGTCCATGCCGAGTCACCATGGTAACCCTGGTACTGTGCACCGATATCAAACGTAACGATATCGCCCTCGATTAATTTGCGTTTGCCTGGAAATCCATGCACCAATTCTTCGTTGACTGATGCGCAAATGCTGGAAGGAAATCCGTTGTAGCCTTTAAAAGATGGCACAGCGCCTTGGCTTCGAATGAACTTGTCGGCCATAAGGTCAAGCTCCCCGGTCGTAATGCCCGGTTCTACATGAGCGGCAAGGAGTTTGTGGCATTCCGCCACGATCCTTCCTGCCTCTCTCATCAAGCTCAGTTCCGTTTCGGATTTACAAATGATCATTATACTTAACCTCTCAGTGTAGACGCAATTTGTGATGAAACCGCGTCGATTTCCTGATCACCATCGATTTGACGCAAAAGACCTTTGTTCTCATAAAACGTGAGGAGTGGTGCTGTTTTGTTGATATATTCGTCTAAACGAATGCCGACGCTCTCTTCGTTATCATCGGAGCGCTGGTACAATTCGCCGCCGCATTTATCACAAATGCCTTCCTGTTTAGGAGGATTAAAGATCACATGATAAGTCGAACCACAGTTTTTGCAAATCCGGCGGCCGGTAAGGCGAGCCAGAAGCTTTTCCCGATCAACTTTCAGGTTGATGACGTGATCGAGACCAGTATTCAAGCGGGCGAGAATCTCATCCAGCGCTTCCGCTTGCGAAAGGGTTCTTGGAAAACCGTCCAATAAAAAACCTTTTTCGCAATCGGACTGCTGCAAACGCTCCTCCACAATACCAATCGTTACGTCATCCGGTACCAGCAGCCCCTGATCCATGAATTCCTTCGCTTTAATCCCGATGGGAGTTCCTTGTTTGATCGCCAGACGAAATGCATCGCCTGTTGAAATATGAGGAATACCGAATTCATTCACGATGTTTTCTGCTTGCGTCCCTTTTCCTGCCCCAGGAGGACCCATGAATAAGATGTTCACCTTACGTCACTCCCTCCCCTTGATTGACTAGCAAGAACAACACAATAGGCGCCGGGAAGCGATACAGACCACTCGCCGGAACCTATCGCCTATTTATTGATAAAACCTTTGTAGTGACGTTTGATCAGTTGGCTTTCGATCTGCTTCATCGTATCCAGTGCAACACCGACCACGATCAAGAGGGACGTACCACCAATCTGAACTGTACGAGGAAGACCTGCAAGTGATCCAAAGAACACCGGAAGCACGGAGATCACGGCCAGGAACAATGCTCCTGTCATGGTCAAACGGGTCATAACCCGAGTCAGATACTTCTCGGTAGCTTTACCAGGACGAATGCCCGGTACATAGCCGCCGTTCTTCTTCATATTATCAGCCATTTGGTTCGGGTTCATCTGCACGAAGGTGTAGAAGAACGTGAAACCAATGATCATGAGTACATACAGTACCATTCCAAGCGGGCTGTCATAAGCCAGGTTCGCCGTAATCCACTTTGCCCAATTCATGTGTGCCCAGAAGCTGGCGAGGATAACCGGGAATTGCAGCAATGACATCGCAAAGATTACCGGAATAACGCCTGCTCCGTTAATCTTGAGTGGAATGTGTGTGTTCTGTCCGCCGTACATTTTGTTTCCTACAACACGCTTCGCGTATTGAACCGGAATCTTACGGATACCTTGCTGAATGAATACAACGCCGGTAATGATCAAAATCAAAATCAGAAGGATGATAACACCCTTCAGAATGTTCATAAACACTTGACCATCCTGAATGAAGTTCGATTCAATCGTTGTCCGAATGTGCATTGGAATACCAGCAGCGATACCAGCAAAGATAATGATCGAAATACCGTTACCGATTCCGCGTTCCGTAATCTGTTCACCGAGCCACATCAAGAATGATGTACCTGCAGTAAGCACGATCGCGATAACAACAAAGTCGATAAAGGTTGCTCCAGGAACCATTTCGGCACCATACAGGCGGTTAAACCCGACGGACATACCGAACGCCTGAATCAAACCCAATATTACCGTACCATAACGAGTAATTTGAGCCAACTGCTTCTTCCCGTGTTCCCCTTGTTTGTTCCATTCCGCAAACTTTGGAATGACGTCCATCGATAGCAACTGTACGATAATGGACGAAGTAATATATGGAAATATCGAAAGGGCGAAGATCGAAAACTGCGATAGTGCGCCCCCCGAGAACGTGTTAAGAAGACCGAACAACTCATTGCCTGCCTGATTCGTCTGGGTAAAAACATCTTTGTTAACACCGGGAACCGGAACAAATGATCCAATACGGAAGATGATCAGAACGAATAAGGTGAACAAGATACGCTTGCGAAGGTCATCCACACGCCATATATTTTTCAGGGTCTTAAACATTAGATCACCTCGGTTTTACCGCCGGCAGCCTCGATCTTCTCTACCGCAGATTGAGAAAACTTATTAGCTTTTACAGTCAAAGAAACGGTAACTTCACCGTTGCCAAGAATTTTGATTCCGCTCTTTGTATTGTTAACAATACCGCTCTCAACCAAAACTTCTGGAGTCACTTCAGTACCTGCTGCAAAGCTGTTAAGTTCTTCGATGTTCACAATCGCGTACTCTTTCCGAGTTGGGTTTACGAAACCGCGCTTCGGAAGACGACGATACAATGGGTTCTGTCCACCTTCGAAGCCTGGACGTACACCACCGCCGGAACGAGAGTTTTGTCCTTTGTGACCGCGACCCGACGTTTTACCCGTACCGCTACTAGTACCGCGTCCAACGCGCTTGCGTTCTTTGCGGGATCCAGGTGCTGGGCTCAGCTCATGTAACTTCATCGTTCGTTGCACCTCCTTAATATGTCCGGGAATAAACTGCCCGGGATTAACCTTCGATTTCTTTAACAGAAACCAGGTGATTTACTTTCTTGATCATTCCGCGAATTGCAGCATTGTCGCTTTGAACCACGGAATGGTTGATTTTGCGAAGTCCGAGTGTTTTCACGGTTGCACGCTGATCCTCTGGACGACCAATCACGCTGCGTACGAGGGTGATTTCAAGTTTAGCCATGAGATTCCCTCCTTAACCCAACAGCTCTTCGACGGATTTGCCGCGAAGCTTGGCAACATCTTCAACACGCTTCAGGCGGGACAACCCTTCCAAAGTCGCATTGACCATGTTCATGGAGTTCGAAGAACCTAGAGATTTTGTCAAAATGTCGCCTACGCCAGCCAGTTCAAGTACTGCACGAACCGGTCCGCCAGCGATAACTCCAGTACCTTCAGATGCCGGCTTCAACAATACTCGGCCTGCTCCGAAGTGACCTGTTACGAGGTGAGGAATAGTTGTTCCAACAAGTGGAATGTGAATCAGGTTTTTCTTAGCATCTTCAATACCTTTGCGGATTGCATCCGGTACTTCGCCTGCTTTACCGATACCTGCTCCTACCCAACCTTTGCCATCACCGACAACTACCAGTGCGCTAAAGCTAAAGCGACGTCCGCCTTTTACAACTTTAGCAACGCGGTTAATGTTTACTACTCTTTCAGTCAGTTCTAAAGTGTTAGGATCTACACGCAAGTCGTTTACCTCCTTTTGAAAATATCTTAGAATTCAAGGCCTGCCTCGCGAGCTGCCTCTGCAAGTGCTTGAATACGTCCATGATACAAGTAGCCACCACGATCGAATACGATCACTTTGTAACCTTTGTCTGCAGCACGTTTTGCAACGAGTTCGCCGACTTTACGAGCGGATTCAACGCTTCCGCCGTTCTTGATGTCGTTAGCCAGTTCTTTATCCAGCGTAGAAGCTGATGCCAAAGTCACGCCAGCCACGTCGTCGATCAATTGAGCATAGATGTGTTTCGAAGAACGGAACACGTTCAGACGTGGACGTTCTGCTGTGCCTTGGATTTTCTTACGGACACGCAGGTGTCTTTTCAGACGAGCTTTGTTCTTGTCTTGTTTCGTGATCATGCTTCCATTTCCTCCCTTCAGTTTTGCCTTAAGAGCTTCACTTTTAGACGCATCGGGTAAGTATGGGAGAAGAAGTAAGTTATCCACCAAGTGAATCCCCGGTTAACTAACTTATTTCTTCTTACCAGCTTTACCTTCCTTACGGATAATGCGTTCACCTTCGTATTTAATACCTTTACCTTTGTATGGCTCAGGCTCACGTACGGAACGAATCTTAGCAGCGTATGCACCTACGCGCTCTTTATCGATACCGCGAACCGTGATTTTCGTGTTTGCCGGTACGTCGAACTCAATACCTGGCTCCGGTGTAATTTCAACTGGGTGGGAGTAACCCACGTTCAGAACGATTTTATCTCCGGATTTGCTTGCACGGTATCCGACACCTACCAACTCAAGGTTTTTCGAGAATCCTTCAGTTACACCGTTGACCATATTCGAGACAACGCTGCGGGTCGTGCCGTGAAGAGAGCGATGTGTTTTGTTGTCGGAAGGACGAACAACATTGATCTCGTTGTTTTCTACTGTAATTTGCATGTCTTTATGCAGTTCACGAGTCAAGGTACCTTTAGGTCCTTTAACAGTGATTACAGTGTTATCCAGTGTGACTTCCACACCGTTTGGAATAGCAATTGGTTTACGACCAATACGGGACATTCATTACACCTCCTATCTTGTGACGTTGATTACCATACGTAGCAGAGAACTTCTCCGCCAGCTTTGGATTGACGAGCTTCTTTGTCGGTCATAACTCCCTTAGACGTGGAGATGATCGCAATACCCAAACCACCAAGTACGCGAGGTACTTCGTTGCTCTTCGTGTAAACGCGAAGACCTGGTTTGCTGATTCTTTTCAGACCTGTGATTACACGTTCGTTGTTGGAGCCATATTTCAGGAATACACGAATGATCCCTTGTTTATTGTCTTCCACAAACTCTGCATCACGGATGAAGCCTTCACGCTTCAAAATGTCAGCGATTTGTTTTTTAATCGTCGAAGCAGGCATTTCTACTGTTTCGTGGCGAACCGTGTTCGCGTTACGAATACGAGTTAGCATATCTGCAATTGGATCGGACATAGTCATGTAGGATAAACCTCCTTCCCGTTTATAAACTTCTTACCAGCTTGCTTTTTTCACGCCAGGAATCTGGCCTTTATAAGCTAATTCACGGAAACAAATTCTGCAAATTTTAAACTTCTGCAGTACCGAATGTGGGCGACCACAACGTTCACAACGGGTATATGCCCGTACTTTGTATTTCGGTGTACGTTGTTGTTTAACTTTCATCGAAGTTTTTGCCACTTAGCCTGACACCTCCTAAATAGTTTCGGAGAAAAGGACAACCGTCTTATTTCGCGAAAGGCATGCCCAGTTGAGCAAGCAGTTCACGGGATTCTTCGTCGGTTTTAGCAGTCGTTACGATAACGATATCCATACCGCGAACTTTATCCACTTTGTCATACTCAATTTCAGGGAAAATGAGTTGCTCTTTCAGACCGAGCGTATAGTTACCGCGTCCGTCAAATGCTTTGGTGGACACGCCTTGAAAGTCACGTACACGTGGAAGTGTAACGTTGAACAGCTTGTCGAGGAAGTAGTACATACGCTCACCGCGCAATGTTACCTTCACACCGATTGGCATGTTCTCACGCAGTTTGAATCCCGCGATAGATTTCTTCGCACGGGTGATAACCGGTTTTTGACCAGCAATCAGCTGCATGTCGTTCACAGCGGAATCAAGCACCTTTGAGTTAGCTACAGCGTCACCTACACCCATGTTGATGACAACCTTCTCGATTTTTGGTACTTGCATTACTGTCTTATAGCTAAACTTCTGCATCAGAGCAGGAGTTACTTCGTTCAAAAAACGTTCTTTCATTCTTGCTGCCATGATTCAAGGACCTCCTTTCTAAACCGTCTTATTTATCGATAACTTCTCCGGATCTTTTTGCTACGCGAACTTTTTTGCCGTTGTCCAGTACTTTGTAACCGATACGGGTTACTTTTCCGCTCTTCGGATCAACGTGCATAACGTTCGATACATGGATCGGAGCTTCCTTCTCGATGATACCGCCTTGTGGGTTCATTTGGTTTGGCTTCTGGTGCTTCTTGATCATGTTCACACCTTCAACCAAAACACGATTTTCACGAGGGTACGCTGCGATGACACGGCCTTTTTTGCCTTTGTCTTTACCGCTGATGACGATAACTGTATCATCTTTTTTCACGTGCAGTTTGTTGCTATGGGATTCCAGAACTTTTTTCACTTTAGGCATTCGTTACACCTCCTATGACTAGCCAGTTCAACTATTTATCGGGTTCCCGAAAAGTTACGTCACTTTTTGGGGTGTTATTAGATTACTTCCGGAGCCAAGGAAACGATTTTCATGTAGTCTCTTTCGCGAAGTTCGCGAGCAACTGGTCCGAAAATACGAGTTCCGCGTGGGCTTCTGTCGTCTTTAACAACAACAGCTGCATTCTCGTCAAATGAGATGTAAGATCCGTCTTTACGACGTACAGAACGTTTCGTACGAACGACTACCGCTCTTACTACATCACCCTTTTTGACAACGCCGCCTGGTGTTGCTTGTTTGACGGAACATACGATCAAATCACCGATTTGAGCTGTACGACGACCAGTACCACCCAATACGCGGATACACATCAGTTCCTTCGCACCGGAGTTGTCAGCAACAGCTAAACGTGTAAATGGTTGAATCATTTAAATTTCCTCCTTCCATCAAAAACTGATCATATCTTAGATGATAACCGCTTTTTCAACCACTTCTACCAATCTCCAGCGCTTGTCTTTGGAGAGAGGGCGAGTTTCCATGATTTTAACGGTATCTCCGATTTGAGCTTGATTGTTCTCATCATGCGCTTTAAATTTTTTCGTGTATTTAATGCGTTTGTGATACAAGTCATGCTTCTTATAAGTTTCAACAGCTACAACAATGGTTTTATCCATTTTATCGCTGACAACTTTACCAATTTGCACTTTACGAGCATTGCGTTCTTCGCTCATTTGTTAGCCTCCTTCCTGAATACAGAACACGACGTTTCTGTTTCATTAACTAATCCCAAGTTCTCTTTCACGGATAACGGTTTTAGCACGAGCTATTTCTTTGCGAACGTCACGGATCCGAGTCGGGTTGTCAAGCTGGCCTGTGGCCAATTGAAAACGGAGGTTAAAGAGTTCCTCTTTAAATCCGGCGATTTTTTGCTCGATTTCTGCAGTGGTTAAGTTGCGCAGTTCATTAGCTTTCATTTGCTTCACCACCCACTTCTTCACGTTTCACAAACTTCGTTTTAACAGGCAGCTTGTGAGCGGCGAGACGCATCGCTTCGCGGGCGATTTCCTCGGACACGCCTCCAAGTTCAAACATGATCTTGCCTGGTTTTACAACGGCAACCCATTTCTCAACGTTACCTTTACCGCTACCCATCCGCACTTCGAGAGGCTTTTGAGTAATCGGCTTATCTGGGAAAATCTTGATCCATACTTTACCGCCACGACGGATGTAACGAGTCATCGCGATACGAGCAGCTTCGATCTGACGGTTCGTGATCCAGCCTGGTTCTGTAGCTTGCAGACCGAATTCGCCGAAGTTCAGTTCAGTACCGCCTTTAGCTTGACCTCTCATATGGCCGCGCTGTTGTTTGCGGTGTTTTACACGTTTTGGTACCAACATGATTAGTTGCCTCCTTCCTGAGCAGCTTGTTTCTTAGCCGTAGGAAGAACCTCTCCACGATAGATCCATACTTTCACGCCGATACGGCCGTAAGTCGTATGCGCTTCTGCTGTACCATAGTCGATGTCTGCACGAAGCGTATGAAGTGGAACAGTTCCTTCACTGTAGCCTTCCGTACGAGCAATCTCGGCTCCGCCAAGACGTCCGCTGACCGATGTTTTAATCCCTTTTGCTCCAGAGCGCATAGTTCTTTGAATCGCTTGTTTCAGTGCACGACGGAAAGATACACGACGTTCCAACTGTTGTGCAATGCTTTCAGCAACAAGAATAGCGTCCAGTTCAGGGTTTTTGATTTCAGAAATGTTGATGTGAACTTTTTTACCGCCGGCAATTTTAGTCACTTGTCCGCGCAGTACTTCTACTTCGGAACCACCTTTACCGATAACCATACCTGGCTTCGCAGTGTGGATCGTCACGTTCACACGATTAGCCGCTCTCTCGATTTCAATACGGGATACAGCGGAGTCTTTCAATTTATTTTTCAGGTATTCACGGATTTTCACGTCTTCCAGCAAAAGATCACCGAAGTCTTTGCCTGCATACCATTTGGATTCCCAATCACGGATAATACCGATACGGAGTCCTACTGGATTTACCTTTTGGCCCACACGTTTTCCCTCCTTATTTTTCAGCTACCACCAAAGTAATGTGGCTGGTGCGTTTATTGATCCGGCTTGCACGTCCCATCGCACGCGGGCGGAAACGTTTCATAGTCGGTCCCTGGTTGACATAAGCTTGCGTCACAACCAATTTAGTTACATCCAAAGAGTAGTTATGCTCAGCGTTTGCGATAGCCGAGTTCAAAAGCTTCTCAACAACCGGAGATGCAGCTTTCGGAGTGTGACGAAGAATTGCGATCGCTTCGCCGACTTGCTTACCGCGGATCAAGTCAACAACGAGTTGAGCTTTACGAGGAGCAATACGAATCGATCTAGCATGTGCTTTTGCTTCCATATGTTTAACCTCCTCTCAAACAAAGAGCTTCATTAATTATCTTCTTGTTTTCTTATCATCTTCATGACCTTTGTAAGTACGAGTTGGAGCAAACTCACCCAACTTGTGTCCTACCATGTCCTCTGTTACATATACAGGTACATGCTTACGGCCATCGTATACTCCGAACGTGTGACCGATAAATTGCGGGAAAATAGTGGAGCGGCGGGACCAGGTTTTGATCACAGCCTTTTTGCTTGCGCTGTTCATGTCCTCCACTTTTTTGAGCAGATATCCGTCAATAAAAGGTCCTTTTTTCAAACTACGGCTCATATTGAAATCCTCCCTTCACCAAATTGTCTCGTTACCTTCGAGCCTGTCACGAAGTTATGCACTTAATCGCGCATTACTTCGTGCGGCGGCGAACGATATATTTGTCAGAAGCTTTACCTTTTTTACGTGTTTTGTAACCAAGGGTTGGTTTACCCCATGGAGACATAGGCGATTTACGTCCGATTGGAGCGCGGCCTTCACCACCACCGTGAGGGTGATCGTTAGGGTTCATTACCACACCACGTACTTCAGGGCGTTGTCCAAGCCAGCGGCTACGACCAGCTTTACCGATTTTGATCAACTCATGGTCTTGGTTACCCACAGAACCAATGGTTGCACGGCAAACTTTCAGGATGCGGCGAACTTCACCGGAAGAAAGACGAACAGTTACGTACTTATCTTCTTTACCGAGAAGTTGAGCTTCTGTACCAGCAGCACGAACCAATTGTCCGCCTTTACCTGGTTTCAATTCAATGTTGTGGATAACGGTACCTACCGGAATGTTTTCCAGTGGAAGTGCGTTACCGATCTTGATGTCAGCACCTACTCCAGATACTACTTGGTCTCCAACTTTCAGACCTTTAGGAGCGATGATATAACGCTTTTCACCATCTACATAGTGAATCAGAGCGATGTTGGAAGTACGGTTCGGGTCGTATTCGATTGTAGCAACGCGACCTGGAATGCCGTCTTTATTCCGTTTGAAGTCGATGATACGGTATTTACGTTTGTGTCCGCCGCCATGGTGACGAACCGTAATTTTACCTTGGTTGTTACGGCCAGCTGTTTTGCTCAGCGGAGCCAGCAACGATTTCTCCGGCTGATTCGTGGTGATTTCTTCGAAAGTCGACACGGACATGTTGCGTCGAGCCGGGGATGTCGGTTTATACTTTTTAATAGGCACTGAATTTTCCCTCCTTACTTAAAAAATTCTTATTCAACCGATTCAAAGAACTCGAGCGGTTTGCTGTCTGGAGCCAAAGTCACGATTGCCTTTTTCCATTCGGTTGTGTAACCGGAATAACGGCCATAACGCTTTGGTTTAGCAGGGACACGCATCGTATTCACGTTCGATACTTTAACTTTAAAAATAGCTTCGACAGCTTGCTTGATCTCGGTCTTGTTAGCACGGATATCCACTTCAAAAGCATATTTCAGCTCTGCCATGTAGTCAGCCGTACGTTCCGTGATCACCGGGCGCTTGATTATATCGCGTGGGTCTTTCATTACGCGAGCACCTCCTCTACCTTCTGAACTGCTTCCTTCGTAATGATCAGTTGATCGTACGACAGTACGTCAAGAACATTAATGCCGTCAGCCGCTACGAATTTCACACCAGGAATATTACGTGCGGAAAGGGCTACATTATCATCATAGCTTGGAGCAACGATCAGAGCTTTACGGCCTACTTTCAGGTTGCTAAGAATGTTAGCAAACTCTTTCGTTTTCGGCGTATTCAGCGTCAATTGATCCAATACGATAATTGCGTTGTCAATCACTTTGGAAGACAAAGCGGATTTGATAGCCAAACGACGAACTTTCTTAGGAAGTTTAAATGTGTAGCTGCGCGGAGTCGGTCCAAATACCACGCCGCCGCCTTTCCATTGTGGAGAACGGATCGAACCTTGACGAGCACGGCCAGTACCTTTTTGTTTCCAAGGCTTACGTCCGCCGCCGCGTACTTCAGAACGTCCCTTTACTTTGTGGGTACCGCGACGAAGGGAAGCGCGCTGCAGCAATACTGCGCTGTGCAGTACGTGTGCGTTCGGCTCGATGCCGAATACAGCTTCATTCAATTCTACTTCGCCAACTTGGCTACCGCTGACATTATAAAGTGCTACTTTAGGCATTGTTTGTTCCTCCTTTCTTTAGGCGATTATTTCTTCACCGTTTCTTTGATTTGAACAAAACCTTTTTTAGGTCCAGGAATGGAGCCTTTTACAAGGATTACGTTACGCTCTGCATCGACTTTAACAACCTCGAGCTTTTGAATCGTAACTGTCTCATTGCCCATGTGACCTGGCAGGCGTTTTCCTTTAGGAACACGGTTTGCCTGGATCGAACCCATGGAACCTGGTCTACGGTGATAACGGGAACCGTGAGACATTGGTCCGCGGCTTTGGCCCCAACGTTTGATTACACCTTGGAAACCTTTACCCTTGGAAATACCCGTTACGTCAACAAATTCGCCTTCTGCGAAGACATCAGCCTTCAGCTCTTGTCCAACCTCGACACTCGCGAGGTCAACACCGCGAATTTCGCGAACGTAGCGCTTAGGCGCAGTGTTTGCTTTTTTCGCATGGCCTGCTTCTGGTTTGTTAGATCTGTTCTCTTTCTTATCAGAGAAACCGACTTGAATCGCTTCGTATCCGTCGTTTTCCAGATCTTTCTTTTGAAGAACAACACAAGGACCTGCTTCGATAACCGTTACAGGAATTACAACACCCTCAGGGGTAAACACTTGAGTCATTCCGAGCTTTCTACCTAAGATACCTTTCATGTTGACACCTCTTTTCTCTTCTCTAATTCGTTATGCAATGCTTACAGTTTGATTTCGATATCTACACCGGACGGCAGGTCCAAGCGCATCAAGGCATCCACAGTTTGTGGAGTCGGGTTCACGATGTCGATCAAGCGTTTATGTGTACGCATTTCGAACTGTTCCCGAGAATCCTTATACTTGTGTACCGCACGGAGAATGGTAATTACTTGTTTCTCAGTTGGAAGCGGGATCGGACCGGATACACCAGCACCCGAACGTTTTGCTGTCTCAACAATTTTCTCAGCGGATTGATCAAGAACTCTGTGGTCGTATGCTTTCAAGCGAATACGAATTTTTTGCTTTGCCATTTTATTCCCTCCTTCTATCGCCCAATTTGGTATCGGACATACTCCGCGAAAATTTTCCAACCACCTGCCTCATGGCAAAGGGGCCGGGTGTGTCGGTAACCTCTCGCATCATCGCAACGTCGCAGAACAACATTCACTATTATATATAAAAGATAGGCGTATTGCAAGCACTAATTCATAATTAATATGTATTTGCATCTTTAACCGGAAGTTGCAGGACTTGGTTAATAGATTCCATCGTTTCCGCATATCATATTGTACCGAGATCTTTCTTCTATATAATAGATTGTCCCGAATCTAAGTGCTGACATCCACCAGAGATTGTAAACAGGTAATTTGGGCTGAGTCCAATAGAAAAAGAGCCTGATCCAAAGGACCAGACTCTTTTATCAGGACATCACATTGTTGCTCGTTACAATACACTGTTGCTATATTCAAGGCTATTCGTAAGCCTTAATTATTTAATGATGGTAGCAACGGAACCAGCACCTACGGTACGGCCGCCTTCACGAATGGAGAATTTAGTTCCTTCTTCAATCGCGATTGGGTTGATCAGGTTAACCGTTACAGTGATGTTATCACCAGGCATAACCATTTCAGAACCCTCTGGCAAGTTGATCACACCAGTTACGTCCGTAGTACGGAAGTAGAACTGTGGACGGTAGCCAGTGAAGAAAGGCTTATGACGTCCGCCTTCTTCTTTGCTAAGTACGTATACTTGAGCTGTGAACTCTGTGTGTGGTTTAACGGAAGCAGGCTTAGCAAGTACTTGACCGCGCTCGATTTGAGTACGCTCAACACCACGAAGCAATGCACCGATGTTGTCACCAGCTTGTGCGGAATCCAGCAATTTACGGAACATCTCAACGCCCGTAACAACGGATTTCTTAGTTTCTTCAGCGATACCAACGATTTCGATCTCGTCACCAACTTTGATCGTACCACGCTCTACACGACCTGTAGCAACGGTACCGCGACCAGTGATGGAGAATACGTCCTCGACAGGCATCAAGAAAGGCTTGTCAGTGTCGCGCTCAGGCAATGGGATGTACTCGTCGATTGTTTTGAACATTTCAACGATTTTTTGTGCCCATTCGCCTTCTGGGTTTTGCAGAGCTTCACGAGCGGAACCACGAGTGATCGGAGTGTCGTCGCCTGGGAAGTCATACTCGCTCAGCAGGTCGCGAACTTCCATCTCAACCAATTCCAAGAGCTCTTCGTCTTCAACCATGTCGCATTTGTTCAAGAATACAACGATGTAAGGAACGCCTACTTGGCGGGACAACAGGATGTGCTCGCGAGTTTGCGGCATTGGGCCGTCAGCTGCGGATACAACCAGGATCGCTCCGTCCATTTGAGCAGCACCAGTGATCATGTTTTTAACATAGTCAGCGTGACCTGGGCAGTCAACGTGTGCATAGTGACGAGTATCAGTTTCGTATTCAACGTGGGAAGTCGAAATTGTGATACCGCGCTCGCGCTCTTCTGGAGCTTTGTCGATTTGGTCGAAAGACATTGCAGCACCACCGTAAGTTTTGGACAATACAGATGTGATTGCAGCTGTCAAAGTTGTTTTACCATGGTCAACGTGACCGATAGTACCGATGTTAACATGGGGTTTCGTACGTTCGTATTTAGCCTTTGCCATTTGAACAATTCCTCCTTAAGGGGATATATATGTTAGGCCGGAAGCGGAGTTAACGGGATGTTGGTCCCGCCTCCTATCCAGCAGGTAAAACGTTATTACTCTCCGCCTTTGATCTTGGACACAATTTCATCGGAGATATTCTTAGGAACTTCTTCGTAGTGGGAGAGTTCCATGGAGAACACACCGCGTCCTTGTGTACCGGAGCGAAGGGTAGTGGAGTAACCGAACATTTCGGAAAGAGGCACTTTCGCACGGATAATTTGAGTACCACCACGGGAGTCCATACCTTCGATACGTCCACGGCGGGAGTTCAGCATACCCATTACGTCGCCCATGTATTCCTCAGGCACGGTAACTTCAACTTTCATGATTGGCTCAAGCAGGACAGGCTTACACTTGTCTTTAGCTGCTTTCAAAGCCATGGAACCGGCGATTTTAAACGCCATTTCATTGGAGTCAACATCATGGTACGAACCGTCGACGATCGTTGCTTTAACGTCAACAAGCGGGAAGCCGGCGAGTACACCGTTCTTCATTTGCTCTTCAATACCTTGCTGTGCAGGACCAATGTATTCTCTTGGTACCGAACCACCGACAACTTTGCTGTCGAATTGGTTACCGCTACCTGGTTCCAGAGGTTCGAACTCAACCCATACGTGACCGTATTGTCCACGACCACCGGACTGACGAACGAATTTACCTTCAACGCGAGCTGGTGTACGGAATGTTTCGCGGTAAGCTACCTGTGGTTTACCCACGTTAGTTTCTACCTTGAACTCACGACGCATACGGTCGATGATGATGTCCAAGTGAAGCTCACCCATACCTGCCAGGATCGTTTGGCCTGTTTCTTCATCAGTATGCGCACGAAGAGTTGGATCCTCTTCAGTCAACTTACCGAGAGCCACACCCATTTTATCTTGGTCAGCTTTTGTTTTAGGCTCAACTGCGATTTCGATAACCGGATCAGGGAAGTTCATGGACTCCAAGATAACCGGGTTTTTCTCATCACATAGTGTATCACCTGTACCCGTATCTTTCAAACCTACGGCAGCTGCGATATCTCCGGCGAATACTTCGGAAATTTCTTGACGGCTGTTCGCATGCATTTGAAGGATACGACCAATGCGCTCACGCTTGCCTTTAGTTGCATTCAGTACGTAAGAGCCGGATTGCAGTACACCGGAATATACGCGGAAGAATGTCAGCTTACCAACATAAGGGTCCGTAGCGATTTTGAATGCCAAAGCCGAGAACGGCTCTTCATCGGAAGAATGCCGAATAGCTTCAGTTCCGTCTTCAAGGGTACCCTTGATGTCTGGAACGTCAGTTGGAGCCGGCAAATAATCGATTACGGCATCAAGCATCAACTGAACACCTTTGTTACGGTAAGAAGATCCACAGATAACCGGGAAGATCTTAACTTCGACAACACCTTTACGCAGAGCAGCTTTCAACTCAGCGATGGTGATTTCTTCACCTTCAAGATATTTCATTGTCAAGTCTTCGTCAAGTTCTGCTACCTTCTCAACCAACTCGTTGCGAAGCTCTTCCACTTGATCCTTGAATTCTGCTGGAATTTCGGTTTCTTCGATATTTTGACCGAGGTCATCCTTATACATATAAGCTTTTTCCTCGACAATATCGATGATGCCAATGAAATCATTCTCTGCACCGATCGGAAGCTGAATCGCTACCGCATTCGCTTGCAGACGCTCTCTCATATCTTTAACTACGTTCAAGTAGTCGGCACCGATAATATCCATTTTGTTTACGTATGCGATCCGCGGAACTCCATAACGGTCTGCTTGTCTCCAAACCGTCTCCGACTGAGGTTCAACGCCCTCTTTCGCACTGAATACACCTACTGCCCCATCCAATACACGAAGGGAACGTTCAACTTCTACTGTGAAGTCAACGTGCCCCGGGGTGTCGATAATATTAACGCGATGACCCTTCCAAGAAGCGGTAGTCGCAGCGGATGTAATCGTGATACCGCGCTCCTGCTCCTGCTCCATCCAGTCCATTGTAGCTGCACCCTCGTGAACTTCCCCGATTTTGTGCGTACGGCCTGTATAGAACAAAATCCGCTCTGTAGTGGTCGTTTTACCAGCGTCAATATGCGCCATGATCCCGATATTACGTGTATTTTTCAAGGAGAACTCTCTTGTCGCCATGCGAATAGTCTCCCTTCAAAATTAGAAGTATTAATTAGTTGCTGGATCCTACCAACGGTAGTGAGCAAACGCTTTGTTCGCTTCAGCCATTTTGTGTGTATCTTCGCGTTTCTTAACGGAAGCGCCTGTGTTGTTGGAAGCATCGATGATCTCAGCCGCCAAACGCTCTTCCATGGTTTTCTCGCCGCGGTTGCGGGAGTAGTTTACGAGCCAACGTAATCCAAGGGATGTACGTCTCTCTGGTTTAACTTCGATTGGAACCTGGTAGTTAGCACCGCCGACACGACGAGCTTTTACTTCCAATACTGGCATGATGTTCTTGATAGCTGCTTCAAACACTTCCATCGGATCATTACCAGTACGTTCCTTGATGATGTTGAATGAATTGTAAAGGATGCTTTGAGCAACACCTCTTTTACCATCCAACATGATGCGGTTGATCAGACGAGTTACCAGCTTGCTGTTATACACTGGATCTGGCAGCACGTCTCTTTTAGTTACTGGACCTTTGCGTGGCATGGATATCCCCCTTTCTTCAGTCATGAGTCATGTTACGAAAACATGAGCATCAATTAGCTTTTTGCTTTAGGACGCTTCGTGCCGTATTTGGAACGAGCTTGCATCCGGTTGTTTACACCAGCGGTATCAAGTGCGCCGCGAACGATATGGTAACGTACACCCGGAAGGTCTTTTACCCGTCCACCGCGAACCAATACAACACTGTGCTCTTGCAAGTTATGTCCGATACCCGGAATGTAAGCCGTCACCTCAATGCGGTTCGTCAAGCGAACACGAGCATATTTACGAAGTGCGGAGTTCGGTTTTTTTGGCGTCATTGTACCTACACGAGTGCATACACCGCGTTTTTGCGGAGCGCTCAAGTCGGTCTCCTCACGTTTCAAAGCGTTAAAACCTTTTTGAAGAGCTGGAGATTTCGATTTGTAAACTTTGGCTTGACGGCCCTTGCGAACCAGTTGGTTAATTGTTGGCATGCTAGCCACCCCCTTCCCGTATTTATCATTCGATTACAAACCCCGTTTAAGTCCACAGACCCAGGCGGTTCATAAAAGAACAAATGAAAAGTTTTTGCCGAGAGAAGTAACGTCTTCTCCAACAAAAACGATTTCTCAAATCATGATTTCAAGACAGCTACCATAGCTGCACCAACTTCAATACCGCATGCTTCTCCAAGCTCTATCATCGTGGGTACATAGTTGATATGCACGCCATTCTTATCACACTCGGATACGACTTTTGAAATCAAACGTTGGTCGCAATCTTCGGCCACATAAACCTCTGCAGCCAAACCGGATTCAACGGCCTTCATCGTTTGTTTGGTGCCAATCTTGATGTGTGCATCCTGTAATCCTTTATCATTAGACACAAGTCATTCCTCCAAAAGAACAGGGAACAAAGAAACTATTCACGCACCTTTGCTATATTAGCATCTGCCCTAATCGATGTCAAGCTATTAAATGAGGAAAAAAGAAACTTTGGGACGGAGAGCTTCCGCATCTTAAGATACGGAAATTCCCCATCACCTGACTGTCTCTTAATCTATAGAAGCTGTTTCGAGTTCCTGACTTTCGTCATTCACATCGTTTTGTCCCGTGAACTTCACGCTGCGATAACGGTTCATACCGGTACCTGCAGGGATCAGTTTACCGATGATAACATTCTCTTTCAGACCAAGCAGCTGATCGACTTTACCTTTAATGGCAGCGTCAGTCAACACGCGAGTCGTCTCCTGGAAGGAGGCTGCTGACAAGAACGAATCGGTTTCAAGAGATGCTTTTGTAATCCCGAGGAGAACCGGTTTGGCAACCGCAGGTTCTTTCCCGGAGAGAATAGCATCTTTATTTGCTGCTTCGTATTCATGCATATCCACGAAGGAGCCTGGCAGCAGGTTCGTATCTCCCGCATCAACGATACGGAATTTACGCAGCATCTGTCTGATCATAACTTCAACGTGTTTATCGTTAATTTCTACGCCTTGGTTACGGTATACGCGTTGTACTTCCTGTAGGATGTAGTTCTGCACGCCACGGATACCTTTGATGCGAAGCATTTCCTTCGGATCAATGGAACCATCGGTCAGTTCATCCCCAGCTTCAATTTGCTTGCCTTCGCTTACGCGCAGACGGGAGCCATAGGTAACCGCGTAAACCTTAGTCTCAGCTTCACCTTGTATTTCGATTTCACGACGGTCTTTCGTTTCGCGGATCTCTTTAACCACGCCGTCGATCTCACTAATGGTCGCTTGACCTTTAGGATTACGGGCTTCAAAGAGCTCCTGGATACGCGGAAGACCTTGCGTAATATCATCACCGGCAACGCCGCCTGTGTGGAACGTACGCATCGTGAGCTGTGTTCCCGGTTCGCCGATGGATTGAGCCGCGATAATACCAACCGCTTCACCAATCTCAACATGCTTACCAGTAGCCAGGTTACGACCGTAACATTTTTTGCAGACGCCATAACGTGCACGACAGCTCAAGATGGAACGGATTTGAAGCTTCTCAACGCCAGCTGCTACGATTTCTTCAGCTTTGTCGGAGTCAATCAATTCGTTACGATTTACGATGATCTCTTTCGTTTCCGGATGACGGACGGTTTCAAATGCATAACGTCCCTCAATACGGTCATAGAGATCCTCGATAACTTCTTTACCGTCCTGAATACGGCTAACCGTAAAGCCTTTATCCGTGCTGCACTCATCTTCGCGAACGATAACATCCTGGGCTACGTCAACAAGTCGACGAGTCAAGTAACCGGAGTCAGCGGTACGAAGCGCTGTATCGGCAAGTCCTTTACGCGCACCGTGCGTGGACAGGAAGTACTCGAGTACCGTCAGTCCTTCACGGAAGTTCGATTTGATTGGGAGTTCGATGATACGTCCCGACGGGTTCGCCATCAGACCCCGCATACCGCCGAGCTGAGTGATCTGCGATTTGTTACCACGTGCTTTCGAATCAACCATGAGCATGATGGAGTTAAAGCGGTCCATCGATTTCATGAGTACATCCGTAATATCGTCCTTGGTCTTGGACCAGATATCGATAACACGGTCATAACGTTCTTCATTCGTAATCAAGCCGCGGCGATATTGGTTCGTTACCACTTTAACCTTCTCGTCGGACTCTTTCAGAATTTCATTCTTCTCGTCAGGTACGATAACGTCGGATACCGCAACGGTTACGCCTGCACGAGTAGAGTAGGTGAAACCGAGCTGCTTGATTTTATCCAAAATCACAGAGGTTTCCGTGGTATGGTACGTTTCGAAGCAGCGTGCAATGATGGAACCCAGATATTCCTTACCAACAGCACCGCTGATTGGCAGTTCCTGAATCACTTTTTGAATATCTGCGCCCTTCTCGTATACGAAATACTTCTCAGGCGTGCCTTGCAGCAAGTTCGTACGAGTCGCTTCATTGATGTAAGGGAAGCTGGCAGGGAAAATCTCGTTAAAGATAATCCGGCCGATCGTCGTAACCAAAATCGCATCCTGCTGTTTTTCCGTAAAGCTGGTCTTGCCCAGGGCTTTAACCGGAATCGCTACGCGTGCATGCAGACCGGCTGCTTCACGCTGATAAGCGGAAACCGCTTCGTTCACGCTGCCCAGAATCATGCCGGTACCTTTCTCTTCCTTGTTATCCATCGTTAGATAGAAGGAACCCAGTACCATATCCTGAGACGGCGTAACAACCGGCTTGCCGTCTTTCGGGTTCAGAATGTTACCCGATGCCAGCATCAACAGACGCGCTTCAGCTTGAGCTTCAGCGGACAAAGGAACGTGAACCGCCATTTGGTCACCGTCAAAGTCAGCGTTATATGCTGTACATACGAGCGGATGGAGACGGATCGCATGGCCCTCAACCAGAATCGGTTCAAATGCTTGAATACCGAGTCTGTGAAGCGTCGGTGCACGGTTCAGAAGAACCGGATGCTCTTTAATGACCTCTTCGAGCACATCCCATACTTCTGGACTTACACGTTCTACTTTGCGTTTCGCACTCTTGATATTATGAGCCAGGCCTTTGTTGACCAGTTCTTTCATAACGAACGGCTTGAAGAGCTCAAGCGCCATTTTCTTAGGCAGACCGCACTGGTACATTTTCAGGTAAGGACCTACAACGATAACGGAACGACCGGAATAGTCAACCCGTTTACCGAGCAAGTTCTGACGGAAACGTCCTTGTTTACCTTTCAGCATGTGGCTGAGGGATTTAAGCGGACGGTTACCTGGGCCTGTGACCGGACGACCGCGACGGCCGTTATCGATCAATGCATCGACAGCTTCCTGCAGCATGCGCTTCTCGTTCTGTACGATAATATCCGGCGCGCCGAGATCCAGCAGTCTTTTCAGACGGTTGTTCCGGTTAATGACACGACGGTACAGATCGTTCAAGTCGGAGGTCGCAAAGCGTCCACCATCAAGTTGAACCATCGGGCGAAGCTCCGGCGGAATGACCGGCAGCACATCCATGATCATCCACTCCGGATTGTTGCCGGAGTTACGGAACGCCTCAATCACTTCCAGGCGTTTGATGGCCCGGTTGCGGCGCTGACCCTGTGCAGTGCGCAGTTCTTCCTTAAGGAACTCAAGCTCTTTGTCAACATCGATGTCTTGAAGAAGCTTCTTAACCGCTTCAGCACCCATGCCGGCCTGGAATCCGTAGCCGTACTTCTCACGATAGCTGCGATATTCCTTCTCGGACAACAGCTGCTTCTTCTCCAGCGGTGTATCTCCTGGATCGGTTACAACATAAGATGCGAAGTAAATGATCTCTTCCAGAGATCTTGGGGACATATCCAGAGCCAGACCCATACGGCTTGGAATGCCTTTGAAATACCAAATATGCGATACAGGAGCCGCAAGCTCGATATGGCCCATCCGTTCACGACGGACTTTAGCGCGTGTTACTTCAACGCCACAGCGATCGCAGACTACTCCTTTATAACGGACACGCTTATACTTACCGCAATGACATTCCCAGTCCTTCTGCGGACCGAAAATCCGTTCACAGAACAGGCCTTCTTTCTCCGGCTTCAATGTACGGTAGTTAATCGTTTCCGGCTTCTTCACCTCTCCGCGAGACCAAGAGCGAATTTTTTCCGGTGAAGCAAGACCGATTTTCATGTACTCAAAATTGTTAACGTCCAACAAGGAGCAACCCTCCTCAACCTAGTCCTATTTATGTGCTATACGACCATAACACCACCGCCGACTTATAAGCCGACGGGGGTGAATGATTGACCGTTATTCCACTCCGACTTCAGTGCCTTCCAAGTTAAGGCTCAGTTTATCACCTTGAGCATCGTCTTCGTCGTCGAGTTCTTTCATCTCGATTTCCTCTTCATTCTCGCTCAGGATTTTGACGTCCATACCGAGAGACTGAAGCTCTTTAATCAATACCTTGAACGATTCAGGAACACCCGGTTCCGGAACGTTCTCGCCCTTGACGATGGATTCGTAGGTTTTCACCCGGCCGACCACGTCATCCGACTTGACGGTAAGAATTTCTTGCAGCGTATAGGCAGCACCGTAAGCTTCAAGTGCCCACACTTCCATCTCACCGAAGCGCTGTCCGCCGAACTGAGCTTTACCACCCAGCGGCTGCTGCGTAACGAGTGAGTATGGTCCCGTAGAACGGGCGTGAATTTTATCATCAACCATGTGCGCGAGCTTGATCATGTGCATGACGCCGACGGTAACTTCACGTTCAAAACGTTCACCCGTCCGTCCGTCGTACAATACGGTCTTACCATTGCGCTGCATGCCTGCTTCTTCCATCGTATCAAACACGTCATACTCGCTTGCACCGTCAAATACCGGTGAAGCCACGTGAATGCCGAGCTGGAGCGCAGCCATACCCAAGTGAACCTCGAGCACCTGACCGATGTTCATCCGTGACGGAACCCCTAGAGGGTTCAACACAACTTGAACCGGCGTGCCATCTGGCAGGAACGGCATATCTTCTTCAGGCAAAATACGGGCAACGACACCTTTGTTACCGTGACGTCCGGCCATTTTGTCACCTTCGGAGATTTTACGTTTCTGTGCGATGTAAACGCGAACCAGTTGGTTAACGCCCGGCGGCAATTCGTCGCCGTTCTCACGTGTAAACACCTTAACATCTACGATGATCCCGTCACTACCGTGAGGAACGCGCAGCGAGGTATCGCGTACTTCGCGAGCCTTCTCACCGAAGATCGCATGCAGGAGACGCTCTTCTGCCGTCAGTTCGGTTACACCCTTAGGTGTTACCTTACCCACGAGGATGTCTCCGGCGCTGATTTCGGCACCGATGCGGATGATTCCGCGCTCGTCAAGGTTCTTCAACGCTTCTTCCCCTACGTTAGGAATATCACGCGTAATTTCTTCCGGTCCAAGCTTCGTGTCACGAGCCTCGGATTCGTACTCCTCGATATGAATCGAAGTGTACACGTCCTCTTTGACCAGTTTCTCGGAGAGAAGAATCGCATCCTCGTAGTTGTAACCTTCCCAAGTCATGAACGCAACAACGACGTTGCGGCCCAGTGCCAATTCACCCATCTCTGTGGATGGACCGTCTGCGAGGATGTCACCTTTTTTGATTACATCGCCGCGTTTAACGATTGGACGTTGGTTGATGCATGTTCCTTGGTTCGAACGCATAAATTTGTGTAATTTATGTTTAATAAGATCGCCTTTGACTTCTTGTCCGTCGACATTTTCCACACGGCGGACCCAGATTTCATTAGCGGATGAACGTTCGATAATCCCGTCATATTTGGACACAATACATACACCGGAGTCTTTTGCAGACTTGTGTTCCATTCCGGTTCCGACCAGCGGAGCTTTAGGAATAAGAAGCGGAACAGCCTGCCGCTGCATGTTGGATCCCATCAGCGCGCGGTTGGAGTCATCGTTCTCAAGGAACGGAATGAGCGCCGTCGCTACCGACACGACCTGCTTAGGCGATACGTCCATGTAGTCTACACGGTCGCTCGGCATAGGAAGGATGTTATCGGATTGCTTGTTATAACGGACGATAACCATTTCGTCAGCGAATGTTCCGTCTTCGTTGAGTTCGGCGTTCGCCTGGGCAACGATATAGTTATCCTCTTCATCTGCAGTCAGGTAATCGATTTGGTCCGTTACTTTACCGGTCTTCGGATCCACCCAACGATACGGAGCTTCAATGAAGCCATATTCGTTGATGCGCGCAAACGTCGACAAGGAGTTGATCAGACCGATGTTCGGTCCCTCCGGCGTCTCGATCGGACACATACGGCCATAGTGACTGTGGTGAACGTCCCGCACTTCAAAGCCCGCACGCTCACGCGTCAAACCGCCGGGTCCGAGAGCAGACAGACGACGTTTATGCGTCAGTTCCGCAAGCGGGTTCGTCTGATCCATGAACTGGGACAGCTGGGAGCTGCCGAAGAACTCTTTAATCGATGCGATAACCGGACGTATGTTGATGAGCGCCTGCGGCGTAATCACATTAGCATCCTGAATCGACATTCTTTCACGAACGACACGTTCCATCCGGGACAAACCGATACGGAACTGATTTTGAAGCAATTCGCCTACGGAGCGCAGACGACGGTTACCCAGGTGGTCGATATCATCCGTGTTGCCGATTCCATGCAGCAAGTTGATGAAGTAGCTGATGGAAGAAATGATATCTGCCTGCGTAATATGCTTCACGGATTTATCAATGTTTGCGTTCGCGATGACCTTCACGACTTTTGCATCCTCGATTGGAGAGAATACATCGATCGTTTGCAGCGGGATATCCTCGCTGTCCATTACGCCGCCGGTAACATGATAATTCTTAAAGCCTACGCTCTTCTCAAGGTAAGGCATGATCTCGTCCAAAAGACGGCGATCTACGGTTTGACCAGCTTCCGCAATGATCTCACCCGTATCGGTGTCTATCAAACTCTCTGCCAAACGTTGATTAAAGAGACGGTTCTTAATATGAAGCTTCTTGTTGATCTTGTAGCGACCAACGTTAGCCAAATCATAACGCTTCGGATCGAAGAAACGGGCAACGAGAAGGCTCTTCGCATTCTCCAGTGTTGGCGGCTCGCCCGGACGAAGGCGTTCATAGATTTCGATGAGCGCTTTTTCCGTAGAGTCGGTGTTGTCTTTATCCAGCGTGTTTTGAATATATTCATCATTGCCCAGAAGATCCAGAATCTCGGCATCTGTACCAAAACCAAGTGCACGTAAAAGTACCGTTACAGGGATTTTACGGGTGCGGTCGATCCGGACATAGATAATGTCCTTCGCGTCCATCTCCAGTTCCAGCCAAGCGCCGCGGTTAGGGATAACTGTTGCAGTGTACGTCGTCTTACCGTTTTTATCCACTTTTGTGCTGAAATAGACGCTGGGAGAGCGAACCAACTGGCTGACAATAACCCGTTCGGCACCATTGATAATGAATGTTCCGGTTTCCGTCATTAACGGGAAGTCTCCCATGAACACTTCCTGCTCCTTGACCTCTCCGGTCTCCTTGTTAATGAGCCGGACTTTCACGCGGAGCGGCGCCGCATAAGTAACGTCGCGTTCTTTCGCGTCATCGACGGTGTATTTCGGTTCTCCAAGGCTGTAGTCAATGAACTCTAGTACCAAATTACCTGTGAAATCCTGGATCGGCGAGATGTCCTGGAACATTTCGCGGAGTCCTTCCTCCAAAAACCATTCATAAGATTTTTGTTGGATTTCAATCAGGTTCGGAACTTCGAGTACCTCGTTAATACGAGCATAACTTCGCCGAGTGCGTCGACCATATTGAACAAGATGTCCTGCCAACTTAAACTCACCCCTCATGTCTACTCACTTTAAAAATTTCATTGCGAACCTCTGTTTGTAACACTATAATGGAACATACAGAGTACACTCCCATAAATAGAGAAAAGCCCTTATCGAATACCTTTTCGAAAAAAGAGCAGCTTATCCATGGTTATGATAATCATCTCATATCCTGTAGATTTGCCCAAAATGTACATATTATACGTCAATATGATCGACTTTATGCATCTTTCCACACATTAAGTCTTGACATTTCAGTCAACTAAAGACAAAGAGACCATCCTAATACTGACATTTTATAATAATACCATACCAGCATACCCAAGTCAACAGCCTAGTCGAACTATTTTAAGAAGATTTAGTCGCTTTAAATATCCGGTATCCTTTATCCTTTGTTACTTCCTCTACCTGATGAAATAAACTCTCCAGTTTCGCTTTCGCTGAAGGCGCGCCTTGCTTCTTCTGAATCACAACCCACAGCTGCCCATCCTCGCGCAAATGCTTCCACGATTCTTCGAATATGGCATGTACCGTCTCTTTCCCGGCACGAATCGGCGGATTGGTTAGAACCACGTCAAATTGCTGACCCTGCACCGCAGCAAACAAATCGCTCTCCAAGATGGTCACATTAGATATACCGTTACGTTTTGCATTCTCCTTGGCTAATTCGACAGCACGGCTATTGATGTCGATCATCGTCACATGGCCTTGCGCAGCCATTCTTGCCGCCGACAAACCGATCGGACCATATCCGCAGCCTACATCCAACACTTCGGCATGCTGGCTAAAGTTCATAGCCTCTATTAATACCTTGCTGCCATAATCCACGCCGCTCTTAGAGAATACGCCCGCGTCACTGATAAAGTTGAAAGTCTGCCCCCGAAGCTCCGTCTTTAACTCCTTACGGTCATGAGCAATTTCCGGCTGATTCGAGTAATAATGTTGATTCGGCATCATTTCCTCCGTCTTGAATCAAAGTCTGCCCGCCTGAGCTATTACGCTCTTAAGCGCTCTTATCCCCAGTATAACCTTTCTTGCGGTGAATCAGTACCCCGTGATCTCCCCGCCACAATAACAAACCCCTTGAACAAATATTCAAGGGGTTTGATTCTTGCTGCGTGAATCTCAAGAAGCTAATTACTTAACTTCTACGGATGCGCCTGCTTCTTCCAATTTAGCTTTAACAGCTTCTGCTTCTTCTTTAGCTACTTTTTCTTTCAATGGTTTTGGAGCGTTGTCAACCAGTTCTTTTGCTTCTTTCAAGCCAAGACCTGTGATTTCGCGAACCACTTTGATTACGTTGATTTTGGACGCGCCTGCGCTAGTCAGGATTACGTCAAATTCGGATTGCTCAGCAGCTTCAGCTGCACCAGCGCCACCTACAACAGCTACTGGAGCTGCAGCAGTTACACCAAATTCTTCTTCGATTGCTTTTACGAGATCGTTCAGTTCCAGAACGGACATACCTTTAATTGCTTCCAAGATTTGCTCTTTGCTCATTGGGTTGAACCTCCATTTATTATTAAGATTTTATAGTTGTTGTTACACAGCTTTAGCAAGACAAAGCTTATGCGCCTTGTTCTTCCTTCTCAGCAACAGCCTTAACTGCAAGCGCGAAGTTGCGCACTGGAGCTTGAAGCACGCTGAGGAGCATGGAGAGGAGACCTTCGCGGGACGGAAGTTCTGCCAGAGCTTTAATTTCGCTCTCTCCGATTACACGGCCTTCTACTACGCCGCCTTTCAATTTCAACGCGTCGTTTTTCTTAGCAAAATCGTTGAGGATTTTTGCTGGAGCGACAGCGTCATTGGTACCAAATGCAACAGCTGTAGGACCAGTCAAGACTTCGTCCAGATCAGTCAGCTCTGCTGCCGCAGTTGCACGGCGAAGCAGCGTGTTTTTCAGTACTTGGAACTCGACGCCAGCTTCACGAAGCTGTTTACGAAGTTCAGTTACTTGCGCAACGTTCAATCCGCGATAGTCAGCAACTACTGTCGATACGCTTTCGCGCAGCTTAGCAGCAACGACATCAACCGCTTCTTGTTTCGCTTGAATCACTTTTGCGTTTGCCAATGATTACACCTCCTGGTTGTATTAGTAGCGTAAGAGCACCAAGCTCTCCACTCTTCCTACGGGCACTAAAAAAGCCTCCGTAGAATCACGAAGGCCTGATGAATCATCATTTGGCCGGTGTAACCGGACAAATTGTTGACGTTCTATCATAACACCTCGGTAGGAAATTAAGCCTGCTTAGGGCACCTACTGTCTACGGTAAGCATATTCAACTTTAAGGGTCAGTCTCGAAGACTCACAACTTTTACATAATATCAAACCTCATTGACCAAAGTCAATGGTAATATTATCTGTAAACGGTTGTGTTCACGCGAGCGCTTGGTCCCATTGTCGAGGAAACAGCGATACCTTTCAGGTATACACCTTTAGCAGCAGCTGGTTTCGCACGATTCAATGCATCGATGAGAGCTTTAAGGTTCTCATTCAATTGAGCTGCATCGAAAGACACTTTGCCGATTGGCGCGTGAATTTGACCTGCTTTGTCCAGACGGTACTCGATTTTACCGGCTTTGATTTCTTGAACAGCCTTAGCAACATCGAATGTAACCGTACCAGCTTTAGGGTTAGGCATCAGGCCTTTACCACCGAGCAGACGGCCAAGTTTACCGACTTCACTCATCATATCAGGTGTAGCTACGCAGACATCGAACTCGAACCAGCCTTGTTGAATTTTGTTGATCATGTCTTGATCGCCAACAAAATCAGCGCCAGCAGCTTCTGCCTCTTTCGCTTTTTCACCTTTTGCAAATACCAGAACGCGTTGTGTTTTACCTGTGCCGTGAGGCAAGACAACAACACCACGAACAGCCTGGTCTTGTTTACGTGGGTCTACACCCAAACGTACAGCCGCTTCAACAGTTTCGTCGAATTTGGCAGTTGCAGCCTTCTTCACAAGCTCTACAGCTTCCAAAGGCTCATAAGTTGCTTCGCTGTCAATCAGCTTCGCAGCTTCAACGTATTTCTTACCGTGTTTAGCCATGTTTGTTTTCCTCCTTTGTGGTGTTAGCGGAAATTCCTCCCACATAATCCGAACCTAGTCCGGTTTCAATCGAAAGACAATTAGTCTTCGATTGTGATACCCATACTACGGGCAGTACCTTCTACCATCTTCATTGCAGCTTCAACAGATGCAGCGTTCAGGTCAGGCATTTTTGTTTCAGCGATTTGACGAACAGCGTCACGCTTAACGGTAGCAACTTTCTTCTTGTTAGGCTCGCCGGATCCTTTTTCGATCTTAGCAGCCACACGAAGCAGAACAGCAGCCGGTGGAGTTTTAGTGATGAATGTAAAGGAACGATCTTCAAACACCGAAATTTCAACCGGAATGATCAGACCAGCTTGATCAGCAGTACGTGCGTTGAACTCTTTACAGAATGCCATGATGTTGACACCCGCTTGACCCAATGCAGGACCTACTGGAGGAGCCGGATTCGCTTTACCTGCAGGAATTTGCAGTTTCACAATCTTGATAACTTTCTTAGCCATGGTTGACACCTCCTTGCATCAATAGTGGTAGCGGACGCTTTGATACGCCCTCCCACAAGAAACCTGAAGAATTAGATCTTCTCCACTTGAGTATAATCCAACTCCAGCGGGGTTTCCCGTCCAAACATGTTGACGTGAACTTTCAACTTGCTCTTTTCAGCCAAAATCTCTTCCACGGAGCCCACAAAATTCGCAAAAGGACCAACCTTGATACGAACGGATTCCTTGATGTCGAATTCGATCTTCGGTTTCGGCTCTTCCATGCCCATATGCTTCAGAATCTGTTCTACTTCTTCTGGAAGCAAAGGCGTCGGTTTAGAACCGGACCCTGTCGAACCAACAAAACCGGTCACTCCTGGTGTATTGCGGACAACATACCAAGAATCATCGGTCTGAATCATTTCGACCAAGACATATCCCGGGTAAACTTTACGCATGACGGTTTTTTTCTTGCCGTCTTTGTTTACGATTTCTTCTTCCATCGGAACAAGAACGCGGAATATTTTGTCCTCCATGCCCATGGACTCGACACGTTTTTCCAAATTGGCTTTGACTTTATTCTCATACCCAGAGTAGGTATGAACTACGTACCATCTTTTTTCCATATCAAGCCACCTGGGACCCTTCTAAATTATCGCTTCGATCACAGCGGAAATACCGATGTCTACAACCCAAAAATAAATCGTGACAAACACAATGGTGCCGAGAACAATTAAAGTATAGTTCGTCAGTTCTTTACGATTAGGCCAGCGAACTTTTTTAAGTTCCGCCCAGCTTTCAGAGAAAAAGGAAAACAGAGACTTGAAACCACGTTTCACGCCGACTACACCTCCAAAAGAAAACTATCTGGTTTCGCGATGAGGAGTTTGCTCGTTACAGAACTTGCAAAATTTCTTCATCTCCATGCGGTCGGGGTGATTTCGCTTGTTTTTGGTGGTTGTGTAGTTTCTTTGTTTGCAGCTTGTACAAGCCAAAGTGATAATTACCCGCATGATGTGCACCTCCCGAAGACGTCCTTCTTTGTCAGAAGAATCGATATTGATCCTAGTAGAAACAACCTTGTTCTCATCGAAACCCGGTTATTTCTGCGAGATGAATAAAACCGTTGTTCCAAAAGCTGTAACAACGATCCATTCATAAAACACGCGAATTTAGGCCTACCTAAAACACTTTATCACAAGGATAGCGCCATTTCAAGCCTTTTTCTCTCTGATTGCGGGCTGCAATAAATGCCATTGCCAGCTAAACCAGGGAATGAGTCCCCGGAATATTGTAAACAACTCGCTGTAAAAAACTGTGGCGTTTCACAGTCTTTGTCCATTCTGCATAGCATTTAGTCTATATCCAGTATGTTCAATCTTCCAACAGATGAAACACCAAATATTACACATTTTGCGTTTTGCGAAAATGGACATCTTTGAATATCGTCCTATCCTATCTGCCAACAAATGATAATAACGACAAAGGATACGCAGATCCTTCGCCGGCCATTCTGATTTAAAAACGATCAGGCAATTAAAAAAAGGCTCTGATTGAGCCTTCTGCTTCTTATCCGACGCTTGCTATTAATTATCCCTGACTTCCAGATAACGTTCAAGCTTTCGCTTTACCCGTTGGAGTGCATTGTCAATCGATTTTACATGACGCCTTAAATCTACCGCAATCTCTTGATAGGATCGACCGTCCAAATAGAGCATCAGGACTTTTCGTTCCAGATCGCTTAAGATTTCTGACATCTTGTCTTCCAGGCCGACAAATTCCTCTTGATTAATGATCAGTTCCTCTGGATCGCTTACCGCAGTACCGCAAATGACATCCAGCAGCGTACGGTCCGAATCCTCATCATAAATCGGCTTGTCCAATGAGACATACGAATTGAGCGGAATATGCTTCTGTCTCGTAGCGGTCTTAATTGCCGTAATAATCTGTCTGGTAATGCAGAGCTCGGCAAAGGCCTTGAACGAGGACAGCTTATCCCCTTTAAAATCACGAATTGCCTTGTACAGCCCGATCATGCCTTCCTGGACAATATCTTCCCGGTCAGCACCAATCAGAAAATAAGAGCGGGCTTTAGCACGTACAAAATTCCGGTATTTATTGATCAAATACTCCAGCGCCCCGCTATCACCCTCGCGGACCGCCTCGACAATGTCTTCATCGCTTATCACATCATACCCTGACAACATGACTTCCTTGAGGTCCACACTCAATAGAATCCCTCCGGCCCGGAACGCACGGTAGCCCGTCACTCGCTTGAAATATATGACAAGTATATATGATGTCTACTAGACCGTCAACCACGTTCTACCTAAAATAGACTGATAATAACATTTAATGTAAACTTTTTCGTAGATTCATATACCGTTTCATTCTCCAAATGAGCCGACCTTTCGTCCCTATTGTGTAAAACAGCACTATTCCCTTCGCCAGCGCTCGAACATCTGTCTCACATCCGGCGGCAGCTTCCCGTCAAGTGTATTCCTGCTCTTGGTCTGCTCTTTCGTTATTTTCTGCTTCACTTCGCGCTCGCTCTGCTCCACTTCGTTCAGCAATTCCCGGGCGGACAGCCGGAGTGCTCCCCGAGCAAAAATCACGTGCTGCTCAATTAAATCGCTGGTCGCCACATAAATTTTTCGCCGGCGGTGGCTGAACTCTCCGACTAACCGTTCAATGCACTCATCGGCCGTTTCCTTCTCCTTCGTAAAAAACACCTGAACCTTGCCTTGCGTGTAGGATTTCCCCAATCCAGGAACCCGGTATGCGTCAAAAATCACCACGACTCTGAGGCCTGAATACGCCTGGTAATCCGCTAATTTCTCAAGCAGCATGTCTCGCGCTTCATGCATGCTGCTATTGGCGAGCTTCGCAAGAAATGGCCAGCCGCCGATCATATTATAACCGTCGACCAGCAGCACATCCCGCCAATCGGCCATCATTGCTAACCTTGAAGGCGGCGACGGCGAAGCACTTCGTACATGACGACACCTGCGGCAACCGAAGCATTAAGCGAGTTGATTTTTCCGGCCATCGGCAGTTTCACAAGCACATCGCATTTCTCACGGATCAGACGCCCCATCCCTTTATTCTCATTACCGATAACGATAGCGACCGGTCCGTCAAAAACCTCGGTGTCATACAATTCCTGTACCGCGTCAACGACGGTGCCGACAACCCACACGCCCATTTCCTTCAGCTGATCGATGGTTTGGCCCAGATTGGTCACTCTGGCTACGGGCACATACTCTACTGCGCCGGCGGATGTTTTGGACACCGTTGCCGTAACTTGTGCCGATCTGCGCTTAGGCAGTATGACGCCATGAGCACCCGTGCAGTCTGCCGTTCGGAGAATCGAACCCAGATTGTGCGGATCCTCGATCTCATCAAGAAGCAGCAGGAAAGGCGGTTCGCCTTTTTCCTCCGCGACCTTCAGCAAATCTTCCACTTCCACATAAGCATAGGGTGCCGCTTGGGCAACCACGCCTTGATGCTGAACCCCCGGAACCATCTGATCCAGCTTGCGTTTGTCCACATGCTGAATGACAATGCCCAATTTCTTCGCTTCCGCGATGATCGGCAGGGTCAGATGCTTTTGCGCATTTTCGGCAATCCATATTTTGTTGATCGTACGTCCTGATTTGAGCGCTTCCGTTACGGAGTGCTTACCAGCCACTACTTCCTCTTCTTGCAACATGTAGGTCTCCTCCTGCATATCAGCCGGCGTCCCCTGAAGAAACACCGGCTGTATCGTTTCAATGTTGATGCCATATTGTCCTACGGTCTATTTAACAGACCCCTCAATAAACTCGATGCTCTTCCCGATGAGCTCACGGAGACGGTCCTGCTCCCCCGTATAATATAAATACCCAACAAGCGTCTCAAATGCCGTTGCATGCCGATATTCGAGAACGTCTGCATTTTTGGGGATGCTGCCTGATTTGGCATTGCGTCCCTGACGAACAACATCACGCTCTTCTTCCGTCAGCTCCGGATCCAAAAAAGCCAATATCCGACTCTGTGCCTTCGCCGACACAAATCCTGTTGCCGTCCGGTGCAAGTGATGAGGGCGGAGATTCGCTCTTGATATCAAAAACTGCCGCACCGCCACCTCATAAATGGCATCCCCGATATAGGCAAGCACGATCGGCGGGATTAACCGGGCGGGCTTTGACGGCGGAAAATCGAACCAGCCTACTGCGGGATCATGATGCTCAGGCCCGCTCATTTACGCCGCCAGCGCATACCTTGCGCCGTATCCTCAAGCACGATGCCTTCGTCCGCCAGCTTGTCGCGGATTTCATCCGCTCGGGCCCAGTTTTTATTCTTCCGGGCTTCGATACGTTCGGCAATCAGAGCTTCAATCTCCTCATCCAGCAATTCATCCGTGCCTGTATTTACGATGCGCAGCACGCCGTTCATATCGTTGAAAGCGCGCAGCACTTCATACAGGTCCGCCGCAGGAATCGAAGCCTCCTTCAGCAGCTGATTCGCCTCGCTGGCCCATTGGAACATGGCGGTGATGGCGTCCGGCGTGTTGAAATCATCCTGCATTTTCTGGTGAAATTCGACAAGCACGGCCGATATTTTATCCGCAACTTCCTGGCTTACGTTATCGTCCTTCGAGCCGATCGCAGTACTCAATCGATGCTCGACATTAGCCGCCGCATTCGCGAGGCGGTCCACGCTGTTCTGCGCCTGCTCCATCACCTCATCGCTATAATTCAGCGGGTTGCGGTAGTGGGTGGACAACATGAAATAGCGGATCGCTTCTTTCGTATATTGTTCACGAAGTTCCTTAACCAATACACCATTTCCTAACGATTTCGACATTTTCTCGTTATTGATGCGGATATATCCATTGTGCATCCAATAGTTCGCCAGCGGTTTGCCCGTCAGCGCCTCGGACTGCGCAACCTCGCATTCATGGTGCGGGAACTGCAGATCCTGGCCGCCGCCATGGATATCCAGCGTATCCCCGAGATAACGACGGGCCATGGCAGAGCACTCAATATGCCAGCCCGGGCGGCCGTCGCCCCAAGGACTGCTCCAATAGATCTCTCCGGGCTTCGCGGCTTTCCATAGAACGAAGTCCTCCGGGTTTTCTTTCCGCTTATCCACCTCAATCCGGATACCGAATTGCAGCTCATCGAGATTTTGCTGGGACAGCTTGCCGTAATCGTCAAATTTGCGGGTCCGGTAGAATACATCTCCCCCGTTCTCATAAGCAAAGTCGCGGTCAATGAGTTCCTGGATGAATTCGATAATGCTCTCCATATTGTCCGTTACCCGCGGATTTAATGTCGCTCTTGGTATGCCGAGACCGTCCAGATCCTCGTAATAGGCGTTAATAAACTTATCCGCAACCTCCGGAACGGTAGTCCCGGTTTGCTCGGCTTTCCGGATCATTTTGTCATCCACATCCGTAAAGTTCACCACGTAATTCACATCATTACCCTGATTCTCAAAGTAAGCTCGAACCACGTCGAAAAAGATCATCGGCCGAGCATTCCCGATATGGATATAATCGTACACGGTAGGACCGCACACGTAGATCTTTACTTTCCCAGGTTCCTGAGCAACAAATGTTTCTTTCATACGGGTTAGCGTGTTATAGATTTGCAGTGCCATAGGGTATCATCTCAATCCTTTCATTCCATCGCTTATTATTCCTTCACGGCTTACGCGCTTACTCTTCTTTGACCGAAGACACAGCAGCCTCGGGTACCATGCCTTGAGGCTGGTTTCGTTTGCTCTCATGAAGCTCCGCCCGGAGCTGATCGATCTCCTTCTGCATCGAACGGAGCATATCCACAATCGGATCGGGCAGATTCGTGTGATCCAGCCGGTCGCGCACCCGCTCCCCGTTCTGTTTCACAATTTTCCCCGGATTGCCGACAACGGTGCTGTTTTGGGGAACAGGCCTTAATACGACTGCATTGGAACCAATGTTACAGTTATCCCCAATCGTAAAGGAACCTAGCACTTTCGCCCCCGATCCGATGACCACGTTGTTACCGATGGTTGGGTGCCGCTTGCCTTTTTCCTTACCGGTTCCACCGAGGGTAACCCCCTGGTAGATCACCACGTCATCCCCAATCTCACAGGTCTCTCCAATGACAACCCCCATCCCATGGTCAATGAACAGCCGATGCCCGATACGGGCTCCCGGATGAATCTCGATCCCTGTCATAAACCGGCTGAACTGGGATATCAACCGGGCCAGCGTATACCATCGCCGCTTAAATAATGCATGAGCTACCCGGTGCGCCCACAGTGCGTGAAGCCCCGAGTAGGTGAATACCACTTCAAAAAGTCCCCGGGCAGCCGGGTCATTCTCGAACACTGTCCGAATATCCGATTTCATTTGTTTAAACATGAACGCTCCCTCTTTCCCCTCTTCCAATCGCGCATGCAACTTGCTATCCATCGTTATTCCTGTAAATAAAAAACGCCCCTGCAGCTTATCGCTGCAGAGGCGCTAGACCGCGGTTCCACTCTGCTTAGAACCGGCACAAGCTTCCTCCCTTCGTCAGGGACGGATTCTACCGATTCTCTTCATGTCATTAACGGCAGACGACCGGCATGATCTAACGATTGTGTTCGCTTCAACCATGCAGCTCACAGGTGCATTTCCGCTGCAGGCGACGGGACAACTCTCAGCCGGCAAATTCAAGTGGTCCTTGTCTTCTGCCGATTGTCCTCTCTGGAACGTGCCTGTTTTACGCGTACTTCTCCTGATCGTAGCTTTTAATACGTTTTATATTTGTAGATCTAGGTGAGGGAAACAACGCTCTATAGAACGCTGCGCTGACGGATTGTGCTTCCGATCGCTGTTGCCTTCCGATTTCTTTAACGATATCACATAGGTGGAAATCGGAAGACAAAGGCGAACGCTTCGCTTCTACAGCATAATTCCGTCCTCTCCGCTGCTTCTCCGTATGAGTTGTTGCTACCTAACCTAGATCAAAGAATATTTCACTTATAGTTTGGTGTAATTATAACTGATCATATACGGGCTGACAAGGAACGTTTATCGGGGAAGCCGCCCGAATTATGCGCCTTTGATCTGAGAGCGCAAACGGTCAAGCACGCGATCCCTGCCCAGCAGCCAGATCGTCTGGTTCAGGTCGCGGCCATGGGTTTGTCCCGTCAAGGCTACGCGGATCGGCATAAAGAGCTGTTTGCCCTTAAATCCGGTCTCTTTCTGGACTTCCTTGATCAGCGCCGCAATCTTCGGAGCGTTAAACTCATCACTCTGCTCGATCTTCGCAAGGAATGCCGACAATACGGCTGGCACCTGCTCGCCGCCCATCACTTCAATCCCTTCAGCGTCCAGCTCCAGATGCGTACGGAAGAACACTTCCGACAGATCCACGATATCCGAAACAGCGGTCATCTGCTCCTGATAGAGCGCGACGAGCGCGCGCGCCCATTCCTCTTGCTCGGCCGTAAGCTCGGACGGCAAGCGGCTGGCTTTCTGCAAGTGCGGAATGGCTAGATCCGCAATCCGATCCGGATCCGCATTCTTGATGTACGTGTTGTTGAGATGAGCCAGCTTGTTCGTATCGAATACCGCTGGGCTCTTGGATAGACGATGCTCATCAAAGATCGAGATCAGCTGCTCTTGGGAGAAGACTTCCTCTTCCCCTTCGGGAGACCAGCCAAGCAGCGAGATGAAGTTGAACAGCGCTTCAGGCAAATAGCCAAGCTGGTCATACTGCTCAATGAACTGGATGATCGATTCATTACGCTTGCTCAGCTTCTTGTGATCCTCGCCCACGATCAAGGTCATATGTCCAAACTGAGGCGGCTCCCAGCCAAAAGCTTCATAGATCATCAACTGACGCGGCGTATTGGAGATATGGTCCTCCCCACGGAGCACATGGCTGATCTTCATCAGATGATCGTCTAATGCTACCGCGAAATTGTAGGTAGGAATGCCGTCTTTTTTGACGATGACGAAGTCGCCCGTCTCTTTGCTGTTAAACGAAATCGTGCCCTTCACCATGTCATCGAACGTGTAGATACGATCTTCCGGAACGCGGAAGCGGATGCTCGCCACACGGCCTTCAGCCTCAAGCGCTTGCCGCTGCTCTTCCGTCAAATCCCGGTGCTTTCCGGAATAGCGCGGCGTTTCGCCGCGAGCCATCTGCTCTTCCCTCTCCTGCTCCAGCTCTTCCTCCGTGCAGTAGCAGCGGTAAGCAAGCCCTCGATCCAAGAGATCCTGCCAATATTCTTTATAAATATCAAGACGCTCGGTCTGGCGATAGGGTCCGTACTCGCCTCCGACATCCACGCTCTCATCCCAGTCCATGCCCAGCCATTTCAAGTATTTCAGCTGGCTTTGCTCTCCGCCTTCTACGTTGCGTTTTACATCCGTATCCTCGATGCGGATAATGAATTTCCCGTTGTTCTTGCGGGCGAATAAATAATTGAATAATGCCGTTCTGGCATTGCCGATATGTAAATGTCCCGTTGGACTCGGTGCATAGCGCACGCGGACTTCTCCGGTCATTGTAACCCCTCCGCTTCCCTATTCTTTCAAAATTCCCAGCTCAAAAAACTCCCTTATTGAACACATACTTCAAGATGATAGCATACCTTTTACGAGGCAGACAACCGATTGCGCGGCGATTCCTTCGCCCCTACCGGTAAACCCGAGCTGCTCGGTTGTGGTCGCCTTCACGTTAACCTGCTCCACCTCGGCATCCAGCGCTTTGGCGATCACTTCCGCCATTTGCGGAATATAGGGTGCCATCTTCGGCTTCTGTGCAATTATCGTAGAATCGATATTTCCAAGTGTATACCCGCGTTCCTTCGCCATGACCCATACCTGTTCCAAAAGCTTCAGGCTGTCGGCGTCTTTAAAGGCAGGATCGTTATCGGGAAAGTGACGACCAATGTCGCCAAGCCCAAGCGCCCCCAGGATCGCGTCCGTTACGGCGTGCAGCAGCACGTCAGCGTCGGAGTGCCCGAGAAGCCCCTTGTCATAAGGAATCGTAACGCCTCCGATAATGCACGGCCTTCCTTCTACGAGCTGATGTACGTCAAACCCCTGTCCTACTCGAATCATCCCATGTCCTCTCCCTTACGATTCTGTAAAAAAGCTGCATATTCCAGATCCTCCGGTGTGGTGATCTTAATATTGCTGTATTTCCCCTCCACCACGGTTACCGGATGTCCTGCTCGCTCCATCAGCATGGCATCGTCAGTGCCTGTAAACCCATCCTTCGCTGCAGCCTCATGTGCAGACAGCAGATCGGAAAGACGAAAAGCCTGTGGGGTCTGGACGGCCCACAGACTTTGACGGTCCGGGGTTCCTGTAATCAACCCCTCACCGTTCACCTGTTTAATCGTATCCTTCACGGGAACCCCAAGTACCGAGGCGCCCTCACGGATTGCCGCATCGCGGCAGGATTCAATTTCCTCTTGCGTTACAAACGGCCTTACGCCGTCATGTATCATTACCCACTCTGAAGAAATTTGCTTGATGCCTTGGTATACGGACTGCTGCCTCTCGCTTCCCCCCGGAATTACAGCGGACACCTTGTCCAAACCGTATTCCTGAATCCAGGATTCGCAGCGAGGGACATCCTCCATCCCCGTCACAAGCACAATTTCCTGCAGCCATGGTATCCGGCTGAATGCTTCAAGCGTATGAACGATAATGGGCTTTCCGTTCAGAGCCAGGTACTGCTTGCTCTCCCGGGTGCCCATTCTCGTTCCTTTTCCCGCCGCTACAATGACAGCGCCAAAGTTACTCATCAAGCACCAAACTCCTGTCTCACCCAACACGTCACAAACGGACGAATAGCGGATATGTATATCCCCATCATACCCCTTTACTGGGCTTTTTCCAACAGTTTTGGTTTCGCGAAGATCATCCGGCCCGCCGAGGTTTGCAGTACGCTGGTAACGAGCACCTCCATCATCGTGCCGATGTACTCGCGACCGCCCTCCACGACGATCATCGTGCCGTCATCCAAATAAGCGACGCCTTGACCATGCTCCTTGCCGTCCTTGATAATCTGCACCAAAATTTCTTCCCCTGGCAGGACCACCGGTTTCACTGCGTTGGCGAGATCATTAATGTTTAACACCGACACGCCCTGCAGCTCACAAACCTTATTCAAGTTAAAATCATTCGTAACTACTTTGCCTTGAAGCACTTTGGCCAGTTTCACCAGCTTGCTGTCGACTTCGGATATTTCCTCAAAGTCGCCTTCATAAATGAGTACCTTGACGTCCAGCTCTTTCTGGATTTTGTTCAAAATATCAAGGCCGCGCCGACCGCGATTTCGCTTAAGAAGGTCGGAAGAATCCGCAATATGCTGAAGCTCCTCCAGAACAAACTCAGGAATGACAATCGTTCCTTCGATAAATCCGGTTTTGCAAATATCTGCAATTCTCCCGTCAATAATGACACTCGTATCCAAAATTTTATGTTCCTCTATGCGCCGGCCCTCAGGCTCAGCAGCTTGACTCCACTTGCCCGACATCCACAGGGAAGCCAGTTCATCCTTCTTCTCCAGTCCAATGCGAAACCCGATATAACCGCCGAGCAGCGTAATGCCAACCTGCAGCAGCTGCCCAGCCTGTCCTAGCAAGGACAAACCTGGTGACAGCAATAGAGACAGCAGCAGGCCGCTCAACAGTCCGGCAGTACCCGCAGCCAGCTCATTCATCGGAATCCGGGAGAACGAAGTGATCAGGCTGTGCAGCCATCTCGTGACCCGATCCGCTGACAGCACGCCGATCATGCCAAACAATAATCCTCCAAGCACCGCGAAGGCTCCGCTTCCCGCTGCAAATAAACCTTGTCCAAATATAGGCGAGAGCCCTGAGAAAGATCGTTCCATTGTATGATATAACGTATACCCGCCCCATGCTCCGCATAATACTGTAAATGCTAAAATAGCTTTTTTTACCATGAGCTTCCGCACACCTCCTTTTTATACCTGAATATCCTTGCTTCTATTTTCCAGTATGGTCCAATTTATAAAGTCGTAATCGTGCCGGCCCATCTTTTTTTAAGATTATCGAATGTAAAAGTGTTCAGTGAAACCAAATAAATTGGATAATCAGATGATAAACGTCTTCCAAAATGCGGTCTGTCTTCTATACAAAGTGCGCTGATTGACGTTTTTTTATTATATTTCCATATCCCCATATCCTACCGGTTTCGCCTACCCCCATCAGGCTTTGACGTGTACTGACATCCACCTCACGAATGGAATTGACCGCCTTCAGACACCTGAAATTGGTTGAAATCGCCTGAAGTAGTGGAATATAATGAACTCAATTCATAATATCGAGGTGGATGTATAAATGAGCGCTCCTAGTTTACAGGCTTTTCAGGACCAAGTTTCCGAATTGTTGCTCCGTCACCGCAGTCTCTTGGATGTTCTGTCTAAAAATGGTCAAAGCAATGCTTCAGTCAACCGGGCCGTAACCAAGGCCATCACAGAATGCGGATGCATCGAGCTCCACGCCACGAAGCAAACCTTCGATATCGGCGCTGATCTCGAATCAGCCCGGGAATTAGCCGGCACGCACGTCGAAGGCCATCTGTGCGAGAATTGCCGTGAAGCGGTAAGCACCGAGCTTGGCCGCAACCTGTTTTATATGTCTGCTCTTGCGAATCTTCTGGACATTCAACTGGATGAGGTTGTTGTCAAGGAGTCGCAGAAATGCTCCACATTGGGTATTTTCAACCTGTCGTAAAGCCGCTAGCATGATGACGGTTCGAAACGGCAAGGTACTCACATGCATACAAAAAAAGCATTTATCTCGCTGCAATAGCAGGGAAATAAATGCTTTTTATTTTGGATATATGACCGAAATTGGCTTATCGGTCAGAGGATTGATAGGCCTCATCTGAATTGGAGTCATCCTTTTTGCGCCGTTTTTTGCGGTTCAGCCTGCGAAAATTCTGCTGCAAGCCATACCCTGCATACAGGACCAATGGCAAGAATATCAGCATGGAGGTCTGCTCCGGAAAGAACACGGCAACCATGACTGCACCAATGATGACGAGCGGGGTAAATTTAATCGCTGTTTTCGGAATGCCAATCTTCTTGAAGTTCGGGTACTTGACTGCGCTAACCATGAGGTAAGAAAGCAGTAATACGGCAATAATCATATAAGGTGCTGTAATCTCTTCATGGAATAACGCCAAGGTTGCCAGCACGCCTCCCGCAGCGGGGATCGGCAGGCCGATAAAATAACCCGGTATGCCCGGACGAACATTAAATCTTGCAAGCCGCAGTGCGCCGCACATCGGAAATATGGCGGTCACTGTCCAAGCCAGTGCAGTATTGATATCCGTAAATGCTACGGTATACATAATGAGTGCCGGCGCTACGCCAAAAGAAATTACATCGGATAAGGAGTCAAGTTCCTTACCGAATTCGCTCTGGCAATTCAAAGCCCGAGCTACCCGACCGTCCAGTCCGTCAAGGAGCATGGCAATGATAATCATAATGGCGGCCATACTCGTTCGACCTTCCGTCGCCAAGATGATACCAATCATTCCGAGAAACAGATTACCTAAAGTAAACATGTTCGGAATTGATTTCGTCATTTTTATATTCACCTCGTTAATGTACGTTCGAACATCGATTGTAGGGCTTTTAGATTTGTCTGTCAATGAATACTTGTTCTTGCAAACGTTTCAGGCCTTCTTTAATGGTGCGTGCGCGAACCTCGCCGATCCCGTCAACTTCATCAAGCTCATGGATGGAAGCGGTCATAATGCTGGATAAGTCATGGAACTGGTCCACCAGGTTGCGAATGATCACATTCGGAAGACGAGGGATTTTGTTCAAAATCCGGTAACCGCGCGGCAGTATTTCTTCCTCCGAAGCAGCGGCGGAAGCCGGGTAACCAAGAAGCCGCACAATATGGTGAATGTCCAGCAGCTCCTCATCCGTTGAACGCTTGAGCGCCAGAATGATCTCGCGGATCTTCTCCTCGCTGTACTCCCGGGCATAGTCTGCATACAGCAGCCAAGCCTCCTCCTCCATATTGCTCACAAGCTCATCCATCTGCATGCTGATCAAGCGGCCTTCGTTGCCAAGCTCGTTGATATAGCGCTTGATCTCCTTCTTGATGCGGAGCACCATCTCCACTCGCTGAATCACGTTCACGACTTCCGGAATGGTGACCAGCTCTTCAAATTCAGATGCCGAAAGGTTGGTGAGCGATTGATTAAGCACCACGCGGTATCGCTCCAGCGTCTGTATAGCCTGATTGGCCTTTGTTAGGATGACGCCGATTTCCTTCAATGCATATCGCAGCGATCCTTGATACAGCGTAATAATGTTACGGCGCTGCGAGATGGATACAACCAGCTTGCCTGTCTGTTTCGCTACCCGTTCCGCTGTTCTGTGCCGTATCCCTGTCTCGATGGAAGAGATCGAGGAATCCGGAATCAGCTGGGTATTCGCATATAAGATCCGTTTCAAGTCTTCACTCAGGATGATGGCGCCGTCCATCTTGGCCAGCTCGTATAAATAGTTTGGCGAAAAATCGCAGTTAATGGAGAAGCCGCCGTCGACAACTTCCATTACCTCCGGGCTGTAGCCCACAACGATCAGGGCGCCCGTCTTCGCCCGCAGCACGTTCTCCAGTCCGTCGCGAAACGGCGTTCCCGGTGCTACCAGCTTTAGCAAATCATTCATTTTGTCCAGTTGGCTCGTTTCTTTCACCTTCGTATGCCCCCTAATCTAACGCAACCGCTAATGCATCTGCAACGGTGTTTACTCCTATAATTTGTATTCCTTTCGGATGCTTCCATCCCTTCAAACTCTTCTCCGGCATGAGTACGCGCTTAAAGCCCAGCTTCTCGGCTTCCCTTACTCTTTGTTCCGCTCTGGAAACGGCGCGAACCTCGCCGGTCAGACCAACCTCGCCAAAGATGACATCATACGGCTTGGTCGGAATGTCTCGGAAGCTGGATGCAATGCTAACCGCTATGGCCAAATCTACCGCTGGTTCATCAAGCTTCACGCCGCCAGCTACATTCAGATAGGCGTCTTGGGTTTGCAGGTACATGCCCATCCGTTTCTCCAGCACGGCAATGATCAGGTTCATGCGGTGGTGGTCCACCCCTGTACCCATCCGGCGCGGTGACGGGAAGTGGGTTGTGGAGATGAGCGCCTGCAGCTCGACCAGAACCGGGCGCGTTCCCTCCATGCTCGCAACAACGGTCGAACCCGCTACGCCTAAAGGCCGTTCAGATAAAAACAGTTCCGATGGATTCCCGACTTCGCGAAGCCCATCCTCACCCATCTCAAAAATGCCAATCTCATTCGTCGAACCGAAACGGTTCTTCACCGCGCGAAGCAAACGGTAAGTGTGGTGACGCTCTCCTTCAAAATAAAGCACACAGTCCACCATGTGCTCCAGCATCCTTGGGCCTGCAATAGCGCCTTCCTTGGTCACATGACCAACCAGAACGGTCGCTATGCCCTTCACCTTCGCCAATCGCATGAAGCGTGCCGTACACTCCCGTACCTGGGATACGCTCCCCGGCGCACTGGTTACCTCCGGCAAATACACCGTCTGAATGGAGTCAATGACAACAAAGCCAGGCTGCACGTTCTCAATGGCTTCCTCGATCGATTCCAGATTGGTTTCACAGAGGACAAACAGCTCCGGGGACAGCGCCCCGAGCCGATCTGCACGCAGTTTGGTCTGGCGTACGGATTCCTCACCGGAAATGTACAGAACGCGAATGCCGTTCTGGGCCAATCGGTTGGAGGCTTGCAGCAGCAGCGTGGATTTGCCGATGCCGGGGTCACCGCCGACTAACACCAGCGAGCCCGGGACAAGCCCGCCCCCGAGCACACGGTTCAATTCCGCAATGCCCGTCTGGATTCTGGGTTCTTTACCGCTTTCTATATTTATGATCGAAAGGGGTTTTTCTTTACTATGAAAAAGAGGGGAATTCATCCCCTGCGTCTTGATTACCGTCTCGGTCTCTTCTACCATGGAATTCCATGATTGGCAGCCCGGACATTTTCCGAACCATTTGGGCGCTTCATAGCCGCATTCGGTACAGAAAAATTTCGTTTTAGTTTTTGCCATGTGAGTCTCCTTTATGTCGCACATCATTTGTCGGATTCCGTAAAACCCTGCAAAATCAGGCATTACTCAAAGTTTACCATTTCTTATAATTCAACGTAAAGGCTAATCGGAAACTTTACGCGGGATGAGAAGGATTTGTTTCAAATTTGAAGGGTCGGGGGCAGATCGACATTATTTTTGCTGCAATTTATCAAAATAAATACATGTAAACCATACATGTCCGCATTGCTGTCGGATCGTTCTTACGATCGCTGTTAAAACCAGGAAACTGGAATTGGAATCATGGTCGTTTCCCCGTTTTAAAGGCGAACGCTGTCGCTTCTTCAGAACGATTCCGTCCTCTCCGCTAGGTTGATACATGAGGATCTGTTCTCCTAATTCGCTAATCATCCCTTTGCCTAATTAATTTACCGATTTAAACAGCCCCGATCATTTCATTTACATAACTTCTGAGCATCCAAGTTTCTGCCCCATACAAAACCCTTCATCTTCCATTAATCTCAAAATCAAAAACCCCGCCGGATTTAAATCCAGCGGGGCAGTGTTGTTGTTCCAACTTATTCAGTTTCGGCTGCTGATGCGGCAGTGACACTTTCGTTCTTGTTCACAACCAGTTCGCCATTCGCTTCATCGATGACGAGCGAGTCGCCCTTGGCCACAGTCCCTTTCAACAGCTCTTCGGAGAGACGATCCTCGATGTGCTTCTGGATAGCCCGACGCAGTGGGCGCGCACCGAAGGTCGGATCGTAACCTTCCTTGGCGATGAAGGCCTTCGCCTTGTCGGTGAGCTCGAAATGCACCTCGAATTCCTTCAGACGCTTACGCAGCTCGTCGGACATCAAAGTCACGATTTCGGCAATGTGTTTCTCTTCCAGAGAGTGGAACACGATGATCTCATCAATCCGGTTCAAGAACTCTGGACGGAAGCTCTTCTTGAGCTCATCCATCACTTTGCCTTTCATGTTGTTATAATCGCGGCCTGCATCCGTCACCGCAGTAAAGCCAAGCGTAGAGTTCTTCTTGATTGCTTCCGCTCCCACGTTGGAGGTAAGAATGATCAGTGTGTTGCGGAAGTCCACCACGCGGCCCTTGGAATCGGTCAAGCGTCCGTCTTCCAGCACTTGAAGCAAGATGTTGAATACCTCAGGGTGCGCCTTCTCGATTTCATCGAGCAGCACAACGGAATAAGGTTTGCGGCGTACCTTCTCGGTCAGCTGACCGCCTTCTTCGTAGCCGACATATCCCGGAGGCGCTCCGACGAGACGTGATGTGGAATGCTTCTCCATGTACTCGGACATATCGATCCGTACAACCGCATTCTCGTCTCCGAACATCGCCTCCGCAAGGGCGCGTGCCAGCTCGGTTTTACCTACTCCGGTAGGCCCCAGGAAGATGAAGGAGCCCATTGGACGCTTCGGATCTTTCAGGCCTGCACGTGCCCGGCGAACGGCACGGCTCACCGCTTTGACCGCTTCCTCTTGACCGATGACGCGGCTGTGCAGAATTTCTTCCAGATTCAGAAGACGCTCGGTCTCTTCTTCTTTCAGTTTATTTACAGGAATACCGGTCCAGTTGGCTACAACGTCGGCAATATCCTCCGGAGTTACCTCGGAATCGGTACGTCCTTGTTTTTCTTTCCATTGATTCTTCGTGATTTCAAGTTCTTCACGAAGCTTCTGCTCCGTATCGCGCAGCGCTGCAGCTTTCTCGAATTCCTGGCTTTGGACAGCTGCGTCTTTCTCTTTGCGGATGTCCTCCAGATGCGCTTCCTGATCTTTCAGATTCGGCGGTATAGTATACGTATGAAGGCGAACTTTCGAACCGGCCTCGTCAATCAGGTCAATCGCTTTATCCGGCAGGAAGCGGTCCGTAATGTAGCGGTCGGACAATTTCACGGCCTGCTCGATCGCTTCATCCGTAATTTTTACGCGGTGATGCGCTTCGTAACGGTCACGCAGTCCATACAAAATCTGAATGGCTTCCTCCGGCGATGGTTGGTCCACCGTAATCGGTTGGAAACGGCGCTCGAGAGCAGCGTCTTTTTCAATATATTTGCGGTATTCGTCCAGTGTGGTTGCCCCGATGCACTGAAGTTCTCCGCGTGCCAATGATGGCTTAAGGATGTTGGAAGCGTCAATCGCACCTTCTGCACCGCCTGCACCGATCAAGGTATGCAGCTCATCGATGAACAGAACAATGTTACCCGCTTGACGAATCTCATCCATAATTTTTTTCAAGCGATCCTCAAACTCGCCGCGGTATTTCGTTCCAGCAACAACCGAGCCCATATCCAGCGTCATGACGCGTTTGTCACGCAGTGTCTCTGGAATTTCATTGTTAATGATGCGTTGGGCCAGGCCTTCCGCAATCGCCGTCTTACCTACCCCTGGTTCACCAATCAACACCGGGTTGTTCTTCGTACGGCGGCTAAGTACCTGAATCACGCGCTCGATTTCTTTGCTGCGGCCAATGACCGGATCCAGATTGCCTTCCTTGGCAATGGCGGTCAGATCGCGAGCGAGACTGTCCAGTGTAGGCGTGCTTACGTTTTGCGGCGTGCCATGATGGCTCGATACCGCTTCGCTGCTGCCGAGCAGCTGCAGCACCTGCTGCCGGGCTTTGTTCAGACTAATGCCAAGGTTGTTCAGCACACGTGCGGCAACCCCTTCGCCTTCACGAATCAGCCCCAGCAGAATATGCTCCGTACCTACGTAGGTATGACCAAGCTTACGAGCTTCGTCCATGGAGAGCTCAATTACCTTTTTCGCTCTAGGCGTATAAGCAATGTTGGTAGGCTGCTCCTGTCCGCGTCCGATTAATGTTTCGACTTCATCCTGAATTTTTTCAAGACCAAGTCCAAGTCCGATCAGCGCTTTGGCTGCAATGCCGTCTCCTTCACGAATAAGTCCTAGCAGGATATGTTCTGTGCCGATATTGTTGTGCCCCAGACGTACCGCTTCTTCCTGAGCCAATGCAAGCACCTTTTGTGCACGTTCCGTAAATCTGCCAAACATCATAGTATTGCACCTCCACGTTTCAATTAATATATTGAACCTCGCGGATTTCGGTGTATCGTCAGCTATAGGACGCTTAAACCGTCATCCAACTGTAAAGCGAGTATAGATCCTTAATCGTTACCCAATGTTTCTCTGATGAGCTTAGCCCTGTACATGTCGCGTTCGGAAGGAGTCATACCCTCTCCATAGGTCTTCTGCAGAAAGCCCGGCTGCGTCTTCACATTCAGTTCATTCATGACCGGGATTTCCGGGCCTTCCAGAAGGCCGAGATCCACACCAAGCCGAACATCCGACAATCGCTGGGCCGCTTCCTTCGAATCCATCACCGCTGCATAGGACAGTATGCCATAGGAGCGCATCACCCGATCCGTAATACGGAGCTTGGATTCACCCAAGAGCCGGGCTCTGGCATTCTTCTCATGCTCGATGATTTGCAAGGCGACGCTGTGAAGATTCTCAATGATCTCGGACTCAGTTTGACCGAGCGTAATCTGATTCGAGATTTGAAACAGGTTGCCTAACGCTTCGCTGCCTTCACCGTAAATCCCTCTTACGGTCAAGCCTACCTGCGATACAGCCGAGAGAATCCGGTTAATCTGCTGTGTCATAACAAGAGCGGGCAGATGCATCATGACCGATGCGCGAAGGCCGGTGCCGACATTCGTCGGACAACTCGTAAGATATCCTCGTTTGTCATCAAACGCATAATCGATCTCGGATTCAAAAACGTCATCCAGCGCCGTCGCACGTGCCCATGCCTCACGAACCTGAAATCCGGGATATAAACACTGTATGCGCAGGTGATCCTCTTCATTGATCATAATGCTGACGGATTCATCTTCAGTAAGGATGACGGCACCGTTTCGGGACTCATTCGCCAGATTGGGGCTGATCAGATGCTTCTCAACAAGAACCTTCTTATCCAGCTCATCAATCTCACTTAATTTAATTACATGTAAATCCCCGAAATCCTGCAAATCGTCCTTATTCTTCAGCACATTCGTCAGGCGCTCTAGCACTTCTCCCGACTGCTGATCCGTTGCCAGCAGCGGGAAAGGAAGATGCTGCAGATTGCGCGCCACCCTGACACGGGTGCTGATGACAATGTCGGAATCCTGACCGTTCCCGCGCATCCACTCGCTCAGCGCCGAATCGGTAAACCGGAGATTAGACATCACGCATTCCTCCTACTAAAGTGCAAAATCTTACCATCTTATCCCTGAGCCATATTTCGCTCCAGCTCACGGATTTGGTCCCGGATCTCGGCAGCCGTTTCAAACTCTTCCTGCACGATCCGAATTTGAAGCTCCTTCTTAAGCTCATCAATCTGGCGTTTGATCTGAATACGGCCACCCGTACGCTTCGGCACTTTGCCGACATGGGAAGTCCCCCCATGGACTCGCTTAAACAATGGATCCAATCGATCCGAGAAATATTTATAACACGAGCTGCAGCCGAACCGGCCAAGCTTGCTGAACTGGGAATACGTCATACCGCATTCTTCGCATTGCAGCGTCTGGGCCGTTTTTGCACCGGGGCTCTGGCCCTTGCCTGAAGGATCGAGATCCAGAAGACCTGACAGCAAACTGTGTATAGAAAAACCATTCGACGTGCCGGGGATCAATTCCCCTTTTTCACGGGCACAGGTTTCACAAAAATGAAACTCCGTTTTCTCCCCGTTCACAATTTTGGTGAAATGAAGTGTCGCCGGCCGTTTACCGCATTCTTGGCATAACATAATCCGATGCCCCCTTACACAGACTCACTTACCTAATAAAGAAATAAGCATCGCCTTCATAATCCTTGCACGCAGCTCATCCCGATAAGGAAGCTTCACATTGAGGCACTCCCTTGAAATGGCGGCTCGCATCAGGCTGGCCTCCCGCTTTGTTAAAAACCGGGATTCCTCCAGCTGGTAAATCAATCCTTCAGCCACCGTCTGGTCAATCATGCTGCCAATGGTATGATGAAGATGCTGCTGGAGTGCAGTATGCTGGGGAAGCTCGATACGCTGGATGCGTATGTACCCGCCCCCGCCGCGCTTGCTCTCGACAAGAAAGCCCTTCTCCAGCGTGAACCGTGTACTGATCACGTAGTTAATCTGGGAAGGAACACAAGAAAATTGCTCTGCCAGATCGTTCCGTTGAATTTCAACGGTACCCTCCGGACTTTCCTGCAGTATGCTCTTCAGGTATTGTTCGATAATATCAGAGATATTACGCATTGGTCTGTTCATCCTCCACTGTTTGAAACGTTAAGACGGATAGTGATCTTACACGTCCGCACAGAGCCTTGCATATACGTTAATTTTAACCACAATCAAAATCGGCGAACCCTCTCGTTGACTTTGACTTTCTTTGACTTTGATATCATTATAGCACATTTTTTCATTTTGCCAAGAGGGTTCTTCTCAAATGTTCGCGCTTTGCATTTATTCTTATTGTACCCAGTTCTTTGATCGCTTATAGCCTCTTTCCGAAGAACAATTCATATAAGGCAACAAAAAAAAGAAGCAGTCTCCATGCCGGGTGAATACCGGTTCGAGGCCACTTCTCCATATCATGCTCTTGTATAGTCTAAACCCTTAGGCATCATAACTGATCAAGTAGTGCTGTAACTCCGTATTGTAATAGCCGATGCTGTATTCAATGATGCTGCCTGTCCCGTCATAAGAGGATCTGAGCCGCTTCAGTAACGGCGAGCCTATGCTTACTTCAAGCAAGGAGGCAATCTCTTCATTGGCCACGGTCGCCAGGAAACGGTCGCGGAAATTCTCAAGCGTAATTTGACTTTCCTCGATGCGGTCATAGAGAGACGGTAGTTCGGTGGAACCGAACTCTTCACCCATATCCACTTGGGATGACACGTAGTGGGTGTAGTAAATAAAAGGGCTCCCGTCCAGTAAATACAATCGTTCAATAAGCAGGCACCGCTCCCCGAATTTTAAGAACAATTCGCTATCCGGCTCATTAAGCACCCATTCCGTCTTCAGGTGACGCTTCCGAATCTGGTGTCCTTCTTCGACCAGAATCTCGGTAAACAGCTTGCCTTTGGAAAGCTTGGAGAAGGACGTGTTCCGGGTCACAATCGTTCCTACCCCGCTCCGCTTCTCTACATATCCTTCCTGGTACAGCTCCTGGATCGCATTGCGGACCGTCATTTTGCTAACGTTAAATTCCTGTTCCAGCTGCGGCTCGGAAGGAATATGGGAGCCAAGTGGATATTCCCCATGCAGAATCCGATCTTTTATGATCTTCTTGATTTGCAAGTATAACGGACCGTTCTTCCGCGTGATCGACATGCTTCCTCCTACCTTTCCACGTCAGACATGTGATGACTCATTGCCTGAAGCACTTCGCGTTCGTTCGCCGTCGGCGTATCCCCTGTAACGGTATGGGCAAGCATCGCCGCAGCTGCGGCAAAATCAACCGTCCGATTCGGTTCAAATCCCTCCGAGATCCCATGAATCACCCCGCTGGCGTAGGCATCACCCGCGCCGATACGGTCATGGACGGAGAACGTCAAGGTTTTGGAAAAATGAAACGCTCCATCCGTGTAAAGATAGCCTTGCAGGGAATGGGTGTTATCCCCGTTGATCTTGCGGTGGGTACCCGACGCAACCGTAATATTATACTTCGCTGCCACCTTCGGAATCAACTCCTGCAGCTGTTCATTGCGATCCTCACGGGTCGTCTCCATGCCAAGGATATAGATAGCATCCTTCTCATTCATAAAGACGACATCCGCAAGTGACAGCATTTCCTCATAGTGCGGCTTGGCAAACTCGTAGCGGTCCATGCCCCATAAAGAGGGACGATAATTGCAATCGAACACAACGGTTCCCCCGTTAGCCTTAACTTCACGAGCCAGCGTCTTCATTTGGCCCCGTACCGTGTCGTTCATGGAAAGGGTTATGCCGCAAAAATGGATCATGTCCGTCTTTTCGGCAATCCCACCGAAATCGTACATGGCATCCTCTGCCGTATTAAAGCTGCTGCCCAGTCGGTCCGTATAAGTTACACGTCCGGGTCTTACGCCAAAGCCATTCTCCAGAAAGTACATGCCGACATATTTGCCTCCGCGGCTAATGAGCGAAGTGTCGATGCCAAGCTTGCGCAGGTAGGAAATCGCTGCTTCGCCAAGCGGGTTATCCGGCAGCGTGCTGACCAGATAGCCGTTATGACCGAACCTTGCCACAGCCGAGGCGATGTTTACACCCGTGCCGGAGAAGGAGTAATTCAGATGGCTCTCTTGAGCCAAGGAAGCATATCCCGGTACTTGAAGACGCATCATCACTTCGCCATATGCGGCAATCGTCTTAGGCATAGTGATCAACCAGCGCTTTTAGCTTGCGGTGCAGCTCTTGAACATCGCTAATGATCGTATCTCCGCTTGCCGAGTCGATAATCGAGGAGTACACGTGCGGGATGACCTGCTGCACTCCCGCTTCGAATGCGATGCGCACGATGGCTTCAAAATTCTCTTTATCAATCCCGCCTGTTGGTTCAAGCGCAAATCCTTCCTCCGCACATGCCTTCGCTACCGCGCGGTATTCATCCTCCAGCTTCAAGCCCTGCATCGGGAAGTACTTCAGTGCATTACCGCCCATGTCGCGCACAAGCGCAATGGCCGCTTTTACAGGTACGATGGCTTTGTCCGACCCGGCAGCACTCATCGGTCCGGTTGAGATATTCACGTAGCCCACTTGACCCGAAGGAGACACAAGGCTGTTAATCCAGCTTTCTTTGCCATCCAGATTGGCACGTGTAGCACCGACCGCCGGGAACACCTGATTGATATGCGTGCCTGGGTAGCTTTTCACAATCTCGGCTACCACCGCAGCTTGACGGTTATCGCCGGCACCCAATCCGATCGATACCGCATCCTCGATAACGGCGCCGTATTCCTTCATTGCAATAACGGCCTCTTGCGCGTTCGGGTAATTTTTGGACAATACGCCGACCAGCACATGCCCTTCCGAAGCTTCAAAAATGTCCTTCGCATTCTGAATGCTGCCTGCAAGTACGTTCAGTGCCGCGCGATTTCTGTAAAGACGTTTCTCCATATTTGCCATCTTAGTTTCCCCCTGCAATCTGTTGTATTCTTGTAATAATGACTTGCAAATCATCCCCGGAAAGCGAGCGAGGATCGATATCGAAATATCCCTGACGTACGCCGTAATCCCGGGTGTATACAGCAATATCGCCTTCGCGAAGCTGATCGTTCATAGCCTTGGCACTGATCCCCGCCGTATTTTCATCGACTTTCACTCGCCCTCGGAAGATCGCTCTTCCCGCTTCGTCCTGAACGATGCTGACCTCAATGCCCGTCAATTTGGATAGAGCCTTCATTTCCTCCAGCGCTGCTTTCTCCTGTTCACTCTTATCTTCCTTCACCATATACTCGTCCAGCGCCTGGAGCAATCCAAACGTCGTTTCCTTGCCGACCTTCATGCTGCGCCCAATACCATGCAGCTGCGCTTTCACCCACTCCACATATTGACGTTTGCCGCCGACAATGCCGGAGGTTGGGCCTTCAATTGCCTTGGATCCGCTGTATATGGCCAGGTCCCCGTATTTCACATATTTCTGAATATCCTCTTCGGCAGCAGCATCGACGATCAGCGGAAGTCCATGTGCCTGGGCCACTTCTGCCGCTTCTTCCACCGAAATCATATTTTTCTGTACGCAGTGATGGGATTTCACGTACAAAATGGCGGCTGTACGCTCATTAATCGCATCCGCGATATGCTCCTTACGCCCTTCGTTGGCGTACCCTACCTCTACGACCTTGCCGCCTCCAAGATAAACCATCGTTTCAACGGGGGCCCCATACTGAACATTATGTCCCTTAAACATGATAATCTCGTTCTTCGCGATCGGCTCCTGGTGCAATCGGTCACTGCGCCTGCGATTGCCTTCGGTGACGATTCCAGCCACGGAAAGAGCGATACCGCTGGAGGCAGAATTGACAACGACCGCAGCCTCGGAACCGAGGATGCGTGCCATGTAATCACCCGCTTTATCTACCAGATCCGCAATTTCCACGTAACTCTGCCCACCGATCCGCATCGCTTCCATGACGGTATCTGTCGGTGCCGACACGCCAAGAATACTCATGCGCCCGCTGGCATTTACCACGCGTTTCAACCCGTATTTAGCATGTAATGAATGATCCATTGACTACCACTCCTCTAGGTTCGATATATCGATCAGCGATTCGGGTCTCCCCTTCGGAATCCGTTAAACTCATAGCACCCTGCCGCAGGGCAAACAACGTCAGGTGAGCGGCATCGCCGACTTCAATTCGGCCAAGCTCCGGACGGCGCAACCATCCTGCTGCATGGTCCGTTACCGCTGAGATCACCTCCTGCAAGCTGTACCCCAAATACAGGAACTTCGTCATGACATTAGCCAGGCTGTACACCGGGCCATTGATGCGATTTCCGCGATAAATATCGGTGCTGATCGTGTCAGGTTTAATCCCTTGGACTTTCGCATACTCCGCTACCAAGAACGAAAAGCTTGCTGTTCCATGACCCACATCCAGATGAACGCCGCGAGCTATCGCTTCCACCAGGGCAGGGATCGGCTTCCCGTCCGAATCAAATAAATTGTTGGCTTTCCCGTTCAAATAATGAGTGATAATGTCGTCCTTCTGAAGCAGCTCCAATACTTCCTTAATCGGCGGTGGCCCTGACCCGATATGTACCATCAGCGGCAGTGACGTTTTCCCGGACAATTTTCTTGCGAGTCGAAGCGGTTCTACCCCATTATCCTTGACTACGCTTTTGCTGATTCTGGCCTTGAGTCCAATGATCAAATCCGGATACGTGCATACCGCCTTTGTTGCCTTCTCGGCATCGATCCATTCCAGACTGGATAACTCGTCAACCCGCTGCAGACCGATATGGGAAATATTCAAAAAAGCAAACACATTCGTCTTGGCCCTTGCAACCTCGGCTGCCAATTCTCCAATCGTATCCGCGCCGCAGCTCCCTGCGTCGATAATGGTGGCAACCCCTTGCTTAACGCCGATCTCGTCGATGGCATCTCCGTAGGGCTCCAGCTTGGCGACCGCATGGACGTGCATATCGATCCAGCCGCTGGACACGTATAATCCCGTACCATCGAAACTGTTGGCACCGTGTGCCGGGTTCGCATTCGCATCCGTTATTTCGGTTATAAATCCGTTCTCCATGACAATGTCAAAAGGTTTATCATCATGCACCGTCTTTACATTGCGTATAATAAAACGCTGTTCCAATATCTTCATAGCTTCACTCCTTCAGCCTTGCCGTACCAGCCTTGGATCCTCTTATCCGTCGGTTTACATTGTGTAATGAGTATCGTGGTTATAGCATAGCACAGAACGTGCGTTACGTGAATATAACGTTATAATGTTTAAAATACATTTCCGTATTTTATCCTCATCTTACATGATGTAAGGAAGGGTTCCACTCTCGCGGAGTACGGGTACGGTTATGCTTCTAGTTCTGTTTTACCCGTGTATCTCCTTCCAAACGCAAAAAAACTGCCCTAGGATAGGCAGTTTCTTTGTTCGTTCTATAGCTTAGACCTTATTCATTCGTCTTACCGATTTCCAATCATCTCTTTTGGTTAAACCTCAACCTTGCGGTCAATGAGGTACACCGTTGCATACAAGATCAAGGCGGCCAATACCACTTCAAAAGCAAGTGCCCCCCATGCTAATGTATATTGCACTGTCGATACCGTAATGTCCGCTTCTTTCTCGTAAAATGAAATGCTGGCCATAGGTCCGACCCACGCTGCCTCTTCTCCGAAAAGGACTTGGCTAAGCCAGCCAAGAACGTATTGCAATACGAAGAACACCAGAATGCCGATCCAGGTACTGCCCTTCTTCGTGATGCTGCTGGCCACGGTAATTGCAAAAAATATCGCAATCATCAAATAGATGAATTTCCATACCATCAGCAAGGCAAGCCCGACATAATACGAAACGGGAACATCCGCGAGATTGATATTTCCCCATATGCCCGCCGAGCTCCAGTAGTACCATAAATGCACAGCCATCAATATGCCAAGTACCAGCAAGCTTACACATGCCAGTATAAGTGATGAAGCAACATTCCACACGGAACGTACGGGGAGTAAACGCCGGTGATATGCCTTTATGTTATAGCCGAAGTTCTTGCCAGCGACCACCAGCAGCAGGACGCCCACAGAGCCGTACGCCAGCATGCTTAAACCAAACATAACGCCAAGCTCCCAGTCTCTGATCGAGCCTGTCACCGTGATCGCAATCTGCACGATGAGTAGAATCGCGAAAGCGCCGAGCAGCGTAGTCGAATTTCTCTTCCAGTCGTATTTCAACAGTCTCATCATTCCGCATACACCTCTTTAAACATCTCATCCACACTTTTTCCGTGTCTTAGGCGGATGTTCTCCACTTCCTCATGCATGACAATTTCGCCGCCCTGAATAAAGATCACTTCATCAAATATCCGTTCGATATCCCGGACCAGATGGGTCGAAATGATAATGCTGCTGTCCTCGTTATAGAATTCAACGATCGCGTCCAAAATTTTCCCCCGGGCTACCGGATCCACTCCGCCAATCGGTTCATCCAGCATATACAGCTGGGCTTCACGGGACAAGGCCAGTGATAACTGCAGGCGCTCATTCATTCCTTTGGACAAGGAACTGATGCGATCATGGGTCTTTAAATTCATGAATTCCAGCATGTTGCGGGCCTTCTCCACATTAAAGTCCTCATAAAAATCCTTAAAAAATGCCACCGCATCGGATACCTTCATCCAGGATTCCGTCACGGCTCGGTCCGGCATAAAAGAAACGACGGCTTTGGTTTCCAGGCCAACCGGTTTGCCATTCACGTAAACGCCGCCCGTTGTCGGCTGGATCAACCCAGCCGCAATCTTCATGAGTGTACTCTTTCCGCTGCCGTTGGTGCCCAGCAAGCCAATGATTTTTCCACCGTTGATATCCAGATTGACATCATGTAACGCTCTGCGGCCACCGGCATACGTTTTGGTCACGTTCCTTACCTGTAACAGATTCTCCACCGTGATTTCACCTCCACTATGGATCATGGCTGCTTCACAGCATCTTCCACGATCGATATGATATCCTGATCTTTAAAGCCAAGCTCCTGCATGCCGCGGATAAAGCGTTCCAGCAGATCTCCAGCCATTTCTTTTTTGATTTCCATAATTTTGGGTTCCTCGCTTGTCACGTATCGGCCCAATCCCCGCCGCGTCTCCACAATACCCTCACGCTCCAATTCCTGAAAAGTTCGCTGCACCGTGTTTGGATTTATTTGAAGCTCACTCGCTAATTCTCGAACCGATGGGATTTTATCACCGGGCTGCAGTTTACCGATGATGATTTCTTTCTTTAAATACGTCATGATCTGTAAATAGATCGGCAGATTATTGTCGAATTCTATACTCACTGTGGGGTTGCTCCTTTCCGCCGCTCTACCTCGAACTCAGGTCCCTTATGCGACATCCCGTTTTTTAAACGTAACAAAGCCTATCGCAAGAAACAAGAGGAGATATACAGCGAGCATCATCATTGAGAATGTTAAACTCATGCCTGGAATCGGGGAGCCTGCGCCTCCGCTGTACATGGAAAGATCCACGTTTAGGAACAGCAGGTATTTAGACCAGGAATAACGCGCAAGCAGCTGTACCACCATACTTTCCATAATGACCATGAACATGCCGATGCCGATTGCAGGACCGGTAGAGCTCGTTAGAATGCCTACCATAAAGGTTAGCGTTACATAAACGATCGTATACACCAGATTGTTCACTGCTCCAATGAGCACATCGCCAAGCGTAACGGAGCCGACATCAATACCGAACGTAATTTGACCCGTCAGCACGGCTACAGCAAACATGAAGGCCACTAGTGTTAAGATGTAAATCAATACGGCAACGTATTTCGATGCCAAAATCTTGGTGCGGCTCTGTGCACGTATAAGCAGCAATTTGATCGTTCCCATGCTGTGCTCCTTCGCTACGGCTCCGGCCGTCACGACAATGGCAAGCAGGGTCAGCACTTGCCCCATTCCCTTGGTTGTTACTGCTATCTCGGCAAATTCATAACCGGTACTGCCCCCACCGGAAAACTTATAGAGCAAGAACGCCGTGAAGATCACCATTCCGGCCAAAAGCGCATATGGCAGGAAAAAGCTACGTTTCTTAAACATTTTGAGCCATTCATTCCAGACGAGATTTCCAAAGCTACGCAATGCGGTTGCCTCCTGTCCATTTTAAGAACTCTTCTTCAAGTGACGATTTGATCTCTTCCACCCGGTAAATCCGTACCCGTGCATCACACAGTGTTTGGATCAACGCAGGAATGTCTTCTTCTTGAAGTTGAAGGGTGATGATTCCCTCCTCCATTTGGGTGTTGAGCAATGTGATGTCTTTCAGATGCCTAGTGGTCTGTTCAGCCATGGCCACGTCATTCACGCGGAAGCTTACCGTGGTTAACTCTTCATTAATAACCGTACCTCCGATAGAACGCTCGGTTACGAGTTTACCTTCCTGGATAACGACCACACGGCTGCACATCAGCTCCATCTCCGACAGCAGGTGACTGGATACGAGAATGGCAATTCCTTCATCTTTGGCGATTTGCTTCAAGTAATCCCGCATCTCACGGATACCGGCTGGATCCAGGCCATTCGTCGGCTCGTCAAGAATGAGGATGGACGGATTATGCAGCAAGGCCTGCGCTATTCCAAGCCGTTGGCGCATCCCTAAGGAATACGCGCGCACCTTCTTGTGAATGGCATCCTGGAGTCCAACAAGCTTGACAACCTCCATGATTCTGGTGATGGTCACTCCCTCGGACATCCGCTGATACTGTCTCAGGTTGTCATAACCGCTCATGTACGGGTAAAATTCCGGGTTCTCGATAATGCCCCCGATATGGCGAACGGCTTGAACGAAGTCCTTCTTGATACTGTGTCCTTTCACCTGTACATCGCCATGGGTCATTTCGATCAACCCTACAATCATCCGAATGGTCGTTGTTTTGCCCGCGCCGTTCGGTCCAAGCAAACCAACGATTTCACCGCGATGAATGTCAAAGGATAGCCCGTCAACGATATTCTTCTTTCCAATCGTTTTGGTGACTTGTTCAACGGTAAGAACGACTGGACCATTATTAGACTTCTTATCCGAAGAGCTTGAAGATTGTATCTTATCCTGTAAGTCGGTTGAGGCGTTCTCTATATTGGTTGTTGCTTCATTTGAACCGTTCTCATTCATGCTTTGCTCCCACTCCTTATTGTATCGGTGTCATAGTTAAATAGTACACTAGTGTTTTGGTTCTGTAAAGCCTAATTTTTATTGAAAGCTCGTTTGATATCCAACGTTATGATGAGCTGGAGGATAAGACCACATCGATGAAGCCTGGCGAGGAGATTGTGATGGGGTTTATCCGCCACAGTGAACCTATCAGCGTTCCACTTGCAGTGCTGCCTTATGAACAGAGGCATGTTAGGAACCTTGTTGTAGCATAAGTCATGAAGTATATAGGGTTGGCAACTATCCATGAGTGCCCGGACACACCACTGCTCGCAGAGATAACGGAGTGCGCATGATGTACAAAGAGGGATATAAGGCAATATAAAGGTCACAAAGGAAAATATCGCTCATGATTTTATTGTTGGTTCCTGAAACAAAAAACAAAAAAGACGATCTCGGCGGGATCGTCTTTTTAAGTATTGAATCTGTTGTTCGAAGAATGCGGCATATTCCAATCATACAGCTTAATAGCTGGTACCTAACTTAGCGCCTGCGTGGAGTAGAACCATCGCTGATCAAGGGGCAACATAATAAGTTACCTCCATATAGGAAAAGGCCGCTATCGATTGCTCGATAACGGCCTTTATGGTTGTTCGCTTGGCGACGTCCTACTCTCCCGGGACCCTTCGGTCCAAGTACCATCGGCGCTGGAAGGCTTAACGGTCGTGTTCGGTATGGGTACGCGTGGAACCCTTCCGCTATCGCCACCAAACGGCTTCAGATGCTTGATCACCTGAAAACTAGATACGAAACGAATTTGCAGCACTTTGAAATATGTTGGATAAGCCCTCGACCGATTAGTATTGGTCAGCTCCATGCATTGCTGCACTTCCACCTCCAACCTATCTACCTCGTCGTCTTCAAGGGGTCTTACTAGTTGGGAAAT
>NZ_JAOXLZ010000010.1:0-72913 GCF_025792345.1 Virgibacillus sp. LDC1
CCACGCGTACCCATACCGAACACGACCGTTAAGCCTTCCAGCGCCGATGGTACTTGGACCGAAGGGTCCCGGGAGAGTAGGACGTCGCCAAGCGAACAACCATAAAGGCCGTTATCGAGTGATCGATAGCGGTCTTTTCCTATATTCAAAAACAAGTATTTACGAATTCGAGACTATCCCATACCGGGTTGGGTGATACTAAACGACAGCGATTCATTGAACCCCAGGATAATGCCTTAAGGACTTAGCATTTTGGCAGACCAGGCTTAAACGTGGGTGAGTCTCCATTTAATAGAAGAAACCCGGTTCGTTTGTCCATTCCAAAGAGACAGGATAACGCGCTGGATGGATACTTGCGAACTTCCGGCAAAGGACGAATTTCAATCCTTGACAGCCTATGGGCCCTTTGCTAAGATGGCAATAATATATTTCTGAAAATACTTGAAAATGCCGTCCGGTCCAGCTCTGACAGTAGTTGTAGTCCGCAGGAAGACGACAAAAAGGAGGAATAACCCAGGTGTGGGAAGATAAGTTTAGCAAGGAAGGCTTCACTTTTGACGATGTATTGTTGGTTCCTAGAAAATCCGAGGTACTTCCAAAAGAAGTGGATGTTAGCACCAAATTGAGCGAGCATGTGAAATTGAACATCCCGCTCATCAGTGCAGGAATGGACACCGTAACGGAAGCTCCTTTGGCAATTGCCATTGCTAGAGAAGGCGGAATCGGCATTATTCATAAAAATATGACGGTTGAACAACAGGCAGAAGAGGTAGATCGGGTTAAACGTTCGGAAAGTGGTGTTATTACGAATCCGTTCTCGCTCCATGCTGATCATCTTGTATCCGATGCAGAGAAACTCATGGGTAAGTTCCGGATTTCCGGCGTACCGATCGTAGATGAGAACAATAAGCTGATCGGGATTTTGACGAATCGTGATCTTCGTTTTGTTCATGATTACAATACGGTCATCAGTGAAGTGATGACCAGCGAGAATTTGGTGACAGCTCCGGTCGGAACGACCCTTCAGGATGCCGAAATGATCTTGCAGAAGCATAAGATTGAGAAACTGCCTTTGGTAGACGAGGATAATGTCCTTAAAGGACTTATCACCATTAAAGACATTGAGAAAGCGATTCAGTTCCCTAGAGCAGCGAAGGACGCTCAGGGCCGCCTGCTTGTAGGTGCAGCCATCGGAATCTCCAAGGATACCTTCGAAAGAGCAGAGGCGCTTGTGAAAGCTGGCGTTGACGTTATTACCGTTGACTCTGCCCACGGTCATCACATCAATATCATTGATTCCGTTCGCAAACTGCGCGAAGTGTATCCGGATCTGACGATTATCGCTGGTAACGTGGCCACAGGCGAAGGCACACGAGAGCTTATCGAAGCTGGTGCATCCGTCGTTAAAGTCGGAATCGGCCCAGGATCGATCTGCACCACCCGCGTCATTGCTGGGATTGGCGTACCGCAAATCACAGCGATATATGACTGTGCAACGGTTGCTAAAGAATACGGCGTGCCAATTATCGCAGATGGCGGTATCAAATACTCCGGGGAAATTACGAAAGCCATCGCGGCAGGCGCAAGTGCCGTTATGCTGGGCAGCATGTTTGCCGGTACGGAGGAGAGCCCAGGCGAAGCTGAGATCTATCAAGGACGCCGTTTCAAGGCTTATCGCGGTATGGGTTCCCTTGCAGCCATGAAACAAGGCAGTAAAGACCGTTATTTCCAAGATGACGACAAGAAATTGGTTCCGGAAGGCATCGAGGGTCGTGTTGCTTACAAAGGGCCTTTGGCAGATACCATCCATCAGCTGATCGGTGGATTGCGCTCCGGCATGGGCTATTGCGGTACGCAAAACCTGGAGGAACTGCGGAATGACACTCAGTTTATCCGTATCTCTGGTGCAGGACTCCGCGAGAGCCATCCGCATGATATTCAAATTACCAAAGAAGCACCTAACTATTCCTTGTAATTCACTGAAAGAACAAGGACGAACAATATATGTCATTTATTTCCTGGACAAGCTGGATGAATTATCATCCAGCTTGTCTTTTTTTGATACCCCCCCTATGATAGAATAGAACAAGTTAATGACTTATTGAGAATTAGAGGGGAGTAATTCCATTGATAGACAAGTCTGTAAAGAAGAATAAGCGGCAACGAATTCAAAGAACGCTGGCATCCTTGATGCTGTTTAATATACTGTGTTTCTCTGCTGCGCCTGCGGTTTCATTCGCGGCACCTACTATGCTGGCAACAGCGGATACAACGAAAGCCACAGAGGATAAAGCGACAACCGAGAAAGCCACAACCAATGCTGAGAAACCGGATAAAGTGCCATCGATTGATCAGCTTGGATTGGATGTAAGCTCCGCTGTTCTGATCGAGCCATCAACAGGACAGGTCCTATTATCTATTAATGCGGATGAAGCATTGCCACCGGCGAGTATGACGAAGATGATGACGGAATACATCGTTGCAGAAAAAGTGAAACAAGGCGACTTAGCTTGGGATGACGTGGTTACCGTGGGGGAAAATGCAGCAAAAACTGTCGGATCGCGGATATTTTTGGCGGAAGGCGACCAACATACAGTGGAAGAGCTCTACATAGCGATGGCTGTCGGTTCGGCGAATGATGCGACGGTAGCATTGGCTGAGCATGTGGCTGGTTCCGAGGCAGAGTTTGTTACCATGATGAACGATACGGCGAAGAAGATGGGGCTGAAGACGGCTTTCTTCATTAATTCAACTGGCCTCAGCCGTGCTGATATGCCAGAGAAATATCGCCCTGCAGAGGATAAAGAAACGGTAATGTCGGCAATGGATACCGCTTTACTTGCGAAATATATTGTCGAGGATCATCCTGATTTTGCAAGATTCACGGCTATTCAATCCCACAAGTTCCGGCAGAGAGACACGAATCCGATTATCAACTACAACTGGATGCTTGAGGCCAACAAGAGTATTACGAACTTTAAGTCCTACGCTTATGAAGGTTTGGACGGTTTAAAAACCGGTCATACCAATGCGGCGGGTTATTGCTTTGCCGGTACTGCTGAACGTGACGGCATGCGTTTGATTAGCGTTGTAATGGGTACGAAATCTGAAGGCGCCCGTTTTAAAGAGACCAAAAAAGTTCTTGATTACGGCTTTGACAACTTTGAAGTGAAGGAAGTCCAAGCTGCCGGTGCAACCGTGCAAGGCTTTGAAACCGTCGAAGTGAAGAAGGGCAAAGGCAAAGAAGCTGCGCTCGTAACGGATAAAGCTCTTACTTTTGTTGTACCGAAAGGTTCAAGCGGCAAGAATATTACCTTTGAAGCCAAACTGGACTCCTCCAGCATGACAGCTCCTGTCGCTAAGGATACGAAGGTGGGCACGGTAACCTACACATATAAAATAGAAGGCATGAAGGAAGCCCAAACCGAAACGGTGAATCTAATCACTGCGGAGGAAGTTGAGAAGGCAGGCTGGTTCAGTTTGTTCCTGCGGGCGATTGGAGACTTTTTCGCCGATTTATTTGATTCCATCAAAAATCTTTTCTAACAGCCGATAAATTCCGAGTAATTGGGTTGTGTATTTGATTTTGATGCGGTAAAATATCAAGTTAGATTCATTGCAAGCATGCACCTATACGGGTACAGACCATATCGCCAGGGAATGCTGTTATGGCGATGAGATACAACATATAATCGGGAGGCTAGGGGACATGGAAACAGGAACATCAACTGTAAAAAGAGGTATGGCGGAAATGCAAAAAGGCGGCGTCATTATGGACGTCATGAATGCGGAACAAGCGAAAATCGCTGAAGCTGCCGGTGCTACGGCAGTTATGGCGCTGGAGCGCGTTCCTTCCGATATTCGCGCTGCTGGGGGAGTAGCACGTATGGCTGATCCAACCATCGTTGAGGAAGTCATGAAAGTTGTATCCATTCCAGTTATGGCCAAGGCTCGTATCGGTCATTATGTCGAGGCGAAAGTGCTTGAATCACTCGGCGTGGATTACCTCGATGAGAGTGAAGTGCTGACGCCGGCGGATGAAGTGTTCCATATCGACAAGTGGGATTTCACCGTACCGTTCGTATGTGGCGCCAAAGACATTGGCGAAGCGCTGCGTCGTATCGGCGAAGGTGCATCCATGATCCGCACGAAGGGTGAGCCGGGAACGGGCAACATCGTGGAAGCTGTTCGCCACATGCGTTTGATCAACAGCCAAATCCGTAAAGTTCGCAACATGTCGAAGGACGAGCTGTATGCCGAAGCGAAAAACCTCGGTGTTTCCTATGACCTCCTGAAGGGCGTTCATGAGACGGGCAAGCTGCCTGTCGTTAACTTTGCAGCTGGCGGTGTGGCAACACCTGCTGATGCAGCATTGATGATGCATCTGGGCGCTGACGGCGTCTTTGTTGGATCCGGCATTTTCAAATCGGACAACCCTGAGAAGTTCGCTCGTGCGATTGTTGAAGCAACGACGCATTATGATGATTATAAATTGATTGCTGAAGTATCCAAGAACCTGGGTGCTCCGATGAAAGGCATCGAGATATCCAAGCTTAGTCCCGCTGAGCGCATGCAGGATCGCGGCTGGTAAGAGAGAAGGGGTAACATGAAGGTCGGCGTACTGGCACTTCAGGGTGCCGTTGCAGAGCATATTCGGAGCATTACGCTTGCTGGTGCCGAAGGGGTGCCGATTAAGAAGGTTGAGCAGTTGGACAGCATTGACGGCTTGATTATCCCTGGCGGCGAGAGCACCACCATCGGCAAGCTGATGCGGAAGTATGATTTTATGGATGCAATTCATCAGTTCTCAGCCCAGGGCAAACCGATATTCGGAACATGCGCCGGACTGATCGTACTGGCAGAGCGAATTCAAGGCGACGAAGAGGCTCATCTGAAGCTGATGGACATCACGGTGGCGCGGAACGCATTTGGACGTCAGCGTGAAAGCTTCGAGACCGATTTGCCTGTAAAAGGAATCGAAGAAACGGTACGGGCTGTCTTCATTCGTGCGCCGCTCATTCTGGAAGTGGGTGCGGGCGTTGAGGTCCTTTCCACTTATAAGGATGAGATTGTTACAGCCAGACAGGGGCATCTGCTCGCAGCTTCTTATCATCCGGAGCTGACGGACGATTATCGACTTCATCAATATTTTGTGGAGATGGTTCGATCCCAGTCTACGGCACCACAGATGTAATAGTTACAGTAGAAGACATCTTGACTCTTTGGCAGTATGTGGGAGTCAAGTTGTCTTTTTCGCTGAAATGCAATAAGATGTATCGTATGTAATAACGTATAATGCAGCCTTGTCCCAAGGCTTTTTATCAACATATAGGGCAGCTGCTTCGATATACTTGATGGATGTTTTACTTTAGGAGGGTTTCCCGTGTTAGACGTAAAAATATTGCGCAGCGAGTACAGTCGTGTAGAAGAAGCGCTGAAGAATCGAGGCAAATCGCTCGATCTGATTGCGGAGTTTCCTAAGCTTGACGCCCGGCGCCGGGAATTGCTGCAGGAAAGCGAAAGTCTGAAGAATCGCCGCAACACCGTGTCGGCTGAAGTAGCCAAACTGAAGAAGAATCGTGAGAATGCAGATGATCTGATTCTGGAAATGCGCCAAGTGTCAGACCAGATTAAAGCGATGGATGAGGAAGTTCGTGAGCTGGAAGCCAGCATATCCGAGCTTACTTTGGCGATTCCGAATATCCCTCATGAGAGTGTGCCGGTAGGCGCCTCGGAGGAGGAGAACGTGGAAATCCGCCGCTGGGCGGAGCCGAAAGCTTTCGATTTCGAGCCTAAGGCACACTGGGAGCTTGCTCAGAACCTGAGTATTTTGGATTTTGAAGCAGGTGCGAAGGTAACGGGTTCACGGTTTACGTTCTACAAAGGTTTGGGTGCTCGCCTTGAGCGTGCCTTGATCAGTTTCATGATGGATCTGCACAGCGACAAACACGGCTATGAGGAAATGCTGCCTCCATATATCGTCAACCGGGACAGTTTGTACGGAACAGGACAGCTGCCTAAATTCGAAGAGGATTTATTTAAAATTAGCGATACCGACTACTATCTGATCCCAACCGCTGAGGTTCCTGTAACGAACTACCATCGCGAGGAAATCTTAAATAGTGAGGATCTGCCTAAATATTACGTGGCATACAGCTCCTGTTTCCGTTCGGAAGCCGGCGCGGCAGGCCGCGACACACGGGGACTTATTCGTCAGCATCAGTTCAACAAGGTTGAGATGGTGAAGATTGTACATCCGGAAACATCGTTTGATGAGCTTGAGAAGATGACGGCGGATGCGGAGCGAGTGCTCCAGCTGCTGAATCTTCCTTATCGCGTCATGGCTCTTTGTACCGGGGATATGGGCTTTGGATCCATGAAGACTTATGATCTGGAGGTTTGGCTTCCAGAGAGCGGCGTATATCGTGAAATCTCCTCATGTTCGAATATCGGGGACTTCCAGGCTCGCCGTGCCAACATTCGCTTCCGTCCGGAACCGAAGAGCAAGCCCGAATTTGTCCACACCCTGAATGGTTCCGGGCTCGCGGTAGGGCGTACCGTCGCTGCCATTCTGGAAAACTATCAACAGGCTGACGGATCCGTCGTTATTCCTGAAGTACTTCGCCCGTACATGGGGAACGTTAGTATCATCGAACAGAAAAAATAAGTTGATAAAACAGTTTGTCTTGTGGTATAATGATTTTTGCACGTGATTCATTTTGCATGGATCATTACCACGTGGAGAGGTACCGAAGCGGTCATAACGGGGCGGTCTTGAAAACCGTTAGGGTGCAAGCCCACATGGGTTCGAATCCCATCCTCTCCGCCATACATAATCAAACCCAAACCGTTCCCTTAGGGAAACGGTTTTTTTATTGCTCTTTTATATAAGAGGAATCATAGCATGTTCTTCCCTTCAATAGGTTCTCTGCTTTATGGAGGCTGCTGTATAAAACATCCCCTGTTATCGCAATTTATAGAGAAGGGGAGGTGTGAACATGAACTCAGAACTGAATGTGGATCAGTCGACGCTGGTCAATGCCTGGCAGGAAAGACTGCCCATCATATTAAAGCCGGGAGATCGCGCAGAAGTGGCTGCAGACGAAGGGGATCCGAATGCCATCCGCATTCATATTGATGCAGCAGGTCGCCAGGAGTATTCATTTGATTTTCAATGCACGTATGTGGATTCGCGGGAAGTGAAGGTCGATCTGGTCGATGTAGAGCGTGGGGGCGCGACGACCGATGAGCGTAATGAGAACATTCAGGGCATGGTGGGCGATTATACGCGCCATATCCATGAGTGTGCCCAAACGCTGCAGCAAATCACGCACCACTAGTTCCATGAATGGGTGAGACAGTTTCCATACTGTCTCTTCATGATATGGACATCAAAGCAGGATAGCGTAGACATCGTTTGATCCATGAAATGGAGGGCTATCAGATGAGCAAACCAAAAGCGATTCCGGTACCGGAAGCACAAGAGCAGCCGAAGCAGCGCAAGGACCATGACCGTGGTGGCCAGGAGCCGCTGTCAGGCTCGCACAGAGCGAAGATCCGTAAGCAGGATGGACATTTCAATCCGGAGGGCTAGAAGCCTGTAGGAGCAAATACGGAGAGGCTAGAAAGCAAGAATCGAGGGAACTTCCTGTAATACGACAGGAAGTTCTTTTTTTCGTTATGAAACCTTTTGCGTCCAACCTGCGTATTAGTGTTCAAGTGTAATATTTTGGGGCCCCACCTTATTCGCATGTTAAGAAGTTTGAAATTAAGATGGATGGAAAAAGAAAGGAAATAAATTTTCAGCAAATATTCCAGAAAGTGTTTCTCATTTTGGTTAAATGGTTTATGATTAGAAGGTCTGTTATTTTTTTGACTGTTAGAGGGGAGAGAAATTTTAATGAACAAGAAGTTTGCAGCTATTATGCTGACACTGTTGCTCACAGTGACAGTTGTATTATCCGGCTGCGCCAAAAAAGAAGAGCCTAAGGCAGCAATGACCAACGCTGCTACGAACGCGATGAAGATGACATCCTACGAAATGAAGAGTAAATTTGTCATTGAAGACCTTCAAGTTAACATACCTGCAGTTGAAGGCGATCCAAGTGTAACTCAAGCGATGACCATGCTGAAGAATGCTGAGGTTACGCTGGATGGTATCTACCAAGCTGAGCCAATGCAAACCGAAATGAACATGGGTATCAATCTGAAGGGTGACATGGCGATGTCCTTCAACATTGATATGGTCATGACGAAAGAGAAAATCTACATTAAAGTTCCAAGCATTCCAATGCTGCCATTCCCAGAGGACGTTGTTGGCAAGTTCCTCATGATGGACATGAAAGAGCTTGCTGAGCAATCCGGTGAAACGTTTAGCCCAGAAAGCCTGGATACCGAGAAATCGCAGAAATTCGTGAACGAGATCCTTGAAGCTTTGCTGAGCGAATATGATCAAGCGAAATACTTCAAAGAGATCAATGTTAAAGATGCTGGCCTTCCAGAAGGCGTGGATGCAAAACAAGTGGTTCAATTCTTTGTAACCAATGATAACCTGAATGAAGCATTGGATATTATGGTAAACAAGGTTGCACCTAAGGTTGTTGACATTGCAGCTAAAGACGAGTACCGCGAATTGCTGGGTCTGACCCAGGAAGATATCGACGCTGCCAAAGCTGAAGTATCCAACGTTAATCAAGACGAATTCAAAGCGGGCCTGGAAGAGATGCAGAAATATCTGAAGATCAACACATTCAACATCAACACGGCTATTGATAAAAAGGATTTCCCTGCTTATCAGGATGTTGTATTGAACGTTGATTTCAATGATCCAGAAACCAATGAGAACGTGAAGTTGGCTGTGAAGGGTAGCACCCAATACAACAACATCAACGCAAAACAAGAGTTCAAAATCGGTATTCCAAAAGAAGCTGATGTCATCACGATGGAGCAATTTGAGGAATCCATGAGCCAAATGGGCACTTATTAATATTATCTCATCACAGACACCAAAACCCGGCCGTCATGGCCGGGTTTTTTACGTTTCTATACATATTTCTCTACATAAGGATCATATTTTCCCGCGCAAACGTCGGAAGAACTGGGTGAGTAGGGATGCGCATTCTTCCTGCAGCACGCCCTCAACCACGTGAGTCCGGTGATTAAAACGCGGCTCTTGAAGCAAATTCATCAGTGTGCCGGCACAACCGGCTTTGGGATCGCCAGTGCCATAGATCAGCTGTGGGACCCTGGATTGGACGATCGCTCCTGCACACATGGGACAGGGCTCCAGCGTCACGTACAACCGGCAGTCGAGCAACCGCCAAGCTCCAAGATGTTTGCTTGCTTCACGGATCGCTACCATCTCGGCATGGGCCGTACCATCATGAGTCGTTTCACGCAAATTGTAACCACGGCCAATAATCTCATCACCCCGCACGATGACAGCGCCGATTGGAACTTCACCGAGCTCTTCGGCTTTCTGTGCTTCCGCGATGGCTTCTCTCATCCAGCGTTCATGATTATCGTTATCCACAGCCAGTGGGTCTATTGAATTTGATATCAAACTAAAGTCTCCTTTCACAGCCCGTTAAAACCCTGTATTTATACCCAATGTTCAACGAACATTTATTCGTTTGTTAACATGTTGTGGACAAAATTGTGGATAACTAAAATATTATACACAAGGTTATACACATTATCCCCAGATAAGTTGTGTATTTGTGCGCAATCTGTGGATACGTTGTTTGTTTTACTTGGAATGGCCTCTTATATTGTAAGGATTCCCTATTTCAATAGCAATGCGATTGTGGAAAAAAGCATATAGTCATCAAGTCGCTTGTCTTTTCAAACGTTCCTGATCAAGGTATCATGAGGGTATTAGATTCGCAAGTCGTCTATGTGACAGCAGAAAGGTGAAGATGCCACTTGTCGATTAAGACGAAATTATCGATGATCATGTCCATATCGGTATTATTTATTCTTCTGCTCAACATTACGCTGAACTATTACACGACCCAGGAAAATTTGCAGCAGGATAGTGAAACCAAAATGGTGATGGCCGCTACGCAGATTGCCATCACGGTCCAGCAAACCGGCTTTAGTTCTGCATATGTGGATAACATATTCGGTGATATGCTGAAGGTGGCCGCGGTCAATGCGGCAAAAGCTTTGGATCCGGATATTAACAATATAACCAATTCGCAATTGGTGGAATTGAGTAAGGAGATCGGCGTCACCCACATTTCGCTATTGGTCCGGACGAATGATGATATCGTTGTTGCCCGATCCTCCTCTCAAGATGAAATCGGTCTTTCCACAAAGAACTGGGGGTACTGGCATACGGCTTTTCAAGAATTGTTCCAGTATGGTAAAGTCGTATCCGTTTCCGAGGGTCAGCGCGCCGATCATTTTTGGTCAGGACCGTTTGAGTTCTCCACATCCAATCCGGAATTCATTGATAAATGGGGATACTATTACGATAGCAAGCGCAATTATATCATTGATCCCTACATAAGGAATTCGAATATCAAGGACTTTGTGAAGATAACAAGCCCGGATACGGTTGTGAAGGAAACGTTGAAGTCGAATCCGCGAATATTGGAAGTAACAGGCATCAACCCTGAAACGTTTGGCAATGAATATATGAGAGAAGATGGAACGGATGACGTTCATCACAAGCTTCGCAATCGTCCCATTACATTCGGCACCTACGACTATGGAAGCCTGGACCAAGATGCGGAAGCTGTGAAGAGGGCTGTTTCTACCAGCGATAATGTGGTGTTTGTCAGTACCATCAATAATAAGAAGGTGCTAAAAAGCTTCATCCCCATCGTATCTGAAAATAAACCGACCAGTGTCATCAGTGTTGTCATGGATTATGAAGCCATCTCCTCCGTAATGAGGGAGCAGATGATCAGTCTTGTGGCCATCTCATTGGTTTTATTGGAAATCGTGATATTCGGCAGTTATATTGTTGCGGGGTATTTTACCAAGCCGATTCAGGCCATCCTGGGGACGGTAAACGATGTCTCGGATGGTCACTTTGATCGAAGGCTGGAGGTAAGCAGCCGGGACGAGCTGGGGCAGCTTGCGGGTCGAATCAATGCGATGACACGTAATCTGGGTAACTATACGAGCCAGTTGAAGCAAATGGTCGATGAGAATCAATCCGTTAAGGAATATCTGGAGTCGGTCATTAATCAGACAGCCGATGCCATTCATACAACCGATACCTATGAACGGGTTATTAGTGTGAATAAAGCGTTTGAGCAATTGTATGGTTGGAAGGCGCACGAAGTGGTTGGACGGAAGCTTGCACTTGTGCCTCCGGCCAAAGAGGAAGAAGAAAAGGAACGCATCCGCCGCCTGCGGGCCGGTGAACGGCTTCCTCCGGTGGAGACGGTCCGTCTTCGCAAAGATGGAAGCACGATCGAGGTCAGTATCAGCACCTCGCTGGTGCGCGACGAGAACGGTGAGGTTACCTCCATGATTAGCGTGTCTCGGGATGTGACGGAACGCAATCGGATCGAGGAGCTGCTGCGTCGTTCGGAGAAGCTCAATACCGTTGGCCAGTTGGCTGCCGGCGTTGCTCATGAGATCCGAAATCCGCTTACGACGCTCCGTGGATTTCTGCAGCTTCAGCAGCAGACCCACAAAGTTAATCCGGACCATATTGATCTAATGCTGTCCGAGCTGGATCGAATTAACCTCATTGTCAGTGAATTTCTGATATTAGCGAAGCCGCAGGCGATTCATTTCCAAGAAAGGGATGTCCGAGTCATCATGGGAGATGTCATTTCATTCCTTGACAGCCAAGCCCATTTGTACGGTATCGAATTCAAATTGAAATTTACTGATGAACCCACGTACGTACACTGTGAGGAGAACCAGCTCAAGCAGGTGTTTATCAATTTGCTCAAAAATGCGATTGAAGCGATGCCGGATGGCGGCAGTATCTGGATTGACCTTTCAAGGCCGAAGGGCGAATGGGTACAAATCGATATTCGGGATGAAGGTCAAGGCATTCCGGAAGATCTGATGCCGCATCTTGGCGAGCCTTTTATTACAAATAAAGAGACGGGCACAGGGCTAGGATTGATGGTAAGCCAGCGTATTATTCAGGGCCACCGGGGTATGATGGAAATCGAGAGTGAAGTGGGAGTAGGAACCAAGGTGAGCATGGTTCTGCCTGCGGTTCAGCGGAATGCAATTGAGGGATAAGCAAGAAGTAGTTACAGATAAGGGGATGGCATCTTGAGAATCAATAAATTTATCAGTGAAACGGGATATTGCTCACGTCGTGAAGCGGACAAGCTGGTGGAGAGCGGGAAAGTTACCATTAATGGCGTGGTGGCAGTCCTGGGAAGCCAGGCAGAGGAAGGCGACGATGTGCGTATCCAGGGAAAGCCGCTTCAGGATAAGAAGAAGCAACATGTGTATATTGCTCTTAATAAGCCGGTCGGGATTACAAGCACCACCGAACCGCATATTAAGGGCAATATTGTAGACTTCGTAGGTCATAACGAGCGTATTTTTCCTATAGGACGATTGGATAAGGACTCCGAGGGACTGATTTTGCTGACGAATGATGGGGATATCGTCAATAAGATCCTTCGCTCCGAGGGGAAACATGAGAAAGAATACATTGTGACGGTGGATCGCCCGGTAACGGAATCCTTCCTTAGCGGGATGTCCAGCGGCGTAAAAGTTTTAGGTGAGATGACTCTGCCCTGTGAGGTCACTCGAATGTCCGAGCGTGTATTCCGAATCATTCTGACAGAGGGTAAGAATCGTCAAATCCGCAGAATGTGCAGCGCTTTTGGTTATGAGGTCCGAAAGTTACAGCGAATCCGGATTATGAATATCCGTCTTGGCAGTCAACGTATCGGCTCATGGCGCGACCTTAACGAGAAGGAGAAGGAAGAGCTTGGCCGGCTGCTGAACTACAGGCTCGAGTAGCTGACTGGAATACTCCTATTACCTTAAACAAAAACAACCGATGGGATCTGGAGACCAGATGCATCGGTTGTTTATTGTGTGTTATAGTCTGTAGGGACCGTTCCCTTTTGAGTTATTCATTCACGCTTGTAAAGGTCGCGCTATCCTGGTATTTACGTATAATGGATACCTCGACTCTGCGGTTCTTCGCTCGTCCAGCAGCGGTATTGTTATCGGCAATCGGATGGTATTCACCATAACCGATCGGCATGAACCGTTTAGGGTCCAGCTCCGAGTTGGTTAGCAAAATCTTCATGAACTGCAAGGCCCGATCCGAGCTTAAATCCCAGTTCGATGGATATCGGCTGTTCGAGATTGGCACATTATCCGTATGACCGGATACAATGATTTCATAGTCCGGGAACTTGTGAAGCATTTGCGAGATGGCCTTCGCCAGTTTACGGGCCTCCGGCTTCACAACGGCCTCACCGGAAGGGAACAGGGCGTTATCCCGTATCGTAATGACAAGCTGGGAGTGGTTCAACTTGGTGCTGAGCTCCGAGGTTAAACCGTTATTCTTAATATAATTATCGAGCTGCTTCTTCAGCTTCTCCAGATCCTGTTGCTCCTGACGCATCAGTTCTGCACGTCGTTGGTCAGGTGTTGTTGCGGGAACGGAAGGTGATGTCGCTTTATGATCCTTAATATTAGGCGGATCATCGCTGGATTCCGTTTTGCTGTAGTCCAGCACCCCGGTTCCGCCGGTAAGAGCAACGCTGAAGGCTTCGCTCATTTCTTGAAATTTGCGTGCATCCGTCGCGCTCATGGCGTACAGCACCAGGAACAGGGCCAGAAGCAAGGTCAGTAGGTCTGCGTAAGGAAGAAGCCAGGATTCGTCGGCATGCTCCTCATGCGGCTCGTGTCTAGTCTTTTTGCTCACTAGCACCAGCCTCCCTCTCGCTGAGCTCAGCCCGTTCGGACGGTGTCAGGAACACGGAGAGCTTTTGATTGATTGCAATGGTGGATACACCGGATTGAATGGACAGCAGGCCTTCTACCATCATCAGGCGGATTTCAACCTCGCGTTTGGATAGACGCTTGAGTTTATTCGCAATCGGGTGACAGATGACATAACCGGTGAAGATACCGAGCAGGGTAGCGATAAACGCAGCCCCGATGGCATGGGCGAGTTCGCCCATATCTTCCATGTGGGATAGTGCAGCGATCAAACCGATAACGGCTCCAAGTACCCCGAGGGAAGGTGCATACATACCGGCCTGGGAGAAGATCAATGAGCCGGAACGATGGCGCTCTTCGGTGGCATTAATATCTTCCATTAATACATCACGTACGAATTCCTGATCGTTGCCGTCAATGATCATGCGCATCCCATTACGCAGGAAGCTGTCATCAATCTCATCGACTTTGGTTTCCAGAGCCAGCAGTCCTTCACGGCGTGTGATCGAAGCCCATTCCATAAACAGCTTGATCATATCCGTTTTGTCCATCAGATTCTGTTTCACGAAGGTCATTTTGACCAGCTTCGGAATCTTTTTCAGCTCGACTAGCGGAAATCCGATGAATAAAGTTGCTGCCGTACCGCCAAGAATGATTAGATAGGCTGCCGGATTATACAAAGCGAGAAGGGAGGCACCTTTCAGGATCATGCCCACCAGTACCGCGACGATACCGATTATTAAGCCTATAATTGTTGAAATTTCCATACCACACCTCATCCGTGAGAAATAAAATAACGAATCCATTCGTCAGAACGGCTCTCATGGAGAACCGGGCCCCTTATGTGGGGCGTTATCCTATTTATCGTCAGGTCGGGCTTTTTTTTTTAGTTGTAATTTCCGGTATAATGGAAGGAAGGGAAACGAAGCTAAGTACGGCAAGGAAAGGAGTGATTAAGATGGGCGTTAAGCACGGAAGGGATTATGGCGAAATTCTGGCAGAACTAACCGAGGCGGTCGGGCGAATTTCCGACAGCTATGTCTTCTTTGAAATGGAAGCTGAGGATTGGGGCAATCTGGGTGAAGCCGAGCAAAATGAGGTTCATGAGGCGCTGGCAGAGGATTTGTTTTATGCGCTGGGCACAGAGCCGGTGATTAACGTTGGCAGCGGCGTGGTCATGCATGATCAGACGAACCATCGAATACATATTTTGATCGGTGAAGAAGAGTTGGCTTTTGTGGCCCTTGTGTAATCACTCCAGTTATCAACAGATACAGGGCAGAATAGAATAGATGACAGATAGCCCATATTACGTGTCAGTCGGCTTTAAGATAGGTTTTTTTCGGGGAGGAAGATAAAAGATGCTTTATACGCAGCAAGAAGTAGAGGCTCATCTGGAAAAGCTTGAGGGTTGGGAATTTGAACAAGGGAGATGGATCGTACGGAAGTATACCTTCTCCTCCTTCATGAAGGGAATCGCTTTTGTTGATGAAGTGGCAGCTATTTCGGAAGCTTTCGGACATCACCCCTACATCACCATAGATTATAAAGTCGTTACACTTCGTCTCACTTCTTGGGACGACGGTGGCATCACGGCTGTGGATATTAAGGAAGCGCAGCAGTTTAACGAAGCCTATGAGAAGAGTCGTTCGAAGGATGGCAAGGCGGCACAATAGAAGGGGAAGACGGTAAGTCCCCTCGGAGGTCCCGAATATGTAAAAACACGCTTGCCCCAGGAAGAACTCCAGGTGCAGGCGTGTTTTGCGTATAAGCTGATTTATTTTTTCTCAGCAAGGTACAGCGCGATGTTTGCGATTTCATCAGGCTTAAGTTGATCTTTAAAGGAAGGCATTCCCTTACGACCTTTGGTTACAACGTTGAAGATCGCGTCCGCATCCATGTGTCCGCCCACTTGATTCAAAGCCGGTCCAGCGCCGCCTTGAAGTTGGTCGCCGTGACAGCTAATGCAGCTTGCTTTCAGTGTAGCTTCCGCTGCGGCAGCATCGAGAGTCACTTCCGGCATGGTCGGCTTCTCTTCCTGAGCTACCTGTTCCTTACCTGGGAGCGTAAACATCAGCGCAATAGCCAACGCACATGCGACGAAGAACAATCCGCTCATGATCCATTTTTGCATCGTCATATCGTCCCTTCTATGTATACTGCACTTTTGCACTTGTCTCCATTATAAACCAACATCCATAGACAGCATAGCCAGTTGTGACAAAAAAAGCAACTATACGGCGTGGCTTCATAAAAAGTACACAAAATTGTGCTTTTTCATATAGACAAAGATTACTATTCCTCATTTGCCGGGGGCTCATACACCATACAATGGAAAAGGGCGTTACCCGTTGGCGTAAGCCGCTCGTACGTATCGGTGATGTGAAAGCCCGCCCTTTGATAAGCGCGAATCGCACGCTCATTCCAGGTCAACACCTCCAGGTCAATTTCGTCGGCAGGGCGCCTCCGCCTGGCTTCCCGGACAATCGTCTGCATAAACCGTTTACCCATTCCACGCCCGCACCAATCAGGCCGCATGCCAAGTCCGATTCGTGTAACCTCATGCATCGGAAACAGTTGGGCAAACCCCCAAAGGGCCTCCCATTCATCCAGAATCGAGATGTACTGCCTCTGGCGAATGTCCGGATCGCCAAACTCCACCTCAAGCCCTTTCATCTGCTCCCAGGGAAGAAAGCCATAGATATTATAGGGAGGAGGATAGGTCCAGGCGCATATTTCTTCCGCGTGCTCTTCACGCATGATTACAGTGTGAAATGAAATCGGTGTTGCATCCATTTGCGAAATCCTCCTATCGTATGCATGAATAATAACCATTTTACGAATATTCAAGTCACATCAAAAAGCCCGTCAAAGAGAGGTAAGGGCTCCTTTAACGGGCAAGCAGTATGTATAGGATGATTAGCCTCTATAACTTAGGATGTTTCACCGGTTGACTCTTCATACTTATCATTGCTCATAATACGCTTCGCACCCACGTATCGCTGATCATAGTACTCCTCTGAAAGGCGGTTAATTACCACGCCGCGGTTGGAGGAGGCATGGGCAAATTTGTCATCGCCGACATAAATGCCGACGTGGGAGATGCCCTGGCCCGATGTGTTGAAAAACACTAAATCGCCAGCGCGCAGCTCCTTACGGGATACACTTGTCCCCATGTCGAATTGAGAGCCGGATTGATGCGGTAGCTTCAGACCGAGTTTAGCATATACATACATGGTGAAGCCGGAACAGTCAAATCCGATCGTGGTCGTGCCGCCGTAGCTGTATTTTGTACCTAGCACCTTATCGATTTCGTGATCCAGCGCACGATCCGCAAACACGCTGCCAACGCCCAAAGTGAACAACAGCGTGATACTCAGGGCTGCTGTCGATAATGTTTTCTTCAGCATGGAAAGCTCCTTTTCGTTGCCTGCGAGGTTAGCTTGAGGGTTCGGTTGAAGGTTCCCTATGATCTCTTGACGGCAAGATCAATTCACCCGTGGGTTGGTTCCCCCGCTTCCCGTTCGGCCGGGAATTCGGCATAGCAATCTATGATTAAAGCACTTACATTAATGACAAAGTTGTTACTGCGTCCATTCTATCAGACAGCAAGCGAGATTGGCAATTATTTCTTGGTGAATTTCGCTATTTTTCAATAGCATTAGCCGTCGAAGCATCGGATAAAATCAATATTTTTCCAAAATGGGTGTTTAATGAAGGGAGAGAAGGGTATATAAAGGGTAGAAGATGTGAAGACATGGCGAAGTGAAGTGAACTTGTAGAATAAATTTCATTTTTTTTCGAAAAGCGGGAACTTTTCCGTTGTCCTGAACGTTATAAAGGTATAGACAGAATAAACAAAAGAAAAAAGCCGCTGGATGAGATCGGCACAATCTCATAAGCCCAGGGCTTTCTTGTAAGAGTAAATCAATAAAGTTCCAACATTAATTGTAGTTCACAGCTACAGATTTGTACGTATTTTGACTCATAATTCTCTTAGCGCCTACATATCGGTTGGCATAATAGCTCTGGCTTAGCGGACTGATAATGACACCACGCGAAGATGAGGAATGAGCGAATTTGCCGCTCCCAACATATATACCCACATGAGATACACCTCTACCGGATGTGTTGAAGAACACGAGATCGCCAGCTTTCAGGTTGCTCTTGGATACTGCCGTACCTACTTTGTATTGAGCTGCAGATGTACGCGGCAGGCTAAGGCCAAGCTTCTTGTAAACATAGCTGGTGAATCCGGAGCAGTCAAAACCATTCGTTGTGGTTCCGCCTGTTTTATAAGAGACACCAATGGCTGGTTTGATTGCAGTATTTAATTTGGAATCGGCGAAAGCGCTTCCGGTCCCTAATGTGAGTGCGAGTGCGAGGCCTAGAGAAACAGCCGTTAACTTCTTTTTCAAAACAAAAGCTCCTTCCATTGCCTGCGAGGTTAGCTTAAGGGTTCGGTTGAAGGTCCCCTATGATCCCTCTCTTGCGAGATCAATTCACCCAAAACGGATCCCCCGCTTCCCATATCGTTATGGGAATTCGGCTCCTTAAAATGTTGATGAACCCATTCATTGACGTCTGACGTTCCAACATAGATAACGAATTTACATCGTTCCAACAAAAAGTTACAGTAAAGATGACAAAGTTGTTACTAACATATTCGTTATTTTAGCAGAGTATTAACAATTTGGCAAACGAGGAAAGATCATTTTTAAACAAAAAAACCTGTCCCCATCTTGGGGAAACAGGTTTTTTTGTAATTTGGCGCTCAGAAATTTGTAATATAGAGGATAAATGAACTCTTATTCTTTGTAAAATCAAGACCCGGATAGAAACGTGTCACTTCGGATTACAGCTTATTCGCGAGCATGTTTCATCATTTCAGGGTAACGAATTGTAACGATTAAGGATGCGATGAGGAGGAATCTCTCCACAAATGATATTGAGCGGAAATTACCCAAATTTGGAAAAGTCCATTCAGAAAATAAGAGGCCTGCTGAATAATTAAGCCGATCAACCCGGCCCAGAAGAGCGAAGCCGAGCTCAGGAGCAACAGAATGACACAGGCGGATCCGCCGATGGTGATGGATAACAGCACTGCCGTGCCCAAGCGGCGGAAGAGCGCATGGAGAGAGCTGATCATACCAAAGTCTCCCGTGCGCCCGAACTGCATATAGAGCAATAACAGGCGGATTAGATAGGCGTACAAGAACCAGCCAACGGCATACGGCAGTGCATGAAGGAGCAGAACAGGCTCCTGAATCCCATTTAGCAGAATCGGAAGAATTTTGGGCAGAAGCCAGTAACCGGGCACAAAGGTGAGAATAAGCTCAATCAGATAGAATAGCGTTACAGGTTTCCACAGTTTGCGCATGCCAGTGAAGAAGAATAAACCACGCTCGCCCTTGGCTTCCTGGTGAAGGTTGTAGAAGATGCCGGCCCGAATGAGCGGGGTGAGAACCATCCGGATCAGGAGCAAACCGGCCAGAAGCCATCCGTAGGTGTGGACCGTGCTGCTCAGGGTTAGGCTCATCTCGCCCTCATAGAAGAATAACAGACGGCTGAGCTCGTTAGGGGCAGAATCCGGATATCGCATCAGAAGGGGAACGACTGCCGATTTTACGAGTCGGTACAGGCAGTATCCCCACAGCAAACGGTATAAGAAGAGCAGAATCGAGACGTATAGCTGGTCTTTAACACTGGTCCACCCTTGGCCTGCGTAACTTTTCATGTGCTCCCCCCTCACCATGACAGGCTGCCGAACAGCGTCTCCACAAGCTTGGTAATACTGAGATTCCAGCGTGTAACCACCTTCGGATCCATTCCTGCCTTCATATAGTTATTGATGTGTTTGTTCTCCAGGACGATGGAGTATTTGGGATCAACCATGGCCCAGGCGAGCGGAGTGCTGTACTCCAGGGTGTAAGTAACTTTGCCGTCCTTGCCGCTCCAGGTCCGCTCCACCGTTTTGCCATCCTCAAAGGCGAACACGATCGGCACATTGGTTATATCCCCGTCCTTGCTCGTAATCTTGACCGTAGACTCATAACGAGGATGTTCCGCCGTGCCTTTATTTTTGGTTTTGATCACGTCGATGGCGACATCCGCCATCTGGCTTCCATATACATATTGGTCAAAATACGGCTGCCAGGACGTTTTGCTTACTTGCTCTACAACTTTCTGGAAGTCGGACGTGGTCGGATGCTTGAACCGGTATTTCTGGGCATACGTATGAAGAATCTTCTCCATCATCTGCGGACCGACCTGCCGTTCGATGCCTTGCAGCACCAGCTTGCCCCTCGTGTAAACATTCAGTGCGTAGTTTTCGTGGGAGCTGTATTTCCAGGATTCCATCTTCAGCGGTGCAGGGGAAGTAATGGATGCTCCCTGAGCTGCCGTATTGGAGGTAATACCGTATTCTTTTTCCATCACTCGTTCTTCAGCATAGGTTGCAAAGGCCTCGTCCAGCCACGCTTCCTCAAATTCATTACTTGCGATCATTCCGTAAAAATATTGATGGGCGATCTCATGAATGACGGTCCGCTCCAGCTCATATCCCGGCGAATCGTTTTTGGCACCGAAGGCCGTGACCAGCGTCGGGTATTCCATGCCGCCTGCCCCGTTGCCCGATTCCGGCGGAACGACGATGGACAACGTGGAATACGGATAGGTTCCGTACCATTTTCCAAACGAAGCGAGTGCCGACTTGGCGGCATCAAAGTAACGCTCCTTTAAGTCTTTATGGGCCGGATCGAGATACAGCTTGATGCGGACCCCCGGTACGCCTGGTGCGGAGAATGCTTCTTCTGCCGTGACAAAGTTTGGCGATGCCGACCAGGCAAAATCATGCACATCATCCGCATAGAATTGATAAATTTTTTCCCCGTTTGATTTTTGGGCAGGCTTGGTAGGGAATCCGGTCGCCGCGACAATGTAATTTTCGGGCACTCGGATGCGAACGCTGTAGATGCCGAAGTTCGAATAGAATTCGGAGTTGCCATGGTATTGATGAAGATTCCAGCCTTCCTCTGTTCTTCCGCGAAGACCAGCGGGTTCATAGACCGAAAGTTTAGGAAACCATTGGCCGGCCATAATAAAATTCTCGGTGGTTCCCATGCGAGCAAATATTTTGGGAAGTTCGACCTCGAACTCCAAGTGAATGGTAACACTCTCCCCGCTCTTGATGGGTTTAGGCAGCCGGAGCTTGGCAAGGCTGTGATCCTTGATGTTGCCGTCATCCGGTTGAACAAATTGAAGGCGATGGGTCAGGGCCAGTCCTTCGGTTGTTTTCACGCTGGTAATGGCCATGGAGCCGTATCCGTCGTCTGGCATGGGATCGGAACGAAGCCTGCCGCCCGATTCCTTCATAAAGGTCGTGTCATTGGAAGCAAATGCATTGGGATACAGATGAAAGTACAGCTCGTTTACGCTTTTTTTGCCTGGATGAGTCCAAGTGAGTGTCTGTTTGCCCTTAAGCTTGTTCTCCTCAGGCTCGTACCGAACATCCATATGATATTCCACCAGCCGGTCGCTTAAGGCCGGAGCGGGAATATTAGGCTGCACCTTAGGCGGTGAGAGCGGGGCCTTCTCCACGGCAGAGGCGGAGGGCTTGCCCGCATTTGGGGCAAGAGCAGACGCTGAGGACCCTGGATTCAGAAATATCGGCATCGATCCTGCAAGCAAACCTATGGCAAGCAGGGATGATAGAAAGACTTTGGCACGTGGTGGGACCATATCGAACAACCTCCCGTTGACAAGCATCTAGTGCATGTATATGTTTGCTTTTGGGGGATTATTAGTTAAAATAAAATTATTGGGACATGGGTTATCAATTTAGCAGCTGATACGTATGAATCGGCTCTGATATAGGAGGTCGGCAGCAGTGGAGAATGAAGAGCAGAAGCAGGGTGCGAAGAAACCGATTGCTTTGAATATTATTAATAGCAAGAGTAAACATAAGGGGTTTGGATCAGGCTCCATCGATCTGAACAGTTTGTCGCCCGTCATTATCGACAATGGCGAAGCCCGAGTGGACATTGGAGCCATGCACGCCAAGAGTAAGGTGGAGAAGGGCATCCGTTTCAGCATGAACCGGGATGAAGTACCCAACGGACGCCAGGTGTGGATCGTGTGGGTAGCTGTAGATCGTACCGCGGAGGGACAGCATTATGCAGGCATGACCGCCTGTGAAATGTGGATTGACCACGAGGCCCGCCGCGGCTGGAAGATCCTCGCCGATCATGTGAATAAAATGGATGCGGCGATGAAGCGCAAGATTATTCTGGATGGGCTTGGCGACGTGGAGAAGAGAGCGCTGCGTGAGCTGCTGATTTCGCGTAACGAGGAATGGTGGAATGCATCCCCAGAGGAAATTAAGGAAGCCCTTCGAACCGAGGAATAATACAATAAATGAAAGCATTGTTCTAGATGCGCAAGTGAAAAGACCGGTTGGATTCGTGATCGAATCCTGCCGGTCTTTTTGTAATTGCGTATGGTTAGAATGGAAGAGCGTAGGTCAGTTTTTCTTTTTGATCGAGAAACGGATTTTTGTATTGGAGCGTCAGCTTGCCGCCGGCATATCCGATATACGTAAGACCGTCACCAATGAAGCCCACCTCGTTCGGCGGCATTTCCTCAATGACCTTGATGGTTTCCTCGTCCAGAAGTTCAGGATAGATAAGCTCGGCTGTCTTGCCTGTCGGATGAACGATATACAGGGTCGCCTTCGTGTATGGTCGGACGAGCAGGAAGTCCTGTTCGATCGCTTCTACAACAAAATGATCCTTTACTCCCGTGAGCGCGGCCAGGTCATAAGTTTTGACCGTTTTGCCCGTCGGATGAACCAGCTCCAGCGTGCTGCCGTTCATCATGGCAATATTGCCTTTGTAGCTGAGTTGGTCCGGTTTGTAGTTAATTCCGGCAAAATTGGAATGTTTGGTTTTGGATAGCTTCAGGATTTTCTTGTCCTGAATGAGCAGCCGGTATCTTCCCTCATGAATATGAGGTTCGCCGTAATAATTGGACAAGTCGACGACATAGGTATTGCTGTTGATGCGATGTGCGCTTAAGCCGACTTGATCGATTTCCTCCACCGGGATCATGCCGACTTGGGCTGGGGTGGATCCGGCTTTACCCATGGACAGCATACCATTCTCGCGATTTACCCAGAAGAGCATATTGGCCGTGGAAGCATAGGCGTATTTTGACCAAGAATCAAAGGTCGTTCTAAGTCCGGATTTGCTGTCATACTTCAGAGGGATGCCGAAGGCTTTGGTAATCAGACTGGCGGGAACATAAGTCACGCCTTTCTTCACGACCGGAGCCGCCTCGAGCTTTAGAGCGGTCCCCTTGGCATTGACTGCACGCGACTGTCCGATGATAATGCGGACAGACTGTGTCGGGCTGTTAATGTACAGCTCTTTTTTTCCGGGGATCGTCAACTGCAGCTGCAGCTGTTCGGAAACTTCCTTCAATGGAATGAATACAACGCCTTTATTCGTATAAGGTTTATGTTTCACATCCAGAGTGCTCCATGTTGCCTTGCTCTGTGATGTGGAGGCTGCTGCCGCATGGGCAGGAATCGTTGTGAGCGATGAGGACGTAAGCAATAAAGACATGGCTATGGATGCGGTACCTGCTAATTTGATAATTTGTACGGACTTCATATCATTTCCTCCTTCTGGTTTTCACTCCCGCCTATATAAACGACTAAATAATGGGAAATGTTTCACCTAAATCACGAAATCATGTAAAAAATGAGATATGCGATGGCGAGATTGGAGCTGGCGCGCCAAAGGACGAACTAAAAAAACCGGAGCTGCCCTGAAAGGGCGAAGCTCCGGTTATATCAATATCCTGATTTTAGCTCCTGATCCTTGCCAAGCAGAATGGTGAGACCAAGCAAGGTCACGATAATGGTTGCGCCCATGTCCGATATGATTGCAATCCACAGGGTCAGCCATCCCGGGATCGTAAGCAGTAAAGCAATGGCTTTCAGCGACAAGGAGAGCCCGATATTCCACTTGATAATCTGATTGACCCGTCTTGCCGTTTGGATGGCCCCTGGCAGCTTGCCAAGGTGATCCTGCATCAATACAACGTCGGCCGTTTCAATGGCACTATCCGTCCCTTTCCCCATCGCGATGCCCAGATCGGCAGCGGCCAATGCAGGGGCATCGTTAATGCCATCACCAACCATGCCGGTTTTTTTGCGGGAAGAAAGCTCCTTGATCTTGGCAACCTTCTGTTCAGGCAGGAGACTTGCGAATACCCGAGATACACCGGATTGCTTCGCTATCGCCTGTGCGGACTGCTCGTGGTCGCCTGTCAGCATGACCGTATCCGTGATACCGGCCTCATGAAGCTTGCTGACGACGGTTGCCGTCTCCGGTCTGATCTCATCGGCAAGACCGAATTGGCCTAATACGCGATCCTCGCTTACGGCAGCAACGATCGTATAACCCTGGGCCTTCATTCTCCGGATGTCTTCCTCCACGGAGCTGATATGGTCTTGCGGGCCGTTCACATGCTGCAGCACTTCCTCGCTTCCGACCCAGAACAGCTTCCCTCCGATCTCAGCCCGAATGCCTTCGCCGGGCAGTACCGTTATCTGTTGAGGTTCATTAAACATGCACTGCGGATTCTTGATCTCCAGATGCTTCATGACCGCTTTAGCCAACGGATGGAGAGAGGATTGCTCCAGTGCGCCTACAACGGCATAAAATGTTGTTTCATCATATACCGTCTCCGCATAGACGGCAGGCTCACCTTTGGTCAAGGTTCCCGTCTTGTCAAAAGCGATGGCTTCCAGTCGGCCAAGCTGCTCCAGGTGGACCCCGCCTTTGATCAGAATGCCGTTGCGTGCCGCGCGGGTCATCCCGCTGACCAGTGCAATCGGAGAAGAAAGCACGAGCGAGCAAGGGCACCCGACAATGAGTATGGACAGCCCCTGATAGATCCAGGTCATCCAGGGCTGATGGAGCAGCAGCGGAGGAATCAGCGTAACTGCCAGCGCGATGATCATAATAGCGGGAGTATAGTATTTCGCGAATTTATCGATAAAGAGCTCTGTCGGCGTCTTGCTGTCCTGTGCCTCCTGTACAAGATGCATGATCTTGGCCAGGGAGGAATCCTCATAAACCTTCGAGATGGCGATATAAAGCACGCCGTCGGTGCTTACGCTGCCGCCAAATACGGTGTCGCCCTCCCGTTTCGTAACAGGCACCGATTCCCCGGTTATGGCAGCTTCGTTCACCGAGCCAGTTCCTTGGGTTATCGCTCCGTCCGAAGGAATCTTCTCGCCCGGTCTTACCCGGACAACGTCTCCGGGAGAGAGGCTCTCGATCGGCACGCGCTGGGTTTGACCGTCTTTCCATAGCTCCGCTTCCTTCGGTGCTGCGGCCAGCAGCGCTTCCATCGATTGCCGGGCTCGATTCATGCCGTAGCCTTCCAGCAGCTCGTTAAGACCAAACAGAATGGCAACCAGCGTGGCTTCCCGCCATTCCCCGATAATGACGGCGCCCACGAGCGCAACGGTCATCAGGGTATCCATATTGAATTTGAAGCGGGTCAGGTTACGCAGTCCGCGCAAGAATGTGGTGTACCCGCTCAGAATCATAGCACCTGCATATAATGCGATCACAACCGGTCCGGCGACTTTTCCTTCTAATAGAAAGGTTAGCACATAGAAAACAGCCGAGATGGACAACAGCCACTTCATTTTTCCTTCGCTGCCGTTACGGTGCTCATGAGCCTGACCGTGATCATGGTCATGTTCTTCGTCCCGTCCTTGTGCCGATCCATGAGAATGCGATGAAGGGGCATGTAGAGCAGCACCGGCGGCCGATAACGCTGTCTGCGGAGCATGAACGATGCGCGCACCGTCACTTTTCAGAATGGTTTCTACCCGGCTTAGATTCACATGAGGAGAGAGGGTAAGCTTCCCGCTGTTGTAACTCAGTCGGGCATTGTTCCCATGCTCCAGCTTCTGGATCTCTTCCTGCATTTCACGTGTACAGTTCGGGCAGGAGAGCCCCTGTACCCGGTATTCAATAAGTTCGCCGCCTGCCTCCGGAGATGATTTGGAACGTTGATGGTTATCCGTACTCATCTACATCTTCTCCTTCTGGTGCTCCAGCGTCATGTGAAGCAATGTTCGGATATGGTCATCTTTGAGGGAGTAGTATACATTCTTTCCGGCCTTGCGCGATTTGGCGATATCTTTGTTCTTCAGCGTACGCAGATGATGGGAGGCCGTTGCCGTTGAGCTTCCGAGTACTTCAGCTACATCGCAAACACACAGCTCGCCGCCACGGTCCAGCATATAAGCTACCTTGACCCGCGTCGGGTCGGCCAATGCCTTGAAGATTTCCGCCATGCCGATCATATCATCATCGGAGATCGTTTCTTTTAACAAAGCAATCCCTTCGGTTGAAGGACATTCCGTTTCGCACAGCTCAAGGGAGACTTCTTCGTTCATCGTCCGGGCATTCATAAGAACAACCTCCTTGGATTAGGAGCAATAAGCGCTCTTTATTCTATATATTCAAACGTTGATTTGATTGTTAGTCATAATATACCCGATTTACACACGATATTCAAACGGATGTTTGATTGTTCACAAGCATGTCACAGTCCAAGAATGAATCGATAAGTCATATAGTATTAACCAATTCCAATGGTTAGGCGCAGTGTCGCCCCTCAGAAAATCCTTCCATTTCATATCACGCCAACTTATACTATTAGCAAAAAGATATAAAATTCGCATAGGAAGAATACTGGGCCCAAGGCGCCTCATGCACTACATAACACCCTTGCACGGGCCAAACGTTTCGACTCGAATGTGTACATTATCTAATACCTATCCTTCGATTTACGGATGTGTATGAACAGGGGAGGCGAGAGTATGACTTGTCCAATATGTCGATATGAAACGGGAGATGGGAAGTATTGCAAGAAATGCGGGGCAAGGCTGATTATCGAGGACTCACCCGTATTTGCCGCCATGAAAGAGCAAGCAGCAACGTCGGAGGTATACAGTGTCACTAGGCGAAGTGCCAGCAGTAGAGGGGAGATACCTCATGCACGCCAGATTGAACCTGCTTTGCCGGTGTATACGCCGCCGGATATTCCCTTCTCAACGGCAGGCCGGCAGCATTCCGATGAAGATGAGGAACCCAATCCTTATTGGACCAGCTTAAAATTGTACGGACAGCTCTACGGGGATTATTTTCTGAAGGGACTAAGACATCCCTTTGGCGCAGCTGCCGGAACTGAGAGCAGCCAGTTCTTCAACGCGATCGTGTCCATGGTGCTCTATGTTGTTCTTTTTCCACTCGCGCTGTACGCAGCACTTCATCATGAACTGCAAGGGCTGCCCGAGGGGGCGTTTGCAGATCTTGTCCTAAAGCCAATCGTTTGGACTGCGATTTTCTTATTCTTGCTGAACGTCTTTACTTTCGCTGCGGTCAAGCTGTCCTTCAACCCGGCTGCGAAGCTAAAAGAAGTGATGGCAAGATTCGGCGCTTTGCTGCCTTTATTCCTCGTGTTGTATATCGTCAGTTTTGTGTTCCTGTTCCTGAATGGGGATATATCGAAGGTTATCATCCTTTTGTCGTTCATCAGCACCGTGATGACCGTGCCGTTATTCGTCATGACCAGCTACAAGAGAAGAATGGTTGGCGGCCTGGATCCGCTGTATGCGATCCTGCTGGTTTACGTTGCACTGATGCTCGTGATCGTGACTCTTGGTAGTTCCATGATTGAATATATAACCGTTTTATAATGAAGCCATCTACATAACATATCGTGAAAAAAGAAAAACAGCAGGCCCTCTTGCGGGAAAATCCCGTTAAAGGAGCTTGCTGTTTTTTTTGATGTGACGGGTTCGATCCGAGTTACTCGACCCACCATCGTTTGAAATCCTTCCACCAGGAACGCTCTTCCTGTTTCTCGGCCGCATCTGCAGGGTCAGCCTTCTTCACGGGCTCGCCGTTTCCGTGTTCGTCACAATATTCCGTAGGCTCCGTACCCTTGACGAAGACCTCCAGAACTTTGCCAGGACAGTCGGCTCCCGCAAGCTTTCCGGTTTTGGGATCCACATAAGCACTGACGACTTCATCCGGGATCGGAAAAATCTTGGGCGGTACATTCTCCAGCGCTTTCTCCGTGTACTGCGCGAAAATCGGCGCTGCCCGCCGCCCGTCGACTTTGCTGATTTCCCGCCCTTTATCATATCCAACCCAGACCGCCGTCGACAGCTCCGGTGTATAGCCCACGAGCCAAGCGTCGGAGTCGGTGGTACCTGTCTTCCCGGCAACCGGTCGTTTCATCAGGGTAGAGACCCGGTTGCCCGTGCCGCCTGTCTCGAATACCCCCTCCATCATACGTGTCATCACGTAAGCGGCAGCAGGCTCGACTACTTGTTCCCCTGCGTCTTCCGGCGCTGTATACAAGCTGCGACCGGCGGCATCGGTGATACTCAGTACGGCGACAGGCAAGACCCGTTTACCGTTATTCGCCATAACGGCGTAAGCGGAGGCCATCTCCAGCGGACTGACGGGCGAGGTCCCCAGCGCCAGCGAAGGGACAGGCTCCAGCGGGCTTGTGATGCCCATCTTTTTCGCCATGTCGGCTACTTTATCCGCGCCGATCTTCATGATGGTATTCACGGCATAAATATTATCCGAAGCGGCGATGGCTTCCCGCATGGGAATTTCCCCTAAATATTTATCGCCGAAGTTGCTGGGCTGATACGTTTTGCGGTTGTTATCGTAATGAAACAGGGTGGGCTGGCTGTTGAACACGCTGGTGCTCGTCATTTCCTTGGATGCTATAGCCGTAAGGTACATAATCGGCTTAAACGAGGACCCGGGCTGCCTTGTTTTGGCCAACGCGTGGTTGTATTGATTCTCACGGTAGTTCTTTCCGCCAACCATGGCTTTGATGTGCCCGTTACGCGGGTCGATGGATACAAGCGCCGTCTCCAGCTCGCTCTTGCTGTCCATGCCCTCGGATACAGCCTCTTCGGCTGCTTTCTGGGCCCGAGGGTCCAGTGTCGTATAGATGTTTAAGCCACCTTGTTCGAGCTGCTGATCCGTAATGTTCAGCTGTTTAGTAACGAGGCTCCGGACATAGTCCCGGAAATAGGAGGCAATCACCTTATTCTCCTGCCGGTCCTGAGGAAGCAGGGCGAGCTTGGCCGAGGCGGCTTTATCGGCCTCGGCCTCGGTAATGAACCCGGTCTCCGCCATGGCATTCAGGACAATCTGCTGTCTTTTAAGCGCATTGTCCATATGATTGTAGGGCGAGTAATACGTCGGGCCCTTTGGAATGCCGGCCAGCATCGCGCTTTCGGCCAAAGTCAGGTTTTTTGATGACTTGCCGAAGTAGAGCAGGGACGCCGATTCGATACCGTAAGCTCCATGGCCGTAATAAATTTCGTTCAGGTACATTTCAAGTATTTGATCTTTCGTATATTTCATCTCAAGCTGGGCGGTGAATTTGGCCTCCTTGAGTTTGCGTGTCCACGTTTTTTCATGAGATAGGTATAAGTTTCGAGCAAGCTGCTGGGTTAATGTGCTTGCGCCTTGTTTCCGATCCATATGCTGCAGGTTGACCAATACGGCTCGGGCCATGCCCTTCATATCAAACCCCGGATGATCATAGAATTTCCGGTCCTCCACCGCCAAGGTGGCCTGGATCAGGAGGGGAGATATGTCGGTCAAGCTCACTTGCTCAGATGTATGTCCCGTGGTGGAGAAGGTGGCGATTAAATCGCCTTGGCTGTCGAGCAGACGGGAGTAGCGGGATGTTTCCGCGACGGGCAGTGGCGTTATAAATAAATAGGCGAGCAGAATGCCGCCGGCGATGATGGAAATGCATAAGAGTACGAACAGAAATGTAGCAAGCCGGACGAAACGACGTTTGCGCTTAGGTGATTTTTTTTGTCCCGGCATCAGTGGTTCTCCTTCCAGTCCTCTTTGTAGAATCGAGTCTTTCACGCTGCCAAAACGGAGATATGCTCAAATTCCCCTTGGCTGCCTTCTTTTTCTATATAGTATGGGGCTGCAGAAGGCAGGATATTCATCGGAAACGATGATGTTTTTGCTTCCATTCGTCTGTTCCGGAAGTTTTGGTTGCAATTTGGGCTTGATTTAATATAATCTAATTTGTTTGGTACAATAGGAAAAGTGTGAAACTGTAAGCTAAAGGCATCTGCCCCGAATAAAGTTTTACGGCTTGGATCTGGACGGCTGAACATTATTCTAGCGGAAAGAAGGTAGTGACGATGGAATTATGGTACACAGAGAAGCAAACCCCGACTTTTGGCATTACGGCTAAAATCCGGGAGACTTTTGTACATGAGAAGACGGAGTTTCAACAACTGGATATGATCGATACTGAGGAATTCGGGCGCATGCTCGTTCTGGACGGTATGGTTATGACTACAATTAAGGATGAATTCGTCTATCATGAGATGGTCGCTCACCCCGCACTGAACACGCATCCAAATCCGAAGAAGGTACTTGTTGTCGGCGGAGGAGACGGTGGCGTCATTCGCGAAGTGATCAAGCATCCGGGCGTAGAGAAAGCCGTACTCGTTGAAATTGATGGGAAAGTCATTGAATATTCGAAGCAGTATTTGCCTGAGATCGCCGGCAAGCTGGATGATCCGAAGGTCGAAGTGCTGGTTAACGATGGATATATGCACATCATTGAGCATAAGAACGAATACGACGTCATTATGGTAGACTCCACAGAGCCTGTGGGCCCGGCTGCTCCGTTGTTTGAGCGCGGATTCTACCAAGGGATCTACGAAGCGCTGAAGGAAGACGGTATTTTCGTGGCGCAAACGGACAACCCGTGGTTTAAAGCAGACCTGATTCAGCAGGTCAACAAAGACGTGAAGGAAATCTTCCCGATTGTCCGTGTGTATGGAGCGAACATTCCAACCTACCCAAGCGGTCTGTGGACCTTCACGATGGGCAGCAAAACGTATGATCCGCTTGAAGTGGACGAGTCCACGATTGATGAGATGGATACGAAATACTATTCGCCTCGCCTGCACAAAGCCGCATTCGTGCTGCCCAAATTTGTTGAAGACCTGGTGAAATAAGGAGGAGCGTATAAACTGATGAAACTGGATCAAGGTTATTCCGGCAACGTGTTTATTTTGAGCTCCGAGGATTATGAAGGGTCCAAGGCTGTCATTTACGGTATGCCGATGGATTTCACGGTTAGCTACCGTCCCGGCTCCCGTTTCGGTCCGGCTCGTATTCGCCAGGCGTCCGTTGGCTTGGAGGAGTACAGCCCGTACTTGGATAAAAGCATTGAAGACATGACGTATTTCGATGCAGGCGACCTGATGCTGCCTTTCGGCAATGCGGGCCGCAGTCTTGAAGTGATTGGCGATTATGTTGGCAAACTGCTGGATGACGGGAAATTCCCGATCGGACTTGGCGGCGAGCACCTCGTATCCTGGCCGATCATTCAGAAGGTGTACGAAAAGTACCCGGACCTCATTCTGATCCATATCGATGCCCATGCTGACCTGCGCGAGCATTATGAGGGAGAGCCGCTGTCCCACTCCACGCCGGTCCGCAAAGCAGCGGGCATTATGGGCGGCAAGAACATTTATCAGTTCGGTATCCGTTCCGGCTCCCGCGAGGAGTTCCAATATGGACGCGAGAACATTAATTTCTATCCGTTCGAAGTGGCGGCGCCTCTTAAGGAAGCCCTGCCTTCCATGGGCAACCGTCCGGTCTACGTGACCATCGACATCGATGTGCTTGACCCGTCTGCCGCACCGGGCACCGGTACTGCAGAAGCGGGCGGCATCACATCGAAGGAGCTGCTGGAAGCCGTGCACCTCATTGCGGGCTCCGACGTGAATGTGGTCGGCTGCGATCTCGTGGAAGTGGCGCCGATCTATGATCCGACCGAGCAGACCCAGATCGTAGCTGCGAAGCTGATTCGTGAGATGTTGTTGGGATTCGTAAAATAGTCCACCCACCCAAACCCTCCCTGCCAGGGAGGGCCCCAAGGGCGCTGCCCTCTGGACACCCGGAACTTTGGTGTTCGGAGTTGGTATGAGGATATGAGCGGGGCTGGTGCTTGTGCCCGGCCACCGCTCGGTCTCCCCTGCGGGGACGTCCTCGTGGCCTTTTGTGCGCCCATATATAGCCGAGGCTATTCGCCTCTCGGCCTTATGAAGAAAAAGCAAGCCGTCCCTACCTAAGCCCTTGGCTAACGGGTGTCGGCTTGCTTTTTCGCGTGAGCGCGGCCCCCTCGGTCAGCTCCCCTGGCGGGTTTGCTTGTGGGCCGGCGCTTAAGTGCGTGTAAGCCGAGGTTTCACCTCTCGGCCTTATGAAGAAAAAGCAAGCCTCCCCCATCTAAGCCTTCGGCTAACGGTGTCGGCTTGCTTTTTCACGTGAGCGCGGCCCCCTCGGTCAGCTCCCCTGGCGGGTTTCCTTGTGGGCCGGCGCTTAAGTGCGTGTAAGCCGAGGTTTCGCCTCTCGGCCTTATGAAGAAAAAGCAAGCCTCCCCCACCTAAGCCTTTGGCTAACGGTGTCGGCTTGCTTTTTCGCGTGAGCGCGGCCCCCTCGGTCAGCTCCCCTGACGGGTTGCTCGCGGGCCGGCTCAAGTGCGTATCAGCCGAGGTTTCACTTCTCGGCTGTAGAAGAAAAAGTAAGCCTCCCCCATCTAAGCCTTCGGCTAACGGTGTCGGCTTGCTTTTTCGCGTCTCAGCTGCCAAGAAAAAAGGAAGCTTCCCTTGCCTAAGCCTGCGGCTATCGGGGAAAGCTTCCTTTTTTTACTGACATAAATGGTGGGCATAGATGCTACGGAAAAGGGGGGGAACAGGGATATGTTTACCGGATAATCAGCCAACTTAACAATTATGAAACCCAACCCATCCTCCAGCCCATCAACAAATCCTTTATGCCTCTCCTCAATTTGCTTGTCCACTCTTCTAATCTTAAGTTCTATTTCAAGTCCACGCATTGGTTCAAGGTACGCCTAGTTTGGGGAGAATCGGCGATCTGCTCATTGCGTGTCGGATTGATTGATTGTGCCGATAACCGGAAGCCGTTAATATTGGCGTTACATCGACCATATCGACGGAAGGAGGTACACATACGATGGCAGCCCAGTCACCCAATATAAAACGCGAGGATTTGATAACCGCCAGGCAACCAGGGACATCTCGCAACCGGTACATAACCAATATCCGCAAGCATTGGATGCTGTATGTCATGATTATTCCCGGAATTCTCTACTATATTGTGTTCAAATATGTGCCGCTGGCGGGCAGTGTCATCGCCTTTCAGGACTATCAGATTTTCAAAGGCATCCTTGGCAGCCCATGGGTGGGCCTGGACAATTTCGGATTTATTTTTTCCTACCAGGATTTCTACAACGTGCTGCGCAATACGGCGGTCATCGCTTTCTATCAGCTTGTTTTTGGTTTTCCGGCCCCGATCGTGCTGGCTCTCCTATTCAATGAGATTCGCATCATGCTGGCAAAACGGGTCGTGCAAAGCATGTTCTATCTTCCGCACTTTTTATCGTGGGTTGTTGTCGGCGGGATCGTCTTCGAGCTGTTGTCCAACCAAGGGGTTGTGAATGCGGTTCGAGACTGGTTCGGCTACGAACCGATTCTGTTCATGCAGGAGGAGCGGTATTTCCGAGGGATTGTCGTGCTGTCCTCGATCTGGAAGGAAGTCGGCTGGGGAACGATTATTTATTTGGCTGCCATCGCCGGCATCAATCCGAATTTATATGAAGCAGCCGTCATGGATGGAGCGAGCCGGTGGAAACAAACGATTTATATTACGCTGCCCACGATGTTTCCGACGATTCTGGTGCTGTTCCTGCTGCAGATCGGTAATTTCCTGGAGCTCGGCTTTGATCAGATTTACAATTTGCTGACGCCGATGACGTATTCGGTAGGGGATATCATCGAGACGTACGTCTATCGTGCGGGTGTGCTTCAGGGACAATACAGCATGACAACAGCCATCGGGCTGTTCCAGTCCGTCATTGGGTTTATACTGCTGTGGATTTTTAACCGGTTGGCCAGAAAAACGGATCAGGGGTTGTGGTGATGAAAGCGACATTCGGAGAAAAAATGTTTCAGACGCTGAATTATGTGTTTCTGTTCGCTGCTGCGGTGACGATGCTGTTCCCGCTTCTTCAGCTGCTTGCCGTATCGCTCAGCTCCCCGGTAGCTGCCGATTCGAAGGAAGTATTCCTGCTGCCCGTGGAGTTTACGACCGCTTCTTGGGAGCACGTATTAAAAAATAAAGGCCTGTGGACATCATTCGGGATTACCGTATATATTACGATCGCCGGGACGCTGCTCAGCATGCTGTTTTCGGTCATGACGGCATACCCGCTTTCACGACGGGAATTTCTGATTCGCAAACAAGTCATGTTCGGCATTGTGCTCACGATGATTTTCAACGCGCCGATGATCCCGTTTTTTTTGACTGTTCGCGAGCTTGGCATGATGAACTCCTTGTGGGCGCTCATCATTCCCGGTCTGGTTGGCACATTCAACATGATCATTATCCGGACCTTTTTCATGGGCATTCCCAGTGAACTGGACGATTCGGCGCGAATCGACGGATGCAGCGAGTTCGGCATATTGTTCCGCATGTATTTGCCTTTATCCAAACCGGTGATGGCGACGGTCAGTCTGTTTTACGCGGTCGGATACTGGAACACCTTCTCCCGTGCCGTGCTGTTTATAAGGGATCCGGAGAAATGGCCGCTTCAAATGAAGCTGAGAGCGTACCTGCAGTCTCCTGAGGAGCTGGCTGCGGTCAATCTGTTTCTTGGGGATTACGATTTCAACACGACAACCTTGAAAGCGGCAACCATCCTGTTTGCCACCATCCCGATCATACTGGTGTACCCGTATCTGCAAAAATATTTTGTCAAAGGATCCATGCTGGGTTCGTTAAAGGAATAAGGCAAAGAGAGGCAGGCGATATGAAATCGGCCTTGCAGCCGGTTTGATATAACAACCCATCCGAAAAAAGGGGAGGATTTACTTATGTCGAAATGGTTTTTCCAAAAAGGGGCATGGAAACCGGCGCTCACGGCGACACTTGCGGCAGTCATGCTGTTTGGCTGCGGCGGCAAGGGCGACAACGAATCGCAAGCGGGCCAGGGCGGGGAGGGAAATGAAGAACTTACACAAGTAAAGGTGTTCAAAAGCCACATGGGCGTCGGCACGATTCCGGGCGTGGATAATCCGCATGTCCAGTATGTGGCGGAGCGGACCGGTGTGGAATATCAGCTGGTGACGACCCCGCCGGGATCGGAGCCGACCGAATATCTCAATCTGATGATTGCATCCGACGACTTGCCCGATATTCTTCGGCCCATCGGCGGGATCGAGCAGACCCTTATTCGCCAGGGAGGAGCGCTGGCACTGGATGATTTGCTGCCCCAGTATGCCCCGAACGTCTGGAACAATATCCCGCAGGAGGCATGGGATGTCGTTCGATCCGCTTCGCCGGACGGCAAAATCTATTATGTGCCTAAAGTGTTCCTGGTGCCGGAAAGAGCGCCGCTGATCCGCCAGGATTGGCTTGACAAGGTGGGGATGTCCATGCCGAAGACAACGGAGGAATACAAGGAGGTGCTGCGCGCCTTCCTCAACGAAGACCCGAACGGGAACGGTCTGAAGGACGAACTGCCTACAACGGGCCGCGAATTCGGCAAATGGATGGACCATTTGTTCGCCATGTTCGGCGTCGCGATGTGGGAGGGGAATCCGGAATGGGACGTCTATGACGGAAAAATCCAGTATGCCGGCGTAACGGACAATATGAAGGCTGCCATTGCGTTTGCCCGTGAGTTATATGACGAGAAGCTGCTGGACAACGAGACGTTTCTGAACAAAGGCGATGTATGGACAGCTAAAATCAATAACAATCTGGTCGGCAGCTGGTACCACCTTCCCGCCAACCTGCGCGATCGGTTCACGGCCATGCAGCAAAAAGCACCGGATGCTTATATCGTTGGCATGCCGCTTCCAAAGGCCGATGGGTTTGAGGGCTTTGTCACGCAGAAGAGCATGGGCGAACCGGAGTGGATCATTCCGGCAAAGGCCCAGGATAAAGCCCCGGCCGCCTTGAAGCTGCTCGATTTCTTCTATGATCGGTCGAATGATGAATTTACCCGCTTTGGCATCGAAGGATTGCAGCATGAAGTTGTTGATGGCAAAAAAGTGCTGCTTCCGGCCGAGGACAGCCGTCCGTTGGCGCTCGGCATGCGCAACCTGACGACAAAGGAGGATATGGACATCCGGATTCAGGAGACGATCCCGGAAGACATGCAGCAGATGGTGAAGGATATATTTGAGGTGAGTACCGCGGACGCGAAGCGGATCGCCGGGGATGGACTTCCGAGTACCGTGTATGAAGGCTTCCCGGATATTCAGTCGCATAAGCTGTTTCAGGAATATGTAACCAAGATTGTTATCGGCGAATGGCCGCTGGAGAAGTTCGATGAATTCGTTGACCGCTGGCATAAGGCAGGGGGAGACGAAGTAACGAAGAGGGTGGAGGAATGGTACTCAAGGATGTGATCATACAGTGAAAAAGAAATATGCCATATGCGGTGTGAGCGGTCGTGCGCTCGGCATGTTCGCCAAACCGATTCTGACGACGCATGCACGGCGCTGCGACCTGGTTGCCATACTGGACTGCGATCCGGCCCGCTTCGAGCTGTACCGCTCCCGCTTCCCGGAGCATACGGCCGTCGGAACGTACGGTGAAGAGGAATTCGGGAAGATGATTGACGAGACTCGGCCGGATGTGGTCATCGTGGCGGGGCGCGACGATACGCATGCGCGTTATATTGTTGCCGCGCTTGAACGGGATCTGGATGTCATCACGGAAAAGCCGATGGTCACGACGGGTAAGGACGCTCGGCGCGTGTTGGATGCGGAGCGGGTGAGCAAAGGCTCGGTGACGGTCACGTTTAATTACCGCTATGCCCCGATTCACGCCAAAATCAAGGAAATGGTGTGGGAGGGCAAGCTCGGCCGGATTACATCCGTCGATCTCAACTGGTATTTGGACACGTATCACGGCTCCAGCTACTTCAAACGGTGGAACCGCCGGCGCGAGATGTCAGGAGGTCTCTCCATCCATAAGAGCACGCATCATTTCGACCTCGTGAACTGGTGGATCGGGCAAAAGCCGGTCGAAGCCTTCGCCTACGGGGCGCTCCATTATTACGGTGCCCAAGGGGAGCTGAATCCGGGCAAAGAAGACGGTCGCCATTGCGGAACCTGCCTCTCAGCCAGCCGCTGCGCCTATCATTCTCGCTGGAACGCACGTCATGTGCAGGACGATCATCTTGGCCAGCTGGATAGCGGGGGACAGCAATTTCCTTATACAGGCTACCGCCCGGACCGGTGTATTTTTGATGATGAGATCGATATTGAGGATACGTATGCGGCCACCGTCAAATACAGCGGAGGCGCACTGCTCAGTTATTCCGTCAACTTTTCGCTGCCATATGAAGGGTATCGCTTGGCGATCAACGGTACGAAAGGCCGGCTGGAGACGATCGAATATCATGCACCATCCCGAACCCCTTTTCCAACACCGATCCAGACGATCGACTACTTCCCGTTGTTCGGCTCCAAGGAAACCATCCATGTCGTCCATCGGGAAGGCGGCCATGGAGGAGGCGACCCGCTTCTGCTGAACGACCTGTTTCTCGGTGAGAACCGGGAAAGGCCGTTCCCGATTTTGTCCGGGGCTGTGGATGGCGCCTATTCCGTGGCAACGGGGGAAGCCGTGTGGCGTTCCGTGAAGGAACACCGTCCGGTGGCGATAGCGGATGTTCTGGGCGGGTGGAAGGAGAGTGAGCCTATTGAACGATAAAGGATACTTTGACCCGGCGGAAAGCCTGGCTTCCCAAACAGAGGGCAGTAACATCGAGCATGCGCTAACGGTCATTGCCCAGCGTTATATCGGTGAAAATCCGCCTCATGCCCCGGTTTACCGGGTGACGCGCAAGAGTCCGATCCGCAAGCGGGCCGACCACTGCTATCAACTCCCCATCGCGGATATGTTCCCCGAAATGACGGGGAGCCAGGTGGTTTACGCCTGGACGAAGCTGTGGGCTGCCGACCCGCAGAGCTTCCCCTTTCTGATGGAGTGGACGGGGCACGTTCGGCTTTACCATAACGGCCGGAAGCGGTTCGGTTCGGCGCCAGGGGAAGAAGCGACAGCAGGCGAATTGCCTCTGAAGCTTGGGATTCAGCTTACCAAGGGATGGAATCACTTCGTCCTGGAATTCCGCCGGAGCCCAAACGGCTGCGGAGCGGTATTTGGCACAAGCAACCGCAAGAACAAGCCGTTTCACTTTCTGGCTCCATCCATGGAGCGGGAGGGCGAGGAAGGATGGATTGTGACGGTGCCGCTGGACGGGGCGCTTGCCCGCATCCCCGATTCAATAGAAAGTGAATCATGGACGGGTGCACAGTGGCTGCCCGTGCCAGCAAAGCACGGTGGGGAAGCAGAGGGTGGCCCGATGTTGAGAATGTACGGGCGGAAGCCGGGGTATGCCGCTTACGCCTGGACTGCCGTGGTCAACCGGACCTTAACGGCCAAGAAGGTGACCTTGTCGGGAACCTCTTATGGTCCGGTTCGGTTTGAATGGAACGGCAGGGAGGTTTACACAAGTCGGGAGGCAGGCACATTCCGTATTGCCATCGATGTGCCTCCGGGCCGCGGGGAGCTTACCGCACGCAGCGAATGCATTCAAGAGGGCTGGGGATTCGAGGTCAGCGAAGCCTCGCCTGAAGGGATGCTGACCGCACCGCGCAGGGTGCACGGCCTGACCGGCGAGTGGCTTTATCTGGGTCCGATCCGTGCGGAAGCAGAACTTGAGCTGTCCGACTATTTCGGACTGGATACGGTTGCTGTTGACGGCGGACAGACGCTGTTCTGGACAGGAAGCGAACCGGGAGCCTGTGTGAGGCCGTTTTTGGAGAATGAGCTTTTCGGCCGCTGGAATTATCCGCTTGGTGTCACGCTGTACGGCTTGCTGGAGTCGGGTAGGCTGCTGAATCGCCCGGACATCCAGGAATATGTGCTCCGCCATGTCGAGTATGCAGCGGGGCATTACGAATATTCCTTATGGGACCGGGAGGAATTCGGTGCAGCAGGGCTGAACAATCAGCTGTCCGACATCGACAGTCTCGACGATTGCGGATCCTTCGGGGCGCTAGCCATTCTTGCAGACCGAATTCGATCCTTGAAAGGGGTGCGCAAGGCAGCGGACGACATCGCCCGGTACATCATGGATAAGCAATCACGTCTTGAGGATGGGGCGCTTTATCGCGAAGTCGGCGTTTCCCCGAGCATGCACCTTACGATGTGGTGCGACGATATGTACATGAGCGTACCGTTCCTGTGCCGATACGCCGAGCTGTCCGGCGATTCCCGCTATCTGGACGAGGCAGCACGCCAGCTTCTGCTGTATAAGTCCTACCTATACCTGCCCGACCTGCAGCTGATGTCGCATGTATACGATGTACGTCATGGTCAGCCTTCCCGGACGGTTTGGGGACGAGGCAACGGATGGGTGTTTTTCTCGCTGTCAGAGCTGCTTGCCGTGCTTCCGTTTGGCCATCCCGACTATGAGGAACTGCTGCTTTTTTATCGCGCGCTGGCGGAAGGGGACCTTCGTGTGCAGGGAGTAAACGGGTTATGGCACCAAGTGCTGACAGACCCTGAGTCCTATGAAGAAGCCTCGTGTACCGCAATGTTTATTTTCGGTATGGCGCGGGGGATTCGCCACGGCTGGCTGGAGGACCCGGATCCGTACTTGCAATCCGCCGCTGCGGGGTGGGAAGGTTTAACCAGCAGGGCCATCGACCGCCGGGGAAATGTGTATGGCGTGTGCAAGGGCAGCAGCTGGTCGACCTCGCATGCTTACTACAAGCACGATTTATCGTGGAACTTGAATGATACGCACGGAATCGGCATCGTGCTGTTGGCCGGAGTCGAGCTGCTCGGACTGATGCGGGCCAGCCCGATTGTAAACGCTTAAACTTGCGTGACGGCAGGAGCGGAACGTGAGCTATAATGGAACCATTCTGGTAGTAAAGCGGGGGTTGATATGTTCCTATCGATCGGCAAGTGGCTGAAATACACGCTGGCCCATACGCAAGCGCGGCTGGTGCTCATTTTGACCGTTTCCGTTTTTATGATCATTTTGGCCGTCAGCCTGACATCATATTACACCTCCAAATCGGTGCTTCAGGAAGAGCTCAGCGAGCCGCAGCACCAAATGCTGCAGATCAGTATGAAATATATCGACGATTTGATCCGGGAGAGCGACAAGATTGCGGTCCAAGTCGCGGTGAATGACTATATCTACGATTTTCTGACGAGCGAGAATCAGAACTCGGTGTCCAATATATCGACATTGTACCGACTGCTCTCAACCTGGATCGGCAATTCAAAATACATTAACAGCATATACGTATACGATGTCGAGCGGGGAAGCTTTATTTCGCTTCCGCAGGGATACAGCTCGAGCAAGCTCACATTTGTGGATTCCGAGTGGACCGGTATCGCTGATGAATTCGGAGACGACATGATGATGATCCGCAAAAGGCATGTCCCCGAGGGGGCGGGCAATAAAGGATCGGAGCTGACGCTGTTCCGCAAAATCATGATCCAGGGCCGATTAAGAGGCGTCGTGGCGGTCAATTTGCTGGATGCTGAACTGTTCGCAAAATTGAATCCGCCGGCGCTGTCCCAGTTGGACAGCATGCGGTACATCGTGGACCAGCATAATAACATTCTTTATTCGGTTTCGAATTCGGAATTCCAACCGGAAGCGGTGAGGCAGGCGCTGCACGAGCTGAAGGAAGACCACTTCGGCGATTTTTTCCATGAGGGACGGAAGCTGCTGGTCAATCAGATCGAATCGCCGCTGACCGGATGGAAATACGTATCCATCGTCTCCCAAGACAGTTTGCTTGCACAGTCCAAAAAGGTGCGAGACACGGTGCTGTATGTATCGGTGGCGGCCCTTGCGCTCGGCGTGCTGACCATTCTGTATGTAAACTCCGCGGCCTTCCGGCCGGTGCGCAGGCTTAAGCAGCTGTTCAGCGCCTACGACGGAAAGGCGACCAGCCCGGATCGCATCGATCTGGAAAAGCTGGCCGGCGAACTGCTCAGCAATCATGCGCATCTATCTCAGCTGATCCGCGAGACGATATCCGATGCGGCTTCCAAGTTTCTGTATGACATTCACTCGGGTCATATGAGCGGCAGACGTGAAATCCGCGAGAAGTGGAGACGGTATTTTGCGGAATGGACGGATGCGCCCGTCACGGTAGCGGTGCTGTCGATCGACCGCTATGATTCGTGGTCGCGCAGGTTTCCGGCCAGTGACCACTCGCTGCTGAAGTTTGCCCTGGCCAATATCATGGCAGAGCTGCATGAGCCCGAATGGAGGGTGGCCTGTGCCGATTTCGGAGCGGACCGGATGGCTATCCTGTTTCAACCGCGGAGCGGCGAAACTCGGCCTCCGCTGGCCGAGGCGATCGAAACGGTGTCCCGTTTGCTGAAATTCAGTGTGTCCGCCGGCGTGAGCATGCCGCAGAGTGAGGTTTGCCGGTTAAAGCAGTCCATGCTGGAAGCGGAGAACGCGTTAACCTACCGTTTATATAAAGGGTACGGTCAGCTCGTGCCGTTTCAGGATGTATCCAGTCACGAAGTGACGGATATGCAGCCGCAGGAAGATGGCGTACGAGAGTTGATGACTGCTGTGGAGACCGGTGAAGGGGAGCGGGCTATAGAGCTGCTTGGGCGTATTATTGGCGATATCCGCAGCCGTTACTGGTATCCTTCGGAGGGGCTTGCCTTGCTTCAGGCGCTGCTGGAACGTCTTAAAGGGATATGCCCAGAGGGCGAAGGTCCCGAGGGGGACCCGGCCGGTCGGCTGGGGACGCTGTACATTGAAGATATCGAGGCGGAGCTTTCCGGCCTGATTTCGGTCTTGGCCGACCGCTACCGCCGTTTAATCGGCAGCAAGGATTTCTTGATGTGCCAGCGGATGATCGAATTCATGGAGCAGCACCTCGGCGATCCGATCGGCATTCCGGAAATTGCAGAATCGACCGGCATCAGCAGCAGCTTGGCCAGCCAGCTGTTCAAGCAGGAGACAAACGAAACGATCTATAACTACTTAACCCGGCTGCGGATGGAGCGGGCTAGCGAGCTGCTGGTCAAAACCGACCGCAAAATATCCGATATCGCTCAAATGGTGGGCTACCAGCATGAAAACAGCTTCATTCGCAGCTTCCGCAAATTCAAGGATATCACCCCGGGCAAATACCGGGATATGATGAGAACCCGGATAGACGCCTTGTTTGAATGAAGGGGCCGGGAAGGGAGGAGCTATGGAGATGGAGAGAAAGCAGATTGTTTGGCGGCATAATCCTGAATTCGACAGGCTGGATCCACTTTCGCCACTGTCGGTAGGCAACGGGGAATTCGCGTTTACCGCCGATATTACCGGGCTGCAGACATTTCCTGAACAATACGAGGTGCCGCTTGGCACCCAGTCGAACTGGGGCTGGCATTTTACAGGGGGGCGCGGAAGGTTCTCCGCAAAGGATGCAGCGTTGCAGATGTTCGAGACCCACGGCCGGCAGGTCGGCTATCCGATGAAGCCGGGGGATAAGCCGGAAGCTTACCAATGGCTGCGGCAAAATCCCCACCGTCTTCAGCTAGGCCGGCTGTCGTTCCGATTTCTGGACGAAGCGGGAGAAGAGCTCGGTTACAGCGATGCAGGCCAATTCCGTCAAAAGCTCGATCTGTGGACGGGCATTCTATCGAGCAAGTTCGAAATTCGGGGCGTGCCGATTGAAGTGATGACGGCATGCCACCCCGAAGCCGATATTTTGGGCGTGCGGGTGATCTCGCCCCTTATCCGGGAAGGGAGGCTTCAGGTATTCATCCGCTTCCCCGCACCGGATATGACTCATTCGGCTTGGGCAAAATCGGTGTTTCCCGATTGGGAAAGCGATCATCGACATGATACCGTTCTCGTTCGGCAGGAGAAAGGAACGGCCTTGATGGAGCGGACGCTGGATGAGGAGCGTTATGCGGTTCGCTGGCATTGGAATATTGGCCGGTTGGAACAAACGGAAACACACGAATTTACGCTGTATCCCGGCGAGTCTTCGGATGAACCCCCGAATGAATCACGGGAGGAGCTGACGTTTTCCGTCGGCTTTGCGGCCGGGTCGCCCGGTGTGGCTGACTTTGAAGCTATCGTTTCGGCCAGCGCCCGGCATTGGGAATCGTTTTGGCAGAGCGGCGGTGCAGTCAGCTTCGCAGGCAGCTCCGATCCGCGAGCTTTTGAGCTGGAGCGCCGCGTCGTCTTGTCGCAATGGTTATGCGCCATTCACAGCGGGGGCTCGATGCCCCCCCAGGAGACCGGTCTTATGTACAACAGCTGGTTTGGCAAATCGCATTTGGAGATGCATTGGTGGCATGCCGCCCATTTCGCGCTGTGGGGCCGGGCCCCCATATTGCGGAGAAGCATGGACTGGTATAACGGTATACTGCCGGTCGCCCGCGAACTGGCGCTATCGCAGGGATACGAGGGAGCGCGCTGGCCGAAAATGGTCGGTTTCGACGGCATTCCGTGCCCCTCGCCGGTCGCTCCGGGCTTGATCTGGCAGCAGCCGCACCCGATCGCCATGGCGGAGCTGTGCTACAAGGCCGACCCGGCACAAGAAACGCTGCGCCGGTTCCGTGACATCGTCTTTGAATCGGCTGACTTTATGGTTTCCTATGCCCACTGGAATGAGTCTAAAGATGCCTTCGATCTCGGACCGCCGCTCATTCCGGCGCAAGAATGCCATCCGATGAACGCTAGCGCGAACCCGCCTTACGAGCTGGAGTATTGGAAATATGGCCTGGATATCGCTATAAAGTGGGCTGATCGATTGGGTGTCCAGCCGAATCCGCGCTGGGTTGAGGTGGCGAGTCATCTGGCAACGCCGCCCCGGCTGGACGGCGTTTACCTGGCGCATGAGTTGGCGCCGGATACGTTTACGGAGAAGAACCATGACCATCCGTCCATGCTCTGCGCATTAGGCGTGCTTCCCGGCAAGCTTGTCGACCGGGAAACCATGCGGCGTACATTGTGGAAGGTCAAGGACGATTGGAAATGGGAATCGGCCTGGGGATGGGATTTTCCCGTATGCGCCATGACCGCTGCTCGGCTCGGCGAGCAAGATCTGGCTGTCGATTTTCTGTTAATGGATGAAATGAAAAACACGTATTTGCCGAACGGGCATAACTATCAGCGACCAGGTCTGACCGCTTATTTGCCGGGTAACGGCGGACTGCTGACGGCGGTGGCCATGATGGCCTGCGGCTGGGAAGGAGAAGAGGATGTGTGCTGTCCGGGATTTCCGGCAAGCGGCTGGATGGTGCAGTGGGAGGGGCTGAAGCCGTGGCTTTAGATTCGGATTCGGCTTGTACAACTAGCGGACAGGAGGGCTGAATATGGCCAAGGGAACGGTGTGGAAGCCGGAACGTAAGCAGTATCGCGACCGATTGACCGGAGTCGAAGTGGTGCAGCTGACCGACTATAAGGCTCATAGTCATCATCTATATTTTACGGAGACCGGATGGTATGACGGCGGCAAGCGGCTGTTGTTCGTATCGGATAGGCAAAACAGTTCGAACTTGTACAGCATGGATGTCAACAGCGGTGAAATGCTCCAGCTGACGGATTACCCGGACAATGATGATGTGGATGCCTGTCTGTTACCGGATGGCCGGGCCGCCTTCGTCAAAACGGGTCGGAGCGTACGCCGCCTCGATCTGGCAACATTGGAGGAAGAGCTTGTCTACGAAGCCCCGGAGGGGTACAACATCGGCAACCTGAGCTGTCCTGCCGATGGTCGTTCGGTCGTCACCTGCATACAGGAGGATCTGTCCCATCGCATGCAGCTAGACCTCGGCAATGGCTATGTCGGCCATAGGGAGTTGATGGAGGCTGCTCCTCACAGCCGGATCGTGCGGATCGATTCGGAAGGGCAGACGCAGCCGGAAACCCTGTATGAAGCCCATCGCTTTATAACCCATATAAATGCATCACCCGTCGAACCATGGTTGATCACCTTTTGCCACGAAGGGCCGTGGCATTTGGTCGATCACCGGATATGGGGACTGGATCTTCGGAACGGAGAGGCCTGGAGAATTCGCCAGCGCCTTGAACCCGGAGAAAAGGTCGGCCATGAATTTTTTTATCCTGACGGCGTTACCATCGGTTACCATGGCTTCCGTACGGATGGAACCAATTTCTTCGGAAATATCCGGTATGACAATACGGCCATGGAAGAGACGGATTTCGGGTTTGATACGTGGCATGCGTATGCGGATGGCCTCGGTCAGGCCGTTGTCGACGGCAAAGGGTCGGTCAAAACGCTCTCCGTATGGCGTAAAGACGCCAAAGGAGTCTATCAAGGGCCGAGGATGCTGTGCGAGCTCCGATGCAGTTTTCATTCCCAGAAGGTGCATGCGCATCCGCGTTTTGATCCGGACGGTAAACGACTCTTGTTTACAAGCGATAAAAATGGTTATGGCAATCTGTATCTGGTCGACATGCCGGAAGATTTCGATTCGCTGCCGCTGCAATCGGTCTAAAGCGAAGGAGAGGGGAGGGGTCAACCGTGGCTGAAGCAACGGTCCTGGAACGAATACCGGTCCGGGTGGCAGAAACGATCTTGTCCGCTTGCGTGGACGGATACCATCCGAATATAGCCAACAAATGGGGCTACGTGGCCGGCATGGCTTTGAGTGCACTGGGCCGCCTGGCCGAATGGACGGGCGAGAAGCGCTTCAATGAAGCAGTCAAGCGCCATATGGACGTCTTCATACAAGAAGACGGGACGATAGCAGGCTATACACTGGAGGACTATAACCTCGATCACATCAATAAAGGCAAGAATCTGCTGCCCTTGTGGCGCACGACGGGAGAAGAGAAATACCGCAGGGCTGCCGAGCTGCTGGCATCTCAGCTGGTTGGACAGCCGCGGACAGACGAAGGCGGATTTTGGCATAAGAAAATCTATCCGTTTCAGATGTGGCTGGACGGCCTCTATATGTCGTCACCGTTTATGGCGGAGTACGCAGAAACGTTTGATGCGCCGGAATGGTTCGACGAAGCGGCCCGTCAGCTGCTGCTCATCGAGCGGCGCACGCGGAATCCGCAGACGGGCCTGCTGCATCATGCTTATGATGAGAGCCGGGATCAGCGCTGGTGTGACAAGGAAACGGGCCGCTCGCGCCATGTATGGGGGCGGGCTATGGGCTGGTATGCGATGGCCCTAGTGGACTCACTGGAGCATTTCCCCGTAAGGCATCCGCAGCGAGGCCAGCTGATGGGCATTTTCGAACGAACGGCCAATGCGCTCGTACGCGTCCAGGATCAAGACAGCGGGCTGTGGTATCAGGTGATGGACTGCAACGGACGGCAGGGCAATTATTTGGAGGCTTCGGGCTCCTGCATGTTGACCTATGCCTTGGCCAAAGGCATTCGGCTTCATTATTTGGCCGAGATCGACATCGGGGTGGTCGAACGTGCCTATGACGGCATCAAGAAACGTTTTCTCACCGTCGATGCCGAAGGACTGCACCTTCACGGCATATGCCACGGCGCCGGATTGGGCGGGCGGAAATACCGTGACGGATCGTACGAGTATTATTTGAGTGAAAAGGTAGTCAGTGACTCGCTCATGGGCGTCGCACCGCTCCTGCTGGCCAGCATCGAAATGGAGAGGCTGCAGGCGGGAGACGGGGGCGGGCATCGAGGATGAGTCAAGAGAACCTGTTGACCATGAGGTATCCCGCATCTTGGTGGCGTAATATGTGGCGTGAGGGGTTACCCTCAGGCAATGGAATGGTCGGGGCCTCGGTATTCGGGGGCGTGCAGGAAGAGACGGTGCTGCTGAATCATGAGGGGTTGTGGCATTGGGGTCGGAAGGATCCGCTGCCGGACGTGAGCATGACGCTTGCCGAAACGCGCAGGCTGATGGATGAAGGACACTATGCGGAGGGCAGCTGGAACTTGGCGAACGCTTTACGGGAGCGGGGATACGGGACGAGGCTGGCCTCCCGCTTCCCGCTCGCGGCGATTAAGCTGTTCATGCCCTGTACACGGGCGTTCCGCCATTACCGAAGAACCCTCAATATGGAGACCGGTGAGGTTTCGGTTGGCTGGACGGACGGTTCGATCCGATACGTAAGGCGGTTGTTCGTCTCCCGTGCAGATAGGGCCATCGTTTACGAGATTGGCTCCGAGGGATGTGCTAACCAAGAAATAAAACCAGAAGGCAGGAAAGGGATCGGTAAGCATATCGAGGTTCAAGCCGGGACGAGTCACTGTATTTCGGGAGAGATTGGACTGGCGCTCTACCCGAGCGACCGATTGGGGGATACGCCGGAATTCAAGGAACTGGCCGAATCCGTGGTCACTTCGGCGAAAGGGACATTTATCCGGTACGCCGGCCGCAATGATGACGGTACAGATTTCGGGGCCGTGCTGCGGCTTATTTGTGAAGGCGGAAGTTTACAGTCAACCAAGGAAGGAACGATGTTAAGTTTTGTTAAGGCCCGACGGGCGCTGGCACTGGTGAAAGTATTTATCCGTGGCAAGCGTGAACAGGAATGGGAGCAGCTTGAGCGTGAGCTCAGTGATTTCCCTGAAAATTGCGAATATGACCTGCTTCTCAAGCGCCACGCCGAGCTTCATGGTCCATTGTTCCATTCCGCATCCCTGGAGCTGAACGTGACCAGCGGGGACGTGCGTTCGAACGAGGAACTGCTGCTGGAGGCCTACGAGGGCGAGGCGCCCGATTCGCTTGTTCGTAAAATGTGGGCTTATGGAAGGTATTTGTTTATTAGCGGGACGGCGGCCGAATCGGGGCCGTTCGGACTATATGGCCTGTGGGGCGGAGACTACCGGCTTGTCTGGTGCCACCATATGGCGAATGAGAATATTCAAATGATGTATTGGCACGCGCATGTTGGAGGCTTGGGAGAACTAGTACCCCCTTTGTTCCGCTACTACGGGAGCCTAATGGACGATTTCCGCGGCAATGCCCGCAACTTGTATGGTTGTCGCGGAATCTACATCCCGGCTGGCACTACGCCAGGGATCGGAACGCCGAATCAAATCGTACCCGTCATTCTAAACTGGACGGGAGCGGCCGGGTGGCTGGCCCGGCATTATTATGAGCATTTTTTGTATACGGGCGATATCCGGTTTTTACGGGAGGAGGCGCTGCCGTTCATGCGTGAAGCTCTTCAATTCTACGAGGACTTCGCAGTCGTTGGTGAGGACGGCACCTACCGTCTGTATCCTTCGGTTTCGCCGGAGAACACGCCGCTCAATTTCATGCCGGAGGACGGAAGGCAGCTGGCTCACCCGATGCCGACAACCGTCAATGCCACGATGGATATTGCAATTATGAAAGAACTGCTTGCCCATCTGATCCAAGCGAATCGGCTAGTCGGAGGCCCAGGTTCGGAGGAAGAACGGTGGAAGCGAATGCTGGAACGCATTCCGCCTTACCGGACGAATAGGGACGGAGCCGTTGCGGAATGGCTGGATCCCGCGTTTGAGGACCGATACGATCACCGTCATCTCTCCCATATCTATCCCTTGTTCCCGGGTGATGAAGTGACTCGGGAATCAGCACCAGAGTTGTACGTCGCTTTTGAGAAGGCGGTGCGTCTGCGCCGACTCGGAGCCCAAAGCGGTTGGTCACTTGCCCATATGGCTTCCATATACGCGCGGCTGGGGGCAGGCGATCGTGCGCTGGAGTGTCTTGATACATTGGCGCAATCATGTCTGCTGCCGAATCTGTTTACCCTCCATAATGATTGGAGGGGGATGGGGATATGCATGGATATGCCGGCAGCGCCGATACAGCTCGATGCAAACATGGGATGGGTGAATGCCGTACAGGAGATGCTGCTGCAGGTGTCGCCGGATATGGTGAAACTCCTGCCAGGGTTGCCGGAGCGCTGGCGTAGTGGCCGACTCTCAGGCTGGAGATACCATACCGGTCGGATCACCGTGGAATGGGACCGGGATGCCGGTATGTTCCACGCCAAGCTTGAGGCTGAACGGGAGACGGACATCCTCGTTTCCCTGCCGCCTTGGGCAGGGGAATGTTCCATGTCCGGCCAGGGAGCCTCCGTCCAGCCATCAACGCTAGGGCCCCTTTTTCATGCGGTCCGTCTGCGCCCGGGGTCACAGCTGCTGATCGATTGCAGCCCGCAAGTCGAAGCAGACGTAAGCGGACCTCGAAACTGAAATTGGCCGAAGACCATTTCATTGCAAAAAAACACCTCAACCATGGGCATGAGCCGTTGGTTGAGGTGCTTCTGTTTTATATCTGGGCTTGACAAGGGATCATGTACCCCCGCTGCCCACCTTCATTACGGCTGCAGGGTGATACCGAATGCCGAGCCTGGGGCACCGGCAAATACGACAGCCCCATTGGCAGGGAGCTTCACTTCATTACTGCCGCTGACGATGCTGTAGTTCACAACGGCACCTTTTTCGTCATACACGGCGAATGCGCCTTGTGCCGGCAGGGAGACGGTCATCGTTTTGCCTGCAGCTTGTTTAGGGACGGTGTACCATTTGGCATAGCCATCGGCTTGCAGGGTGACGGTTGATTTTTTTCCTTTATAAAGCGGCTTAACGTCCTTACCGCTCACAAACAGGGATCCTGCCCCTTCCAGATACTCTACGCCCTTTTCCTTATAGAAACGGAATTCGGACGTATCCCGGCTGCCGATCGCGGGAACCTGATGCTGGCTTACTGCGGTATCCGGGTCGATGATCTTCTTGTCGATCAGATATCCTTCCAGACCGCTCTTGCTGTTAATCTCGACCGTCGGTTTCGTGATGAAGTACATCAGCGATGTGAATTTCTCGTTCAATGGATAGAACGTTTCGCCTTCCCGCTTGGCCCATGCGGCAGCGGTCTCCTTGGACAGCGGGTTCGCTTCCATTTTTTCGGCCGAATATTGCGATAAAGCCATCTGTCCCAGTCCAGGAATCGAAACATATTGTCTTACCCATAAGTAGATACGGTCATTCTTTTCTTTGACAAAGCTGACCTTCGTACTGCCATCCGCGCTGACAAATGTTCCATCCGCGGTGTATACATATTTCTCCGCAGGATACTCCGGAATCATGGGTACGGTAATGGACAGTTCGCCGTCCTTGATGTCGACTTTCATCTGTTGATTCGTCACGCCATAGTAACCGGCAAATTTCGTGATGTCGCTTGGCATATCAGCCTTCACCGGTTTGCCGAATGATTTTTCCGGCTTGAATTCCTTGATGGTGCCTTTCTCCTTGAGCGCTTGCAGCAGAATGTCGTTGGCCAACAATTGGTTGGTTGAGCTGGAACCTCCGGAAGATAATACAGCGGCAGCCATATTCTGCTCAGGAAGAACTACGAGCGAAGCGTGATACAGGATCGTGTCTCCGCCTTTAGTTACGGCCTTCATGTCATATTGGTTGAACGGGAACAGTCTCACGCTGTCCCAGCCGAGTCCGTAATCGAACGAGTTATCGGCGTCTTCGGGCCACAGACCTTTTTTATATTCTTCCTGCTCCATGGCTTTAACGGATTTGTCGGAAAGAATGCCTTCGGCTTCCCCGGTGAAGATCTGCGCGAACTGCACCAGGTCTTCAGCCGTAGAATAGATGCCGCCGGTTCCGATTACATTGATCGTCTCGTTAGGAAGCTGTCCTTGGTGAGTAGGATAGTACAGACCTGCCATTTGGCTTAATTCCAACGTATCTTGGGATGTCTTCGTGTGGTCCAAATCTAACGGCTCGGTAAAATATTGATGAATGAATGCGGTAAAATCCTTGCCGCTCACTTTCTCTACCAGTATTTCAGCTAGCGTGAACCCATCATTACAATAAACGGAGAATGCACCCGGGTCTGCCTTCAGATTCTGGGTGGACAGCTGCTTCAGCAGCGTGTCATGTGCATGAGGGTCATTATCCTCGAACAAAAATGCATTGTTCAGGCTTGAGCCTTGCAGTCCGGAGGAATGGTTGAGCAGCATGCGCGGCGTGATTTTTTTGTAACGTTCGTCTTTCATCGTGAATTCGGGTATGTACTGAACCAGAGGCGTATCCAGATTGATTTTCCCCTCATCCACCATTTTCATTACCGCAGCGGCGGTGAACACTTTACTCGTGGAGCCGATGCCATACATCGTATCTTCGGTCAGCGGGATCTTTCCTTCGGCATCATTGACGCCCGCTTGCCCGGACACGGTAATCTTGCCGTTGTCGATCAGGGCATATTGGACGCTTGTCGTTCCATACGTCCCGGTGAGCAGCTTGGCTTTCTCTGCAGCGGTTTTCTCAAGGCTTCCTCCAGCGGCAGCTTGGCTGTTATCTGCTGCCATTACCCCAGCTGGAAGAACCAGTGTGACTGCGAGAAGGGTTACGAGCATACGTGATAGTCTTTTCTTCAATGAATAAATACCTCCTTATTATGAATGTACTATTAGTACGATTTACCAGCTGGAATGGTTCAATCTTTTTTCATATTTCTGTGAAATGATGATGGATACGTATGGGAAGATAGCGATAATTCCTTGTCGCAGCGGGGATCGAGGGGCAGGGAAATAACAAGTGAGGGAAAGCGAAAAGTGAAAAAAACAGGCATCCCATTCATAGCCGTGAAGCCATTAGGGGAATGCCTGTTTTTTTAACTAAGTACGATAAGCAGCGCCGAGGTGGTTCCGACGAAACAGCCGGCCAAACAATCCGAAGGATAGTGAAAGCCCAGATAGATGCGTGACAGGCTGACCGTAAGGGCCAGCAGGATCAAGAGCAACGACAGCCAAGGCGTTATGAACAGAAACGGCGTGATAATGGAAAAGATGGCCGTCGAGTGACCGGAAGGAAACGAATGGTCCTTCATCGGTTTTTGTTCGAACCGTACCTTTTCCAGTGCCAGATAGGGCCTGATGCGCCGCATCTTCCTTTTGATGAGGGCCGTAATCAGGAAGCTGAGGGAAAGCGCCAAAAAGCTCTGCCACCCCATCGCATCCCACGGCTCAGGTGCAAAAAACGCTATCGAAAGTGTCAGCACAATGGTAAAGATAGCACCCCCCATATGGGTGACCAGCGCGAGCATCGAATCCACCGTTTTGTTGCTGATCTTGCGGTTTAACCAGCGGAAGATAAGGTGGTCATGTTGCTGAAGCCAATCCATCGAACGAGTAATCATTGTGAACAGAACACCTCACATTATAATTTTGTAAGCTGTCAGCCCAAAGTTCAATCAGGCTGAGGATATATGCTTGTAAGGGCCGAGATTCAAAGTGTAGACAAGAGGCTTACATACGACAGTATACAGGAGAATTGTTAAGCGTGGGTATGAATGACATGTATTTTTTCATAATTTGATCTTTCTTTCTCACACATGAGTTGAGGGCTAACCGTTTGAGCGTGTTGGAAGCACGCCTCACAAGATTATGGTTTCCAAGGGATGATGACTTCATGTTCCCATGTTCTCGGAGCCCGGAATCCGATATAATGAAAGCATCTAACTATGCCTAAGGAGGAGAAGCATGAAATTTCGCGTTTCTGCCGTGCAATATCATCTGCACACCATTCAATCCTTTGACGATTTTGCCCGTCAGTCGGAGCATTATATCCGGGCGGCGGAGGAATTTGAAGCCGATTTTGTGCTGTTTCCGGAATTTTTCACGACCCAGCTGATGTCCATCGGGGATGATCAGGGCAAGGCGTTGACGATCAATGATCTTCCGGATTTCACAGACCGTTACCGCGAGCTGTTTCAAGGCTTTGCGAAGCAATATAACATGCATATCATTGGCGGTACGCACGTCATTCGCCGGGAAGGGAAGCTGTACAATGTCGCGCATCTGTTCTATCCGGACGGCCGCATTGCGGAGCAGGCCAAGATTCATATCACGCCTTCGGAGATTAGCGGATGGAATATGGGAGCAGGCGAAGGGCTCGAAGTGTTCGAGACGGAAAAAGGCACCATTGCGATGCTGACCTGTTATGACATTGAATTCCCTGAGATCGTGCGCATGGCCAAGGCTAAAGGGGCCGACGTCATTTTCTGTCCATCCTGTACGGATGATCGTCACGGATTCCACCGCGTTCGTTACACCAGCCATGCCCGCGCCATTGAGAATCAAATCTATGTGGTGCTGACAGGTACCGTTGGCTCGCTGCCAACCGTGGATCTGATGCGTGCCAACTTCGGACAGGCGGCCATCATTACCCCGAACGATATCCCGTTTCCTCCGCAGGGCCTGCTGGCCGAGGGAGAGCTCAACAACGACATGATCATTACAGCCGATCTCAATCTGGATTTATTGTACCAAGTGCGGGAGAAAGGATCCGTCACGACATGGCGCGATCGCCGCACGGATTTGTATCCGGATTGGAAATAAGCCGTTTATCATCACTTGAGGAAAATAGGACAAAGGCGGTGCAGAGGAAATGGCCCGGTTTCATCAACAGTTTTATGTATTTGACGACACCCGGCCGGTGCCGGTTGTCATACGAAGCTACACGGAAGCGGATTTTGACGAGCTGATCGTCATTCAATCCGAGACGTTCCCTCCCCCGTATCCGCCGGAGCAATTGTGGAACAAGGAGCAGCTGAAGCAGCATGTCACCTTGTTCCCTGAGGGTGCTCTGTGCGTTGAAGTGAGCGGGATGCTCGCCGGGTCGATCACCTCGCTCATTGTGGATTACGATCCCCGAGAGCCTGCCCACTCCTGGGCGGGTACCACGGATAACGGGTATATCCGGACGCACAAGCCGGACGGGAATACGCTATACATTGCCGACATTTGCGTCAGGCCGCGCTTTCGTAAGCTCGGACTCGGCAAATGGCTGATCCAGTCGCTGTACCATGTGACGGTGAATCGGGGACTGGACCGACTGCTTGGCGGCGGACGGATGCCCGGCTATCATCGGCATGCCCATGAAATGTCGGCTGCGGAATATCTGGACGCTGTGATCCGGGGTGACCTCAAGGATCCGGTGATTACTTTCCTGCTGCGTTGCGGCCGGACGCCCGTTGGGGTGGCAGCGGAGTATTTGGAGGATGAGGATTCCTGCAATTATGGGGCTCTAATGGAATGGAAGAATCCGTTCAGTGGGTGAAGTAGTTTTGCGTGAATGATAATGAATTGGCTTCATATATAAAGTGGATTTTTTGATTACATATATAAGGAGGCTTTTATTTAATGGAATATATCCGTATTACCAGCATCGACGATCCCTTGTTCCGCAAAATGCACAATCTGATGAAGGAAGTGTTCCCTCCGGAAGAGGTGCTGGAATTCAGTCTATGGAAAGAACCATTGGAGGATCCGGGTATTCGGGTGTTTGTTGCCCTGCATGAGGATGAAGTGGTGGGTACGACGGAATACCGCTATTACGAGGATTGGAACGTCGCGATGACCGATTTCACCATTATTGGCCGCGAAGGGCTTGGCATCGGCCGATTTCTGGCACAGCATCGCTTGAAGGATCTGAATCAACTGGCGGCAGCGAACGGCAAGGAGCTGTTCGGCATGTTCGCCGAGATCTACGATCCATATCGGGTACAGGACTATGCATTCGGCGGGGTAAAGCCGATGGATCCGTTCGTTCGCCGCGAGGTGCTGTCGCATCTTGGCTACAAACGCACGGATATCGCCTACGTGCATCCATCCTGGAATAATGATGGCGAAGCCGTGAGCGGGCTCGACTTCTGCTTCATGCCGGGCGATGATGCTGTCAATGAATTGCCTGCAGAGCTGATCGTGAGCTTCCTGAAACGATACTATTCGGTACTGCCTGAGAAGCCGCAGGCCTGGAACGACATGGTCGCCAAGCTGGAAGCGCGGGAGAAGGTATCTCTGCTGCCGTTGTAATCTATAGTGTGGATCATGCCTGATTCGTTATGGATCAGGCATATTTTTTTCTGGTTATGCCTATAGCATGTGCTAATTTGGTATTCTATTCGTAGAATGATGGTAACCCCCTTATATTCAGACATGGAGCGTGCAGAGCCATGATCCAGCAGCCCATTTTGGCAAGGAAATCACAGGTGTAGGTTATAGTGAGTGGCAAATTAATGGGCCGTGAAATACGAAGATTGAGGATGCGGTTGTTCTTTCGTGTAAGCACGTGGATCAACTTTTTCTTCACATTTGCTAAAATCCTCATTTGAATTGCAAGGCTATACTGGATATAGTAATACAATAGGTAAGGAAAAGAGGAACGTATATGAACGACCGAAAACAAGTGAGCATCCGTCTTCAAAGCCTTCACGAAGGGGAGAATACGATACAGGAGCTTCCGGCAGAGGCGTTTATCAAAGGGAATGTCCTGTATGTTCGCTATACAGAACCAGCGCTTGGACCGCATCAAGGGGAAACCCGGGCGATGCTCAAGCTGACGGAGGACGAGCTAAAGCTGATCCGTCACGGCGAGGTGGAGTCCGAGCAGGCATTTAAGCTGGGTCAGCGATTGCCGGGGTATTACCGCTCCCCGTTCACTTCATTTAATCTGTCTACGCACACCCAGCGTCTGGAGCTAGCGCTTGAAGGCGTGTCCGGACGAGCGGCTTGGGCGTATGATTTATATGTGTTTGACGAGTTTTCGGGACACTTTTCGATCAGTTTGACTATTCAGGAGGCACATGAATCATGACAATGAATCCATTAGATCACATTAACGGGCTGGTTGCTGAAGCGGTGGCGGACGCTGCCGTAGCTGCAGGGCTGGTTTCCCGTGAGGAACTGCCGGGCATTACGCTGGAAGTTCCCAAGGATAAGTCGCATGGCGACTTGGCTACGAACGTAGCGATGCAGTTGACACGAATCGCCAAGAAGAACCCGCGGCAAATTGCGGAGGCTATCTTGGAGCATTTGGACATGGCGAAAGCTTCCATTGAAAAGGCGGAAATAGCCGGGCCTGGATTCATTAACTTTACCTTGGACAAGGGGTATCTCTATCCGATCGTTGCATTGGTAGAAGAACAGGGCGACAACTACGGACGGATTGCTGCGGGTAAGGGGCAAAAGGTTCAGATGGAGTTTGTCAGCGCTAACCCCACCGGAAGTCTGCATCTGGGACATGCCCGCGGAGCGGCGGTAGGCGATGCCCTCTGCAATGTGCTTGATTTTGCAGGCTACGAAGTTACGCGCGAATACTACATCAATGATGCGGGCAACCAAGTGGTCAACCTGATTAAATCCCTCGAGGCCCGTTACTTGCAGGAGCTCGGACAGGATGCCGAAATGCCGGAAGATGGATACCATGGCGAAGATATCAAAGGGTTTGCCAAAGAGCTTGTAGCCGAGAAGGGCGACTCTTTGCTATCCATGGATCCAGGCGAGAGATCGGCATTCCTTCGTCAGTTCGGACTTGAGAAGGAACTGGATAAAATCAAACGCGATTTGAATCGATTCCGCGTTCATTTTGACGAATGGTTTAGTGAGACATCCCTGTATGAGAACGGACTCGTGGAGAAATCCCTGGAAGAGCTGAAATCGAAGGGCGAAGCTTATGAGAAGGATGGGGCAACCTGGCTTCGCACAACCGACTATGGGGATGACAAAGACCGCGTCCTCGTGAAGAATGACGGAACCTATACTTACCTGACGCCGGATATTGCGTACCACCGTAATAAATACGAGCGCGGCTATGACAAGATCCTTAATATTTGGGGAGCCGATCACCATGGCTATATTCCGCGGATGAGGGCTGCCATGGAGGCGCTCGGCAATGATCCGGACAAACTGATTGTATTGATCGCCCAGATGGTCAGCTTATTCCAGGATGGCGAGAAAGTGAAGATGTCCAAGCGTACCGGTAAAGCGGTCACGATGGAAGATCTGATGGATGAAGTCGGCGTGGACGCGATTCGCTATTTCTTCACCATGCGCAGTATGGATTCGCATCTGGATTTCGATATGGATCTGGCGGTGTCTACGTCCAATGAGAATCCTGTCTTCTATGTGCAGTATGCTCACGCACGTATATGCAGCGTATTCCGCCAAGCTGAGGAGCAGGGTGTTAACCTCCTGCCGCTTTCCGAAGTGAACCTGAGCGTTCTTACAACCGAGCATGAATACGACATTTTGCGCAAAATAGGAGAGCTTCCGCAGGAAGTGTCGCTTGCCGCAGAGAACTATGCTCCGCACCGACTCATCCGGTATGTATATGAGCTGGCTTCCTTGTTCCACAGCTACTATCGAGCCGAACGCGTGATCACCGAGGATGCGGATCAAACGCAGGCTCGCCTTGCTTTGCTTCGAGCAGTTCGCACGGTCATCGCTAACGTGCTTCGCCTGATGGGCGTATCGGCTCCGGAACGGATGTAAGGGATTTTGCCTTTTACTATGTGACAACAGCCGTCTTTCCGTGGAAAGGCGGCTGTTTTTAATTGATAAACGGACTTTCTTTTATTATTGATGAAGAATCAGTTTATAATTTCATGCCCTCGCGCAAAAATTTCAAGGCATTTACCTCTCCATCGGAGACGCTGTATCCTTTTTTGAGCTTAAGGGGAGAGGAGGTGCGTCGCAGCAGGGCCTTAATGGTAGCCGTTTTTTTTAGGTCGGGCTTTTGTGCAAGCAGTAGGGCGATCGCTCCGCTAACGTGTGAAGTCGCCATGGAGGTGCCGCTCATCTCGTGGTATTTTCCTTGCAGCCACGCGGACACGATTTTATCTCCAGGTGCATAAATATCGACAAATTGCCCGCGATTGCTAAAGGCAGGGATTTTCCGGTTGCGGTCGGTAGCTCCGACGGATATGGTTTGAGGATAACGGGCAGGATAGTCCGCGGTACGGCGTTTGCCGTCGTTACCGGAGGAGGCAACAATAATGACACCTGCTTGGTGGGCCTTGCCTACTATATCCAGCAGCGTGCGACTTCGGGTTTGCATACCGAAACTCATATTGATGATATCGATCTCGGACCGCACGCACCAGTCGATGGCTAGAATGATATCCGACACAAAGGCGGATCCGTTGTGATCAAAGGCTTTGACTGGATACACCACAGATCTTGGAGCAACGCCAATCATTCCCTGCGTGCTGTTGGCAGCAGCGATGGTACCCGAAATATGTGTTCCGTGTCCGTTGTCATCATATGGCGGGATGTTCCGGTGGACAAGGTTAACACCTCGAGTCAGCGAATACTTCAGATCGGGGTGAGCGAAATCCACCCCCGTGTCGATAACGGCAATCTTCATGCGGTGTCCTGTCGAGACCGACCAGGCTTGAGGGGCTTTGATTTGCTTGATACCCCATGGGATCCCGGTTAACGTTCCAATTGTCCCCTGTATGGCATGGATATGAACCTGTTCATCCTCTTCAACCATCAGTTCATTCCGAAACTCCGACTCAAACTTCGCGGTTTGGGGAGCTGGAGCGATGATGGTGCGGGTAAGCGGCGAATAGCTGACCGAACTCGGAAATCGCCTTTTCCCGACAAGTCGATTCCATTCGCGGATACATTCCTGGTACAGCTGAGGGTCATGAAACGTAAGGAGCCGCCGGTTCATTTCCCGGACGTTCCGCATAGGGTTCGTCTCTGTAAGTAGTGATTGCATGATCCGGGTGTAATCCATGTGTGGCAATCTCCCTTCCCGATGAACCGTTGCTTCAGTATTGTATGAACCGGGGAGAGTGCCCGAATGGGATGTTGCCCTTTTTCCGGGAAATAGGCCCTGTTTACCGTGTCAAAGCAGCAGGGCTAACATAAGATACATGGAGAGAACATCAAGGTTCTCTTATCTAATCCCGTAAGGAGTCGATCCTTGGGGCGGATACAGTCAGAAGACGGAGAGGAATCCTCTCCGTCTTTTTCCTTTTGGTATCTGATGGGTAATGGTGCATAAAAACTTGATTTTTATTTCCAAATAGGTTTTACTTAGTTTTGATAATGGATATGTTGAGGGTATAACGTGAAGATTGTGTGAGAGGAAGTGTGCGTTAGTGAGTAATCCGCTCAATTTAAAGATCGATCCGGAGAAGATTCAGGAAATCCCCATGGTTGACCTGGCTTTTATGGTTCTGAAAGCGGCGAATACGCCGTATTATTACCGTGACCTTATGAATGAGGTGGCCAAGCTTCGCGGCTTTACGGAACAGGAAATTAACGAAACGATTGCCCAGTTATATACCGAGATCAATATAGACGGACGTTTCGCATGTGTAGGAACGAATCTGTGGGGACTGAAGCGCTGGTATCCGCTGGAGAAGTCCGAGGATCCGATTGCGAACGCCAAGCGTCCGCGGATCATCAACGATGAAGATGATGATGACGATGATTTCACCGATGAAGAGGATACTTATAGCGGTGACGATGCCGAGGAGGATTTCGACAGCATCGATGAGGAAGATGATGATCACGACGATCTCTTCCCGGATGATGATGATGCCGACGATGATGTAGATGAAGAGGTTGTTCTGGATGATGACGAATTGGATGACGAGGATTCGGAATCCGAAGAGGAAGACGATCTGGAAGATGAAGCATTTGAGGAAGACGATAAGGATTAATCCGTCAGGCAGCAGGGGCTTTAGGACTTGTCTACGCTGATTATGACTGTGTTTTACAGTGTCAGGCCATTGGGGAATTTTGAGGTTGCTTCTTCTCTTGACAAGCAGACAAGGCACAGAGTAAACTATTGCTTGGGCTTATGATTGTGGATTAAATATGTTTAATATAAAAGTGCCCCGTTATTTATTCGGGGTCACTTTTTTTGTTTTTAAGGCTCAGAAAGTGTAAACGACGCTAGCTTCTGGACCTAATAATGCAAGAGAAACTACCTTATCACAAGTGGTCTGCTTCTGGAAGTTTGTCGATAGACATTTTTTCTTTGGGCTGTGGAGGCATCCTTCCTGTAGGGACTGGACTTTCATGGTCTCTTGCAGTGATTATTCCGCCGGTGGGGGAGATCTTCTGTTTAAACCTTATGTCGACTAAGACTCAGGTTTGCAGTTGTTTAAGATGAGGTATGGGAACCGCTCGTTTGGATGCCTCATAACGTATGCCGTGTTTAGCAGCTCGGTATGAGGATCATTTAAGCGTCAATATATGCGGTTTGTAATAGGTCGGAGGTCAGCTCGCTCACCATTTTTGGAAGCGAGCGATGCTTTTTGTTGGTCCCTCTGATGAATCAGGGGAAAACGGGTTAGGATAAACATCATATGTCGCCTGAAGTTATGGAGATTATATAGGAGGGTTTTTAACAGTGACAAAGTATATTTTTGTAACAGGCGGGGTCGTGTCATCTCTTGGTAAGGGAATTACCGCCGCTTCGCTCGGTAGATTGCTTAAGAACAGAGGGCTCAAGGTAACGATTCAGAAATTCGATCCGTACATTAATATAGATCCGGGCACCATGAGTCCTTACCAGCATGGCGAAGTATTCGTTACGGATGACGGTGCGGAAACCGACCTGGACCTGGGACACTATGAGCGCTTCATCGATATTAACCTGTCGAAGAACAGCAATGTGACAACAGGGAAAGTATACTCTTCTGTTATCAGCAAGGAACGTCGGGGCGAATATTTAGGCGGTACCGTGCAGGTGATCCCTCATATTACGAACGAAATCAAGGAGCGCGTGTTCCGTGCAGGCCGTGAAGCGGGATCGGATGTGGTCATTACCGAAATCGGCGGTACGGTTGGCGATATCGAAAGTCTTCCTTTCCTTGAGGCGATCCGTCAGATTAAGAGCGACGTTGGCCGTGAGAACGTGATGTATATTCATGTAACCCTCATTCCATATATTAAGGCAGCCGGTGAAGTGAAAACAAAGCCGACCCAGCACAGTGTAAAAGAACTCCGCAGTATTGGCATTCAGCCGAATGTTATCGTGTGCCGTACGGAGCATGAGCTTTCAACCGAGATGAAAGCAAAAATCGCGCTCTTCTGCGACATCGACCCGAATGCGGTTGTAGAATGTCGCGATGCCTCCTCGCTGTATGAGGTACCGCTGAATCTGCGTGAAGAAGGCCTTGATGAAATTGTTGTCAATCATTTGAAATTGACCACACCTGCGCCTGATATGAGCGAGTGGGAAGATCTGGTGGAGCGTGTATCCAAGCTGGAGAAGACCGTTGAGATTGCGATCGTCGGTAAGTATGTCGCACTGCACGATGCCTACCTCAGTGTTGTTGAATCCTTGTCTCATGCAGGCTTTGATGCTAATGCCGACGTGAAGATCCGCTGGGTGAATGCCGAAGAAATTACGGCAGACAATGTGGAAGAGGCGTTGAGTGGCATTGGCGGTATTCTTGTACCGGGTGGATTTGGTGATCGGGGTATCGAAGGCAAGATCAGCGCGATCCGCTATGCTCGCGAACGCAACATTCCATTCTTCGGCATTTGCCTTGGGATGCAAGTGTCCGTTATTGAATATGCCCGTTCGATTGTCGGTCTGAACGGCGCGAACAGCTCGGAGATCGATCCGGCTACCGAATATCCAGTCATCGATCTGCTGCCGGAGCAAAAGGATATTGAGGATCTTGGCGGAACCATGCGCCTGGGTCTGTATCCATGCAAGCTGGTTCCAGGATCGCTTGCCGAGTCCTGCTACCAGGACGAGCTGGTATATGAAAGACATCGCCACCGGTATGAGTTTAACAACCAATACCGCGAAGATATTGAAAAAGCAGGCCTGCGTATATCCGGTACTTCTCCGGATGGACGTCTGGTTGAAATTGTAGAGCTGCCAGGACACCCTTGGTTCCTCGCCGTGCAATTCCATCCGGAATTCACTTCCCGTCCGAACCGTCCGCAGCCGCTGTTCCGTGAATTTGTAAAAGCCTCGATCCAGCATCAGGCATAATGAGAAGAGCCTCTTTTGAAGAGGCTCTTTTTTTGCGTATAAATCCGTCGTCCTCACTACGGACGGGAGTAAGCTAAACGTTCAAATCGGATGTCCGGAGCTGTCGATTTCGTATACAACAAATTTGTACATCTTTTTTTCTTACTTTTTTTAGGATAGGAAGGAATTCGACATCTACAGGCGAATACAAATAATGGTCGGTTTATGGGAAAGTTAGGAACTTTCGAGTTTGCATATACTCATTGTACGATTTAAGTATCGGGGAGGTTGGAAGGATGAGCAAAGAAAGCAAACACAAAGTGCTGATTGTGGATGACCAGAATGGTATCCGCATCCTGCTTGTGGAAGTGTTCAGCAGTGAAGGATATGAGACGTTTCAAGCGGCGAACGGCAAGGTAGCGCTTGAAATTGTGAAGATGCATGCCCCGGATTTGGTGCTGCTGGATATGAAAATTCCTGGAATGGACGGGCTTGAGATTTTGAAGCATATTAAACAGATGAATCCGGACATTAAGGTGATCATGATGACAGCCTATGGAGAGCTTGACATGATCAAGGAAGCAACCGATCTTGGTGCGTTGATGCATTTTACCAAACCCTTTGATATTGATGAGATGCGGCAAGCCGTCAATATGCAGCTGAAAGGGACCGCCAATAATATCGGTTGAATGATGAATTCTGCTCAAAGGGCGGAATTCTTTTTTTTGCCAGAATGTGAGGTCCTTCGCAGCATTTTAGGAAATGCTTGTTTAGTATTTATGACGCGATGTGGTATAATAAGTCCGTATGTTATATCGGCTAAAAACCATAGACAAACTAAGCATCTATAGGAGGATGAAACCATGCCATTAGTATCAATGACAGACATGCTGAACAAAGCACTCGAAGGTAAATATGCTGTTGGTCAATACAACATCAACAACCTGGAGTGGACATATGCGATTCTTGAAGCGGCTGAGCAAGAGAAATCCCCGGTAATTCTCGGAGTTTCCGAAGGCGCAGCTCGTTATATGGGTGGATTCAGCACCGTCGTACACATGGTAAAAGGTTTGATGGAGGACCTGAAAGTTACAGTTCCTGTTGCCATTCACCTTGACCACGGTTCAAGTGTTGAGAAATGTAAAGAGGCAATCGACGCTGGATTCACTTCGGTTATGATCGATGATTCCCACAGCCCGATTGAGACGAATATTGCAACAACGAAACAAGTCGTTGAGTATGCTCATGCCAAAGGCGTTTCCGTTGAAGCTGAAGTCGGCATGGTCGGCGGACAAGAAGATGACGTCATCGGTGACGTAATGTACGCGAAGCTTGACGATTGCGTTCGCATCGTGAACGAAACAGGCATCGACACATTGGCACCTGCGCTTGGTTCTGTTCATGGTCCTTACAAAGGCGAACCAAATCTTGGTTTCAAAGAGATGGAAGAGATTCGCAATGCTGTGAAACTTCCGTTGGTGCTTCATGGTGGTACAGGCATCCCGACGCATGACATCAAGAAAGCAATCTCTTTGGGTACGTCCAAAATCAACGTGAACACCGAGAACCAAATCTCGTTCTCCAAAGTTGTTCGTGAAGTGCTTGCTGCTAAACCAGAAGCTTACGATCCGCGCACATTCCTGAAACCGGGCCGTGAGGCGATTAAGGAAACGGTTGTTGGCAAAATCCGTGAGTTCGGTTCCAACAATCAAGCGTAATCATTACTTGTAATTAAATCGCTCGTAGTCCTAGTGGCCACAACATGACGATTGGAATCACCTAAGATTTTAGGCTGTCTTATGCTGCATACAATGAAATGGAAAGCACACCGCATAGCCGGTGTTTTTCCATTTCATTTATTAAGATATCAAAGAACAAGCGGGTTGTGAGCTTCACAACCGGATAATCGAGAACAAAAAAAGAACGCTAAATGCGGTCTGTCATCCTAAGGAACGTCGCTAAGACGTTTTTCTTGTATGACGGCCATCAGAACCATTTCCGGCTGCGAAGTGATGTAGGGGGACCCGAAAGCTTATGGAAAAATTGATGATCAGCGGTGGACGCCCACTGCGAGGCACTGTAACCATCAGTGGTGCCAAGAACAGTGCCATTGCGTTAATTCCCGCCGCAATCCTGGCGGAATCGGAAGTCGTACTTGATAATTTGCCGCTTCTCAGCGATGTGGCTGTTTATGCTGAGATCTTGGAAGAATTGGGCGGGCAAGTTTCATGGGAAGGCAATCAGATGAGAATTGACCCTTCTGATATCAAATCTATTCCGATGCCTAACGGACCCGTCAAGAAACTGCGCGCGTCCTACTATATGATGGGCGCCATGCTTGGAAGATTTAAAGAAGCCGTGATCGGCCTGCCGGGCGGCTGTAATTTTGAACCTCGTCCCATCGACCAGCACATCAAGGGTTTTGAAGCGCTCGGCGCAACCGTCACCAATGAACACGGTTCGATTCATCTGCATGCCAAAGAGCTGCGAGGCGCGAAGATCTATCTGGATGTGAGCAGTGTGGGTGCAACGATTAATATTATGCTGGCGGCTGCTAAGGCCAAAGGCTCCACAATTATTGAAAATGCGGCGAAAGAGCCTGAAATTATAGATGTTGCAACACTTTTGAATTCCATGGGAGCTGTCATTAAGGGCGCCGGAACGGAAACGATCCGGATTGAAGGCGTAACCGAGATGCATGGCTGCCGACATTCCATTATTCCAGACCGGATTCAGGCCGGTACATATATGATTGCTGCCGCAGCTACACGCGGCGATGTTCTGATTGACAACGTCATCCCGAAACATCTTGAAGCCCTTACGGCCAAGCTGATCGAGATGGGTGTTGGTATTGAGGAGCTGGACGAAAGCATTCGCGTGATCGGTAAGGACCGGTACCAGCATGTGGATGTGAAGGCGCTTATATATCCTGGATTTGCAACGGATTTGCAATCACCGATGACCAGCCTGCTTACGCAAGCGGAAGGCGTCAGTGTCCTTAGTGATTTTGTATATAGCAACCGATTTAAACATGTTCCGGAGCTCGTTCGCATGGGGGCCAAAATCCGCGTGGAGGGACGCTCTGCCATTATAGAAGGCGGTCCGCTGAACGCAGCTAAAGTCAAAGCGACCGACCTGCGCGCAGGCGCAGCTCTTGTCATTGCGGGACTAACCGTACCCGAAGGGGTAACAGAGGTAAGCGGCGTAGAATTCATTGATCGCGGCTATGACCATCTGGTATCCAATCTGCGTATGCTGGGTGCAGACGTATGGCGTGAGACGGAGGAAGAGTGATTTTTTTACCAAAATGAGGGAAATGTGCAGTTAAAACTGCATATCTCCCTCTGATTTGGGTAATGCTCCTAGTAAAGCTCTCATAGAATAATAGACTACATGACAGCAGGGATCTGCTGTGACAGAAACAAATAATTGAATAGGTGGTTATTGAATGGATTTACAAATAGCCGATTTGGAAGGCATGAAGCTGACGGATCTGTATAAGCTGGCCAAAAAGTATCAGATTCCTTATTATGGCCAGTTGAAGAAAAAAGAATTGATATTTGCCATTCTCCGGGCGCAGGCTGAACAGAGCGGCTTGATGTTCATGGAGGGTGTGCTCGAGATTTTGCCGGAGGGTTACGGTTTTCTTAGGCCGATCAACTATTTGCCGAGCACGGAGGACATCTACATTTCGGCCTCCCAGATTCGCAAATTTGATTTAAGGACCGGAGATTTGGTTTCGGGCAAATGCCGGACACCTAAAGAGAACGAACGTTACTTCGGGCTGCTGCAGGTTAACGCCGTGAATGGTGAGAATCCTGCCGTCGCAGCGGAACGATTGCACTTCCCAGCCTTGACTCCTCTTTATCCGCAAGAAAAGCTTGTTCTTGAAACATCCCCTAATCAGTTGTCAACCCGAATTATGGATCTGCTTGCACCTGTAGGTTTAGGACAACGCGGTTTGATCGTAGCGCCGCCAAAAGCAGGGAAAACGCTCCTCTTAAAAGAAATCGCCAACAGCATCTCAACCAACAATCCAGAGATTGAACTGTTTGTTTTACTCATCGATGAACGGCCTGAAGAAGTGACGGATATGCAGCGTTCCGTTAAGGGCGAGGTGGTTGCTTCTACTTTTGACGAGCTTCCGGAGAACCATATTAAAGTGGCGGAACTGGTATTGTCCCGTGCCTTGCGGCTGGTGGAGCATAAGAAGGACGTTGTTATATTGCTGGACAGCATCACCCGTCTTGCCCGCGCGTATAACCTGGTCATCCCTCCGTCCGGCAGAACGCTGAGCGGCGGTATTGATCCTGCGGCATTCCATCGTCCGAAGCGTTTCTTTGGATCGGCGCGCAACGTGGAGGAAGGCGGAAGCTTGACGATTCTGGCTACGGCCTTGGTTGAAACCGGGTCGCGGATGGATGATATTATTTATGAGGAATTTAAAGGTACGGGCAACATGGAGCTGCATCTGGACCGCCGCTTCGCGGAACGCCGTATTTTTCCGGCGATCGACATTCGCCGCTCCGGCACCCGGCGTGAAGAGGTGCTGCTGAATAAGGATGAATTGGATACCATTTGGGCGATCCGTAAAAATATGAACGACTCTGCTGACTTTGTGGAAGGCTTCCTCAAAAAAATGCGTGACAGCAAGAATAACGCGGAGTTCTTGGCATCATTTGATGTTAATGCCAATAACGGTAGCGGAACCGGGGCTCAGGGCCAGACAGCCAGACGTCCATCGCGTGCATCTGCGGCGACGGCCCCTCAGAGCTAAGCCCTGAATCAACCGGAGAATAGGAGATCAACATGTATTTGGTTTATGCAGATGAACAAGGGAACGTATACGATCATTCCGAACTGTTTGGGCTGGCCCGCAGCGGAGATATGATCGTTGAGATATTGGATGATGAATTGATACCTTTGCCGGAAGGAGCTACACTAGTCGGACTGCCAAGCACCCGAGCGATCGGAATGGATCCGGAGACCGGTGAAATGATGCCGCTTGAAGACGGGTATACCGCTGTCGGAGCGCTTCTGCCGCAAGGCTACACCCGGCTCTGCTTGCCGGGGTACGTGAAGTCGGACAAGGAATATAAGCTGCCGCTATTTGGTTACTCGGCGGTCGTATGGAAGGATGGCGCTTTCTATACGACGGCGCGTTTATCCGATGACCCTGAGAAGTGGAACCCTGTGAACTGCGATCTGAACGATCTTGAGCTTGGAGTCAAGACGCTGAAGGAGAAGTATCCGGAGAATCGGCTCTATGAACATCTGTCTAACTGTGCATTAGGATATGAATGCCTGACGGCATCCAACACCTTCCTGAATCGCTGGGAGGGCGCCGTTCCCGTGTCTTACTCCTGCAATGCCGGATGCTTCGGTTGTATTTCGGAACAGCCGGATGACAGCGGCTTTGTCTCGCCTCAGACCCGCATGAACTTCCGTCCGAGAGTGGATGAGCTGGTGCAGGTCATGCTGGAGCATCTGAAGACACCGGAGTCGATCATCAGCTTTGGCCAAGGCTGTGAGGGAGAACCCTCCACGCAGGCGAAGATCATTATAGAAGCCATGAGAGAAGTCCGGGCACAGACCGATATGGGATACATTAATATTAATACCAATGCGGGACTGACCGATTTTATCCGCGGCATCGTCGATGCGGGTCTTGATCTGATGAGAGTCAGTACCATCAGTGCATTGGATGATCATTATAACGCATACTACAAGCCAAGGGGCTATACGCTGGCCAATGTGGAGAAATCTCTTCGTTATGCAACCGATCAAGGGGTGTATACATCCATCAATTATCTGATCTTCCCAGGCGTGACCGATCGCGAGGAAGAGCTGGAAGCCATGATTGAGTTTGCCCGCCGCACGGGTCTTAAGTTAATCCAGCTGCGTAATCTCAATATTGACCCTGAGAGCTATCTTGAGCTTATTCCGCCTGCGCAAGGCGAGATTCTGGGGATGAAGCAGGCTATTGAGATTATGCAGGAGGAGCTGCCGGATGTGGTGATTGGCTCCTACACGCATGTGCCGCCTGCAGGACAGGCAAGACCGAAGAAGAGACCTTCGATTATCTAACAGAACCGTACTGATATCGCATGTGTTAAAAACAGGTTGAAATTCCAATTGTGGTCTTGCCTGATGATTTGTGTATGGGCTATTGCGCATTCAATATGCTCGTGATATACTCCATTTATGTGTCCATATAACTCTGGGTCCGCATGAGGCTCAGGGCGGAAAGAGGTGAAAGCTACAATGAAACAAGATATTCAACCGAAATATCACGTTACTACAGTTACTTGTGCTTGCGGTAATACGTTTGAAACAGGTTCTGTAAAACCAGATCTTCGTGTAGAGATTTGCTCGAACTGTCATCCGTTCTTCACAGGTAAACAGAAATTCCTGGATGCTGGCGGTCGTGTTGATAGATTCAAGAAGAAATACGGTATCTAATAAACAAACCCTTCCCCTTTGTGGTCGAAGGGTTTTTGTCTGTTTATAAGGCTGGCGGAGTATGCAACTTCTTCCGTCGGTTGCTTTTTTGATAGCCATGCGATATACTAAAGTTCGCCGTGCTAGACGGGGAGGTAGCGGTGCCCTGTAACTCGCAATCCGCTGTAGCGAGGTTGAATTCCTGTTAGAGGTATTGTCGATGTGAGGCTGGTCCCTGCGCTCAACGTTGACGGTTGGGTCCTCCGCAATGAGCACTTGTGAACCTGGTCAGGTCCGGAAGGAAGCAGCCATAAGCAAGATCGCTTTTGTGCCGGAGGGGTGCCTAGCCCGAGTTGTTGCTCAGGATTGCCGCTCGGATCGCAATTATCAATAACAGGTGCACGGTATACATATCTGCACATAACACCTTTGCCATATTGGCAAGGGTGTTTTTTGTCGAGATGGCTATATATTCAAGCTAATCCTTCATGTGTACTTTGGATAAAGTTTTCCAAGTAAACGTTTTGCTAAGGCAGGGGAAAGTAGTATAGAATGTAGTATAATATAACCGTTAAACTCATGCCTTTTCGGCTGGGATTGACCATGAATGCACAGTAAAGCACGCGAGAATCGGGCATAGTATAAACTTTTGGTTTTCTCGATCTCGTGAAGTGGAAGTTGAAAGAGGGTAAAGCACAGTGGAACATATCGCGTTATATCGTGCTTGGCGACCACAGTCGTTTGGCGACATGGTGGGCCAGCAGCATATTATCCAGACCCTGCAGAATGCCATTCGCGAGCAGCGGGTTTCCCATGCCTACCTGTTCAGCGGTCCACGGGGTACGGGCAAGACCAGTGCCGCTAAAATTTTGGCCAAAGCCGTGAACTGCGAGCATGGTCCGGCTGAGGAACCCTGCAATGAATGCGAGGCCTGCCGGCGCATTACGTCCGGCGCCGTCATGGATGTTCAGGAGATTGATGCTGCATCCAACCGCGGTGTCGAGGAAATCCGTGATTTGCGGGAGAAAGTCAAATACGCACCGACCGAGGTGCGGCGTAAGGTTTATATTATCGATGAAGTACACATGCTGACGACGGAAGCGTTCAATGCCTTATTGAAAACGCTGGAGGAACCGCCGGCACACGTGATGTTTATACTAGCGACAACAGAGCCGCACAGGCTTCCGGCAACAATCATCTCACGCTGTCAACGGTTTGACTTCCGAAGGGTTTCCTTGGACGAACAAACCGGGCGTCTAGAGCAGATTTGCGGAGAAGAAGGCATTACGGCAGAGCATGAAGCGCTGCAGTATATCGCACGTCTATCGGATGGCGGTATGCGGGATGCATTGAGCATTTTGGATCAGATTGCTTCCTTCACTGGAGGCACGGTATCTTACCAGCAGGTAATGGACATGACGGGCGGTATTGCCTCGGAGCAGTTTGGTCGTCTGGCCAGTGCCGTGAAACAAGGGGATGCCGGACTTGTGCTGCAGATCGTGGAGCAGTTCATGCAGGAGGGGAAAAGTGCTGATAAATGCATGGAGAATCTCCTGTATTATTTCCGCGATTTGCTAATGATCAAGATGGTTCCTGGCGCCGACAAGCTGACCGATCGGGTTTTGAATCCGGCAGAGTTTCAGGAGATGGCGAATGCCTTCAGTCGAGATGAATTATTTCAAATGATTGATACGCTGAATCGGTATCAGAGTGAGATGAAATATGCCTCGCAGCCGCAAACCTTGTTTGAGGTAGCATTGCTCAAGCTTTCCGGTATAACCCAATCTGCGGGCGGGGCCGCAGCTGCCCATAGTACGGCCGATGCGGGGGAACTCGCTCAGCTGAAGCAGCATGTAGCCTCACTTGAGAAAAAGCTGGAGCGACTGATACAAAACGGTGTTCCTGCATCGAGTCAACGCGAACCGGCCAAGTCTACCCGTACACCGGCACCGAAAGCAGCTTCATCAGCCAAGATCCCGCAGCATATGGATCAGTATGTATCTTGCCGATCCGGGGAGGATTATATCTCTGTTCATCGGCAGTGGGCCCAAATTCTGCAGAATGTAAAAGAGGAGAAGGTAACGGTCCATGCATGGCTGATGGATGGAGAACCCGTGTCCGTATGGGAAGACAAGGTCCTTGTCGCTTTTAAAAACAACATCCACCGGGAAACCACGGAGAAACCTGCCAATAAACAGGTGATTGAAGGGGTTCTTGAGTCTACGCTTGGCAAACCGTATCATCTGGTTACCATGATGCTTCGTGACTGGAGTGACGCGGTAGAAGGAGTGGGCAAGCCTCAGGCAGAAGAGCTTAAGCTGGAGCATGAAGAAGCGGATGCCGGTGGGGAAAAACCATGGATTGATGAGGCGATCCAATTGTTTGGAGAAGACCTCGTTGTCATAAAAGACTAGCACGTCCCTACGTGCACCCTATTATAAGGAGAGATGAATCAATGAATAATATGAACCAAATGATGAAGCAAGTGAAAAAGATGCAGGAGCAAATGCTTAAGGCTCAGGAAGAGCTCGCTACGAAAACCGTTGAAGGAACTTCCGGCGGTGGCGTGGTTACCGTGGAAGCGAATGGTCATAAACAAATTCTGTCCATCAACATCAAACCTGAGGCGGTTGACCCGGATGATGTGGAAATGCTGCAGGATTTGGTATTGACTGCGGTTAACGATGCACTTGCCAAGGCTGAAGAAATCGCAAATGCTGATATGGGCAAATTCACAGGCGGCATGAAAATTCCGGGCTTGTTCTAATCTAACCTAGAAGGAGTAGTTACATTTGTACTATCCTGAACCGATCGCGAAGCTCATCGATGCCTTTACGCGACTGCCGGGTGTGGGGCCGAAGACGGCTGCCCGCCTGGCTTTTCATGTTCTGAACATGAAGGAAGATGACGTTATTGATTTTGCCAAAGCGCTAGTCAGTGTCAAAAGGAATCTGCACTACTGCTCCGTCTGTTGCAACATCACCGATACGGATCCATGCCGGGTATGTCAGGACAAAACCCGGGATGCTTCGACCATCTGCGTTGTTCAGGATGCCAAGGATCTCGTGGCGATGGAGCGTACGAAGGAATTCGATGGCTACTATCATGTCCTCCATGGAGCCATATCTCCAATGGAAGGGATCGGACCGGATGAAATCCGTCTGAAGGAGCTGCTGACGCGTCTTAGCGACGAGAGAGTGAAAGAGCTGATTCTGGCCACGAATGCCAATATAGAAGGAGAGGCAACGGCGATGTACATATCGCGTCTGGTCCGTCCTTTTGACATTAAGGTGACCCGAATTGCCCATGGACTGCCTGTTGGCGGTGACTTGGAGTATGCAGATGAAGTGACTTTATCCAAGGCGCTAGAGGGCCGACGAGAACTGAACTGATATTTTGTGATTTCTGCAACATCGGTTTGAGATTGAAAGCATATATACGAGAACGAGCATCGGAAGCAATTCTGAGGGCTCGTTTTTTCTTTATTTACTACATCGCGCAGAAAGTAGAGGCTGGAAGAGCTCTTTTGGTTCTAAGTTTGTCCCTCTCTCGATATGAATGTTACAGACAGTCTTATTTAAGGGCAGTGTCTTAACATTCATATTCATAGGGAGTGAACGGAATGAAGATATGGTGGAAGCAGTCGAGGAAGAAAGAAGAGGAAACGTATATCACAGCAGAGGATCAGGAACGGATGTGGCATGTCTTCCTGGACGTTCAGAGATCCCAGATGGAGTGGGAGCGAGCGCATTTGCTGTTTCAAGAGGCGACGGGACAGGATCAGATCGATTATGCGATCTACATGCTGGAGGCAGCGGAGCGCAAATACCAAATGAACCTCAAACAGGCCAAGCAGCTCAACCTGGATGGAGCAAGGATGCAATATATCGAGCAAAAAAGGGAGAACGGTTAAACGAGAGCTGCGAGGATTCCTAATGAAGGAGGAGTATCTATGAAAATGATTGTTCTGGGCGTGTTATGCATATCGCTTTTGCTGCTTATCTATGTTGTGTTTAGAAAGAAGCTCGGGCTGGGATGGTTAACCGTATTCGGTGCGCATTTGGCCCTCTCGGCTGTAGCTATCTATGTTGTGAATTTCACGGGCTTAGCAGCTGAAACGTATATTCCTCTGAATCCGATGACCATAGGAACCGTTATGGTTCTGGGCTTGCCGGGCGTGGCTCTACTAGTTGGTCTGAAAATAACGATATTAGGTAGTTGACGCAAGCTTATATTCTATGATACATTAATGTTCGCCCGTTTGATTCTGGGTGATAGAGATTCACTGGTCAGGTGGAAAAATGGTTGAAAAAATAATCAAAAAAACCTCTTGACCAACAGCAAGCTAGTATGATATATTATAAAAGTCGCCGCTGAGATGCGGATGACAAACGAAAATGATTGATCTTTGAAAACTGAACAACGAGTGAGTGAGGATTTCACTAGTGAAATCCATTGTGAAATCATCATGTACAAGCCTTGGTTTGTTGGATGGTGGAACATAAAGAGAATTGAACAAATTCTCGTCAGTTAAGAAATGAGCAAGTCAAACTTTATTGGAGAGTTTGATCCTGGCTCAGGACGAACGCTGGCGGCGTGCCTAATACATGCAAGTCGAGCGGAC
>NZ_JAOXLZ010000011.1:0-63808 GCF_025792345.1 Virgibacillus sp. LDC1
TTCAGGAGTGCAAGCACTCCATCAAGTCCGCTCGACTTGCATGTATTAGGCACGCCGCCAGCGTTCGTCCTGAGCCAGGATCAAACTCTCCAATAAAGTTTGACTTGCTCATTTCTTAAACTGACGAGAATTTGTTCAATTCTCTATTTCAACGTCCCACCAAAGTGGTTCGTTTTACTCACTCGTTGTTCAGTTTTCAAAGATCAACTTCTTCGTTTGTTGCCAACAGTTTATCTCGTTAGCAACTCTTATATCTTATCACATCGGCTCGATCATTGCAAGCTTTTTTTGAATTTATTTTTCAAATTCATTTCGGCTTGTTATCTCAAGCGTTTGTTTCGACCGTATTTCTTGGCCGGAAATATAATATACCATGGCATTCGCCAATATGCAACCCTTTTGAGTTAATTAGTAATAAGGTAAAATAATACATTCACTTGCTTACTATATACTAGATATTCATTGCCTCCATTTATCCCGCCTGCTTCTTAGGCCAGAAGGTATAGCTGAAGCTATATATGAAATCAATTCCCAGGATCACTGCCCATTGTAAAGCCATTGCCTTTAGCTGCTCCGTTCGTGCCGGTTCCCCAACCACAAGAATCATAACGCCAAGTAATATAGCTCCTATCACCCACGCCAACACATGGCGATACCATCCCTGGCGCTCACGCTTGGCGCGAGCTGCTCCATATTTCGGCGCCGATCCCGGTTTTTCGCCACCTGCAAATCGGTGAGCAAACCGTGCGTCCGCCCATTGGATCATCTGATGCCCAAAAGCAATCGTCACCCCGATATATACAGCCGCCAGCCCATGCATGAATCCGGCTTCCGCCCCGCCACGGAGATCTATAATGGTTACGGCTATCAATAATAAGTCGATGATCGGCGTACACAGCAGCAGTATTCCGCCCGTTCTTTTCATGCCGAGCAGATACCTTACGCTTAACCCAGCTAGAACAAATACCCAGAATAAAATTTCACATCCAATAATAAAAGCTCCAATCATTACGCCAGCCCCTTTTTAATACAAGTGTACCAAATAAATTTATCATAGCTTTCTTCTCTAAACAAGAGGCAATCGAGAAGCCCATGCAAAAAAGGCAGCCGACTATAGAGATCTATAGTCAACTGCCTCTTCAACCATCAATGGAGCAAATTCTATTCCTTATTACGCATATGTGGGAACAGCAATACATCGCGAATGGACGGGGAATTCGTAAGAAGCATGATCAAACGATCGATCCCGATACCAAGTCCGCCTGTTGGCGGCATACCGTACTCCAGCGCACGCAAGAAATCCTCATCCATCTCGTGCGCTTCGTCATTGCCCTGTTCCTTTTCCTTCATCTGCGCTTCAAAACGCTGACGCTGGTCGATCGGATCATTGAGCTCCGAGAACGCGTTCGCGTGCTCACGCGCCACGATAAACAGCTCAAAGCGATCCGTGAACCGCGGATCCACGTCGTTCTTCTTCGCAAGCGGCGAAATTTCAACCGGATGACCGGTTATGAACGTTGGCTGAATCAGCGTCTCTTCAACAAACTGCTCAAAGAACGCGTTCAAGATGTGGCCGAATGTCATATGCGGCTCTACCGGAACTTTATGTTCTTTTGCAAGGCGATGCGCTTCCTCGTTGGACATTTCCACACTAAAGTCAACGCCGACCACTTCTTTTACGGCATCAACCATGGATACACGACGCCATTGTGGCGTCAGGTCAACCTCGTGCCCTTGATACGAAATCACTTGTGTACCCAGCACCTCTTGGGCAATATGGGCGATCATATTCTCGGTCAGTGCCATAATATCTTTATAGTCTGCATAGGCTTCATAAAGCTCAATCATCGTGAACTCCGGATTATGACGGGTAGAGATTCCTTCATTCCGGTATACGCGGCCAATCTCGTACACTTTTTCCAGGCCGCCCACGATCAGGCGCTTCAGGTGAAGCTCAATCGCGATCCGCATATACAGCTCCATATCCAGCGCATTATGATGCGTAATGAACGGACGTGCCGCTGCACCACCAGCGATCGAATGCAAAGTCGGGGTTTCCACTTCAAGATAGCCTTGGGAATCCAGGTAACGGCGCATCGATTGGATAATACGGGAACGGGCAATGAAGGTCTTCTGCACATCGGGATTGATAATCAGGTCGACATAACGCTGACGGTAACGGAGTTCCACATCCTTCAAACCATGGAATTTCTCAGGGAGCGGATACAACGACTTCGAAAGAACCTCCAGCTCCTTCACCTTAATGGTGGTTTCACCGGTTTTGGTCTTGAACAAGACCCCTTTCACTCCGATGATGTCACCAAGATCAAGGATGCTGAATGCTTCATATTGCGCTTCTGCAATCGAATCCTGGCGAACATAGATCTGAATCCGGCCGCTCAAATCCTGAATATGAGCAAAAGAAGCCTTGCCCATGCCGCGTTTAGCCATAATCCGGCCGGCCAGGTTCACTTCCACCTGCTTCTCTTCCAGTTCTTCCTTGGAGAGCTCGTCGTACTGTTTCAGAATATCACCTGCGTGATGTTCTCTTTCGTATTTTCCGCCAAACGGATCGATGCCCAGCTTGCGAAGCTCGTCCAATTTATTGCGGCGAATTTGCAAAAGCTCACTTAACTCCTGTTCTTGTTCCTGGTTATTCATTTCTTCCGTCATCGTCATCCATCTCCTTCATTTCACTTCCATCATAAATCCCCAACAGCACAAGCGCCGCCACCCATTACATGATCCGGACAGCCCTTGAACAACTTGTACACATTCGGTTAGGACTTAACGGTAGGGCAGCCATTAAAAGACATACCATTCACCCATTAAGCCCTCAACACAGCCTTGCCTATTTAAAAAAGCCCCCCGAAGGAAGCTTTCTACACCACATTCCGACTTACTTCTTAATGTCTACAATTTTATATTGAATAACGCCCGCAGGAACGTTAACATCTACAACCGATCCTTTTTGCTTGCCAATAATCGCTTTGCCGACAGGACTCTCGTTAGAGATCTTGTTGTTCAGCGGATCCGACTCAGCCGTACCTACAATGGTATATTCCATCGTGTCGCCGAATTCCAAATCCTCTACGATCACCGTGTTGCCCACACCGACGACATCGGTATTGATATCATCATTGTTGATGATGCGCGCATTGCGGAGCATTTTCTCCAGCGTGATAATCCGGCCTTCGATAAAGGCTTGCTCGTTCTTGGCGTCTTCATATTCGGAGTTTTCACTAATATCACCATAACCGATGGCAACTTTAATCCGCTCAGCCACTTCACGGCGTTTTACAGACTTTAGATTTTCAAGTTCGTCCTCCAGTTTCTTCAGACCGTCCTGGGTAAGAATGACTTCTTTATCGCTCATTAACCGATTCTCCTGTCATGTAAATAATTTAAACCACGGTATCAACATACTATATGCGAATTCTTGGGGATCAGAACTTCCCTCTGATGCCTGCTCAATTTCTTGAATTTATACTGAAAGATTATATGGGAACCATTTCAAAAAGTCAATGCGCGCAAAGGCTGTCACGAATGACGCATACACGCACCCGTTAACAGCCTGTACCCCAAATTATCCCATTGCCGCAGCGGCTTGAGGATATACACTTTTTGTCGATTCTTCTTGGGCCTCTTGATTGTTCACAAAGTTGTTCAGAAGGCTCACCATTTCGTCGCGCTTCGTTTCTTCCATAATAATATCTTTAATGCGGGCGGAGCCTTTCAGCCCTTTCAAATACCAGGAAAGATGCTTGCGCATTTCCCGTACCGCAACCGCTTCGCCGCGCAGAGCGATCAGCCGGTCCATATGCAAAATGGCAATCCGGATTTTCTCCTGCGGAGCCGGGTCCGGCAGCAGCTGGCCTGTCTTCAGATATTCCACGGTACGATACAGCATCCATGGGTTCCCCAGCGCTCCGCGGCCGATCATGACACCATCGCAGCCTGTTGTATCCAGCATCCGGCGAGCATCCTCCGGCGTCACCACATCGCCGTTACCGATAACCGGAATGGAGACGGCTTCTTTCACTTGGCGAATGATGTCCCAATCCGCGTGCCCGGTGTAGAGTTGCTCGCGCGTACGTCCGTGAACGCTGACCGCTTGACCGCCCGCGCGTTCGACAGCCTGTGCATTTTCGACAGCATAGATGTGATCGCTGTCCCAGCCTGTACGCATCTTCACCGTCACCGGTTTGTTCACGGCATCGACAACCGCCGCTACCATTTCATAGATTTTGTTCGAATCCAGAAGCCAGCGCGCACCTGCATCCACCTTCGTTACCTTCGGCGCAGGGCAGCCCATGTTAATGTCGATGATGTCGGCATTGGTCTGCTGATCGACAACTTTGGCCGCTTCCACCAGGGAGTCGCGGTCACCTCCAAAAATTTGCAGGCTCAACGGCTTCTCCCGCTCGTCAACGAACAGCATTTCCCGGGTGCGCTTGTTGCCGTGAACAATGGCCTTGCCGCTAACCATTTCAGCGCAAACCAATCCGGTACCGAATTCCTTAGCAATCAATCGGAAAGCGGGGTTGCACACGCCTGCCATAGGCGCCAGAACCACTTGGTTCTTCATCTCGATGTTTCCGATTTTCAATGCATCCATTTTATGTGTCACTCCTTTCTATTCAGATATTTATAGTCAAAAGATCCCGGTTCTCGTGCAAGGGATCCCTGAGTTTCAAACCAAACCATCATACTCATTCATCGTATTATCGTCCAGTCCGCAAAAATTACTTTTCGCATCCAGATCATCTTCCTATATTAATGGCTAGGTTTGATAAAAAATAAACCTGCACCAGCCTTCCTATTCAGATGATCTAGCTCCGTTCCTTAAGCTCCTGCAATGTAATCTCCAGCACGTCTGCAATCTGAGCCAGCATCTGCTCCTCGGCACGGCGGTTCCCCCGCTCAATCGCACCAAGCACAGCCAAGGAAATACCGGTTCGCTCGGCGAGCTCTTGCTGGGTCAAACCCTTTAGTTTTCGGAAAGCGCGGATACGCTGCGCCAGCTGCTTGTTTTCCAAAGCTGTATTCCTTCCTTTCCTTCCAGGTTCTCAAGTGCTGTCTTGACCACATGGTACAGACCCGAAGGTTCAAACTCAAATACAATATCGGCCAGCGGTCTAAGAACGAAAGCCCGCTCCTGCATACGGGGATGCGGTAGAACCAGGTCCGGCGTATCCAGACGGCGTCCATCCATCCACAACAGGTCAAGGTCAACTGTCCGAGGTCCCCAGTGGATGTGACGAACCCGTCCAAGCTGTTTCTCAATGCGCTGCATTTCGGCAAGCAGTTCATGAGGACTGAGCGATGTCGACACGGCTGCAGCCATATTAAGAAACATCGGTTGGTCTACATATCCGACCGGCTCGGTCTCATACAAGTTGGATACGCGTTCTACCGTTATCCCGGGTACTTCATCCAACCGTTCCAAAGCCTCCATCAGGTTACCTTCACGGTCTCCCAAATTGGCCCCTAAAGCAATATAAGCCTCTGAACACTCAGAGGTGGCGTGTGAATTCATGATCGTCTCACTTCCTGGTCCGGTGCAGCTCAATGGTCACACCTTCAAAATGAATGTCAAAAGGCGGGTGCGGCTTCGTCAATCGGACCGTTAAAGCATCGATAATAGTATAAGTGTCCAATACCTTAGATGCAATATGCTCCGCTAAAGCTTCAATCAGGCGGAACGACTCCGTCCGCATAATATCCAGCAAGAGATCATGAATCTCGGCATAATTTACCGTTAACGTCAGGTCGTCCGTCTTCGCGGCTTTGCTCAAATCCATCTCCAGCTCAAGATCCACATAGAATCGTTGTCCCAGCTTGCGCTCTTCCTCAAACACACCATGATAGCCGTAGTATTCCATGCGGCTCAGTATCATTTTATCCATCTCTACTCCGCCCTTCCATCCTTTGTCCCGAAAAAAATTATATGCGTGTAAGCTCCATCGAAGCGTAAGTCATGGCATCACACATCTTCGCTGTCCGTTTCATATGCAACACGTCATGCACACGAACGATCTGGCAGCCTTGCGCAATCCCGTAAGCCACCGTGGCGGCCGTTCCCTCCAGCACATCTTGTGCCGGGGCGCCAAGTGCGGTCTGGATGAACCTTTTGCGGGAGGTGGCCAGCAGTACCGGAAACCCAAGCCCCACGAGCTGATCGAGGGATGCCATCACTTTCATGTTCTCGTCATAGTCCTTGGCAAACCCGATACCCGGATCAAGCAAAATATGGCGATCCTGCACACCTGCAGCTCGAGCAATCTCGACACTTTCCAGCAAATCGCGCTTTACGTCCTCGATGAGATTGGTGTAATTCCGATCACGGCGATTGTGCATCAAAATCACGGGGCATCCAAGCTCTGCCGCTGTCTTGGGCATATCCGCGTCGTCTTTAAACCCCCAAATATCATTAATGATATGAGCTCCCGCTCCAATCGCCTGACGCGCAACTTCCGCTTTATACGTGTCAATCGACAACGGAATATGCGGCGCATGCCGGTGAATAGCTTCAATAACCGGGATAACGCGGGCGAGCTCCTCTGCGGCTCCAACCGGCTCGTGGCCCGGACGCGTCGATTCTCCGCCGATATCGATGATGTCGGCTCCCTCTTCTACCAGCTGAAGCGCGTGCTCAACCGCCCGGTCCGTGTCGTTATAACGACCTCCGTCCGAGAACGAATCCGGCGTCACATTCAATATACCCATAATGAGCGTGGATTGACCGAGCTTTAACACAGCATCCTTGCTCAGACGATATTCACGTTCGTAAATCGTTGTTTTCATGCCTTTTGCCCTGCTTTCCTTCTATATGCGCTCAGTAATGTACGGGTTATCGGACCGGCCAAACCTTGTCCAATAACAAGAGTCTCGCCTTCAGCTCCAATCAACGTCGTGACCGGAAGAATCTCCTGAACAGAGCCTGTCGTAAATATTTCATCCGCTCCGGTAAAGAACTCCCAGCTGTAACGGCCTTCTTCGGCTTCAATACCAAGATCGGCAGCCAATTCCAGCACCACGGCCCGGGTAATCCCCGGCAAAATGCCCGTGCCAATGTCAGGCGTATATAACCGATCCGCTTTGACAAAAAAAACATTGCTGACAATACCCTCTGCCACTTCCCCGGTCGCCGTTAGCATCAGCCCCTCTGTCGAACCATCCGAGTGGCTGGGATATCCTGCCAATTCCCGTTTTGCGAGTATATTGTTCATATAATGCAGAGATTTCAGCCGAACCGCTGATTCCGGAGTGTTCCGCGGAAGGGACAGCCGCCGCATGGCTCTGCCTTTCTCGTAAAGCATTTCATTTGCGGCCGGCAGCTCTTTGGCGAATAAAATCTCGGAAGGCTTCAGATAGTCCCCAGCAGGCAGACCGAGCAATCCCTCTCCTGCCGTTACGGTATACCGGATATAAGCATCCTGTAGGCCATTGGCCTCCATCAGTTCCGATATCCAGCGACTTATCCTATTGGCATCCGCCCTGTGGGCGATTCCGAGCTCCCGGCAGCTGTCCATGAGCCGGTTCAAGTGTCGCTCTATTAAAAAAGGCTTCCCCTCATAAGTACGGAAGGTCTCGAATAACCCCATCCCGTACAGAAGGCCGTGATCCATTACAGGTAAAACAGCCTCGGCAGCTTCAACGATGCCGCCGTTCATGCCAATATATTTCATGCTTCGGCGCCAGCTGTACGCTTCAGGAAATTGCGCAGCATCTGATGGCCATGATCCGTAATGATGGATTCCGGGTGGAACTGCACCCCTTCTACGGGATATTGTTTATGCCGAAGTCCCATGATTTCGCCCTCTTCTGTCCAGGCGGTAATCTCCAACTCATCCGGCAAGGTTTCCTTCTCAACGATCAGCGAGTGATAGCGCGTTGCGGTGAACGGAACCGGCAAGCCTTCGAAGACCGAGCCGCCCGTATGCTGGATCTCTGATGTTTTCCCGTGCATGAGGCGCTCCGCACGAATCACGTTGCCGCCAAAGGCTTGCCCGATCGCCTGATGGCCGAGGCAGACGCCGAAGATCGGAATCACACCCTTGAAATGCGAAATCACATCCAGGCTGATGCCGGCTTCATTCGGCGTGCACGGTCCCGGCGATATCAGGATGTGGTCCGGGGCCAACGCCTCGATGCCGGCGATGTCGATCTCATCATTCCGGTAAACCTTCACTTCCTCGCCGAGCTCACCCAAATATTGAACCAGGTTATACGTAAACGAATCATAATTGTCGATGACAAGTATCATGTTATTTCCCCCCTATATTCGCAGCCACCGCTGCCGCTTCTTCTTCACTGCACTTCAGTGCCGCTATCAAAGCTTTTGCCTTGTTATGGCACTCCCTGTATTCCCGGTAAGGATCGGAATCAATGACAATCCCCGCGCCCGTCTGAATATAGCCAACGCCATCCTTCACGGCGAGGGTCCGAATAATAATGTTAAGCTCCATATCACCATTATAATCGATCCAGCCCATGGAGCCGGTATAAGGCCCCCGTGTCACGGGCTCCAGCTCTTCGATGATCTCCATGGTCCGGATTTTGGGTGCGCCTGTAATGGTGCCGCCAGGGAACGCTGCCGCAATGACATCATACGCATGGTTCCCTTCTGCAATCCGTCCTTCCACTTGTGACACCAAATGCATCACGTGAGAGTATCTCTCGACGGTCATCAGCTCCGGAACATGAACCGTCCCGTATGCGGCAATGCGGCCAATATCATTACGCTCCAGATCGACCAGCATAATATGTTCCGCCCGTTCCTTCTCGCTGCCAAGCAGCTCCGTTTCCATTGCCGCGTCCTCTTCCGGATTGCTTCCCCGACGCCGGGTTCCCGCAATCGGCCGAGCAGACACGACATCGCCATCCAGCTTCACCAGCAATTCCGGCGAGCCGCTGGCCAAGCTGAAGCCCGGTGAAGATATATACCCCATATATGGCGACGGATTCAGGATACGCAGCCACTCATAAATATCGGCAGGTTCCGCATGCAGCTGCATATGCCGGCGCAGAGACAAATTGACCTGAAATACGTCGCCCTGTCGAATATATTCTTGGATCGAGAGAACCGCCTGCTCGAACGCTTCCTGCGAAAAATCAATCTCCAGCCGATCCCAGATCTCGACATTCGGCCCTGACAGCTCCTGCGCTTTCTTCCATCGTTCCTGCCGTACGCGCTCATCTTCGGGACTCGAGCCGTTCCCTGAGCCTGTTTCGAACATTTGATTCCATTGGGACCACATCGATTCAGCCTTTAGGACAGCCCCATCATATAACTCTTGCAATAACTTCTCTTGGTCGGTTGAACGTTCCGAGCCTTTGGATGCATCCATTGAATCCTCGAACGCCGTCACTTCTTCCGAATTTCCTCCGGTCCCGAATGCCCAAGGCAGAGGGACATGCACCGAGCAGTAGATGCTGTCATCTGTATGATCATAAATCCAGATTTCTTCCATGCGCATCCACATATAATCCGGGAACCCCGGTTCATCCTTGGCTATCGTGGGGAGCTGCTCAATCGATCGGATCACATCGTAGCTTAGGAAACCGACGCAGCCTCCGCGAAAGTCCGGCCACTCCGGTACACGGGGAGACCGCCATTCTTTCATCCACTGCTCTAACAGATGCAGCGGCTCTCCTGTCACCTGCGTTCGTAAATCGCCGGACAGCTCGATGATCTCGCCATGGCTCCCCTTCCCCTGCAGAATGGACACCGGCCGCAATCCAAGATACGTATAGCGTCCGCCCTTACCGCTCTCCAGCACAAAGGCATATGGCGATGCCGCATTCCATGCATGCCTCCATGACAGAGGTAAACCTCTTGTTGCTCCTTTATATTGAACCAGATAGGGAACGACGGACCAGCCCTCTTTAGCCCATGCCTGCCACTGGGCCAGCTCCACTCTTCTCTCCATGCCGATCCTCCCTTAATCATCAAAAGCCTTACTGTTGCCTGTCAGTATACTGTATCCCGCTTCTCTTGAAAACCCTAAATAGAAGCTCGTCCAACAATATTTTTTGGAGCGGTCATTCCGTGGATTCCCATAAAGCGTTATCTTAGAGAGTAGTATACACAAAAAGCCCTCAATGCTATAAAAACACATTGAGGGCTCCTTCCTTGTCACGTATTACCTCAACCAAATAGGTGAGAAAATGCGCGCATATTACGAAATCATCTTACTCGAAGTTATAAAGCGGCGTGCTCAGATAACGTTCTCCGTTACTTGGAATCACGGCTACCACCCGCTTGCCTTTACCAAGCTCTTTGGCAACCTTCAAAGCTGCATATACAGCCGCACCGGAGGAAATGCCGCCAAGAACGCCTTCTTCCTTCGCCACGCGGCGGGAAGTTTCAAAAGCATCGTCATTCTCAACATGAACGATTTCATCGTAGACTTCTTGATTCAAAATTTCGGGAATGAAGTTTGCGCCGATGCCCTGGATTTTGTGAGGGCCCGGTTTGCCTCCGGCAAGGATTGGCGATGCAGCAGGTTCAACCGCAATAACCTTAATGTTAGGGAATTGCTCTTTCAACACTTCGCCCGCACCTGTAATCGTTCCGCCTGTTCCGATACCAGCAACGAATGCATCCAGGGAACCACCGATGGATTCGATCGCTTCAACGATTTCCGGACCTGTCGTTTCACGGTGGATCTTCACGTTGGCTTGGTTCTTGAATTGCTCGGCCATAAAGAATCCGGCATTTTCCTGCAGAATTTCTTCTGCCTTCTTAACCGCGCCGTTCATTCCTTCCGATCCCGGTGTCAGTACCAGTTCCGCGCCATAGGCACGCAGCAGGTTGCGGCGCTCCAAGCTCATGGTTTCAGGCATAACGATAACCGCTTTGTAGCCTTTGGCAGCTGCCACCATAGCTAAACCAATGCCGGTATTACCGCTTGTTGCTTCAATAATGGTATCGCCCGGCTTCAAACGTCCGTCCTTCTCCGCTTCTTCCACAATGCTGATCGCGATCCGGTCTTTAACGCTTGCGCCCGGGTTCTGGTATTCCAGCTTCAGATAGATTTCTGCGCTATCCTCCGGTACGATCCGGTTCAAACGGACGAGTGGAGTTCCACCGATTAATTCTGTCACATTATTTACGACTTTTGCCATGAATGAAGCCCTCCTCTAAATATGAATCTGGATTAACTAGTCATAATGGTGTTATACATTCTAATGTCGAATCATTAAATTTGTAGTGTCTGGATGTTGAAAAAATGTGGAGCCATTATATAGACCCAAATTGTTGATTATTGAGGCTCCTAATATCCGAGTAAAAAGGTAGGTTTTTATACCTTCATCTTAACAACGTTACGAGTCATTGTCAATATCCCGCACCTCGAAAATCAACATTTCTAGGTGGTTTTTCCTGCGCCTCCCGAACGAGGAAAGACGAATTCGCCTCTAAGACTGCATACTCAGGTAATCATCATTCCCGGAAAATGGGATCCCTTGAATACTTTGGCACAAAAAAAGCTCCTGCAGCCGAGTCTTACACCGCCACAGCGAGCTTTCCCCTATGTTCTTCCTCTACTTACAGCGTGACCGTGCCCGCACTAATCCGTGCCTCATATTTCTCGCGAAGCTGACGCTCCAGTTCCGATAAGGACACCGACTGCTCCAGGGCCAGCTGCTTGCGAACGGCCTTGCGGACACTTTCCTCGCTAGGGGCCTGAGGTTCGATAATTTCCTTCACATATACAATGGCATAGGTGTCTGTGAGTGTGATCGGCCCCGCAATATCCCCGGGCTCAAGTGTTGAAGCTGCATCCAGCACTGCCGGGGGCAAAAAGGGATCATCCTCCTCGACCAAGCCGATCTGCCCGCCGTCTTCGCGAGTATACTCATCGAGAGATACCTGGGCTGCGAGATCCGCAAAAGCCTCTCCATTCTCCAGCCGATCCATGACCCGTTCCGCCTCATCTTTCGAAGCGACTTCGATTATGGATAAATTGAACTGCTTCTTGGGGCGAAATTGGTCTGGGTACTGTTCCAGATACGAATCGATCTGCTGCTCTTCGATGTGTACGTCGGAAGTCGCAATTTTTTCAAGCAGCAGCCGATACGTTGTCTCTGTCTTTAATTCACTCTCCGTAATGCCAAGCTGATTTTCCATTTCCGATAAGAAACGTTCCTTGGAACCGTAGCTGCGGCTCATGACTTCGATTTCCGCATCAACTTCCGCCGGCGTAACATCAATATCCTTCGCTTTGGCCTCCAGCGCTACGGCGTGCCGATTCAGCATAGTCATCAGCATTTCCCGGCCATAACGCTTCTTTAGCTCGTCAACCCACTCGTCTTCGGTAATCGCCCTGTCCTGGATGGATGCAACTGGTTGGGAGCCTTCTTTCCACGGTGGTGAAGCCTCTTGCGACAAATTCCCGGAAAACAGCATCCAGCCGCCCATACCCAATACGCATGCTGTCAAGACAATGACGGTCGCCCACAATCCCTTCTCTTGTCTCGTCATCACGGTCGCTCATCCCAACGTTAAGATTTGGCCCGCTCTAGCACGGATTTTAGCTGTTCCTTATCGAACCTATATTTTTCGTTGCAAAAATGACAGGAAACTTCAGCCTTGCCATCCTCTTCGATCATCTGCTCAAGCTCTTCCTGCCCCAAACTGATCAACGCGCGCTCCACCCGCTCATGCGAGCAGTCACAGCTGAAGTACACTTCCGTTTCCTCCAAAATGGTCACATCCGGAACGACTCGTTTCAGGATGTCTTCCAGTTCCAGTCCTTCTTCCAGCATCTCGGTGATCGGAGGAATCTTGCTTAGCGCAAGCTCGAGCTCCTTGATCTCATCCTCGGTAACGCCGGGGAGAAGCTGGATGATGAAGCCGCCGGCATTCGCCACGGAATAATCGGGTGAAACCAGCACACCCAGGCTAACCGCCGAGTTGGTCTGTTCGGAGACGGCAAAATAGTATGTGAAGTCTTCAGCCAGCTCGCCCGAAATAATCGGTACGCTGCCACGGTAAGGCTCCTTCAACCCGAAATCCTTGATCACATCAATATGACCTGTGGTCCCTACAGCGGCGGCTACATCCATCTTGCCCGGACGGATATTCGTCAGCTCCACATGCGGATTTTTGACATATCCGCGTACCTCGCCGTTGGCATTGCTCTCCGCCGCAATCAAACCGATCGGTCCGTCGCCGCGCACTTGAATGCTAAGACGCTCGTCTCCTTTCAGCATAGCTCCCATCATCGCTGCTGCTGACACGGTTCGGCCCAAAGCGGCTGTGACGACAGGAAACGTATCATGTCTTTGGCGAAGCTCTTCGACCAAATCGGTTGTCCGAACGGCAAATGCCCGCACTTTCCCGTTTAATGCCGTTCCCCGCAGCAAACGGTCTTTTTGATTACCCATCTTGAGGCCTCCTTGTCTTTCTAGTTGTTTGTAATATCTAACGGTTTTATATCGGTTCTAGTTACGCTCATAAATAATACGCAAGCCTTCCAAAGTCAGAAGGGGAGAAATCTCTTCAATGGACTCCGTTTCGCCGGCAATCAGCTCGGCCATTCCCCCCGTAGCGATAACCTTAACATTGTCCGTACCCATCTCGGCTTTTATACGCTTGACCAGGCCATCGACCTGTCCGGCATAGCCAAAAACGATACCGGCCTGCATGGCATGCACGGTATTGCGCCCAATCACCTTTTTCGGCTTTTCAAGCTCTACGCGAGGAAGTTTGGAAGCACGCTGTACAAGAGCCTCCGTGGCAATGCCAATACCAGGCACAATCACTCCGCCAAGATAATTGCCTGCCTCATCGATGCAATCAAACGTCGTCGCCGTACCGAAATCCACCACAATCAGCGGCCCCCCGTACTGCTCGACGGCTGCAACTGCATTCACGATCCGGTCAGCGCCAACCTCGCGCGGATTCTCATACCGCAGATTAAGTCCCGTTTTGATCCCCGGTCCTACGATCAGGGGCGCTTTGCCAATATATTTATTGCACATCTCCTCGACCACACGTACAAGAGGAGGAACTACGGAAGAAACAATAACACCTTCTATTTGGCTTACCAATATATTGGACATTTGAAACAAATTGTGAATCAATACACCGTATTCATCCACGGTAGACTGACGCGATGTACTGATTCGAAAATCATGCAGCAGCTTCTTTCCCTGATACACACCCAATACAATGTTGGTATTCCCTACATCCACAACCAGAATCAACCTTCTGTCCCTCCTTTCTTCGCATTCAGATCCAGACTGATATCGAGACTATGGAAAGAATAAGTCAGCCGTCCAACGGATATCACATCGACCCCGGTCTCGGCAATCCCGCGTACGGTCTCCAGCGTCACGTTCCCCGAGGCTTCGACGCGAACATGAGGAGCCTTGGCCTTGATTCTTCGAACAGACTCCGCCATTATGTCATGACTCATGTTATCCAGCATAATAATATCTGCGCCTGCAGCCAGTGCTTCCTCCACCTGCGCCAAGCTCTCAGTTTCAACTTCTATAGTCATGGTATGTGGAATATGGGCTCTTGCCCGGCTGACCGCTTGCGCGATGCCGCCTGCGCCCTTAATGTGATTATCCTTGATCATAACGGCATCGTACAGACCGAACCGATGGTTCGCCCCGCCGCCAACCCGAACGGCATACTTCTCCAGCATTCGGTGGCCTGGTGTCGTTTTGCGGGTGTCCACCAATCTTGTCGGCAATCCCTCAAGTACATCAACAAAAGAACGTGTTCTTGTTGCAATACCCGAAAGACGCTGAAGCAAATTCAAAGCGAGACGCTCGCCTGTCAAAATACGGTGAGTGCTGCCTTCCACTTCGGCGATAACCGTCCCCTTTTCAACCTCGTCCCCATCACGAACCAATGCCGTAAACGTCAGCGACGGATCAACCGTTTCGAATACCAGCTCTGCTACCGGCATCCCTGCCACGATTCCCGCCTCCTTGGCATGAATAACGCCCTTGGATTCATGACCCGGCTCAATGGTGGTGAGGGTGGTGATATCCCCCGACCCAATATCCTCCTGCAGCCAAGTCCGTATACTCTGGAGTAGGCCATCGTTGTATCCGTTAAACATCATCGCTTAATTCCTCCGTCATTTCTTGATCCCGTGTATGGACAATATGTTTCTGCCATACGCTGTCATTCCGCTCCGGGAAATCCTCACGGTAGTGGGCTCCCCGGCTTTCTTCACGACCCAGCGCACCTTGAACCACGAGCAGGGATGCTGTGAGCATGTTGGCAAACTCGTATTCCTCACGCTTGGAGAGAACCGAATGGAACAATGGCAGCTGACGGCCGAGCTCTTCCGCTGCTCTTAATAGAGTATCCCGATTTCTCCGAAGTCCTGCATAACGTACCATCACCTTCTGAAGCTTCAAGCGTTTTTCCACCATCGCCTGGGACGGAGCGTCCTTGCGACCGAGATGGAATGATACATGAAGTGGATCTCCTGAGGGTTCCGGCAGGCTCTTAATACGTTCAACAATACGGCTGCCGTACACAATCGCCTCCGACAGCGAATTGCTGGCCAAACGGTTCGCCCCGTGGACACCGGTAGACGATACCTCTCCGCAAGCAAATAAACGCTTCACGCTGCTCTCGCCGTGCAGACTGGTTTTAATGCCCCCCATCATATAATGCGCTGCCGGGGAGACCGGAATCCAATCTGAGGATAAATCGAGTCCATACTGCATGCAGGTTTCATAAATCGTTGGGAATCGATGTTTGACCATCTCCGGCGACTCATGGGTAATATCCAGATAAACAAAGGTAGACCCCGTTGCTTCCATCTCACTGACAATGGCCCGTGCAACAATATCCCGCGGCGCCAGCTCCAGCAAATCATGGTATTTGGGCATGAACCGTTCTCCTCGTATATTCCGAAGAACAGCACCTTCACCGCGAACCGCCTCTGATATAAGGAATCGGGGCGCACCCGGATAGCTAAGCGCCGTCGGGTGGAACTGAATAAACTCCATATCCCGAATTTCTGCGCCTGCCCGGTAAGCCATGGCAACGCCATCCGCTGTAGCAACCTCCGGATTGGTTGTATACCGGTACAATTGGCCGGCGCCGCCGGCACACATAACCGTCGCCCGTCCACGTACGAATACCCGTTTTCCGTCCGGCATTTGTACCAAAGCGCCATGACACTCTCCCTGCTCGGTAATCAGGTCAATGACAAAATGATCGTCCCACACCTCTATATTGTGAAGCATTTCAACCTGAATGGAAAGGGCACGCACAATTTCATACCCGGTAGCATCCCCGTTGGCATGAAGGATCCGGCGGTGACTGTGGGCGCCTTCTTGGGTCAGTGCGAGCTCGCCATTCTCCACATCAAACATCGTACCGAGTCGAATCAGCTCTTGAACGCCGACCGGACCCTCGTTTACAAGCACATCCACCGCGGCAGATGAACATAGACCCGCCCCTGCCAGGAGGGTGTCCTGACGGTGGTAGGCCGGAGAGTCATCCTCAGCTGTTACGGCTGCAATCCCTCCCTGCGCATAACGCGTGTTGCTTTCGAGCAGCGATTTTTTCGTAATCAGCAGTACATTCTGAGTCGCACTTGCCATGATCGCCGTATATAAACCCGCAATGCCTGAACCGATCACGATGACATCCGTCTGGACAACCGGAAGATCGTTCAGCTCAAAATCAATTAAATACTGCGGTATCACGATACCTCACCTGTCTTTTCACGAAAGAGTAGCGCATGCTACTTAACTTGTAACATGCGCTCTAATGAAGTTCTGGCTTTCTCTGCAACGATCGGCGGCACATAAATTTGCGGCTTCATCGTTTCCAACGCTTTAACCAGTTTTTTGAGGTTATTCACTTTCATATTCGGACACACCAGGAATTTCGTAGCGAAGTGGAACGATTTATCCGGGCTATCCAATCGAAGCTGATAACCGGTTCCGTCCTCCGTGCCCACGATAAACTCCTTGGCAGATGAATTTTTGCAATACTCTAGAATGGCGGTGGTACTCCCTACAAAATCCCCCATCGCAACAACCTCTGGACGGCATTCCGGATGCACCACAAATTCAGCATGAGGATATTTAGCCTTCATCTCGACGACATCCTTCACCGTCAGCATGTCATGCGTGTTACAGTACCCTTCCCAGATAATGAGCTTCTTGTCGGTATGCTGCTGAACATAATGTCCCAGGTTTTTATCAGGTACCCATATAATTTCATCCGAATCCACCGACTGAATCACTTTCACGGCATTGGATGAAGTACAGCAGATATCCGTTTCGGCTTTGATCTCAGCCGATGAATTGATGTACGTGACCACTTTTGCATTCGGATGCTGCGCTTTCAACTTTCGCAGTCCGTCAACGTTCACCATATCCGCCATTGGGCAACCGGCCCGCTCATCCGGTATAAGAACCGTCTTGCCCGGAGCCAGGATTTTGGCGCTCTCGCCCATAAAATGCACACCGCAAAATACGATAACCTCGGCATCCGTTTGTGCTGCCTTCTGCGCGAGCAGGAAGGAATCCCCCCGGAAATCAGCGACCTCTTGTATTTCATCCCGTTGATAATAATGTGCCAAAATGATTGCGTTACGTTCCTTCTTCAATTGCATTAATCGCTCACGCAGTTCACGGTTCTGTTCTGCCTTACGCTCCAGTGCCAAAGCTTCCATGATCGACCCTCTCCCTTTGTATAGTCCGGCGGTTCGCCGCTGATGACCATGTGACTTTCAGGATGGTTTCCACCTTTGTGAAAGGATGCGCATCCTTATTTAACAACTAATGTACACGTTCATTCTGCCCCCTGTCAATGTGATAGAAAGCACAAAAAGAACCGGAAAACGAATTATCGTTCTCCGGTTCTTCAATTTTATTCGGTATTCGAGCTTTTATCAGCGAATATTACGTTAAGCTGCTATTACCGTTGTCCGATCCGCCTGGAGGATCCTTGCGCTCGGAATCTTTGCGCTCTGGCCCTGGATCATTCGAATCCATCGGGTTATTCGGAATTTCTTCCGTGGAAGTCGGCTGCTCGCCGTCTTCTTTCCCTTGGATGCGAACTTTCACGTCGCCAATGTTGTCGATGATCGGTTCACCATTCTCGGAAGAACCTTCTCCTTCACCGTCGCCACTGCCGTTGCCTTCAGCTGATCCGGTCTCAATGAGATTCTTGATTTGCTCAAGCTCCAGCGTTTCCATCTCGAGGAGCGTGTTCGCAATCAGGTGAACCTCTTTGGCATGCTTATTCAGGATCTCTTTACATTTCTCATAGCAATCATTAATGAATCGCTGCATTTCCTGATCGATCTCATAAGCGATTTGATCACTATAGTTCTGCTCATGTCCGATATCACGTCCCAGGAACACTTGTCCTTGGGATGTACCGAACTGCATCGGTCCGAGCTTCTCACTCATACCGTATTCCACAACCATGCTGCGGATAATGCCTGTCGCTTGTTGGAAGTCACTGTAAGCGCCGGTCCCGATTTCACCGATGAACAGCTCCTCAGCAACACGCCCGCCAAGCAAACCGGTTACGCGATCCAGCAACTCCTGCTTCGTCACGAGCATCCGATCTTCCTTCGGCATCATAATGACATATCCACCGGCACGGCCACGAGGAATAATCGTTACCTTATGCACCGTATCCGCATGCTCGAGGAAATAACCCACAATCGTGTGGCCTGCTTCATGGTAAGCTACGATGCGTTTCTCGCGGTCACTGATCACGCGGCTGCGTTTCTCCGTACCGACGATAACACGGTCAATCGCCTCATCCACTTCTCGCATGGAGATATCTTTACGGTTGCGGCGAGCCGCAAGCAAGGCAGCCTCGTTCAGGAGATTCTCCAGATCAGCGCCTGTAAAACCGGTTGTACGTTTGGCGATGATGTCAAGTTTAACATCCTTCGTCAATGGTTTGTTGCGTGCATGAACCTTCAGTACGGCTTCACGGCCCTTCACATCCGGGCGATCTACGGTAATCTGACGGTCAAAACGTCCCGGACGAAGCAGCGCCGGGTCCAAAATGTCCGGGCGGTTGGTGGCAGCAACGATGATAATGCCTTCGTTCGCTCCGAAACCGTCCATCTCAACCAGCAACTGGTTGAGTGTCTGCTCACGCTCGTCATGACCGCCGCCAAGTCCGGCGCCACGCTGACGACCTACAGCATCAATTTCATCGATGAAAATGATACATGGTGCATTCTTCTTCGCGTTCTCGAACAAGTCACGTACACGAGAAGCACCGACACCGACAAACATCTCAACGAAGTCGGAACCGGAAATACTGAAGAACGGCACGCCTGCTTCACCGGCAACGGCACGAGCCAGGAGCGTCTTACCTGTTCCCGGAGGGCCGACAAGCAGAACGCCCTTCGGAATGCGAGCGCCAACCGTGTTGAACTTGCGCGGATCCTTCAAGAAGTCAACAACCTCAACAAGTTCCTGCTTCTCTTCATCTGCTCCGGCTACATCTTCAAATGTAATCCGTTTCTTCTCTTCATTATATAAGCGGGCTTTGCTCTTACCAAAGTTCATCACTTTGCCGCCGCCGCCTTGGGCCTGATTAAACAGGAAGAAGAACAGAACAAACATAATGATGAGCGGAATAAAGGATGAAAGCAATGTCAGCCAAATGCTTTGGCCTTCCATTGGCACCACGGACAGTTTGACATTGTTGCTCTCACTGGCTGCAGTCAGCTCTTGCATCGCTGCATCCGTGGCAGGAATATAGGTTGAGAAATTCTCCGATTTTTTCTCTTCGGAAATCTCCCTATACTTACCGGTCACCAGATAAGCGTAACCGTCAAATTGTACCGTCATTTCCTCTATGTTGTTAGCTTTGACTTCCTGCCGCAGTTGATTATAACTAGGGGCATCGGCTTGCTCGCCGCCATTAGTGACGAATTGTACTATGCCCACCACGACTAAAAATAGAATCAAATAAAAACCAGAATTCCGGATGAACCGACTCATCCCCTACCTCCTCTCAAGACACATAAGATATTTTACCACAGCCTGTCTGGCCATCTCAACAAAGGGCCCTCAACTGTGATAGCAGCCCATTGGCGCGGTTTAACTGCTGTAGATTTCCGGCTTCAAAATCCCGATGTAGGGGAGGTTCCGGTAATGCTCGGCATAATCGAGTCCGTATCCGACAACAAAAGCATCCGGCAGCACGAATCCGGTATAATCGGCCTGCAAATCCACCGTACGGCGTGCCGGCTTGTCAAACAGCGTGACGACGCACACCGAGTTTGCCTTGCGGCTCTTCAGAAGCTCAATCAAATGACTCAGCGTAAGACCACTGTCGATAATATCCTCCACAATCAACACATCCCTGCCTTCAACGGATGCGTCCAGATCTTTAATGATCTTCACCACGCCAGAAGATTTGGTTGATGCCCCATAGCTGGATACAGCCATGAAATCCAACTCAAGAGGGACTGTTATGGATTTAACCAAGTCAGCCATAAAAATAAACGCACCTTTAAGAACGCAAATAACGAGTGGATTGCGTCCCACATATTCGGCGCTGAGTTTGGAACCAAGTTCCTTAATCTTTGCGTGAATCTCTTCTTCACTGATGAGTATTTCCTGAATGTCATTCTGCAACTTAAGTGGACCTCCTACGTTTATACTATGAAAGCGTGAAACGGGCCATTCTTCGTTTTACACTTGCCTTAAGCATCCGATAGCTCCATCCGGAGAACTCGTGATGTGTGCCGCCCGCAAGCGGCGTGAACGGAACGTCGTACACCTGGAATCCACACGATGCTGCCGGAACCGTCACAAAGAATAGGAATCCGGGCACGGACAGACGGTGGGATTTTCTCATCAATGAGAATATCTTTCACCTTTTTGCTTCCGTTTAATCCCATGATCTTCATCTTGTCCCCCGGCTGTCTGTTGCGCACGGTTAAAGGAAACCTCAGCTCATCCGCATCAAAATCCGCCACAAAGGCCGATGGTTTGGAGCCGCTCCGGCTTTCGCTTCCTGTCATTAACGACAATTTCAGCATTTTTCCGATTTCCTTAACATACTGCTGCACAACATCAGGAGAATCAAGAATGTATATGTACTGTCCCTGTTCTTCCGGAGGCTTAGGCCAAAACTGGATCACTCCGTACTCACGAACACAGGTAATGCCGTCACCCAGATCCAGACGCCAGTTACTGCGCTGATCGTTAAGAATGCCATGGCGCACCGTTTCAATCTTGACAAAATCGGTGTTTTCCTGGTCTGAGGGCAGGTAATTTAATATTAGTTTAATCAAACGCCGTTGTAAAGCGACATGTAAGCCCAAAAAGGAAGGCGCGTCGAAAGCGAGCCTCCCATCGTTCTCCTGTACCATACTCCGAAATTGCTTCGCAGCTTCAAGCTCCACAAAATCATCCTCCTGCTGGACAATTTCGGCCAACTGATTGAGTGAGGAGGAGAACTGCCCATTGTATCGTTCCAGAAAAGGCAATACTTCCAGGCGAATCGCATTGCGGCGGTACTTCGTCTGCAGATTGCTGTTATCCACGACATACTGAAATCCGCATGCGCGGCACAGCTCCACGATATCCGCCTTGTACATACGAAGGAACGGGCGGATAAGTTCCACTTTTTTTTCCGTGCGCTTAAATTTTATTCCGGCAAGTCCGGACAAGCCGCTCCCGCGCAGAAGCCTCATGAGCACCGTCTCGGCTTGATCGTCAGCATGATGAGCCAGGGCCACGGCGCGCGCATTGTATTTATGGGCCGTTTGCAGCAGAAATTCATAACGCTTCTCTCTTGCAGCCTCCTGCCCACCCTTGCCGCTCTCTTCCATATAAGCGGGAATATCGATGAACGCCGTTTCTAATGGAAGTCCGAGCCGTTCCGCCAGTTCGCGCACCATCTCCGCCTCTTGGTCCGATTCTTTCCGGAACCCATGATGTACATGGGCACAGATCAATCGGAGCGGCGTCCGGTACAAAGAAATTTCATGAAGCACGTGCAGGAGCGCAACGGAATCAGGCCCGCCGGAAATGGCGACCACGATGCTATCACCTTCTGACCACAGATCAAACTCTGCGGCTGTACGCTCGACATGGTTGACGAATGTTCGTAAATAATCCTGTTTCACTTCCAGGTCCCCTTTAGAGGTTGTTCAAAAAGCCCGCTTTTGATAAGAAAACCTCTATCGAGGCCACTTCAAGGATGAGCGACCGCGATGCATAGGTAGGTTTTCTTGCGATATAGAATTCCATCAGTTCCACTGATAACTCATAAATTCTATATCTAACACGAAGTGAATCAGGAAGCCACTCGGCATCGAATCCTGAATTCAGCCGGGCCTAAGCGGATGCTTACGAAGTCATGTTTCCTGCGGAAACATCTTAGGTGCTCACGTACCCAAAACAGCAGGTGCTTTCGACGGTGTTTTCTGCGAAAACGTGTAGCTCCTCTCCTGACGTCCCTAGCTTCATCCGCGTTTGAAAAAACGCACATCGGAAGCATAAGCTTCGGTGCTGAAAACCGACCTTTTTGAACTCGCACCTTTATGAACTCCCAGTAACAAGGTAACAACTTCATGAGCGGAAGAAAAAATAAACAGTAAGGGCCATGATGACTAACGACAAACCGAACGCGTTCTTCAGCCACCGCGGAGTTCGTCCCGGATGAGGACGCACGTTCCGGCCCGAACCTTCATATATTCGTTTTCTCCACTCGTTCAACGCTTCCCGTGAATCCGCGAAATCTCCCGATAAAGCCTTGTTCAGCCAAACAGCGTATGGCTTGAAGATGAGGTTTCTTCGCAGTACCAGCTGCAGATCTGCAACACTGCGGGTCTGGGGAAGCTGACAAGACGCCTCCCGTAATGATTTCTCATCCAGCAGGCCGATACACATCACGGCAAACGAGAACAAATCATAGGCTACGTCGCCAGTCCGGCTCCCGGCATTCCAGTATCCCCGATCATACCATTCCGTAAACTGCTTTACGCTGCGTCCGAAAGGACTGACGCCTCCATAATCGATCAGTTCCACTCTTCCGTATGCCGAGACCATCACATTATCGGGCTTCAAATCACCGAATGCATAACCGGATGCATGCAGAACGGTCAGCTTCTCGAGCAGCTTCAGTCCGAGCAATCCGATCCAGTCGGCACCGCGTTTGCGAATAAAATGATGCAGCGGACTCCCTTCAATGTAACGCATGACATAAAAGGATACTTCGCCGCTGCCGTCATGATGATCGTCCGCCTCCACGAGATAAGGGTCCGGCATCTGTTCTTTCAACGCATTCAGCACATTAATTTCGGATTGAAGATCCAGAGCGTCATACCCAACTTTTAAAGCATAACGCTCGCGTACTCCTGCCCGGTGGACCAGATACACCTTGCCGTTAGCCCCTTTGCCGAGCATACGTTCCACGATGTACCGGCTGTTCCGCCACTTGCCTTTAATTACGGTTCCTGGCGGATAACCCGGGTTAGACAACGTAGTCACCGAGCATCCCTTCCTCTTGGCTGGAATGACCCTGCCATGATTGATTACCCTCTAGTGTACCATATCGGTAAAATTCAATCACCTTTAACAAAGCAGGTCCAGTCGGCGTTGCCCCTCTCATCTGCAGGCGGCTGAACATTCCCCGGGCGCCGTCAAGATCTGAGGTCCAATTCACGTCCATCACGATGTCCTCGCCGCTGTGTTTGCCAGGAAAATGGAATACCGACAGTTCGCTTGAGCCTGCGCGCGCTTTCAAACTCAGCATCAAATCGCGTATCGCTTCCTCAACCGCAGCCAGCTTGGGTTTCATGCTTGCACTTGCATCGATTAACAGGGCGACCTGCAGGGATGACGTCTCAGCGAGCTCATCCACAACTTCAACGACCTGCGAACGCTTGTCCGGCGGAAGCTCCTCCAGCGACCCGCCCCCCAAAATATGCTGTATCTCCTTATTTACCGCTTGTTGGATCGTCTGAACCACCGTTTTCCGAGTCATCATCTGTATCGTCTGCGCAAGCTGCGGTGTGCCTACGATCCGGTGTATGCCTCCTCCCGCTTTGGCTATCTCCTGAATTTCCAATCCCCCAAGTTCACCGATCGTCCCGTAATCAAGGACCCCCACCACATTCACAACAATACCATCCTGGAGCGCATGGGCTGCGGCCATAACCGGACTGGCCCCAACATTCGAGCAGCCGTCCGTTATCAGTAGAATTTGCTTCATAATAAATGATCGCCTCCGTCTCATCCATTTCTATCGATTTGACTTCTATCTCTATCATTTCCACATTCAAGAGAGTTCAAACGATAAATAGGAAGAATTGACGGAAAAGATTTACCATTTCCGGGGTCCTCCATTTCCCGGGTAATCGCTTGGTTTATCTAACGCATCAACTAACCGTTCGCGGCCGCTCCATTCGGGCGAAGCCTGGTACATGCACATTCGACCATTCCGGATGGAAGTGATCCACTCGCCCGACCACCACCGTCATATCATCATGAATTTGATTCTGTTGATAGCGAATCACCTTTTCCAGCAAACAGTCGGCAATTTCCTGCGGATCCTCACTGTTCACTTCCTGAATCATTCGTTTCATCCATAGCTCCTTGTTTACCGCATAACCCGGCGCATCATATATGCCATCCGTCATCATGATGAGAACATCACCGGCCTGCAGCTGTAATGACACCAGGTCCACTTCGATATCCTGAATAATCCCAATCGGAAGATTGCTGGCCGAGACCGGTATGACATCATTGCCCCGTTTGATAAAGCTCGGCGTCGAACCGATCTTCATAAAGGTGGTCTGAGCCGTATATTGATCAATTAGGGCCATATCGACCGTGGCGTAGATTTCATCCGGCGAGCGCAGCATCAGAATCGAGTTGACCGATTTAATCGCCAGCTTCTCATCCATCCCGGATTGAAGCAGCTGTTCTAATATATTCAGAGCCGAGCTGCTCTCAAGCCGAGCCCTTTCCCCATTGCCCATGCCATCACTAAGCGCTACCGCAAACGTCCCGTTGCCCAGCTCAACCGTACTGAAGCTGTCGCCTGATAAAATATCCCCTCCCTTAGCCGCTGCGGCTACACCCGTCATAATTTCATATGTTTTCGCTGAACCGAAACGTACGGTGGCCAATCCATCCCTCGGATGGGTCAGGGTCTCTTCCATGACCGCGATATGCTCCCCGAGAATGTCGGACAGCAGTGGTCCAATAATCTTCCTGCATTCGTCATAACCCCGGGTATACGCATGAACAATCTCAATCTCGACCTGCCCGGAGTCCAGGCTGATGATATCGATGCCTTGAATCGATAAGCCGAGCTGCTGAAGCGCTTCCCGAATCTGTTCTTCTTGAATGTGCATCGTCTGGCTTTCCCGCTTAATCTCTCGGGCCAAGTCTTCCATAACCTGCGAAACCCCGGATAATTGTTCCGCTACCAGATGGCGGCTATCGTATATTTGGCGTTTCCACTGCATATCATGTTGGTAGAGATGATACTGCTGCTTCAGGATGCCGAGCACCTCCTCCTTCTTGGCACAGATCCGGCTCCATTCCGGCGGCAGATCGTCTGCATCCATCTCAGGATTCTCCTCGATGGAGGTCATCATATCGGTCATATATTTATAAGTCTGGTAAAACTTCATGTCCCAGCACTGATTCCGTTTATAGCATGTGGCACAGCTTCCTTCGGCCACGGCATTCATGAAATGATTCATCTCCTCCGCCTGTTTGCCTGGAGGCTGTATGACCCCTGACGTTTGTCCGAAACTTTGCGAGAGCTGACGGAATACCTTGGAGAATTGGGTAACACGATCCGCTGTAAGATCCCGAACCCGCTTAGCGTATTCATGCTGGGAACGGGTATGATCCTGCGTGCCCGGCACATATTTGCCTATAGCCTGCATTACGCTCTTGGGTGTGATGAGGAACAGCACAATAGCCGCGCAGGTTTCCCAAGTGGAGATCATCACTTCTCCAGGATTGCTGAAATAGATGGAGAGAATGGTTGCCCCCAGCAGCATGCCCAGTGAAACACCGCCTTTCTTCCCTTCTTTCAGCATACCGGCGAGCATCCCGGAAAAGGCGAGTAGACTCATCTGGGAGAAGGCCGAAATGTTGGCAAGACTGAGGATGAGGCCTGTCACCACGCCAACCGAGGCGCCTAGCGGAGCTCCCCCGACCAGAGCAAACAGCAGAATTAAGTAACGGGATAAGACATGCTCTACCGACAGGGATTGGATCGTCCAGCCAACGGCACCTGTCATGACCGACGCCAGCAAAATGATGATACATAGAATTTCTTCATTTCGAAGAACATGCGTTTTTTTACGAAGCGTCAGCACCGGAATCGCCTGGATAAAGACCAAGGTCAGGACAAAGCTGAGCACCGCGTTCAGGGTGAGCATCATCATGGAATACCAGGTAATGCTCGGTCCGATGAGAACACTGAACAGATTCACGAAGAAGGTGGAGACAAATACCATCAGCGGCGCATATGACAATTCTGCCCGATCATACGTCTCCAATCCCCGCATCATAAAGTAAAAGATCAAGATTTCTGCCGGTACCATCCATGCTACCGGAAAGGACGCAAATAAACTTCCTGCAACGATCGCTGCGCCTACCGGCAGCAAATAATCGCGACGCATAAAGGCAATGACTGCAAAATAAGCTACGGCAAATGGAGACAGCTCTCCCAGGATCATAGCTCGTCCGAGCAGAAAACCCATGAAGGTTAGCAAGATCATCCACTTCTTAGCGGCCAGGAAGTGGATGGGACGCTGAAGAAAAGGCAGCTGCCCTAATCGTTCTGTTACACGGGCACGAATGGAACCCGCTCCCCCTTTAACTGCCTCAGTACCCGGAAACATCACCAGATTTCTTTTATCCATTACGCTGGCACCCCATTCTCACGAATTTGTTGGTCCCATTATAAAACCCCTGTTCAGGAAAGTTTGTCAGAACACCGGACAAGCCCCAAAGAAATTTCCGACAAAATCAACGTGCCTTGCGAACGTTCGGGAAAAGAGCGCTCATCCCCCGCGCCCAGCGGTATTTACACGAGTCAAGCCTATAGTATTCTTGTGGATCATTTCCCGAATTGAGGCGGACATCCTGCGCTCATTCCACACGGTATCGCCGTAAATTGCGTAGGAACCTGTCGTACCCTTGGATGCAACGACAAAAAAACCGCAGAAGGCGATTTCCCTCTGCGGTCAGTTTATATTTTATCGAATTACATACGTTTGGCTCCGCGTCCACCGCGTTTGCCTTCCGTATTCTTCTTAAGCGAAGAGATTCGTTCTTCACTGTCTTTCAGGAAGCGTGACATTTTATCCTCAAATGAAGGCTTGTTGGCCGCAGGCTTAAACGGGCGTCCGCCGCGTTCACGGTTGAATCCTCCACCACCGCCACCTCCGAATCGTTCTCCGCCGCCGCCTCCACTGCGTTCCGGTCTCGGTGCGCGGGGTGGACGACTTTCGGAAGCCGGCTTGTCGACAGCCTGCTTGATCGAAAGACCGATCTTGCCGTCCTTGTCGACATTAATCACCTTCACGGTAACGACATCGTTGATCTTCAAATGATCGTTGACATCCTTAACGTAATTGTCGGCGATCTCCGAGATGTGAACGAGACCCGTGACACCTCCTGACAGATCCACAAATGCTCCAAAATGCGTTATGCCTGTCACCTTGCCCTCTAACTTGGTGCCCACTTCAATTGCCATAGAATAAAATGATCCTCCCTTAAAAATATACAGTCCGATTTAGAAATCGCGCTGCGGTGATTTGATTATACGATAATGACCTAAACAAGGTCAACAGACGTGTGTCCTGCCTAATTACGGCTCTTCGCCCGAATTTTGGGGCTGAATGATCGGCGTCTCATTTGGCAGATACAGTCCAAACTTCTTGCGGGCAATCTGCCCGATATATTCAGGGTCCTTCAATCGCTCCACTTCATGAGTAATCTGGATTAGCGACTGTTCAACGGACTTATAATCCTCTTGCTTTTGAGCTAGCGCTTCGTTTTGATTACGGATGCGGTCATTCTGGGACCAGAGCGTTGAACCTGCCCAGATCAAAAACAGCGCCATCATCGCCACAAACATTCTTTTACGTCGGCGTGCGCCTTTGTTCTTTGTCTTGGTTTGTTGGGGAGCCTGCTTCGATGGATCAGCAAATCTTCCCATGACCATACCTCCTAAAACCAGCGCTTCCACGCCTTAATAACCTTGTCCGCGAATTGCTTGCACCATGCCGGCAGCCTGACTCTGGATGTGATCGGTCTCAGCATCCATTTCAAAAGTCGCCAAAAAGGCATGAGGCATTTAAGAACTAAACGCAACAGCGACAGGAGAAACTTCCATAGAAACCTTAACAATCCCAAGATGAGCATCAGGATTCCTTTGATCGGATTCCACAATAACATACGGAACAGCTTGTACAAAAAGGACAGTAAGCCTTTTGTCACTTGAATTAACATTACCACAAAACGTTGGGTTATGACACTCCATAATAAAAAATAGATCCAAACCCCTATAAACAGGCCCACAAACACATAAAAACGCAGTTGACCGTCATTGGTCACATACAACATGCGAAAAATGAAGAAGGCTGCCGCAATCCAGTAAAGGAAGTCCAGGGTATGCTTGGACCATTGCGGGAAGCGGAGCTGCCCTGCCAGCACCCGGTAGCTGTCGAAGGCGACTCCCATCGCTGCTCCGGAGAAGAGCATCCAGAGCAGCGTGATCCATTGTACGCTGGGGTTCATTTAAACAGCTTACCCAGCAGACTCTTGTTCTTGGTCTGCGAACCGGGATTCAAGTAAATCAGTGAATGCACCTGACCTTCAATCGACAAAAGCCCCTCTTCCAGGCTGAGATTTTTAATATGTAAATTTTGCCCCCGAATGGTGAGATGCCCAAGCTCGGTTTGAAGCAGAAATTCTTCACTGTCAAAGCTCTCCACATTTTGGACACCCGTAATGTCCAGCAGCTTCCGGTTCTGCATCCGCAGGTCATGAAACTTACCCTTCCCTTGGTCGATCATGGCATGTACCCCTCCTTTTAACAATAGCTTATGGGAAGGTGCCTGTCTTTAGAACCGGAAGAAGAACAACCGCTTCAGGAATGATCGTGACGCTGCGAGGATTGCCAGGTGAATGAAAGAGAGCAGGAACTCCACTTGTTTATACATCCAAGATAAACATAAAAACGCCCCCCGCACCATAGGGTGAGAGGGACGTTTGATGGAACGGCTCGGGCTGCTTACCAGTCCAATCCGCGATCTTTAACGATCGGTTCTTCCTTGACCAAGGTATAGAGGCTGGTTGCCTCATCTTTACGGGTTGTCTCGGTAAGACGCTCGACCCGGACGGTCACCAGCTTCTGGCCAAATTGGACGGTGATCTCATCGCCCAATTTAACCGTGCTGCTCGGCTTGGCCTCGCGGCCATTGATCAGCACCCGGCCTTGATCCGATACATCTTTCGCTACGGTACGCCGCTTGATTAACCTCGATACTTTCAGGAATTTATCGACGCGCATTATTTTACGGCTTCTTTAAGCTTGTTGCCTGCCTTGAACGCAGGAACGTTGGATTCTGGAATTTCGATCGTGTTGCCTGTTTGCGGGTTGCGGCCAGTACGTCCAGCGCGCTTACGAGTTTCGAAAGTACCAAAGCCGATCAATTGAACTTTATCGCCATTAGCCAAAGCTTCAGTAATTTCACCAAGGAAGCCGTTCAAGACGTTCTCTACGTCTTTTTTTGTCAATCCACTTTTACCGGAAATGTTGTTGATCAGATCTGTTTTGTTCATGAATTAAATCCTCCCAATTATCAGAAAAATATAAGATTTTACGGTTATTCGGTTAAACCGCCTTGCAATCTGCAAGATTTCACCATTAATGATTATTCTGGATGCCTTGCGGAATTCCTGCCGCAAATCCCTATTTTTTTATTTTTTACGTGAAAAAATGCCTTTTTCACTCATCGATACTGCCGTATTGTGCCGATCCCGATTTAGCTGCTTGCCATAGGGCTTCCATCTCGTCCAGGGTACTTTCCTGCAAGGTTTTCCCCTGGGCGGCAAGCTGCTCCTCTATGTAGCTGAAGCGACTGACAAACTTCCGGTTCGTTCTCGAAAGGGCCTCTTCCGGGTCCGCTCCGATAAATCTTGCCGCATTGGAGACCGCGAACAACAGATCACCGAGCTCGAGTGCCGTATCCTCATCAGACTGACCCTCGGTCACCGCCTGCCTCAGTTCACCGAGTTCCTCTTCAATCTTCTGGAACACGCCTTCGATGTTATCCCAATCGAAACCAACCTTGGATGCCTTCTTCTGGAGCTTGTACGCCTTCATCAATGCGGGAAGATCCCGCGGGATGCCATCCAGTGCCGAGGCCTTCTCTGGTGAGAGCCCCTTGCGGCGCTTCTCTTCCGCTTTCATCTGCTCCCAGTTCTGCAGGGCAGATTCTGCGTCTTTGGCGCTGCCCTCACCAAAGACATGCGGGTGACGGAAGATCAGCTTGTCATTCAGCGCTTGAATGACATCATACACCGTAAAGGTACCGAGCTCCTCTTCCATCTGAGAATGCAGCATAATCTGCAGCAGCAGATCCCCAAGTTCCTCCTGCATATGCTCAGGATCATCATCAATCGTCTCTAATACCTCGTAGGTTTCTTCGATCAAATTTTTGCGGATGGATTCATGGGTCTGCTCACGGTCCCATGGACAGCCCTCAGGGCTGCGCAGAATGCCAACGATCTCATGGAGTCTGGCAAACGTTCGCTGCCGAAGCATGCTGTCTTCGCTTCGAGGTACGTAGACCAGCGACAGATTCCCATATCCGTCGATGCGATCGAGCTCGTAGAGCGGCACGCGCTGGATCACTTCCTCGCCCTCAACGCCCAGCGCATGGCCGACGATGACCGGATAATCGTCCGGATACAGTTCCATCAGCGCCAGTTTAACTTCCGAAGCGGTAAACATGTCATACACCTGGCCGATCAGGGTATGCAGCTGCGGCTGGATGGCGCTTGCCCGAAGCTCAGCCGCATCGAGAAGCTGGAAGCCCTCAATGGGATCGAAACCAAGGCGAACGAAGGCCTCGTCCAGAAAGCTCTCACCGCCGAGCACCGTAAGCGTCACATTCTCTCCCGGGCAGCGCTCCCGTAATAACCGAACGGTTGCCTCCGCTACCATCGGATGCCCAGGCACCGCATAAACGAGCTCGCGATCCTCCTCGGCAGCTTTGGCCAAGTTGATTAGCGCGGATGCAATGGATTCGTACACCTCGGGAAAGGTGTCATGCGCCTCATACACATGGTCAAACGATTCCGGGTGAATCTGGAACTCATTCAACGCAGTGATGACGGGATGAGATAATGTACGCACATACACCTTCGATGCCCGCTGCATGGTTTTTATGATACCTATCGTCAATCGATCCGGATTGCCAGAACCCAAGCCGACCACCGTAATGGATGCACTCATACGCTACTTCCTTTCGTCTTCGTCCGCCTTGTCGACGTCATTATCGTACACTACTATATCACAGAAGATCAAACATCTCACAATTCGGCCCGGTTCAGCGCAGCACATGCAGGGCCCGCAAGAAGGCCGCCAGCGGTCTTCCGACCTTCGGCAGCATCCGAAGCTCCTCTTCGGTGAGGAGCTTCATGAGGGCGGCGCCGATAAGGAAGGCGCCGCAGCCGGCCGCGACGCCGCTCAGGCTCGCAGCCGCGTGGGTGAGGCGGCCTGAGGCGAAACCGGCCGCCGTCAGGATGCCGCAGGAGGCCTCACCTGCACCCCAGGCGGCCAGCGCCACCGCTGCGAGGACCGGCAGCGTCCTCGCAAGCATGCCGCCGGCGTCAAGGCGGGCGCCGGCGCTTCGCGAGAGCAGCGCGAGATTGAGCGCGGCGGCGGTCAGATGCGCAGCCACGCCGGCGATGGCTGCGCCGGTAATACCAAACTGCGGCACCAGCAGCAGGTTGAGCAGCAGCTTGAGCCCAGCCGCAGCCAGCAGATGAACCGCCGGGGCTTTGACAATGCCTATCCCCTGAAGCAGTGCAGCCGTTATCGTGCTCAGTGTACCCCCGGCAGCTGTAAAAGCAATCACCTGCATCGTCGCCGTCCCTGCGGCGTCTTCGTACAGCATGATGTTAATCGGCTCAGCCAGCACCGCCAAGCCTACGGAGGCCGTCATTCCGATCAGCCAGAACCAGCGGAGGGCCATACGAGTTTGGCCTGCAACCCGGCTGGATTCCCCCTTGAACTTGGCCTCCGCCAGTGCAGGGATGAACAGAACCGACAACGAGGTGGCCAGCATCGTAACCAACTGGACGAGCGGCAGTCCGCGGTTATAGACCCCAAACTCCGCCATGGCCATTGCTTCGCCCAGTCCGCCGGATGTCAATAAACGGGGCACCGTGAAGGTATCCACCAGTCCAATCAGCGGAACAGCGAGCAGACTAAGACAGACCGGAATTCCATAAGCAAGCAGGCGGCCTAGCATAACACCCGCTCCCTCTCTAGTTACATCGGCACGCAGCCCCGTTTCGTTCATACCCGCTGCTTCGAATCCGTGATCAGCTTCTCCTTGAATTTTACTCCGAGTTGCCCGGATATGCTTGCGCCAGTATAGTCCCATCACCAACAGACCGGCGGCACCACCGGCAGCAGATCCGAGCAGCGCCCCGGCGGCAATCACGTCGGGATCGGAACCGGCACGGATCATGTAGAGCAGCAGCACAATCATGACCCCGACACGGACAATCTGCTCCGTAATCTGGGAGATGGCCGTCGGCACCATATTGTGCAGCCCTTGAAAATAACCGCGCAGCACCGACATCCAAGGCACGAATGCCAGCGCCAACGCACCTGCGCGGAGGGCCGGTACAACCTGACTGCTTCCAATCCACATCCCGATTCTCGGAGCGCAGACGTACACCAGGAAGCCGAGAATCAGACCAAACAGCACCAATGCGGCGGAAGACAGGCGGAGCAGGCGATGACCGTCTTCGGTGCGCCCTTCGGCCTCGTATTCAGCCACATATTTGGAGACCGCCGCGGGAAAGCCAACCGCCGCTATCGTAATGATCATCATATAGAACGGATAAACCGTATTGTAGATGCCAAAGACGGCATCCCCACCCATATTTTGCAGCGGTATTTTTTGCAGTGTGCCAATCAGCTTGGACAGAAGCGCGGCCGCACTAAGGATAAAAGCTCCCTGCAGCAGCCTCGCCCCTGTTTGATCTGGTTTCATATCCTCTTCCAATCCCCTAGTTCCGTATCACAGACTAACCATCATGCAGATGCTGATGCTGCCATGTGTACCTCCATTATAACCAAGGGCGGGAGAGTGGTACAAAAAAGGAACCGGACAACAAAAACTCCCAGCTGCCGATTGACCCTGTGATCAACGTTCAGCGGGAGTCTCCATCCAAGGATTCATGTCCTCGTCTTACTGTTCCATTTGCTTGCCGAGGAAGCCTGCGGCGGTTTCAGACATCTTCACTTCCATCTCACCCATGTTCACGGATTCGTCCTTGTTCAGCAGTACGACACTGCCAATCGGGTCTCCTCCAGCAATGATAGGCGCAGCGACAAAAGCGGACAAAGCCTCCGGATTGTCTTTGCTGATCTCATACGTACCACTGTTGCTTTCCAGCACCGTCTTGCGGTTTTCCATGCAGTTTTCCAGAAGGTTGCCGATCGGCTTGTCCAAATATTCCTTCTTGGAGCCGCCTGCTACGGCGATAAATGTATCACGGTCCGATATGATCGTGATGTGACCTGTGCTCTCATAAAGGGACTCTGCATATTCCTTCGCAAAATCACCCAATTCACCGATCGGTGAATATTTCTTCAGAATGACTTCTCCATCCCGGTCAACGAAAATTTCCAGCGGGTCGCCTTCGCGAATCCGCAGTGTGCGTCTAATTTCTTTTGGAATGACCACGCGCCCGAGGTCATCAATACGGCGGACGATACCAGTAGCTTTCATGTCACTTGTTGCCCCACTTTCATAAGAAGATTTTTCAACTACTGTTCCATTCGGGAAGAGGATGTCCCCAGGTATATAAGAGTTAATGTCTGACCATAGTATTCATCCATTCCCAATTCCTTATACATCATCTACCCTCTGTTGGTTGCGAAATCCAAAAATAAATATCATCCGAAAGGGACTGATGTCTGGGGAGAAAAAATCCATAACGCGCGATTTCGCACGTTATGGATTCGAAGAGCCCACCATTTCATCCATGCGCTGGCCATCATATCCGGCATTACCCGCAGCGCATCACAAATATCATGCCCGATCGCTTGTCCACGGCTTATTTACCCGTGTCTTCCTTGCCTGCATCCGGTGTTTGATCACCTTCCGCCGGTTTGTCGGTGGTGCCGTCTGTCTTCTGGTCACCCGTGCCTTCGGCAGGCTTGTCCGCATTCTCGCTCTTCGGAAGATTCATGCTCTCAATCAGGTCGTTGAGCTCATTCTGCATAAAGTTGTCGATCTTCGCCGAAGCAAGCTCATTTCGAATGCCTTCCTTTTGATCGGCTGGAAGCTTGTCATAAGCCACTTCCTCGCGCTTCTCCACTTTCATGACATGGTAGCCGTAATCGGTTTCTACCGGATCGCTGATCTTGTTAAGCTCAAGCGTCAGAGCTTTTTCCTTGAATTGCGGTACCCAACTGCCTGCCGGTTTGTTCTCATACAGGCCTCCACTGCCCTTGGTGCCCGGATCCTGGGAGTATTCCTTCGCAACTGCGGCAAAATCCTCGCCTTTGTTCAGCTTGGACTGTACTTCCTTGGCAATTTTGAGCGCCTCGCCTTCCGGTCTTTCCTTGCCTTCCGTATCTTGAAAAGCAATCAGGACATGACGAACACTGATGTTGGTGTAATCCTTCTTATTCGCCTCGAATTCCTTCTTGATATCCTCTTCAGTTACCTGATTCTTCTCATGTTCCATAACGGTCATGACGCGAAGCATATAATTTTTGAGGTCATCCTCCGTCAATTTCTGCGATTCAAGAGCAGCCTTAAACTGCTCCTCGCCCATCCCGCTCTTCTGCTGCTTTAACAAATCACCCGCTTGCTTCTCGGCAGCTTCCTTCGCTTTATCGTCAGCTTTGGCGTACAGGTATTCATAGGCTACCCCCTGTTTCGCCAAATACTCTTTAAATTCATCCATTTGTAAAAATTGGGCGTATTCCGGGGACATGAACTGAATCATACGCTGTTCCAGATCAAATTCCTTCTCGGTAATTTCTCCACCCTTATATTTGACGATCACTTTGCTATTATCATCTTCGGTTCCCTTAGTCTTGTCGTTTCCGCACGCAGCGATCATCGACATGGATAGAACAGCTGTGATGGATACAATAAACGTCTTCCATGCCTTGTTATTTCTTGACGGCATTTTGTAGTTCTCCCTTCAGGTTGAATGGCCCTTTTGCGGCCTCCAGGAATTGCTCCAGCAATTCTAACAGTTGTTGATCGGAAAGTCCCTTGCCTTTGATTCGAATGGCCATAGCAGGCCCTTGTTCAAATTGTACACGTCTTTCGAACTTATTTCCAATTTGCGCAAGTCCAGCTGTATCAACCGCCTTATCCTGCCCTTCATAAAACTGCAGCAGCACATCATCGCCGCGCTGGATAATGGAGTCGATCCCGTACGTACGACCATATACCTTCAAGCGGGAGACGGCAAGCAGGTTACTTACCGCAAGCGGCAGCTCGCCAAAGCGGTCAAGCAGCTCATCCTCAAGCTCAGCCGATTCGTCGATAGTCGATACGACAGCCACCTTTTTATAAATTTCGATCTTCTGGATGCTGTCATAAATGTAATCAGACGGCAAGTAAGCGTCAATCCCCAGATCGATGGAGGTGTTCCAGTCCTTCGATGGCAATGGCGGCTCACCCAGCATGCTGACTTTTCGTTTCTGTATCTCCTCGGCCAGCATCTGTGAATACAGGTCGAACCCGACGGAAGCAATAAAGCCATGCTGCTCCGCTCCGAGCAAGTTGCCCGCTCCTCGAATCGACAGGTCTCGCATCGCAATCTTGAATCCGGAGCCCAGCTCTGTAAATTCTTTAATGGACTGCAGCCGCTTCTCGGCCACCTCCGTCAGCACCTTATCGCGCTGGTACGTGAAATAAGCATATGCGATCCGGTTGGAACGTCCGACGCGTCCGCGCAGCTGATACAGCTGGGAGAGACCCATTTTGTCCGCATCATGCACGATGAGCGTATTTACATTCGGAATATCCACACCCGTCTCAATAATGCTCGTGCTAACCAATACGTCATATTCGCCGTCCAGGAAGTCGAGAATGGTCTTCTCCAGTTCCGTTTCCGACATTTGACCGTGTCCCACACCCACTCGGGCCTCCGGTACCAGCATGGATATTTGGGCTGCCATCTCCTGAATGCCCTGAACCCGATTGTAGAGGTAGTAAACTTGACCGCCCCGGGCCAGTTCTCGCTCGATCGCCTCCCGCACCAGGGTCTGGCTATGCTCTACGACATAGGTCTGCACTGGAAAGCGATTCTCCGGCGGTGTCTCGATCACGGACAAATCCCGAACGCCGAGCATCGACATATGCAGCGTGCGCGGAATCGGCGTTGCCGTCAGCGTCAGCACGTCGACATTGGTCTTCAGCTTCTTCAATTTCTCCTTGTGCGTAACGCCAAACCGCTGCTCCTCATCCACGATCAGCAATCCCAGATCTTTGAACACAATATCCTGCGACAGCAGTCGATGTGTTCCGATCAGAATATCGACGGAGCCCTGCTTTACTTTCTTGATCGTCTCATTCTGCTCCTTACGGCTCCGGAAACGGCTCAGCACCTGAATGTTGATCGGATAATTGGCAAAACGCTCCCGGAACGTCTCGTAATGCTGCTGGGCCAAAATCGTCGTCGGAACCAGTACCGCAACCTGCTTTCCTTCGATCGCTGCTTTAAAGGCAGCGCGAACCGCCACTTCCGTTTTCCCATAACCGACATCACCGCACAGCAGCCGGTCCATCGGCCGGTTCTGCTCCATGTCTTTTTTGATTTCGGTAATGGCTCGAAGCTGATCGGGTGTTTCATCATATGGGAACATGTCCTCGAATTCCTGCTGCTCCGACGTATCTTTCTCAAACCCGTACCCCGGCGCAGATTGACGCTCGGCATACAGTTTGATCAAATCGTCGGCGATATCCTGAACGGAAGAACGGACCTTGTTCTTAACCCGCGTCCATTCATTTCCGCCCAGCTTGTAAACCTTCGGCTCCTTATCTTCGGAACCGACATATTTCTGGATGAGATCGATCTGCTCAATCGGAACGGAAAGCTTATCGCCCCCGGCATACAAAATATGCATGTAGTCCTTATGGATTCCGTTGATTTCGAGCGTCCCGATCCCCATATATTTCCCGATACCGTGGTTTTGATGCACCACATAGTCGCCGACCTTGAGCTCTGTATAACTCTTGATGCGCTCAGCGTTGTCCATATTCTTGGTGGTTTTGCGTGTTTTGCGCTGCTTCGAGGAGAACATCTCGCTCTCTGTAATAATGGCAGCATGAACCGAAGGCATCTCGAAGCCATTCTGCAGATGCCCCTCGAACATAACCGGCTCTTCGATACCATAGTCCATCAGTACCCGCCGCATGCGATCCATCCGCTCTGCATCGCCTGCCAGCATCATGACCTGAACGCCCGACTTCTTCCAGCGCTCCATCTCTGCCTTGAGCACGTTCATCTGACCGTGGAAGTCCTGCATGCCGCGCGTAATCACATTGACGATATTCTGCGGCTGCATTCTTGGCACCTGACGCAGGAAGATGGAGATCAACAGACTCTGATAGGGATGCTGATAGATCAGTTCTTCCGTATCCAGCGACAACGGTAGATCCGGCAGCGATTTGCCATTCTGCATCAGATGCAAATTCCATTCCGCTTCATCCCGCTCCAGCTGCTTGGCTGTTTCCAGCAGACGTGCAGGCTCATCCATAATCAGAATCGTATCCTTTGGCATGTAATCATACAGATTGGTCTTCTCCGGATACAACAGGGAGATATATTTATAGATTTCAGGGAAATATATCCGCTCGCGCAGCATCTCAACTTCCCGGTGTATTTCATCCCGCAGACGGAGCTTGGCCTGACGATCACTCATGCGTTCTAGCTGGGTCTCCAGCAGACGGACCACGGTATCTGCTGTACGGCTGAGCCGCTCCGAATCTGCGATAATTTCCTTGCATGGTGTAATGGTGACTTCCCGAACCTTGTCAATCGAGCGCTGATCCGCCGGATCGAAGGTACGTATGGAGTCGATATCCTCATCAAACAGTTCTACGCGGTACGCCATGGTCGTTGTCATCGGATAAAAATCGATAATACCGCCGCGGACACTCATCTCACCGCGGCTCTCGACGCGCTCCACCCGTTCATATCCCATCTCGATCATCTGGTTCAGGAAGGAATCCAGCACGAGTGTCCCGCCGTCATGGAGCACAATTCGGGCATCGGACATCACTTCGGGAGCGGGAAGCAGGCGACGCACGCCGGAAAATGGCGCAACGACAATACCCCGGAAGCCTCTCGCACAACGGACGAGTACATCAATCCGCTGCGCCAGAGTCTCGGGGCTTGAAACGGCCGATTCGGCCGCTACCAGTTCATTCGCCGGGTATAACAATACTTGATCCGATGAGAGCGCTTCCTGTAAATCATCCGCAATTTTCTGAGCTGAAAACATATTATGAGTGACAACGAGCAGCGGGCGCTGCTGGTCTTGGTGCAATGCAGCCATTAAGATCTGCCTGGACGACCCGGAAAGACCGGAGATCAATTGCTCCCTCATGCCGGCATGGACGCCAGCCGTTATGGATTTGAAGTCCGAATCTTTCGAAAATACATCAATAAGTGCTTGTAACAAAAGGGGGCACCTCTCTTATGCAAAAGAAATGAATTTCCTAGACTCTATTTCTCATGGAATTTTAGACGATTGCCAAAAAATTATAACCGAAAAGAAGCCTTGAGCAAAACTGCCAAGGCTAGAGCAGCGGCAGAGCCTGCCGCTGTATGTCTTCTACCAAAAAACGTCGTGTACCCCATTATACTCTCATTGCAGGGGATTTGCCAAAAGGCTAAGTTCCGGATGGGCTTCAAGAGCTTCTCTGCAATGATCGCAGGTTACCCGGACCATCACTTCTCCGTCAAAATCATAGGCTATTATATCCTTGCGTTCCTCAGGGGTCAAGGAATCAAATCCAAGACGGGCTTCGGATACGTGATTGGAGTCGATGCGGCCCTGAAACGCCCGACAGTGTCTACAAACATAGGTTATCGCCATCATATGCCTCCTGAAGGTCGTATATACCTTCAGTATGCCCGGATTTCCCTCGTTTAAGACTTCGATCTTCCGGTTCTTATGCCTTTGGAATCATCTCTCGAATACTTCCATCCTATGATGCTTTTCTAGGATTTGTTAAACTTCGCCATCGTCTGTTCAAAGGTGTGGTCCAGACTGAATTCCAGCGCGTCACAGGTCTCCTCCACCATGCTCTGCAGCTGTTCGCGTTCCTTCTTCGGAAAAGTGCCGAGCACATAATCCACAATGGCATAACCCGGCTCTGGCCTCGATATGCCCATACGGACGCGGTTGAAGCTCTGAGTCCCGGTATGCTGAATAATGGATTTAATGCCATTATGTCCTCCGGCACTGCCCTGATATCGCAGGCGGATCTTACCGACGACGGTATCCAAATCATCATAGACCACAATCATGTCCTCAAGACTCACTTTATAATAATCCATATAAGCACGTACGGCCTCGCCCGAAAGATTCATGAACGTCATCGGTTTGATCAGGACGGTTTTGGTGCCGCCAATCACTCCCTCGGCGATGACCGATTTGCATTTATTCTGATTGAACTTCATGCCGTGTCGCTCTGCCAGAGCATCCAGCGCCATGAACCCAACATTATGGCGTGTCTTCTCATAATTTGAACCGGGGTTGCCCAGTCCGACAATCCATTTCATCACAGGTTGATTCCTTTCACGATTTATACTTTCTTCTTTGCGCATTTCTGAGTACAATATGAACAAAACCTATCGGCGTTATGCCCTCATAAGAAGGTGAATCGGCATTGAAAGCTTTCGAACAGAAGTTAACGCACCACAGCCATTTTCAATACCATATGAAGCATGGCATCCCTGTTCAAGTCTATGAACTGGGTTGTCACATAGACGTGGGTCTGATCACTGCAGTCGACGCCTATTTTGTCGAGCTTGAGGGGACGCTGTACAACCGGAATACCTTCACTTTCATCTCCAGGCCCGGATATTGACACATGCCTGTGCCGCATTAACAGGCCGAAATTATGAAAACGTTTTCTTTCTGGCTGTTCACCTGCTCTTGCTAAACCCCTAAGCAGCAAAGTCGCCATAGCCGACAAGGGTTACATTTCCTCATGAGGAGATGTAACCCTGCCTTTACACGGTTTATTATTCTATTTCAAACAATTTACTAATCGACAATTCCTCATGAACCCGGATGATGGCTTCACCCATTAACGGAGCAACCGACAACACTGTCAGCTTGCTGCTAGGGTTCGGATTGGTGATCGGAATGGTGTCTGTTACAACAACTTCCTTCAGCGGGGAGTTTTCCAGTCGCTCATGGGCAGGGCCCGAGAGAACCGGATGTGTACAGCACGCGTAGACTTCCTTTACGCCACCTTCCATCAACGCATTGGCACCCAGCACAATCGTACCGGCGGTATCGATAATGTCATCGATTAGAATGGCGGTCTTGCCTTCGATATTCCCGATAATGTTCATGACTTCACTGACATTCGGCTCCGGGCGGCGTTTATCAATAATCGCCAGCGGCGCATTCAGGAAATCAGCAAGCTTTCTCGCGCGAACCACACCGCCGTGATCCGGAGATACAACGACCGGGTTCTCGATCTGCTTTGAACGGAAATATTGGGCAAGAATCGGCACGCCGAGCAGATGATCCACCGGAATATCGAAAAATCCCTGAATCTGCATCGCATGCAGGTCCATCGTAATGACGCGATGAGCTCCTGCTTTTTCGATCAGGTTCGCAACCAGCTTAGCGGTGATCGGATCCCGCGAACGCGCTTTGCGGTCTTGACGAGCATATCCGTAATACGGAATAACCACGTTGATGCTCTTCGCAGATGCCCGCTTGAGCGCATCCACCATAACCAGCAGTTCCATCAGGTTATCATTCACCGGCAAACAAGTAGACTGCACAATATAAACGTGGCAGCCCCGCACGCTCTCGGAGAGCTTTACTTGAATCTCGCCGTCGCTAAAGCTGGTTGTATGCGATTCCCCCATCGGAATGCCGATATAATCGGCGATTTGATGGGCAAGTTTAGGATTGGAATTACACGTGAATATTTTTAATTTAGAATCAAGATAAGTCATAGAATAAAAACCCTCCGTGCTGGTTCGTTGAATTAGGTATCCGATCACCGCTTCATATCTTGGTTAAAGGAAGCAGGGATAATTACGATTTCTTGTTCTTCTTGGCGATGGCGCGTGCCCGGATCTTCTCTGCATACCCTGGCTTGTTCTCCTGACGCTGTCTGGCGATGGCCAGATCATTGTCCGAAACGGAATGCGTAATGGTAGAGCCTGCAACAATAAATGCGCCCTTGCCCACTTTCACCGGTGCAATCAAATTCACATTACTGCCGATAAATGCATCATCTTCAATTTCGGTAATGGACTTATTATAACCATCATAGTTGACTGTAATCGCACCACAGCCGATATTAACGTTTTTGCCGACTTTGGCATCACCAACATAACTGAGATGGGATACTTTAGAGCCGTTATCAATCGTGGCGTTCTTCACTTCGACGAAGTCGCCCACCTTTACATCATCCCCCAGCTTGGCGCCTGGACGAAGATAAGCAAACGGTCCTACCGAGGTCCGAGAGCCGACTTCAGCGCTGCTGAGCACCGAATGTTTGACGCTGGCACCATCCGCGATAACGGAGTCCTCGATATCGGTATCCGGTCCGATCACGCAATCTTCACCGATCACCGTGTTCCCTTTCAGGATGGTACCGGGATAGAGCACCGTATCTGAACCAATCTTAACATCGGCTCCGATATAGGTTGAAGCCGGATCAATGATCGTAACACCGTTCAACATGTGCGTGCGGTTGATACGCTCTCTCATGAAGCCTTCGGCTTCGGACAGCGCCAGGCGGTCGTTGACGCCAATCGATTCCGCGTAATCATCCGTCTGATAAGCAAGCACGGTCTCGCCGGCTTGTTTCAGAATACCGATGCAATCGGTCAGGTAATATTCCTGCTGCGCATTCTGGTTGGTTACATTGTCCAGTGCAGCGAATAGCTTTTTATTGTCAAAACAATAGGTACCGGTATTAATTTCAGTGACTGCGTCCTCTTCCGGACTGCAATCTTTCTGCTCAACAATCCGAAGTGCGCTGCCATCCTCGCCTCGAATGACCCGGCCGTAGCCTTTCGGGTTATCCATATGCGCGGTAAGCACCGTAGCGGCAGCATTGTTGCTTTCATGAAGCTTCAAAAGATTCTCCAGTGTCTCGGACGTCACCAGCGGAGTATCCCCGCAAATGACAATCGTGGATCCCTCTTCGCCGCCAAGTAATTCCTTGGCTTGCTTCACAGCGTGACCCGTTCCGAGCTGCTGCTCCTGCAGTACATACTCGGCTGCGTCTTGCAGATAGGTGCGAACCGCTTCCGCGCCGTGGCCTACGACCACAACACTCCGTTCACAGTTTACCTGCTGTACGGTTTGTAATACATGTCCGACCATCGGCTTGCCACAAACAGGATGCAGCACTTTATATAGTTTGGATTTCATACGTTTGCCCTGCCCAGCGGCGAGCACAATAGCAAATCTTTTCAAGGGCCATGCCTCCTCCTCTTGAACTCACTACTGAATATATATCATTCTACAAAAAAAGAAAAGAGAGCCACAGGTATGGCTCTCTTTTCCTTGAACCCCAATTGTAAATCTTAAGCGCCTTCTTCAATCACTTCTTCTTCAGTAGCCGCTCGCTCATACTCGGCCAAGACAGCCGATTGAATTTTCTCGCGAGTACCGGAAGAAATGGGATGGGCAATGTCGCGGAATTCTCCATCAGGAGTGCGTTTGCTCGGCATTGCAACAAACATTCCATTGTTTCCGTCGATGACGCGAATGTCGTGAACGACAAATTCATTATCGATGGTAATGGATGCGATTGCCTTCATTCTCCCCTCAGAGTTAACACGGCGGAGTCTGACATCCGTAATTTGCATATGTGTTCACCACCTTTTTCCATCAGAGACTTGGTGTATAATTCCACACAGCAAACCAGAAATCCTTCTTTTTTCTAATACAAAATGTCCTAAAAACAGGAATTTTTTTTAGAATGTGATATTTTCGACAGACTTCGGGCTAATTCGAATGAAAACGCTATTATATCGACAAATATCGCGACTCTATTATTCGAAATAATTACCAGGGTTGACGGTAATTCTCTTCGTTTTGGAGTCCACATCGCTTAAGATGGCCAGTGAAATATAGTCCTCCAGTAGTCTTTCCTCGGTTTCCACCGCTCCCGACTCCACCAGCACACCGACACCTGCGACTTCGGCATTAAATTCACCCAGCAGATCGACCATTCCTTGAATGGTACCGCCTGCCTTCATGAAATCATCCACAATCAGCACGCGGGAGCGCTCCTTGAGCGCCCGGCGGGATAATGACATGGTATGGATGCTCTTGTGTGAGCCCGATACATAATTGATGCTTACGGCCGATCCTTCCGTCACTTGATGGTCCCGGCGAACTAGTACGACCGGCAAGTTCAATTGCGCCGCTGTCGCATAGGCCAGCGGAATTCCTTTGGTTTCCACGGTCATGACCACATCGATATCCCGGTCAGAGAACGCCGTGGCAATGATCTTGCCCGCCTCGTTCATCAGCGAAGGTTGTCCGAGCAGATCAGACATGTATAAATAACCGCCCGGCAGAATCCGATCCGATTGCTGAAGCTGCTGGCACAGCTCCTCCGCAAACCGCAAGGCATGATCTTTGCGCAGCTTCGGAATGTATCTGACTCCTCCCGCTGCGCCGGCCAGCGTCTGAAGCTCTCCGAGTCCCTCGCTCTCGAACACGTCCTTAATGATCGCCAAATCCTCACTGATGGATGACTTGGCTGCTCCATATCGCTCGGCGAACGTTGTCAGCGGAATCAGCGTATGCGGTTTAGATAGTAAATATTGGGTCATATCAACCAATCGTTCGCTTCGTTTTAATTTTTTCACCTAGGGTTCCTCGCTAAATCCGAATATTATATGTTAAATATAACACCTTTGTACGTATTTATACAACTTTGTTTGAAATTCGACCCCGAATTGTCAAACATAACCGTTTCTAAGTCAGCAGGCGAACGGCATATACCTCCTTGCAGAATCCCCGCAGGCCGTTATAAATCCGGGCTACTTTGGATTCCTTGGAGACCAGGCCGAAGACGGTAGGGCCGCTTCCGGACATGAGCGCACCGTCAGCTCCCAATTTCAGCATTCCTTCCTTCAGCTGCTGAACTTCCGGGTGCATCTTCAACGTAACCTCCTCCAGCACGTTACCCAGCGATTGGCACATCTGCTGGAAACTTCCTTGCGTGAGCGCTTCTACCATGCGCTCTGCCGATGGATGGCGCTGAATTTGCTCGCTGCGCAAACGGCCGTACACTTCCGCCGTCGACACATTGATCGGCGGCTTCGCCACGATCACCCAGCACTGCGGCGGGTTCGGGATCGGCGTGAGTATCTCGCCGCGCCCCGTAGCCAGTGCGGTGCCGCCCGTTACGCAGAACGGCACATCCGAGCCAAGCTCTGCGCCGAGTGCGAGCAGCTCCTGCTGGGGAATGCCCAGTCCCCAGAGGCGGTTCAAGCCTCGCAGTGTTGCCGCTGCATCACTGCTGCCTCCTGCGAGTCCCGCGGCAACGGGGATTTTTTTGTCCAGGTGAATATGCACACCCTTTTTCACGTCGTAGCGCTCTTTGATTAGTCTTGCTGCCTGAAAGGCCAAATTCTTCTCGTCCAGCGGTATGTACCCTGCCTGTGAGGTGATGATGATGGTGTCCCGCTTCTGTTCGGACATTTCGAGCCGATCGGCGAGGTCGATCATCGTCATGACCATCTCTACCTCATGGAAGCCGTCAGGACGTTTATGAAGTACATCCAGCATCAAATTGATTTTGGCCGGTGCTTTTTCGTATATTTTCAAGAACGTTCACCTATCCTTAGCTTTTCCCATATGCTTGAACTTAACATATTCGAGGAAAAACATCTAATGCCTCTATATTAACAAACTCAGGCTTTGAAGTCATGGGACCGTTTGATGGGGGTAAACAAACAGGGGCTTCCGCTTAACCGGAAGCCCCTGCCGCGTTATGGTCTTTCTGTTACAGATCGGATTTGCGGGCTGCCCGCTCGGCGAGCTCAATCGCCCGTTTTACCATGTTGCCGGCATCCTTGGCCTTAATGCCTCCCCAGCCTTCTTTTTCCACGGTATCGTAGAATCCCAATTCCTTAGCCAATTCGGTCTTCAATTGATCGGACATGATGCCTCGTCTTCTCCTGCTCATCAATCCCGCCTCCTTGGAAAATGTATTGAGTATGGCATGAACAGCATCCGGCGCGATGCAGTGGCTTTTTTTAAGAACCCTGCAAGCTTAACCTCCATCACCGCATATGGAACGGATGAAGAAGCCTTCGCGCAGCCTTAGTATGTGTTCAACCCCCTCTTGTCATTCCCCCCGGATCGATGGCAACAAAAAACAGCCTCCCTGTAAGTGGAGACTGCTCTCTCATGACATATCGTTATGACTTGATATAGGTGATTCGCATCTCGTTGTCATCACCGGTTACCATGATTTCCACGGTTTCGGTCAGAATATCGGCATAACTGTAGGACACACGTTTAAAAGTTTGCTGGTCTTGATCCAGCTTCACAATGAAAACAGAAGGGTACGTTTCTTCCAAAACACCAGTACGCTCGACGGTCTTCCGACGGCCACCGTTAGCCCGAAGCGTAATTTTTTGCCCTAAATGGGCATCGAGACTGCGTTTGATTTCCAACAGCGCGTTTTTAGCCATTGTCGACGACCACCTCTTTCCTTGTCCATTATACAAAAGATTCAGTCATTTGTCAATTCAAAAACATTAATTATATCAGCATCAAAAATATATTGTCAACGTATTTTTTTTGACCCTGTATTTCTCGTGTGCATTTGCTTTAATATGCGCTAAATTGACAAGCTTTATGTATTTTTTTTGACAACTTTCTTAAAGAATTGAAACAAAAAATAAAAAACCCCAGCTTGTGGGGTTCTTCTCGGGTCTTTCTCCAATGGCCGATACGCCACCTTCAGAACACAGTACGGACTTAACTAACCGAAGGCGTAACCTTCAACGTGGACAAATCCTGAAGCTTGGGCAGGCCGATCCGGTAGCTGCCTCTCGTCTCGATTCCGCCCACGCCCTGGCTGCCGCTGATCGTATGATGAACGACATCATGGATGTTCACGGTATCCCTGACCGACGTATAGGCTGCCTTGGCGGCGACGTAGACGGGATCCAGCGCATGGATGAGGATTCGCCCTGGTGAGCTGGCAAAATTGGCTCCAGCCTGCAGCAGCGCTTCAAAATGCGATTGGCACGCCCCGGCTACAATGACCAGGGAATCCAGATTGCGCTCATATTGACGCGCTACCTGAATGGCCGTAACAAAGTTGTGTGAATTCTTATAGCTGTCCAGGCTAAATAAATCGTATGGCTGTCGTCTCTTCAGAACACCATCATGACCTGTAATTACAACGATATCAGGTCTTACCCGCGGAAGAAGACGATATAATGAATCGGCCATCCCCGACTCATTGATATAATGGCCTTCCGCTGGGACCCGAAGCTGATTGTACAAGGTCAAACTCTTTTTCAGGTATTGGGGATCTCCATCCAAATGCAGCACCTTGCCCGGCACGTCAAAATAACCTTTATCCGCAAGCTGTCCGCCTTCAATATTGCGCAGGCTCGCCAGTTGACGCTCGCCCTGCTCCTGTCTGTGCTTCTGCAGGCGGTCCAGCGACTCATTGGCTTTGATCTGTGCCTGCTTTGTTCGTTCGCTTAAGGTGGGATGCGGGACCGTGACCAGATCATCAGCGGGAGCATCGGCCAGTAACCGGAATTCCGTCCCTTTGATGACAATATTATTATTTTGCCGCATGCCTTCTACCCGGAACGTTACATCGCCGCCGTAGGATTTACGAACGACCAAGTCTCCCAAGTTCATCACAACATCACCCCTACCCTATGGTATGGGCCACTGTGACTATTGGTTCTTACGAAACATCAATTTATCGCGTTGAGACCTTAACGGGTCTTATGGGCTCTCTAATGGCTGTATTAACGTATATCCGCATTGTACAATATGTTGCTAAGCCGGGCATACTCTTCAATACTCAGGGTCTCACCGCGCCGTGAGGGCTCGATGCCCGCTTGCTGGAGCAATTGTTCCAGCCGTTCACGGCCTTCTCCCGGAAAAAACCGGCTCTTCAGATTGTTGGCAATCGTCTTCCTCCGCTGTGCGAAAGAAGCCTGGACCACCTCGAAGAAGAACCCTTCGTCTTCTACGCTGACAGGAGGCTGTTCCCGGACCGCCAGGCGGATAACCGCCGATGCGACATTCGGCTGCGGGATAAACACCGTGTGCGGCACAATACAGACCAGCTTAGGTTCACTGTAATATTGAACGGCAATACTAAGGCTGCCGTAATCCTTGCTTCCCGGTGCCGCTGCCATCCGCTCTGCCACTTCTTTCTGAATCATCACCACGATATTCTCCAGCGGCAGCTTTTCCTCCAGCAGCTTCATGAGAATCGGCGTCGTAACATAATACGGCAGATTGGCAACCACACTTACCTTCGATACGTCCGCGAAATCCTGACGGAACAGCTCATGAAGATCGACCTTCAGTACATCCCCATGATGCACCTTCACATTCTCATAGGGCTCCAGGACCTCCCTCAGGATGGGAATCAGGCGCTGATCAATTTCGACCGCGGTGACGGTTCCTGCCGTCTGTGCCAGCTTCTCGGTTAATGCACCGATACCAGGACCGATCTCAAGAGCTCCCTTATCTTCATCCAGTCCTGCAGCTTCCACAATTTTATACAGAATATTCTGATCAATGAGAAAGTTTTGACCCAGACTCTTCTTGAAGGAGAATCCATGCCGTGAGATGATCTCCTTCGTCCGTCTTGGTGTTGATATATCCTCGATCCGATTCATTGGCTTACGCCCCCTTCTTCCAGTTGTGCAAGTGCGGCCAGAAATTCTTCACGCGATATTTGAAACATGGCCAATCGTTTATGGAATTGCTTGCTGTTGCAATATCCGATCCCCAGCAGATTTCCCATCGCCATACGTCTTGCCGCCGCCTCCGGGTGCGCTGATAATCCAGCCTCCAGCATGTCCTCCAAGCTGATCAGGCTCTCTCCACCCTCAAAGGAGGTATGAACCCGCTCGAGCGCACGCCGTATCGCCTCTGGCGAGGCATTCTCCACGCCGATATCCCCTTTGCGGGTAGCATCTGCTTCGGGAATAAAGGCATGCTTGCAGCCAGGCACCCCCTGATCCACGATTTTGCGGATCCGCTCCCCTGCATGGTCAGGATCTGTCAATATAATAACGCCTCTGCGCTCCTGGGCAAGCGCTATGCGTTTCAGGATTTGCTTGTTGATCGCTGAACCGCCCGTTTCGATCGTATCGGCATCTACGGCCCGTTTAATGGCAACGGTATCGTCTCTGCCTTCCACAACAATCACTTCTTTAATCATGCGTTCGTTCTCTTCCTTCCCAAGCAAAGCAGGCCTGTACAACTTTAAGGTTCAACCAACTTAGCCTTAAATACTCCGTTCTTAACAAAACAAAAGAAGAGGAAATATTCCCTCTTCTTGATCATCATATATTATAAGCTAAATAGTATAGCATTAGAATGGCAATGTAAATCTGGAATTCATGCGTTTAGTTCAACTCAGGCTTAACCGGACCGATCACGTAAACGGTGCGGCCGCTCTTCCGGCCGAAATTCATGGCCGATTTCAACGAATCGTAATAAACATCGATTTTGTTGCCTTTGATGGCACCGCCCGTATCTTCAGCACGACGGAAGCCAATGCCTTCGATATAGACCCACCATCCGATTGGGATGATGTTAGGGTCAACGGCGATGGTGCGCCCTTCAGTAACGCGTGTGCCGGATGCGGTGCGCGTACCGATTCCTTGCTGCTCGGCGGAATACGCCGTCATCGACACGTTGTTCAATACCTTCTTGTATTTAAAATCAACGCCTGCGCGGGAGACTACATTGTTCTCCACAGCCTTGGCGGTCGTTACTTTTTTCGTGCCCGACAATTTAGCCGGTGTAGCTTTTACATCGGTGGCTGCCGCCTGAACGATAACAGGCTTCTCCACTTTTTTCGTGCCTACGGCAATGATTTTATCCTTCGTTCTGCGCTCAATCTCTTGGGAGACCTTCGTCTTGGAAACCAGCTTGCCATTGTGGTAGACCTTCTCGTAATGGTTCACCATGAGACCAGGCTCGCCCCGCTGAATGACGCGGTTATCGCCCTTTTCAAGCGATGGGTCGGCTGTCTTGATCACGCGGAATTCGCGGTCTTCCGTCTCCTTGACTTTTTGTTTCGTGACGCGAACGACATGGATATTCATATTGCTGGTCAGCTTCGTGTCTTGCGACGGTTGTACTATATCTTCACCCTGGATCGTAACGCCAGCCTCTTTGAGTACATGATCAACCGTATCCTGGGATGTAAATATGGTTTTGGTTGTGCTGCCTACCGTAACTTTGACTGGAATTGCCCGTTCAATGATAATTCGGTCTCCGTCCTGGATCGCGCCGTTCAGAGGCATCGAAATCTGATCCTGGGGACTCAACGTGATCGCTTGCTCATCCAGCAATTCCTGCAGCAACGATCCACGTGTTTCCACCGTAGTGACCCGGCCGTCGACGACAAGCTGAACCTCCTTGCCTGCCTGATCATGTACAACCAACGATATGAGAAGTGATACCGTAACGGCACCCATGGCGCCGAGCAACATCAGTTGACGCAAATTGTCATGCTTCCATCTCAATGCGTAAGACATGCTGGATGATTGTGATTCATGGGTTTCTTCAGGTTGAAAAATGCCCACTATTCCATCCTCCTTCATAGTCCCGCCGTCTAGGTAAACGCATGAATGCATTTGACGTGACTATAGCAATTTTTCTCACAGGGCATCCTGCTATCTATCTACACCCTGCGTCAATTCCCGTCTTCCGTCCATCTGCCATCACCTCCTGTTTACCAAGAGTATGATGATCCCTTCTCCATTATTCAAAAATAAAAGAAAGCCATTGAAAGAGTACTAGAGGCTCTAACGTGGCTTCCTGATGAATGAAATCATGGAAATGGTATGCACGAGATTTCCCCTCTTATTTCGCTTACGGAGTTAGCTGTCGGGTTCGGACGTAAGAGAGACGCCCTATATCCGGATACCCGCTCATGGCGAGATCCTTCAAATTCACCCCAAAGACCCGAAAAAGAAATCAAATACAGCTTCGTGCATTCAGACCAGTATGCACTGCAGTATCGGTTCCCCCGTTCTCCAGAATTTCGGAGATTAAGCGAGACGGTTCATGAAATATTCGGCTGCGATCTGCACATCACAGCTTCTTATCACTGAAAAGATGATATCCTGTTTACATGCAGGTTGTAAAGCAACATTCAACCACATTTTCTCATGTAAAAGGTTAAAATATTGTAATATCAACGCCTTTTCTGATTAAAAAACTTTAATTAATCGCGATTGCTCTCTTTTTCATTGCTTTTGCTCTCGTTTTCGTTAAATGCCAAATCGTTCCAGTGCATTTTTGGTGGTAATTTGGGCCAATTCCTCATAGGACAACCCTCGAATTTCGGCTGCCGCCTCCGCCACCAATTTTACATATGCGGTCTCATTTCGTTTTCCGCGGAAGGGATGGGGTGTCAGGTAAGGCGCGTCCGTTTCGATCAATAATCGATCAAGCGGAACCTGTGCCAAAACCTCTTTGGGCTGCTTCGCATTCTTGAACGTAATCGGCCCGCCAAATGAGATATGGAATCCCATATCCAAGCACATTTTGGCCGTTTCCCAGCTTCCGGAGAAGGAATGCATGACACCGCCGACTTCGGAGGCTTTTTCCTCCCGCAAAATGTTAACGATATCTTCATGCGCATCCCGATTATGAATGACAATGGGCATGTTCAACTCCCGGGCAAGTCCGATCTGACGTCGAAGCACACGGTGCTGGACTTCTTTCGGGGATGTATCCCAATAATAATCCAAACCGATCTCGCCGATTGCCACCACTTTCTCATGACTGCATAAAGCAGCGATCCAATCGAGATCCTGATCCTCCATGGTAATCGCATCTACAGGATGCCAGCCCACCGCCGCGTAAATAAAATCATAAGTCTCTGCCAGCTTCATCGTGGTCGGGATCGTCTCCCGGTTAAATCCGATATTGATCATCCTGGTGACGCCGGCTTCAAGCGCCCGCTGGATAGCCGCTTCCCGGTCTTCGTCGAATTGGGGAGCGTCCATATGAGTGTGCGTGTCGAACAGCATAATAATCACACTCTCCTTCCTGTCGTTTCTGTGTCGTATATCTTCCATTAGTTGGTTAAATTACAAATGCACCAAGCGTTGTTATTCCCACTGGGTTAATGTTGTTGTTTGAAAACACCGGCTATCTTCTCCGGCATTTGAGCCAGCAGCGGACCCACCTTCTCCTCCGGATAATAAAGATGGTACCGTCCTTTATGAATGCCGCTGATCGAGCGTACAATATCGGATACCTCCGAGATTTCCTTCAGCTCATCATGCCGATCCAGAAGCAGAATCTGTTTCTCGTTAAGCGGCATATCGGAATGAACTTTATCATAAGGAAGATCGGTTGGAAAATCAATCTCCAGGTCATATTCCGGATGTAATCCCACGGTACGGAACGCTTGGCGTATCCCGTCGATGGTTTCCAGATCGATATTGTCGATTTCTACATATTTGTAGAGCTTTCGGTGCATGAAACGGCCGCATAATTCGCTAAGAAGCTTGTCTTCTTCCTCCGTCCATTGCAGAAAGGAGGTTTGAATCAGGGCTTCATCAAGACGCAGGTATTGATTCACGTCAATATGGCCTGCAAACAACGCAGGAAGCGGCTCTACCATGAACCGGAAAGCATACCCGCTGTCATGCAGTTCTTTTGCCCGGCGGAAGATTTGGCGCAGGATGATCTCGGAGCTTCGCGTGACGGGATGAAAATATACCTGCCAGTACATCTGATACCGTGACATCAGGTAATCCTCCACGGCGTGCATGCCTGATTCCTTTACAACGACCCGATCCCGGTATGGCCGCAGCATCCGCAAGATCCGGTCAATATCAATCGTTCCATAATTAACCCCCGTATAATACGCATCCCTTAGCAAATAATCCATCCGATCTGCATCCAGCGGACTAGTGACCAGGTTTATCACGATCGGTTTATCGTAGGTTTTGTTAATAACCGAAGCCACTTTCTCGGGGAAATCCGCTCCGAGCTCCCGCAGTACCTGATTGACGCAAGTATCCCCAAGCAGAATTCGGCATGTCCAATCCTCGTGATTCATATGAAAGGCTTCTTCTATAGAATGGGAAAAAGGTCCATGCCCCACATCATGCAGCAGGGCCGCGCAGAGCGCAACCTGCCTTTCCTCGACTGGCCAATCGGAGTATCCCCTTCGTTCAAATTGAGAGATGATTCTTCTCGTAATTTCATAGACTCCCAGTGAATGGGAGAATCGGCTGTGTTCAGCCCCGTGAAAGGTCAGAAATGAGGTCCCAAGCTGCCTCACCCGGCGGAGCCGCTGGAATTCCGGGGTATCAATTAATCGCCATATGATATCGTCTTGCACATGAATATAATTGTGGACGGGATCCTTAAACACTTTTTCTTCCGAAATTGGTGAATGCATTCCATCTCAACTCCTTATCGTTTCGATTTGGGTATTAACCGATAAACACTTCTTTTGACATCTAATGTCGAACCATGTCGAATAAGGTAAAATTACGCTTTCCAAATCGACAAATCGAAAATCACAGTAAAAATTGGATCGATTATGGTAATTACGTTGCTATACAAGGGTTCTGTTCACTATACTTTCGTAAATAGGTTCCGATTTTTCAAAAATATAGGTTGACTGTTTTGGGAATCGTTGGTACTATAAATAACATAAAAACTAGAACTATGTCGAATTATGACTTTTTTAAATTATGGCGAGAGGGGCATTTATAAGTTATGATGAAATCAACAGGAATTGTAAGGAAAGTCGATGAGCTTGGACGGGTCGTCATTCCGATCGAGTTACGCCGTACGCTTGGAATTGGTGAGAAAGATGCATTGGAGATTTATGTAGACGGCGAACGCATCATGCTTAAGAAATATGAGCCTGCCTGCATCTTCTGTGGTAACGCTGAGAATGTCACTTACTTCAAAGGTAAAATTGTTTGCCATGAATGTATCTCGGAAATCCCTACACCTGTGACAAATTAAGATTTTTAGTATATAATAGCATTATTACATTTTGTTAATTCTAACCTTTTTCATATCTCCTTGGTGCCTTCCTCGGCTATGAACCCGGCCGCAGGAGGGTCTTTTTTTTGAGATTAAAGTGTATAAGTTTACAGCGAAGCGTAAGCAATTCTTTAATCGCATTTATATGTTTTGGGGTCCCCGCAAAGTAATTGGAATACGCATCGAAGCATAGGCCCCACTTTGTGGGGCTATTTTGTTATCCCCCTGCGCCAAGTTATTTTATTACGACTCCGTCAGGAGCGCGTTATATATATCCCGCTTCGATACACCGCGATCACCCGCGGTTTTTTTCATGGCATCCTTGCGGCTTAGTCCTTCCCGCTCATAATGTTCCATATGCTCCTCCAGCGAAAGCTCCTGCCACCAGGCATTTTTCTCTCTAAGCTCCTCTTCTGCACTGCCGGCTTCAACCACCAAACAATATTCTCCCAATGGCGGATGCTCCGCGAGCCAGTCCAGACATTCGGAGATGCTTCCACGCAAGAATTCCTCATAGCGCTTGGTCAGTTCACGAGCCAAGGTCACCTTCCGATTTCCCAGTACCTCCTGAAGGATCTCCAGGGTCTTTTTCACGCGATGCGGAGATTCATAAAATAATAACGTTCCCTGCGCCGATTGCAATGCTTGCAGCTGCTGGATAATATCTTTACGCTCCCGCGGCAAAAAGCCGATAAACGTAAACCGTTCGGTCGGCAAACCCGACACGATTAAGGCGGAAAGGGCGGCATTGGCCCCCGGGATCGGAATAACCGAAATTCCTGCTTCAATCGCAAGTGAAACCAGATCACTGCCAGGGTCCGAAATCGCCGGCAGACCGGCGTCGCTGACGAGTGCCACATTTTTTCCTTCTATTATATAACGTATGATTTCGGGTCCGCTGGCCGCCTTATTATGCTCGTGATAACTAAACAGCGGTTTAGCCGGAATTTCGAAATGGGTCAGCAGCTTTCGTGACTGCCGTGTATCCTCTGCCGCGATAATATCGCATTCCTGTAGGATGCGCACGGCGCGATAGGTCATATCCTCCAAATTACCGATCGGCGTTGCCACCAAATACAGGGAACCCGGACTTCCCTCTCCCTGATCGGCATAACTTTGCTGCACAAGATTTCTCATTCTTTCGTCTCATCCTTATGTGTTCCGTAGTAAATTTCCATAAAATCCGGTCCGTAGTTTCCTTGCTCATCATACACGATTAGCGGGGGCTTCAGCCGAACCTCAGGCTTCCCGTCCCGAATCCCCTCGATAAGCACCATGTTCGCTTCCATATTCACGCGCGGATGGACAAATCGGATGACTTTGGGCTCAATCCGGTATTTGCTCATCAGCGTAATGATCTCCGCCAACCGTAGAGGCTTGTGGACCATGCTCATCTTCCCGCCTTGGCGAAGCAGCCTTGCACAGGATTCCATCACTTCCTCAAGCGTACAGTGAATTTCATGCCTGGCAATCGCCTGGTGCTCATTCAGCTTCAAATCGCTGCCATTCATCGGCATATAAGGCGGGTTGACCGTAATCAGGTCGTACGCTCCATACCCTTTTTTCTTGTACAGTTCCCGCAGATCTCCCTCATGGATCGTGATCTGATCCTGGAGATCATTCATCTCGACGCTCCGCCTGGCCATGTCCGCAAGTCTGGGCTGAATCTCAATCCCCTCGATCGGCGCGCCTGTACGAGTCGACAGCAGGATCGGAACAACCCCGTTCCCCGTGCACATATCCAAAATACGCCCCCTGCGCGGAATGCTGGCAAACCTGGCAAGCAGGACGGCGTCCATGGAAAAGCTGAATACCTCCTCACTCTGGATAATGCCAAGCTCATGGGTAAGCAGATCATCAATTCGCTCGGATGGTTGCAATAACACTTCTTTCAAGTTCATAGTTTCAACCCTTTATCTCCATAATTCCAAACACGCGCTTCTGGTGTATCGGCTCTCTACATAGTACCCGATAAAATGAATACACAAAAGGCTGCTCTTCACATTGCATGACAAGCAGCCGTATGGTATTTTTCAATCGCGATCCTTACAGTATAACCTTTCCATTCTAGAAAAAAACCGTAGGCAGTTTCTCCTACGGCTTCTTATTTATTCAAAAATGACAAGCAGAACAGGCAATCCCCTTCCGTCCGCAGATGTCCATAATAGACATTGCAGATGTGGAAGCCTTCATGATACAGTCGAGCCAGGTTGTCATACCCCTCGCCGACCACATCTTCATGTTCCTCATCCTTCACATGAGGCTGAGGTTGTAAAGCCACTGGGTTTTCCAATTCTGCCGGATTGACTTCCCGCTTTAAAATTTTCCGGAGCTGTTCATTTTCAAGACTGAGGCGATGGTTCTCTTCCAGCAGTTCCTTGATGACCAGCTTAAGTCCACCCAGTTCACTGTGTATATGTCCCATCTGTGTTTCCAACTCTTGAATGAGCACAAAAATGTTTTTCTTCTCCAAGTCTACACCCCGAAAATAAACATTCTATTGGACTATTTGATGACAACGTCATCCATTGGAAGTTCTTTCACCTTTCCAATTTCAAACAGCTGAACATGAACCGTCCGCTTATCCGCATTCAGTCCGACTACTTTGCCTTCTCCAAGCGAAGTGACGACCATTTTCCCAGCGGATGGAAGCTCTTCTTTCACGCTTTCATAATTATCATGCTCAAACTTCAGGCAGCACATCAATCTTCCGCATAGCCCGGAAATTTTGGTCGGATTGAGCGATAGGCTTTGATCCTTTGCCATCTTGATCGATACCGGCTCAAAATCACCAAGCCATGAGGAACAGCACAGTACGCGTCCGCAAGGTCCAAGACCGCCGAGCATTTTCGCTTCATCGCGAACTCCAATCTGGCGAAGTTCGATTCTTGTACGGAATATACTGGCCAGATCCTTGACCAGCTCACGGAAATCCACACGGCCTTCCGCCGTGAAGTAGAAAATGATTTTGTTGCGGTCAAAGGTAAATTCCACATCAACCAGCTTCATTTTCAGTTCGTGATCCCGAATTTTATTTAAACAGGTGGTGAATGCATCCTTTGCCGCTTGTTTATTCTCTTCAACCACACGGGCATCAGAATCACCAGCGATCCGAATGACCTTCTTAAGCGGAAGGACAACGTCTGATTCACCGACCTCCTTCTTTCCTATCACAACTTGACCATACTCAATGCCTCTCGCGGTTTCCACAATGACGGATTGTTCCTTCTCCACGGGCAGGTCGAGCGGATCAAAGTAATATATTTTGCCCGCTTTCTTAAAGCGGACACCTACTACACTGTACAAAAATAAACCCCCTTGTGCCTGTACATAATGGCCATTCTGCGGGCCTGGGGGTGTGCTCACGCCGGAGTGTTACCGCCCAAACCCATCAATAACTGCTCTAAACTGAGCTGTCCATTGACATTATAGCGTAACTTCTTCTGACACTCTGCGGCCAAATCCATGTATGACACCCACTGTGCTGTGCTGCGGGTTGATGCATGACCAGAGATATACTCTGCCTGATCTATGAAAACGAGAGACTCTTTCCTTCCATACTGGACATGGATCATGTCCTTAAACCATAAATGAAACATACTGAACAATAGGTCCAGATGATCTGAGAGCTCGGTTTTGAACACTTTTTGACTCGCTGTGATGATCGCAGAGCCACTGCGGTTCAAAGACTCCTTCCCTAATTGTAACACTACGTTTCTAATTTCTGCAAACCAATTCTCACTCAATATTTTCCTGCACTCATCAAGTCCTGACGAAAGATGAACTGCGCAGCGTACAAGTGCGGCAGGATAACCCTCCCCTACAAGAACCTTCTCCATCATCTGCGGATCTAAAGCCCGAAATGGAACCTGCTGGGATCTCGATTGAATGGTGGGCAGAAGGGCTTGTCCGTTCTCGGCAATCAGAATAGCTACAGCCGGTGCTTGCGGTTCCTCCAGAAATTTTAGCAGGCTGTTGGCTGCCTGGGTGGTCATCTTCTCCGCCCGGTCAATGATATAAACCTTAGGATTGCGGTTCTCCGATCGATAGGAGAATATACGCTGAAGATCACGAATCTGATCGATCTTAATGCTGGCTCCATCAGGCTCAACCAACGTAAGGTCGGGATGGTTGCCATGATCTACCTTGCGGCATTCCAAACACTGACCGCAGGCATCGTCCTCAAGTTCCGTACAAAACAAAGCCTTGGCAAACGTAAGCGCCGTCTGCATCTGTCCGGCACCACTCGGGCCGCTAAACAGATAGGCATGACTGACCGCATTACGGCGCAAGGCATTTTGCAGCAGTTGCTTCGCAGTCTCTTGACCTACGATATCATTAAAAGACATAAGTCCTCACTTTCTATCAATCCCTCATGACCCTCCATTACGAAGCAATCATGAATCACGATACGATCCCTTGCTTCTTGCGGCTAGAATACAAGATTGATCAGCATGCCGCGAATTTCACCAACTCGGTTCAGCAGATCGATTCTCCCCTGCTCCGTATCCAGCAGTTCATCCGCCATCGCGAGCAGCGCAGAATCGACTTCATCGATTACATTATAACGCTTGCCGCGTCCCCGGCGGTCCCAGCCGCGCGTTTCCTTCATTTTCACACCGCGGCGTACCGTCTCCTCCAGGAATCGGCGAACCATCAATTTATACGCTTTTAGCTCGCGAACGGTCATCGCCTTTGCCAAACGATCCCCTTGCATTGCAATTTCACGCATTTGACGACTCAGCTCTTCATGGGTTGCACGATCTCCCTGCTGCTGCATCATATCCGAGAACGATCGCTTCTGAATCGGTCTGGCGTTGCCATCCGGCACCGTGAGTTCACTTTTCATGGGCCGAAAGCCCGGATTGATCTTCACCTGAATCCACCGCCTATTGCGTTATTCTTTGCATCTAATAAAACGGAGGCATCCGGTACGTTCATATCGAACAAACCTGTGCCTCACGTGAACGTACCTTGAAATGGACTACTTGTCAAGCGATTCACTGACAATTATCAATAAATGGGACGATTATCCGGAATCCATCCAATTCATCCATCTATTAAGATCATCTCCCGAGTGCGGCGATCTACGGTAACTATTTTTATTATGATACAGAAGTGGTTCAGAAGACTTTGGTTATAGGAGAACACAGCCGTCAAATATCCCAATAAAAACATCCGTTACGTATCTATCGCAGATCCAGAAAATGAATTTAGAAATGCTCGAATCGTTCTACAGGGAGAACAAACACCGTTGCGCCACCAACCTGAACTTCGACAGGAAGCGGCAAGTAGGAATCGGTTGTACCACTCATAGGGGTTACCGGAGTGACCAGCTGTTCACGAACCTTACAGCTTGTGCGAATGACGCTGAGCACACTTTCAACCTGTGAATCGTCTACCCCGATCATAAAGGTGGTGTTCCCCGCCTTCAGGAAGCCGCCTGTACTTGCAAGCTTTGTTGCCCGAAAATTAGCTTTGACCAATGCGGCGGAGAGACGGTTGCTATCTTTATCCTGGACAATCGCAACAATCAATTTCATGGTAAACCCTCCTTGTTTATTTGGACATCGTATGTCCTTAACACTACTTATTTGACAAACAACCTCAAAAATCCTTTAATATCGCGTCTTCCAAGTGACGAATCATTTCTCTTTCCACCTGAGCCGGCGTCTTGGAAGCATCCACGATGCGAATTCGATCCGGATTACGCTCTGCTACCAATAGATAGCCTTCCCTAACTTTCTCATGAAATGCCATGGTCTCCATATCCAGCCGATTCATTTCCCGGTTTGCATTCGCCGTGATCCGTGACATGCCAATCTTCGGCTCCACATCAAACAACAGCGTTAGATCCGGCATGCGGGTATCGATCGCAAATTGATTGATGTCCCATACCTCCTCCATGCCCAGTCCGCGTGCATATCCCTGGTAAACCAGACTACTGTCCACGAATCGGTCACACAGAACAGTCAAGCCCTGACTCAAAGCCGGCTCCACCTTCTCCACAAGATGCTGGCGGCGGGCTGCCGCATACAACAATGCTTCTGTCCGTGCATCCATCGCGGTATGCTCCGGATCGAGAATAATGGAGCGGATCTTCTCCGCAATCTCAATACCGCCGGGTTCGCGTGTGATCAGATACGGGATCGAATGATTCTGCATAAAGGCGGCGAGTCTGCCCATCATGGTCGTTTTACCGGATCCGTCTCCTCCTTCGATGGTAATAAATAGTGGTCTGCGATTATTCATAGCGTATCCTGCTTTCATCATTTGTTGATCATGGAGCTCAAAGTTATACGCTCCGGTAGATATACCAACGTATAGTGGAGTCCCTTCCTTCACGTTTCCTTATAAACGACAATGGTTTGCAGCGTCGGATCGGATATCCCCTGGCATTTTGCCCCCGCATTCCTTAATCCCATAAGCCTCTGTTCCATTCCCGCTGAGATGTCTTCACCGGAGTATAAGATCGGTATACCTGGTGGATAGGGAATAACCATCTCTGCTGCCTTTCGACCAGCACTCTTCTCTAAGGGCACCGATTCCAACCTCTCCCTCTCAATCGGCCTAAGTGAGAAAGGAATTAGGGCCGAATAAGGAATCTCCGAGGACAAATTGTTCCACGTGGAAACATCGAAAATCCGTTTTGCTTCAGTTAACAAGTTAGCACCGACATCCGAATCATTGGAATCCATATTCCCGTGGGCCATTAGCGGCTCATAACTCGTGAAATCCCCCTGATCCCGAAATGTCCGGATCAGGAATTCCGTGCTCTCTGCCGTAGTGCCTGGTTCGGTTCCGATCCCTTCTGTCTTCTCCCCCTGCTCTACAATATGCACAAGAGCCCATAAGACGTGATTCGCATCTTCCCGAGTCGATCCCAGCGTAAACAATAAGACGACGTGCAGCTCGTCGCTCATCTCCGGCACACAGCCGCGCGCCTCTAGTGCGCGCTGGAGTGCATACCCGCTCAGGGACCCGGTGCGGTCATAAATGACCGCCTTGAACGGGTCCTGGTGGGTATACGCCGCAGTGGCTGTGCCCGCGGCGCGTTCCCCGGGCTGCGGCGGCTGCAGCAGCCCGAAGCGCGGCAGCTTCGCGAGGCCGCGCCGGAAGGCCTCCACGGCGGCCAGGCCAGCCGTGAAGGCGCCAGCGCCCTGCGTGTGCAGCAGGCGCCGCGCCAGATCCAGCGAAGCCATGAGCGGGTACGAGGGGCTGGAGCTCTGCACCATGGCCAGCCGCTGGCGCAGCAGGCTCCGGTCGAGCAGCCCGCCCTGTACATGCAGCATGGCTCCCATCGTCATCGCGGCTAACATCTTGTGCGTGGATTGGACCACGCCGTCCGCGCCGCATGACAAAGCATTCATCGGCAGCTGGGAATGCTGTCCGTAATGAGCTCCATGCGCTTCATCCACGAGCAGTGGAATGCCTCGCTCATGGCAAGCATCCGTGAGCGGTCTTAAGTCGCTCCCCATCCCGTAGTAGTTCGGCATCGTAATGATCGCGCCCCGGGCCTCAGGGTAGGCCTCAAGAGCCGCTGCCAGTGTAGCTGCGGATGGAGCAACGGCTAAACCGCTCTGCTTGTCCATCTCCGGCTGAAGAAATACCGCCTGTGCACCGGCCAGCATCAATCCGTTCAAGACGGACTTATGTACGTTCCGCTGAACGAGCAGAATATCCCCCGGTTCGCGGCATACTGTCAGGATCAGCGCCAGATTGCCGGCCGTACTCCCGCCCACCAGGAAGAAGCTTTCCTCTGCGCCAAAACAATCTGCCGCCAGCTCCTGTGCTTCCTGAATAACGCCTTCAGGATGAAATAAATCATCGGTCCCTGTAATTTCCGTCACATCAATGCGCATGGCCTCTCGCAGCATCTCCGTAGCATTACCTTCTCCCGCATATGCCCTGCCATTTTTATGACCAGGTACGTGAAACGATGAAGCCCCACGTTCCCGATACCCCATTAAAGCCTCTGCAAGTGGGGCACGCTCTCTATGTGTAGTCATCGACATATCCCTTCGGATTACATTCTCTAACCTATTTTAACGCAATTTGAAACCTACGCCTACGTCTCCATGAACGGAAAATCCCCTCTAAACAAAAAAAGGCCTCTCATTCAGGCCCATTTGACGCGTGTACCGGCATCTATGCATTTTTTGGCATGGCAATCTGTTTTAATTGACGGATGAAAAAATGATATTTGGCATCTTCCGCGCTGGTATGAACGATTTCGGATTCACATTCCTCGCATACGAATTGCGATACAATGGTAATCCCCTCTGTCTTCGTTTGATTGCATATGATACACACGTGTTCGGTCAATTCTTCCATAACCATCCCACCTTGATCCTTTTCCTATTAGTATGACACAGTTTCTATTATTTTAAACCTTTTCATAGGATATCGGTCTACGCTTTATTTATATGTACCCCTTGGTGGCCTTGTGTCTGTACCTTTTTTTTCAGCTTAATAAAAATATGATTTTGTCCGATAAAAACATAAAAGACTTAAACTTCTCGTCTATCGAAATTCACTTCTACTTAAAGGGGGACGGCATAGCCCAATGGCAGATCCACATGGTCAAGCCACCTTTTATCACTATCGATTAATTAAGAAAATCCAAATTTCCAAAAGCTTGCTCATCCTCTACTTGAGTCTGCCTTGGCTTGCTGCGGCTGCAGGGACATTTTGGGTATCACCGTATTTCCTGCTTTATCTGCTAATCGCCTTTCCGCTTATGTTATGGATCCAGTATGTCGTTGGGCATACCGTGCTCATCCTATTGGGAACAAGCTACCGGAAACGTTGGCGCTTCCGTCTGAGGTTGCCTTGGCTTGGTTATATACCGGATCAACACGTCAGCCGTCGCGTATTTAATTTGGTGCAGTTCTATACCTGTTGGGTAGGGATTGTCTTAAGCGCTATCATGGCCTTCTGGTCACCGCTGCCTTTTGCGATCACACTTCTGTTCTGGCATCTGTGGTTCCTTCTCCCACGCGGCTATACCATGCTGCGTTTGAGCGGCCAGCGTAAAGATGGCATGTTGAAAATGAATGAACAGGACATCTCCTACTACCTGCAATAATATTAGAATTCTGCGTCCATCACTACATAGCATTATAAATCCTTTTTCGTTTCATAATTAAATAAAGACCTCATTCCGAAGTCGGAAAGAGGTCTTTATTCATTTGCTTTATTGCTTTCCAATCCTTGTATGACTTGTTTTTTAAGCTGAGTCGGAACCGTGATTATAAGGAAATCGTCATGCACCGATAGGTGGACGATACTTTTGCCTTTTTCAAATACTAACGAAGCACCGTTATCTTCAACTTCCTTCTGCTTCCATCCCCATGACTCAATCTCTTCCAGGTAAGCTTCAGGAATGCTGTCGTCTTCCTTCAAGCCAGGAAGCGCATACCGTACATAATCCAAGTCACTATTACCTGTGGTTTGCTCCGTTTTATTCGCTTCCTTCGGAACCGGGAATGACTTCACATTCGCCGCGCCGTCAAAGGTTTTCCAGCTTGGTTCTGTGGATGCCCCACATCCGGATCCGATCAACAATATCGTAACCGCACAGATCATCCCTGCCACATGCAAACCACTTTTACACAACATATAATTGTCCTCCTTCCCCCACAATAACCGGTCTCCAGATGAGTATTCATAGTTGGTTGGTTAATGGAGAACCTTCCAATCAGGCCTTATTTCCTACAGCCTGCGCAAATCGGTAATCACTTACCCGTTTATGCCTAATTCTATTATACTGATTTTTGGCATGGTATCGGTAACAAAATCTTCATCTGTTTACGTCAATTTTATGATTATGTTATATAACAGAGATGCTGCTGACAACACGCTGCAGCAAATATCATTAGTCGGACAATCTCTAACTCTACATTTCATCTAAACTTCAATAAAAACAAATAAAAACCACCATCGATTACATCGACAGTGGTTTTTCGCTTGGCGACGTCCTACTCTCCCGGGACCCTTCGGTCCAAGTACCATCGGCGCTGGAAGGCTTAACGGTCGTGTTCGGTATGGGTACGCGTGGAACCCTTCCGCCATCGCCACCAA
>NZ_JAOXLZ010000012.1:0-9926 GCF_025792345.1 Virgibacillus sp. LDC1
CAGGACCTGCAGTCTTACGTTGCTCACAATTTGTTGTTAAAGAGCTATTAAAAGGAGAAAACTATGTAAAAATGGTTCTCGATGTATTACCGAATACATCTAAAGATGCGTTACAAAAAGAATTACTTACATTATGTGAGAAAAATCCACGTAAAACGATTAAAAATATATTAAAAGGAATTGTACCAGAACGATTTCTTACATTCATTTTAGCCTTAAACGATATTGAAGCAACCGATCATGCTGCTAATATATCAAAAGAATCCATTCAAAAACTCTGTAATACAATAAAACAGTTTACATTTTCCGTTCATGGCTCATTACCAATGGAAAAAGCATTTGTAACTGGTGGTGGTGTTTCTATAAAGGAAATAATGCCAAAAACAATGCAATCTAAACGAATGCCGCGCTTATTTTTTTGTGGAGAAATCCTCGATATCCACGGATATACCGGCGGCTATAACATTACCTCTGCCTTAGTAACCGGCAGATTGGCTGGTATGAATGCTGCTTTAGCTGGCATATGATTCCTGTAATTATTTTTCTGTATTAAGCCACGCTATTAATGCCTGGGATAAAACAGAAAGGATGATAAAATGCAAAAAAATAATGGAGTTTGGTTGCCACTAATTGCCTCCGTTGGAGTTGGCGCAGCAACATTCTATACCATGACAAAGAATAATCAAGGAATAGGTCAAACGATGCAAAAAATGATTCCTTTCGTTTCACAAATGACTGGTTCTTCTGGAACAGGAGATACACAAACCCTAGGCCCACACGGAATGAGTTAAATTGTTAGAAGCGTGTTAATGCACGCTTCTTTCTTTTATTATTAAATAGATGTGGTGCAAAACAAATTTAAACAAATTCAATTATGAACAGCATTTTAATTTAACCATCTTATATAAGGCAAAAGATGCTTGCACTCCCTCTCTTGCTCTAGTATAGTAGTCAATAATTAAATTGATAAGGAGAGAAAAAAATGAAGGGATTTCACCTACTTATAAGAATTGTAATTGCCATTATACTAGGTATTTTACTCGGTTCCTTTGTTCCTGAGTGGACGATTCGTATTTTTGCAACCTTTAACAGCCTTTTTGGAAATTTCTTAAGCTTTGTTATCCCCCTTATAATTCTTGGATTTATTGCTCCTGGTATTGGAACATTGGGACGAGGAGCAGGAAAATTGCTTGGTCTAACTGCGGTAATCGCTTATACATCAACGATTATTGCTGGAGTAATTGCATTTCTTGTTGCTAAAAACCTTTATCCAGCAATGCTTAAAGGACAATCACTTGAAAATTTTTCTGATCCAACTGAAAGTCTTGCTACAACTTATTTAAAGCTTGAAATGGCACCTCCAATCGGAGTCATGACAGCTTTATTACTTTCCTTTGTTATTGGATTAGGAATCGCTGCAATAAAGGGGAACACATTGCTTCATTTAATGAATGAATTTCGAGATATTATCCAATTAGTTATTGAAAAAGTAATTATTCCATTACTTCCATTTCACATTTTTGGTATTTTTGCTAATATGACATTTGCTGGTCAAGTAAGTACCATTTTAAATGTTTTTGCAAAGGTATTCATTATGATCATTATTTTACATCTATTATATTTAACATTACAATACACTGTTGCTGGATCATTGAGTAAGCAAAATCCTTTTGGCATGATAAAGAAAATGCTACCTGCATATTTCACAGCTTTAGGAACACAGTCGTCTGCTGCAACAATTCCAGTTACATTAGAAAGAACGAAGAAATTAAATGTACGCGAACGAGTCGCTGACTTTACAGTTCCACTTTTAGCTAACATTCATTTATCAGGCAGTACAATCACTCTTGTTAGCTGTGCATTAGCAGTTATGTTTTTACAAGGCGATATGGCAAGCTTTTCTAAAATCATGCCTTTTATATTAATGCTAGGAGTTACGATGATTGCCGCTCCAGGAGTGCCTGGAGGTGCCGTAATGGCTGCACTTGGACTATTGGAAACAATGCTTGGATTTGATCCAACAATGGTTTCGCTAATGATTGCGCTATACCTTGCACAAGACAGCATTGGTACTGCATGTAATGTAACAGGAGATGGTGCAATTACTTCGATTATAAACTCTTTTCGAAAAAAGAAAGATCCTGTTGAAGAAGAAATAAGAACAACTGCACAGTAAAGAAAAACTGCTGGAAATAAATTAAGTCAGGCAGTTCATCCAAGGGATGAGCAGCTTGACTTTTTTTGGTTTTCTTTCAAATTTGGTGGTGTAGCTTTCTAGCGCGAGTTTGTAAGCAAAAGGCATACAGATAACGCACATGTCATTTTTTGCATAAAAAAATGGATACGAATTTCGTATCCATTTTCTTTCGCCTGGCGGCGTCCTACTCTCACAGGGGCAATGCCCCAACTACCATCGGCGCTGAAGAGCTTAACTGCTGTGTTCGGCATGGGAACAGGTGTGACCTCTTCGCTATCGCTACCAGACAAATGTCTTTAAAGGAAAGACAAGATATATTATAGGCATTTTCCAAAGAAAATGCAAGGGTTTTTTATTTATACCCTAAAAACTAAATAAGAGTTCTACCAATGACAAGCTGACATAAAGAAAGTTAGTTAAGTCCTCGATCTATTAGTATCCGTCAGCTCCACGTGTCACCACGCTTCCACCTCGGACCTATCAACCTCATCGTCTCTGAGGGATCTTACTCACTCGAAGTGATGGGAAGTCTCATCTAGAGGGGGGCTTCATGCTTAGATGCTTTCAGCACTTATCCTTTCCACACGTAGCTACCCAGCTATGCTCCTGGCGGAACAACTGGTACACCAGCGGTGTGTCCATCCCGGTCCTCTCGTACTAAGGACAGCTCCTCTCAAACTTCCAACGCCCACGACGGATAGGGACCGAACTGTCTCACGACGTTCTGAACCCAGCTCGCGTACCGCTTTAATGGGCGAACAGCCCAACCCTTGGGACCGACTACAGCCCCAGGATGCGATGAGCCGACATCGAGGTGCCAAACCTCCCCGTCGATGTGAACTCTTGGGGGAGATAAGCCTGTTATCCCCGGGGTAGCTTTTATCCGTTGAGCGATGGCCCTTCCATGCGGAACCACCGGATCACTAAGCCCGACTTTCGTCCCTGCTCGACTTGTAGGTCTCGCAGTCAAGCTCCCTTCTGCCTTTACACTCTTCGAATGATTTCCAACCATTCTGAGGGAACCTTTGGGCGCCTCCGTTACCTTTTGGGAGGCGACCGCCCCAGTCAAACTGCCCGCCTGACACTGTCTCCGAACCGGATCACGGTCCTGGGTTAGAATGTTCGTACAGCCAGGGTGGTATCCCACCATTGCCTCCACCGAAGCTAGCGCTCCGGTTTCCAAGGCTCCCACCTATCCTGTACAAGCTGCACAAACATTCAATATCAGGCTACAGTAAAGCTCCACGGGGTCTTTCCGTCCTGTCGCGGGTAATGCGCATCTTCACGCATAGTATAATTTCACCGGGTCTCTCGTTGAGACAGTGCCCAAGTCGTTGCACCTTTCGTGCGGGTCGGAACTTACCCGACAAGGAATTTCGCTACCTTAGGACCGTTATAGTTACGGCCGCCGTTTACTGGGGCTTCGGTTCTACGCTTCGCGCGAACGCTAACGCTTCCCCTTAACCTTCCAGCACCGGGCAGGTGTCAGCCCCTATACTTCGCCTTTCGGCTTCGCAGAGACCTGTGTTTTTGCTAAACAGTCGCTTGGGCCTATTCACTGCGGCTCCTCCTTAAAGGAGCACCCCTTCTCCCGAAGTTACGGGGTCATTTTGCCGAGTTCCTTAACGAGAGTTCTCCCGCTCACCTTAGGATTCTCTCCTCGCCTACCTGTGTCGGTTTGCGGTACGGGCACCTGTGACCTTGCTAGAGGCTTTTCTCGGCAGTGTGAAATCGGGAACTTCGCTACTCTAGTTCACTCCCCATCACAGCTTGAGATTGTTGGACGGATTTGCCTATCCAACTCTCTTACTGCTTGGGCGCACTCATCCATCGGTGCGCTTTCCCTATCCTACTGCGTCCCCCCGTCGCTAATAGCGGTCATGAGGTGGTACAGGAATATCTACCTGTTGTCCATCGCCTACGCCTTTCGGCCTCGGCTTAGGTCCCGACTAACCCTGAGAGGACGAGCCTTCCTCAGGAAACCTTAGGCATTCGGTGAAAGAGATTCTCACTCTTTTTTCGCTACTCATACCGGCATTCTCACTTCCAAGCGCTCCACCAGTCCTCACGGTCTGACTTCACTGCACTTGGAACGCTCTCCTACCATTGTTCGAAGAACAATCCGCAGCTTCGGTGATACGTTTAGCCCCGGTATATTTTCGGCGCAGAGTCACTCGACCAGTGAGCTATTACGCACTCTTTAAATGATGGCTGCTTCTAAGCCAACATCCTGGTTGTCTAAGCAACTCCACATCCTTTTCCACTTAACGTATACTTTGGGACCTTAGCTGGCGGTCTGGGCTGTTTCCCTTTCGACTATGAACCTTATCACCCATAGTCTGACTCCCAAAGCTAAGTAGCTGGCATTCGGAGTTTGACTGAATTCGGTAACCCGGTGAGGGCCCCTAGTCCAATCAGTGCTCTACCTCCAGTACTCTTTCTTTGAGGCTAGCCCTAAAGCTATTTCGGAGAGAACCAGCTATCTCCGTGTTCGATTGGCATTTCACCCCTACCCACACCTCATCCCCGCATTTTTCAACATACGTGGGTTCGGGCCTCCAGTCAGTGTTACCTGACCTTCACCCTGGACATGGGTAGATCACACGGTTTCGGGTCTACGACCGCATACTCATTCGCCCTATTCAGACTCGCTTTCGCTACGGCTCCGTGTCATCCACTTAACCTTGCATACAATCGTAACTCGCCGGTCCATTCTACAAAAGGTACGCCGTCACCCATTAACGGGCTTCGACTACTTGTAAGCACACGGTTTCAGGTTCTCTTTCACTCCCCTTCCGGGGTGCTTTTCACCTTTCCCTCACGGTACTGGTTCACTATCGGTCACTAGGGAGTATTTAGCCTTGGGAGATGGTCCTCCCGGATTCCGACGGAATTTCTCGTGTTCCGCCGTACTCAGGATACACTCCGGAGGAAATTCTTTTTCGATTACAGGGCTGTTACCTTCTGTGGCGGATCTTTCCAGATCGCTTCATCTAAAGAATTTCTTTGTAACTCCGTGTGGAGTGTCCTACAACCCCAAAAGGTAAACCTTTTGGTTTGGGCTAATTCCGTTTCGCTCGCCGCTACTCAGGAAATCGCGTTTGCTTTCTCTTCCTCCGGGTACTGAGATGTTTCAGTTCCCCGGGTCTGCCTCGTGCATCCTATGTATTCAGATACACGTACTATTCCATTACGAATAGTGGGTTCCCCCATTCGGAAATCCCCGGATCAAAGTCTACTTACAACTCCCCGAGGCATATCGGTGTTAGTCCCGTCCTTCGTCGGATCCTAGTGCCAAGGCATCCACCGTGCGCTCTTATTCACTTAACTAACAATGAATAAGCATAATGCTTATATTTGCTTTACGCCTTTGTTGATGTCGTTGGTATTACTCTTATTTAGTTTTCAAGGTACAAGCTTCCACAGGATGTGGTGACTTCTGTGTTCGTCACAGGACGTGACGGGTTTTAACAGAAGACCCTTCTATCTCATCCTTGAGAGACAATAATTCACTCTCTCAAAACTGAACCAAACTGACCAAGTATGCCCTTACCAGAGGACTCGAAAGTCCTCTAGCGTTCCTTCATATTCCTTAGAAAGGAGGTGATCCAGCCGCACCTTCCGATACGGCTACCTTGTTACGACTTCACCCCAATCATTAGTCCCACCTTCGGCGGCTGGCTCCAAAAGGTTACCTCACCGACTTCGGGTGTTACCAACTCTCGTGGTGTGACGGGCGGTGTGTACAAGGCCCGGGAACGTATTCACCGCGGCATGCTGATCCGCGATTACTAGCGATTCCGGCTTCATGTAGGCGAGTTGCAGCCTACAATCCGAACTGAGAATGGTTTTATGGGATTTGCTTCACCTCGCGGCTTCGCTGCCCTTTGTTCCATCCATTGTAGCACGTGTGTAGCCCAGGTCATAAGGGGCATGATGATTTGACGTCATCCCCACCTTCCTCCGGTTTGTCACCGGCAGTCACCTTAGAGTGCCCAACTTAATGCTGGCAACTAAGATCAAGGGTTGCGCTCGTTGCGGGACTTAACCCAACATCTCACGACACGAGCTGACGACAACCATGCACCACCTGTCACTCTGTCCCCGAAGGGAACACACTATCTCTAGTGTTAGCAGAGGATGTCAAGACCTGGTAAGGTTCTTCGCGTTGCTTCGAATTAAACCACATGCTCCACCGCTTGTGCGGGCCCCCGTCAATTCTTTTGAGTTTCAGCCTTGCGGCCGTACTCCCCAGGCGGAGTGCTTAATGCGTTAACTTCAGCACTAAGGGGCGGAAACCCCCTAACACCTAGCACTCATCGTTTACGGCGTGGACTACCAGGGTATCTAATCCTGTTCGCTACCCACGCTTTCGCGCCTCAGCGTCAGTTGCAGACCAGAGAGTCGCCTTCGCCACTGGTGTTCCTCCATATCTCTACGCATTTCACCGCTACACATGGAATTCCACTCTCCTCTTCTGCACTCAAGTCCTCCAGTTTCCAATGACCCTCCACGGTTAAGCCGTGGGCTTTCACATCAGACTTAAAGGACCGCCTGCGCGCGCTTTACGCCCAATAATTCCGGACAACGCTCGCCCCCTACGTATTACCGCGGCTGCTGGCACGTAGTTAGCCGGGGCTTTCTGGTTAGGTACCGTCAAGGTACCGACCTATTCGAACGGTACTTGTTCTTCCCTAACAACAGAGTTTTACGATCCGAAAACCTTCATCACTCACGCGGCGTTGCTCCGTCAGACTTTCGTCCATTGCGGAAGATTCCCTACTGCTGCCTCCCGTAGGAGTCTGGGCCGTGTCTCAGTCCCAGTGTGGCCGATCACCCTCTCAGGTCGGCTACGCATCGTTGCCTTGGTGAGCCGTTACCTCACCAACTAGCTAATGCGCCGCGGGCCCATCTGTAAGTGATAGCCGAAGCCATCTTTTAACTTCTTAACATGTGTTAGGAAGTGTTATCCGGTATTAGCCCCGGTTTCCCGGAGTTATCCCAGTCTTACAGGCAGGTTGCCCACGTGTTACTCACCCGTCCGCCGCTCGTTCCACAAGCGTCACCCCGAAGGGATCTGCTTGCTTCCCGCGCTCGACTTGCATGTATTAGGCACGCCGCCAGCGTTCGTCCTGAGCCAAGATCAAACTCTCCAAAAAAGTTTGTAAGATTGACACCAATCAATCTCAATTTCTTAGCTTGTTCAGAAGTCTTTGCTTCTGATTTTATTTTGAAAAACGAGGTCCGTTTTTCTTGACATACTGGTCGTTTTGTTCAGTTTTCAAAGAGCAAAAAATAATTCGCCGTTCAAATTGGCGACTTGATTATCATACCATGCACACTCTTTAATGTCAATAACTTTTTTGTTATTTCTTTTTCGTTTTTTTATAAAGAATTGCGCTTGTCACCAACCTGCGTTGCTAATTTGGCGACTTTTTAAATATACCATGTTTGCTATGGTGTGTCAACAAAATTTTTAGTTGCATTTCACGGGAAAGATTCTTTCATTCATACTTTCTTCGTGAAGCAACGTTATTAAATTTACCATGATTATTCCCTTAAATCAAGATGAAAAACCAAGAAAAAATGTGGTAAAAAATTCCTTACATTTATTTATCCGAATCAAACCCTTATCAAACACTATTAGTAGTAGTTAAATTCTAATTCTGACCAGGTGTAGTGTAAAGGATAGAAAAAGACACCCTAGCTCAACCGTGAGCCTGGGTGTCCAATATACTTCAATATTCATTATTTATTACGCATTTGCGGGAACAATAGCACATCGCGAATGGATGGAGAATCTGTTAAGAGCATGACCAGACGGTCTATGCCAATTCCTAATCCACCAGTTGGAGGCATTCCATATTCCAGTGCCTCTAAAAAGTCTTCATCCATTAAATGAGCTTCATCATTTCCTTGTGCTCTTTCGTTCACTTGTGCTTCAAACCGTTCGCGCTGATCAATCGGATCATTCAACTCACTGAATGCATTGGCGTGTTCACGACCAACAATAAACAATTCAAAGCGGTCGGTAAAGCGCTCATCCTCTTTGTTCTTTTTCGCCAACGGAGAAATTTCTACTGGATGGCCGTAAATAAATGTAGGCTGTATTAATTTCTCTTCTACTTTCTGTTCAAAAAATTCGTTTACAATATGGCCGTATGTCATTGCATCCGTTATTTCTACATGGTGCTCTTTCGCTAGCTGTTTCGCTTCTTCATCACTCATATGATTCCAGAAGTCTACACCAGTATGCTCCTTCACAGCATCAACCATATGCACTCGCTTCCACTTCGGTTCAAGATTAATTTCTTGTCCCTCATACATAATCGTAGTTTTTCCTAATACCTGTTTTGCAATATGAGCAATCATATTTTCTGTTAAAGCCATAATATCACGATAATCAGCAAATGCTTCATATAATTCGATCATCGTAAATTCTGGATTATGACGTGTCGATACACCTTCATTACGAAATACTCTACCAATTTCATAAACCTTTTCCATACCACCCACAATAAGACGCTTTAAATGCAGTTCAATTGCAATGCGCATATATAATGGAATGTCTAATGCATTATGATGCGTTTCAAATGGACGAGCAGCTGCTCCACCTGGGATTCCATGCATCATCGGTGTTTCAACCTCTAAAAAGCCTTGTCCATTTAAATAGCTTCGCATCTCTTGAATAATCTTACTGCGAAGTACGAATGTTGCTTTACTATCCATGTTCGTAATTAGATCAAGATACCGCTGACGATAACGTTGTTCGATATCTTTTAAACCATGATATTTCTCTGGTAATGGGCGTAAAGCCTTCGTTAGTAATTGGAATTCCGTTGCTTTCACAGACAGCTCGCCTACATTTGTTTTAAACATAGCACCCGTAATCCCAACAATATCTCCTAAATCAACGGAATTAAAAATGCCATAGGCTTCTTCGCCAATTGCATCTTTACGAACATAAATTTGAATTTGTCCACTAGCATCCTGAATGTGAGCAAATCCAGCTTTCCCTTTACCACGCTTTGTCATAACCCGCCCAGCGATTGTCACAACAAAATCGGTGCTTTTTTCTTCTAGCTCTTCTTTCGAATATTTATCATAGCGTTGTTTTAAATCTTCCGCTAAATCTGTACGCTCAAATTTTCCGCCAAATGGGTCGATACCTCGGGTGCGGAGATCCTCCATTTTTTCATAGCGAACACGCATATGTTCATTTAATTCTTCCGACATGTATATCACTCCAATTATTCCTTTATATGTATGGTTAACAGTAACGATCCTTATTAACCACTAGTATATATAAGATTGCATTTGTTTTCATCCATTATTATCTATACGGGCATGATTTGCACAATGTTAAAAACAATAAAGTTATCATATTAGATTCTAGTACGACGTTACCAACCAATTTTGCAAAAGGAGAATCCGCCAGATTATCAACCTGACGGATGCTTATTCATTTGTTAAGACGCTTTATGCTCTCCTTCAAGCTTGGCCACATAAGCATACAAGACTTCCACTACTGCTTCTCTAGATTCCGTTTCATTTATTTGTCTGCGAACCTGTCCGTTTCCGTTTAATCCTTTTAAATACCAAGCTGCATGCTTGCGCATTTCCATAACCGCAACTTTTTCTCCCTTTAGTTGAATCAGTCGATCCATATGAAGGATACAAACATCAATTTTCTCCTTTGGTGTCGGATCTTTAATCAATTCACCTGTTT
>NZ_JAOXLZ010000013.1:0-1373 GCF_025792345.1 Virgibacillus sp. LDC1
TAAGGCTGGGCTGTGATGGGGAGTGAAAATTATAGTAGCGAAGGTCATGATCTCACACTGCCAAGAAAAGCCTCTAGTCAGGTGAAGGTGCCCGTACCGCAAACCGACACAGGTAGGCGAGAAGAGAATTCTAAGGCGCGCGGAAGAACTCTCGTTAAGGAACTCGGCAAAATGACCCCGTAACTTCGGGAGAAGGGGTGCCTCGGTAGGGTGAATAGCCCGAGGGGGCCGCAGTGAAAAGGCCCAAGCGACTGTTTAGCAAAAACACAGGTCTGTGCGAAGCCGTAAGGCGAAGTATACGGGCTGACGCCTGCCCGGTGCTGGAAGGTTAAGGGGAGCGGTTAGGGAGTAATCCCGAAGCTGTGAACCGAAGCCCCAGTAAACGGCGGCCGTAACTATAACGGTCCTAAGGTAGCGAAATTCCTTGTCAGGTAAATTCTGACCCGCACGAATGGCGTAACGACTTGGGCGCTGTCTCAACGAGAGATCCGGTGAAATTTTAATACCTGTGAAGATGCAGGTTACCCGCGACAAGACGGAAAGACCCCATGGAGCTTTACTGCAGCTTGATATTGGATTTGGGTACGATCTGTACAGGATAGGTGGGAGCCTTTGAAGCATGAGCGCCAGCTTGTGTGGAGGCGACGTTGGGATACCACCCTGATCGTATCTAGGTTCTAACCTGGTACCGTGATCCGGTACGGGGACAGTGTCAGGCGGGCAGTTTGACTGGGGCGGTCGCCTCCTAAAGAGTAACGGAGGCGCCCCAAGGTTCCCTCAGAATGGTTGGAAATCATTCGAAGAGTGCAAAGGCATAAGGGAGCTTGACTGCGAGACCTACAAGTCGAGCAGGGACGAAAGTCGGGCTTAGTGATCCGGTGGTACCGCATGGAAGGGCCATCGCTCAACGGATAAAAGCTACCCTGGGGATAACAGGCTTATCTCCCCCAAGAGTCCACATCGACGGGGAGGTTTGGCACCTCGATGTCGGCTCATCGCATCCTGGGGCTGAAGTAGGTCCCAAGGGTTGGGCTGTTCGCCCATTAAAGCGGTACGCGAGCTGGGTTCAGAACGTCGTGAGACAGTTCGGTCCCTATCTGTCGTGGGCGTAGGAAATTTGAGAGGAGCTGTCCTTAGTACGAGAGGACCGGGATGGACGTACCGCTGGTGCACCAGTTGTTCCGCCAGGAGCATGGCTGGGTAGCTACGTACGGACGGGATAAGCGCTGAAAGCATCTAAGCGTGAAGCCCCCCTCAAGATGAGATTTCCCAACTAGTAAGACCCCTTGAAGACGACGAGGTAGATAGGTTGGAGGTGGAAGTGCAGCAATGCATGGAGCTGACCAATACTAATCGGTCGAGGGCTTATCCAA
>NZ_JAOXLZ010000015.1:0-786 GCF_025792345.1 Virgibacillus sp. LDC1
GTTTGGTGGCGATAGCGGAAGGGTTCCACGCGTACCCATACCGAACACGACCGTTAAGCCTTCCAGCGCCGATGGTACTTGGACCGAAGGGTCCCGGGAGAGTAGGACGTCGCCAAGCGTATTTTATATGGGCCCTTAGCTCAGCTGGTTAGAGCGCACCCCTGATAAGGGTGAGGTCGGTGGTTCGAGTCCACTAGGGCCCACCATATAAATACTAACTTCATAAGGTAAGTGGCGAGGCATCCGGTGAGTAATCGGAATAAACCTCGAAGCCATATTTCACTTTTGGGGTGAATTATGGGGCTATAGCTCAGCTGGGAGAGCGCCTGCCTTGCACGCAGGAGGTCAGGGGTTCGATCCCCCTTGGCTCCACCATAAACTTCATATCGCTTCCATAAATTGCAGGTTGAACTGCAAGATATCATGTGATATGATAATCTTCCGGTCGAAAGACTGGGGTTGATCCTTGAAAACTAGATAACGAAACGAATTTGCGCAATTAGAAATATCCTTTTAGCTGAACTTGTGTCAACAAGTTTAATAAAAAGTAGCAGCGAAGGTTTTGGGATCTTTGATCCACATAACCGAAGCGATTGGTTAAGCTACTAAGAGCACACGGAGGATGCCTAGGCGCTAGGAGCCGAAGAAGGACGTGGCGAACAACGATACTGCCTCGGGGAGCTGTAAGCAAGCTTCGATCCGGGGATGTCCGAATGGGGAAACCCAGCTAGTGTAATAGCTAGTTACCCGTATCTGAATACATAGGATGCGAGGAGGCATACCCAG
>NZ_JAOXLZ010000017.1:0-657 GCF_025792345.1 Virgibacillus sp. LDC1
TGGGGTAACCCTTACGGGAGCCAGCCGCCGAAGGTGGGGTAGATGATTGGGGTGAAGTCGTAACAAGGTAGCCGTATCGGAAGGTGCGGCTGGATCACCTCCTTTCTATGGAGAATCGTTTCCTGCAACGGAAACATTCAAATAACGATGACGCAAGTCATCGTACAGACTTCAATGAAGTCAACCACGACGTGTATTCATTTGTTCAGTTTTGATGGAATTTGAGGGGCTATAGCTCAGCTGGGAGAGCGCCTGCCTTGCACGCAGGAGGTCAGGGGTTCGATCCCCCTTGGCTCCACCAAATCAATTTCATCTATAAGATATACAATTGATCCTTGAAAACTAGATAACGAAACGAATTTGCGCAATTAGAAATATCCTTTTAGCTGAACTTGTGTCAAAACAAGTTTTAATAAAAGTAGCAGCGAAGGTTTTGGGATCTTTGATCCACATAACCGGAGCGATTGGTTAAGCTACTAAGAGCACACGGAGGATGCCTAGGCGCTAGGAGCCGAAGAAGGACGTGGCGAACAACGAAACTGCCTCGGGGAGCTGTAAGCAAGCTTCGATCCGGGGATGTCCGAATGGGGAAACCCAGCTAGTGTAATAGCTAGTTACCCGTATCTGAATACATAGGATGCGAGGAGGCATACCCAG
>NZ_JAOXLZ010000018.1:0-628 GCF_025792345.1 Virgibacillus sp. LDC1
TCGCCCTATTCAGACTCGCTTTCGCTGCGGCTACGGCTTCTCGCCTTAACCTTGCATGGGAACGTAACTCGCCGGTTCATTCTACAAAAGGCACGCCATCACCCATAGATCGGGCTCTGACTTCTTGTAAGCACACGGTTTCAGGATCTATTTCACTCCCCTTCCGGGGTGCTTTTCACCTTTCCCTCACGGTACTGTTTCACTATCGGTCGCTAGGGAGTATTTAGCCTTAGCAGATGGTCCTGCTGGATTCATACGGGGTTTCACGTGCCCCGCACTACTCGGGATCCGTCTCGGAGGGAATATACTTTCGGCTACAGGGCTTTTACCTCTTATAGCGGGCCTTTCCAGACCTCTTCGCCTAATATGTTCCTTTGTAACTCCATGTGAGACGTCCCACAACCCCAGAGAGCAAGCTCTCTGGTTTAGGCTGTTCCGCGTTCGCTCGCCGCTACTGACGGAATCACTCTTGTTTTCTCTTCCTCCAGGTACTTAGATGTTTCAGTTCCCTGGGTATGCCTCCTCGCATCCTATGTATTCAGATACGGGTAACTAGCTATTACACTAGCTGGGTTTCCCCATTCGGACATCCCCGGATCGAAGCTTGCTTACAGCTCCCCGAGGCAGT
>NZ_JAOXLZ010000019.1:0-537 GCF_025792345.1 Virgibacillus sp. LDC1
GTTCCCAGTTATCTGAAGCTTAGGAGCTTTTCTTGGAAGCATGGTATCAACCACTTCGTCGCCTAAAGGCAACTCGTCATCAGCTCTCGGCCTTGAAATCCCGGATTTGCCTAAGATTTCAGCCTACCACCTTAAACCTGGACAACCAACGCCAGGCTGGCCTAACCTTCTCCGTCCCTCCATCGCAATAACTGGAAGTACAGGAATATTAACCTGTTTTCCATCGACTACGCTTTTCAGCCTCGCCTTAGGGACCGACTAACCCTGCGTCGATTAACGTTGCGCAGGAAACCTTGGTCTTTCGGCGTGCGAGTTTTTCACTCGCATTGTCGTTACTCATGTCAGCATTCGCACTTCTGATACCTCCAGCAAGCTTCTCAACTCACCTTCACAGGCTTACAGAACGCTCCTCTACCGCATCATCATAAGATGATACCCGTAGCTTCGGTGCATGGTTTGAGCCCCGTTACATCTTCCGCGCAGGCCGACTCGACTAGTGAGCTATTACGCTTTCTTTAAAGGGTGGCTGCTTCTAAG
>NZ_JAOXLZ010000020.1:0-532 GCF_025792345.1 Virgibacillus sp. LDC1
CGCCGAAGGTGGGGTAGATGATTGGGGTGAAGTCGTAACAAGGTAGCCGTATCGGAAGGTGCGGCTGGATCACCTCCTTTCTATGGAGAATCGTCTTCTGCAACGAAGACATTCAAATATGACTTCAATGAAGTCACCCTTAAAATCAGGTTTAGACCTGTTACTCACTCGTTGGTCAGTTTTGAGAGTTCAACTTACTCTCATTTGATCCTTGAAAACTAGATAACGAAACGAATTTGCGCAATTAGAAATATCCTTTTAGCTGAACTTGTGTCAAAACAAGTTTAATAAAACGGTAGCAGCGGAAGATTCGTGACAGTCGATCCTTTGGAAGTTTCGTTTCCACCTATTAACTCGTTTAGTAGATCAGGAAACAAACGGACAAACAGAGCGAATGGCGCGAAACTGAAGCAATTGGTTAAGCTACTAAGAGCACACGGAGGATGCCTAGGCGCTAGGAGCCGAAGAAGGACGTGGCGAACAACGAAACTGCCTCGGGGAGCTGTAAGCAAGCTTCGATCCGGGGATGTCC
>NZ_JAOXLZ010000021.1:0-524 GCF_025792345.1 Virgibacillus sp. LDC1
ATCGCTTCAGTTTCGCGCCATTCGCTCTGTTGTCCGTTTGTTTCCTGATCTACTAAACGAGTTAATAGGTGGAAACGAAACTTCCAAAGGATCGACTGTCACGAATCTTCCGCTGCTACTTTTATAAAAACTTGATCAATTACTTGACACAAGTTCAGCTAAAAGGATATTTCTAATTGCGCAAATTCGTTTCGTTATCTAGTTTTCAAGGATCAAATTCAATCGGCTGTTTAACGGCCGGAAGAATATCTTATCAATTCCTGACGATCTTGTCTACAAGAAAGATCTGGAATCAACAAGTTGAGAGTTGAACTCTCAAAACTGACCAACGAGTGAGTAACAGGCCGAAACCTGATTTTAAGGGTGACTTCATTGAAGTCATATTTGAATGTCCTCGTTGCAGAGAACGATTCTCCATAGAAAGGAGGTGATCCAGCCGCACCTTCCGATACGGCTACCTTGTTACGACTTCACCCCAATCATCTACCCCACCTTCGGCGGCTGGCTCCCGTAAGGGTTACCCC